>NZ_FNSL01000001.1:0-1765000 GCF_900105565.1 Nitratireductor aquibiodomus | reverse complement strand
TCTGAATTGAAGCCCCGGTAAACGGCGGCCGTAACTATAACGGTCCTAAGGTAGCGAAATTCCTTGTCGGGTAAGTTCCGACCTGCACGAATGGCGTAACGACTTCCCCGCTGTCTCCAGCAGAGACTCAGTGAAATTGAATTCCCCGTGAAGATGCGGGGTTCCTGCGGTTAGACGGAAAGACCCCGTGCACCTTTACTATAGCTTTACACTGGCATTCGTGTCGGCATGTGTAGGATAGGTGGTAGGCTTTGAAGCGTGGGCGCCAGCTCGCGTGGAGCCATCCTTGAAATACCACCCTTATCTACATGGATGTCTAACCGCGGTCCGTTATCCGGATCCGGGACAGTGTATGGTGGGTAGTTTGACTGGGGCGGTCGCCTCCTAAAGAGTAACGGAGGCGCGCGATGGTGGGCTCAGAACGGTCGGAAATCGTTCGCTGAGTGCAATGGCATAAGCCTGCCTGACTGCAAGACTGACAAGTCGAGCAGAGACGAAAGTCGGTCATAGTGATCCGGTGGTCCCGCGTGGAAGGGCCATCGCTCAACGGATAAAAGGTACGCCGGGGATAACAGGCTGATGACCCCCAAGAGTCCATATCGACGGGGTTGTTTGGCACCTCGATGTCGACTCATCGCATCCTGGGGCTGGAGCAGGTCCCAAGGGTATGGCTGTTCGCCATTTAAAGCGGTACGTGAGTTGGGTTCAGAACGTCGTGAGACAGTTCGGTCCCTATCTGCCGTGGGTGTAGGAATATTGACAGGATCTGTCCCTAGTACGAGAGGACCGGGATGGACGTATCTCTGGTGGACCTGTTGTGGCGCCAGCCGCATAGCAGGGTAGCTATATACGGAACGGATAACCGCTGAAGGCATCTAAGCGGGAAACCGACCTGAAAACGAGTATTCCCTGAGAGTCGTGGGAGACCACCACGTTGATAGGCCGGGTGTGGAAGTGCGGCAACGCATGGAGCTTACCGGTACTAATAACTCGATCGGCTTGAATCATTCTCATTGCTTATGCTCATCGCAATTGTCCTTGCGGATGAGCGCGGCAAAAGCCGCTATCCTGCGGACGGCACGCGCAAAAATGCGCGACGGCCGCTTGGCCTTGCGGGCTTCGCCCGTGTCGGCATCAAAAAAAACCAGCTTCTCGATTACATGCGTTTCGCCGACCTGGTGGTTATGGCGGGGCGGCTGCACCCGTTCCCTTTCCGAACACGGCCGTGAAACGCCCCAGCGCCGATGGTACTTTGTCTTAAGACACGGGAGAGTAGGTCGCTGCCAGGTCTGCAAAACGCATGAAAATCTTCTCAGAACAAAGCCAAAAACGACAAAGGCCGCAACAAGCGGCCTTTTGTCATGAAAACAGGCAGGAAAACGCAAAAATCTTGACGCGGGGTGGAGCAGCCCGGTAGCTCGTCAGGCTCATAACCTGAAGGTCGCAGGTTCAAATCCTGCCCCCGCAACCAGCGATAAAAGCACCCGTTCATCCTCTGGATGAGCGGGCTTTTTTTTGCCCGAGGCCAGGCTGAAAATACCCGACAGGTCGCCCTCCTGCCACAGGTCAACCTTGCCGTCCGCGCCAGGTGAGGCGACGATCTCGCCAATCAACGAGCAGATATCATCGCCAGCCTCGAGGCGCAGGTCAGCTCACCTCGATCGCCTCCTCTTTGACCGAGAGGACAGTTGATCTCGGCACCTTCGGCCCGGTTGCCAGATCGGCCACCGAGAGCCACTTCTTCCACTTTGAAACTGCCTTCTGGGTGAATCCGTAGCGCTTCATCAGAGCCTTCAGGTGCTCCTGACTATCTTGTATGCTCGACTGGCCGCCGTTGCCGTGGTGAATCAGGTCCATCCTGCCTCCGTCGATGCAAGTGATCCGGATGCTCATCACAGCCCGAAATAAAACATTCAAAATCCGCATTGGGTGTTTTACCGCGCCGCGTGGGCGCCGTGCAAAAACAACCTCACCACCATGTCGACATGGCGCTCAATGCCTTTTTCTGACAACCCTGTTTCTCCAGTGAGCAAAGAGCGGGTCTGGAAGGCGCCATTCAGCATTCCCGCAAAGATAGTGGCGGCTGTATAGGGGTCTTCCAGCTCCAGATCTCCGCGGCGGTTGCAAAGGGCCAGATAGTCTCCAATACGAGACTGGAACGCCAGGGGACCGGCCTCAAAGGCACGTTTGCCAAGGTGCGGCCGGGAAATGGCGACCGAGACAAAGCGATGGATGACGGCAAGCAATACGGGGTCAGACATCCGCTTGAGAAAGGCGCGTCCCAGGCGGGTCAGGTCAGCTTCGATGTCCCTGCCATCCAACTCGATGCTCTGAGGGACATGCTCGTCAAGAACTGTTTTGACGAGATGCTCCATCGCGGCTTCGAACAGTCCTTCCTTGTCCCCGAAGAAGCCATAAATGTCACGACGCGACCCTCCTGTGCGGGCAATCACGTCGCCCAGAGATGTCTGGTCGAAACCGTTCTTCAGAAAGAGCTCGGCTGCCACGGCGACGGCCTGTTCGCGGCGGGCGTCGGGAGGGCGGCTTGAGTGTGGACTGTCCGGTCTCGTCATATCGAGTGATCCAATGATGAGCGTGGTTGACATGGTACTACCTGATACCATATGCGTTATGCAATATGGTATCCATCGGTACCAATTTCACAAAGGGCGCATCATGCGTGTCGGAACAGCCGCACTCATTTGCACTATCGCATTGGCTCTCGGGGCCTGCCGTCAGGAGGAAAGCGATAACACTTCCACGGAGCCCCGCGCGGTGCGCGTGATCGAGGCACGGAGTTATCCTGCCGGTCGGCTCCACCGCTTTCCCGGAGTGGTGGAGCCGCACCAAATCACCCGGCTGGCCTTTGATGCTGGTGGGAGACTTGGCACGGTCGAACTGGCAATCGGTCAGAGGGTGATGGCGGGCGAGGTCTTGATGCAGCTCGATCCGGACGATTTTGCGCTGCGGCTTGCCCGCACGGAGGCTGCCCTGTCGGAAGCACGAGCGGCGCTCAGGTCTGCCAATGACGAGGCTGCGCGGCAACGTAAACTGTTCGCACGCAACGTTGCTTCGCAGGCAGCACTGGACCGTGCCACAAGCGCGCAGGATCAGGCGCGCGCACGGGTGGATCAGGCTGAACGTCAGCGCGACATCGCCGGGGAGGCTCTGGCCGATACCACGCTTCGCGCCCCATTTGATGGGGTGATCAGCGCGGTGCCAGTCCAGAGTTTCGACAGCGTGCAGCCCGGCCAGCCAGTGGTCGCTCTCTATGAGGCGGGGCGCCTGCGCGTACCGATCCTCGTGGGCTACGATGTCATGACCCAGTTGGAAATCGGACAGAAGGTCGAGCTTCACCCCTCCCTGGAGCGCTTGCCAGAGCTTTCCGGGGTTGTCGCCGAGATTGGTCAGCGCTCGGAGGTGGTGTCCGCCTTTCCGGTTCTGATCGAGCTGACCGATGCAGATGAGCACGTTCGCCCCGGACTGGGGGTCGAGGTGCGCGTTTCGCTGCCGATGCCCGAGGCTGCCGAAGGGATCGTGCTGCCCGTAAACGCACTGGCGACCCACCTCATGACCGCCGGGAGTATGAAGGCGCGACGTGGACTTGTTTTTGTGGTTGGGGAGGCGAACCAGCTGGAAGCGCGCGAGATTTCTCTGGCGGGGTTGGACGGATCCCGTCTGGTGGTCGCATCCGGCCTTGAGGAGCGTGCTTTGGTGGTTGTTGCAGGTGTCCCCTTCCTGCGTGCCGGGCAAAAGGTGCGTCCGATGGAGCCGCGCCCGTGACCGCGCCTACCGCATTCGCCATTTCCCGCGAACGGCTCATGCTTTTGTTGATGGGACTTATCCTGGCGCTCGGGATGATGTCCTATCTGACGCTCCCTAAGCGGGAAGACCCCGAGATTACCATTCGCACGACCCTGGTGATGGCAACCCATCCGGGGCTGGATCTGGCACAACTCGAAGAGTTGGTCGCGCGGCCTCTGGAGGAAGCCACGCGAGCGATCGAAGGGGTGGACGAGATTCGCACCCGGATCGGCATGGGCACGGTGGTTTTGGAGGTCGATCTTGAAACCTCGGTCCCGGAAGCAGCGATCCCTTCGGTTTTCGGCGAAATCGAAGATGACCTTGCCGCTCTTGCCCCCACCATGCCCGAGGGCACGCGCGGGCCCTTGATCAATACCGATTTCGGCGCGGTCTCCATCGCGTCCATTGCTCTGACGGGCCCCGACTTTTCGCTCTCGGAGATCAAGGATCAGGCCGAGGTGTTGCGGGACCGGCTTTACGGGAAGGAAGGTATTTCTGCCGTGGAGGTGCACGGAGTCCAGGACGAACGCATCTGGCTTGAAACGCGCTCGGAGGCCCACGGCAACATCTACACGCTGCTTCCCGTTATAGCCAAAGCGTTGCAGGGGCAGAATGTGAGCCTTTCCGCCGGATCGATTTTGCTGGATGGGCAGCGCATGCCGGTGGAGATCAGTGGCGAGTTGCGCAATGCGGACCAGATCGCTGATCTGCTGGTTGAGGTGCCCGGTGCCGGAAAAGGCGCAAGACTGGTTCGGCTCGGCGATTTGATCACGGTGCGGCGCGGGACAGTGGACCCGGCGGAACGGCCTGTCTTCCACAATGGCAGGCCCGCAATCCTGCTGTCGGTGGAAATGGCAGCTGGCGAGGACATAACCGTGGTGGGCGACATGCTGCGTGGGGAACTTGATGCCTTCGCCGCCAGCTTGCCGGTGGGTATGGCAGCGGAGCTATCCACGTTCCAGCCTGCGGTTGTTGCCGACTCCGTCAATGAGGCGTTGGTCAACATGGGGCAGACCTTCGTTGTCGTACTTTTCGTTATGCTGGCCTTTATCGGCTGGCGGCAGGCGCTGATCGTTGCAACCATAGTGCCATTGGCTGTGGGCTTCGCCTTTGCCCTGATGCCTGTTGCGGGTGTGGTGCTGCAACAGGTCTCGATCGCGGCGATTATTATCTCGCTTGGGCTTCTGGTGGATAACGGCGTGGTCATCATCGAGGATATGGACAGTCGCATTCGTGAGGGATCGAGCAGGACCGATGCCGCCCGCGCCGCCGGGAGCCAGTACACACTGCCATTGGCGATAGCCTCGGTCACCACTGCCGCTGCTTTTCTGCCGCTCTTCCTGCTGGATGGGACCGAGGGGCAGTATGGGTATTCGCTGGGGGCGGTGGTGGCGCTGATGCTTACCGGATCCTTCATCGCCGCAACGAGCTTTCTGCCAGTCCTTGCCATCCGGTTTCTGCCTGAGCCGAAGGCCACTCCTGCTCCGGGCATTCTTGAACGGCTCGGGACGGGGTACGGGCGGCTGGTCCGTTTGGGTTTGCGGGCGCCCTGGGTCATGGTTTTGCTTTGCCTTCTGGTCGTTGCTGGCGGTGTCAGCCAGATGGGGAAGGTGCCTCAGCAAATGTTCCCCTTGAGCGAGCGGGCACAACTCCTCGTCTATTTCGATCTGCCACGCGGCAGCGACATTTCTGCTACGGAGTCGGAGGCGCTGCGCTTTTCCGAATGGCTGCGCAGCAACGAGGAGGTGACCTCTGTCACCTCCTTCATAGGCTATGGCGGGCCGCGTTTCGTTCTTTCCCTCGATCCGGCGGAAACTGATCCCGCCTCCGCCTTCATGGTCGTCAACACGAGCGATTTCGGGGCATCAGAAAAGCTGCTCCCTCGCGCCCGCGCGGAATTGGACCGAGCCTTTCCGGATGCGCGGGTGCGTCTCAAGCGAGTGGCCATGGGGGGGCGGGAGCCGGGCCTGGAGGTCGCGATTTCAGGCCCTGATCCCGACCGGCTTCTGGCCGCCGCTCATGATGTGGAGGCGGGGTTTTCCAGTGCGCCGGGTCTGACAGAGAATGCAGGGGATTGGGGCAATCGTCGCCTGATTGGCCGCGTGATCGTGGCGCAGGATGAAGCCCGTCTGCACGGACTGAGCACGCGCGATCTTTCCCAGACCATGGCGGGAATGCTGGAGGGGCGGCCCATCTCGGTATTACGCGAAGGCGATTCGCAGATTCCCATCACGCTCCGGCTTGACCCCGAATCCATGGAGGGCCCCATGGCGGTCGCGAACATGACGATTTCGACCTCGGCCGGCCTGATCCTGACCGAACAAATCGCCAGCTTTGAACCGGATCTGGAGTTTTCATCCCTGCGCCGTGTCAACGGGCAGCGCCGGGTCACCGTAACGGCGATTTCCACGGAACTGACCGCGCCGGCGTTGGCCGATCACATCGCGCCCACGCTGGAGCGGTTGCAGGAGGAGCTGGGGCCGGAATACGATATAGCGCTCGGCGGCGAGATTGAGCAGAGTGCCGAGGTGCGCGAGAAGCTCGGCGGCGGCTTCCCTGCTGCAGTCGCCGTAATGCTGGTGGCATTGATGGTGCAATTCAACTCCTTTCGCCGTGTGGTGGTGACGCTGGCCTGCGTGCCTCTCGTGATCGCCGGGGTGCCGCTCGCACTGCTGGCGTTCGGGCAGCCGCTCAGCTTTTTCGGAACGCTGGGGATGATCGCGCTTTCTGGCATCGTCATCAACAACGCCATCGTGCTTATCGACCAGATCGACATAGAACGTCGGACCATGTCGCTGGATGCCGCTATCGCAGAGTCGGCTCGCAAGCGCTTCCGTCCAATTCTGCTGACCTCGCTGACCACGGTTCTGGGACTGATCCCGATGGCGACGACCGGTGGTGGGCTATGGGAACCGATGGCGACGCTCATGATAGGCGGCCTCGGCCTGGCCTCGGTGCTGACCCTGTTTTATGTCCCCGCGCTCTATCGGCTGGCGCTCAGCCGGGAGATCAACGGAGGTCCCCAGGTGTGAATTCTGGATAGGTTGTTCATTCGCATTGAGTTCTTGAGACTGGTTGGTGCGACCGATCACGATAAGCGCGACAGGCCGGTGCGGAGAGTAGATGCCATCCGGATAGTGTTCTCATCCCGATCCCTGGCCAGAATTACAAACCCTGGCGGGCAATGGATGTGAACGAGTGTTCCCGACATTCTTGTTCAGGCACTAAGGAGTGCAGGGGCAGCAGGGTAGTTTATGATGAGACTGATCGACCGGTTTGGCGAACTCGGCCTCATCATCACAGACAAACCGCGCGGATCATCACGCCGATGGCTCCTAGTTGTCGACACACGTTTGCAGATGCGCTTGAATAACGTTATATCATAACTTATAAATCATTCCTCCGCTCGCAAAATGGTTTCACCATGCCTGACACAGCCAAGCCTAACGACCGCCCTCCCGTCACAGTGCCGACAAGTCCGCCGTGCTGAATCAGTTCGCAAACAATCAGGAGGCGAAAGGCCGTGGGCGTCGTCAAGTGCCTGCTGGACATCGCGCTTGATGCTGATCCCGCGCATGATGGAGGGTGCCAGCCTCGCGCATGGAGATGGGTCGCGGGTCGGACGCGCTGTGGTTTCAGCAAGAAGGGGCCGCTTGGAACCGTCGCCCTGCTGCCGGAATGGGGTCGCTGTGACTGTCGGGCGTGAAACACGCCCTGTTGCCGAGGATGAGAGCAAGGGCCAGCCAAGGTGTCCGCCTGTTTCGAAGCAAACTTTCAGGAGAGGTGCGATGACAATGCCGCTATCGGTGCGCAGGAGCAACCTCATGGGGATCGCTCTGTGGCTCGGTGTCCTGCAGGTTGTTTTCTCTACCATGGCGTGGGGAGAAACGCGCACACTCAAGCTGTACTTCGTTCATACGAAGGAACGCGCCACTATCACATTCAGGAAGGATGGACTTTATTTGCAGGATGGCCTGGCCAGGCTGAATGCCTTCTTGAGGGACTGGAGAAACGGTGAACAGACCCAGATCGATCCCCGCCTTATGGATCTACTCTGGGAGGTGCACCAAGATCTGGGCGGCAGGGGGGAAATCCATGTGCTCTCTGCATACCGGACGCACGCGACAAACAATATGTTGCGTTCACGCAGCAGGAACAGCCGCGTAGCAAAAGCGAGCCAGCATACCCTCGGCAAAGCCATAGATTTTACCATTCCAGGTGTTTCCCTGAAGGCGATCCGCGATGCTGCGCTTCGGAAGGAGGCCGGGGGTGTAGGCTACTATCCAACATTCATTCATATCGACACCGGTGGCGTCCGCCACTGGCCACGGTTAAGCCGCAAGGAACTGCTGGCAGCCTTCCCCGACGGCAAAACCATCCATGTTCCTGCCGACGGGAAACCATTGCAGAGCTACGCAACGGCACTTGCTGAACACAAGCGCAGGAAGTCCAAACCCGATCGTTCCATCACTGTATCACGCAAAACGGTATCGCCGTCTGAAAACCAACCAACCAAGCAATCCCTGTTGGCGCATCTACTGGGGCGTAAGCCGAACGCCACAGAGAACAGCGAAGCTGAGACCACCCCACGCCCCAATGCCTATGCTTCAGTAGAGCCTACGCGCCTTTCGATGGGAGCCGGGCCGCAATCGCTCAATGCCGTTGATCCGGTGGTCCATATGCCTGACACGCTTGATATCATCCCAATACCGCGCCCCGTGGTTGGTGATGCTGAGCGCCAGGCAGCCCTCCTGAACGTTCCCGCCGTGGAGCCGGCGTCACCATTACCTGTCGAGAGTGGTGTGATACCGCGTCCTCAACCTTCACCACGCCGCGGCGGTATGGTCATCGCCAACGCGCCCCTTCCTCAGAAGAAACCGGCCATTGTAGAGCACGACCGCGACGAGATTGCCGAACTGGTCGCGGCCTATGCGGCCGTTGCCGATAAAAAGCCCAGTCATGTGCAGAAATCACCGGGAAGCAGCCGGCTTAAAGGTGTTAGCGGGAATGCTCCGCCACATATCAAGGGGACACACCGAAACGCATTTGGCAAACGTTCGCTGCCTGCCTTCATCACTGTGCCACCGGACGTGATGTACCAAAATTCCTTTGGGCAGAAACCGCGGCAGGAAGTAGCCACAGGCCGCTTTGAGGGACGCGCTGTCCGGTTTCTTCCAATCATCCGGTTCAGTGCTGGTTCCCCCGTGGAGCCTCGCTGGAGCCGACACTCCGGGCAATGAGCATTACTACCTGATGCGATGCAGCAATCCATGTTGCATACGAGTGGAGCCTTTCCAAAGTCCTCCAGCATTCTCTTGGAACGAGCGATTCTCCGCGTTCGTGCAGAAGTCACATGATGCCACCTGACTACAAAATACTATAACGACCGGCGGTGAGATGATCCGTTTGTTTTCCTGCACCTGACATATTCTTGCCGTTAACGTTATAACATTAGAAGGCAGACGAGAGGGAGAGATCGATGCGATTATCCAGTCAGCCTGAACCAGGCTGCCGTGGCGACTTCGGGCACATTCGCCACCGCGATACTATGGTCCATTTTGCCTTTCACACGCATTGGCGGCCTTTGACGGCGGTTGTTCTCCTCGCCGCCGGTTCTGCCCTTCTGCTCTCACAGGCAGTCTTGGCGTCGCTCGGGCAGGTTGATGTCATGAGCGCTCGCATCGTCCCAACAAAACAACGCAGACAGGTAAGCACGCCAAAACAGGACAGGCTGAAGATCGAGACCGTCATTGATGTAGCAAAGGTCGATATGATCGAAAGCCGGATTGACGGCTCCTTCGCGCGATACGCGTATCATCGCGCCGCCGTCGATCTGACGGTGATCGATCCGGAAAACCTCTACCGAATGGCCTCGCGAAGGATGCAGTACAACCGCGATGATACCAGAACGCGGGACCCGTTCCACCTGGTACTCCGTGCCGAGGAAGAAGGTCGAACCGTGCCGAAAGCAGCGCCCCTGACCGGCGCTCAGGAAAGCCCGCCATCTCTGGGGGTGCCGATCAATGTGAGCGTCGCCGAAAAGAGCCCGCGGCGCTCCGCCCGACGGATTTTGTCCGTGCCAACGCGGCCGCTGTCTCTGGCAGGCATTGAGAGTGCCTTGAAGCTTCCGGTTCAGGATCGGAACAGTCTGGCGGTCCGTCTGGGGCAATCGGTGATCCGACCAGGTGAGCGATTGGAACTGATCGTTGAAGACGCAGGACAAGATGGATCACAGGTGCGCATCGATCTGGCGAAATTCACGCCGGAGCAAGGCCCCCCGCGGCTTCTCGCGCGTGTAGACGAGGCAACCTTTGCAGAAATCAGGCAACCTTCTGTCTACGAGCGCCTCGTGGCCGAGGCCCTTTCAGGCATGCAGAAGAAAAAAGCCTCGCTGGAAGACCAGAATCTTTCCGGAGAGTTCGAAAAGGCGAAAAGTGAGTTCCCGCATCTCACGACTCTCCTGGCGGAAGCCAGGGTGCCACCGGAGGTATCCGTTCAGGTGGCGACACTGGTACGCTCCAACAATATTGATGTCGCCCGTCACCCACACCTGAGCGCCAAACTCGACTTGGTCTTTCGCACCAATGCGGATGGCAGGGACGAGTTGGTGTCTCTTTCCTTCAATGATGGAAAGTCACGTCAGCGTTTTTTTCGCCACCGGGTTTCCCCGGATGTGGAACCTGAGTTCTTCGACGAGGATGGCCGCTCCGTGTCAAAATTCCTGATGGCGAAACCGGTTCCGGCGGGCCGATGGGGCGACAAGTTTGGCTGGCGCATTCATCCAATCCTCGGCTACCGGAAATTCCACAATGGGGTGGACTTCCCCGCGCCAAAAGGCTCGCCCATTCTGGCAGCGGGTGACGGGGTCATCCAGCGCATCGCCTGGCAGGCCGGCTACGGCAACTATGTGCGCATCAGGCACGACCCTGGCTATACAACCACTTACGCACACCTCTCGGGCACGCCAGAGACGCTCAGGGTCGGCCAGCGCGTCTCTCAGGGGCAGGTCATTGCGTATGTCGGATCGACCGGTCTCTCCACCGGGCCGCACCTTCACTACGAATTGCGTGTTGATGGCCGCCATGCAGATCCCACCAAAACACGCCTTCCGGCCGGGACCAATTTGAAAGGCAAGGCGCTTGAGGCGTTTCGCGATCGGATTGAACACATTGAACACATCTCCGGGCTTATTGATCCCTCGGCACAACCGGTGAATGCAAATCTGGTGCGATAAGGGAAACCGCCGTAGAGGCTGTTCCCTCGACGGTGTGGCTGTTTCTCGACCGGAGCGTCATCGCGTATGAAAAAGACGGCGCATCCGGGCCGCCTTTTCTGGAAGGGAGCAGTGCACGATAGCGCGCCGAGGAAGTGCTGGACGCCGCCCTCGCTACCGCGAGGCACATCTGGAATCGGCACGGTGCCATCGCACGAACGGGCCACCCCACCGGCCACAGACCGCATGAACAGGCATGATCTCGCGACCATCGCATGTCACAATGCGCCAGGCAGTCCTGTCATGTCATTCATAGCGTTCACGAAGGAGCAAAGCATGGACAGCACAGGCACAAGCGACAAAGACGGGTCTGTCGAGCCGGCGCCACCAGCGCCCACGACCCGCATCGCCATCGTCTATCACTCGGGCTATGGCCACACCGCACGGCAGGCGGAAGCGGTCGCGGCCGGCATCAGGCAGGTGCGCGGCGTCGGGGTCCTGCTTCTGACGACCGACGAGGCGCAGATGCGCTGGGAGGAGTTGAACGCCGTGCAGGCGATCGTCTTCGGCGCGCCGACCTATGTCGGCGCGGGTTCCGCATCCTTCAAGGCGTTCCAGGAGGCCAGTTCCAACGCCATCATGGCCAAGGGCTATCTGTGGAAGGACAAGATCGCGGCGGGCTTCACCAATTCCGGCACGCAGTCGGGCGACAAGCTGTCGACGCTCCTGCAGATGGCGCTGTTCGCCGCGCAGCACGGTATGCACTGGGTCAACCTCGACCTGCCGCCGGCAAACTGCTCCTCCACGGGCTCGGATGAGGATCTGAACCGGCTCGGATTCTGGCTCGGCGCAGCGGCACAGTCGAATGTCGATCACGGGCCGGACCTAGCGCCGCCCGAGGCTGACCTTGCAACCGCCCGGCATCTGGGTCAGCGCGTGGCAAGCGTCGCCCTGCAGTTTACCCTCGGGCGCGAACCGGCGCTCGCCGCCCTGGCGGGATAGGCCGCGATGTCGGCGGCGGATACCGATGCGATCTTCACCGGCCTTCGGCCAGGGCTGATCCGGCTGGCCTACCGCATGCTGGGTTCGGTCGCCGACGCGGAGGACATCGTGCAGGACGCATGGCTGCGCTGGTTGAGCCATGAGCGCAGCGATGTCCGTGAGCCGGCGGCCTTTCTGCGGACGATCGTGACCCGGCTCTGCGTCAACGAACTGAAATCGGCGCGCCGACGGCGCGAAACCTACATCGGCCCCTGGCTGCCCGAACCGTTTTTCGATCCGGAGAACGAAGGCGAGCTAACCGAAGACATCACTCTGCCGCTGATGATGGCTCTGGAAAGACTGTCCCCTCTGGAGCGGGCGGCCTTTCTGCTACACGATGTGTTCGGCGTCGGTTTCGAGGAGATTTCCGCAGCGCTCGGCCGCGACGCCGCCGCGTGCCGTAAGCTCGCCAGCAGGGCGCGGCTCCACATCCACCAGGCCCGGCCCCGCTTCAGCGCCACCAAAGAGGAAGGGCGAGCGCTGGCCGCCGCCTTCTACACGGCATCCCGAACCGGCGACATGCAGGCCCTGAACGGCCTTCTGACGAAGGACGTAGTGATCTATACGGATGGTGGCGGTCGGATTGCAGCCCCCACATCTCCGTTGACCGGGATCAATGCCGCCCTGAAATTTTTCAGGGGGCTGGCCCGCTACTTTGCACGGTCGCCATCGCGCCTCGTCCGCTATGCCACAATCGACGGCCTGCCCGGCTTCATCACAATCGAGGCCGGCGGCATCGTCCAGACTTCAGCCATTCTGGTCAATGACGGCAGGATCGCGGCAATCTATGTAACACGAAACCCGGAAAAACTGCATCACCTCCCTCGATGCGGCCCTCATTGACAGCCCGAACAGCATGCCTGAAACGAATGGCAGCAGCAGATGCCGCCACAGTCACGCTATTCGCTCATCTGATCCGAGGCATTGATGAGTTGGCTTGATCGTTCTCTATCCATGAAGGCCGAGCGAAATGCGTTGCGTTGAACCAGAGCAAGTGTCGCTTCGTCGAGAACGCCCGCTTCGTGCAAAATTCTGTAATGCTCACTTAGATAGCCGTTGAAATATGCAGGATCATCCGTGTGGATGGACACATTCAGGCCGCGGTCGAGCAACCTTAGAAAATTATGCTCCGCGAGCTCGCGAAACACTTTGAGATGAATGTTGGACAACGGGCAAACCGTAAGGGGCGTAGCCGTTTCCGCCAGCCGCTCGACCAGCCTATCGTCGACCTCACACTGCACTCCGTGATCGATGCGATCGACCTGCAATATGTCGATGGCTTGCCAGATGTAGTCAGCGGGGCCTTCTTCGCCGGCATGCGCGACCGCCTTCCATCCCATGGTTCGTGCATAGGCGAAGCACTCCTCAAACAGGCCCGGCGGATAGCCCAGTTCTGCACCGTGCAGCCCGATGGCGAGCACGTCGTCCCGATAGGTCCTGGCGTATTTCTTGAGCATGGCGAGCGCCTCGCCGACCGGGCGATGCCGCAGGCAGGCCAGTATCGGCCCGCCTGTGATTCCGAAATCGCGATAGGCATCCTTGAAGGCCGATATGATACCATTGAACGCTGCTTCATAGGGCACGCCGCGTTGCGCCGGGCCCTGCGGGGAAAACGCCATCTCCGCATGAACGATATTGTCTTCGGCAGCACGCTTCAGGTACCCGAAGGCGATCTCGTAAATGTCTTCCTCGGTCTGAATGGTTGCCGAATTACGCCCCATTACAGAAACGAAGTCATTGAGGCCGTCGAAGGTGTATTCGGTTCTCAGCCTCTCCAGCGTTTCCTGTTCGAGCTTCACATTGTTGCGAGCCGAAAACCGGATAACCTGCTCAGGCTCGAGGCAGCCTTCAAGATGGACGTGCAGCTCTGTTTTGGGAATTTCTTTGAATATGTCAGCGTTCATTATCGAAACGCCCCTTTTTGATGCATCGATGAAGAAGGGCGCGTCAATTGTGTTTGGGTGCGGCGTCCATGCGCCCAGAGTGCATTGTCGCGTCGATTATGACGTCATTCCAACCGTTGGCGGGTACGACGCCAAGAAACTCTGGTTTACCGTCGGAAACAGAAAACACCGCAGTGTCGCCTTCGGCCAGGTGCCCGCCCAGCGCGGCAGAGTATGTGCCCAAGTGGGTAACAAGGACCGTGTTTTGCTCTTGGCGCGTTCCTTCCAGGATCAAAGCCTCAAAGGTGCTCCGCACGGTGTCGGGGTCTGTTCCCCTGCCAAAGAGTGCCTCGTTGGCTTCAACCCGGCCAAACATCAGACGGGCGGTTTCAAGGGTGCGGCACATGGGGCTCGCGAAAACATTTCCGACAGGAAGGTTCAGAAAGCGGATGACCGCGCCGTTTTCCATGGCATTCGCGTGGCCTGCGACGGAGAGATTGCGCTGGGTTTCGCAACTTCCGATCTCAAACTCACGATCATCCGGAATGAAGGCGTTTGTTCTCTCATGACGAACCACAAGAACATGCCCGCCCGACTTGAGGCGTTCAATCAGAGCCGCAGTTTCAGGCTTGAGGTGCTGGTGCGACATTCCTTGTTTCTGGGCGGCAAGTGATGAAGCCGCTGTTGCCAGGAAGAAGAATGAGACTGACAGGATCCTGAGTGTACGGGAAGTCATATATGATTGTCCTTCTGTAGGGGAGGAAGGCCAGCCGGCCTTTTTTTGAACCAGAGAGATCACGGGCGTGACTGGTCAGGGCTTTTGTGGGCCTCGAAAGAAGCATCACTGCTGCTTTCCTTCAGGGCGGCACGCAGCGAGATCGCGATCAGCCCCGCATAGATGGCGATCGGCAACCAGAGCACGTTCTGAAATGCCGACACATGGAGTTGCGGGGCGTCTGCCTGCGTCAGAGACGAGAAATAGATCTGTCCGAGGATGGCGATGCCGAGGGCAATACCAACCTGTTGAAGTGCCTGTAACGCTCCGGAACCTGCACCGGCATCTGATGCTTCAACTTCACGCAGGATGGACTGAAACAGAGCAACGATCGCTGTTCCTGCACCGGCGCCGATTAACGTCAAAGGTCCCCACAACACCAGAGGCCAAGCTTCAAGGGCAATGAGCCTTTGCATCAACAGCATTCCCAAAAACAATGCTGCAAATCCAAACAGAATACGTTTCTGCAGATGCCGCGCTCCCAGTCGGCCGGTCGACAGAGACGCGGCCATGGCGGCGAGCGGGTGAGCCGCAAGTATCAGCCCTGCACTGGCAGGCGAGTGTTCCAAGCCTGTCTGCAACACGATTGCAAGGATTACGACCGAACCGGCCAGCCCCGTGAAGAGCAGTGTTGTTTTGGCCAGTCCCGATAGAAATCGGGGGCTTTGAAGGAGGTTCGCCGGCACCAATTGCGACCGGCCGCGTTCGGCCAGCTTGTGTTGCCGCCCCCAGAACAACGCAAGAAGTACAAGAGAGATGACAAAGAGTACCAATATCTCCAGCGGCCATCCCCTGCTGCGCCCCTCGATTAAAGGGTACATCAGGGCAATTGTCCCACCAGCAAAAAGCACAGCACCAAGCCAGTCGGGTTTGCGGGTTTCGGCCTCCGGTAGAGGTTTCAGGGACAGTAAAACGCCAAAGAAAGAGATTGCACCGATTGGTAGGTTGATCAGGAAAATCATGCGCCACCCAAGGCCGAAGAAATCGGCAGAGATGATCGCTCCTCCGATCAATGGTCCTGCCAGCGCTCCAAGGCTGCTGACCATTGCGAGGTAGCCGATGGCTTTGCCCTTCTCGTGCGCGGGAAAGGTCGCGTGCACGATGGCCAAAACCTGTGGGAGCATGATTGCGGCCGAAAGCCCCTTGAACAGGCGCGCGGCGATGAGTGTTTCCATGTTCGGCGCCAGCCCACACAGCGCCGAGCTTGCGAGAAATCCAGCGAGCCCCCACAGGAACAGTTTACGGCGTCCAAACACGTCGCCGAAGCGGCCGAACGGCAAAAGTCCTCCCGCAAAGGCCAGTACATAGCTCACAAGAACCCATTGAATTGCGGTGTCGGTCGCATTGAACTCGGCCTGTATCGAGGGCAAGGTCAAATTTACAATTGTAGTGTCGAGCAGGTTTATGAAAGCCGCGCCAAACAGAAAGCATGCTGCCTGCCAATGCCGTTGGAGCGACAGCATTGTCTTCGATCCCTGGGCCTGCTCCCCTGCCTCCTGATCTGCTTCCGGATGAACGAAGCCTTTCCGCGAGGCCTGAGCAGGTTTTTGAGAAACCTTGGCGGAGGTCATTTGTGTATCCTTTTCGAGCAGGGCTGGTCGGTCGGCGATGGAAACAAGGCGCGGTCAGAACTGGCACCCAGGGCGGATATCGTATTTTGTAATTCTATGAGTTACATTATAG
Organism: Nitratireductor aquibiodomus; assembly: GCF_900105565.1. Taxonomy (NCBI): domain Bacteria; kingdom Pseudomonadati; phylum Pseudomonadota; class Alphaproteobacteria; order Hyphomicrobiales; family Phyllobacteriaceae; genus Nitratireductor; species Nitratireductor aquibiodomus. Next base: position 1,748,601 of record NZ_FNSL01000001.1, on the reverse strand, counting down.
TCGCCCTGCCGCGAGTTCAAGAACTTTGATTGTTACAATTCTTCTGATGTGATAGAGCCAGGCCCAGGATCGCCATGCGTCTGTTCGGGCACGTAGGAAGAGTCTAAATCATTGTCGGAGCATCGACGTATCCGGAATGTGGATTCGACGTTTCGGTCCGATACTCTGCAGACATTCAACGACCGGTGAGGACCGACGTGCCGCGCGACAACAGGATATCTCGTCTTCTGCATGTTCTTATCCATATGGATCGGCATGTAGAGCGCCCGACTTCGGAACAGATTTCCAAGATGCTCGGGACCAACCCCGTGGTGGTGCGCCGCATGATGTCCGGGCTTCGCTCGGCGGGTATCGTGTCCGCCGAACGCGGGCAAAACGGCGGCTGGGTCCTGAATAGATCCTTGTCCAGGCTGACGCTGTTGGATGTCTATGAGGCGCTGGGTGCACCGTCACTCTTCAACGTTGGCCCAGGCAGGGAGAAGGCTGAGTGCTATGTGGAGCAGGCCGTTGACCAACGTGTGAAGGCAACTCTGGAGAGGGCTGAGGCCCACATCAGGCAACAGTTTTCAGAGATCACGGTCGAAGACATCGCCAGGGATTTTGAGAGCCGGATGGCCTCGGAAGCACCGGCGCGCCCAGCCTCGTTTCGATGTTCGCACCGGTGACTCTTCTGGAGAGGCGAGGAACCTTGCCCCGGAGGGAGCGCAATATCTCAGCCATCAGCGCCCCCGTTTCACCGATAAGTCTGCGACACAAAGAACGCGCGACTTCTCAACTGGTTCAAGGGTAAATCGAATACGCGTTTGTTGCCGAGCATTGTCGATCATCGGGGCCTGAATTGCCCCCCGGGATTTGTGGACGCCTTCTTCACTAACTTTAAGGGAATGAGGCCCTGACGGGCACTCGCAATTTCAGCGATGCGTTCAAGCGCGATGCTGTCGCGAAGATTACCGAGTGGGGCTATCCGGTTGCGAATGTGTTGAGCTTGTACCGTGCGCGGCGATTGTTCGAAGTCGCCAGACGAATGTCCTTAGCATAGCTTCGCAGACGTGGTGCAGGTTTCAAGACTGAAAGTATCGTTTCGGTCCTGCTCTGCCCCCATTTCGGTCGCGCAGGTATAGGCACCCGTTGCTCGAAAACGGACACTGGCCGAGCGCGAGAGCGGCTGTTGTATAGGCCAGTTCACCGGGCTTCATGAGGTCGTACGTCGTCGAAGGCCATGTTGATCAGAGTTGCCATCGATGCGATTGCCAGACCGGGCCAGATCATCAGCATGGGGTCATCGAAAATGAACATCCGATATTCGAACAGCATGGAACCCCAGTCGGGTTTCGACGGGTCTGCTCCCAGTCCGATGAAGGCAAGCGAAGCATAATTCACCACCGATTGTCCGGCATTGCTGCCCACATGGGTGAACATGATCGGCAGCGTGTCGGGCAGTACGTGCCGCACCACCAATCGTGGCGTATCAGCGCCCAGTGCCTGGGCCGCCTGCACATAGGACAGGGCCAGTGTGCGGTGGGTCAATGAATTGGCGAGTAGGGCGTAAGGTCCGATCCCTGCGAGCCCAAGCGCCAATCCAGCGGACAAAGGCGAGAGCCCGAAGATTGCGGCAGCCGTCAGGGCCCAGATCAAGGTTGGCACCACGATGAACAGTTCGCAGAAGCGCAGCATCAACCGTTCGGTCCCGCCGCCCAGGATCGCTGCAAATGTCCCCAGGAGCGATCCGCCGAGAAAGCCGACAGTGCCTACAGCGAGTACCACCAGAGCCGTGCGCCAGCCGGCGACAAACATGCGCGAGGCGATATCTCGGCCAAGGTTGTCGGTACCGAGAAGGTGTTCAGTCGACGGACGCTGATGACGAGACAGGATGTCTACCGCGTCGGGGTCGTGCGGCTGCCAGAAGCCTCCCGCCAGCAGGGAGATGGCGAACACGAAAAGCAGCGTGAAAACTACTGTGCGCCTCATGCCGAGCGCGGGTCCAGCCGTCGCATCGTGAGTTCCATCGCAGCGTTCATGGTCAACATCCAGACGGCGACAGTCATGATGTAGGCAAGCAGAGCGGAATAGTCGCGCGCGCTGATGGACTGCACCAGAAACTGGCTGACACCCGGCAGACCGAACAGCACTTCCAGCGTTGCCGTCGTGCCGATCGCCCAGCCTGCCTCGGAGCGCACTGCCGACAGCATTGCATAGAGCGCGCTGCAATGGCAGTGATGCCACATTGCCTGCCTACGGGTCAGTCCCTTGGCGATAGCGGTGCGGAAGTAGGGTTGCCCGGTCTGTTCAAGCATGTCGCGCCGGTAGATGCGCGCAAACAGACCAATTGAATGCAGTGCGATGAGGACGATGGCCAGCGCATAAATCGATGGCCCGCCCGAAAACGGTCGTATGAGCTGAAATTTGACGCCAAGCACCCAGATCAGGAGCAGTCCGAGCCAGAAGGCAGGCACCGCCTGCACGCTGATTGCGAGGCCGCGGCTGAAACGGTCAGCAATGCCCCGCGGCCGCAGAGCGGCAGCGAAGCCCAACGGCACCGCCAGTACCCCCGCGAGCACCAGGCCGGAAATGCCGAGCGTAAGCGAGAGTGGCAGGCGTTTCATGAATTCGTCAAAGACAGGCTCCCCGGTGCGGAACGAGCGCCCCCAGTCGCCGGTGACGAAGCCCGCGAGCCAGTTGAAATAGCGCTGTGCCAGCGGCTGATCGAGCCCCCATTCGGCGCGCATCGCCGAGACCGTTGCTGGATTGGCGGGCAGGTTCCACGCGCGGATGGCGATCTCGACAGGGTCGGCCGGCATCAGAGCGACAACGAGGAAGGCGAGCGCGGAGACCGCCAGTAAACTGGCGGCCGCACGCAAGCCCAATCTCAGCGTATGCTCCAGCACGCGAGTTCGTTCAGCGCGCCTCCCCCATCTCCGGTCGGAACACGTGATAGTCTGAACCCCACGGCTTGTAATTAGGCAGGCGCTGCGAGAGGCCGACATGCCAGCTCGGTGACACGAGGAAGGTTGCAGGAGCATCCCTATAAAGCTGCTCCTGCGCCTCCAGCGCAATCTCCGTGCGCTCTTCCAGCGTTCCCGCCGTCGAGAATTCGGCAATGATCGCGTCGAACGCGTCGCTCTTGTAGCGCGAATGATTGAGCGGACCATCGCTCTTCAGCATGGAATTGAAGAAGTAGGCGGGGTCTCCTGCGGGCGCCGTATGCTGCGCCCAGAGCGCAATGTCGAAGTCGCCACCGGCAGCATAGTCGCCGATGTTCTCAACGACCCTGGTATCGGAGGCAATGCCGACGCGGGCGAGGGCCGCTTTGACCACCGGCATCATGGTGACAAGGTCCGGTCGCTGCGGATAGGTGACGATCAGTATGGAAAGTGTCTCGCCGTTCTTCTCCTGGATCCCGTCACTGCCGGGTGCCCAGCCGGCCTCAGCCAGTAGAGCCTTCGCCTGGTCGAGATCCGTTACGCGCGGCTCCTTCGCCGCAAAGGGGAAGTAAGGCGCAAAGGCGCCGGTGGCCCGCGAGCCTGCATTGATCGCCGCGACCAGTTCCTGGCGATCGATGGCAAGGTCGATTGCCTGTCTCACCCTGACGTCGGAAGTGAAAGGTCGTTCAGTGTTGATGAAGCCGAAATACTGGTAGCCGACCGGAAAGGATTTGACCGCGAGATCCGGATTGGCTTTCAGACGCGAAAGACCTTCGGACGGCAGGCCGAAGGCAAGATCGAGTTCTCCGGCCTCGAAGGCCAGCGCCATCGTTTGCGCGTCGCCGAAACGGCGTAGGTTGATTGGTGAGCGGCTTTCCGCGCCGGGAAAATGCGGATTGGGCGTGAGTTTAAGGTTCTGGTCGACATTGAACGCCTCCACCGCATAGGGGCCGGTGAACAGGAACGAGCCGTCATCCTTCACGGTATAGGCCATCAGCGGCCACTCGGCGAAGAGAGCGGCGATCAGGGGAACGGGTCGCTCGGTGGTGAGCGCGAGTGTGAGATCGTCCAGCGCCTCGAACTCGATCATGCCGCCGGTGGATTTGGCTGCCGGCAGATTGGCGAAGGTGTGGTCGAAACCCTTTTTCAGCGCGGTCGCCGTGACAGGCGAGCCATCGGAGAAGAAGCGGCCTGGCGCGAGCTTGACGGCCCAGCTTAAATCGCCCGTACGCTCGGCCGTTGCGGCCAGCTCGGGTACGAGATTGCCTTCGCTGTCGACCATGAAAAGTTTCTCACCGATGCCATGGCTGACCAACGCCCAGCTTGAAGAGCCCTTGGTTGGGTCAATCGCGGCGGCAATGAAGGTCGCGCCAGCCTGGATGGCCTCCTGCGCAACTGCCGGCAGGGCAAGCATGCTGGAAGAAGCGATCAGCGCGGCAAGCGCTGCGCGGGTAATGTGTCTCATGTCAGTCTCCTGTTGGATCGGAATGGGTATTGTCGCGCAGGCGCTGTTTGCGTCCCGTCGGGTGATAGGCGAACTCGTCGACGACGCGGTCACCGAGCAGATGCTCTTCGACGATGCGGTCGATCGCCGCCTCTGTAACGCCGCCGTAATACGTGCCCTCGGGAAACACCTGCACCACCGGGGCGAGCGCACAGGGGCCGAGGCACGTGGATTTCGCGGTCATCGTGCCGGAGCCCGACGCGCGCAGCTTGCGGCGCTGTTGCTCGTTGCGCAGATGTCCCCAGATCGCGTCCGCCCCGGCGGCGTTGCAGGCTCCGCCTTCGCAGACCAGGACGCGCCGCTTCTGTGCAGGCACCAAGGACGCCGCGGGTTTTTCTTTTTCAGGAACAATGTCGGGGGCCATGGCCGCGCCTTCGATCAAGGCGGCGAGCAAGGGTTCGAAATGCCGCTCCTGCGCAATATCGCGGGTGACGCGTATCGGTGGCCAGCCGCCGGCAGCCTCCGTCTGCCAGCGCTTTAGCGAGCGTGTCAGCCAGTTCATGAAGCCAGGCTCCATCGGCAGCACCAGCGGAACGATCAGAATGGATGTGAAACTGCGGTCACGAAGATCGAGAAGCGCCTCCCGCAGCGACGGTTGACCTTGTTCGGAAAAGCATGACGTGGCCTGCGCCACACCGGGAAGGCGCGCGGCCATGCGCGCCAGTCGCTGCATTTCAGCATACGGTGCGGCGGCAAATGCGGATTTTGCCACAAGAAGGACAGCCTGGCCTTTGAGGGAATGTCTGTCCCCCAGGTCGTATTGGCCTGTGTCCGCTGACGTTGAAGCCCGTTCCAATCAAAAACCCCCGTTGCGATGCAGACGGGGATCCGGAGACGTCGCGCGTGTTCAGTTCTTGCGAACCGGACACAGAGTGCGCGCTCCTGCGGCAATCCCCGGCCACGGAACTCTATGCGGTCAGGCAGGTCTCCTGGCTCGCGGGTCATCGCTGCTTTGCCTGTCTTCCCGGCTAAAACGCCAGTGACATCGATGGCAAAGCGGCTCTCCGCTCACAGTTGCGGGTCAGCTCCGGCATTCCCCGAAAGGTCACCGGATTCCCTCTTAGCTCCCTCCCGGCAATGCCGGCAGGGAGAACCTTGACGCGGCGAAAGTCTCGAATTGTGTTCCACTTGTCAATCGCGATTGAGCCGTTTTGCTCAGCCTCCACGATCAAGGCGCCAATGCCGTCAGTCGATTGTCGGGCGCACGATGTTTGTTGGTTGAAAAGCGTTGTCCCGCGCGCCGAGGAACCTGGTCACACCGGAAGGCGGTTCGAGGGTTTGGCTGTGTCGAGCATGGCAAGTCCCCTGACTTTGGGATGATCGAAAGGTTGCGCCCGGCTGGAAGCCGGGCGCGGGTTCATTGAAAGAAGCGTACCTAATCAGTGCGCGATCATCTCGTGAACGATCTCATCGGCCTTGAGAGAGGACGGATAGTAGGTCGGCCAGTTCGTCAGTTCTTCCAGAATGGCAGCACGATCGTCGCCCCAGTAGAGGTGATAGTGGTCGGTCACCTCGGGCGCGATCCTGTGATCGCTGAACTGGATGAACGCAGGCGCGTCGTCGTCGCCTTCCGTCTTCTTGAAGATGAAGCGGACGCCGCGATTGCCCTTCTCATAGGTCAGGATCTCGTAGCCGTCATAGGCGTAGTGGCCCTCAACTGGCTGGCCGTCGCGGTAGAAGGTGACGACGTCACCCTTGATCGTGATCCGCTCGACATCGGTCTTGTAGCCCGTGTCGTAATAGGCCTTCCACTCGTCGGCGGTCTTGTCTCCGTTTTCAGCCTTGTGCTCCCAGACCGGATCAAGCGTCCCGTCCTTCAGATGCGGATAGACCGACTGCCAGTCGCCTGCATAGTCCGAGAGGGGGCGGTCCTTGATCTGGCTGTCCTCGAAATAGCCCTTGTAGACCTTCTCGTCGCCGTGATCGTGAGCGTGGTCGTGCCCCTTGTCATGAGCGTGACCGCCATCATGGCTGTGGTCGTGGCCTTCCTCTCCCTCATGAACCTTGCCGCTGCCGCCTGCGACAGCGATGTTGTAAGGCATGCCCTCGACTTTGATGGTTCCGGCTTCCTGAAGCGTATCCTTGGCAATTCGCCGAACCAGACCGGCCTTCGGATCGCTCATGACGATCTCGTCGCCAGCCATGGCGATCCGCGGGCGAGGGTCATTCCAGTGGCCATCCATCGAGTAGGGCTCGGTCACCTTTTCGCTTTTGGCGACCTTGCCATCCAGAACGTCGACCTGATGCAGTGAGCCGTCTTCTGTCAGCACATAGCCGAAGCGTGCATTGGCGGGATCGAGCGCGAAATCGATGCGCCGGAACGGGAGCTCGATGTAGCGGAAGTGCGGTTCGTCGGCAGGGTCAACCACGACCAGGCCTTTGGCCCCGTAGTTTCCAAGGAAGACCTGCATGCTCTTTGCACCGAGCAGCGTTCCCGTCTTCCCACCGGCCGGCAGGTCGCTGGCGTAGTTCAGCATCTTGAAGGTGGGTGCATCGCTCCCGGCCGTGACGGTCAGGACGCCTTCATCGCATCCCGCCGCAAGGAATGCACCGGAGAATGCTTCACCATGGATTCCGGTGCAGGTGGCAACTTCGCCAACAGGCGTTCCGTCTTCCTTGACCGTTTGCATGCCAACCCGCTTGGGAGAAGCATCGCCTTCAACCGGCGCGTCCGAAGCGACCGTTGTGACCCAATGCTTGCCGATGGGTGCCGCAAAGCCGTGATGCGCGCGGGCTTGAGGCAAACGAGTGGATTCAAGTTCACCATCAGAAAGTTCGTGAGCGTCGACAATCTCGTTATACCCGCCGCGATCAAAATTGATCACCACCTTGCCGTCATGGTCGATGACGTGGAACGGGCGCGGACCGGTCAGGCTTGCTTCGACCGCCTTGGGGTCCTCAATGTCGATGTCGGAATGGTCGCCGTGCGCGTGCAGCGAGATGCCGCTGTCGATGAAGTTCACGACGTCGTTGTTGGACTGCACCGCTACAATAGCCGCGCCTTCGTCAACACTATAGAGCTTGACCTGGCCAGTGGTTTCGAACGACCAGCGCTTGTCCGGTTCACCGAGGTCAAACGCGGTGATCTTGCCGGCCTCATGGTCGCCAACGAAAACGCGATAGAGCGTGACGTCTTCCTCCGCGAAAGCCACGGGGCCGGTGAGCCCCACGGTAAGGGCAAGGGTGGATACACCCAGGATAAACCGTCTCATTCATCTCTCCTTTGGTACGGTATTACGTTACATATGAGGAGCAAATTCACCCCCCATCCTTGTGGGCATTCACTCGCCGTTGATGGCGGTCACAAGCGTCCCGACATTGTGACGCATCATGTCGAGATAATTGGCTGCCGGGCCACCTTCTGGCGAAAGGGCGTCGGAATAGAGCGTTCCACCGAGCGTCAATCCGGCTTCAGACGCAATCTGCTCGACCAGGCGTGCATCAGAGATGTTCTCGGCGAAAACAGCAGCGGCGCGCTTCTCTCTGATCTCGCGAATGAGTGCGGCGACATCTGCAGCCGAAGCTTCGGACTCGGTCGAGATGCCTTGGGGCGACAGGAACTGGATGCCATAATCGCGCTCGAAATAGCGGAACGCATTGTGCGCGACGACGGCGACGCGGCGATCCTCGGGAATATCTGCGATCGCCTTCTTAATGTCCGCGTCGAGTTCGATCAGTTGCTTCTGATAGGCCTCGGCGTTCGCACGATAAGTGTCGCAGCCTGCCGTATCGGCCTTGCAGAATGCTTCCGCGATGTTGCGCACATAGATCTGTGCGTTGGCAACCGACTGCCAGGCGTGCGGATCATTCGGGGTGGCATGGAAGATGGCTTTGCCATCGACATAGTGATAGTGCCCGCCCTCCGGATCATTCACGATGTTGGCGCCCTTGGTCAGCACGGCCGCCTCGGCGGTCGTGCCGCTCGCCTCGACCAATCGTTCCATGAAGCCCTCGAACAGGAGTCCATTGGTCAGGACAACATCCGCCCGTGCCAGCGCGATGGCGTCGGCCGGGCGGGGCTCATAGACATGGGCATCGCTGTCCGCGCCGACCAGGGTCCGCAGTTCGATCCTGTCACCCCCAACGACCCTGGCGAAATCGCCAATGATCGAGAAGGTCGCGACGACGCCTAGTTTCCCGTCCTCGGCAGAGGCGGCGGGAACGAGCGAAACCGAGGCAAGGCCGATGGCGCAGATAAGGGTTCTGAGAAATTTCAAGGTACGCTCCTGATTGTCAGGCGGTTCGATGGGCGGTGCGGGGAAGGCGAGACAGCAGCACGCCGCGTGGAGCCAGCAGCACCGATGCGACATAGACGGCTCCGGCTGACAGAATGATCGCCGGTCCGGAGGGCAATGATGCGTGGTAGGACAGGAGGAGGCCGGAAACGGAGGCCACAAGTCCGATGCTGATCGACACGAGACACATGGACTCGACACGGTTGACCCAGAACCGCGCTGCCGCCGAGGGAAGGATCATCAAGCCCACGGAAAGCAGCGTGCCTAGGGCCTGGAAACCGGCCACGAGATTCACGACAACGAGCCCGAGAAATACGAAATGCACTGGCGAACCGAGCTTTGAGACAGATCGCAAGAACAGTGCATCGAGGCATTCCGCAACGAGGACACGCCAGAATGCGAACAGCGCGACCAGTGTCAGGCCCGATGACAGCGCGATCAGAAGCAGCGCATCATTGTTGAGAGCGAGCACCGTCCCGAACAGCACGTGCATGAGATCAACACTTGAGCCGCGCAGCGAAACCATCAGAACGCCGAGCGACAGGGAGATCAGATAGAAGGCTGCCATCGACGCATCTTCCTTCTGGACCGTCAGGCGCGCGACCGCTCCGGCCGACAGAGCTACAACCATGCCCGCGATCAGCCCGCCGATGGTCATCGGCACGATCTGCAGGCCATAGAGCAGGAACCCGGCAGCCGCGCCTGGCAGAATGGCGTGCGCCATCGCATCGCCCGTCAGGCTCATGCGCCTCAGCATCAAAAACACGCCGACCGGGCAGGCGCTCAGCGAAAGCATGACAGCGCCCGCGAGCGCGCGCTGCATGAACACGAACTCGGTGAAGGGCGCGATCAACCAGTCGATGGGCGAACCGCTCATGCCGCCCCCCGTTTCCCGTCACGGGAATCGTGGCTGTGCTCATCATATCGATGATCGTGGTGGTGGCCCGACACGCACCACGGCGCATCCTCGTCCCATGCTTCATGAAACTGGCGTGCGCGCAGAAGATTCCGCGCAGACAGGGCTTCTTGCGCCTCTCCCCAGGCTACGGGGCGGCGGGCGAGCAGCAGGGCTTCGGGGAAATGCTGCCTTACCAGATCCAGGTCGTGGACAACGACCATCACGGTGCGTTCCTCGCCGTGCCAGCGTTTGATGAGTCTGATCAGATCGTTGACCGTCCGCGCGTCGATGGCGTTGAACGGTTCGTCAAGCAGGATGAGCTCAGCATCCTGCACCAGGACGCGCGCGAACAAGGCTCTCTGCAATTGTCCACCGGACAGGGTATCGATGGGTCGATTGTCAAAACCCTCCAGCCCCACGGCCGAGAGTGCTTCACCCAGGCGCTCGCGATCTTCGGCACGATGGCGGGCAAACATGCCGCGCCGTGGCCATAGACCAAGTGAAACGAGGTCAATGACGCGCGCAGGGAAAGATCGGTCCAGTTCCGATTGCTGTGGCAGATAAGCAATGCTGACCCCCGCCGCAACGGAGCAGGTCCCCGCCATCGGCTTCAGGACCCCCGCGACACCCTTCATGAGTGTCGACTTGCCAGATCCGTTGGCGCCGACGACGGCTGTCAACGAGCCCTTGCGCACCGATCCATCGAGGTGGTGGACGGCTGGATGACTATTATAGCCAAGTGTCAGGTCGTGGAAGGTCAGGCATATGGTCATTCATTCAGTCCCGGCAGAACAACCCGTCCCGCTCTCTTGACGACCGATTATGTTATGTTATGACATTCGTCAAGAAATATGTTATACTATGACGGTTGAAATCGCGAATGAGAACGGTTGATGCCCACTCCGATAGTCGGCCGAACAAGGTGCAGCATGGCCGCAATCAGAAACTTGTTCTCGACGTCCTGAGACGCGCAGACAAGCCGCTAGGAGCCTACGAGGTCCTGCGCCTGCTCCGCGACGATGGACTTCGCGCACCGCTTCAGGTTTACCGGGCACTCGAACGCCTCATTGCAGCAGGCGCCGTTCACAGGATCGAGAGCGTGAATGCCTATGCGTTGTGCTCCCATGAGCATGGCGACACCGACGGACACGCCGTCTTCACGATCTGCACCCAATGCGGTCACGCCACAGAGCTTCACGAGCCCGAACTCGACCGCCTGTTGAGCAGGCTCGCCTGCGAGCAACAGTTCAGCACCAGGGCGACGATGGTCGAGCTCTCAGGTGTGTGCAAAGACTGCGCCAATGACTAGAGCAAGTTGCAGTCAGGGGGAGATGCCTGAGGTCCGCAACAATGCGGAAAAGCCGGTAGACAGGGCGGAGCAGCATTCCCGTGAAACGGTGCACCGCTCCAGGATACCCGTCTTCATCCTGACCGGGTTCCTCGGGGCGGGGAAATCAACGCTTCTCAACAGTGTCCTGCGTGATCCGGCGTTTGCGCGCACCGCCGTCATCGTCAACGAGTTCGGCGATGTCGCGCTCGACCATGACCTGGTGAGCATCGGGCAAACCCAGGTGGCGCGCACAACGACCGGATGCATGTGCTGCACCTTCGGCAGCAATGTCCGGGCAGGGTTGCACGACCTGCACACGCTGGCAGCGGCCGGTGAAGTGTCGTTCGAGCGCGTTATCGTGGAAACCACTGGCCTGGCCGATCCCGCACCGATCATCAACGATCTGATCCCCGGGGGGTCTCCTGCCGTCGGCTTGCGCGACCATGTCGTTGCGCGCACCTTCGAATTGGCTGGCGTCGTGACGCTGGTTGACGTCATGACAGGTGCGACTTCAATCGAGAACCATTTCGAGGCGACCAAACAGGTCGCTTTCGCCGACCGGATCGTGCTGACCAAGACCGATCTCCTGCCCGATCCCGGGCCATCGCCCGATGTCGAGAGCTTGACCGCAATGCTGGCAAAGCTCAATCCTTCTGCGCCGATCGAGGACCGCATGGCGACTGGCTTCGCTCAAGGCCGCCTTTTCGATCCCCGCGCCTATGTTCCCGCTTCGCTGGGCGACGACGTGACCGGCTGGCTGGCGCTGGACGAGGCGTTGCGCGCCGAGAACGCCAATGCGCCCTCCTCGGGGCACGACGACAGGGACGGTATTGACAGGCATGGTGGACGAATTCGCGCCTTCACGCTCACACGTGACGACCCGATCGAGCAGGTAGCATTGGACAAGTTCATGACTTTGATTAGCGCTGCGGCAGGCCCCCGCCTTCTTCGCGTCAAGGGGCTGGTCAATCTGATGGAGGATCCCGGCCGCCCTCGGGTCATTCACGCGGTGCAGCACGTTGTTTATCCGACCCTGCTGCTCGAGGCTTGGCCAAGCGACGACCATCGCACCCGTCTTGTCTTCATCACAGACGGCGTCGATCCGAAACCGGTCCGTCAGCTGTTCGACGCCGCACTCGACAACCGCCTTTCACGCATCAGGCGGCTGCTCGCCGAAATGGGAGAGGGGCTGAGCCAGGCCCTTCGCTTGTCGGCATCGCGGATGACCAGAAACGCTTCCTGATAGAAGGAGCCGAACATGTCAGCCGAAACGCTCCCCACACCCGTCACCGCTCTCACCGGGTATCCCGGTGCAGGAAAAACCACTTTCCTCAACCGAAACCTCACCGAGGACTACGGCAGACGCTACGCAGTCATCGTCAATGAATTCGGCGCGATCGGCATCGACGGCGCCCTTGTCGTCGACGCGGATGAGGAGGTGTTCCAGCTCAATAATGGCTGTGTCTGTTGTTCGGTTCGCGGAGATTTGATCCGCGTCCTCGAAGGGCTGATGCGTCGCGGGGATAGATTTGACGCCATCCTCGTGGAGACGACCGGCCTTGCCGATCCCGCACCCGTCGAGGAGTGCATCCGGCGCGTTGACGACACGGCTTCTATCCGGCCCTCGACACGCTGCGATGTTGCACTTGAGGATGTGCTCGACCGCGGAGCGTTTGATCTGGATCGAATTCTTGGGATCGACGTGGAGTTTCTCGACGCTGGGTACCAGCCGGAGCATGACCACGATGTGAGCAGCTTCTCGCTGGAGAGTGCAGTGCCGCTCGAGGGGGGACACCAGTGCCGTTGGGCGCCGAATGAGACACGAGCCAGCCGCATGATATTCATCGGATGCAACCTGCCGCGCGATGTCATACGCAACGGTTTCATGGAGTGCCGCGCGGTCCGGCCGCTGTCGGCGCTCAGCGCTAGACTGTGATAACGTCATGCCGATGAATCTTTTCGACAATCCGTTGGCGCCGCGCCGCGCGCTCCCCCAAAAGACGCGTCAGATCAAGGGCTGGGTGCGCGAGCTGTATGACTTGAGTGATGATGCCGTTGTGGCTGTGTCCGAAATCGCATGCCGGGATGAGGGATGCCCGGACGTGGAGACAGTGATTGGCATCATGCGACCGGGTCAGAAGATCGTATCCCTGCGCGTTCATAAAGCGCTGGGCGACGTGGTCCGCGAGGATCTGCCCTTGCCCGCGATGTAGAATTCACACCTGGGTTTTGACTCCGGATCTCGGTTTCCCATCTTCACCCTTCATTCCATTTGGGAACTGTTGCGTTCACTGCTCTGCTCACCGCAGAAGCAGATGAGAAGCAAGGCTCAGGCCGGCATCACTCTTGATATTGTGGAGTAGATTTGTCAGGTATGGGTGGTTGATCTTCGATAGCAACCACCGGTGGCCTTCTTGCTCTCCTCACACACTCTTTCGGTTTCTTACGGCCCCAAGGGCGCGCGTGTTCTGGGCGGCTTTTCAGCGGGTTTCGCCCATCGGCGTTTCACCGCTCTTGTGGGGCCGAACGGCTGCGGAAAGTCCACCTTTCTCAAAACGGTGATGGGGTTCCTGAAGCCGGATTCCGGAGAGGTGACGCTGGATGGAAAGCCCATTGCCGGCATCGGCCGGCGTGCGCTTGCGCGCCGCATCGCCTATCTGCCGCAGGAAAACTTCTGCCCCGACTATCTGAGCGTCGGAGAACTGGTGGAACTGGGCGGTTATGCACGCTATTCGCTCTTTGGCGGACCGAGCGATGCCGACCGCAAGGCATTCCTCGATGCGCTCGCGACGGTCGGCCTCTCCGATATGGGGCATCTCCCGGTGAACAGGCTTTCGGGCGGGCAACGGCAGCGCGCCTGGATCGCCATGGTGCTGGCGCAGGACGCCGACATCATCCTTCTGGACGAACCGGTCAACCATCTCGATCTGCGCTTTCAGTATTCGGTGCTGGAGCTGGTGCGCGACCTCACGATCCAGCGCGGCAAGACGGTGATCTCCGTTCTTCACGACCTGAATCTCGCCGCGACATTCGCCGATGACGTGGTCATCATGCGGGAAGGGCGAACTATCGCCGACGGCCCGACGGAACAGACCATCACGCGCGAAAACGTGATGGCCGCGTTCGACATTGAGACGGACGTTTTCGCGCGCGACGGACGCATCGTTTGTCTGCCGGAGCAAAAGCGAACACAACAGGCGCTGGCTTCATGACCATGCGAACCGGCTTGCCGGTCGGCTTAGCCCCCGCCGGCGCGGTGTTGATTCTTGTGGCCGCGTTCCTGGGCAATCTCTCTCTTGGCGCGACGTCGATTTCGCCACGCAGCGTTGTGGAGGCCCTGCTGTTCTTCGATCAGGAAGAATTCGACCATTTCATCGTGGCCTATCAGCGTCTCCCGCGCGCGCTGATCGCGATGTTCGTGGGGGCTGTCATGGCGTGCGGCGGATGCGTCCTTCAGGGCCTCACGCGCAATCCGCTGGCATCTCCGTCTCTTCTTGGCGTCAGTTCGGGAGCAACGCTTTTTGTCATCGCCGGCATATTCCTGCTCGACATTCCGCTCGCCTGGCAGGGCGTTGTCGCAATCGCGGGTGGTCTTTTCGGTTTCGCCAGTTGCCTCTTCGTCACCCGCCTCACCGGCATGTCGCGCGATCCGCGCGGACTGGGCCTCATCCTCTCCGGGGCCGTGCTTTCGATGCTTTACTCCGGGCTCGCCAACGCGCTTCTTCTTGCAAGCCCTTCGCGCCGCAGCGAGTTTTTGAGCTGGGTGAGCGGCAATATCAATCACGCCTATGCCGATCGGCTTTACAGTTTCTGGTGGCTGGGCGCGATCGGTGTGGCGCTTCTCTTCGTTCTCGCACGCCCGCTGACGCTGGTCATGCTCGGTCGAGAGAAGGCTGCTTCCGCCGGTGTCGATGTGGAGCGTGTCAGGTTCATCGCCCTGGCGGCGGTCGTGGTCTCGGCCAGCGCTGCGGTGGCGGTGTGCGGCCCCATCGGGTTTGTCGGTCTGATCGTGCCGCATATGGTGCGGCCGTTCGCGGGTGCTGCATTCAAGAAGGCCCTGCCGGCCAATGCGGTGCTGGGGGCGGCAACCTGCCTTCTGGCCGACCTTGCCGCACGGACAGCCTTCACGCCTTTTGTTTTGCATACGGGGATCATGATGGATCTCCTCGGCGGGATCGCTTTCGCGATCATCGTCAAGCGCTGTTACCTTTCACCCGGCGCGAGGACGGCGCTGTGACGGTGATTGCACAAGGCCTTGACCGGCGTCTGGCGCTTTTCCTGCCCGGCGGGCTGAAAATCCGCCTTGTGGATCTGAGCGCCTTTTGCGGTCTGCTGCTTGCCACGCTTGCAATGCTGGCTTTCTCACTCTCGGTGGGCACCACCGACCTCGGGCCTCTGGCCATCGTCCGCGCGCTCGTGAGCGGCCCCGGCGGCAGCGATGCCGCATTCGCCATCTGGGATGTGCGTCTGCCGCGCATTCTCATGGGGCTGATGGTCGGCTGGTGCATCGCGCTGACCGGGGCGATGCTGCAATCCCTGTCTCAGAATCCTCTCGCCGATCCGGGGTTGCTGGGCCTGAGCCAGGGGTCGCTGACCACGATCATGATCGCGCTGGTGTTTTTCCCGGCGTTTCCGCAAGCGGTTCTGCCGCTCGCCGCGCTCGCCGGCGGGCTCGCCGTGGGGTGCTTGCTGATCGCCCTGGTGGGAAGAAGCAATGCCAGTGGCATGAGCATTCTCCTCATGGGCATCGCGATTGAAACCAGCCTTTCCTCCATCACGACAATCCTTGTGCTCTATACGCCTCCGGAGGTATCGCAGGCGCTTGGAGACTGGATGGCGGGTTCGCTGTTTCGCTCGTCGTGGAGCGCTTTGGCGGCTTTCATGCCATGGTGTGTCGTCAGCCTGCCGATCATTCTCTTTCTGGGCCGAAGGTTACGCAGCTACGACCTTGGCGACCAGATGGCCATGGCTCTTGGAGAACCGGTGCGCTATTCCAAGCCGCTGATCCTTCTTGCCGCCGTGCTTCTGACATCCGCGTCGGTAACGGCTGTCGGCCCGCTGGTCTTTCTGGGCATCATGGCGCCGCACATCGCCAATTTCATCGCACCGGCTTCAGGCAGGGCACGCCTCGTTCTCTCGGCCATGGTTGGTGGTCTTCTCGTGATCGCCGCCGATGCCCTGACGCGCGCGCTTATAGGCGAAATCGCGATGCCGACCGGGTTGAGCATCGTGCTGATTGGCGTTCCCGTTTTCATCGTCACATTGCGGCTGCGCGCCCTGGCGCGGCGCGCCACCCATTGAGGAAGGACACTCCATGAGAAGGTTTGCAACAATTTGCGCAGCGCTGATGCTTGGCACATCCGCTCTGGCCCAAACGAAGCAGGTGACCGACGATGCCGGGCGCTCCGTGGAGATACCGGTGGAGCCGAAACGCATTGTCGCTTTGCACGAACCGCTGATCGGTCTGCCCATGATGGAGCTGGGGCTGAATGTCGTCGCCCTCTATGGCCGCGCGAAGAACGGTGAAACGCTCATGGACATCGACTTCGTCGAGGGCGTTTTCGGCATCAGTGCAGCGGAGAAGGGCTTGACCGGCATCGGAGCCATCGGTGATGTCGATCTTGAACTCGTTCGCTCGCTGAAGCCCGACCTCATGGTCGGCATCACACAGCAACAGCGGCTTGCAGAGACGTTTTCGAGCATCGCGCCCGTCTATCTGCAGGACTTCGCGTCCGACGCGGTGACAGGCTTCGCGGTGGAGAAGAAAATCGCGGCCGCGCTTGGTCGCGAAGACACGTATGCCCGGCTGGAAGCCGACTATCGCAGGCGCGTTGACGAAGTGCGTGCAACCCTGCCGCAGGGCGATGAGGACAAGACCTATCTTGCCGTCATCGTCTTCGACCAGATCAACGTCCTGCGCAACAAATCAGGCGCTGTTCAGGCGCTTGAGGACCTTGGATACAGCCGCGCTGCGCTGCCCGATACGGATGACAGAAACGAACACGGCCTTGGGTTCATGGCCCCGTTGAACTCGGAGACTTTTGTAAAACTCGATCCCGACATTCTGGTCATTATGAACGGCTATATGAGCACCGAACAGGGCGAGGCGGCGGTGCGCAAGAACCTCGATGCACTGGCTCCGGGTTGGGATCGCTTCATGAAAGCGGCAAAGGAAAAGCGGATCGTGTTCGCCAATTCGATAGCCGTTGCAACGCCAACGATCGCCAGCGCCCGGCATATGCTTGACAGCATCGAGGAATGGTCCCGGCAGTAAAAAAGGCGGTCCACTCCGGAACCGCCTCAGGCACTTCGTTTGTTGAGCCCGGCGCCGGAAAGAGCGCCGGGATTTTTGTCACATCGGTTGCTGGAGCATCGGCCGAAACAACGAAGCCTGTTCTCGATCCGCTGCCCCATCAAGACGGGTCAGAACTGCCCGCGCACGCCGATGCCGAATTCGCGGGGGCGAACGACGGAGCCGCTAAGGCTGCCGCGGAAGTTGGAGATACTCGTCGGTGATGTGTCGTTGAAGATGTTCTTCACATAACCGAAGACTTCAAACTCATCGCGGGGCTTGTAGCTGACCTGTGCGTTGGCGACCGTGTAGGGTTCGATCTTGAACTGCGGATCGTTTTCGCTATTGGAGAAGTAGCTTCCCACATGCCGCAGGTCGGCATTGACCGCCCATTGTTCGGTAATGTCCCAGTTCGCGCCGATGGAGAAGCTGTAGCGCGGCGAACGTTCGAACTCCTTGCCTTCGAAGTCAGCCGCCGAGTTGGTGAATTCGACAACCTCGGTTCGCAGCAATCCGGCAGACCCATAGATCTGGAACGCGTCGTTGAAGCGATACGTCCCGCCCACTTCCAACCCGTAGCTGCGTGCGCGTTCCGCATTGACGGTCACGCTTTCAGGGAAAACGGAGGAGATGAAGTTGATGACGTTGCGCTGTGCGTCACGGTGGTCGGTGTAGAAGAGATTGCCGGTCAGCGTCAGGCGATCGTCCAGAAGATTGGCGCGGCCGAAAAGCTCGTAGTTCCAGGCTGTCTCCTGCTGAAATGGCACCGCGATGTTGGTGCGGCTGCGCAGGCTCACGCCGCCCGGGTTGTAGCCTCGGCTGACCAAACCTCCAATGACGATATCCGGCGTGACCTTGTAGGAGACTGAGAGTTTTGGCAGAAGAGCGCCGAAATTCTCCTGATAGTCATGCGTGGAACCCGTCGGCAGAGCAATCAGACGCTCCACCTTGTCGTATTGGTAGCGCAGCCCGCCGGTTACAGACCAGCGGTCGGTGATGTCATAGGTGAGTTCCGAGTAGACACCCAGACTGGTTTTCGTGTCATCGAAGTCGTAGTCACCCAAAAGGTTCATGTACTCGTCGGACACGACCTGCCGCGCGAACAGGCCCAGAACACCGGTGAGGCGTCCATCCATGGCTTCGAATGTCGCGCGGGTTTCGTTGGACACGTCGGTCTGGTCGAGCGTCACCGTACCCAGATTGGCAATGCGATAACGCCGTTCGATATCGGCCTGCGAATACTGAAACTGGTTGAACAGGGTGATGCCGTTGTCCATTTCGTAGCTGACATCGGCAATCACGGCATCCGACTTGATAGGCCAGCCGACCACGGCATCCGCCGTGCTTTCCCAATTGTCGAAAGGAAAGCTGACACTCTCTGCCTGCGGGCCGTTCGATTCTGAATGAGAATAAGTCAGTTTCGCTTCCAGGCCCGGCACCGAAGAGGGGGTCCACAGGAGCTTGAAGCGGCCGTTGCGTATCAGAATGTCCGTCTCCGCGTCGCCGGGATCGAAGGCCGGGTTCACGAAGTCGACATAGGTGTCGCGGTCGAAGTAATCGAGCGCCAGACGCGCCGCCAGCTCATCTTCGATGATCGGGCCCGAGAACGCCACGGATGCCCGCTTCATATTGTTGCTGCCATATATGACCTGATAGGCGGCCTCTGGTGTAAATGTGGGATCCTTGGTGTTGACGATGATCGCGCCGGCAATGCTGTTGGCGCCCTGCGACGTGGTCTGTGGCCCGCGGAAAACTTCAACGCTTTCCACATCCCACAGAGACGATGTTCCGAAATAGAGCTCGTTGAAGCTCAGATAGCGCCCGTCGACATTGAGGGTTGCACGCGGAACCGTGCCGGCTGTGAACGCACCGACGCCCCGGTTCGGGCCTTCCGTTGCCTGACCGCGAATGACGGGCGCGCCCGTGTCCCCCGGCATGTGCACATTGGCCATGCCGTCAACGATCTCTTTGACGCTCTTGCCCGGCGCTTTTTTCTTTAACTGTTCATCGCTGACGACCTCGACCGAGGAAGCGGTATCGAAGACGCTGCGCTCCACCCGCTCGCCGGTCACCATCAGGGTTTCGAGAACGGTAAAGTTCGATATCGTATCGGCTTCCTGAGCCTGTACCGATAACGCATTTGCGACGAGAATTGAAAGCGCGCTGGCGCCCTGCATCAAGGGTCGCTTGATCGTGATTGACATGGAATGCCCCCGGATTGCCATGAAGAATGCTGGCTGGGGAAAACCGTGGCTCGCATGGATTGGAAGATCGTTCCACAATAAAGAACACATTCCACCGGTCAATCATTCCTATGGAAATTGCGTGCCAGCGAGGCGGTCTCGAGCGCCAAAGTGAAATCATTGTGACATGAAAGGCACAGTTTTGATGGTCCGAAACATGGGCGGAATGGACGGCTTGGCGCCAGTCATGCGACACTGTTTTATCACGCTGACTGCTGTTCCAAGTCTTTGAAAACAGAATGGGTTCTGGCAGACTGCCGCTTCATTTCCGGATGAATTGACTGACGGCCATCAGGCGGAAAACGGGTTATGTCGCGGGGGATTAGCGAACACTATGTCATTGAGCGACGCAGAACCCGGACAGCGGGAAAAACGTGCCGGGACGATACAATCGGTATCGATCGCAATGCGTTTTCTGAAAATTCTTGCCGATGCAGAAACGCCTCTGCCTCTGGGCGAACTGGCAAAACGCGCAGGCACGGGAAACTCTTCCGCACACCGCTATCTGCAAAGCCTGGTCAAGGAAGGGCTTGCCGATCAGGACGCCCTGAGCGGCAGATACGATCTGGGGCCGCAGGCGCTCAATATCGGCATCGGCGCGCTGCGCCGCATCGACCCGGTGGAGGCGGCGACGCAACGGGTAAAACAGCTTGCCGCCGAGATGACAACGGCATGCGGCATCGTGATCTGGACCGATCGCGGCCCGACTGTCGTGCGCTGGTTCAAGAATGCGCGGTTCACGATCAGCACGGTCAGCCTCGGTGATGTTCTTCCGCTCGACAACTCGGCCTGCGGATTGGTGTTTCAGGCCTATCTAACACCGCAGGAGATTGCCGTGGCGCGGGAAACCCAGCCCGACATGGTTCGCGGAACCCCACCGCCTGAAACCCGGCTTGAAGAGGTTCGCCGGGAAGGCGGTGCCGAACTGAGCGAGCATCTTTTCTCCGCGCTCACGGGCAAGGCGGCTCCTGTGTTCGATGCACAGGGAGAGCTCGCCTGCGTCATGTCGACGGTGTCGCTTCTGGAGAACGCCGCCAACGAGAAGCACCGCGAGGCGCTGTTTCTGGCTGCGCGCGATGTCTCGCTCGGCACTCGTCCGGCATAAGCCGGCTCCTGCTCATGGAAGTCCGAGATGCTCCCGCAGCGTCGAGCCGCTGTAGTCTTTGCGGAAAAGCCCGCGCTCGACGAGCATCGGGACCATCTCATCGAAAAACAGGTCGACCGATTGACTGGAACCGCCCGGAAGAGCGATGAAGCCATCCATCGCACCTTCGCGAAACCAGTCCTCCACATCGTTGACCACATCCTCGACGGTGCCCAGTGAAACCCAATGGGCCGATCCGACCACTTCGGGGCGGGCAAGCAGCACCTCCACGGTGGGTTGCTCGCGCTCGATATAGCGGCGCAGAAGGTCGGCATGGGTTCTGCTGCGAACGGGCCTGTCCGGATTGGGCAGCATATCCGGTGTCACCCGCCGGTCCGCTTCAACCCCGGTAAGATCGAGGCCGAGCACGGATTTCACGGAATCGATGCGCTTCTGCGTGTCGTAAAAGGCATGGGCCGCGCGGTGCATCTCGAAAGCCTCTTCACGCGTCTTTCCAAGAAAGAAGTAGAGGCCGGGAAGAACGCGTACCGCATCCGCTGGCCGACCCTGCGCCACTGCGCGTTTTTGCAGGTCGCTTCTCAGGTCAATGCCGGCATGAATGTCGGGTGTGGCTGCAAAGATGGCGTCGGCCACCGATGCCGCAAAATTGCGTCCCGTGTCGGAAGCGCCGGCCTGAAAGAGCGGCGGCGGGCCGGCGCGGTGTCCGGGCACGTTAAGCGGGCCTTTGACGCTGAAATGATCGCCCGTGTAATCGATGGGGGCAGCGTTCTTTTCCTCGACACCCGCCTCATAGCAAAGGGCCTCATAGGGATAGCTTTGCCACAATTGGCGAACGATCTCGGTGGCTTCCTCGGCCTTGGCGTAGCGCTCCTGCGGCGAGGGCATTTCCGCCAGTCCGAAGTTTTCCGCGCCTTCGATCGAGGTGACGATGTTCCAGCCCGCACGCCCGTCGCTCAACCAGTGCAGCGACTGAATCTGCCTTGCCATTACATAGGGCGGATTGAAGGTCGTCGACGCCGTTGTGACCAGACCGATCCGGTCTGTCTCACGCGCGAGCGTGGCGAGCATCAATGTCGGGTCGAGTCCCACAAAGCCGGAGGATTTTCCGACCATCGCGGGGTTGTGGTTGAGCGTATCGGGCTTGAACACGAAGTCCAGCTTCGCCGCTTCCGAGCGCTTCGCCAGATCGGTGTAAAACGCGACCGTGTCCTTTTGCTCAACGGTCCCGTCTTCCCTTGTGAAGTCTTTTCCGCGCAGCCATGTCGCCGTGAGGCTGAAGCCGATGCATAAATGTCTTCTTCCCGTTTCAATTCTATCGCTCATGATGAAAGCCCCTCTGCAAATTCAAACCTCTTCTGCTGATCGCTTGATCAGGAGGAAACGTCGTCCGTCTTGCGGGCGCTGTACTGTTCGTAGGCCTCGCGCGCTGCCTGATGTTCGCGCATGAGGGTTGCGGCGACGGCCGTGCTGCAGAAGGTGGATGACATGATGTTTCCTGTATGCGCTAGAGACGCGCTGAATTAATCTAGACTAGAAATATCATATTTTGTGACGTTTGTGCGTGAACGTCAAGAAGGCGAGGCCGATCCGGTGGCAGATCGCGGCTTGTCTACTCGTACAATTGCGGTTAGGCCTGTGACTTCGAGTGAGGATGAAAACAAGCTCGGCGCTTTGCAGGGAGCGTGGCCGTGAGGTAGCGCTGGTACCGATTGAGATCGTGCGCGTGCGTTCTGCTCGATCTCGAAAACAGCCAACAGACGAAACTGCATGTCCCATCCCGATCTGAACCTTCTTATCGCGCTGGACGCGCTCTTGAGCGAAGGCAGTGTGGCGGCGGCTGCAAGGCGGCTGAATCTCAGCCCCTCGGCCACCAGCCGGGCACTTGCCCGTCTCAGGGAAACCACCGGCGACCCACTGCTCGTACAGGCCGGGCGCAGGCTGGTGCCGACGCCCAGGGCGCTGGAACTGCGAGAGACGGTCGGGGCGCTGGTGGAAGATGCGCAGACCATGCTGAGGCCGCAGGAAAATCTGGACCTTGGCCGGATCGAGCGTGATTTCACCCTCAGGACCAGTGACGGCTTTGTCGAGAATTACGGTCCGGCGCTGATCGCCCGCCTTGGGGCCGATGCACCGGGTTTGCGGCTACGTTTCGTTCTCCGGCAAGGCGCGGACAACAGTGGCCTTCGCAACGGTCATATCGATCTGGAAACCGGTGTCGTCAATGCGTCGATGGGGCCGGAATTTCGTACGCAGGCGCTGTTTCGCGACCGCTTTGTCGGCGCGATGCGTGCGGACAGTGCCGTGGCAGATGACATTGCTTCCGCCAAAGCCTACGCGACGCGCCGCCATGTCGATATTGCGCGCCATGTGGCCGGTTGCGAACACCCGCATGCGCCGATTGACGATGCGCTTGCGCTGCTCGGCCTCAGGCGCGATGTCGCTGTTATCGTGGGCGGTTTTTCAAGCGTTCTTGCGCTGGCGCGCGAGACGGATCTGGTCGCTACAGTGCCGGATCGCCATACGGCCAATCTGCGGCATGGCCTGAGCACATTCGAACTGCCGTTTCCAAGCCCGCAGGTGACCGTTTCCATGCTCTGGCACCCGCGGCTGGAAAACGATCCACTGCACCGCTGGGTCAGGCAGTGTCTCAAAGAGACGTGCGCCCGAACCGTTTGAAGGGTGCATGACATGCACGGGCGGCATGCGTGCGCCGCGCCTGTTGCCGGGTTGTTTCCATCGCTAGTTTCGCGACTGAAACGAAGCGACAAGTGGAATCGAACCATGACCGATGCCGGAAAGTCTACCGCCACCCCCTCCTACCAGCCGGACACCCGGCGTAAGCCGACCCTTAGCCGCGAAGACTGGAACACGCGCTACCGCGCGACGGACAGCCTCTGGGGCGCAAAGCCGAACCGGGCTTTCGTCGCGGAAGTTGAAGACCTTGCACCCGGCCGTGCACTGGATCTTGGGGCAGGACAAGGCCGCAACGCGCTCTGGCTTGCGGAACGCGGATGGAATGTGCGCGCGCTCGACCTGTCCGATGTCGCCATCGACAGGGCAAGGCAGGCGGCGGACACACTTGGTCTTTCCGACCGGTTCGAGGCCGAAGCGGTGGATCTGCGCAGCCATGTTCCGGAAGCGCGCCGATACGATCTGGTCGCGATGATCTATTTTCACATTCCCGCTGCCGATCTCGCCCCGGTGCTCAAGCGGGCCGCCGCCGCCGTGGCCGAGGGCGGAACCTTCCTTCTCGTGGGGCATGATCTCAGCAATCTCACCGAGGGATATGGCGGCCCGCAAAGCCCCGATTTCCTCTACACCGCGCAGCAGGTTTCGGACGCGATTGGCGAAGAGCTGAAGGTTGAACGAGCGGAGCGCATTGCCCGGCCTGTAAGCACTGATGCGGGCGAACGCACTGCCTATGATTGCCTGGTCCGGGCGCATCGCCGGTAAATCCCCGTCGCTGCCCTGCACTTCATTCGTGCGCCGCATGCATGAATGAAGTGCAGGAGACGCGTGTTTTGCAAACATGAGAATTTGAGTAGGGTTTTTATGTGTCCGCGCTTCGCGCGACGCGTCTCATTCCAACTCATTCCCGAGAGCGGCACGTTCGCAAAGCTGCCCATCGGGATCGCCTAATGCGGGGGCTGTCATGTCGAGAATTCTGATCACCTTTCTTGCGATGGGGCTATCTCTTCCCGCCATAGCAGGTCTGCACACCGCGCTGGCGCAGGCAGCGGGCGAACGAGTTGTCATCGCCGACGACGATCCGGATTGGGGCCTGCCGGCGCCTTATCTTCAGGGGCGCGGCGGCATGGGCTACATCCTGACATCCTGGGTGTTCGACAACCTCGTCGGGCAGGATTCCAAAGGCAAGCCCGCGCCCGAGCTCGCGCGGGAATGGAAGCGCTCCCCAGACGGATTGAGCTTCGATCTGACTCTGGATGAAGCCGCGCGCTGGCATGACGGTGAGGATGTCACATCCGACGATGTGGCCTTTACGTTCGACTATATGCGAACCAATCCGCACGTTTTCGTTTCGCTGGCCAATGTCGCTGGAACCGAGATACTCGACGAGGACCGCATTCGCATCACGCTGAGCGAACCCGACGCCGGTTTCGAGGCGGGGGTGCTGATGGGGCTGCCCATCCTGCCGCAGCATATCTATGAAGGCCGCGAAAATCCGAGGCGCTTCACCGATGACGCCGCGCTTACGGGAACTGGCCCATTTCGTCTGGTCTCTCATGACAGGGCGCAAGGACGTTATGTTCTCGCTGCCGTAGAGGATTACTACAGGGGTGCCCCGCGCTTCGGGGAACTGCTTGTGGTGAAGATGTCTTCCGAGGCGGCGATAGAAGCCATTCGCGCCGGTGAAGTCGATGTGATGACCTCCGTTCCCTTTCGGCTGATCGACCGCGCCCGGAAGGCGGGGCTTTCCATAATCGAATCCGCGGCGGGCCATCCGGCGAAGCTTCGCTTCGAACACGAAGGGGTTTTCGCGGATGTGCGGCTTCGGCAGGGGCTTGCCCATGCCATCGACCGCGCGACGCTGGCGAAGATCGCCTATCGCGGCGGAGCCGTGCCGGCAAACCTCGGTTATCTTCAGGATGGATCACGATGGTTCAACCCGGAAGGGGTTGCATCCTATCCGCCCGATGCCGAACGCGCGGCGGCGCTTTTCTCCCAAGCCGGCTGGGCGCGTGGCGACGATGGCCGGTGGATGCGTGATGGCGAACCGGTGACGCTGCGCATCATCACACAAGGGCGCGAAGAGCGGCTGGCAGTGGTGCTGGTGGATCAGCTGGAGGCGTTTGGCATCGGCGCGGAGCTTCGTGTGCTTGAGTCCGGCGCGTTCCGTGAAGCGGTGGATGCTCGCGATTACGATCTGGCCCTGGCGATCGGCAGCACGATGGGCGATCCTTCTACGGTTCGGGAGCGGGTGTTTGGCATGAAGCGGAACAATGAGCGGTTTACCGGCGATGGCCGCTTGCGCGCGCTGGCGGACGCGCAGGCACGCAGCCTCGACCCGACCGAACGGGCCGAGCTTTTGCATCAGTTTCAGGAAGCCTATGCCGAGGAACTGCCGACCATCATGCTGGTGAACACCGTCTGGGCTGCAGCACATGGACCGCGTGTAACACCGTTTTTCTTCCCGGATGGTGTTGCTGTTGGCATTCCCGTGGCCGTCCACAAATACACTTTCCTGAAATGACGAAGCTGGCGGCGGGCAAAGCCTGCCGCCGTCCGGGAAAGTGCTATGCCTGCGATGAATCCCACCTTTGCGGCCTATCTGCTGCGCGGCCTCGCCGCGCGGCTTGTGGTGTTTGGCCTTGTGTTCGTTCTCATGTCGGTGCTGCCCCGGCTTTTGCCTGGCGATACATTCGACAGTCTGATGGCGTCCGATCTGGTGCTTGGGCTCGATGCCGGCACGGAGGCGGCGCTGCGCGAACGCATGGGTCTTTCGGGAGGTCTGTGGCAGCAGGTCGGGGCGGAGACCTTTGCCGCCTTGCGTGGCGAACTTGGCTTTTCGCTGATCCACGGTGCGCCAGTCGCTGACATTCTTCTGGGTGCCTTACCATGGACCGGCCTTCTGGTGATGCTTGCCGTGCCGCTTTTTCTGGCCATGGGGCTGGCAACCGGGATCGAGGCCGGACGTGCACCGGGCTCGCGCATGGATCGCGCGATCACGCTGGGCATGAGTGTTCTTGCCAGCATTCCGTCCTTTGTCATGGCCGTCTTTCTGCTGCTCCTGTTTGGCATTGTCTGGCCGGTTCTGCCTTCTGCCGGGGCGGAGCCCGTGATACCGGCAGCGGACCCGTTGGAACGGCTCGTCGCCATTGCGCGCCATGCGCTTTTGCCGGCCATCGCGCTTTCGACGCATGAACTCGTGCGCTATTTCTTTATTCTTCGGTCTGAAACCATTCTGGTGTCGCGGCGGGCCTTTCTCGTCAATGCCCGTGCGCGTGGCATTGGCGGTTGGCGCGAACGGTGCGACTATTTCGGGCGCAATCTCATGGCCGTCGTCTTTGCGCGTCTTGGCCAGTCCATCGCCACGCTCTTGAGTGCAGCGCTCTATGTCGAGGTGATCTTTGCTTATCCCGGCATCGGTCGTCTCATGTATCAGGCGGTACTCGACCGTGACTATCCGCTGTTGCGTGGAGCCATCGCGGTTCTGGCCATACTCGTTCTGCTGCTCAACTGGATATTCGATGCGCTTACCGAGGCGCGGGCGCGGCGGGGCTGAGGAAATGCGCTTTCGGTTTTCTTCAGGTGCATGTTTTAGCGCAGCCGCCCTTGCGGCGGGGGCGGTGTTGCTGGCGTTGGTCATGTTTCTGCCACCCTATGTGACCGGGCCCGACACGCTCTCCCCACCGGGGCGTGAACACTGGCTTGGCACCAATGACATCGGGCAGGATGTGTTGACCGGTTTGCTGCGCGCCGCACCGACCACGGTCGGCCTTGCGTTGATTATTGCCGCATCGGCGCTTTTGATCGGGTTTCTTCTGGCAGCAATCGCAGCGGGCTTGCGCGGGCTTGCCGGGGGGCTGGTCCTGCGCATCGCCGATATTATGGAAATCATTCCCTCAATCCTGATCCTGCTGCTCTTTGCTGCGTGGGTGAAGCCGGATGCCTGGGGGCTGGTTCTTCTGATAGCGCTCACCACATGGCATGATGATGTGCGCCCGCTGCGCGCCATCCTGTTGCGGGAACT
Organism: Nitratireductor aquibiodomus; assembly: GCF_900105565.1. Classification (NCBI taxonomy): domain Bacteria; kingdom Pseudomonadati; phylum Pseudomonadota; class Alphaproteobacteria; order Hyphomicrobiales; family Phyllobacteriaceae; genus Nitratireductor; species Nitratireductor aquibiodomus. Next base: position 1,721,361 of record NZ_FNSL01000001.1, on the reverse strand, counting down.
GTCTCGCGAGAACGTAGCGCTGGCGCGCCTGATGGGCGCGTCATGGCCTTATCTTCTGGTGCGGCACGTCGCTCCGGCGCTCTGGCCGACGCTCGCCGCCATTTATGTCCAGAACGCGGTTCAGGCGGTGATGCGGGTGGCGGGTCTGTCCTTTCTGGGGCTGGTCGATCCGCGTCTTCTCACTTGGGGTGGTATGATACAGGACGCCGTGGACTATCTGCACGAGCCGGCCTGGGTCTGGCTCCTTCTTCCACCCGCCTTCTGTCTTTCGGCCTTTCTCTTCGTGCTGCTTGGCATCGGCCGCAGACTGGAAGAAAGCGCAGCGGGCGTGCGAGGGCAAACGTTGTGATCCAACTCGAAGGTGCAGGCGTGCGGGCCGGGGAAACCGTTCTGCTTCAGGATTTGACGCTTTGCGTGGCGCGCGGCGAGACGCTGCTTCTCATCGGCCAGTCGGGCGCGGGAAAGAGCAGTCTTGCAAGACTTCTGGCGGGCTTTCTGCCGCCGGCCATCCATACCTTTTCGGGTTCGGCGCGCGTGGCGGGTGTCGACGTGATGCGCGCGTCCGCATCCGAAATGTCGCGCCTGCGCGGACGCCGGATCGGCCTCATCATGCAGGGGCTGGCAGACGCGCTCAACCCGCAGATGACGGTTCGTGCGCACATCGCCGAAATGTTGGCCATACACCAATGTTTCGGGGTGACGCCCGAACAGGTCTGCGCCGGAGGCAACATTCCGGAACACCTGCTCGACCGTCGCCCCTTGGGCCTGAGCGGCGGTGAAATTCAACGGCTTTTGACCGCGCTGGCGCTCATCCCCCGGCCGGACTGCCTCATCCTCGACGAGCCCACAGCGGCGCTCGACAACGTCAACCGCCGCCTGGCGCGTGACGCGATCGCACAGGGGCGTGAAAAGCGTGCGCAAATTCTGATAACGCATGATCCAGCCTTCTTCGCGCCGATTGCCGACCGGGTCGCCGTTCTCGACCGGGGGCGGATCGTTGAAGAGGGGGCAGTGCATGACGTGCTGACCTCACCGCGCCACGCGGCTACGCGCGCACTTCTGCGGCTGCCGAAGCCAAAGGCAACGAAGCGAGCCCGGAGCGCGGGCCAACCGGTTGCGCTGAACGTGTCAGGGCTCTGCCATCACCATGGGGCCCGTTGCGTGCTCCATGATCTGAGCTTTTCCGTTCCGGCAAAGGCCTGCCTTGCGATACGGGGCGAGAGCGGTGCTGGCAAATCGACGCTTGCACGCCTCCTGATCGGCCTCGAAGCTTTGCAACAGGGTGAGATACGCCATATACGGAAGGCTTCCGGCGCCCGGACTGTCGGTTATCTCTCGCAGCATCCAGGCCGTTCCATCCCCGGCCATTTCACGGTTTCGGGCACGGTGTCCGAGGCAATGCGTCTGGTGGCTCGAGGGACCGTCCGGGAGCGCATCTCAACCCATGAAGTGCAACGCGCGGTGGAAACGGTGCTAAAGAAGGTCGGGCTTAGCGCGGAAACTGATTTTCAAAATCGGCGTATCCGCACGCTTTCCGGCGGTGAAGTACAGCGCGTGGCGCTTGCGCGCGCTCTTGTGCAGCGCCCGCGATTGCTCGTCGCCGATGAACCGACCTCGGCGCTTGATGTTCAATCGCAAACCCATGTGGAGAAAGCCATCGCTCTGGCCATGTCGGAATGGGGCATGTCCGTTGTTCTGTTTTCCCATGATGGGGAACTGATTGCGCGCATGGCTGATACCATCATGACCCTTGAAGGCAGGGGGTTGATGACAGAGGAAAGTGCATCGCCTCCAGGCGAGGGCGTTGTTGAGCGAAGTTTTCAGGAGTTAGAGTCTACCGGCGATGATTGTCTCGATCAAAACCACTGGCGGGACTGATCTGACACCGGCAAACTGGCCCAGCCACGCTGCGTCAGCGAACTGGTGAGGCGCCTCAAAGTCGTTCTTGATCTCATGTGCTCTTCGACCACGTCAGATTAGCGCGCTACCTCATGCTCCTAGGCAAGACATATTCCTTTGGCGTTTGCTGAAAGCAGTCTTGCGGGATCGTGGCTGATCTCGATCAGTGCCAGCCCGTCTCGGTTTGCCCGCTCGAAGACCAGATCGCGCACCACCTGCCAGACCCGTGTGTCGAGCCCGCCGAACGCTTCGTCCAGAAGCAGGATATCAGGCCGCGCGAGGAGCGCCCGGAGGAGGGCGACCCGCTGTGCCTGACCTTTGGAGAGGCTGGCGGCGGATTTGTCAGCCAAGTCTGGAATGTTGACCGCATCGAGCATGCTCCGAGCCTCTCTCCCGGCGTCGGGGGCGATGAAGAGCAGGTTTTCCAGAACGGAAAGCCGTGGCAGCAGGCGGGGCTCGGCAAATGCCATGCCTGTGTTTTGTGGCAGGGCGAGAACGCGTCCGGTCGTGGGGCGCTCAAGCCCGGCGATCATCCGCATCAGACTGGTTTTCCCGGAACCGCTCGGACCGGTGAGACGAAGATTGTCGCCTTTGCGGATGGTCAGTGAGAGATCGCTGAACACGGGTTCGCAGCGACCTGGAAACTGCAAACCGGCTTTCTCGGCGGCGAAAAGGATCATGACCGTTTCCTTTCCCGCAAGAGAGAGGTCAACCCGGCTTCGGCCAGACCGATCAGGGCAAGAATTATCAGGACAAGGGCGAAAAGGCGGTCGGTTTGCAACCAGCTCTGCGCCGACTGCACCGCTGACCCCAGCCCTTCGGCACCTGACAGCAGCTCGGTCAGAAGAGTGACGCGCAGTGCATTCGCAAGCGCGATGCGCAGGGCGGGGCCGAGCGCCGTCCATACGGCCGGCAACACGATGCGGTGAAGCCGGCGCGCCGCCGGAACGCGGAAAACGCACGCCATTTCGGCAAGCTGCCTGTCGATGGCCGACATGCCTTCAGCCGTGGCAAGCTGAAACACAGGCAGCAAAAGCGCTGCCACGGTCAGGATGACCGTCACGGTTCCGCCATCGAACCAGAGGATGCAGAGTATGGCGAGGATCGGTGCCGGCATCCCCATCAGGATCAGGCGCAGCGGTGCAAAAAATGCCGAGACGGCCGGCCAGCGCCAGCCAAGCAGGCCGAGCGGTGCACCGACCGGAAAGGCCAGCGCCAGCCCCGCAGCCGCCCGGCCAAGACTGGGCAGAAGCGTTTCGGTCCAGAACGTCCGCTCGCTGAGGATGGTGCCAAGCGCCTTTGCCACGGCCAAGGGGCCGGGCAGGATCGCGGGCAGGCTTTCGCGCGCGGCAAAGGCCCAGAGCGCGACCAGCCCCGCAAGACCCGCCAGAAAGGCGAGGCGCCGCATCATCGTCCGTAGAAGTCCGGGCCGGGGAGTGCGCCGCCAATGGCGGCGGGCTCGATGCTCATTATCTCGGCAAAAAAGGCCGCCAGCACGTCCTGCCGTTCAGGCATGGGCAGGTCCAGCGCCCTGATCCTCGAAAAGCCCGCCCTCGCGCGGTCCATATGCGGAAAATGCAGGGAAAGCAGGTCTGCGGCGTTGCCGGGGTTCGCTGCAAGGGCGTGGAAAGCGGCAAGATAGGCTCCCCGGATCTGCGGATTGTTCTTAAATGCGTCGTTCACGACGACCACGCCTGCGGGCGGGCAATCGGTCAACTCAGTCGCAGCGCGCCAGAGCGTGCAAAGGTCGGCCTTGCGGCCAAGGGCGGCATCCTGCGTCAGAGCAAGGGTCGCCATCGGCTCCGCGAGCAGCGCCGTATCGACACGCCCGGCGATGAGAAGCTGCATCCCGGCGACAGGGTTGCCGGTGTAATGCGGCTGCCAGCTCTCGGAGCCGGGTTGCGCGATGCGTCGCATCATCAAGTCGGGCAGATATCCCTTGAAGGGCAGGGCGAGGGAAGCGCCTTCCAGATCGCCGAGGCGGGCGACTGGCGCACCACGCCCGACGATGGAGATGCTGCCTTCGGTGACGGTGGCCGACATGACACGCAGTCCGATTCCGCTGGCGGCGAAGATCGCCGCCGTCGGCGATGGCGCAACCGCCATTGCCGGCTGGTCCGACATTATCGTCTTGCGCAGTTCCTCCGGGCTGCCCCATGGGCGGAAGGTGAAGGTAACGCCATCGACCGGCTGGCCTTCCGCAAGTGCGATCAGCGGCGCGCTTTCCCAGATGGGTGGGCCGGTGAGGACAATCTCCGCGGCCTGAACTTGCAGGGGCAAGAGCGCAACGATCAGGGCGAGAACGCGCATGTCAGGCCTCCTTGCGGGCAGCGTCGAGCCGGAAATGCCCGAATGGCGTGGAAAGGGTCTGCGATGTGGGCCTTGTCAGCCCGGCATCGGCCATGGCTCCGGCAATCTCGCCGTCACAGAAAGACACATCGCCGTGGCGCAGCGCAGGCAGCAGGCGGCCGATCACATGCTCGGACGGACCGGTGCGGTTTCCAGTCAACGCTTCATGAAAACTGACCAGAACCCCGCCGGGAGCCAGACGCTCCACAAGGCGCGCGATCAGCGCGTTCAGGCCGCTATCGTGGAAATAGAGCGTCATCGAACACCAGATGATGTCGAAGCGGTTTTCCGGCAGGCTGTCATTGTAGTTGCCCGGCACGATGGAAATCGGCAGATCCGATGCTTCCTGCGCGATCCGTTCTGCAACCGGCGGCAGCTCAAAGAGCGTGACGGCAAGGTCCGGGCGCAGCGAGAGGAGCCGGCGCGCGAGAACGGCCGATCCCGGTCCGATCTCCAGGAAAGACCGGGCGTCGGGCCACTCCGGCAGAGCGGTGAGGGCAGGCTCCACCACATCGGCGGCAATCGCGCGATGAAAGGCTGCAAGCGACCGGTGGCTGGCATCCCAGTGCGCGTCGTCAAAGAGGCGCGGTCCAGCCGGTTGCGCCGTGCCGGCAATCAAGGCGTCGAGGTTTTCAAGACCCGCATGGCGCGTCTGCGCCATGCTGCGGAAAGTCTCGGTCATGGCATGCGGCCCCCCGGCTGTCACAAATGGCAGGATCGCAGGGGCCGTGCGATATTGCTTTTCTTCATGTTCCATCCACCCGGAAGCAACCAGCGCCCGCAGCGCCAGTGCGAGAGATTTCGGCGGAAGGTCCATCTTCTGAGCAAGGGTTTCCACCGTTATGGGGCTCTGGCAGAGATTGAAGACCTCGCTTTCAAGCGCCCATTTCAGAAGGGCAAAGCGGATCGGCCCTTCAAGCGTTTCCAGAAGCCGCCGCGCACCGGCCTGTTGTTCCGTCGTTACCATGTCGTCCGCCAGTTCACCCCGAACGTGCGGGGACTGCCATCTTCCACCACAACGCCGCGCATCGTGTTTGCCGCCGCGCTGTAGTATTCCTGATCGAGAAGGTTCTTCGCCCAGAGCGTCAGGTCTCCGCTGCCGAATTTCCGGGATATCTCGGCATCGACGGTGACGAAACCATCCTGCTTCACGCTGTTTGCCGGGTCGAACCAGTAGCTGCCGGAACCATGCAGGCTGACGCGGCCGCTCCAGACGTCGCCGCGATGCGCCAGCGCCAGCCCCCAGGTGATGTCGGGCGCCATCGGCAGGGCGTTGCCCGACCAGTCTACGGGCACCAGTGTTCCGGCCGAAGGGTTCATCGAGGTGGTGCGGAAGGCTGTCGCCCGCGCCCTCTGCCAGCCGGCATTCGCGGCGATTTCCCACCCATGTCCCAGAGGTGCGACCAACTCGGCTTCAATGCCGTAGCTTTTCGCTTCGCCGGCATTCGAGATGAACTGGGCTGCACCGGGAATGGTCTCGGTGATCTGCTTGTCCTTCACACTGGTGTGGAAGGCGGCGAGGTTCAGAACCGCACCATTGGCAAACTCATGCTTCAGTCCCAGCTCCGCGTTCCAGCTGTATTCGGCATCGTAGCTCAGGCTGGCCGCACTGTTTGCGAAACCGTAATTGTAGCCGGCGGGCATATAGCCGCGCGCATAGCTTGCGTGGATCGTCGTCGCGTCGGAAAGGTCATAGGCTGCGGTGAATTTCGGCAGAAGGGCGGTCGATGTGTCGCTGCCCGCATAATGCAGGTTTGCCATTGGCGAGGTGAAACGCTGCCACGCATCCGAGGCTATGTGATCCACCCTGAGGCCCGCGCCGACGCGGAAGCGCTCGTTGAGGGCGTATTCGGAAAAACCATAGAGTGCCGCGCCCTTCTGGTCGATTTCCGTGTGGCGGTCGGTCGACATGGCGCCGAGGTTGAAATCGGCCTTCGTGCTCTGGCTGAACACGTTGACGCCCAGTGTCCATTTCAGCGGGCCTTCACCGGTCGAGGTCAGACGGATTTCCTGCGAAACGGTTCGGTCGCGAACATCCATCTCCGTCACGCCGAGCGGCAGGGGGGAGGCGTCGAAGTCCAGCTCGAACTCCCGGTCGAACGTGGTGAAGCCGGTGATTGCCTTCAGGTCGAAACCATCGAAGCTGTGGCCGTATTCGAGCGCATTGATGCTGCTGCGCCGGGTTTCCCAGGATGGATCGGAATAAACGCTTTCATAGCGCTCTGTCGCAAACGGTCCGGAAACATAGCGGAACTGCTCCTTGTTGAGCTTCTGGTCCTCGCCCACGGTGGTCAGCTTGAGATAGCCGCTGTCGCCCACATCCCACTGGACACCGAGGAAGCCGGTGGCGCGCTGGTTTCTGCCACCATCGTCCGCGCCCGTCACCGGGTTCCGGATCACGCCGGGGTCGCGGGCGAACTCCAGACCGAGTGAAATTGCCGGGCCGCGTTCTGCCTGCCCCGACCAGATGACCGAGCCGTTGCCACCAAAAGGCGATGCTCCCGCATCCGAGCCGAACAGACCGAGATTGACTTCTCCACCTTCGCGGCTGCCGGGGGCGATTGTGTCGAATGTCAGCAGGCCGGCTTCCGAGTTGCGCCCGAATGTGGTGCCCTGCGGCCCTTTGAGAAGCGTCACGTTCCCGGCACCGAAAAAGTGCGGTAGCTGGATTGTGCCCATGGGCAGGGGAACGCCGTTCACCATATAGCCGACCGGGTCGGACAGCGCGTTGTCGAAGGCCGACATGCCGCGAACGACCAGTCGCTTCTGGGAGTTGGCGCGCTGGAAAACCGTGTTGGCGGAGCGGGCGGCCATCGCATCGAGGTCGGGAGACACCGGCGCTGCAAGCACATCTTCGGGCAGCACCGTTGCCGTTGCGGGCGCTTTGCGCGCAAGCTCTTCCCAATGGTTCGCGAAAATGGTGATCTCGCCCAGATGGGTCGTGCCGTCCTCGGCTCCTGCATGAACCGGCAGCAGAATGCCAGTCAGAGCCGTTGACAGGCTGAAAAGCACGACGCGTGAAATGTGAATGCGGGACATTGATGGCCTCCTTTGCCGGAAGCCGTGCCACGAACCGCTTGGGAAAACTTGTAACCGCCGAAAACACGCTTGCGTTTTGTGAAGGGTCAGCCGTTTTTGTTGCCTCGGCGACGCCATTCGCTCGCTGTCACGCCGAAGCGTTTGCGAAACGCGTTGGAGAGATGGCTGGCATCGGCAAATCCGCATGTCGCCGCGATGTCCGTAAAGCTGCGATCGGTGTGGCGTATCATCTGCTCGGCGGTTTCGATCCGCAGCATTCGCAAGCGCTCGAAAACCGTCATGCCGGTCTCCGCCCGGAAAACATGGTTCAGCGTTACGTGGCTCATGCCGGCGACCCGCTCCAGCTCCGGCATCGTTATCGTGTCCGCCATCCGTTCGGACAGGAGCGCGGTGATCCGGCTGACCAGAAGGGTGCGATGATCGGCCACGACACTTGAGCCGGGACAGGCTGAAAGCTCTTCGAGCGCGTGGCCGACAAGAGCGAGGCACTGACCCTCCTTGCGCAAAAGCGCGGCCGGGCCGCAGCGCTCGTCCAGCAGCATGTCCAGTTCGGCCCGTCCCGGCACGGGAAGGCGCAGACGCCGCAGCGGGCGCGTGGCGGGCAGCGCCTTTTCAAACTGATCGGAAAGGGCGGGGTCGAGGCGGGACATTGCGAGGGCTATGACGATGTTCGAGCAGCCTTCGCCTTTCTCCACGATCCGTTGCAGAGGCTTTCCGCCGGTCCGGATGATCCAGGCCTGACCACCGCCGATCTCATGCGCCGTGCCGTTGTGGCCGACAAGCTGCATCCGGCCCGAGAGATTGAAGGTCAAAAGCAGGTCGCCCGCCGGGCGGCGGACAATGTCGTCCTGCCGCATGTCCTTTGAGAAGTGGCTGCACGCCAGCACGAGCCCGGCCGTGATCCGCCGTACATCGACATGGGTTTTGCGGGGCAGGCTCGGCAGAGTGACGGTCGCCGTCGTTCCCGCCTCGACGGGTGTAAAGCGATGCGGCTCAATCAGGTTCATGCAAACATCCAGCGCAATCATCGGAACAGTCCGCGGGAACGGAAAGGTCCGAAAGCGGCGGGCCGGTGCTCCAACTATCAAGGTGCTCTAACTGTTACAGAGCGGGCTGGCAAATCAGGCTGGCTTGCCAAGTCTGAGCAATTTCTTCCTGAGTTGCAAGGCTGTTGACTGGCAGCGGCCTGTCTGGACCGCCCATTGATGAAATGCGGCCTGGCGGGAGGGGAAACCATCGGAGGCGGATGGCAACGCGCCCCGTCTGTCTTTCGGGGTGGGGGAGAACCGTTTCCGGTTCTCCTGAAATTCCTTTAGAAATTCACCTTCATGCCAATTCCAATCTCGCGCGGCGCGATTATCGATGCCGAAGGCTTGTTTGCCATTCTGTCGAAAGATTTCTGGATCGGCGCGCGATTGTCGAAGATGTTGTTCGCGAAGGCGAATATCTCGTAGTTCTCGGTGGGCTTGTACGACATGCGGACATTCGCGATGTAATAAGAACCGACGCGATAGTCGATCTCGTTGATGTCGTTCGAGAAATAATCGTCCGTGAAGCGCAGGTCGCCGCTCACGCGGAACGTATCGGTCACGTCCCAGTCGGCGCCCACATTGAACATGTATCCCGGAGCCTTGGCGAACTCCTTGCCCTCGAACGCATTGCCACGGTAGTCGGCAAACCGTGTGATGTCGGTGCGCAGAAGACCAAGACCGCCGCGCAGTCGCAGATTATCGAGCACCTGATAATCGGCGCTCAGTTCCAGCCCGTAGGCGTCGGCGCGGTCGGCATTGATGATGATCGAGCCAAAGGGGCGCCCGTCAGGAAGATAATCCGTGACCGAGCGCTGCGAGCCCTTGTAGCGGGTGTAGAACAGATTGCCCGTGATCGAGAGGCGGTTGTCGAGAAGATTGGCGCGCGCGAAAAGCTCGTAATTCCAGGCGGTTTCCTCATCGAACGTGTAGTATTCTCCGCCACGGAAGTTCACGCCCGTACCGCCGGGAAGATAGCCACGGCTTATCAGACCGCCGACGGTGAAATCGTCGGTCACGTCATAAGCCAGGGAGATGCTGGGCAGGATGGCGTCAAACGTCTTTTCGTAGTCATGCCGCACGCCGGGGACATAGCTCGAAACCCCGTCATGTCCGATACGGTCGTTCTGGTAGCGAAGGCCGCCAGTCAGCGCCCAGCGTTCCGCAAGACGCCAGTTCACCTCCGAGAAGATGCCGACGCTCTGATGCGTCAGGTCGGCATCGGCTGAGCCGAGAACATTGTTGAACCTGTTGTGCGTCCTGTCATTGGAATAGTAGATGCCGGCAACGCCACTCCAGACGGAATCCTCATTGCCGAAATTGACGCGAAACTCGTTCGAGAGATTTTCGTAGTCGCGGCTTGCCAGACCGGAGAACGGTGCGGCAAAGGCGAAATCATAGGTTCCGTCCGAATATTGAAGCTGGTTCCTCAGGACCACATCGTTGCCGAAATCATATTTCAGATCGAAAATGCCTGTGTCGGTTCGGGTTCTGACGCTGTCGACATAGATGGTCTCGTTTTCGAGATTGTCGTAGGGATAGGTCGCGGCCTCGTCGGATGGGCGTTTGATCTGTGTGCGCGAATAGGTGAGCTTTGCCTGCAATCCGGGTATTTCGCTTGGCTCCCACAGAAGCTTCATGCGCGCATTGATGTCCCGAAAATCCTGATCCATATCGCGTGCGGTGAAGGCCGGATTCGTGTAGTCGATGAAGGTCTCGCGACCGCTGTAATCGAACGCGAAGCGCGCTGCGAGATCCTGCATGATCGGCCCGTTGGCCATGAAGGAAACACGCTTCTTCTCATAACTGCCATAGAGAACCTGGCCGGCCAGTTCCTGCGTGAAGGTCGGATCTTTCGTGTTGACGATGACCGCGCCCGCCATGCTGTGTGCGCCCTGCGTCGTGGTCTGCGGCCCGCGGAAAACCTCAATGGAATCGACGTCCCACATGGACGCCGCTCCGTAGTCCAGTTCGGACGGGTTGAGATAGCGGCCATCGACACTGATCGTCGCGCGCGGGATCGGCTTGGCGAGATAGGCATTCCCCTTCACGATAGGGCCTTTGGTGTCGATGCCACGAATGATCGGCGCATCGACATTGTTCGTGAACAGCACGTTGGGAATGCCCTGAAGCATGTCCGCAATGGTTCCCGCGTCGGGCTTCTGCTCAATATCGTCTGCCGTTACCACGGAAACCGAAACGGCAGTGTCCTGCAGCGAACGATCCATTTTCTGCCCGGTCACGGTTATGGCTGGCAGGGTCGTTGTCTCGGCATAGCCGTTTTGCTCCTGCGCAACTGCCACTCCCTGCAGGGCGCCCGTCGAACATGCGGTGAGTGCGGTGGTCAGCAACAAGCGGCGGCAATCAGCAATTCTTCCGGCCCCAATGCGGTCCCCAAGGCTCATTTCTGAGTTCCTTTCCAGCGTTTTTGGATTTTCTTGATTTTCCGGAACTGGCTGGGGTGTTTCGCTTGAAAAAACCGTTGCTTGTTCGGGATTGAAGCTTAGTCCCGTATGTGTTTCGCCTCTCCCCGAAGCCGCATGCCGGACGCTTGAACCTGGACCCGCAAACGGCTGCTGCATGCGCGAACGGATGTCTTCACGTACAAACTCTGAGGATGAGGGAGCATTGCCCCCGTGCGTGGAATCGATATTAGTTTATATATACTAAACTAAAATGTGATACTGGTCAATGTGAAGGCTGGAGATCTCGCCAATCGGCATAGCGAAGCGCAGCATTGCTTGAGGCGCGGATTGTGTCGCCCTATGGTCCCGCATTGTCAGCAGCCCGGGTCAGCAGTCCGGGTCAGTAATCTGGCGCGTACGGCTTGCCACCGAAGAAAGAAGCGCATGAACAGTGAAGAAACACCGCCTGCGCGGGGGCGCCCGCGGACCATTACCCGCGAACGCCTTGCAGATGCGGGTATCGAAATGGGTCTGCCCGATCTCACCATCGTAGGCGTTGCCAAACGCCTCGGTGTGAGCCAGATGGCGCTCTACAAGCGGATCGAGAATCTTGCTGCACTCAAGTGCCTGGTCGCAGAGGAAATCTTCGAGCGATGGCCACTTCCGGAGACGCATGGCAAAGGCTGTGAGAATCTGGAGGGCTACCTTGCCGCGTTCAGCGAATCCATGTGGCGGCTCATCGGCGCCCATCCCGGACTCGCGCCCTTCCTGCTCCGCCGCGACACGATAACACCGCCCATGATGGCAAAGATCGATGCCCATCAGGTGCATGTGGCGAACGCGTATGGAATCTCCAGATCGCGGTCGCACTGGCTGCTTTTCACCATAGCCTATCACTGCGTCGCATTGGCCGATACCGTGCGCGAGGATGCGCAGAGCATCACCGCTCTTTCAGGCGACAAGCTCGCCGGGACGAAGGGACTGGATGCGATAGACGCCGAACATGCGCTCGGCGTCCGTGCCCTCATCACGGGGGCGCTGAAGCTCCTCGAACAGGCCGACATACCATTGATTGACGATATGCGGTGACGCCGGGTCTGCTTCAGATAGCATGACCGGTCATTCACCATAGCCCCTGATGACATCGTCGATCATCAGTTCCAGGGAAGTCACACTGGCGGCCGTCACATACCAGGCCTCCGCATCCACGAAGATCACGCGCCCGTTCTTCCAGGCTTCGGTCTGGCGCAGCAGCGGGTTGCCCATGGTTTCGGCATTCAGGGTTGGACGCTGTTCCATCACCGCCGTCCGGTCGATGATAAACAGAATGTCCGGGTTGGTTTCCTGAATGAACTCGCTGGAGATCGGCTGTCCGTGAAGACCGGCTTCAGCTTTCTCGCTCGCCGGTTTCACGCCGAACGCATCGAACACGAAGCCATAGCGCGATTGCACGCCAAACGAGCTGAAGGCACCATTGTTGTGCATCACGATCAATGCCTTTTCGGGGCGATCCTTCGTGACCTGTTTTACGTCTTCCAGCTTTTTGTCGAGGGAAGCCGCTTTCTCATCCGCGATCTTCTCTTTGCCGAACACCTGCCCCAAAGTCGCGAGATGCTCTTTCACCACCTCCACATGATCGTTGGCGCTGTTGCGGTAGTCCACATCGAAATGAATGGTCGGAGCGATGCTGCTCAGTTCCTCATAATGCTGCGCCTGTAGCGGCGAAATCAGAATAAGGTCGGGCTTCAGTGCATGAACGCTTTCCAGATTGGGTTTGACGATGAAGCCCAGATCGGCCACCGCCTCATCGTCCTTGTACTTCTTGAGAAAGTGCGGAACGAAATCCTTCACCGTTCCGGCAACCGGCACGCCGAGCTGGTCGAGGAAATCGACCTCGTTCATGTCCAGTGCGGCGACACGTTCGGGCCGCTTCCCGATCACCGTCTCGCCCAGCCCGTGCGTGACCGTGATCGGCGCGAATGCACTCGCGGCCTGCTCGTCTGCGGCAGGTTGCGCCGGGGCTTCCGCCGCCTTGTCATCGCACGCCTGAAGGCCGAGAACGGCAGCCAGCAGAAGGGCGGAGGCCCAACGCCCGCGCTTTGTGTCCAGCATCATCATATGTCTCCTGTTGAGGTGAGGTGTTTCGTGGTCGTCATGCCGTGCCTCTCCTGCGCATCACCAGCGCGAGGAAATAGGCTCCGCAGACGAAATTGATGAGGATGCCGACCGTGGTCTTGTGATCGAAGACATGCTCCACCAGAAGCTGCGCGAGGATGAAAACGGCCATTGCCGTCGCACAGCCCAACGGCAGCGTGATGCGGTGTTTCATGGTTCCGGCCAGCGCATAGGCGATGTTGGCCACGAAAATGCCCATGAAGGCGGTGGGGCCGAGAAGGCTGGTGGAGACGGCCACGAGAATGGCGATCAGGGCGAGCAGGAATGTCACCTGCCGCTGATAATCCACGCCCAGCGAGATGGCGTGATCCCTGCCGAGCGCGAGAATGTCGAGTGTCGGCAGCATCCTGTAGACGAGGATGCACACCAGCCCCACAAGCGGCACGGAATAGACCAGTTGCGCGGCGCGCACCCGGTCGAAGGACGCCTGGCTGAAACCCTGAAAGATGGCGAATTCGCCGGGGCTGATCTTGAGTTGCAAGAACTGTGTGAAGGTGCTGATGACCATGGTCAGCACCAGCCCCAGAAGAAGCAGGAAATAGACATTGTTCCTGCCATCCCTGAAGAGCCAGCGGTGGATGCTCCAGGAATAGGCGAGCATGAGCAGGATCGAGATGGCGATGTTGCCGTGTTGGCCGAGAAGCGCCAGGCTCTGTGTGCCCAGAAGCAGGATCAGGAGGGCCTGAAGAAAAAGATAGACCGCCTCATAGCCCATCACGGCCGGCGTCAATATGCGATTGCCGGCAATGGTCTGGAACAGGATCGAAGAGACAGCCACGCAGGTGCCGCCAAGGCCGATGGCCGCCAGCCGAACCAGCCGCCTCGGGATCACATAGTCGAAATCGAAGCCGGATCGCAGCAGAACGAGCGTCAGCGCCAGAACGATCACGGCGGACCAGAGGGCAAAGGGGCGCGCCAGCCTCTTCATCGGTTTTTCCTGATGATGAGCGCGAGAAACACAATGCCGCCTATGCTGCCCGCCGTAAGGCCGATAGGCACCTCATAGGGGTAGATGAGCAGCCGCCCGAGAATGTCGCAGGCAAGCAGAAGCGATGCGCCGCCCAGCGCCACGAGCGGCAGGGTTCGGCCAAGATTGTCACCCCGGTAAAGCGCCACCAGATTGGGAACCACGAGGCCGACGAACGGGATCGTTCCGACCGTGATGACCGTTGCCGAAACGGTGATGGCGACCAGAAGCAGGCCGAGCGTCACCGTTGCCGAATAGCTGAGGCCAAGGCTTGTGGCCATGCCTTCGCCCATGCCCAAAATCGTGAAGCGATGGGCAAAGAGATAGGTAACGGCGACAATCGGCAGGATAAGATAGACGATCTCGTAATTGCCCTGAACGATCTTTGAAAAGTCGCCGAGGAGCCACCCCTGCATGCTCTGCAATATGTTGTTCCGGTATGCGTAGAACTCGGCAATGGCGCTCAACACGCTGCCATACATGAGACCGATGACCGGAACGAGCACCGTGTTGCGGAACTGGATCCGGCGGATGATCGCGACATAAATCAGGCTTGCGCCGAAACAGAAGACCAGCGCAAGCAGCATCCGTGTCGTGGCACCGGAAGCGGGAAAAGCGATCAGCGCCACCAGAATGCCAAGCTTGGCGGCATCAAGCCCGCCGGAGGTTGCCGGTTCGACAAATCTGTTGCGCACGATCTGCTGAAGGATGACGCCGCAGATCGAAAGCCCGACGCCGGTCAGGACCAGCGCCGCAAGGCGCGGGAAGCGGCTTGCCGTCAAAGTCAGCCAGGCATCGTCGTCGAGTGCGAGAACGTCGCTCCACGCAACCTGCTTCACGCCGACCAGGAGGGAGGCAACGCAAAGGCTGAGGAACAGGAGAGGGAAGGCCGCGCGTGTCATGGTCCGCCTGGGGTCATACGAATGGGGCCTGATCCTAAGGTGTGGCGGCGATATGCCAGCCCTTCGCCGCCTGCCGCTGTTTCAGAAAGCGGGCATAAAGCCCGTCCTGAGCGCGCAGTGCATCGTGCGACCCTTCTTCACGGATTTGTCCGGCATCGAGCACCACGATCCGGTCGGCCATGGCGAGGGTTGAAAGCTGGTGTGCGATCACGATCAGGGTGCGCTTGCCGCGCAGGCGCGACAGCGTTTCGGCGATTGCCGCCTGATTTTCCGCATCGAGCGCAGCCGTGGCTTCGTCGATCAGAAGGATCGGCGCATCCTTGATGAGCGCACGGGCAATCGAAATGCGCTGGCGCTCGCCGCCGGAGAGACGCGCGCCGCCTTCGCCCACGACCGTCTCCAGCCCATCCGGCATGCGCGCGACAATTCTCTCCACACCGGCCTGCCTGATCGCCTCCGCCAATTCGGCATCGCTTGCATCCGGCCTGCCGATGCGGATGTTCTCGGCAATCGTTCCCTGAAACAGATAGGTGTCCTGGAAAATCTGGCTGATCTGGCCGGCAAGCCGCTCGCCTGTCATCTCGCGCACATCCACCCCGCCCACCAGAATACTGCCGGTCTCCACATCGAAGAAACGTGCAACCAGCCGCATGAGCGTCGTTTTGCCCGAACCGGACGCGCCCACCAGCGCGACCATACTGCCCGGCTCAACCTTCAGATCGATGCCCTGCAACAGAGGAGGCTGATCGGTTGCATAGCGGAAGGTGACATTGCGCAGCTCGACGGAGGCGTCCTTCGGCTCGCGGGGCGCTTCCGGCTCGGCGAGGGGGCTGATTGCCAGTATCTCGCGCACCGCCTCAAGCTGGTTGCGCGCGCCGCGCAGCGCCTCGCCATAGCCCGCCACGTCCAGAAGGGGCTCCACAAAACGGTTGGACAGAAGCAGGGCCACCACCAGCCCGATCACCGGGCCGGCTTCCTGCCCTGCGCCGAGGCGCGCCTGAATGTCCAGCACAGCAACCATGAGCAAAGCCGCCAACACGGCCTGCACCACCCATGAATTGAGCACGACGGAAGCGGTCGACAGCAGGATCAGCTCTCTGCCGGACCGGCGTTGCCGGTCGATGGCCTGTTCGAGGAAACGGGTGCCGCCGCCTTCACCGTTGAAGGCCCGCAACACCGATTGCGCCTGTGCGAACTCGATCATGCGCTGGCTCGTCCGGGCGGCATTGCGATGATAGGTCTCGTCTGCACGTCTCCCGAAACGCGCCGCGATCACGAACACGGCGGAAAACACGGGAAGCGCCAGAAGTGCGATCAGCCCCATCTGCCATTGCAGCGCAAACAGCACCACCACGATGACGACCGGCGTCACCGCGCCGCTGAAAACAGGCGTGAAGACATGGGCGGGCAGTTGCGCGATCTCCATCATGCCGTTGGAAACCGAATGATTGAGGCGGGCGGTGTTTTCCGGGGTAAACCAGCCGATCGGGAGGCGGGCAACGTGATCGCCGATGCGATGCCGAGCGCCCTGCAATACGGCGATGCCCACTCCGATGCCGGCCTTCTCCACCTGCCGTCGCCATGCCCAGCAGGCAACGACGCCGACAAGGAGCACGCACAGCCAGAGCGCCGATCCATGCGTGTCACCGGCCAGAAGCCGCGTCAGAACCGGCACCAGAGCCGCAATGGTGAGGCCACTCAGAAGCCCGTAGAGCACCGCCATCCATACATAGCGGCGGAAAATGGGCGCATCTTCTCCAAGAAGCTGGATGAAGGTTCTCATCATGGCGCCACCGCCTCTTGCACGGCATCGGCATAGCCGCCCGATTGCCAGAGCCGGGCATAGGCTCCGCCGGCGGATAGCAATTGCGCGTGGGTGCCCTGTTCGCGGACCGCGCCGTCTTCCATCACGACAATCCGGTCCGCGTGCATGATGGTGTCGAGCCGATGCGCGACGACAAGCAGCGTGCGCCCGCGCGCCATGCGGGAAAGGGCCTTTTGTATTGCCGCCTCGTTTTCGGCATCGGCGGCGGATGTCGCCTCGTCGAGCACCAGAACGGGCGGATCCAGCAAAACGGCGCGGGCGATGCAGATGCGTTGCTCCTCGCCGCCGGAGAGTTTTGCGTCCTCGCCCACGACCGAGTCATAGCCGCGCGGCAAAGCCAGAATGCGCTCGTGAATGCTGGCTGCTTGTGCCGCCGCCTCCACCTGCTGCCGGCTGGCGCAAGGCCGGCCGAGCGCGATGTTGTCGTAAACGCTCGCGTTGACAAGCCGCACGTCCTGCAGAACGAAACCGATGGATCGGTAGAGCTGCGAGGTTTCGATCAGACGCAGATCCGCACCGCCGAGCAGAATGCGCCCTTCCGTTGGATCGAAAAACCGCAGAAGCAGACGCGCGAGCGTCGATTTGCCCGCCCCCGATGCACCCACAACCGCAGTGACGGTGCCGGGCGCAAGTGTGAGATCGATGCTGGAAAGCACCGCATTCTGCCCGTCATAGGCATAGCCGACATTCTCGAAACGGACCTCCGTTCCGGCAGGAACCTGCAGCGTTCCCGGAGCGGGTTGTTCCAGACGTTCGGTTTCAAGCAGCGCCTGCACGCGCTGCGCTGCAGCCGTGCCATTGGCAACGCCATGCGAAATGAAACCGAGCAGCATTAACGGTCCGGAAATGCCGGGTGCGATCAGCGCGAAGGGCAGCACATCGACCGGCGCTATCCAGCCGAGGCTCACGAAAAGAGTGCCGAATGCCAGCACGACACCAAGGACCGTCACCGGCGCGATGATCGCATTGGCGTTGGCCAGTGGCGCGACAAGAGGCTGGGTGAAGCTCAGAAACGCTTTCGTAAAGGCGTCCACCGCCTCGCGATATGCGCCATGCGCCTTGCCGCTGACGCCGAAAGCCTTGACGACCGGAATGCCGTTTACGAACTCGATCACCGCATTGTTGATCCGCGCCTGGCCGGTGACGAATTGTGTCATGCGCTCTTCGCTGATGGCCTTCTTCGCCGCGCCGAAGATCAGATAGTAGAAAGGGAAGGGAAGCAGCGAGGCGATCGCCATGCGCCAGTCCACGACAAGCATGTAGACGACGGAGAACAGGATCGCGCCCCCGGCGCGCCCGAGCGTGGTGTAGTAATGCGCGGTCAGTTCATGCAGCGTGCCGATGTCGTCCTGCATCGCTTGTTTGACTTCGCCCGACGCTCGGCTGCTGAACCAGCCGAGAGGCACACGGGAAAGCCGCTCCACCAGCGCACGCCGCAGACCGTGGGTCAGGCGGTTGTCAGCCAAATGCGCGGCCAGTTCGCCAGCGGCGATCAGCGCCAGTCCAAGGAAGAGGCAGGCGAGGCTTGCCAGCGCGATGAGCCAGATGCCGCCTGGCGCACCCTCTGTTCCGGCTCCGTTAATGGCGATCTTTGCGATTTGCGCCATTCCCGCCAACGGTGCCAGCGTGAGCATCGAGCCCAAGCCCGTCAACGCGATAGCAACAATCAAACGACCACGAATTGGGCGCAGCAATTCGCGGATGGGACTTGAGCCTTGGAGTTTCACTGGGTTCGTAAGTTCAGCATTGTTTTTGTGTGCAGCCCTGAACAAAACCACCGGACCGACCGGGTACGGGAGGGGGAAAAGGAGAACTCTTCGCTGTTGGCTGCGCGCAGGAAAAACTGCGGGTGGCTTGCCTCACGTAAAGCGCGAGCGGCGTAATTTGTTTATATCGAATAAACTAAAAAAACATCAGGGTCAACGGATCGTTCATCCGCCGCTCGCCAATAGAGCAAAGCATTATCCAGTGGCTTTTGGTGATTTTTTGATCGACGTTCATGGCTGCGAGATCGAGACGGGCGCGGTGTGGAACAATGAGGCAGGCCAGACCAAAGATGATGCCCGACACCGGGCGATCATGCTGACGGCGCTGACTGCATTGGCTGGCGGCGCGCTTCTGCAGTCGGATCGCTCTTCTGCACAAGGGGCGTCTCGTTGCCAGGGGCCGTGGCAGCACATGCTAAATGGGTGCGTTTTCCAGAACTTCACCATGTATGTTTGCTCTGTCTTTGGGGCTGGCTGCCGTGCAATGCCTGATGCGAAACGCGATGCAATTTAGTCTGTTATCAACAAACGAGTGCTTGTCGCTGATCAATGGTTGTTGAAGGTGGGTGTCTGATTTTTATGGCGGCAAACACATTGCGTATGGGATGCGCCCTTCGGACTCCAATGGCGGAAAAATAAAGATGACAATAAAAGTCATATTAAATACAATGCACAGTTTCAGGGTGGCATTTTCGAGGGCGGCACTTGCCGGAAGCTTTGCAGGGTTTGATCAGACGGGATATCGCGTCGGATAGCGCGAGTGGATATGTCTTGACCCGACAGATCAGGGCGGGTCTGCAGGCCAGTTTCTGTGATGTCACTTACACGCGTGATACTATCTTGCGAGCGGATGTCCCGCCGTCTGTTTTCATTGGTGTCCTGGTTGGTCGCGATGCGTCAAACCTTCGTGTTTCGGGGACCGGAACAGTAGACATCCTCCCACATATCCCGCTTGTGGCCCGCCTTCCCACTGAGCGGGAATGTATAGGTATGCATAAGTCCGGCGCGCGCTGTCTGAATGTGGGTCTGTCGCTTTCGCACGAATGCATTCAATCCATGCTGGAAGACTATGGCGAAGAGAGCATGGGCGCGATCGCGCGGTTTCCGGAGGGTACTGGGGATCTGCGCACTTTGCACAGGTCGGGTGAATTGGCGTCGTATCTCAACGGCATGGTCGCACCCGCCCAGCACCATGGCCGCCTCAGCGCATTACAGTTCGAAGGTGGCGCTCTGGCCCTTCTTGCCGCGATCAATCGCATCGCGGGGGAGAATGACAGAATGGTCGCCTCGATGGGGCGCCGAGAGCGGGATAGGGTCCATGCGGTGCGGGAGTTGCTCGAAGCAAACATCGACACGCCGCCAACGCTTGCCGAATTGAGCCGGAGAGTGGGGGTGAACGTGACCACGCTCTCGCAACAGTTTCGCCAGGCCTTTGGGTACACCATTTTCGGCTATCTGCGTGTGCGGAGGCTGGAGCACGCGCAGCAGCTTCTCCGTGAAACCGACCTACCGGTTTCGCAGGTCGCCTACAGGGTCGGGTTCAGCAATCCCGGTGCTTTTGCGACGGCGTATAGGCGCCATTTTGGACACGTTCCGCGAGATGAGCCGCGCCCCATTGCGGCCGACGGAGGCTGTTCGCCGATCCATTGAGGCGAACGCCCTGAATTTCTTGATTGCGCAAACGCATTTCGTGATTGCGCAAAACTACCTCCGTGGACCCGATTATTATGATGTGAAAAGTCTTCTTTTGCGTGAGGCTTTGCTTCGCGCGATCCTTCACCAAATGCAGAGACGTTCAGTGAATTCTTCTTCCACCAGTGCCGGTAGTCTCGTCGCCCGCAGGGTCTTCGGTAAAAAGCTCGTCCTTGCACCGATAATCCTCATGGGCTCGTTCAGCCTGTTACAGGGAGTGCCCAGCTATTTCTTCACGCTTGGCTTGCCGGCAGTTCTCAGGGAGAGCGGCGCAACGCTCGATCTCATCGGTTTCACTTATGTTGTGTGGCTGCCGTTTGCGTTCAAATGGCTATGGGCTCCCTGGTTTGACCGCAGCACCGTCCGACCGTTCGGAGGCCGTTTGGCGTGGCTCAGGTTTCTCGCATTCCTTCTGGCAGGATTTTTCCTTCTGGTGGCGCTCTTCAGACCTGAAACGTCACCCTGGGTGTTGATTGCTCTCTCGCTGCTGTGTGCCTGTGTCGGGGCAACGATACAGTTGATCCTTGCGTCCTGGCTGATCGAGAATGCAGATGTGAAAAGCCGGGCTGTAGCCAATGCTGCCGGCGTGGCTGCCATGGTGCTTGGTGCGATGGTCGGCTCCGGTTTTGTGCTACGCCTCAACGACCTTTTCAGTTGGGAAATGAGCATCGTCGCGGTTTCGCTGACGGTGCTCGTGTTTTCTCTGCCGGCCTGGGTGCTGAAACAGGATCATCCCGTAACGGTAAAGAGTACGGGAACCACGGTCGTTGAAAGGCCGGGTGTGGCCGCATGGCGCCGGTTCCTTGGCCACGATCGAATTGGTCCGATGGTGTTGGCCATAGTCTGTTTCGGAATGGCAGCCGGTGCGGACGTGCTGGTTCCCGCGCTGTTGATCGACAGGGGGTATTCCGCTTCCGAGGCGGGTTGGTTGCTGGGTACGGTTGCGACCGGCTCCGTTATACCCGCCAGCTTTGCGATGGGTTACCTGCTGAGGCGTTTCGGGGTGATTGCCGTCATGGGGCTGCTTTATGTGGCAAAGGCGGGTGTGTTGTTCGCCCTGATCTGGGCTGTCCATTTTTTGCCTGCCACGGTCGCAGCGCTGGCAATTGGCGATTTCTGCCTCGCCGGGGCGCTGACAGTCGGTACCTGGCAGCTTTACATGAATTTTGCGAGCCGCGAGCACTCCGCCACGGACTATGGCCTGATGACATCGCTGGATGCATTTCTGCGTTTTCTCGGCGGGCTCAGTGCCGGGCAAGTGGCGGTCTATATCGGTTATGGCAGTGTGTTCGCCGGAGCGGCTCTCGGTGCCCTTGGTGCATGCTTTTTCTGTTTCCTCCTTCGAGAGCGGCACTCCGCGGAGGCAGGTCGATGAAATCGATATTGCTTCAGGAACGAATGGCACTGGCGATATCGGCGGCATTGGCATTTCTGGCCAATCTCCTGGGCCTTGCTCCCTGTTATGCAGTATACCGGGTGGCGATACTTGTGAACGACGGTCGCCTTTCGCACGCGGCGTTGTGGACGTTCATTACACTCGCCTTTGCAGCAATCCTCGGCAGGGCGGCCCTCTCTGCCGCATCCACCTCTCTCTCGCACAGGGCTGCCTATCGGGCGCTTCATGATCTGCGTCTTGTGTTGATTGAGCGCCTGGACGGGGTCTCGCTTGGCTTTTTCGCCAAGCGTTCAACAGCGGAACTCAAGAAGATCATATCGGAGGATGTGGAGCAGGTGGAAGAAGTGCTCGCGCACGCCGTTCCCGATATTGTCTCAGCAACCGCTGTGCCGCTGACGGCTGGTCTCTTCCTTGCGTTCTTCGACTGGCGACTGGCGCTTGCAGCGCTGGCCATGTTCCCGCTGATCGTTGGCCTGTACCCGCTTTCGCTGATCATGGCGAGGAACGAGGTCGCCGGGTATTTTGCGGGTAGTGTTGCGTTGCGGGCGGCCGTTGTGGAGTTTCTGCGCGGCATGAAGGTGATACGCAGCTTTGTCGGGGGGCAAGGAGCCTTCAGGCGCCTCGACGAGGCAATTGGCGGCATGGCAGATGCCACCTATCGAATGTCTGTTGCGGCGGCCCTACCCAGCGCGCTCATGATGGCGGCGTTGCGGGCGAATGTCCTTGTAGTGCTGCCAACGGGCGGGCTGCTTTATCTGAGCGGCGGTATCGACCTGCCGACACTGATCCTGTTTCTTCTGCTGGGATTGGGTGTGAATGCCTCCGTCTACAAGCTGCTCTACACAGCCGGAAGCTTTGCAATGCGCATGCAGACGGCGGGTGCCAACATTCGTTCCATACTCGATGCGGAACAGATGGAGGTGCAGGGCAGCGGCGTCGAGATTCCAACCCGTTACGACATTGCCTTTGACAATGTCTCATTTGCGTATGGAGAGAATGGACGCGGTGTCCGTGGCACAGACTTCCGGGTCGATGCCGGGGAATTGGTTGCCATTGTCGGTCCGTCGGGGAGTGGCAAGACAACCCTCGCACGTCTCGCTGGTCGGTTTTGGGACGTGGATGGGGGTGCCGTCGCTGTCGGCGGTGTCGACATTCGACGCATCGATCGGCAGTCGCTATCTGCAATGATGAGCTTCATTTTGCAGGATGCTTATCTGCTCAACGACACCATCGCGGGCAATATCCGTGCAGGGCGTCCAGACGCAAGCGATGCCGAGGTGGAAGACGCCGCCCGAAGGGCGCTCGTATTCGACTTCGCGCTGGAGCTCGAAAGGGGGCTCGATACGCCCGTGGGAGAGGGTGGCCGGCTGTTGTCCGGTGGCCAGCGCCAGCGCGTGGCCATTGCCCGCGCCATTCTGCGCGCCGCACCCATTGTCATAATGGATGAAGCGACCTCCGCGCTGGACCCAGACAGCGAGGCGGAGGTGCTGGTGGCTTTGCGGGAACTCTCGAAGGGGCGTACGGTTATCGCCATCGCGCATCGGGTCGACACGATCCGGCATGCCGATCGCATCCTCCTCATGCGCGAGGGTGAGATTGTTGCTTCCGGCAAGCATGAAACGCTTCTGAAGGAGAGCCCGGACTACGCCAGGCTCTATGAACAATATGCCGCGGCCGACGGATGGTCGCTGGCGAAGGGTTGCGCGGCAGGCAGCCCGGAAATCGCCACGCAAGCGGAACAGAAGCCGTTTGTAGACACTGCCCAACCGGCGTTGGACCTTCCCGAGGAAGGTGGAACTCTGCGCACTGCACTGGCGCTTGCCGGCCCGATGCGGCGCGAATTGTTCGGCAGGGCCCTGCCGCTTCTGATGCTGGAAGCGCTCATGATGGGCGCGCCCGTGATCGCCGTTCTGATGCTTATGCTGGATGTGATCTCCGGCGAGCTGACGCAACAACGCATATGGTTTTATGCTGCGGTTGTTCTGGGGCTTTTCACCCTTCAGGTGCTCTGCAATCTGGTGGCCAACCGCAGTCTCTGGAAGGTGCAGACCGGCGTGGTTGCTGCACTCCAGCGCCGCCTGGCCGACCAACTCGCTCACATTCCGCTCGGGCAGCTAACGCGCAGGGATACGGGAGCGCTCGAGACATTGCTGACGCAGCATACGACGGAGCTGAATTATGTAACGCCCGCGATGCAGCTTGTGCGCTCGCTCGTGGCTCCCGTCATCAGCCTGATCCTGATGGTGCTGCTCGACTGGCGCATGGCGCTGGCCATCGTAGCGACTGTCCCGGTCTTCCTGCTCGTGGTTGCGTGGTCGGATAGGGTGGCTGTTGGTGTATGGCAGCGCATGGTCCTCGCACGCGAGGATCTGAGCGCGCGCATTATGGATCATCTTCAGTCTATACCGACATTCCGCTCGCTGGGGCTCGAAGGGCGCGTCAGTGGTCCGTTGCGCGAGAGTCTGGCAGGGCACAGGGACATCAGCCTTTCCACTGTGACCCGTGTCGCGCCGACCGTGGGGCTCGGCCAGGCTGTTCTTGAAGCAGGTTTCTGCGTTCTGCTCGGCGTCGGCGGAACACTGGCGATCTCGGGCCGCATCGACTCCGCTGTTCTGCTGATCTTCATGGTCATCGGATTGTTCTTCTACGGTCCGCTTGGCGATGCGTTCGAACTGACATTCTATCGGCGTCAACAGGAGCGCGCCTTTGTGCGCATCCGGGAAGTTCTCGCCATGGAGCGGCTGAGCGAACCCCATGCTGTGGGCAAGCCGCATGACACGGGGATCGAGTTCGAGCGCGTGTCCTTTTCCTATGATCGCGCGTTACCGGCATTGCGCTTGGCGAGCTTCGTCCTGCCGGCAGGTGGCCTCTATGCCCTGGTGGGGCCATCGGGATCAGGAAAGTCCACGGTGCTGAACCTATTGGCGCGCTTTTGGGATGTGGACGAAGGGGCGGTGCGCATTGGTGGTGTTGACTTGCGCGATATGAGCGAAGGCCAGCGCGCTGGTATGTTTGCTACGGTCTTTCAGGACACATTCCTGTTTGACGACACGGTGGCCGGGAATTTGCGAATTGCCAAACCCGAGGCAACTGACAGCCAGCTCGAAGCTGCATGCAGGGCTGCCGCCTGCCACGGCTTCATCGAGGCACTCGAACAGGGCTACGACACGCATATCGGCGAAAACGGACAGCTTTTGTCTGGAGGGCAGCGGCAGCGGCTGGCCATTGCGAGGGCGCTCCTCAAGGACGCACCGATCATTCTCCTCGACGAGGCGACCGCATCGGTGGATCCGGAGAGTGAGTTCGAGATACGGACAGCGATCGCATCGCTTTGCGCAGGGCGTACGGTCATCGTCGTTGCCCACAAGCTGCGCTCGATCACCGGGGCCGATGCGATTCTCGTCTTTGAGAACGGCTCACTTGTCGCCGATGGGCGGCACGAGAAACTGCTTTCCGATTGCGCTGTTTACCGGCGGCTCTGGAATGCGGAACGCGCTGCGCGGGAGGGTGCTGTCCCCGCTGGGCAGGGGGCTGAATATGACAAAACAATTTCTTGAGACCACGAAAGTGGAGTCTCTGGAGAAGTTTTTTTGCCTGTTCTATCCCCGGGGTGAACTGTCGGTTCAGTGGACCGATCCAGAGTGAGGTGGGGTTTGTAATGGTTGGTAACAAAGGGACGCTCCTGGCATCCACGTTTCTTGGAGGGGCACTCCTGGGCGGGGCGGCGGGTTTTCCGGCTCATGCAGACGAGGACGCTGCCACAGTCTTGCCGGTTCTGACCGTCACCGCTCTGAAGCGGATCGAAGCGGCCCATGAACTTGCAGGCAGTGTAACCGTCGTTGAAGGTGACGATCCGGTTTCAAATGCTGTCGATCCGGGTGCGGCGCTGACGCGCTCTGCGCCAAACTTCTATTTCGGCGGTTTCGGCCAGCCTGGCCTCGATTTCGTGAACATGCGTGGCATCGGACCACTGGGACAGCCGGCGAACTCTCTCGATAACTCGGTTGGTTTTGCAACCAATGGTGCCGGCACGAGCGCCTTCGGCTTCCCGCCGTCGCTGCTTGACGTGGAGCGGATCGAGGTTCTGCGTGGTCCGCAGGGCACGCTCTTTGGGCGCAACGCAATGGGCGGTGCGGTCAATGTCGTGACACGCCCTGCCGATGGCGAACACGAAGTAAGGCTTACGGGCGAGGTCGGGACCGAAGGTTATGCGCTTGGCGAGGCGGTGATTGGCGGTTGGCTTCAGGAGGGGGTACTCGCCGGGCGTGGAGCACTCCGCTACCAGAAGCAGGACGGGGATGTTCCCAATGTTGTGATCGGTGGCGAGGAAGGCGCTCTCGACATCGCGGCAGCACGCGGAACCCTGCGCTACACGCCCACCGACGATCTTTCGGTCAATCTGGTTCTGGGTTTCGACCGCGACGAGCGGCACAACAATTACAATATGTACCTTGAAGCGCCGGGCTTTCCGGTCAGCGGCTCCGACGTCATTCCCGAAAACCGCCGCACGCGTGCGGAAGCGACACTTGAGATTGAAAAAGAGTTCGAAGCCTTCAGGCTGACATCGATCTCCAATTACCAGAACATCAGACTCAATGGTCTTGTGGACGTGACTGACGCCGTTCTTTTCGATGGTGCCTATGGTTACGTACCGACGCCGGGGCAGGACAATTCGCACTCGGATGAACGCGAGCAGATATTCAGCCAGGAGTTACGTCTGAACTCTTCGGAAGATGCGGAGATTTCATGGGTTGCCGGCGTCCACTATTTCTTTTCCGACTATGCGTCGGATCGCAATCAGGACAGCACCTACAGCCCATATTCGAGCGGCATCTTCAATACCGGGATCCGTTCGCAGACAGTCTCCGCATTTGGAGATGTGACCGTGCCCGTCACGGAAAGGCTGAAGGTTTCGGGTGGTCTCCGGCTCGCACATGATCGACAGAGACTCGATCTCGACTATACCGGCAAGGGTTTTCCCGGCACGGTCAGCGCATTCTCGCAGGATGGAGAAATCTCTGACACCTATCTCACGGGCCGTATGGCCGTGAGCTACGATTTCTCGCACGACTGGATGGGCTATGCCTCCGTCTCGCATGGTTACGCATCGGGCGGTTTCGAACGCTTTACGCTCAATGCACCGGTGGGGCGGCCCACCATACCGTTCAGGCCGTCAAATGTGTGGAGCTACGAAGCCGGCCTGAAGGCGAGCCTTTTGGACGAGCGTCTCGATCTCTCCATCAGCGCCTTCTACAATGATGTGCGTGACGGGCAGCTGGTCGCGTATGATACTTCTCAATTGCCCATCACGTTCTCCTTCGTCAACCAGGACTATGAGAGCTACGGGATGGAATTGCAGGGCCGAGCTGCAATCACCGATGCGCTGTCCCTCGGTGCCGGCCTTGGCTTTACGATCTCGCGGATCAAGAATGTGGGTGCGGATGCCGTGCCGGGCACTTTCGATGGAAACCGCGTCCCCAACGCACCGAAGTTCACCGCTTCGGCAGACATTGACTATCGGTTCTGGGAAGATTTCCATTTCAACGCTCAGTACCAGTATGTCGGCAAACGTTCCGTGGATATTCAGAATACGGCCGACCTCGATGACTACCATATGGTCAATATGAGACTTGGCTGGAGCCGCGACGGTCTCGACATATACGCCTTCGCCAACAATCTTCTTGACGAACGGCCGGTATATTTCGGTTCGACCTATTCGCCCACTGTTCACACGGCCACAGTGGGACCCGGTCGCGTTGTCGGAGTGGGTGTGAGCAAAACTTTTTAAAGCGCTGTGCGTCCATCTGTACGCAGAAAGGACACTCTAGTCAGTTTGTTCTCCGCATTTCTGCGGACGCCGGGTGATCTCACCTGATTGCAAATGCTGTAGCAAGAAGACGCGGGTGAGGGGACAATTTGTGGCCTCACCCGTTGTCTCGTCCACTCGTCTTCAGCCACTCCATGTATCGAGGTCCAGCGCCGGCGCGCCGAGGCGGGCCGATGTCAGGCGTATCAGCGGCCGTGAAAGAAGAACGGGGAGGACCCAGGACTGTATGCGCATGCCCCGTTTGCTTTGCGGCACATAATGCCCGCCGATCTGACGCGAGACCGCCTGCATGCGCGTCACCAGCGGACGGAGGCGGTTTTCATAAGCGGAAAAAGCTTCGCCAAAAGGTTTGCGGGCAAGTTCGGACGCGAGAATATAGGCACCGGCCATCGCGGTGGATGTGCCCTGACCGGCAAGAAATGTCAGGCACCAGGCGGCATCGCCAAGCAGGGCGACCCGGCCTTTTGACCAGTGCGGTACTTCAATCTGCGAGATTGTGTCGAAGAACGCCTGATCCCAGTCGATGGGCAGGCGCAGTGCTGAATGTATGGGGTCCGGCCAGTCGCCGAAGCGCTCCATGAGAACATTGAGGCGCTCCTTCGGGCCAAGCCGCCCGGTGTCTTTATCACGCCAGCAGAAGAGCGTCGCGGCTGTTCCATCGCCGACATTGTAGAGACCGCCCTGATGATCGACATCCATCATGCCGACGAAACTGGCCTCAAGCGGTTTTTCGATCTGCACGCGCCACGCGCTTGCCCGGTAACCGAGCGGTCTCAGAAACCGTTCAAACGGCCCGAATGTCATGGCGCGCAGATGACTGCGATATCCATCCGCGCCGATCACAAGATCGAAGCGGTCCGAACGCCCGTCCGAGAATGTGACATCGACACCGTTCCTGTCATCGGTCACGCTTTCAAGCGTGGTCCGGTAGCGTATATCGACGTCCCTTTCGATTTCCTGCGTCAGGATGTGCTGAAAATCACTGCGCAGGATGGCGAGCATCTGGCCATCCGCAGCTTTCGCAAGCGTCCGGTAATCATAGGAAAAGAGCTTCCGTCCCGTGCGGTCAAGTTGATGCGCGGGACCAAGCGGCATCGCCTTCGCGCGGAAGGTCTCGATCAGCCCAAGCCGCTCCGCTACGCTCCATCCATTGACGTGGAGGCCGATGGAATAACCTCCGGTGCGCCCCTTCTCGTTCTTCTCCATGACCGTGGCTTCGATGCCTCGGTCACGCAGGCAGGCGGCAAGGGTCAGGCCGGCTGGGCCGCCGCCGGCAATGAGGACACGCATGACCCGTCCCCTAAAATGTCAGGTTGATGCGGCCGCCGATCGTGCGGCCCTGACCAACCTGATAGACATTGCCGTAGGGCGAACCGGCATTGAAGCCGTAGGTGGTATAGGTCGTGTCGAAGAGGTTGGTGACGAAGGCCTCGGCGGCCACCTTCTCGTTGACCTCCCATTTCATGCCAAGGTCGACGAGCGCATAGCCATCCTGTCCAATCGTGTTGGTTTCGTCGAAGTAGATGTCACTCACATAGCTGACGGCGGCATAGGGGATGAGTGCGCCATAGTCGCCTGCAAGATCGAACCGGTAATCGACCATGAGATTGGCCGTCAGTTCAGGGGCGTAGGGCACTCTGTTTCCGGTGTAATCGATGCCGGGCGTGAAAGGATTGTCGTATTTGGTGAAACGGGTGTGATTGTAGCCGATGCCGGCGGTTATGCCGAACCTGTCGGTAGGCATGGCGCGCACTTTCAGGTCGACGCCTTTCGATGTGACTTCGCCCACATTCTGGAGATACTGGACCGGCTGAACGCCGACAAACATCTGGTAGTCGCGTGTGACATTGTAGTAGGCGGAAAGCTGTGCTTCCAGAGTGCCGGCATCGTTGCGATACTTGACGCCTACTTCGCCATTGTAGGTGTTTTGTGGATCGTAGGTGAAGGCGATGTTGGCAGGCGTCACATTGCGGGTGAAGCCACCGGCTTTGAACCCGGTGCTGAACAGGCCGTAGACCAGCCATTCGTCCGAAAGGCGATAGCTTGCGCCCAGTTTGGGTGAAAGGGCGGAGAAGCTGTTTTCGCCGTCGAGCGTGACGCCGCCCGTGGCGGTTGCGGTGGCCTTCTCATGATCGAAGCGCAGGCCGGGGCTGATGTCGAGACGGTCGGTTGCATGCCAGGTGAGATCGGCAAAGAGCGCGTAGGAATTGATCTTCTGATTGGAGACCTGACCGGCCACCGGCACTTTGCGTGTGAAATCGAGGTTCTGATAATAACCGCCGATCACATAATCGATCGGATTGCCCTCATCCGGGTTGGAAGCGATGCGAAGTTCCTGGCTGAAGGTGCTCTGCCATTCCGGCGTGTAGCTGCCGAAAATCGTCCGGTCGAGCGTGCTGTCCTGATAGCCGGTGAGCGCGGTTAGCGTCGCGAATCCCAGATCGTAGCTGGCGTTCAGCCCTAAATTCCACGTGTCGAGATCGTAGCTGGAAGGCACTGGAAGCGCGATCCTCTCCTTCAGCATGGATTCCAGGACGAAATACTCCTCCGTGGAGGTCACCCGGCCGCGCCCGGCTGTCAGCATCACGTCAAACGGGCTGCCCTCCGGTGCGTAGCGTAGCCGGACTTGACCGTGAACGTTGTCGGTGCCGCCCACATCCTCGCCCGTCATCGTCGTGTAGCTGTCCTTATCGCGCAGGGCGGAGAAGGTCGCGTCCGCGAACAATGCCCCATCGATGAGAGGAAGGTTGACGTGAAGCGAACTCCTGGCGCTTTCTGTGGTGATCGCGCCGTCCAACCCGAAGCGGAATTCATCGTCGGGCTTGCGGGTTGTGATGTTGATGACGCCGCCAATGGCACCGCGGCCGTATAGCGTGCCCTGCGGGCCATAGAGAAGCTCGACGCTATCCAGATTGCCGGGCAGGGCGCGTGCGAGATTGAAACTGTCCTGCGGCAACCCGTCGATATAGACCTGTGTGCTCGGATTGTAGAAATCCAGCGATGCCTGCCCGCGAATGGTGAAGTTCGCATAGGTGCGGCCGGAACGCGTGCGGATGTTGACGTCGGGAAAAACCCGGTCGAGGTCCGCCACATTGTCGATGTTGCGCCGCTCAAGCGCGTCGGGCTGGGCGATGTCGATCGTCGCCGGCAATGCGAAATAATCCTGATTGCGCTTTGTTGCGGTAATGGTCAGGCGTTCAAGCAGTGTGGGGTCGGAGTAATCCTGTGCAGACGCACCCTGTAACGAAAGGCCGGTGACAAGGGCGAGAAGGGAAACGTCCCGAAGGAGCTTGTGTTTCATTTTTGCAGAACCTCTTCAGGGAGTTGTGAATGTGACGGTTTCGGACCTGCTCCAGCCAGAAGGCGCGGCGCGATGAACAGCGCGCCTGCGATCAGGAAAGCGGCAAAACAGAAGATCCAGCCATAGCCGAAGGTCTGGCCAAGCACGCCGGCGACCGAGGCGGCGGCAATCGCAAGCACGGCGTCGATGCTTTGCAACACGGCAAAGTCCGTGGCTGCCTGGTGCGGGTTGCACCAGTTCATCATCGCCGCGTAGACGGCGACGAAAGACATGGCCACGGCTGCACTCTCGACGATAAGCAGGACAATGGCGGTCGTGGTCGACACGCGTCCTGACATCTCCAACCCCGCAAGAAGAAGCAGCACACCGGCGTTCAGGGCCGCAAGCAGGGTGATCGAACGGACGATGCCGGCCTTCTGCACCAGGACGGCCCCGAACACTGCCGCGAGGAAGCCGGCAGCCGCGCCGCCGGCACCGCGGATGATGCCGATCAGGTCGAGCGAGACACCCTTGTCGACCAGATAGGGCCCGGTCATGGAGGAACCCGCGCGCAGCCCCAGCTGATAGAAAAGCAGAAAGATCAGTCCGCGCATCAAGGCGCGGTTCGAAAGCGTGTTGCGCAGGCGGGCTTTCGGCAGGGCTTCACCGTATTCGGCAGGGTGTCCGGTGCGCTGTTTTGCAAGCGCGATAGGCAAGCTCAGCGCGACAACGAACGCGGCCATGGCAAGCATTGACACAGCCCAGCCGGCATAGTTGTAGACGATCAGCCATATGCCGCCACCAATGAGAAAGCCAAGATAGGCGCCTGCGGTGGACGCACCGCTTGCCGCGCCCCGCGTCTCGGGCGTTGTCGCGTGAACGGCCAGCTTGTCGGTTGCGATGTCCTGTGTCGCGGCCAGAAAGCCCATCATCAGAAGAACACCGGCGAGCGCGGGCATATGATCCTGGGGCGGCAGGTTGGCAGCAGCGATGAAGCAAAGCGTGATCCCCGTCTGACAGAGAAGAATCCATGTGCGCTCGTTCAGGAACCGGTCGATCAACGGCGCCCAGAGAAACTTCAGTGCCCATGGCAGGAAAAGCACGGACAGATAGCCGATGCTGTCGAGCGGCATGCCAATGTCGCGCAGTACAACCGGCAGTGCCGTCTGCACCATGCTTCCCGTGACCGATTGCGCGGCGTAAAGCCCTGCGAGCCAGCCGAGTATGGCCCAGCCAGCGGAACGCGCCATCACGTATCGAACGATCTTCACCATGCCCCCTCAGTCTCGAAACCGGGGCTTCATAGGATGGTGCGAAAAACTTGACTATCATTATCAGGTTCAATGATAGTGCGATCAGGTCCATAATTTGCGGCAAGCGGGAACGGATGCGCAATTCGTGGGGGCATGGCTTTGAGTTTACATATCGAGCAAAGAACGCTGGCGCAGTCCGAACAGCGCGAAGTGGTGGTTCTTGGACCGAGTCCAGCGGAGAAAGTGACCGCTCCACCGAGCACCGATGGCGCCTACAAGGTTCTGGGGGTGCGCAACGGCCTCACTCTGACTGTCTTCGATATCGTCGTCGGCGGGGATTTCGTAGGCCGCTATCAAACGGAGCCCTGCGTCGCCATTGATTGTCTTTTTTGCGCTTCGGGGCAGGGCTGGATACTCGGTTCCGAAGGGGAACGCGCCGCCGTGGTGCCCTATCGACCGGGCCGCGCTTATGTGATGGCAGCGCCACGTGGTGCGCACGGCTATTATGACGTGCCGCTTGGCTCTCGCTTCAAGGGGATCGACATCCGCGTTGACATGGAGTTCTGGGGAAGGCTCGGTGCCGGCGATCTTCTCAATACGCTGACGGACGGGCATCCGCTTCACTCGGCTTCGAGCGAGGAGACATGGGTCGGTGTCCTGCCGGTACCGCCAGAGCTCCTGGCGCACGCAAAAGCGCTTTTCGATAGCGCGATGTCCGACAGCGGAGACCTGGTGCTGGAGGCGCGGGCGCTGGACATCATCGACATGGCAATAAGCGAGCTGCGCGAGGCTCAACCCGCCACGCTGGCCGCACCGCGCGACCGCCGTCAGCTAAAACAGGCACGCGATGCGATGACCAGCGACCTCGGTCGTGCGTGGACGATCGAAGCACTTGCACGTGAAGTCGGGCTCAGCCAGAAGCGGCTGAAGTCGGGATTTCGCAACATGTATGGCACAGCGGTCTATGCGTATCTGCAGGAGCAGCGTCTTATGGAAGCGCAGCGGATGTTGCAGACAGGTGAAATGAGCGTCACCGAGATCGCGTATTCCGTCGGTTATAACAGCGCAAGCCACTTTTCGCGGCTGTTCGTTCGTCGTTTCGGCGTTCAACCATCGAAAGTACGGTGTTTGGTTGTCCAGGAAGCGGGAAGCCTTTGAGAGCGGTTAAAACGGCTCCCGGGTGCATTCATGACGAATGCAGCCATACCCGCGACCGGACTTGGATCGATATCAATACTGTTTCGCAAACTCTTTTGGCGAACAACCGACACGCCGCCTGAACATGGCTGAAAAAGCGCTGGGGCTTACGTAACCGAGATCCATGGCGACGGTCGTAACTGGGTCACCGGCAGCAAGGCGCGCAAGGGCGTTCAGAATCAAAGCCTGCTGACACCATTCTGAGTAGGTCATCTTCAGCTCTGTCTGAAAAAGCCTTGTCATGGTCCGGTGGCTGACATTGCCGATGCGAGCAAGCTCATCCTTGCCACGCAGAACGGTCGGTTCACGCAATATGGCATTGCAGATGCGCGCCAGTCTCCTGTCCCGCGGCATTGGCATCGACATATCCAGACGACTTGCGAGTCCGATCTCGTCACGGATCAGGGTTACGATGGCATCGAACGTCGAACTCGAAAACGCGCCCTTCTCCTCGATCTCGATCATTCGCTGCATCAAGCATTCGAACAGATCCGAGGCATGGAACACTTCGGAATTGCCTG
Organism: Nitratireductor aquibiodomus; assembly: GCF_900105565.1. Lineage (NCBI taxonomy): Bacteria > Pseudomonadati > Pseudomonadota > Alphaproteobacteria > Hyphomicrobiales > Phyllobacteriaceae > Nitratireductor > Nitratireductor aquibiodomus. The sequence goes on along the minus strand of NZ_FNSL01000001.1, from coordinate 1,687,840 downwards.
GAAGGTCCGGCCACAATCCATTTTCGACGTAAATGCTCAGCATGCACATCCCATCCTGCGCCTGTGCCTGATGGTACATGTTCGGCGGAATCCAGATGAAATGACCGGGCGGAACGATAATCGTCCCCTCGTCCGTCATCACCAGCATCATTCCGCTTTGACAATAGCTGATCTGACCGCGACCATGCTTGTGGCGGCTGGACAAAAACCCCTGCGCATAATGCGATTGCAAAGCGACCGCCGTGTTGGTGCAATGCTCCAGATTGGCAACGATCGCGCAGGTATCCGTCATCGATTCGGTAACAAAACCATGCTCGACCACCGGACGTGATTGCGACCGTACGGGTTGCGTTTGCATATCCATCATCACGGTGTCCCTGCGCTCCCAAACTCTTCAGCAGCGTGTCATGAAGGATACCACCTGACAAGCCACGGGAAGCATGCCATCGCCTCAATGCACCGGCTCGATAGGTATGACCTCACCGCCAACACGCTCCATTGCGTTGGCGGCGGCGAGCAGACGTCCATCATTGAAGCGGTTGGCGATAAGTTGCACTCCGAGGGGCCCTGCCCCGTCGATCGATATCGGAACGGAAAGCCCCGGCAGACCGAGGATCGGCGGCATGGTGGTCGGCGAGAGTTCTGTAAAGAAACGGTCGAACCAGGTCTTGTTCGTCTGGTCCGTGCCCACACGATACGGTTTGCGCCAGCAGACAGCCGTAAGCACGAGTGGATGGGTTTCAAAAAGCAACTGCCAGTCGCGCAAAAGCGTGCTTCTGCTCGCCAGGGCCTGTAGGAAACCCGTCCGGTCCAGTTCTGGAACGCCCTCGCAAAACGCTTCCGCCGCATAGCGAATTGCAGCATCGCCGTTCTTTTCAATCTGTGTGAGAAGCCCACTGCGCATTTCGTTTATCATCACCGTGCGCCACAGATGAGCAGCCTCTGAGATCGACGGTATCGGCACCTCCTCCACCTGATAGCCAGCTTCACGCAATCGCTCCGCAGCCAGAAGGATCGCTTGCGCAACGTCCGGATCAACAGCACATTCCTCCGGGTCGGCAAACAATGCCACGCGGCAGGGTTTCTGCATTTCCGGTGAGGTCAAGTTCGGTGCCGGAACTTGCCAGACATCGCGTGGATCGTGACGGGACAGGGCCTCGATACCGAGAGACAAATCACCCGCCGAGCGCGCAAGCGGACCCTGAACCGCCATCATTTGCGATGCGATCATGCGCTCGGAAAGCTGAGAGGGGTTGTAGGAAGGCAGGAGACCCGATGACGGACGCAATCCATAGACGCCGCAACAATAGGCCGGATAGCGTATTGACCCGCCAATGTCGTTGCCGTGGGCAATCGTGCCGATACCGGCTGCCGCTGCCGAACCGGCTCCACCCGATGACCCACCGGGCGTTATGTCCTTGTCGTGCGGGTTGAGTGTGGCGCCATGCAAGGCGTTGTCTGTGAACCAGCGCATGGAATAGCAGGGCGTGTTCGTCCGCCCGATAACAATCGCACCTGCGGCGCGCAGATTGCGCACAACAGAGCCGTCCTCCGGGGCGATGAGGTCAGCCTGGCTACGGACACCATTGGTCGTTGCCCTGCCTGCATAATCGACATTTATCTTAACGGTGACGGGGACCCCATGCAGAATGCCCGGATTGTCGCCACGCGCGAGTGCATCATCAGCGGCGCGGGCCTCGGAGAGCGCGGCCTCAGGCAACGGATCCACTACGGCATTCAAATGCGGGTTCACGGCCTCCATCCGTGCAATAGCACTCTCTACGGCCTCTCTGGAGCTGACTCGCCTTTCCCGGATCGCCTTGGCAAGATCGCTGGCATTCCATGACCACAATTCATCATGCATCGTCGTCCTCCCCTTGCGATCTCGCCTCCAGACGCTCCATGAAATCTGCGCTGCGTGCCGTGGCTACATCCCTTGCCAGCGCAGCCCTCACGCCCTTCCTGTCAGCTTCGGATTTGTCCTGATTGAACTTCAGTTTGCCTTCGATGCGATCGATCTCGATCTCCAGCCCGACAATGGCACGCAGTCTCGGCGCAATCATTTCCTCGGGCATGGTCTCGAACGACCAATCGCCATCCTGCGGACGCTCGTATCGGGCTATGGTTTTCTCAAGGATCTTCCAATTGATCTCGGGATCCTGATTCAGGCGCACTTTTCCGTAAACATGGATCGCTCCGTAGTTCCATGTGGGAAACGTGTGCTGCATGTCGTACCAGTTGACGGAGACGAAAGCATTTGGCCCCTGAAAGATGATGAGCGCATCGCCGCCAGCCTCGAAATGCCGCCATTGCGCGTTGTTCCTGGCAATATGGCTGGTCAGTATTCCGAGGTCTTTATGCCCGCCCGGCGCAAGCAGGAAGGGCAAGTGCGTAGCCAGCAAACCATCCTGACCGTGCGAAACGATCGTGGCGAAACTCCATTCACGCATCAAGTCGTGCAGGAAGGCGGTGTCCTGCTCGCGATAGGAGGCAGGCGTATACATCAGCCGATCCTTTCGCGCAGCCAGTCTGCCGTTTCACCGATCGCCCGGCGGCTGACGGCCGCGATCGACATCGCTTCCAGAAAGCTGTGAACCGTACCCGGATAGATGTTGTCGCAAACCTCGACACCGGCCTCGCGTAGCGCCTTGGCCATGGCGACATTGTCATCATAAAGGACATCGTGGTCGGCGATCGCCATGAAGGCAGGCGGCAGGCCGGCCTTCTCGCCGCGTAAAGGGCTGGCCAGAGGGTCCAGCATGTCATCCGGCGTGCGGATATAGTTCATGGTGAACCACAGCATCATGTGTGTGCCAAGCACGTAGGCCCCATTGCCGAACTTCACGACGGAGTCCTTGGCAAACCCTAGATCGAAGGATCCATAGTTGAGAAGCATCGCGGCAGGCAGACGTTTGCCTGTATCGCGCCGTTTCATGCAGGTGGCGACTGTGAGATTGCCGCCGGCACTGTCTCCACCCATTGCCAGTTTGCCGAAGGAAAAACCGAGGGTGGCGTCGTTTTGCTCCAGCCAGTCAAGCACCGCGTCGAGTTCGTGTATCGCTTGCGGAAACTTCGCCTCCGGTGCCCGCGAATAATCGATGCCCAGAACCGTGATGCCCGCAGCCTGAGCGTACTCGCGCATCAGCCGGTCATGGGTATCCACGCTGAACAAGGTCCAGCCGCCGCCCGGAAGATAAAGCAACGCCCCATCGCCCGACCGGTTCTTCGGATGATAGACGCGAAGCCTTAACGCCTCATAGGGTGTGGGAACCGCGAACTCTTCGACGGACGCCATGGTTGGCCCACCTTCAACCCATTGCGAACGCACAATTTCGGCCACTTTACGGGCCTCCGGCGGCGACATGCTTTCGCGCGGTGGAAATTTCTGGGATGCCACTACGCCACGGCGGATGAATTCGGCGATCTCAGGGTCGAGAAGCGAAAGGGGATCGGTTGCAGACTTGATGTCCGGCTCGGTCGTCATGCGTGTATTCCTGTTCCTGTCGCGGTGATGTCCTGATCGGCAAAAAATTTGCGCCCCGGCACCGCAGCCAAAAGGCTGCGCGTGTAGTCTTCTGTCGGAGAGGAGAACAATGTCTCTGCAGGTGCATCCTCGACGATGCATCCGTTGCGCATCACGACAATCCTGTCCGCGATTTCGCGGGCAACGCGCAGGTCGTGCGTGATGAACAGCATCGTCAGACCCATTTGCGCTTTGAGATCCGACAGCAGTTTGAGCACCTGCGCCTGAACCGAAACGTCGAGCGCAGAAACGGCCTCGTCCGCGATCAGGAACTCAGGATCGAGAGCGAGGGCTCGGGCAATGCAAATCCGTTGGCGCTGGCCTCCTGAAAATTCATGCGGAAAACGATCAAACGCACTCGCATCCAGTCCAACGCGTTCGAGCCATTTCCTTGCCGTGGCCTCCGCCTCCCTGCGTGGGCTTCCGAACGCTATGGGACCACGGGCGATGCTGTCACCCACACGCAGTCGAGGGTCCAGAGACGCGTAGGGGTCCTGAAAAACGATCTGCGCGCGGCGGCGGTATTCCCGCAAAGCCACGCGCCCCATACCGCGGACATCCTCTCCATTGAACAGAACCTGCCCGCTGTCTGCATCGATCAGCCGAAGTATCATCCGCGCGAGTGTCGATTTTCCAGAACCGCTCTCCCCGACCACGGCAAGGGTTTCCCCCTTGCTGATCGACAGCTCAAGCCCGGCAGCAGCATCGACGCGGCGATACTTGGCAAACAGCCCCTGCTTCACGACGAATGTCTTGCGCAGGTCACTGATCTGCAGGAGCGCTGTTTTTTCCCCACCACCTGCGCGCACATGACCACGACCGGGAATGGCATCCATGAGTTGGCGTGTGTAGGCATCACGCGGATTGTTCAGAATTTCACTCGCCGTACCCTGTTCCACCACTTTGCCGTGGCGCAGCACCACCACGCGATGCGCTATGTCGGCAACAACACCGATGTCATGGGTGATGAACAGAACGCCCATGCCACGCTCGGCCTGCAGCGAACGAATGAGATCCAGAATCTGCCGCTGTGTGGTGACATCAAGGGCCGTTGTCGGTTCGTCGGCGATCAGAAGAGCCGGGTCGTTTGCCAACGCCATGGCAATCATGACACGCTGCCGCTGGCCGCCCGAAAGCTGGAACGGAAAAGCGGATACCGCCGCTGCGGGATCGGGCAAACCGACCTGTGAGAAAAGCTCGATCACCCGCTGCGAAATGCTCTTTGCCGAAACATCGCTGCGGTGCGTGTAGATCGCTTCAGCCACCTGCTCGCCCACGCGCTGTAGCGGATTGAGAGCGGTCAACGGCTCCTGAAAGATCATGGCGAGGTCGGAACCCCGAAGTCGTCTGATTTCGCCGGCGGGAGCCTCTGTCAGCTTCTTTCCATTGAAGACGATATCGCCATCCAGATATCGCACCTTGCGCGGCAAAAGGTCGAGGATCGCATGCGCGATCATGGACTTGCCCGAACCGCTTTCGCCCACCAGGCAAACAATCTCGTTGGGCCTGACATCAAGGCTGACAGCGTCCAGCGCCTTTTTTCGGTCTGCGCCCTCGGGCAAGGCCAGAGAAAGACTCTGAATGGAAAGCAGTCCGCCGCTCATGATCTTGAAATCCTCGGATTGAGAGCGTCGTTAAGCGCTTCTCCGACCAGATTGATGGCGACCACCGTCACCAGAATGGCAATCCCCGGGAAGAAACTCATCCACCAGGCCTGACGGATAACCGTACGACCCGCGCCAATCATGTACCCCCATGACATGTGGTTGGGATCGCCAAGCCCCATGAAAGAAAGAGCCGCTTCGATCAGAATGGCCGATGCCACCGTCAGGGATCCGGTGACGATGATCGGCGAAATCGCATTCGGCAGAACATGGCGGAACATCACGGATAGTGGCGATTGCCCCTGGCAGCGTGCTGCCTGCACAAACTCTCGCTGGGTGACCGACATCACCTGCGCGCGCGCCAAGCGCGCAAGCGGCGGCCAACTGACAAGTGCAATCGCCACGATGATCGTGCCAAGCGAGGGCGACAGAATGGCTACGAAGAGGATCGCCAGAACAAAGCTCGGTATCGTCTGGAAGATCTCGGTAAACCGGACAGTGACCGTATCGACGGTGCCACCCGCATAACCAGCGACACATCCCAACAAAACGCCCACGAACAGCGCTGCAAGCGTTGAAACAATGCCTATAAGCAGGGAAACGCGGGCACCATGCATGACACCGCTGGCGATATCCCGGCCGAGAGTGTCCGTTCCAAGAAGCATCCCGTTCTCACCGGGCGCGCTAAACGGAATGCCCGACATTTCCCACGGCGAAGCGGGATACAGAATCGGCGCGGAAACGGCCATCAGACAGCTGATTGCCAGCAAAAGCAGTCCTGCTATTCCCGCCGGGCGGCCAAGGAAAGTTTTCACAACATCCTTCATATCTGCCTGCCTTTACTGAGTCGCAATACGAGGATCGACCAAGCGATAGATGAGATCGGTGAGGAGATTGACGGCAATCACGAGGATGGACATGACGAGGAACAATCCCAGCAGCACCGGGTAGTCGCGCTGGGTCACGGCGTCGAACGTCAACCGGCCAAGTCCCGGCCATGAAAACACGGTCTCGACCACCACGGCGCCACCGATCAGCGCACCAACCTGCATCCCGGCCATCGTAACGACTGGCAACGCCGCATTGCGCAACATGTGCCTGCGCAGGATCGCGCCCTCCGCAACGCCCTTGGCGCGCGCTGTCTTCACGTGATCTTCCTGTGACACCTCGATGAGGGAAGAGCGCATGAGCCGGGTGTAGACCGCCATGTAAATGGCAGACAGTGTAACGGCCGGCAGGATCAGGTGACGCGCCACATCCAGAGCGTAGTTCCACGCCGAAAATCCGGAGGCGCGTATGTCGACATAACCAAACGCGGGCAACCACTCAAACTGGATGGAGAAGACGAGAACAAGCATCAGCCCCAGCCAGAAAACCGGCGTCGCATAGAGCAGCAGTGCCACCATCGAAATTGCCACATCCGACCATTTGCCGTGACGCCGCCCCGCAAGCGCTCCAAAAAAAACACCCCCGATCAATGAGAGAAAAAATGCGCTCAATGTCAGGATGAGGGTTGGGCCGAGCCGCTCAAGGATAAGATCTGAAACCTCCTGGCGTTGACGAAACGAATAGCCGAGATCGAATTGCGCGACCTTCAGCAGGTAGGTTCCGAGTTGCACGGGCCAGGGTTTGTCCAGGCCGTACTCCGCACGAATCTGCTTCAGAAAGGTTTCGTCCGCGGCACCGGATTGTCCGGCCATCACGGCAGCGGGGTCTCCCGGTGCCGCGTTGACCAGTGTGAAGTTGATGACCGCGATGAGAAATATCGTCAGGACAATCCCGGCTATGCGGAATCCGATACGGAGTAAGATTTCCAACCTGCTTTACTCCGCATAGCGCGCGGCGGCGAAGTTTCCGTTGACGCCGGTCGAAGTGGTGATGAGATTTTCGATCCGGGCGTCGTAAATGGTCGGATAGCGTTGCTCGGTGAGCCACAGCAGCGGCGCGTCCTCTACCAGAATCCGTTGAGCTTCGGAGTACAGTTCCTGACGCCTTGCATCCGAGGTCTCAACCGCCGCCTCGTCGAACAGCCTGTCGATATCGGGATTGGAATAGCCGGACGTGTTGGAGAACATCACCCCTTTGCGGATGTTGGAGGAGATGTAGGTGCGCGCGACACCAAGCGCAGGGTCGCCATACTGGTAAAGCATGTTGGTGGTAAGGTCGAAATCCCAATTCGAGATGGCCGACGCCCAGCCGCCAATATCATAACTGTCGAGAATCACCTCGATCCCGGCTGGCGCCACGGCCTGACGGAAATACTCCGCCGTGCGAACCCACATCTCGCCATAAGGCGCCACGGCAAAGCGCAGCGTGATGCGCTTTCCATCGCTGTCAGGCTTCAGACCGATTTCGTCCAGCAGGGCTGTCGCCTTCTCAACCGACAATTCATACTGTTTGACATCGCTTTCAAAGAAACGCGTCGTGGAGGCGATCGGACCCGTCGCCGGTTTCGCAAGCCCAAACATGATCCGTTCGGCAACGAATTTCTTGTCCGTCAGATGCATGAGCGCCTGCCGGAAGCGCTTGTCATTCATGGGCTCACGGCGGTTGTTGATCTCGATCCACAAGACAGGCGAGAACAACTCGTAGCCCTTGGTCGTCATCGTCAGATGGTCGAGCGCGGCGAGACGCTCCACGTCGAACGTCTCGATATCCATCCACTGCGCCAGCTGCGCCTCACCGGTTTCCATGGCAACCGCACGCGAAGCGGCATCCGGCACGATGCGATAGTAGATCTCGGTCAGATGCGGCTTTCCTTCCTGATAGTAGTCGGGGAAGGCCGTGAGATGGATATGCGAGCCACGCACCCATTCGCTGAATTTGAATGGGCCCGTGCCGACAGGCTTGTTGTTATAGGGGCTGTTCCGATAGTCCTGCCCTTCATAAAGATGCCTCGGCAAGATCGGCGCGGAAGAGGCTTCAAAGGCCAGAATAAAAGGCGCAAACGGCTCCTTCAGAGTAAAAACAACCGTGTGGTCGTCACGCGCCACGATGCTCTCGCACCGATCGAAATTTGCGCGCGCTCTCGGATGCACCTCCATGAGAAGATCGGCGCAGGAGAACACAACATCGGCGGCTGTAAAAGGCTCGCCATCGTGCCACTTGGCATTCTTCACAAGCCTGAAGGTATACATTTTCCCGTCTTCGGAGATCTCCCAGCTTTCGGCCAGTTGCCGCATTGGCTGAAGATCGAAGTCATAGCTGAGAAGGCTTTCAAATATTTTGCCGCCGACGACACCTGTCGGCGTCTGCTGATTCAGGGCAAGATTGAGAATTGGCGGTTCCGGCTGGAGGATTGCTGTCAGCCCGCCCTCGCGGTGCTGGGCGAGCGCACGCGGCGCGGGCGAAACGCCAAAGGCCGCCAGTGCCCCACACGCCAAGAGCATTTTATTGAAGTCGCGCCGTTCCATTCCACCCCTCCACTTTGTGTTTCTTGTACCCTGCATGCCCCGCTGGCTCGCCAGCGGCGAGAACACCTGCCTCCCGGCACATATCTGCAGCGTCCGATCATAGTGTTGTCGTGCTGATAAATTTTCTCGCGCGAACAGGCCAACCATTGCCGAGAATGGGCCAGAGAGGGCAGGTTGGCCTGATTGCGATAGTCATTTGCCCGCATGAGAGAGGCAAGGGCGCTCCTCTTTGCCAAAAGAGCCCCGTTGGGGTTTGCGCGCAGTGAGGGTATGTCTTTATGGATATTGCGATAGTGTCCCGCCTTGGGAAGCTGGAGTTTATGGCGCAGGCCTTGTCCGAAGCTCTGCCGGAAGCGCGGTTCTTTCATTGGCCCGAACCCGAAGCACTGAGTGCCGACATCGCCCTGTGCTGGGCTCCCGAACCGGGTGTTCTAGCACGCATGCCAAACCTCAGACTGATCCACTCGATCGGCGCTGGTGTGGACAGCATTCTCGCAGACCCGCATCTTCCGCCCGTACCCATCTGCCGCATTCGTGATGAAGGCTTGGCCCGTGCGATGGCGGATTACGTTCTTTGGAGCGTTCTTTATTTCCACCGGCAGTTCGACCGCGTCATCGCCAATGCCGGGCAGCATATCTGGCATCGTTACGAGCAAAGGGCCCGGGAAAAAATGCGTGTCGGCATCATGGGCCTGGGGAGCATTGGTTCTGAAGTGGCCAGTGTGCTGAGCCAGCACGGTTATCCGGTATCAGGGTGGGCACGTTCCAGGAAGGATATGGCTGGTGTTGACGTCTATGCCGGCGATGCGGAACTGCCGAATTTCCTCGAAAGTGCAAATGTGCTGGTCTGCCTGCTTCCGCTCACGGCTGAAACTGAGGGCATCCTGAATCACAGGCACCTCTCAATGCTGCCTGAAGACGCTTCGCTCATCCTTTGCAGCCGCGGCGAACACCTTGTGGTCGAAGACCTTCTGGAACTTGTAAAGTCAGGGCACATGCGCGGCGCTATTCTCGATGTCTTCACCAGCGAACCCCTGCCAGCCTGTTCGCCGCTCTGGAGTACGCCCGGCATACTTGTTACTCCGCACATGTCCGGCCTCGCAAAACCGCGCGATATTGCCTCCCAGATAGCTGAAAACATCGCCCGGCTTGAGCGTGGGGAAACGCCGCACAGCGTTATCGATCCTTCCGTGGGGTATTGACGATTGTTGTGTGGTGAACGCGACCTTGCGGCAAAACCAAGTCTTGATGGCATCCGTTTGGCAAAGCTCGTTTCTTGAAGTACTGAACCGGGCCGGTTTCGCTGGAGGTCATTTGGTTTAAGCTGTGCGGCCACGATCGCTTGATCCAGCGTGGCGTAATACTGTTCCTCCGCTTCGGCCGGAGGGATGTTTCCCGTGGGCTCTTGGTCACGCCGGTGGTTGGACCGGTCGGCCGGTTCGAGTGTTGCGAACTCGACGGCTTCGAAGTTGTGTCGATAGCAGTCAGTGGTTGTATTTTTCGGCAGAACTGGCGCGGTTCATGACTTATTTTTAACCGACTATCTAATCGGAATTGCAGATGATGGAGATGCATATACCTTTAGCCTGATTCCAGCGGCAGGGAGCGAAGACGAAGGAAATGGGCAGGGGTGTTGTGGGAAACGGTTGTCTCGACAGCAGCCGCCAGCGATCTGGCAATTGTGTCTTCGAAGAGTTTCCGCAGATCACGGGGCCGCGTCTGGCGACGCGTCTGGGCGGCGTCACTCATGTTTCCCGCCCGCCCGGTTCACTGGTCATCCCCAGAAGCAGGCACAATCTCATCAGCGTCCATCTTGGGCCTGTGCCGGGGATGCAGGTCGCGGTCGGATCCGACAGGCTGATGGTGTTTGACGCAGTTCCCGGTACAATCCTGATTGCGCCGGCAGGGGCGAGTGTCAGAAGCTCCTGGCCCTGTGCAAGGGAAAGCATCACGGTGATTTTGCCGGAAGCCGGTGTTGCGGAACTGCTCGCTGAGGAAGCAGGTCGTGGTATCGCCGGTTTCTCTCCACTGCCGCTTGGAACGACGGACGGATGGGTGCTGACCATTGCCGAGCAGCTTCGGACCGAGCTCGCAGATGCTCGGCAACCGAACGAACTCCTGGTTGAATCATTGATTGCGGTTCTCGGCGTTCATCTGCTGCGAAATCAAAGTGGCAACAGCAGGACGACCTGCACCGCAAACGGCGGGCTTTCGAAAAAGCAGATAAAGCTGGTGACGGATTATCTGGAAGATAATTTTGCCAGCAAAATATCTGTTGCGGACCTGGCTGCAATTGCCGGGTTATCCCGGCACTATTTCATTCAGGCCTTCGCGCGGAGTTTTGGGAAAACGCCACATGGTTACGTTATCGATCGTCGGCTAAATTTTGCCGAAGAACTGATATTAAAAGGCGATCATTCCATCGCAAATATTGCTTATCTGAGCGGTTTTTCCAGCCAAAGTCATTTGACGGCAACAATGCGAAAGAATCGTAACAGAACGCCAATGCAACTGCGGCGGTCGCGTTAAGGCCATATTCACCTAGAGATTTTGTCTCTCCATCCATGAAAGCTATTTCCTGAAAAGAAACACAGTTTTTTGAAAGACAAGGCGGCTAATATTGATGCCCACTGCCGGCGCGATTTGTTCGGGTTGGTCAGCTCTTTCTGAAACTGCGGCGCTAGATTTTCGTTACAGGAAACGCGACCAGGGCCCGAACCACAACGTTCGAGGGGGCCCCGACCATGCGAAAGCTGTCTTCGCCGACGGTGGAATTGCGCGCATTCTACTTGCGTGGCGATTTGCTTTTAAACAAATTGCATGGCTGCTTGATCGCAGCATTTCTGGTTGTGTTTGCGTGGGCCTTCATGGGGAGCACCGACGCGCAGGCTCAATCACAGCCGGCATTTCCGGGGTGTACCGCCGATACTTATCTGGCGCAGTATTCCAACACCAGGCTGTTCAGCTTCGATACCTCGGTCAATCCGTTCATCGTCAACCCGATCGGCCCCGCCTCGGGGATGACGTATAACGCAATCGGCTTCAATCCTGCCGATAACTACATTTATGCGCTTAGATCTACAAACCTTCTCAGGATCGGCAGTGATGGCAGTGTACGGGATTTAGGTCCGATTTCCGGACTCCCTTCAGGCTCGATCGCCGGTGAGTTTGGTCCTGGCGGGGCATATTACGTCGCCCAAGCTTGGAGAATTTATAGGATCAACGTCAATACAAGGACAGCGACATATAAGACGCTGACACAGCGTGTCGTTGCACACGATCTTGCTTGGCATAATGGGCTTCTTTACACCGCCGCGAACAACAACGGTCCCTTACGCTCCATAGACCCCAACACCGGTACTGTGACCGATATCGGCAACACAGGCGTTTCCAACAGTGGCTTCGGCGGCATGTTCGGCGCACCAAATGGTGTTTTCGGTGCCAGCAATGACGGTGGGTTTTATCAGTTCAACCTGAACACGGGCAAAGCCACACTGATTTCCGACCTGCAGGGCTCCGGCAACAATGACGGCGCCAAGTGCCCCACAGCTCCTTTTGCATATGCTGCAGATCTCGAAATCACCAAAGATAATGGGCGGACAGTCTACACATCAGGAGACACGACCTACACGATTACGGTGACCAACAAGGGGCCGTTCGGCGTACAGGATGCCGTTGTGCGCGATCCACTGCCTTCCGGCATCACCGTTGCCAACTGGACCTGCACCGCGAACGGAAGCGCGACATGCGATGCTGCGTCCGGTACGGTCGCAAACGGCAACGCCATCGATGATGCCCTGGTGAGCATCCCGGCTGGTGACAGCGTTGTCTTTTCGCTCACGCTCAACGTTCCCGCCTCCCAGAGAGGCGATCTGACCAACACCGTTACCGTCATCAGCCCTTCGGCTTCCCCGGACCCTGATCCGAGCAACAACACGGCTTCCGACACGGACATTTCCCGTCCGGTCCTGACACTTGAAAAGAATGTCGTGAACGACGATGGCGGAACGCTCAGCGCTTCGGACTTCACGCTTAACGCTAGCGGTCCATCGAATATTTCCGGCCGAAGTGGCGATGCAACCGTGACGAATGTGCCAGTCACTGCCGGCACCTACACGCTCGGTGAAGTGGCCGTACCAGGCTATTCGGCCAGCGATTACAGCTGTGTGATCAACAGCGCGGCGCCTGTCTCGGGCAACACGATAACGCTCGCCAATGGCGACGCAGCGATCTGCACGATCACGAATGACGACGATGCGGCGACCCTCACACTGCGCAAGACCGTGGTGAACAATGACGGCGGAACGAGCGGTATCGCGGACTTTACGCTGACGGCTTCGGGCCCGACCAACATCTCAGGCGTGACCGGAGATCCATCTGTCACGGCGTCCTCCGTTCCGGCCGGCACCTATACGCTGGGTGAACTCGCAGTGGCCGGTTATTCCGCCGGCACCTATCGCTGTTCGATCAACGGTGCGGCAACGGTGGTGAGCAACAGTCTGACGCTTGCCAGTGGCGCCGCCGCGATTTGTACCATCACCAATGATGATATCCCGCCGGCGGTGACGATTGGAAAGGCGCTTGTGGGGGAAACCGGGGCGCAGCCCGGCACGCCGGAACCCGGTGAGACACTGACCTATGAGATCACGCTGACCAACACGGGAGGTCAAGCCTCCAACTATGACGTTGTCGACGTTCTGGACAGCAAGGTCACTTTCTCGTCCGCGGATAACGGTGGTGCGCTTGTCGGCAGTGAGGTCCGCTGGGCCGGACTGACGGTGCCGGCGCAGGACGCAGGCACACCCGGCGTGCTGGTGTTGACAGTCAGTGTTGTCGTCAATGCTCTTTCGCCGGGCGATCAGGTCGCCAATCTTGCAAAGCGGCCCGGCGATCCGGATCCTGCCTGTCCGTCGGCACAGTGCGTGGTCATCCCGCCTCCGCCCCATATCGAGATTGAGAAAACGCTGGTCGGCGAAAGTGGCAGTTTTGACGGTGTGGCGGAGCCATCCGAGCAACTGACCTATCAGATAATGCTGACCAATCAGGGCAGTGCCACATCGACCTATGCGCTTCGTGATCGTCTTGACGTCAACACGACATTCGCCTCTGCCACCAATGGCGGGTTGCATTCCGGCGGCAGCCCGAACGGGGGGCAGGTGGACTGGACCAATCTCGCCGTTCCTGGTGCCAGCGGCGGCGTGCCAGGCACACTCGCGCTGCAGGTCGTGGTCGATGTCGCAGCGTCGCTGCCGGTGGGTACGACACGCATCACCAACATCGCCTTCGATCCGGGCGAGCCGGAGCCGGCCTGTCCGTCGCTGCAATGTGCCACGGTGCCGACCGCAGGTGATGTTTCCGTTGCCAAATCGCTTGCCGGCGAGAACGGAACGCAGCCGAACGTCGCCGAGCCCGGCGAGCAGCTGACCTATGAGATCACCCTCACCAACAGCGGTGGCGCTCCCGTCAATTATTCTGTCGACGATGTGCTCAGCCCGTACACCAGTTTCGTCAGCGCCTCGCCCGTGGGCGCTCTCAATGGCGGCACCTATACGTGGTCAGGCCTGACAGTGCCGGCGCATGATGGCACGAATGCCGGCGAACTTGTCCTGTCCATCTCGGTCGAAGTCGCCGATCCACTGCCGGACGGCACCGTGTCCTTGACCAACATTGCCAAGGAGACGGGAACCCCGGATCCATCCTGTCCCTCCGATCAGTGCGTCACGCTGCCGGCAGCACCAAACGTTTCCATGAGCAAGACCCTGACGGGTGAAAGTGGCAGTCTGCCAGGCACCGTGGAAGCGGGTGAACGTCTCACTTACACGATCACCCTGACCAATCAGGGCGGCGAGGCGTCCAATTTTGCGGTCGAGGATTATTTCGATCCGAACACGATCTTCGTCAATGCGAGCAATGGCGGCCAGCTATCTGGCGACCACATTGCCTGGTCGGGCCTGACGGTTCCCGCGCACGATGGCGTCAACCCCGGTCAACTGGTGTTGACCGTGCAGGTGGATGTCGCCGACCCGCTGCCAAACGGTGTCCCCAGTGTCTCGAACATCATCAAGGAACCTGGCGCTCCTGATCCCGTCTGTCCGTCCGCACAGTGCGTGGTGACGCCGACCGAGGGAGCCGTCACCATGATGAAGGAACTCGTGGGCGAAACCGGTTCCCAGGTCGGGGTGGCGGAAGCCGGCGAGACGCTGACCTATAACATCACACTGACAAACACCGGCGGTGAAGCGACAGGCTATGCCGTGCAGGACGTACTTGATCCCAATACGACTTTCGTTTCCGCTTCGAATGGTGGCGTCGACAACGGGACGACGATTGACTGGAGCGGGCTGACGGTTCCAGCCTATTCGGGAGGAGCGCCTGGAACGCTCGTGCTGACGGTGGCGGTCCGGGTGGTGGACCCGTTACCGGCCGGTGTCTCGCAGGTTTCCAATATTGCAAAGAAGCCAGGGGACCCTGATCCCGTCTGCCCCTCCAGCCAGTGCGTGATTACGCCGTCTGCGAACGTTGTGACGATTGCCAAGGCGCTAGTCGGTGAGGGCGGGGCTCTAGCCGGCATGGCCGAGCCCGGTGAGACGCTCACCTATGAAATCACCCTGTCGAATGACGGAGGCGCGGCAAACAATTACGCGCTTCAGGATGTGCTCGATCCCAACACGGTCTTTGTCTCGGCCACCAATGGCGGGGTCGACAACACCACGACGATCGACTGGAGCGGGCTCACAGTGCCTGCCCATGATGGTGCAAATCCCGGTACGCTGGTTCTCACGGCTGAAGTTCGTGTTGCAGACCCGCTGCCGGCGGGTGTCACCGAGCTGCGCAACATTGCCAAGCAACCGGGGGATCCAGACCCCTCCTGTCCCTCGAACCAGTGTGTTGTGACACTGGCACAGGACGCAAGGCTGGTGCTTGCGAAGACCGGTGCCTATGAGGACAGCAATGGCGATGGTGTCGCAAGCGTTGGTGATCTGATCCGCTACACTTTCACTGTTCGAAACGACGGCAATGTCGAACTTCAGGATGTTGCGCCGGTCGACAACGGGCCGACATTCGGCGGCAAGGCCGGCGCTGGCACCCTTTCGAGCTATACGCCGAACAGGGCGACACTGACGCCGGGCGGCGAGCAGGTCTTTACCGCCACCTATGCCCTGACACGGCCGGATATCGATCTGGCTGCGGGGTTGACCGATGCGGTGGAGAACAAGGCGGTTGCCCGCGGTTATGCCAACGGCAGTGTTGTGAGCGGTCAGCCAGTGGATTCCAATGAGAGTGCGTCTCTGCTGGCGCTGCCGGCGGCCACCAGCACGGTGTCGGTGGAAAAAGTCGCGCTGCTGCATAGCATACGCCGCGGCGAGCAGGCCCCGTTCGTAATCCGGCTCACTAATCACTCCGGTTCAGTCGTCACCGGTCTCACAGTCACAGACACGTTGCCGTCCGGCTTTCGCTATGTGGCTGGTTCGGCCAGCATGGATGGCGTTTCCGTCACGCCGCAGGTCAGCGGTCGCACGGTTCGTTTCGAGAACATCTCGCTTGCGGGTCACCAGACGGTTGAGTTCCGTCTGAGCATGCTGGCGCTGAGTTCCGCGGGGCCAGGCAAACACACCAACACGGCGTCGGTCACCGATGCGGGCGGAACGCCGCTCGCGCCGAATGCGAAGGCCGTGGTCGAGATACTGGTGGAGCCGGTGTTCGACTGCGGTGATGTCATCGGCAAGGTGTTCGATGACGTCAATCGCAATGGCTACCAGGACGAGGGGGAGCCGGGCCTGCCGGGTGTGCGCATCGCCACGGTCAAGGGCTGGCTCGTGACCACCGACCGGCATGGCCGTTTCCATGTCGCCTGCGCCATGCTGCCGGACCAGCGGATCGGCTCGAACTTCATCATGAAGCTCGACACCCGGACGCTGCCGACGGGCTATCGCGTGACGACGGAGAACCCGCGCGTGGTGCGGCTCACCGCCGGCAAGATGACGAAGCTCAACTTCGGGGCCTCGATCGGACGTGTCGTGCGGCTCGACCTCAGGGACGAGGCGTTCGAACCGGGTGGGACTGACCTTGTACGGCAGTGGAAGGAAGGCGTGGATCAGCTGATCGGTGTGTTGCGCAAGGAAGAATCGGTGCTGCGGCTGAGCTATGTGGACGCGTCCGCCGATGCTGACCTGGCCGGGGCAAGGCTGAAGGCGCTGAAGGCCCTGATCGGCAAGCGCTGGCGCGAGGAAGGTGCGCGCTATGCCCTTGAAATCGAGACGCGTGTGGAGGTGGGACAATGAGCACGGTCATCCTTTCGAAGCGCGCTTCCATGCGGCTTCTCGCACACCGCGCGCTTCTCCTGGCAGGCACGGCACTGATCGCATCGGCAGCAATGCCGGATGGTGCGGTTGCCGACGACCGGCCGGTGGTGCGCAATCTGCCGGTCGGGGAGAATCCGGAACGCGAGACGCTCGCCGATGAGGGAAGCATACCCTTCTCCATCAGCGTTGACGGCGAGACGGTTGAAGAAAGCGCGGCGCCGCGGCAGAAGCCCATGCCCACTGCCGGCCGGCAATCTGCGCAATCCAGGCCGGTCGACCGGCAGCGTCAGGCGGATGTCGGCCTGCATGGTGTGGACATTCAGATAAAGTTTGACGGGCTCGAGGCCGAGCCATTGCTCAATGTTGCGACGGTTTCGCGGCGCAGCCGGTACCGGGCTGGCGAGACCGTACGGTTTCTTGCATCGACCAACTATCCGGGCTTCATCGATCGGGCCGAGATTCGCATTCAGGAGGTGGATGCTGGCCGGGCGCGAACGAAGCCTTTCGCCATGATTCCTGTCGAGGTCAACGGTGAAGCGCAATGGACGATGCCAACGGCCGAAGAAGAGCGCGATTTCAGCTATGTGCTGAGGGTCTATGACCGAAGCGGCCGGTATGACGAAACGGAAGCGCTTCCACTCTCGCGCAGCGAAAAAACAATGAGGCCAGAGGCCGGCACAGCGGCTGCGGCGCCCGGAACCGGCGAAGACCGCACTGCCGTGCGCAACATTCCCGTGCGCGGCGGCGTGGTCACCGTTTACGGCCGCAATGTTCCGCCCGGGTATCGTGTCGAGGCGTTTGGCGAGACCATGCCGGTCGATCCAGACCGTGCTTTCGTCGTTAATCGCATCCTCCCTCCGGGCGATCACGGTGTGGAGGTTTCCGTAGAAGGGGTGTCGAAGAGCGGCGGGCTACATTTCGCCCGCGAGATCAACATTCCCGACAATGAGTGGTTTTACGTGGCGCTGGCCGACCTCACCATCGGCAGGCGCACGGGAGATGACAATATCGAGACTGTACGGCCCGGCGAGTATGATGACGTCTATTCGAAAGGACGGCTGGCCTTCTATCTGAAAGGCAAGATCAAGGGTGAGTATCTGCTGACAGCGGCCGCCGACACCGGTGAGGACGACATAGAAAACATGTTCCGCGACCTCGATGGCAAGGATCCGCGCCAGCTTCTGCGACGTCTCGATCCAGACGATTACTATCCGGTCTATGGCGACGATTCGACCTTTGTGGAAGACGCGCCGACCAAAGGGAAATTCTATATCAGGCTCGAGCGTGGCGACAGCCATGTCATGTGGGGCAACTACAAGACCAGCATCACCGGCACGGAGTTCTTACGCGCCGAGCGCGGCCTCTATGGCGCCAATGCGGTGTACCGTTCGGAAGGCAGCACGTCTTTTGGGGAGCGCAGCACGGAGGTCACACTCTACGCCGCCCAACCAGACACGCTGCCGCAGCGCGAGGAGTTTCTCGCCACAGGCGGCTCAGCCTATTTCCTGAAACGCCAGGACATTGTCGAGGGCTCGGAAACGGTCACCGTCGAAATCCGCGATGCGGTTACCGGCCGCATCGTCGAGCGCCGCGCGCTACAATACGGTCAGGACTACCGCATCGATTACCTGCAGGGCGTCATTATCCTGCATCGCCCACTCTCTTCCTCCACAGGCACCGATGCGCCGGTGCGCAATGGCGCACTCGGCGGAAACAAGGTTTATCTGACGGCGCAATACGAGTTCGAACCGGTGGCCGGAGACGTGGACGGATACGTCTATGGTGGTCGTGCCCAGCACTGGCTGAACGACAAAGTGCGCGTCGGCGTGACAGGCATGAACGAGACGACCGGGCTCGCCGATCAGCAGGCGCTTGGCGCGGACATCGAGCTGCGTCACACCGAAACCACGTTTCTCGAAGCGGAGGTGGCGCACTCCAAAGGCCCCGGTTTCGGCCTCTCGCGTTCGACCGATGGCGGTCTGAGCTCAAGCGATTACGGCACGGCAGGCAGCCGCGACCGTTCGGCCATGGCCTGGCGCGTGCGCGGGCAGGTCGATCTGGAAGACATCGAAAGCGCCGGCATGAAGGGAACGCTCGGCGGCTACTATGAAGAGAAACAGGCCGGCTTCTCCACGCTTTACGATCAGGTGAATGTCGACAAACGGATATGGGGCGCGCACGCCGATCTCGCCTTGAGTGACCGCGTGGGGCTGAAACTCGCCTATGATGATTTCAGCGACGACGACGGCCAGATCAAGCGCGACGGCACATCCAGCATTGCCTGGCAGGTGGATGAATACTGGAAGGTCTCCTTCGGGGTTTCCTACACCGAGCTGATGTCGCCGCGCGCCATCACGGCCGGAAAACGTGGGTATGACGGTTCCCGCCTCGATGCCGGTGTCCGTGTCGATTATCGCTTTGACGACGAGCATCTTGTCTATGTGTTCGGGCAGGCGACAGTGGAACGATCGGGTGACATAGACCGCAACGACCGCATCGGTGTCGGTGCAGAGGTGCAGCTGACGGAAGCGGTGGGCGTTACCGGTGAGGTTTCCTACGGCACGCACGGGCTCGGCGGGCTCGCCGCCATCAACTACGATCCCAACGATGATGAACATTACTACATCGGCTACAGGCTCGATCCCGACCGTGCGTTCGATCTCGACCGCAACCATGATCTTGTCGGTTCCGACGGCGGGGCGATCGTGGCCGGCATGCGCCGGCGTGTGGACGATGTGGCGTCGGCCTATGCCGAAAGCAGCTATGACATGTTTGGCCGCCGACGCGCGCTGACCCAGACCTATGGTGTGATCTACACCCCCGACGATGTGTGGACGGTGGATGCCGGGTTCGAGGCCGGTCGGGTGCGCGATGACACAATCGATCCGGCAACGGGGCTGCAACGCTCTGATTTTGATCGCTATGCGCCATCACTGGCCATCGCCTACAAGGATGAGGAAGCGGGTGTCACCGCCCGCGTGCGCGGCGAGGTGCGCATCGAGGATTCTGAAGACGGCACGCGGGACCAGAACACCTATCTGTTTGCGGCCGGGGTCTCTTGGAAGACAAGCGAAAACTGGCGCTTGATGGCTAATCTCGATGCCGTGATCTCCGATACGCGCTCGACGGTGACCTCCTTCAAGGATACCGATTACGTGGAGGCGTCGCTCGGCTATGCCTATCGGCCCGTCGATCACGACCGCCTCAACGCGCTTTTCAAGTATACCTGGCTCTACGACATGCCCGGCAACAACCAGCTTGTCAGCGGGGCGACGGGAGATGCTTATGCACCGGCCCAGCGCAGCCACATTCTGTCTGCCGACGTCACCTACGATCTGGTGCCCTGGCTGTCCATCGGCGGCAAGTACGGCTTCCGTTATGGCGAGGTGAAATACCGCACTGCCAGCGGCTCGGGTACGGGGTTTGAGCAACATTGGCAGCGCTCTTCGGCGCATCTGGGAATCCTGCGAGCTGATCTGCACGTGATCAAGAAGTGGGATCTCCTGCTTGAGGGCAGGGTGCTACACATGCCCGAGGCCAACACCACGGATCTCGGAGCGCTGACGGCGCTATACCGCCATGTCGGAAACAATTTCAAAGTTGGCGTCGGTTACAATTTCGGCCGCTTCTCCGATGATCTGAGAGACCTTACGCTCGACGATCAGGGCGTGTTTCTCAATGTCGTTGGAAAGTTCTGAGAAAGGGGGCACCAGACTGGGCCATCCTGTTTCCCTGAACAGTGCTTTCACTGTCGGTCTGGTAAAGCCGGAGAGGCATAATTCACCCTACGGTTGGTCGTCTCCGGTCGTCCCGGCGGTTAAGCTCGCTTCAAGCCATGATTTGGGGGAGCACGCAGGGCCATCTGAGTGTGGAGGAAGGTGTCTGGTCTCCCAGCTTTGAAGCAGACATCGACTTGAACATACGTGACAAACTCCTCGCCGAACGCGCTTCCTCGAAAATGTCCTTCGACAGTTCGGATGCGCTCTTTTCCTTCATCCCCGATTTGCAGGAACGCAGGTGGGTTGCAGCACCAAACGGAGGCGTTACGCATTCCGTTCGAGGAGCAGGTGAACTGTCCATTTCGGCCGAAAGTCACTATGCTACAGTCTTTCTGCGCCCTGTTGCCGGAGTTTTCACAACCATCGACAGTGATCGCCTTGAGGAAATCAACGTTCCTGCCGGAGCTGTCGGGGTGGCGCCGGCTGGAGTGCAGGGAAGGACGATCTGGCCGGTTTCCCGCGAGACCGTTGCCGTTGTCATTCCGCCAGGCAGGCTTAGAGCGCTCGCCGAGCAGGAATGTAGAGGCGGCATCGCGGACATCAGGTTCACACCCGCTGTATCGCCAGACCGGTGGGCGCTGCAGGTGGCGCAGATGTTTCGGGATGAACTGACCAGTGGTGTCGGCGTCAATGAGCTTTACGTTGACTCGCTCATCACGGTGTTCGGCATTCATATGCTGCGCAAATATGGGGATTCTGCGCCTGCCAGAAGCCGGGGAGGAGGCAAGCTCTCAAGCCGAAATGAGCACAGAATCCGTGAATTCCTGTCGGAGAACTTCAGGCAGAAGCTCAGCATCGCCGACCTGGCGGGTGAGTGCGGATTGTCACAGGGACACTTTATCGTTGCCTTCACAAGCACATTTGGCGAGCGGCCGCACCAGTATCTGATCAAACGCAGACTTGATCATGCTCAGCGCCTGCTTCTGGAGAGCGATATGCCAATAGCAGAGATTGCGTTATTCTGTGGCTTCTCAAGCCAAAGCCATCTGACTGCGTCCTTGAAAAGACATTGCGGTTTGACACCAAGGCAATTGCGCTCTCACGGTTAGAGGGGAACGCTGAAGCAAGCGAAAGGACATCCAGCCCCCGATCGGCCGATTTTGCGCCGCCTTTGACACCTGTTTGAAGAGCTGGGTTTTTCCAGCATCCGGTTGGTTGTCGAGGCCTGCTCGGCATGCACCATCTGGTTCACGGAACATCGGTGATGGCTTTCAATCTCGCTGCGGACAATGATGACGAAAACCGCAGCAGATAGGAACGCTCCCCCGGCGAGCACCGGAGGAGCGAGTGATTTTTGCCTTGAGGGCTGGCTTGTGTGAAAGCTATTCGGCCGCGTCGCGTCTGGGCAAAACCCAGCCTGGCCGCGGAAAGTGGCATGTATAGCCGTTAGGATAGCGCTCCAGATAGTCCTGATGCTCGGGCTCGGCTTCCCAGAAGTCACCGACCGGCTCAAGTTCCGTAACCACCTGGCCCGGCCAGAGACCCGATGCATTCACATCGGCGATCGTCTCTTCCGCCACGCGCTTTTGCCCGTCGTTCTCATAATAGATCGCCGAGCGGTACGACATGCCGACATCGTTGCCCTGGCGGTTCACCGTTGTCGGGTCGTGGATCTGGAAGAAGAACTCCAGCAAGCGGCGATAGCTCATTTTCTCGGGATCGAAGACAATCTCGATCCCCTCCGCATGGGTTCCATGGTTGCGATATGTGGCGTTCGGCACGTCGCCTCCGGTATAACCGACACGGGTGCTGATGACGCCGGGCAGCCTGCGGATAAGGTCCTGCATGCCCCAGAAACAGCCACCGGCCAAAACAGCGCGTTCCGTCATTTTACATCCTCCACCTGGTCCAGATAGTCACCGTAGCCTTCGGCCTCCATCGCATCACGATGAACAAAGCGCAGCGCCGCTGAATTGATGCAGTAGCGCAGGCCGCCGCGGTCTCTCGGTCCGTCTTCAAAGACATGCCCGAGATGGCTGTCGCCATGCGTGGAACGCACTTCCGTACGGATCATCCCGTGGGACGTATCCCGCAATTCGTTCACATTGGCGGGCACGATGGGTTTTGTGAAGCTCGGCCAGCCGCAGCCGGACTCATATTTGTCGCTGCTTGCAAAGAGCGGTTCACCGGAAACGATGTCGACATAGATTCCCGGTTCCTTGTTGTTCAGGTACGCGCCCGTTCCGGGTCGCTCCGTGCCGCTCTTCTGCGTCACGTGATACTGCTCCGGGGTGAGGCGGGCCAAGGCTTCGTCGGTCTTCTTGTAGTTCATTGGCAGCTCCGGCTTCCTGATTGTTCGTTCTGTGTTCATATCGGGCAATGGAAGGGAAACTCCACGCCCGCGGAGCCTGATGTAGGTATCGCTCCTGCGTGATCCCAATCATATTAGCGTGAACCGAAACGGAAGTCCGCCATGCCGCCTATGCGCGCGCCAGCAGAGTGCTTTTTTCGCTATTGCGACGCGTAGCCGGTGAGGAATGCCGTCAGATTGTCTGATAGCGCATCGCAGAGATAGCCGCCTTCCTGCACGATGACGCTCGGCAGGCCGAGGCTGGAGATCGCCTCCGCCATGCGGGCGAAGCCCGGCGTGCTGACGGACAGTCCGCCGAAGGGGTCGCCCTCGAACGCGTCGAGGCCGAGCGCCACGACCAGCGCGTCCGGCGCAAAGGCGCGGATGCGGCGGAACGCAGGCTGAAGCGCTTCCAGAAAGGCTTCATCGCCGGATTTGCGCGGCAGCGGCAGGTTGAGATTGTAGCCAAGGCCCGGTCCTTCGCCGCGCTCGTCGGCGTGTCCCCAGAAGAAGGGGTAGAAGCGCACCGGGTCGGCATGGATGGAGACGGTGAGCACGTCGGGCCGGGCATAGAAAATGCCCTGCGTGCCATTGCCGTGGTGCAGGTCGACATCAAGAATGGCGACGCGGGCGGCCTGTTTCCGAAGATGCTGCGCGGCGATTGCCGAATTGTTGAAGAAGCAGAAGCCGCCTGCGGCATCGGCAAAGGCGTGGTGGCCGGGCGGGCGCGAGAGCGCATAGGCGGCGGGCGCGCCGCTCATGACGGCCTCGGCGGCTTCCACGGCACTCCACGCGCTCCAGCAGGCGCTGTCCCAGGTCTCGGCCGAGATGGGGCAGGCGGTGTCGGCCATGTGGTAGCCGGCCTGTCCCACGGCGGAGGCCGGGTAGCGGCCATTGCGGCCAAGCGGGTGAATGTTCGGGATCACCTCTTCGGATGCGCCCTCGATGCGCTGCCAGCGCGTGTAGATGTGCTCCAGAAAGTCCAGATATTCCGGCGTGTGGATGGCGGCGATGGGACCGCGCCCATGCTCGCGGGGGCGCTCGATGGCGCAGCCGGCTGCCTTCGCGCCCAGGAGAAGACGCTCTGTCCGCTCGGGCTGCTCCGGGTTCGGCTGCGGCGCACCGCTTGAGAGGAAGGCTTTCGGATTGTGCTGTTTCTGCTCTACGGCGTAGAAGGCTTTCATCATTACCCCTGTCTTGTCTGACGGCTGGCCAACGCTTCAAAGGTTGCCCCATAAGCGGCGTGCGCGTGTTCGTTTTCATTCCAGCCGATGCCCAGCCGGGCGTAGAAGGCCTTTGCGTTGTGATTATCCGCATAAACCGAAAGCCGCAGGTAGACCCCGCCGCGCTGTTGCGACCACGCTGCCGTGGCAGCGAGCAGGGCTTCACCCGCGCCGCGCCCCCGCGCCTCTGGCGAGACGTAGAGATCCTGTACATAGACACCGGGCTTTCCGAGCCAGGTGGAAAACACCGGAAAGAAGAGGCTAAGCCCTGCAAACGCTCCATTGGCTTCTGCGATCAGGCAGGAGAAGGCCGCGTCCGGCCCGAAGCCGAAGCGACGGAAATCCTCCACCTGCGCGACAGCGTGCTCCTGCTCTCCGACATAGACGGCGAGGTCCATGATGGCGCGATGGATCGTCTCTGCGTCATCCGCCGCGGCAGGGCGGATCGAAAAGCCGGTGTCGGCGACGGCGTGTTTCGGCATGGGATACTCCTTAGAATGCGACCCGGTCGCCTCCCTTGAGGCCCAGCAGATCGCGCGCCTCGGCAGGAGAGGCGATCTCCAGCGAGAGGGCCTCCAGAACGGTTCGGATGCGTTTTACCTGATCTGCATTGGAGCGCGCCAGTTCGCCGCGTCCATTGTACAGGCTGTCCTCCAGCCCGACACGCACATTGCCGCCCATGGCCGCCGACATGCTGATCATCGGCATCTGGTGCCGGCCAGCCGCCAGAACCGAGAAGCTGTAATCGTCGCCGAAAAGCTTGTCGGCAATGCGCTTCATGTGCGTGAGGTTTTCCGGGTCCGGCCCAATGCCGCCCAGCACGCCAAACACGAACTGGATGAAGAGATGGCCAGAGACCAGCCCGCGATCGCGGAAATAGGCCAGCGAATAGAGGTGGCCGACATCGTAGCACTCGAACTCGAACCGCGTGCCGCAGCCCTGTCCGAGCCGGGTCAGGATGTTCTCCATGTCGGCGAAAGTGTTCTGGAAGATGGAGCTGCGCGTCGCCTCCAGAAGCTGCGGCTCCCATTCGTGCTGCCAGTCGGTCTTCTTTTCCAGCGCCGGAAAGAGGCCGAAATTCATCGAGCCCATGTTGAGCGAGCACATTTCCGGCTCGGCACGCAGGGCTGCGGCGATGCGGTCTTCCAGCTTCATCAGCGAGGAACCGCCGGTGGAGATGTTCACCACCGCATCCGTTGACTGCTTGATGCGCGGGAGAAACTGCATGAACAGCGCCGGATCGGCCGAGGGGCGGCCATCCTCGGGATCGCGGGCATGCAGATGCAGGATCGACGCGCCGGCCTCTGCCGCCGCGATGGCCTCTGAGGCGATCTGGTCGGGCGTGATCGGCAGATGGGGCGACATGGAGGGCGTGTGCACGGAGCCGGTGACCGCACAGGTTACGACGACCTTGCGGCCCGGCTTCTTCTTCATGCCATCGGTCTTTGTGTCTTTGGTCATGGTGCAGCTCAGCGGTTGACGGGGAGATCGAGTTCGGCGGCCAGTGCCTCGAGCGTGTCGCCCAGAATGGACGTGATGGAGCCGATCTCCTCGTTTGTGACGATCATGGGCGGGCAGACGAGGAAGTGATCGCCCTCGACCCCGCCGCGGGTGCGCCTGGAATAGATGATGAGCCCACGCTCATAGGCCATGTCGACCATGCGCTGATGCGCGTTCAGCTCCTTGGGCAGGGGCTTCATCGTCTCGCGGTCGGAGACGAATTCGGCAGCGAGCAGAAGCCCCTTGCCGCGCACGTCGCCGATGAAGGGGAAGCGCTCGGAGAGGCGTTCAAGCTCGCCCTTCAGCACCTCGCCCATCCGGGCCGCATTGTCGATCAGGCCGAGACGGTCGATCTCATTGAGCACTGCGACACCGGCCGCGCAGGCGAGCGGATTGCCGGCATAGGTGAAGCCGTGCTGGAAACCGCCGGCATCCAGAACGGGCTTAACGAGGCGGGAAGGGGCGGCCATCGCGCCAAGCGGGCAGTAGCCGGAGGCAAAGCCCTTGGAGAGCGCGATCAGGTCCGGCTTGCAGTTCCAGTGATCGCCGCCGAGGAATTTGCCCGTGCGCCCCACGCCGCTCATCACCTCGTCATGGATGAGGAGAATGCCGTAACGGTCGCAGATCTCGCGGATGCGCGGGAAATAGCTGTCCGGCGCAACCAGCGCGCCGGTCGAAGCGCCGCCGATGGGCTCCATGATGAAGGCGAGCACGCTTTCAGGGCCTTCGGCCAGAATCTTCTCTTCAAGCATGTCGGCATATTTGATGCCGCGCTGCTCCATGGTGAGATTGTCACGGTCGAGATAGGCGGTGGGAGCCGGGATTTTCGGCATCTCGCGCATCATCGGCGAGAACGGGTCGCTGAGCGCTGCATAGCCGGTCACGCCAAGCGCGCCGAGCGTTCCGCCATGATAGGAAGGGAAGCGCGAGATCACCTTCCAGCGTTCGCTCTGGCCCACGGCAAGCGCCCACTGGCGGGCGAGCTTGATGCAGGATTCCACCGCTTCGGAACCACCGGAAACGAAGAAGATGCGGTCCATGCCTTCCGGCAGGCGTTCCGCTGCCATGCGGGCGAGGTCTTCTGCCGGCTCGTTCTCGAAATGCAGGCGGTAGGCGAAGGTCACGCGGTCCATCTGGCGCTTCATCGCGTCGAGCACGTTGCGGTTGCCGTGGCCGATATTGACGACCATCGCGCCGCTCGACCCGTCGATCATGCGGCGGCCTTCCTGATCCCACAGATAGATGCCCTCGGCCCGGTCCACCAGCGGCCGGCGCAGGCGCGACTGGTAGAAGAGGTGAGACGGGGGGCGTTGTGTCGAAGATGTGTTCTGCATGGCGTGTCTCGCTCAGCGGGAGAGGTAACGGTCGAGGACATTCGATGTGACGCGCTCGACCATCGCGTCACCGCGTTTCAGCGCGGCCACCCATTCGCAGCTTCCGGCGTGGAACACCTCGCCACGGCCGCGCGGGAAATTGACGATCATGCCCGCGCCGCGCTTGATGCGGTTCACGGCCTCGTCGGACTGGTTGCCGACCAGCGTTTCGGCGACGAACTTTGCGTCGGCGTCGGAGAGAAACTGGTCGTCGACGGGAATGTCGGCGCTCTCCTCCTTGAGGGAGGACATGCCGAGCGCCAGGATCTCGAGCCCTTCGGGCGCGCCGGAATCCTCCGTCGGCTCCGGCAGACCGCCACGGATCACATAGTCGAGCCCGTCCACTTCGTAGCCGAAGGCATGACCATCCGCGCCCAGAAGGTCGCCGTAGTAGATGCCGGTTCCGGCGAAGGCCCAGTGCTCGGGCCGGTAGACGGGGAACCCGCGCACGCCGCGCGGCGCGCAGCCGCCCCAGCCCACGTAAAGGCCGCGCAGGGCGTTGAGGCCGAATGTCCGTGCGGCTGGCCGCCCGGTCTCTTCCGCTTCCCAGCAGCCGGAGGTGCGGCGTTTGTCTTCCGACTGATAGACCGGGTCTTCCGCACGCGCGCGGTATTTGTAGCAGACCTGCTTCTTGCCATCGTCTTCAAGCCGCGTCTGCCACATGAAGTTGCCGGCGAAACGGGCCGCCCTGCCGCCATTCTCGACATAGGCATCGACAGCGTCGCGCATCTCCCATGTCCAGTATTCGTCATGGCCGACGAAGACCACGCAGTCATAGCCGTCGAGAATTTCCGGCGTGAAGTGCAGCTCGTGCTGGCTCGCCAGATCGACCGCGTAGCCGGCGCGTTCCGCCCAGCGGAAGAAGTGGCTGTCATAGCTCGCCCAGCCGGCGGAGGCGTATTTCTTGGAATAGCCATTGGCATAGGCCCATTCCATGTGCGGATAGCGCGGGGGTGCAGCCGGCGGGGTGTAGATCTCCAGCGGCACGCGTGGCGCGTTCTCCGGCAGAACTGCGAAGCCACGGCAGAACGGGCGCTCGGTGCTGACCATGGGCGCATACTGGTTGCGTCCGGGGCCGGTAATGCCCTGATAGTGGTTGGAGCCGCCCCAGGTGTTGTAGGCGGTCCAGGTGCCGGTGGCGGCGACCTGCAGAATGCGGCCGGGCTTGCGACCGGCAAGCGGGCGCACGATGAACACATGATGGCAGGTGATGGCGTTGCCGTCACGGCTCTCTGCCGTCAGCGTGATGCG
Organism: Nitratireductor aquibiodomus; assembly: GCF_900105565.1. Lineage (NCBI taxonomy): Bacteria > Pseudomonadati > Pseudomonadota > Alphaproteobacteria > Hyphomicrobiales > Phyllobacteriaceae > Nitratireductor > Nitratireductor aquibiodomus. The sequence continues at coordinate 1,659,581 of NZ_FNSL01000001.1, read as the reverse complement.
ATAAGCGCCCGACGGCCAGTCCTCGCCGATGCGGAACGCATGCGAGACGGACCAGCCGCAACCGATGACGGAGCACTGGTCGGGCGTGTCCTGCCAGGCGGCGGCAAGGCCGTCCTGCGACAGGACCGGGGTTTCCGTTGCGCCGTCGCGCACGATCTCCAGCCGGTATCGGGAAGCGGTCGCGCTCACATGCAGGTTGACCGTCGCGCCCGGCGGATAGGCATAGGCGTCGGTGTAGCACCAGATTTCGCCGCGTGCGCCGTCCATGCCGGGAATTTCGTAATAGTGGCCCAGAACCGCCTCGCGGCGTTGCTCTGGCGTCAGCCCGAAATCGGGGAACTCGGTTTCGATGATATGCATGGTCTCAGTCGGCAAGATACTTCTTGAGGAAGGAGCGGGTGCGCTCCTGCTTGGGGGCGGTGAAGATCTCGCCGGGCGGGCCTTCCTCCACCACGACGCCGCCATCCATGAACAGGACGCGGTCGGCGACTTCACCGGCAAAGCGCATTTCATGGGTGACGATCAGCATGGTCATGTGCTCGGCGGCGAGCTGCTTCATCACCATGTTCACCTCGTCGACCAGCTCGGGATCGAGCGCGGAGGTTGCTTCATCGAAGAGCATCACCTTGGGCTGCATGGCCAGCGCGCGGGCGATGGCCACGCGCTGCTTCTGGCCACCCGACAGGCGGGAGGGATAGGCGTCGATCTTATCGGCGAGGCCGACCTTGGAGAGAAGCTCCAGCGTGAGTTCGCGCGCTGCGGCCTTGCTCATCCCCTTGAGGATGATCGGCCCCATGGCGATGTTGTCGTGCACGGTGAGGTGCGGGAACAGGTTGAAGTGCTGGAACACCATGCCCATCTGCTGGCGCACCGCATTGATGTGGCGCTCGAAGGCGCGGCCGGTGAGCGGCTGGTTGACCTGAACGCCATCGAGCCAGACCTCGCCGCCATTGAGCGTCTCAAGGTGGTTGATGGAGCGCAGGAGCGTGCTCTTGCCGGAGCCGCTGGGGCCGATGATGGCGACGATCTGGCCGCGCTCGACCGAAAGGTCGATGCCTTTCAGAACCTCGAAGGAGCCATAGGCCTTGCGGGCGTCCTTGACCTCGACCATGGGGTTGCGGGTGCTCATCGAGAGACCTCCACTTTCTTTTCGACCTGCCGCAGGCCCGCTTCCAGAACGAGGTTCAGGATGTAGTAGAGCGCGGCGGCCGTGATGTAGAATTCGAACGGACGGAAGGTTTCGCTGATGGCAAGCTGGGCAGCGTGGACCAGTTCGGCGATGCCGATGACCGAGACCAGCGAGGATTCCTTCAGGAGGGCGATCATGTTGTTGCCGATGGGCGGCGCGGTGTTGCGCACCGCCTGCGGGATGACGACGTAGCGCAGCGTCTGCCAGCGACCGAAGCCGATGCTGCGCGCGCCTTCTGACTGCCCCGGATCGACGGCGGTGATGCCGGCGCGCAGAATGTCGGCGTTGTAGACGGCGAAGTGCAGGCCAAGGCCGATAATGCCTGCGCCAAGCGCGGGAATGTCGATGCCGATCTGCACGAGGCCGAAATAGATCAGGAAGAGCTGCAGAAGCAGCGGCGTGCCCATGAACAGCCACATGAAGAAGCGCACGGGATAGGCGATGACCGCCGGGGCGTAGAGCACGGCAACGGCAAACAGAATGCCGCTGAAGAAGCTCAGGATGGACGATGTGACGGTGAGAACGATGGTCCACCAGACACCCATCCACAGGAGGCCGAGATAGGGAGTGACGACGCTGAAATCCAAACCTTGCATGAGTCGCTCCCTCAGCTCAGCGCGTAGCGGCGGTCGAGCAGGTCGACGACACGCGCAACGGCATAAACGATGATCATGTAGAGAAGGGCGGCGACACCGAAGATCTCGAACGGCTTGTAGGTGGAGCCGATGAAGCGTTGCGCGGTGTAGGTGAGTTCCACCACGGAGATGGTCGAGACCAGGGCGGAACCCTTCACCAGTGCGACCGTGTTGACGCCGAGCGGGCGGATCATCAGACGGGCGGCCTGCGGCAGAACCACTTTGCGCATGGTCTGCGCCCGGCCGAAGCCGATGGTGCGCGCGGCTTCCGCCTGGCCCCTGTCCACGGAGAGGATCGCGCCACGGATCGATTCAGCCATATAGGCGCCGATGTTGAGGCCGAGACCGATGACACCGGCGGCAAAGGCGTCGAGATGAATGCCGATCTGCGGCCCGCCGAAATAGAGAATGAAGAGCTGGATCAGGCAGGGTGTGCCGCGAAAGACACTCACATAGACCGTGCCGATCATGCGAACGGTGCGAGAGCGGGACAGTTTGGCGGCGGCGCCAAGCGAACCAGCGGCAAGGCCGATAACAAGCGCCAGTGCTGAAATCTGAACGGTGACCAGTGCGGCTTCCAGAAAGAACGGGAAGACGCGCACCATCAGGGAGAAATCCATACGGAAGCTCCGGAAAGGGGCAGGCGGGGCGACCGGCGCTGGAACGCGCCGGTCGGATGTTCACTGCGGGATCAGCGTATGTCGCTGCCGATCCATTCCATCGAGATCTTCTCGTAGGTGCCGTCTTCCATCATCGCATCAAGCGCTTCCTGCATGGCGGCTTTCAGCTCGGGGCTGTTCTTGCGGATGGCGATGCCGATGGCCACTGCGCCGCCCTCAATGTCCGGCGTGTCGAGCATGCGCAGCTTGTCACCGGTTTCCTTGATGGCGACACGCACGGGGATGTTGTCGACGACGATGGCGTCGAGGCGGCCGGACTTTAGCTCAAGCAGAAGCTCGGGCAGGCCCTTGTAGGTGCGGATGTCCCAGCCGCCCTGTTCGCGTGCCCACTTCTCGTGGGTTTCGCCCAGCGTCACGCCGAGCGTCTGCCCTTTGAGATCACCGAGCGCCTGCACCTCGGAATCTTCCATCACGAACACGGCGCGGCCGGCGTGGTAGTACGGGCCGACAAAGTCCACGACCTTTTCGCGCTCCGGCGTGATCGTCATGGAGCCGACGATAGTGTCGTATTTGCTGGCCAGAAGACCGGCGATGATGCCGTCCCAGGCGGTGGTGACGATCTCACCCTCGACGCCCAGACGCTTTGCGATTTCCATGCCGATTGAGGCATCGAAACCGACCACCTGGTTCTGATCGTTGACGAAATTGAAGGGCGGATACTGGCCCGACATGGCGATTTTCATCTCGCCGGCTTCCTTGATCGCTTCCAGATCGCCAGCCTTTGCTGGAAGCGTGCTGAAGCAGGCGGCGAAGCCGAGCGAGGCTGCAAGAAGACGCGACAATAGCTTGGACATGAGAATGGATCCTCCGTTCCTCTGGACGAATGCTGTTCTGTTTTTGGGCGTTGTTTCGATTTATGATTGCGTTTGCCGAAACATTACGCAAATAGATAATGGGAATATTAATTATAGATTTTGGAAATGATTGATCAGCGCAGCGAAAGGCTGGTTTGGGAACTCGACTGGAACCTTCTGCGAACCTTCGTCGTGATAGCGGAGGTGAAGAGCATCACGCGTGCTGCCGAACAGCTCAAACTCAAGCAGCCCAGTGTCAGCAATGCACTGAAGCGGCTTGAGGATCGCGTCGGTCGCCGGCTTGTGGAGCGTGACGCAACGCGCTTTGAGCTGACGGAGGTGGGGAAGTTGCTCTACGAGCAGAGCATCGAGGCCTTTGGCGCCATCTCGCAATTGCCGCTTTTGATGCGCGGGATCAATGACGAAGTGACAGGGCATGTGAACATCGCCCTTGCAAGCCATGTGGTGTCGCCCCTCTTCGACCGTGCGCTTACCGAGTTCCACAAAAACTATCCCCGCGCCAGCATCACACTCACGGTTTCGACAAGTATGGATGTGGCCAAACAGGTGCGCGAGCGGCGTGCCTCATTCGGTGTGTGCCTTGTGAGCCAGCGCGATCCGGCGCTTGACTACACGATGGTCTATCGAGAGTTCTTCGGCTTCTTCTGCGGCCCCGGCCACCGTCTTTATGGGCGCGGTGAACTCACCCTTGCCGACCTGAAAGGCGAATCGTCCGTTTCGTTCCAGACGGACCACATATCCGATGCGCTGCGTCCCGTGGCGCTTCTGCGCAGTGAAGCAAAGCTGGACAATAGCGTGGTCGGCGTGTCCTCCAGTCTTGAAGAGGTGCGGCGCATGATTCTGGCTGGCCTCGGAATCGGTCCACTGCCGCTGCATGTGGCGCGGCGTGACGTCAATGACGGGCTGCTGTGGCGTCTGCCACCCTATGACCGGCCGCCACAGATCGATATTTTCATGCTGACCAATCCGGAAAAGGTTCTGAACCGGGCAGAGAAGGCGTTGATCGCCGGGCTTCAGACGCTGATCTCCGAAACCCCGTTCGAGGAACGCGTCTACGACCGCTGAGGCGTCATTCCGTTGCGACGAGCAGCGCTTCGCCGCGGGCGCGCAGGCCGGCTTCGAGCTCCGCAGAGCGGCGCGCTTTGAGATCGAAGCGCACCGTGGTGGTGCGGTTCACGGCGCGCACGACGCCATCGATGCTGCCGGTCATGACCTGCTCGAAACTCACCGATGAACGCCCAAGGCGCGTCACATGGGAGTGGATCGTCAAAAGCGCGCCGGCTTCGGTCTCGTGCTTGTATTCTGTCTCGCTGCGCACATCGGCCCAGCCAAGGTCGCGGTTGTCGATGGCCTCGGGGCCGGCCAGATGGCCGAGCAACTGAAAGCTGGCGTCATCGAACATCGCCGCATAGTGGCGCACATTCATGTGCCCCATCGTGTCGCACATCCAGGGATGGGCAACACCGACAAAGGTTGTGAGTGCGGTGGAGGTCACAGGCTGTTCTTCCGCGTCTGGGTGTTGGGAGGGGCCTGCCGGCAGGCATCGTCGCATTGAGCAAACGACAGAAGCGGTGATTTTTCAAGGCCTGGCCCAATGCCGTCTGCATCACCTCTGGCCGAGCGGTCGCGCCAGCGTCTCAAAACCGCTCTGCGTGGTCCCCACAGCTTGCCGTGCGACTGGAACCGGGCGGCCGGTGACTTGACAAGGTGCCGACGATGCGGCTTGATACGGAAGTCCATTAATATGGATATTACTCCATAATAATGGACTAGCGGTAATCAGCAGGGGAGCACACTATGTCTATTTCATCGCATGCGAAATCACTGTTACTCACCGTGGCAGTGGTGGCTGCCGCTGCACCGGCGGTCGCTCAGGATCAAGGCAAGCTTAATGAGGTTCTGGAGCGCGGTCACCTCATTCTGGGCACCGGCAGCACCAACGCGCCCTGGCATTTCAAGAGCGTGGACGACAAGCTCCAGGGTTTCGACGTCGATATGGGGCGGATCATCGCCAAGGCACTGTTCGGCGATCCGGACAAGATCGAGTATGTGACGCAGTCGTCAGACGCACGTATTCCGAACATCACCACCGGCAAGGTGGATGTGACCTGCCAGTTCATGACGGTAACGGGTGAGCGTGCCCAGCAGGTTGCCTTCACCATTCCCTATTATCGCGAGGGTGTGGGCCTTATGCTGAAGGCCGATGGCGACTATGCGGATTATGATGCGCTGAAGGAAGCCGGCTCGTCCGTCACGGTCTCCGTACTCCAGAATGTCTATGCAGAAGACATGGTTCACGCGGCCCTGCCGGAGGCCTCGGTCGATCAGTACGAATCCGTCGATTTGATCTATCAGGCGCTGGAGTCTGGCCGGGCCGATGCGGTTGCCACAGACCAGTCTTCGCTGGCGTGGTACATGACGCAGAATCCGGGCCGCTATACGGATGCCGGCTATGGCTGGAATCCGCAGTCCTATTCCTGTGCCGTGGCGCAGGGAGACTCTGACTGGCTCCACTTCGTCAACACGGCGCTTCACGAAGCGATGACCGGGGTCGAGTTCAATTTTTACGCTGAATCGTTCAAGACATGGTTCGGCAAGGAGCTTCAGCCGCCGCAGATCGGTTTCCCCGTAGAGTACAAATAACCATCGCGTCTGGGCGGGAGCAGGCGGCGGCACATCGCCGCCTGCTTCGTTCCTGTTGCATGGCTGGGAACCAATATGGGCTATACACTCAATTTTTCCGCCGTCTGGCGCAGCTTCGATCAGCTTCTCTGGGGGCTTCTGCTCAGCCTTGAACTGGCGATTGGCGCGATCCTGATCGGCGCCGTCATCGGCCTGGTAACGGCCTTTGGCCTCATCTCCAAAAGCGGCTGGGCGCGCCGTCCGGCAGCGCTTTACGTCACGGTGATCCGCAATCTACCGATTCTCGTTCTGATCCTGTTTTCCTATTTCGCGCTGCCGCAGATGGGTGTCCGTCTGGGCAAGATCGAGAGTTTTGTGGCAACGCTCGCCATCTATTCCGGCGCCTATCTGGCGGAGGTGTTTCGCGCGGGCCTTCTGTCCATCCCCAACGGTCTGAAGGAGGCGGGCCTCGCCATCGGTCTGACGCCGATGCAGATCCGCACCTCCATCGTCATACCGCTGATGTTCAGAAACGTGCTGCCGTCGCTCTCTTCCACGCTGATCTCGCTTTTCAAGGACACGTCTCTGGCCGCAGCCATCGCCGTGCCGGAACTCACCTTTGAGGCGCGCAAGATCAATGTCGAAACCTTCCGTGTGGTCGAGACCTGGATCGTCGCGTCCTGTCTCTATGTCGCTACATGCACGGTGCTGGCCGCGCTTATGCGCATGGTCGAGCGTCGTCTCGTGATTTCGAGGTGAGCCGATGAACGAGTTTTTTGCATTTCTCGATCAGGTCTGGCTTGCCCGTTTCGTTCTCCTGCGCGGTCTTGGCCTGACCGTTTCAATCTCGCTTCTCGCCATCGCCCTGGGCTCCGTGCTGGGCGTTCTGGTCGGGCTTGCGCTGACCTATGGAAACAGGCCGCTGCGCTTCGTCGTCCGCGCCTACACGGATTTCATCCGTGGCACGCCCGTGCTCGTTCTGGTGCTCGCCAGCTTCTACATCCTGTCCACGATCGGCATTGAGCTGAATGCGTTTCAGGCGGGTGTGTTTGCACTGGCGGTCTTCTGCTCCTCGCATGTGGGGGAAATCGTGCGCGGTGCGCTGCAGGCCATTCCGGCCGGGCAGACAGAAGCGGCCAAGGCCATCGGCCTCACCTTCCGCCAGACCTTCACATCGGTTCTGTGGCCGCAGGCGCTGCGCCAGATGCTGCCCACCTGGGTGAACACGGCTGCGGAGATGGTCAAGGCGTCCACGCTTCTGTCCGTCATCGGCGTGGCCGAGCTTCTGCTCCGCACGCAGGAGATCATCTCCCGCAATTTCATGAGCCTGGAGTTCTATTTCCTGGCCGGCCTTCTCTACTTCGCCATCAATTACGCCATCGAGCGCTTCGGCAAATATGTCGAGCGCAAGGTGTCTGTTCCATCCTGAGAGTACCCGACATGACGAAGAACCTTCTTGAAATTCAGGCCCTGCGCAAGCGCTACGGTTCGGTGGAGGTGCTCAAGGGCGTCGACTGCACCATGCAGCAGGGCGAGGTGATCTCGATCATCGGTTCGTCGGGCTCCGGCAAGACAACCATGCTGCGCTGCATCAACATGCTGGAGGATTTTCAGGGTGGCCGCATCCTCATCGATGGCGAACCCATCGGCTATGAAGAGCGCAACGGCGTGCGCGTCCGCAAGAGCGAGAAGGAAATCGCCCGCCAGCGCGCGCTGACGGGCATGGCCTTCCAGCAGTTCAACCTCTTCCCGCACATGACGGCTGCTTCCAATGTCATGCTCGGCCTGATCAAGGTGAAGAAGATGGCGCGCGACGAGGCGCGCAGCGTCGCGGAAAAATGGCTCGACCGCGTCGGTCTCGGGCAGCGTGCGGATCACTACCCCGGTCAGCTGTCCGGCGGCCAGCAGCAGCGTGTGGCCATCGCCCGCGCCATCGCCATGAACCCGCGCCTCATGCTCTTCGACGAGGTCACGTCTGCGCTTGATCCCGAACTGGTGGGCGAAGTGCTGCAGGTGATCAAGGATCTGGCTGCCGATGGCATGAGCATGCTCCTTGTCACCCACGAAATGCGCTTTGCCTTCGAGGTTTCCTCCCGCGTCATCTTCATGAACCAGGGTGTGATCGGTGAGGAGGGTGATCCGAAGGTGATGTTCCTGAAGCCGCAGACCGAACGGCTTGCCGAGTTCCTCAAGACGTCGAGCTTCGCCTGAGGTCTTGACCAACTGTCGCCGGCGCGCCTGAGCGCCCGGCGGAAAATCTGGCCCCTGCCACGCACAGAATGATGGCGGCGGTGACCGCCATCATGCCGGCCGTCACGGGTTCGTGCAGCAGCATCGCCGCCAGCGCGAAGCCGAAAAAGGGCTGCAAAAGCTGCAATTGGCCAACCGTCGCCGTGCCGCCCAGCGCCAGCCCTCGATACCAGAAGACGAAGCCGATCAGCATGCTGAAGACGGACACATAGCCAAATCCCAGCCATGCCCCCGTATCCACGGTCTCAAACCCTGCCGGCAGGGTGTAGAGCGCCAACGGCAGCATGAGCGGGAGCGACAGAATCAGCGCCCATGAGATCACCTGCCAGCCGCCCATTCGCCGTGAAAGCGATGCGCCTTCCGCATAGCCGAGCCCGCACACGATGATGGCCGCAAGCATCAAGAGGTCGCCCTTCGGGGAAGCGGTCATGCCCTGGCTTGCCGCATAGCCCACGACAAGCGCGCTCCCCATCACCGAAAACAGCCAGAATGCCGGGCGCGGGCGCTCGCCGCCGCGCACAACGCCGAAAATGGCGGTCGCAAGCGGCAGAAGACCGATGAACACGATGGAGTGCGCCGAGGTGATGTGCTCGAGCGCCAGCGCCGTCAGAAGGGGAAAACCCACCACCACGCCGATGGCGACGATGAACAGCCCTTTCAGCTCGCTCCGTTTGGGCAGGTTTTCCCGAAACGCCAGCAGAAGAAGCCCGCCCAGAACCCCGGCAATCGATGCGCGCGCCACGGTCAGAAACAGCGGATCGAAACCCAGCACCGCCACCCGTGTCGCCGGCAGCGATCCGCTGAAGATGATCACACCCAGTAGGCCGCTCGCCCAGCTGCTCGCCCATCCGATCATTGTCTTGTTCATGCCATGCTCCTTTTCTCCTGCCTGTGTGGGGCAGGGGGCATGGCGTCGCCAGAGACGATGCAGTACAATTTTGATAAACTGTAATGGTCGAACGGACAGTACAGCGATGCTGACATCCACACGCAATGCCGATGAAACACGCCTTGAAGGCGTCATGTCCGCCATTCGCGGACGCATCGCCAATCGCACGCTCACGCCAGGGGCGAAGCTGCCGTCGATCCGCAGCTGCGCGCGCTCCATGGGTGTTTCGAAATCCACCGTGGTCGAGGCCTATGACCGGCTTGCCGCCGAAGGCGTGATCCGCTCGCGGCCGGGGGCCGGGTTCTTCGTCACCGCGCCGCTTGCGCCGCTGGCGCTGGCGGAGATCGGACCGGCGCTCGACCGTGAGGTCGACCCGCTCTGGATCTCGCGGCAGGCGTTGGCCTCCGGTTCGCGCATGGCGATGCCCGGTTGTGGCTGGTTGCCCGCGTCATGGATGCCGGTCGAGGCCATGCGCCGCGCGCTGCGTCGCCTGTCGCGCGCCGATGCGGCGGTGCTAGCCGATTATGGCGAGCCGCTTGGATCGCCATCGCTGCGCACGCTGCTTGCGCGCCGTATGGCGGGCCATGGCATAGAGGCTTCTCCCGGTCAGGTGATGCTCACCGATTCCGGCACGCAGGCCATTGATCTTCTTTGCCGCTTCCTTCTGAAGCCGGGCGACACGGTGCTGGTGGACGATCCCTGCTATTTCAATTTCCATGCGCTGTTGCGCGCGCATCAGGTGAAGATCGTCGGCGTGCCCTACACACCGTCGGGGCCTGATGTCGCGCGGTTCGCCGAAGCGCTGGACCGGCATTCGCCGCGTCTCTACATAACCAATTCCGCGCTTCACAACCCGACCGGAGCGGTGCTTTCGCCGGCGGTTGCCCATCGGCTTTTGCTGCTTGCCGAAAAGGCCGACCTGACCATTGTCGAGGACGACATTTTCGCGGATTTCGAGGTCGAGCCGGCACCGCGCCTTGCCGCCTTCGACGGTTTTGCGCGCGTGGTCTATATCGGCAGTTTCTCCAAGTCGCTTTCCGCCTCGATGCGGTGCGGTTTCGTTGCAGCGCCGCGGGGCTGGATCGACGGGCTGACCGATTTGCGGATCGCCACATGCTTCGGCGGGCCGTCCATGGCGGCGGAGCTGGTGCTGGCGCTTCTGGGTGATGGCAGCTACCGCAGGCATATGGAGACGGTACGCCAGCGGCTTTCCGCGTCGCGCGAGACGGTCGGCCATCGTTTGAAGATGCTGGGCATCGAGCCCTGGATCGAGCCCCGCGCGGGCATGTTCCTGTGGTGTCGTCTGCCTGATGGGCTGGATGCGTCGGCGATTGCCCGTCATGCGCTGGAACATGATGTGGTGCTTGCGCCGGGAAACGCGTTCAGCCTTTCCGGTTCGGCCCGTGGTTTCCTGCGTTTCAATGCCGCCCAATGCGATGATAAACGCATTTTTCTCGTGCTGGAAAAGGTCATGCGCGCGCTTTAACGCATGTCTCCCGAAAGTGGGCACCGGTTTCGGAACAAAGACATGCGTCAAATCAAGAACCTAAAGCGCGCAGAGCGAATCTGAAAGATCGCGACGCGCTTTAGAGCCAAGGCCAAAGCGGCTTTGCGCATTGTCCAAAAGTTTGCTTCAGCTTTCCACCGAAACAATATGTTGACTTCGTGGCCCCTATGGATACCAACTGTAGGGGTCAAGGTTCTTTCGATTCTTGTTTGGATCGGGAGTGAAAAGGGAAGCCGGTGCGCCTTTTGGGCAAGTCCGGCGCTGCCCCCGCAACTGTAAGCAGCGAGCCGCTTTCGTTTTGTGTCACTGGCGCCCAATGTGTGCTGGGAAGGCCGAACAGCGGTGACGACCTGCAAGCCAGGAGACCTGCCATGACGAGATAAACGTCCACGGGCGGGGTGTCCCGGTGGTGCGTGTGTCGCCATGGGAAACCCCGTCGCGCCGCATGTCTCCGCGCCCCTGTCCAACCGCCACGGGGGTCTAGATGCCGGCGACTGAAGTAAAGAACACCAATGGAACCGTCGCGGTTCCGCCATCCACCAGAAAGAGCGAAGCCGGTTCGTCCGAGCCGGGCTATCGTGTCATCCGCCGCAATGGCGGGGTGACGCCGTTCGATCCGGCCAAGATCACAATTGCGCTGACCAAGGCGTTTCTGGCGGTCGAAGGGTCCACCGCCGCCGGTTCGCGCCGTGTCCACGATATTGTCGAAGAGCTTGCCGAACAGGTTGTGTCCGCGCTGACGCGCCGGGCCGATGCCGACCGCCTGTTCCACATCGAGGAAATTCAGGACCAGGTGGAACTCGCCCTTATGCGCGGCGAGCATCACCGTGTTGCCCGTGCCTATGTGCTCTACCGTGAGGAACGCGCCCGCGAACGGGCCGCCGAAACCGTCGATGCCGAAGCACCGCAATCCACCCTGCAAATGACGCGGGACGATGGCACGCTGGTTGCGCTGGATGAGGCCCGCCTTGCGGAAATCGTTCATGAAGCCTGCGCCGGTCTCGAATCCGTTTCGGCCGAGCCGATCCTGAGCGAGACGAAGCGCAATCTCTACGATGGCATCCGTCAGGACGAACTGTCTCTGGCTCCCATTCTTGCCTCCCGCACGCTGGTCGAGCAGGAGCCCGATTACGCGTTCGTTTCGGCGCGTCTGCTGCTCGACAAACTGCGCCGCGAGGCTCTGACCTTCGTGTCCGAAAGGCCGGAGCAGGCCACGCAGGCGGAGATGTCGGAGCGCTACGCGCGTTACTTCCCCGACTTCGTGGCAAAGGGCATCGCCAACGATCTCATCGACCCGGAGCTTGCCCGCTTCGATCTGGAGCGTCTCGGCGCCGCGCTCCGGCCCGAACGCGACCTGAATTTCCAGTTCCTCGGCCTTCAGACCCTTTATGACCGTTACTTCCTGCATGCCAACGGCACCCGGTTCGAGCTGCCGCAGGCGTTCTTCATGCGTGTCGCCATGGGGCTTGCCGTGCGCGAGATCGACCGCGAGGCGCGCGCCATCGAATTCTACGATCTCCTGTCGTCGTTCGATTTCATGGCCTCCACGCCCACCCTGTTCAATTCCGGCACGCTGCGCCCGCAGCTTTCTTCCTGCTTCCTCACCACGGTTGCCGACGATCTCGACGGCATCTTCAAGGCGGTGAAGGACAATGCGCTGCTTGCCAAATATTCCGGCGGGCTCGGCAATGACTGGACGCCGGTGCGCGGTCTCGGCGCGCATATCAAGGGCACCAATGGCGAGAGCCAGGGCGTCGTGCCCTTCCTGAAGGTCGCCAACGACACGGCCATCGCCGTCAATCAGGGCGGCAAGCGCAAGGGCGCCGTCTGCGCTTATCTGGAAAGCTGGCACATCGACATTGAAGAATTCCTCGACCTGCGCAAGAACACCGGCGACGACCGCCGCCGCACGCACGACATGAACACGGCCAACTGGGTGCCCGACCTGTTCATGGAGCGCGTCGCGGCGGACGGTCCGTGGACCCTGTTCTCGCCCGACGAGACGCCCGATCTGCACGATCTTTACGGCAAAGCGTTCCGTGCTGCCTACGAGGCCTATGAGGCAAAGGCGGAGGCCGGTGAGCTGCGCGTCTTCAAAACCGTGCGCGCGGTCGATTTGTGGCGGCGCATGCTCACCATGCTGTTCGAGACCGGGCATCCCTGGGTCACGTTCAAGGACCCGTGCAACATCCGGTCGCCGCAGGGGCATGTGGGCGTCGTTCACTCGTCCAACCTATGTACGGAAATCACGCTCAACACCTCTAAGGACGAGGTGGCCGTCTGCAATCTGGGGTCCGTGAACCTCGTCAATCACATTGCCGATGGCGCACTCGATCTGGAGCGTCTGGCACGCACGGTCGGCACCGCCATGCGCATGCTCGACAATGTCATCGACATTAATTTCTACACCATTCCGGAGGCACGCCATTCCAATCTCAGGCATCGCCCGGTCGGCCTTGGTCTGATGGGCTTTCAGGACGCCTTGCAGAAGCTGCGCATACCCTATGCCAGCGAGGATGCGGTGGCGTTTGCCGATGCCAGCATGGAGGCGATCAGCTATTATGCAATTTCGGCTTCTGTAGAACTCGCCGACGAGCGCGGGCGCTATCCCACGTTCGAGAAGTCGCTGTGGTCGAAAGGCATCCTGCCGATCGATTCCATCCGGCTTCTGGAAGAGGCGCGGCCGGGTGTCGAGATGGATAACGCCGCAACGCTCGACTGGGAGAGCCTGCGCAAGCGGGTGAAGAAGGTCGGCATGCGTAATTCCAACTGCATGGCCATCGCGCCCACCGCCACCATCTCCAACATTTGCGGCGTTTCGCAGTCCATCGAACCCGCCTATCAGAACCTGTTCGTCAAATCGAACATGTCGGGCGATTTCACGGTGGTGAACGCGGCGCTCATCCACGATCTGAAGGACCGCGGCCTGTGGGATGAGGTCATGATGTCCGATCTCAAATATTTCGATGGGTCCATCGGCCAGATCGACCGGGTGCCCGACGATCTCAAGGCACTTTATGCAACCGCGTTCGAGATCGATTCCGCCTGGCTCATCGAGGCTGCCTCGCGCCGTCAGAAATGGATCGACCAGGCCCAGTCGCTCAACCTCTACATCGCCAATCCGAGCGGCAAGAAGCTGGACGAGCTTTACCGGCACGCATGGAAAAAAGGACTGAAAACCACCTATTACCTGCGTTCGCGTTCCGCCACCCATGTGGAGAAATCCACGCTCAAGGGAACCGACGGCAAGCTCAACGCCGTCTCCGCATCCAGCGTTTCAGCAGAACCCATCGCCATCGATCCGAATGCAGCCTGGACGAAGGCCTGCGCCATTGACGATCCCGAATGCGAGGCCTGCCAGTAGCCCGGCCTTTGGGCCCACCTTCATCCTGAGCCCGTCGAAGGACGAAGGTGGGCGCGCGCCGAATGCAAACCCAATCGGAAGACAAGACAATGCTGAACTGGAACGAACAATCGCAGCCCGCCACCATTCCAAATCCCGCTTCCCCCGAGGCAGACGCAACGGGCCTTGGCGAGATCGAACGCGGGGCGGCCCGTGTGTCGGTCGACGACAAGCGCATGATTAATGCACGCGCCGACGTTAACCAGCTCCTGCCGCTCAAATATCGCTGGGCGTGGGAGAAATATCTCGCCGGCTGCAACAATCACTGGATGCCCACCGAGGTCTCCATGCAGGCCGACATCGCGCTGTGGAAGTCGCGCGATGGCCTGACCGAAGACGAGCGACGCATGACTAAGCGCAATCTCGGCTTCTTCGCCGCGTCAGAGTCGCTTGTCGCCAACAACATCGTTCTGGCGATCTATCGGCACCTCACGAATCCCGAATGCCGGCAGTATCTCTTGCGTCAGGCTTTTGAAGAGGCGATCCACACGCACACTTTCCAGTACATCGTGGAGAGCCTTTCGTTGGACGAAGGCGAACTCTTCAACATGTATCGTGAGGTGCCCTCCATCACCGACAAGGCGGCATGGGCGCTGGATTACACCAAGCATCTGGACGATCCGGAGTTCAAGACCGGCACGCCGGAGGCCGATCAGGCGTTCCTGCGCGATCTGGTGGCCTTCTATGTCATCTTCGAGGGCATGTGGTTCTACACCGGTTTCGCGCAAATCCTGTCGCTCGGCCGCCGCAACAAGATGGTCGGCATCGCCGAACAGTATCAGTACATCCTGCGCGATGAATCCATCCATCTGAATTTCGGCATCGATGTCATAAACCAGATCAAGATCGAGAACCCGCATCTCTGGACGAAGGAATTCCAGGATGAGGTGCGCGGCATGATCGCGGACGCCGCCGAACTGGAAGCATCCTACGGGCGCGATACGATGCCGCGCGGCTTTCTGGGGCTCAACGCGGCGCTTTGCGAGCAGTACATGCACTTCATCGCCAACCGCCGCTGTGCCCAGCTCGGTCTCGCTCCGGTCTACGCTGAAACCGACAATCCATTCCCGTGGATGAGCGAGGCGATGGACCTGAAGAAGGAGAAGAATTTCTTCGAGACGCGCGTGATCGAGTATCAGAATGGCGGTGCGTTGAGCTGGGATTGATCCATGGCCTTTGACACCACATCGGCAAGACAGTTGCGTGCGGGTTCGATCCGCGCGCAACAGCGCGCTTTCATGGAGTGGGTGGTCAGCCTGCCCCCCGATGCGGATATCGAATATGCCGCGCAGTGCCAGCTTGCGGAGATCGACCGGCGCCTTCCCGGTCATCCGCAGGTGCAGTATCTGCGCCTGCTTCTAACGGCCTTTGCCGGCTCCGAAACCACGCACTGAATTTTTCTGTTGACCTTCCATTGACTGGAAGGTTTAAAAGCCTAACCCTGAACATTAGTCATATCAGGGTGAAAGCGATGAATACCCTTGCTGCCGACACGTCTTCGGCCAATGTGAAACGTTTCCGCATCGAGGGGCTGACCTGCGCTTCCTGCGTGAAACGTGCTGAAAAGGCGATCGCCGCCGTCGATGGCGTTGAAAGCGCCTCGGTCAATCTGGCAACCGAAACCGCCGATGTCACGGTCCGGCCCGGTCTCGATTTCTCCAGCATCGTCAAGGCGGTGGAAGGGGCGGGCTATGGCGTGCCCGCCAGCCATCTCGACATCGGCATCGAGGGCATGACATGCGCCTCCTGCGTGCGGCGTGTGGAACAGGCCATTGCCGCCGTGCCCGGTGTTTCAAAAGTCGCGGTGAACCTTGCCACCGAAAGCGCTTCCGTCGATCTGTTGAGCGACGAGGCGCGCAACGGCGTGGAAGAGGCGATCCGCAAATCGGGCTATACGCCTGTTCGGCGCACCGACGGCGCTGCCGCGCGCGATGCGCATGAGGAGGCGAAAGCCGCCGAATTTCGTTCGCTCAAGCGCGATTTCACGCTGGCTGCAATCTTCACGCTGCCGATCTTCATTCTCGAAATGGGCAGCCATTTCGTGCCGGGCATGCACGAATGGTTGATGGGCATTGCCGACCGCAGCACGCTCTACATGGTCTATTTCGTGCTGGCGACCATCGTTCAGTTCGGGCCGGGCCTGCGCTTTTACCGCAAGGGTTTTCCAGCACTGATGCGCTTTGCACCGGACATGAACTCGCTCGTCATGCTCGGCTCCACGGCCGCCTGGGCCTATTCGGTCGTGGCCACCTTCGCGCCCGGCATTCTCCCCTCCGGCACGGTCAATGTCTATTTCGAGGCATCCGCCGTCATTGTCACGCTCATCCTGCTCGGCCGGCTTCTGGAGGCGCGCGCCAAGGGCCGCACCGGTGAGGCCATCAAGCGGCTGATGGAGCTGCGCGCAAAGAGCGCCCGCGTTCTCAAGGACGACAGTTTTGTCGAAGTGCCGCTTGATGTGGTCGTCGTGGGCGACCGTCTTCAGGTGCGCCCCGGCGACAAGGTGCCGGTAGATGGCGTGGTCGAGAGCGGTTCCTCCTATGTGGATGAAGCGATGATCTCCGGCGAGCCGGTCCCGGTCTCCAAGGCCGAAGGCGACGAGGTGATCGGCGGTACGATCAACAAGACGGGCAGCTTCGTCTACCGGGCCACCAAGGTCGGTTCCGACACGGTGTTGGCGCAGATCATCCGCATGGTCGAAAACGCGCAAGGGGCCAAGCTGCCCATTCAGGCGGTGGTCGACCGGGTCACGGCCTGGTTTGTGCCGGCCGTGATGCTTGCCGCCGCGCTCACCTTCGTCGTCTGGCTGGTGTTCGGTCCTGATCCCGCCTTCGCTTTCGCGCTGGTCAATGCTGTGGCGGTGCTCATCATCGCCTGCCCGTGCGCCATGGGGCTGGCCACACCAACCTCCATCATGGTTGGCACCGGCCGCGCCGCGCAGCTCGGTGTTCTCTTCCGCAATGGCGAGGCGTTGCAGAGCCTGCGCAACACAAGTGTTGTCGCTTTCGACAAGACCGGCACGCTGACGCTCGGTCGCCCCGCACTCACCGATTTCGTGGTGCAGAACGGTTTCGAGCGCGCCGAAGTCCTTTCGCTCGTCGCCTCGGCGGAAGCCATGTCCGAACATCCGGTAGCCGAAGCCATCGTTCAGGGTGCGCGCGACGAGGGGCTCAACCTCAAGCCTGTCGATGCGTTCGATGCGGTTCCGGGTTTCGGCATTGCCGCAACCATTGGCGGTCGCAGTCTTCACATCGGCGCGGATCGTTACATGCGTCAGCAGAATGTCGAGATCGGCAAGGCTTCCTCCGATGCCGAAAAGCTCGCCGCCGATGCCAAGACACCGCTTTACGCGGCGGTCGATGGCAAGCTCGCGGCGGTGATCGCCGTTGCCGATCCGGTGAAGGAATCGACGCCCACCGCCATTGCAGCACTTCATGCGCTGGGGCTGGAAGTGGCGATGATAACCGGCGACAACCGCCACACGGCTGAAGCCATCGCCGCAAAGCTCGGCATCGACCGGGTCGAGGCGGAAGTGCTGCCGGAAGGCAAGGTCGAGGCGCTCAAGCGCCTGCGCAAGCAGGCCGGTCCGGTGTCCTTCGTCGGTGACGGCATCAACGATGCCCCCGCTCTGGCGGAAGCCGATGTCGGCATCGCCATCGGCACCGGCACCGATGTCGCCATCGAGAGCGCCGACGTGGTTCTTATGGCTGGCGATGTCACCGGTGTTGCCACTGCCATCGGCCTTTCGCAGGCAACCATGAAGAACATCCGGCAGAACCTGTTCTGGGCCTTTGCCTACAATGTGAGCCTGATCCCGGTTGCCGCCGGTGTGCTCTACCCGGCAACGGGCATGCTCCTGTCGCCCATGCTTGCCGCCGGCGCCATGGCGCTCTCCAGTGTCTTCGTGCTGGGCAATGCGCTGCGGCTCAAGCGTTTCAGGGCACCTCTTCCTGTCCGGTCCGCCGGGCAGGAGGGGGCTTCGGTCGGCGAGGGCAGGGCGGTCACGGCTTCGGCCTGACCGTCAGGTCCTGCCCCAATTCTGGGGATTTTCAAAAACCGATTCGACATGACGGTTCTTGCCGGGCATAATGCTTAAACGCTTAACCTTCATGTGAATCGGGCTTTGATGGCTTCTCGCGCCAATCTATCCGATATTGCCAAAGCTCTTGGCGTATCGGTTGCGACCGTTTCAAACGCGATGTCCGGAAAGGGCCGCGTATCGCAGGAGCTTGGCCGCGCGATCCGTGAAAAGGCAAAGGAGCTGGGCTATGTGCCCAGCCTTGCGGGCCGGGCGCTCAGCACCGGGCGCAGCCATGTGCTTGGTCTCGTTCTGGCCGATATCGGCCATCCGCTCTTTCCGCAATTCGCGCAGGCCATCGAGCATGCGGCCTCCGAGGCAGGCTATGGCGTGCTCATAGGCGACAGTCGTGGCGATATCGAAGCCCAGTCCCGCGCCATCAACCGACTGATCGAGCGTGGCGCGGATGGCATCGTCGTCGTGCCGCGCCACGGCACCTGCATTGGCGATATCGGCCGTCCTGTCGCGGTCATCGATTCCCCTTCCACGCCGGGCAACACCGTTGCCGCCGATCACCGCAGCGGCGGCCTTGAAATGGGGCGACATCTGCTCGATCTCGGCCATCGTTCTGTAGCGATCATCGGCCTTCATTCCGATTCCAACGTTCAGAACGACCGTATTGCCGGCATTCGTGAAGCCTTTGCCGGCAAGGGCGAAACCCGCCTGATCTGGATCGGCGAGATGGAGCGCAGCCATGGTTCCGGCTGCCCGCTCGGTCTCGTGCGTCTGGTGGAGGAGGGCGTTACGGCCTTCGCCGCCGTGTCGGATCTCCATGCCCTGCGCGCCATCACCGAGCTGCAACAGGGCGGCATCTCCATTCCCGACGATGTCAGCGTCACCGGTTTTGACGATCTCATCTGGGCCGGCGTCATTGCGCCGAGCCTCACCACAATGCGCATGGACATGGAGCGCATTGCCGAGATCGCCATTGCCGACCTGATTTTCCAGATCGATCAAGACGGTGCGCGCGACGCGTCGTCCGATCTGCCGGCCCCCGAGGGCCAAAGCTGCATCCCGATGCAGCTCATCATACGCCAATCCAGTGGCCCGGTGTTGGGTCGTGCCGCTCTTGGCGAAAGGGCGCCGGTCCAAGCCTGGCCCGCGTCATCCACCACGGACCAAGTCTAGAAGAAGCACCACCAGAGAAGGAAACAATTAGATATGTTCAAGAAACTCCTGGCTTCAGGCGTCGCGCTGGCCGCACTCAGCGGTGCGGCGCAGGCGGCTGATAAAAAGCTCGTCATCTCCGTCTATGGCTTCGCCCAGGACGCTTTCAAAGAGATCGTCTATGATCCGTTCGAGGCCCAGTGCGGCTGCGAACTGGTGGTGGAGACCGGCAATTCCGTGGAGCGCCTCGCAAAGCTGGAAGCACGCAAGGACGATCCGGAAATCGACATGGCTGTTATGTCCACCCATGATGCGCTTTCAGCTGCGCGCAAGGGCATCACCCAGTCCATCGATGTCAGCCGCCTTTCGAACTACGACAAGCTCTACGACATCGCCAAGGACCCGGTCGGCGACAACATGGGTGTCGGCTACACCTTCTATGCCACGTCGATCGCTTACCGTGCCGACGAGGTGACGATCGAAAGCTGGGCCGATCTGTTCCAGGACAAGCTGAAGGGCCGCGTTGCATTTCCGAATGTGAGCACCAATCAGGGCCCGCCCGCGCTCTACATGGTCGGCAAGGCCATCGGCGATGATGCGGCAGATTTGAAGGCCGCAATCGGTGAAGTCGCCAAGAACAAGGACGACATCGTCACCTTCTACGAGCGTTCCTCGCAAGTCGCACAGCTCATGCAGCAGGAAGAAATTCTGGCTGCTCCCATTGGACGTTTTGCCTGGGGCGCATACTCCAAGATGGGCTTTGACATGGCCTGGGCCACCCCGAAGGAAGGCCAGACCGGCGGCATGAACGTCATGATCCTGACCAAGGGCGCGAAGAACGAAGATCTCGCCTATGAGTTCATGGATTTCTGGCTTTCCACCGAGATCCAGACGAAGCTTGCCGAGGCGCTGGTGGACAGCCCCGCCAATTCCGAGGTGAAGGTCTCCGACGAGATCGCCGAAAACCTCACCTATGGCGCCGAGACCGTCGAGAGCCTCCAGCTTCTCGACCCGGCCGTCATCCTCGACAACCGCGAGAGCTGGCTCTCGGAGTGGAATGCTCAGATCGGCCAGTAAGCCGTTAAGCTGATGCGATGGTCCGGGGGCGGGCGGAGCGCCTGCCCCCGGACCCAACACAAGGTTCCAACACATGTTTCAGAATCGGATGGAAGGACTGGCGCTGGCGTTGCCCGCGGCGGTCTTCGCGGCGATCGTTTTTCTCGTTCCCGTGGGCATCCTGCTTTCCGAGGGCTTTCGCGCCGAGGGAAGCTGGACGCTGGCGTCCTATGCCGGCTTCTTTGAAAGCGAGCTCAACCGCACCGTCTTCTGGCGCACGCTGAAGCTCGGCGCGATCGTAACCGCCGTGTCGGCGGTCATCGGCTATGCCACGGCCTATTCCATCGTCACGCTGCCGCCCACCGCGCGCGGTCGCATGATCGGCCTCGTCGTCATGCCGCTGATGATTTCGCCCGTCGCCCGCACCTATGCCTGGATCGTCATTCTGGGCCGCACCGGCTTCGTCAACGAAACCATTGTCTGGCTCGGTCTTTCCGACACGCCCATCCGGTTCCTGTTCACCGAAACGGCCGTCTTCATCGGTCTTCTGCAGCTCTTCCTGCCGCTCATGATCCTGTCGCTGATCAGCGCGCTGGAAAACATGCCCAAGGATGCCGTGCCCGCCGCGCGCGTTCTGGGCGCCAACTGGCTGCAGGTTTTCGTCAAGGTCATTCTTCCGCTGACCAAGGAAGGGCTCGTCATCGGCGGCACGCTGGTCTTCACCGGCTCGCTCACGGCCTACATCACCCCCGCCATTCTCGGCGGCTCCAAGGTCTTGATGCTGGAAACGCTGCTCTATCAGCGCGTCACCGTCGCCAACGATTTCGCCTCGGCAAGCATCATCGCCATGATCCTCATGGTCATGAGCTTCTCCGCCAACCTGCTTCTGAAACGCCTGGCCACCGCGAGGAACAAGCGATGACCTCCCGCCTTCTGTCCTACGTCACGCTGACGCTCGTCCTCATCTTCCTGCTAGGGCCGTTCGTCATCATCGTCGCGGCGGCCCTTTCGGGCGGCGAAACGCTCGCCTTCCCGCCGCAGGGCCTGTCGCTCAAATGGGTGATGAAAGTGTTCGAGGTGGAGAGCTTTAGGGCAAGCTTCGCGCTTTCCATGTTCCTCGCCATCTTCGGCACGCTCGCCGCCCTCGTGCTTGGCGTGCCGGTGGCCTATGCCGCCTCGCGCTATCGTCTGCCGTTCGGCGAGACCATCCGCACCATCGTCTCCGCGCCGATCATCGTGCCGGGCATCATCGTCGGTCTCGCGCTTCTGCGCTATCTGGTGATCCCGCTCGATGTCAGCGTCGGCGTGGCGCTGTTCATCGCCCACACGGCGCTGATCCTGCCCTATGCGGTGCGCGTGGTTTCGGCCTCGCTCGACAATCTGCGCAGCGACATTGAGGAGGCTGCGGTCATCCTCGGCTCTTCGCGGGTCGCGACCTTCTTCCGGATCGTGCTGCCCAACATTCAGAGCGGCATTCTGGCGGCCTTCATTCTGGGCTTCGTCACCAGCTTCAATCAGGTGCCGGTGTCGCTCTTCCTTTCAGGACCGGGCGTGCGCACGCTGCCCATCGACATGATCTGGTACATGGAAATCACCTATGATCCGTCGGTGGCCGCTCTTGCCGCGCTGCTCGCCTTCCTGTCCATTTCCATCGTTTTCCTCGCGGAACGTTTCCTGGGGTTCTCCCGCTATGTCTGATGAAACCTATCTCGATCTGAGCGATCTGACGCTCGCCTATGGCAAGACCGTTGCGGTCGAAAGCCTCAACCTGTCCATCCGCAAGGGCGAGCTGATTGCGTTGCTCGGCCCCTCCGGTTGCGGCAAGACCACCACCATGCGCGCCATCACCGGCCTTCTGCGTCCGGCGTCCGGCAAGATCACGCTGGATGGTGCGGACATCACCTATGTGCCGGCCAACAAGCGTCATGTCGGTCTGGTGTTCCAGTCCTACGCGCTGTTCCCGCACCTGACCGTGTTTGAGAATGTCGCCTTCGGCCTGCGCCTGAAAAAGCTCCCCACGGTGGAGATCAACCAGCGGGTCGAGGCCGGCCTCGCCATGGTCGGGCTCGGAAAATTCCACAGCCGAAAGCCGGCGGAACTCTCCGGCGGTCAGCAGCAGCGCGTTGCGCTTGCCCGCTCGCTGGTCATGGAGCCCAAGGTGCTTTTGCTCGATGAGCCGCTGTCCAACCTTGATGCGCGCCTGCGTCTGGAAATGCGCACCGAGCTGCAGCGCGTCCAGCGCGAGAGCGGCGTCACCATGGTCTTCGTCACGCATGACCAGAACGAGGCGCTGGCGCTGGCCGACCGCATCGTCGTCATGAAGGAAGGCGCAATCGAGCAGGTCGGTTCGCCCGAGGATGTCTACAACCGTCCTCGTTCGCGCTTCGTTGCCGATTTCGTCGGCTTTGAAAACATCTTTGCCGTCAAGGACGGGAAGATCGTTACAGACAACGGCGCAGTGGATCTCGCCGGTGCGTCTGCCGTCAATGCGCCGGGGCTTGCCTGGCGTCCGCACATGGTCACCCTCGGGGAGGGGCGCTTTCAAGGCGAGGTGCTTGGCGCTGCCTTTGCCGGTGGCTCGCGCGAATACCTTCTGAAGAGCCCGCTCGGCCCCATCAAGGCCGAGATGGATGCATCCGCCCCCGCCTTTGAACCGGGCAGCACAGTTGCCTTCGACCTGCCGCCGGAGCGCGCTGCCGTTCTCGAACGCATGTAGAAAGGGAGTGTCCGCCTTGGTCTGGATCGACACGGATATGGGCTTCGACGACATTCTGGCGGTGATGATGGTCGCCGCCTCGTCGAAGCCGGTCGCTGGCGTCTCGCTGGTGTTCGGCAACGCGCCGATGGATGCGGTGCGCGCCAATGCCGCCGGAGCCGTATCGCTGCTTGGCTGGCGCTTCCCGATCCACACCGGCGCGGAACGGGCGATCCTGGGCGGGGTGGAAACACCCGCCCATGTTCTCGGGCCCACCGGCATTCCCACCCGTGGGCGCAGCCTTCCTCAAGCCGAGGCGTTACCGCGCACCGATGCGCTTGCGGCCCTGACCGCGTGGCTTGAAGGGCTCGATGCGCCGGGCGAAATCCTGGCGCTCGGGCCGCTTACCAACATCGCGATCCTGTCGCTCGCCCGCCCGGATCTGCTTTCAAAGATCGACAGCGTGACCTGGATGGGCGGCGGCGCGACGCGCGGCAACCACACGGCGTCCGCCGAGTTCAACGCCTTCGCCGATCCGGAGGCCGTTGCCATCGTTTTCGCAAGCGGCATTTCGCTTCGTGTTGCCGATCTCGATCTCTGCCGTCAGGTGCTCGTCGGCCCTGAAGATGTGGATGTCGTGCGCGCCGTTGGCACGCAAAAGGCAGAAATTCTCGCCGATCTTCTTGGCGCCTATGTCGACATTGCGCTCAACAGCGGACGGAGCGCCATGGCCCTTTACGATCCCACCGCCGCCGCCGCCTTTGTCGCGCCCGACGCCTTCGTCTTCGAAGACGCGGAGGTGACGATGGAGCTTGCCGGCGCGCACACGCGTGGCCGCACCATTGTCGACCAGCGCCCGCATGTGAAACCCAACGCCCTGTGGGGCATGCGCGCCGATGCCGCCCGCGTTCGCGCGCTGGCGCTCGACGCCCTCGTGGAGGCAGCCCGCTCATGACCGCTGAACCCCACGACCTCAACGATCCTACCCTGCGCGACCGCGCCGTTGCCGCAGCACGCGGCGATGCGCCGTTTGATCTTCTCATTCGCGGCGGCACTCTGCTCGATGCGGTGACCGGCGAACTGCGCCCCGCCGATATCGGCATTGTCGGCGCGCTCATCGCCAGCGTCCACGAGCGGGGCGCGCGCGACGACGCAGCCGAGATCATCGAGGCAGAAGGGCTCACCGTCACGCCCGGCCTGATCGACATGCACATGCATGTGGAAAGCTCCATGATCACGCCTGCCGCTTATGCAGAGGCCGTGCTGCCGCGCGGCGTCACCACCGTTCAGTGGGACCCGCATGAATTCGCCAATGTGCACGGGCTCGACGGCGTCAGCTGGGCGCTGGAGGCGGCAGCCGATCTGCCGCTGCGCATGATCGTGCTCGCGCCGTCCTGCGTTCCCGCAGCCCCCGGGCTTGAATGTTCCGCCGCCGATTTCGGCGGCGCCGAGCTTGCCGATATGCTGGCGCGTCCCGGCATTGGCGGCGTTGCCGAGGTCATGAATATGCGCGGCGTCATCGACCGCACCGCGCCCATGCGCGATGTGGTGCAGGCCGGCCTTGAAAGCGGCAAGCCCGTCTTCGGCCATGCCCGCAGCCTCAAAGGCGCAGACCTCAATGCCTTCATGGCCGCTGGCGTCAGCTCCGATCACGAACTCGTCTCCGGCGATGATCTGATGGCCAAGCTGCGCGCTGGCCTCGCCATCGAGATGCGCGGCTCGCACGATCACCTCCTGCCTGAATTCGTCGAAGCGCTGAACGCGCTCGGGCGGCTGCCTTCCACGGTCACGCTGTGCACCGACGACGTTTTCCCGGATTCACTTCTGAACGAAGGCGGGCTTGATGATGTGGTGCGCCGTCTGGTGCGCTACGGCATGCCGGCCACCTGGGCCATTCAGGCGGCAACGCTCAACGCCGCGCACCGGCTTGCGCGCCCTGATCTCGGTCTTGTCGCCGCCGGTCGTCGCGCCGACATCGCGCTGTTTGACGATCTGGAGAATTTCCGCGCCGCCGCCGTCGTCGCCGATGGCGTCGTGGTCGCGCGCGATGGCGCTTTGACCGCCCCGGTGAAGGCGCATTCCACCGCGCCGCTCAAAGGCTCCATCAAATGCCCCATTTTCACGCCCGATGATTTTCGCGTCCGGGCGGATGGGAAGCGTGTGCGCGTCGCCACCATTCACCGCCCCCGCTTCACCGAGTGGGGCGAGGCGGAAGCGTCGGTGCGCGGCGGCTTCGTCGTGCCGCCCGAAGGCGCGACGCTCATCAGCGTCATTCACCGACATGGCCGCGCGCCGGCCATTCCGCGTGTGGGCTACCTCACCGGCTGGGGCTCCTGGCGCGGCGCGTTCTGCACCACGGTTTCCCACGACAGCCACAACGTCACGGTCTTCGGCGGCAATGAAGAGGATGTGGCGGCAGGGGCCAATTGGGTGATCGAGGCTGGCGGCGGCATGGCCGTTGCGCAGGGCGGTCGCATCGTCGCCTCTCTGGCGCTGCCCCTGTCGGGCCTCGTTTCCGATGAACCGCTGGCCGATGTGGCGGCGGGCTTTGCGGCCCTGCGCTCCGCCATGGACGACATTGTCGACTGGGAGCCGCCCTATCTGGTGTTCAAGGCCTGTTTCGGCGCAACGCTCGCCTGCAATGCCGGCCCGCACCAGACCGATCTCGGCATTGCCGACAATGCCCGCCCCGCCGTTATGGAAACACCGGTTCTCGAAATTCTGGGATAGGTTTCAGAAGCCGGCGCTCGCCCCTCATCAAAAATCAGGCAGCCAGTTCCTGCTCCACCAGCGTCGTCCAGAATTTTACGCCGGTGCCAATCGCCCCGTCATTGAAGTCATAAGCCGTGTTGTGGTGCAGCGCGCCGTCCACGGCCGGGCCATTGCCGAGCCACACATAGGCCCCTGGCACATCTTGCGAGAAAAACGCAAAATCGTCGCCCGCCGTCGAAGGCGGAAAGTCGGTGCGCACCTTGTCGCCGCACACGGCCTGTGCCGCCGCCAGCGCACGCGCCGTCGCATCCGCATCGTTCACCACGGGCGGAATGCGGCGGATGAAGCGGTATTCCGCCTCGATGCCGAACATCGCAGCAACGCCGTTCGCCAGCCGGCCGATCTCTTCTTCCAGCTGGTCGCGCACGCGTGGCGTATAGGCGCGCGCCGTGCCGGCAATGTCCATGAAATCGGGGATCACGTTGAGCGCATTGGGGTCGCCCGCCTGCACCGAGCAGGCGCTCACAACGGCGGGCTGGAGCGGGTCCACCACACGGCCGACAATCGTCTGCAGGCTGGAAACGAAGTGCCCGCCCGCCGTCACCGGGTCCTTGCCCAGATGCGGTTTTGCGCCATGGGTGCCGACACCGCGAAAGCGCACCTGCCAGCTGTCGGAAGAGGCAAGCTGCGGGCCGGCCACAACCGCCATCTCGTCGGTGTCGAGGCCGGGCATGTTGTGCAGGCCATAGACCGCATCGCATGGGAAAAGCTTGAAAAGACCGTCCTCCACCATGCGCTTTGCGCCGCCACGACCTTCTTCCGCCGGCTGGAAGATGAAATGCACGGTTCCGGCGAAATTGCGCGTGCGCGCCAGTTCGCGCGCTGCGCCCAGAAGCAGCGTCGTGTGTCCGTCATGGCCGCAGGCATGCATCTTGCCGGGCACGGTGGATTTATAGGGGCGGTCGGCGGTTTCGGGCATGGCGAGCGCGTCCATGTCGGCGCGAAGGCCGATGGTGCGCGGGCCGTTGCCCACCGTCAGCGTGCCCACCACGCCGGTGCCGCCAAGGCCGCGATGCACCTTCATGCCGGTCTCTGTCAGATGTTCGGCGACGATCTGGCTGGTGCGCTCTTCCTCGAAGCCCAGTTCGGGATGGGCGTGCAGGTCGCGTCGCAATGCGGCGAGAAAATCCAGCTCCGCGCGAACATCCTCGTTAACAGCCATCAATACGCCCTTTCCATTTACGCGTCTGCCCGGATAAAAGGTGCCTTCCGCAGCAAGGCGGCCGGCGTGGAGATTGTCGCTCTGTCCGGGAACAGAAATCCAAGGTGAAAACAGCTCATTCTTAACGCGGGGCCTTTCGGCAGACAATGACGCATTCCGATTTCCAGATCGATCCCCAGGCATTCTGGCAGGTGCTCGAACCGGCAGGAACCTTTGAGCGCGCGCCGCACGGCGGCCACAAGGGGTTCTTCCCCGCGGAGCTGCCCGATGGGCGTCAGCTCGGCCTCCCGATCCGCGTTCTTTCAGGTGGGGAGCGGGCGCTTGCCTCGCTCATCGTCAACCAGGCGAGCTTCACCGTTTCCGACGCGCTGGCAAAGGCGCTCGCCGAAAAGGCGTCGGCCTTCAGGCCGGATGTTGTCGTCGGCCTGCCCACCCTCGGCCTCACGCTCGCCTCGCAGGTCGCGCGTGCGCTCGGTCACAGCCGCTATGTGCCGCTCAGCACGTCGCGCAAGTTCTGGTATGAGGAAGAGCGTTCGGTTCCGCTGCGCTCCGTCACCAGCCCCGATCAGCAGAAGCGGCTTTACGTGGACCCGCGCATGCTGCCGCTCATCGAGGGTCGCCGCGTGCTTCTGGTGGATGATGTCATCAGCACCGGCAGTTCCATTGTCGCCGGTCTCAAACTCCTCAAACTGTGTAACATTGAGCCCGTCGCCATCGGTGCTGCGATGCTCCAGACGACGCGCTGGCGCGAGGCGCTTTCGGCTGAAAGCGCAGGCATCTGCGAACGCGTGGTCGGCGTGTTCGAAACGCCGGCACTGGCGCCGACGCCCGAAGGCGGGTGGCTGCCGGAAAACTGATGGCCCCTTGCCATTGTCGTCGTCGCACGCCATCATGTTGCAATGCAGCATGACCGGTTCGGCACATGACGGTAACGGGAGCAGAGCGCAGGGCGCGAGCGACGACGCCCGTCAGGCTGCACAATGGTCTCAGCCAGCTCCTAGGCTCCATTTATCCTGACCAGGACCCCGTCGCGCTCGCAGAGCGGGTGCTGGCCGCGTTCTTCGGAAAGAAGGGAAAACCGCGCAGACGTGGCAGGGTCCCGGCAAACTCCCTGTGGAGCGAGAAAGACAACTACGTCATCACGTATGGCAACACGCTGGTGGATGGCGAACACAAGCCCCTCGATCTGCTGCATGATTTTTCCGAGCGCTATCTGGCGGGCGTCTTCACAGGCATTCACATCCTGCCCTTCTTTCCGTTCACTTCGGATGATGGGTTCGCCGTTACCGACTATCGCGAGGTGAACAGCCAGTTGGGCGACTGGGCCGATATTTCGCGCATCGCCGGCCGTTTCCGTCTCATGTCCGATCTGGTGATGAACCATTGCTCCAGCCAGAGCCGCATGTTCTCGGATTTCCTGCAGGGCCACGAACCCTGGGATCGGTTCTTCAAGATGGCGAGCCCCGAAGATGATCTGAGTGCGGTGGTGCGACCCCGCACGCATCCACTCTTGCGCGCCTTCGAAACGGAAAGCGGTACCAAACATGTCTGGTGCACCTTCAGCCACGATCAGGTGGATTTCGATTTTTCCAATCCGCGTGTCCTGTTCGAATTTCTCGATATCATCCGCGAACATATAGAGCGTGGCGTGCGCACCATTCGCCTCGATGCGGTAGCCTTCCTCTGGAAGGAGATCGGGACTAGCTGTATCCATTTACGCCAGACGCACGAGATCATCCGCCTTATCCGGCTCTTGTGCGATTATCGCGAAGAGCCGATTGTTCTCATCACCGAGACCAATGTCCCGAATGTCGAGAACCTCAGCTATTTCGGCAATCGCAACGAAGCGCACATGATCTACAATTTTGCGCTGCCGCCGCTTCTCCTGCATGCGCTGCTTGGCGGTACGTCGAAATATCTCAACGCCTGGCAGATGGCGATGCCGCCGGCGCAACTCGGCTGTGCCTATTTCAATTTTTCCGCCTCGCATGATGGCGTTGGTCTGCGTCCGGCGGAGGGGCTGATCCCTGAAAACGAGATCGCGCGGGTGATCGAAACCGTGCAGGGTTTCGGTGGCCGCGTGTCCTATTACAGTCGGCCTGATGGAGACAGGCCCTATGAGCTAAATGTGGCCCTCTTCGACGCCTTCGCCGGCACACATCAGGGCACGGACCACCTGCAGGTCGAACGCTTCCTGTGCAGCCAGGCCATTGTCATGGGGTTGGAGGGCATTCCCGCATTTTACATCCACTCCCTGCTGGCCACGCGCAATGATTATGACGGTGTTGAAAAGCTGGGTTACAATCGCGCGATCAACCGGAAGCGACTGGACTATGCGATGCTGCGCAAGGAGCTCGATGACCCGAACACGCTCTCGGCCCGTGTCCTTTCAGGGTTGAAGGAGATGGTGCGCGTGCGCTCAGCGCAGCCCGCGTTCCATCCCAATGCCACGCAGTTCACACTCCAGCTTGGCGAAGCATTTTTCGGGTTTTGGCGCCAGAGCCTCGACAGGTCGCAGAGCATTTTCGCAGTATCGAATCTGACCAGTCAGAAACGATCTATCCCCTCCATGTCACTCAACCTCATTGAGGGGGATGCGTGGCATGACCTTCTGTCTGGTGAGCCGGTGGCACAGCTTTCCGGCGAGATAGCCTTTGCTCCGTATCAGACTCGCTGGATCTCCAACCGGCAAACGGTTTCATGATCATCAGGCCGCGCCTCGTCGTGTTCAGCGACCTGGATGGTACGCTGCTGGATCACGAGACCTATGATTTCACGCCCGCTCTGCCCGCGATAAAGGCGTTGCGCGCGCGCTTTGGCGCGCTCATTCTCGCCTCCAGCAAAACGGCTGCTGAAATCGCGCCGCTGCGTCGCGCTCTGGATTTTTCCCACTGTCCGGCCATCGTGGAAAATGGGGCTGGCATCCTTGCTTCCGAGCGGGGCAGTCAACATGAGAGCGGTGGCCGCTACGAGGAGCTCATCGGCCATCTCGATGCTCTGCCTCCAGAGCTGCGGCAATGCTATTCCAGCTTTTCGGACTGGGATGAGCAGGAGGTGGCCGCGCGCACGGGCTTGAGCTTGGAGGCAGCGCAACTGGCCAAACAGCGTGAGTATTCCGAACCGGGCATCTGGAGCGGAACGGAAGAGGCGTTTGCCGCGTTCTGTCAGGCACTGAGCAGGAGGGGCATTTACATCCAGAAGGGCGGTCGGTTTGTCACGCTGTCGTTTGGTGGCACAAAGGGACAAAGGGTCAGGGAGCTTCTGGCCCGGCTTGAAGACAAGCGCGTGCCAGCGATCAGCATCGCACTTGGTGATGCACCGAACGACAGGGACATGCTGGAAAGCGTCGATATTGCGATTGAAATTCCCAACCCTGCGCACGCAGGGATCGGCAAGATTGCCCGTGGTCGAAATCAGGTGCTGAGAAGGGCGCGTCTTGCGGGGCCGGCAGGCTGGAACGAAGAAATGCTCGCAGTGCTGGAAGAGATCGAATAGCGGGGAGGAACATCATGTCGGATTTTCAGCAGAGCGGAAGCGTCGCCACGCTGCACAATCTCGGCACCATTGCACCCGAAGAGATGGAGCGACAGCTCAACCTTTTCGCCGGCCGTCGCAAGATCACGCTCATCCTGCCCTCGCTGTTTTCGGAGCTTGAAGCCCCGGCGCTTGGCCAGATCGTCGATGAACTCTGCAAGGTGGGCTACATCAATCACATCGTCATCGGGCTTGATCGCGCGGACGAAAGTCAGTTTCGTTTCGCGCAGGACTACTTTGCGCGCCTGCCGCAGCAGCATTCGATCCTGTGGAATGATGGTCCGCGCCTCAAAGCGGTTCAGGAGCGCCTCGCCTCTCTTGGGCTCGCGCCGGAAGAGCCCGGCAAGGGGCGCAATGTCTGGTATTGCATGGGTTACACGCTTGCATGCCAGGACAGCGATGTGGTGGCCCTGCACGATTGCGACATCACCACCTATTCGTGCGAAATGCTCATGCGGCTTGTCTATCCGCTGGCCAACCCTTCCTTTCCCTACCAGTTCTGCAAGGGATACTATCCGCGTATCGCAGACGGAAAACTGAATGGCCGGGTCAGCCGGCTGTTGATCGCGCCGCTTTTGCAGGCGTTGCAGCGCACCTTCGGCCACAGCGATTATGTCGAATATCTGCAGGCTTTCCGCTATCCGCTGGCGGGCGAGTTCGCCATGCGAACGTCCATCCTCCCGGACATCCGCATTCCCTCCGACTGGGGGCTGGAGATCGGCGTTCTTTCAGAAGTCTGGCGCAATCTCGGTCGCCACTCGGTCTGCCAGGTGGACATCTGCGACCGCTACGACCACAAGCACCAGCCGCTGTCGGCAGAAGATGCCGCACGTGGGCTTTCGCGCATGTCCATTGACATTTCCAAGGCGATTTTCCGCAAGCTGGCAACCGACGGCATGGTGTTCAGCCAGGAGCATTTCAGGACCCTCAAGGCCACCTACTACCGGCTCGCTCTTGATCTAATCGAGCGCTATTACAATGACGCCATCATGAACGGTCTGCATGTCGATCGCCACAAGGAGGAAAAGGCCGTGGAACTCTTTGCCGCGAATATCGTCGAGGCGGGGCACACCTTTCTGGAGCACCCGATGGAAACGCCTTTCATCGCCAATTGGAGCCGTGTGCAGTCGGCCGACCCGGATGTTTTGAGGCTCCTGCGTGAAAGCGTCATTGCCGACAATGCCGAGGTTCCGTCCTGACGGTTACCAGTCGAGCGTTACAGGACGTCATCAGATTTGTATTGGAGCCGTATTGTGGCGGCATTCGTGGCGTAGCGCGCACTTGAACTAGCGTGCGCACTCTGATTCCCTGATGCGGACGCGCGGGCGGAGCGATTCGCTGTCGCCGCCTGCCCCCAGGAAGGACCAAGGCCCAATGACGGACGAAAAGAAGCCCGAAATCTCAGAAATGCGCCCCAAGATCACCATTGTCGGTGTCGGCGGCGGCGGCGGCAACGCCGTCAACAACATGATCACGCAAAATTTGCAGGGGGTGGACTTCATCGCCGC
Source organism: Nitratireductor aquibiodomus (assembly GCF_900105565.1). NCBI lineage: Bacteria > Pseudomonadati > Pseudomonadota > Alphaproteobacteria > Hyphomicrobiales > Phyllobacteriaceae > Nitratireductor > Nitratireductor aquibiodomus. Next base: position 1,627,682 of record NZ_FNSL01000001.1, on the reverse strand, counting down.
AAACACGGATGCGCAGGCGCTCACCATGTCGAAGGCCGAACGGCTGATCCAGCTTGGCGCGAACTCGACTGAGGGGCTGGGTGCGGGGTCGCTGCCGGAGATCGGCCAGGCCGCCGCCGAAGAGACCATCGACGAGATCATGGATCACCTGTCGGGCACGCATATGTGCTTCGTCACGGCCGGTATGGGCGGAGGCACGGGCACGGGTGCCGCGCCGATCATTGCCGCTGCGGCCCGCAATGCCGGCATCCTGACCGTCGCCGTGGTGACCAAGCCGTTCACCTTCGAGGGCAATCGCCGCATGGCCATCGCCGAGCAGGGGATAGAACTTCTGCGGCAGGCGGCGGATACGGTCATTGTCATTCCCAACCAGAATCTTTTCCGCATCGCCGACGCCAAGACCACCTTTGCCGAAGCGTTCGAACTGGCCGACAAGGTTCTTTATTCGGGCGTTCGCTGCATCACCGATCTGATCGTCAAGGAAGGTCTGATCAATCTCGACTTTGCCGATGTGCGTTCGGTTATGCGCGACATGGGTCGCGCCATGATGGGCACTGGCGAGGCGACGGGCGACGCCCGGGCGATGAAGGCGGCTGAAGCCGCCATCGCCAACCCGCTTTTGGACGAAGCCAACATGAAGGGTGCGCGCGGCGTGCTGGTCTCCATTTCCGGTGGCCGCGACATGACACTCTTCGAGGTGGACGAAGCAGCCACCCGCATCCGCGAAGAAGTCGGCGACGATGCCGAGATCATCGTCGGCGCTATCTTCGATGACAAGCTGGAGGGTGTCTTCCGGGTCTCTGTCGTCGCCGCCGGGCTGGCAAGCGAGACGGATGTGCAGGTCGGTGAGAGCGGTCACGCCGAGGCACTGCGCGCCTAGGTGGCGCGATGATTTTTCGGGCGGTACAGAGCCGCCCGAATTTCGGAATTTGACCGGTTTTCCATTATTTCAGAGCGAATTTCAGAATTTCAAACCGGAATTTCCCAAATTTGTAAGGGCGTGCTGAAGCACAGGTTGCCAACGTCTATCACCATGTTTCGTTAATCCGCGGCTGGTATCCGGAGGGTGTGGTGATTGCCGCACGGATCAGGAAACGGGGGCCGCTGAATGGCGAGCAGAACGGCATGGTTGAAGCGCGGGCTGGCCGCGGCCGGCCTTTTGGCGCTGGCTTCCGGGCCGCTTGAGGCCGCAACCTTCTCGCCCGAGCGCGGCCTCAATCTCGATCTGTGGGATACCTGGCCGAACGAGGCAGAGTGGTCGCGCGACGGCGTGCTCCTGCCATATCCCGAATGGCGACGCAGGCTGGATGCGGAAGATCTGGTATTTCTGAAAAATGTTGGGTTCGATTTCCTGCGCATGCCGGTCGATCCCATTCCATTTCTCTCTCCGAAGGCAGACCACTTGCGCGAGCGCCTTCTGATGTCGGTTCTGGAGGGCGTGCGCACCATCAACGCCGCCGGGCTGAAGGCGATCGTCGATCTACACCCCATCCCGCGTGGTGCCGACCGGTTTGCAGGGGTAGAAGAGCTTCTGCGCGACGATGCGCTGTTCGAGCGCTATCTGGATCTCGTGCGTGACATGGGCCGTACGCTGGCCGCAGAGGACCCCGAGCGCGTTGCCTTCGAACTGTTGAATGAGCCCGTGACGGGCTGCGAAGGCGCGGAGGCTGCAACCTGGGACGATCAGCTTGGCCGGCTTTTCGCAGCGGCCCGATCTTCTGCGCCGCGCACTACGCTCATTCTGTCCGGTGCGTGCTGGGGATCGGCCAGCGGGCTTGCCGCACTCAACCCCAACAGCATTCCGGACGACAACATCCTGTGGGGGTTTCATTCCTACGATCCCTTCATCCTGACCACGCAGGGCGCCCTGTGGGCAGGCGACTTCATTCGCTATGTGACGGGCGTTCCATACCCTCCCTACGAGCACAAGGCGGAACTGGAAGCTGCGCTTTCAAAGGCGCGCGCGCGTATTCGCGCTGACGCACCCTTTATGCGCCGCTCCGGCATGCTTGATTATCTTGATGAGCAGATCGCGGGCATCGACACGGAGCAGGAACTGGATGCTCAGATGGATGCGCCCTTCAAGACGGTGGCGGACTGGACCGCGCGATATGGCGTCGACCCGGAGAACATACTGCTCGGCGAGTTCGGCATGATCCGGCAGGAATACGGGAATCCCGACGTGATCCCCGGCGCGTGGCGCGCAGCCTATATTCGAGACATGATCGAAAAGGCAGAACAACGCGGTTTTGCCTGGTCCATCTGGGGTTATGGCGGGGCTTTCGGCATTGTCGAGGAATTTGGTGGCAATCCTGCCGAAGACGATGTGCTGCGCATGATCCGCTCACTGAAGAAGTAAGGTCAGGACCTGTTTGAGACTTCCAATGACGAAAATCGCTTTTGTCGGCACGGGCTTCGTTGCCGATTATTACATGACGACGCTCCAGAACCACCCCGGTCTCCAACTGGCGGGTGTCTGGGACCTTGATGCGGCAAGGCTCAGCCAGTTCTGCGATTTTCATGGTGCGCGCGCCTATGCGGACATGCAGTCCCTTCTTGATGACGGGGATGTCCGGATCGTCGTCAATCTGACGAACCCGGAGAGCCACTACGCGGTCAACAGGGCGTGTCTCGAAGCCGGCAAGCATGTCTATTGCGAGAAGCCGCTGGCCATGAACGTCGATGAGGCGGAAGCGCTGGCGAAGCTTGCTGCAGAACGCGGCCTGACCGTCTGTTGCGCCCCCGCCAATGCGCTAAGCACCGCGCACGAGGCTTTTGTCCGCCTCATGGCCAAAGGTGAGATCGGCCGCCCGCGCCTCGTCTATGCCGAGATGGAGGACGGCCCCGTCTTCCGTGCCGACTGGCAGAACTGGCGAAGCCGGTCGGGCGCGCGCTGGCCTGGCGCGGAAGAGTTCAAGATCGGCTGCACGCTGGAGCATGCAGGCTATGCGCTGAGCTGGCTGGTCGATCTCTTTGGCCCGGTTGTGCATCTTTCAGCGTCTTCTGCGCTGTGCTTTCCGGACAAGGGTGTCGGGTGTGACGAAGTGCTCGCGCCTGATTTTTCCGTAGGTCTCCTGACCTTCGAGAGCGGCGTCAGGGCGCGACTGACCTGCGGGCTCGCCGCACCGCGCGATCGCTCGCTCACCGTTCTCGGAGACAGGGGCAGTCTGATCCTGCGCGATCTCTGGGATGACAATTCGCCTATTCATCTGTCCGCGCCGGGACGTGAACGATCTTTTCTGGAACGGGCGCTGAACGCAATCGAACATCGAATCGGCCGAACCCTGCCGGTAAGCGTTTTTCCGGGAAAGCGGGTGTCCAGCCATAGGGCAGGCAGGAAGAAGACGCTGCCGTCCTATCCTTCGCAGATCGACTTCATGCGCGGTATTGCAGAGCAGGCTAGCGCGCTCGAGGATGGAACCACACCCTTCTTTTCGGGAGATGTGGCGTTGCACCTGACCGAGCTGGTTCTCGCGCTCAATGCCGGAGAACACGACTACACGCCGAAGACCCGTTTCGATTTCAGCCCGCGCTGGGGCGAAGGCTGACAAATCAGGTCAGACGATTGGCCTCGTCGAGAACGGTTTCCACGATCTCCAGAGTGCGCGCACTGTCCAGCGGGGACATGAGGCGATGATGGGTGTTGCCCGAGCGCATGGCTTCTGAAGCCGCTTCAATTTCAAAGCCGAGGCCATGTCCCGCATAGGGAAAGGCATGTTGCCGGATTCCCGGGAACGGCAGGCGGGCGGCGAGTTTGCGGATCGTACGCGACGGGACGGATCGACCCGGAAACGCCGCGAGCTGCGCGGCAAGCCCATTTGAGCATTGCAGAACGGCCCGTGCCGCGATGAACGGGGCGGGAAGCACCAGCGTGCCCCTGCTGCCTTCGATGATGAAGCAGTTTTCGCCCTCGTGATCGAACGCGCAGGAAAGATGCGCCTTCACGTCGCCAGAGAAGTTGAGGGTCAGGGATGCGGACATATCGACACCTGTCGGCGCTGCGCGCCATTCTCCCGCAACTTCAATGGGTTCACCCATCAAAAGCCGGGCAAGCGAGATGCCGTACACTCCTAGATCCAGCATCGCGCCGCCCCCATGCTCTTTCGCGTAGAAACGGCTTTCGGGATCGAAGGGGTGGTAGAAGGCGAGGCTTCCGCGCAGGCGCGTCACCTCACCGATTGCGCCTTCCTCGATCAGCGACCTGGCTTTGGCGATGGCCGGCAGGAAGCGTGTCCACATCGCTTCCATCAGAAAGACACCCTGTTCCGCAGCGAGCGTGGCCAGGCGGACGGCCTGCGCGCTCGTGGTGACAAGCGGTTTTTCCACCAAAACACCCTTGCCGCTCTCGGAGGCCGCGCAGGCGAGGGGGAAGTGCGTGTCATTGGGCGTGGCGATATAGATGGCATCCACTGTGCTGTCGCCCAGCAGGTCCGTGTGCGTGGTGTGGGCCGTCACGTGGTCGCCGTAGCGCGCCGCGAAGGCCTTTGCCTTGTCTGCGTTTCTCGAAGAAACGGCAGCAAGCTCGGCGCCCTCCGACAGACGCAGGTCTTCGGCGAATTGTCCGGCCATGGTTCCCGTGCCGACAATTCCCCAGCGAATGGGTTCGGAGCTTCTGTCTGGCATTGTGGTTCGCTCGTCGGTTTGCGGTGGGGCAGGGCCTCAGGCTAGGGCCTTCAGGTTAACGCAGCCATAAATGGCGCTCACAGTCTGGCGCGGGTGCTGTGGGGGGTGGCCAGAAGCAGGCTTGTTTCGCTGTTCATGATGCCGGGAATGAGACGAATGCGGCGCAGCACCGCGTCGAGATCGGTCAGTGTCGATGCACCGAGCTCCACCACGACGTCCCAGCGGCCATTGGTGGTGTGAACGGCGGAAACTTCTGGAAAACCCTCCAGCGCGTGGATCACCCGGTCGGCGGAGCGCCCTTCGATCTCCACCATGGTGATGCCGCGCACGGGCGCTTCCACCGTGTCGGCCCGCAGGATGACTGTGTACCCGACAATGTGCCCGGCCTTCTCCAGCCGCTCCATGCGCGCGCGCACGGTGGCGCGCGACACGCCCAGATCCATCGCCAGATCCGAGATGCTGCGGCGCGCATCATGGCGCAGAAGGGTGATCAGGCGTTCGTCGAGTTCATCCATGATTGTGCAAAATGAAATCCATAATTAGCAAAATGATAAATGCTTATAGAATTTTTGGCAATTTGGTTTGTTCATTCTGCCGACGATCCGGGGTCGAATAATGGGAACTGTTCAATGGGTCGGTGGCGCTATGCATTGCAAGATCTTGGGTATTCCGGTGCAGGATGGCGCCGGGCGCATGGGGTGCGAAATGGGACCGAGCGCCTTGCGTACGGCCGGTCTCGTGGCGGCGCTTGGCGAGCTTGGCCATCAGGTTTCCGATCTCGGAACCGTTGTTCCAAAACAGCAGGATGTGAAGCCGCATGGCAACCCCGCGCTGAAGGCGTTGCCGGAGATCGTCGCCTGGACGGATGCGATCAGCGAGGCGGCTTACGCTGCGGGAGAAGACGGCATGCCGATCTTTCTTGGCGGCGACCACAGCATGGCGGCGGGCACGCTTTCCGGGATGGCGCGCCGGGCAGCGGAAGCCGACAGACCGCTTTTCGTTCTCTGGCTCGATGCGCATCCGGATTTTCACACGCTCGACACCACCGCCAGCGGCAATCTGCATGGCGTGCCACTCGCCTATGCGAGTGGGCAGGCGGGTTTCGACGGTTTCTTTCCGCGCCTTCACACACCGATCGATCCCACCCGCATCTGCGCGCTTGGCCTGCGCAGCGTGGACCCGGCAGAGCACACGGCGCTGCGCGGGGCGGGCGTGACCGTTCATGACATGCGCGCCATCGATGAGCATGGGATAGCGCCGCTGCTGCGCGCTTTTCTGGAGCGGGTGGCCGCCGAGGGCGGACGCCTGCATGTGAGCCTCGACGTGGACTTTCTCGATCCCGCCATCGCGCCGGCGGTGGGCACCACAGTGCCCGGCGGCGCAACCTTCCGCGAGGCGCATCTGGCGATGGAGATGCTGCATGACAGCGGCCTCGTCACCAGCCTTGACCTCGTGGAACTCAACCCTTTTCTCGATGAGCGCGGTCGCACGGCGACCCTGCTTGTCGACCTCACAGCCAGTCTGCTTGGCCGGCGCATCATGGATCGGCCTACCAGGAGCCATTGACGATGACCTACACCCCTTCGATCGACAAGCTGAACCTCGTTCCCTTCGTCAGTGTGCATCACATGATGGAGCTGGTGCTGGAGATTGGCGTGGAGCGCGTTCTGGCGGAACTGACAGGCTATATCGAGGAAGACTTCCGCCGCTGGGAGGATTTCGACAAGACGCCGCGTGTGGCCGCGCATAGCCGCGAAGGCGTGATCGAGCTGATGCCGACGAGCGACGGCAGGCATTACGGCTTCAAATATGTGAACGGTCACCCCAAGAACACCCGCGAGGGGCGGCAGACGGTGACGGCATTCGGCGTCTATGCCGATGTGGGCAATGGCTATCCGCTGCTGATCACGGAAATGACGATCCTGACGGCGCTGCGCACGGCGGCGACATCTGCTCTGGCGGCGAAATATCTTGCGCCCGAGGGCTCGCGCACCATGGCGCTCATTGGCAATGGCGCGCAGTCTGAATTTCAGGCGATGGCGTTCAAGGCGGCACTCGGCGTCGACCGGCTGCGGCTCTATGACATCGATGGCGGCGCGACGAAAAAGTGCCTGCGCAATCTCTCAGGGCTGGGTTTCGAACTGACCGTCTGCACGACGCCGGAAGAGGCGGTGGAGGGAGCGGACATCATCACCACCGCGACCGCCGACAAGCAATATGCGACGATCCTGACCGACAACATGGTTGGCTCCGGCGTGCACATCAACGCGGTGGGCGGCGACTGCCCGGGCAAGACCGAGCTGCATCGCGACATTCTCACCCGTTCCGACATTTTCGTGGAATATCCGCCGCAGACGCGCATCGAGGGCGAGATCCAGCAGCTTGCGGAAGATCATCCGGTGGAAGAGCTGTGGCAGGTGATCGCCGGAAAGGTGAAGGGGCGGCGCGAACCGCGTCAGATCACGCTGTTCGATTCCGTCGGTTTCGCAACGGAGGATTTCTCGGCGCTGCGCTATGTCTATGACCGGGTGCGCGAGACCGATCACTTCATCGAGCTCGACCTTCTGGCCGACCCCGATGAACCGCGCGATCTCTTCGGCATGCTTCTGCGTTTCCCCGGCTCTTCGCTGCTCGCGGCCAAAAAGGCTGGCTGATCAGGAGGCGGTGATCTCCTCGACCATCTGCGGCGGCAGGTGCAGATAGTGGGCGACCTTGCGTTTTGCGGCAATGTCGCGCCACACAAGCCCCACCTGCCGCTCGCTGAGACCGGTGGCGCAGGCGACCTTCTTGGCGGGAATGGCGTGGTCGAGCCCGTAGAGGCACAGATCCATCTCGCGATAGGGGAGCGCGAAATAGAACTCCTCCTGTGACTGGGCGAGCGAATAGGTGTCTGTCGTGGGCATGCGGCGGCGGATTTCGGCGGGGACGCCGAGATATTTCGCGAGCTGGTAGACCTGCGACTTGTAGAGGTGGGCGATGGGTTTCACATCGGCTGCGCCATCGCCATTCTTCACGAAGAAACCCTGATCATATTCCAGCCGGTTGGGCGTGCCGATGACCGCATAATTCAGCCGGTCGGCATGGTAATATTCAAGCTGTTTGCGGGTGCGCTGCTTCATGTTGGTGGCGGCGACGATGCCGAGATAGACCTCTGGCGGGAGCCGGTGCTTCTCGACCGTGCCGTCGGGCCGCCGCACCACCAGATAGGAGATGTTGTAGGCTTTGGTGGTGAGGGCGTTGGCAATGGCGATTTTCATCGACCAGCCTGCGCCATAGTCCGGCACGACCTGGCGAATGAAGGCGTCGCGGCGCTCATAGCAGCCCATGGCGGCGAGCGACGGGCCGATATCCTCGATCACGCTGGAGAGACCGAAAGTCGTTGCGACTTCCTGGCCGAGCCGCAGGCTCTCCGGGTCGGAATCATATTCCGGCATGAACAGGCAGAAGACGCGCTCTGGCCCGAGCGCACGGGCGGCAAGCGCCGCGCAGACGCTGGAATCGATGCCGCCGGACAGGCCGAGCACTAATCCCCGCTTGCGCAGTCTGCTGCGCATCTGCGCGCGCAGCGCGGTGACGATGCGCTGGGTCTCGGCGGCGGGATCGATCTTCAGATCGTCGATGGAAAAGCTGATGTTCATGTCGTTCATGATGCTTTCAGAGCCTCCATGGCGGCGAGGCGGCGGCTGGTTTTTCCGTTTGCCGTTTTCGGCAGTTCCGCCTGGAAAATGAATGACTTCGGGACCATCGTGTCCGGTAAGCGATGCTTGCAGTGCCGGGCGAGCATGCGCTCGGTGAGGCCGGGATCGTCGGCAACGACGAGCGCGTCGAGCCGATGGCCGAAGACGGGATCGGGCGTGGTGAATGAAAGCGCCTCGCGCACGCCGGGGCAGGCGACCAGAACGGCGTCCACCTGTCCGGGCGAGACCTTTTCGCCGCGGATCTTCACCACCTCGTCCCGGCGGCCGACGAAATGGAGGAAGCCTTCCGCATCGCGTTTGAAGAGGTCGCCCGTGTGGAGCCGCTTTCCGCTGCCGTCCGGCGCATCGCGCAGCGCAAGCGCGGTTGCCTCCGGATTGTTCCAGTAGCCCTGCATGACATGTGGTCCGCGGATGACGAGTTCGCCCGTGACGTCCGTCTCGGCTTCGTTGCCGTCTTCATCGATGACAAGGGCCTCGGTGCCCGGCAGGGCCTTGCCAACGGAGGTGGGATGCCGGTCGAGATCTTCCGGCGCGAGAAAGGTTGCCCGCGCGCATTCGGTGAGACCGTACATGGAGTAGATGCGCGCCGCCGGGAAAAGCGCGCGCAGCGCCTGAATATGGGCGGGGGGCAGATGGGCTGCGGCATTGGTGATGTAGCGCAGCGGCGGCAGGCGATCGGGCTTCAGTCCTTCGAGCGCGGCGAGCATGGCCGCCATGGTGGGCACGAGGGGAAACCCGGTGACGCCTTCGGCATGCGCCTTTTCCAGAACCGCATGCGGGAAGGCGAAGCTCTTTTCCAGAACGAGCGTCGCGCCGCTGCGCACGGCCACGAGGAGCTGATACAGCCCGTAGGTGAAGGAAAGCGGCAGTGCGGACAGCACCACGTCCCTGTCGTCGTTTTCCAGATAATCGGCGATCATCGCCGCTGCCGCATCGACATTGCGGTGGCTCATCATCACGCCCTTCGGCCTGCCGGATGAGCCGGAGGTGTAGATCAGAAAGGCGAGATCCCGGTCGTTGTCCCGCCGGGCAGGTAAGGGCACCTCTAAATCGAGGCAGGCGTCGAAGGCGATGGCGTCGCTGAGCGTGGCCCTGTCCGTTCGCGTGACGATGTCCGTCCGGGCGACGATGGAAAGGGGCGTGTGGCCCGCCGCAGCAATCGCCTCGTTGCACAGACCGATGTGCCGGGCCTCGTGAATGAGGGCTTTCGGCGTGCAGTCCATTAACAAGTGGGCGAGGCCCTCGGCCCTGAGGCCGGGGTTGACCGGAACGACCGTCGCGCCGGCCCTGAGACCGGCAAAGATGGCGATGGCCATCTCCCGGCTGTTGTCCATGCAAAGCGCAACCCGGTCGCCGGGCTCGACCCCGTGAGCGCATAAGGCCCCGGCCAGACGGTCGGCCAGACGGTCGAAATCGGCGTAGCTTAACCGGTCCGGCCCCGTGACGAGCGCGGTGGGGGAGGGGGCAAGCCCTGCACGGTCTTTCAGTAAGGTCTCAACGCGCATTGCGTCGCTCCTATGCGCCGGCTGGCGCGGTCTCCCTGGCCTTCTTCTTGCCCGCGACAAAGGCGCTTAAGCGGGCAATCGTGTCGAAGTTTTCCGGCACGATCTCCGGGTCGGCGACATCGATGGCGAAGTGCTCCTCGAGAAACGAGACCATCTCCAGAATGCCGGTGGAATCGACAATGTCGTTCTCGATCAGAGAGGCATCGTCTTCCGGGGCGTCCGCCTCATCGCCGAACAGGAAGTTTTCGATAATGAAGGCGCGGATATCGGCATTGATGGACTGGGGCATGGTGCTTCCTTTCACGGTCAGGCACGAACCGCCAGAGGTTGATCCGTTATCCGAACCGGCCTGGCGAACTGCTGGGACCAAAGCTGTGTCGACAGAATGCCGACGAATGCTGCGTTGTCTCGAAAACCGGTGAAACTATTTAGCCGGCTTTTTTTATACAATCTGGCTGTTTTTTCAACGTGGAAGTTTCCGTTTTCTTCCAGCGCCGATTTCTCGAATGCTTCTTCCACATAGGCCTGCGCGTGATCGGTGAAGGCGCTTGCCTCTGGCGCGCGATAGGGCTGTTTGGGCCGGTCGGCGATCTGTGGCGGCACGACATCGCGCATCGTTTCGCGCAGAAGATGCTTCTCCCGGAGCCCTTTGAGCTTGATGCTTGCCGGTGTCTGCGCGGCATGCATGACCAGCCGGTGGTCGAGGAAGGGAAAGCGTGTTTCGATCCCGTGCGCCATCGCCATGCGGTCGCCCTGGCTGGAGAGAATGTAGCCGGGCAGGAGAAAGCGGGTTTCCAGATACTGCGCCTGATGCAGGGGATGCCATTCGCTGAAGGCGTCGGGAAGTGTGGCGGCGAGTTCGTCTGCCGCATCATAATCGCCGAGCGTTGCCTTGAGCGCATCGGAGAAGAAGAGTTTCGTGCCGGCGGTGCTGCGCATGCGCGGACGATGCGAGAACAGCGGATCGTTCAGATCGTCGCTGGCAACGCCGAAAAAGGCGGCGAGATAATCCGGTGTCTGGCGCTTCAGATTGGAGAGATAGGGGTAGATGCGGCGGAACAGGTGCGGCCGCAATTGCGAACCCGGCTGGCGCGCGCAGAAGCGCCGGATGCGCGCCTCCTTGAAAATGTCGTAACCGGCAAAGACCTCGTCTGCCCCTTCGCCGGAAAGAACCGCCTTGATGCCTTTCGAGCGCACCAGACCGGACAGCCGGTAGAGCGGCGCGGGACCGGTGCGCAGGATCGGCTGCTCCGTGTGGCGGATGACCTGCGGAAACACGGTGGCGATCTCATCCATGTCGCAATCGACCGTGTGGTGCTCCGTGCCGAGCGCACGCACCATCTCGTTCTGAAACGCGCTTTCGTCGAAGGCAGGGTCGGAAAAGGTGACGGCGAAACTGGTCAGGCCAGCAGGCGCCATGCGCCTGGCGAGTGCAGCGATGATGGAGGAATCGAGCCCGCCCGACAGATAGGTTCCCACCTCCACATCGGCGCGCAGGCGAATGCGCGTTGCGTCTTCCAGAAGCGCGCGGGTCTCCTCCGCCATCTGCGTCTCGGAACGGTCGTGCCGGACGTTTGAGAAATCCAGATCCCAGTAGCGCTGCGTGCGGGCTGCGCCGTTCTCGACGATCATCCAGTGCGCCGGCGGCAGTTCGCTGACGCCTTCAAACGCCGTGCGCGGTGGAATGGGGGCCCAGAGCGTAAAGATCTGGTCGAGCGCGAAGGGATCGAGCCGCGCCTCCATGCCGGGAATGGTCAGGAGCGCCTTGATCTCGGACGCGAAATGGAACCGGCCCTGACGCCATGTGTGGTAAAGCGGGCGCACGCCCATGCGGTCGCGGGCGAGGAAAAGGCGCTTGCGGTGCGCATCGTGGATCGCGAAGGCGAAGTCGCCATTGAGCTGCTCAACGCAATCCGGCCCGAACGCATCATAGAGGTGCAGAATGACTTCGGTGTCGCTTGATGTGCGAAAGCGATGACCGCGGCTTTCAAGCTCCTGCCTCAGTTCGGCGTGATTGAAGATCTCGCCATTATAGGTGATGTGGAGCTGCCCGTCGGCGCTCGTCATGGGCTGCTGGCCATCCACCAGATCGACAATGGAAAGACGGCGATGGGCAAGGCCCACATCGTCTGTCACGTGGATGCCGGCTTCGTCCGGGCCGCGATGGGCGATTGTGGCGGACATGGCCGCAAGAAGCCTTTCAGCTTCCTGCGGGTGAAGACCCGCTCCGCAATAACCCGCTATTCCGCACATTTACAAATCACCCCTGAAGGCCATTCGGCCCTGTCTCGCTCTGGCTGCACGTCCGCTTTTTCTGGAATTGCTCTAGTCGAAACGGTCGCCCAGAAGCCGCGTCCAGGATTCTCCCGCAAAACCGTTGAAAAAAGCCTGTCCCGTGATGAACGGTTCGAGCAGCGTCTTGTCTTTCGCATGAACAATGCTGGACGACGCATGGACGAAAGCGAAGCGGCGACCGAGCATAGCGTTGATGAGGGGCGGCTGTCCGCGCCCGCGCAGAGCCACCAGCCCGCGTTCGGTCGCGTCCGCCAGCATCGCGTCGATGACCGCACCTTCCTGACCGGGGAGTGACAGGATCTGGATCACGCGCCCGATGCCGCCCGTATTGCCGTAGAAAAGGAAGAGGCCGACCGGCTTGCCGCTGCGCGAGAGCACTTTGCGGCGCACCATCGCGCCGTAATCCGCCTTGCTCTGCGATTCATCCACCATGCGTTGAAGCTCGCTCTCCGTCCATTGAGGATGCAGGGCGAAGGCGGAGACGAATTGCTGGAACAGCGACACCGTTTCAGCCGCGTCGGCGTCCTCGGTGGTGAGTGTCTTGCCCGCAAATTCCGCATCCGACACATGGGTCCACTGGGGTGGAGCGCCTCTGCGCCGCAAAAGGGCATCGAAGGGCCGTGCGAGCGGTTTTGCGATGGCGGCAGGCGCGAACGCAGATGCGGCCATGGCGGCGATGAAGCCGGCCGGGCGCAGGATGCGCAGCCATTCGAGACTGTAGTCGGGCAGGATCGTGCCGCGCAGCTTGCGCCACATGGTTGTGGAAACATCGTTGGCTGTTTCGGTCAACGAGAGATCCTGCGGGCCGGACTGGAAGGCGCGTAGAAGACGCGCGCCGGCATAGGGGTCCTGTTCGTGACCGTCGACCATGAAGCTGCCGCCGATGGCGCTCTTCAGGGTCTTGCCCTGATAGACGAAGGGCATGGGAAGCACACCCATGAAACCGTTGACCGTGCCGTCTTCACGAAGATGCACAAGTGAATGGATGTCGTCGTCGCGGTAGGGTGGATCGAGAAAAAGCGTCTCTAGATATTCGCGCGCGCCAAGCGGCGCAGGGCCGTGTCCCTTGCGCAATATGCGCTGGAACATCTCCGCAATGGCGGAAATGTCATCCCGCTCCAATGGACGGATTTCACTCACGGACAACTACGCGCCCCGGTTGAATACGAATACTCTCGGGGCCAATGTGTGGCCTAAAGTTGTTTATGAATTCTTTTGCGTCGGAAAGTTTTTGTGCATGGCATTCCGGTGAGCGTGTATGATTGCTGGCAAGCGCAGCCACAAGACTGCGGATGGGAACACGCAGTAGCAAAATCGGGCGAGGGCAGAACCTGCTGATGTGGCTGCAATGGTCGGCCTGATTTGCACAGGCTACTTTGTCGAAAGCCCTTGAAAGACGTTAATGAATCTTCGGCACATAGAGGTTTTTCACGCGATCCGTCTGGCCGGGTCAATCAATGCTGCGGCTGAAAGACTGAATGTCTCGCAGCCGGCGCTCAGCCGGACGCTTAAGCACGCGGAATCGCTTCTCGGCTTCAAGCTGTTCGATCGCGTGAAGCAGCGCCTCGTTCCGACGCGCGAGGCGGAGCTTCTGTTTGCCGAAGCGGTGGATGTGCATGGCGCGCTGGAGCGTTTCCGCACGCTCGCCCGCAATCTCGGGCGCAATCCCGACGATGTGCTGCGGGTTGGCTTTCTGCCGAGCCTCGGCGTGGGGCTTGCGCCGAAAGTTGTGTCGAACCTGCCCAAGCACTGGGAAGGTTTTAAGGTCGAGCTGTTCACCCATCATTACGACGTGCTTTTGAAGCGCCTTCACGCGCTTGATCTCGATCTGGCCGTGGCGTTCAATCTTGTAGAGACGCCGGGGATCAACTCCACCACGGTGGGCACGATGAGCCTGACCTATCTGGAGACGGACGATCCAGCAAAACCGTTCAACCCCTCGCCGGTGCATCTGAGCGAGATCGACATGCAGTCCTTTGTCGGACTTGAGAAGGAATCGCCCGTGGGCGTGTTCCTGAAGGCGGCATTTGACGAGCAGGGGCTTCCTTATGAGCCACGGATATCGGTGCACACCTATTCGGTGGCGGCGGCCTGTGTCAGCCAGGGCGTGGGCTGCGCTATCGTGGACGAGTTTTCCGCACGGTTCACGCGCGGTGTGCGACTGCGCCCGCTGGTGCCCGACCTGAAATTCTCGATCACGGCGCTGACGTCGGAGAACCGTGCGATCTCAAACGCCGAGGAAATGTTCATCAGGATTCTGAAATCGGCCTGCCAGGAACTGCACCGCGAAGCGTGACGCGTCTCCTGCCGGTCAGGCCTCGCCATGGGCCACGAACCGGCCGCCACGCGCGCCGGTGACCGCGCCATTGGCCAGCACTGCGACGCCATTGACGAAGACATGCTCAATGCCGGCCGAAGGGCGGTCTGGCGTGTCGTAATCGGCTAAATCCAGAACCGTTTCGGCATCAAAGGCCACGAGGTCAGCGTGGAAGCCTTCCTGCAGCCTGCCGCGCCGGGCGAAGCCGAAGATCTGGGCGGGCAGGGAGGTCATCTTGCGGATGGCTTCTTCCAGCGGCAGGACGCCATCTTCGCGTACATAGCGGCCAAGCACGCGGGGGAAGGTGCCCCAGAGGCGCGGATGGGCCTGCGGGCCGGGAATGCCGTCGGAGCCGATCATGGTGCGCGGATGCTGCATGATGCGGTTGATGTCTTCCGGCGACATCTGGAAATAGATGCCGCGCGCGGGCGAAAGCCTGCGGGCCGCTTCTTCCTGATCACAGCCCATTTTCTCCGCGACTTTGGAAAGCTCCAGCCCGTTGAACTCGGGATGGGCGGCGGAATCGATGACCAGAATGCGCTCCGCATGACGGGTCAGCTCCGGCAGGAGCACGGTCGAGCTTGCCTCATAGGGATAGACATCCATGGCGATGTCCTGATGGCGAAGCGCGCTGTCGATCATTGACAGTGTTTTCGCCGAGCGCCCGTAATTGTGGCGGCCGATGCATTTGTGATGCGAGATCACCACCGGGACGCCGGCGCGCCGACCGATGGCGATGGTCTCGCCGACTGATTCTTCCACCCGGTCGCGTTCATCGCGCATATGGGTGACGTAGAGCGCGCCGGGGAAGGCGGCGAGTGTCTGTGAAAGAGCCACCACCTCGTCGGTGGGCGCGTGGCGGGCGACCGGATAGGCAAGGCCGGTGCTGAGGCCCAGAACGCCTGCCTCCAGCGCTTCTTCGAGCAGGACGCGCATGGCCGCGATCTGGCCTTCCGAGGCGGGTGCATCCGTGTCTTCGAGCGTCATGGCGCGCAGCGTACCATGGCCGGCAAGCGCGGCCACATTGACGGCGACGCCGGCTGCATCCACCGCCTTGCGGTAGGCGGCAAAGGAACCGAAGCGATAGTCTTCCGCTGTGCCGAGAAGGCCGAGCGGGGGCACCAGTTCGGCGGGCTTTTCGTATGGTGCGAGGCTGATGCCGCAATTGCCGACGATCACGCTGGTTACGCCCTGCGTGATCTTGGGCTCCATCGCGCTGTCGTTCAGGACAGCGAGATCGTCATGGGTGTGAACGTCGATGAAGCCGGGCGCGAGGCTGAGACCGTCTAGGTCGATCGTCTCTTTTGCCTGCCAGCCGGAAACATCACCGACCGCGGCGATGCGGCCATTGCAGAGTGCCACGCCGCCGCGGATCGGTTGCCCCCCAGGCCATCGAACAGCAAAGCGTTTGTCAAAAGCGTGTCGCAGGTGGATTGCGTCATCGGAAACTCCTTGCTGTCCGTATTGATTCAGGCTGCCGTGAGGTGCGGTTGCCGGTCCGTCGTCGAGATGCACTGCTCAAGCGCTGCGCCGAGCGCAAGCAACGGCTCCTCGGCGAAGGCTGCGCCCATGAGCTGCACGGAGAGTGGCAGGCCCGTTTCGGTGAAGCCGGCCGGCAGCGCCAGGCCGCAGGCACCGACATAGTTTGCCGGGCGGCCATAGGCGGCCATCGGAACCGCACTCTCGTCCACCTCCGACACGGGGATGGCGGGGAAGGGCACCGTCGGTGTGAGCAGCGCGTCGAAAGGCTTCATGAAGTCGGCATAGACCGCCTTCATGCGCCTGTGGTCGGCGAGCGTCTCGATATAGTCGTTGGCGCTGACATTGGCCCCGGCGAGCACGCGCTGGCGCACATAGGGGCCGATGGGTACGCTCTCGTCGTGGATGTAATCGCGATGAACCGCATAGGCTTCGGCGGCGATGATGCGGCCGTTGCTCTCCGTCAGCTCGTTGAAGGCGAAGGGCAGGTCGGCAGGAACCAGCGTCACGCCGAGGCTGATGAGCGCTTCCTTTGCCTGATCGTAGCCGGCCTGGCTTTCGGCATCTAGCGGGATCGGGAAATCCTCTTCGCGCATGACCGCGACCCGCATGCCCTGCGTGCGCATGCCCTGCCATGCGTCGGGCTTCAGCGCCGGTGCAAGACGGGTGGCCGGATCGCTGGCGTCAGGCCCGGAAAGCGCGTCGAGCAGAAGGGCCGCATCGGCGACGGTGCGCGTCATCGGGCCGATGGAATCAAGTGTGCTGGAAAGCGGGAAACAGCCTTTCAGGCTGATCCGTCCATAGGTGGGTTTCAGGCCCACAATGCCGTTGAGTGCGGCGGGAATGCGCACGGAACCGCCCGTGTCGCTGCCGATGGCCGCCGGCGCAAGGCCGGCGGCAACGGCCACGCCCGAGCCGCTGGAGGAGCCTCCGGGAATGCGGTGTGTCTGCATGTCCCAGGGATTGCGCGGTGTTCCGCATATCGGATTCGTGCCCCAGCCTCCGAATGCGAATTCGACCATTGCTGTGCGGCCGATTGGAATCATGCCGGCGGCAAGCAGTTTGCGCATGACGGTGGCGTCGCTGGTTGAGCGCCGGTCTTTCCAGGCGGCGCTGCCCACCGTGCAGGTTTCGTCCTGCCAGTCGACCAGGTCCTTCACGGCAATTGGCAGGCCGTGAAGCGGGCCGTAGACCACGCCAGACGCGCGCAGCTTGTCGAGCCCCTCCGCCATGGACATTGCCTGCTCGGCATCGACATGAACGAAGGCGCCGAGGGCCTTGTCATGCCTGGCGATGCGCTCCAGGAAATGTCGGGTGATGGTGCTGGACGTGAGCGAGCCTTCGCTCAGCGCTTTCGAGAGGTCCGCGAGGGACGCGAATGACGGATCCATGATATTCTTTTCTTGAGAAAATGCGCCCGACGCCGAGGGAGACGTTTCGGAAGCCGGGCGCAAGGTCGCTAGTCTCGTTGATCCCAACCGGGGATCGGGTACACAGGCTCGGCAACGGCGACTTCTTTAGGCCACACGGTCACAAGCCCCTTGCCCGGCTGCAACTGCACGACCGGGAAAGGCATTTTCAGCTGCTTGCCGGTTTCGTCGATCGCGTAAGGACCGGCGAGGACCGTCAGATTGTCGCTGAGTTCCATGGCCGCCTTCTTCATGTCGGCGGCGTCGAAGCTGTCTGCGTTCTCGATGATTTCGCCGGCGATGACGGCGGCGCCATAGGCGAGAACGGTCTGGAAGTCCGGCTCATAGGAGACGTCCGGGAAGAGCTTTTCATAAGCTGCCAGGAAGCCTTTACGGTCGAGGCCGGCATTGACCTCCCAGTTGATGGTCGGATGGAAATTGGTGTGGCTGTAGATGTACTGCGCGTCGTCGCCGATCTCGATGAACTGCGGCGTCGAGGCGTAGACCATGAACGAGAACGGGAAGTTCACGTTCATCTGGTGCATCTGCCGCACCATGGAGATCAGGTCGCCCTCATAGCTGGTGGGGAAGAACACGTCGGCGCCAGCCGCGCGCGCCTTCTGCAGGAGCAGGCTGAAATCCTTCGTGCCCTTCGGATAGTCTTCCTTCAGGACCACTTCCATGCCGAGCTTTTCTGCTATCGCTTCCGCGCCATCGGCGAGACCGGCCGGGAAGGGCTCGTCCACATTGACGATGGCGACCTTCTTGTTGCCAAGTGCGGCAGCGGCTTCGAGACCGGCCGACGGCATGCGCGACACCGGCATCTGGGTTGCCGAGACGATGTTCTTGAAGCCCTGGTCGTACAGCGCGTCGGAAGCCGCGGACCAGATGACCATGAACTTGCCGAGACGCTCGGTCACCGTGGCGGCGGCTGCCGTCAGGGTGGAGCCGAACGGAGCCATCAGCACGTCGACATTCTCATTGGCGATCAGGTCTTCATAGACGCGCGCCACCATCTGCTTGTCGGAGCGGTCATCGCGCTTGACGAGTTCGACGAGGCGCTTCTCGCCATTCACTTCCAGGCCGCCATTGGCGTTGACTTCATCGACCCAGATTTCCACGCCGCGCACACCCGACTGCGAGGCGAGCGCGAAGTTGCCGGACGACGAAACCGTCATGCCGATCCGGATCTTTTCCTGCGCCTGGCCGGCGACCGGCAGCGCAAAGCAGGCAAGCAGCGTGCCTGCCATGAAGCTTCGTTTGGTCATATTCCACATGGGCATTCCCCTTTTGTTGATCTTGGATAAACGACGCCTCACACGTCGATCTTGTAGTTCATCCACTCGGCGACCATCTCCTTGAGCTGGCCATCGGTGGCGAAGTCCTCCCTGGTGCCTTCCGCCTTGTTGCGGCCAAGCTCCAGAATGTAGAGGCGGTCCGAAATCGTGGCGCACTGGCGCACGTTCTGGTCCACCAGAATGATGGTGGCGCCCTGGTCTGCGAGATCGCGGGTGAGCGCGTAGATGTCCTTGGAAATCTTCGGCGCGATCATGGCCGTGGGCTCATCGAGCAGGATCACCTTCGGCTCGGTGACGAGCGCGCGGGCGATTTCCAGAAAGCGCTGCTGACCGCCGCTCATGGAGCCGGCAAGACTGGAGCGCTTTTCCTTCAGGATCGGGAACCGCTCGAAAATGCCATCGATGGCGCGTTCGATGCGGGCCTTGTCCTTGCGGAAGGGCCAGCAGCCCAGAAGCAGGTTGTCGTAGACCGACAGGCCCGCAAAGGCGCTGCGGTTCTGCGGCACGAAGGACACGCCTTCGAGTGCGCGCTGGAACGCCTTGAGATTGGTGATGTCGCGGCCGCCCATGGTGATGGTGCCGGTCTTGGTGGAGAGAAGGCCGAAGATGGTCTTCAGAACGGTCGACTTGCCCGCGCCGTTCGGCCCGATGATGCCGGTGACCTCGCCGGGCTTTGCCCGCAGCGCCACTTCCTTGAGAACCGTGATGTCTCCGTTGTAGGCGACGGAGATGTTCTCCATGCTCAGTTCAACGCCATGCATGGTCAGGCTCCCAGATAGGCTTCGATGACGTCCGGATTCTTCTGGATCGCTTCGGCGTCGCCCTCTGCAAGGACACGGCCTTCATGCATGACCAGAATGTTGTCGGACAGTTCGTAGACGGAGGTGAGGTCGTGGCTGACGAGAAGCACCGAGCAGCCCAGCTCCTTCGGCATTTCGCGGATGATGTTGATGAGCAGCAGTGCGAGGCTCGGATTGACGCCGGCGAACGGCTCGTCGAGCAGCACCAGCTTCGGATTGGCCACCATGATGCGGGCGAGTTCCAGAAGCTTCTGCTGGCCGCCCGAAAGCTCTTCCGCATAGTTGTGGCGCAGACGGTAAAGCTCCACCTTTTTGAGCCAGTAGGCGCTGATCTTGGCAATCTCGGCATTGCTCAGCCCCTTGTTGAGGAGCGCGACCGAGAGATTTTCCAGGAGCGACATCTGAGGGAAGATGCGCGGCACCTGGAAGGTGCGTCCCACGCCTTCGGAGAACACCGCATGCGGGGCCTTGCCAATGAGACTAACGCCGTCGAGCGTGATTTTGCCGGCGGTCGCGTCATAAAGACCGTTGATGCAGTTCAGCATCGTCGTCTTGCCGGAGCCGTTCATACCCAGAACGCCGAGGATCGACCGGTCGGGGAGGGTGAGGCTGATGCCGTCGAGTGCTGTGACGCCACCGAATTTCTTTACGAGGTTTTCGACTTTCAGCATGAGGTCACCGCGAGTTCTGCACGCCGAACAGGCCGGCGGGGCGAATGAGAATGACGGCGATCAGGAGCACGAAGCCGAGGAGCATCGCCACGGTTCCGCTGAAGAACACCATGGCCGTCTGCTCGGCCAGCCCGAACAGGATGCCGCCGGCGACTGCGCCGATCGGATGGCCGAGGCCGCCCAGAACGATCACGATGAAGCCGATCAGGGTGTAGTCCTGGCCGATGAAGGGGGAGAAGGAGGGGAAGATCATCGACACGAGGATGCCGGTGATGCCCGCCAGGCCAAGGCCGAGACCGAAGGTCAGGGCCGACAGGTGGTTCAGGTCCACGCCGACGATCTGGATCGCATCACGGTTCATGATGATGGCGCGCAGCGCTTTGCCCGGCAGTGTGCGGTAGAGGAAGAACGCCAGCGCACCGGTGACCACGACCGCAACCGCAAGACCAAGCAGCTTGGTGGTCGGCAGGATGATGTTGCCGAACATCAGGAAGGGCGGGTCGAGCGTGAAGTTGAGCGAGCGTGCATCCGCCTCGAAGGCGAGCAGCATGAGTGCGCCCAGCACGAGCGACAGGCCGAACATGACCAGAAGCGAGGCGTGCTCGGGATCGTTGGAGCGCGCAAGACGCTTCACCAGCACGAAATAGAGGCCGTAACCCATCATTCCGAAGACGACAAAGATCAGCGGCA
This sequence comes from Nitratireductor aquibiodomus, assembly GCF_900105565.1. Classification (NCBI taxonomy): domain Bacteria; kingdom Pseudomonadati; phylum Pseudomonadota; class Alphaproteobacteria; order Hyphomicrobiales; family Phyllobacteriaceae; genus Nitratireductor; species Nitratireductor aquibiodomus. The sequence continues at coordinate 1,606,897 of NZ_FNSL01000001.1, read as the reverse complement.
TTGCGAGCAGCGGAGACAGGCCGAGCCAGGCCTGGGCGAAATAGGCGCCGTAGGCACCCAGCACGATGAATTCGCCATGGGCGAAGTTGACGACGCGCAGGACGCCGAAGATCACGTTGAGGCTGACGCCGATCAGCGCGTAGATCAGCCCGACGACGATGCCGTTGACGAGGCCTTGAAGCAGAAGTTCGTTCATCTTTGTTTCAATCCTGTACGTCTTACGGAATGAAGCGCCGGAGGCGCGAGAAGCGCTGGGCGAAGGCCCCGACGATGCCACGCGGCAGGAGCAGCATCAGTGCGATGATGACCACGCCGAGAATGAGCAGGTTGAGGGTCGGGAAATGCCGCCAGATCAGCTGGTCGATGCCGTAGAGCGTGGATGCGCCGATGATCGGGCCGACCAGGAAGCCGAGGCCGCCGGCCATGGCGTAGACGATGCTCTTTGCCGTCACCAGCAGATTGAAGGAGGAATCGAGGTCGATGGCATTCGTGTACCAGGCCTCGACGCCGCCCACGAGGGCAGGGAACATGGTGGCCATGATCCAGGCCTTGAGGCGGGTTCCCACCACATTGACGCCGACCACTTCTGCGGCCTCGCTGTCATCGCGGATGGCGCGCAGCGCCGTGCCGAGGCGCGACATGGTAAGCCAGGTGCCGGCTGCCAGAGCGCCCATCAGCACCACGAACATGGCGTAATAGGCGGCCACGGGATCGTTTGCCGCTGAAAGGATAAGGCCGAGGCTGCCGCCGGTGATGTCGCTCGGCATGAGCGAGATCACGAGCTTCATGGCCATGGCGAGCGCGAGGCTGACAATGCCGAAATAAACGCCCTTGAGCCGCAGTGTGGGCGCGACCAGAAGGCCGATGGTGACACCGGCCAGCGCCGCACCGGCAAGCGCCACGGGAATGGGCAGGCCGAAGGTCTTGTACAGAACGCCGGTGGCGTAAGCGCCGATGCCGTAGAACGCCACATAACCAAAAGGCATATATCCGGCCAGGCCAGCGACGAAATTGAACGACGTCGCCATGGTGATCCACAGCATCATGTAGAAGAGGAAGGAGAGATTGCTGGCAAACAATGGAGCCGGCAAAAAGACGGCGACAATGGCCGCGACCACGATGCCCCATATCAAGAATTTGATATGGCTTGATTTTTCAGTATTTTCCTGGGGCGCGGACATCGGCACACCTGTACCCTCCCGCGTCTCCTGAATTTGATCTGTCACTGTTGGACCTCAATAGGGAACGCTTTCCGCGACCCTATAGCGCAGGAAGTGCGCTGTCCTATCGCAATTTCAGACTCAATTATAACTTAAAAACATAAGCCTGTTTTGCTGAGCGAAAACAGCCCGCAACCGGAAGGGTTGCGGGCTGTTCCATGGTTACGAAAGCGCGGGTTTGCGGGGTGAGTTAGCCTCCGCGCCGCGCGGCAATCTGCCGGCGCACAAGCAGTGCGATGATGGCGAGTGCGATGGTGCCGACAATGAACAGGAAGGCTGCGGCGGCGATGGCCGGGCTGATGTTCTCGCGGATCGTGGCGAACATCTGCCGCGCCAACGTGCGCTGGTTGGGGCCTGCCACGAAAAGCGTGAGAACCACCTCGTCCAGCGATGTGGCGAAGGCCAAGACAGCGCCGGACAGGATGCCGGGCATGGCGAGCGGCAGGGTCACGCGCCGGAACACGGTGACCGGGGATGCGCCGAGGCTGGCCGCCGCCAGTTCCACACGCCGGTCGATGCCGCCGAGGCCGCCGATCACGCTCACCACCACGAAGGGGATGGCGACGATGGTGTGGGCGACGATGACGCCGAAATAGCTCGACGCGATGCCGAACTGCACGAACAGCACCTGCATGCCCACGCCCATGACCACGGCGGGAACCACCATGGGCAGAAGGAAGAGGGTGCGCACCGTGCCCTTGAAGGGCAGGTTCCAGTTGCGCAGGCCAAGGGCGGCGAGCGTGCCCAGAACGGTGGCGAGCACGGTCGTGCCGCCGCCGATGACAAGGCTGTTGAAGATCGCCCGACGCCAGGCGGCGGCGGTGAACAGCTCGTCGAACCAGCGCAACGAGAATTCCGGGATCGGATAGGTGAGGAACTGGCTGGAGGTGAAGGCCAGCGGCAGGATGGCAACCAGCGGCGCAAGCAGGAAGATCACTGCCAGCGTGCCAAATGTGAGCCGGGCGCTCTTCAACAGCATGTCAGTTTCTCCTTTCTTCGGCCGCCGACAGTCGACCGTAGACCGCATAAAGCAGGAGGGTGACGACAAGCAGCACGATGCCGAGCGCTCCGGCCATGCCCCAGTTGGCCGAACCGGTTGCGTAGAATGCGATGACGGAACTGATCATCTGGTCGCCCGCGCCGCCGATGAGCGCCGGCGTGATGTAGTAGCCGATGGCGGTCATGAACACGAGCAGCGAGCCGGAGGCGACGCCACGCAGGCTGAGCGGCAGAAGCACCCGCACGAAGGCGCGCAGCGGATGCGCGCCGAGCGAGGCGGCTGCCGGCATCAGGTTGCCCGGGATCGAAATCAGGACGCTGTAGATCGGCAGCACCATGAGCGGCAGAAGCACATGGGTCATGGCGATCACGACGCCGGTGCGGTTGAAGATCAGGGCCAGCGGTTCGCTGGAGATGCCAAGCCCGGTGATGACCGCATTTATGAGGCCGTTGTCCTGCAGGATGATGAACCAGGCGGCGGTGCGCACCAGAAGCGAGGTCCACAGCGGCAGGAGAACCGCGCCGAGCAGGAGCTGGCGTTTCCACCCTTCCGTGGAGGCGATCAGCATCGCGTAGGGAAAGCCGATGGCCAGGCAGGCGAGCGTGACGAGCGCGCCGATCCAGAAGGTTCGGATCATGATATCGCGGTTGGCGGACGCCTCTTCGGGCATGGCGACAATATTGCCGGAAACATCGCGCTCCAGATCGACGGCGGCGAGCAGATAGCGGTCCGTGGTTGGTGAAAGCGCGCCGGTGATCGCCTGCCAGAAACGGGGATCGTCCCAGCGTTCGTCGATCTCGGAAAGCGGTGGCGCGTCATCCTTGCGCAGCGCGCGCGTGGTGCGCGACATGAGCGTGCGGAAGCCGGGCTGGGCGCTGTTGAGACGGCGCGTCATGTCGCCCACGGCCTGTCGGTCATCAGCGGCGCGAAGATCGGCGGCGAGCGCTTCCTTCATCTCTGCCGTCGGTGGCGTTTCCGGATCCCACTTCGCTGCGACCTTCGCCGTCTGCGGGAGGATGCGCAGGACGGCGGTGTCGGAGACGGCCTGTGACATCATCGTGCCAAGCGGCCACAGGAAGAAAACCGCGATGAAGAGGAAGAGCGGCGCGACCAGCGCGATCGCGCTCAGATGTCCTTTTCCGCCCGTGCCGCTCATGAGCGGATCACCCAGCAGTCGTCCGGCTGGAAGCGGGCGGTGACATCTGCGCCGGGCGCGTGCTGCTCGGCCTTGCGGTCCAGATGGATGACGAAATCATGCGCCTGCTCGTCGAGCTGGATGCGCAAATGATTGCCCTGATAGACGCTGTCGGCAATTTTGGCCGCAAACTGGTTGTCGCCGCCATGCAGCGCGTCGAGGCGAATGCGCTCCGGCCGGATGGAGACGAGCACGTTTTCGCCCGGTGTGTAATTGTCGGACGCCGAGGCCGTCAGTTCCGCGCCATTGGCGAGGCGGACGCGCAAACCGTCTGCGGACCTGCCCGCGACTGTGCCTTCCAGAAGATTGGTTTCGCCGATGAAATTCGCGACGAAGCGCGTCTGCGGATGGTCGTAGATCTCGCGCGGGGTGCCGATCTGCTCGATCTTGCCCTTGTTGAAGACGGCGATCCGGTCGGACATGGTGAGCGCTTCCGACTGGTCGTGCGTGACGAACACGATGGTCAGGCCGAGCCGGTTGTGCAGCGCGCGGATGTCGAGTTGCATCTGCTCGCGCAGATTTTTGTCGAGCGCGCCAAGCGGCTCGTCCATGAGCACCACGCGGGGCTCGAAAACGAGGGCGCGGGCGAGCGCCACGCGCTGCTGCTGGCCGCCGGAAAGCTGGGCCGGCCACCGGTCTGAAAGTGCGCTGAGCTGCACCATGTCGAGCGCTCTGGCGACGCGTTCGGCGATTTCGGCCTTGCCGACGCCGCGCATCTGGAGCGGGAAGGCGATGTTGTCGCCGACACTCATATGCGGGAAGAGTGCGTAATTCTGGAAGACGACGCCCATGTCGCGCTTGTAGGTGGGGGTCGTGTCCACCACCGCGCCATCGACCAGAATGCGGCCTTTGGTCGGGCGCTCGAAGCCGGCGAGCATCATCAAAAGCGTGGTCTTGCCGGAGCCGGACGGTCCAAGAAGGCTGACGAACTCGCCTTTTGCGATATCCAGTTCCAGATCGTCGACCACGCATAACGACCCAAAGCACTTGGTCACATGGTCAAATCGAATGCGTAATTCGCTCAAGAGCCTCTCCCCCGGCTGGCTTGATGTCGCGCTGTCGGAAACGATGGATCGTTTCGATGAGAGCCGCGCCGGTCAGGGGATGGACGCCCTGCCCGGTGCGGCTCTCGACTGGTTCTTATTGAGCCAGCCAGGCGTTGAAACGCCCGGTCAGGGCTTCTGAATTGTCGATCCAGAAATCGACATCGAGCGCGATTGCGTCGGTGAGGTTTTCCTCGGTGGTCGGCAGCTCTGCCTTCTGCTCGTCGCTCACCATTTTGGCGGCTTCGTTGTTGGGCAGGCCGTAGGCCACATATTCGGGCAGCTTCTTCTGGTTTTCCGGTTCGCTGGCGAAGGCGATGAAATCCATGCCCGCATCGCGGTTCTCGGCGTCCTTCAGGATCACCCAGCTGTCGACCGCATAGATGCTGCCGGGCCAGACGACCTTGAAGTTGCGGCCCTCGGTGCGGTTGATGCCGGTGATGCGGCCATTGTAGGCGGACGCCATGGCGACTTCGCCGGAGGCCAGGAACTGGAGCGGCTGCGCGCCGGCTTCCCACCAGACCACATCGTCGCGGATTTCTTCGAGTTTGGCGAAGGCGCGGTCGATGCCCTCGGGCGTGGCGAGCACGTCGTAGATCTCGTCCTTGTCGACGCCGTCGGCAAGGAGCGCGAACTCCAGCGTGTATTTCGGGCCCTTGCGCAGCGAGCGCTTGCCGGGGAAGTTTTCGGTGTCCCAGAAATCGGCCCAGGAGGCCGGGCCGCCATCGGGCAGCTTGTCGGCGTCATAGGCGATTGCCGTGGACCAGACGATTGCGCCGACGCCGCAATCATGCACGGCGCTATCCAGGAACTTGTCCTCGCCGCCGAGCCTGTCCCAGTCGATATATTCGAAGAGACCGTCGCCGCAGCCCAGCTCAAGCTCCTCGGCTTCGACCTGAACGACATCCCAGTTGGGTGCGCCGGCCTTCACCTTGGCCTGAAGAACGCCGTAGCCGCCGTTCCATGCCTCATCGAGAAGCGGTTTGCCGGCCTTTTCGGCAAACGGCTTGAAGTAGATCTCGCGCTGGGCGTCCTGATAGGTGCCGCCCCACGAGACGACCGTGAGGTCGCGTGCGTTTGCGGTGGTGGCGGAGAAACCCGCCACCGCAGCAAGCGCGGTCATTGCAAGCCAGTTCTTCATCTTCATAAGCATTCTCCTCCCATTGTGCTTTTCCGATTATGTGCTGGCGGTGCCCGTTATGCCGGCATTGCCTCCCTGGGCAGTTCGGCGAGCGCCTTGTCGAGGCCGGTCTTGAAGCGAGCGAGCAGGTCGTCGACCTCGCTTTCGGAGATGATGAGCGGCGGGCAGAAGGCGACGGCATCGGCCATGGCGCGGCTGATGAGGCCGGCTTCCTGAAGATGCGCGTTGACCAGTGCGCCAAGCGCGCCGGGTGTCTCGAGCGCCGTCTTGTTTGCCTTGTCGGTGACGAGCTCGACGGCAGCGATGAGGCCGACGCCACGCACTTCGCCAACCAGCGGATGATCGGCCAGTGCGGCAAGTCCGTTGCGCAGGCGTTCGCCCATGCGTGCGGCATTGCCCACCAGATCGCGCTCCTCGATGATCTTGAGGTTTTCAAGCGCAACGGCTGCGACAACTGGATGGCCGCTTGCCGTGTAGCCATGGCCGAGCGTGCCGATGCGGCCGCTTTCTTCCATGATCGGCTCGAACACCCGGTCGTTGATCATCAGGGCCGAGGCCGGCAGGTAGGACGACGAAAGCTGCTTGGACATGACCATGATGTCCGGCTTGATGTCGTAGGTGGTGGAGCCGAACATGGTGCCCGTGCGGCCGAAGCCGCAGATCACTTCGTCGGCGACCAGCAGGATGTCGTATTTGTTCAGGACGGCCTGCACCTTTTCCCAATAGGTGGCGGGCGGGACGACCACGCCGCCGGCGCCCTGCACCGGCTCGCCGAAGAAGGCGGCAATGGTTTCGGGGCCTTCGGCCAGAATGGTGTCTTCCAGTTCTTTGGCAAGGCGGGTTGCGAAATCTTCCTCGCTTTCGCCCGGCATTGCTTCACGCCAGTGGTGCGGGGCGGTCATGCGCAGCACGTTCGGCACGATCAGATCGAAGGATTTGTGGTTTGCCGGCAGGCTGGTGAGGCATGCGCCGGCGATGGTCACGCCGTGATAGGCGCGGTTGCGGACGATGATCTTCTTCTTTTCCGGCTTTCCGAGCGCGTTGGAGCGGTACCAGATCAGCTTCAGCGCGGTGTCGATGGCTTCCGAGCCGGAATTGGTGAAGAACGCCTTGCTCATCGGCACCGGGGCCATGCCGATCAGCTTTTCGGAAAGCTCGATCACCGGTCCGTGCGATTTGTGCGTGAAGGTGTGATAGTAGGGCAGCTTCTCCATCTGCTCGGTCGCGGCCTTCACAAGGCGCTTCTCGTTGAAGCCGAGCGCGACGCTCCACAGGCCGGCCATGCCCTCGATGTACTGCTTGCCATTGTTGTCGTAGACATGGACACCTTCGCCGCGATCGATGATCAGCGGTCCGGCCTCGAGATGTTTTTTCGCATTCGTATAAGGATGCAGGTGATAGGCGATATCGCGCGCTTCTGGGGAATTTGGCTTGTCGGTCATCGGCTTGTCCTGCGTCGAAATGAAGGTATTGTTGCGGGATGAGGCTGTCTCATCGCCTCTCTCCTCTTTCTCTAGCGGTAGCACTCATTTTGCGGCTAGGCAATTCTCTGTTCTATATTTTGAGCGCTCATTCTCATTGTGACTTCGAAGTTGCTGAAAATTATGCGCATCTGCGCATTGTGAAATTGCCTGGAGGCTAATATCTTGAGCGGATAGCAGCGTGTTTGCACGGTTCTGGCCCTGCGAGCGCGATGATGGAAACCAGAACGGGCAAAGGGTGCGGCGAAGGATTTATGGACGATTTCGACATTGGCTCCCGTCTGAAGGCCATGCGTACGGCCGGCAATCTCTCGCAGCGGCAGCTCGCCGAGCAGGCGGGCGTGCCCCATGCACAGATTTCCAACATCGAGAAGAACAAGATCAGCCCGTCCATCTCCACTCTGCGTAAAGTGCTGGGCGGCATGGGCGTCAGCATGGCGGATTTCTTCGAGCCTGAGCGGGAGGACAATCCCGGCCCCTTTTTCGGCAGGGATGAGCTTATCGATCTCACTTCGCGGGTGGCTATAAATGCAAACGCGCCGGAGAGCGGGCTTCTGGTTCTCAGGCAGATCGGCGACGCGCGCCTGCACAATCTCCAGATCCTGCACGAGGTCTATGAACCGGGGGCGGATACGGGCGAGACCATGCTGCAACACGCCTCAAGCGAGGGCGGCTATGTGGTGGAGGGCGAGCTGGCGCTGACCGTGGGTGACGAAATGCGCGTTCTGAAGGCGGGTGAGGCCTATCTGTTCGACAGCCGCCAGCCGCACCGTTTCCAGAATCTCTCCGACAGGCGCACAATCGTCGTTTCCGCCTGCACGCCGCCTTATCTTTGATGGTCCGTCTTCAACAGGCTGGACCAACGCAACGCAATCATGGCCCTGTTCGCGCGGGGCGCTGCTTTTAAACTCCAGCAATGACGTTTTCGGGAACCCGAACCACCCGGAAACGGTTGGCTCGTAGAACGAGGGTTTCCGATGGCCGGTCTTTTGATTTCGAGGCGCAATCTTCTTCTTGGCGCGGGCGGTGTGCTGGCGACTTCCGGCCTGCCGCGCAGCATGGCGTGGGCCGACGACGCGCCGCGTGGCGGGCGGCTGGTGGTGGCAGCCGATTCCGAACCGCGCACGCTGAACCCGGCAATCGTTGCGTCGAACGGTGTGTTTTTCATCGCCAGCAAGGTGATCGAGCCGCTGGCTGAAGCCATGATGGATGGCGAGGGCGGGCTTGCGCCACGCCTGGCCACAAGCTGGGAAGGCTCCGAAGACGGGCTTTCCATCACCTTCAGACTGCGCGAGGGCGTGACCTGGCACGATGGCGCGCCGTTCACCTCGGCGGATGTGGCCTTCTCCGCAATGGAGGTCTGGAAGCCGCTGCAAAATCTCGGCCGCGTGGTGTTCGCCAATCTCGACACGGTGGAAACGCCCGACGCGCACACTGCCATTTTCCGCTTTTCCGCGCCCACGCCGATCCAGCTCATTCGCAATGCGCTGCCGGTGGTGACGAGCGTTCTGCCAAAGCATCTCTATGAGGGCACAGATATTGCCGCCAACCCGACCAACAAGGCGCCGGTGGGAACGGGGCCGTTCAAATTCGCCGAGCACAGGCCCGGCGAATATTATCGCCTTACCCGCAATGACGCCTATTGGGGCGAGGGGCTGCCGAAGCTGGACGAGATCATCTTCCGCGTTCTGCCCGACCGGGCGGCGGCGGCTTCCGCGCTGGAGGCAGGCGAAATCCAGCTTGCGGCCTTCTCGCAGGTGCCGCTGGTGGATCTGGAGCGCATTGCCAGCGTGCCGGGGCTGAAAGTGGTGACGGAAGGCTATGAGGCGCTCACCTATCAGCTTGTGGTGGAGATCAACCACCGCAACGAGATCCTCGCCAACCGGAAGGTGCGGCAGGCCCTGTCGCACGCCATCGACCGGGATTTCGTGGTCGATACGGTGTTTCTTGGCTATGCGCAGGCGGCCACCGGCCCGGTGCCGCAGAACGCGCCGCAATTCTACAATCCCGATGTGAAACCCTATTCCTTCGATACCGAGCGGGCCAACGCGCTTCTCGACGAGGCAGGCTATCCGCGCGGCGAGGATGGCAAGCGCTTCTCGCTGCGCCTTCTGCCGGCGCCGTTCTTCAGCGAAACGCGCCAGTTCGGCGATTATCTGCGTCAGGCGCTCGGCAAGGTGGGCATCGACGTGACGCTGGTGAACAACGACACGCCGGCGCATCTGAAGGCCGTCTACACGGATCATGATTTCGACATTTCTGTCGGCTCGCCGGTGTTTCGCGGCGATCCGGCCATCTCGACCACGATCCTCGTGCAGTCGGGCATTCCTGACGGCGTGCCGTTTTCCAACCAGGGCGGCTATGCCAATGCCGAGCTCGACACGATCATCGATCAGGCGGCCGAGACCATCGATACGGAAGCGCGCACCGCGCTCTACAACGACTTCCAGCGCATCGTGGTGGAAGACCTGCCGCTGATCAATGTGGCCGAGTGGGGCTTTACCACGGTTGCCAGTGACACCGTTCTCAATGTGGGCAACAATCCGCGCTGGGCGGTTTCCAATTGGGCGGATACGGCACTCGCTTCCTGAGAACGCAAGGAACACGCAATCGCATGCACCGGGCCCTGACTTTGACGCGGCGGCGTATCGTCAGCAGCATCCCGGTGCTGCTGATCGTCATTGTGGGCACGTTTCTGCTTCTGGAAGCCGCACCTGGCGATGCGGTGGACGCTTATCTGCTTTCGCTGGGCGGGGGCGATGCGGGCCTCGTGGCGGAGCTTCGCCAGAGCTATGGGCTCGACCAGTCGCTCGTGAAGCGGCTGACGCTTTATGTGGGCGCGCTGCTGCGGTTCGATCTTGGCTGGTCGGTGGCGTTCGACCGGCCGGTTCTCGACCTGATCGCGGAGCGACTGCCCAACACGCTGTGGCTGATGGGAGCGGCGACGGCGCTTGCCTTCTCGCTTGGGTCGCTTCTGGGCATTGTTGCCGGCGCGCGGCCGGGCAGCCTGACGGACCGGGCGCTTTCCATCGGGTCGCTGGCGCTTTACGCGGTTCCGAGCTTCTGGCTTGGTCTTGTTCTGGTTCTGGTGTTCGCGGTCGATCTGCGCTGGTTTCCCACGGCGGGCATCGAAACCATCGCTTCCGGCAAGACCGGGCTGGCGCGCGTGGCCGACATTGCCTGGCATCTGGTGCTGCCGGTCTCCGCGCTCGGTTTCATTTATCTGGCTCTTTTTCTGCGCATGATGCGGACCGGCATGGCGGAAGCCTGGCGGCAGGATTTCGTGCTTTTTGCGCGCGCCAAGGGGCTGGCGCGGCGGCGCATCGTGCTGCGCCACGTGGCGCGCAATGCGCTTCTGCCACTGGTCACCATGCTTGGCCTGCAGGCGGCGGCCATGCTGGGCGGCAGTGTGGTGGTGGAAAGCGTGTTCGCCATTCCGGGGTTCGGGCGGCTTGCGCATGAAGCGGTTTCCAGCCGCGATGCGCCGCTTCTGACCGGCATTATCATTGTCAGCGCGGTGCTCGTGATCGTCGTCAATCTTCTGGTGGACATCGCCTATGCGGCTCTCGACCCGCGTGTTGGCAGCGGGGAGGCGTCGTCGTGAAGCGCGTTGCGGGCCGTCTCATGCGTTCGCCGGAAGGGGTGGCGGGGCTTTGTCTTCTGGTGCTGCTTGCCGCCATGGCGCTTGCAGCGCCGCTTCTTTTTCCGGGCGATCCGCTGGCGATTGTCGGGCGACCGATGACTGCACCCTTCACCGATCCGGCGCTTCCGCTCGGCACGGATCGGTTGGGCCGGGATGTGGCTGCGGGCCTGATGCATGGCGCGCAGACATCGCTTCTGGTCGGGCTTGCCACAGCGCTGGTGGCGCTCACCGCTGGTGCGCTTGTGGGCACGGTTGCCGGGCTTGCCGGCGGGCTGGTGGACGAGGCGCTGATGCGCGTGGTCGATGCGTTTCAGATCGTGCCGGGCTTCCTTCTGGCGCTCGCCTTTGTCAGCGTCGCCGGGGCGTCGCTTCCGGTGATCATTCTCGCCATTGCCCTTGGCGCGTGGACCGGGCCGGCGCGGCTGGTGCGGGCGGAAGTCCTGTCGATCCGCGAACGCGACTATGTGTCGGCGGCGCGGGTGATCGGCATGCACCCGGCCGAGATTGCTTTGCGCGAAGTGCTGCCCAATGCGCTGCCGCCGGTTCTGGCGCTGACGGCGGTGATCGTCGCCACGGCGGTTCTGGTGGAGGCGGCGCTTTCGTTTCTCGGGCTTGGCGATCCCAATGTGGTGACCTGGGGCTCGATGATTGCCGAGGGGCGCAACGTGCTGCGCATCGCACCGCATCTTTCCATCGTGCCGGGGCTGGGGCTCGTGGCCACGGTGCTTGGCGTCTATCTTCTGGGCGAGGGGCTGGCGGATGCGATGGCAGGCCGAAAGGGGCGCGGATGAGCGTGCCGCTGGCCGAAATCCGGGGCCTTTCCGTCTCCTACGGGTGTGACGATGCGCAAAGCTTCGCGCTTCAGGGCGTCGATCTCGACATTGCGAAGGGCCGCCGGCTGGCGGTGATCGGCGAAAGCGGGTCGGGCAAGAGCACGCTAGCGCTGGCGCTTGCCGAGCTGCTGCCGCCGCAGGCGCGGATTGAGGGAACCGTCGGCTGGTCTGGTCTTGCACATGCGCCTGTGGCGGGGCGCGACATTGGCATGGTGTTTCAGGATCCTGGCGGCAGCCTCAACCCGGTTCTGACCATTGGTGAACAGGTGGCGGAAGGCGCGGTGCGTCATCTGGGGCTTGGCTGGCGGGCGGCGCGGTCGCACGCGCTGGCGCTGCTTGAGCGGGTGCGCATTCCCGATCCGCAGGCCGCACTTCGCGCCTTTCCGCATCAGTTTTCCGGCGGGCAGCGCCAGCGCATCGCCATTGCCGCAGCCATTGCGGCAAAGCCGGGGCTGCTGATCGCCGACGAGCCCACCAGCGCGCTCGACATGGTGGTGCAGGCCGAGATCGTGGTGCTGCTTGACACGTTGGTGCGCGAGGCGGGCATGACGCTGGTTTTCATCACGCACGACATTGCGCTCGCCTCCGGACTGGCCGACGACATTGCCGTGTTTCAGCGGGCGCGGCTGGTGGAGAAAGGTTCGGCGCAGGCGGTTCTGACGAAGCCGGCGCATGCCTATACGAAGCACCTTCTTGCCGCGCAGATCGATTTTTCGACGCCGCGCCTGATCGACGGGGTGGGCGATGCCTGAGCCGCTTCTCGTTGCGCAGAACCTCTGCAAGACCTTCACAAGCCGTGGGCGCAGGGTGACCGCACTTGACGATGTGAGCCTGACGCTTGCTCCCGGCGAAACGCTCGGGCTGGTGGGCGCGTCCGGCAGCGGCAAGTCGACGCTCGCGCGGGTGCTGCTTAGGCTTCTGCCGGCGGATGCGGGGGCGGTGCGGCTTCAGGGTGAAGACTGGCTTCAGCTTCGCGGGCGGGCGCTGCGGAGGCAGCGCCGGGCAATCCAGATGGTGTTTCAGGATCCGCTTGCGGCCTTCAATCCGCGCGCGACCATTGGCGCCGTGCTGGCGGACCCGCTGCGCATCCATGGCCTTGCGGATCGTGCGGTGCGCCCGGTGCGGGTGGGCGCGCTTCTGGAGCGGGTCGGGCTTCCCGCAGGCTATGCCGCGCGCGGCGTTCACGACGTGTCGGGCGGCGAGCGCCAGCGGGTCGCCATCGCGCGTGCCTTGGCTGCGCGCCCCTCGTTGATCGTGTTCGACGAGCCGGTTTCCGCGCTCGACCAGTCGATACGTGGAGAGATCCTGAAACTCATCGCTGATTTGCAGAAAAGCGAAGGCCTCTCCTACCTCTTCATCGCGCACGATCTCGCGGTCGTGCGCCTTGTTTCCCACCGGGTGGCGATCATGGAGAGCGGCCGTGTTGTCGAGACGGGACCGACTTCGCAAATCATCGACAGCCCGCAATCGCCGGCTGGCAAGGCGCTCGTGGCGGCGGTGCCGCGGCTGGAGTTTCCTCGAGCTCAATAGGCTGAGGGCAACCGCATATCGCGGGTTGCGCAGTTGCTGCGCCATGCCGCTATAGTGATGCCGAAACGCACAACTCGCGCGAACCCGGAGCCATCGTTCATGACGATCCGCAATCTTGAATTCGCCGCCCGTCCACGCTCTGTTGCCGTCATCGGTGCTTCAAAGAGGCCCGGCGCCGTCGGTCATATCGTGATGCAAAACCTGCAGGATGGCGGGTTTGACGGCGAGATCTGGCCCGTCAATCCGAAATACAGGGAAGTGGCAGGCCGGCGCTGCTACAAGCGCGCTGCCGACATTCCAGGCATTCCGGACATTGCCGTCATCGTCACGCCTCCCAAAACGGTGCCGGGGATCATCTCCGAGCTTGGCGAGAAGGGAACGCGCACCGCTGTCGTCATCACCGCCGGGCTGACACGGGAGAACGGGTTGCGTCAGGCCATGCTCGACGCGGCAAAGCCCTATCTCTTCCGGATCATCGGTCCGAACACGGTGGGGCTGATCGTGCCGCCGATGAATTTCAACGCCAGCTTCGCGCATATGCAGGCCAGGCCCGGCGGGCTCGCTCTGCTTTCGCAATCAGGCGCGATTGCCACGTCGCTTGTGGACTGGGCGGCGGCCGAGGGCGTTGGCTTCTCGCACATCGTCTCGCTGGGCGACATGGCCGATGTGGATGTGGGCGACTATCTGGAAATGCTCGCTGGCGACGGGCGCACGCGCGGCATTCTCATGTATCTCGAAACAATCCCCAATCCGCGCAAATTCATGACCGCCGCTCGGGCCGCCGCCCGGCTGAAACCGGTGATCGCCATCAAGGCCGGCCGCCATGCGCAGGCCGCACAGGCGGCAGCAACGCACACCGGCGCGCTTTCGGGTGCGGACAGGGTGGTGGAGGCCGCATTGCGCCGTGCCGGCATTCTGCGGGTGCTCGATCTGGGCGAACTGTTCGACGCCGCCGAGGTTCTGGCGCGCTTCCGTCCGCTGCAACGCGCGCAGGTGGGCATTGTCAGCAATGGCGGCGGGGCCGGTGTTCTGGCCGTGGACCGGCTCAACGATCTGGGCGGGACTCTGGCGGAGTTTTCGCCCGAAACCATCGCCCGTCTGGACCGGGCGCTGCCGCCGAACTGGTCGCATTCCAACCCCGCCGACATTATCGGCGATGCGCCGCCTGAGCGTTATAGCGAGGCGCTTCTGGCGGTGGCCGACGATCCCGACACGGATGCCGTTCTGGTGTTCAACTGCCCGACCGGGCTTGCCTCGCCCTCCGATGCGGCCCGCGCCGTTGCCGCACATGCCGACAAGGGGCGGGTGAACGGCAAGCCGCTCATCACCTGCTGGCTGGGTGAGGAGACCGCGCGCGAGGGGCGTCGTATCCTGCAGGAAGCGGGCATTGCAAACTTCAGCACCCCATCGAGCGCCACTGCGGCGCTTTCCTATCTCGGTGAATGGTCACGCGCCCAGAAGGCGTTGACCCGTGTGCCTTCGAGCCGCAGCGAGGATGTTGAGGGAGACCGCGAAAGCCTGCGTGCCATTCTCGAAAAGGTCGCCGCCGAAGGCCGTCGCATGCTGACGGAGCCGGAGGCCAAGGCTGCCATTGCCACTTACGGAATTCCCGTGCCTGAAACCGTGATTGTCGAGACACCAGAAGCTGTGAGTGAGGCCGCTGCACGGTTGCTCGAAAGCTCGGAAAGGGTTGTCGTCAAACTTCTTTCCAGAACCATCACGCACAAATCGGATGTCGGCGGCGTGGTGCTTGGTCTCAAGACGCCGGAAGCGGCGCAGAAGGCCGCCGAGAACATCATGAAGCGGCTGGACGACGCGGGCATGGCCGACGGGCTTGAAGGCTTTGCCGTTCAGCCCATGGTGGTGCGCAAACACGCCCATGAACTCATTCTCGGGGTCAGTCAGGATCCGATTTTCGGGCCGGTGGTGATGTTTGGTGCGGGCGGCACGGCGGTGGAGGTGATGGAGGATACGGCCATTGCGCTGCCGCCGCTCGATGACGTTCTGGCCGGCGACCTAATGGCGTCGACCCGCATCGGAAAACTGCTGGCTGGATACCGCGATCGCGCGCCCGCCGACAGTGATGCGATTGCTGGCGCCCTCAACGCCGTATCGCAGATGATCGTCGACTTCCCCTGCATCAAGGGCATGGACATCAACCCGCTGCTGGCCGACGCCGACGGTGTTGTGGCGCTCGATGCACGCATCGAGATCGAGCCTGCGGAGATCCACCGCAAGGGTCCGAACCCGGACCTTGCCATCCGCCCTTATCCGGATGGCTGGGAAAAGGATGTAAACCTGGAGGGGCACCGCTACCATCTGCGTCCGATCAAGCCCGCGGATGTGGCGTTGTTTCCGGATTTCCTGGCGCGCGTTTCGCCGGAGGATATCCGGTTCCGCTTCCTCGCCCCGCGCAAGCACTTTCCAGACGAAATGCTGGAACGGCTGACCCAGCTCGACTACGAGCGTGACATGGCCTTCATCGCGCTCAGGGAAGAGGATGGGGAAATGGCGGGCATTGGCCGTCTTTCCGCCGATCCTGACAAGGAGATCGCCGAGTATGGCCTGCTCGTGCGCACGGACCTGCAGGGCCACGGGCTTGGTTTTGCGCTGCTGAAACAGCTCATCGATTATGGCAGGGAAGAGGGCATTGGCGCCATTGAGGGCATTGTCCTGAGCGACAACACCAAAATGCTCGCCATGTGCCGCGATTTCGGTTTCGTGGTGAAGGACAGCGGCGAGGCTGGCGTGATCACGGTGGTGCTGGAGCTTTAGGCAGACCCACTGTAGCCCCTCACCCGTCTGGCGGATGAGGGGTGTTTGACAGCGGTCAAACGTCAGATACAGGCTTCGAACAGCGCCTTCGTGTTGGCAACGGTGAGCTTCACCGGGTTGCCGCCGGCACTCGGATCCTCCAGTGCCATGGCCACCATCTCATCGATGCGGTCCGTTCCGACGCCCATTTCCCCAAGCCTCTCAGGGATGCCGAGCTCTGCGCGAAGGCCCATGACGAAATCGAAGAATCCATCGAACCCGCCCGCAATGCCCAGATAGGCGGCAGCCGCATCGATGCGTTCCTCGATCTCCGGCCGGTTGAGTTTCAGCACAGCCGGCATCACCACCGCATTCGTGGTTCCATGGTGTGTGTTGTAGATCGCCCCGACCGGGTGCGACACCGCATGGATGGCGCCGAGCCCTTTCTGGAAGGCGACCGCGCCCATGGCGGCTGCGCTCATCATCTGCGCACGGGCTTCCAGATCGCTTCCGTTCTGATAAGCCCGGGGGAGATATTCCTTCACCAGACGAAGTCCTTCGAGCGCGATGCCCTGGCTCATCGGGTGGTAGAAGGGTGAGGAATAGGCCTCCAGACAATGCGCAAAGGCGTCCATCCCCGTGCCGGCGGTGATGGCCTTCGGCATGCCAACCGTGAGTTCCGGGTCGCAGACGACCACGGAGGGAAGCACTTTGGGATGGAAGATGATCTTCTTCACATGGGTTTCGGAGTTCGTGAGAACGCCGGCGCGACCCACTTCCGAGCCGGTGCCGGCTGTCGTGGGAACGGCCACGTTCGGTGCGATTTTCGATGCATCCGCGCGGGTCCACCAGTCGCCAATGTCTTCGAAATCCCACACCGGTCTAGTCTGGCCCGCCATGAAGGCGATCAGCTTACCGAGATCGAGACCGGAGCCGCCGCCAAAGGCGACGACGCCATCATGACCGCCATCCCTGAAAACCTTCACACCGGCTTCGAGGTTCTTGTCATTCGGGTTGGGATCGACTTCCGAGAACATGGTGCGCCCGAGGCCCGCCGCCTCCAGAATGTCGAGCGCGTTCTTCGTGATGTCCATGCCGGCCAGCCCACGGTCGGTAACGAGCAGGGGCTTTGAAATGCCGGCTGCCTTGCAGGCCTCGGCCAGTTCCCTGATGCGCCCGGCGCCAAACCGTATTGCGGTGGGATAGGACCAGTTTCCTTCGAGCTTCATGCCTGCTTCTTTCTCATGTGGTAGGATTTCGGGCGGGTCAGATTGTGGTAGCCGATTTCCGACAATGCGCCACCGCGCCCCGTGTTCTTGCAGCCGGTCCAGCACAATGCGGGATCGAGATAATCGGCACGGTTCATGAAGACGGTGCCCGTTTCGATGTCTGCACCGATAGCCGCCGCACGCTCGGGGTCGGCGGTCCACAGCGAGGCGGTCAGGCCGAACTCGCAATCGTTCATGAGGTCGAGTGCTTCGGCATCGTCCTTCACCGGCATGATGCCGACAACCGGACCGAAACTCTCTTCGCGCATCACCCGCATCTGGTGGTTCACGTCCACCAGTATCTGCGGCATGAGATAGGTGCCGCCATCATCTTCCGGAAAACGCTTGGGATCGACAAGGGCCTTCGCCCCCTGCGCCAATGCGTCTTCAGTCTGGCTACGCACTTCGGCTGCGAACCGCTTGTTGGCCATCGGGCCAATCGTGGTGCCCTCATCCAGCGGGCTGCCGAGCTTCAGCTTGCCCACCCAGTCCACTGATTTCTCGACAAAACTGTCGAAATGCTTCTCCGCGACATAGATGCGTTCGATGCCGCAGCAGCACTGGCCGGCATTGAACATCGCGCCGTCCATCAGCACATCGACGGCCCAGTCGATGTCGGCATCCTCCATCACATAGGCGGGGTCTTTGCCGCCAAGTTCGAGCCCGAGCCCGGTGAAGGTGCCGGCTGCGGCGCGCTCGATGGCGCGTCCACCGCCGACGGAGCCTGTGAAATTGATGAAGTCGAAGGAGCGCTTCCCGATCAACTTTTCAGTACCGGCATGGTCAAGGAAGAGATTGACGAACAGCTCTTCGGGAATGCCCGCTTCATGGAAGGCGCGGACGATGCGCTCACCCACGAGCAGCGTCTGCGTGGCGTGCTTGACCGCGACGGCATTGCCGGCAATGAGGGCCGGCACGATGGTGTTCATGGCGGTCATGTAAGGGTAGTTCCACGGCGCGATGACGCCGACCAGCCCGTGGGGCACGCGTTCGATGCGGCGCGCGAAGCTTTCCGAGTCTTCCAGAACGATGGGTGCGAGGGCACGCTCGACAATCTCCGCCATATAGGCGGAGCGCTCGTTCATGCCGCCGAACTCGCCGCCATAGCGCACCGGGCGGCCCATCATGTGGGCAAGCTCTGGCACCACCTCGTCTTTCATCTCGTTGAGGCGGGCAACGCCGGCATTCACCAGCTTGATACGCTCATCGAGCGGACGTGCGGCCCAGGCCTTTTGAGCATGGCGGGCATTGGCGAGAAGCTTGGCCGCCTTGTCGGGGTCCATCACGGGCCGCTCGGCAAAGACCGTTCCGTCGATGGGGGAAATGCATTGCAGGGTTTTCGTCATGTCATGCTCTCTCAAAACCGCGCCTGACCTCCCAGTCGGTGACGCGGCGGTCATATTCGGATTGTTCCCAGCGGGCTGCGTGGACATAGTGATCGACAACGTCATCACCAAAGGTCGCACGCAGCATTTTTGAACCGTCGAGCGCGGTGGCGGCATCGCGCAGGGTTTTGGGGATCTCGCGGATCCCTTCGCCCTCATACGCGTCGCCGACAAAGGCCGGCTCCAGCTCTCTCTTGTTTTCGATGCCATCAATGCCTGCCGCGATCAGGGCCGCGAAGGCAAGATAGGGGTTCAGGTCGGCGCCGCCGACCCGGCATTCCACGCGCACTGCTTTCGTGTCCTCACCGCAGACGCGGTAGCCCGCCGTGCGGTTGTCGAACGACCAGATCGCCTTGGTGGGGGCGAAGGTGCCGGCCGCAAAGCGCTTGTAGGAATTGATGTAGGGCGCGAGGAAATAGGTGATTTCGCCGGCATGGGCGAGCAGGCCTGCCATATAGCGTTTCATCATCTCCGACATGCCGTGTTCGCCCGCAGGGTCGAAGAAGAGCGGCTTGCCGTCGAGCGTCCATAGCGATTGATGGACGTGCGAGGAACTGCCGGCGGCCTTGTCGTCCCACTTGGCCATGAAACTGATGGCGCGACCGGCCTTCCAGGCGATTTCCTTGCAGCCGTTTTTCACGATGGCGTGGCGGTCGGCCATGGTGAGCGCATCGGTGTAGCGGACGTTGATCTCCGCCTGCCCCGCATCGGCCTCGCCCTTGGAGTTTTCCACCGGCACATCCGCGCCGTTGAGGCCGTTGCGGATCGCCCGCATCACATCCTCCTCCTTGGTTGTCTGGAAGATGTGGTAATCCTCATTGTAGGTGCTGATGCGCTCCAGTCCGCGATAGCCCTTGGCGGCGGCTTCCTCGAATGTGTCGCGGAAGAGGAAGAACTCCAGTTCCGAGGCCATCATCGCCTTCATGCCCATGGCTTCCAGCCGCGCGACCTGTTTTTTCAGGATGGCGCGCGGCGAATGGGGCACGTCGTCATGCGTGTGGTGGTCGAGCACGTCGCACAGAACCAGTGCCGTGCCTTCCAGCCAGGGAATGCGGCGCATGGTCGAGAGGTCCGGCTTCATCGTGTAATCGCCATAGCCCGCCGACCAGCTCGTCGCGCGATAGCCCTCGACTGTGAACATCTCCATGTCGGTGGCGAGCAGGTAGTTGCAGCTATGGGTTTCCTCAAACGCGCTTTCGAGGAAGAAATCCACATGGAAACGCTTGCCCATCAGGCGCCCCTGCATGTCGACCAGCGCGACGAGCACCGTGTCGATCTCGCCGGCTTCCGCTGCCGCCTTGAGGCTTTCCAAAGTCAGTTTGCCCGCCATTCAATTCGTCCTGTCGGTGGTTTTTGGGTTTGGCCCCGGCAATAGGACCGGGGCCATGTGTCTTTTTCGGATCAGCCGTAGCGATAGGGCGGACCGGCTTTCTGCATGAGGGAACGGTAGTTGCGCAGGATTTGAACCACGCGCTCCTTGCGGCCGCCTTCGGCAGCGATCTCGTCCCAGAATTTTTCCGCCTCGGCTTCTACCGTCGCCCATTCGGCATCGGGGATGGTGGTGAGTTCCATCTTGCCGCCATTGACGCGCAGGTCCGCTTCGCCGGCCCAGTACCAGTGCAGGCGGTAATAATGCGAGGAGTCCATCGCCAGCCGGAAGAGCTGCTTGAGATGATCCGGCACCTCGTTCCAGCGGTCGGAATTGGCGAAGAAGGAGCCAACCCAGGCACCGCAGATATTGTTGGTGAGCAGATACGGCGTCACGTCGGCCCAGCCCACCGTGTAATCCTCGGTGATGCCCGACCAGGCGATGCCGTCGAGCTCGCCCGTCTGCACGGCCACTTCCACGTCTTCCCATGGAAGCGTTACGGGAACGACACCGAAGCGGGAGAGGAACTTGCCGGCTGTCGGGAAGGTGAAGACACGCTTGCCCTTGAGATCTTCAAGGCTCTTGATGGGTTCCTTGGTGTTGAAGTGGCAGGGGTCCCATGAACCCGCCGAAAGCCATGTAACGCCTTCGACCTCGCCGTAGGCTTCTTCCCATATCTCGGCCAGGCCATGCTTGTAGAAGAGCGCCTGCACATCGAGCGAATAGCGCGTGGCAAAGGGGAAATAGCCGCCGAAGACCGACACATCGACCGGCGCTGCCATGGAATCGTCGTCCGATTGCACGGCGTCGATCGTGCCGTTCTGCATGGCGCGGAAAAGCTCACCCGTCGGTACGAGCTGGTCGGCATAGTAGAGCTCGATTTCCATCTCGCCATTGGCCGCCTTGTTGAAGGCGTCGATGGCCGGTTTGACCACATGTTCGGCAAGGGCCGCTCCGGCATAGGTCTGCAGCCGCCAGCGGATCGGGCTTTGCGCATGAACATAGGGCGTTGCAAGGGCCGTGGTTCCGGCTGCTGCCGCCGATGCCATGCCCGCTTTCTTCAGAAAGTCGCGTCTGTTTTGCATCTTCGTTCACTCCTCTGGTTGTTGTCCCGGTCGTTGTTGCCGGGCATTGCCGCAGGCTTGTTCTGGTCGTCACCTCCTTGGTTGTGCGGTTTCAGCGCGCATAGACATGCTCCGGGAGCCAAAGTGCGATCTGAGGAAAGACCATCACGATGATGAGCGCGAATACCATCACCGCAACGAACGGAATAATGGACCGGTATATGTCTCCGAGCTTGATTTCCGGCGGCGCCATGGCCCGCATCAGGAACAGATTGTAGCCGAAGGGCGGGGTCATGTAGGCGATCTGGCAGGTGATCGTGTAGAGCACGCCGTACCAGATGAGGTCGAAACCAAGCAGCTTGACGAGCGGCACATAGAGCGGGGCGACGATGACGAGCATCGCCGTGTCGTCCAAAAACATGCCCATGATGAGATAGGAAAGCTGCATCAGGATCAGCACTTCCCACGGCGACAGGCCGAGCTGATCCAAGAAGAATCCCTCGATGGCCCTGACGGCACCCAGACCGTCAAACACCGCGCCGAAGCACAGCGCGGCCAGGATGATCCACATGAACATGCACGAGACGGAAAGCGTCTTGCGCACCGTGTCGTGGATCACCTTCAACGTGAGCCGGCCACGGATAGCGGCGGCGGCGGTCGCCGAAACCGCGCCGATGGCGGAGCTTTCGACAAGGCTGGTGACGCCCATGACGAAAAGCCCGGTCATCAGGAAGAAGATCATGAAGGGCAGAATGCCGGCCGACAGGAGCTTGAGCTTTTCCGACATGGGGATGCGGCGCTCTTCGGAAGGAAGAACCGGCCCGAGATTGGGCTGCAGCCAGCACCGGACCGCGATGTAGAGAATGAAGAGCCCGGCCATGAGCAAGCCCGGAAACACGCCTGCAAGCCAGAGCTGGCCGACCGGCTGGCGCGCGATCATGGCGTAAAGCACCAGCACCACGCTGGGCGGGACGAGAATGCCAAGCGATGAGCCTGC
Organism: Nitratireductor aquibiodomus; assembly: GCF_900105565.1. Taxonomy (NCBI): domain Bacteria; kingdom Pseudomonadati; phylum Pseudomonadota; class Alphaproteobacteria; order Hyphomicrobiales; family Phyllobacteriaceae; genus Nitratireductor; species Nitratireductor aquibiodomus. The sequence goes on along the minus strand of NZ_FNSL01000001.1, from coordinate 1,584,974 downwards.
CTGAATGACGCCGGTCACCATGATCTTGTCGTAGCCGCGTCTGAGTAGTTCCGGCAGAGCGATTGTCGCGCCGATGGCCATGCCGGCGACGGAGAGGCCGTTCATGGCGGAGATAACCACCATGAGGGCAATCGTTCCGATGGCAAGCCCGCCGCGCACCGGGCCAAACCAGACATGGAACATCTTGTAGAGATCGTCGGCAATGCCCGATTCCGACAGCATGTAGCCCATATAAATAAAGAGCGGCAGCGTCAGCAGCGCGTACCATTTCATCAGCTTCATCGCGGCGGAGAAGGCGATCTCGGAACCACCCGTGCCCCAGAGAAGAAGCGCGAAGGCCACGGCAATGAAGCCGATGGCGCCGAAGACGCGCTGTCCCGTCAGGAGGAGGCCCATCATGCCGCTGAACATGAGGATCGCGGTCAGTTCATAGCTCATGACAGCTCCTCCCCGCGTGCCCGCGCGACATCCTTGAAGAGCTGGGCAACGGCCTGAAGCAGTGTCAGCGCGATGCCGATGCACATGATGATTTTGATGGGCGCCATGTAGGGTGACCATGCCGAGTAGCTGGTCTCACCGTATTTCAGTGCATAGGAGGTGGAGGAAAAACCGCCATAGAGCAGAAGCGAGAGATAGAAGATCAGGAACAGAACGGTGATGGAATCGACAAGCGCCTTCGTGCGGGGCGACCATCGGGCATAGATCAGGTCCATGCGCACATGCGCGTCGTTCTGCAATGCCCAGCCGCCGCCGACCATGTAGTAGGCAACCATGGCGAACTGGGCCATTTCAAGCGTCCAGAGCGGCGGAATGGCCACGGTTTTCATGATCGACGAATAGAGCAATATGCCGATCATCAGGAAGATCATGTACATGACCACCAGGCCGACATAATGATTTGTACGATCGATCAGACGCACATAGCGCCTTATGGCATTCGGCATCGCTTCCCGTCTCCCATTTTATCTCCTTTGTCTTCCCGCTCTGGTTCTGCGCCGGCCTGTTCTTGTCAGGCTTGTTGTGGTCCGGCGGCGTGTATGTCGATGTGAAAGCGCTCCAGTGCTGCTTCAAGCAGTCTTGCCGTGCGCCCGGCCCATTCGTCCTGCCCCGGTTCGGTGTCGATCAGGTCGCTGCAGTATTCGATCATGACGTTGAGCAGACCGTGCTGAACGGCATGAAGGCGCAGCGTGTGCGTGACACCGTCATCGGGCCCATAGGGGTAGTTGCGCATCGCGTTGGTGATGCCCTCATTCTCGGCAAGCTGCAGCATGGCATCCGCCAACCGCCTGTCGCGATCGTGCAGAAGGCCGATTGCGCGATGGCGGGCAATCCCGAAATAAACCCGCGTGAAAGAATGGATCGTGACGATAACCGGCTGTTTCGCCGGACCGGTGCGCGCTGCGACAAGGTCCGCGAGCGCCTGGCGAAAGGGTTCGTAGATTTCCGCGATACGCTGTTGTCGCGCTTCGTCCGGCAGATTGCGATTGCCGGGGATTGCATGGACTTCGCTCATCTCCGGAATGGCGTCGGGCGCCTCTGGCGGACGGTTGCAATCGTAGACAAGGCGCGAGAAACGCTGGTGGATGAGCGGAGCGTCGAGCAGAGCCGAGAGCTTTTGCGCTGTCGCCAATGCGCCGATGTCCCAGGCGGCATGGCTTGTCAGCGTGTCCGGCTTCGCACCGAGTGTCGAGAGCGAACGGGGAATGGTGCGCGATGCGTGTTCGCATACCAGAATGACGGGCGATTGCCCGTCGATGCGTTCTATCTGGAACGGCTCTCCATCGGATGGAACAAGCAGCGCCCTGGCCATCAAACCTCCCTGTGGATCTGCTTGCCCCTGTCATCTTCCCGGTGAAAGGTCATCGTGCAGCAGATTTGTAATAATGATTAGCATTGCCGCGATTTTGTCAATCGTGTAATTTTTGTTACGGATCGAAATCCGGATTGGCGGGAGAGACGCGTTTGGGAATGAAAGAGCAGGTTCACGGGGCACTCGGTCAGATGACCGATGCCGAGCGCAAGGTGGCACACACGTTTCTTGCCAACTATCCAAGCAGTGGCCTGTCGACCGTTGCCGAATTTGCCGGCCTTGCCGGCACCAGCGCCCCAACCGTTCTGCGCTTCGTGTCGCGGCTGGGCTTTTCCGGATATCCTGAATTTCAGCGGGCCCTGCGCGCCGAAATCCAGGCGGAACTGCTCTCACCGCTTGAGAAGGGGGACAGTTCGGCCGCGCGCAGCCTGGATGGGTCTGCGCTCGGCGCTTATTTTTCGCGCGCAACCGCCAACATTCAGGCGACACTCGAGGCCATACCCGAAAGCGAGTTTGAGGCGGCCTGTGCGCTGCTCTCCGATCCGAAGGCCTCCTGCTACACGCTCGGAGGGCGTTTCAGCGATGCCATCGCGCGCTATATGGCGGCGCATCTGCGGATTGTGCGGCCCAATGTGCGCCGGTTTCAGGACCAGACCTCCACGTGGGATGATCAGTTGCTTGACGTAAAGGCGGGCGATGTGGTGGTGCTCTTCGATATTCGCCGCTACCAGCGCGACCTTGTCCATCTGAGCGAGCTTCTGTGCGAGCGCAGGGCGCGTATCGTGTTGATCACCGATAGCTGGCTGTCACCGATCTCACGCTACGCCAAGGTGGTTCTGCCCTGTGCGATCGATTCCGGTCGCACGTGGGATTCCGGCGTGGTGCTGATGGCGCTGGTGGAGGCGATTGTTGATCGCGTGACACACCGGGACTGGGATTCCGCGCGCGGCCGCATTCAGGCGCTGGAGCACATCCACTGGAACAAGCCGCCTGCCGCAGACTGACCGGTCTGGTCCTTCTGAAGCCGCCAGGCGCCAGAGCGCCCGGTGCAAACCCGTCCGCTATCCGTAAATCCCGCTCGCCGCCTCTTTGAGCCACGCCATGGCGGCGCGGTAGGGGCCGGGACCGTGGCTGATGCGGGCAACGCCCAGCCGCCCGAGTGTCGCGGCATCCGGCGCAGTCTTCATCGCCATGATGTTGACGGGCAGGCTGGAAGCGCCGCAAAGGTCTTCGATCAGGGCTTCATCCACCAGTGCAGGGGCAAAGAAGCCGCTGGCACCGGCATCGGCAAAGGCTCTGGCGCGCTCCTTCGCCTCGGCGAGCAGCGCTGGATGCCGGTCACGGTCGCTTTCCTTGAGGAACAGATCAGTGCGCGCATTGATGAAGAGCGGTATCCCCCGTTTCTCCGCCATGGCGCGGATGGCGGAGATGCGTTTCACCTGATCGGCAATCTCATGCAGGCCGTCGCCACCGACGATCTGATCTTCGAAATTGATGCCCACCGCGCCTGCGTCGAGAATGCGTGAGACATTGTCAGCCGCCCCCTGTGGGTCAGTGGCATAGGCGCCTTCGAAATCCACAGAGAGGGGCAGGTTCACGGTTTCCACGATGCGCCCGGCCACCTGGGCGAGATACGCAAGCGGGATTTTCTCGCCGTCGCCATAGCCATGGGCCGCGGCGACCGACCAGCTTCCCGTGGCCAGAGCCTGCGCACCCGCGCTCGCCACCGCTGCTGCCGAACCTGCATCCCAGATATTATAGAGAACGAGGGGCTCTCCCTTCACATGCAGGGCGTGGAAAGTGCGGGCCTTGTCATTCTGGTTCATGGCAAATCTCCGGGTAGCGGAATAGATTTGTCGTCAGTTTTTCACGTTCCAGCCCCCGGCGCTTGCTCCAAAGCGCCTTCCGGCGCGGGCCAGTCGTCAATATGCGACTTCAATCGCAAAGCGGGCGAAGCAGAGTCTGTGTGGATTTGATGTCTTCGCTGATTGCCTGGCGCACACCGGCTCCGTCGCGCTGGCGTAACGCTGCGATCGCATCGTGATGATGGCGGGTGTATGTTTCGCCCTCGTGCGAGCGGAGTGTCGGCTCCAGGTGGCGCGTCAGCATGCGCATGTAGGGGCCGAAGCGCAGCCATAGCGACTCGGCCAGTTGCAACAGCACTTCAGAACCGGAGCCCTGATAAAGGGTGAAGTGAAATTCCTGGTTCTTCACCAGCATCGTGTAGATGCTCTCTTCGTGACTGGAGGTCTCGTGGGCCTTCACCAACTCTTCAAGCGCGGTGATATCGGCGTCGCTTGTGTTGGGGGCCGCAAGCTCTGCAGCGAGACCTTCGATGGCGATGCGTGCGCGGCAAAGATCGTCGAGCCGCGCCTTGCTGATGGCTGGAACGCGTGCAGATCCGTTCGGCGCAATTTCAAGTGCGTTTTCGGCCGCCAACCGACGAAGAGCTTCTCGAACCGGCATGTGGCTGGTGCCGAAGGTGTCAGAGAGCGATGCTATGGTCAGCGTCTGGCCCGGGTCGAAGCGACCGACCATGAGTGCATGACGAAGCTGCTGGTACACACCATCCTGTATGGTGACGCGCCTGGATACCGGAACGAATTCACTTTCCATTGCCGAGCCACCCTTCGTCCATCTCGCCATCTCCGATACAGCTTCCGTGTGTACCGTTAACGATCGACTAAGCGCGCTTTTCTTGCGATGCAAGGTTTTCAGGCGAGGAGAAGCTTTAAGTCACATGATTCCGTTACAAAATGGCACAATGTTGCATTCAGGCAGCGGTCCGGGCCGCTGACCGAAATCTCGATCAGGCGTGTCAGGGTGTGCGGCGGATAGCCTTGCCCTGATCATCGAACCGGAACACCCGGGTTTCATCAAACTTTGCGTTCAGCTCGCTGTCGATCTCGAACTGGTGTTCCCCGAACAGGCGTGCGCACAGAAGGCCCGCATCGCCGCAGTCGAGATAGAGGTTTGTATCCGCGCCCAGATGCTCGATGTGGGATACGCGCCCCTTGATGTCGCCGTTGGTGGGCACGATGGAGATGTGCTCCGGGCGGATGCCAATGGTCTTTGCATCTTCGCGGCCGAGCAGTCCGGCGTCAATGAAGTTCATCTGGGGCGAGCCGATGAAACCGGCGACGAAGAGGTTCGCCGGGTCGTTGTAAAGCTCCATGGGCGTGCCGACCTGCTCGATCCTGCCGCCGTTCAGAACCACGATGCGGTCAGCGAGCGTCATGGCTTCGGTCTGGTCGTGGGTGACGTAGACCATGGTTGCACCCAGTTCGCGGTGAAGGCGCGCAATCTCCAGCCGTGTGTTGACGCGGAGCGCAGCATCCAGATTGGAGAGCGGTTCGTCGAACAGGAAGAGCTTGGGCTTGCGCACCACCGCGCGGCCAATGGCGACGCGCTGCCGCTGGCCGCCGGAGAGTTCGGCCGGCCGGCGGTCGAGATAGGGCTCGAGCGACAGCATCTTCGAGGCGAAATCGACACGTTCGGCGATGTGCGCGGCAGGATGTTTTGCCTGTTTCAGGCCAAGGCTCATATTGTCCCGCACGGTGAGATGCGGATAGAGCGCATAGGTCTGGAAAACCATGGCGATGCCCCGCCTGGAAGGGGGCGTTGAGCTCACATCGGCGCTGTCGATGGCAATGCTGCCGCCACTGGCGTCTTCCAGGCCGGCGATGATGCGCAGAAGGGTGGATTTGCCGCAGCCCGACGGGCCGACGAAGATGACGAGTTCGCCGTCCTGAACCTCCAGATCCACGCCCTTGATGACGTCGACCTGGCCGAACGACTTGGTGATGTTCTTGAGTGCGAGTGAGCCCACGGTTTCGTCCTACAGTTCTATTTCCTTGCCGCTTCGCACGCTTTCGTCGGCGGCGAGGCAGATGTTGAGGGATTGCACGGCATCGTTCATGTGCCGTGTGAGATCGATGTCTTCGCGGATGGCTTTGAGAACGAAGGCCTGTTCGCGATCGCACAGTTCCTGATGTCCCGGCTCGCCTTCCATGGAGAGGAGCGTGTCCTCTTTTGCAAAGCGGCCCTCGGCGTCGGTTTCGGCCTTGTGGATGCGGATGCGCGAGGTCTGCGTGTGCGCGTCGATGTCGTCGGATTTCGCGCCCTCGTCCATGACGATGGAGACGCAGCCTTTCGGCGACACGATGTCCTTCACGAAGAAGGCGGTCTCCGACATCATCGGCCCCCAGCCGGCTTCATACCAGCCGACCGAGCCATCCTCGAAAATCACCTGGAAATGCCCGTAATTGTACATGTCCGGAGCGATCTCGTCTGAGAGCCGAACGCCCATGCCGCGCACTTTCACCGGCTTCGCGTCGGTGATCTGGCACATCACGTCCACATAGTGCACACCGCAATCGACGATGGGCGGCGTGGTCTCCATGAGCTGTTTGTGCGTGTGCCAGCTTGGGCCGGAGGACTGCTGGTTCAGGTTCAGCCGGAACACATAGGGTCCGCCGAGCCCGCGCGCTTCCTCGATCAGTTTCACCCAGGAGGGGTGGTGGCGCAGGATGTAGCCCACCACGAGCTTGCGATTGTGCGTTTTCGCCGTCTCCACCACACGCCTTGCATCGGCGACATTGGTCGCCAGCGGCTTTTCCACGAAGACGTGGGCGCCGGCTTCCATCGCCGCGATGGCGTAGGGCGCATGGCTGTCGGAGTAGGTGTTGATGGAGGCCAGGTCCGGTTTGGTCTTGGTCAACGCCTCTTCGAAGCTCGTGCAATGCGGATAGTCTTTCAGCGCATCCGGCAGATCCGGCTTTGAGCGCGAGACGAGGCCGACAATCTCGAAGCCGGGATTGGCGTGATAGGCGAGGGCGTGGCTCATGCCCATATTGCCGAGGCCTGCTACCAGAACCCGCACGGGTTTTTCCTGCGCACTCATTTCACGGCTCCTGAGGTGATGCCGCGGATCAGCTGGCGCGAGAAGATCAGATAGAGGATCAGTACCGGCAGGATGGCGAGCGACAGGGCTGCCAGAACCGCGTTCCAGTTGGTGACGAACTGGCCGATGAAGACCTGTGCGCCGAGCGTGATTGTCTTTGTCGCCTCGGCAGGCGCTAGGATCAGCGGGAACCACAGATCGTTCCAGATCGGGATCATCGTGAAGACAGCAACGGTGGCCATGGCCGGGCGCACAAGCGGCAGGACGAGGCGGAAGAAGATGCGGTATTCGCTGAGCCCGTCGATGCGACCGGCGTTTTTCAGGTCATCGGAGACCTGCCGCATGAACTCCGACAGGATGAATATGGCCAGCGGCAGACCCTGTGCCGTGTAGACGAGGATCAGCGAGGTCAGCGTGTTGACGAGGCCGGAAGCGGCCATCATCTGGAGGATCGCCACGGTGCCGAGCCGGATCGGGATCATGATGCCGAGCGCCAGGTAAAGGCCCATCAGCGAATTGCCCTTGAAGCGGTATTCGGCAAGCGCGAAGGCGGCCATGGCGCCGAAAAGCAGCACCATGAACAGCGATACCACGGTGACGACGAAGCTGTTCTGGAAGTAGAGCAGGAAATCGCCCTGTTTCAGAACCGTTTCGAAGCCGACCAGGCTGAAGGTTTCCGCATTGGGCAGCTCCAGCGGCGTGCGGAAGATGGCCTTGCGCGACTTGAAGGCATTGATGACGATCACGAACACCGGAAAGAGCGCGATGATCGTGTAGGTGGCCAGCACCGCATGGGCGGCGATGGAGCGGGCAGGGGAGTGTCTGGCTGTGCTCATGGTTTCTGCCTCCGGCTCAGAACTGGTAGCGGCGCAGCCGCCGCTGGATGCCGAAGAGGTAGATCGACACGCCGATGAGGATGATGGCGAACATGGCTGTTGCGATGGCCGCGCCCAGATTCGGATCACCGAGCTGAAGCTGGAAGCCGAAGAAGGTGCGGAACATGAAGGTGCCCAGGATGTCGGTCGAGAAATCCGGTCCCGCCAGTGCGCCCTGCGTGGCGTAGATCAGGTCGAAGGCGTTGAAATTGCCGACGAAGGTGAGGATCGAGATAATGCCGATGGCGGGCAGGATCAGTGGCAGCTTTACCTTCCAGAACTGCGACATGCCGGTGATGCCGTCGCATTCGGCGGCTTCGAGAAGCTCGTCGGGAATGGAAAGAAGCGCAGCATAGATCAGCATCATCGGAATGCCGACGAACTGCCAGACCGAGATGAGCGCCAGCGTCGTCAATGCATAGGCTTCCTTGCCAAGCCACGGCTGGAACAGGCTTTTTAAGCCAACGAGATCAAGCAGGTTGGGCGCCACGCCCCAAAGCGGACTCAAGATCAGCTTCCAGGCAAAGCCTGCAATCACGAAGGAAAGGATCGTCGGGATGAAGATGGCCGTGCGATAGAAGGAGCGCATGCGTAAGCGCGGGCTTGAAAGCAGCGCAGCCAGAAGGATGCCGATCGGGTTCTGCACGATCATGTGCACGATGAAGAACCAGGTGTTGTTCTTAAGCGCGTTCCAGAACTGGTCCGACCATTGCGGATCGCCGAACAGGGCCCGGAAATTCTGAAGGCCGACAAAGACCTGGCTGTTCTCCACCTCGCTATAGAGGGCGAGCTGGAGCGTGCTGAAAAGCGGAATGATCATGATCGCCGTATAGATCAGCACGGCGGGCGCCAGAAACACGGCAATATGCCAGCGTCGGGGCTTCTTTGTCGCTTGGGCCATGGAGCGTCTCTCTATGGTGCCGGGCCCGCGCATGGGGCGGACCCGGCTTCCTGTTCAGGGATCAGGATTTACTGCTGGGGCTCGTACCAGCCGGCCAGACCGTCCTGAAGCTGCTTTGCACCGTCTTCTGGCGCCTGTGCGCCGCGCAGGACATTGGCCGAGACATTCCACATCTCGTTCCAGAGGTTCGGCGTGCCACGCGAGAGGATCTGGTGCGCGGGACGGATGGTCGATTTGCAGTTTTCACGCCAGGAGACGAACTCCCTGGCAAGCGGGTCTTCCATCTCGACGGTCTCGCTGGAAAGCGAGAAGAAACCCGGCAGCGAGTTGGCGTAGAGTGAAGCGAATTCGGCCGAGCCGACCCAGTTCAGGAAGGTGCGGGCAGCTTCCGCATTCTCCGTCTTGGCGTTCATGCCGATGCCGATATCCGTGTGATCGGAAATGTAGCATTCGTCGCCTGCATTCTGCACCGGCGGGGGGAACGCGCCAAGCTTGAAGTCCGCCTGGTCGTTGAAGATGGCGATTTCCCAGGAGCCGGCCGGGAAGATCGCGGCGCGGCCAAGCGTGAAAAGGTTCTGGCTGTCGGGATAGGCCTGTGCCTCAAAGCCATCGCCCAGATACGGAGCCCATTTGGCGATCTCGCCGAGCGGCTTGACCCACTGCTCGTCCGTGAGCTTCTGCTCACCGCTGATCAGCGCCAGACGGCCTTCTTCGCCTTTCCAGTAGTTCGGGCCGATATTGGTGTAGCCCATTGTGGCGGCTTCCCACTGGTCCTTGGCGCCCATCGCCATGGGAATGTAGGTGCCGTCTTCCTTGATCTTTTCGAGGACCGCGTAGAATTCCTCGTTGGTCTTCGGCGGCTCGATGCCGAGCTCTTCGAAGGCGTCGGCATTGTAGATGAAGCCGTGGATCACGGATGCCATGGGCACGCAGAACGTCGCAGAACCGTCGTCCGTGCTCCACGCGGCCTTTGCCACGTCGGAGAAGTTCGACATGTTCTCGAGATCCTTGAGATCCGTCAGATGGCCCTTTTCATAAAGGCTGAGCGAGGCGTCGAACGGGCGGCAGGTGATGAGGTCGCCGGCCGTGCCTGCATCGAGTTTGGAGTTGAGAACAGCATTGTACTCGGTCGGAGCGCTTGGCGCGAAGGTCACCTTGATGCCGGGGTGCTTGGCCTCGAAGGCCGGGATGAGCTTTTCCTGCCAGATCGTCAGGTCGTCATTGCGCCAGCTTTCGATGGTGAGTTCGGCATCCTGTGCCATCGCCATACCGGTTGCACCCAGCATGGTCGCGGCAAGCAATGCCAGTCTGGTGGATTTCATCATGATCTTCTCCCTGTTGTGCCCGGGAGGTGTCTCCGTGGCCTGACGCGCAAGCCTGGAGCGCGCCCCGGGGCGCTGCTGAATTTCCCATGGAGGTAATTCGGTGTGTTTCGTGAGCCCCACGAAGCGTTGTCAGCGTTTCCGGATTGCCCTGCGCGGCTGGGAACGTTCTTTCGTGTCCCTTGTACGCGCGGCTCCCCGGACCCCTCTGCCTCCTCCAATGCGGAAATTAAAGGCCAAAAAGATACCATTTGTCCAGCCTGATTTCGTCACTTTCGGGGCGGGCTTCTGAAATCTGCGCTAATTATGATTTTTAATCAGATAGTTATGCTGATTTCTGGGGCTTATGATTTTTTGTTGTTTCCTGGAGGTATCTTTTTGGTATTATTCATTGGAGGAGTAATCATGAGCGAATACGTCATAGCCATAGATGGTGGAGGAACCAGTTGCAGGGCAGCGTTGGCTGACCGTCACGGCCGGGTTGTCGGGCGCGGCAAGCGCGGCTCCGCCAACATCTTCACCACATCGGATGCAATCGGCAAAAACATTGTTGCAGCCGCTGGCGAAGCCCTGAAGGATGCGGGAGTTGATGTCGACAGGTTGTCGGAGATTCCTGCCTTTCTCGGCCTTGCGGGGATCAATGTTGGCGAGCGCCAGCAGGAACTCGCAAAAGCACTCCCCTTCGCAGATACCCGGTTCGTTCATGACGGTCTGATCGCTCTTCAGGGTGCGCTGGGCGACGAGGATGGCGTGATGGCCATACTCGGCACCGGCTCGGTGTATGTGTCGCGTTCAAACGGTGCGCTGCGCAATGTGGGTGGCTGGGGATTTGCCATTGGCGATCAGGCGAGCGGCGCCGTAATTGGCCGGACATTGCTGCAGCAGACCCTGCTCGCCCATGACGGTATCCGTGAGCACACGCCGTTAAGCCGTGCGGTCATGGCGCGGTTTGACGATGATCCCGAGGCGATGGTGGAATTTGCCCAGCAGAGCGCACGACCCGCCGACTATGGTGCCTTCGCGCCGTTGATCTTCGAACACGACAGCAAGGGCGATCTCCTCGCCAGGGACATCCTGCTCGATGCCGTGCGCGACATCACCATGGCGCTGGATGCTGTGGTTTTTAGGGGGTGTGACAGGCTTTGCCTTCTTGGTGGGCTGGCGCAGGAATATGCTAGGCGGCTTGCGCCGCGACACCGGGCGATTCTTAAAGAGCCGCAGGGAGATGCCCTTTCAGGCGCAGTTCAGCTTGCGCTGCGCGCGTTTGCGCATGAAATGGCGGGGGAGGAGCGACGATGACCGCACCGGGCCTCTTTACCGCAGATCGGGTCGCGGCCATGGGGTCGGGGCCGCTCTATCTGCGCTTGCGTCGTCTGCTGGAAGACGCAATTGCCGGTGGTGTTCTGGGTGAAGGGGAGGCCCTTCCGACTGAGCGCGACATTGCCGAACTGACAGAACTAAGCCGTGTCACCGTGCGCCGTGCGGTGGACGATCTTGTAAAGCAGGGGCGGCTTATCCGCCGTCACGGTTCGGGAACGTTCGTGGCGCCTTCGGTTTCGCGCGTTGAGCAATCGCTGTCACTTCTGACCTCGTTCACCGAGGATATGGCCCGACGGGGTCTCACGTCGCGTTCGGAATGGCTGGAGCGCATTGTCGCTGCCCCGTCACCGGACGAGATGATGGTGCTGGGCCTTTCGGTGGGGGATACGGTTTCGAGGCTTGAGCGCCTGCGCATTGCTGACGACGTGCCCATGGCCATCGAGCGGGCTTCAATCATCGGCAGCTTCCTGCCCGATCCGGCCTCGGTGACGGATTCTCTCTACGATGCCCTCGACAGGCGTTCGGCCCGGCCCTGCCGTGCCACGCAGCGCATCTCGGCCCGCAATGTGGACGAGCGTGAAGCTTCGCTCCTCAAGGTCGCCACCGGGGAGGCTGCTCTCTATATCGAACGTGTTTCCTATCTGCCCAATGGGCGGGTGATCGAATTCACCCGCTCGGTCTATCGCGGTGATGCCTATGATTTCGTTGCCGAACTGAAAATTCCCGAACGCTGACAGACTCTCAAACACCGGAACGCACCATGTCTTCTTTTGCCCTCGCCGGCGCGCGTATTTTTGACGGTCAGACCTGGCTGGACGACCATGTATTGACTGTTGAGAACGGAAAGATCGCCGGGCTCGAAGTGCGCGGAAAAATGGCTCGCGATCTTCCGGTGCGCGAAGCGGGCGGGGCCATGATCGTGCCGGGCTTCATAGACCTTCAGGTGAATGGCGGCGGCGGTGTGATGTTCGACGGTGACTGTGGCGTCGAGGGTCTTGAGAGAATGTGCCGGGCGCACGCGATGTTCGGCACCACCGGTCTTTTGCCCACTCTTATTACCGACACGCGCGGGTCGACTGAGACTTCGGTTGCCGCCGGGCAGGAAGCTGCGCGTGCGGGAATGCCTGGCTTTCTCGGCCTGCATCTTGAGGGCCCGCATCTTTCCATCGAGCGCAAGGGCGCACACGATCCGGCACTGATCCGGCCGATGGAGGACGCCGACCTTGCTGCCCTGATTGAGGCGCGTGACGGTCTCCCGGCGTTGATGGTGACGCTTGCCCCGGAAAACGTGACGGTCGATCAGGTGCGGGCGCTCGTTGATGGTGGGGTGAAGGTCAGCCTTGGTCACACGAACACGACCTGCCGTACCGCGCTCGCCTATGCGCAGGCAGGTGCGTCGCTTGTTACGCACCTTTTTAATGCGATGAGCCCGCTGGGACATCGTGAACCGGGTGTCGTGGGGGCGGCGCTAGAAAGCGGACAGCTCTGGGTGGGTATTATTGCCGACGGTGTTCATGTCGATCCGGTGGCCATTGGCGTTGCATTGCGGGCCAAGAACGGCCCGGCGCGCATTTTTGCCGTGACGGATGCCATGTCGACCATCGGAACGGACATAAAGTCGTTCGAGTTGAACGGGCGGACCATCAAGCGGGAGAACGGGCGCCTGACGCTGGAGGATGGAACTCTGGCCGGTGCGGATATCGATATGATCTCCACCGTGTCTTATCTCTACCGTAACGTCGGCCTGTCACTGGACGAAGCTTTTCGCATGGTGAGCCTCTATCCTGCACAGGCCATCGGGCTGGATCACGCCAAGGGGCGTCTGGAGGCGGGCATGGACGCCGACTTTGTCGTGCTCGATGACGATCTGGGGGTCGTTTCGACGTGGATTGGCGGCGATGCGGTGTATTCCTCCCTCTAACCAAAAACATCACTTTCCCTCTTGAAGCTCTAGTGACTAGAGGTCCTATCTTGCGGTCGTTGATAGACTGCAAGGAGAATCATCGTGTCCTTGAAACAGGATGATCGCGCCGCAAACACCCATTCCTGGACCGTGGGCGGCATGGATTGCGCAAGTTGCGCGAGCAAGATCCGGACAGCGCTTGAGCGCCTGCCCGGTGTGAGCGACGTGAGGGTTTCGGTTATGTCCGAAACGCTGGCGCTGGCGCTCGATGAGGGCAGGACCGAACGCGGAAAGGTTGAGCGGACGGTCGAGAGGCTCGGCTATACGGTTTCCACGCGGCAGAACCCCGGCGCGCTCGACAGCGACGACCCCACCGCCGGCGCGTGCTGTGGCGGTCATGGGAGCCGGCAGGATCGGGAACCCAGACCGTCCGATCCGGGACACGGTGCAGCCGGTCACGTTCATGGTGCGGACGATGGTGGCAAGAGCTGGTACCGGACCGGAAAGGGACGTCTCGTCATCTTCACCGGCCTTTTGCTGGCGGCTGCATGGGGCGCAGAGTTCGCGCTGCCGGGTGAGCTGGGTATGTGGGCATTTGTGGCGGCCTGCCTGATCGGCGTCGCGCCGGTCGCACGCCGGGCTTTTGCCGCTCTGCGTGCCGGCATGCCCTTTACAATCGAAATGCTGATGACGGTGGCGGCGGCCGGCGCGCTCTTTATCGGTGCGGCCGAGGAAGCCGCGCTGGTGGTCTTTCTCTTTGCCGTCGGCGAACTTCTGGAGGGTGTGGCGGCAAACCGTGCGCGGGCGGGTATCCGGGCGCTGGGGGACCTTGTTCCCAAGACGGCGCTGCTCGAGGAAAACGGCAAGACCCGGAAGGTGCAGGCGTCGGAACTCGCCATCGGACAGATCGTCGTTGTGCGGCCGGGCGACCGGATACCCGCTGACGGCGCGATCGTCGACGGGATGGCCGGTATTGATGAGGCTCCGGTGACGGGCGAATCCGTGCCAAAAACGAAGGGTGAAGGCGACGAGGTCTTTGCCGGATCGATCAGCACCGACGCGGCGATCAAGGTGCGTGTAACGCGTGCGCCCGAAGACAACACCATCGCGCGCATCATCCGCCTTGTCGAAGAGGCGCAGGAGGCGCGTGCACCCACCGAGCGCTTCATCGACCGGTTCAGCCGCTATTATATGCCGGCAATCGTGGCCCTCGCCATTCTGGTTGCAATCGTGCCGCCGCTGGCTGCAGGTGCGGCCTGGGATGTCTGGGTATACCGCGCGCTGGCGCTGCTCTTGATCGGGTGTCCGTGTGCGCTGGTGATCTCCGTGCCGGCTTCCATCGCTTCCTCCCTCTCAGCGGGGGCGCGTCGCGGACTGCTGTTGAAAGGCGGTGCGGTGATCGAGGCCGCCGCGCGGGTCAACCTGGTGACGTTCGACAAGACCGGCACGCTCACGGTCGGCCGCCCCGTGGTCACGGATGTGTGGTCGCCTGAAGGGGATGAGAAGGCGGTGCTGGCGCTGGCTACCGGTGTCGAAGCCGGTTCAAGTCATCCCTTGGCGGAGGCGGTGCTCGCCCATGCCGAAGGGCAGGGCATAGCTTTCGAGGCGGGGCGTGACGCGCGCGCCATCCCCGGCCGGGGCGTGGAGGCGCAGCTTGGCGGGGAGATCGTATTTGTCGGCTCGCCACGGTATGCCGAAGAGCGGGGAGCGATGACCCCGGATGCGAAAGCGCGCATTGAAGCGCTCGAGGCAGAGGGCAAGACTGTTGCGGCTGTCTTCCGGGCTAATGCGCTTTCCGGCGTGATCGCCCTGCGGGACGAGCCCCGCGAGGATGCCGCTGCTGCAATGCATGATCTCAGGGAACTCGGCGTGCGCTCGGTGATGCTCACCGGAGACAATGCCCGTACAGCCGAAGCCATCGCAGGGAGCCTGTCGATGGAATACCGTGCCGAACTTCTGCCTGACGACAAAGTGTCTGCCATTCGTGAACTGACTGCCGGGCATACGGTGATGATGATCGGCGATGGGATCAACGATGCACCGGCGCTGGCCACGGCCGATGTGGGAGTGGCCATGGGGTCGGGCACTGACGTGGCGCTTGAGTCGGCAGACGGGGCGCTGTTGCGCAATCGTGTGGGTGATGTCGCGGGGCTGCTGCGTCTGGCGCGGGCGACGATGGCCAACATCCGCCAGAACATCACGATCGCCCTCGGTCTAAAGGCCGTGTTCCTGGTCACAACGGTGCTCGGCATCACGGGGTTGTGGATCGCCATCCTCGCCGATACTGGCGCTACGGTGCTTGTGACGCTGAACGCGCTGCGACTTCTCGGTTTTCGCCCGGAACGCTGACCCGCGCGATACGGTTACACCCTCTGAGCACATGGACGCCGGCCCTTCGGGTCGGCGTTTTACATGGTTGTATACGTATATAGATACGCTGATTGTATCGGAAAGGCAGCATTTCCGATCTGCTCGAGCATTGGCGAATTTTTATCTTATCATACTGAAAAATATGGATAGTTTTTAAATCCCACGCGATCTTGTGCGTGTAAATTGAGAAGATATCCACATAATCTACTATAGGTTGTATATGTAATCAGAATCCGCTATCGTTCATGCATTGTATGGATCAGAGGGGGCGTGAGGGTTGTGGGGGAGCGTGTGTTTCAGCGGACAGGTGTTTAGCGCCGCAGAGATCGCGATCCGACGCCATTAAGGCTTCGGAAGCGATGAGTTGGTGTCGCATTGGCAGCGTTCTGCGCGGCTGATGCATGGCGGTGCCGAAAGTGCCGCAGAGCCGCACGGCGCGAATGAAGCGCGTTGTGCGGGCAGACGGTTATTGCCGTCTTTCAAAAGTGTTGCGTGCCGCCTTCGCGGCGGCGTCCTTCGGGTCAGATTTCCACCTCTTATCAAGCGAGGCGTAGAGCATATGGGCATGCACAAACAGGATGGACTTTCATTTGCAACTTTGCGGGCCGCAGAAGCGGTCATCGACACACGCAGCCTGACTGGCGCGGCGCAGAAGCTGGGCATCAGCCAGCCGGCAGTCAGCATGCATCTGGGGCGTCTGGAGCGGGCAATCGGGACGCCACTCATCAAGAAACTCGGCAACCGGATTATCGTCAAGGAAGAGATCTCGGGGCTGATACGGCAGATGCTCGACCTTGAACGCCGTCTTCGCACGGTCGGCTACGAAAAAAACGTCTCCAAGCTCAAAGTGGGGATATGCACCTATACGGCTCCGCTTCTTCTGGGCGGTCTTGGGCGTCTGGGCAAGATCAAGGAGACCGTAAGCTGGCGCATCTCGGATTCCAGACGGCTTGAGGAGATGTACGACCTTGGGCAGGTGGATGCAGCGTTCCGGGCGCTTTACCCCAATGAAATGGGGCCTGATCTGGTCTGCGACTACTCCATGCGGTGGATAGGGTCACGCGAGCTGAGCGATCTGATCAAGCGCAACTCGGCCACAATCCCCGTGGTTCTTGCCAATCCGCAGTCTCCGCTCGGGATCGTGGCTCGAGATTGGCTGCGCCAGCGGAATGTGGCCTACGAGGTGATTGGCGAAGTGGACGACATCACCAGCGCCATGAAACTCGTGGTCAGCGGTGTGGCCGCGTCCCCGCTGCCTGGCTTCGTCTTTGACGGCAACTCCTCTTCGCTGGAAGACTGCGGCGAGATCATCCCTGGCGGTCTCGATATCCGCTACGGCATGTTCTTTGACGACAAGCGTTTCAACCTGCGGCTGGCGATGGATATTTTCGAGCTTCTGCAGGGCGAGCTTCATCGTCTCACGCCGCCGCCGGCTGCCTATCAGGGGCATAGCCTGGCCCGTCAATAAACCCCGCTCAGACCTGACGCCGCGCAGCTCGCTGCGCGGCGCGGTTATGCCTAGAAACTGTCGTCAAAATTTCACCCAGCCGCCGCTTTGCCGTCAGGTTCGGCGCGCAAGATTCCAGACCATGAGCAGATCGATTCACAACGCCCGTTCGGACGCGCAGACTGATGCGCAAATCGAGGCTCTCCTGTCGCCACAGGATGAGGTTTCCATCGTTGATTCACTTTTCGCAATGTCGAAAGGGCATGCGGCCCCGGGGGCACGCGACGTGCTTGCGCGCGTTCTTGAAGCGCGGCTTGAAGCCCGCCTTGCGCGCCGCATGCGCCAGACCATCGAAAAATCTCCCGATCATCCAACCGGATCATCAAGGAGTGCGGCATGACACGCTACACTTTTCCTTTGGACGATGCTTCTGTCGTGTGTGACAAGGCGCTATTGCAGAGCGAGAAAGTCCTCGATTTCCCGCGCACCCGCCTGCAGAAGAGGCAGGATTGTCTGCTCCATCTCTGTGCAGGTGAAGCGCGCCGACTGGGTGGAGACATTGAGCGCGGCGGTGATGCGTCCCGTCTTGTCGCGAATTGGCACTGCAATCGACCGCAGGCCGAGTTCCAGTTCCTGATCGACAATGGCGTATCCACGCGTGCCGGCCTGCATCACGGCTTTGGTGATCTGGGTCCGGTCCGTCATCGTTCTTTCGGTCTTGGCGCTGATCGCCGCCTGCGCGAGAAAACGGGTGAGTTCGGACGCATCCAGGTCTGACAGAAGTATTCGCCCCATCGACGTGCAGTAGGCAGGCAGACGCGTGCCGACATTGAGGGCGACCGAAACGATGCGTCGCCCTGCCACCCGTGCCACATAGACCACTTCCTCTCCCTCAAGGACGGCTGCAGAGCAGGATTCGCCGAGGGTTTCCGAGATGCGCCGCATGATGGGTTCTGCATAGTGCCAGAGCGCGGCGCCGCCCATCCAGGTCCGTGCCAGCCCGAGCAGCCTGGCGGACAGCAAAAAACGACGCTCTTCCTGGCGTGCATAACCGCTCGCCACCAGTGTGAGGAGCAGCCGCCGCGCGCCTGCGCGTGTCAGCCCGGCCTCCGTCGCCACTTCCGTCAGCGTCATGCCGTCCGGCGCATTTGCCAGAATCTCCAGAACGCCAAGCCCCTTCTGCAGCGATCCGACGATATCGCGGGTCTCACTGTTGTTTGACTCGGTTTCATTCTCCATTTAATAAGTATCGCATATAAAACTTATGTTCGCAATACGAACTTTTGAGGAAAGCCATGGCGCGTTTTGTTCCGCTGTCGCAGGCGGTCGCGGAGAATCTCGGCAATGGCGACAGTGTCGCTTTCGAAGGCTTCACCCATCTCATTCCCACCGCCGCCGCTCATGAGGCGATCCGCCAAGGTTTCCGTGATCTCACGCTGATCCGCATGACCCCCGATGTGGTCTACGACCAGATGATCGGCATGGGCCTCGCCCGCAAGCTCATCTTTTCCTATGCCGGTAATCCGGGGGTGGGGCTTCTACGCCGCCTGCGCGATGCGGTGGAAAACGGCTTTCCGCACAAGCTCGAGATCGAGGAACATTCGCACGCCGCCATGGCCAATGCCTATGAGGCGGGCGCGGCCGGGCTTCCCTGTGCGATTTTCCGTGGCTATCGCGGCGCGGAGCTTGCCCGTGTGAACCCGAACATCAAGTTCATCGAGTGCCCCTTCACGGGCGAGAGCCTGGCCGCCGTGCCGGCGCTGCGGCCCGATGTCGTCTTCATTCATGCGCAGAAG
Source organism: Nitratireductor aquibiodomus (assembly GCF_900105565.1). NCBI lineage: Bacteria > Pseudomonadati > Pseudomonadota > Alphaproteobacteria > Hyphomicrobiales > Phyllobacteriaceae > Nitratireductor > Nitratireductor aquibiodomus. Next base: position 1,566,327 of record NZ_FNSL01000001.1, on the reverse strand, counting down.
GCGGACCGGAAGGGCAATGTTCTGGTCGAGGGCATTGTAGGTATTCAGAAAGAGGCGGTACTGGCGGCGAAACGCGCTGTCGTGACCGTCGAAGAAGTCGTCGACGATTTCTCCGACCTGCACCCCAATCTGACCATTCTGCCGCATTGGACGGTGACGGACATCGCCGTGGTGCCGGGGGGCGCGCATCCCTCCTACACGCATGGCTATTACGCGCGCGACAATGCCGAATATCTGAAATGGGACAAGATCGCTGCAGACCGCGACCTGTTCCGCGACTGGATGCAGAAGAATGTGCTCGATGCGACGCCGGAGGATTTCGTGGACCGTGTCGAGAAGCTGAGGGACGCAGGATGAGCAAGCCCGAATTCACTCCCAATGAAATGATGACGATTGCCGCCTCGCGCGCGCTGAAGAATGACGATGTGTGCTTTGTCGGCATCGGCGCGCCCTCGGCTGCCTGCAACATTGCGCGTCTGACGCATGCGCCCGACATCACGCTGATCTACGAATCTGGCACCATCGGCACCGCGCCCGATGTGCTGCCGCTCTCGATTGGCGATGGCGAGCTGTGCGACACTGCCTTGACCACCGTGCCGGTGCCGGAGATGTTCCGCTACTGGCTGCAGGGCGGACGCATCACCATCGGCTTTCTGGGCGCGGCCCAGATCGACAAATACGGCAACATCAACACCACCGTCATCGGTGACTATGACAGCCCGAAGACGCGGCTTCCCGGCGGCGGTGGCGCTCCCGAAATCGCCACCTCCTCGCAGGAGGTCTACATCACGCTCGCCCAGTCGAAGCGGGGCATGGTGGAGAAGATCGATTTCTACACCTCCTTTGGACATGGCGATGGCGGCGACCACCGCCAGAAGCTGGGCATCGACACCAAGGGGCCGACGCTGCTCATCACCGATCTTGCGATCTGGAAGCCCGACCCGGTGACGAAGGAGTTCACTATCGTGTCGCTGCACCCGGGCGTCACGCGCGATCAGGTGCAGGAAACCTGCGGCTGGACTGTGAGCTTCGCCGCCAATGTCGAAGAGACGCCGCCGCCCACCGAACTCGAGCTTGCGACACTGCGCGACTTGAAAGCCCGTACTGAAGCGGCTCATAAGGGTGCATGATCTTTCTGCCGGGCGCTGCCGGTATTGATGGTTAGGAGACCTCACGCATGGCTGAAGCATTCATTTGCGATTACATCCGCACGCCGATCGGCCGCTTCGGCGGCGCGCTTTCCTCCGTTCGCGCCGACGATCTGGCTGCCCTGCCGATCAAGGCGCTGATGGAGCGCAACCCGAAGGTCGATTGGGCGGCACTCGACGATGTGTTCTATGGCTGCGCCAATCAGGCGGGCGAGGACAACCGCAACGTGGCGCGCATGGCCGTGCTTCTTGCGGGCCTGCCCATAGAGGTGCCGGGCTCCACTGTGAACCGCCTGTGCGGTTCGGGCATGGACGCGATCACCATCGCCGCGCGCGCCATCAAGGCGGGTGAAGCCGAGATCATGATCGCCGGCGGCGTGGAATCCATGAGCCGCGCTCCCTTCGTCATGCCGAAAGCCGAAACGGCCTTCTCGCGCCACGCGGAAATCTACGACACCACGATTGGCTGGCGTTTCGTCAACAAGCTGCTCAAGACGCAGTATGGCGTCGATTCCATGCCAGAGACGGGTGAGAACGTGGCGGCGGATTTCTCCGTCAGCCGCGCCGATCAGGATGCCTTTGCCGTGCGCAGCCAGAACAAGGCTGTGGCCGCGCAGGAAAACGGGCGTCTCGCAAAGGAAATCGTTCCCGTGACCATTCCCCAGCGCAAGGGCGGCCCGGTGGTGGTCGAAAAGGACGAGCATCCGCGTCCCGGCACCACGGTGGAAAAGCTCGGCAAGCTGCCGACGCCTTTCCGCGAGGGCGGCAGCGTGACCGCCGGCAACGCTTCCGGCGTCAATGACGGTGCGGGGGCGCTCATCATCGCTTCGGAGGAGGCTGCGAAGAAATATGGCCTGACGCCGATTGCCCGGATTCTCGGCGGTGCGACAGCCGGCGTTCCGCCGCGCATCATGGGCATCGGCCCGGCACCGGCAACGCAGCGCCTTTGCGCGCGGCTTGGCCTAAAACCTTCGGATTTCGACGTGATCGAGCTCAACGAGGCGTTCGCCTCGCAGGGCATCGCCGTGCTGCGCGAACTGGGCCTTGCCGAGGATGCGTCGCATGTGAACCCGAATGGCGGCGCGATTGCGCTTGGCCATCCGCTCGGCATGTCGGGCGCGCGCATCTCCGGCACCGCCGCGCTTGAGCTACAGGCCACCGGCGGCAAATTGGCGCTCGCCACCATGTGCATCGGCGTCGGCCAAGGCATCGCGCTGGCGCTGGAGCGGGTCTAAGCGCCGGCAAATCACAGCTCTCATCCTGAGCTCGTCGAAGGGCGAGGGCGGGATGGCGCGCGCAGGTGGCGACGCTGTGCGTGCCTTCACCCCGCCCTTCGACACGCTCAGGGTGAGGTGAAGGCAGACAAAGGTAAGGCATGCCCCGGCGGGGCTGCTGGGAGTGGCCCTGCCTTCCTCTTCAATTAAGCGGAATGTCGTTCTCCGCCTTGCTGTCCTGATAGCGTTGGGAAAGGGCGGCATAGGCTGCGGCGAGCGTTGCAATGCGCGCCTTCAGCGCCTCAGCCTCCGGCAGCGCCGTAGCGAGAGCGGGCAGGGCATAGCTTTTCCAGAAGGCGTTTTCGGCATTGTAGCCGCCGGGCTCCAGCGTGAAGACCTCTTTCAAAATTTTCAGATCGTGCGGGATCGCGAAGGCGTCACGCGAATCCTCGTGGCTGAAGAGGTAGTAGAAATTGTCGAAGCCGGTCCATGTGATCGCCGAAAGACACAGCGAACAGGGTTCGTGTGTGGAGAGAAAAATGCAGTCCGTCGTGTCGGGGCGCTCCTCCTTCGGCAGTTCGTAAAACCGCTTCAGCGTGTGCACCTCGCCATGCCAGAGCGGGTTTTCCAGCTCATTGTTGGTCTCGGCAAGCACCAGCGAAAGGTCGCTTTTCTTCAGGATCGCCGCGCCGAAGAGCTTGTTGCCATGGGCGACGCCTTCCGCGGTTTTCGGCAGGATGTCCTGTTCGATCACGTCGAGCAGCCTGTTGATGAGGTGAATGTCGGGGGCGGTCATGTGAGCGATGGCACCGTAATTTCAAAGGGGTCGGGGAAGTGGAATTCTTCCAGATTGTTGCCGTCTCCGCCACGGTCGACCACCACAAAATCCTGCGGTTCGCCGATGGGCGTCAAAACGCCATGCCAGGTGCCGCGTGCATAGTTCACGCCCTGTCCCGGCCGTGTGACGAAGGCGCGGGGTTCGCCGGGCTTCCCACCTTCATCCGGGCACACGATCACCAGAAAGGGAGCGGGCGAAAGCGGCATGAAGGCCTGGGTTCCAAGCGGGTGCCGCTCGACCATGGAAAGCTGCAGCGGCAGCGCATAAGGCGTGCCGCGAAAGATGTTGATCAGAACACGCGCATTCTCACCCGCCGTTTCGACGCTCGCCAGATCGTGAAAGCGGCGGCACTTGTCGGCATTGATGAGGAAGCTTGCCGCGCCCTCGGTCTCGATCACGTCGCCGAAGGGCGCGAAAGCGTCGCGTGTGAGCTTCCCGGCCTCGATCCGTTTCATCGTGCGAAGCTGCCGCCCAGCCGGGCGTGCCGGTTGACGTCCTTGTAAAGCAGGTAGCGGAATTTGCCCGGCCCGCCGGCATAGCAGGCCTGCGGGCAGAAGGCGCGCAGCCACATGAAATCGCCGGCTTCCACCTCCACCCAGTCCTGATTGAGCCTGTAGACGGCCTTGCCTTCCAGCACATAGAGACCGTGTTCCATGACATGCGTTTCGGCGAAGGGGATCACAGCACCTGGTTCCAGGGTGACAATGGTCACATGCATGTCGTGGCGCAGATCGGCCGGATCGACGAAGCGCGTCGTTGCCCATTTCCCATCCGTTCCCGGCATGGGAGAGGGCGCGATATCGGCCTCGTTCAGAAACAGTGGATCAGGCGTGTCGAGGCCGTTGACGGGCTCATAGGCCTTGCGGATCCAGTGGAACCGCGCGGACGCGTCGCCCCGATTGTGCGCGGTCCAGCCGCTCGATGGCGGCAGATAGGCGTAGCCGCCGGGCGTCATCCTGTGCGTTTCGCCGGCGATCTCGACGGTCAGTTCGCCCTCGACGATGAAGAGCACGCCTTCCGCGGTCTCATCGAGTTCGGCCCGGTCGCTGCCGCCGCCGGGCTCCACTTCCATGATGTATTGCGAAAAGGTCTCGGCGAAGCCGGACAGAGGCCGCGCGATGATCCAGCAGCGGGTCTTTTCCCAAAACGGCAGCAGGCTGGTGACGATGTCCTGCATGACGCCCTTCGGCATCAGCGCATAGGCGTCCGTCAGAACCGCGCGGTCAGTCAGGAGCTGGGTCTGCGGCGGATGCCCGCCATGCGGGGCGTAATAGGTGCGGGCGTTCATCTTCTTTGTCCTGAACTCATGCGGGAAGGATGTCGTTGAGCCGCAGGCGGGCGATCCGCTCCACCTGCCTGCAGGCGGTGGCGAATTCCTCGTCGCGGCTGTTCTCTAACCGGGTTTCGAAGGCCTTCAAAATGCTGTCTTTCGTGTTGTCCTTGACGGCGATGATGAAGGGAAACCCGAATTTCTGCGTATAGGCGGTGTTGAGTTCGGTGAAGCGGGCGCGCTCGCTGTCGGTAAGCGCATCGAGCCCGGCCGAAGCCTGCTCCTTGCTCGATTCCTCGGTCAGCCTTTTGGCTGCCGCTAGTTTCCCTGCCAGATCGGGATGCGCTTTCAGAACATCAAGCCGCTCGTCTTCGCTGGCGGAACGGAAGGCGCGGGCGAGCGCATTGGCAAGCCCTCCCGCTGTGTCATGCGCGGGGCCGAGCTCCAGCTTCACCGCGCGTTCGGCGATCCATGGCGAATGCTCGTAGATGCTGCCGAACCGCTCGATGAATTCCGGTTCGCTCATGCGGCACGGGCGCAGCGCGGGCGCTTCATAAGGGTGCTTCTCACGCCAGTGCCGGGCGATCTCGCCGCGCGTTGCAAGCCACACATGGTCGTGGCTTTTCACATAGTCGATGAAGCGCTGAAGCGCCGCGGCGCGCCCCGGGCGGCCGATGAGGCGGCAGTGAAGCCCGATGCTCATCATGGCCGGGCGACCGGCAGCCCCCTCGGCATAGAGCGTGTCGAAAGCGTCTTTCAGATAGCTGAAGAACTGATCGCCGGAATTGAACCCCTGAGCCGTGGCGAACCGCATGTCGTTTGCGTCGAGTGTATAGGGAATGGCCAGTTGCGCCCGCGTGCCATGCCCATGGCCGTCATGGTCGATCCAGTAGGGCAGATCGTCGTCATAGGTGTCGGAGATCCAGTCGAACCCGCCTTCCTCAATGGCCAGTTTCACCGAATTGACCGAGGTGCGGCCGAGATAAAGGCCGCGCGGGCGCTCGCCCACCACTTCGGTGTGCAGCCGGATGGCTTCCAGAAGGTCGGCGCGCTCGCTTTCTTCCGAATGGGCGCGGTAGTCGATCCATTTCAGGCCGTGCGAGGCGATTTCCCAGCCGGCGTCCTGCATGGCGGCAAGCTGGTCGGGGCTGCGGGCAAGGGCCGAGGCGACGCCGAAAACGGTGACGGGGATATTGGCTGCCGTTAACATGCGGTGGAGCCGCCAGAAGCCGGCACACGCGCCATACTCATAGATAGATTCCATGTTCCAGTGGCGCATGCCGGGCCAGGGGGCCGCGCCCACCACTTCGGAAAGAAAGGCCTCCGAGGCCTCGTCGCCATGCAGGATGCAGTTTTCGCCGCCCTCCTCGTAATTGACGACGAACTGCACCGCGACTTTTGCGTCGCCGGGCCAGTCGGCGTTCGGTGGTGTCTGGCCATAGCCGATCATGTTTCTCAGGTAGCGGGTCATGCAATCTGTCCGAAATTCATCATTGGCAAGGATAATAGATGGAATGCGGGAGGTACTTTCCTGAAAAAATTGAAAGAGTTTAGTTGTCGATCCTCCGCAGGGCCTCTTATGCTCGCAGCCGATTTGCCTCACAATCAACTATATATAGGGCAAGTGGCTTGAGCGAATTCAAAGGGAGGCCGCATGAGCAATGCGGGTGAGGGCCGTCTGACGACCCACGTGCTGGACACCGCCAGCGGAAAACCGGCGGGAGGGCTGGAGATCGCGCTCTATCGTCTGGAGGGCGAGGCGCGGGTTCATGTGAAAACCGTCACGACCAACAGCGATGGTCGCTGCGATGCGCCGCTGCTTGAAGGTGAGGCGTTTCGCACGGGTTTTTATGAACTGGTGTTTGAGGCCGGCGCCTATCTGCGGGCCCACGGTGCCGATCTACCGGCCCCGGCCTTTCTCGATCAGGTGCCGATCCGCTTTGGCATGGCCGAGCAGGCGCATTATCATGTGCCATTGCTTCTCTCGCCCTATGGCTACTCCACCTACAGGGGAAGCTGATGAAAGCGCGTTCTGAAATCCGCTTTCTGTTGAACGGCACGCCGGTGGCGCTGGGCAATGCCCGCCCGGACGAAACGCTCCTCGATTATCTGCGCCTGCGCCAGCGTCTGACAGGCACCAAGGAAGGCTGCGCGGAAGGCGATTGCGGCGCCTGCACCGTTCTTGTCGGGCGGCTGCGCAAGGGCGAACTCGTTTATGAGAGCGTCAATGCCTGCATTCGTTTCCTCGGTTCGCTTGATGCCTGCCATGTGGTGACGGTGGAGCATCTGAAACGCGCCGATGGCAGTCTGCATCCGGTGCAGCAGGCGATGGTCGATTATCACGGTTCGCAATGCGGATTTTGCACACCGGGCTTCGTCATGTCGCTTTACGCGCTCTGGATGCGCGAACCGCAGCCCACCGAGCGCGCTGTCGAAAAGGCACTGCAAGGCAATCTCTGCCGCTGCACTGGCTATGAACCCATTGTGCGCGCCGCGCTGGCCGCCTCCACCTATGGTAATGCGATGTCGGATCCGTTGGCGACGGAGCGTGCTGCGGTCATCGCCGCGCTCAACCAGATGAAGGATGGCGCAAGGGTGGAGATCGGTTCCGCCCAGGACCGCCTGCTTATTCCCGCAAATGTCGACGATTTCGCAGCGATTCTCGAAGCCGAGCCAAAGGCCACCATCGTTGCCGGTGCTACGGATGTGGGGCTCTGGGTCACGAAATTCATGCGCGAGATTGCGCCGGTGGTGTTCATTGGCGGGCTCGATGAATTGCGCGATATTGGGGAAGAGAATGGCGCAATCCACATCGGTGCTGGCGTCAGCTATTCCGATGCGTTCGCGCTTTTGGCAAAGCGCATCCCTCCACTTGGCGCGCTGATCGACCGCATCGGTGGCGAGCAGGTGCGCAATATGGGCACCATTGGCGGGAACATCGCCAACGGCTCGCCCATCGGTGATACACCTCCGCCATTGATCGCCCTTGGCGCAACCCTTACGCTGCGCAAGGGCAATACCCGCCGCACGATTCCACTGGAAGATTTCTTCATCGACTATGGCAAACAGGACCGCGCGCCCGGCGAGTTCGTCGAGGCGGTGCATGTGCCGTTGCCCGATGCGGCCTCCCGTTTCGCGGTCTGGAAAATCTCCAAGCGCCGCGATGAAGACATCACGGCAGTGCTTGGCGCTTTCGACATCAGTATCGCCGATGGCCGGGTTGAAGCCGCCCGCATCGCCTATGGCGGCATGGCGGCGACACCAAAACGCGCCAAAGCCGTTGAGGTAGCGCTTGTTGGAAAGCCGTGGACTGAGGAAACTGTCGAGGCAGCACTTTCGGCCTATGAGGAAGATTTCCAGCCGATCAGCGACATGCGTGCCTCCGCCGGCTATCGCATGATGGCCGCGAAAAACCTGCTCCGCCGCTTCTATCTTGAAAGCACGGGCGGCTCGGCAAAGCTCTCCAGATATGAGGCGGCCTGATCATGACACGGCACGAAACGCTTGATCTGGAAAAGGCAAGGATCGCCGGTGGCGTCGCCAGCGATCAGAAGCACGATTCCGCGCACAAGCATGTCAGCGGCGAAGCCGTCTATATCGACGACATGCCCGAACCGGCGGGCACGCTGCATGCCTGTCTCGGCCTTTCCGAAGTGGCGCATGGCACGATCACGAGCATGGACCTTTCAAAAGTGCGTGCCGCGCCCGGTGTTGTCACCGTTCTGACGGCAGACGACATTCCCGGCGAAAACGACATCAGCCCCACCGGTCTGCATGACGAACCCATTCTAGCCAGTGACCGGGTTCAGTTCTTCGGCCAACCGGTGTTTGCCGTCATTGCCGAAACGCGCGATGCGGCGCGGCGTGCCTGCCGTTTGGCCAAGATCGAGTATGCGGAAGAACCCGCACTGATTGATATTGCCGATGCGGGCGCCGATGCGCGGCTTGTCACCGCACCTCTCAAGCTTGAGCGCGGCGACAGTGCCGCGGCCATCGCAGCCGCCCCACGTTCCATCAAGGGCCAGATGCGCGTCGGCGGGCAGGACCATTTCTATCTGGAAGGGCAAATCGCCTTCGCCATGCCGGGCGAGGATGGCGACGTCACCGTGTTTTCCTCCACCCAGCACCCGAGCGAGGTGCAGCACATGGTGGCGCATGCGCTGGGCGTTTCCTCCCACGCCGTCACCATCGAGGTGCGGCGCATGGGCGGCGGGTTCGGCGGCAAGGAAACGCAGGCCAATTTGTTTGCGGTGATTTCGGCCATTGCCGCCAAAAAGCTCAACCGTCCCGTAAAGCTGCGTCCGGACCGCGACGACGACATGACGGCGACCGGCAAGCGCCACGATTTCCTGATCGACTATGAAGTCGGCTTCGATGATGAGGGAAACATTCTCGGCGTCGATCTCACCTATGCCGCGCGCTGCGGCTATGCGGCCGATCTCTCCGGTCCGGTGACGGACCGGGCGCTGTTTCATTGCGACAACGCCTATTTCTACCCCGCCGCCCGCGCCGTCTCGCGCCCGCTTTACACCAACACTGTGTCCAACACCGCGTTTCGCGGTTTCGGTGGGCCGCAGGGCATGGTCGGCGCAGAGCGCATCATCGATGAGGTGGCCTTTGCGCTCGGCAAAGACCCGCTCGAAATCCGCAAGAAGAACCTCTACGGCACCGACGACCGTAACGTCACGCCCTATCACCAGACGGTGGAGGACAATGTCGCAGAACGGGTCATCGCCGAGCTGGAGGCAAGTGCCGATTATGCCGCGCGTCGGCGTGAAATCGCGGTCTTCAATGCAAAAAGCCAGGTCATCAAGCGCGGCCTTGCGCTGACGCCGGTCAAGTTCGGCATCTCCTTCACGGCCACGCATTTCAACCAGGCCGGGGCGCTGGTGCATGTCTATACGGACGGCTCCGTGCATCTGAATCACGGTGGCACCGAAATGGGGCAGGGGCTCTACACCAAAGTGGCGCAGGTGGTGGCCGAGGAATTCCAGATCGACATCGACCAGGTGAAGATCACCGCCACGACCACCGGAAAGGTGCCCAACACCTCCGCTACGGCGGCTTCATCCGGGTCCGATCTGAACGGAATGGCCGCGCAGGATGCAGCGCGCCAGATCAAGACCCGCCTGATCGACTTCGCGTCCGAAGCCCATGACGTGCCGAAGGATCAGGTCGTGTTCCTTCCGGGGCGCGTGCGCATCGGCAACCGCGAAATCCCCTTTGCCGACCTCATCCGCGAGGCCTATATGGCCCGCATCCAGCTTTCGGCTGCCGGTTTCTACAAGACGCCGAAGATCCATTGGGACCGCGACAAGGGGCAGGGGCGGCCATTCTACTATTTCGCCTATGGCGCGGCCTGTGCCGAGGTTTCCATCGACACGCTGACCGGCGAATACATGGTCGAGCGCGTCGACATCCTGCACGAGACAGGGCGTTCGCTGAACCGCGCCATCGACATCGGCCAGATCGAGGGTGGCTTCATTCAGGGCATGGGCTGGCTGACGACCGAAGAACTGGTCTGGGATGGCAAGGGGCGGCTTCGAACCCATGCACCTTCCACCTACAAGATCCCGCTCGCGTCCGATCGCCCAAAGGTGTTCAACGTGGCGCTTGCCGACTGGGCGGAAAATGCCGAACCGACGGTGCACCGTTCCAAGGCCGTGGGCGAGCCGCCCTTCATGCTCGCCATGTGCGTGCTTCACGCGCTGTCCGATGCGGTGGCGAGTGTTGCCGATCACAAGGTCTGCCCGCGTCTCGATGCGCCGGCCACGCCTGAGCGTGTGCTGATGGCGGTGGAGCGGGTCCGGGCGGAAGGTGCGCGCTGATCGATATGGCCGATTCGACCTCCGGTCTCAAAACCTTCCTGCAAGCCTCGCCTTCCCTTGCGCTTGTCGAGGTGCGCGAGGCGAAAGGCTCTACCCCGCGCGAAGAGGGCGCGTGGATGCTGGTTTCGCCCGAATCGATTTTCGGCACCATCGGTGGCGGCCAGCTTGAATTCATGGCGATTGCCAAAGCGCGTGCGCTCATCTCGGATAATCTCGCAACTGGCGCTCTCGACATTCCGCTTGGACCGGAAATCGGCCAGTGCTGCGGTGGCCGGGTGGCGCTCGACATTCGCGTTCCAGATCAAGAGGAACGCAGCGCCATCCTGAAACGCGCCAGCGAAGAGGCGGCTTCCTTCCCTCAGGTGATCCTGTTTGGCGGGGGGCATGTCGGCCATGCGCTGGCGGCAGCGCTGACCCCGCTGCCCGTGCGGGTGCTGGTGGTCGAGACCCGCAAGGAGGCGCTTGAGGATTTTCCGGACGATGTGGAGACGCGCCTTACGGCCCTGCCGGAAGAGGCGGTGCGTGAAGCCCCCACCGGAACCGCCTTCGTGATCCTGACCCACGATCACGCGCTCGATTTTCTGCTGGTTGCCGAGGCGCTGGCACGTGACGATGCGGCCTATGTCGGCATGATCGGCTCGAAGACCAAGCGCGCGACCTTCAAGAGCTGGTATCTCAAGAATGGCGGCGATGAAGACCGTTTATCGAAGCTCGTCACCCCCATCGGCGGCGATGCCGTACACGACAAACGCCCCGCCGTCATCGCGGCGATGGCGGCTGCGGAGATACTGACGGCTTTGCAGTCGTGATGTTGACATTTGTGTGTACAAAACTACATACTTGATGAATGAAGATCGCGGGCTTTGACTGGGATGCCGGAAACTGGCCGAAATGCGCAAAGCATGGTGTCTCGAAGGACGAGATCGAATATGCGCTTTTTCATGATCCGTTGATTGCGCCTGATCCCGCACACTCTGGGCCCGAAGACCGCTACATCGTTATCGGACGCAACCGGCAGGGCCGCCCCATGTTCATGGGCGTGACCTTTCGTATGGTTGATGGGAAGCGTCTTATTCGTCCGATCACAGCGCGCTATATGCATGCCAAGGAGGTGAAACGCTATGAAACGCAGCGTTCCCAAACTGAAAACCGATAAGGATGCGGAAGACTTCCTCGATCAGGATCTTTCCGATCTGGATTTTGGCGCGTTCAAACCCGCCGGGTTCGAGTTCGAGAACAAGGCGGCAAGGGTGAATATGCGCATGCCGCAAAGCCAGTTGGATGCCGTGAAGGCTGAGGCGAAGAAGCGCGGCGTTCCCTATCAGCGGCTCATGCGCGAGCTTGTTCAACGCGGTCTGGAAAGCCTGCGTGCAGGCTGACCATCATTGCTCCGACAGGGTCTCGCCGATCATCTTCTGGCAACGGCTTGCCATGAAGTCGACCAGCAACCGCACTTTCGGGTCCTGAAATTTCTTGTGCGGGTAGAGCGCGGCGAGTTTCACCGGCACGGGCGGTGTGTCGGGCAAAACCACCTGGAGCCGCCCGTCGCGCAGGAATGGCTCGATCTCGAAGCGGGGCTTGTTGACGATGCCGCGCCCGGCAAGCGCCCAGTCGGTGATCACGTCGCCATCGTCGGAATCGAACGGGCCGCCCACTTCGAATTTTCGCGCGCCCTCTGGCGTCTGTAGCACCCAGAAATGCTCACGTGCGCCGGGAAAGCGCAGCATCAGGCAATCGTGACGCTCATCGATCAGCGCTTCGGGCGTCTTCGGTTCGCCGCGTCGTTGCAGATAATCGGGCGCTGCCGCCAGAACGCGCTCGCAATCCATGATGCCGCGCATGCGGAACGAGGAGTTCTCGAGAATCCCAAGCTTGAAGGCAACGTCGATGCCCTCGCGCATCATGTCGACCTCATGGTCGGAGAGCCGTAAGCGAACCTCGATCTCGGGATATCGGTCACGAAATTCGGGAATGCCGCTGGCGATCAGCCGCTTGCCGATGCCGAGCGGCGCGGTGACGCGGATCGTCCCGCGCGGCTGGCCGGAAAGATCGGCCACCGATGCTTCGGCTTCCGCCACCGCTTCGAGCACCTTGCGCGCGCCCTCATAGAAGACGCGACCCTGCTCGGTGGGGGTGAGCTGGCGCGTGGTGCGGTTGAACAGCCGCACTCCAAGGTGCTTTTCGAGCTCCTTCACCCGGTTCGAGGCGACAGCGGGTGAAAGCCGCATGTCGCGTCCGGCAGAAGACAAATTGCCAAGCTCCACCACGCGGACGAAAACGGCGATGTTGTCGAGATAGGCCATGCGATTCCTTTAGGGTTTCGCGCGCATTATTTTCCAGATTTTTTTGAAAGTCATCGTGATCTTATCCGCTTTCCGTTTATACCGGACTCCTTCACCCTGTGCCTCGTGGAGCTGAGGAAATTGGCATGAACGATTACGCGGTTTTGTGGGACTGGCTGTCTTTCGGGGTGCGCTGGCTGCATGTGGTCACTGCCATCGCATGGATCGGCTCGTCCTTCTACTTCATCGCGCTCGATCTGGGGCTGGTGAAGCGGCCGGGCTTGCCGGAGGGCGTTCATGGCGAGGAGTGGCAGGTTCACGGCGGCGGCTTCTACCACATCCAGAAATACCTGGTCGCGCCCGCCTCCATGCCGGAGCACTTGACCTGGTTCAAATGGGAATCCTATTCCACCTGGCTGTCCGGTTTCGCGCTGCTTGCCATCGTCTATTATGCAGGCGCGGATCTTTATCTGATCGACCGCAATGTGCTCGATGTGCCGGCCTGGGGCGGCATCCTGATCTCACTCGCCTCCATCGGGCTTGGCTGGCTGCTTTACGACCTTCTGTGCAAATCGCCGCTCGGCAAAAACGATACGGTGCTGATGCTGGTGCTCTATGCCATCCTCGTTGCGATGGCGTGGGGCTATACGCAGCTTTTCACCGGCCGCGCCGCCTTCCTGCATCTGGGCGCGTTCACCGCAACGATCATGACGGCGAATGTCTTCCTCATCATCATTCCCAATCAGAAGATCGTGGTGGCCGATCTGAAGGCAGGACGAACGCCCGCGCCGAAGCTTGGCTTGCAGGCCAAGCAGCGTTCTCTGCACAACAACTACCTGACGCTGCCCGTCGTCTTCCTCATGCTGTCGAACCATTATCCGCTGGCCTTCGGCACCCAGTTCAACTGGGTCATCGCATCGCTCATCTTCATCATCGGTGTGCTGATCCGCCACTATTTCAACACCGTGCATGCCCGTAAGGGCACACCGCACTGGACCTGGGGGCTGGCCGGCGTTCTCTTCATCGTCATCATGTGGCTTTCCACCGTCCCGCAGGTTCTGACCGGCGAGACCAAGCTTTCGGCGACGGGACAGAGCTTCGTCACCTCGACCCATTTCCCGGCAGTGCGTGACACGGTGATGGGGCGTTGCGCCATGTGCCATGCGGTGGTGCCGGGCTATGAGGGCATACCCTACCCACCGAAGAATGTTGTGCTCGACACGGATGCTTCTATTGCCGAGCACGCGCGCGAAATCTATCTGCAGGCAGGCCGCAGCCACGCCATGCCGCCCGGCAATGTTTCGGGCATTACGGAGGAGGAGCGGCGGCTGATCGTTACTTGGTTCGAAGAGGCGCGCTAGCACATGGCACAGAAACTTATCCGTGGACGGCTTCTGTCCTTCAAGGCCGAACCGCGGAGCATCGACGACCACGACGCTTATATCTTTGACGAGGATGGTGCGGTTCTGGTCGAAGATGGCGTCATCCTCGCATCCGGCGGTTTCGCGCAGGTCGCAGCCGGAGCCGAAGCAGGGTACGCGGTGGTGGACCATCGTCCGCATCTCATCCTGCCGGGCTTCATCGACGCGCATGCGCATTTCCCGCAGATGCAGGTGATCGCCAGCTACGGCGCGGAGCTTCTGGACTGGCTGAACGACTACACCTTCCCCGAAGAAACCAGGTTCTCCGACATTCAGCACGGCCGGCACATCGCCCGGCTGTTCTTCGATGAGCTGCTGCGCAACGGCACGACCACGGTGGCGGCCTATTGCTCCGTTCACAAGGAAAGCGCTGAGGCCTTTTTCGCCGAGGCGCTGGCGCGCAACATGTGCGTTGTGGGAGGCAAGGTGATGATGGACCGCAACGCGCCGGCCGCACTCACCGACACGCCGCAGTCCTCTTACGACGACACGAAGGCGCTGATCGGCGAATGGCACGGCAGGGGCCGGCTCAACTATGCCGTCACGCCGCGTTTCGCCATCACCTCCAGCCCCGAGCAGCTGGAGATGGCCGCAGCACTGATGCGCGAATTCCCCGACCTCCACATGCAGACGCATCTCTCCGAAAATCACGACGAGATCGCGCTGACGGCGGAGGTTTATCCCGACGCGCCGGACTATACCGGCATCTACGAGCAATACGGCCTGCTCGGCCCCAAGGCGCTGCTCGGCCATTGCATTCATCTTTCCGAGCGCGAGGCGGATGTGCTTTCGGACACGGGCTCGGTCGCCGTGTTCTGCCCCACCTCCAACCTCTTCCTCGGCTCCGGCCTGTTCGATTATCAGCGCTATCGCAAACGCGAAAAGCCGCTCCGCCTCGCCTCGGCGACGGATGTGGGCGGCGGCACCAATTACTCCATGTTGCGCACCATGGATGAGGGCTACAAGGTGATCGCGCTCAATGGCGAGAAGCTGAACCCGCTGGCCTCCTTCTGGCAGATCACGCGCGGCAATGCCGAGGCGCTTTCCCTGTCGGAGCGCGTTGGCACGCTGGAACCGGGCACCGACGCCGATATCGTGGTTCTGAACGCGCGCGCAACGCCGGTCATGGAGTTGCGCATGGAGCGTGTGGAAACTCTCGCCGAGGAGCTTTTCCTGCTCCAGACGCTTGCCGATGACCGCGCCATCGTGGAAACCTATGTCGCAGGAGAGGCTGCCAAAAGCGCCTTGTAGATTAAGGGGGCGCATGTGACCGGCAGCATCGATCCGAAGGCGTTTTTCACAACACTGTTCGACGCTGCCGTCGCTGCCGCCGACCCGGCCAAGACCATTCGCGCATTCCTGCCGGAAAAGCCCCGGGGCCGCACCATTGTGGTCGGGGCTGGCAAGGGCGCGGCCCAGATGGCGGCTGCGCTGGAAGATTCCTGGGATGGGCCTCTGGGAGGCGTGGTTGTCACCCGCTACGGTTATGGCGCGCCGGCCCGCATGATCGATGTTCTGGAGGCGGCGCACCCGGTGCCGGATGAGGCGGGCCTCTCCGGCGCGCGGCGTCTCATGGAGAGCGTGACCGGGCTTGGCCCGGACGATCTGGTGATCGCGCTTGTGTGCGGCGGCGGTTCCGCTCTGCTCCCCGCACCGGCAGGCGATCTGACACTTGCAGACGAGATGGCCGTCAACGAGACGCTTCTGGCGTCTGGCGCGCCGATCTCGGCCATGAACACGGTGCGCAAGCACATTTCCGCAATCAAGGGCGGCAGGCTGGCCGCCGCGGCCCATCCCGCGCGCGTCGTCTCGCTGATCGTTTCGGACATTCCCGGCGATGACCCGGCACTTGTTTCATCCGGTCCGACCGTGCCCGACACGGCAAGCCGCGCGGACGCGCTCGCCGTGATCGAGACCTATGGCATGCAGCTGCCCGATGCGGTGATGCGGCATCTAGCATCACCTGCGGCAGACGCACCAAAGCCGGATGATCCACGTTTTGCAGGACATGAGGTTCACGTCATCGCCTCGGCCGCGCGCTCGCTGGAAGCTGCTTCGGCTGCTGCCGAAGCGCAGGGCGTGCCTGCCGTCATCCTGTCGGATGCGATTGAGGGTGAGGCGCGCGAGGTGGGCGGCGTTCATGCGGCGATTGCCCGCGAGGTGGCGTTGCGCGACCGGCCTTTCAGAAAACCGGTCGTGCTGCTTTCAGGCGGTGAAACCACGGTCACGCTGCGCCGAAGCGGCGGGCGCGGTGGGCGCAACACCGAGTTCCTTCTGTCGCTGGCGCTCGGCATTGAAGGCGTGCCCGGCATCTCCGCTTTCGCTGCCGATACGGATGGCATCGACGGTTCGGAGGAGAATGCCGGCGCCTTCGCCGATCACCGCACCGTCGCGCGGCTGCGCTCTGTCGGTCACGACCCGAAGGCGCTGCTCGCCGCACACGACGCCTGGGGCGCCTTCGATGCACTGGGCGATCTTTTCGTGCCGGGGCCGACCGGCACGAATGTCAACGATTTGCGAGCGGTGCTCGTGCGGTAGCTTTTACGCGCTTTTGCGCGGGCGCTCTTCCGACTGGTAGACGGACAGGACATGGCCGTCCGGGTCGGCAAATTCGGCAGACCAGCCGCCCGGAGCATGGCTGACAGGCGTCACGATCGTCGCGCCTTTCTCCGCAAGACCCTCCACGACGGTATCGATGCCGCCCTCGGAGAGGTCGAACACCACAATGGGCGTGTTCCCGGGACGCGACTCCATCTTGAAGAAGATGAGTTCGATATTGTTCTCGATGCTGGCCAGCAGCCAGTCGCCCGTCTCCTCGTCTCCTTCCATCCTCTGGACATTCAGCCCGATCACATCGCGGTAAAACGTCTCCGTGCGGTCAATGTCGTTGACGTAGTAGCAGATGTTGCCGATGCGGACGTTGGAAAGCATGTCTGTCTCCTGATGTTACAAGGTTGGTTCTGTTTCTTAATTGCCGCGGGCACCCAGTTTGTGAGCTTTGAGATGAAAAAAACTTACCGCAAAGAGGTGTCCGTCCGGATCGTGGCTTGCCAGGAATGCCGTGTTGCGCCCGGTCAGCGGAAGAAGGTTCTGCCGGATCCTGCCGAAGGCGAGCGTGCCCGCCAGAAGCTTTCCGGGAAGGGTTTCGGCATTGGGAGCGGCATCGCGCCAACGCCAGCGCAGGCCGGCAATCCGCTGGCGCAGGCTCGCATCGGAAATGCGCAGAAGGTGGCGGATTTCATTGCGCGTATGGCCGCCGAGAGCGAGAAGTGCGACGATTCTCTGGCTTCGTGGCAGGCTTGAGAGGAATTCCGTTGGAACTTCGCTGTCGTCCGTGGGCTCGATAACCAGGGTGGCGTTCTCGCGCCGTGATCGGCGGTAGGCGGAGCGCCGTTTCGTCGCCGCCACGTTCCGCAT
This sequence comes from Nitratireductor aquibiodomus, assembly GCF_900105565.1. Taxonomy (NCBI): domain Bacteria; kingdom Pseudomonadati; phylum Pseudomonadota; class Alphaproteobacteria; order Hyphomicrobiales; family Phyllobacteriaceae; genus Nitratireductor; species Nitratireductor aquibiodomus. The sequence continues at coordinate 1,548,909 of NZ_FNSL01000001.1, read as the reverse complement.
GACGCCCTGAAGCCAGGCGCGGTTCTCCACACATGGGCGGTTGCCGGCAGTCAGTGCGGCGATCAGCGTTTCATGCAGCAGGTCTTCCGCTTCGATCTGGTGCGATGCGTGGCGGTGCGCCGTTTTCAGAAGATGGTGATAGGTCGCGGGGGTGAGTTCAAGCCGGGCAGGCATCTCCTGCGCTGTGCGCCTACTATCCACCGCTCGCTCCCCCATGCTTCCCGTCAGGTGAGGAAGCTACAGGACGCGGCGCGCGCTGCAAGCGAAGACTGAGGCACGGGGCGTGAAATTCAACCGGCGATATCCACCACGCCGCTTTCACCGGTCTCGGAGCCAAAGGCGAGGCGGCGGCCTTCATTGTCCCATGCCATGGCGGTGATCGCACCCTTGCCCGATCTGCGCAGAAGGATTTCCTTCTGATCGGCAAAGCGCGCGGCCAGGATCATGCCGTCGGCATAGCCGATGGCGGCAATCTCTTCGGTGGGGTGACAACAGACCTGCGTCACCATCGCATCGCCGCGGGTTCCCAGCTCAAGCGGCGCCTTGCCCATGGGGCCGTCCTTGGCCTGAAAGGGCCAGACGATTGCGCCCGGTGCGCCCGAAGTGGCGAGCCACTTGCCCTTCGCGCTCCACGAAAAACACTTCACCTTGCCCGGATAGCCGGCCATGCGCATATGCTTGCCATCGGCCAGTTTCCAGCCATGCAGGGCATTTTCCTGCATGGTGGTGACGAGGAATTTTCCATCCGGCGAGAAGGTGATGCCGGTGTGCGCGCCGGCCCATTCCAGCTCCGTCGGCTTGCCGTCGGTTGCGGGAAAATGCAGCGTTGCGCCATTGTAGCGGGCGACCGCAAGCCGCATCCCCTTTGGTGCGAAGGCGATGCCTTCCACCGAGCGCGGGTGCTGGAATTCGCGCTGTTTGCCATCGGCAAAGAGCACATAGGCGCTGCGCCCGACAGCAAAGCCGACCGCGCCCTGCGGGCCGGCGGCAATGCTGGTCACCCATTTGCGGCCGATCTCTGCCAGCGTTTTCACCGTGCCGTCTGCCGAAAGCGCCGTCACGCGGCCATCCTCACCGCCGGTGATGAGACGCGCATGGTCTGCATCGGGGCAGGCGGCCAGAAGCCCGTCGTGAACCTCTGCCCATTTGTGGCCATTGTCGAGACGATGCACCACGCCATCGGCGAGCGCGAAATGCGGACTGTCGTTAAGCCAGGCAATGGCAATGCAATGGCTGTCGAGGTCGAGCGGAGCAATGGTGGGCATGCGTCAGGCCAGGCAGGCTTCGAAGGTGCGTTGCAGGCGCTCGGTGTCCAGATCGCGGCCGATGAACACGAGGCGCGTCTCGCGCTTTTCATCGTCCCGCCATGGGCGCTGATGGTCGCCCTCGACGATCATGTGAACCCCCTGAACCACGAAACGGTCGGGATCGTCGGCAAATGCGATGATGCCCTTGAGACGCAGAATGTTCGGCCCGTCGATCTGCGTGGTCTTCTCCAGCCAGGGAAGGAACTTTTTTGGGTCCATTTCGCCGGCGCGCAGGGAGAGCGACTTCACGCCCGCATCGTGGATGGGAGACGCCGCGTCATGGTGATGGTCGTGTCCGTGATTGTGGTCATGCCCATGCTCATGCCCATGATCGTGATGATGGTGGTCATGATCGCAGTCGGGGCCGCACACATGGTCCGGGTGGCCGTGCTCGAGGAAGTGCGGGTCGTTGTCGAGCACACGCTTCAGGTCGAAGGCGCCACGGTCGAGCACATCGCTCAGCGCAACGCCGGCGCGCTCTGCGCGGTGGATGCGGGCCATCGGGTTGATCGCCCGGATCGTCGCCTCGACAGTTGCCAGTTCCTCAGGCGTCACGAGATCGGTCTTGTTGACGATCACGACATCGGCGAAGGCGATCTGGTCTTCCGCCTCGTTGGAATCCTTGAGGCGCAGTGGCAGGTGCTTGGCGTCGACCAGCGCCACCACCGCGTCGAGCCGGGTTTTGGCGCGCACATCGTCGTCCATGAAAAAGGTCTGCGCCACGGGCGCGGGATCCGCCAGTCCCGTGGTTTCCACCACGATGGCGTCGAACCGGCCGGTGCGCCGTGTCAGTCCCTCGACCACACGCACCAGATCGCCGCGCACCGTGCAGCACACGCAGCCATTGTTCATCTCGTAGATTTCCTCGTCGGATTCGACGATCAGGTCGTTGTCGATGCCGATCTCGCCGAACTCGTTGACGATCACCGCATAGCGCTTGCCGTGATCCTCGGTGAGGATGCGGTTGAGGAGTGTCGTCTTGCCTGACCCCAGATAGCCGGTCAGCACGGTGACGGGAATCTGTGTCGTTTCGGCTTCGCTAGGTGTCTCGGTCTGCGTCTCGGACATGATTTCTCGCAAAACTGGAATTGTTTCTCGACTATATAAGACGGCGTCCGGGCGATTGCACGGTCAGTGTTCGAAGTGGGACAGGTCGAACCGGTCGACATCGTGGAGCAGATCCAGGAAGCCGGTCACGCTGTGGGCGATGATGCGTTTTCCTGCTTCTGCGCTCGCCCCGGCAGCGTTGCCGGTGACGCCCTCGCGGGCGAGGTCGCGCATCATCCAGCCGAAAGCATGAGGACCATAAGCGCGCAAATGTGTGAAATCCCGGCAAAAATCGGCCTGGGCGGATTTGAAGTCTGCTGCCTTTCGCATGTCGACCATGTCGGGGCGCAGAGCCAGCATGACGGAGGTTTCGATAAATCCGCCATGGATACCCAAAGCGCGTTCTTCCTCGGAGACGATATCCGGCGGATAACCAAAGCGCGTCCAGCTCGTGGCAGCGGCCAACATGCCGAATCGCACGCGCAGTTCAGTCGTTACAATGGTGAGCAATGGTGAGTTGCCACCATGGGCGTTGAGAATGACGAGTTTGCGCAGACCGGCCCTGAACTGGGCCTCCCCGATGCCGATCCACCGATTGGCGGCCTCTTCGAATGTCATGGATTGCGTTTGAGAAGAATCTGAATGCTCGATTGAGTAGCCAATCTTCTCGACTGGAAGAAAAACAGTATCGAGATTTTCTGGAAGTTCCCTTTTGACTGCCTCTACAATGCCTTGCGCAATGATCCAGTCAGTCTCGGGGGGTAGATGAGGGCCGTGCTGTTCAGTGGCTCCTATTGGCAGGATCGCAATTTTCTTTGCCGGCGTAGGTTTATTTTCTTGTGTGTTCACAGCATGCCTCGCGATGTATCAAGACAATTGCCGGGCAAAACTTTTATACGAAAGTAGAGCATAATTATTTGTCTGGGCAAGAGCAATCTATGGTTGCAATGGGATTCGTTAGAGCTATTTTGTTCAAGGGGCGTTCTATCTTATCGTTGAGGATGTCTAAAGGGGAGTTTTTATGGCCAAAGCTGTAAAGGGCGCGACAATTGGTTTGCTACAGTCGGCCGCTCGGCTTTCACGTACCGCTCTGGCCGAGCGGCTTCTGGAGCATGGGCTATATGCGGGGCAAGACAAGTTAATGCTGGCGTTATCGGTGGAGAACGGGCAGACGCCCAGCCAGCTTGCCACTCTTTTAGGTGTGCGACCGCCGACAATTACCAAAACCATCAACCGACTGACGAATCAGGGCTTTCTTGAAAAGCGATTATCGGAGGAAGACGGACGCCGCGCGTATGTTTTCTTAACCGAAGAGGGAGAGCAGGCCATCCGGTCCATTGAGAAGTCGGTGCGTAAGACCGAAAAAATTGCGCTTAAAGGGTTCGACAAGAAAGAGCAGAAGGTCTTGACGCGCCTTCTCTTCAAAGTCGAAGCGAATCTGAATGGCACCAGTTTTGACGATGTCGATGATGAAGATGGCATCGAGGTTGAAGCCTAGGTGTTTAGTCCCGGCATCTGATCGTCCAGCCTGTTTCCTGCAGAACCGAGCCGATTTCGCTGAAAGGCGACGTTGCTGCCGCGTATCCTGATTGACCTTTTGGCCGTCCGTGGCGTAAGCAGGTCTTTAAACAGTTTAGCTGGGTGCGACTGCGGGCCCGTCGCAGCACGAGCAGACGGAGCGATCATGGATCGCGTTGCGCCCGGTGGTGAAGGCCATCGGCACGTTGGGGGAATTCAGGCTGGCGCAGAAGATCAAGCTTTCGACCATCGCCGAGGCGCTCGGCGTCTCAACGGCTACTGTTTCTCTGGCGTTGCGTGACAGTCCGCTGGTCGCTGATGCAACGCGTCAGCGGATCAAGGAGCATGCGCGCGAAATCGGTTATATCTACAATCGTCGCGCAGCGAGCCTGCGGACCTCCCGATCCGGCATTATCGGGGTCGTGGTTCACGACATCATGAACCCCTTCTTTGCCGAGATTCTCCGCTCGATCGAGACCGAGCTTGACCGGTCGCGGCAGACCTTTCTCCTATCCAACCATTACGACCAGCTGGAAAAGCAGCGCACGTTCATCGACACGCTTTTGCAACTGGGGGCCGACGGGGTCATCATGTCGCCGGCTATCGGTACGCCGCCACAGGATATTCGCCTTGTGGAGGAAAACGGTTTGCCGACAGTGTTAATCGCCCGATCCGTCGAAGGTGCGCGGGTACCGGTGTTTCGTGGCGACGATGCCTATGGCACCGGGCTTGCGACCAATCACTTGATCTCGCTTGGACACACGCGAATTGCCATGATCGGAGGCACTGACCAGACATCGACCGGCCGCGACCGGTATCAGGGCTACGTGGATGCGATGGGCAAGGCGGGGCTGGAGATCAAGCCGCAGTGGCGGTTTCCGGGGCCACGCACCAAGCAGGCCGGCTTCGAGATAGCGGGAGCGTTTCTCGCACTCAAGGACAAGCCCACAGCGGCGGTCTGCTGGAACGATCTCGTGGCCATCGGTCTCATGAACGGCATTGCCCGTGCCGGACTGGTGCCCGGCGTCGACATTTCTGTAACCGGCTACGATGACCTTGAAGAGGCGGCAATTGCCACGCCCGCACTGACCACCGTCTGGAACGGACAGCGGGATGTGGGGCGTCGGGCAGCGCGCGTTCTGCTCGACAGATTGAACGGGGCTGAGGTGAACCCGGCTCAGGAGCTTATCAAACCGGAGCTTCACGTGCGCCAGTCGACGGGCAAGCCCGTCGAGCGCTGATCTGTTGCAATAAATTTGCCGGCTTATCTGATCGGGAGGAATGATTTGGCTGAAACACGAGACATCGCCGTCCTGGTTCCGGGCATGCTGCATCCACATGCGAGGGAGCGCATCGCCGGGTGTTTCGAGCTCGTGACGCTCGACAAGGCAGATCCGGCTCTTGTAACGGAAGAGATGGCCGCAAGAGTACACGGCATGGCGGCCATGACGGTGGTTGATGCAGCGTTTATAGACGCATTGCCCCATCTGGAGATCATCGCAAATTTTGGTGTCGGCTATGACGCGGTGGATGCCGCGCATGCCGGTCGCCGCGATGTTATGGTCACCAACACGCCCGACGTTCTTACGGAAGAGGTCGCCGACACGGCGGTGGGCCTGCTTCTCAACACGCTGCGCGAACTGCCGCGTGCGGAGACATGGCTGCGTGAGGGGCGCTGGGCGCGCGATGGGGCCTATCGTTTTTCGCGTGGTTCGCTGCGCGGGCGGACAGTTGGCATTTTCGGCATGGGGCGCATCGGCCGCGCCATCGCGCAGCGGCTTGCCGCCTTTGGTCTGCCGATCGCCTATCACAATCGCCGGAAGCTCGATGACGTGCCGTATGTCTATCACGATACGCTTCCGGGACTTGCTGCAGCCGTCGATACCCTGATCTGTGTCGCCCCCGGAGGGCCGGAAACACACAGGGCCGTCAATGCCGATGTGTTTGAGGCACTGGGCGCAAACGGTGTCTTCATCAATATCGGCCGTGGCAGCACGGTAGACGAGGCTGCGCTGATTCAGGCGTTGCAGAGTGGCACGATCTTCGCGGCGGGACTGGACGTGTTCGAGAACGAGCCGCATGTGCCGGAGGCATTGATTGCGCTGGAGAACGCATCGCTTCTGCCACACGTGGGATCGGCCTCGGTTGCGACACGCCAGGCTATGGCGGATCTGGTGGTCGACAATCTTGTCACCTGGTTCACACAGGACCGCGCAATCACACCTGTTCCTGAGACCGGCCATGTGAAGCGCCGGAGCGTTTCGCAGTCTCTCGGTTGATGCTGAAAGGCCGCAAGGTTCCTGAATGCGGCTGGGTGCAGGACGCCTTAAAGTTGTACTCGTTAGCAATCGATTAACCAGAAAAATGGAAGCTCCCAGGACGATATCCCGATGACGATGGAGCTCCTAATTCATGAAACTGGTTGTGTCAGGGGCGCTGGTCTTGGCGCTGGTGGGCTCGCTCGGCTATTTTTCCGATCAGGGGGCGACGGGTAACGCCCCGGGTCCGGAACCAGAGGAGGCTGGCCCTGCAGCCACTTCCGAGTTCATATTGACGGGTATCGGTGTCAACGAGGACTGTCGTGTGCGCCATTCGCCGGGAGAGGGAAGCGCACAGCTTGATCTCGACCGAAGCTGTGCTCGGATACTGCCGCGTCTTGTGGATGCCCGCATCTGGGAGGAGCGGCCTGACGGGACGGTTGTCTTCGTGTCGGCGGCAGGCGAGGCGCTGGTGGAGTTTTATCCGGGCGATGGCGCAGCCTATGAATCGCTGCGCCCGCGTACACCCCTGCTCAGCCTGTATCGGGAAAACTGATCACTCAGCCGCGATGCCCGCTCTCTCGCGGGCTGCGGCGTGTAGGCGGACGGCTTCGCCGAACGCCCTGAAGATCCGTGCCGAGGAATCGTCCCTGTGCGCCCAGTATTCGGGGTGCCACTGAACACCGACAGCGAAGCCCGGCGCCTCCTTCACGGAGACGGCCTCCACTGTGCCATCGTCTGCCACTGCCTCGACCTGAAGACGCGGAGCGGGCCTATCCACGCCCTGTCTGTGGACTGAGTTCACACGGACTTCCGACGTATCGAATATGCGTGCGAGGCATCCGCCGGGCGCCACCTTCACCGTCTGGCGGATGGCGAAACGGGTGTCGTGACCGGCATCCTGCGGACCGCGATGATCGAAAGCCCCTTCGCGTTCGTGAATCTCCGTTGCGAGCGTTCCGCCGAGCGCCACGTTCAGTTCCTGGATCCCGCGGCAGATGGCCAGCAGCGGCACACCCTTCTCGATGGCCTTGCGGATGAGGGGGAGGGTGGTGGCGTCGCGGGCATGGTCGTAGGGACCGTTCTCTTCGCTGGCTTCCCCACCGTAGAGTTCAGGATAGACGTTTGACCTCGATCCCGTCACGAGCACGCCGTCTATGGTCTCCAGCAGGCTGTCCAGATCGAGCCTGTCGCCGAGCGAGGGAAGCAGCACCGGCAGCAAGCCGGCGGTGGAGACGGCCGCGTCGAGATAGGGCTGTGGGGTGGCATGCCACGTGTAGTTCTCGAAATCCTTTGCATCCGTCGAGACGGCTATCAGTGGGGTGCGCATTCGAAAATCCGTTTTCTGGCGGTCGCTCTCAGAGATGGGAATGTAGAGATTTCGCGCGCCTTTCCAATGGGCAGTTTCGGGATTTCGTTGGGCCTTCGACATTGGTCGCAGAACAGGGGTCGCGCGCTGGACTTGGGCCGCCATGCATGCATTGATACCAGTGGTTTTCGGTGCCCGATAAAAGCAAACAGCGTGGGGGCGGCGAAGCCGGCATGAAGCCGGGTGCCAAAGGCACTGCGGCAGACGGTTCCAGAATGGGAGGAGAACATATGGACCGCAGAACCTTCTTCAAGAAGGCAGGCATGGCAGGAACGGGCGTTGCCGCTGCGTCGGCGCTGGCCTCACCCGCCATAGCCCAGTCAATGCCAAAGATCACATGGCGCTGCACGTCTTCGTTCCCGAAGGCGCTGGACACGATCTATGGCGCAGCCGAAACAATGGCCGAATTCGTGAAAGGGGCAACGGACGGCAATTTCGAGATTCAGGTCTTCGCAGCCGGCGAGATCGTGCCCGGCCTTCAGGCGGCGGATGCGGCGGCTGCCGGCACCGTCGAAATGGCGCATACGGCGTCATATTATTATTGGGGCAAGGACGCGACCTACGCGCTGGGCACAGCCATCCCGTTCGGGCTCAACTATCGCCAGCAGAACGCCTGGCTTTACTATGGCGGCGGCAATGAGCTGTTGAACGAGTTCTACCACACTGAAGGGCTCCACACTCTTCCGTGCGGCAATACCGGTGCGCAGATGGGCGGCTGGTTTCGAAAGGAGATCAACACCGTTGACGATCTCAAGGGCCTCAAGATGCGCATTGGCGGCATGGGCGGCAAGATCATCGAGAAGCTCGGTGTGGTTCCCCAGCAGATCGCCGGCGGCGATATCTACCCCGCGCTCGAAAAAGGCACGATCGACGCAACCGAGTGGGTCGGTCCCTATGACGACCAGAAACTCGGCTTCAACAAGGTCGCCCAGTACTACTATTATCCCGGATGGTGGGAAGGCGGTCCGGTCCTGAACGCCATGTTCAACAAGGCAAAGTGGGATGAACTGCCTGCAGCCTATCAGTCGGTTCTCGATGCGGCCTGTCGTGCAGCCAATGCCGACATGATGGCGAGCTACGATTACAAGAACCCGGCGGCTTTGCGCCAGTTGGTGGCAGATGGTGCGCAGCTCCGCCCGTTCAGTCAGGAAATCCTCGAGGCGTGCTACAACGCTGCGATGGAAACCTATGACGAGATCAACGCGTCAAATCCCACCTTCAAGAAGATCTACGACAATCAGCTGGCGTTCAAGAAGGATGCGTATCTCTGGGCGCAATTGTCCGAGTATACGTTTGACACATTCATGATGATCCAGCAGCGCGCTGGTAAACTCTGATCTGTCCCTCAAACTGCAGAAAACCCCGGAGTGCTGCTCCGGGGTTTTCTTTTGCGGTCTTGCCGTGTCAGTCAAAACTCGGCGGCTGGCTCAGATCCGGGGCTGCCGGCTGCTCCTGTGGCGTTTCGCCCGGGGCGTCACTTGCGTCACCGGGCTGCGTGCCCAGCGGTGGCAGGCCGCCGATGCCTGGCAGCTGCAATCCGTTGTTCTGTTGCCCGTTTCCGTCGCCTGGAGAGGTTGTGGGTGGTGAACCGAACGGGGAGCCGCTCAGTCCGCCCGGCAGACCGAATGCTGGTCCTCCGTCGCTGCCGCCACCGAAGGTGGGAATGGTGATCTCAACCTCGTTCGGATTGACGGTGCTCTCCTGCTTGTAATGCGTGACAAGGCCGGGAAACGCAATCACCAGTATGATCATCAGAAACTGGATGATGATGAAGGGGATGGCGCCCTTGTAGATCTCCGTCGTCTTGACGGCGGGCAGGATGCGTCCGGAAACTTCGTCTTTCCACTCCTTCATCGGCGCGATCGATCTCAGATAGAACAGCGAGAAGCCGAAGGGCGGGGTCAGGAACGATGTCTGCAGATTGATGCCAAGAATGACGCCGAACCAAATCAGGTCGATGCCGAGCGTCTCCGCGGCGGGCACCAGGAGCGGGACCATGATGAAGGCGATCTCGAAGAAGTCGAGAAAACAGCCGAGAATGAAGACGATGACGGTGACGGTGAGCAGGAAGCCGATTTCGCCACCAGGCAGCGCCAGAAGAAGCTCCTCGATCCAGACATTGCCGTTGATCCCGTAGAAGGTCAGGCCGAAGACACGCGCGCCAATCAGGATGAACATCACGAAGGCGGCAAGTTTCGTTGTGGCGTCCAGCGCCTGTTTGAGGACCGAGAAGGACAGCCTGCGCTTGACCAGGGCCAGCACGAGTGCGCCGGTCGCTCCCATGGCGCCGCCTTCGGTTGGTGTGGCGATGCCGAGAAAGATGGTTCCAAGGACGAGAAAGATCAGCGCCAGGGGCGGGATCAGCACGATCACCACCTGCTCGGCGAGCCGCGAAAGAATGTTCAGTTTCAGATGGCGATTGGCAAGGCTGAGGGCGAGAGCGAAGACCGTTGCCGTCGTGGCCGCCCAGACCAGTCTGACCTCGCTGCGCATCTCGGCGAAAACGGTGTGATATGTGGCCAGATAGATGCCGACTGACGCAACCAGCAGGAGGACCAGAGAGGTCACGCCACCGCCGAGCGTGCGTGTTTCCGGCGGCAGGGCCGGAGCCCAGTGCGGTTTGATGATGGTGACGGCAAAGACAAGCAGGCAGTAGGCGCCGATGATGACAAGGGCCGGCAGAAGCGCGCCCACATACATGTCTCCCACAGAACGGCCGAGCTGATCGGCCATCACGATCAGGACGAGCGACGGGGGGACGATCTGCGCCAGTGTTCCGGACGCGGCGATGGTGCCGGTGGCAAAGCCGCGATTGTAATTGTACCGCATCATGATCGGCAGCGAGATGAGGCCCATCGCGATCACCGAGGCGGCGACAACTCCTGTCGTGGCGGCGAGGAGGGCGCCCACCAGCACTGCCGCATAGGCAAGCCCGCCACGCACCGGCCCGAAGAGCTGGCCGATCGTGTCAAGCAGGTCTTCCGCCATCCGGGATCGCTCCAGGATCAGCCCCATGAAGGTGAAAAACGGAATGGCGAGCAGCGTGTCGTTGTACATGATCCCGTAGATGCGTTCGGGATGCGACTGCAGGAGCGGCCAGAAAAGACGGATTTCACTGGAGATATGTGAGAGCTCAACGCCGATCACGAAGAAGAGGAGGCCGCCGGCAGCCAGTGTGAAGGCAACCGGATAGCCGATCAGCAGCATCGCCATGACGGTGACGAACATGATGGGCGCGAGATTGTGCGCGATCAGGTCAATCATCGCGCTTCTCCTCCATCTCAATGGCGGCTTCTGCGGCCGGATGCATTTCATGCTGCGGGTTCGGTTCGTCGATCAGACCGCGCAGGACCGCGTATCGCTTGACGATCTCGGAGACGGCCTGCGCCGTCAAAAGGATGAAGCCGGCGAGGACCATGAATTTGGCGGGCCAGATGATCAGGCCGCTCGCATTGGCGGAAATCTCGCCCGAGATGAAGGAGCGCTGGAACCAGGGCCAGCTCAGCCACACGATCAGCGATACGAATGGAAGCAGGAAGAAGACGTGGCAGAAAAGGTCGATCCAGTCCCGGGTCCGCTTCGTGAACAGGCTCGAAACGATGTCGATGCGGATGTGCTCATTGCGCTGCAGCGTATAGGCGGAGGCCAGCAGGAACACGGTGCCGTAGAGGTACCATTGCAGTTCGAGCAGGCTGTTGGAGGCTCTCGGTATCGGCAGGTAGGCGGGCAGGCCGTCTCCCAGAAAGCGGATGATGGCATTGTAAGCGGACACAAGCACCGCAACCAGGATCAGCCATGAAACCTGCTTTCCGATGAATTGATTAATAGCGTCAATCAGGCGCGAAAGGCCAAGAAGCCCCGCCATGCTTTCCTCCCAGCAATGTGTTCCCCCCGGATCGTTTTTGTGATTCTCGGGCCTTATGCTTTGTCTTGCATCTGCAGCCTGCCTTCAAGTGAGCCAAAAGTCGACGTTGAAGACGCAGGCACGGCACTATGGGAAGTCAGGAAGTCGCAACAGGGTGAAAAAGCGGCCAGCTCGGACACAGGTCCCAAATCGTTACCCCCTGCATGTCGTGGTCTGGACAGTTGTGTTTGTGCGTGTATTGATAAGTTTCCGCTGCGCCGGAAAGGATGTTGCCGGCGCTTTAGAAAAGTCGAAGAGGCCGTTCTGCGGCCCTTTTTTTCGCTTGATGTTCTTTTGGGAGGTATTCATGGATCGTCGTTCTTTCCTCAGGAAAGCGGGACTGGCCGGTGCCGGGGCGGGCGCTGCTGCGTTAGCCACGCCTGCGATCGCTCAGGGCAACCAGACCTGGCGCATGGTCACCACGTGGCCGAAGAATTTTCCGGGTCTGGGTGTCGGCGCCCAGCGGCTTGCAGATCGCATCACGGCGGCTTCGGACGGTCGGCTGACCGTGCAGGTTTATTCGGCGGGTGAACTCGTTCCGCCGCTGCAGTCGCTCGATGCCGTGATCGACGGTTCGGCCGAGATGAGCCATGGTGCGGCTTATTACTGGCAGAACAAGAGCCCGGCCCTGTCCTTCTTTACCGGTGTGCCCTACGGCATGACCTCGCGTGAAATGGCGGCATGGGTCCGCTATATGGGCGGGCAGGAGATCTGGGACGAGATTTACGACCAGTTCGGCGTTCAGGGCTTCCTGTCCGGCGATACGGGCACACAGGCCGGTGGCTGGTTCCGCGAGGAGCTGACGGGTCTCGATTCCGTAAAAGGTCTGCGCTTCCGCACGCCGGGCCTCGGCGGCCGGGTATGGGAGAAGCTTGGCGCGACGGTGACCAACATGGCTGCCGGCGAAATCTTCCAGGCGCTCCAGTCGGGCACGCTCGATGCGGCCGAGTTCGTCGGTCCCTACAACGATCTGGCGCTCGGTTTCTACCAGGTTGCCAAGAATTACTACTTCCCGAGCTTTGTGGAGCCGGGTCTGGCAACCGAGCTGGTGGTCAACAAGTCCAAGTATCAGGAGCTGCCCTCCGACCTGCAGGCGATCGTCAAGGATGTCTGCCAGGCGGAATATGATCAGGTGGCTTCGGACTTCTACGCCAATGATCCGCGTGCTCTGAAGACACTGGTCGACGAGCACGGCGTCAATGTGCGACAGTTCCCCGACGATATCGTTGAGGCAGGTGCGAAGGCAGCGGCCGAGATTCTCGGCGAGCTGCGGGATTCCGGCGATGCGCTGACGAAGAAGACGACAGAGAGCTTCATCGAGTCGCTCAACATCCTGCGCACCCGCACGGAAGGCACGGACGGTGCTTTCGTCGAGGCTCGCAAGAAATACTTCTCGATCTGATCTCGGTTGAGGTCGACGAAAAAGCCCGGCATCGAGCCGGGCTTTTTTGTTTTCTGGTGTCTGGATCCTAGCTGTAGATCGCTCTCGGAAGCCAGGTAGCAATCTCAGGGAACATGAACATGATGGCGATGGCCAGGAGTTGCAGCAGCACGAAAGGCAGTACTCCCTTATAGATCATCGACGTTTTCACGGAACCCGGTGCGACCCCGCGCAGATAAAACAGCGCGAAGCCGAAGGGCGGTGTCAGGAAGCTTGTCTGCAGGTTCACGCCGACCAGAACGCCGAGCCAGACCGGGTCCACATCGAGGGCCAGCAGGATCGGTGCGGTGATCGGGATCACGATGAAGATGATCTCGAACGTGTCGAGGATGAAACCCAGCAGGAACATGATCAGCATGACCACGGCCACGGCCGCCAGCGTGCCGCCCGGCAGGTTGGCGAGGAACTCATGCACCAGATTGTCGCCGCCCATGAGACGGAAGACGATGGAGAACACCGAGGCGCCGAACAGGATGATGAACACCATGCAGGTGATGGAGGCGGTGGCGATCGCCGTTTCGCGCAGAACGGCAAAGGAAAGCCGCCAGCGGAAGGCGGCAAGCACCATGGCGCCGACGGCGCCCACGGAGGCGGCTTCTGTCGGCGTTGCGATGCCGCCGAGGATGGATCCCAGAACGGCCATGATCAGCAGGAGCGGGGGTAAGAGCGCGACGGCGACCTCGCCCATCAACTCCTTCTTCTCTTCGGGCGGAACCGGCGTGGCGGGGCAGGAGGCAGGGTCGAAGATGGCCTTGAGAAGCGTCCATCCGAGATAAAGCCCGACCAAAAGCACACCGGGAAGAAGTGCGCCGGCGAAGAGGTCGCCCACCGATACGGGAACCGGGGCGAAATTGCCCTTCGCCATCTGCACCTGCGCGTTGATGCCCGAAAGCATGTCGCCCATGAAGATGAGAACGGTGGAGGGCGGGATGATCTGTCCAAGCGTGCCGGAGGCGCAGATGACGCCGGTCGCAAGCTTCGGATCGTAGTTCGCACGAAGCATTGCCGGGAGCGAGATCAGGCCCATGGTCACGACGGTGGCACCCACCACGCCGGTCGATGCGGCCAGAAGCGCGCCGACGATGATGACCGACATGCCAAGCCCGCCGCGCAGATTGCCAAACAGCTTGCCCATGGTGAGAAGCAGTTGCTCGGCGATCTTGGAACGTTCCAGCATCACGCCCATGAAGATGAAGAGCGGGACAGCCACCAGCACTTCATTGGTCATGTAGCCGATATAGCGGTTTGCCAGGCTGCCGAAATTCGACGGGTCGAAAACGCCGAACCATATGCCGACAAGACCGAACATGAGCGACACGCCGGCCAGCGTGAAGGCGACGGGAAAGCCCAGAAGAAGAAAGCCGATAATGCCGAAGAACATGAGCCCCGAAAGGAGCTCGCCAATCAGAACCGGATCCATCAGTCGCTCGCCTCCGGCTGCTCTTCGTCATTGGTTTCGTATCTCAGTTTCGCCGGCAGCAGGGTTTCATTGCCGCTGAGGACAAGGATCGAGCGCAGCGCCATGGCAATGCCCTGCAGGGCGAGCAGCACGGCAAAGCCGAGGATGAAACCCTTGAGGATGAAAAGCCCCGGCATGCCACCGACATTGGCAGAAGCTTCACCCAGCCGCCAGGAGCGGCTGACGAAGCTCCATCCGTAATAGAACACGACCCAGGAGAACGGCATCAGGAACAGGACCACGCCAGCCAGATCCACGATTGCCTTGCGCCGCGTGCTCGCCGGCCGGTAGAAAATGTCGACCCGCACATGGTCGTTTCGCAGAAGTGCGAAGCCGGCGACGGCGGTGAACATCGCTCCGTTCAGCCAGATATAGAGGTCCTGCATCCACACAAAGCTCGTCGCAAAGACGTAGCGCTGCACGACGACGGTGAAACACACCAGGACGATGGCCAGTGACAGCCACGAAAAGATATTGCCGACAAGGGCATTCAGGCCGCTGATTATGCGGACCAGAAAAGCGATTGCGCGCACGGTCAGTTACCTCCGCCGTTGGCGCGCACGGCGAGCGGCGCGTGATGGTGTGCCATGAGGCCCTCTTGCATTTCCCCGATGCGGGCGGAAGTTGTTTCCTGTCCTGCCCTTCAACCTGTTAACCAGGCAGCGCCTGATTAGCAGCTTTGTTTCTGGCGAAAAAGTAACCGTGCGGGAAAAGTCGCCTTTTTGCCTTTCGAACCTAAATTATGAAGTGAATATGCCGGACTGGCTGCTGCGTTCGGGGAGCAGGCAGGTATACTCCGGTCAGATTCGTGCGCCGTTCATGCGGCCCGGCTAATAAAATGTCCTCGGAAATGCCGTGTTTGTGTTGGCGTTGCGCATTGTTGTGGAGCCCGCAAATTCGTTTGACGGGATGCCGGGCGAATAGAAAACTACCCTTGCGGAAACGTTTCCAACCGTGATCCGCTGAGGAGGAATGCAAATATGACGCTTCACGACGTCACGCTTAATGACAAGTTCGATTTAACGAAGGAGCGCATCTTCGTGTCCGGCGCGCAGGCGATCGTCCGGATGCTCCTGATGCAGCGTGAGCGTGATCGACGTGCGGGGCTGAACACTGCCGGTTTCGTTTCCGGCTATCGCGGGTCGCCCATTGGCGGGCTCGATCAGCAGCTCTGGAAAGCGAAAAAGCAGCTCCAAGCATCCAATGTGATCTTCCAGCCCGGCCTGAACGAGGAACTGGCGGCAACCGCCTGCTGGGGCTCGCAGCAGACCGAGATTCTGGGTGAAGGCAAATATGACGGGGTGTTCGGCGTCTGGTACGGCAAAGGCCCGGGCGTAGACCGCTCCGGCGATGTTTTTCGCCACGCCAACCATGCGGGCTCTTCGAAACATGGCGGTGTGCTCGCGCTCATGGGCGATGACCACACAGCCGAATCCTCAACAGTCGCCAATGCCAGCGAATTCGCTTTCGTTGACGCGATGATCCCGATCCTGAACCCGGCCGGCGTTCAGGAACTCATAGACTACGGTCTTTATGGCTATGCATTGTCGCGTTTTGCCGGCACCTGGACGGCCATCAAATGCGTCAAGGACAACATTGAATCGACAGCCGCCGTGGATGTGTCGCTTGAGCGGCTGAACATCGTCACTCCCGAATTCGAAATGCCGCCCGGCGGTCTGAACATCCGCAACGAGATCAACATGCTCGGGCAGGAAGCGCGGCTCTACGACTTCAAGCGCGCCGCCGCCGCTGCGTTCGTCCAGGCAAACAATCTCAACCGCATCATCTATTCCGGCGGTTCGAAGGCGAAGATCGGCATTGTCACGCTTGGCAAGAGCTATCTCGACACGCGGCAGGCGCTGGACGATCTGGGGATCGACGAAGCGCGGGCGAACCAGCTTGGCATTCGCCTCTTCAAGGTGGCCTGTCCCTGGCCTTTCGACGTGGAGCATATGCGCGAATTCGCGCGCGGCCTCGACATGGTGATCGTGGTCGAGGAAAAGCGTTCGCTGATCGAAGTGCAGTTGCGCGAGAACCTTTACGGTACGGCCAATCAGCCGGAAATCATCGGCAAGGTGGATGAGAAGGGCGGGCGCCTTTTTGCGCCCACGGCAGCGCTCGATCCCAATGAGATCGCCATCGCCATCGGCGAGCGGATCCTGCGGATCATCGGCCCATCGGAAGAGATCGCGGCCCATGTGTCGCGGCTGCGCCAGTTTCAGGCAATGCTTGCGGATACGCAGGACGTGTCAGGCCGCACGCCCTATTTCTGCTCGGGCTGCCCGCACAATACCTCGACCAATGTTCCCGAGGGCTCGATCGCAGGTGGCGGCATTGGCTGCCATTTCATGGCCACCTGGATGGACCGGTCCAATGTCGGCTTCACGGCCATGGGCGGCGAGGGCGCGCAGTTTATCGGCCAGGCACCGTTTTCCAGCCGAGAGCATTTCTTCCAGAATCTCGGCGATGGCACCTACAATCATTCCGGTTCCATGGCGATCCGCTTTGCGCGCGCTTCGGGCGCAAACATCACCTACAAAATTCTCTACAATGACGCGGTCGCCATGACGGGCGGCCAGCCGCATGAAGGTGACCTCACCGTTGACATGATCGCTGATCAGGTGCGTGCGGAAGGCGTGCAGCGCATCGCGGTCGTGAGCGACGAGCCGGAAAAATATGCCGGCGCTGTCAACTTCCCGCAGGGCACGACGATCAACCACCGTGACGATCTCGATCAGGTGCAGCGCGAGCTGCGCGAGGTAAAGGGCGTTTCAGTCCTGCTCTACGATCAGACCTGTGCAGCCGAGAAACGACGCCGGCGTAAACGCGGGACGTTCCCCGATCCGGACAAACGCGTCTTCATCAACGAACTCGTGTGCGAAGGCTGTGGAGACTGCGGGGTCAAGTCGAACTGCGTTTCGGTCCAGCCGCAGGAGACCGAATTCGGTCGCAAGCGCCGCATCGACCAGTCCAGCTGCAACAAGGATTTTTCCTGCGTGAACGGGTTTTGCCCGTCCTTTGTGACGGTGCACGGTGCCAAGCTGAAGAAGGCGAAAGGCGCGACGGGCGCCAACGATCCGCTGGAAGGCGTTCCCGAGCCGAAACTTTACGATCTCGCGCGAGGCTGGTCGGCGGTGGTGGACGGGATAGGCGGCACCGGCGTTGTCACCATTGGTGCGATCGTCGGCATGGCTGCGCATCTGGAAGGCAAGGGCGCAGGCATCATCGACATGGCGGGGCTGGCGCAGAAGGGCGGAGCGGTTTTCACCCATCTGCGTGTCGCCGGGACGCCGGAAGACATTCACGCGATCCGCGTGTCCGCCGGCGAGGCCGATCTCGTTCTTGGCTGCGACCTGGTGGTTTCCGGCGCGAAGAAGGTTCTCGCAGCCGCCCGTGAAGGGCATACCCTGTTCATGGCCAACACCGCGGAAGTGATGCCGGGAGATTTCGCCCGCTCAGCCGATTTCTCGCTTCCCACAGAGCGCCTGAAAAAGGCGATCCGCGCGGCCGTCGGCGAAGACAGGGCGCATTTCTTCGACGCGACGCGAACCGCGAGCGTCCTCTTCGGTAATTCCGTGGGCGCAAACATGCTCATGCTTGGCATGGCCTATCAGCTCGGCGGGCTGCCGGTTTCGGCTGAAGCCATCGAAAAGGCGATTGGGCTCAATGGCCAGGCGGTGTCCATGAACGTTTCGGCGTTCCGCTGGGGACGCCGCGCGGCGCATGACGCCGATTTTGTGAGCCGGCTGGTCGCAAAATCCTCAAATGGCGATGTCCGGCAGCCCGTATCGCAGACGCTCGATGAGGTCATCGACCGGCGTGCGACGTTCCTGGCTAGCTACCAGAACCAGGCTTATGCGGAGCGCTATCGCAGCCGCATCGCCCGTTTGCGTTCCAAAGAAGAAAAAGCTGTGCCGGGTTCCACCACGGTGACGGAAGCTGCAGCACGCAATCTTTTCAAGCTCATGGCCATAAAAGACGAATACGAAGTGGCGCGTCTCTACACGGACGGCTCCTTCAGGCGCCAGCTTAACGCTGAATTCGAGAGCTTTGATCGCCTTGAGTTTCATCTTGCCCCGCCGGTTCTCGGTCGCCGTGACGCCGCAGGGCATCCGCGAAAGTCGAGCTTTGGTCCCTGGATGATGTCGGCCTTTCGCCTACTTGCGCGCATGCGTGGCCTGCGGGGCACGGTTTTCGACCTTTTCGGCCGCACCGAAGAACGCCGGATGGAACGGCGCCTGCTCACCGAATATGAAGGTGATCTCGATCGCATCGAGGCGCTGCTTTCTCCTGAACGGGCGGATGCTGCGGCGGCACTGGCATCGGTGCCGGCGCTCATTCGCGGCTATGGTCACATCAAGGAAGCCAATGCTGAGAAAGCGGCGCAGGAGCGGGCGAGGCTTGTTCGGCGTCTGGAAGACGGAGACAGGGCGGGTCCTGTTCTGAAAGCGGCGGAGTAGCCGGCTTTCTTTAGGGCAGAGGCGAGAAAACTTCACTAAACCTTTCTTAATGCTGTTGTGGCATATCTTGCCCGTCAATCGGGCTCGTGCGGTGAAAAACAGCAAAAACAGCATTCCGGAAGACGTCTACGTTGGGTACATCCGTTCGTTGTTTCAGGACGTCGGCGTGCTCCCCGTTGGCGCGGCCTGCTACGGCCTGATTGCTCTTTTACTATACTACAAGACAGGTCAGGGGGCCTATCTCGTCTTCGGGCCGGCCATGTTCATTGCCGGCGTCTGGCGCTACTTCAAGATTACGCGCGTCGATCATGCGCTGATCTCCGACTATCCGTCCGCACTCGCCTGGGAAGCCCGATATCTCTGGTGGGGTAGCATCCACGGATTTGTCGTCGGGGCATTCGGCTTCTTTGCCACCATGTGGTCGCAAGACAATTTCAGCGAACTCGCCGCTGTTTCGGCCATTCTAAGCGGCGCAATCACCATTGCCGGGCGCAATTACGGCTCCCACAAGATGGTGTCGATCCTGACGCTGACCATCGTGTTCCCGATGACGCTCGGTCTGATGCTGAAGGGCGATTTCTATCATTTCGTGCTTGGGCTTTTCATCGCACCGTTCATGTTGGTCGTGACCAAGATGGCCGATCTCGTACGCACGGTCCTGTTCACCGCCATCAGCGAGGAAAAGCGCTCCACACGGCTGGCGCAGCGCTTCGACCGCGCGCTGAACACCATGCACCACGGTCTGCTCATGCTGAACAATGAGGAACGCGTGGTGGTGAGCAACACCCAGGCGGCGGAGATGCTCGGGTTCAAGTCCTCCGAGCAGATGCTGGGCCGGACGCTGAAATCGCTCTTGATGCGCGGTGTGGCGAGCGGCCTTCTTTCGGAGCGCGATTATGCTTATGCCGAGGAGCAGCTTTCGCGGGCTTTGCGCGAAGGCCGCAACCGCAAGGTCCTGTTACGCATGACCAATGGCCGGCATTTTGAGTTCGCTGCCCGTGAAGGGCATGACGAGGTGGGGGTTCTGACCTTCGAAGAGGTCACGAGCCGCGTCGAGGCGGAGGAGAAAATCCGCTTCATGGCGCGTTATGACAGCCTCACCAGCCTGCCCAATCGCGCCTATTTTCACGAGAAGGTCACTGAAGCGATGGCGGCGGGCGATCAGGACAGGCTCTGCGGACTTGGCGTTCTCGACCTCGATGATTTCAAGACCGTGAACGATACTCTGGGTCATCCGGTCGGTGATGGTTTGATCTATGCCGTGGCGGAGCGTCTCTCCGCGTTCGAGAGCCCGAATGTTCGCATCAGTCGGTTCGGCGGCGATGAATTCATGATCTACTTCAACCGGGTGACCGACGAAGGCGAGTTTTCCCGGCAGTTCGAGGAGATCTTTGCCTCTCTTGCCGGTGAAGTCGACGTGGCCGGCCATGCCATGCGCATTCAGGCGAGTGGCGGGGCGGTGGTTGTGCCGGTGCGGTCAGGCGATGTGGACTCGATGGTCGTCAAGGCGGATCTGGCACTTTACAGAGCCAAGGAACTCGGCAAGAACGCCTGGAGCCTGTTTGAAACGGAGATGGATGTCGCCTTCCGCAATCGGCAGGTGATGAAGGCTGACCTGCGCAGTGCCATCGAAGCGCGCAATCTGCGTGTCGTCTACCAGCCGATCGTCGATGCTGCCACCATGCGTGTTTCGAGCTGTGAAGCCCTGTGCCGCTGGGACCATCCGGAACTCGGGCTTGTATCGCCGGCGATCTTCATCCCCCTTGCGGAGGAAATGGGTCTGATCTCCGAGATCAGCACGATCGTTCTTGAAGCGGCCTGCCAAGAGTGCGCGAAATGGCCGGAGCATGTCGGGGTGTCCGTGAACCTTTCGGCCAAGGATTTTCGTTCTGATGAAGTGATCGGCAAAGTGGAACGAGCGCTCGACGGGGCAGGCCTGAAGCCCGACCGTCTCGAGATCGAGGTCACCGAAACCGCACTCCTTAACGATACGGAGGCGACGGTCCGCTACATCAACACGCTGAAGAAGCTCGGCGTGCGCATCGCGCTGGACGATTTCGGGACCGGCTATTCCTCGCTGAGCTACCTGCACACCCTGCCGCTCGACAAAATCAAGATCGACGGAAGTTTCGTCGCCAATCTGAAGGAGGGAGAGCGGTCGCTTCACCTCCTGCAGGGTGTGGTCGATCTTTCGCGCAAGCTGGGCCTTGCGGTCACCGTTGAAGGTGTCGAGCGGTTCGATCAGCTGAAGCTGCTTGAAAGCGCGGTCAAACCCGATCTCCTTCAGGGCTTTCTCTTCGGCCCCGCCTTGACGGCATCCGGCATCGAGACCATGGCTGAAATGAAGCAGCCTTACGCACCCGGGCAGATTTCCGCCAAAGCGCGCGCATCCATCTGACTTTTCGCACATTCCCTATATGCAAGGTGAACGCGTAGAAACCTTCTGTTAAGGTTAATAAAACCTAAACAAGTTTCATACGACTTTCAGCTTTACATCGCTCGTCAGGCGATTACGCTTGTATTGTACGAGAGGTAGTAAAAGTCGACGTGGGGCATGCGGCAATGGTCACGAGTACCGGCCTGGTCGGCCTGAAACCGGGGGCAGAGCGCTTTGCTCGCGACCCGGCCAAGAAGTCCTCAAGCTTCATAGATGGCGTGATGGCACTTCTGGAGCGCACCGAATACCGACGGTGCGAATCTGGCGAAGACCGAGAAGAGATATTTCATCTGCGGTACCGTTCCTACCGGGCGCACGGCTTTGTGCCCCAGACTGGGCAACAGATCGTCAAGGACGATCTCGACGATCTTCCCAACTGCTACAACTTCGCCGTCTATATAGACAAACGCCTCGTCAGTACGGTGCGTCTGCATCAGATCGACCGGGAAAACCCGCTCGGTCCGGTGACGAAAGGGTTCGGCGACGTCATGTCCCCGCTGATCGAGCAGGGCGACACCTGTATCAATCCAAGCATGCTCGCTGCCGATCCTGATCTCGCGCGCGAATACCGGGCTCTTCCCTATGTCTCGCTGCGCCTGGTGATCGCGGCCTACGAATATTTCCGTTCGACCTATTGCGCCTGTCTCATTCGCCAGGAGCACACGGCTTTCTATCGGCGGATCTTTGGTGCCCGTCAGATGAGCCCCGAGCGTGCCTATCCGCCGATAAGCATACCGTTAATGTTGTTCGGCGGGGTCTGTGCCCGGGAATTCGGCCCCATTGTCGAGCGGTTCCCTTTCTTCCTCTCTACGCGATCGGAGCAGAGAATGCTGTTCGAGCGCACGGCGTCTGGAATATCGGCGCCGCTCACCATTCTACCGACAGCCAAATATCTGCAGCACGCTGCCTGACCCGGATGCTCTGACGGGATCGCTGCTTGTCGCTGACAGGTTGTCGGGCTATCGAATAGGCATGACTACAAAACGCGACATTGCCGGGGAGGCCATCTGGGCTGCCGAGCTCACGGACGACGAACTGGACCGGGCGCGCCGCGGGTTGACGGAGCGGTTGTTTTCCAAAGGCAGTTATATCTGCCACCGGGGTGACCGGCTTGATCACTGGACCGGTGTTGTGGAGGGGCTCATCAAGATCAGCGCCATTTCCGCCGCCGGCAAGGCGATGACCTTTGCGGGGGTGACGGATGGCGGCTGGTTCGGTGAGGGGTCGGTGCTCAAGAACGAACCGCGCCAGTACGATGTTGTGGCGATCCGCGATACGCGGCTTGCCATGCTTTCACGCTCGAGCTTTCTGTGGCTCTACGAGAACAGCACCGGTTTCAACCGCTTCCTGGTGCGCCAGCTCAATGAGCGCATGGGTCAGTTCATTGCGACGATAGAGTATGATCGCATTCTCGGGCCCACGGCCCGGGTTGCGCGCAACCTCTCCTGGTTTTTCAATCGCACGCTCTATCCGCGTGCTGGAACAACGATAGAGATCAGCCAGGAGGAACTGGGCCTTCTGGCCGGTGTTTCGCGGCAGGTGGTCAATCGTGCCCTGCGTGCGCTTGAGGATGAAGGGCTCCTGAAGGCGGAGCACGGCCGCATAACGGTTGTCGATGCCGAGGCATTGAGCCACTACGAGGTCTGAAAACCCGCATTTCGGGCTCCTGCCGCAGCAAGGGAAACGCTCGCGCCGAGGCATCGCAACAAGGTTAGACTTTGGTCTGAAAGGTGTGTTTCGCGCTTCGGAAAGACCGTCGACTGCGCATAAACTTCCTCCACTATAAAGACAAATAGCGCCTCTGTCTGTCAAGGGGCGTGTTGAATGGCTTCGGGTTTCGTGGAACCCTCAAGCCAATCAAGACCCGGTTCTGGGAGGAGCCGGAAAAACAGCGGTCAAACGCTGACAGTGGGAGGTAAGCGACTTGGCGCATACTGACGCGTCTAAGGATACGTTCGCCAAATATCTGCTTTTGAACGCGGAGCGGTTTCGCGACCGGCCATCCATGCGGTTCAAGGATTATGGTATCTGGCAAAGCTGGACCTGGGCGGAGCAGCTTGAGGAAGTGCGGGCGTTCGCGCTCGGCCTCCAGTCGATCGGCCTGAAGCGCGGCGACAAGATCGCCGTGATCGGCTCCAACCGGCCAAGGCTCTACTGGACATTCGCCGCCGCCCAGTCTCTGGGCGCGGTGCCGGTGCCGGTCTATGCGGATTCCGTTGCCGAAGAGATGGCCTATGTGCTCAGCCATGCCGAGGTCACCTTCGCCGTGGTGGAGGATCAGGAGCAGGTCGACAAGGTGCTCTCCATCTCGGAAGAGGTGCCGCTCCTGACCGAGATCGTCTATGACGAGGAACGCGGTCTGAGGGACTACGACCACACCCATCTTCATGCCTATGATGGCGTGCGCGAGATGGGCTTGCGCCGTTTCGCCGAGGAACCGGAGGCTAATGCCAACTGGCTGGCAGAGATCGAAAAGGGGCGTGGCCCCGATCTATCGGTCATGCTCTACACATCCGGCACCACCGGCCGCCCCAAGGGCGTGATGCTGTCGAACGACAATTTCGTGCGCTCCGCCATCAATGGCAACGCCTTCGACAATCTGACCGAGAACGAGACGATCATCGCCTATCTGCCGCTGGCATGGGTGGGCGATCACCTGTTCTCCTACGCCCAGTCCTACACGGCTGGCTTCTGTGTCGCGTGTCCCGAAAGCCCCGAAACGGTGAACGAGGACCGCCGCGAGATCGCGCCGACCTATTTTTTCGCGCCTCCGCGCGTCTTCGAGGCCATGCTGACCTCGATCATGGTGCGCATGGAGGATGCCGGAAAACTCAAGAAGGCGATGTTCGATTATTTCCTCGCCCATGCTGCAAAGGTGGGCGAGCGCATTTTGAACGGCGAGCAGGTCGGTCTTCTCGACCGGCTGAAATACGGACTCGGAGAGTTCATGGTCTATGGCCCGCTGAAAAACCGCATGGGCTTTTCAAACATGCGGGTCGGCTATACGGCGGGCGAGGCCATCGGGCCGGAGCTTTTCTCCTTCTACCGCTCGCTCGGTCTGAACCTGAAACAGCTCTACGGCCAGACGGAAGCCACCGTCTACATCACTGCGCAGGAGGATGGGAAAATCCGTCCCGACACGGTGGGCCTGCCATCGCCGGAAGTGGAAATCCGTATCGCCGAGAGCGGCGAGGTCATGTACCGTTCGCCTGGTGTTTTCGTCGGCTACTACAAAAACGACGAGGCCACCCGCGAGACCAAAACCGAAGATGGCTGGGTGCATACGGGTGATGCCGGGTTCTTCGATACGGACGGCCAGCTCAAGATCATCGACCGGGCCAAGGATGTCGGCAAGCTTTCCGATGGTGCGCTGTTTGCGCCGAAATACATCGAGAACACGCTGAAATTCTTCCCCGACATTCAGGAGGCGGTGGCGTTTGGACATGGGCGCGAGTTCTGCGCGGCCTTCATCAACATCGATTTGCAGGCGGTCGGCAACTGGGCCGAACGCAACAACATCGCCTACGCGTCCTATCAGGAACTGGCCGGGCATCCGCGCGTCTATGAGACCATCGCCGCGCATGTGAACGAGGCCAATCGCAGGCTCGCCCGCGAGCCGCTGATGGCGGCGTCGCAGATCAGGCGCTTCCTCGTTCTGCACAAGGAACTGGACGCCGACGATGGCGAACTGACCCGCACCCAGAAGGTGCGCCGCAAGTTCATCGCCGAGCGCTATGGCGAACTGATCGAGGCGCTTTACGATGGCTCGTCGGAGAAGTTCGTGGAAACGCAGGTCACCTATGAGGACGGCCGCAAGGGCATCATCCGCGCCACGGTTCAGATCGTCGATGCGGAGATTCACGCGGTTCCGGCCGAAAATGTCCGGGAGGCTGCCGAATGAACCCGCGTCCCGATCCCAACCAACTCACCGCGCCGGACGATGGCATCGCCAGGGGCGGCGTGCTGCTCGACGTGAAGAACGTCTCGCTTTCCTTTGGCGGTGTGAAGGCGATCACCGACATTTCGCTCAACGTTCTGAAAGGCGAAATCCGCGCCATCATCGGACCCAACGGCGCCGGCAAGACCTCGATGCTCAACGTCATCAACGGGTTCTACACGCCGCAGGAAGGCACCATCATCTTTCGCGGCAAGGAGCGGCGCTCCATGAAACCGCATCAGGCGGTGGGGCAGGGCATTGCCCGCACCTTCCAGAACGTCGCGCTCTTCAAGGGCATGTCCACGCTCGACAACATCATGGCCGGCCGCTCGGTCAGGATGAAGCGCAACATCGGCTGGCAGATGCTGTGGCGCGGGCCGGCGCTGCGCGAAGAGATCGAGCATCGCGAGAAGGTCGAGGAGATCATCGACTTTCTGGAAATCCAGTACATTCGCCGCACACCGGTGGGCAAGCTGCCCTATGGCCTGCAAAAGCGTGTCGAGCTTGGCCGCGCGCTTGCCATGGAGCCGACCCTTCTTCTCCTCGACGAGCCCATGGCGGGCATGAACCTTGAGGAGAAGGAAGACATGAGCCGCTTCATCATCGACGTGAACCAGCAGCGCGGCACGACCATCGCGCTGATCGAGCACGATATGGGCGTGGTCATGGACCTGTCCGACCGTGTGGTCGTGCTCGATTACGGCAAGAAGATCGCCGACGGTCCGCCCGACGAGGTGAAGAACAATCAGAACGTGATCGACGCCTATCTGGGCGTGCCGCACTAGGTGGCGAGGGGAGGAACGCATGGAATTCTTGAACGATGTTTTCGTAAAGCCCTTCGCGGACATGGCCGCGGCGCCGGATTTCCTGCTTCAGGTTCTGTGGGAAGGGCTTGTCGGCGGGGTGCTCTACGCGCTGATCGCGCTTGGTTTCGTGCTGATCTACAAATCCTCGCGCATCTTCAACTTCGCGCAGGGCATTATGGTGGTGTTCGCCGCGCTTACGCTGGTGGGCCTCTATGAAAAGGGCGTGCCGGCCCTGCTTGCGCTGCCGCTCACGCTGGCCGTGATGCTGGTTCTTGCCATGACCATCGAGCGCGTGGTGCTGCGGCCGCTGGTGAACCAGCCCGACATCATCCTGTTCATGGCCACCATCGGCATCACCCTGTTCCTGATCGGCTTCGGCGAACTAATCTTCGGCGGCGAGAACAAGGTGATGATCACCGAGCAGCTTTTCATCCCCACCGGCAGCATCGTGTTCGAACCCTTTGGCGGCTTCGTCTCCATCGAGCAGAAAGACCTGACGGCGGTGATCGGCGCCATGGTGCTGGTGGCGGCCCTTCTCGTTTTTCTCAACAAGTCCAAGATCGGCCGTGCCATCCGCGCGCTTGGCGACGACCATCAGGCGGCCCTTTCGGTCGGCATTTCGCTTTCCACCATCTGGGTGATCGTCTGGTTCATTGCCGGTGTCATCGCGCTTGCCACGGGCATTGTCTGGGGTGCGCGGGCCGGCGTGTCCTTTGCGCTGGAGGTGATCGCCTTCAAGGCGCTGCCGGTGCTCATGCTCGGCGGTCTGGAAAGCGTCATGGGCGCGATCATCGGCGGGCTGGCCATCGGCATTCTGGAAAAGCTCTTCGAGATCTATTGGGGCCAGCCGCTGCTTGGCGGCAACACCGAAGCCTGGTTCGCCTATATGTTGGCGCTGCTCGTGCTTCTCTTCCGCCCGCAGGGGCTGTTTGGCGAAAAAATCATCGAGCGGGTGTAATCCATGTTTTATCGCACAGCAGGCCAGTTCAAGACCAGCTACCAAGCCGATCACGCGCTGTTTCCGGTGCGGCAGGATGCCATCCTGCTTGGCGTCATACTGGTCTTCGCCTTCATCGTTTTCCCGCTCACGGCAAGCGAGTTCACGTTTCGCGCGCTCTTGATCCCGGTGCTCATCTATTCGCTGGCAGCACTCGGCCTCAACATCCTCACCGGCTATGCGGGGCAATTGTCGCTCGGCACCGGCGCGTTTATGGGCGTGGGGGCCTATGCCTGCTACAAGCTCGTGTCCATCTTTCCGGAGATGAACATTGTGGTGGCCATTGCGATGTCCGGCTTTTTCTCGGCCGCCATCGGCGTGCTGTTCGGCCTGCCATCGCTGCGCATCAAGGGGTTCTATCTCGCCATTGCCACGCTGGCGGCGCAGTTCTTTCTTGTCTGGTTGTTCCAGAAATGGGCGTGGCTCTACAATTACAACGCCTCCGGCGCGATCCAGGTGCCCAATATCGATATGTTCGGCATCACCGTGGCGGGGCCACGCGCGACCGCCATGACCCAATATTACTTCGTGCTTTGCGTCGTCTGCGTCATCACCGTGTTTGCCATCAACATCACGCGCGGCCGCATCGGGCGCATGTGGAAGGCCGTGCGCGACATGGACATCGCCGCCGAGCTTGTGGGCATCAACCTGATGCGCACCAAGCTCATGGCCTTCTTCGTGTCCTCCTATGTGGTGGGCATTGCCGGTGCGCTGTTCGTGTTCATGTGGCGCGGTGCGGCGGAAGCGAACCTGTTCGACATTCCGCTCTCGTTCCGCGTCCTGTTCATCGCCATCATCGGCGGTCTTGGCTCGATCCTCGGAAACTTTCTGGGCGCGATCCTCATCGTCGCGCTGCCCGTCATCATCGGCAGCGTGCCGCAGGCTTTCGGTATCCCGGTCGATTCTGCCATGGTCGAGCATCTGAACATCATGATTATCGGCGCGCTCATCATCGCTTTCCTCATCATCGAGCCGCACGGTCTGGCGCGGTTCTGGGCGATGATCCGCGAAAAGTTCATTCTGTGGCCTTTCCCGCACTAGGCGGGCAAGGTGCGTGAGACGGGGAGTGTTCGCCCCTTCCTTTCGGAGAACGGAACAAGTGGAGGAGACAGTATGAAGAGAATGCTCAAAACTGCGATCCTGTCGTCGGCGCTCATGATGGGCGTTGGCCTCACCGGGCCTGCCACCGCGCAGGACGAAAGCGTCTACATTCCGAACCTGGCCTACCGGACCGGTCCCTTCGCGGCCACTGGCACGCCGCTGATGAACGGGCAGCGCGACTACATCACCCTGCTCAACGAGCGGGATGGCGGGTTGAACGGGGTCAAACTCGAATATGACGAGTGCGAGACCGGCTACAACACCGAGAAGGGCGTGGAGTGCTACGAAAAGACCAAGGCGCGGGCCGTGGTCACGCAGCCCTGGTCCACCGGCATCACGCTACAGGTGCTGCCGAAATCGAATGTCGACAAGATACCGATCCTCGCGCCAGGCTATGGCTTCTCGCCCATGGCCGATGGCAAGGTGTTCCAGTGGGCCTACAACCCGCCGTCTTCCTATTGGGACGGCGCGTCGATGATCCTGAAGAACATTTCGGATGGCAATCTCGACAGTCTCAAAGACAAGAAGATCGCCTTCCTGCACCTCGATCATCCGTTCGGCAAGGAGCCGCTTCCGCTGCTTGAGGTGCTGGCCGAGAAACACGGTTTCGAGCTTGTTCCGATCCCGGTCGGTCTGACGGAGATGCAGAACCAGTCGGCGCAGTGGCTGCAAATCCGCCGCGAGCGGCCCGATTTCGTCGTCATGTGGGGCTGGGGTGCGATGAACGCCGGCGCCATAACCGAAGCCGTGAAAACCAAATACCCGATGGACCAGTTCGTCGGTGTCTGGTGGTCGGGCCATGATGGCGACCTGAAGCTGGTGGGCGAGCAGGGCAAGGGCTATCGCTCCATTTCCTGGAGCGTGCCCAATTCCGAATCCCCGCTCATGGCCGATATCAAGCAATACGTGGTCGATGCCGGCAAGTCGCAGATCAACCAGTCCGAAGGCGAGTTCGATTCCGTGTTCTATCAGCGCGGTCTGATGATCTCCGTGATCCTCGTCGAAGGCATCAAGGCCGCGCAGGACGAGTTCGATGTGCGTTCGCCGAGCCCGGAGCAGCTGCGCTGGGGGCTGGAGAACATCAAGTTGGATGAAGCCCGCCTGAAAGAGCTTGGCGCGGAAGGCATGCTCGTGCCGTTTAGCACCTCCTGCTCGAACCACACGGGCCATGGCGGCGGCTGGATGCTGCAGTGGGACGGTGCGAAATTCGTCAAGGCTTCGGACCTCTTGACACCGGACCGGGCGGAAATCGAGCCGCTCGAAGCGGAGAAAGCCAAGGAATATGCCGAGGCCAATGCACCCTGGCCTGTCAATGAAGAGTGCAGCATGTAGGCACGCTCTGGTGCCGCTCCCTGTCGCGCGCGGCGGGGAGCGGCGTTTTCTTGAAACCGGGATAGCGAAGCATGACGACGACAGCACCTGCAGCCTCGGCTGAGACCGCGGAACAGATCCTCGAAGTCAACAATATCGAGGTGATCTACGATCACGTCATACTGGTGCTGAAAGGGGTTTCCCTTTCCGTCCCGCGCGGTGGCATCACCGCCTTGCTCGGAGCAAATGGAGCGGGCAAGACCACGACACTAAAAGCCATTTCCAACCTTCTGCATGCCGAGCGGGGCGAAGTGACCAAGGGGTCGATCCTGTTCGGCGGCGACGAAGTGCAGAACCTCTCGCCCAACGATCTGGTGCGCCGCGGCTGCATTCAGGTCATGGAGGGGCGGCACTGTTTCGGCCATCTCTCGGTCGAGGATAATTTGCTGACAGGCGCTTTCACCCGGCGTGACGGGCAGGCGGCGATCCGCGAGGACCTCGATCTGGTCTACACCTATTTCCCCCGCCTGAAAGAACGGCGCAACTCGCAGGCCGGCTACACGTCTGGTGGCGAACAGCAGATGACGGCGATTGGCCGGGCCCTGATGTCGCGCCCGAAGATGATCCTGCTTGACGAACCCTCAATGGGGCTTGCGCCGCAACTGGTCGAGGAGATTTTCGAGATCGTCAAACAGCTCAACGAGGAGCAGGGCGTTTCCTTCCTGCTGGCCGAGCAAAACACCAATGTGGCCCTGCGCTACGCAAAATACGGCTACATTCTGGAATCGGGTCGCGTGGTACTGGATGGCGAGGCGAAGGCGCTGCGCGAGAACGAAGACGTGAAGGAATTCTACCTTGGCGTGGGCGGCGAGGGGCGGCGCTCCTTCCGCAATGTGAAACACTACAAAAGACGCAAGCGCTGGCTTTCCTGATTCACGACCGCACCGCGAAAAGCCGGACTGCTGCGCGCGCTTGTCAGCACAGCGGGCTGAATCCTCTTCATTCCGTACCGTTTTCGTGAAATCGGTTCTCTCAAGGCGCTTCAAAGCGCATCGGATTGTTCATGCGGCAATCCTCCCATTGCCCTTCAGTCATCTTTTCGCTATCTCCCAAGACCAATTCTATTCCCATGGGGTTTTGAGATGGCAGAGAATTTGCCGGCCGGACCGGCCGAAACGGGCGCAGAAATGGACTACGCCGAGCACGAGAAGACCTACGATCTTTTCCTGGCCGTCATCAAATATTCAAGCCTGGTGGTCGTCGCCATTCTAGTGGCGATGGCGTTTGGTTTCTTCACCTCCGCTGGTTTCTTCTCCAGCACCGTTCTCTTCATTCTGATCTCGGTGGTCGGCGCCTGGTTGCTGCGCTAAAGCGCGCTGCTTGCCGTGACGTGCGGGGTCGTTGCCATGGCCCCGTGATTGGGGGGACGGTCCAACCGAAAGGATATGACGGTGGGACAAAGCATATTTGTGCCTAAAGAAATTGACGTAACGGAAGGTCGCGTTGCGGTCTCTCCGGAAACGGTCAAGCGATTTGTAGGTCTGGGTTTCGATGTTGTCGTCGAAAAAAACGCAGGCGAGCAGTCGCGTATTGTCGATGCTGAATTTGAGAAGGCCGGCGCGAAGATCGGCAAGGCTTCGGATGCCGGCAAGGCCGATGTTGTCCTGAAGTTGCGGCGCCCGACACCGGCCGAAGTCAAAACCTACAAAAAAGGCGCACTGGTTCTCGCCAGTATGGACCCCTACGGCAATGAGGGCGATGTCGCGGCCATGGCTGCTGCAGGCGTCACCGCCTTTGCCATGGAGTTCATGCCGCGCATCACGCGCGCGCAGTCCATGGACGTCCTGTCCTCGCAGGCCAACCTTGCCGGTTACCGTGCGGTGATCGACGCAGCCGCCGAGTATGATCGTGCGCTGCCGATGATGATGACCGCTGCCGGCACCGTGCCGGCTGCCAAGGTGTTCGTCATGGGCGCTGGCGTTGCCGGCCTTCAGGCCATCGCCACCGCGCGCCGTCTGGGTGCTGTCGTCACCGCCACCGACGTTCGTGCGGCTGCCGGCGAGCAGGTCCAGTCGCTTGGCGCGAAGTTCATCATGACCGAGGCGCTGAAGGATGCTTCCGGCGATGGCGGTTATGCCCGCGAGCTGACGGATGAGGAGAAGAAGGCCCAGGCCGAACTCGTCGCCGAGCACATCGCCAAGCAGGACATCGTCGTCACCACGGCGCTCATTCCGGGCCGTCCGGCTCCGCGCCTTGTCAGTGCGGACATGGTCAAGTCCATGAAGCCTGGCTCCATCATCGTCGATCTGGCGGTGGAGCGTGGTGGCAATGTGGAAGGCGCGAAGGCAGGTGAGGTTGTTACCACGGCCAATGGCGTGAAGATCGTCGGCCATCTCAACGTGCCCGGTCGTGTCGCCGCATCCGCTTCGCTGCTTTACGCCAAAAACCTCTACACCTTCCTTGAGACCATGGTCGACAAGGAGAAGAAGGTGCTCGCCGTAGACATGGAAGACGAGCTGGTGAAGGCCACCATGCTTACCCATGACGGCAAGGTGGTGCATCCCAATTTCGTCGACACCGCAAAGCCCGCTGCCAAGGCCGCCGCGCCGAAAAAGGCGCCAGCCCGCAAGGCACCCGCGCGCAAGCCCGCAGCCAAGGCTTCAGGGGGCGCGGCGACCAAGAAAACGGCGGCTCGGAAAACGGCAGAAAAACCGGCTGGCGCATCCAGCGCTGCCGATAAGCCTGCCGCAACCAAATCGGGGGGAGAATCCTGATGGAACCAACCGCACTCGAAAAGGCGCTCGACCAGCTCGACAGCGCCGCGGCGAGCGTTCGTGCCGCCATTGAAGGCATGCAGGCGGCCGAAGTCGCCGATGCCGCCGGCGCGCTTGCGCATGGCGCATCCGGCGGGGCGATCGACCCGTTCGTCTTCCGCTTCGCAATCTTCGTGCTGGCGATTTTCGTCGGCTATTACGTGGTCTGGTCGGTGACGCCGGCGCTGCACACGCCGCTCATGTCGGTCACCAACGCGATCTCCTCGGTGATCGTGGTCGGTGCGCTGCTGGCCGTGGGCATCTCCGCTTCGGGGCTTGCCACGGGCTTCGGCTTCATCGCGCTCATCCTGGCGTCGGTGAACATCTTTGGCGGCTTTCTTGTGACGAGCCGCATGCTTGCCATGTACAAGAAGAAGGACAAGTGACGTGAGCGCCAATCTTGCATCCTTCCTCTATCTCGTTTCCGGCATTCTCTTCATCCTCGCGCTGAGGGGCCTGTCGCATCCCACCACCAGCCGTCAGGGCAATGTCTACGGCATGGTCGGCATGGCCATCGCCATCGGTACCACGCTGCTCTACGCAACGCCCTCCTTTGGCGGTTTCGTGCTCATCGTCGTCGGTCTCGCCATCGGCGGCGGCATCGGCGCGGTGATTGCCAAGCGCATCGCCATGACCGCAATGCCGCAGCTTGTGGCCGCCTTCCACTCGCTTGTCGGCCTCGCCGCCGTCATGGTAGCCGCTGCCGCCCTCTATGCGCCGGAGAGCTTCGGCATTGGCGAACTGGGTGCGATCCACGCGCAGGCGCTGGTCGAGATGTCGCTGGGCGTCGCCATTGGCGCCATCACCTTCACCGGCTCGGTCATCGCCTTTCTGAAGCTCGATGGCCGCATGTCCGGCAAGCCGATCCTGCTGCCCATGCGCCATGTGGTGAATGCGGGCCTGGCCATCGCGCTGGTCGTGCTGATCGTGCTGCTCGTCACCACGCAGAGCACAACCATCTTCTGGCTGATCGTCGCCGCCTCGCTGGTGCTCGGTGTGCTCATCATCATCCCGATCGGTGGCGCGGACATGCCGGTCGTCGTGTCGATGCTAAACTCTTATTCGGGCTGGGCCGCAGCCGGCATCGGCTTCACGCTCGGCAATCTCGCACTCATCATCACCGGCGCGCTGGTTGGCTCTTCCGGTGCGATCCTGTCCTACATCATGTGTAAGGGCATGAACCGGTCCTTCATCTCGGTCATTCTCGGCGGCTTCGGTGGCGAGACGGCGGCTGCCGCCGACGACGATATGGATCGTACGGTCAAGCAGGGCTCCGCCGATGACGCCGCCTATCTGATGGCGAATGCGCAGAAAGTCATCATCGTGCCCGGTTACGGCATGGCCGTCGCCCAGGCGCAGCATGCGCTGCGCGAGCTGGCCGACAAGCTGAAGGAAGCCGGTGTCGAGGTGAAATACGCCATTCACCCGGTCGCGGGCCGCATGCCCGGCCATATGAACGTGCTGCTCGCCGAGGCTCAGGTGCCTTATGACGAAGTGTTCGAGCTCGAAGACATCAACTCCGAGTTTGCCCAGGCCGACGTTGCCTATGTCATCGGCGCCAACGACGTGACCAACCCGGCCGCGCGCGACGACAAGTCCTCGCCGATCTACGGCATGCCGATCCTCGACGTGGACAAGGCGCGCACCTGTCTCTTCGTCAAACGCTCGCTCGGGTCCGGTTATGCCGGTATCGACAACACGCTGTTCTACAAGGATGGCACGATGATGCTTCTGGGTGACGCCAAGAAAATGACGGAAGACATCGTCAAGGCGATGGATCACTAGATCGCCGTGCGTCCATCCGGACGCACAAAGGACGATCTAAACCATTAATTGAGCATCGGAATAACCCGAAAACCGGATTCCACTTTTCGGTCCGATGCTCTAAAGCAATCACACGGAAAAGCCCGGCGCGCAGCCGGGCTTTTTTGTTGCCGGGTGGGGCAGGGGAATGATCACTCGGCAGCGGCAGTCGAGCGAAGCTGGAACTCGCTCACACCCAGCGCGACATTGATGCCGGTCTTTCCTTCCACGCTCAGGGGCTGAAGCATCAGGCTTTCGCTGTCCTGCGTTACAAGGATGTTGGCACCTGCGCCAAGACCGGCTGCCACTTCTGCGCTCACGCCCGCATAGTCGCCCTCAAGCGCGCCCGGCGCGTAGGCATCGGCCGTGGGGGCCATGACCAGCCACTGCATCTGCGTGGCGTCCTTGACGCCGACATCGAGGCCGAACTTGTTCACCACACCGACATAGGTTTCGGGCGGACGGTTCTCATCGGCGGGCTCGAAGGTACAGGCCAGTTCCTGGGAGGAGGCGATCACCACGCCCGCGCCGCCTTCGATCACGCAGTCGAGAACACCGACCTCCACGCGCTGCTGTGAGAGTGCCGGGGTGGCGGCTGCAGCCGTCAGGACGGAAGCGAGAATGATTGCTTTTTTCATCACTGGAACTCCTTTTGTGGTCCGGGCTCAAAACACGCCACTGCAAAGAAGGTTCCAGATTAATTTGCGTGATTTTTCGTGAAGACAACCAAAAGCCCCGAAGCAAAACTGCGGGGCTAAGGCATTGACTATAATTGGAAATCAGATGCGTGTCCGGGCCAGGCCGTCGCGTGCCGGCATGTATTCGGGGTCCAGCTGTAGCGCTCGGGCATAGGATTTGGCAGCCTTCGCCTTGTCGCCGCGCTTCTCGTATACGAGCGCCTGGTTCGCCCAGCTTTCGGCCAGATCGTCGTCAAGCCGAATGGCGGTATTGAAGTCGGAGAATGCGTTCTCGTCATCCCCCTGCGCCAGATAGGAGAGGCCCCGGCCGTTGTAGCCATAGGGCGCGTCGGGTGCGAGCGAAATCGCCTTCGCGAAATCCTCGATCGCAAACTGGTGCTGGCCACTTGCCTGATAAAGAAGACCGCGGCGGTAATAGGCGCGCGGATCCGTGGTGTCGAGCTGGATGGCGCGTTCCAGATCTGCAAGCGCATCCGTGGAGCGGCCCGACAGGCGGTAGATCTCTGCGCGCCCGATATAGGCCGTGTCGTAGTTTGGATCGAGCGAGATCGCCTGATTGTAATCCGCAAGCGCCTGCTGGTTGTTGCCCGTGTAGCGATAGATCAGTGCACGGTTGGCATAGGTGTTCGGCGAGCGCGGGTTGAGCGAGATCGCCTTGTCGAAATCCTTCAGAGCATCCTGATAGCGCCCCGCACGACCATAAGCTGCGCCGCGCATATTATACGCTTCCGGCTCATTGGGGGTGCGCTGGATGACCGCGCTCAACGAATTGATGTTTTCTGCAGAGCCCTGAGCGGTGTCGATGCGGCTCAGATCCGTCGCCGGGTTTGTGGCAGTCTGGCAGGCTGTCAGCGGCACAAGTGCAGCAAGGGCAAGACCGGCAAGCGCATTGCGCGAAAAGCGGGGGGAGGGCGTATCGAAAAAAGTCATGCCATTTAATGCCATAACCCGAGCACCAAACCAAGCCATTGCCGTACCCATGCAAAGAGTCATCGGATATGCGAAAACGCGGCACGACCAAAATATCGTACCGCGTTCGTTATAGACAGAAATCGTCGAAAGATGGGCGCTATCAGCGTGCGCCCGGCCGGCCGCCGACCAGACCTTCGCGCTGAGCGCGCTTGCGCGCCAGCTTGCGTGCACGGCGTACGGCTTCAGCCTTTTCGCGCGCGCGCTTTTCCGACGGCTTCTCATAGTGCCCACGCATCTTCATCTCGCGGAAGATGCCTTCGCGCTGCATTTTCTTCTTCAGCGCGCGAAGCGCCTGATCAACATTGTTGTCGCGGACGAGTACCTGCACGTGGGTTTCCTGTCAGAACGTTGGTCTTCTAATTTTCAAATGTGAATTCTGGTTTTCCTCCGCCCATGGGCCGAGGCTTCCGCAGCCATATTTTGCCGCGAATAGCGCTGGCTCATAGCAGAAGCCTCTATTTCTGTCGAGCTATTTCTTGTGAATTTTTCCTGCGCCCGCTTCACTAGGGGGTTCACGTTAACGTAGAGAAAAGGAAAGAACACTACACAAACGTGTTTTTCTATATTGGAGTATATCGACATGTCGGAAGGGGACGGGCGGGCCGGCACTGGGCTGGAGGCAAGTCTGATGAGACTTGGTTTCGGCACGGTCGCTTTCATATTGGTCGTTGGTTCGGCCGTCTATGGCGAACTCGTCCATGGATATGGCCTGTTGCGCAAGGGCGACCCTGATTTCACGCCCTTTGGCCGCGCCCGGATCGGCTTTTCCTTTCTGGCAGCGCTCTTGCTCTTTTTCGCCTTGAAGCCGGCAATGGGTGCCCTGGCCCTGGCGAGAGGGGATCGCGCGCAGGCGTTCTGGGCCATTGGTGCTGCCGGCGCATTCCTTCTGGCGGTTGCAGCCGCCGTTCATTTTGTTCCCACTGCGCTGAACGATTTTGTTCGCGAGATGCAGCCGCTGGGCATGGCCACCGAGGTTCTTCTCATTGCAGCGGTCGTCAGTTTCCTTGTCGCTGCCTGGCGCGCGCTCGGCATGCGCGGTGCGCGGCTGCTTGGCGTCTTCCCGCCGCAGCTGGTGCTGGCTGGCATGGCTGGCGTGGTGTTTCTCATTCTGATGGAAGAGATGTCCTGGGGGCAGCATTGGCTTGGCTGGGCCACGCCCGAGCTGTTCAGCAAAAACGTTCAGAACGAAACCAACATCCACAATTTCTACACCTACCAGTTCGAGGCCATCTACTACACGAGCGCGATCTTCTGCTTTGTGGTCCTGCCCTGGTGCTGGCCGCGCGGTGCGGGCGATCTCTTCGCTCAGGTGGAGCCTTATCTGCCGCCGCGAATCTTTGCGCTTTTCGGGCTGCCCGTGGCGTCGCTGATGTTCGAATCCTGGAACATCGTGCCCTACCAGGTCTGGTTCTTCCTCGGGCTTTTGATCTGTCTCGACATCGTTCGCCAGCTCAAATCCTTCGAGCTGCGCCTTGCCGCCATCTCCCTTGCGGCCATCTATGTG
Organism: Nitratireductor aquibiodomus; assembly: GCF_900105565.1. NCBI lineage: Bacteria > Pseudomonadati > Pseudomonadota > Alphaproteobacteria > Hyphomicrobiales > Phyllobacteriaceae > Nitratireductor > Nitratireductor aquibiodomus. Next base: position 1,511,767 of record NZ_FNSL01000001.1, on the reverse strand, counting down.
GTCTCCAAACTGGTGTTCATCATGCGCGGCGTCGACATGGTGGATGGGTATGAGCTTTCCGAGGTGCGCGAGCTCTATATCTCGCTTCTTTTCCTCGCCTATGGCTGGATGCTGGCGAAGCGATTTCGCCAGCATCGATAACCCCCGGTCAGACCTTGCTGATGGCAACGCCGCCATCGGCCAGCATGGCTGTGCCGGTTGTGAAGCTCGAGGCGTCCGAAGCGAGAAACAGTGCTGACTGGGCGATCTCTTCGGGACGTGCGATGCGTTTCAACGCATGCATGCCTTCGACAAAGGCGCGCTGTTCCTCGTTTTCGAACGTGGCCATTCTGGTGTCGGTCCCGCCGGGAAGAAGCGCATTCACGCGAATGGCTTCGTGCCCAAGATCCGATGCCAGCGATTTAACTAGGCCGACGAGCCCGGCCTTGCTCGCCGCATAGGCCGCCATACCGGGCATGCCTGCGGTCTCATGACCAACGAAGCTCGACGTGAAGATCAGCGAACCGCCGCCGCGGCGCCTCATGGCCGGTACCTGGTACCGGGCAGCCGAAAAGGCGGAGCTCAGATTGGTTTCGATCACATCGTTCCAGTCCGAGCGTTCGAGTGCGTCGATCTGCACCAGCGGGCCGACAGCGCCAGCATTGTTGAAAGCGATGTCGAGACCTCCAAAGCTGCTTTCTGCGACTGCGACCAGTTTCTGATTGTGAATATCCTCGCGCACATCGCCAGCAAGCGCGATGGCTTCGCCTCCATTCGCTTCGATCTCGCCGACAAGTGTGTCCAGTTCTGCCTGCCGCCGTGCTGTAACGACGACCCTGGCACCGTGCTGGGCGAACAGCCTGGCTGCCGCCCGACCGATACCGGCACTTGCGCCGGTTACGATGGCGACTTTCTCTTTCAGCGATGTCATCTGGTATCCTTCCGTTTCGCTACCGGCATTGCCGGGGTGATGCGAAACTCTCAGCAATGCGCCGTGTCAGCCACCCGAAACCAGACGAGAGGCGAGACGAAAGCAATGACGACGAGGCTTGGCGCAAAACGGCAATCGCCGTCGCAATCAGCGCAAACCATTGCGTGGGATTTCGCTACTGCTAGGCTGTGTCTGAAGGCGCCCGGCTGCGGCGCGCTGCCTGCATTGCGGAGAGGCCCATGCGCAAATATTCCGTCTTCGCCATCGCCCGCGAGGCCATGCGTGGCCACAGGGGCTGGCCGGAACAGTGGTCCTCTCCCGAACCGAAGAAGGATTACGAGGTCATCATCGTCGGTGCCGGCGGCCATGGGCTTGGAACGGCCTATTATCTTGCAAAAGAGCATGGCATCACCAATGTCGCCGTGCTGGAAAAGGGCTGGCTCGGCGGCGGCAACACCGGCCGCAACACCACCATCATCCGCTCCAACTATCTCTATGACGAGAGCGCGGGTATCTACGATCATTCCGTGAAGCTCTGGGACGGGCTTTCGCAGGATTTGAACTACAACGTCATGTATTCGCCGCGCGGCGTGATGATGCTGGCGCACAATGTGCACGATGTGCAGGTGTTCAAACGTCATATCCATGCCAACCGGCTGAACGGCGTGGACAATGAGTGGCTGACGCCTGAGGAGGCGAAGGCCTTTTGCCCGCCGCTCAACATTTCGCCCGAGGCGCGTTATCCGGTCATGGGCGCGGCACTCCAGCGGCGGGGCGGCACGGCCCGTCACGATGCTGTTGCCTGGGGCTATGCGCGGGCGGCGGCGTCGCGCGGCGTCGACATCATCCAGAATTGCGAGGTCACCGGCATCAATCGCGGGCCGGATGGCTCCGTCACCGGTGTGGAAACCACGCGCGGAACCATCGGCGCGAAGAAGGTCGGCGTTGTCGCCGCCGGTCATTCCACGGTTCTGATGCAGATGGCGGGCGTCCAGGTGCCGTTGGAATCCTACCCACTTCAGGCGCTGGTGTCGGAGCCGGTCAAGCCGGTCTTTCCCTGTGTGGTCATGTCGAACACGGTGCATGCCTATATCTCCCAGTCCGACAAGGGTGAACTGGTCATCGGGGCGGGTACGGATCAATACACTTCCTATTCCCAGACCGGCGGGCTGCACATCATCCAGCACACGCTCGACGCAATCTGCGAGATGTTCCCGATCTTCACCCGCATGAAGATGCTGCGGTCCTGGGGCGGCATTGTCGATGTCACGCCCGACCGTTCACCCATTCTGGCCAAAACCCCGGTGAAGGGGCTCTATGTGAATTGCGGCTGGGGCACGGGTGGCTTCAAGGCGACGCCGGGCTCGGCGCATGTGTTTGCTCACACCGTCGCGCGCGACGAGCCGCATCCCATCAATGCGCCCTTCACGCTGGAGCGGTTCCGCAACGGGCGACTCATCGACGAGGCTGCAGCAGCAGCAGTCGCCCACTAAAGCAAAACCGCAGGAGATTTTGCATGAAAGCCATCAACCTCTCGGAGAAGCTGTCGCTTTTTAGCGAACACTGGTCGCCAAGAATTGTCGGCTCCTACAACGGCAACGATCTCCTTGTGGTGAAGGTCAAAGGCGAATTCGTCTGGCATTCGCACGAGGAGACGGATGACTTTTTTCTGGTTCTCAAGGGACGGATCACCATCCGCATGCGCGAAGGCGATGTGGAGCTTGGGCCCGGGGAGCTGTTTGTCGTGCCTAAAGGCGTTGAACATTGCCCTGTGGCCGAGGAGGAAGCGCATCTTCTCTTGATCGAACCCGCGGGCACGCCCAATACCGGCGATCCCCGCACGGCTGTCACCAAGAAGCGGATCTGAGCTCATGCTTCTCATTCACTGCCCCTATTGCGAAGAAGACCGGCCGGAGCTGGAGTTCCGCCATGCCGGCGAGGCGCATATCGCCCGGCCTGAAAACATGGCCGATATGTCGGACGAAGATTTCGAGCGCTTCTTCTTCATTCGCTCAAACCCCAAGGGCATCGTCTATGAGCGCTGGCGGCACATCCATGGCTGCGCCCGCTTCTTCAACGCCGCGCGCGACACGGTGTCGGACAGGTTCCTGACGACTTATAAGGCCGGCGAGCCGAAGCCCGATCTCGGCGGGGAGGGGGCGTGATGCCTCAAACCTTCCGCATTGCCAGCGTTGGCCGGCTCGATAACGCCGATCCCGTTCGTTTCACCTTCGACGGCAAGTCCTTCGAGGGGCTGCATGGCGATACGCTTGCATCGGCCCTGCTTGCCAATGGCGTGCATCTTGTGGGCCGCTCCTTCAAATATCACCGCCCGCGCGGCATGGTGTCAGCCGGGGCTGAAGAACCCAATGCGCTGGTTGTCGTTCACCGTGATGCCGCGCGCAGAGCGCCCAATGTGCGGGCCACCGTTCAGGAAATCCATGAGGGGCTCGACACGGTGTCACAGAACCGCTGGCCCTCGCTCTCCTTCGATGTCGGCGCGCTCAACGATCTGGCGTCGCCCTTCTTCTCTGCCGGGTTCTACTACAAGACCTTCATGTGGCCGAAGGCCGCCTGGGAGCGGGTTTACGAGCCCTTTATCCGGCGCGCTGCCGGTCTTGGCGAAGCGCCCGACCGGCCCGATCCGGACTGTTACGCAAACCGTTTCGCCCATTGCGACGTGCTGGTCATTGGCGGCGGTGCGGCCGGGCTTTCCGCAGCACTCGCTGCCGCCGATGCAGGCGCACGCGTCATTCTGGCCGACGAACAGGCGGAAACGGGCGGCGCACTGCGCTATGAAACCGGCGCGATGATCGACGGCATACCCGGCTGGGACTGGGCGCAGGCCGTGACGGCGGAGCTTGTCGCGCGCGACAATGTCCAGCTTCTCACCCGCACCACGGGCTTTGGCTATTACGCGCAGAACATGGTGGGGCTCGTCGAGCGGCTGACCGATCACCTCGTCAGCCCCGCCACGGATCAGCCGCGGGAGCGGCTCTGGCAGGTGCGGGCAAAGCGCGTCGTGCTCGCCACCGGGGCCATAGAACGGCACATGGTGTTTCCCGACAACGACCGGCCCGGCATCATGCTGGCGTCCGCTGCCCGCACCTATCTGAACCATTTCGGCGTTGCGGTGGGGCGCAATGTGGCGGTCTACACGGCCGAAGACAGCGCGTGGCAGGCCGCTATCGATCTGAAACGCGCGGGCGTGAGCATTGCCGCTATCGTCGATTGCCGGCCCGATCCGCAGGGGCCGCATGTGGAAGAGGCGCGCCGGTTGGGCATCGAATGCCTGACGGGTCATGCCGTGACCGGCACGAGCGGGCGGCTGCGCGTTTCCTCGATCCGGCTGCGCCCGGTTTCAGGCGGTGCGGAGCGCACGATCGCCTGCGATGCGCTTCTGACCTCGTCTGGCTGGACGCCAGCCGTCCACCTTTTTTCGCAGTCGCGCGGCAAACTTGCCTTCGATGCGGAAACGCAGCGCTTCCTTCCCGGCCAAGCGGTGCAGGAGTTGGTCTCAGTTGGCGCATGTGCTGGCAGCATCGATCTTGGCGAGACGGTGGCCGAGGCCCTGAAGGCCGGGCACGAGGCCGCCGGCGGTGCGGCCCGCAAGCTGCCAAAGCTTTCGGCCGACAGCACCGAGCGCTGGTCCGGCGGCATGCTGGGTGCGGGCGAGGGGGCTGGTGCCGAAAGCACAGCCAAAGCCTTCGTGGATTTCCAGAACGACGTGACCGCGAAGGACATCCGCCAGGCGGTGCGCGAGGGCATGCGCTCCATCGAGCACGTCAAGCGTTTCACCACCACCGGCATGGCGACCGATCAGGGCAAGACGTCCAACATGCACGGTCTCGCTATCGCCGCCGAGATGCTGGACAGGCCGATCCCGGAAGTGGGGCTCACCACGTTCCGCGCGCCCTACACGCCCGTCACTTTCGGCGCGCTTGTGGGGCACGGAAAGGGCCGTCTGTTCGAACCGGTGCGGCGCACGCCCATGCACGACTGGGCCGAGGCGCACGGGGCCGTGTTCGAGGATGTCGGGCAGTGGAAACGCGCCTGGTTCTTCCCGCAGGCCGGAGAAGACATGTATGCAGCGGTCGCCCGCGAGTGCCGCACGGTGCGCCAGAGTGCGGGCATTTTCGACGCCACCACGCTCGGCAAGATCGAGGTCGTCGGGCCGGACGCCGCGCGCTTCATGGAACTCATGTACACCAACCCGTGGCAGAAACTCGGCATCGGGCGCTGTCGCTATGGCGTCATGCTGCGCGAGGACGGGTTTATCTATGATGACGGCGTGGTGGGGCGGCTTGCCGAAGACCGCTTCCACGTGACCACCACGACCGGCGGCGCGCCACGCGTGCTCAACCACATGGAAGACTACCTCCAGACCGAGTTCCCGGGTCTGAAGGTCTATCTGACCTCCACGTCTGAGCAATGGGCGGTGATCGCCGTTCAGGGGCCGAAAAGCCGCGACATTATCGCCCCGCTGGTGGAAGGGATCGACCTATCCGACGAGGCGATGCCGCACATGTCGGTGCGGGAGGGGATGATCTGCGGCGTACCCACGAGGCTTTTCCGCATGTCGTTCACCGGCGAGCGCGGTTTTGAGATCAACGTGCCGGCGGATTATGGCCGTGCCGTGTGGGAAGCCGTCTGGGCGGAAGGCGAAAAGCATGGGGCCTGCGCCTATGGCACCGAAACCATGCATGTGCTGCGCGCCGAAAAGGGCTTCATCATTGTCGGGCAGGAGACGGACGGCACCGTCACGCCGCATGATGCGGGGCTTTCCTGGGCCATCGGCAGGAAGAAGACGGATTTCGTCGGCATGCGCGGGCTGATGCGCCCGGACCTTACCGCTCCCGGCCGCAAACAGCTTGTGGGTCTCAGAACGCGCGATCCCAAAACGGTTCTGGAAGAGGGCGCGCAGATCGTTGCCGACTCGCAAGCGCCGATCCCCGTGCCCATGCTCGGTCATGTCACATCCTCCTACTGGTCGGAGAATTGCGGCCATTCCATCGCCTTTGCGCTGGTGGCGGGCGGGCATGAACGCATGGGCGAAACCCTTTATGTGCCGATGCCGGATGGCGCGATCGCGGTAGAAGTCACCTCGACGGTTTTCTTTGACGAGAAGGGAGAGCGCACCAATGGCTGACGCAATCGCCCGCGCGAGCGCTCTGGAAGGCCGTTTTCTCAATGATGAAGGCATCACGCTGGTGCGTGCGGAGCCTGCCACGCGGCTTTCGCTTCGCGCGCCGAAGACTGCGGTGAAGTCTCTTTCGAAGGCCCTGGGCCTCGATCTGCCGCAGCGTCCGAAGACGTCCACCGCGAAAGACGGCCGTGCGGCTCTCTGGCTCGGCCCGGACGAATGGCTGGTGGTCGACGAGAACGAGGCCGATCTGGTCGGGGCCTGCACCTCTGTCAGTGCATTTCATTCAGCTGTGGACGTCTCGCATCGCAATACGGCGGTGCTTGTCTCCGGACCGCGTGCCGAGGCCGTTCTCAGTGCCGGTTGCCCGCAGGATTTGTCGCTCGACGCCTTTCCTGTCGGCGCGTGCTCACGCACGGTTTTCGGCAAGGCGGAGGTCATTTTCTGGCGAACGGAGAAAGACGCTTTCCGGGTGGAATGCTGGCGCTCTTTTTCCGACTATGTTTTCATGCTTCTGGAGGCAGCCGCGCGCGATCGATAATCGCAGACGAGCGGAACCGACGCGGCTGTTTTGGCATTGATCCGAAAAAGGATGATATCGATGCAGCCTGATCCCAAGAAGCCAAAACCCGAAACCGAGAGTGAGCGTGCCGCCAAAGAGGAAGCACTGGAGGAGGGTTTAGAAGACAGTTTTCCGGCAAGCGATCCGGTGTCCGTCACGCGCACGACCCGCACCGGGGCGCCGGGAGAATTTACGAAAAAGCCTCAGAAGAGGAAGCTGAATGCCGAGGAGCTTGAAGAGGAACTTGACGAAGGTCTTGAGGATACTTTTCCAGCCAGCGACCCCGTGTCCGTGACCTCCACCACGCACACGGGGCGTCCAAAGAGAGATCGCTAACCCTTCTCAGCCCTCCGGCTTGCAATGCGCCAGGCAGCGGCTGCGCCGAAGGCGGCCAGCGGCACGAAGCTGACAAACACCCAGAGCGCCACGGCCTGCATGGCTTGCGCCGTGCCGCCTTCGGCAAAGCCGGCCATGTTGGCGACGATGCCTGCGAGGGCGGCACCAAGCGCGAAGGCGATCTGCTGCGTTGTCGGCATGGCCGCGGATGCGCTGTCGCGTTCGTGTTCGGGCGCGGCTGCAACCACGCGGCGGATGAGAAATCCCCAAAGCATGCCGAAGCCTGCGCCCTGTGCGAGCGAAAGCAGCACGATGGCCCAGACCGGCCCTTCCGCCATGGCGGGACCGAGCAGCGCAACCGCCAGCAGGATGAGCAGGGCGCCGGTTTTCATTACAAGGCGCTCTCCTGCCTCGTTCGCGCCGGCGAAAAGGATCGCCGTCGAGCTCCAGGCAACGGCTTCTGCCGCCATCACATAGCCTGCTCCGAGCGCCGACATGCCGTGAATGCGCTGGAGGAGGAACGGGCCATAGACGGTGAAGGACATGGCCGCCGTGCCAAGTGCCAGATTGGCGATGAAACCGGCACCCACAAGCGTGCGAATATCGAATGCGCGCGTCGGGAACATTTTGTCGGTCGCACGGCTGCCATCGCGTTTCAGGAAGAGGAAAAACAGTGCCGCACCCGCTGCCACCAGAGGCAGCGAGATGCCGGGTGTCACGTAGATGCCCGCTGTAGCCACAGCCAGAACGGCAAGCGAGAGAAGTATGAGCCGCACCAGGGGAAAACGCTGAGCCGCTTCTGATGCGCCCCTCGTCGGACGCAGGAACATTGGCACCAGAACCGCAAGCAGCAACGCCTGGATCGCAAAGGTCCAGAAACCCCAGCGCCACAGGCCGAGATCGGCGAAGAAGCCGCCGATCATGGGGCCGCAGAAGGCCGACGCCCCCCAGATGGCGGACATCAGGGCGATCAGGCGCGGCCACATTTCTTCGGGGAAAAGACGCCGGATCGCAACATATGTGAGCGCGACCAGAAGGCCGCCGCCGACGCCCTGGCCAAAACGGCCAAGCAGCATGACCGGCATGTTGGGCGCGAGTGCGCTGATGGCACAGCCAATTGTGTAAACGAGGGCTGCGACCACAAAGGCGCGGCGGAGGCCGATCGCCGTGGCCGCAAGGGCGGCTGCGGCAGCGGAAATGATCGAGCCCAGCAGGTAGAGCGACAGCGTCCAGCTCACCAGCCGGTCGCCGCCAATCTCCGCAACCGCCGCCGGCATTGCCGTTGCGACGAGCAGCGTGTCGGCGGCGTGGAGCCAGATGCCGAGACAAAGGAGCGCGAACTGGCCGAGCTGGCCGGTTTTCAGGATCGCCGCCCAGCCGGCATTGCCGAGCGGTGCCTCGGTTTGTGCATCAGTCATGATGTGCCTCGGTAAAATCGGGTTCAGTCGCCTGAACGTGCTTCTATGCGGTAGGCGCAGCGACGTGCGCCCGCCAGAATATGGTCCGTGCGCTCAACCCGTGTCTGCGGGCCGAGCACGGCCTTGAAAACGCTGAGTTCGGAACGGCAAAAGCCCTGGCAGGCCGTTGCGGCCGCACAAATCGGGCAGTGGTTTTCGATCAGGAGAAAGGCGCCGTCGTCGAGCGGTTCGACTTCGGCCATGTAACCCTCGCGGGCACGGATATGGGCCAGCGCGACGACACGCTCCTCAAGATCGGAATGCGCGTTTACCGCGTTTTCGTAAGATGTCTTCATTGTCTGTTCGCGCTGCCCGATCAGCCTGTCGAGGCCGTCTTCACCAAAAATGCGGCGGATCGAGCTGATCAGGTCAAGGGTCAGGTCCGAATGGCTGTCGGGGAAACGGCCGTGTCCCTTTGCCGTCAGGCGCCACACACGCTCCGGACGTCCGGGACCTCGCGCTTCCTCCTGAAACTGAACCAGATGGCTTTCCTCCAGCCGTGAAAGCTGCTTGCGCACGGCAACGGACGATATCTTCAGGAAGTGCGCGAGCCGCTGGGCCGTCATCGCCCCCTTCGTCTTGAGTGCGAAGAGGATGCGCTCATCCGCCGTTTCCGGTGCGGCTTCGGGCTGAACAGGTGCAATGGATGTGGGGGATGCGGGCATGACGAATCTCCGATTGACAATAAAATAACCTATTAGTTTCTTTATTGTCAATCGGCTTGTCACGTCAGGCAATGCGTGGCATCCCTCCATCCGTGGGGGCGCGGAACATGATTCTTCGCCGTGAACCAGATATCTCGTTTGTCCAGTTTTGATCGCCTGAGCGACAACGCTCTCCTCTCCGCTGACCAGCGCCATGCGCTACTTCGCCGGCACGGCAATTTCGTGCTGGCCTATTCGGTCGCGCATCAGCCCGGGCTGCGCTACTTCGGCAATGAGCACGGCGTTATCGCTTATCGCATGGTGGGCCGCACGGCCTATGCGCTGGCCGATCCTCTGGCCCCGCGCGCTCTCTGGCCTGAGCTGCTGGCCGCCTTTGTTGCGGCCAGGCAGGATGTCACCTTCTGGCAGGTCTCGCGCCCCATGGCAGAACTCCTGTCGTCGAACGGGTTCTTCGTGAACGCGCTGGGTATCGAAAGCCTGATCGACCTTCAGACATATGATTTCGCAGGCCCGTCGCGGCGCAGCTTCCGCACGGCAACCAACCGGTTTACGCGCATGGGATGCCGTGTCGAAGAGGTTCCCGTCGCTGGGCTCGACCCGAAACGCGTGGAGGCGATTTCACTTGGTTGGCGGCGAACCCGCACCACGAAACGGCGTGAGCTTTCCTTCCTTGTGCGCCCGATTCAGTTGCGCGACGAGGCGGATGTCCGCAAGTTTTTCATTCTCGACCAGAACGATCAGCCGGTCGCTTTCGCTTTCTTCGATCCGCTCTATGAGGATGACAGGCTGGTCGGCTACCTTTCGGCCACGCGGCGCTGGCTGCCCGATACGGATCCGCTGGCTGCTTACTTTCTGGTGCGCCGCGCCGTGGAAACTTTTCAGGCCGAAGGGGTGCCGAAGCTTTATCTCGGCCTCATGCCCTTCCACAAGATCGAGGATCAGGAGTTCCAGAAGGACTGGCTGACCCGTCGCGCTTTCCGGTTCATCTACACCAATCCGATTGCCCAGAAGCTTGTCTATCCGACCCAGTCTCTCGCCAGACACAAGGAAAGTTATGGCGGTGAAGCGCGCGAAACATGGTGCGCGATGAACACACAACCCTCGCTGCCGCGGCTCCTCAAGCTCATTCGGGCATGCGGGGTTCTCTGAACGAGCGTTCTCTCTTGCCGGCTGCAGGGGCATGCGCAGCTTCGGGAACTGCCTGTCATTGACAATCCGGGTCATGGACCCCAGAAACGGAGCGCCTGCCGCCGGCGCTCCGCGGCCGTGTTCCAGCCATTCAGGGAACGGCCGTACTCTGTGCGAGCCACTGCTTGAGAGCGCCATCCGCCATTTCGAAAACGGGAGCGCAAAAAGTAATCCCCATGTTTAATCGCTTTGTCATCAACCCGCCGGTCTTTTTCGGTGCGGTCTCCATCATCGCCGTGTTTCTTTTGATCGGCATCGTTTTTCCCAGTCGGGCAGGGGAGCTGTTCTCCGCACTGCAGAGCAGCATCCTGGCGAGCTTCGGCTGGCTCTATCTCCTTGCTGTCGGCATTTTTCTGGCGGCGGTGCTTCTGTTTTCATTCGGGCAATTCGGCAGGCTGAAGCTGGGTCCGGACGATTCCGAGCCCGAGTTTAAATATCATTCCTGGGTTGCCATGCTCTTTGCTGCAGGCATGGGCATCGGGCTGATGTTTTATGCGGTCGGGGAACCGATGACGCATTTTCTTGCGCCACCCACCGCGGAACCCGGCAGCATCGCCGCGATGCGTGAAGCCATGACGGTGACCTTCTTTCACTGGGGCATTCATGCCTGGGCCATTTACGCCGTGGTCGGTCTGTCGCTTGCCTATTTCGGCTATCGCTACAATCTGCCGCTTACGATCCGTTCAGGCCTCTATCCGCTGTTGAAGGACAGGATCAACGGCCCCATCGGCCATGCGGTTGATATCTTTGCCATTGTCGGCACGATGTTCGGTATCGCCACGTCGCTCGGGCTCGGCGTTACCCAGATCAATGCCGGTCTCAATTATCTGATCGGTCTACCCATCGCGCCCTGGGTGCAATTGCCACTGATCGCGGTCATCACGGCCTTTGCCACCATCTCGGTGGTTACGGGGCTCGACAAGGGCGTGCGCATTCTGTCCGAGACCAATCTGATTGTCGCAGTCCTGCTGATGATCTTCGTTCTGATTGTCGGGCCAACGGCTGATCTCTTTCGGGACTTCGTCCAGAATATCGGCCTCTATCTCGACACGCTCGTTCTGCGCACCTTCAACATCTACGCATATGAACCGACCCCGTGGATCGACGGTTGGACCCTGTTCTACTGGGCATGGTGGATCTCCTGGTCGCCTTTCGTCGGCATGTTCATCGCCCGCATTTCACGCGGGCGCACCGTGCGTGAGTTCGTAACGGCAGTGCTGTTCATCCCGGCGGGTTTCACCTTTTTCTGGATGACGGTGTTTGGCAACACGGCGATCTTCGTAGACACCGGCATCGCCGCTGGTGAGCTGGGTGCCGAAGTTGCCAGGGATGTGTCAGTCGGTCTTTTCCAGTTCTTCACCTATCTGCCGTTCACCGGCCTCACATCGACACTGGCAGTCGCGCTGGTGGCGATCTTCTTCGTCACTTCGTCGGATTCCGGTTCTCTCGTCATCGACACGATCGCAGCCGGCGGCGAAACGGAAACGACGACCCTGCAGCGTGTCTTCTGGTGCGCGCTGGAGGGGCTGGTCGCCGCATCCCTTCTTCTGGCCGGAGGTCTCGGTGCATTGCAGTCGGCAACCATCGCCAGTGCCTTGCCGTTCACCTTTGTCATGCTTGCGCTGGTCTGGGCGCTCTATGTCGGCATGCGGGCTGACCTGGCGCAGCGCGAAGCTCATGCCGCAGTGCCGCAGGTGGCCCCGGCCTATCCCGCCTCCGGGCTCACATGGCAGCGCAGGCTGGGGCTGATGCTGCATGCGCCGAGTGAGAAGGAAACGCTCGCCTTCATCCAGAAGGACGTGAAGCCCGCACTGGAGCAGGTGGCGAGGGAACTGACCGAGCGGGGGCGCGAAGCCTTTGTGGAGGAAGAGGAAAGTGGCGCCATCGCGCTCACATCGCCGGCTGAAGACATGCGCAACTTCGTTTACGGGGTGGCCCCTGCTTCGCAGAAACTGCCGGCGTTCTCGGCCTTCGATGCGGCGCGGTCCGGCTTGCGATATGAGGCCCGCACCCAGTTTTCGAGCGGCAGCAAGGGTTACGACATCATGGGTATGACACGCGATCAGATCATTCACGATGTGCTGATCCAGTATGAGCGCTATCTGCTATTGGTGCAGTCGACCGCATCTGAACTGGTCTCGGCGGCGCCCGAGCATGACGTTCAGGCCCAGAAGGAAGAGTAGGGGCTTTTGAGCATTCTGCAGTCAGCCGGAACCGCATGAATGCGCACAGTCAGATGGAGCGGAGCGGCGTTTACATGAAGCGCTGAACCGCCCTCGAGGGCCGGAACGTCAGCCGCTTCCGGCCCTTCTTATCGTCCCTGTTCCTGGTTTCCCTGCCACGTCGCGGGAACCCGGGACGAGAGATAGTGCCGCGCTCAGTGCGTGCGCATGGCCATGATTGACTTGTTCAGGAAGGCGAATTTCTCAAGCACGATATGGCCGTCATCGAACAATCGCCGCATCTGCCGCGTGGAGATGAGCGTGTTGTGCTCAACCAGATCGCAGGCTTCTTCCGGATCGGGAGTGCGCGGGAAAAAGCCCAGTTGAAAGCGCTGTACGAGTGCGATCCTGGCTGTCTTGGGAAGATACTGAAACCCGGGCATGCGAAAATGCGGTTCGAAGGGAAACCAGAAGTTCGGGGTCTGCACGAAATAGCGCCGCGAGAGCCGCTTCGTGTTCTCGGCGAACTGCATCATGCGTTCCCAGCTTCCAACGTGCTCCACGACGGAGTTCGAATGAACGAAATCGAACTGCTCTCCGGCGAAAAGGTCCGGATCGGCAGCGTCACCTGAAAGCGCGTGGAACATTTCCGTGTCCTCCACCTGTTCCGCTTCAAGGTTGAGGAGCGTGATCTTCATGTTCTGACGGTGATGGTTCAGAAAATCCGCACCGATCTTCCAGTATTCCTCGGTTCCGCCGAGATCGAGAATTCTGATCTGCCGCTTCTCGGCAAGGGCATCCTCGATAAGCGGACGGATGTTCTGAAATCGCTTTGCGCGGAAATTGAATTCGAGGCTTTCACGATCCGCATAGGGGTTCTTTTGTGCTTTTTTCTTTGGCGGAGCGTTTAAACTGACGGTCATGAAAACTCTCGGGAGAATGGGAACGCGGTCAATAATCTGAAATGACACGCTGTTTATTTGGATGAATAGCTTCCGCGAAGCGGACAGGCAATTCTCTTACGGCTTGTAACGTTAATGCCGGCAACTCTTCTCTTGAAAAGTGGCAGCGCCTGTTGGGTGTTCAGTGATCCCGCATCGCTTTGATAAGGTTACAGGAAACCGCCAGCTGCGGTCAGTCTTCCTTTGTCCGGTCGGGCATCGCCAGTGTCAGCCAGTGCGCTGTGAGAGCGGGTTTGATCGAGTTCTCGATCTCTACGGAGACATCGTAGTTGACCTCGGCGATGCCTGACGGGCGCAGCTTGATCGCGGCGAGGATGAAACGGGCGCGGATGCGGGCGCCGCATCGCACAGGTGCCAGAAAACGGATGCGCTCGAAGCCGAAGTTCACACCCATGGCGGAGCCCTCCAGCCGTGGCACGGCTTCGAACACCATGGTCGACAGTAGCGACAGCGACAGGAAGCCATGCGCGATGGTGCCGCCATAGGGCGTTTCCCGGGCCGCGCGCTCGGGGTCGGTGTGGATGAACTGGTGATCGTCCGTCGCCGCGGCAAACTGGTCGATCATCTCCTGGGTGACGACACGCCAGTTGGACAGGCCGACTTCCTGCCCTACCAGTTTCTCGGCTTCTTCAATGCTGATTGTCCCGGTGGTCAACGGGGCACTCCGTGGCTGTTGAACTGGTTGCGCGGTGTGCTTCCCCACCCGCGCGCCGCGCACAGATACAGTTTTGTACTGCGATTGTCACCCGCCAGAAGAGGCATCCGTCAGGATGCCTTCCCGCCGATCCGCGACGCGTGGTCAAGTTCGCGTTCGAGCCTTGCTTCCTCCTCCACTTTTGGAGTGATGAAGCGCCCGAGCACCAGATAGGCAACCGGGGTGAGGAAGAGGGTCGACAGCGTCGAAAGGCCGAGACCTCCGACGATCACCCAGCCAAGCGCGATGCGTGCTTCCGCGCCTGCGCCGCTTGCGAGCACGAGCGGCACGCCCCCGACAATGGTGCAGATCATTGTCATGGCAACCGGACGCAGGCGGATCAATGATGCCTCCTCGATGGCCTCGCGCACGCCCAGCCCGCGATCGCGGAGCTGGTTGGCGAACTCGACGATGAGAATGCCGTTCTTGGCCATGATGCCGACGAGGAGCACGAGGCCGATCTGGCTGTAGACGTTGAGGCTGGTGCCCGTCAGAAGCATGGCGAACACGGCGCAGGCGAGCCCGAGCGGAACCGTGGCCATGATGATGATGGCGCTGACGAAGCTCTCGAACTGGGCTGCCAGAACGAGGAGGATGATGACCAGCGCAAAACCAAAAATGATCAGCATGGAGTTGGCGGTCTCGCCAAGCGCGGCTGCTTCTCCAAGCGGCACAAGCCGCATGCCCGGTTCGAGCAGAGGCGCGGCGATCTCCTGCGCCCGCTGATAGGCCTCGCCAAGTGCGACATCGCCGAGTGCCGCGTTGACGCCGACCGAACGCAACTGATCCTCGCGCGACAGCGATGGCGGTACGGCCTGTTCCTTCAGAGTGGCGATGACGGACAAAGGCACGAAGCGTCCGTCGCCGGCCTTGATGTAGATGTTCTCCAGATCGGTGGGATCGTTCACCGGATTGGTGGTCGAGACCAGTTTGACGTCGACGCTACGGTCGTCGATGAAGACCGAACCAATTTTGCGGCCATCAAGCATCGCCTGGATCGTGTTGCCAAGACCGTCGATGTCGATCCCCAGATCGAACGCGCGTTCGCGGTCGATGGCGATGGAAAGCTGGGGCTGTGTCGTGTCGTCGGAGAGGCGGGCCTGACGGAAGCCCGGATCCTCGTCCATGGCCGCGACGATCTTTTCTGCCGTCTCCGTCAGTTTTGCGTAGTTGTTGCCGGCGATTGCGAAACTCAACCCGTTGCCCGCGCCACGGATGCCAAGGCTGTTGGGCTGGAAGACGAAGGCGCGCACGCCGGGTTCGTTGCGCACGCGGGTGGAAATGTCGGCGACGATCTCCTGCTGGCTGCGCACACGGTTTTCCCAGTCGGCCAGACGCAATACGAGAAAGCCGCTGTTGGAGGAGCCCCGACCTGCGATCGAGAATGTGCTGACCACCTCGCCACTGTCGCGCAGGGGCTGTATCAGCGCTTCGATGCGGCGCATCCGTTCCGCGAAGTAGTCGAGGCTGACACCCTGTGGCGCCGAAACGCGCATGAAGGCGATCGAGCGATCTTCGCTCGGTGTGATTTCGGATTTGATGAAACCGAACGCACCGTAGGCGGCAGCGGCGAAAAGCACCGAAATCACGATCACCAGGGCAGGCGCATTGAGGCAGGCCTGCAGGCAGCGTCGATAGATGGTGGAAAGGGCCCGCCCGGCGCGTGCGCCCATTCCGGTAGCTTCCCCCGCTTCGCCTTCGGGATGGGAGGCCAGCATGCGGGACGCCAGCATCGGGCAGAGCGAGAGCGCCACGATGGAAGAAAGAAAAACCGCCATGGCCAGAACGAAGCCGAATTCCTTGAAGAGGCCACCTGCCTGCCCCGGCAGGAAGGAAATGGGCACGAAGACCGCGATCAGCGTTGCCGTCGTTGCCAGCACTGCGAAGAAGACCTCCTGTGTGCCGAGCACGGCGGCTGCGCGCGCGCCCATGCCTTCATTGCGCCGGCGCACGATGTTTTCCAGCACCACGATGGCGTCGTCCACCACGAGCCCGGTGGCCAGAACCAGCGCCAGAAGGGTGAGAATATTGATGGAAAAGCCGGTCAGATAGATGGTGGCCAGTGTGCCGATCAGGGCGACCGGGATGGCGAGGCCGGGAATGATTGTCGCGCGGACGTCGCGCAGGAAGATGAAGATGACCAGAAGGACCACCGTCACGGCGATCATCAGTGCGATCTCTACCTCATGGATGGCGCCGTTGATGAAGGTGGCATCATCGCTGGTGACCTCGATGTCGACCCCTTCGGGCAGGATTTCGCGCACGTCCTCCACCGCCTTGCGGACGCCGGTGGAAATCTCGAGTGTGTTCGACTGTGCCTGGCGCACAATGCCCAGCCCGATGCCGGTGCGGCCATTGGCGCGCAGCTGGCTTTCTCCCAGATCGCCGCCAAGCGTCACGGTCGCAACCTCGCCCAGCCGGACGTAGTCCTTGAGATAGATCGCTTCGAACTCTTCCGGTGTCGAGATGGCGGCCGTGGCGCGCACGGTCAGGTCCTGGGTCGTGTTGCTGAGGGAGCCTGCCGGCGTGTCGAACGCGACTGTGCCGAGTGCCTGCGAAACGTCGGCGACCGTCAGTCCCATGCTGGAGAGTTTCGTCTGGTCGATGTCGACGCGGAATATCTCGGTGCGGTCTCCATAGACCTGCACGTCGGCGACACCGGGCACGGCGGAAAAGGCATCGACGACCTCATCCTCCACCAGTGTCGTCAGTTCCTGCACCGGCATGTTTGCCGAGGTGAGCGCAATGCGCATCACCGCCTGCGCATCATTGTCGGATTTGATAATGCGTGGTGCATCTGCATCATCGGGAAGGCTGTTCTGGATGCGGCTCACCGCATCGCGCAGGTCGGAGGCGGCGGTGTCCAGATTGACACTGTCGCTGAATTCCACCGTCACCCGGCTGCGGCCGTAGGAAGAATCCGACGAAATCGCCACGACGCCCGAGACACGGGCCGCGGCGCCTTCGATGATGGCGGTCACCTCGCGGTCCATCGTTTCTGCGGCGGCGCCTGAAAAATTGGTGGAAACGGTGATGACCGGGCGATCGACATCCGGCAGTTCGCGGACTTCGATGCCGAAGAGGGCGGCAAGACCCGCCACGGCAATCAGCGTGTTGAAAACAAAGGCCAGAACCGGCCGCCGGACGAAGAGAGCGGTGATGCCCGCCTGGGCGTTGTGAAGCGTCTCCTTCACGTCGCGGATCCTTCCGCATTGGCCAGTCTGGCGCCGGCATTGGCCGGGTTGCCCGCCGTTTCAACGGGCGCGCCCTCGCGCACATTATGGATGCCCTGGGTGACGACAAGGTCGTTCTCGCCGAACTCGGCATCGACCAGAACGCTGTCGGCGTTGCGCTGTACGATGCGCACGGGCTTTTGCCGTGCCATGCCGTTTTCGACGGTCCAGACGAACGGCCCGTCAGAGCTCCACTGGATCGCCAGCGGGTCGATAGCCGGATAGGTTTCGCCGGGGAAGCGCATGGAAATGGTGAATGCCATGCCGGCCCGCAGTCGGTCGTCGGGATTGTCGATGCGTCCCTCGATGCGCAGCGTGCGGCTTTCCGGGTCGATGCGATTGTCGATGGCGCTGATTTCACCTTCATGGACCGAAGATGCCCGGGCGACCGACGCGGCCGTCAGCGGCGAACCGATATCGATCAGGTCGGCGTAGCGTTCGGGGATCCAGAAATCCACCAGGATCTGCGACCGGTCGTCGATGCTGGCGATTTCCGTGCTGCTCGTCACATAGCTGCCGGCCGAGATCGGCAGGATGCCGACCGTGCCGTCGATGGGGGCGGTGATGGAGCGGCGTTCAAGTGCGAGTTCGGCTTCGCGCTTGGCCAGTTCCGCATTGCGCAGGGCAAGCTCGGCTTCGTTCTGCTGCACCACACTCACCGTGTTGGACGTGCGCAGTGCCTTGATGCGTTCGAGCGTCGCCCGGGCGTCATCAAGGGCGATCACGGCACGGTCCAGAGCGATTTCCTCGGAATCTGAATCGAGCCTGGCAATAAGGTCGCCGGCCTTCACCTCAGCCCCGGACGTGACCGCAATTTCAACCAGCGTGCCCGCCGTGAGCGGATTGACGATAACCGAGCGCAGCGCCCGGCCGGTGCCGATGGCGGAAAGCCTGTCGTTGATCGTCGCATGGGTGATTGGGGCAGTCACCACGGGGCCGGGCGCGCCTCCGCCACGGCCTCCGCGCTGCGGCCCGCGCGTTGCGGTGTTTTCTGCCGAGGTTTCGCCCGAAGAGACAAGACCCGCGCGCGCCAGCACATCCTGCGCGCCCGGATAGTACAGGAACCATGCAAAGGCTGCTGCGATAAGAATGATGAGGCAGGCAACTGCCTGTTTCCAGAAAGACATGCACGCTCCGGCTATTCGATCTTGGCAATGGAGGCGGCGCTCGTCAGCCGGTATACCGGTCGCTTCAGGCCATCTTCTTTATGCCAGCTTCCGGGCGGCTTTTCATCTTTTCTAGTATTAAATTATCGTAAGGCTACGGGAGCCAGACGGAGCCGTTTTCCCGAACAGCTCCGTCCATCAGGCTGGGAGTTGGGGTCACGTCACCTTGGCGCGGGTGCGGTATTCCTCCCGATCCCAGAGCTTTTGCCGCAAGACACGTTCCAGAATTTCCGCAGCCGCCACGATGTCGGTGTGCCGCAGGTAAAGCGGTGTCATGCCAAACCGCAGAATGTCGGGGGCGCGAAAATCGCCGATCACGCCATTGGCGATGAGGGCCTGCATGATCGCATAGCCTTCAGGGTGCCGGAACGACACCTGGCTGCCGCGCTGCTCCCGCACGCGAGGCGTAACCAGTTCCAGTTCCGGGCAGCGGTGCTCGACCTCGGCTATGAACCGATCGCACAATTCCTGCGATTTTTGCCGCACCAGCGCCATGTCGACGCCTTCGAAGGCGTCAAGCGCGATGTTGAGCGCGGAGAGGGAGAGAATAGGCGGTGTGCCCACCTTCATTCGGCCAATGCCGTCTGCCGGCCTGTAATCGGTGGTGAACGCAAAGGGGGCGTCGTGCCCCATCCAGCCCGAAAGAGCCGGGGCGACGTCATTCAGATGGCGTTCGGCGACATAAAGGAAGGCTGGCGCCCCGGGACCGCCATTCAGGTATTTGTAGCCGCAGCCGATGGCGAAATCCGCCCCGGCGGCATCGAGGTGGACGGGAAAAGCGCCTGCGCTGTGGCACAGATCCCAGATAGCAAGGGCGCCCCTGCCGTGAATGTGCCTCGTCATGGCCTCCATGTCGTAGCGCTCACCGGTCCGGTAGTCGACTTCCGTCAGCAGCACTGCGACAACGGTTTCGTCCACGGCCTCTTCCATCGTGTCGGCTGTGGCGAGTTTCAGCTCATAGCCTTGACCAAGGAGGCGGGTAAGCCCGTCGGCGACATAAAGATCGGTTGGAAAATTGTTCCTGTCAGAGAGAATGACACGCCGGTCCGGACGCAGGGAGAGGGCTGCGGAAAGCACCTTGAAGACATTGATCGAGGTGGAATCGCCGACGGTCACGCAGTTCGCACCGGCGCCGACAAGGGCAGCAATTTTACCGGCGACCTGGGACGGCAGGTCAATCCAGCCGGCGTCGTTCCAGCCGCGCACCAGGCGTTCGCCCCACTGGCGTTCGATCACGTCACTCATGCGATCGCTGAGACCTGCCGGCAGGACACCGAGGCTGTTGCCATCCAGATAGATAACGCCTTCCGGTAGCGTGAATCTGGGGCGATAATCTTTCAGCGGGTCCAGCCTGTCGCTCTCCTGGGCACTTGCCATCATGTCTGTATCCTGATTTTGTTTGGCTATGCTCATTTGATCAAAGTCCTATTGGCCCGCAAAATTATATATAATATGATTGATTATATGAAATCTGAGGTCGAGACAATGCCACAGAGCGATCCGCTGGAGCCCGAGGGAGCGCTTGCTGCCCTCAAGCGGGATATTGTCAGTGGTGTTCTGGCGCCAGGTGCGCCCCTGCGCCTGATGATGCTGTCGAAGCGTTATGGTGTCGGGTACACGCCGCTGCGCGAAGCATTGTCGCGGCTTGAAGAAGCGGGCCTTGCCGTTCTCAGCCCCAATCGCGGCTACCGCGTGGCGCCCGTCTCGGTGGCGGAACTGGAAGATCTCGAGCAGGCGCGCGCTGTTGTGGAAACGGCACTTCTGGAGGACGCCATAGCCCATGGCGATCTGGAATGGGAAAGCGCCATAGTGGCGTGCCATCATCAACTGTCACGTGCCTCAACTGCTCTTCGCAGAGACCGTTCGGCAGCTTTCGCCTCCTGGATGGATGCACATGATTCCTTCCATGGGGCGCTTCTCGCTGCTGCCAGATCAGGCTGGCTGAAATCCTTTCAGCGACAGATTTCCGAACAGTTGAGGCGGCACCATCAGGCGCTTCTGCTTGCGCCAGGTGGTGATGCGGAGCGTGAAGCCGAACACGATGCGCCGACGCTGGCGTTGCTGGAGGAAGCGCTGTCCCTTGCCAACCACACGCGGCTGATGGAGGCGGCGCTTGCGCGCGATGCGGTGTGCGCGGCTGCGCTCCTGCGCGAACACGTTCAGTTCACGCTGGCGGTCTATCGGTCGGTAGCGGCACGACCGGGCGACGGGCCGCCCTTTCAGGCATGAAGCCGGGCAGGGAAGTCAGGGAGTATGCGGCTGCCTGTCTCGTCGGAATTTCAAAGATGAACCGTCCGTCCGTGGGGATCAGGGAGCGGTGAGGGAGGAGAATGAATGCCGGGTTTCGTCGAAACGTTCCTGAATGCTGAGGTTTTTGTCCGTATCTTTCCAATGTTGCTGCGGGGCGTGGGCAACACGATCCTTCTTGCCCTGACCACGATAACGCTGGGTGGGCTGGCGGGTGTGCTGATCTGTCTTGCGCGGCTCTACGGGCCACGTCCCGTACGCATGCTGGCTGTATTGCACGTGGATGTGTTTCGTGCGCTGCCGATCCTCGTTGTCCTGGTGCTGATCTATTATGCATTGCCCTTTGTGGGCATCCGCCTGAACGCTTTCACGTCGGCGACCCTGGCGCTGGGCCTCGTGTTTTCCGCCTTCACGGCCGAGGTTTTTCGGGCGGGCATCCAGTCGATTCCCGACGGCCAGACGGAGGCGGCGAAGGCTCTCGGGATGCCGTTCTGGGCGATCATCTACAAGATCATCCTGCCGCAGGCGTTTCGTGTGGCGATTCCGCCGCACACGAGCAATTCTGTGGCGATCGCCAAAGACACGTCGCTGGCCTCGGTGGTGGCCATGCCCGACCTGCTCAAACAGGCAACCGACGCCCAGGCCCTGACCGCCAACCCCACACCGCTGATCGCCGCCGCGATCATGTATCTGATCGTGCTCTGGCCCGCGGTGCGGCTGGTATCCTATCTTGAAGAGCGTTTTCGGACAGTGAAACGCTGACGGAGCATTGACTGCTCCTGTGTTCGTGCTCTGGCTTACATGCTGCGGGCGCATTTGCCATTGGCCTGTGCGCGAAAGCTGCGTCTCTGGTCGCTGGGGTCCTTTCAGCAGATCAGAAACCGGCACAAAGCCAGCCAACGGAACCTGCGCATCGAGCGCTGCGGGCTCTTCGATAAAGGTTTGATTTTTATGAGAAACGGATGGTGGGCGTGACTGGGATTGAACCAGTGACCCCTACGATGTCAACGTAGTGCTCTCCCGCTGAGCTACACGCCCATCCGACGCCGCGCATAGATCATAAAATTGCGGCAGGCGTCAATAGGTAGTTTGGGGATTTTACGGCAATTTCGACAACCGTCCCGGATGCCGCGCCTTCCCGTGGCAAAATGGCTCTCAGGCCGCCTGTAAAAGCTTCTCCACCTCGTTGACGAGATCGCGCAGATGGAAGGGCTTGGACAGGACTTTTGCGTCCTGGGGCGCGTTCGAATCGGGGTTGAGCGCCACGGCGGCAAACCCCGTGATGAACATCACCTTTAAGTCGGGATCGATCTCCGTCGCGCGCCTGGCGAGCTCAATGCCGTCCATCTCCGGCATCACGATGTCGGTCAAAAGGAGAGAGAAGGGCTCTTCGCGCAGCCGGTCATAGGCGCCCGCGCCATTGTCGAAGTCCACGACTTCGTAACCTGCCCGTTCCAGCGCCTTCACGAGAAAGCGCCGCATGTCGTTATCGTCTTCCGCCAGGAGAATCCGTGCCATTGTGCCGTCCGAATCGTGCGAGAGCGGTCGTCCCGCAAACCGCTTATGTGTCATCAGCTATATGATTCTCGCATGGTAAATATCAAGTGAATCCTTATGGGCCAGTCTGTGGAGCGGCTGGACAGGCGCGCGCGCCGGTGGCAGGCTTTGCAGGGACAAGGCTTGGTGGAGGCGTAAAACACGGATGAATGCTACAACGGATTTCGGGAAGATTCCGGCTTTCGAGGTGCATGCCCCAGCGTCGCAAGAGGCACCGTTCGTCTTCAATTCGCCGCACAGTGGGCGCCATTATCCGCAGCGTTTTCTCGAAATGAGCCGGCTTGACGCCACCGTGATCCGGCGTTCGGAAGACTGCTATGTGGACGAGCTTTTCTCCGGTGTGGTCGCCTGCGGCGCGCCTCTCCTGACCGCCAATTTCCCGCGCGCCTATCTCGATGTGAACCGCGAGCCGTGGGAACTCGATCCGCGCATGTTTTCCGAGCCGGTGCCGCCCTACGCCAACATCCGCTCGCCGCGGGTGGCCGGCGGGCTCGGCACCGTGCCCAAGCTGGTCGGCGAGGGGCTCGACATCTATCAGGGCCGGCTGCCGCTGGCCGAAGCCGTTTCGCGTATCGAGGCGATCTACCAGCCCTATCATGAATGCCTGAAACGGCTTCTGATCGACACGCACTGCACCTTCGGTCATGGCATTCTGATCGACTGTCATTCCATGCCGGCGGGTGTGCGTTCGGGAGACGGCAGCCTGCGGCCTGATTTCATCATCGGCGACCGCTTCGGCGTGTCGGCTGCGCCCATCCTGACGGAATGGGTGGTCGGCCTGTTATCGGCGCGCGGCTATTGCGTCGTCCACAACAAGCCCTATGCCGGTGGCTTCATTACCGAGCATTACGGCCGCCCCGCCCAGGGGCTCCATGCGCTGCAGATCGAGATCAACCGCAGCCTCTATATGGATGAACGGACGTTCGAGAAGACCCCGGGTTTCAATGCCCTGATGGATGACCTGACAGATTTCGCGTGCGAACTGATGCTGACCGCCGGGCGGCATTTCACCGATCTTCCCCTCGCAGCCGAGTGACCTGCAGGTTTTTCGCAGTGCAACATAAATTCCCTCGACCCGGAAGAGCGGGGTAAAAAAAGACCGCATCGCATGGGCGACGCGGCCTAAAGTCTAGGGAGGAAACGCCCAAAAGGGCATTCGGCAGGTAAACTGCCTGAATAGAAGTTTATGTTGCATTGCAGC
Source organism: Nitratireductor aquibiodomus (assembly GCF_900105565.1). NCBI lineage: Bacteria > Pseudomonadati > Pseudomonadota > Alphaproteobacteria > Hyphomicrobiales > Phyllobacteriaceae > Nitratireductor > Nitratireductor aquibiodomus. The sequence continues at coordinate 1,488,284 of NZ_FNSL01000001.1, read as the reverse complement.
ATTGTCAAGCGTTAACCGTTCGACAACCATTGCAAACAGCCGCATTCGCGGCGAAGATCATGTCCGACCATCCGACCATCCGACCATCCGACCATCCGACCATCCGCCTGTCAGCCGAATCCAGAAATCCCAAATCCAGAAGTTCAGGAGTTCCCCATGACCGTGTCGCCGGCCCTCATGCGCCGCATTGCCGAGGCTGCCGCAGAACAGACCCTGCCGCGCTTTCGCCAGCCGGTGCTGATCGACAACAAGGTCGATGGCGGTTTCGACCCGGTCACGGAGGCCGACCGCGAGGCCGAGAAGGCGATACGCGCGCTGATCGGCGAGGCCTATCCCGATCATGGCATACTGGGCGAGGAATTCGGCCTTGAGGGCGAGGCAAGTGATCATCGCTGGATCATCGATCCCATTGACGGCACACGCGCTTTCATCTCCGGCCTGCCCCTGTGGGGAACGCTGGTGGGGCTCACCGTGTCGGGTCGCGCGGTTGCGGGCATGATGTCCCAGCCCTTCACGGGCGAGCTTTTCTACACGGTCGGTGAGGGCGCCCACTATGAGGGGCCGGGCGGTGCGCGGTCATTGAAAACCCGCGACACGACCGAGCTTGCCGATGCCACACTGTGCACCACCACGCCTGCGCTGTTCGATGCGCTGCGCCGTCCCGCCTATGACCGGGTGGAAAAATCCGTCTGTCTCGCCCGCTACGGCACTGACTGCTACGCCTATGCCATGCTCGCGGCGGGGCAGATCGACCTCGTTGTCGAAACGGCCCTGCAGCCTTACGACATTGTCGCGCTCGTTCCCATCATCGAACAGGCGGGCGGGGTGATCACGAACTGGGCCGGCGGCCGGCCCGAAAGCGGCGGCGACATTGTTGCCGCTGCCACGCCCCAGCTCCATGAAAAGGCGATGGCCCTCCTGCGCTGACACGGTTCAGAAGTCGATGTCGCCTGTTCCTTCCACAAAGGCGAAGAAGGCGGCGAGCGCCTGCTCACGGTAGCGGTCGGCCTCCTGCAGCAGTTCGTGGCGCGCGCCATCGATCGTCAGCAGCGAACCGCTGCGCAGGTGGCGCGCATAGGTTTCGATGGCGCTGTTGGAAACGACGCGGTCGCTCCCGGCTGCGAGTATCAGCGAGGGGATGTGCAGCCTGGCCATGAAGTCCGGATCCGTCACCTGCTCGACCGCGCGGAACATGGCACGCGTCCAGGCCACTGTCGGGCCATTGATGGCAAGCCCCGGCGAGGTCGTCACCGTCGCGCGGTTGCGGTTGAAGCGCTCCGGGTCGGAGCTCAGCGCCGCGGGTGAGAAATCCGGTGTCTTCAGCCGGTTGCGCCGGCCCGGCATATACATTTTTCCAAGCCCGATCGCGTAGAGAAACCGGGCGAGGCGCGCCACCCAGGTCGTTGTGGCCGGCGAGCCGGCAAGGCCAAGCAGTGGCGCGCAAAGCACCATGCGGCGCACACGGTTGGTGAGGCTAGGGGAGGCCAGAAGCGCAATCAGCACGCCCGTTGAGTGGGCAAGGATATAATAGGGGCCCCGACAGTCCGGCAGAACGACCTGCTCAAACAGCGTGTCCAGATCGCGCACATAGTCATCGAAACTCTCCACATAGCCGCGATTGGCATTCGCCAGAAGCCGCTCGGAGCCACCCTGCCCACGCCAGTCGAGGATCGCCGATCCATAACCGCGTCGTGCGAGATCGTCGGCCGTTTCAAAATACTTTTCGATGTATTCGTTGCGGCCTGGAAGCAGCACCACCGTGCCGCGTTTTGTCTCGCCCCGGCCCGGCACGCGCGCGTAGCGGATCGAAATCCCGTCACTCGTCTGCAACAGGCCTGCTTCAATCCCGTCTGGCGCGGGATTCTCCGGAACGGCGATAAGCAGGTCATCCATGCGGAATCATTGGCCTCAAGAGCATGGTTGAGGGGTGACGGAAGATGATATTCCTATGGATTGATAGAGCCGGGTGGGCTGAAAGGCAAGAAACGGAAAGGTTCTGGGAGATCGAATGCCGGAAGCGACGTCATGCCGCTTCCGGCGTTCCGCACCGGTGGAAGGGACGTTACATCCGGTGCTTTACCCGGTGGCAACACAGGGCTGCCAATCAGGTAGAGCCACCCTAGCGGGGCCAAGCTGAACGGTTTCCGAGTGCTCCGTTCATCCGCCGTTCATCTGGATCGGTCGGGCTCTTGAACCGGATTTTTGATGTCCCCATATATTTTCTGCGGCCGCCAGAACGGGGTCGCTGGCCTCTCGGAAACGCCCATAAGCGGGTTTCGGAACATGGCCATAACGCAATGTTGCTCAACAGGAGAACAGACCATGCGTCACGTAGATTTTTCGCCTCTTTATCGTTCCACCGTCGGCTTCGACCGGCTTTTCTCGATGCTTGATACGCTCGGTCAGCCGGACAATGGCCAGACTTACCCGCCCTACAACATCGAGCGCACGGGTGAAGATGCCTATCGCATCTCGATGGCTGTCGCCGGGTTTGGCGAAGAGGACATTTCCATCGAGGCCCATCGCAACGTGCTCACCGTCAAGGGCGAAAAGAGTGCCGAGCAGAAGGGCGAGAGCGAACTGCTTTATCGCGGCATCGCCTCGCGCAGCTTCGAGCGCCGTTTCCAGCTTGCCGATCATGTCGAGGTGACGGGCGCCAATCTTGAGAACGGCCTTCTGCACATTGATCTCACGCGCAACATCCCCGAGGAGATGAAGCCGCGCCGCATTCCCATCGCCTCGGTGAAGGATGCGAAGGAGATTGAGGCCAAGGCCCACTAGAGCAATTCCAGGAAAAGTGGCTGCCAGTTTTCCGTCCGGAATTGCGTAAAAACAATAAGATAGAGCGCTTTTACGATTCGATGAAAAGTGGAAGCGCTCTAAATCGCCGGCGTCCATTCGGACGCACAAGGGACGATCTAAACTAATGATGGAGCATCGGAGTAATCCGAAAACCGCATTCCGCGTTTCGGCCCGATGCTCGAAACCAGAGAAATGCTCATCGAGTATTGGCGGCGCCCTTGTGGCGCCGCTTCTGGTTCAGCTGTCTGAAATCGTGCGGCGGCGTGAAAGAAGCGCGTCGAGCGAGATCAACCCCGCGCCTTTGACCACGAGATAGAGAAGCAGGAACACCCAGAGCGTGCGCTGGTCCCAGATCAGTCCGTCCGAGAACCGGTCGAACCAGGCTCCCGCCGTCTCCGAACCCACATTGTGCACGGCGATGTCCACATAGGACTGGACGAGCACGAAACCGATCATGCCGAGCGCAGCAATGCGGGTGAAGAGGCCGATCACGATCAGCAATGGCAACACGAACTCGGAATATGTCCCCATCCAGACAACGAACCCCCATGGAATGAAAGACACGGCCGAAACGTTGCCCCCTGCCGCTTCCACCGCCGGCAGTGCGATCTGGTAGTAGGCGCCGTCAGCGACGTGAAAGAAGCCGAAGAAGCCATCTCCGACCTTGGTTCGTGCCGAGTTCAGGAAGTAGAAATAGAGAACGGCGAAGAAGGAGAAACGGGCTGCAAAGCCCAGAAACCAGCCGTCGAGCATCCGCTCCACGGTTGAGAAGACACGCGCATGGAGCGCCTCGATTGTCTGAAACACGGCCATCAGTCCTTTTCGTCGATATCGTTGCCGGCGCGGCAGCCTTCAAACGCGCCGCTTTCAATGGTCAGGGCGATCGCCGCCTGGAGATCGAAGTCCGGCTGGCTCTCAAGTGCCAGGCCTGCGGCGTTTTGCAGGGGCGCTCCCTGGCTTAAGGTCTTGAGGAACAGAAACTGGCCGCGGTCGAGCCTTCGCACCTCCACGTTCAGAGATGGTCGCGTCACAAGGGCAGCTTCGGCAATGCCGGCATTGATGCGCTCGGGCATCGGGCCTTCCCGGTGCGCGATGAAAATCGTGTAGACCGCATAGTCTGAAGAGACGAGGCGTGCGGCCGGATGCGGCGTGAAGAGCGCTGTCGCCAGCGCCTCGGGCGGCAACGCGCCGAGATCGTCGGCAGTGAGCGGCGTCCGGTCAGCTGCATGATAGGCGTCGAGCCAGGCGCGTTCTAGCCGCGCGACGTCAGGCAGGTATTTCAGATGCCGGATCGGTGCGAAACCGGCGAGAAAATCCGCGAAATCATGCCCATACTCGAAGACGAGCCGCGAGCGCGGCGGATGCGCGCGCAGGAAATCGCGCGCGATCATTCGAAAATTCTCCTCCCCCAGGATTCGCGCCACCGCCGGGAAGATTTCGGTGAGCGCCGCGACGAGGCTGTGGGTGACATTGTTGCGGTAGACGTTGAAGCGTTTATCCGCCGCCTTGCCGTGCGGGCCGGTCACGCCCCGCGGTGTCGCACGCTCCGGATCGAGAAGCACCGAACCGAACGCGTCATCGTAAGCGGTGGACGCATTGGCCGCCACGAGGTCAGGAGTGGAGCGCATGGCGTTTCACGTCTTGCTGATGGCCACGATAGCGGTCGAGAATGCGTTCGGCGGCAATGGCTTCCGAGCGCAGGACCGGCCAGTCGGGAACCTCCGAATCCCATTCGACAAGGGTATCGATCGGCCCGCACGCCTTGATAACCGTCTCGTAGAGGCTCCACACGGGGTCGGCGACGGGCCGGTCATGGCTGTCGATCAACAGCGGCGCGCCCTCGTCATCCTCCTGCTCGTCATGGCCGGCTAGGTGGATCTCGCCCACATGCTCCAGCGGGAAATCGGCCAGGTATCCCGTGGCGCTGAAGCCGTGATTGGTTGCGGAGACGAACACATTGTTGATGTCGAGCAGCAGGCCGCAGCCCGTGCGCTTCACGATTTCACGCAGGAAATCGGTTTCCTTCCAGACAGATTCGGAAAAAAGAACATAGGTGGACGGGTTTTCAAGCAGGATCGGTCCGCCGATTGCTTCCTGCACCTGGTCAATATGCTCGCACACGCGCGCCAGCGTCTCGTCGGTATAGGGCAGGGGCAGGAGGTCGTTGAAAAACACATCGTCATGGGTCGACCAGGCGAGATGTTCCGACACCCTGAAGGGTTCGTATCGCTCGACGAGGCCGGCAAAACGGGCGAGGTGTTCGGGATCGAGCGGGTTCATTCCGCCGATGGACATGCACACGCCGTGCAGGGAAACGGGCAGCATGTTGCGGATTTCGGTCAGGGCGGCGTGCGGCGGTCCGCCCGCGCCCATATAGTTTTCCGCATGCACTTCCACGAAGCCGACCGAAGTTGGTGCTGCTGCGATTGCATCGAAATGCTGCGGTTTGAAACTCGCGCCGGCCCTGCCGGCGGGAGTGAATGCCGGGAGGCGGTTCTGGTTTGCGGAGTGAATTGCGAATTCGCGTGCCATCAGGCGCCTCCCGGCGATTCAGATCAATGCGGTGTCAGGTCGATCAGGACGGCAGATCGCGATCAAGCGGCTCAAGCGAGCCCATGCGTTCGCCGGGCAGTTCCATCGTGGTGCAGGTGCCTGCATCCACATAGGTCCAGGCGTTGCCCTGGTAATCGACCTTCGACGTGCCGGCGCAGGTGGTGCCGGGGCCGGCAGCGCAATCGTTCTTGCCGGCCATGGAAACACCATAGCACTTTTCTTTTTCCTGTGCCTGGGCAGCCGTGGTTGTGGCGAGGGTGCCCGCCGACAGGGCGGCAGCGACTGTGCCGGCAATATATGCGGCGGTGAGTGCGGTTTTCGTGGACATGAAATGATCTCCTCTAGAGGTCGTGTCGAAGCCGGATTTCAGCTCCGGCAGGACCCGTTTTTTCAGAGGGACAGTTCACTTGGAAATCAAGCGCGCGCGAGCCACCATCACATGGGCGTGAGGCGGTGTTTATCGCGCGCGCCTTCCGCTCAGCCGTTCAGGGCCTGCCTGAACGCTTCGATCTCGGACCGCTCCGTGGCAAAGCTGGTCACAAACCGATGAAGTACCTCTCCTGTGCCGACCTCGTCGGTAAAGGACAGAGGGTGCTTCCACGGGTAGAATTTCGCGCCCGCGGCCTGCAGTGTCTTTGCCTTCTCGGCAGTCATCAGTGCAAACACCTCATTTGCCTGTGGCTGCCAGGCGAGGCGTGTGCCGTCGGTGGCCGAAATGGCAGATGCGAGGTCTGCAGCCATGGCGTTGGCGTGCTGCGCCGTCTTTAGCCATAAGTCGTTCCGGAAATACGCTTCGAACTGTGCGGCGATGAAGCGCGATTTGGAAAAGAGCTGCGCGGCGCGCTTGCGCAGGAAGTGCATCTGCCCGACCTTTGCCGGGTCGAGCACCACAATGGCCTCCGCGCACCAGCAGCCATTCTTGGTCCCGCCGAAGGAGACGATGTCGACGCCGCGCTTCCAGGTCATCTCTGCCGGTGTGGTTTCAAGCGCCACCAGGGCGTTGGCAAAGCGCGCGCCGTCGAGGTGCAACGGAATATCGGACTCGCGGCAGATGCCGGCGATCGTCTCGATTTCGTCAAGGGAGTAAAGCGTGCCGATCTCGGTTGCCTGTGTGATGGAGGCGGCCATGGGTTGTCCTGCATGCACGAACTCGGCCGGATGCGCGCGGATCGCCGCGTCGAGCGCGTTCGGGTCCATGCGCCCCAGCGGGCCTGCAACACCCTTAAGGCGCGCGCCTCCGGTCAGATATTCCGGAGCGCCGCCTTCGTCATCGATCGCATGGGCTTCTGCATGGCAGAACGCAACGCCGCCGGGTTTGGCAGCCCACGCAAGCGACAGGCTGTTTGCTGCCGTTCCCGTGCCGACGAAGAACACCGCCACGTCGCGTTCGAAAACATCGCAGAAGATTCGCTCGACCTGCCTGTCCAGATCGCCGGTACCGTAAGCCGATGCGTAGCCGCCTGCATTGTTTGTAAGCGCTTCGGCGATTTGCGGATGGGCGCCGGCCCAGTTGTCTGACGCGAAATTCATGCAGTCGATCTCTCTTTTGACCTTAAAATAAGCAGTGGCGGCGCGACATTGCGCGCTTCACCCCATCGTATCAAGCCCCGGGGATGAGATGTTGCGGTCATTCTTTTGCTTTGCAGGATGATCTGCGGTGATGATGGATAATTTCGACAATACTTGCAGTTTGGGAATTTTCTTTCGCTTTTTGCGCAAAAAATTTGCATTTCCGTCTTGTCTGGTGTTGGTATTTCTGGCATTTCAGCGATTAGGACAGCAATCCTGTCTTATTACGTGCAGGTCATGTTACGGTGCATTGCAAACGCCTCCCCGGGTCGTGGTAATGTAGCGATGATCGGCGTGACAAAGGCGGTCCGGCAATGACCGGAGCAGAATCCACAGGCAGGAATGCCCCGCCCAATAACAAGAAAATGCGCCGGAGCGGACCGGTAGCGTTCCTCCGGCTTCTAAATGGAAATGCCGTGCATGCACCCCGGATGGCCGTTAGGGCAGCCCGGCGACTGAACGACCGCCCAGTGAGGAGAGGCTCTGGGCAACAATTGTGAGGAATTGCGATGACGGAAATGACGCCATCTGTTTCGACCAGGTTCGAACCTGCCGCCGAGGCCGGAACGGCCACCGTCAAACGCACAGCGAAGACAACCGTGCCCGGCCTGCCGGCCGCACAGGGGCTTTACGACCCGCGCAACGAACACGATGCCTGCGGGGTCGGCTTTGTCGCGCATATGAAGGGCAAGCGTTCGCACAGCATTGTTCAGGACGGGCTTGCGATGCTCGAAAACCTCACCCATCGCGGTGCCGTGGGGGCTGACCCGCTCGTGGGTGACGGTGCGGGCATGTTGATGCAGATTCCCGACCGTTTCTATCGTGAAGAGTGGGCGGAGCGTGGTGTCGAGCTTCCCGAGCCTGGCCATTATGGCGTCGGTCATTTCTTCATGCCGCGTGATGGCGCTCTGCGCGAGAAGATCGATACGATCATCGCCGACGTGGTGCGCTCGGAAGGCCAGGAGCTGATCGGTTTCCGTGAAGTCCCGGTCGACAATTCGTGTCTCTCGAGGGCGCCCGAGATCGTTGCCTCGGAGCCGGTCCACCGGCAGATTTTCATCGCGCGCGGGGCGGGCATCCAGAATGAAGAGGATTTCGAGCGGCGGCTCTACATCCTGCGCAAGGTGATTTCGGGCCGTGTGCGCGAAGAGCTGGAAGGCGGTACGCATGGTTTCTACACCGTCTCCTTGTCGGCGCGCACCATTGTCTACAAGGGCATGTTCCTCGCTTATCAGCTCGGCGCCTATTATAAAGACCTGAAGGATCCGCGTTTCGAGACGGCGCTGGCGCTGGTCCACCAGCGCTTCTCCACCAACACGTTCCCCTCCTGGGAACTCGCGCATCCCTATCGCATGGTCGCCCACAATGGCGAGATCAACACCGTGCGCGGCAACGTCAACTGGATGGCGGCGCGGCAGGCCTCGGTGGATTCGGAGCTTTTCGGCAACGACATTTCCAAGCTCTGGCCCATTTCCTATGAGGGCCAGTCCGACACGGCCTGTTTCGACAACGCACTCGAATTCCTGTTCCAGGGCGGTTATTCGCTCGTCCATTCCATGATGATGCTGATCCCGGAAGCCTGGGCCGGCAACCGTCTGATGAGCGACGAGCGCAAGGCGTTCTACGAATATCACGCCGCATTAATGGAGCCGTGGGATGGTCCCGCCGCCGTGGCGTTCACTGACGGTGTCCAGATCGGCGCCACGCTCGACCGCAACGGCCTGCGCCCGGCGCGCTATGTCGTCACCGACGATGACCGCGTCATCATGGCGTCGGAAGCCGGTGCGCTGGTGGTGCCGGAGGAGAAGATCGTCAGCAAATGGCGTCTCCAGCCAGGCCGCATGCTCCTGATCGACATGGAAGAGGGCCGCATCATCTCGGACGAGGATGTGAAAGCGGCAATTGCCACCAAGCATCCGTTCAAGAAGTGGCTCGACAACACCCAGCTCATTCTTGAGGATCTGAAGCCGGTGGAGCCGCGCGCCCTGCGCAAGGATGTTTCCCCGCTCGATCTGCGGCAGGCCTTCGGCTACACGCAGGAAGACACGAAGATGCTGATGGCGCCCATGGCCACGACCGGCCAGGAGGGCATCGGATCCATGGGCACCGACACGCCGATCTCGGCCATGTCCGACAAGCCCAAGCTGCTCTACACCTATTTCAAGCAGAACTTTGCGCAGGTCACCAACCCGCCGATCGATCCGATCCGCGAAGAACTGGTGATGAGCCTCGTCTCCTTCATCGGCCCGCGCCCCAACATCTTCGATCTGGTCGGCTCTTCACGCCGCAAGCGGCTTGAGGTGCGCCAGCCCATCCTCACCAATGGGGATCTGGAAAAGATCCGCTCCATCGGCCACACCGAGGACCGGTTCGACACCAAGACCATCGACGTCACCTATGCGTCGGGCGAGGGGGCAGCCGGCATGCGCGGCGCGCTGGAGCGCGTGTGCGACCGGGCCGAGGCTGCCGTTGCCGGCGGTTACAACATCATCATCCTGTCCGACCGTCAGATCGGCCCGGACCGCATCGCCATTCCGATGCTGCTTGCCACCGCCGCCGTCCACCATCACCTGATCCGCAAGGGGCTGCGCACCGCCGTCGGCCTCGTGGTCGAATCCGGCGAGCCGCGCGAGGTGCATCATTTCTGCTGTCTCGCCGGCTATGGCGCCGAGGCGATCAACCCCTATCTCGCCTTCGACACACTGCTTGCCATGCACAAGGCCGGTGAGTTTCCGCCGGAGGTAGACCCGCAGGAGGTCGTCCACCGCTACATCAAGGCCATCGGCAAGGGCATTCTGAAGGTCATGTCCAAGATGGGCATCTCCACCTATCAGTCCTATTGCGGTGCGCAGATTTTCGATGCCGTGGGCCTCGAAAGCGATTTCATCGAACACTATTTCACCAACACCGCCACCACGATCGAAGGTGTCGGTCTGGAGGAGATCGCTGCCGAAACGGCAGGTCGCCATGCTTCGGCCTTCGGTTCCGATCCGGTGCTGAAGAACGCGCTCGAAGTGGGTGGCGAATACAATTACCGCATGCGCGGCGAATCCCACATCTGGTCGCCCGATGCCGTCGCCTCCCTCCAGCATGCCGTGCGCGGCAAGTCCTTCGAGACCTATCGCGATTTCGCAAAAATGGTCGATGGCGAGGCGGCAGACGCCAAGTCCATTCGCGGCCTCTTCGCGGTCAAGACGGCAGGAGATGCCGGTCGCAAGCCTGTCCCGCTGGATGAAGTCGAGCCGGCGTCCGAGATCGTCAAGCGGTTTTCCACCGGCGCCATGTCCTTCGGTTCCATCAGCCGCGAGGCGCATACCACTCTGGCGCGCGCCATGAATGCGCTGGGTGGCAAGTCCAATACGGGCGAGGGCGGCGAGGAGCCGGACCGCTACATGCCCATGCCCGACGGCACGATGAACCCCGAGCGTTCCGCCATCAAGCAGATCGCCAGTGGCCGCTTTGGCGTCACCACGGAATATCTCGTCAATTCCGATATGATGCAGATCAAGGTGGCGCAGGGCGCAAAGCCCGGCGAGGGCGGTCAGCTTCCCGGCCACAAGGTCGACGCCACCATCGCCAAGGTGCGCCACTCCACGCCGGGCGTCGGCCTCATTTCGCCGCCGCCGCATCATGACATCTATTCCATCGAGGATCTGGCGCAGCTCATCTACGATCTGAAAAACGTCAACCCGGATGCGGATGTCTCCGTCAAGCTCGTCTCCGAGGTTGGCGTGGGCACGGTCGCGGCCGGCGTTGCCAAGGCGCGCGCCGATCACATCACCATTTCGGGCTATGATGGCGGCACGGGCGCTTCCCCGCTCACCTCCATCAAGCATGCAGGCAGCCCGTGGGAAATGGGCCTTGCCGAGACGCATCAGACCCTGGTGCTCAACGGCCTGCGTTCGCGCGTCGCGCTGCAGGTTGATGGCGGGCTGAAAACCGGCCGCGACGTCATCATCGGCGCGCTGCTCGGTGCCGATGAATATGGCTTCTCAACCGCACCGCTCATTGCCGCCGGCTGCATCATGATGCGCAAGTGTCACCTCAACACCTGCCCCGTCGGCGTGGCCACGCAGGATCCGGTGCTGCGCAAGCGCTTCAAGGGCACGCCCGAGCATGTGATCAACTACTTCTTCTACGTCGCGGAAGAGGTGCGCCAGTATCTGGCCGAGATGGGCTACACCAGTCTCGACGACATTATCGGCCAGTCGGATCTGCTTGAGAAGAACGCGATGATCGAGCACTGGAAGGCGCGTGGTCTCGATTTTACAAAAGTCTTCTACAAGCCCGACGCCTCGCGCGAAGCAGTGCGCTGGACGGAACGTCAGGTCCATCCGATTGACGACATTCTCGACCGCAAGCTGATCGAGGCGGCAAAGCCCGCGCTTGAAAGCCGCGAAAAGGTGTCGCTCGATTTCCCGATCTGCAACACCGACCGGTCCGCCGGTGCGATGCTGTCGGGGGCGGTGGCCAAGCGCTACGGCCAGAAGGGCCTGAAGGACAACACGATCGATGTGCGCCTCACGGGCACGGCCGGTCAGTCCTTCGGCGCGTTTCTGGCACGCGGCGTCACCTTCACGCTTCATGGCGATGCCAACGACTATGTCGGCAAGGGCCTTTCGGGCGGGCGCATCGTCATTCGTCCGACGGACGATTCGAAGATTGTCGCGGAAGAGTCCATCATCGTCGGCAACACCGTGCTTTACGGCGCCACCGAGGGCGAGTGTTATTTCCGGGGCGTTGCGGGCGAGCGTTTTGCGGTTCGTAATTCGGGTGCCGTTGCGGTGGTCGAAGGCGTGGGCGATCATGGCTGCGAATACATGACCGGTGGCGTTGTCGTCGTGCTCGGCCAGACAGGCCGCAACTTCGCGGCCGGCATGTCGGGCGGCGTCGCCTATGTGCTGGACGAGGCTGGCGATTTTGCTGAGCGCTGCAACATGGCCATGGTCGAGCTGGATCCGGTGCCGGAGGAAGACGACATCCTCGAAAAGCTGCACCACCACGGCGGTGACCTCATGCATAAGGGACGTGTCGACGTGTCCGGCGACATGACCCGGCACGATGAGGAGCGTCTGGCGCAGCTCATCTCCAACCATCTCCACTACACGGGCTCTGAGCGGGCGCGCACCATTCTGGACAACTGGGCGGACTATCGGCCCAAATTCCGCAAGGTGATGCCGGTCGAGTACCGCCGTGCGCTTGAGGAGATGGAACGCATGAAACTGGGGCTGGCGGCGGAATAGCCGCCGTCCTTGGGAGAGAATGCGATGGAGATCTTTGGTGATCAGAACTCGGGCAATTGCCTGAAGGTCAAGTACACGGCGGATCATCTCGGGCTCGCCTATCGCTGGCGCGAGCTTGACATCATGGCGGGCGAGAGCCGCACCGAGGCCTTCCTCGCCATGTCGCCCTTCGGGCAGGTGCCGGTGGTGCGGTTTGATGATGGTCGCACACTCGGGCAGTCCGGCGCGATCATGCGCTATCTGGCGCGGGGCAGCGCGCTCCTGCCGGATGACGCGTTCGCCGCGGCGGAAATGGATCAGTGGATGTTCTGGGAGCAGAATTTCCACGAGCCCAATGTGGCAGGCGCGCGCTTTCATGTGGTCTACCGCAGGGAGCCGGTGGAGACGCGTGATCCTGACAAGGTCGAGCGGGGCGAGGCCGCGCTCGATTTCATGGATGATGCTCTGAAGACGCGTGACTTCTTTGTCGGTGATGCGCTCTCCATCGCCGACATCGCGCTTCTGGGCTACACGCGGCTTGCCCCTCAGGGCGGATTTGAACTCGACGGGCGCAGGGCGCTCACCCGCTGGATTGCACGGTGCGAGGAAGTCCTCGGACTTTCGGCACTACAGTAGAATAACGGGGTTTACTCGATGGGTAAGGTTACAGGTTTTCTCGAAATCGACCGGCAGGTCCACAAATATCAGCCGGCATCCGACCGTATTCGCCATTTCCGCGAATTCACGCTGCCCATGTCGGACAAGGAAGTCGAGAAACAGGCCGCGCGCTGCATGGATTGCGGCATTCCCTATTGCCATGGGCCGACAGGCTGTCCGGTTCACAACCAGATCCCGGACTGGAACGACCTTGTCTACAATGGCGACTGGGACGAGGCGATCCGCAACCTGCATTCCACAAACAATTTCCCCGAATGGACGGGCCGCATCTGCCCCGCGCCCTGCGAGGAAGCCTGCACACTCAATCTTGAAGACATTCCCGTTGCCATCAAGACGGTCGAGCAGGCCATTGCCGACAAGGCCTATGAGTCGGGCTTCGTGCGGCCCTATCCGCCCGAGCACAAGACCGGCAAGAGCGTGGCCATCATCGGTTCGGGGCCCGCGGGCATGGCGGCTGCCCAGCAGCTTGGCCGTGCGGGCCATCAGGTGCATGTCTATGAGCGCGAGAGCAGGCCGGGCGGGCTGATGCGCTATGGCATTCCCGATTTCAAGATCGAGAAGCATTACATCGACCGCCGCGTCGAGCAGATGCAGGGCGAGGGCGTCACCTTCCATTGCGGCGTGAATGTCGGTGTCGACAAGCCGGTCGAGGAGCTCCTTTCCGAATATGATGCCGTTTTGTATTGCGGCGGTTCGGAGCGCCCGCGTCCTGCCGGTATTCCTGGTGCCGACCTCGAAGGTGTGCACGATGCAATGCCCTATCTGGTTCAGCAGAACAGGCGTGTGGGCGGCGAGGACATCCAGTCCGTTGCCTGGGCTTCCGATCCCATCCTCGCCGGCGGTAAGCATGTGGTGGTGGTGGGTGGCGGCGACACCGCGTCCGACTGCGTGGGCACGGCGTTCCGTCAGGGAGCGGTGCGCGTTACCCAGCTCGACATTCGTCCGCGCCCGCCGGAAAAGGAAGACAAGCTCGCTGTCTGGCCCTATTGGGCAACGAAGATGCGCACCTCATCCTCGCAGGCCGAAGGTGCGGAGCGCGAGTTTCAGGTCGCAACGCTCGAGTTCATCGGCGAGGACGGTGTTCTGACCGGCGTGAAGTGCTGCCAGGTCGACGAGAAGAGAAAGCCGGTTGCCGGGACCGAGTTCGTCATTCGTGCGGACCTCGCTTTCATTGCCATTGGCTTCTCCGGTCCGGCGGAAACGGGTGTTCTGTCGGAATTCGGAGATCGTCTGAAAACCGATGTGGATCGCCGCAACTCGGTCAACGTCAACGCCAATGACCGGGACTACAAGACCAGTGTCGACCGCCTGTTCACCGCAGGCGATGTCCGCCGTGGTCAGTCTCTGGTGGTCTGGGCGATCCGCGAGGGGCGTCAGGCGGCACGGGCGATTGACGAATTCCTCATGGGAAGTTCCGTCCTGCCGCGTTGAGCCGTCTCAGCGCGTGTTGAAATCAGGGCGTCGCCTGGGCCGGAGGGCCAGGCGGCGTTTCGCTTTTCGGAGTCGCGTTCGTGCGCAGGGAGAAATTGTCAGCACGACCGGGCTGGGCAACAGGTTCCGGAGTGGCCCCGTCGCTTTGACCGCGCTCCTGACGTGCGATCGGTTTCACCACAGCGCCCATCAGTTCCAGCCCGCCGTCGAGCGCGGGGTCGGAAAGGGAGATCGGCATGGTCCGGTTCACCGGTGAGGGGTTCTCGGGGTGCAGCACGAGCACCGGGAGGCTCTCCATGCCAAGCTCGCCGATGTCCGGAGACACGGCCTCGCCGAGCAGTTTGTTGAGTGGCTTCTCTACGTAAAAGGCCACCTTGCGCTTTCCTGAGCGTGTCAGGTTGATGCCATCGCTGCCGCGCAGGCGCACCGGCTGCCCGTTCATGTCCGGGCCGGTGAAGATAAAACCGCCGTTTTCGTCCACGAAGCCGTCCCAGATATCCACGAACGAACCGTCGACCGCCTCGACCGCGGTCTTGTAGATGTCGTTGAAGGCGAGCATGTCCGAAGACATGCTTGATGATTTGAACGACGGCAGTCCGCTCCAGATGAGCGGGATTTGCTTTTCTTCCAGCGCCGCGGCAAAAGTCTCGACTCTTTGCGTGTACTCCACGAGCCAGGCTTCTGAGCGTGGTGCTTCGCGTTTGCCGTCGACGACGAGCTGCTGGCGGTCGTTGGAGCCGATCATCATGACAACGACAGTGGGGGATACTTCCTCCAGTATGCCCGCAATCTCGCCGTTCCAGTCGTAATAGTCGTCACGCACGAAGCCTGACGATCCATTGCTGCGGTTCACGACACGGACGCCGGGCGATTCCGCATAGGCTGAACTCAGCCCTTCTGCGAGACCTCCGGCGAGGAAGTCGCCGAGAACGAGAACGACACGGGCATTCTCAAGCTTTTCGACTTCCGGCGGCGGTGGAGGTTGGGGGGCCGCGCTGCGGGTGGCCGAGCGGCGGCGTTGTGTGCCCTGCTGCTTTCGTGGGGCAGAGCGCTGGCGCGTTGCCGGGCGTTCCGGCTGGCGCTGGCGCAGTGCTCCTCCGAAAAGGAGATCGAACAGGCCACGTCGTTGCTCCCGCCGGTATTCCTGCGCTTCTGCTGTGGAAGGAATGGCAGTTGCCGCAGGCATGGCCAGACTGAAGGCGACAACGGCAAGCGCGATGCACTTGCCGCTGCCGTCAGAATTTTTGGTCCGGTTGGCCTTCATGCCCCGCGTTCCGTGCTCCCGGTTCAGTTTCCGCGCAGGCGTCGCAGGACTTCCTTGCCGGGATGGCCGTCCTGCTGCATGCCGCTGCGTGCCTGGAAGGCGCGAATGGCGGCACGTGAGCCTGACCCAATCTTGCCATCGATCGGCCCGTCATAATAGCCAAGCGCGCCGAGACGTTTTTGCAGTTCCTCCGTTTCGGTATAGCTCAGTCGTTCGAACGGGCGGTTCCAGTCACGCACCAGCCCGCCATATCCGGCGATCTGATCGGCGAGCAATCCGACCGCGAGAGCGTATTTGTCGGAGTTGTTGTAGCGCTTGATGACCTGAAAATTCTTGGTCACCAGGAAGGACGGTCCCTCCCGGCCGTCCGGCACTTTCAGCTCGGCGCTGTCGCTTGGGCGGGGGAATGGCTTGCCATTGGCGCGCACCACGCCAATCGACTGCCAGCGGCTGAGTGACATGTTGCCACCGGGAAACTTGCGTCCGCCGGGCAGGGCAGCCGTCTCGTAGCCCCAGGTCTCGCCTGCGCGCCATCCGTTGCGGCGGAGAAGATTGGCTGCCGTCGCAAGCGCGTCGGGGATTGAGGTCCAGATGTCGCGGCGGCCATTACCGTCCATATCGACTGCGTAGGCCTGATAGCTGGTCGGGATGAACTGGGTGTGCCCCATCGCGCCCGCCCACGAGCCGGTAAGATGGCCGACGTCGATGTCGCCGGTCTGGAGAATCTTCAATGCGGCGATCAATTGCTGGCGGGCGAATTTCGCGCGCCGCTTGTCTGCGTAGGCGAGTGTGGCGAGAGAACGCGGTACGCTGCGCATGATGCGTTCGTTCTTGAGCACTTCGCCATAATTCGATTCGACCGACCAGATGGCGAGCAGAACGTAGCGGCTTACGCCAAACTGGCTTTCAATGCGGTCGAGCCACGGCTTCCACTGACGGGCAAGCTGGCGACCGCGCTGAATTGCGTCTTCCTGCACACGGTTGTCGAAATACTCCCAGGGCTCGGCGCGGAACTCGGGCTGATAGCGTGCTTTCTCAAGCACTTCGGGGTCGGGTGCGGTGATGCCGCGGAAGGCGCGGTCATAGGTGGCGCCGGATACCCCGTTTTGAATGGCCACGCCGCGGAACTGCTGAACCCAGCGCTGGAAGCCCGCATCGGCGCTGGCCTGTTGAAGGGTTACGGTGTAGGCGACCACGAAAGAAGCGATCAATGTCGCGACGAGGTTTCGTGGGGGCAAGCGGAACAACATCACGATCTCCGTTACAGGTACTCCAGCGCATCCATGACAGGTCCCGGTTAGAAAAACGTTTACCATGCTGTTAATGTCCGTGATGATCCTTCCGGGGAACTTGTCACGATATACGCGCATTCATTCAGGAAACATCAATCCGGCGTTGCTATGGCGTCGCCATATCCCTTTCTAGCAACCTTTTCGGGGGCCTATTTCTAATGACGAAACTTCGCAAAGCGGTATTTCCTGTCGCTGGTCTCGGAACACGTTTTCTTCCGGCCACCAAGGCAATTCCCAAGGAAATGCTGACGGTCGTCGACAAACCGGTGATTCAGTATGTGGTCGACGAGGCACGCGAAGCCGGTATCGAGCACTTCATCTTCGTGACGGGACGCAACAAGGCTGTCATCGAGGATCACTTCGACATTCAGGTGGAACTTTACGATACATTGGAACGCCGCGGCAAGAACGAGGTTCTGCAACGCCTGCACGGTATGCAGCCGCAGCCGGGGCAGACGAGTTTCACCCGCCAGCAGGAACCGCTCGGTCTTGGCCATGCGGTCTGGTGTGCGCGCGAACTGGTCGGCAATGAGCCGTTTGCCCTTCTTTTGCCTGACATGATCATGCAGGCCCCGAAGGGGTGTCTGTCGCAGATGGTGGAGGTGTTCGAGAAGACCGGCGGCAATGTGGTCTCGGTGGAAGAATGCGAGCCTTCCCAGACCCACAAATACGGTATTGTCGGACGCGGTGACGATGTCGCCGGAGGTTTTGAGATCAATGCGATGGTTGAGAAACCGAAGCCGGAAGATGCACCGTCGAATTTCTACATTAACGGCCGTTATATCCTTCAGTCGGCGATATTCGATCTTCTCGCACAGCAGGAGCGCGGGGCGGGCGGTGAAATCCAGCTTACCGATTCGATGCTGACGCTGATGCGGCGCCAGCCGTTTCACGGCTATCACTTTACCGGCCGCACGTTCGACTGCGGTTCGCCCGAGGGGTTTGTGGAGGCCAATCTTGCCTTCGCGCTCGAGCGCCCCGAACTGCGCGAACATGTGCTGAGGGTTGTCGAGGCTTCGGGCCGAAGCTGATTCAGAATCTTGGGAAAACGCCGCGTTTCGACCTGAAATGACGGCGTTTTCCAGCTTTTCCGGAATTTTGGAGCGAGTTCCCGAAAACGCGTTCTACCGCTGCATTCGGATGCCCATGAACACGCTCGTGGCATCGTAATCACGGCCCGGAAGGCTGCTCGTGCGCTTCTCATAGCGGGCGCGGCCGGTAAGGCCCAGCGTGCGGTTGAGCCACCAGGTCATGCCGGCTTCACCGTTCATCGTCAGGTCGTGCCCGCCGCTCATATAGTCGCGCCAGGAAAGGCCGGCAGCCGCCTCGGCGGTGAGGTTTGCGCGAATTTGACGTTCAAGCCGCAGTGTCCCGGCATACAGGATAGAGCCGCTGTCGCCCGCATCCGTCGTGCCTTCGATTGTGGTGGAGCCATCGAACCGCACATTGGTGCCGCGCTGTGGCGACCAGTTGAGGGCTGCGGCAAGCGCCAGCCCCGAAACCGTGTCCAGGCGCTCGTCGTCAAGGTCCTCGGCAATCCATCCGACGGACGCTTCGCCGGAGAGCTTCTCCTCGATATCGACCATGATACCGGCGCGTGCGGCAAGGCGCGTTGCCGAGCGCTCATAGCCGGCGCTGTCCTGTGTCTCGTCATAGAACCGGCGACCGAACTCGCCCTCGATGAACGGGGTGAGGGCCGGCGAGATGGCATAGCCGGTGCGCAGGCGTAGCGTGGCAAGCGTCGCGTTGCGCTCGTCCTGCGAAAGCGTGCTGCCATCGATCAGCGTGGCATCGCCATATTGCTGACGCGATACCGATCCGGTGGCGCTCAGACGCAGTTTTCCGAAATCCTTCGATAGGCCGAGACTGCCGTCGATGGTGTGACGCAGCGGACGGTCTTCGACGCCCGTGATGATCACGGGGGACGATGCGGATTCGGGGCTTATCGAATAACCCAGGCTGGCGAGCGCCGTGTAATCGCGGGCGAGGTCGAAGCGCAGGGTGCCGTCAATGCCGCCTTCGATGTCCGCGACTTCATCTCCAGAAACTGACTTGCGATAGATGCCATAGGCGTCCACCGTCGCTGCATGCCGCGCCCAGTCGGAAACCGCGTTCAGTCTGAGCGTTGATTGGGAAACAATGGCTTCGCTGCCATTGGTGCTGGAATCGGCATTGGACGTCCAGGTCAGACCCTGTTCCAGCGTGGGGATGACGGTGAAAGTACCGAACCTCAGCCCCAGCGGAGCATAGGGATTTTCGTCTGTGGCCTGAAAGTCGCCTTCGATCGCCCCGGTGCGTGGATTGAGCGCTTCTGCGCGTTCGATCCGTTCAAAACCGGAGTTTTCCTCTTCGTTTTCGGGAATGCCCTGCGTGACGACCGTGTCCAGCGGTGGTTGCACCGGCCGCGTCGGGTCGTTCTGAGCCGTGCGGGCGCGCTCGCGCTCGACGGCGGTGGATGGCGCCCGGGTTGAGCGTTCGTTCTCGGTCTCGGCCGGCTCGGCTGGGCCTGGTGTCGCCGGCTCGTAACGCGGTGACGGAAGCCCGGTTTCAGCCGTGCTCTGGATGGATGATGTGATATCCGTTTCGGAGACGAGACCGCGCAGGCCTTCGGCCTGCTGCGCTTGCGCGGCAGCGGGTGTCAATGCCGTGAGACATGGGGCAATGAGGCACGGGGTAATCAGACACAGGCCGAGTGCGGTCGACCTGTACCATCCGCGTATGCGGGAACCCACTCTGACACCGGGACGAGACATACAGATCCAGACTATCAAGACGCGCCATGATTATGCTTACCGAAATCTAAAGCTCCATGGTTAACGGAAGGTTGAGCCCCGCCGCGTTATCCTCCGTCACTTGCCTGTGAACAATCTGAATGGACAGCAGGTCATCAAGGCGGTAAGGGCAGTGCCATGCTGAAAGACTCTTCCATGAACATCGACCGGAAAAGCGTTGTCGCTTCCGCCGTTCGCACGCTTGAAACGGAACGCGCGGGCCTGAAGGAACTGGCCGAAGCTCTCGACAACGGACTTGCCGACCCCTTCGCGGAGGCGGTGCGCATCATCGCCGGGATCAAGGGACGGCTGATCGTGACCGGCGTCGGCAAGAGCGGCCATATCGGCTCCAAGATCGCCGCCACACTCGCTTCGACGGGAACGCCAGCCTTCTTCGTGCATCCGGCGGAGGCCAATCACGGCGATCTCGGCATGATCGGCGATGACGACGTGATCCTCGCCATGTCATGGTCGGGCGAAACCACGGAATTGCACGGCATCGTCGCCTATGCGCGGCGCTTTGCCATCCCGATCATCGCCATCACGGCAGGCAAATCATCCGCGCTTGCACGGGAGGCCACGGTCGTTCTCGGACTGCCGCGTGCGCCCGAAGCCTGCCCGCACGGGCTCGCACCCACGACGTCGACGGTTCTGCAACTGGTCATCGGCGATGCGCTGGCGGTGGCGCTGCTTGAAGCGCGGGGCTTCACGGCCGATCATTTCCGCACTTTTCATCCTGGCGGCCAGCTCGGCGCGAAACTGACACAGGTGCGCCAGATCATGCATTCGGGCAGTGAACTGCCGCTTGCCAGCAGCGGTGCGCTGATGCGTGAAGCCATTCTGGAAATGACCCAGAAAGGGTTCGGCTGTGTCGGTATTACCGATGCGGACGGTGTGTTGATCGGGATCATCACCGATGGCGATTTGCGCCGCCACATCGACAGCGAGCTTCTTTCCATGACGGTCGATCAGGTGATGACGCGCAATCCGAAAACCATCGGGCCGGAAACACTGGCGGAAAGCGCGCTGCAGGTTGTCAATTCCTCGGCCATCACCACGCTGATGGTGGTTGAAGACGGCAAGCCATGCGGCGTGGTGCATCTGCACGATCTGCTGCGCATCGGCGCTGCCTGATCAGGCGGGAACACATGCTTTGGCCGGTCTGACCGGCCAATTCGTCAAACCGCTTCCACGCGCAAGGTGCCAGCGTCCACCGAAGCGACCCTGACACGCGTGCCTGCCGGCAGTTCGGGCCCCGCGACACGCCACAGGGTGTCGTCAAGCCGGATACGGCCGAAGCCGTTCTCGATGGCTTCCTCGAGCGTTGCCGTGCGTCCGACGAGCTGCTCCCTGCGACGATTGAGAAGCGGTTGGTCGGTTTCTTCGTTGCGGCGCGAATCCATAAGGCGTTTGCCGGCATAGGCCGAGATCAGCGAGAGCGCCAGGAAAACCAGAACCTGCACCTGCCAGCTCCAGGCCGGCAGGTCCCACAATTGCAGCGAAAGCGCGCCGGTCAGAATGGCGGCGATACCGATCCAGAGCAGGAAGACACCGGGTGCCAGAATCTCGGCTGCAAGAAGCACGAAGCCAAGCAGCATCCAGTTCCAGGGGCCGAGTTCCGCGACAACATGCTCGATCATGGCGCTACTCCTGCGACGGTCCCGTGCGGGGCGGACGGGCCGATGAGACACGGTTTGACGGCGCCTGCGGTGTGCTGCCTTCGCCAAACACTTCGCGCGCGATTGAACCGATGCCGCCCAGCGAGCCGATCAGCGAGGATGCCTCGAAAGGCATGAGAACGATCTTGTTGTTGCTGGAGGAGCCGATGGTGGCCAGCGCTTCGGTGTATTTCTGCGCGACGAAGTAGTTGACGGCCTGTACATCGCCGGCGGCGATGGCTTCCGAAACGACCTGGGTGGCGCGTGCTTCGGCCTCGGCGGCACGCTCGCGTGCCTCGGCATCGCGGAAAGCTGCCTCGCGGCGGCCTTCGGCCTCGAGAATCTCGGCCTGCTTCAGGCCTTCCGCCTCCAGAATCTGCGCACGCTTGTTGCGCTCGGCCATCATCTGGCGTGCCATCGATTCCACGAGATTGGCCGGCGGATTGATGTCCTTGATCTCCACACGGGTCATCTTGATGCCCCATGGGCTGGCTGCGTCATCGACAATCCGCAGAAGCTTCTCGTTGATCGCATCGCGGTTGGACAGGAGTTCATCAAGGTCCATGGAGCCCATGACGGAACGAATGTTTGTCATGGTCAGATTGAGGATCGCGTTCTCGAGACCGGAGACCTGATAGGCTGCCTCGGCGGCGGTGAGCACCTGGTAGAAGGCAACACCGTCGACGGCAACAATCGCGTTGTCACGGGTGATGACTTCCTGGGTGGGAACGTCGAGCACCTGCTCCATCATGTTCATCTTCGCGCCGACGCGATCGATGAAGGGGACAATGAGATTGAGGCCGGGCGTGAGCGTTTTCGTGTAGCGACCAAAGCGCTCTACGGTGAAGTTGAAGCCCTGCGGAACGGTCTTGATGCCGGCAAACAGCAGGAGCAGGACAAGGACAACGAGTACTGGAATGATGAAGTCAAAACCGGAGAAAGGCATATTCGGCTCCTGGGACCGCTTCAGAGGGGCATGAGTGACACGCGGGCGTGCAGTTTAGGGCACTGCGCCACGATGTGAATAGAAAGACCACGGATCGCACCACCACGGAAACAGACTGCACGGAGGCTAAGCCTGTTTCCACAGCAAGTTGCATCGCGGTGCATATGCCTCGCCAAATATGACGTGCCTGTGGCAAGGCTGCGTTCGATCCTAAAGCCAGCCCGAAAGCTCGCGGCGTACAAGTGTCTCGATCACGGCCATGCCCTCATCCGTGTCGTTGAGGCAGGGAATGTGGGTGAAATTCTTGCCGCCGGCTTCATGAAAAATCTCTCCGGCCTCTCCGGCGATTTCTTCCAGCGTCTCCAGACAGTCGGACACGAAGCCGGGATTGAACACGGCAATGGATTTGACGCCCTCTCTGGCGAGCTTTTCAACGGTCTTGTCGGTATAAGGCTGGAGCCATTCTTCCGGGCCGAAGCGTGACTGAAAGCAGGTCATGAGTTTCTTCTCGTCCCAGCCGAGGCGTTCGCGCAGGAGGCGTGTCGTTTTCTGGCAGTGGCAATGGTAGGGGTCGCCGCGCCTGAAATAGCTTTGCGGGATGCCGTGATAGGAAGCGATGACGACTTCCGGCTCGAAATCCAGGCTCTCAAGGTGCTTTTCGATGGAGCGGGCGAGCGCCTCGATATAGACCGGCTCGTCCTGATAGGAGGGCACGGTGCGGATGGCTGGCTGGAAGCGCATCTTCGCAAGCGCTTCAAAGAATTTGTCGTTCACCGTTGCCGTGGTGGTGGCGGAATATTGCGGGTAGAGCGGGAACATGACGATGCGGTCGCAGCCGCGTTCCATCAGGCTCTTTGTCACCGTTTCGATGGAGGGCTGCCCGTAGCGCATGGCCCAGTCGACAATGACATGCTCATGCCCCGTCAGCGCCTGGGCGAGTTTTTCGCCCTGTGAACGGGTGAAGGTACGCAGCGGCGATTCATTGCGCTCATGGTTCCAGATTTCCGCATAAGCCGCGCCTGACTTTTTCGGCCGCGTGTTGAGAACGATGCCGTAGAGGATCGGATACCAGATCGCTTTCGGCCATTCGATGACGCGGGGATCTGATAAAAACTCCTTCAGATATCGCCGCATCGGCGCGTAGTCGGTTCCGTCTGGTGTGCCGAGATTCACAAGCAAAACGCCTACCTTGCCGACGCGGACAGGTGGGTGTTCTGCGGGCAGCGGGCCAATGGCCTTTGCCGCTTTTGGGTCGATTTTCGTGGGGAGATTCATGCTTTGGCTCCGATCATGCAGGGGAAGCTAGCGAAGCCGGGCAGGTTTTCAATGGAGCGCGTGGCCGCAGGGGCGAAAAAAAGAGCCCCGCCGGGTGGCGAGGCTCCGTGAAGCTCTGGAAGCGACCGCTCAGTTTGCCGATGGCAGGTTAAGTTCCATGCCGACGTCGATCCGGTTGGGATTGATCTGCGGGTTGGCTTCCGCGATAGCCTGCCATTTGGCCGGATCGCCATAATGTGTGCGGGCGATCTCCCAAAGCGTGTCGCCGCGTGCGACGGTGTGGGTTTTCTTCTCGCCCTCCATGGCTTCACCGGCCTCTTTCGCGGCATCGCCGGCGGTTTCGGTCATCTTTTTCATGGCGTCGCCGGCCTCTTCAGCAGCCTTGTCCGCCATTTCCTTGGCGCCTTCAGCCATGCTTTCGACGGCGTCGCCCGCCTTTTCAACGGCCTCTTCGATCGCTTTTGGTGCCTCGCTGGCAATCGTTTTCGACATCTCCGGCAGATCTGGGGTTGTGGCCTCGGTCTCCGCTCCTGCAACGCTCGCCTCGACCATCGTGATGCGGCCGTCAATGGCTGGCGTATAGGGGCTGTTTTCGGCCAGATAATCGGCAAGAACCTGTTCAAGCCCCGGGCCGTAATCATAGGCGTTTTCGGCATTCTCCGCGAAGAGCCTGTAGCCATCGCCGCCATTGCGCATGAAATTGTTGGAGGCGATGGTGTAGGTGGTGCCCGGGTCGATCGGAGACCAGCCGTCGCCGTCCTTCACCTCGACGGACTTGATGCGGCCTTCGCCGGGAGAGACGGACGGGTCGAAGCTGTAGCGCAGGCCCGAGACCTGCGGGAAACGGCCCGCGCCTTCCTCGATCTGGCTCACGCCGCTTTCCAGCGAGGCGACGACGTCGGCGCCCTTCAACTGGAAGGTGGCAAGCGTGTTCTGGAAGGGCAGGACACCCAGCACTTCACCCATGGTGACCTCGCCGCCATCGATGGAGGCGCGCAGGCCGCCGCCATTGGTTATGGCGAACTGCACGCCCTGATCCGCAGTGCGCGCGACCATGGCGTCGGTCACGAGATTGCCCATCTCGCATTCGCCGGCCCGGCAGGTCTCGCGGCTGCCATCGACGGGGGCCGCCGTTTCGGCGACGATCTTGTTCTTCAGTTCCTCGATGGGGCCGGCCAGCTCCTTGACGCGGGCGACAACGGCTTCGTCCTTGGCAACGGAAGCGTCGATCAGCTTGACGTCGCCGGTGGCGGCGGTGACGACGCCGTCATCGTTGAAGGTAAGCTTCAGTTCGCCCAGATATTTGGAATAGGACGCGGCCTGCACCACGGGCACCTG
Source organism: Nitratireductor aquibiodomus (assembly GCF_900105565.1). Taxonomy (NCBI): domain Bacteria; kingdom Pseudomonadati; phylum Pseudomonadota; class Alphaproteobacteria; order Hyphomicrobiales; family Phyllobacteriaceae; genus Nitratireductor; species Nitratireductor aquibiodomus. The sequence continues at coordinate 1,463,485 of NZ_FNSL01000001.1, read as the reverse complement.
ATGGCCGTCGGGATTGTCGACCATGGTCGGGTAGGGGCCTTCGGCACCTTCGACCGTGTTGGACAGGAGCGTGTTTGAGTGGCCACCGACGACCACGTCAACGCCGGGGATTTTGGCGATGGCCTCAAGGTCGCGCGGATAGCCCACATGGGTGAGCGCGATGACCTTGTTTGCGCCTTCGGCGGTGGCGGCTTCGACGGCTGCGGTGATGCCGGCCACATCCTCGATGATGGAGACGTTTTCGCCGGGCGAGGAAAGCTCCGCCGTGTCATTGGCGACCGCGCCGACAATGGCGATCTTCTCGCCGCCGACATCGAGGATGAGATACTCCTTCACCCGGTCACCGAGCGCGGAGGCCTCTTTGGCCTTGACGTTGGAACCCAGAACCGGGAACTCGACCTTGTCGAGGAAGGTGGCGAGGCCGTCTTCGCCGTCGTCAAACTCATGGTTGCCAACGACCATGGCGTCGGTCTTCATGAGGTTCAGGAACTCGGCTTCGGCGGCACCCTTGTAGGTGGTGTAGAAGAGCGAGCCCTGGAAATTGTCGCCGGCGTTCAAAAGCAGGACGTTTTCGCCCTCAAGCGCCTTGCGGGACTCGGCCACGGCGGTGACGAGGCGGGCAGCACCGCCAAAGCACTCGCCGGCTTCATCGTCTTCCGGCGAACAGGTGGAATCGTATTTGTTGATGGGCTCGATGCGGCTGTGCCAGTCGTTCATGTGGAGAATGTTGAGCGTGTAATCGGCGAAGGCCGCGCCGGCGCTCAGCGTCAGTGCCGATGCGGTCAGCGATGCAAGGGCAAGGCGCTTCCTGAAGATCGATCTGTTCATTGTAACTTCTCCCGAATGGCTCTTTTGCGGTCTCTACCGCCGCATTGTGACGCCGTTTTAAAGGCTGTCCGGGCCGCATGTTTCCACCGGCTTGCAAGCGATGCAAGTGAAACTTGGGTGGCAGGCGGGAAGTTCGCGGCGCGTGCTTATGGTGCTATTCTGGGCGGTGCTGAAGAGCCTGAACAGGTCAGGATCTAACCTAAGGGAAGGTGAACGCCATGGACGCTGCAGAACTGCGCGCCATTCAGGCGCCGATCAAGAACCGCTATCGCGGCGAGCCGGGCGCAGCCCTCATCACGCTTCACGCCAGAGGCGCGCTCGACGATCAGAATATTGCCTGCAAGGTGGAGACCGGCCGTGCGATGGCCATTGCAGGACTGCACCCGGCGACGGGCGGAACGGGGCTGGAGCTTTGCTCCGGCGACATGCTTCTGGAGGCGCTGGTCGCTTGCGCGGGCGTGACGCTGAAGGCCGTGGCCACGGCGCTGGAGATACCGCTCCGGGCGGGCGTGGTTTCAGCCGAGGGCGATCTCGACTTTCGCGGCACGCTGGGCGCGGTGAAGGATGCGCCGGTGGGTTTTGCGGAAATCCGGCTGTCCTTCGATCTCGACACGGATGCATCGCAGGAGCAGCTCGATCAGTTGTTAAAACTCACCGAGCGCTACTGCGTGGTCTACCAGACGATTGCGAACGGCCCCTCGCTCAGCGTGGCTATGACGCGGGTGTGAGCGCGCCGCGCGGGCTTTCGATGCGCGCCATCTCGACGGAAACCGCCTTGAGCAGGGCGTGGACCCGGCTGCCCGGCTGAAGGCCGAGCGCATCTGCCGATTTTGCCGTGATGCGGGCCAGAAGCTGCTGCCCGCCAAAGCCGAGCGCGACGGTGGCGAATGCGCCGTCGCGGCGAATTTCCTCGACAATTGCGGGAAGCTGGTTGCGGATGGAGAGCCCGTCATGGGGCGCATTGGCGATGGCGACATCGCCTGCCCGCACGCGCAGCCGCACCGTCATGCCGGGTGCGAAACCGTCTCCGGTCAGCTCGATGCGGCCTTCACCAAGCGCGATGACGGCGGTGTGGTAGGCGGGGTCAACATCCGTGATGCGACCCTCAAGGATGACGCCGGCCTCGTCGGGATCGCCGCCGGCGGCAAGGCCGAGACGGGCGAGGATGGCGGCGGCGGGGCCACTGTCGGAAACGCGTCCGTTTTCGATCAGCACGACCGTGTCGGCCAGACGCGCGACCTCGGACGTTTCATGGCTTACATAGAGGATGGGAATGCCGGCCTCGGTGCGGATCCTCTCCAGATAGGGCAGGATCTCGTTGCGGCGCGCCTTGTCGAGCGAGGAGAGGGGCTCATCCATGAGAAGCAGTGCGGGGTCGGCAAGCAGCGCCCTGCCGATGGCGACGCGCTGGCGCTCTCCGCCTGAAAGCGTGGCGGGTGCGGCGTCGAGACGGTCTTCAAGGCCGAGCAGGGCCACCACTTCATCGAAGCCGCGGGAGGCCGGACGGCGACCGGCCCAGCGGGCATAGGTGAGGTTTCTGCGCACCGACAGATGCGGGAAGAGGCGGGCGTCCTGAAAGACGAAGCCGATGCCGCGTTTTTCCGGCGGGAGGTTCGTGCCCCTGGCCGAATCGAACAGCGTGTGCCCGCCCGCCACGATGCGCCCCGACTGCGGACGGGCCGTGCCCGCGATCATCTTCAGGAGCGTGGATTTGCCCGCGCCGGATGGCCCGAACAGGGCGGTGACGCCTGCGCCGGCCTGAAAGGCGGTTTCGATCTCGAACCTGCCGGCGCGGCCCCTGATGTCTACGTATAGAGCGGTCACGCGCGTCCTCCGGTGGTGAGCCTGCGGGCCAGATATTCGGACGCGACGATGGCGGCGAGCGCCAGGGCGACGGCGATTGCGATGAGGCGAAGGGCGGCGGCGTCGCCGGATGGCGACTGCAGCAGCGCATAGATGGCGAGCGACAGGGTCTGCGTTTCGCCGGGAATGTTTGAGACGAAGGTGATCGTCGCCCCGAACTCGCCAAGCGCCTTGGCAAAACCAAGCACGGCGCCGGCAATGACGCCCGGAAGGGCGAGCGGCAGGGTGACGGTGAAGAACACGGTGAGACGCGATGCGCCGAGCGTGCGCGCGGCCTCGCCAAAGCCCTGATCCATGGCTTCCAGTGACAGGCGGATCGGCCGCACGAGGAGCGGAAACGCCATGACACCGGCGGCGAGCGCGGCACCTGTCCAGCGGAAGGCGAAGCTGATGCCGAACAGGTTTTCAAAGAGCTGGCCAAGCGGACCTTTGGAACCGAACAGGATCAACAGGCCATAGCCGGTGACAACCGGCGGCAGCACGAGTGGCAGGGTGACCAGCGCCTGAACGACACCCTTTCCGGGGAACTCCCTGCGGGCCAGAAGCCAGGCGACTGCAAAGGCCGGAACGAGCGCGCAGAGGATGGCGGTAAACGCCACCCTCGCGGACAGGAGTATGATCGAAAGTTCGGTCTCGCCCATGTCGGCAGTCTATTCCGTAGCTTCGGAAAAACCGAGATCGGTGAAGATCGCGCGGCCGGCCTCGCTTTTCAGGAAGGCGAGGAAGGCTTCTGCGCTTTCGGCTCCATCCTTCGTGGCGGCGGCGGGGTAGAGGATCGGCGCGTGGCTGTCTGCCGGGAAGACATAGGCGCGCACCAGATCGCCGGCGGCTTTCTGGTCCGACCCGTAGACGATGGCAGCTTTCACCTCGCCACGGCTGGCAAGCTCCAGCGCCACGCGGACGTTTTCACCGAACACGGCGTTCTTTTCGACGTCTTTCCAGAGGTCGAGGTTTTCGAGCGCCGTGCGGGCATATTTGCCGGCGGGCACATGGCTCGGATCGCCCATGGCGAAGCGTTCGTCGAGCAGGGCGTCGGGGCTCTCAGCGGGCTTTGTGCCCTCTGCGGTTGCGATGACGAGATTGTTGCCGGCGATGATGATCTCGCTATCGGTGCGGACCAGATCGCGTTCGACCAGATACGCCATCCAGTCGGTGTTTGCGGAGATGTAGACATCTGCCGGCGCACCGGCCTCGATCTGGCGGGCGAGAACGGAGCTGGAGGCAAAGGAGACGACCACTTCGTCGCCACCGGCTGCCTGATATTCGCCTGCGGCGCGCTCGATGGCGTCCTTCATGCTGGCAGCGGCAAAAACGGTGATCTTTTCGGCGGTAGCCGCCGTGGAAAGAGAAGCGAGGAGGGCGAGGCTCACAAGAGCACGTTTGAACATGGAACCACCATAGGTCATTAGGCGGACGGTTGCCGCGCGCCGGTCAACGGGAATGCATGGTGGTCAGGTCTGGACATTCGCGCCCCGAATGCCGCCCGAACCTTGGGACAGAGGCAGCCATCACGCGCTGCCCGGGCCGGATATTAGGAGGGGCGTGACGGCGGGGTCAAGGGAGGATGGGGCAAAGCGTTGGGGATGCGGGCGCGTGAGGTGGTGGGCATCTTGGGAATGCCGGTGCTCGCCCCTTATCCTCACCTTCTCCCCGCAAACGGGGAGAAGGGTACCTTGACGTTGGGAAACGGTCAGGCCGTTGCTTCGGAGACGGTTGCCTCAATGTGGTCGACAAGCGGGTCGGGCAGGCGCAGGCGGCCGGCGAGCATGTCGAGATAGCCGCGCTCGGCGCGGGTCTTCGGCTCTATGGTGAGACGCGACGCCGTGTATAGCTCGATCTTCTGGGCGTCGGTCTGCGCGGCCTCGACCAGAGCATCGAGATCGACCGGACGTTCGAGCTCCTGCATGAGGAAGGCCTCTGCCTCGCTGTCGATGCCAGAAAGCTTGAGCTTGTCGGCGATTTTGGCGCGCTCGCCTTCATCGATATGGCCGTCGGCGCGGGCGGTGGCGATCATGGCGCGCACCAGCGCCAGCGCGAATTCGCCTTCGCCCTGGGGGGCCTGGGCCGGGTTGAAGCTGGTGTCTTCCGGGGGCGGCAGAAGCTCGCCTTCCTTGGCCGCTTCGGTCGGCTCCTTGCCGGACTGATAGTTCTGATAGGCCTTGTAGGCGAGGCCGGCCACGGCGGCGATGCCGCCGAGCTTGAGCGCGCTGCCGGTGACGGAACGTCCAGTGCTGGTGCCTAACAGGACGGCTGCGATGGCGCCGGTTGCAAGCGGATTGTCCTTGGCGAGCTGAACCGCCTGGCCCGCCTTGTCGCGCACGGTTCCCTGCGTTCCGGGCACCTGTGAGCCCAGAAGGTCGTTCAACAGCTTCTTTGGATCAAACATCCGCATCTCCTCGTTTCGCGCCTTTTGCGCCGTAGCGTTGGCGAAAAGGTAGGAAGGCATTTGTGGCATTGCAATGTTGGAGGGTGATGCAACCGGCAGGGGAAGACGAAAGTCCAATGTCATTCAAAGGGCTCGGCAGGAGCCTTGCCGCCCGACAGCCCGGTCATGAGCGCGGGGCGGGTACCCCTTCTGTGTTCGGCTGTCTCGAACCGGAGGGCTTCGATGACGCCGTCGCGCGGGAAACGCTCCAGAACCTTTGCGAGCGAGGCAGGCGCGATGCGGCGGCGGCCCGCGCCGAAAAGATCGCAGACCGCGCCGCGCGACACCAGATGCGCCTCCGCGCCATGGGCGCGGGCGGACACCCATCCGTTGAGATGGAGCGCGATGGCGTCGCCGACCTTCCGGCCAACCTTTGCGCCATGTCCCTTCGCGCAGAGATGATCGTGCGCCCGCTCGCCGCCGCTGAGCGCAAAACAGCGGGTGCAGACTGGCGGCTCGTGGCGCTCGGTCAGGCCGATATCGTGCAGGATGGCGGCGGCGAAAAACAGGGCGGGATCGTGGTCGAGGCGCTCATGGGCCGCGATCAGTGTCCCGAACAGATAGGTGCGCCAGCTATGGAAAAGCAGCGCATCGCGATGGGTCTCGGTGGCGAGCTGAAGCGCATCTTCCACCAGCGCGGTCTGCGGCGGCATCAGCGCGTCGAGCGAGACCGGAGCCGGGGTGAGAAGGCCAAGGCGGTGGCGAACCGTGTCGAGTGCGGCATGCACCTGCACAAAGGCGAGATTGCCGATGAGGCGGATTTTCTCGCCGCTGCTCAGTGTTCCATCCATTCCGTGCCCCCAGGCGAGCGTGCCCATGGCTGCGTTTTTGGGATGTTGGGATTGGGTCATTGTAATGTGCCTTGATATTTGTACTGTTTCGCATAAAAATGCACGGAGATGAATTTTATGCAAGATGGTACAAAATGATTGCACGCCGAGGACGCCCGCCGGCCTATGACCGCGAAGCGGCGCTGATGGCCATTGCGGAGGCGTTTCGCCTGCGCGGCTATGCCGCTGCCTCGCTGGACGAGATCGCGCGGGCGGCGGGGATGAACCGGCCCAGCCTTTTCGCCGCGTTCGGCAACAAGAAGGCCATGTATCTGGCTGCCCTTGAAGACTATCGGCGTCGGATGAAGCAGGCGGTTTCGCCGGCGCTGGCGGGTGAGGGGCCTCTGGGCGATGCGCTGACGGGGTTCTTCGACGCGGCCATTGGCTTTTATGGCGAGGGTACCGCGCCGGGCTGTCTCGTTTTTTGCACGGCGACGGCGGAAGCGCCGGCTGATGAAGAGATTGCCGCTGCCCTGGCGGACACGATTAGTGGGATCGAGGCGCAGCTAGCGGCGCGGATCGCGCGCGAAGCGGCTGACAGTGAAGTGGCGGGGCTGGCGCAGTTGATGGTGTCGGTGCTGATATGCATTGCCGTTCAGGCCCGTGCGGGTGCGGACGAGGCGGCGCTGAAGAGCTTTGCGCGCGCCAGCGTGGCTGCGGCATTGCGTCAGGCCCTGTGATTGGGCTTTGACATTTGGCGCATCGGGTGGCACTGGCTCCAGCCCGATTTTCAAATGCAAGGCATTCACGTGGCCGACGTCGTTTCCCACACCCTGACTCTTTCCGATGGACGCAGCCTCGGCTGGCATGAATGGGGCGCGCCTGCAGGCCGTGTCGTGATTTTCTGTTCCGGTGCGGGGATGGCAGGCGCTATCCCGTTTGGCGGCGCGGCGGCAGAGCGTCTTGGCCTGCGCATTGTCGCGGTGGACCGGGCAGGGCTCGGCGCGTCTGACGCGGACCCGGACAAGAGCTTTCAGCGCTGGAGCGTGGATGTGGCGGCGCTGCTGGCGGATCTGGGGGAAGACAGTGCGCTGGCCATGGGCTTTTCGCAGGGCGCGCCGTTTGCGCTGGCGCTGGCGGATGCCGGGGTGGCGAAGGCCGTGGCGCTGGTTTCAGGTCAGGATGAACTGTCTGCGCCGGAAGTGCTGTCGCAATTGCCCGAGCCTGTCGCCGATATGGTGCGGCTTGCCAGGGAAGATCCGGCGCGTCTGGAGGCGGACATTGCCGCCTTCGCGACGGCCGAATGGCTGTGGCAGATGATCGAGACGATGAGCGGGCCGCAGGACCGCGCCTATTATGCAGGCGAGGCGTTTGCGCCGCTCTATCGCGCAGCGCTGGCGGAGGGGTTTCGGCAGGGGGCAGCCGGGTATGCCCGTGACACGCGGCTTGCCATGGAGCCCTGGCCGTTCCGGGTCGAGGAGATTGCTTGTCCGGTGGCGCTGTGGTTCGGCCTTGCCGATACGAGCCCGGTGCATTCGCCGGACTTTGGTGCGACGCTGGATGGCCGTTTCGTCAACAGCACGCTGCACCGGCTTGAAGGCGAGGGCAGCGCCATTCTGTGGAGCCATGCGGACGTGATCCTCGAGGATCTTGCCGCAGCGGGCTAGGTCTTCTGCTTCTCTGACGGTGTGCCGATGGGGAAGCTCTGGCCGCGCTTTTCGGCCAGTTCCACCTGGTGCTGGCGCTCGGCATAGCGGGCGCGGTCTGCTTCGCTGCGGGTTTCGGCGCAATGCGGGCAGGAAACGCCTTCCTGAAACAGCGGGGAGGCGCGCTCCTGAGGCGTCAGCGGATGTCGGCAGGCGCGGCAAAGCGTGGCGTCGCCCTCTTCCAGACCATGGCGCACCGAGACGCGTTCATCGAACACGAAGCACTCACCTTCCCACAGGCTTTCTTCAGCCGGAACCTCTTCCAGATATTTCAGGATGCCGCCCTTGAGGTGATAGACGTCATCGACACCGATCAGCTTCATGTAGGATGTGGCCTTCTCGCAGCGGATCCCGCCGGTGCAGAACATGGCGACCTTGCGGCCCTTGAGGCGGTTGAGGTTTCGCTCCGCCCAGGCGGGAAAGTCGCGGAAGGTTTCCGTTTCGGGATCCACGGCTCGGGAAAATGTGCCGATGGCGGTTTCGTAGGCATTGCGGGTGTCGACGACCAGCGTGTCGGGATCAGCGATCAGCGCGTTCCAGTCGGCAGGCTCCACATAGGCACCCACCTGATTGACGGGGTCGACCTCGGGCACGCCCATGGTGACGATCTCCTTCTTCAGCCGCACTTTCATGCGGTGGAAGGGCATTTCGGAGGCCGTGCTGTATTTGACCTCGATGCCCCTGAGAGCGGGGATCTTCTCCAGATGGGCGATCAACGCGTCGATGGCTTCGGGCGTGCCGGCAACGGTGCCGTTGATGCCCTCAGTGGCCAGAAGAAGCGTGCCGCGAATGCCGCGTTCGCAGCAAAAAGCTGCAAGCTCGGGACGCAGCGCCTCATACCGCGGCAGGTCGGCGAAACGATAGAGCGCGGCGACGCGAAATCTCTGTTCAGGCGTGGAAGAAATCATGCGCGGTCTCCTACGCTTCTCCCCGTCGGCTTGCAAGAAAAAGCGGAGTTCTGCCATTCCCGGGGCGCCGTGGCGGGTTATTTAAAATTGTATCGCATTCAATTTATCCCCCTTTGGTTGTGTTGACCGATAATTGCCGAAAGCAATGACGGGCGATAGCGATGTTTTCAGAAACAGCAATCAGGGAAATCGGCGAAGCGGCTTTCCGGGCAGGAGTTGAGCCGGCCCTGCTTCTTGCAGTGGCCCAGGTGGAGAGCGGTGGCAGATCACATGTCATGGTTCGCGGTCGGGCAGAGCCGGTGATCCGGTTCGAAGGGCATTATTTCGACCGAAGGGTTGCTGGCAGTAAGCGGGCGGAGGCGCGGGCGGCGGGGCTGGCTTCGCCGGAAGCCGGCGGTGTCGCCAATCCGCGCGGTCAGGCCGAACGCTGGGCGCTTTTTGAGAAGGCTGCGCGCATGGACAGAAAGGCCGCGTGCGAATCCGTTTCCTGGGGGCTGGGGCAGGTGATGGGAGCACACTGGAGCTGGCTCGGCTTTGCCGATGTGGAGGCGCTGGTGGCCGAGGCGCGGAGCGAGACCGCCGGGCAGGTTCGCCTGATGCTGCGCTACATCGAGAAGGCGGGGCTGAAGGAGGCCCTGACTGCGCGGAACTGGGCACGGTTTGCGCGGGGCTATAACGGGCCGGGCTACAGGCGCAACCAGTATGACCGGAAGCTCGCCCGGGCCTACCGGGCCTATGCGGCGCGCGAAACATCCGGCGCTGGCGATCTGCTACGGATCGGTGCACGGGGCGCTGCGGTGGAGCGCCTTCAGGCTATGCTATGCGCACTCGGCTACCCGGTGGTCTTGGACGGGGTGTTTGGCGCGCGGACGGAGATGGCCTTGAGGCGCTTTCAGAAAGAGGCAGGCCTGATTGCAGATGGCGTGGCGGGAGGCGTGACATGGAGAGCGCTGCAGAACGCGCTGCCTTTTCGCGGTTTGCTGCGGCGCCTTTGGGGCCGGTTGACCGGCTTCTGGACGCGTTTGCGAACAGACAATTGAGGTTTGCGGCTTGCCAGTTTTGGGAGAAAAGTGTTCATGGGCGGCGAAATACGTGATTGAACCGTTTTAATGGTGCGGTTTCGCCGGAAATGTAGAGGCTTTGAGGAGACGTGTGCACATGAACGCTGCCATGCAGAAGAAGAACGAGGTGCTGCTGGCGATCCTGGAAGGTCAGCCGGTGATTCCGGTCTTGAAGATCGACCGCCTGGCGGACGCCGTGCCGCTGGCGCGGGCACTGGTGAAGGGCGGGTTGCCGGCCATCGAAATCACGCTGCGCACGCCCGACGCCATCGACGCGATCCGTCTCGTCAGCGAGGAAGTGCCGGAGGCGATTGTCGGTGCCGGCACGATCCTGACCTCGAAGGACTTCTCCTACGCGGTGGCGGCCGGTGCGCGGTTCATCGTCAGCCCCGGCATCACGCAGGAGCTGCTGGATGCTGCATCGATGTCCGAGGTGCCGTTCCTCCCGGGTGCAGCGACGCCGAGCGAGGTGATGGCGGCGCGTGAGGAAGGTTACAGCCTTCTGAAGTTCTTTCCGGCCGAGCAGTCGGGCGGCGCGCCTTTCCTGAAAGCCCTTTCCTCACCACTCGCTTCCATCCGTTTCTGCCCGACGGGCGGTGTCTCGCCGAAGAATGTGCATGACTATCTGTCCTTGCCGAATGTGATCTGCGTCGGCGGCTCCTGGGTCGCGCCCGACAAGGCGATCGAGGCCGGAGACTGGGCGTCCATTGAGGCGCTGGCTCGTGAGGCAAGTGGCCTGAAGGGCTGAAAAAGCCTGTTCTCAAACGAAAAAAGCGGGGCCCCGGAGCCCCGCTTTTTTGTTGTCTTGCAGGCCTGCCTCAGTTGGTGCGGAAGCGGGCCATGGAGATGAAGTTCACGGCCTTGCCGCTGAAGCGGGTGGCGTCCGCCACGGTGATATCCTGCTGGAAGCCGGTCGTGTAGACGGTCTCGGGCGAACGGACGAACTCACTGTCGAATGCCGGCGGGTGGGTCGGGCGCGCGGCTTCGGTCAGCATGGAGTTCCGGCTGAGCGCGCGGCTCGGCGCCTCACCCCTGCTGGCGACCACGACGGGCTGCGCATCGCGGATCACGTCAGCCGGGCCGGGTTTGGCCGATTTACGGGTGCTGCGTGCACGGCTTTCGTGGTGCGTTTCCGTTGCCTGATCCGCACGGGCCAGAAGCGCCTTGCGGGGGGAGGCTGAAACGGGCTGTCCACGCTCTTCCTGCAGGGCAATGGCAACCGTTTCAGGTTCCCTGTCGGCAGCGAGGGCGAATTCGCTCTGCGACGCTACGGGCTCCGCCTGCGGGCGCGGTTCGGGAAGTGCGGCGAGCGTGAACTCGTCGGCCACGGCGCGGGCGGGCCGGCTCGACGGAACCGGCAGATAAGCGGCCGTTGTAATCGGCTGCGCGGTATCTGCGTCGTCGGCCAGAACGCCGGCAATGGCATCCGGCGCATCGGTCTGCGCCGAGGCAATCTGCACAAGAGCTTCCTGGGTCGCGGCGTCTGGCGCATATTCCGGGCGGCGTGTCGGGATCGGTATATTCGCGGCCACGAGAACCGCGGTTCCGGCCTGTTCAGGCGTCGCCTGCTCGGTGATGGCCGGTGCTTCCTCGACAGGCTTGACCTCGAAGGGCAGGGACTGGCCCACGGCCACATCCGGTCGCGGTGCTGCACGTGGTGTCGGCAGGCTGCGCTGCGGCAGGGCCGCGAGGATCGTGCTCGGGGTTTCGGGCTCGGGCTGCGGTGCGGGCGCTGCTGCCGGCGCCTGAGGCCGGCGCGCTGCCGGCTGCCGCGCTGCAACCGTCGTGGTCTCGGCGGTATCCTCTTCCTCGTCGGCACCACCACCGAAGAGCGCGGCCAGGAGACCGCGGCCATTGCCGCCGCCGCCATTGTCACGCGCAACCTGAATGGAGCCGCCGTTGCGCTTGCGCGATTCGTAGGCGGCAACCGCCTGCTTGTATCCCGGCAAAGGTTTGCCGTCGGTCGGAACATGCATGGTCTTGCCGTCGGGGAACACGGCCATAAGCTGCTTGCGGCTCATGCGCGGCCAGTGGCGCACACCGCCGACATCAATGTGAATGAAGGGCGAGCCCGAACGCGGGTAATAACCGACGCCGCCGGCTTCGTACTTCAGTGCAGCGTTGCGCAGGCTGGCAAGCTTGACGCCTGGAATGTAGAAGTCGATCGCCTTGCCAAGCATGTGCTGGCTCTTCTTTGCGACACCGTTGGAACGGCTGCGAAGCATGGCGTTGGTCTTGGGCGAGCGGTAAGCGGAAACGACGTGGATGTAATCGCGTGCACCGGTGGCGCGATAGACCTCCCAAAGCAGGTCGAGAACCTTGGGGTCCATATTGGTCGGTTCGTTCTGTCGCCAGTCACGCAGGAAGCGGTTTACCTGTTTGAGGCCGCTCTGGATGTAGCGCCCGTTCCGCTTGTAGGTGATCTCGGCGCGTTCCTTCGTGTGGATGAAGTAAAGCTTCAGGGTGCGTGTTTCGGCGTGAGCAGCGGGCGCGGCTGCGACCAGCGCGCCGACTGCAAGCATCAAACCGGCGAGGAGCCTCACGCGTACAAGCGCAGGCAAGCGCCATCCAAGAACGTGAACGTCGTTTTGTCTCAAGATCCGTGGCCTTACAGGCTGGTGTTTGTCCCCCGAGCCTCAGGCCCGGACTGTGTGGTTCCCACCTTCCGATTATTCTATTTAATGGTTAATTCGATCTTATTAAAGGAGGAATGCGCGAAGAGGATGGCGATATCGTGGCAAAACGTGACAAGCCGCCGCAGGGTAAATGCGGGGTTAATGTCTGGACTGTGTCCCCGGCGCCTCAGTCGTCTTTCGCGCGCGGGCGTTCTGCCGGATCGATGCCCATATCCTTGAGTTTTCGATAAAGCGTGGAGCGTCCAATGCCCAGGCGCCGCGCGATTTCGCTCATCTGGCCACGGTAGTGATCGAGGGCAAACCGGATCACATCGCTTTCGATGTCCTCCAGCGGGCGTACATTCCCGTCTTCGTCCAGTGTGGCAACGCTTCCCGGCAGGTTTTGAATCGGAGGCGCTTCCCGATGGGGAAGGTCACGACGGTCTGTCGGGAGCTCTGCCGCAGGGCGATCCTCGGTCGGTATTGTTCCTGTCTGGGCCTCGTATGGATCGATGCCTTCGACCTGAGCGAAGATCTGCGGGAAGTCGGCTGTGTCGAGCACGGTCGTTTCACAAAGCACGACTGCCCGAAAGACGGCGTTTTCCAGTTGCCGAATGTTGCCGGGCCAGTCGTAGCTTTCCAGAAGCGCGAGCGCTCTTCGCGATATGCCAGTGATCCGGTTTGAAGCGCTGTCGCTGAAGCGGGCAATGAATGCCTGCACCAGAAGAGGAATGTCATCCCTTCTGTCGCGCAGCGGCGGCACCATGATCGGGAAGACATTGAGGCGGTAGAACAGGTCTTCACGAAACCGGCCTTCTTTGACGCGTTCAATCAGGTTCTGGTTGGTGGCCGAGATCAGGCGGATGTCGACCTTCTGTGTCCCGCGCCCGCCGACCGTGTCGACTTCGCCCTGCTGTACGGCACGCAGGAGCTTGACCTGTACGTCGAGGGGAAGGTCGCCGATCTCGTCCAGAAAAAGGGTTCCCGTATCGGCCTCGGCGAATTTGCCGATGCGCTTTTCCGTTGCGCCGGTGAAGGCCCCTTTTTCGTGGCCGAAGAGAATGCTCTCCACCAGCGTATCGGGGATCGCGCCGCAGTTGACGGTGACGAAAGGCTTTCGGCGGCGCCGGCTTTCGCTCTGGATCGCGCGGGCGATAACCTCCTTGCCGACACCGGATTCACCTTCGATCAGGATGGGTATGTCACTGGCGGCTGCCTTCTGGCCCAGCATGATGATCCGTGCCATGGACGGGCTGTTGGTGACCAGATCATCGAAAGAGGATGCCTCGGCCGGTTTGCCGCCACGGCGCTGGCGGGTCTCCATGGCGCTGAACCTGAGGGCGTTTTTTATGGCTGCACCAAGTCGGGCCGGGGCAACGGGCTTGACGATGAAATCGAAGGCGCCGGCGCGCATGGCTTCGACCGCCGTGTCGATGCTGCCGCGCGATGTCTGCACGATCACCGGAATGTCCGAGCCCTCACCGCGAAGGCGTTCGAGCATTTCGAGCCCGCTCATCTGCGGCATGACGAGGTCGAGCACAATGGTACGCGGGGCCTGCTCGGCGCGTTCCAGCACACCCAGCGCCTCCTGACCGTTCTCTGCAAGAAGCGGCGTGTGACCGAGTTTCTCCACTGCAGCCTGAAGAAGGCGGCGCTGGACCGGGTCATCGTCGACTATGAGAACGGCTTCGGACATGTCGCAATTATGCAATGGCGTTACGATATCGCGCGCAGTTTTCCGGCGCGGTCTGGATCAAAATGGCATAGGCTTCTAAACAAGGGTTCAAGAATCCCGGTGAACGAAACCTTTCGGCACCGTGGACGGACAGCGATTTCGGCAACGAGGATTACATGGCCAACAACACTGACAGGGCCCGTCGCCCTGCGGCAACGGATGCGGCGCTAGCGGCTGAAAACGCGTTTTCGGAACTCGGCAACCTGCCGGAGTGGAATCTCGCCGATCTGTATCCGGCAATCGAGTCACCCGAACTGAAGCGCGATCTCGATCGTGCCGCCGCGGAAGCGGCCGGTTTCGAAACCGCCTGGAAGGGCAAGCTTGCGGACGAGGCTGCCAGGGGTCCGGAAGGCAGGCTGGGCGAAGCGGTTGAAGCCTATGAAGGCATTGAGGAACTGATGGGCCGCATCGTCTCCTATGCGGGGCTTCTCTATGCGGGCGATACGTCAGATCCGAAGCGTGCCAAGCTTTATGGCGACGTGCAGGAGAAACTCACGGATGCCAGCGCACATCTCATCTTCTTCACGCTGGAGCTGAACAAGATCGAAGACGCAGTGCTCGACGCAGCGCTGGAAGCCGATCCAAGGCTTGCGCACTACAGGCCCTGGGTGCTCGATATCCGCCGCGACAAACCCTACGAACTCGAAGACCGGGTCGAGCAGCTTTTCCACGAAAAGTCGGTGACCGGGCGTGGCGCCTGGAACCGCCTGTTCGACGAGACCATGACCAGTCTGCGCTTCACGGTGGACGGAGAGGAACTGGCGCTGGAGCAGACGCTCAACCTGTTGCAGGATGCGGATGGCGAGAAGCGCCACCGGGCGGCGCAGGCGCTGGCCGATACTTTCTCGAAGAACCTGCGCACATTCACGCTGATTACCAACACACTGGCCAAGGACAAGGAAATCTCCGACCGCTGGCGCGGGTTCGAGGACATTGCCGATTCCCGCCACCTGGCAAACCGCGTGGAACGGCCGGTCGTGGATGCACTGGCGGAAGCCGTGCGAACAGCCTATCCGAGGCTATCGCATCGCTACTACGCCATGAAGGCCAGGTGGCTGGGCATGGATGTGCTGAACCACTGGGACCGCAACGCGCCGCTGCCGGAGACACCGCAGGCGGTGATCGGCTGGGACGAGGCGAAGAATACGGTGCTCGACGCCTATGCCGCGTTCGATCCGCGAATGGCAGAAATCGCGGGCCGCTTTTTCGATCACAACTGGATCGACGCGCCAGTGCGTCCGGGTAAGTCGCCGGGGGCGTTTGCTCACCCGACCGTGCCCTCCGCGCATCCCTATCTGCTCCTGAACTATCTCGGCAAACCGCGTGACGTGATGACGCTGGCGCATGAGATGGGGCATGGCATTCACCAGGTGCTGGCCGGAAAACAGGGCGCGCTTATGGCGCCGACGCCGCTCACGCTTGCCGAAACGGCCTCGGTTTTCGGCGAAATGCTCACCTTCCGCTCGCTGCTCGACCGAACGACCGAAAAACGCGAACGCAAGGCCATGCTGGCGCAGAAGGTGGAGGACATGCTCAACACCGTGGTGCGCCAGATCGCCTTTTATGAGTTCGAGCGCAAGGTGCATGCGAAGCGCCGCAGCGATGGTGAACTGACCTCCGATCAGATCGGCGAATTGTGGCTCGACGTGCAGAAGGCGTGTCTCGGTCCGTCGGTGAAGCTGCGCGAGGGATATGAGACGTTCTGGGCCTATATCCCGCACTTCATCCACTCGCCTTTCTACGTTTATGCCTATGCCTTCGGCGACTGTCTGGTGAACTCGCTCTTCGCCGTTTACCAGCAGGCTCCGGAGGGGTTCCAGGAACGGTATTTCGCCATGCTGGAGGCCGGTGGCACGAAGCATCATTCTGAGCTTCTGGCGCCTTTCGGCCTCGATGCGAGCGACCCGGATTTCTGGGGCAGGGGGCTTTCGGTGATCGAGGGGCTGATAGACGAGCTTGAAACGCTCGACGGCTAGGACAGGTTTCTCAAACGCGATGCCCGTCGATATTCGGGGCCAGGTTCTGATCCGCGACGACGCGGCCGGTCGGGAGCTTTGCTTCTCCCGACCGCGCGCTCTTCTGACCGCGAGAGATGCCGAGACGTTCGAGATCATGCTCGACCGGGCAGAGAGGGCGCGGCGCGACGGTTTCTGGCTTGCCGGATACATGGCCTATGAGGCCGGTTATCTGCTGGAGCCGAAGCTCAGACCGCTTCTGCCTGGGGGACGGCGTGGCCCACTCCTTTGCTTCGGCGTCTTCGACCCTCCGGAGGATCGCCCGGTTTCCAGACCGGCGGTGGCGGATGCTGAGCTCGTCGATGCGAAACCGGGATGGAACAGCTCCGACTATGAACGCCGTTTTGAATGTCTGCACGGGCATCTGCGGGCCGGCGACTGCTACCAGGCGAATTTGACCTTCCCCATCCAGGCCAGGTGGCACGGGGAGCCTGCAGGGCTGTTCGATGCGCTCGGCGCGCGCCAGCCCGTGCGGTATGGGGCGCTGGTCGAGCTCGGCTGGCCGGTGATCGTTTCCCGTTCGCCGGAACTGTTTTTCCAGGTTTCGCGGGACGGCTGGATCGAGACCCTGCCGATGAAGGGCACGGCGCCGCGCGGTGCGACGCCCGAAGAGGATGCGGCGCGGAAGGCGTTTTTACGCAACGATCCGAAGAACCAGGCGGAAAACCGCATGATCGTCGATCTCCTGCGCAACGACATTTCCCGCATCAGCGAGGTGGGAACGCTGGAGGTGCCCGAGCTTTTCCATGTGGAAACCTATCCGACGGTTCATCAGATGGTGAGCCGGGTCCGCGCGAGGATCAGACCAGCGACGGGTCTGCGTGAAATCTTCGCGGCACTCTTTCCCTGCGGCTCGGTGACGGGGGCGCCGAAAATCCGCGCCATGGAGATCCTGCGGGAACTGGAGACCGGCCCCCGCGAAGCCTATTGCGGTGCGATCGGCTGGGCGGCGCCCGACGGTACGATGCGGTTTAACGTGGCGATCCGTACGGTTTCGCTCTTTGCCGACGGGGAAGCAATCTACAATGTGGGTGGTGGCGTGGTGTTCGATTCCACAGCCGATGGCGAATATGAGGAAGCGCTGCTCAAGGCGCGCTTTGCGATGATCTAAAAAGGGACCGGTGATGTTTATCGTTTCGTTGCGCTATGTGGTGCCGATCGAGGATGTTGAGCCGCATATGGAAGGGCATATGGCCTGGCTCGAGAAATATTATGCGAACGGGACGTTCCTCGCATCCGGGCGCAAGGTGCCGAGGACGGGCGGTGTCATTCTCGCGCTCGGCGACCGCGAAGCCCTCGAAGCCTGTCTGTCGGAAGACCCATTTGCAGTGCATGGCATCGCCGAAGTCGAGATAACCGAATGTGCTATTTCACGCACGGTGGAAGGGCTTGACGCACTTAGGGAATAGCAGGGCCTTTGCTAACCGGAACCGCATTTGCGCTTTATTGTGACACGCTTCTGTGTTTTGGAGGCTCAATCGTTCTGTTTTGGAGAGGCGCGTAATGGCTGACAGGAAATGGCCCATCCATGGTGAAATCACCGGTCCGATCGTGATGATCGGCTTCGGCTCAATCGGGCGCGGAACGCTGCCGTTGATCGAGCGCCATTTCAGGTTCGACAAATCGCGCATGGTTGTGGTGGATCCGAACGATGCGGATCGCAAGCTGCTCGACGAACGGGGCATCCGTTATGTGCAGGCGCATGTCACGAAGGACAACTACAAAGACCTGCTCAAGCCACTCCTGACGGAGGGCGAGGGGCAGGGCTTCTGCGTAAACCTATCGGTCGACACGTCTTCGCTCGACCTGATGAAACTGTGCCGCAAGCTTGGCGTGCTCTATATCGACACGGTGGTGGAGCCCTGGCTCGGCTTCTATTTCGATGACAAGGCCGACAATGCCTCGCGCACCAACTATGCGCTGCGCGAGACGGTGCGTCGGGAAAAGGCCAAGAATCCGGGCGGCACCACAGCCGTTTCCACCTGCGGCGCCAACCCCGGCATGGTGTCCTGGTTCGTCAAGCAGGCGCTGGTGAACCTGGCGACCGACCTGGGGCTTGACTTCGATGAGCCGGGTGTCGAGGACCGCGAAGGCTGGGCGAAGCTGATGAAGAAGTGCGGTGTGAAGGGCATTCACATTGCCGAACGCGATACGCAGCGGACCAAGAAGCCGAAGCCCATGAACGTGTTCTGGAACACCTGGTCGGTGGAAGGTTTTATCGCTGAGGGATTACAGCCTGCCGAACTCGGCTGGGGCACACATGAGACATGGAAACCCCGGAACGCGCGCAAGCAGAAGAAGGGCAACAAGGCGGCGATCTTTCTGGAGCAGCCGGGTGCCAACACGCGGGTGCGCAGCTGGTGCCCGACGCCGGGGCCGCAATATGGCTTCCTTGTTACCCACAATGAGTCGATCTCCATCGCGGATTTTTTCACCGTACGTGACGGGAAGGGCAAGGTCGTCTACCGGCCGACCTGTCACTACGCCTATCATCCCTGCAACGATGCGGTGCTTTCGCTGCACGAAATGTTCGGTGCCGAAGGCAAGGCGCAGCCCGAGCAGCACGTTCTTGACGAGAACGAGCTGGTGGACGGGATGGATGAACTCGGCGTGCTGCTCTACGGGCACCGGAAGAACGCCTACTGGTTCGGTTCGCAGCTCACGCTGGAAGAGGCGCGCGAACTGGCGCCTTATCAGAACGCTACAGGTCTTCAGGTGACCTCCGCCGTGCTTGCGGGAATGGTGTGGGCGCTGGAGAATCCCGAAGCCGGTATCGTCGAGGCCGATGAGGTGGACTATCGCCGCTGTCTTAAGGTGCAGTTGCCATATCTGGGGCCTGTGAAGGGCTACTACACGGACTGGACGCCGCTCGAGGGCAGGCCTGGGCTTTTCCCCGAGGACATAGACGAATCCGATCCGTGGCAGTTCCGCAACATTCTCGTGCGTTGAGCGGGGATGCGCGCGCTGCGCTTGCAATGACGTCGAAATCGGGCAATTGAAATGGGTATTGCCCGGCCCTGATGGGGGCGGGCCGTTTCCAAGGCGGTGCGCTGTCGGTGCAGTACCGTAGGCGCAACAGGAGGCCAGAACCATGAAGACAGGCAAAATTCTGACGCTCACAACGGTTTTCTCGGCGCTAGCGCTGGCTGGTTGCCAGACGGGTATGCCCGATGGCGGAGGACAGCGCGCTGCGCGCCAGACGGGGGTCGAAGGGCAGTGGATGGGCACGGACGGCGTGGCGGTGTCGACACTGCAGGGCGGTCGTTTCAGCTCGCGTGCGGTGGAGACCGGCGAAGTGCTGACCGAGGGCTCCTATTCGCATCGCGATGCGACCACGATCGAGCTCTCCTTCTATTCGCTCAAGAGCCAGCAGCAGACGGCCGCAACATGCCTTCTCGCATCCAGCGATCAGATGAACTGCACGCTGGCAAACGGCACCAATTTCGTCCTCACGCGCGCGGCCCGCGTCTCCTGATCCATGGCGCGATGATGGCAGGTCGCACAGGAAGCTTCCTGCCCCTGTTGCGTTTTTCAACGCCGGCTCTCTCATGCATGACCTTGGTCGGTCTTGCTCCCTGGGTGTGATTGTTGCGATAACATGCTCAAAACCCTTTGGGAGGAGCCATGTCACCGCATTTCGACGCGCTGGAAATTCGTGATCCGGCGGAGCGTGAGCGTGACCTGTTTTCGGTCCTGCCGCATTTTTTGAGCGGTGCCGTGGCCAAGGCGGAGGGGCTGGCGGCCTGGCTTTCCGGGTGTGATCTCTCCAAAATTGTTGATCGGGCGGCGCTTGCGCGGCTGCCGGTCCTGCGCAAACCGGAGCTCCTGGAACTACAGCAGGCGAAGCCGCCTTTCGGTGGCTTTGTCGATCCAGACGCGCTCGAGGGAGCGCGTGTCTTCATGTCACCGGGGCCGATCTGGGAAATTCAGGGGGCGGGCGCCGACCCCTGGCAGGCGGCACGCGCCTTTTTTGCTGCGGGCGTGCGGCCCGGGGCGCGCGTTCACAACGCGTTTGCCTATCATATGACGCCGGGCGGTTTCGTGCTGGACACGGGCGCGCGGGCGCTCGGATGCAGCGTGTTTCCCGCGGGCACCGGCAATACCGACATGCAGGTGGAGGCGGCCGAAGCCTTCCGGCCGGATGTCTATGCCGGCACGCCGGATTTTCTGAAGATCATGCTCGAACGGGCGGATCGTGATGGCAGGGACCTGTCATCATTCCGGATCGGTCTGGTTTCGGGAGGGGCGCTGTTTCCTTCACTGCGTGAGGAATACCGCGCACGGGGCATAAACGTGCTGCAATGTTACGCCACCGCCGAGTTTGGCGTGATCGCTTATGAATCGACCGGGCCTGACGGTGCACCGCTGCCGGGCATGGTGGTCAACGAAAACCTGATCGTCGAGATCGTGCGGCCGGGCACGGACGATCCGGTGCCGGAGGGAGAGGTGGGTGAGGTTGTGGTGACCTCGCTTAACCCGGCTTATCCGCTGGTGCGGCTTGGAACCGGCGATCTATCCGCAGTGCTGCGGGAAAAGAGCCCATGCGGCCGTACCAATATGCGTATCAGGGGCTGGATGGGACGTGCCGACCAGCGAACCAAGGTCAAGGGCATGTTTGTCGATCCCAAGCAGATCGCGGAGTTGACGCGCAGACACGGCGAGATTGAACGCGCCCGGCTTGTGGTGACCCGCGATGGCGCGAGCGACGCCATGGCCCTGCATGTCGAGACAATCACCGGCACCGCTCCGGACATGAGCGCGATCGAGACAACGCTGCGCGAAGTCACGAGGGTCGGCGGGCGCGTGGTGCTGGCTGAGCCGGGCAGCCTGCCGCGCGACGGCAAGGTGATCGCCGACGAGCGGGAATATTCAGACTAAAGCATAAGGGAGAAAAGCGGGCCGCAATTCGCGTCTCGCTTGATTTCACGCCACCCGTATCACAGGATATGGTTGCAATGTCGCTGGACGCTGGTGATCGTCCGCGCCGTGCCAGAAAAGAAACAGGCGGTGACAGGCCGCGATTGTTCGTCCGCAGCGTGATGCGGGCTGTGCAGAGTGGAGGAGACCCCATGCGACTTTTGATCGGTGCCGTCTCGGCGCTTTCCCTGACCGTGCTTGCAGGTCAGGCCCAAGCCCAGTGCGACGATGGAGAAATGGTTATCAAGTTCAGCCACGTGGTTGCCGAAAAAGGCCATCCCAAGGGCGATGCAGCGACGCTTCTGGCGGAACGGGTGAATGACGAGATGAACGGAACCGCCTGTATGGAGGTGTTTCCGAACTCGACGCTTTATGACGACGACAAGGTGATGGAGGCTCTGCTTCTGGGCGACGTGCAGCTTGCCGCACCTTCGCTGGCGAAATTTGAGGCCTATACGCTCAAATACCGCCTGTTCGACCTTCCGTTCCTCTTTCCCACACTTGATGCGGTGAACAAGTTCACCACGTCGGATGATGGTCAGGGCCTGCTGACAGTGATGGAAGACGAAGGCTATACCGGCCTTGGTTTCTGGTCGTCGGGTCTCAAGCAGTTTTCTGCCGGCAAACCGCTTATGGAGCCGCAGGATGCGGCGGGGCTGAAGTTCCGCGTGCAGACCTCTGACGTCGCCGTGGCCATGATCGAAGCTATGGGCGCATCTGCGCAGAAACTTGCTTTCAAGGAGGTTTACGGTGCACTGCAGACCGGTGTCGTGGATGGCCAGGAAAACAGCTGGTGCAACATCTACACCCAGAAATTCTTTGAGGTGCAGGACGGGATCACGGAGACCAACCACCAGCTTCTTGCCTATCTTCTCGTGACCTCGACAGAATGGCTGGAAGGTCTTGACCCGGCAGTGCGGGACCAGTTCGTCTCCATTGTCCAGGAGGTGACGGAGACAGCCAACGCCAATGTTGCCGACCAGGAAGGAACCTGCCGACAGAACATACTCGACGCCGGTGGCACGATCCGTGAGCTGAGCGCCGAGCAGCGCGCGACCTGGGTCGAAACCATGAAGCCCGTCTGGGCGAAATTCGAAGGTGATATCGGCAAGGAACTGATCGATTCAGCCGCCGCAAGCGGCTCCTGAGCTTTCAGTCTTTCCCGACGCGGCGTCTCCCCTCGTCGCGTCATGCAGGGCCGTCCGCTGCGTGCGGGCGGTCTTGTGGCAGGTGATCTTCGGGAGGGAAATCATGGTTCTGATATGGCCGGCGCTCGGGCTTGCGGCAATCGTGGCCGCCATGTTCCTCCTGGAACGGCGTTTTCCCGATGCGGTCGGGCGGTTTGAAGAAAACGTGCTTGCCATTCTTCTGGCAGCCATCACATTCGTCTCTTTCACGCAGGTTGTCGCCCGATACGGTTTCAACAGCGGTTGGGGCGGTGCGCTGGAGTTTACGCGCATCCTGTTTGCCTGGATGATCCTGTTCGGGATGAGCTATGGCGTGAAGAACGGGATTCATCTGGGTGTCGATGCCTTTATCAGGCTGCTTCCTTCACGGCTCTTCAAAGCGGTGGCGATCTTCGGTGCTGTCTGTGTCTTCCTCTACGCTTTCGTTCTTCTCTATGCCGGCTGGATGACGCTGGTGGGCGCCGATGTATCCACCAACTGGCGCCAGACCGGCGCCATCGGCTACTGGAAATTCATGTTTGACCGGGGCACCGGGCTCGATGATCTGCGGTATCCGCTGTGGATGCAGGAGGCGTTCGGTCTGCAGGATCGTGTGCAGCGCTGGGTGGCCTATCTCATGCTGCCCGTCGGCCTGGCACTCCTCGCGTTTCGCGCCCTACAGGGCGTGGTGGGGATCGCCAAGGGTGAGCGCGACCTGATCATTGCCGGCCACGAGGCGGAGGACCTCGTCGCTGAAAACAAAGATGCCCTGAAGGAGTAGCGGCGATGGAACCAGCCATTCTCTTCGTCCTTGTTCTGCTCCTGCTGTTTCTTGGGGTGCCGGTGGCGGTGGCTCTCGGGCTCTCGTCGCTCATCATCATCGCCTTCTTCTCCAGCGATTCCATCTCTTCCGTCGCGCTGCAGCTTTTCACTGCCTCGCAGAACTACACGCTTCTGGCGATCCCGTTCTTCATTCTGGCTTCGGCCTTCATGTCGACGGGCGGCGTGGCGCGGCGCATCATCCGGTTCGCCATCGCTTCCGTCGGCCATTTTCGCGGCGGTCTGGCAATGGCGTCTGTGCTGGCCTGCATGATGTTCGCGGCCCTTTCCGGCTCTTCGCCGGCAACGGTGGTTGCCATCGGCACCATCGCCATCGCGGGCATGCGGCAGGTGGGCTACTCCAAGGAATTCGCGGCCGGCATCATCGCCAATGCCGGCACTCTCGGCATTCTGATACCGCCATCCATCGTGATGGTTGTCTATTCGGCGGCGACGGACGTCTCGGTCGGGCGCATGTTTCTGGCCGGTGTGGTGCCCGGGATCGTTGCCGGACTGATGCTGATGGTTGCCATCTATGTGATGGCACGGGTGCGCAACCTGCCGGCGGAAGAGTGGAAAGGGTTTCACGAGATCGTCGCGGGCGGCAAGGAGGCCGGCTGGGGGCTGTTTCTGATCATCATCATTCTTGGCGGGATCTATGGCGGGGTGTTCACTCCCACGGAGGCGGCGGCTGTTGCCGCTGTCTATTCCTTCGCGGTGGCGCTGTTCGTCTACCGCGACATGGGGCCGATGAAGGATGAGCGGTGGGTGAAGGAGGACGACGGCAGGCGCGCGCGGGTGGGGTTTTCCGCCACTGTCTATGCACTCGCGTTTTTCTTTGTCTGGATGATCCTCAGCTTCTTTCTGACCGCCGACTGGGAAGGGGTCACCTTTGAGGGGCGCACGCTTACGGGGCTCATCCTGTCTCTGGTTGCCATGGTGGCTTACGCGGTGTGGCGCGGCGGGGGCGGGGTGGCGGCGCTGCCGGGGCTGCTGGCTGCAAGCCTGCCGATCTGGCAGCGCAATCTGAGCCTGATGGGCCGAAACTTCCTGCGCGCCTTCTTCAATGAAGAGACGCGCAAGGTGACCGTGGATGCCGCACGCACCACGGTGATGCTGATGTTCATCATCGTCAACGCGCTGCTTTTCGCGCATGTGCTCACGGCCGAGCGCATTCCCCAGGCGATCACCGGGCTGATGGTCGATGCGGGGTTCACCTGGTTTACCTTCCTGATTGCCGTGAACCTGCTTCTGCTCCTGGGCGGGCAGTTCATGGAACCCTCGGGCCTGCTTCTGATCGTTGCGCCGGTGGTGTTTCCCATCGCCATGGAACTGGGTGTCGACCCGGTCCATCTTGGCATCATCATGGTGGTGAACATGGAAATCGGTATGATCACGCCGCCGATCGGGCTCAATCTGTTCGTGACGAGCGGCATAACCGGCATGAGCCTGATCCAGGTGGTGCGCGCGGCGGCGCCCTTCGTACTGGTTCTGTTTATCTTCCTGATACTGGTTACCTATATGCCGATTATGTCAACATGGCTGCCATACAGCCTTATGGGGCCTGAGATCGTGACGAGATAGATGCTTTTTGAGGCTTTTCGTTAAGTAAACGTTAACGATTTGATGGTTAGGCTTCCGATTGTCGGATCGGCTTTCCTCCTCCCAAGCACGGTTCGAAACGGGGCGGCCGACCAGTGGCCGCCCCGTCCGCTTCTGGCATCCTTCTCCAATCATTTCTCTGGCGCAGGTCTGCATGCGGTGCTGGGCCTTTTCGGGCATGTGCGGCCGTGCTTTGCAGAGCGGTAGACAAGGCTGGAGAACACCCCTATGCAGACCGACCTTAAAAACTGGACAGCCCGACCGCGCCCGGCGCGCCAGGTTCTGGAGGGGCGCACGGTCCGGCTTGAGCCACTCGATCCTGCGCGCCACGGCGATGGTCTTTATGCCATTTCCAGCGTTGTCGACGCGGGAGAGCGGTTTCGCTGGCTGGCCGAATATCCGCCGGAAAGCAGGCAGGCATTCACAGCGTGGCTCGAGAAGGCGGCCACAAGTGCGGACCCGTTCTTCTATGCCGTGATCGACAGGGAGACAGGACAGGTCGGCGGCCGGCAGGCGCTGATGCGCATCGACCCCGCAAATGGTGTTATCGAGGCGGGGAGCATCTATTGGGGACCGGGGATTTCGCGCACCGTACGGGCAACCGAGGCGCTCTATCTCTTCGCACGCCACATCTTCGACGATCTGGGTTACCGGCGCTTCGAGTGGAAGTGCAACAATGCCAACCTGCCATCACGCCGGGCAGCCGAGCGTTTCGGCTTCACGTATGAAGGTGTTTTTCGCCAGCATATGGTGGTGAAGGGGGAGAGCCGTGACACTGCCTGGTTCTCGATACTCGATAGCGAATGGCCCGCGGTAAAAAGTGCATTTGACGCATGGCTTGATCCGGCCAATTTCGATAAGGAGGGCCGTCAAAAGAAACGGCTGGAAGCTTTCAGGGTGTAACCCTGAAGTGCGGCGAACGGACAGGCAGGATCACTTGTCGGAAAATCGCAAGGCGGCGATCGCAGCCGCGCTCATCCTCATCGGCTTTGGTCTTGTGGCCTATCTGATGCCACGCATCATGCTGACAATCGGCGCTTATTCGCCCTGGGTCGCGGGCGGGGTCGCGGTGCTGTTCGTGCTGGCATTCTTCATGGTTTTCTGGTTGCGCGCGCGCGCTCAGCGGAAGCGCAACAACTGACACGCCCTTCCAGTGTCACGCGGCAAGGCTTGCGGCAAGGAGGGTGAGGCCCAGAACCATGACAAGGGCAGCGCCGCCGATCTCTATCGCGTTGTGAATGCGGTTGCTCGCACGATTGCCGCCTGACAGCGCCACCGCCCAGTTCTTTGCCGTCACCGCAAGTGTTGCCAGAACCGAAACGGTGATTGCCGTTCCGATCGACATGGCGACCACCGACAGAATGCCGCCAAGCCAGAGGCTGTTGAGAAACGCGAAGGTGAGCACGATCAGTGCGCCGGAGCAGGGACGTATGCCCACGGCGGCGATGGCAGAGCCTGCGGTTTTCCAGTCAAAACGCTCACCCGTCAGCATGGCGGGATCTGGCGCATGTGCGTGACCGCAGCTGGGGCAGACCTCGCCGGGACCGTGATCATGCGAATGTTCGTGCCCGTGCCCGTGCCCGTGGTGATGGTCATGTCCACACGCGTGTTCATCCGGATGGTGATGGTCGTGATGGTGTGTGTGCTCATGGACATGCGCTGCCGAAAGGCTGTGCATGGGCTGCGGAGCGGGCGCGCTGGTGCGCATCAGGCCCGAGGTTTTGCGCCACAGGAGCCAGGCGCCGAAAGCCGCGATCAGGCCGAAGCTGACGGTTTCCAGAAACCAGGCGGCGTCGGTCATGGAGATCGAGGTGCCACGCAGCGCAAGGAACACGACACTCATCAGGACGATGGCGGTCAGCCCCTGGAGAAGAGCGGAAGCGAAGGAAAGGATGACGCCGCGGCGCAGCGCCACCTCGTTTGCCAGCATGTAGGAAGAGATGACTGCCTTGCCGTGTCCCGGCCCGGCTGCGTGGAAAACGCCATAGGCGAAGGAAAGACCGATCAGGACCCAGAGCCTGCTGCCATCCTCGCGCATCGCCTTCAGTGCACCGGTCAGCGTACGGTAGAAGGCCTGTTGCTGGGTGTTGATCCATTGCAGGGTGCCGGCAAAAGGGCCGGCCGGGGTGATAGCCGGTTCGGCAGCGCCGATGCCGAGCGAGCTTTGTGCCATCGCTGCGCCCGCGGCGATAAGAGTGATTGCTGCAGCGGCAATGACGACACGGCGGGATGGGAGCATGGGTCAGCTATCCTTGCTGCAGGTTAACTCCAGGCGGGTCGCAAAAATCTTACTCATGTCATTGCCGGTCGGATCGTCGAAGAAGGCGTCCGTCAGGGTCTGCTGGTTCTGGGCGATCGCTTCATCGGGGTCCGGACGGACAACGCTGCTGGTGCAGCCTGCCGGGAGACTGTTGACGGTCATGTAGCTGTCTTCGATAAAGTCGATGGCTGTGTAGAATGTGGGGTCGTAGACGCCGAAGGCGATCTTGCCTGTAAGGGGGAGAGGCGTTTCGGGCTTCGATTCGAACAGGATGATGAGCTGATTGTCGACAAAATCGGCAATGAGCCGCTCGGGTGCCTGCATGGGCACATCCTTGCCGTCCCGGGTGACAAGCTGAAAGTAGTTGAAGTCTGCAAGCGACCCGTGAACCACGCTCGCCACCTCGTCCAGCTCTGCCTGGTCGAGCGCGAGGTCCTGGTTCTTGTCGAACTCGACAAGAACCGTGCTGGAAAACAGGTCGTCGAAGCGCCAGACATGGTGCAGGGAGGCAACGTTTCCATTGCCATCCGTGTTCACGTCAAGCCTGGCTTCGGCGAAGACGTGGGGGTGGGCGAAGGCAGGCGCCGCAAAAGTCAGAGCGAGAAGGGATATCCCGGCTCTGAGCATGAAATTTGTCCGAATCGCCATGTACAATCGTCCCGCTCCCATCTGGCTTGTGCTGTTTTCTACACGAACCGGGCGGAAATTGGACGATATGTTACTTGATTGGGTAATTTTCCTTCAGCCATTGCGCGAGATAGTCCACCAGGGCGCGGACCTTTGCAGGCAGGTATCGGCGGTGTGGGTAGATGGCGTAAATCCCGGCGCCGTCGAAACTGTTTTCCTCAAGCAGAGACACGAGACGGCCGGCGCTGATTTCGGGGTCCGCGATGAAGTCGGGCAGGATCGCAAAGCCAAGGCCCGATAGCGCCGCAGCGCGGGCTGCCATGGGGCTGTTGACCTCCAGGCGCCCGGTCACGGGGACATTGACGGTGGTTCCGTCATCCAGCCTGAAGGGCCAGTTCTGGCGGTAACGGCTGTTTGTGTCGACGATGCAGGGCAGGTGGGTGAGATCCTGTGGGCTTCTGGGCTCTCCGTGAAGGGAGATCAGATCGGGTGAGGCGCAAAGCGCCACGCGGAAGGGGGCCAGACGTTTGGCGATGAGCGAAGAGTCGGCCAGCTTGGTGATGCGAATAGCGAGATCGAACCCTTCCTCGACGAGATCCACGAAACGGTCGTCGAGATTGATCTCGAGCGTGACATCGGGGTGTGCCCCGGCAAAATCGATCAGGGACTGGCCGATTGGAGCGTCCGCGAATGTGCGGGGTGCGGAAAGCTTGATCCTGCCGCGCACATCTCCGGAGGAATCGCGCACCGCTTCGGCGAGGTCCTCGACGTCGCGCAGGAGCTCGACGGCGCGGGCGAAATAGGTGTGGCCGGCCTCCGTCAGGGACAATTGCCGCGTGGTGCGGTTGAGCAGGAGCGCGCCGAGTTCATCTTCCAGTTCGCGGACATATTTCGACAGAAGCGCTTTCGACTTTCCCACTTTGCGGGCGGCGGCGGAAAAGCCCTCCGCTTCGACAACATCGACGAATGCGCGCATACGGCTGAGTGTATCCAAGGGAGTTTCCTTCAGCTTCCGGAGAGGAAATCGGCGGCAAGGCGGATGAGCTGCCGGTCGCTGCCGGCGGGTCCGAGAAGCGAGATGCCGAAGGGGGCACCATGCACCTGGCCGAGGGGGATTGTGATCTCCGGCCAGCCAAGCAGGCCGGCGATGGCGGTGAGTTTGAGTGCAAGGCCTCGGTAGCGGTCGAGCTCTTCCTGGGTTGCGCTTTTCAGTGGCGCAGCGGTTGGCTGGGTCGGCATGACCAGCACCATGTCGTGGTCGAAGAGCGCGGCGAAATCCTGCTGAAAGCGCCGGCGTTCCCCGCGGGCCCCGGCAACGGTTGCAGCGCTGATGCGGCTTCCAAACTCAAAGCGCTCCCTGACACCGGGGCCAAGTTCCGGTTTTGCACTGCGGATAAAATCGCCATGCACCTCCCAGGCCTCAAAAGTCTGGATGATGCGGAAGCATTCAAAAAGCTGTTCCGGGGAACCAGGTAGCGCGAGGAAGGCGGCCTCCCGGTCGAAATGATGCACGACGGACGAAAGCATTGTGCCGTAGACGGCGCGCTCCTTCTCTCCGAAGAGGAGCGCTTCGAATTCCGGGATCCGGACGGGGCGTGCGAGGTCATCGTCATACGGGTCGTCGCCAAGCAGCACTTCGCCGACACGGGCATAAGTTGCGGCGTCGCGTGCGAACCAGCCGAACGTGTCGAAAGAGGGGGCAAGCGGCATGGCGCCGTCGAGCGGGATGCGCCCATGGGTGGTGCGGAGGCCGATCAGGCCGCAATAGGAGGCTGGCGCACGGATCGAACCATTGGTGTCGGAGCCTGCTGCGATGTCGGCCAGTCCGCCGGCGACGGCAGCCGCCGAACCGGAAGACGAACCGCCGGTGAAACGCTGGGGCGCGGCGCGATTGACCGGCGCCGGGTAATGGGCGTTCTGCCCGATCATGGAGAAGGTCAGTTCGTCTGTCTGGGTCTTGCCGATGAACCGCGCGCCCGCGTCGAGCAGACTCTGGATCGGCGGTGTGGTGCCCGGGGCGCAGGAATGGATTTCGGCCCGACGTGGATTGCCGCCACCGGTCGGATAGCCGGCAACGTCGAAAATGTCCTTCACGCCAAGCGTCAGGCCTGCTAGCGGACCCTCGCCCGAGGCTGGAGGAGGAGCGTCTGGATAGTCGAGGAAAGCGTTCAGCGTATCGCGCATCTTCATCATCTTCGTTTTCCTCGTCGATCCCAGAGCGACAAAGGTCGGCATTCGCGCTCTTTTTTTCAAGCGCATAAAATTTTTCATTGATTGTGACAGTCGTTGCGACTATATCCGCGCTGCCCAAAGTCGCACGTGCCTGTGGGTGTCCGCCGGACCTCGAATATGGCGAGGAAACCGGTACGGTACCTGGACCTAACCGCTCCAGTCGGTCTGATGGCCAACCATCAAACCGAGGACATCTTGAAGCAACGACGGTGCGGGCCTTTCTGGTGTCTGCCGGCTGTCCAAAAGCCGGGGTTACTGAAGAGGCACACCTTCATTGCCGGCAGTGCGGTTGGGGTCTCCCATCCAAAGCTGAGGCAGACAAAGCGCATCTTCGCCGCGTGGCGGGAATGCATCGTAGCGCGTTGTCGCATGAACTGGTTCCGGTGCTCTCCACCTGCCGGCTCCCGTGTGCGCATGCCGCGCCCTTTGTCCACCGCGGAAGCGAGGTTCGCTTTCGCAGTTTCGAAGCTTCGGTAACGCGGCCCGGATGCCGCGATTGGAGAGACAAATGGCCACCCAGCGCATTCTCGATTTCCTCGCCACCCGACGTCCCGACGGCCCCTGCCTCGTCGTCGACCTCGATGTTGTGCGTGACAATTACTGCGCCTTCGAAAAGGCACTGCCCGATTCCCGGATCTACTACGCTGTGAAGGCCAATCCTGCGCCGGAAATCCTGCGCCTTCTCGCTCAGCTCGGCTCCAGCTTCGACACCGCTTCCGTGGCGGAAATCGAGATGGCGCTGAATGCGGGCGCGACCGCAGATCGCATCTCCTACGGGAATACGATCAAGAAGGAGCGCGACATCGCGCGTGCCTACGAGCTTGGCATTCGCCTGTTTGCCGTCGACTGCGAGGAAGAGGTGGAGAAGATCGCACGTGTTGCCCCCGGTTCACGCGTGTTCTGCCGCGTCCTGACGGATGGTGCCGGGGCTGAATGGCCGCTCTCACGCAAATTCGGCTGTGTTCCGGCCATGGCGGTCGATGTTCTGCGCCATGCCCGAACGCTCGGCCTCGATCCTTATGGCGTTTCCTTCCATGTCGGCTCGCAACAGACCGACCTTGATGCATGGGACCGTGCGCTGGCGGATGCCCGTGGTGTCTTCGGTGCGCTGGCGGATGAGGGCATCGTGCTGCGCATGGTCAACATGGGCGGCGGCTTCCCGACGCGGTATCTTCGTGACGTTCCGGCTGCCCAGGCATACGGTCAGGCGATCTTCTCGGCGCTGCGCAAGCATTTTGGCAACCGAATTCCCGAGACCATCATTGAGCCGGGCCGCGGCATGGTAGGCAATGCCGGCGTGATCAAGTCGGAAGTCGTCCTGATCTCCAAGAAGGCCGACAACGATAATGTGCGCTGGGTTTATCTCGACATCGGCAAGTTCGGCGGTCTGGCCGAGACCATGGACGAGGCGATCCGCTACCCGCTTGTGACGCGTCACGATGGCAGCGAAACGGCACCGTGCGTGCTGGCCGGTCCGACCTGCGATTCCGCTGACGTGATGTATGAGAAGACGCCCTATCCGCTGCCGCTGTCGCTGACCATTGGCGATGAAGTGCTGATCGAAGGTACGGGCGCCTACACCACGACCTACGCATCGGTGGCCTTCAACGGATTTGAGCCGCTTCGATCCTATGTGATCTGACAGTGAAACGGGTTGCCCGCGCAAACCTGCGCGGGCCGGATTTCTCGGGTTTCGGGATCGAGGCCATGAACCAGGCTGTTGTCGGTGGCGCACCAGCGCACGCCTTTTCTATTCTTTGTGAAACCGCGCGGGACTTGGCTGAGCGCGAGGCTCTGCTCGACCGTGTCATGGGACCGAAGCGCAGGTTGAAATCATCGGAGAAGCTGCGCCGTGGCCGTTTGCCGGCCGAAGGGCTGGCTTTCGTGGCGCGTGACGAGGCAGGATATCTGATCGGCTCTGTCCGGCTTTGGAACGTGCGCCTGGGCGCAGAGGGGGCAAACGCGCTCCTTCTCGGGCCGCTTGCGGTGGAGGCTGCGCTTTCGGGACGTGGCGTCGGGGCTGCACTGATGCGCCATGCAATCGCCGAGGCGCGTCGACTGGAGCACACAGCGATCCTGCTGGTTGGCGATGCTGCTTACTATGAGCGGTTTGGCTTCTCATCGGAGCTGACGGGTGCGCTTGCCATGCCCGGGCCCTATGAGACGGATCGGTTTCTGGCGCTCGAACTCCGGCCCGGTGCGCTCGCAAACGCATCCGGAACGCTCTGTGCCAGCGGTCGCACCGGGATCACCCGGAATCTGGTTGCGTAAAACGAAAGGGCGGACCGCTCTCGTATCGCGATCCGCCCGTATATGCCTGTCCAGGGGGGGTATGAACGCCCCGTTTGTCAAGCGCCGGTTACAGAACCTGACTGAGCTGCATGGCGACCGACATATCGCCGTCGACCTTGAGCTTGCCCTGCATGAAGGCAGCGGTTGGGTCGAGATCGCCTGCGATCATCGCTTCAAGATCGTCCTTCGACAGGCTGATAACGCAATCGGCGTCACTGTCTTCGGTGGAAACCGTGTTTCCGTCGATGACGACGACGCCGTCATTGCCGCAGTCGAATTTCACTGACCGGCCGAAACCCGAGTCTGCCACGCGTGCCTTCACTTTCTCGGCGATTGCTTCCATCCCCATGCATATTCTCCCTGTAAACGCATCTGCGTTGTGTTGTCGTGCAATTGGCTTCACCCGTGCGAGGCACGCGTTGCCGATGGCCGACACTAGACGTTAGTTGACGTTTACGTCAACGTCTTTGTTGGCTTTAACGACGCGGGATCGGGGTTCTCTTCTTGCCGGCAAGCAGACGGTCGAGGAGTGCGATCAGAGCGTCTCGGTTCTCTTCTCCGCCCAGTCTTTCAATGATCCGCTTCTCGTGCTGCGCCCACAGCTTGGATATCTCGGCGATAAAATCCGAGCCCTTCGCGGTGAGGTGAAGCGAGTGCGAGCGGCGGTCAATGTCACCCTTGCGGCGCTCGGCGAGGCCGCGGGTTTCCAGGCAATCCATAAGTGCAACGAAATTCGCGCGTTTGATGCCGAGCTGCTCCGCTACTTCGGTCTGCTTTTGACCGGGGTTGGTGGCGATCAGGGAAAGCACTGCAAATTCCGTTGGCCGCAGCTTTACGCAGGCGAACGATTTCTGAAAATCCTGAAACACGGCAAGCTGAGCGCGGCGCAGCTTGTACCCGATGGCTGTCGCCAGAAGCGGTAAGCAGTGGCTGTTTGCATTTGTATCAAAGACATCAAGATAATCTTTGTCCGGTGTCCGGGCGGAAATATCGACCGAGGGCTGGGTCATCGTCACTGTAAATCTCCAAACTATACTCTTTCGGCCCGCGCAAATCGCAGCGTCGAAACAGCGCTCCGCGTCTCTACCGAAAAATGGCGAGATAAATGCAGTAGCGAAAGACTGTTTGCATACGTTGGCCGTATAAGGCAACGCCTTATATCCACATTAAACAAATCGATTTTGGACAGGAATGAGGCGTGGAGATACAAAAGTTCTCAGAAAGCAGGTTTTATTCGCCTTCTATTTCCCGATATAATCTTTATGGGAGATATTTTTTCAAACATCCAAATTTATATTTTTATAAATATGCAAACGATTATCGGGCCTGACCATTTTGCTCGGTTTATGGTCCGGGTCGGAGCGTAAACCCGATGGTCAACGAGAGCCAGGAAGATGAAAGCGGAGGCGTGAGTGCCTGAAATTCGGGTCGCTTCCCCATTTCGTGTAAGCGTTGACCGGCCCTAAAACGTCGGACCGAAAAGTGGACTCCGGATTTTGGATTGTTTCGATGCTCCATCAATAGATTAGATCGTCCTTTGTGCGTCCCGACGGACGCACGGCGATCTAGTGAGCGTTCTTCTGCGGTGCGGGTGCCGCGTCGGCTGGCCCAAGGCGGCTGCGCGCGGTCTTGTCACGGATCTCGGCCTTCGAGAGATAGTCGGCCTGTTCGATGAAAACTTCATGGATGAGCTTTTCGCCCACACGTTTGTTGATACTCTCGCGCAGGCCGTCGCGGAAGGCGGCGACATCGAACCCATTCTCGCTGGCGTAGTCGATCGCCGGATTCGCATAGAGATGGGAGTAGATTTCATCCACCAGCATCGTCTCCACCGGAATGCTCAGGGCAGGCAGCTTCTTGGAATCGACCGAGTAGGAGAGGCGGGTCAGAAAGTAGCCGTCCACCGTCCCGGCCTTGATGACCGGCACCGATATGACATCGGTGCTCACATAGTCGAGACCGCCGAAGAATGCAGGCGGTGGCTCGGCACTGATCTTGGCCTGTGAGAACTGGAACGAATAAAGCATCGTTCCGACCGTCACGGCGCAGATCCAGAGGGCGGCGAAGACGAACTTGATCATGCTGGCGAGGCCTGCCCGAATTCCTGCTGAGAGTAGGTGCCGTCCGTCTGGGCGCGCTGGATGGCGTCCTGAAGCAGATCGGCGACCTCATTCACTGCGCCCATATGCGCGCGGATGGTGGCTTCGTTGTCGGCGAGCTTGTCGCGCAGGCGGATAAGGGCGTCGCGGTGCGCACTGGCAAGACCGGCCTCGTTGGCTCCTTTGAGCGCGCGGGTGAGCTCGTAGAGGTGGCGGCTCTTGCGTGCATTGGAAGCCTTGAGGTCGAAGGCAGGATCATTGCGGATCGCAGCCGTCTCGGCATCGATGGTCTCCTCAATGCGGCGCATGATTGCCAGGGCGCTTGCGCCGCCGTGCTGGCTCATAGCCAGAGAGGCATTTTCGGAGTGGGCTGCGGAGGTCATATCATACATGGTTTCGTTCCGTTTCTGAACTTCAGCTCTCTTCGTCGCGGCTGGACGACGGTGCAGTGTTTACGCCCAGCGTTTTCGCGGCGTGTCGCTCGATTTCCTCGACCATGGCGGTGGAAAGAAGTGTTCGCCTGCCGATCGCCTCCTGTTCGGGCGTCTGAGAGACGGCGCCCACGGGCACTGGCTTTTCG
Source organism: Nitratireductor aquibiodomus (assembly GCF_900105565.1). NCBI lineage: Bacteria > Pseudomonadati > Pseudomonadota > Alphaproteobacteria > Hyphomicrobiales > Phyllobacteriaceae > Nitratireductor > Nitratireductor aquibiodomus. Next base: position 1,428,965 of record NZ_FNSL01000001.1, on the reverse strand, counting down.
TTTTCAACCGTGTAGTCGCGCAGGACGTTGCGGGCGATGCCGATGCCGCCTTTTTCAGCCAGCGTCTCGCTTAACTGCTGTGCCAGCATGGAGCGCCACATTTCGCCGGCAAGGCCCTCGCCGTAAACGGCGGAGGTTTCCTCGGGCAGAAGCGATTGCATGAAGTTCTGCAGCACCATCGCCTCGAACTTCTTTTCGACATCGGAGGGGGCGTTCACGCTGACCTTCGTGGTGCCGACGGGCTGGTTGTCGAACACTGCCGAGAAGCTGGCGGTCGCACCCGACTTTGCCTGGAGCCGCTCTCTGGCGGCTGCGGCTTTGGCGGGGTCGGCGGCGCGCGCCACGTTCAGGACAATGTCGCCGGGAGGCGATATCGCCAAGGCGTCCTCCATCGTTCGTGTCTGTGAGGGACATATTCCCAGAACAAGCTTGTGGGAGGCTTAAGCTCCGTTTGTCCTGCGGCGTTCGATAAACTCCAGACGCTCCTTGTCGGCGGCGCTGCGTTCTTCGAGATCAGCGGCTTCGCGGTAGGCGCGGGCGAGCGCGTTGCTGCGTGCATCCGCCTGCATGATGCTCTGGGCCTCCTGCCGGGCGCGATCGGCACTTGTGCGGCTGCGCTCGAGCGCGCTGGCAACACGGCGGTGGTAGAGCTCGGGAAACAATGCGGTCATGGCGGTGCCGCTGTCGAGCGTTTCGGTGATGGTTCTTGCCTCGTCCCGGGCGGCAGCGGCTTCGGCCATGTGCGCGGCGTGCTGTGCCTGATGGAAGTCCTTGAGGCGCTGCATCACCAGAACCAGTTTCTGCAGGCGCTTCTGGCGGGGTGTCGGCATCGCTAGCGTCCTTCGAAGATCGGGAAGAAGCCCTCGGCAAAGAGTCCGAGGAGTGAGGGGATGGCGAAGTAAAGAAGGATGATGCCGCCGGCAATCACGAAGGGCAGGGAGATGAAGTAGATCGGAATCTGCGGCGTGAGCTTGTTGATGAAGCCGATGGCTAGGTTCACGAGGATGGCATAGGCTAGGAACGGGCTGCCAAGCCGGATCATCACGAAGAATGCGTCGGACAGCGTGTCGGTGATGTCGGTCAGTGCCGCCTGCGGATCGAACAGGCTTTCGATCGGGGCAAGCTCGTAGGAGACCACAAGTGCGCGAATGATCTGATGGTGGAAATCGAGAACGAAAAGCAGCATCAGGGCTGACAGCGAAATGAGTGCGGTTAGGGGCGGCTGTGCTTCCGCCTCCTCAATGGCCGTACCGCCTGCCGCCATGCCGAAGCCGGAAAACATCGCCATGGATGTGCCGATGAACTGAAGCGACAGCACGTAGAGACGCGCAATGAGGCCGATCAGCGCTCCTATGGCCAGTTCCGAGGCAATGAGCAGGAACAGTGGACCAGGCTCACTGGAGACATGCGGCGTGATCAGGTCCCACAGATGTGCGAGCATGGCGAGTGTTGCCGCCACCGCCACGAACAGGCGCACCTGCATCGGCACGCGCACGCTGGAAAGCCCCGGCATGAACAGGAAGCAGCCGCCGATGCGGCAGAAGGCGAGAAAGGCTGCCAGAAGCGGGGTTTCGAGCATGGCGTCAGGCCACCGCCGCGGTCGCTTTCAGAGGAGGGGCGACGCGCATCAGGAAATCGAACCCAATACGCTGAGTTCGACGCCCTTTGCCATCTCAACATGGCTTAGCACCGGCAGCGTCGGGAAAAGCCGTTCGGTGATCATGCGTACATAGGGGCGCGCCTCCGGCGCGGTGACAAGCACAAAGCGTTCGCCGGCATCGAGATGCTTGCGGATGGCGGTGCTCGCTTCCTGACCAAACTCCTCGAGCTGACGTGGGTCGATGTCGAACTCGCGGATTTCGCCCTTGGCATCGCGCTTGAGTGCCTGGTGAAAGGCGAGGTCCCATCGGCCGCCGAGCCGCAGCACTTTGAGTGTGTTGCCCTCGGTCAGGTCGCCGCAGATCTGCTGTGCCATGCGAATGCGCACATGCTCCACGATCTGCTCCGTGCGGCGGATATGCGGCGCGATCTCGGCGATGGCCTCGATGATAAGGTGCAGGTTGCGGATCGACACGCGCTCGGCCAGGAGCAGCTTCAGCACCGCCTGCAGGCCCGGGTAGGTGATGTGCGAGGAGCAGATTTCGTCGGCAAGCTTGCGGTATTCGGGGTCGAGCCGCTCAATGAGCGCCTTCATGTCCTTATAAGAGAGTAGCTGCGGCAGGTTGTTGCGGATCACTTCGCTCAGATGGGTGAGCAGCACAGACATGTTGTCGGCGAAGGCGTAGCGCTCGCGTTTCAGGTCGTCAGCGAACATTTCCGGTACCGAGAAGGCGCGCATGCCAAAGGCGGGTTCCTTGACCTCCTCGCCGGGGATGTCGGGCATGCGGTTGTTGCCGACCAGAACGAGCAGTTCTCCCACGCGCATCTGGTATTCGGTAACCACCGTGCCATGGATCTTGATGCGGTAGCTCTTTGGCGGGATCGAATAATCGTCGGTCAGCCGGACCTCGGGCACCACGAAACCGTATTGCGCGGCGAATTTCTTGCGCATCTTGCCCATCCGGTAGGCGAGTTCCTGATGCGATGCCAGAAGCCGCGTCGAAAGCTGTTTGCCGATGAGAAGCTCGATCTCTGCGGTTTTCAGCGATGATTTGACGGAGTTGCGCTCTTCCTCTTCCTGAGAAAGTTGCTCCTGTCTCTGTGCCTCGTTGTGCTTCTCCTGCCTTTGGCGCGCCCGCCGTGGCAGCGCATAGCCGATCCCGGCCATGGCGCCGGCCAATGCCACAAAGGGCAGGAAGGGGAGGCCGGGTACAAGGCCGAGCACGGTCAGGAGCATCGCGGCAACAAAGAGCGCGCGCGGATAGGCGCTGAGCTGCCCGAACACGGCCTGATCGGCGGAACCTCGCGTGCCGCCCTTGGAGACCAGAAGGCCGGCCGCCAGTGACACGATGAGAGCCGGGATCTGCGAGACAAGGCCGTCGCCCACGGAAAGTTTGGTGAAGACATCCGCCGCTTCGCCGATGCTCATGTCGTGGCGCGCGTAGCCTATGGCGATGCCGCCGACGATGTTGATGGCGGTGATGATGAGGCCGGCGATGGCATCGCCGCGCACGAATTTGGAGGCGCCGTCCATGGCGCCGAAGAAGGAGCTTTCCTCTTCCAGTTCTGCGCGCCGGCGCTGGGCTTCCTTGTCGTCGATCGTACCGGCGGAGAGATCGGCATCGATGGACATCTGCTTGCCGGGAATGGCGTCGAGGGTGAAGCGGGCGCCAACCTCGGCGATACGCGTCGAACCCTTGGTGATGACGACGAAGTTCACCACCACCAGGATCATGAAGACGATCAGGCCGATGACGAAATCGCCGCTCATCACCATGCGCGAGAAACCACCGATCACGTAGCCTGCCGCGTTCGCCCCCTCATGTCCTTCCGAAAGGATCACGCGCGTCGTGGCGATGTTGAGCGAAAGGCGCAGCATCGTCGCAATGAGCAGGATTGTGGGGAAAGAGGAGAAATCCAGTGGCCTCTGAATCCACAGCGCGACCATCAGGATCAGCACCGAAAGCGCGATCGAAAACGCGAGGCCGACGTCGATCAGAAAGGCCGGGATGGGCAGGAAGAGCACCGCCAGAATGATGACAATGCCGACGGCAAAGCCGATGTCGCGGCCGTGTTTTCTGGTCTCTGCGCCCGTGATTGCTTCGCTCAACGCCATGCCGGTCTTCCCACTCGATTCAGGACGCGTTTGCACGCCCGCGCGCTGACGCTAGCGCGTCAAGCTTGCGCGAAAGAGGAGAGTGGCGCGGGAAGAGGTCAGAAGCCGCCTTCGATGCGCTGAAAGATGACGTTGCTGAAACCGGAAATCTGCGAGGCGACGAAGGGTGCCGAAAAGGCAACCGCAACGAGGATTGCCACGATCTTGGGAACGAAGGTGAGGGTGATTTCCTGCACCTGTGTCAGCGCCTGCACAAGCGCGATGCCGACGCCGACCACCATGGCGACGATGACCGCGGGGCTGGAGGCCACCAAGACGGTCCAGATCGCATACTGGACGATATCGAGGGCGTCGGCTTCGTTCATTGTCTAACGGATTATGACGCCGGGTCCGACGGGGATCTTGTCGCCGCTTTCCAGAATGGCCATGACACCATCGCTGTAAAGACGGACTTCAGCGACCTTGCCGGTGGTCTCGCCATCGGCGGACGTGATCTCGCGGCCAACCAGGCTGCCGGCCTGCGCAAGTGCGGACGCCTGCAGGATCTGGTCAAGCTTGGCATTGGCCTGCACCGACTGCTCCACCTGCGAGAACGTGGCGAGCTGCGCCACATAATCGGTGGATTCCATCGGGCTCGTGGGATCCTGGTTTTTCATCTCGGCCACCAGCAGGCGAAGGAATGCCTGATAGTCCACCGTCTGCGGTGCGGCGACCTGCTGCGTTCCGTTGCCGTAGGTCTTTGCGCCCGATGCTGCTTCAACGTTCATGGCTTACTCTCCTGCAACGGCGGCGACCGGCTGGCTCTCCGCCGCTCCTGATTTCTGGATCATGATTTCGTCTTCGACAGGATAGAGCGCACGGATTTCCTTCAGCGCGTCATAAACCTGGCCGTTGGCCACAAGCTCCTCGACATGCTTCAGCCCGGCACGAATGCGCTCACTGGTGAAGCTGTTGAGGAGCCTGGGCAGGAGTTGACTGAAGAGACGGCGCGCGTCGTCTGCATTGTCCGGCGTGATCAGCATGATCTGTACCGTGAAATACAGCTGCCGCAGCGGCGTCCGTGCCTCTTCTGCCTGGAGAACATGGTTCTCAAGCAGGAACTGGACATTGTTCAGAAACTCCAGCGTGACCTTTCGATCGGTCTTGATGACCGCGCCGTTGACGTAGATCTTCTCGTTCGCCTTGAGTGATATTTTTAACGTGCTCATTGCTGAATGCCGTCGCGGATGATCTGCGACACCTCGATCAGCCCATCAAGGTTCTGCGATCTTCCCTGACGAACCTCTTCGCCTTCCCGTAAAAGCCATAAACCGATGGAAATCAGATTGGCCCTGAGCTCCTTGGGAAGCTCGTTTTCCGGATTGCCGAGATCGTCGATGAAGGCAGTCCAGACGCGGATCATGAAATGGATTGCCTCGACGGCTTCCTGCGAGTTCACACCCTTTTCGCGCGCGGCCTGGAGGAGATCGATTGAACGGCTTAGAACCTGTTCCTCCCGATCTCGGGCGTCGGCGAGCGAGTCTGTCTGAACTTCGCTGTAGGAAAACTGGTACATGTGCTTCCCGTTCGTTTGGTTCCGGCTGTCTGTTATCGCAGATAGTTCAAGAGGCTGAGTTGCTGGAGCCGGGCTGTCAGTGCGTATGAGGCATCGAGCTGCGCTCTCAGATCGTTGACCCGTGTCGCTGCCTCGTAAGGATCGATGCCTTCGCTGTCCTTGATGAGGGTATTGAACAGATCGACCTGAGATGAAATGCGCGCGCTCGCGTCCGAGACGCGGTTTTCTACGATACCGGCCTCGGCCTGCGCACCGGCGATGTCAGCGATCGCTTCTCCCACAAGCGTGAGCGACCTGTCGTACAGGACGTTACGGGCCTCCTCGCCGAGCGGTCCGCTGAGCAGATCGGAGATCGTGGCCGCGACCATGGCCAGTTTGCGTATACCGGTTTCATTTGCCGTGAGCGAGGTTTCGGCGGTCTCGTTCAGGGTGATGCGGCTGGTGATTTTCTGGTTGGATGCGCTCGACCAGTTGGTCTCCCATCCCGCTCCGATGAACTGGGATTCCACATAATTTGTCAGGAAGTCATCCATATCGACCGCGCTGATGTTTGCAGCCGCCGGATCATTCTGTGTGAAACCGAATTTTGCCACGAATGCCGCATCGAAGGCGGCTTTGGCCGGGGAGGCAGGATCGTGAAAATCTGCCACCGGCTTCACGTCCGTGTTGATGCCCGCAAACAGATACTCGCCGTTCAGATTGCTGTTGAGGATGCCGGTCATCGTCTTGAGCACGCGTTCGGCTTCACCCCGCGACACAGAGACCTGGTCGATGTCCGATTTCGCCGCGGTCAGCGAGGCAAGGAGACTTTGCCCCATATCGCCAAGCTGGGTCATCGCATTCTGCGTTGCCGAAAGACGATTGGCTGCGATTGCGTTGGCGTCGATCAGCCCGTTTAGACGATCGATGTTGCGGTTCATCGACAGGTTGCGGCCAGCGTGTGCGCCAAGCGCGATGCCGACGTCCGAGTGGCGTCCGGTCTGCGATTCCTTCAGGCTCTCGGCAAGCTCGGCCTGCATGCGCATGGTTTGGTAGCGCAGCGTCTGCGACATGGCCAGCGACGAGATGAAGGAGGTTTTCATGATCGGTCTCTCTACCGGGTTGCCTGCAGCAAGGTGGACAGCATTTCGTCGATCACCGAGATCAGCCGCGCTGATGCCTCATAGGCGTTTTCGAGATCGAGCAGCAGTGCCATCTCGTTGTCGACATTCACGCCGGTTGCGTTGGAGAGTGCGGTTGCCGTGCGCACGGCGAGCGCTTCCTTGCCTTCCGCGCCGCTTGCAGCCTGTTTGCGGTTTGCTTCCAGCCAGCTGACGGAATCGAACGAAAAGGCCGTTACGCTGCGGTTCGTGTCGAGACCGGCCAGCGGGTCGAACGTCATGGGTTCGTCAAGGCGTTCGGAGTAGCGCAGGAGCAGATCCGAGAATGAAGCCGCGCTGGTTGTGTTGTGCAGATAGGCCGCGCCATTGGCACCGCCATCCCTTAACAGTGACGGGTCGCCACCTGCGTTCTTGTCGAACGCAGCGTTCACGCGGATCGCACCGGCCAGGCCGTCAATCAGGGTGCCCGCAGGCGGGATGCCGGGCCCGCCGGCCCAGCTGAACAGGCCGGCCATATCCGGGAGTGTGCCGCTCGGATCGGTCTCCGCAAATGCCGTGATCAGGCCGCGTGCAACCTCGTCGAGCTGGCGCTGCATCTGCAGCGCGGTCTCGTCGCGCAACTGAAGGGAAGCTGCGATGGACCCCTTTGCGCTGGTGTTGCCACCAACACCCGGCACCAGGGGCACGCCGTCGACATAGACCGAATTGCCGGTCGTTCCCGGACCATAGCTCGTGTTCGGGGTGAATGTGACGGGCCGGGGAATTGTCTCGAACAGCGTTGCTCCGTCAGCGGTGACAATCACCATGTCGTTTCCGGAGCGCGTCGTGGTCGAGATGGCCACATATTCCGAAATCTTCTTGAGGAGTGCATCCCGGCGATCCAGCGCATCCGAAACGGCGCGCCCGGAACGTGTCCCGTTCACGACCTCCGTATTGACGGTCTCGAACTCGCCCAGAAGATAGTTGAGGTCATCCACGGCCGTTGCGATGTCGCGATCGGCATCGGCTCTGAAGTTTTGCACCGCGCCCGCACCGTCATTGAGCGAACGCACCACCTGATGTGCCGCCTGCACCGCGCTTTCGGCGAGTGTTGCGTTCGAGGGGGTGCCTGCATAGAGCTGCAGCGCCTCCTGCAACTTGCTGATGGCGGTAGCAGGCGCGTTCGCGTCCTCGACGCCATTGACTGTCAGGCGCATCGTATCGAGCCCGCCGGACATGGCTTTCTGGCCCTGCCATGCGGAAATTGCGAAGAGATTTTGCCGGAAGAGAACTTCATCGGCGGCGCGTCGAATCTGGACGACGCGCGCGCCGGGAGCCATGCTGGACAGAAGCGCGCTGCGATGCGCGTAGTCCGGGTTGCTGGCTTCCGAAACGTTGCGAGAGACGACCGAGGTCTGGCGCGAGGTGTTGAAAAGCGCCGTCTGCGCGATGTTCAGTGCAGATGTCAGTGACATTTACGTTCTTCCACTCCCCCGTTCCGGAAACCCACGCTTATCGCTTCAGATTGACCAGGAGTTCCATCAGCTCGGAACCGGTCTGGAATGACTTGGAATTGGCCGTGTAGTTGCGCTGGGCCTCGATCATGTCCGTAAGCTCTGTGGCGATGTCCACATTGGACCGCTCCACCGCGCCCGGCGTTACCTTTCCAAGGCCGCCGCTTCCCGAGAAGCCCAGTTGCACACCGCCCGAGTCTGCGCTTTCGGAAAAGACGTTGCCGGTGATGACCTTCAACTGGTCCGGGCTCTGCACGGTCGCGAGCGGAATGCGGTAGAGTGCGCGCCGCGATCCGTCCGCATATTGAGCGAAGACTGTGCCATCCTCTGAAATCTCGACGCTGTCGATGGCGTAGGGTGCGCTTCCGTCCACCTTGCCGGTGACCGAGAAGCCCGTGTCGAGCTGCGTCATGTCCGACATATCAATCGTCAGCGTGTCGCCGCCTGGTACGGTCAGGGAGATGTCCGTCGGGCTGCCGCCGGCGAGTTTGCCGTTGGTCGGGTCGAAGGTGAGCGTGGTCGTGGCCAGCGGCGGGTTGGCATAGGGGAACGACGTATCAGGCGCGGCATCCGCGCGGTCGTAGACGGTGACTTCCCAGGTGTCCGCGCCGGTCTTTGTCATGTAGACGTCGAGCAACTGCTTGCCGCCGAGATTGTCGTAGGCCACGAGCGATGTCTTGTGCGTGTACTGTGCCGTGGCTGCGTTGGCGGACGGCAGGTCCGCAGCGGCGACCACATCTGAGCCTGCCGGGAGGTTGGCCGTGAGCGAGCCATTGCGCGATGGCGTCGCTACCAGCTCCGACTGCGCGATCGTCACGGTTTCAAGACCCGCATACCCGTTTGCGGTGACAGCGGGAACGCCATTGGCGTAGCTGTACCCCATGAGCTTGTAGCCAGCGGCATTGACGAGTTCGCCGTCAGCGTTCGGCACGAAAGAGCCGGCACGGGTGAGGAATGGCTGACCGTTGGTGCCCTGGACGACGAAGAAGCCGTTGCCTTCGATGGCAAGGTCCGTTCCCGACGTGGTGTATTGCAGCGGGCCGGACTTGGAAATTTCATAGCGGATTGATGTCGTGACGCCGCCCGAATTGTACGAGCCGCCAGAGGACGGCAGGACAAGCGAGGAAAATTCGGCCTTCGCGCGCTTGTAACCGTTGGTGCTGGAATTGGCGATGTTGTCGGCAACGGTGGACAATCGGTTGGATTGTGCCGCCATGCCGGAAACGCCGGTACGCATCATGCCATAAAGGCCCATCGGAAGTCTCCTCGTAGTCTGCGCCGATCACGGCCAAGGTAGGAGACGTGACTTGCGTGAAACTGGTGGTGGCGTGTTCTGAAGGAAAAAAGCCGGCGGATTATGTATCCGCCAGCCGATAGCCGAGGTAGCGTTTGGAATCGATCGGGTCGAAACCGAGTTTTTCGCGCAGTTTCTTGCGCAGTTTGCTGATGTGGCTTTCGACCACATTCTCTTCGACGTCCTCGTCGAAGATGCCGTAGATGGCATTGAAGATCTGGGTCTTGGTGACCCGGCGCGCCGGGTTGCTCGCCAGATATTCCAGGATGCGACGTTCGCGGCGCGGCAGGGGAAGTGGTTGCCCCTCGATTTCCGGATCGCGCCCGTCGAAGTAGATGCGCATGGCACCGATTTCGGTAAATGTCGCGGCTTCCTGCTGGGCCCGGCGGCGGATCGCCGTGATGCGTGCCAGAATTTCGCGGATGTGCACCGGTTTGCGCACGACATCGTCGACACCCCACTCGAACATGCGCAGTGTGTCATCGAGCGAATTGCGTTCGCTGAGTGCGATCAGCGGTGCTGCCGAACGTTCGCGAATGCGCTGGGCGCGAATGTCGCCCTCTTCGCACTGGCCGAGCAGGAAAGCACTGACGGCCTTCAGTTCTTCGTCGGCGACCGTTTCGACCCATTCGCCGAATTCATCCGGTGCGAAGCCCGCGCTCGCAACCCCCTCACGATTGAAAAGTGAGTGATAACCTTCAGTCACCAGCTCACGCTCGTCTATCACGACAATCAACGGCCCGCCCTCCGAATCAACTTATGTATCAAGTGGTAACTGGTCGGGCGAATCGCACACAACCATGAAATCTCAGGAGTCAATATTGGGGAGTCGCTGTATGGATGCTTTTCAGCTCAAGGAAATCAATAAATTCAATTAATGGTTGCAAAAACTGCGTGCCTCGGGTGTCCACGCACCGAAGCCCGTTGTGACCATGTTGGTGATCACCCGGCAGACATAGCGCTTCTGCGCCGGATCGTTGTCAGGGCCGGCGTGATAGCGTGCCACGGCCATTGACCAGGAGCCGTGCCGCCGCTTTAGCTGAATCAGAAACCGGGCCGCGTAGTCGACATTCTGACGCGGGTCCAGCATGGACCCTAGATTTCGAAATTGATCGCCATGGTAGTGGTGGTTGATCTGCATGCATCCAAGATCAATGAGTTTCTTGCCCTCGCCGCGTGCCCGCTCGAAGGTGCGGATCGCTTCACCCGCGCTGCGGGCGAAGACGGCCTTGCCTTCAATGTTGAGAGCGTAAGGCTGCAGGCTTCCCCTCACGCCGGTCTCCGTGAGCCCGACAGCGTAGAGAATACCGGGCGGAACCTGATAGCGTTCCGCCGCGCGGAGGATTTCGCCCTCGCAGGCGTTCCCAGCTGCCTGCGCGTCTCCCGCGAGCATGAAGAGGCTAAATATAAAGGCCGTTCTGCGCCGCATCGGCGGTATCCTGCGCCTGTCTTCCGTCGCGGCCAGCCTGCTCTCGGGGCGAGCGTTCCCCGCCAGCTCCGCGTGAGAGGTCGCCTTCGCCCCGGCCATCGCTCATGGACTGGAACGCCCCATCGCGTGCGTTGCCGCCGGTTGCGGTGTTGCTTTGACCACTGGACGCGGACTGCTGCACCGTGACCCGGTCAATATCGTAGCCGAGCGAGCGCAGCGCCTTGACGATGGAATCGCTGTCGGTGCTGAGACGATGGCGCGCTTCGGTGTTTTCCACCTGCAGGTCCACGGTCAGTTGCTCTCCAACGATGCGCAGCCGGGCTGTCACCATCCCGAGTTCGGCCGGCTGGAGCTGAATCTTCAACGTCTGCACCATGCGCCCGGCCTCGCCCTGCTGACCGGTTTGCAGATGTGCGGCTTCGCTGGTGCCGGCGCGCGGGGCAAGAGGTGTCAGCTCGCCGCCGGCCACAGGGGCGGGTGCGGGTGCGCGCTGGATGGAAACCACGCGGATTTCAGGTTGCTGGTGCTGCTGGGCGTTGTCACGCAGCAACCCATCGCTACCGTTGCCGCCAGCGACACGCTGCGTCGCCTCGGGTTTTCCAGAATGGCCAGGCTGCTGCTCGACGGCTCCTGCGGCCGGCTTTTCGGCTGCGGAGGCATTTGCTTTCACTGCCGCCTGTGCGGTTTCGGGAGCGGGGCGTTCAGGCCTGCCCGGGGCTACCGTAGCCGTGCGCTCCCGGGGCCGTTCATTTGTCTGGGGTGACGGCTGCCCGGCTGCAGCGTGAGGTGCAGCTGCAGCACGTTCTGAGGCTGGAGGGGTAGCGTTTGGCGCTCCATTGGCCTGTGCGGCCCTGCTTTCACCGTTCAGTGCCTGTTTGCCGTCGTCCTCAACCGCTGCAGGATCTGCAGCCACGGGTGTTGGCCTGTCGCCGGCTTCAGTGGAGGCGGCGCGCATCTGATCGGAGGGCTGGTCTTCCGAAAGCGAGATTTCAATGCTGTCGGCCGGTTGCTCTTCGTCGCGCGGGGCCCCCTCCTGCCCACCCATTCGATGCGGCAGGGTCCAGCGTATCGGGTGCCAGCCTGTTTCTTCGTCTCCGGCTTTTCTCTCCGGGTCGCCGTTTGCTTTCTGGTTTTCCTGGAGGGCTTCCTCGAACGCGGGGGAACCAGCCTCGCCGGCGGCGCGCTTCTGCAAACCTGTGTCCAGTGACTGTGGGCCGGTCGGCAAACTCCGGCTGATAGCGGCGTTCATTGCGCGGTTTCCTCTTCAAGCAGTGCATCGATATCTTCGAGCTTGCTGCGCATTTCTTTCAGGTACCCATCGGCTTCCTCGTTCACCGGATCGCCGGGGAATACCAGGTCGTCGGTGCCCGGCGATGCGGGCGCGGTGGCGTTTTGTTCGTTCTCGACGATGCCGTTGTCCTCAATCGCTGCCTCCTCGGGAAGACCTGCCTCTGCAGGCGTCGGCTCGGGGGGCGGGGATACCGCAGACGTGTGGCGGGGTTCATCCAGCACCGCCTTTGCGATGGCGGTCGCTGCGTCGAGCAGTTCCCGGTCGGCACTGGAGAGCCGGTCGCGTTCGATGCCGTTGAGCGCGGCAAGAACATCGTCGACATTATCCGAACTGACGGAAGCCATATTCGCGTAGAGAACGGCCCGTGGGTCGCTGTCACCGTCTGCGTCCTCGCTATGGGCCATGGCCTTTTGTGAGGCGAAGGCAAGGAGCCGCTCATAACCCTCAATGGCACTCTTGCGTGCGAGCCGCAGGTAGACGATTCGTGCCTGCTCGCTGGACATCTGCGCCGTAACGTCATCGACCATGCCCGGATCGACGGTTTCGTGCAGTTCCACGACGGCGGCCACGAAGGTGTCGACAAACTGCGTTGCGTAGGGTGAGCGCAGGAAACGCCGGACATATTGTTCGGACGCGCGGGCAAGCCGCTCGGTATCCCCGAGGGCGGCAGCCAGGGGGATGCTTCTGCGCAGGGCCGCCTCCTCTATCAGGGTGCCTGGACTGAGAAGCCTGGCTTCGTCAAGCATCCTGACCGCGAAAAGAGGGTTGTCCCTTGCCGTCACCGTCGCGCTGACGAGGGCGACAGGTGGCCCCACTTCCGGCGGGAGGCTCTTGGGATCGATCTCCTGGAGCACGGACCGGGCAGCGGCGAAGTCGCCCAGCGCATAGCGCACGATCGCATTGCCGAGCCGGCTTTCATCTGCATTCAGCGAAAGCTTCGAGAACAGGAGCTCCAGCGTCTTGGGATTGCCGCCGCTGAGACCATAGATGAGCAGCGCCTGCAGGTTCCGGGGGTCGGAAAAATCGTCCGGTGCGGCTTTGCGCATGCGGTTGTCGATGATGCCCAGGAGCTTCTGCTGCATGGGCAGGGCCGCATGATCGCCGTCTGCAATCCGGTCTTGAACCCGCTGAAGCGAGCGGACCATCTGATAGGGCTGCATGGAAGCCGCCTCGGCACCGGCATCGAGAAACAAGCCGGTCACCAGAATGGCGGCAAGTCTCGCAACTGCCTTCATCGCGGCACTTCCAGAAGAATTTCGATGCGGCGGTTTGCGCTGGCATAGGGATCTTCCGGCACCTTCAGCCTGCGGTCGGCGAAGCCGGCCACCTGCTCAATGCGCATTTCATCCAGCCCGCCGCGCACGAGCATGTAATAGGCGGCCTGCGCGCGCGCGCTGGACAGGCGCCAGTTGTCATAAGTTTCGCTGCGGAAGGGGCGCCCGTCGGTGTGGCCGCGCACGCTGACCTTTCCGCTCTGCTCGCTCAATGTCTGGCCGATTTTGTCCATGGCGAGAACGAGTTCACGCTGAGGCACTGCCGATCCCACCGGGAACATGCCATTTTCAAGGTCGTCGGTGATGGACACTAGAACGCCCTCATCCGTTGCGACGACTGAAATCGAGCTTTCAAGCGGCGTGCCCGCAAACTGCGCGGCGAGTTGAGCGCGGATCTGCTCGGCCAACTGCTCGCCGCGTTTTACAGCGTCCTCAGAGGCGGGCTGCGGCATTGCCTCCTGTGTGCTCGCCATTTCCGGTTCGGCCGGAGGAACTTTTTCCTGTGGCCTGGGCTCTTCCCGTTCAGCCGGTTTCACGGGCTCCACTTCAGGAACGGGTTCCAGTGCTATGGCCGTTCCAGCGTCAGTCTTGGGGGCCTCCCTGGACACGGCGGGTGGGGCATTTTCGCCATTGGTCGGGAGGTCGACATCGCTTCCCGCGGGGTTTTCGCGTGCATTGTCGGGGTCACCCTGAACGCCGATCTGTGGCCGTGCGACCTGCTGTGACCAGAAATCCGGGGCGAACGGATCGCGATAGGATTCACCGCCGGAGGCGCCCGAGGACGGGCCCGCGACCTGCGCGCCGCCATCGCCCCTGTCTGACACATTCTGCATCGTGTCGGTGTTGGAAGCGATTTCTGCGAGAACGGCATAGGGATCGGAGAACAGATTTTCGTCTGAAAGCTTCTGCATATCCGAGCGGCCGACAGCGTTCTCGAAACTCATTGGCCCGGATGTCTGATCCTGGTTCTGCGATGGAGCACCGGGAGCATCGTCCTCGACATCGTTCGGTGCGCTGTCGACCGGGTCACCATCAACATCTTCAAGCCCTTTGCTGCTTGTGTTTCGGTCGATGAGCTGCACGGGGTTGAAATAGCTCGCAAGCGCGGTTTTCGTATCGTCGTCGGTTGCGTTGATCAGCCACATAACCAGAAAGAAGCACATCATGGCGGTCATGAAATCCGCGAATGCGATCTTCCATGCACCACCGTGATGGCCCTCGTCTTCGCCGCCGCCGCCGCGACGAACGATAATGATCTCGGATGCCCGATCCTCGTTTTCGGCCACGCTCATGAGATCAATCCTGCAAGTGCTTCCGACCACTCGGTGAGCCGGGTTTCAAAAAGCTCTTCATCAACCGAGATGCTGATGTCGAAGCCGGGCGCTTCCGCGAAATCCACATGACGGGCCTCTTCGCCGAGCCCCGCCTTCAGGCTTTCCCACAACACCGGTGAGCCGCTCACGCGGATGCGCAGCGTCTCGCGGTCGTCGATGGCGCTGCGTATCACGCGTTCCAGTTCGGCAATCGATCGCTTCTGCAGGTCATCCGTCAGAACACCGCCCAGGATACGTGCCGTGGCCTGCGTGGTGAGGGCGACGAGCTGATCCTCCAGAGCGGCAAAACGGGTGTTGATTGTCTGCCCAGCAGCCTCACCGAGCTGCCTGCGTAACGCTTCCATTTCTTCGGCGTGTCGCTGACGCTCCTGTTCGAGAGCCTGGGCATGTTCATGCGCGAGCCTCTCCGCCAGCGCGGCTTCCGCCGCCGCGATCCTCTCGTCAACCTGTGTCTGCAGCGGCCGAACGGCTTCCTTCGCTGGTGGCTCCCCGGTCTCGAGAAGCGCATCGAAATGGCTGGGGGCTGCAGCGCGCGGGGGTGCGGGCGGGGAAGGGGTGCCGAAATCCGGCAGCACGTCGATCAGCGACAGAGCGGGGGGCATCAGCCAGCCTCCGCCTCAGCACGCGCCCATTTGCGCAAGATGTGTGCGGTGCGCTCTTCATTGAGGTCGACCATCCGCGCCAGTCGTTCCTGCGGCGCGGGACGGATCTTGAGACGATGGGTCCCGTATGTGTCGTCTTCCTCGAACTCGGGGTCGGAATAAGCGCCGTCCATGAGACGGGCTTGCTCTTCCTCGTGGTTGGGCAAGGCGCGCTGCGCCTCACCGGAAGCCGGATCCTGAGCGATCGCGGGGCGCATGAGGTTGGTGCCGATTGGCTTCAGGCCGAACCAGGTGACAAGGAAAGCCACGAGAATGAAGGCGGCAGCGTTGATCAGCGTGCCCGTATGCTGCCCGACGGCATCGAGAATTCCAGGCTCCGGCATCGGTGTGCCGTCGAGACCGTCGATAAACTCCACCGAGGAGACGTTGATCACGTCGCCACGGGTTTCGTTGAAGCCGGTGGCGGAAGCAACAACATTCTGGATATCGGCAATGCGTTCACCGATCTGCTCGGGTGTTGCATTGGGCCCGAGGATCTCCATGATCCGAGCCTGATTGACGACCACGGCGATCGACATCTTGTCGACGCTATACCCATTGCTGGTGGTGGCGATGCGTTTGGTGTTCAGTTCATAGTTGGTGGTTTCCTCGCGGCGTTCGCTCTCTTCGGAGGACTTCGGACCGGCCGTCGCAGCGGTATCGTCCTCGGGAAGATTCTGAGCCACGGAGGTCGGCTGAATGGCTGTCTCGCGATTCGCACTGTCGCTGGAGCGAACCACCTGGACCGACCGCTCCACCCGTGATTTCGGGTCGTAAATGACCTCCTCGATCTGGCGGGCGTCGGTGTTGACGTCAGCCTTGACGCTGGCACGGAAATTGTCGGGCCCAAGATAGGGAGCCAATGCGCGGCGGATGTTCTGCTCGATCTGGTTTTCGACCGTGCGTTCCACCCCGATGGAGCGCTGTGCGGTGCTGTTGGAGGGATCGTCGCCGGCGGCCAGCAGTGTGCCCGTGGAATCAAGCACGGTCACCTTTTCCGCGTCGAGGCCAGGCACGGCTGCCGAGACGAGGTAGCGGATGGAAGACGCTGCATTGGTGGCATCGAGACTGGACGCGCGAATGACGACGGACGCCGAAGGCTGGCGTTCCTCGGTGCGGAACGTGCCGCGTTCCTGCATGACGATGTGAACCCGTGCGGCCTTGATGCCGGCGAGCGACTGGATGGTACGGGCAATCTCGCCTTCCAGTGCCCGAACGCGCGTGACTTGCTGCATGAAGGTGGTCAGGCCGAGAGAACCCACATTGTCGAAGAGTTCGTAGCCTGCATTGGTGCTGCTCGGCAGGCCCTTTTCCGCAAGTAGCATGCGCGCCTGGGCTGTCTTGCCGGCAGGAACCAGAACCGCGGTGCCATCGGAAATCACGTCGAAGCCGATGCCGGCTTCACCCAGCACGAGGCCTATCTGATTGACGTCGGACCGCTCGAGCCCGACATAGAGCGTTTCGTAGGCGGGCCTGTTCAGATAGGCCGCGCCGGCAACGATGACGGCCATGACCAGTGCCAGCATGCCGCCCAGAAGGGCGAGCCGGCGGGGGCCGAGGCTTTTCAGGTTTTCAACGACGGTCTGAATCTGCTCAGGCAACGCCCAATGCTCCCATACGAATTCTGACCGGGAGACTAGACGCCGAAGCTTGTGCGAAAATGAAATGAGGCCGCAATGCGGCCCCATTCGATACCTGGTGTTCTTGTGAACGCTGGCTCTACTTGAACAGGGCCAGAATGCTCTGCGCGTTCTGATTGGCGATGGCCAGGGCCTGAATACCGAGCTGCTGCTGCACCTGGAGTGCCTGTAGCCGCGTCGATTCCTCGTTCATGTCAGCGTCGACGAGCTGTCCGACGCCGCGCTCAATGGAATCCATCAAATTGGAAACGAAGTCCTTCTGCAGATCGAGGCGGGTCTTTGCGGCACCGAGATCGGCAGCGGCGTTTGACATGCCCGACAGGGCCGTTTCCACATCGGTCAGATAGCCGTCGATATCGGCATCCGCGCCATTGGTGACGATGTCGATCAGCATGATGTCGTCCGCCAGCCCGCCCGGCAGACCGCCGGCGGCGAAAAGCTTCACGCTGGCAATGTCGATCTGGATCGTGCCGACCGTGACCGTGCCTGCTGAAGAGCGGTTGTAGGCGGAGACGACTTCCATATTGCCTGTATCGTCCGTTGCCAGAATGTTGGTGCCTGCATAGCTTGCGCCGGTGGCAGCGCTCTTGATGTGGTCAAGCAGGATTTCGATTTCGGCCTGGATCTTGCCCTGGTTCTCCGCGCTTGCGCCGCGTGCCGTCACCAGTTTGGATTTGATCGCGTCGACCGCTTCCAGAACGTTGTTCATGGCGGTGTAGGAGGTGTCGATCTTGCCGGCGCCGAGGCCGAGCGCGTCCTGCACGGCGGATAACGCCTTGTTGTCGGAACGCATGGTTGTAGCGATGGACCAATAGGCCGCATTGTCGCTCGCTTCAGCGACGCGGTAGCCGGTGGAGATCCGGCCCTGAACGACGTCCATGGACTTGTTGGTCGCTTTCAGGCTCTGCAATGCCACCATTGCAGAAGTGTTGGTCATGATGCTGGCCACGTGATCACCCCTTTGTTCAGCCGCCCCTGATGCACCGCGTGATGGCGCCGGGTATGGTTAACAATAGGTAGAAGCACATGGTTAACAGCCGATTAACGGACGTTAACTGTTATTGGCAAGATCAAAAAAAGACGGGCCGCTCGTGTGAGCGGCCCGTCCATTGTGGAAGGATGCCGACGCTCGCGCGCCGGGATCAACCTTTTAGCGGAACAGCGACAGGATGTTCTGCGAGTTGGAGTTGGCGATCGACAGCGCCTGAATGCCCAGCTGCTGCTGGACCTGCAGGGCCGACAGACGGGCCGACTCTTCGTTCATGTCTGCATCGACCAGCTGGCCAACACCACGCTCGATGGCGTCGGAGAGCTTGCCAACGAAGTCTTTCTGCAGGTCCACGCGCGACTTGGCGGCACCGAGCTCGGCAGCCTGATCAGCGAGGGCGGCGAGAGCCGTCTCGACGGTGCCAAGTGCGGTGTCGACTGCGGCGTCGGCAACCTGGCCGCCCGAAGCATCGAACAGGGCTGCCGCAACGACGTTCGCCGCGCTACCAGCGGTGCCGGCTGCGTCGAGCACCAGAACGTCGGCACCCGTCAGCGTGACTTCGTCGATGGAGACGGTCGTGCCGGTACGGTTGTAGGATGCGACGATGTTCACATCGGCGTTGTCCTGGATGATGTTGGAACCGGCATAGTTGGAGTTGCCGACAACCGAGGTGATGTGCTCCTGGAGCGCGTTGATTTCGCCCTGGATCTTCTGCTGGTCTTCCTGCGAAGCACCGCGTGCCGTGACAAGCTTCTGCTTGATCTTGTCGACGGTGTCGATGACTTCATTGATACCCGTGTAGGCCGTGTCGACTTTACCGGCACCGAGACCCAGAGCATCCTGAACGCTGGACAGGGCCTTGTTGTCGGACTTCATCGAAGTCGCGATCGACCAGTAAGCTGCGTTGTCGGCAGCTTCGCCCACGCGCAGGCCCGTCGAAATGCGGGACTGGGTGGTAGCCATGTTCTTGGAGATGTTGTTGAGGGTCTGCAGCGCCGTCATTGCCGACGCGTTGGTCATAAGACTTGCCATGGGATAAACGCCCCTGAAATACAAAACATACGAGGGACATACCGGGCTCACCGGTATGACGGAGCGGCATCATGCCCTTGATCCCGTTGGAAGATCTGTCCGCCATGCTTGAGGGCATTTATCGCGGGAAAGTCCTACCAAAAGGATAATGGGCCGGCTTAATTTCGGGGGATGTGACTTTTTTCGGATAGACGCCGTCAAGCTTACACGAATGAGCGGACAAGGCTGCCGACGAGCAGGTTCCAGCCGTCGATCAGGACGAAGAACAATATCTTGAACGGAAGAGACACGACCGTCGGTGGCAGCATCATCATGCCCATCGACATGGTGATGGTCGCGACGATGAGATCAATGACGAGGAAGGGCAGCACGATCAGGAAACCGATCTCGAAACCGCGCCTGATTTCCGAAATCATGAACGCGGGCACCAGCACCCGCAGGTCTGCTGTTTCCACCGTTACGTCGATGTCGATGTTGCCGCGTTCGGCTGCGAGATCGGCAAAGAGAGCGAAATCCTTCTCGCGGACATTGTTTACCATGAAGCCGCGGAACGGCTCGGCGATACGCTGCACCGCATCCTCTTCGCTGATTTCATTGTTCATCAGCGGGCGTATTCCTTCGGCCCAGGCACGGTCGAAGGTCGGGGCCATGACATAGAAGGTCATGAACAATGACAGGCTGATCAGGATCAGGTTGGCCGGTGTGGTCGGCAGACCCATGCCCGCGCGCAGGATCGAGAAGGCGATCACGAAGCGGGTAAAGCTCGTGACCATGATCAGGATACCGGGTGCAACGGAAAGAACCGTCAGCAGACCGAACAGCTGGATGATCGTGCCGATGGTTGAGCCATCGGCACCTGTCAGCGCGCCAAGGTCGATGGATTGAGCTGCCGCAGCGGATGGAAACAGCGCGCTGGCGGCCAGAAGAGCAAGTCGTCTCATTCGAACAGCAGGGCCCTGAACAGGATTTGTTTGACCGCGCCTTCGCTGCGGATACTGGCGCGCTCTGCAAGATCGGAGCGCAGATGCTGGAGACCGCTGGCCGTTTCCACCTGACGCAGTTTCACCGTGCGCAGATAGGCGAACAGGTCCTGATGGATGGCGGCTGCAACCACGGGATCGGGTTCGCCTTCAAAGACGAGGGAGAGCTCGGCCCGGACCCAGATCTCGCTTGGCTCGGCCAGATTGGTGGTGATCGGCTCCATCATGAAAATGCCGGGTTGCGCGTGCGCCGCACCGTCTTCTTCCATGGCGTGTTCGGCAGTTGTGGTTTCGGTCGCGGCGGCGGCAGCTTCCTCGGGGCCGCCCAATCTGCTCTGCAGATAGCCGCCGGCGAACCATGCAGCCCCGGCGGCAAGCGCCGACATGACCAGCAGCATCGCCAGCTGGACCACGAGGGACGGCCCTTTTTTCTCTTGTGGTTGCTGTTCAAGCAGCGCCATGCGTCTTCTGGCTCCGGCGTCGGGTTAGAATGGAAGCACCTGGTCGAGGAACTGCTGGCCGTAGGGCGGCTGCTGAACCTCGCTGATCCGTCCGCGTCCACCGTAGGAGATGCGCGCCTCGGCAATGCGCTCGTAGGAGATCATGTTCTGCGGGTCGATGTCGCTCGGCCGGACGATGCCCTCGATGGTGAGAATGCGCAGCTCTGCGTTGACGCGCACTTCCTGGGTGCCGCGAATGCGCAGGTTTCCGTTGGACATCACCTGTGTGACCACGGCCGCCACAAGAAGACGGATGTTTTCCGAGCGTTCTGTCTGTCCGCCCCCTGCGGTCGACGTGCCGGAGCCGATCTTGCCTTCTGCTGCGGCGGAAGAGCCCGCGCCGCCGATCGAATAGGAGCCGGAAAGGCCAAGACTGCGCGCCGCATCGCGGGAGCGCTCGGATTCGTTCTTGAAACGCGCCTTGTCGTTGATCGAGATTTCGACGGTCAGAATATCGCCGACATTGAGCGCGCGCGGATCGGTGAAGAGCCGACTCTGCTTGTCGTCCCAAAGAGAATAGCGCGTGAGCGCCGGGGCGGGGCGTTTTGGATAGTTGTAGGCCGCCATCACTTCCGGATCGATTGTGGCACCGACCTGAGTCATGGCCGGTTCCTTTCCGATCTCCTTCAGTGACTGTGAGCAGCCGGCGACGAAGACCAGCGGCAGGAGAAATACGGGCCGGAACGTCATGTCGGGTCCTCCGGACGCGCGGCGCTGGCGATGATGGTCGTCAGTGTCGCTGCGGATTTGCTGTTCATTTCATTGAGGATGATGCCCGCCGTGCGCGGTTCGAGCTTCATCAGGATTGCGGCGGCAAGCTCTACACGGACTTCCGCAAGGCGCTCGGCGGCAGCGTCGGGCCGCATGGAGGCGTAGATCTCCACAATGCCGGCCTCTGCCTGCGCCAGGAAGACGTTGCGGCGCTGAAGCCAGCCTTCATAGTCGGCGCGCTTCTGCTCAAGCGCGGCAATGCGTTCGTCCACTTCGCCCCTGAGCTTCTTCAGTTCCATGGCCTGGAGCGCATAGCGGCGGTCCCGCGCGGCGTCGGCAATATTGGCGCAGAAACGTTCCACCTCGTCCGGTTTCATGCTGGCAGGATTGTCTGCCGCCAGCGTATGGAGCGGCGCGATCTGTGTGGCGAAAACGAGACCGGCGAACGCGGCGGAGGCGGTTTTCTTCAATTGGGTCCGGCGTGACATACGGCGCACCTATTGCAGCACGAGTTCGGCCTGAAGCGCACCGGCGGACTTGATGCCCTGCAGGATGGCAATGATGCCATCGGGCTTCACGCCCAGCCGATTGAGGCCGGAAACGAGGGTTTGCAGATTGGGACCGTCCAGCAGGGCCACATTGGCATCGGGCTGGTCGGCTTCGATTTCGGTAAAGGGTTCGATCGCAGTCTCACCGCGCGAGAATGGCTCTGGCTGGACCACGCGCGGTGTCTCTGTGATGCGCACGGTGAGCGTGCCGTGGCTTATGGCAACGCGGGAGATGCGGACGTCATTGCCGATGACCACGGTGCCGGTGCGTTCGTCGACCACAACGCGGGCCGGGCCGTCGGACTCCACCATCAGGTTTTCGATTTCGGCGTAGAAGCGGGCGTAAGAGATGCCCTTCGGCCGGCGGATGCGGATCGTGCGGGCATCCTCTTCCTGGGCGAGCCGGGCACCGAAACGCGAGCCGGTATAGGTGTTGATCGCATCCGCAACGCGCACGGCTGTTGAGAAATCCGCATTGCGCAACTGCAGGACGAGGCTTGCGCTGTCGGACATGGACGCCTCGACCTTGCGTTCGATGATGGCGCCATTGGGCACGCGGCCCGAGGTCGGCACGCCCTGCGTCAATGTTTCTGCCTGCCCCTGGGCGCTGAAGCCGGAAACGATGACGGACCCCTGTGCCACGGCGTAAATCTCGCCATCGGCAGCGCGAAGGGGGGTCATCACCAGTGTACCGCCGGCGAGCGATGTCGCGTCGCCCAGCGAGGAGACGCTGACGTCGATCCGTGCGCCCGACTGCACGAAGGGCGGGAGGTTTGCGGTGACGATGACGGCGGCAACGTTCTTTGCGCGGGCGCGACCGCCTTCCGACGCGATGCCGAGATTTTCAAGCATCGCGCGCATGGACTGTTCGGTGAAGGGAGAGTTGCGCAGGCTGTCGCCGCTGCCCTGCAGACCGATCACCAGGCCGTAGCCGACAAGCTGGTTGTCGCGTGCGGCCTGCAGCATCGCAATGTCCTTGATGCGCGATGCGGCGCCGGCCGGCAGGGCCAGCGTCAACGCCATCAGGACTGAAAGGAAAAGGCGAGCCATCATATGGCACCGACCTGAACGCTTCCATCAGCCAGCACCACACCCGTGAAGGTGCGGCCGCTCTCGATGTTGCGCAACCGGATCATATCGCCGGCGGCACCCGCCTGAAGCGGAACCGCGCGCAGGGAAATGACGAGGGGACCTTCGCTGAAGGTCACGGTGACGGGGCTGCCGGTTTCCACCAGATAGGCCTCGCGCACATAGCTGATGGGTATGAGACGGCCTGGAAGCAGCGTGCGCCGGGCAACCTTGCCGTCAATGTCTTCCAGCATCCGGGCAATCGCCGTGTTGCCGCGTGGCGGGCGGCGCAGCACCACCTCGTCGAGCGCGTCGACGGAGATGGTTTCGCCGGGATAGATGACGCGGGTGGACACCACCGCCTGCTCCAGCGCTGCAGCCGGAAGGCCGGTCGCAACAAAGCTGGCCAGTGCGAGGATGAGCGCGGAGAGGAGGGGGTGCCGCTTCATGCGAACCTACCGGATCGACTGGGTGACGGTTGCAGCCATTTCATCGGCCGCGCGGATGACCTTTGAGTTCATCTCGTAAGCGCGCTGTGCCGAGATCAGCTCTGTGATTTCCTTCACGGGGTCCACATTGGAGCCTTCGAGATAGCCCTGCTCTATGACGGCGAAGCCCGGATCGCCCGGCACGCCCTGAATGGCGGCTCCAGAAGCGGGAGTCTCACGGAACAGATTGTCGCCAATCGGGTCGAGACCGGCTTCATTGGCGAAGTTGGCAAGCGTGAGCTGGCCCAGATCCTGAAGCTCTGCCTGCCCGTCGATCCGTGCAAAAACCTGTCCGGTCTTGTTGATCACGACCTCCACGGCATCTTCGGGAATGACGATTGCCGGGTTCACGTTGTAGCCCTGGGTGGTGACGAGCTGGCCTGTTGCATTGGTGTTGAAGGAGCCGGCGCGCGTATAGAGCGGCTCGCCATCAGTGCCTTCGATCTCGAACCAGCCCTTGCCGACCAGCGCGACATCCAGCTTGTTGCCGGTGTTGTTCATTGGCCCCTGGATATGCAGGTTGCGGACAGCCGCGGCCTTGACGCCGAGGCCCACATTTGCACCCTCCGGCACGATGGCCTGGTTGGCGCGGCTGGGAACGCCCTGCATGCGCTCGGTCTGATAGAGCAGGTCCGAGAACTCGGCGCGGGCGCGCTTGAAGCCGGTCGTGTTGATGTTGGCGATGTTGTTGGCGATGACTTCAAGATTGAGCTGCTGGGCGCTCATGCCGGTGGCGGCGATCGACAGGGCTTTCATGAATCAGGCTCCTCAGATGGCCATGCGGCTGATGTCGAGATAGGCAGTGACGAGCTTGTCGCGGACGGCGATCGCCGCCTGCAGCGCCTGCTCGGCACTCATGACGGCATCCACCACTTCGCGGGTTTCGGCTTCGCCCTGAAGTGCCTTCAGCGAAACGCCCTCGGCGTGGTTGAGCCTTGCCATGGTGTTGGCGGCTGCTTCGCCCAGCATGGCGCTGAAGGCTTCTCCGGTTTCGGAGGCGGGGGCCTGGCGTGCCGGCTGGACACCGGTGGCTTGCGTCAGTGTCGAAGGGGCAATGCTGCCGACTGGAGGAATCATGACTGGCTCCGCATCAAATCAATGGTCATGGAAATGAGTTCGCGCGCCTGCTTGATGACCTGCAGGTTCGCTTCGTAGCCGCGATTGGCCTCGCGCATGTCGGCCATCTCGATCAGCACGTTCACATTCGGCATCTTGACGTAGCCGCGCTCGTCCGCCGCCTCGTGGCCGGGGTTGAACTCAAGGGTGAACTCGGCGGGATCGCGGGCGACCGATCCGACCTCGACGACGCTGCCGCCGATATTGCGGTCGAGCTCGGCGACGAAGCTGATCGTCTTGCGGCGATAGGGATCTCCGCCCGGAATGTCGCTGGTGGACTTGGCGTTCGCCAGGTTTTCCGAAACCACCTGCATGCGCTCGGACTGTGCCTGCAGGCCGGATGCGGCGACTTTCAGGGATGCGGAAAGCGGGTCCACGGATTATCCTCTCGACGTGTTCATGAGCATGCGGTGAAAGGCCTTGACGATGGCCGTGTTGAGCTCGAACGAGCGGCGAACCTCACCTGCATTGGCCAGTTCGTCTTCCATTTTCACCGTGTTCTCCGAGGGCAGGACTGCCGGGTCCTCGGTGCTTCCGACGGCGAAGGAAGCGTTGGTCGCGCCAAATTGCAGATGGTTCGGATTGGTGCTCTTCAAAGCCACCCGCGAGCCGTTCAGAACATTTTCGAACGGCTCGACCTCAAGCGCCCTGTAGCCGGGCGTGTTGATGTTGGCGACATTGCTCGCCACCGTCGTCTGACGGACGGAAAGCCATTTCGCCTGCTGGGTGGCGAGATCGAACAGGTTGACGGGCTGCATCAGGCAGGTCTCTCAGTCTATGCAAACATCCTGAATGGCACTTTAGGCAGCCAGTCTTGTGCGGGCCTTACGTCCCGTCTTCGGCAGATAGCTTGATCACCAGTTCGCGCGTCGTGATCATTTCCCACTGCCCGTTTTTCCAGACGATCTGGGCGACGCGACTGCCATCCGGCAGGCGTGAGCCGCGCTGGACCAGCCAGTAGCCGTCTTCATCTTCGATCATGGCGCGCCCCCCGACCGCGTGCACCAGGCGGAAGCCCGGCTCATCGCCAGGGAAGGGTTGATCCTCGAGCGCCCCGGTCGGTGTGCGGCCAACCGTGCCGGTGGAGGTGTAGTCGACCTGTGGCAGCGGGATTATCTGGGAGGGAATGCGTGCGCCAACCAAGGCAGGCAGAGCCTCGCGTGACGGCCCCTGCGGGGAGGGGCGGCCGGCAAATGTCATGGGGCGAACGCCAAACTGTTCCTGATTGAAGAAGATATACCATGGAAACATGGCACAGACGGCGGCGAGCCCGAGGCCACCGAGCATGATCATCCAGTCACTCCGGCTGCTGCTCGGCTTGTGCAGGGCGCTCGCCTTTTGAAGGCGACGCGGAAGAAATGCGGATCGTCGGGAAGGCGGAGGAGCCTCGACAACGGGTGCGGCGGTCGGGTTCGGTTCGGTTCGCCGCCCGTCCGGCAGTTCAAGACTGGCCAGTTTCAGCGTCATTGTACCGGTTCTCCGGCTTTCAGTTTCATCGCCAGATCCGTGAAGGGATCAGTCGAACGTGGATCGTTCGGCGACTGGGTGAGGGCATCGTAGATCAGCGGTATCTGACGCACGGCCTGATCCAGCTCGGCATCGTTTCCGGGCTGGTACGCGCCGAGCAGGCGAATGTCGCGTGTGTCCTCAAAACGGGCGATCATGGAGCGTAGCCGGGTTACGAGGCGTTTTTCGTCGGGTTTCCAGGCGCGATCGGCAAGGCGCGAGATAGAGGCCAGCGGATTGACGGGTGGAAAGCGTCCCTGTTCTGCAATGGCGCGGTCGAGCACGACATGACCGTCGAGAATGCCACGTACGGCGTCGGCAACCGGGTCGTTGTGATCGTCGCCGTCGACAAGGACGGACAGTATTGCGGTGATGGAGCCGCGGCCGGTTTCGCCGGGCCCGGCGCGTTCGAGCAGGCGTGGCAGTTCCGTGAACACCGAGGCAGGATAGCCGCGCGCCACGGGTGGCTCGCCAGCGCCGATTGAGACCTCGCGCAGGGCATGGGCAAAGCGCGTGATGGAATCGAGAATGAGCAGCACCTTGTCACCGCGATCGCGAAAGTATTCCGCGACGCTCATGGCTGTATCCGGCGCGCGCCTGCGCATCATGGCGCTTTCGTCGCTGGTGGCGACCACAGCCACCGATTTGGCCATGCCCTGCGGTCCGATTGTATCTTCGAGGAATTCACGGACTTCACGCCCGCGTTCTCCCACCAGCGCGATCACCACCGTGTCGAACGCATCCGCGTTGGCCAGCATGGATAGAAGCGTGGACTTGCCGACACCGGAACCGGCGAAAACACCGAGCCGCTGCCCATGGCAAAGCGGGGTGAAGATGTCGATGACCCGAACGCCCGTTCGGAACGCTTCTGAAACCCGCTGCCGCTGCATGGCCGGCGGCGTGACGGGGGCGAAGCCTGAGGCCGGAGGTGCGCCAGTGGGAGCGGGTTTCCCATCGGCGGGCCGGCCAAGGGCGTCGACGACCCTGCCGCGCCACGACGGGGCGGGCGCGAGATCGAGTTGTCCACGGTTGAACACGGCTTCGCCGAGACCGACGGAACCGGCTTCTTCGTAAGGCGCGACGAGAACACCATCCTGCGTGATGCGCACCACTTCGCCCGCGCCGGCAATGCCGCCCTTGCGATTGCGCCGCGATACCAGGTCTCCGAGCCTTGCCGTTTCCGACAGGCCGCGCACGCTATAATGCGTGGGAGAAACTTCGCTGACGCGCCCGCCATGCCGGACGAGAAAACGCTCATCGCCCGCGATGCGCCGATGGGCTTCTTCCAGTGCTGTGAGCACGGTTTCCCTCGGCGGTGGGGCTGGCACTGCGGGTTCTGTCACGGCTTCACTCATGCGCCCAGCAGTTTGATGGCATCTTTCAGCGCGGTGTCGCTATCGCTCATCAGCGCCGAGACGTGTTCAAAGGTGCGCTGCACCTCAATGAGGTTCATCATTTCGAGAACCGGATTGACGTTGGCTTCTTCCACGAAACCCTGCGCCACGCCGACATCCGGCTGGTCGATCACCGGCTGCGCATCATTGGCAACGAAGCCGGAGTTGCCGAACCGCGCATAGTCCTGCGAGGGAGCGAAGGCGTAGAGGCCAATGGCGCCGACCAACTGGCCATTCTGGCGCAGCGTGCCGTCGGCGCTTGCCTCCGGCGGTCCGGCAAGGGGATCGAGCAGCAGCGGCGCGCCGCCGGCGTCGAGCACCGGGTGCCCGTCTATGCTGACCAATTCGCCGGTCTCGCGCATGGTGAAGCGCCCGTCACGCGTGACGACGGTCCCGGCCGGTGTCTCCAGCGCGAACCAGGCATCGCCCTGTACTGCGAAGTCGAAAGGGTTTTTCGTTTCACGCAGGCCGCCTGCATGGATGGCGATGCTGGGCGTGCCGGGTGCGGCAAAGGAAACCGAATCCGGACCGTCGCCATTGACCATGTCGCGGAAATTCACCGATGTGGCGCGAAAGCCGACCGTACCGGCATTTGCGACGTTGTCGGCCAGTGTCCCAAGGCGCTTTTCAAGCGCCACCTGGGAGGACAGGGCGACGTAGAGTCCGGTCTGCATTGGGTCTCTTACCTCTTCAACTGCGCAATGGTGAAAAGCATGTCGGTGGAGATGCCGAACTCCGCCGGCTGACTGAACAGCGCGGCGATGGAGGTCTGCTGGGAGCTGGTCGGGTTTTCAAGCTCCCACATGGTGGTGAAGCGCTTCAGAAAGTCCTCCAGCTTCTCCGGATCCCGAAAATCCGCGATGTCAATGCGCTCCCTGATCATCTCGACCTGCTTGTCGATGTCGGCCTGGGCCAGCGCTGGGGGGAAACCGAGCGCGGTGCGCACCACCTGGGCGATGGCCTTGTCAGCGAGCAGTTCGTAGTAGGAACGGAATTCGGGGGCCTTGCGCTGGAAATAGAGCGCCAGCCGCACGCCCTCGTTCTCCCTGCCTGCATCTTCTTCGAGCGTCTGGCGCACATAGCGTTCGACGGCGAGGTTGTTTGCGATGTTGTAGGTGGTCGCGTCTTCGCCGTAGCGGGCGAAATTGAAGGCTTCCGCGAGTGCCCTGTAGCGCTTGTCTTCGGTCTGGTTCGCAGGGCTTTCGGGATCATCGATGCCACCCTCCAGAACCGAACGCAGGAATTTGAGGTCGATCACTTCGTCCACCTCGAACCCATGCGCCATGAGCGCGAAGGTCAGCATGTCCTGGTCGCCCATGAGATCATCGACGGATTTGATGTCGGGTATTTTCGCCAGGTAGTTGTTGATGCTGCCGATCAGTGCGGGATCGTTTGGTGCCGTGCCGTTCTTGATCGCGCGTGTAAGATATTTGTCGACCGTTCCCTTCTGGGCCGGGTTGTAGTTGGTGGTGTCGACGCCACCGGCCGCAAAATTATAGGTGCGGGCAAATTCGACATAGCGCTTGTCGGTCAGCTTGTTGGCGAAGCTGTCGGGGTCGCTGATGCCCTCCTCCAGAACCTTCATCATGAACGCCTTGGCGTAGGCCATGTCGTCCAGCCCGTGTGCTTTCATGGCATAGCGAAAGAGGCGGTCGTCATTGACGAACTCCTCAATGGAGGTCACCCGACCGATGTTCTCCTGATAATATTCGGTCTCGCGCTGCACCATTGGCTGCGACTGCACGCGCTCCAGCGACCGCGACAAGTCGCGGTTGATGAGGTTGTAGCTCGTGAACGTATTGATCAAGGCGCACCCTCCGCCATCTTCGGTTGCGCAACCCTAATTCGCCTATCTTGCGCGAGGCTTTCGCGTGGACTTCCGGCATTCAAGCCTCACGCAAGCCACGACGGCTACACATGACGAAAGGCCTAAAAAGTAATGGCGGTATAGATGGGTATTCTTGTCGGACTGGTGGTAACGCTCGGCTGCGTGATCGGCGGCTATATGGCAATGGGCGGGCATGTGGACGTGCTTTTCCAGCCGTGGGAAGTGGTGATCATCTGCGGCGCGGCATTCGGCACGTTTCTGGTCGCCAACCCCATGTCGACCGTGAAGGACGCCGGCAAGGCCTGTGTGGAGGCTTTCAAGGGCGCGGTTCCGAAGGAAACCGAGTATCTGGAGACACTCGGTGTCCTGCACAGCCTGATGCGGGAACTGCGATCCAAGTCGCGCAGCGAGGTTGAAGCCCATATCGACAACCCGGAAGAATCCGCAATCTTTCAGACTTATCCGACGATCCTGAAAAACACGGATCTTACCAATTTTATCTGCGATTACTGCCGTATCATCATTATCGGCAATGCCCGGCCCTTCGAGATCGAAGCGTTGATGGATGAAGAAATCCAGACCATCCGGCGTGACAAGCTGAAGTCATACAATGCACTTGTCGCCGTCTCCGAAGGACTGCCGGCGCTCGGTATCGTGGCTGCCGTGCTGGGCGTCATCAAGGCCATGGGCGCGATCAACGAGTCGCCCGAGATACTGGGTGGCCTGGTCGGTGCCGCGCTTGTGGGTACCTTCCTCGGCATCTTCATGTCGTATGCCGTGGTCGGCCCGATCGCGACCAAGATCAAGATCGTGCGCGAAAAGAAGAACCGGCTCTACGTCATCGTGAAGCAGACGCTGCTTGCCTACATGAACGGCTCGCTGCCGCAGGTGGCGCTTGAGTTCGGCCGCAAGACCATTTCCGCTTATGACCGGCCGACGATCGATGCGGTCGAGCAGAGCACCATGAATGCCGGTGGCGAAAAGCAGGCCGCGTGATGCAGCAGGATCAACGGAGTAACAGTCGATCATGGCGCTGACGGAAGACCCAGAACTGATGCGTGCGCTGGTCGTGGAGCGGCTGGTGGGTGCCACCGGAGATCCGCGAAAGGTGGTCGAGGCGGCGCGCTCCTGTGCGACACGGGCCCTGCCGCGCGTGATGGAAAGCCTGGAAGAGAAGCTGCCGACACCGATTGCGGTGGATCTGGTTGATGTGGAGATCGTGCGGCTTGCGGACCTGAAGCCCCAGCCCGATTGCTGCGATGCGCTGGTGGTCGTTCCCGGAGAAGTTTCCGGAGACGCGCTGACCATGCGGCTCGACCCCACGGCCATTTCCCTGCTCGTCGGTGCGATGTTCGGCGGCAATCCCGAGTTGCCGGCGGTTCCGGTCGAGCGCCCGCCTTCTGCCATCGAGCGCGATGTGGCGGCCCATGCTTTCGAGCTCTTCGCAAGGGCGCTGAACGGAAAAGGTGCCCGTTCTCTTGGCCTGCGGCTGCAGATGCCCACGGTGCTGGCGGGTGCGGATTTCCGCCGCTTCGTCGTGCGTGACGGTCCGGGTGTGCGGATACGGTTTGCCGTTGGCGGGGAAGAGCAGGGTGGCCTTTTGACCGCATGGATGCCGCAGCGGCTGCTGCTTGAAACACGCGACACCGAGGCGGAAGACAAGCGCCAGCAGAATGCGAAGGCGGCCGACTGGCACAACCGGTTCAGCGATGAGGTCATGCGCTCGAATGTGCGCCTCAAAGCAACCATCCCGCTGATGCGCATGGCGCTTGGACAACTCGCGTCGCTTCACGAAGGTCAGGTGATCGAGTTTGGCGACGGCGCGCAGCCTGAGGCGCGGCTCGCCGTGCGCGACAAGACGGTGTTCACCTGTGACTTCGGCAAGGCCGGACATCACTACACGGTGCGGATCAAACAGCCCTTCGACGCCCGCAAGGATGTCGTCGAGGGACTTCTGGCGCAATGATGTGCCGGAAAGGCGGTGAAGGAGAATGACGATGACGAATGCCGAGCCTGAGCCGCAGGAAAACGGCGAGGAAGAGCTCAACAAGGCGATTGAGGAGCTCAAGGACGTTCTTCACGAGGATGGTCCCGGGGCGCGTGAAAGGGTCGATTCCTTTTCGGGAAATCCAGACCTGGTCATGAGCATCCCGGTTGAGGTTCAGATTGTACTGGGCAGCGCCGAGATGCCGGTATCGCAGCTCATGGCCTTGAAGAAGGGTTCGACGGTGTCACTCAACCGGCGTGTCGGCGAACCGGTGGAGATCGTGGTGAACGGTCGACGCATCGCGCGGGGCGAGATCACGCTGGTCGATGACGATCCGTCACGTTTCGGTGTGAAACTGACTGAGATCGCCGGCAAGGCATCTGCTGAATAACGCGCATAACGGATTGCAGATAGAAAGGTCGGATCGGTCATGACTGAAGCTCTGGCTCTGACACAGGCACAGAAGGCAGCCACCATTCTCGTGGCCATGGGCAAGCCCTCGGCGGGGCGGCTCTTGAAGTTCTTCAAGCAGGACGAACTCAAGGCGCTCATGGAAGGGGCGCGCCTGCTGCGGACAATTCCGCAGGCGGAGCTGGAGAAAGTGGTCAGTGAGTTTGAAAACGAGTTCACTGAAGGCGCCGGCCTGCTGGATTCTGCGGACAGCATCGACACGATCCTCAATGAAACCCTTTCCGAAGAAGAGATGAACCTTCTCATGGGGCGCAATGCGCCGGCTGCCAGCGAGGCAGAGGAGGTCTGGGCGGAACTTGAGAAGCTGCCTGCTGAGGAATTGATCGAACTGATCTCTGCGGAGCACCCGCAGGTTATCGCGGCCATTCTAAGTGGTATCTCTTCGTCTATCGCGGCCAAGGTTCTGGTGAGCCTGGACAAGAACCTGCGGACCTCCGTCGTCAGCCGCATGGCCGCGACGGGTGAAATGCCGGTGCAGGCGAAGAAGCTTATCGAAAACCGCATGAGCGACCTTTTGCGCAACATGCGCGCGGGCAAGGATTCCGCTGTCGGACTCGCACGTGTCGCCTCGCTGCTGAACGAACTCGACAAGGATCAGGCGGACGAGGTCATTCACGATCTGGAGCTGACAGGCACAAGCGACGTGAAGGCGATCCGCTCGCAGCTTTTCAGCTTCGAGGAGATCGTGCTGCTCGATCAGAAGGCGCGTGTTGCGCTGTTCGACGGTTTGTCCAGCGAGCTTGTCACGCTGGCACTTCGAAACGCGCCGGAGGATACCGTGGAGGCTGTCCTCTCCGCACTGGGCCAGCGCACGCGCCGCATGATCGAAGCCGAGCTCAGCACCGGTTCGGAGGACGTGCAGGAGGCCGACATCATGCAGGCCCGCAGACGCATCTCCGCGAGTGCGGTTCAGCTCGCACAGCAGGGTAGTTTTGTCCTGCCCAGCATGCAGCAGCAGGAAGCCGCCTGACGCTTTCAGAAGGAGAAACCCGGCGCGCGGCGATCCCGGTGCCGGGCAGCCACATCTTCAATCGTCTGAGCGAAGGTCCTGATGGCGGAAGGTGCCGACAAGGAAAGCAAGACAGAAGAGGCCACGGAAAAGAAGATCCGTGACTCTATCGACAAGGGTCAGCTGCCTTTTTCCAAGGAGGCACCGGTTTTTGCATCCTTTCTTGCCATTCTGACATTCACAATCTTCTTCGCGCAGGACAGCGCGGTGCGGCTTGGCAGCTTCCTGTCCATCTTTCTTGAGCGGGCGGATGGCTGGTCGCTTGAAACACGCTCCGATGCGATGGCGATCTACCAGCTCGTTTTCATGGAGATCGCAAAGGTTGTCGGTATCGTCATGCTTCTGCTCGTGACGGCTGGCGTTGCCGCATCCGTCTTGCAGAACACGCCGCGCTTTGTGCTCGACCGAATCAAGCCGAAACTTTCACGAATCTCGCTGAAAGAAGGCTGGAGCCGGATTTTTGGGGCCAAAGGTTTCGTCGAATTTGCAAAATCAGTAGGAAAGATCATCGTTGCAGGTGGTTTTCTGGTTCTGGCGATGCGTGAGGCCGAGACCCGCCTCCTTGCGGGTATGATCACCAACCCTGTCGAGTTCACGTCCGTCATCCGCGACATCGCGGTTCAAAGTCTTGTGGTCGTGACCCTGGTGGTCGCGGTTATCGCAGTCGCGGATCTTTTCTGGTCGCGTCACCAGTGGCGGGTGGACCTGCGCATGACGAGGCAGGAGGTGAAGGACGAGCACAAGCAGACCGAAGGTGACCCGATCGTCAAGGCGCGGCTGCGATCGCTTGCGCGCGACCGCGCCCGTCAGCGCATGATGTCGGCTGTGCCTCAGGCGACGCTCGTGATCGCCAATCCGACCCATTTCGCCATCGCGCTTCGCTATCGGCGGGATGAAGATGCAGCGCCCGTTGTCGTGGCAAAGGGGCAGGATCTCATTGCGCTCAGGATCAGGGAGATCGCCACGGAGCACAACATTCCCGTCTTCGAGGAACCGGTGCTCGCGCGCTCCATGTACAAACAAGTTTCGGTTGATAATTTGATTCCGTCACAGTTCTACAAGGCCGTGGCGGAGCTGATCCGCCGCATCTACAGAACCGGTGAAAGACCGTAGTCAGCAGGGATACACTATGGACAAGCAGCCGCATTCGCCTGCTCGAGAAATTATCGTTGCCAACGCCATTCGCGCGGTGGCCAACGAGTTGCGTCTTATCGACGTGGCCGACTACATCGCTTTCATTCGGCTGGAGAGCCTGGCGAGCGTTGCGGATATCGTGGAGTCGGCTGCGGAACTGTATTTCATGCCGGGTACATTGCGGCTTGGCCATGGCTGCGACGCGCATGTGACATGGGGGGGAAGCCCTCGCATATCGCTTGACCTTGAGCTTCGCCCGCAGGGCGCGACGGTTTATTTCACGCTGGAACTGAGCGCTGACAATGCTGGTGTGGAGGTCAACTATGTGGCCTTCGACAACCCTTCAGACGACCCGGAAGCGAACTCGCGCTATCTCGCCGACACACTGCAGGCTTCGCGCATCGTGCGCACGGAAAGACCGTTGATCAACGGATAGCAGCGCGGGCACGTGGGCGGTTGCAGCCTCGTGTCCCTTGAGATGATGTTCAGAGGGTCCGGGACCTAATCGATGAGGCCTTTGCGCAGCGCCTTGGCAACCGCGTGGACACGATTGACCGCGTTCAGTTTTTGAGTGGTGTTTGCCAGATATTGATTGGCGGTGTGCACCGAAAGCCCCAGCCGCTTTGCAATTTCATCGCTGGTCAGGCCGTTCGCGGTGAGTTTCAGGCACTGGAGTTCACGCCTCGATATGGCCGGGCCGCTGGTTCCGCCGGGAAGCGGATCGTGCTCCAGAAACCGGGTGAAAAGGGCGTGACACCGGCTATGGAGATCGAGCAATGCGTCGCGCTCCAGGCAGATTCCTCCGCCGAGAAAGAAGATGGCACCATGATGCCGCTGGTCCGTTGCAAGCGGCAGTACCAGACCCCTTTCCCCCTCAAGCGGTGGAATCTCCTCCCAATGTACTCCAAAAGTCTCTTCCGGCATGGCGATGCCCCAGAGAAGCGGATGGAACGTTTCGGACAGCTTGTCCACAAAGCGCTTGCTTAATCGGCCGGCGAGTTCGAGAGCTTCAGCGTGGTTCTGCGTGTTCGCCTGCTCCAGACAGGGGGTAAGCCTTGGTTTCCCAAGACCATTGACCAGATAAAGATGAGACCGGACGGCGCTGATGCTTTCGGTGAGCTCCTGCAGCTCGACTGCCATATCCGAAAGCGTCATCGATCCACCGTTTTATATAAGGCCGTTGCGAATGGCCGTCGCAATTGCCATCGCGCGATTTTTCGCTGCCAGCTTGTGGATCGCGTGGGCGACGTAACTGTTCACAGTGTTCGATGACACGTTGATGATGAGCGAGACCTCATCGGCGGTTTTTCCTTCGGAAACCCAGTAAAGACATTCGCGCTCGCGCTCGGAAAGCGGCTCGCCGATCGGATTTGTCTTTGCCTTGTAACCGGAAAGCAGGTGGCACAGCCCCATCTGCAGGCGCTGGAGTTCCGTTGTGTCGAGTGCATCGGCCTCATCTGCCGAAATCAGGGCGACGTAGCGCTTCTTTCCCGAAGGGAGCTTGAGGAGAAAGACTTCCTGCTGTTGGTGAAGCGAAAGATGTGCAACCTCATCACAGGCGACGAGTGCGGCAAGCGCAAGCGGGTGCCAGCCGCGCGGCGCTGCACCGGGAAATGTGGAAATGGGACTTTCGACAAGGCGTGTGATGGCATTGAGGCCCACATCCTCGATAGTGTCGAAACTCCAGTTGGAGACCAGGATGCTTGCCATTCCTGTGGCGCTGTCAGGCGCAGCCTCGGCAATCAGGTAGGAAATGTTGTTGCCGGAACGGCAATAACCGCGCGCGAGGCTGGAGACGTCGCGCCGCGATGCGGCTTTGTACTGCCGGGCACTGCGTTTCTCTTTCGTCTCAGTCGCCATTCGGTCTCACCGCAGATCCGCACCGCCGGATGGCCGGTGCTTTAGGGTTCGCGGATACGCAATACGAGGCCCGCTATTTGCCCGCTCCAAGTGAGATAATGGTGAAAAGGTCGAAACCGTTCACTTCAAAACGGGCAGCACGAGAGAGCAGATCCGGTGTGGATTTTTGGCTGCCCCCCAGTCACCCGCTTATGGTTAGGTAAGCTTTCGATTCGGGTCAAGAAATCCTCAAATCGGTTAAAATGTGTCAGATATGGAGGAGCGAGCGTCCCTCTTCGGTGAAAAGATGCATCTTTTCCGGGGCCGCGGCGATGCGCAGCCGGTCGCCCTTGGCGTATTTCTGGACACCGGCCACCTTCACCACCACCGCGTCATCCACATCTTTCACATTCATGTAAACATTTGTCACTTCTCCAAGGCGTTCGACGAAGTGCACGTCGCCCTCGAAGAGGAAGTCGTCCCCCTCCGCGATCCGCATATCTTCCGGGCGCACACCGAAATGGACCGGCGCCCCGGAGAGTGTTTCAGGCGAGGGGATTGGCACCACGGTTTCGCGCCCGGCAAGGCTGACAACCGTCTCACCGCCCGTCTTCGCGATTCGTGCGGGCTGGATGTTCATGGCGGGCGAGCCGATGAAGCGGGCGACGAACAGGTTGGCCGGCTTTTCGTAGAGCTCGATCGGGCCTCCCACCTGTTCGATGCGGCCTGCCGACAGAACCACGATGCGGTCGGCAAGCGTCATGGCCTCCACCTGGTCATGCGTGACATAGATCATGGTGGTTTCAGGCATGGAGCTTTTCAGCTTGGCGATCTCGATGCGCGTGGCGACGCGCAGCGCTGCATCCAGATTGGAGAGCGGCTCGTCGAACAGGAACACTTTCGGATTGCGCACGATGGCGCGCCCGATGGCGACCCGCTGGCGCTGACCGCCTGAAAGCGCCTTTGGCAGCCGGTCAAGATAGGGCGTCAACTGGAGGATGTCGGCAGCCGCCTGCACGCGTTTGTCGATTTCCTCCTTCGGCGCTTTGGCAATCTTCATGCCGAAGGCCATGTTATCGTAGACCGTCATATGTGGGTATAGCGCGTAGGACTGAAACACCATGGCGATACCGCGCTGTGAGGGCGGTATGTCGTTGACGCGCTGGCCGCCTATGAACATGTCACCGCCGGTGATGTTTTCCAGCCCGGCGATCATCCGCAGCAGGGTGGACTTGCCGCAACCCGACGGACCGACGAAGACGACGAACTCCCCATCCTCGATCTTCAGGTCGATGCCGTGAATGACACGGGTTGCGCCGTAGCTCTTGTGGATGTCTTTCAGGTCGAGCGCCGTCATTGTCCCACTCCCCTGCTGCCGAACCAGTATCCATAGGCCGGCAGGTTCAATATGCCGTTTTCCGCGGCTCCGCTGCTTTCTGCGTCCTGCATGGTCGCGTATGCGCCAGCATCGAACGCGAGCTCAACCGGATGACCGGCCATGTTGATGGCCACCAGTATCGAATGCGCAGCCATGGAGCGTTCGAAGACGATAACGTCCTCGCCGGCATCGCGAAACGCAATATCGCCCTTGGCGAAGACCGGGTGACGGGCGCGGAAGGCAAGCGCCCGGCGATAATGAGCGAGGAGGGAGTTCGGCCCGTCCTGTGACGAGACTGCCAGATGGAGGTGCTCTGGCGGGACTGGCAGCCAGGGCTTTGCCGCCGAAAAGCCTGCATTGACCTGTGTTTCCGACCAGACCATCGGCGTACGGCAGCCGTCACGCCCCTTGAAGGTCGGCCAGAACTGGATGCCGTAGGGATCCTGCAGATCCTTGAAGTCGAGCACCGCTTCCGTGAGACCGAGCTCTTCCCCCTGGTAGAAGCAGACCGAGCCGCGCAGCGACAGAAGCAGTGTCGTCGTCATCTTCAGGAAGGCTTCGCGGTCATGCACCTGGTCGGCCCAGCGCGAGGCGTGACGGACCACGTCATGGTTGGAAAAACTCCAGCATGACCAGCCATCCGGAGCCTTCTTTTCAAAGGCCTCAAGGACGTCCCGAACGCGTTTCGGTGTGAGCGGTTCCTGCGAGAGGAAATCGAAGGAATAGCACATATGCACCTTGTCGCCGTCGCTCGTATACTCGGCGACGATATCGAGGCCACGCTGCGCGTCACCCACTTCGCCGACGGCCGTGGTACCGGGGAATTCATCCAGCAGGGCGCGGAAGCGCTTCAGAAACTCCAGGTTCTCCGGCTGGTTCTTGTCGTAGAGATGATCCTGGTAATTGTAGGGATTGACCGCCGGTGCGATGGAGGCGTTGCGCTCGTCCTGTTCAAGCGGCGGATTGTCTTCCAGACCGGCCGAGTGAACATAGAAATTGATCGTGTCGAGCCGGAAACCGTCGACACCGCGCTCGAGCCAGAAGCGCACCGAGTCGAGCAGTGCGTCCTGCACGTCCGGATTGTGAAAATTGAGATCGGGCTGGCTGGCCAGGAAATTGTGCAGGTAATACTGGCAGCGGCTCGTGTCCCACTGCCAGGCCGAGCCGCCGAAGATCGACAGCCAGTTGTTGGGCGGGCTGCCATCTTGCTTCGGGTCGGCCCAGACATACCAGTCGGCGCGCGGATTGATGCGGCTCTGCCGACTCTCCATGAACCACGGGTGCTGGTCGGAGGAGTGGGAGATCACCTGGTCGATCATGACCTTGAGGCCGAGCCGGTGCGCTTCGGTGATCATGGCGTCGAAATCGGCCAGCGAGCCGAACATCGGGTCCACTTCCCTGTAGTCCGATACATCGTAGCCGAAGTCGAGCATGGGTGATTTGAAGAAGGGCGAAATCCAGATCGCGTCCACACCGAGCGAGGCGATGTAGGGGAGGCGCTGCGTGATCCCCTTCAGGTCTCCGAGCCCGTCTCCGTTGGAATCCTGAAAGGAGCGCGGATAAATCTGGTAGATGACCGCGCCGCGCCACCAGTCGGTGTCTTCCGCATGGCGGCTGATGGCTCCGGGGGCATGTTCGAAGGGAACATCGTGCAGGACATTCATGGGAGCGGTCAGCCTCCTTTGACGGACCCGGCCAGAAGGCCGCGGACCAGGTAACGTTGCATTGCGAAGAAAACGAGAATGGGTACCACGATGGCCACGAAGGCCGAGGCAGTAAGAATTTCCCAGTTGCCACCGCGCGAGCCGAGCAGTTCGCGCAGGCGACCTGTCAGCACAAGCTGCTCCTCATTGTTGCCAAGGAAGACGGTGGCAACGAGCAGGTCGTTCCACACCCAGAGAAACTGGAAGATGGCGAAGGAGGCGAGCGCGGGGAAGGATAGGGGCAGGATGATCTTGCGAAAGATTTCGAAATCCGAGGCCCCATCGACGCGCGCGCTCTCGATGATTTCGCGCGGCAGGCCGGCCATGTAGTTGCGCAGAAGATAGATGGCGAGCGGCAGGCCGAAGCCAGTATGCGCGAGCCAGATGCCGATGAATGATTTGCCGATGCCGACCGTGTTGTAGAGGCGCAGGAGCGGGATGAGCGACATCTGAAGCGGCACGACAAGCAGGCCGACAATCGCGGCGAGCAGAAGCGCGCGGCCGGGAAATTCCATCCAGGCCAGAGCATAAGCTGCGTAGGCGGCTATCAGAATTGGGATGACGGTGGCTGGAATGGTCACGGTCATCGTGTTGATGAAGCTCTTGCCGAGTCCTTCGGAGAACAGGACGTTCTCGTAATTTGCGGTGGTGAATTTCGGGGGCTCGACGGAGCTCACGAAAATACGCTGGCCGCGGCCGGGTTCGGGCTGTCCGGCATAGGCAACCGTGTAGTCGCCATTGGCCTCGACGGTGAGTGTGGCGCCACCGCGCAGCTCGGCTTCTTCGCCGACTGCGAAGGCCGACGGGTCGCGTGAAGAAATGCCAAAGCCAGTGACCTCTCCGCTGCCGCCTTCGAACACGTTGCCGGTCAGCACATAGCGGCTGCCTTCCAGCGTGGCATTCTCCGGCGGTGCCGCGCGTGCGACCAGGTTGCGCTCGGATGAGGTCAGTGCCGTCCACCAGCCGCTGACGGCGAGTTGATCCTTGTCGCGCAGCGACGAGACGAGAATGCCGAAGGTCGGCAGCGTCCAAAGGGCCACAAGCAGAATGACGGAAATGTTGACGACCCATGCAAGCGCGGGCCGGGAACCGACGGGCGTGCTCATTTCATGTCCTTCCGTGCTTCGCGGATGTTCCACACCATGATGGGTGTGACCATGGCCATGATGACCAGCGCGATGGTGGATGCGCGGCCGAAGTCCAAACCGCGGAACATCCAGTCGAACATGTAGTTGGCGAGCACCTGGCTGCCCCACTGGCCGTTGGTCATGGCCAGCACGATGTCGAACACCTTGAGAACCAGAATGGTGATCGTGGTCCAGACAACGGCGATGGTGCCCCAGATTTGCGGTACCTTGATCTTGTAGAAAATCTGAAACGGAGAAGCGCCGTCGATAATGGCGGCTTCGATTGTTTCCTCCGGAATGCCGCGGAGGGCGGCGGAAAGAATGACCATGGCAAAACCGGTCTGGATCCAGATCAGGATGACCATCAGGAAGAAATTGTTCCAGAAGGGGATGGTGATCCAGGCCTGCGGCTCTGCCCCGAAGAAAGTAACGATGGCGTTGAGGATGCCGATCTGATCGGAGCCTTCGGCGCGGTAATCATAGATGAACTTCCAGATCACGCTCGCGCCGACAAAGGAGATCGCCATGGGCATGAAGATAAGGCTCTTGGCGACATTGCCCCAGCCGATGCGGTCGGTCAGGGCTGCTGCGATGAGGCCGAAGAAGGTGGCGGCGGCGGGCACGACGATGAGCCAGAGAATGTTGTTCCGCATGCTCTCGCGGAAGGCCGCATCCTTGGCGAGCCAGGCGTAATTGGCCCCGCCGACCCAGCTCTCGCCGCTCGGTCCGAAAAAGGACAGGACGATCGAATTGATAACCGGATAGACCAGATAGATGCCGAGAATGACAACCGCGGGCCCAAGGAACAGCCACGGCCGGATGCCGTTGGCCGCGTTGATGTTTTCGGCCACCCGGCTGCCGCGGGGCGGGTAGATTACGTCGAGCAGCCGATTGGAACCCCAGAAATAGCCGAAACACGCCGCCACGCCGAGCACCATGACCAGCACCGCCTGGACAAGCTTGATATCGGGGAGGACCGTGTTGAGCGCGGCAAAGACGGCGACGGCACACAGCACCGCGAAGACGATGCCAGCCACCATGATGACGAGCGCGATCGCCAGATTCAGAAGGAAACCACCGGGGCCGGGAGAGCCGGCGGGCGGGGCTGTTTCGGTCGAGGAAATTGCCATGACTGCCTCCTGGGGCGCATGCGCAGAAGTTGGCCGTTTCCCGCCGCCTACGGTTCGGGCGGCGGGCTCGTCAGATGTTCGCGCCTATTTGATGGCGTCCCACTCCTTCTGGATGTCGCCGGCGACATCCCCGGCGGACTTGCCGCCGACATAGTCGATCATCCCGGTCCAGAACGCGCCGGCGCCGATCTTGCCGGGCATAAGGTCCGAGCCGTCGAAACGGAAGGTGGTCGCACTGGTCAGGATTTCACCCTGTTTGCGAAGGGCATCATTGGCGTAGGCCTCGGGGTTCACACCCTTGTGCGGGGTCAGGAAACCGGCCTGCGCCATCCATATTTCATGCGCGATGGGGGTTTTCAGGAACTCGATGAAGGCGCGCGCCACTTCCGATTCCTTCGTGATGGCAAACACCGTGCCCGCACCGAGCACCGGTTTGCCCAGGTCTCTGTCTGCATAGGCCGGCAGGTAGAAGAAGTCGGCATCGCGGCCAAGCTGTGTCCCTTCCGGGAAGAAGGATGGGATGAAAGATGCCTGCCGATGCATGTAGCATTTGGGCGGTACGGCAAAGAGCCCCTTGGGGCTGTCGCGGAAGTCGGTGGAGGCCACGGCGCCCGCGCCGCCATCCACATAGTCGTCGTTGCGGGCAAACGCTCCGAATTCCTCGATTGCAGCAACGATCCGTTCATCGTTGAACGGGATTTCATTGGTCACCCACTGGTCGTAGACCTCGGGCGACTGTGTGCGCAGCATCATGTCCTCCACCCAGTCGGTGGCAGGCCAGCCGGTCGCGCCGCCGGAGCCAAGGCCGATGCACCAGGGCGTCTCGCCGTCGGCGACGATCTGCTCGGAGAGGGCTTTCAGCTCTTCCATGGTCTGCGGCACTTGATAGCCGGCATCCTCGAAATTCTCCGGGACGTACCAGACGAGCGACTTCACATCTGCCTTATAGGGAAAAGCGAAGAAAGCTTTGGTCCCGTCCTGATTTTCATACGTGCCAAGATCCACCCAGGATTGACCGGCTGCATAATTGTCCTTCATCCAGTCAGCGGTATCGCTGCCGAGCGGCACGAGCAGGCCTTTGGAGGCAAGGTCGGCGGCGAGGCCCGGTTGCGGAAAGACGGCGACATTCGGCGCACTGCCGGCCTGCGTGTCGATGACGATCTGTTGCTCGAAGGAATCGGAGCCCGAATAGTTGACCTTCGCGCCCGTGGCCTCCTCGAAATAGGCGGTGACGGATTCGATCAGATCCTTGTCGGCGCTGAGCCAGGGGCCGAACAGGCTCATCTCCTGACCGGAGAGGTCGTTTGCGGCCTTGAAATCCTCAAAACTCTGCCAGTTGAAGCGGGCATCCTCGCCCGGAGCGAACTTTAGGTCGGCGGCCTGGGCTGCCGTGACGGCGGCGGTGGTGCCGGCCAGCGCCAGGGCAAGCGCGCCGATTAGCATGGACGTCTTCATGGTTCCTCCACTTGCGGCGCAAGGCCGCTCCTCCTCGGGTCTCTGCATGTCCGGCGCAATGACAACGATTTAAACAAAATTCAAAGCGCTTTGGATATGTGCAGCATCAATCTGTGACGCTCGCGAGTCAAGAGGACAGGATATTTGTTGAAGAAATTCTGGAAAAATACCGCTTTAATGGCGGTTGCTCTGGAAATTGTTGCTTCTGGTGGGGGAGGGGCTTGATCTGCCTGGAAGGCTATGACACCAGTTTTTAAAGCGCTTTGAAAAGGAAACGTGTTGTCTGCCCGAAAAGCGATCAATCTGAAGATGCTCTCGGAAGCTCTAGGACTGTCCCAGACGACCGTCTCTCGGGCGCTCAATGGCTTTCCGGAAGTGGCCGAGAAAACACGCGCCCGGGTGATCGAGGCGGCAGAGCGGCTGAACTATCGCCCAAGCCCCAGCGCTGCGAGCCTGGCGACCGGCAAGTCGCGCATGATCGGCCATGTGGTAAGCCTGTCCGAGCATATCATGATCAACCCACATTTCGCCGACTTCATCGCAGGCGCGGGCGAGGTCTATGGCGAGAACGGCTACGACATTCTGCTGCGGCTTGCCTCCCTTGAGGAGCAGGAGGGCGTCTATCGCGATCTGGTGGATGACCAGCGTGTGGACGGCGTGGTGGTCCATGGCCCGCTCACCGGTGACAGCCGCATTGGCCTTCTCAATGCCCTCGGGCTCCCGTTCGTCGTGCA
The DNA here is from genome assembly GCF_900105565.1 of Nitratireductor aquibiodomus. NCBI lineage: Bacteria > Pseudomonadati > Pseudomonadota > Alphaproteobacteria > Hyphomicrobiales > Phyllobacteriaceae > Nitratireductor > Nitratireductor aquibiodomus. The sequence goes on along the minus strand of NZ_FNSL01000001.1, from coordinate 1,386,073 downwards.
TGGGCGCAGCGATGAGGAGGGAGCGGACTATTGCTGGATGGACGTCAACAACCGCCGCGCCTTTCATCGCGCCACGAAGTTCCTGCTCGATCTGGGCCATCAGCGCGTTGCGCTTGTCAACGGCCTTGAAACGATGAACTTCGCAGACCGGCGTCGGCAGGGCTATGAGGTGGCGCTGGAGGAGGCGGGCATCGTTCTTGACGAGCAACTGCTGCACAGTGCCGACATGGTTGAACCCTATGGCTATCACGCCACACGCGCACTGATGGATCTCGCAGAACCGCCGACAGCCATCGTCGTGGCAAGCGTCCTGCCCGCTATGGGCGTGACGCGGGCGCTGGCCGATCTGGGCCTGCGTGCAGGCGAAGACGTGTCGATCATCGCCTTCGATGACTGCCTCTCCTTCCTGCAGTCCGGCTATAAGGGCAGGACGCCTGACATTCCATATTTCACGGCGGTTCGGTCCTCCATCCGCGACGCGGGCAAGCGCGTGGCCCAGATGCTGCTTGAGCGCATCGAGAATCCTGCGGGACCGTTGCAGAGCGAATTATGGGAAGCCGATTTTGTAATCGGCCAGACCACCGCACCGCCGCGTCGGCGCTGATAGCGAGCAAAACATCTACGATTGAACCCGGGAGACCCTCATGTCCGCCACCGACACGGAAACCATGGAGCTTGACTTCTCCCGCGCGGATTTCCCGGACGATTTCGTCTTCGGAACGGCGACCTCGAGCTACCAGATCGAGGGTAGCCGGTTTGGCGGCTGTGGCACATCGCATTGGGATACCTTCGCCGCCACCCCCGGCAATACGGTTCGTGGCGAGGACGGGGCGACAGCCTGCGCCCATTACCACCGCTGGGAAAGCGATCTGGACCTGGTGCGGGATGCCGGGTTTGACTGCTATCGTTTCTCGACATCCTGGTCGCGTATCCTGCCGGAAGGGCGCGGTGTGCCCAATGCCGGAGGGCTCGATTTCTACGACCGTCTCGTTGACGGCATGCTGGCACGGGGGCTGAAGCCTTTCGCCACGCTCTACCATTGGGATCTGCCGGCGCCGCTTGCTGATCTTGGCGGCTGGCGCAACCGCGACATTGCAGGCTGGTTTGCCGATTATGCAGAAGTGGTGATGAAGCGCATCGGCGACCGGGTGGCGACGGCGGCCACCGTCAACGAACCGTGGTGCGTGGCCTGGCTCAGCCATTTCATGGGCGAGCATGCGCCGGGCGTGCGCGACATTCGCGCCGCCGCACACGCCATGCATCATGTGCTTCTTGCACATGGGCGGGCGACGCAGGCCATGCGGGCGCTGGGCATGGGCAATCTCGGCCTTGTCACCAATTTCGAGTATGCGGCACCTGCCGATGACAGCGAAGCGGCGAAAAGGGCCGCCCGCCTCTATGATGGAATCTACAATCGCTGGTTCCTGGGCGGAGTGTTCGACGGGGCCTATCCGGAGGACGTGCTGGTGGGGCTTGGCCCCCACATGCCGGAAGGCTTCGAGAACGATTTCGACATCATCGGTACGCCGGTCGACTGGCTCGGTGTCAATTATTATACGCGCAAGCTGATCGCGCCGGACGGCTCAGGCCAGTTTCCGGCGCTGAGGGAAATCGAGGGGCCGCTGCCCAAGACGCAGATGAACTGGGAAATCTATCCTGAAGGTCTGCACCATTTCATCACCTGGGTGCATGATACCTACACCAAGGGTCTGCCGATCTATGTGACGGAAAACGGCATGGCCTCGCCCGATCAGGTGCTGAACGGAAAAGTGGCGGACCCTTCCCGCATCGATTTCCTGAATCGACATCTCGGCGCGGTGCGGCGCGCGATGGCCGGGGGCGCTCCCGTGAAGGGCTATATCGTCTGGTCGCTTCTCGACAATTACGAGTGGGCGCTTGGCTATGAGAAACGCTTCGGTCTCGTGCATGTCGATTTTGAAACGCTGGAGCGCACGCCCAAGGCCTCGTGGCATGCGCTCGGGCGTGCGCTGAGACGCTAGGGTCAGGACCCATTAATATGGCCGCAATGGCGATCGATAGACCAAGAGATGCAAGGAGAAACCCGCAGAGCGGGGTCCTCCCCCGGTCAAGGGGTTTGACGTGGCAGGTCGCCGGTCTATCGAGCGTCCTTCGGATCGGCCTGATTTGCACGGCCTACTTTGTCGCAAGACCTTGAAAGACATGAAGTCTTCCTGTGGTCTTGCTTCGCGTATCCGCACAAATCAGGCCGACCATTGCGACCATATTAATAGGTCCTGACCCTAGGTTCTGACCCTAAGGCCTGCTCAGACCGAACGGGTAGCGCCGCCGTCGATCCGGACCTTTGTTCCGGTGACATAGGAGGCGCGCTCGGAGGCGAGGAAAACGGCCATGTTGGCGAATTCCTCCGGATCGCCGTAGCGCCCCATCGGAATGGTCTCTGCTGCTGCCGCGGAAACCTCTTCCACCGGCTTTCCGGAGCGGCTTGCCGCGGCGGTGTCGAGTTCGACGACGCGCTGCGTGTGGATGCGCCCGGGCATCAGGATGTTGACCGTCACGCCATCGCGGGCGACTTCCGTGGCCAGTGTCTTCGACCAGCCGACGATTGCCGAGCGAATGCCGTTAGACAGCGCCAGAACCGGAATCGGCTGTTCCACGCCAGACGAGGTAACCGTCAGAATGCGGCCCCATTTGCGCTCTCGCATGGCTGGAAGGAGACGCCCGGTCAGGTGAAAGATATTGGCGGCCATCGTCTCGAAATTCGCGATCCAGTCGCTGCGTCTGGCATCGACGGCGGTGGAAGGGGGCGGGCCGCCGGTGTTGTTCACAAGAATGTCGACGCCTCCATCGGCCAGCAGCCTGTCAGCGAGATCGTCTATCGCGGCGTGATCGGAAAGATCGAGCTCATGAGCCTCGACCGAACCCGCGCCTGCCGGCAGGTCCCTGGCCCAGGCCTCGATCTTGTCCCTGCTGCGTGCGGCTGCGACCACGGTCGCGCCTTCCTTCGCCAGCCCCTGGGCGATGGCGGCGCCGAGGCCGCGGCTTGCGCCGAGCACCAGGGCGCGCTTGTTCTTCAGTCCTAGATCCATCGGCAAATTCCCGGATTGATGCACCGCCGGCCGCATTGCTGTGGTCCGGCCATGGCGCTGGATGGTGGGTTTTCTCACCCTGGGTGAGGTGGCGCGATTGGGCACGATTCAGAACAGGATTGCAAGTCTCGAGGGGACGCTGTACAGCGATCCGCCGCCCTGCGCTGTGCCTTCAAATCTTGGTAACGGACAGTCTCCGAATGTTATGTCTACTGCCGAAACTAAACCGCAATTAATGCGTTGAAAGCGCGTGGTTTGTGCCGCGGCTTCACCCTGAGTTTTCTTGCATACGAGTTCCATATATGGACCGACGATCCTTCCTTGTTTCCTGCCTGTCAGCATCGCTGTTGGGTACGTCCAGCCTGACGGCCCTTGCAACCCATGCGCGCGCTGAAGACGTTGCCGCGCAAGGTGTTGATGTGAAGGGAGAGGCGCGGCCTTTTTCCTTCGAGGCGCTTACGGAGGCGATGAAAAACAAGGCTTCCGAGCCCTTCGCCAAAGCCGAATTCAAGCTCCCCGAGCAGATTGCCGGGCTGACCTACGACCAGCACCGGGCGATTCGTTTCCGGCCCGACCACGCATTGTGGCAGGGTGAGGCCCCGTTCGAACTGCAGGCCTTTCACATGGGCTGGCTGTTCAAAGAGCCGGTGCGCCTTTACGCGGTGGAGGGCGAGGCTGCCGCGCCGATCCTCTTCACCGGTCGCGATTTCGAGTATCGCAAGCCGCTTGACCCCTCGCGGTTCGAAGATCTGGTCATGGAGGGCGAGGCGGGCTTTCGTCTGCATTATCCGCTCAATGCACCCGATGTGATGGATGAGCTGGTGTCCTTCCTAGGTGCGAGCTACTTCCGTGCGCTCGGCCGGGACACACTCTACGGATTATCGGCACGCGGGCTGGCCATCGGCACCGCGACAACCAGCGGGGAAGAGTTTCCGCGCTTCACCGACTTCTATATCGAGAAGCCCAACCGGCGCAGCAAGGAAGTGACCGTCTATGCCGCGCTCGACAGCGAGAGTGTGACGGGTGCCTATCGCTTTGTGATTGCGCCTGGCCGCAACACGGTCATGACCGTGACGGCCCGCCTCTTCGCCAGAAAGGCCATCGGGCGGCTCGGCGTCGCGCCGATGACATCCATGTTCCTTTTCGCCGAAAACAATGACAGCGCATTTGATGATTACCGTGGCCAGGTTCACGACAGCGACGGGCTGAAGATCGTCCGTAAGGATGGTGACGAGCTGTGGCGCAATCTGAACAATCCGTCCGAGCTTGCCACGTCGTTCTTTTCCGAAGACAGCCCACAGGCATTCGGCCTCTACCAGCGCGATCGTGATTTTGCGCATTTCCAGGATGCGGGCGCTCATTATGAGCGCCGGCCGTCGCTCCTCGTGGAGCCGCTTGAAGCCTGGGGACGCGGCAACATCACACTTGTCGAGATACCGACCGATCTCGAGGTCAACGACAACATCGTCGCGTTCTGGGTTCCTGAAAAGGACGTTGAAGCGGGAGATGCGCTTGAGTTCAACTATCGCCTGACCTGGGGTGCCATCGATGAGCCGACCAACCGGTTTGCACGGGTCATGGCGCTTCGCAGTGGCGAGGGCGGTGTCTCCGGTGTCAAGAACGAGGAGGGGTTGCGCAAGTTCGTCGTCGATTTCGATGGCGAGGTTCTGCGGAACCTTCCGGGCGATTCAAACATTGAAGCAGTTGTGAATGTCAGCCGTGGCGAGATTGCGCATTCGGCGGTTTCCCGCATCGACAGCAATGGCATGTGGCGTCTCGTGATCGACCTCAAACCGAGCGGTGCGGGACCTGTTGAAATGAGCGGTCACCTCAAGCTCGATGACAAACGCCTTTCTGAAATCTGGAGTTATCAGTGGAGAGATGCAGATGACGCACGTTCGTGAGACGGATAGCCAGCCGATGACGTATGGCCGTCACGCTCTGCCGGTTGCGCCCATGGCGATGCCCGAGCAGGTGCTGGAACGCCGGCGTGCGCGCCCCGCGCTGTTCTCCGTGCTGCTCAAGCGACTGGCCTGGAAGTGAAATTACGGGCCCGATTGAGAGACGGGAATGGTGGTCGGTGAACCCATGAGAGTGTGATGGTCAGTGTAAGACGCGTATTGTCGATCCTTTTCTGCCTGCTTATGGCAGGGCTCGTCGCCTCGCTTGCCGTCGGCTATTTTTCAGCCGATGGCATTCAATGGATCGACGCCGTCCGCATCGTGCTGCTGGCCGCCAGCACAGCCTGGCTCGCATGGGGCGCGGCGTATGCGTTCAACGGGCTCTTAAGCTCGCCCTTCAGGGAGAGAAAGCAGTCATTCGAACTGACGCCGGCCAGCGCACGAACGGCGGTGCTCGTCCCTGTCTACAACGAAGATCCGGTCAAAACGTTTTCGCATGTGGCCGCGATGATCGGCAGCCTTCACACGCTTGGCGTTGCCGGCCGCTTCGATTTTGCGATCCTGTCTGACACGCGTGACGAGCGCGTTGCGGCGGAGGAAGAGCGCTGGTTCGAGCGCCTGCAGGCGGAATGCGGCGCACACACGGCCATCTATTACCGGCGGCGGGAGCAGAACACGGGCAAGAAAGCCGGCAATGTTGCTGATTTCATTCGGACATCTGGCGCGATGTATGAATACATGATCGTGCTCGATGCCGACAGTCTGATGGAAGGCGCGACGATGGCCGAGATGGTGCGGCGCATGGAGGCGGAACCCAGGCTCGGTCTCCTGCAGACCCTGCCGAAAATCGTCCATGCGCGTTCTTTCTTCGGCCGGGCGATGCAGTTTTCCACCAGCTATTACTCCCCGGTTTATACGCGTGGCCTGGCCGCGCTGCAGGGAGAGTCCGGGCCGTTCTGGGGGCACAATGCGATTGTCCGTACACGTGCTTTCGCCCAGAGCTGTGGCCTTCCCGAGCTCTCCGGTGCACCGCCATTTGGCGGGCATATACTGAGCCACGACTATGTCGAAGCAGCGCTTTTGACCCGCAATGGCTGGATTGTGCGGGTCGATCCCGATCTGGCTGGCTCCTATGAAGAGGGACCGGATAATGTTGTCGACTTCGCCAAGCGCGACCGTCGGTGGTGCCAGGGTAATCTTCAACATGGCCGCGTGATGGTGGCTCCGGGCCTCAAGCCCTGGAGCCGGTTCGTGTTTGTCCAGAACATAATGGCTTATGTGACCTCACCGCTCTGGGCGCTGTTCATCATTGCCTCGATCGCCGCACCGCTGCTGAAGGGCGTTCCGGACTATTTCCCCGAGCCGGGGCTTTTTCCCGTGTTTCCACGCGTTGAGCAGGGGCTGGCGCTGACGCTGCTCGTCGGCGTTTTTGGCCTGTTGATCGGCCCCAAGCTTCTGATTGTTCTGCGTGGCGCACTGAGTGGCGTTAACGATGCGTTCGGCGGCACCGGTCGCGCTCTTCTCAATACGCTGACGGAGATTCTGTCCACCAGCCTGCTCGCGCCGATCATGCTCATGTATCAGTGCCGGGCGGTGATGGAAGTGTTTCTCGGGATGGATGGCGGCTGGCCCGCCACCGACCGGGAAGCCGGCTCTGTCAGCCTTTCAGAAGCGTGGTCTGCGAGCTGGTGGATCAGCGCCACTGGACTGGTGACGCTGGGGCTGGCCTTCCAGTTTGCTCCGGAATATGTCGGCTGGCTGCTTCTGGTGGCAGGGCCGCAGGTCTTCGCGCCTCTCCTGATCCAGGTCAGTTCGCGGAGCGCGCTCGACGCTGCGGAAGCCGGGCTTTTCCAGACCGCGGATGACCGCGATCCTTCACCAGTGGTCCTTCGTCAGGAAGTCATACTTTCCCGTTGGCGCGGCGCCGCACAGACTGCGCCCGTAAGCCAGCCGGTGGCGGAACCGGCGCTCAAGCCCGCTGACGCGGAACAGTGAGGCTGCCTCATGAACGCCCCCTTCATTCCTTCAAGCGTTGGCCGTGACCAGCGCCTGGACGTGTTCCGTGGTCTGGCGCTGATCACGATCTTCATCAACCACGTGCCCGGCAATCTCTATGAGAACCTGACGTCGCGCAATTTTGGCTTTTCCGACGCGGCCGAGGCTTTCGTGCTCATGTCTGGCATCGCCGTGGGGCTTGCCTATTCACGCGGGTTTCGCGGAGGAGCCTTCTTCTCCTCATGCATGAAGGTCTGGAGGCGTGCCGGCCTGCTCTATGTGACGCATATTGTTACGTCGTTCATGGCCATTGCCCTTGTCGCCGGCGGGGCGCTCTATCTCGGTGTCTTCGAGATGCTCAGCCGGATCAATTTCGGGCCGCTTCTGACGAAGCCACTGCAGACCATGGTCGGCGTGCCGCTGCTTGGCCATCAACTTGGCTACTTCAACATTCTGCCGCTTTACGCCATGCTTCTGCTGATCTCGCCGCTCTACATTATGATCGGCCTGCGCAGTCCGCGGGTGCTGATCGGCGTGGCCGTTGGTGTCTGGCTTCTTGCGGGTGCTTTCCGCCTGAACCTGCCGAATTATCCGAACCCGGGTGGCTGGTTCTTCAACCCGATAGCCTGGCAGCTTATCTTCGCTGTCGGCATCGCCGGCGGGCTTTGCATGCTGGAGGGGAGAAAGCTCGTTCCCTATCGTGCCTGGCTGTTCTGGCTGTGCACTGCCTTCCTCGCATTCTCCTGTGTCTGGGTTTCGCTCAGGGCAGGGGCGCTGCCGGGACGCAGGATGCTGCCGTTCTTCATTGCCGGGTTCGACAAGACTTTCCTGTCGCTGCCGCGCCTTCTGCATGCGCTGGCTCTCGCCTATGTTCTGACCAATGTCGCCTGGGTGGTGCGCGCTTTTCAATGGCCTGTGTTCCGCCCGGTCGAACTGATGGGCAGGAACGGTCTCGCCGTCTTCGCGACCGGTTCGGTTCTGGCGATCGCGCTGCAGATCCTGCGTTTGCGCCATGAAACCAGTTTCGCTTCTGATGCAGTCCTCCTGAGTGCCGGTATCGCCATTCAGTATGCCGTTGCCCGCTTCCTTTCCTGGCAGAAGTCAGGGAAGAAGGATGCACCTCGCGCAGCGGAACGCAGGTTCATGCCAGGTCCGGCGGAGAAAGAGCGCCTCAGCGAGACCGTTTGACAGTCTGCCGGACGCTGAATTTTGCGCGGCGTATAAAGCCACGGACATGTGTTCCTGATCTGAACGGTGGTTGTTTCTGGTCCGTCGGTTCTGGCCGTATGCCGACTTGTGTTCCTTCTTTGCGCGGGTAGCGAAGCCGCGGAAACCTGGTGGGTCTTTCCCAGACACCCTTGACAGGGCGCGCAACTCATCCATTATGAAAGCGCTTTCACTTTGAGGAGAGGGGGACGTTGAATCAGCTCTGGGTTACGCTTGCGCCGCACCTGCCCTTCATGCTCGACGGGTTTCTGCTCACCGTGTTCGCCTGTACGCTGGCGATCATCGGGGCGGTCCTCATCGGGGCATTGATGGCGTCGCTTCGCACGTCCGGAAACCGGATCGTGCGCGGGGTTGCGTTCGCCTATAGCGACGTGTTTCGCAACACGCCGTTCATCGTTCAGCTCTTTTTCTTCTTCTACGGCCTTCCGGAAATCGGCATCTATATCGGTGCGTTCGAGACCGGGGTGATCGCCCTGTCGATCATCGGCGGCGCGTTTGTTTCCGATGTCATCCGCTCGGGCATTCTGGCGGTGGATCAGGGTGTGATCGAGGCGGCGAAGGTGAGTGGCCTCAGCCGCTGGACCATTTTTACCAGAATCGTTCTGCCGATTGCGCTGCGCACCTCCGTGCGCCCGATGGGCTCGGTGCTGATCAACATGGTTCTGACCTCCTCGATCCTGTCGACCATCACGATCAATGAACTGACGGGCACCACCAAGATCGTGGCTTCGACGACCTTCAAGCCGTTCGAGGTCTATCTCGTGCTGCTCATTCTCTACGCCTCGCTCACCTATGCGCTCTCGCTTCTGATCAACACGGTTCACAGGCGGCTCAACCGGGCGATGGATACGGGAGGTGCGGCATGAGATATGCGGACTTCACGCCCTATGATCTGGTGCTGCTTGCGCAGGGGCTGGGCGTCACGGTGGGGCTCTTCACGCTCACCACGCTTGTCGGCCTTCTGATTGCGGCGCTCTTCACCCTGGTCGACTATTACCGCGTGCCGGTGCTGCGGCAGGTGATCGTCACGATCAGCGAAGCACTCAAGAACTCGCCGGTTCTGGTTCAGCTCTTTCTGGTTTTCTTCGGCCTGCCGGCCTTCTTTCACATCAACATGACGCCATTCATGGCGGCATCGCTGACCATCAGCCTGAACACGGCGGCGTTCGCATTCGTGATCTTCCGCTCGGGCATCGATGCGGTGGAGGCGGAGCAGGTGGCGGCGGCAAAGGTCTATGGGCATTCGCGCTGGCAGATCCTGCGCTTCGTGCTTCTGCCGCAGGCTGCCGCGTTCTCCATCGGGCCGCTGGTCGGTCTTCTGGTGAACCAGCTTCAGGTCACATCGCTGATCTCGGTCATCGGCGTGTTCGATCTGACCAAGATCGGCAACATTCTCAATCTGCGCACGCTTGAGCCGTTCATCGTGTGGAGCGTGGTGGGGCTCCTCTACTACGCGCTGGCAAAGCTTCTGGCGAGTGTGGGCGCGCGCATTGAAAAGCGGCTGCGCAGGTCGGTCGTCTGGGAAGGAATCTGACATGATTGTCATTGAAAACGTCGAGAAGCGTTTTGGCGAAACGACGGTTCTGAAGCGCATCAACCTGAACATCTCCGAAGGCGAGGTGGTGACCATTCTGGGCTCAAGCGGTTCGGGAAAGTCGACGCTGATCCGCTGCATCAACGGGCTGGAGGCCCTCTCTGGCGGGAGCATCACCGTCGATGGCAATGATGTGTCCACCAAAGCGGGGCTCGCGGCGGCGCGTCGGCGCTCGGCGACGGTGTTCCAGCTGTTCAATCTCTACCCGCACATGACGGCGCTGGAGAACATCACGCTGGCGCCGATCAACGTTTTGAAGAAGCCGCGCGCGGAAGCCGAGGCGCGGGCGCGCGAGCTCATGAAGCTGGTGGGGCTCGCCGATCTTGCGACAGCCTATCCGCAGCGCCTGTCGGGCGGTCAGCGTCAGCGCGTGGGCATCTGCCGGGCGCTTGCGATGGACCCGCGTTACCTGCTTCTGGACGAGGTGACGAGCGCGCTCGATCCGGAGATGACGGGCGAGGTTCTGGACATTCTGGCCGAGCTTGCGCGCGGGGGCACGACGATGCTGTTCGTGACCCACGAGGTCGAATTTGCGCGGCGCATTTCCAGCCGCATCGTTTTTCTGGAGCAGGGCGAGCTCATCGTCGACATGCCCACCGAACGTTTCTTTGCGGAGGATGGCGGCTTTGCCGTGCCGCGCATTCGCCAGTTCCTGACCAAGATGAAGAAAGACTGACGCGTGATACTTCTTGCCAATTGCGAGGCCGAAGCCGGATTTTCCGAATCCATTGCCGACCTGAAGAACGGAAAATCCGCCGTGGATGCGCTGGTGCGCGGCATCGGCTTCGTGGAGGCCGATCCGAAGGTGCGCAGCGTCGGCTATGGCGGCTGGCCCAACATGCTGGGCGTGATGGAATGCGACGCCGGCGTGATGGACGGAACGACCCGCGCCGTGGGCACGGTGGCCGCCGTGCCACGCACGCTGCATGTGGCCGCACTCGCCTGCGAGGTGATGCGCCGGCTGCCCCATGTAATGCTGACCGGAGAGGGCGCGCGCAGGTTTGCAGATGAAATCGGTTTCAATTCCGATGAGATGCTCTATCCCGACAGCAAGCGCGTCTGGTGGGAAAAGCTTGACGGCCTGATGACCGAGGAACAGAAGGGCACTTTCCCCGACACGCCTCTGGCGGGGCTTCTGGGCGCGATCACCGACCCCGAGCGGGTGCGCGACACGACCGTTTTTCTGGGGCAGGACCAGACCGGCGGGATCGCGACCGTCACCTCGACTTCGGGCTGGGCGTGGAAATATCCGGGCCGCGTGGGCGACAGCCCGATCCCCGGCGCAGGCTTTTACGCCGACAGCCGCTATGGCGCGGCGGCGTGCACGCATACTGGCGAGATGACCATGCGTTCGGCGACGGCGCACGCAATCGTGCACGGCATGAAATGCGGTCTGTCTCTCGATGACGCGATCCAGAGCGCTGCCGACGATCTGCTCGCGCTCGACACCGGTTTCATCGGCGAAGTGGTGATCCACGCGCTCGACACGCACGGTAATCACCGTGTCGTCAATCTCCATGGCCAGGGGACCGTTGCCTACTGGTTCTGGGAGCCTTCCATGGCCGCTCCGGAAAAGCGGCAATCGCAACCGATTTGATCCAAGAAGGAGGAGTTCAATGAAATCACTTGTGAAGAAAACCATCGTGGCGCTGGCGGCCTGTGCCGCGCTCGCCGGACCGGCGGCAGCCGGCATGCTGGATGACATCATCGAGCGCGGCAAGGTGCGCATCGGCGTGTCGCTGGGCGGTGAGCCCATCGGCTTCCGTGACGACAAGAACAACCCCGTCGGCTACGACGTGGACGTGGCCACCCTGCTTGCCGAGAAGATCGGCGTGCCGGTGGAGTTCACCGACGTTTCTGGCGATGCGCGCGTTTCGATGCTGGTTTCCGGCCAGCTCGACATCGTGGTCGCAAACACGTCTGCAACGCTGCCCCGCGCCAAGGCGGTGAGCTTCTCGATCCCCTACAACCGCGCAGGCCTGCGCGTGATTGCCCAGACCGATGCGGGGATCAAGACCCTCGCTGATCTCGATGGCAAGCGCGTCGTTGTGGGGCGTGGCACCACGGGCGAAGCCTTCCTGAAGCGTGAAGTGCCGGGTGCGGAGCTGGTCTATACCGACACGTTTTCGCCGGACGGCGTTCTGCTTCTGCGCCAGAAGCGCGTTGACGCCGGCATCGAGGATTCCTCCATGCTCGACTATCTGGCGGCAAAGGAAGAAGGTCTGGTCACGGTGCCGGGTCTTTATTCCAACGATCCGATCGGCATTGCCGTCGCCAAGGGAGATCCGGACTTCGTGCGCTGGCTCGACATGTTCGTCTCGGACTACATCCAGTCCGGCGCCTATGAGGCGAACTACAAGAAATGGTGGGGCGAAGACGCCAACCCGCCGGAGCTGAACCCGCTCTGGTAAACCCGAATGGCCCGCTGGCGAGCAACCTTGCCGGCGGGCATTCTCGTTATCCGGTGCTGCGCTCGACGAAACGGGTGCGCAGCTCATGCACTTCCGGGTGGTCGCGATAGCCGGCCGGATCCTTCAGAAACATCGAAATGCCATGGATCAGTTCCGCCCTGTCAAAGCCGATCGAGGAGATGTCGAAGGCGTTGAAATTGGCGTTCACCACGGCGTCGAACCCGTAGAGACGATAGTCGCGCGGCGGCAGAAGATCGCGCGCTCTCAGCCCGTCCATCATGCCCATGGCCATGGCGTCCGAGGTGCAGAAAATCGCATCGGGAAGGCTGGCGCCGTCTATGCTACGAGCGAGGGCAAGCCCCGACGCGTAGGAATAATCGCCCTGCAGTTCCTGAACGAGATCGAGACCAGCCCCGGCGCAGATGTCGCGATAGGCCTGAATGCGGGCTTGCTCGATGAGCGAGGTCTGACGGCCGGTGACCAGCGCGCCGGTTTTCGCCCCGCGTTCCAGCGCACGCGTCACCGCCTCGCGAATGCCCGCCGCCTCGTCAATCGTGATGTAGGCGGACTTGGCGTCGAAGCGCCCGTTGAGCATCAGCACATTGTCACTGTGGAAGAGCGTGCGCACGCCCTCGGCATCCGCAAAGTCGGAAAAGACGAGCGCTGCATGAACATGAAACGCGGCGCTGTTGCGCAGGAAATCTTCGATCTTCTCGGTGTTGCCGACACGGATGATGACCGCCTGCTTGCCAAGCGCCTGGATCGCTTCGAGCAGCGGGTCGAACAGGTCGAGATCGGAAAGATCGGTGATGTGGTTGACGATGACCGCCACCATGTCGAGCGAATTGGTGGCCAGACCGCGCGCCAGTGGGTTCTGGTTGTAGCCAAGCTCCGCGGCCGCCTTCAGAACACGCTCGCGCTTCTCGCGCGAGACCGGACGGCGCTCCGGCGAGAGCGCACGGGAGACAATCGCCGGCGCCACGCCCGCCCGCTTCGCGACATCGGCAATCGTCGGCCTTTTGCGTCGCGCGGGTTTGTCTTCGGGCATGGATTCTTCCGGTTTTCTTGTAATGTTCTGGCCTTCGCGGCCTTATGCCATCAAACACGAAAGAATTGAAATGATATGTTGTTTTGACATCGGCGGGTCCAAGGCCGTCGTTGCCGACATGGGATCGGACAACAGGCCGGTCATTCGCGGCAGGCAGGCGACGCCCGCGCGCGATTACGACGCTTTCCGCGAAACGGTGAAGGCGATGGCGGGAGAGGGCGATGCACCGGTGGGCATCTCCATCGCGGCGGTGATCGATCCCGTGACCGGGCTTGCGCGCAGCGCGAACATTCCCTGCATCACCGGCCGCAACGTGGCGGAGGATCTGCGCGAAACACTCTCGCGCCCGGTCTATGTCATCAATGATGCGAATGCCTTTGCGCTCGCCGAAGCGCAGACGGGCGCAGGCATCGGGCACCGGCAGGTGCTTGCCGCAATCATCGGAACGGGCATTGGCGGCGCGGTGGTGATCGATGGCCGCGTGATGACGGGTGCGACCGGCAATGCCGGCGAATGGGGCCACGGACCGGCCAGCGCCATGCGCACGGGCACCGTGCTGCCGGCGATTGAATGCGGCTGCGGGCAGGTGGGCTGCGTCGACACGCTGGGCGCCGCGCGTGGCATCGAGCGGCTGCACCGGCACCTGCACGGCATCGAGAGCGACAGCGTGACGATCCTCGCGCAATGGCATGCCGGTGAGGAGCTGGCGACACGCACCGTTGATGTGTTCCTCGACATTGTCGGCGGCGCGCTGGCCAACATCGTCAACATGGTCGATCCGTCCATCATCCCGGTCAGCGGCGGGCTGGCACAGGATGAAGCACTCATTGAAGCGCTTGATGCGGAGGTGCGCCAGCGCTGTCTGATCGAGCGCAGCGAACGGCTGCTTGTCCCGGTTCTGGGCGGGGCGGAAAAGGCGCTGGTGGGCGCTGCAATCTTTGCAAGGGAGGCACATGATGCGGGCAACGCTTGAGGTTTGCGTGGACACGCTTGAAGGCGTGGAGGCCTGCGTTGAGGGCGGGGCGGATAGGATCGAGCTGTGCTCCGCGCTGCCACTTGGCGGGCTGACACCCTCGCCGGGCCTGATGCGGGCAGCGGCGAAATGCAATGTGCCGGCCTATGCCATGATCCGGCCGCGCCAGGGCGATTTCTGCTTCAGCGAGTGCGAAGTTGCGCTGATGCTGGATGACATCGCAGCGGCGCGCGATGCCGGCCTCGCCGGTGTGGTGCTGGGTGCGGCGACCGCTGACGGCCTTCTCGACGAGCGAACGCTTGCGGCGCTATGCGAAGCGAGTGCGTGCATGGGCCGCACGCTACACCGCGTGATCGACACGGTGGAGGATCGGCTGGCGGCAATCGAGACTGCGGTCGCGCTTGGCTTTGAGAGAGTCCTGACCTCCGGCGGCGCCCTGACGGTGCTGGAGGGGAAGGATGCCCTTGCTGCCATGCATACCCATGCGGACGCGCGCATCGAGATCATGGCCGGGTCGGGTGTCTCGACTGAGAATGTCGAAGCGATCGCGCGCTCAACCGGCATCCGCTCGTTTCATGCCTCCTGCAGTGAAGCAATGGCCGCCGACGACAGGCTGGCCCGCTTCGGTTTCACGTCGCCCGTGGAGCGGCGAACGTCGGCGCGGCGTATCTGTGAGATGCAGGCTGTTTTGCAGCGCATTTCCGGACCGAAGGAGACTTGAGCGCCGGGCTTCGGACACGCGGGCCTATTTGCCCTCCGTGTCCTGCCAGTCCTTCGGCAGGTTGGGCTCCTGCACGAGCGGTGCAAGGAGAACCTTGCCGTAGATCGGGCCATGGCGCCTGCGCTGTTCAGGGTCTTCCTTGAAGGAAAGCGCGTACTGGCCGATCTGATGGAAATAGGTCAGCCGGGCACGCACAAGGCTTTCCTCCGGGCCGTAGCCCATGGCGCGAAAGGCACGCTGAAGAAGCGTGATGCGCAGGTCGTCCATGGCCGCCACTTCTCTGCCGAGCGCTTTGGAGGTGCGTGACCAGTCGCGTACTGCAAGATCCAGCAAGGGGCTGAAGGGCTTTTCGTCCACCCAGATATGAACGATCTCTGTGAAGAACTGCAGGCCATCGATGTCGGTGACGTCGCGCTTTGCCTCGAAGGGCGCGCAGTTCGCGCGGCGCCATTCGTTCAGCAGTTCGTCGTGGAGATCCTTCAGGCTGGAAAAGTGAAAATAGAAACTTCCGCGCGTGACTTTGAAGTGACGGGCGAGCCGGTCGATTTTGACCTCGGCGATGCCGCGCTTCTCCAGCACCTTTCGCGCAGCTTTTACCCAGGCCTCGCGGCTCAGCGTCTGGCGCGGTGAGGACTTTGGGTCCGAGG
This sequence comes from Nitratireductor aquibiodomus, assembly GCF_900105565.1. Classification (NCBI taxonomy): domain Bacteria; kingdom Pseudomonadati; phylum Pseudomonadota; class Alphaproteobacteria; order Hyphomicrobiales; family Phyllobacteriaceae; genus Nitratireductor; species Nitratireductor aquibiodomus. The sequence goes on along the minus strand of NZ_FNSL01000001.1, from coordinate 1,370,488 downwards.
CGAGTTTTGCATTCGTCTTTCTTGCCAACGCTGTCTCCACTTCGAATGGGTTGCCGGGCCCGGGCCAGGCAGAACTCAGAATTGGACCATAGCGACCCGGCTTCCGCTAGCAGAAGTTGCGCGCGCGGTCATCCCATGCCTTATGGGAGTGCGCTGATGCGATCGAGCATCAGGTCGAAGAACGGCGCCGGTTCGATCCGCCGCAGCACATTGACGTTCTTCTCTTTCCCGGTGACGTGCCACCAGTCGACGACGGTCATGCCGATGGTCTCGGATGACGAAATATCGACGGTCACGTAACACTGGCGCTGTTCATAGATATTTGGGGAAAGCAGATAGCCCGTCACGCAGGCATCGTGGATCGGCCGCGCCCTGGTGGGGAATTTGTGATCGCCATACTGGCAATAGAATTCAGCCATGTTGGCGGCTTCCAGGGCCGCGCGGCTGCCCGTGGCGCGCAGGGTTCCAAGCCACTCCGGTGTCATCTGCGCCGTGTAGGTGCAGTCAATCGGCGCCATGGTGACCGGGACGCCCGAATGGAACACTTTGTGAGCTGCATGTGGATCGACGAAAATGTTGAACTCCGCCGCAGGCGTCGCATTCCCTCCTTCGAAGAAACCGCCCCCCATCAGCACCACTTCGCGGATGCGCGGGACGATACGCGGCTCCATGGTCATGGCCATGGCGAGGTTGGTCATCGGCCCAAGCGTGCATACGGTGATCTCGCCTTCGCGCGCGGCCATGATCGTGCGCACCATCCAGTTGACTGCATGCTCGTCCTGTACGGGGGTTGCCGGTTCGGGCAGTTCCGCGCCGTCGAGGCCGGTCTCGCCATGGACGTATTCCGCTGTCATCAGCTTCTTCACCATTGGCGCCGGGCACCCCGCGAAGACGGGGACGTCCGGGCGTCCCGCCAGTTCCACGACCTTGAGTGCGTTTTTTGTGGTCAGCGAAAGAGGCACGTTGCCGCCGACGGTTGTGATGCCGACCACTTCAAGGTCTTCAGGAGAACCCAGGGCGAACAGGATTGCAAACGCGTCGTCCTGTCCCGGGTCGGTATCGATGATGATTTTCCGTGGCGCCATGCTCGTTATCCAATTCCGTCTGCTGCGGCTATTGCCGACCACAATCTGATATGCATAAATACAGTACTGTATGGTATCTTCAAGCTGGGATGGTGGTCATGTCAACGATTACACGCGGCGAGTTCTCCGAAATTCCTGTTCTCGACGTCTCCGGTCTCTATGGAGGCGATGAGGACGCGGTGCGCGCGGTTGCTTCAACTCTGCGCGGTTATCTGGAGAATATCGGCTTCCTCTATATCGTGGGCCATGAGATTTCTCAGTCCGACATCGAGGCCGTGCGTGAGGCGAGCAAGCAGTTCTTTGCTCTTCCGGAAGAGGAAAAACTGAAGCTGCGGATCGACAGGAACTTCCGCGGCTATCTGCCTTTTGCCGGTTCCACGATCGTTACCTCTTCGGTTGCCACCGTCAGCAAGCCGAACCAGAGCGAATCGATTTTCTTCATGCACGAGGTCGATGCAAACGACCCGCGTGTTGCTGCAGAAAAGCCGCTGCAGGGGCCCAACCAGTGGCCGGACGCCGCGCTACTGCCGGAGTTCCGTGAGACCATCGAGCGCTATGTCGCGCAGATGACCACGCTGGCCCGCAAGATGGTCGGTGCAATTTCAATCTCGCTCGGTTTGTCGCCGGACGAACTGAACGCCCATTTCGACGACCCGACAACCTTCCTGCGGCTTCTGCACTATCCCACGCAGAAGGCGGAAGAGGGGCTTTTCGGCTCTGCGCCACATACGGATTATGGGTTCATAACGCTGCTCGCGCAGGATGACGTCGGGGGACTTGAAGTGAAAAACAAGGCCGGAGACTGGGTGCCGGCGCCGCCGATCGCCAATTCCTTTGTCATGAATGTGGGCGACATTCTCGCCCGCTGGTCGAACGACGTCTTCGTTTCCACGCCGCACCGCGTGATCAACCGTTCGGGCCGCGAGCGCTATTCGCAGCCCTTCTTTTTCGACCCGTCGATGGAAGCTCTGATCGAAGCCCTGCCGGCCTGCGTCGCGGAAGGTGCCGCAGCGAAATACGAGCCGGTGCTCTATGGCGATTATCTGATGGAGCGGATCGACAAGAACTACCATTACCGCAAGAAGCAGGCAGCCCAGGAGAGCGCTGCGCGCTGACAGGCGGAGGTGATGCGGCCCTGACGGTCCCAAGGGACGCCAGGGCCGTTTTGCAAAGGGTTATGCAGCCGAGCTTCGGCATATAAGAATGGATTGAGAGGAGAACGGGTATGAACAGGCATCTTAAGCAACTCGCATGCGCTGGTTTCGCCGCCCTGCTTGGCGGGTGGAGCGTTTCGGCGATGGCTGCCGATGTTTCGAAATCGCCGGAGGTCGAAGAGACGGGCAAGCTGACGGTCGCAAACACGATCGACTTTGCGCCATTCGAATATCTCGATGCCGATGGCAAGCCGACCGGCATCATCATCGAACTGGCCGGCGAAGTCGCCAAACTTGTGGATGCCGAGCTTGATGTTCAGCGAACCCCGTTCCCGTCGATGATCCCGGGTCTGGCTGCCGGTCGCTTCAAGATTGCCTGGGAAACCTTCTCGGCCAATCCGGATCGTTTGAAGCAGGTCGATTTCGTGATGTTCATCAAGGCCGGCATTGCCGCCTCCACATCACCGGAAAAGAAGGACGAGTTCACAGGGGAATTGCCTCTTTGCGGCAAGCGCGTCGGCGTTTCGGCCGGCAGTGCGTCTGACTTCCTCGTCGACAAGCTGACCGCCGAATGCACGGAGAAGGGGCTCGAGCCCATCGACAAGTCGGTGTTCAATTCCTCAACGGACATTATCCAGGCGGTGCTTGCCGACCGCGTTGATGCGCGTATGGACGATGCGACCGCCTCCAGCTATTTCGAGGTCACGAGCAAGGGCCAGCTGGTCGTGCTGCCGACGCTCTATGACGTTGCGCCGCTCGGCCTTGCCATCGCCAAGGACGACAAGCCGACCGCCGACATGATGGTTTCGGCCCTTTCCGAACTGTTCGAGAATGGCACCTACCAGTCTATCCTCGAGAAATACGGAATGGGCGCCTATGCGATCAAGGAACCCTATTTCGTCGGTGACATGGAAGCGCTGCGGGCCGAGTGATCGGCCCATAGCGTCATTGCAGTGAATTTGGAGAAACGATGAGCAAGGTCGACGCGAGCGAAACTCGCCCCCAGCCATCCTCCCTGGTCGCGGATGTCGACCGTCTCGTCGTGGTGCCGCGCCGCAACTATGGCATATGGATCGGTACCGCACTCACCCTGGTGCTCTCGTTCTTCATTCTGCGCGCTTTCGCCGTGAATCCGGCTTTTGGATGGGAGACAGCCGCAGGCTATCTCTTCCATCCCTCTATCATGCGCGGTCTGCTGAACACGCTGATCCTTACCGTGGTGATCATGGCGCTGGCCATCATCATTGGCACGGTGGTGGCGGTCATGCGGGTTTCTCCGAGCCCCGTCCTGCGTGGTTTCGCAGGGGCTTATGTGTGGTTCTTTCGCGGTGTCCCGGCGCTGATCCAGCTCATCTTCTGGTTCAATCTGGCGCTTCTGGTCCGCGAGATTTCGCTGACGCTGCCGTTTGTCGGCGAGGTGTTCTCGATCCGCACAAATGACTTCATGACGCCGTTCTTCTCTGCCGTTGTCGCCCTGTCGCTCTGTGAAGCGGGGTATATGGCCGAGATCATCCGCGCGGGCATCAAGTCGGTGCCTTCGGGGCAATCGGAAGCAGCAAGCGCGCTCGGCATGCCCTATCGCAACATCCTGAAACGCATTGTCCTGCCGCAGGCCATGCGTTTCGTCGTGCCGCCCACGGGCAATGAGGCGATCAATCTTCTCAAGATGACCTCGCTCGTGACCTTTATCGCGGTCGATGACCTTTTCTATTCGGCGCAGTCGATCTATGCGCGCACCTTCGAGACCATCCCGTTGCTCATCGTGGTTGCGGTCTGGTATCTCGCGGTTGTCTCCATCATGTCGGTGGGGCAGCACTTTCTGGAGCGCCATTTCGGCCGCAGCGAGACCCGGACGGATTCATGGGCACTGCGCGTCATTCGCAATGCATTCGGATCCCGCGCCAAGGAATTTTCAGCATGAGCAACACGCCAAGCGAAAATCGCGCGCGCTTTGGCGTGCCGGAAAACTCCATGGTGTTTGCCCGCGGCGTGCGCAAATCCTATGGTCCGCTTGAGGTGCTGAAGGGCGTGGACATCGATGTACCGGCCGGTTCGGTTGCATGCATCATCGGCCCGTCCGGCTCCGGAAAAAGCACGTTTCTGCGCTGCATCAACCATCTGGAGAAACTGACTGGTGGAATTCTTCTCGTTGATGGCGCCTTTGTGGGGTACGATCTGCGGGACGATCGTCTCTACGAGGTAAAGGACGACGAGCTTTGCCAGCGGCGCGCCGAGATCGGCATGCTGTTTCAGTCCTTCAATCTGTTCTCTCACATGACGGTGATGGAGAATCTGGTCGAAGCGCCCATCCATGTGCGTCGGATGCCGGCGGAACAGGCAAAGGCTGAAGCTCTGGAGCTGCTGGCGCGCGTGGGGCTGTCCGACAAGGTCGACCGGTATCCGCGGGAATTGTCAGGCGGTCAGCAGCAGCGCGTGGCCATCGCCCGGGCCATGGCGATGAAGCCCAAGGTGCTTCTTTTTGACGAGCCCACTTCCGCACTCGACCCCGAGCTTGTGGGTGAGGTTCTGCAGGTGATGCGTGATCTCGCCGAAGCCGGCATGACCATGGTCGTTGTCACCCACGAGATCGGCTTCGCCCGCGAAATCGGCGATCAGCTTATTTTCATGGATGGCGGCGTGATCGTCGAGCAGGGCGATCCGCGTGAGATGATCGCCAACCCGCAATCGCCGAGGACGCGGGAGTTCCTCTCAAAGGTTCTCTGAGGGGCCGCCTTTCCGAAGCACGTTCTGTCCAGGGCGGGTCACCATTCAGCGATTGATCCGTCCTCGTGACGCCACACAGGTGCGCGCCAGCGGTGCCCGATCTCTGTCTGCTTTCGCACAAAATCCTCGTTCACCCGAATGCCGAGGCCGGGCCCCCTGGGGATTTTGAGAAAACCATCCTTGAGTTCAAAACCATGGCCTGGCTCGAGATAGTCGGCCATGTCCTGGGTGGCATTGTAGTGGATGCCGAGGCTCTGCTCCTGAATGAAGGCATTGTGGCATACGGCATCCACCTGCAAACAGGCGGCCAGCGCGATCGGTCCCAACGGGCAATGCGGTGCAAGGGCGACATCATAGGCTTCGGCCCAGTGTGCAATGCGCAGCATTTCTGAGATCCCGCCGACATGTGCGGTGTCCGGGTTGATTACGCTTGCTGCCCGCTGTTCGAACACCGGCTTGAAGTCGAAGCGCGAATGCAGCCGCTCACCGATGCACAGCGGGATCGACGTTTGCCGGGAAAGATCGGCCAGCGTGCCGATATGAGCGGAATCGACCGCGTCTTCGATGAATATCGGCCTTAGATGCTCTATCTCCTTCAGCAACTGCTTCGACATGGGCGCGTGAACGCGGCCGTGGAAATCGAAGGCGAGATCCATCTCGGTACCGACCGCAGAACGCAGATCCGACAATTGCCGGACGACGCCATCCAGCTTTTTATAGCTGTCGATGATCTGCATTTCGGCACAGGCATTGAACTTGCAGGCAGTGAAGCCGCGATCCATCAGGTCTTTCGCGCCGGCGACGAGATCCGAGGGGCGGTCGCCTCCGATCCAGCAATAGCTGCGGATCCTGTCGCGGACAGCACCGCCCAGGAGGTCGTGAACGGGAGCGTTGTAATATTGCCCCTTGATGTCCCATAGCGCCATGTCGATACCTGACAGGGCGCTCATCAGAACCGGGCCTCCCCGGTAGCAGCCATTGCGGTAGAGCATGTGCCAGATGTCTTCGATCCGCATGGGATCGGCGCCGATCAGGAAATCGGAGAACTCCTCGATCTTGGCAGCAAGCGTTGCCGCATGGCCTTCCAGAACAGGCTCGCCCCAGCCGGAAATGCCCTCGTCCGTCTCGATCTTGAGAAAGAGCCACCGCGGCGGAACGAGGAACGTGGTGAGTTTGGTGATCTTCATGAAAACGTGTCTTTTCCCGTTATGGCTTGACGGACCGGGCCGCGCTCACATCGTGCTTTGCCTTGGCGATCAAGGCGAGGGCGAGTTTGCGTGCTCCTTCCGCGTCTCTCAGGCGCAGCGCCTCGACCAGCGCGCCGTGCTGGCCGATTGATTCTTCAAGGTTTTCTGCTGAATGCGCCGAGGTGGAGAGCATGAAGTTCAGCGCCGGATCCATGAGCGCGCCGAACTGCTGGAAAATGCGGTTGTGGCTGGCCTTTAGAAGGTGCTCATGAAACACGATGTCTGCGGCGATGAAGGCTTCGACATCGTTGCCGGCAGCCGCCATCGCCTGCCATGCCGCCTCAATGTCTGCTATCTCCTGCATGGTGGCGCGCCGGGCCGCCAGCTCAGCGGCCATCGGTTCGATGGCACCGCGCGCTTCCAGAATGCAGTCCACAAGTCCCATCCTGTCGAGATTGGGGCCTATCCATTCGAGAACCTGAGTGTCCAGAATGTTCCATTCATCCTGTCTGCACACGATGGTGCCAATGCGTGGGCGGCTCACCACCAGCCCTTTCGCCTGAAGGATTTTCAGCGTTTCGCGAATGACCGTGCGGCTGACGCCGTATTCTTCGCAGAGATCGTTTTCACGCGGCAGGTTCGTCCCCTCGGCGAACTTTCCAGAAAAGATGTCCCGGGCGATGGATTGAGCGACGGACAGGCGGACGCGTGGTCGGGTTGATCTGCCTGCTGGAACTTCCATGGTCGAAACGGTCACTGTCCGGTTGCCTCCGCATTGTTGCCCGCCCGCTTTTGACAAAGCCGAGCTTGGATTTTGTCGGCAGTCATGGCCGTCTTTTCTATGTTGTCAAACCAGTATCATTATTTATCATACAAATGCAATTGACTAATATGATGATTGGACGTAATTTTCCCACGCTCTCAGGAGGGCGTCGCAGAGCAACAGGGAGGTTCTCATGCGCTTTTTGAAAACTGCAGCGATGGCTGCGATTGCCGGCACGCTTTTGGCCGGGTCGGCGCTGGCCGATGACGTGAAGATCGGATTTCTGGTCAAGCAGCCGGAAGAGCCGTGGTTTCAGGACGAGTGGAAATTCGCCGATATCGCAGCTTCGGAAAAAGGCTTCACGCTCGTCAAGATCGGTGCCGAGGATGGCGAAAAAGTCATGTCCGCCATCGATAATCTGGGCGTTCAAGGCGTGCAGGGGTTTGTCATTTGCACGCCTGATGTGAAGCTTGGACCGGGCATCGTCGCGAAGGCGGCGGCCAATGGTCTCAAGCTGATGACTGTCGATGACAGGCTGGTCGGTTCCGATGGTGAGCCTCTCGCCGATGTACCCCACATGGGTATTTCAGCCGTGAAGATCGGCGAAACGGCGGGTGAAGCCATCGTCGCCGAAATCAAGAATCGTGGCTGGGACATGACCGAGGTAGGTGCGATCCGGGTGTCCTATGATCAGCTCCCGACGGCGGTTGATCGGGTTGAGGGTGCCATTGCCAAGCTTAAAGAGGCAGGCTTTCCGGAAGCCAACATCTTCGATGCGCCGCAGGCGCGCACGGACACCGAAGCCGCTCTCAACGCGGCGACCGTGGTTCTGAACAAGAGCGCGGACATCAAGCACTGGGTCGCCTTCGGTCTGAACGACGAAGCCGTTCTTGGCGCGGTGCGGGCTGCCGAAGGCGTGGGCATCGGAGCGGACGCCATGATCGGTGTCGGTATCGGCGGTGCGGATTCGGCGATCAACGAATTCAGGAAGCCCGAGCCGACCGGCTTCTTCGGAACTGTGATCATTTCGCCAAAACGCCATGGCTACGAAACCGCGCTCAACATGTATGACTGGATCGTTGACGACAAGGAGCCGGAGAAGCTGATCCTGACGTCCGGCGCTCTGGCCGTGCGCGACAACTATCAGGACGTGCGCAAGGACCTTGGCATCGAATAGGCAACTGTTCGTGTAGCGCCGGCGCGTGAGCCGCGCCGGCGCCCTTCTTCCCGCCCGTGAGGGCGGGTTTCCGACACTGGCTATGCTTTGGAGGAAGCCGGCTTTATGTCTGCCTATCTCGAATTCTCCGGCATTTCGAAGAGTTATCCTGGCGTCAAAGCGCTTTCCAACGTCTCCTTCGGGGTTCGGAAGGGGGCAGTTCACGGGTTGATGGGAGAAAACGGAGCGGGGAAATCCACCCTGATCCGCATTCTCTCCGGTGACGCCGCTGCCGATGAGGGCACGGTGCGCCTCGATGGCGAGACGCAGCACTATCAGTCGACCCGCGATGCTTTCGATGCGGGCGTGGTGGTCATTCACCAGGAACTGCAGCTTGTGCCCGGGCTCACCGTTGCAGAAAATCTCTGCCTTGGACGGTTTCCGGCAACCGGCGGCGTGATCGGCTTCAGCGCCATGTATGAGGATGTCCGGCGCAAGCTCGAGCTTGCCGGCATCTCGGTCGATCCGACGCGCAAGGTTGCAGAGCTTTCCATCGGCGAACGTCAGATGGTGGAAATCGCCAAAGCCGTCATGCTCGATGCCCGCGTGATCGCACTGGATGAACCAACCTCCTCGCTTTCCTCACGCGAGAGCGAGATCCTCTTTTCCCTGATCGACAGGTTGAGGGAGGATGGCCGCGTTATTCTCTACATTTCCCATCGGTTGGACGAAGTCTTCCGCCTCTGCGACAGCCTTACGGTGCTGCGTGATGGCCGGCTGGCGGCGCACCATGAGACGATCAAGGGGGTGACGCGAGATCAGATCGTGTCCGAAATGGTCGGGCGGGAAATCAGCGACATCTGGGGGTGGCGCTCTCGTCCCGTCGGGGCGGTCGAACTGGAAGTGGACAGTGTTCATGGCGAAAAGCTGCCTGTTCCTGCCTCCTTCGAGGCGCGTCGGGGTGAAATCCTCGGCTTTTTCGGTCTGATCGGGGCAGGTCGCTCGGAGCTGTTGCGCATGATCAGCGGTGCCGATCCGCGCGCCGGCGGCCATGTGCGTGTCGGTGGCGTGGAGATCGCCTCCGGCCAGCCGGCGGAGGCGATCCGCAAGGGGGTCGTTCTGTGCTCCGAGGATCGCAAGTTCGACGGCATCATCCAGGGCCGCTCGCTTGAAGAGAACATCCTTATTTCTTCGCGCCGGCATCTGACACGCTTCGGTGTGCTGGACCTGCGCCAGGAAGGGCAGGTGGCCGAAACCTTTCTGAAGAAGCTCAGGGTGCGCACGCCGTCGCGCAAACAGGACATCATCAACCTGTCCGGCGGAAACCAGCAGAAAGTTATCCTGTGCCGCTGGCTCTCGGAAAAGGGTGTCAGGGTTCTGCTCGTCGACGAACCGACACGGGGTATCGACGTCGGCGCCAAATCCGAAATCTACGACATTCTCTATCAGCTCGCGGAGGAGGGGATGGCCATCGTCGTCATCTCCAGCGAACTGCCCGAAGTCATGGGCATCTGCGACCGTATCCTCGTGATGTGCGAAGGGCGCATCAGTGCAGAGATCGGGCGGGCTGGCTTCAACGAACAATCCATCCTCGCCGCCGCGCTGCCGGACGAGGTGACCGCTGCGTCGGTCGATTAAGAGGCTTCACGATGACGACTTCCATCAAAAAGCTCATCCTGGGCGACCAGGGACTGCTTGTAATCTTCATTCTCGCTTTCGCGCTCGTGTCGCTGACGGTCCCCAACTTCCTGACCGAACGCAACATGCTCGGTCTTCTACAGTCCGTGGTTACGGTCGGTGTGATCGCCTGCACAATGATGTTCTGTCTCGCGGCGCGCGATTTCGACCTTTCCGTCGGCTCCAATGTCGCCTTTTGCGGCATGGTGGCGGTTATGGCCTCCAACGCGACTGGCTCCATCTTTCTGGGCATTCTGACGGCGCTGGCTGCGGGCGCGCTCGTCGGGCTTTTCAATGGCGTCGTCATCGCTAAGTTCCGCATCAATGCGCTGATCACGACGCTGGCAACCATGCAGATCGTGCGCGGTCTTGCGCTCATCTCGTCGGATGGGCGGGCTGTGGGCATCGACGATCCCAGTTTTTATCAGCTCGCCCTGTCCAGGTTTCTGGGCGTTCCGACACCGATCTGGGTTCTGGCGGCGCTGTTTGTCGTCTTTGGCTTTGTCCTGAATCGCACGGTGTTCGGCAAGAACACGCTCGCCATGGGGGGGAATCCCGAGGCTTCGCGGCTTGCGGGCGTCAATGTCGACTGGATGCGAATCTGGATTTTCACCCTGCAGGGCTTCATCTGCGCGGTGGCTGGCATCCTGCTTGCCTCCCGCATCACATCCGGCCAGCCCAACGCGGCGACGGGGCTTGAGCTTTCAGTGATATCGGCCTGTGTTCTGGGCGGCGTATCGCTGGCCGGCGGCCGCGCGACGATGACCGGCGTGATCGTCGGTGTGATGATCATGGGGATAGCCGAGAACGTCATGAACCTTTTGAACATTCAGGCCTTCTATCAATATGTGGTGCGTGGGTTCATCCTCCTGCTTGCAGTGCTGCTCGACAATATGCGGTCAAGCGCGATCGGTCGGCGTTGATTCAGGGGTGACTGTTTGTACAAGAGGTCTGGCCGGACGTGCGGGAAGCGGGCGGCAGCGCATTGGATACGGGGAGGCATGGCATGACATCCGGACAGGGGCGGCTGAGCGGCAAGCGCATCTTTTTGACAGGTGCTGCCCAGGGCATAGGCCGGGCGATCGCTGAAGCCTGCCTGCGTGAAGGGGCCTCTCTGTTTCTAGTGGACCGGGACGCGTCGCTTCTGGAGAAGGCGGTTGGCGAACTCGGTGCTCCCGACGGGCGGCTCGCCCATGCCGTTGCCGACATCTCGGATGCCGCGGCCATCCGGGCTGCAGCCGGTGAAGCCAGGAAGGCCATCGGCGTTCCCAACGCACTTATCAACAATGCCGGTGTCAACGTCTTCCATGAACCGCTTGAGACCGACGACGAAGAATGGGCGCGCTGCTTCGATATCAATCTGAAGGGGGCATGGCATTGCTGCCGTTCGCTGCTTCCCGGTATGATCGAGGAGGGGGGTGGCGCCATTCTCAACATCGCCTCTACCCACAGTTTCACGATCATTCCGCATACGTTTCCCTATCCCGTGGCCAAGCATGCGCTTCTGGGCATGACGAAAGCGCTGGCGCTGGAATATGCGGGCAGAGGGGTGCGTGTGAACGCCATCGCGCCAGGCTATGTGGAGACACAAAAAAACGTCGACTACTGGAACAGTTTTCCCGATCCTACGGCTGCGCGCGCCGAGACGCTGGCCATGCATCCGGGCGGTCGGATAGCAACGCCCGGCGAGATCGCCATGGCGTCGGTTTTCATGATTTCCGACGAATGTCCCTTCATGAATGCCGCGTGCCTCGTTATTGATGGTGGTCTGAGCGTTTTGCAGCATCCGGCCTGAGTTCATTTTCATGACTGACCATTCCCGTTCCTTCTGCGCTGCCGTTGACTGGGGCACGAGCAGTTTTCGCCTCTGGCTTCTGGATGATGAGGGCACTGTCATCGCCTCCAGCAGCAGCAATGAGGGGATGATGCATTGCGTGGGCAGGGGCTTTGCGCCGGTTCTCGATGCTCATCTTGCAAAAGTGGGTACGCCTGCCCGCACGCCTGTGTTGATCTGCGGTATGGCGGGTGCAAGGCAGGGCTGGCTGGAGGCTCCCTATATGGAGGTTCCCGCAAGCCTCATGGCGCTTTCGGCACAGGCAGCGCGGGTTTCGAACACCGAGGGCGATGTGCGCATCCTGCCCGGCCTTTCGCTCAATGATCCGCAGGCGCCGAATGTGATGCGTGGCGAAGAGACGCAATTGCTGGGCGCGGTGGGCGAGAATGGCAATGCGCTGGTGTGTATGCCCGGCACGCACAGCAAATGGGTAAAGATCGAAAACGGCACGGTAACCCATTTCAGCAGCTTCATGACCGGAGAGCTGTTCTCGCTCCTGACGAAGCATGGAATCCTTCGGCACGCGATTGAAGCAGATCGGGCGGTTTCGGCGGATGATGCGGCGTTCCTGTCCGCGCTCGAGCGCACCACGGTACAGCCGCATGCCGCGCTCTCCGGTCTCTTCGGGGTCCGCGCGGCACAATTGCTGGGGTTCGAGGAGCGCGCTGATGGCGGTGCACAACTTTCCGGTCTTCTGATCGGTGGAGAAATATCCGCTGCGCGGGGGCTCTACGGGGAGGGTCTGGATGTCATACTGATCGCGTCTCACCCGGTCGATGCGCTTTACCGGACCGCCCTGGAGCGCCAGGGTTTCAGCGTCGCGTTGAAAGACGCTGGCGAAGCCTCACGGGTCGGGCTTTTCAACTCGGCGAAACGAATCTGGAGCCAGTAATCATGGCAGAACGAGATATTATCTGGCCGGGGGAGAAGCGGGCCCTGGTGGCAATCCTACGTGGCATTCGCCCCTCGGAGGTCGCGGCCATGACCGAGATGCTGATCGACGAGGGCATCACCTCCATCGAGGTGCCGCTGAACTCGCCCGACCCGTTCCAATCCATCGAAACGGCCATTGCTATTGCCGGAGACCGGGCGCTCATTGGCGCCGGCACCGTGCTCACCGTCGAGGATGTCGACCGGCTGTCGGACATCGGTGGCCAACTGGTCGTCAGCCCGAACACGGATCCCGATGTGATCCGGCGCAGCGTGGCGCTTGGCATGGTCTCCATGCCCGGCGTCTTCACACCCAGCGAAGCGCTTCTCGCGCACAAAAGCGGTGCCTCGGCGCTAAAATTCTTTCCGGCTTCTGCATTGGGTGTTTCCGGCATTTCAGCCATCAAAGCAATTTTGCCGGAAGAAGCGGTTGTCTGTGCTGTTGGCGGTGTTTCCGATGCTTCGTTCGGCGACTATTTCAAGATCGGCGTGCGCGCCTTCGGTCTTGGGACGGGTCTCTACCGGCCTGGTGATGCACTCGACGCCGTTCGCGTCAGGGCTCGCAAGACCGTCGAAGCCTATGATCGCGCCGCCGCAGACTGAGCTTCATTGAGCGGCTGCCAGGTCGGTCTCGGGAGATAATACCCGCGCCGACCGGGGTCCCGGTGGGGTCCCTCTCATTCGGCTGGTCATGCGTACCACTGCCCCGGCAGACCCGGTTGGCAGCATGCTCGATCTCTGTTCATCAAACACAACATCATTCGCTTTGATCGATTGACAAGGCCGTGAGTTTAGAACTAGCTTTCAAATGTGACCAGGTGTTCACATTTTGGCAAACGGGAGGTGTCGACCTCCTGAAAATCTGCTGAGGTTCGGTCTTGACCATCGGAATTGCGGCATATGGCAAAGGCTCTGTGGCAGCCATTCGGGCAACCGTTTCAGCGGCGGAACTCTATGGCCGTGGAGCCATTGGCGGCTTTGCCGTGCTGGCGGTTATCGAGGCCGATGGTTCGGTTGCTTACAGAACCACGCAGAATGGCGGAATCTCCTCGCTCGACCTTCCCGAGGATTGGTTTTGGGCCCGGTGCGCGGCCGCGATCTCGAGCGGACCCGACCGCCCTGAGCCATTAACCCAGTTCCTCGTGGGGCGGGCCGGCTCCGGTCTCGTGACCGGGCATCGTCTTCCCAACAGCGTTTTGGCCGATGGCGTGTCCGTCAACAGTGCCGTTCTGGAGAAACTGGCTGGTGGTGAGACGCCGCAAGTCAGCGTTGACGCGGCGCTCGCCCAGGACCCCGAGCTCGATGCCGGGTTGATCGCCGTAACCATCGATGGACGGCTGGGAACCGGAAATTCCGGCAGAGTGTTGCGGCGTGACGATCTCGGACAGGCGCACCGCGAAGAGGGGGGCTGTGGATTTTCGCTGCTTCACAACTCAATTTTCGCAGCCACCGGGACGTGTCAGGCGCTGGCGGAGGTTCTCGGTGAGCTCGCCTGGCAGGAACTGACCGGAACACAGGCCGGCCACGCGATCATCCGGCTGGAAGCGCCAGTCACCGTCGAGGCTGCCGCGCGTGACCGCGTCCACATTGATCTGAATGGCCGGATTGTTGCGCTGCAGAGTGCGGACCCGCGCGTGTGTAAGGCTCGTCGCCTGGGGACGGCTGTCTACCTTTCCACCGAGGTCTGGCAGGAGGGGCAGCTAGTCGGCTTCGCGGAGACGGAACTGGTTGCCCGTCTGGCGGATGGACTGGCCCATCCTCACGGTTTGCCCGTTCAAAGAAGCATGATGATGAGGAGAAGCAATGTCACGGCGTGAGCGGACCGAGCGGTCCATCCTTCAGGCGCTGGAGGAGCAGATCTGCGAGACCGGCATGGCCGGCGTCGGGGTTAACTCCGTGGCCAAGCGCGCGGGTGTCAGCAAGGAGCTGATCTATCGCTATTTCGACGGCATGCCGGGTCTCATGCTGACCTGGATGCAGGAGCAGGATTTCTGGACCAAGAGTTCCAGCGTCGTGAAGGGCAACGAATCGAGCGAACGCCCGCCGGCTGATCTCATCCTGACCATGCTGCGCGAGCAGATCGATGCGTTGGCCAACAATCAGCCGCTTTGCGAGGTCCGCCGCTGGGAGTTGATTGAGCGAAACGATGTCAGCGCCAAACTGGCGGATCGACGCGAAAGCGCCGCACGCGCCTTCATCGACCGTGTCGACGGTCTGACGGAGGAAGCCGATGTGCCCGCCGTGGTCAGCATCATGCTGGCCGGCATTCTCTATCTGATGCTGCGCGCAAAAACCGAAGAGTACTTCCTCGGTGTCCCCCTTCGCACGCCGGAGGGCTGGGATCGGCTCTGGAAGGCCGTCGAACACCTGACAGCGTCTTTGCCCGAGGATCTGAAATCAAAATCGCTCCGAACGCTGGAGGGCAAACGCCCATCCGCTGACACCGGGAAGGGTGGGTAAATTGATGAAGCGTGCTGCCGACCTTCTGGTGGAATCGCTCAGGGTTCACGGCATAGACCGGGTTTTCTGCGTGCCTGGAGAGAGTTATCTCAGCGTGCTTGACGCTCTTGTCGAGCAGCCTGCCGTTTCGGTCGTGACGACAAGGCATGAAAGCGGCGCGGGCTTCATGGCGCTGGCCGATGCGCGGCTTACCGGCCGTGCAGGCGTTGCTTTTGTAAGCCGCGGGCCGGGCGCCATGAACGCGGCGATCGCTGTTCACTCCGCCCAGCAGGATGCCGTTCCTCTCGTGCTGTTCATCGGGCAGGTGGAGCGCGCGCATCGACAGATGAACGCGTTTCAGGAAATGGATTACGGGAGGGTCTTCGGCTCGGTCGCGAAATGGGTTGTCGAAGTCAATGACGCTACCCGCCTCGTCGACACCGTAGCCACGGCATTCCACGCCGCATCGAGCGGTACGCCCGGGCCCGTGGTCGTCGCCCTCCCGGAAGACATGCTCGAAGATCTGGTTGAAGCGCCCGCCGTTCAGGTCAACCGTGTTGCCCGTTCTGCTGCCTCACAGCAGGACATGATCGGTGTCCGGGATATGATCGCGGATGTCGAACGGCCACTGCTGATCGCTGGAGGGCTGCTCAAATCCGGTGCAGCGCAGACGACCCTGAAGGCCGTGGCGGAAGCATTTGCCATCCCCGTTGCAACGGCTGTGCGGCATGCCGACCTTCTGCCAAACGATCATCCGCAGTTTGCGGGCCATCTCGCCTATGGCGCTCCGGCCGCGCTTGCCGAAGCCATTGCAAAGGCCGATCTCGTCATCGGCGTCGGCACAAGGCTCGGTGATGTGACGACGCAGGGCTACACCTTTCCGGCCGCACCTCTGCCGGCGCAAAAGGTGGTGCAGATCTGGCCCGATGCCATGGCGGTCGGCCATGTACGGGGGCTCGCAATGGGGCTGGCGGCGGAGCCCCGGATATTTCTCGAACAGCTTCTTGCCGTGGCGCCCGATGCGCCGGCATCGCAACACACCGACTGGAGTGCAGCGCTTCACGCGGTTGCCCGCTCGCTGCGCGAATGGCGGGGTGCCGGGGATGTGGAGGACGGCGTCGTTTTTGGTGACTTTGTCGCCGCTGCCGACCGCTTGCTGGCCGACGATGCGATCATCACCATCGATTCGGGAAACTTCGGTGGCTGGGTCCAGCGCCTGATGCGTTTCGGTGGCGGTCGAATGATGCTGGCACCCGCCTCTGGCGCCATGGGATATGGCGTGCCTGCGGCGGTGGCCGCAAGCCTGCGGCATCCGGAGCGGCAGGTTGTCTGCTTTGTCGGAGACGGCGGCTTTCTGATGACAGGCAATGAACTGGCGACGGCCATGCATTATGGCGCGAAGCCGATTGTGATCGTGTCGGACAATGGCTCCTACGGCACCATTCGCATGCATCAGGAAAAGCATTTCCCCGGCCGGATCGGCATGACCGGCCTGACAAACCCGGATTTCCCGGTCTTTGCATCCTCTTTTGGAACGCTGAGCCTCACGGTGGACAACGCCTCGCAGATCGAGGGTGCCCTCAAGGCCGCAGTCCAGGCCCGGTGCGCAGCCGTCATCACCGTTCGCACGAGCCTGGAGCACATTTCGGCGGGCGCAACGATCGCGGCGTTGCGCGGGAGCGCGGCATGAACGAAGGGCACAGACACGTCCTGGTGATCGGCGCCGGCATTGTTGGCCTGATGACCGCCTATTTTCTGAGGCGCGACGGTTACACAGTGACAGTGGTGGACAGGAACGCTGAACCGGGACTTGAGACGAGCAGGGCCAATGGCGCCCAATTGAGCTACAGCTTCGTCGCGCCGCTTGCCGATCCGGCAGTCCTGCCCAAATTGCCATCCTGGTTAATGGATAGGGATGCACCGCTGAATTTCCGGCTGCGTGCCGACCCTGCGCAGTGGCGTTGGGGATTGGCATTCCTCAAAGCGTGCCGTCGGGCAACGGTTCACCGCACGACCCGCGACATGCTGGAGCTCGGGCTCTCGAGCCGGGCGCTTCTGCGCGAGATGGTTGCACGCGAAGGCTATGCTTTCGACTTCTCCTCCACCGGAAAGCTGCTCGTCTATCAGGATCAGGCAGCTTACGCGCTCGCCTGCCGGCAGTTACAGATGCACGATGCCACAACCGGTGGACAGCGGATTCTGAGCCGGCGCGACTGTCTGGAAATGGAGCCTGCCTTACAGGCAGGCGGTCATGGAATCGTCGGTGGCATTTTCATGCCCGAGGAAGACGCAGGCGATTGCCTCAAGCTGTGTGTCCAGATGCACCGCCAGCTTTCGGCCGCCCCGCACAATGTAACCTTTCGCTTCAACACCGAAGTAAGGGGCTTTCGCTTCAGCGGGCAGCAGGTCGTCGGCCTTGAGACCGATGGGCCCTCGCTGTCTGCGGACGCCTATGTCATCGCAAACGGGCTCGGTGCACAGAAACTTGGATTGGCGGCGGGCTTCAACCCGATGATCCATCCGCTCAAGGGATACAGCCTGACCTATGAGCTGACGGAGAAGAGCCGTGCGCCCGCCCGCAGCGTCAGCGACATTCACAGCAAAGTGGTTTACGCCCGCCTCGGCAATCGGCTGCGTGTTGCGGGCATGGTCGACATCGGGGATCGGGATTCCGGCGTGACCGCGCGGCGTATCGATCTTCTCAAATCTCAGGTCAACGCATTGTTGCCGGAGCTTGCCCCGGCGGCTCAGCCGAAGGTGTGGGCGGGGATGCGTCCCGCCCGGCCAGACAGCACACCGCTTATCGGTGCGACGCCGTGCGGCAATCTCTGGATCAACGCCGGTCACGGCATGCTCGGTTTCACCCTTGCTGCGGGAAGTGCCCGGCTCCTCGCCGATCGCCTGACCGGCCGGCCCTGTGCCGTTCAACGAAATGCTTTCGCGCTCCATTAGCGCGTTTGACGAGATCCGTCCGGCGAAACCGGGCGGCGGAATTGGAATGCAACCACAAAGGGGAATAATGATGATCTTGTCTTGCAAGAGTTTGCTACGCGGAAGCCGTGCCCTGCTTTGCGCCGCTTCCGTGCTTGTTCCAGTCGCGGCCTCGACGGGGGCGCAGGCCGAGACGGTGAAGGCCGTGATGATGTCGGGCCTCCGCGTGATGGATCCGGTGATGAGCACTGCTTTTCTCACGCGTGATCATGGCTACATGATCTACGACACGCTTCTCGGCGTCGATTCGGAGTTCAAGGTGCAGCCGCAGATGGCGAGCTGGACGGTTTCCGACGACAAGAAGACCTATACTTTCACACTGCGTGATGGTCTCAAATGGCATGACGGTGCGCCGGTGACGTCTGAGGACTGCATTGCCTCGATCAAGCGCTGGGGTGGGGTCGACACCACCGGACTGGCGCTGATGACAATGGTTGAGGACATCACCGCGACCGACGACAAAACCTTCGTCATCAAGCTGACGCAGCCGACGACGCTCCTGCTATCGGGCCTCTCCAAGCTTAGCTCCCGCCCTGCTTTCATGATGCCCAAGCGTGTGGCAGAAACGCCGGGCTCTCAGCCGATCACAGAATATGTGGGCTCGGGTCCGTTCCGGTTCATCGAAGAGGAGTTCCAGCCGGGCGTGCGTGTGGTTTACGAAAAGAACGGGGATTATGTGCCGCGGGATGAGCCGCCGAGCTGGACCGCCGGGGGCAAGGTGGTGAACGTCGACCGGGTCGAATGGGTGACGATGCCCGACCAGATGACGGCCATCAATGCGCTGCAGAATGACGAGATCGATTTCATCCAGCAGATTCCCTTCGACCTTCTGCCTCTGGTAGAGGCTGCCGATGGCATCGATGTGAAGGTCATCGACAAACTTGGCTCGTGGACCTATTTCCGGATGAATCATCTTCACCCGCCTTTCGACAACGAACTGGTCCGCCAGGCCGCCATGGCGGCGGTGGGGCAGGAAGATGTCCTGCGTATGCTTGTGGGGAACCCGGAATATTTCCAGACCTGCGCGGCGGTCATGGGCTGCGGCAATCCCAATGAAGACACTTATGGCGAAGAGTGGGTCGTCAGCGCGGACATTGAGCGCGCCAAGGAACTTCTGAAGGAGGCCAATTACGATGGTACGCCGGTCGTGCTTCTTCAGCCAACCGACATTGCCATGCTGGCGGCACAGCCCATTGTCATGGCCGATGCCTGGCGCAAGGCCGGGTTCAATGTCGACCTCAAGACCATGGACTGGCAAACGGTGGTGACCCAGCAGGGCAACCAGAAGTCTCCGGAGGAGGGCGGCTGGAACGCCTTTTCCACCTACAGCATTCTGGCAACCAGCGGTGATCCGTTCGGCAACACCACGCTGTCGACAGCGGGTCGCAAATCATGGGCCGGCTGGCCGGATGTGCCGGAGATCGAGGCGCTGCGTCTTGACTACGCGCGAGCGGCGAATGCGGAAGAGCAAAAGGCCATTGCCGCCAAAATCCAGAAACTTGCCATCGACAAGGGCGTGGTGGGGCCGCTTGGCCAGTTCCGCATTCCCGCCGCCTATGACAGCGAATGGACCGGATTTCTGGAAGCGCCGGTGACCCTGTTCTGGAACATCCAGAAAGCGGCGGAGTAATAGCCATATGTTTTCCTATGTCATCAAACGGGCAGTGGCGACACTGCCGGTGATGGCCATGGTCGCGGTCGTGGTTTTTGCCATGCTTCGCCTGACGCCTGGCGATCCGGCCGCCATCCTTGCCGGTGACGACGCCTCCGGTGCGCAACTGGAGGCGATCCGCCGCAGCATGGGGCTGGATCAGCCGATCATGGTCCAGCTCTATGTATGGATGAAGCAGCTCGCCCAGGGAGACCTGGGCGTGTCGCTGCTCTCCGGCACGCCGGTTCTAGAGATGATCGGCGGCCGTATCGGACCGACGCTTTCACTCGCGGTCCTGACCATCCTGCTGACGATCGTCGTTGCGATCCCGATGGGGGTGGTCGCCGCGCGCAATCCCGGCGGGTTGCTCGATCGCACGGTAATGACCTTCTCCGTGCTCGGGTTTTCCATTCCGACATTCGTCATCGGATATCTTCTGATCTATGCCATGGCGCTCAAACTCGGATGGTTTCCCGTGCAGGGGTACAGTTCCGTCGATAAGGGTCTGTGGCCGTTCTTCCAGCGCCTTGTCCTGCCAACGCTCGCCCTGAGTGGCATCTATATCGCGCTTGTGGCGCGCATGACCCGCAGCAGCGTGATCGACGTGATGGGCGAGGATTTCATCCGCACCGCCCGTGCCAAAGGCGCGAAGGAGACCAGCGTGCTCCTGCGCCATGCCCTGCGCAATGCGGCAGTGCCCATCGTCACGGTGATTGGCATCGGTGTTGCGTCTTTGATCACGGGCGTGGTGGTCACTGAATCCGTGTTCAATCTTCCCGGGCTCGGGCGACTGGTCGTGGAGGCGGTGCTGGCCAGGGATTATCCCGTCATTCAGGGACTCATCCTGCTGTTTTCGTTCACCTACGTCCTGATCAACCTGGCGGTGGATATTCTCTACACCGTTTTTGATCCACGCATCCGCTACTGAGGATCACGATGAGCAACAATACAATTCAGGGGGAGCTGCTTGCAGAACCGGCAGCGCGCGCGCCGACGCGCGGTGACAGGTCATCCCTTGCAGCGCAGATGCTTCTTTCCCTCAGAAGCGTTCCCGTTTTCCTGGCCTTCGTCGTGCTGACGGTGGTCTCGCTTCTGGCCGTCTTCGCGCCGTTCCTGATCAGGGCGGATCCGATTGCGATCGATCCGCTACAGCGCTTTGCGGGCGTTTCGGCCGAGCACTGGCTGGGCAATGATGCATTCGGGCGCGATGTCTATTCGCGTCTGCTTTTTGGCGCGCGCGTTTCGCTGATCGTTGGTCTGGGTGCGGCGGCAGCCAGCCTTGTGGTCGGCCTGATCATCGGCGTGGTTGCGGGTTACATCCGTTTCGCCGACACCTTCATCATGCGGGTGATGGACGGCATCATGGCGATCCCCAGCATTCTGCTTGCCATTGCGCTTGTTTCCCTGACGGGTGCGTCGCTGGTGACCGTGCTCGTGGCCATCACCGTGCCGGAGATTCCGCGTGTGGTCCGGCTGGTGCGCAGCATCATTCTCAATGTGCGCTCCGAAGCCTATGTGGAGGCCGCGATCTCGCTCGGGACGCCGACCTATCGGCTGTTGATCCGCCATATGGTGCCGAACACGGTCGCGCCGCTGATCGTGCAGGGGACCTTCATATTCGCCTCCGCCATTCTGACGGAAGCAACCCTTAGTTTCCTTGGAGCCGGCCTGCCCACGGAAATCCCCTCCTGGGGAAACATGATGGCCGACGGTCGCATGTATTTTCAGCTTTATCCGAGCCTCGTCCTCTATCCCGGCATCATCCTGGCGTTCACGCTTTTGAGCGTGAACATTCTCGGCGATGTGCTGCGTGACGTGCTCGATCCCAAGATGGCGAAGAGAACATGAGCAATCAGAAAAACGATCTGGCGCAAACCGGGAGGCCGGTGCTCGACGTCTGCAATCTTGCCGTCAGCCTTGCTGGAAATCCCTCGGCGAAGGTGGTGAGCGACGTGAGCTTCACGGTGCATCCGGGAGAGACGGTCTGCGTGGTGGGAGAATCCGGATCGGGCAAATCGGTAACCGCCTTCTCCATAATGGGGCTTCTTTCGCGCGAAGCGCTGCACTGTTCAGGCGGGCGCATCGACCTCGATGGCGAAAACGTTCTCGAAGCGGATAAGGAACGCCTGCGTGCCCTGCGCGCAACCAGAATGGCGATGATCTTCCAGGAGCCGATGACAGCGCTCAACCCGGTCGAGACCGTGGGTGAGCAGATCGACGAAGTGCTGCGCATCCACAAACGTATGGGCAGGAAGGCTCGGCGCGAGAAGGTCATGGAGATGCTGAAAGCCGTGCATTTGCCTGAGCCGGAACGCATTTACAGTTCCTACCCGCATCAGCTCTCCGGAGGGCAGCGGCAAAGGGTGGTCATCTGCATTGCGCTGATCCTCGAGCCCCGGCTTCTGATCGCGGATGAGCCGACCACGGCACTCGATGTCACCACCCAGAAGCAGATATTGCTGCTGATCCGCGAACTTCAGGAAAAGCACAACACGGCTGTGCTTTTCATCACCCATGATTTTGGCGTCGTAGCCGACATCGCCGACCGCGTGGTGGTGATGAACCGGGGCGAAGTCGTCGAGATCGGGACGCGGGAGCAGATATTGTCCGCCCCGGACAAGGACTACACCCGAATGCTGGTGTCTTCGGTTCCAAGCCTCGTGCCGGAGGCGCGCGAAGCCCATGACGGCGACATCGTGCTGTCGGTCAAAGGGCTGGGCAAGGTCTACGCGCAGAAAAGGTTCCTCGGTGCCAGGCGTGAAGTGGCGGCGGCGGTGGATGTCGACCTGACCGTGCGCCGGGGGGAGATTCTGGGTGTGGTCGGTGAATCCGGGTCCGGAAAATCCACGGTCGCGCGCTGCATTGTGCGTCTTCAGGACCCGACGCAGGGCGAGGTTGTCGTTTGCGGAGAAAACATTGCCGCTGTTCGAGGCTCGGCGCTGCTTTCTGTACGCAAACGCATCCAGATGGTTTTTCAGGACCCGTTCCGCTCCCTCAATCCTCGCCTGACCGTTGGCGAATCCATTATCGAGGGGTTAACGAATTTCGGTGTGGCCCGCGCGCAGGCGCTGCGCCGTGCGGGCGAACTGATGGGGCTGGTCGGCCTGCCGGCGGATGCCCTGAAACGCTATCCGCACCAGTTCTCGGGCGGCCAGCGCCAGCGCATCTGCATTGCGCGCGCGCTGGCACTGGAGCCAGATGTTCTGGTGGCCGATGAAGCAGTGTCCGCGCTCGATGTGTCCGTTCAGGCGCAGGTGCTCGAGCTTCTCGACGATATTCGCCGCAAGACCGGTGTCGGTGTGCTGTTCATCACCCATGATCTGAGAGTGGCCGCACAGATCTGCGACACGATCATGGTGATGCAGAAGGGGAAGATCGTCGAGTTCGGCCCCGCCGCCGACGTGCTGACTTCCCCAAAACAGCCCTACACCCGATTGCTGCTGGAGGCCGCGCCGGGTCGCCATTGGGATTTCCAGAACTTCCGCCCGCTCCCACTATGAAGGAAAACACCATGCCGCAGGCCTTCGACATCCTGATCCGCAACGCGCTTGTCATCGACGGAACCGGCGCCGAGCGTTACGCGGCCGATGTCGGCGTTTCGGGCGACCGTATCGCTGCCATAGGGAATCTTGCCGGCGCCCGGGCGGAGACCGAGATTGATGCGACGGGTCTCATCCTTGCTCCCGGCTTCATCGATTCTCACACGCATGACGATCGCATCCTGCTTTCGGCCGGCGATATGACGGCCAAGGTCAGTCAGGGCGTCACCACTGTTGTGGGCGGCAACTGCGGCATTTCGCTTGCGCCCATGCCCGAGCCGGTGCGCAAGCCTGTGACCCCGCCGCTCGATCTGCTTGATGAGACCGGTGACTGGTATCGCTACAGGACTTTCGCTGATTATCTGGGCGCGCTCGAAGAGCAGCCGGCGGCGACGAACAGCGCAATGCTCGTCGGTCATACGACCTTGCGCGCCATTGCCATGGATGACCTCAACCGCGAAGCGGCGCCCTCGGAGATTGCGGCGATGCAGGCGCTTGTGGAAGAGGCAATGCAGGCGGGTGCCATCGGCGTTTCGACAGGGCTGGCCTATCCACCGGCGCAGGCGGCAACCACCGAGGAGGTGATTGAGGTTTGCCGGCCCATGGCCGCTCATGACGGGCTCTACGCAACACACATGCGCGACGAGGGCGACCACACGATGGAGTCGCTTGAAGAATCCTTCCGGATCGCATCCGAGGTCGGGGTGCAGCTTCTGATTTCGCACCACAAGCTCGCGGGCGTCAACAATCATGGCCGGTCGGTCGAAACCCTGGCCCTGATCGACAAGCAGATGAAGGAGCAGCCCGTTTGTCTTGATTGCTATCCTTATACCGCGTCCTCGACCATTCTTACGGCTGATCACGCGCGCAACTCGCCAAAGACGGTGATCACCTGGTCGCGGCCGCTGCCGCAATATGCCGGACAGACCCTCGATGACGTGATGGAAGCCATGGGGTGCGGTTTTGAAGAGGCCGTTCAGCGCCTGCAGCCGGCCGGTGCTGTCTATTTCCGGATGCATGAGGATGATGTTCAGCGCATCCTGAAATACGTACCGACCATGATCGGGTCGGACGGCCTGCCGCATGACGAGAACCCTCATCCGCGCCTCTGGGGGACTTTCCCGCGTGTGCTCGGACATTACAGCCGCGATATCGGCCTCTTCCCGCTTGAGACGGCCGTGTTCAAAATGACCGGTCTCGCCGCGCTTGAATTCGGCTTTGCTGATCGTGGCGTTGTGCGGGAAGGGGCGTATGCGGATATCACCCTTTTCAACCCGGACACCGTAATCGACTGCGCCACGTTTGAAAACCCCAAGACGCTTGCCAGAGGCATAGAGGCGGTTCTGGTCAATGGAACGATTGTCTGGCGGGAGGGGCAATCAACTGGCGCACGCCCTGGCCGTGTGCTGCGACGATCCCGAAAGGCTGAGGCCACCGCCTGATCGCATACCGTTCTTGACAATTCCGGGTTCCTCTTTCACGACCATTCTGGTGCGTCGCCGTTGGCCGCCTTCTGCCGACATTGCTGAAAGGGTGAGAGAATGTTCGAAAGCGCTCATATTGATGAGGCTGTTGCGTGGCGGCGCGACCTGCACCGTCATCCCGAACTGGGGTTTCAGGAAGAGCGCACATCGAAGCTGATTGCCGGCCTGCTGGAGGGTTGGGGCTGGCAGGTTCAAACCGGGCTCGCGCAGACCGGCGTTGTGGCCCGGCTGGGCGAGGGAAACCGTTCGGTCGGTCTGCGGGCGGATATCGATGCACTGCCCATTGAGGAAGCAACGGGGCTTGCCCACGCTTCGACCCATCCAGGCATGATGCACGCATGCGGGCATGACGGGCACACCGCGATGCTGCTTCTGGCAGCGCGCCAGATGGCGACCGATGGGGTGACCGGCGGAAACGTGACGCTGATCTTCCAGCCGGCGGAAGAAAACGATGGCGGCGCACGGGTGATGATCGAGGACGGCCTTTTCCGTCAGTTCCCGTGCGATATGATTTTTGGCATTCACAACTGGCCGGGGCTCGCACCCGGCCGGCTTGTCGCCCGCGACGGCGAGATGATGGCAGCATTTGCCATCTTCGAGATCACGATCGAAGGGCGTGGCGGGCATGCTGCGATGCCGGAGCAGAGCGACGGTGTGGTGGCCGCCGCTGCGCGGATGGCCGCCGCTTTGCAGGAACTGCCGGCGCGGCGACTGTCGCCACTGGTGCCGGGTGTGGTTTCGGTGACACAGATCCACACCGGGTCTGCCTTCAACGTCTGCCCGGACCGCGCCGTGGTGCGCGGCACGGCGCGCTGGTTCCAGCCGCAGGCGGGGGATGAAATCGAGGCGCGGCTTTCTGAAGTGATCCAGGGCATCGCTGCGGCACATGGCTGCCGGGCGAGCATCGATTATCAGCGTCGTTATCCGGCAACGATCAACAGCGTGGATGAGGCGGCGCTGGCGAGGCGTGTCGGCGGGGCCATGGGGCTTGATACTGGCGAGGCAGGACCGAGCATGGCATCGGAGGATTTTGCCTTCATGCTGAACGAGAAGCCGGGAGCCTATATCTGGCTGGGCGCGGCGCGTGCGGGGGACAATCCCGGGCTCCATTCACCGCATTTCGATTTCAATGACGATGTGCTGCCAACCGGTGCCGAATTCTGGGTGCGGCTGGTGCGGCAGGTTCTGTCAGGCTGATGGACGCCCTGGACAGCCGCTTTCTGCGGGCGTTTCTGGTCGTTGCCCGCGAGGGTTCGATCCGTCGCGCTGCCGAACGGCTGAACATGGCGCCTTCGGCAATCAGTCGCAAGCTCGTCGAAGCGGAGGCGCGGCTTGGCGTTGCCCTGGTGGAGCGCAGCGCCCAGGGCATTGCGTTGACGGATGCCGGGCACCTGGTTCGTGAGCATGCGCTGGTTCGGCAGGATGAGGAGACGTTCCTGCTCGATCAGCTTGGCAAGTTCAGGGACACGGGCGGTCAGGTGGTGCGTATCGCCGTGGGCGAAGGGTTTGCCGCCGATTTGATGCAGAATGGCCTCGGGCCGCTCGGCAGCAAGCACCCCCATCTGCGCTTTCGCATCGATATTGCAGGGACTGAGGAAATTCAGCGCCGGGTGATTGAAGGGGACGCGGACCTGGGTATCGCCTACAATCCCGTTCCCATGGAGGCAGCGCGCTCCGTCGCTCTTGCCAGACAACCGCTCTGCGGTGTTGTTCCCGTCGGCTCCCCGCTCGCCGAACACCGGTCCGTACGGCTCGCGGAGATGCTTGATCATCCCTTTGCCATTCTCGATGTCCGCCACGGCATCAGGGCTCTGGTGGCGCGTGCGGCCGGTGATCTCGGCCTGGCGCTGCGTCCGCAGGTCGAAACTTCGTCCATCGCCGCTCTGATCCGTTATGTCGGTGCTGGCATGGGCGGCAGTTTCCTTCCGCGCTTCTCCGTTTCCATCCAGGCTGAGCGGGGCGAAGTCGCAATCATTGACCTCGACGAGGAAAGCCTGCGGCACGTCAGTGCGCATCTCATGGTGCGGGCGCGCCGGCGCCTGCCGCAGTCCGCTGCGGTGACGGTCGACTATCTGGCCGCAAACATGGTGGCATTTCAAAACTAGATCGTTCGGTGTTGCCGAAATGGCAACGCTACGTACCTCAATCGCTATCTATACAACAACACGCTGTCACCGCAGTGTCATGAACGGTAAGTGAGACGGGAGGTATCATGACGCAGTCGGTCGGTGTGATCGGTCTTGGAGCGATGGGAATGGGTATGGCCCGCTCCCTTCTGGCCAAAGGGTTTTCGGTGGCAGCTTTTGATCTTGCACCGCAGGCTATGGCAGGAGCTGCAGAAGCAGGCATCGTTACCCATGAGACGCCGGCCGGTGTGATCGAAGCAAGCGATGTGATCGTGCTTTCGCTGCCCCTGGCCAGCCATGTGAAGGCGACGATTGAGGCCGGACTGGCTGCCGGTGCTTTCAAGACCCCGAAAATCATTGTCGATACGTCCACCTCCGAGGCGTCGGTAAGCCGTGAGCTGGCGGCGAAACTCGCCGATATTGGTCATGGCTTCCTCGATGCGCCTGTCAGCGGTGGTCCCCAGGGTGCGGCCAGCGGCTCTCTGTCGGTGATGCTGGGCGGCGATGCGCAGTGGGTCGCGCAGGCGAAACCGGTTCTGGATGCGCTTGCCTCCAGGGTGCTCCATGTCGGGCCAAGCGGTTCCGGCAACATCGCCAAACTGGTCAACAACATGCTGGTGGCCTGCCACATGCTGACCACGGCCGAAGGCCTGCGCCTTGCCGAGGCATCGGGCCTGCCGGCGGAAGACGCGCTTTCCGTCATCAACAGCGCCACGGGTCGCAGCGCGCTTAGTGAAATTCATTTTCCCAACTGGGTCATGAGCGGCAGTTTCGACAGCGGGTTCTCCGCCGGACTGATGCGCAAGGACGTGCGGCTGGCGCTTGAACTGGCGCAGGAAAGCGGGTGTGCCATGCCGGTGTCGGAGCTGGTGGCGAGCCTCTGGTCCGAGGAGAATTCAGGCGTTTCCGACAATCAGGATTTCATGCTGCTCGGCCGTGTTGAGGCCGCGACGGAAGAGAAGACCAATGGCTGATGACATGATCCCCGCAACCGACACGCGTGCCGAAGTCGCACGGCTGCTGACCGAGCTTCTGGGCAGTGCCGACGTGCAGAACCATGTGGCAGGACGGCTGATGCGGGGCGATGGCGAAACCCTTGCGCTGACCGACCCCGCTACCGGCAAGATTTTCGCCGAGTTCCCGGATGCCGGTGCGGCGGTCGTGAATGCCGCGGCCGAAGCAGCCGTTGCCGCTCAGCGCGAATGGTGGGGCAAGACGGCCTCCGAGCGCGGGCGCATCATGTTCGAGATTGCACGCCAGATTCGTTCCCATGCGGAGCCACTCTCGCGTCTCGAGGCGATCTCTGCCGGCCGCCCGATCCGTGATGCTGCCGGCGAGCCGGCGCGCATGGCCGAGATGTTCGAATATTATGCCGGCTGGTGCGACAAGATCACCGGCGACGTCATCCCGGTGCCGTCGAGCCATCTGAACTACACCCGCCATGAGCCTATTGGCGTCGTGACGCAGATCACACCCTGGAATGCGCCACTCTTTACCTGCTGCTGGCAGGTTGCACCGGCGATCTGTGCGGGCAATGCCGTGATGCTGAAGCCGTCTGAGCTGACGCCGCTGAGCTCGCTCGTCATTGCCGCCCTGTGCGTCAGGGCAGGTGTGCCGAAGGGGCTCGTCAATGTGATTGCCGGGCAGGGACCGACTGCCGGCCAGAAAATGATCGGACACCCCACCACGGGACTGGTCGTCTTCGTCGGCTCGGCCACGGGTGGCGCGGCGATTGCCGCGGCTGCGGCCCGGCGTCTCATCCCGTCGATCCTGGAACTGGGCGGCAAGTCTGCCAATATCGTGTTCGCCGATGCGGATGTCGACCGTGCGGTGATCGGCGCGCAGGCGGCGATCTTCGCCGCGTGCGGTCAGAGCTGTGTGGCGGGATCGCGCCTCCTCGTGCATCGCAGCGTGCATACCGAGATGGTCGAGAAACTGGCACAGGCCAGCGCGCGCATTCCCGTCGGTATGCCGCTCGATCCGGCCACGCAGGTTGGCCCGGTCAACAATGCGCGCCAGTGGGACAAGGTGGACACGATGGTGCGCACCGCCGTTTCAGAAGGTGCGCATCTGGCGACCGGCGGGGGCAAGCCGGATGCCCTGGGGGAAACCGGCGGTTTCTTCTACGCCCCGACAATTCTCGATCGCGTGTCGCACGAGATGGAGATCGCCTGCGAGGAAGTGTTCGGTCCCGTTCTGTCGGTTCTCTCCTTCGAAGACGAAGAAGAGGCGGTCGCGCTTGCCAACGACACACCCTACGGGCTCGCAGGCGCGGTCTGGACGCGGGATGTAGGGCGTGCGCACCGGGTTGCGGCGAAAGTTCGCGCTGGCACATTCTGGATCAACAGCTACAAGACCATCAACGTTATGTCGCCCTTCGGCGGCTTTGGCCAGTCGGGCTACGGGCGCTCTTCCGGCCGGGAAGCGCTCGCCGCCTACACGACAACAAAATCGGTCTGGGTCGAAACCGCAGCCGATCCGACGATCGGCTTCGGTTACGCACCGGGCTGAACCGCATGGGCGGTCCCTCAAGGGCCGCCCTTTGTTCCATCCCGACCCGCGTTAAGAATGGGACGGGCTTACGAGAGGGGATCTCTATGGAGAAGACGAAAGACATACTGCTGGACTGGCGCCTTCATCTGAGTGTGCTGGTCATCACCATCATCGCGGAGGCCATTGGCGTGGTCGCCGTGCCGATCGGCATCGGGTCGATCCTGCTTCTGCCGTTGCTCTACGCCTTTGTGATGGGACTGGTTCTCAATCCCAATGTCATTCGCAAAGTCGAAGGCTGGATGGGGCAGCGCGAGGTTCGTGCAGCGTCACCGCTGATCGTGATCGCGATCATGCCGTTCATCGCCAAGTTCGGCACGATTATCGGTCCGTCGATGGAAAAGATCATCGCCGCGGGCCCGGCGCTGATCCTGCAGGAACTTGGCAATCTGGGCACCATTCTGCTTGCTTTCCCGGTTGCCGTTCTGCTTCTCGGCATGGGGCGCGAGGCGGTGGGCGCCACGTTCTCCGTCGCACGTGAGCCGAACATTGCGATCATCGCCGACAAATACGGGCTGAAATCCGCCGAAGGCGCAGGGGTCATGGGCGTCTATGTCATCGGCACGCTGTTCGGGACCTTTATCTTTGCCATTCTCGCCTCGCTTTTGGCGACGTCGGGCTGGTTCAGCATCGAGGCGCTGGCCATGGCGTGTGGCATCGGATCGGGTTCGATGATGGCGGCCTGTTCGGGTGCATTGTCTCATGCTGTCCCGGCCATGGAAGAACAGATCCTCGCACTGGCCGGGGCCAGCAACGTGCTGACCTATGCGACCGGACTTTACCTGTGCATCTTCGTCGCCCTGCCGGTGACCGAAAAACTGTATGACCTTCTGGGCCGAAAAGAGCCCGTAGCCAGCAACGCCGGAGAGTGATCATGAGCACTGCTGAACTTCCCGTGGACTACGAAGCGGAAACGAAGCCCGATCTGGCACAGCACGCGGTGCTTCTTGCCGCCGTTTCCCTTATCGCGCTGGTGGGCAACACCGTCGCCACCGACGCAACCGTCATGCAGGGGCTGGTCGGTCTGGCTGTCCTTTACGTAATCGCATTGGTCGGTCTCGTGCTGACCCATGTCGTGCCGGTCGGCCTGCCGTCGGTCGCCTGGATCTCGCTGGTTGGCATTCTTGTTACCCTGCCATGGACGCCGGGCAGTGCCTGGGTTCTGGACAAGGTGAGCCACGTCAACTTCCTGACGCTCGCAACGCCATGCCTTGCATATGCGGGTATCGCGATCACGCGCCGCGAGATTTCGATCGCCAGATCTTCCGGCTGGAAGCTCTTCATCGTGGCCGTGTTCGTGATGACAGGCACTTATCTCGGGTCGGCAATCATAGCAGACCTGTTCCTTTGACGGCGTCTGCGGCTGCTGCCATGGGTGGCAGCCGCAGAACGTCAATTCGTTGCGGGGCAGGGCCCCGAGCTGACTTTGGCCCCAGTTTCCACGTCAGACCGCCTCGGCGTTTCACGGTATCGATGAGGCGGTCTGGTTAGCGCTTCTCACGCTATTCGTGAAAGAAAAGCGGTTTCCGCGTTTCCTAACCATCCCGGGATTTACCTGCCACGGAAGCGTGCCATGGGGTCAGCCAGCCACGCAGCTGGGCGATGAGCGTGTAGAGCGTGAGGCCGATCAGTGTCAGCAGCACGATGACGGCGAAAAGCCCGGGCACCTGCAGCTCCTGCAGCATGGCAACGGCGAGGTAGCCGAGCCCCTCATTGCCGCCGATGAACTCGCCGACAATGGCCCCGATCATTGACATCACCACCGCCACTTCCATGCCAGCCAGGACGACTGGCAGGGCGGTGGGAAGGTCGAGCATGGTGAAGCGCTGAACCGGATTTGCCTGCAGCATCGTGAAGACGTCCCGATCACCGGGCTCGACCGAGCGGAACGCAACCAGCGCATTCGAGAAAACCGGGAAAAAGGCGAGAGCCGCAGCAATGACGATTTTCGATTCGAGACCAAAACCGAACCACAGTATGAAAAGCGGTGCGAGGGCGATCTTGGGGATCAGTTGCAGGCACACGATGAAGGGCTTGAAAGCCCATTCGAGCATCTGTACGCGGGCCATTGCCATTCCAAGCGAAATCCCCAGTACAACTGCAATGAGAAAGCCGGAAACGGCCTCGATCACCGTGACGAGGGCGTGGCCCCAAATGTCCGGATCGCTTACGAGGCCGATGAAGGCCGAAACGATCTGCATCGGTGTGGGCAGGATGAACGCGGAGACCTCTGCAGTGTGCACATAAACCGTCCAGGCAATCAGGAAAGCAAAAACGGTTGCGGTCGGTAGCGCTATGCGGATGAACCGGTCGGTGCCCATCAGTGGCCTCCTGTCAGGCTGGCGCGCAGACGCACAAGCATGTCCTGAAACTCGGGTTTGCGTTGAAGATCAAGCGTGCGAGGACGCTCGAAGGGCATTTCGATTACCTCGGTGATGCGGGCCGGCCGGGACGCGAGCACCACAACGCGATCCGAAAGGAACGCCGCTTCGGTGATGGAATGCGTGACGAGAATAGTGGTGACCTGCGCCTTGGCGCAAACGGACATCAGCTCCATGTTCAGTGTGTCGCGCGTCATTGCGTCAAGCGCGCCGAAAGGCTCGTCAAGCAGCAAGACCTGGGGTTCGGTGATCAGTGCCCTTGCAAGCGACGCACGCTGGCGCATGCCGCCGGAGAGCGCTGAGGGGCGGGCCTTCTCGAAACCTTTCAGGCCCACCGTCTCACACAGCGCGTGTGCGCGTTCTTCCCGTTCCACTCTTTTGACGCCTCGCAGGCGCAGGGGCAGGGCAACGTTCTCTGCCACACTGAACCAGGGGAAAAGGCGCGCCTCCTGAAACATCATCGAGACGGGGCGTGTGGCCTCCGACGATCTTTTGCCGCCTTCCCAGACGGACCGGTTGCGCACGATGACTTCCCCTTCGCTCGGCTGTTCCAGGCCGGCGATGATGCGCAGGAGCGTGGTCTTGCCGCAGCCCGACGGGCCGAGCAGGGATATGAAATCGCCCCGCTGCATGTCGAGTGTCGCGTCACCGATGGCACGGACGGCGTTTTCGCCCTGGCCGAAGGTTTTGCCGATACCCACGATGCGGATATCGGCAGTATTCTCGATGTTCATGCTTTCAGAGCCTGGTCCAGAAGGTTGTTGGTGTAGAGCTCGCTCGCCGGTACGGCCTTATCGATGAGCTTGGCGTCGGCGAGCAGACCCACGGCGCGTTCCCAGACTTCCGGAACGTTGCGCAGGATATTTTCCTTACCCCTGGAGGCCCAGTTCTGCGCATTGGTGTGCAGATCCTTCTGGGCGGTTTCCGTATTGTTGAGGCCGGTCACATCGTGTTTCTCACCGATTTTAGCAAGGATCGGCGTCAGGTCTTCCGCGTCGACAATCTCTGCAGCCGCACGGTGCGTTGCCCGCAGGAACGAGATGAATTTGTTCGGGTTTTCGGCGATCTCATCGGGTCGCGCGACGTAGACCTGGCCGGGCATGCCGTCGTCGATGGGCATGACTTCGACGTCGTCGCGCGCCGAGCTGGCAATGATCATTGATGAGGTATTGCCGAGAAATGCACCGGCGCGGCCCGCTTCGATCAGCGCGAACGAGGCGGCGGAATCGGCGACCTTCACCTTGTTCACCGTGCCCGGTGAGGCACCGGCTCCTGTCATCATCAGGTCGAGCGTGCCTTCCATCGAGCCACCGAGTGTCGCCATGCCGACTGTGCGTCCCTCCAGGTCAGCGATCGTCTTCACAGGGTTTTCCTTGGAAGACAGCACGAAGAAGGGCGACCGCTGGGCGATCGTTGCGATCGAGATAAGCGGGGCGTCATTGTTCACGCGTGAAACGATATAGTTTGTGCCGCCGGTGCGTCCGGCGTCCATCTGCCTGGCGATTGTCATCTGTGCAGCGAGAGCCGCACCCTTGCCAGCCTGCAGGTTCATGGCCAGGCCTTCTTCGGCGTAGTAGCCGGCCGCATCGGCATAGATGACCGGCGCGAAGGCCAGTGAAAGCGTGAACGGTGTGATGAAGTTGAAGCTGTCCTGTGCATGGCCTCTGCCCGGGAATGACAGCATGGCTGCACTCCCCATCGCACCCAGCATCAGGTTGCGTCTTGTCAGTTTCATGAGTTGCGCCCCTCTGTTCATATTTGAACGTAATGTTCAATTTATTCTAAGCGCAAATCGAAGGCCGTGGCAAGAGTGGCTTGATCGGTTCGGCGCAACCGAGTGGCCCACCGCATTCAGGTACCCGTGCCCTCCTTGCGGGGGGAGGTGGGCATGCCGCCCAGCAAACGCGTGATGGCGTCTGCGGTGCGCACCACCTCGTCTCGAATCCCGGTGTCAATGCTGTCGACACGGTCGGCGGAGGCTGACTGGGTGGCGTTGATCGCGGCTACGACATTCCCCTCAATGTCGCGCACCGGTGCGGCTATGCTGGCAATTCCTGTTTCGAAGCTGCCGATCTGGACAATTGCAGGCGTGCCGCGGTCCCTTTGCCACTGCGCGACGAGTTCGCCCAGACTGCGCGGGGTTTGGCCTGGCGCGTTCTGATAGGTCTCGTCGCGGTAAAGACGCACCAGGTCGCTTTCGCTGAGGTCGGCGAGAAGCACGCGACCCATCGTGGTGCCGGCTGCCGGGAGGCGGCTGCCGACATGAACGATGCTTGCAAGGCCCATATGGCTGGGAACACGCAGCATGTAGAGGACGAAGCGTCCATCGCGTACGCCAAGATGCGCTGACCAGTCCGTCCTGTCGCGGAGTTTTTCGAGTTCCGGCAGGGCCACTTCGACCAGCTCGCGGGTCGCAAGATAGCCGTAGCCAAGGCGCAGAACCGCAGGGCCGAGCGTGTAGCGCCCTGTCTGCGGGTTGTGCAGAAGGTATCCTTGCTGGGCGAGTGTGTAGACGGTGCGAAACGCTGCGGATCGCGTCGTTTGAAGTCGACGGGCTATGTCGGAGAGTGTCATTTCACGATCTTCGGGCGTGAAAGACTGCAGCGCCTTTAGCCCGCGGATCAAACCGGGGACGAGATACTTGTCGTCGGAGTGAGGTGGTGTGATGGGTGTTTTATCCATAAAACAGTGTCTAGCAGGTAAAATCCGCCTGCACTAGCCTTCTCGCACTTCACGCGAAAGGAAAGCCCATGACCATACATGCGACCGCCACTTCGGCCCTGGCGCAGGGACTTGCAGCCCATACAGGCCGCTTTACAGACAAGACCTTTGACTGGAATGCTTTCCCGTCAAATGCCGGGTTCGATGATCTGGCCCGGGCACAGATGCGTTACATCGGTGCCGGGGGTTCTCCAAAGGTTGGCGACACATCAACCATGAAGCCGGATCATTTCACCTTGAGCCTGATCTACAAGGAACCCGGGAAATACGCTGCCTGCCACAGCCATGAGATTGAGGAGAGTTTCCTCATCATCGACGGGGTGCTTGTGGTTGGCTGGGAGAAGGACGGCGAGGTTGTCGAGGTCAAGCTCGGTGCCAAGGACATGATCCTCAATGCCCGTGAGATCGGCCACGGCTTCCGCAATGATGGCGTCACGCCGGTACTGATGTCCATTTCGGTCGATGTCGGCAAGCCGCTGCCGCCGGTCTATCACTATCATCCGAAGGAGCATCCGGCGGAATTGGCGCGGAGTTTTGGTGCCGAGCCCGGCAAGACGTTGCCTTTCGATCGCAACGGCAGCCACCCGCTGCAGAAGCTGATGGCGCAGTATGTGGTGCGTCACAACGAACTGCCGACAATCTGGGAAAAGGCCGGCTTCACCCGCAAGGTCTATGTGGGTGAGGGCGGCATTGCGCACGACACCTGCCGCAAGGAGATGCTGGGCATTCCTTCGGGCGTCGGCATCAAGCCGATCGTCCGCGATGTGGAAGACGCCTATCTCGTTCTCGAAGGTGGGCTGATCGTCGGCTGGGAGGAGAATGGCGAGACCGTTGAGGTTGAGCTTGGGCCACGCGATCTGGTCAAGACGCCTGCCGGTCGCAAGCACTGGTTCCGCAACAACTCCGCCGCTCCGGCCACAGTGTGGTCGGTTGTCGGATCGGCTCAGGCTGACGGCATAGTCTACGAGGCTGCCTAGGCGCGGCCCATGCAGAAAGACCGCACCCAGCCCATGCAGGCTGGGTGCGCGCCATCACTGGTTTAAAAACAGTCAGAGCGGTTTCCAGGCAAAAATTTGCCATGCGCGCCGCGGGCAAGACGTTGGAGTTCAACCACTTCGCTCCGGGCTTCGACCCTGAGGGGAGCATCAAGGGTGGGATTGCAGCGGCGCAAACCATGAATGCCAACGCCGTTCCGGTGCCGCCGCGCCGGCACCGGATATGCTACTCCGAATTGAGATCAGGTGCTTTCAGAGAGAGCCGTCTCCCAGGCGTCGTATCCGTAGACCCAGTCCGCGTTCGAGCCCTTTTTCAGCCAGTTGTTGGCGAGTGATCCCTCCTGCACCCTGGCGGTTCTGGGGATGCGAGCAGCCTCATAATGTTTGAAGGCCTCCGAAACCGTGTCCGGCACAGCGCCGCTCAGGGCGCGTGCCAGTACGACCGCATCCTCGATCGCCATGCATGCACCCTGCGCCATGAATGGCACCATGGGGTGTGCAGCATCGCCCAGAAGCGTGATGCGTCCCTTTGACCAGCGCTGCATCGGTTCGCGTACATGCAATGCGGAACGGGTGACGCTTTCACAGGCATCCAGCAGGGCGCGTGCTTCAGGGTGAAAATCGGCATAGGCTTCGCGCAGCTCACCAATATCGCCCGGCAGTGTCCATCCTTCTTCCGCCCAGTCGTCCTGCGGGGTGGTGGCGAAGACGAAAATCTCGCTGCCGAGGTTGAGCGGGAAGGTAACGATCTGGCGTTCAGGTGTCGGTCCCCACCATTTCGTGAACGAGTCGAGATTGGGGATGTTGCCGCCCCGCTCGCGCGGGAAAACGGCGCGATAGGAGACCAGGCCGGTGAACCGGGGGTGATCTTCGCCGAACAGTGAATGCCGCACCGCCGAGTGAATGCCGTCGGCGCCGATCAGGGCGTCTGCTTCAAACCGTGTACCATCGGAGAGAATGGCGACCGCGCCGCTGCCGCCTTCCTCGGCGGCGATGACCTGTGAGGTGAAGCGGATCGTGTTCTCCGTCAGGGTGTTTTCCAGCGCAGCGAGCAGATCCGCACGGTGAATGGTGAGCTGGGGCGCACCGTAGCGCTCTTCCGCTGCGGTGCTCATTGGTAGACGTGAGGTTTCCTCTCCCGTATCCCAGGTTCGGCTGATGCGATATTCGGGGCGTGCCGCAGTCGTTCGCAGCAATTCGCCGATACCCAGCCCGTCGAGTGCGTGCACGGCATTCGGGGTAAGGTTGACGTCGGCGCCAATGCGACCAAAGGCGCGCGCGCGCTCGAAAATCGTGACGTCGTGTCCCTGTTTCTGCAGTGCGATCGCGGCGGCCATTCCGCCGACGCCGCCCCCGGCTATGCCGATCTTCATTCAGCTCACTCCCGAAGTGTTCAAATAAGAACTATAAGTTCAAAAAATAACGGTATTGCGCTGGGCTGGTTCTGTCAACGCAGTCCGGCCTGTCACGCAACCTGCCGGCGGTCCGACCGGGTGATGCAATCCAAAGATTTCGATCCTGCCCGAGGGGCGCCGGGAGGCCGCTTGACACGGGATCATCGATCCGTCATTCTTATTTTGAACAATATGTTCTTATTTGAACACAAGGGAGGGGAAGATGGACGCCTTCAAAGATCGCCTGTCGCAGCGCGCCTTCGATACGGGGCGTCCCGGGCTGGAGCATCAATGTCGCGGGCGCGAGCTGGACGAGCGAGAGTATGCGCTGGCCGATGCCTTGATGACGATCTACGCCACGGGCGAGCACGACTTCTCCATGGTTGCGCGACAGTTGGCGGAAAAGAACGTCGTTGCCCCTCGCTCCGGCAGGACCGACTGGACGGAAGCGCTTCTGGCTGAAGAGTTGCAGGCGACGAACAGGGAGCTTGATGCAGCTTACGAGGCCAGCGGCTATGGCGCTTGAGTTTCGTTCCGTCACCAAGGAGTTCACATCGGGGACAGGGCAAAATCTCGTCGCCGTCAACGACATCAGCTTCCGGGTGAACGAGGGTGAGTTTGTCTCGGTTGTCGGGCCTTCAGGCTGCGGCAAGAGCACCATTCTCAGCATGACCGCGGGCCTTTACCAGCCGACGCGCGGGGAGGTTTATGTCAGCGAAGAACCGGTGGCGGGCCCGAACGCGCATGTCGGTTTCATGCTTCAGAAGGATCTGCTTCTGCCCTGGCGTGACATCGTTTCGAACATTGAATTCGGACTTGAAGCGCGCGGCGTTGCCAAATCGGAACGCCGGGATCGGGCCATGATCGAATTGAAGCGCTGTCATCTGGCGGGGTTCGAAAACCATTACCCCTACCAGTTGTCTGGCGGCATGCGTCAGCGCGCGGCGCTGGCTCGCACGCTTGCGATCAAACCGGAAATCGTCCTGCTGGACGAACCGTTTTCTGCACTCGATGCGCAGACCAAGCTTCTGCTCCAGAACAGTTTCGCGGGCACCATTTCGCAGACCGGCAAGACAACGCTGCTGATCACGCATGACCTGTCGGAGGCGGTGCTGATGTCCGACCGCATTCTCGTCCTTTCCGAACGACCGGGCACCATCGTGACGGAGATCAAGGTTGATTTGCCGCATCGCGAAGAACCGCTTCGCCGCAGGGTGATGCCCGAGGTCAGCGATTACGCAGCCCAGATATTCAAACACCTGAAACTCGAAGAAAAAGCCATCTGACTGGCACTAAGCAAAAGGGGAATTTTGATGAGACGCATGCTTCAGTCGGCTCTCGCCGCTGCTCTTCTCACGGCTTCAGCCGCCACGGTCTTTGCCGCTGAAAAGGTGACATATCTTTTCCCTGCACCTGATTTCCTGCCCGCCTTCGCGCCCTTTCAGCTCGCCAAAAGCAAGGGCTATTTCGAGGCTGCAGACCTCGACGTGACCTTCCAGGTTGGCAAGGGCGGTGCGGACGTGGCCACGCAGGTGGCTGTCGGGAATGCCGATCTCGGCGGAGGCATCGGGGACACGCCCATCATCGTGCGCGCCAACGGGCTTGATATTCGCGGCGTGGCTCTGCTCGGCGGCCGTGGTCTGACGCAGCTTGCCTGGCGCAAGGACAGTGGCATTACCGGACCGGCCGATCTGAAAGGCAAGTCGATCGGTGTGCTCTCCTTCCAGGACACCACTTACTACAATCTTCTGGCGGTGCTCGCCTCCGCCGAGATGACCAAGGCCGATGCCGACATTCAGGCGGTTGGAGCAGGTGGCATCATCCAGCTCACCATCGCCGGAAATCTGCATGCCATGTCGGGCGTGCCCGAATGGATTGCAGCGATCGAGGCGGCTGGCGTTGAAATGGAGCAGATGCCGGTTGATGAGGTCTTTCCGGCCATGGCGCAGGCGATTATCGCCTCCGACAAGACGATCCAGGAACGCCCCGAAGTGGTGCGCGGCTTTGTCGGCGCAGTCCTGAAAGCGGTCGGCCACATTGCCGCAGATCCGGCGCAGGCCGCCAGGGACTACGTTGCCGCCGTGCCGCAGCACGCCGGCAAGGAAGCTGAGATCGAGGGCATTCTGCGGTCCTATGCAACGCTGGTCTATCCGGAAGGTGAGAACCAGCCGCTCGGTGCATTCGACCCGGAGCGCATCGCCAGTGTGCAGGCCTTCTATGTCGACAACGGCATTGTCCAGACCGCGGTTCCGGTCGAGGACCTCTACACAAATGAATTCGTCCAATGACACAGGTCAGTTCTATGGAGACCGGGGCAGGGGCCCCGGTCAAGGTGGCGAAACCCATCATGACTTCACGGCGCAGCACACTCCTTGCAAGCCTCGGCCTTCTGGTTCTGGTCCTGCTCGCATGGCAGTTCCTGCCGCCGGCGCTTGGCGTTCCGAAATTCATCATCCCGACGGTCACAGACTGCCTTGCCGAAATGAAGCGCATGCTGCTTCAGGAAGGGCTCGTTGGCCACACGCTCTCGACGGCACTTTATACGGTGCTCGGCTTTGCCATTGGCAGCCTGCTTGGCGCTGTGATTGGCTATCTGCTCGGTATGTCGGAGTTCTGGGAGAAGGTTCTGTCACCCTACATTCTGGCGTTGCAGATCGCACCGAAAGTGGCCTTCGCACCGCTCTTCATCATGTGGTTCGGCTACAACGCCATGCCAAAGCTTCTGGTGACGGTGCTGATCGTCTTCTTCCCCGTGCTGGTCAATGTGCTTCAGGCCATGCGGACGGTCGATCGCGATCTCGTCAATCTGGCGCGCGCCTACAACCTTTCCCGCTGGGGCATCTTTCTGAAGGTCGAAATGCCTTCCACCATGCCCAATCTGATGGCCGGGCTGCGGATCGCATCGACACTGGCCGTGATCGGCGTGACGGTTGGTGAGCTGGTTGGCGGAAACACCGGCCTCGGCTTCCTGATCTCCTACGGAGGCGGGCAAGCCAATGCGGCCATGGTCTTCAACGCCATCGTTCTGCTCACCGTGATCGGCTTTCTGCTCTACGCGGTGCTCGTGCGGATTGAGGAACGGGTGCTGCATTACCTGCCCAAGGCCCAGCACTAGCAGGGCCTCACACAATCACTGTCGACGGAAGCGGGAGGCTTTCGGATATCCATGACGGAGACGGACATGACAGCCATGGACAAGAAATCGCTCATAGAGGATCGGGTGAACAGCGGCCTGCGCGGCCAATGGTACCCGGTTGCCAAATCGGTCGAGGTTAAAGCGTCGAAGCCCTATGGAACCAGGCTTCTCGGAGAGAAGATCGTTCTTTGGCGCGATGCGGAGAACAGGCTCCGCTGTGTCGAGGATTTCTGCCCCCATCGCGGCGCCCCGCTTTCCTATGGCGAAATCCATGAGGGCAATATCGGCTGCCGTTATCATGGCGTTGTCGTCAATGGAGAGGGCGTGGTGGTGCGGGTTCCGGCCATGCCCGAATGCGCGCTGGAGGGGCGCAAGGCGCTCAAATCCTTTGAGGTGCGGGAGGCAGGCGATGCTGTGTTCGTCTATGTGCCTTCGGCCGAACAGCCCGAAGCACCGGACCTGGCGCTGCCCAGGGAACTGACAGACGATGCGTGGACGGGTTTCCTTTGCACAGGTGTCTGGGAAACGAACTATCGCTACGCGCTCGACAACCTCGCCGACCCCATGCATGGCTGCTATCTGCATGCCGAGAGCTTTACGCTTGCCTTCGGTTCCAAACAGGACCTGATGAAACTGGACAAGACCGATGCGGGCTTTCGCGTCAGCCGGATTGGCCAGGTCGGCGAGAACTTCGACTGGACCGAGTTCGAGGTGCATCCAGGCTCGATGTTCTGCTTTCTCGAAATTCCGTATCCGCCGGCGGCGGGGCCGGGCGGTGTTTTCCGCATCATCGGTTTCGTGACCCCGGTGGATGCGGCCACCTGCAAGGTTTTCTTCTGGCGTATGCGCAGGGTTTCTGGCCTCGCGCGTGACAGCTGGCGCTTCCTCTATCGCGCCCGGCTGGAAAAGACGCATTGGGACGTGCTCGAGCAGGATCGGGTCATGCTGGAGGGAATGCCCGACGACGCGCGCAAACGTGAAATGCTCTACCAGCATGATCTCGGCGTCTCCCGCGTTCGGCAAATTCTGACGCGCGCTGCGAAGAGCCAGGTCGAAGCCGAGATGGCTGCCGAGTGATGGTTGAGGGACGAACCATACTGGTTACGGGTGCCGCACACGGACTTGGCGCCGAGATTGCCCGCCACCTCGCGAAGAACGGTGCGCGTCTCGTTCTGGCTGACATCGCCGAGGAGGAGGGCCGCGCGATCGCTGATGAGTGTGGCGCGCGCTTCATTTCCGTTGATCTGGCCGATCCGGCGTCGATCCGGGCCGTTGGGCGAAACCTCGCCGAGCAGCATGGTGTCCTGCATGGCCTCGTCAACAATGGCGCGATCGCTACAGGCATAGGCGGCATCCCGTTCGAGGAAATCGACATCGACAGCTGGGATCGGGTGATGCAGGTCAATGTGAGGGGTACGTGGCTGATGACGCGTGCAGTGACCCCGTTGCTGAAGGCCTCGGGCTCGGGCCGCATTGTCAATGTCGCTTCCGATACGGCGCTCTGGGGTGCGCCACGCCTGATGTCCTACGTGGCCAGCAAGGGCGCTCTCATGGCGATGACACGCTCGCTGGCGCGCGAGCTTGGGCCGAACCGTGTCGGAGTGACAGCGATAGCACCCGGCATCCTGACCACGGAATCGACCGGCTATGTGCCGGAAGCTCGCCACCGGCTCTACGCGGAAGGACGCGCCGTGCCGGGGGCACAGGGGCCGGGTGAAATTACCGAGATCGTCACCTTCCTGCTTGGCGAGGGAGCGCTGACGCTGACGGGGCAGACGCTGCCGGTAAACAACGGCTTTGTTTTCAATTGAGGCAGTGATGACCTTTAAAGTCAGTGAAACGGGTGGGATCGAGTATCTGGAGCGGCCAGGCGAGGATGGCCCCGTTCTTGTACTGCTGCACGGGGTTGGCTCGAATGCGGCGTCCTTCACGCCGCTTCTGCCACATCTGCCGAAGGCGTGGCGGGTAATTGCGTGGAATGCGCCGGGCTATTGCGGTTCCGCTCCGCTCGACATCGATTGGCCGCTGGCAGGCGATTATGCGGCAGCGCTCGAAGCGTTTCTCGATCGGCTGGGTCTCCAGCGGGTCCTGCTTGCGGGACATTCGCTCGGCTGTCTGATGGCGGCGTCCTTTGCCTCGACGCACAGAAACCGGGTTGAACGCCTTCTGCTCAGCTCTCCGGCGCTTGGCCATGGCGTGCCACGGGGAGCCGCACTGAGTGCCGCTGCTCAGGCGCGCATCGATGATCTACAGACTCTGGGTCCGGAGAAGTTCGCCGATCTTCGGGCGCCGAGGCTTGTCTATGCGCCTGACGACAACAGAGACATTGTCGCGCGCGTGCGTGACGGGATGGCAAAGGTCAGCGTACCGGGCTACCCGCAGGCCGCTCGCATGCTGGCTTCCGGTCGGCTGCTTGACGATGCCGAACGGCTTCAGGTGCCCACCGATGTCATCGTCGGGGCAGAGGATGTCGTCACCCCGCCGGAATCGGCCCGCCGGGCCCATGCGGCCCTTCGTGATCCCTGGCGTGGATCGCTCACATTCGTGCCGGGCGCAGGACACGCTCTTTATCAGCAGACCCCCGCCGCTTTTTCGGCGGCGCTGGATGCGCTCGCGGAAATCGTCGGCTGAGGCCGGGAGGAGAAACGACCATGGCAGAGACAATTCGCGTCGGCAGCCTTCGCGGCATCATGATGCGCGGACCCGGCATCACGAGCACGCTGCCCTTTTACGAGGATATGTGGGGCCTGAGCCTTGCCCATAAGGAGGATGGCATCGCGCTTCTGCGCGGCACCGGCGAGGAGCCGTTTCTCTACGGGCTTAAGGATGGGCCGGTCTTTGGCATCGAATATGTGCACTTTGCCATGCCTGACCGGGCATCGATGGATGCACTCTATCGGCAGGTCATCGCGCGCGGCGGCATCGCGCTCGCAGAACCGGGCTCCTTTGACGACTACGCCGGCGGATACGGTTTCGAGATGCTCGACCCCGACAATCGCCGTCTGCGTTTCCGCACCGAAGCGCTCACGCATGATGAGGAGCCCGAATGGGCCAAGCCGCGCAAGGTGAGCCATGTGGTGCT
The DNA here is from genome assembly GCF_900105565.1 of Nitratireductor aquibiodomus. Classification (NCBI taxonomy): domain Bacteria; kingdom Pseudomonadati; phylum Pseudomonadota; class Alphaproteobacteria; order Hyphomicrobiales; family Phyllobacteriaceae; genus Nitratireductor; species Nitratireductor aquibiodomus. The sequence continues at coordinate 1,327,489 of NZ_FNSL01000001.1, read as the reverse complement.
GAACACCCCGGACATGGACGGCGTGCAGGAATTCTACACCCGTGTGCTGGGCTTCCGCGTTTCGGACTATTCCGCCGACCAGATGGTGTTTCTGCGCTGCAACTCGGACCACCATTCGATCGCCCTGGTCCGTGGGAACTATGCCAGTGTCAACCACGTCGCTTTTGAAATGCCCTCCATCGACGAGTTCATGCGCGGTATCGGCCGCATGAAGCAGAAAGGGCATGTGCCGACCTGGGGGCCAGGGCGGCATGGGCCCGGCAACAATCCCTTCGCCTATTTCGTTTCCCCATCAGGTTTCGTCATCGAGTTCACCTCCGAACTTCAGCAGATCGATGAAACGACCCATGAAGCCCAGGTCTGGCCGCGCGACAAGCCTGAAGCCATGGATCGATGGATGACGGCCGGCCCGCCGACGCCGGCGCAACGCGCGGTGATGCAGGGCCGCCCGGACCCCGGTTTCCCTGAACTCGCACCCGCCAGGAGCAAGATCTGATGCACTACGGATACGATGGAAAAGTCGCGGTGGTCACGGGCGGTTCGTCCGGCATCGGGCTGGCAACGGTCGAGACCCTGCTACAGTCCGGTGCGAGCGTGGCGCTGTGCGCGCGCACCGAAAGCCGGCTTAACGATGTGGCGGCCGTCCTCATTCGCGACCACGGGGAGGAGCGTGTCTTTGCGCGCGCACTGTCCGTTCTGGAACCGGATGCGGTAAAAGACTTCGCCGGTTCGGTGGAAGCGCGCTTTGGCCGCTGCGACCTGCTTGTCAACAATGCCGGGCAGGGCCGCCTCTCCACCTTTGAAGACACGAGCGATGAGGACTGGCGCGCCGAGTATGAGTTGAAGCTGTTCAGCCAGATCCATCCCACGCGCGCCTTCCTGCCGATGCTGCGCCGGGCAAAGGGCGCCATCGTCGCGGTCAACTCATTGCTGGCCTACCAGCCGGAACCACACATGGTCTGCACCTCCTCGGCGCGGGCCGGCGTGCAGAATCTCCTCAAGTCGCTGAGCGTGGAACTGGCACCCGATGTGCGGGTCAATTCGGTTCTGCTTGGTCTTGTCGGTTCGGGGCAGTGGTCGCGCCGCTTTGCGGAGCGTGAGGACCAGTCCCAGAGCCGGGCTGAATGGTACGGCGCACTGGCGGCAAAAAAGGGCATTCCGCTCGGCCGCCTGGGCAATCCCGCGGAAGCCGCCGCGGCCATCGCTTTTCTCGGCTCGCCGGCGGCGAGCTACATCACAGGTGCTCAGCTCGAAGTGTCGGGCGGCCTGTCTCGTTACATTTGAGGGATACGGGATGAAACTCGAAACAATCACAGCCTCGGAGACGGTTGGCGAGCTCATCGCCCGCTATCTCGCAGAGATCGGCGTTACGACCGTGTTCGGGGTCATCTCCATTCACAACATGCCGATCCTGGATGCAATTGCACGTCAGGGCCGTATCCGGTTTGTGCCTGCGCGTGGTGAGGCCGGTGCCATGAACATGGCGGATGCCTTTGCACGCGTTTCCGGAGAACTGGGGGTCTGCATGACCTCCACGGGAACGGCCGCCGGCAACGCGGCAGGTGCACAGGCTGAGGCACTTACGGCGGGTTCTCCGGTTTTGCACATCACGACTCAGGTCGATCTGGAGTTTGCAGATCGCGACCGGGCGGCCATCCATGACGTGCCACGGCAGCCGGAGATGCTGCGCGGCATCTCCAAGGCGGTGTTCCGTATGTGGGACGCCAATGGTGCGGTGGGAACCCTCACTGCGGCCGTATCGGCGGCACTCTCCGCGCCGACAGGCCCGGTCAGTCTGGAGATTCCCGTCGACGTTCAGCGCAGGGCCGCTCATCCGGCGACGCGCATTCACCTTCCGCAGCCAACCACACCGATTGCCCCCGAAAGTGTGATCGATGAGATTGCCGAGCTGGTGAAGACGGCCAAACGTCCGCTTTTGTGGCTGGGTGGCGGTGCACGCGGGGCGGTCAGGGAGGCCACCGAGCTGATGCGTCGCGGTTTCGGCGTGGTTACCTCCACCAATGGTCGCGCGATCGTGTCGGAGGATGAGCCCGCAAGCCTCGGGGCGTTCAACATGACGCCGGAGGCCGTCGAGCTTTATGAAAGCTGCGATCTGATGATCGTCGTCGGCTCGCGTCTGCGCGGCAATGAGACCCGCAACAACAAGATGCCCTTGCCGCGCCCTCTCGTTCAGGTCGATGCCGACGCCGCGCAGGGCGGCCGCAACTATCCGGTCGAGGTTTTTGCCCATGGTGATGCTGCCGACACACTGGCCCGCCTGCTCGCACGCCTGCCGGACACGCTCGACACCGATACCAACCTCTCTTTCGACATCGCCCGCACCCGCGCCGCTGCCGAAGGCCGCATGCGGGATGTTCTGGGACCGTATCGCATTCTTGCCGACACACTGGCTGAACGGGTGTTTTCTGACGCGCATCCATGGGTGCGCGACGTGACCATCTCCAATTCCACGTTCGGCAATCGCTATGTGCGCATTGCCAGCCCCAATCTTGGCGTCCACGCGCTGGGTGGCGGTATCGGGCAGGGGGTTGCGATGGGCGTCGGCGCGGCCCTTGCGTCGAAAGGGGCAAAGGCGATCACCCTTCTCGGCGATGGCGGAACCATGCTTGGTCTCGCGGAGATGATCACCGCTGTCGAGGAGCAGGCTCCCCTCGTATATCTGCTGATGAACGACAAAGCCTACGGTGTCATCCAGAACATTCAGGACGCGCAGTACGACAGTCGGCGTCACTATTCGGCGCTTGCGACACCGGATTTCGCGGAGTTCTGCAAAGCCATAGGCATGCCCCACCGGCTTGTCAGCGACATATCGGATTTCTCCGCAGCACTGGACGAGGCGGTTGCAGCCAGCGGACCGCGCTTGATCGAAATCGACATGTGCGCCATCGGTCCGTTCAAGGAAGCGTTTGCGGGCCCGCCCGCCGGTGCTGCCGGTAAGGAGGCTTAGGGCGATGCGGCTTGGAATGATTGGCTTTGGGAACATTGCCCAGACATTGCTGAAGCAGCTGGCAGAGACGCTTGAGGCTCCGTTGGAGCTTTTGGCTGTTGTAACACTGCCTGAACTTGCCGACGACGCCGAAGCACACCTTGCGGCGGAGTTTGCTGTTTTGGCGGATGAGCTTGTCGTTGTTACCGATGCTGACGCGCTTCTCCAGAGAAAGCCGAGCCTTGTGGTCGAGTGCGCCGGTCACGCGGCCGTTGTGTCACATGTCCCGCCGGTGCTCCGCTCCGGCACGGATGTGGTCATCGTTTCCATTGGCGCATTGTCCGATGCGGCGCTGGAGGTCGAGCTGCGGTCGGCTGCCGCGGCTGGCGGCGCGCGCCTTGTCCTGCCGGCGGGTGCGGTTGGCGGCGTCGATCTTCTGGCGGCCCTTGGCGCTGCCGGCGGACTTGAAGTGCGCTACCGCGGTTCCAAGCCGCCGCGCGCCTGGAGCGGCACACCCGCCGAAGAGACGGTTGATCTGGTGAACCTCACCGAGGCCGCGACATTCTTCACCGGGAATGCGCGTGAAGCCGCACGAGATTTTCCCAAGAATGCCAATGTCGCGGCAACGCTCGCTCTGGCAGGCGCGGGGTTTGAGGCAACCCGTGTGGAACTGGTGGCCGATCCGGCTGCACCGGGCAATGTCCATGAATACTCCGTTACCTCGCCACTGGCGAAATACACCATGCGCATTGAGAACCTGCCGTCGGCGGGCAATGCCAGGACATCTGTTTCCACGGTCTACAGCGTGTTGCGGGAGATCCGGAACCGCATCGGTCCGGTGGCAATCTGAGAGGGAGGCAAACATGATCGAGTTGCCGCAGAGCAAGCTGTTCGTCGCCGGTGAATGGGAAGAGGGCACGGGCGCGGAGATCACCTCCGTCTTTCCCGCTGACGGCAGTGTCAACCGCGTGCTGCGCGGTGCCAGCGTCGCGGATGGGGAGCGCGCGATTGAGCGGGCAAAGCGGGCGCAGGCCGACCCGGCGTGGCGCAATCTGAAACCGCATGAACGGGCGCGTTTTCTCTATGCCATCGCCGACGGCATTGAGGCCAATGCCGAGCGCATCTCCCATATCCAGAGCCGCGATACGGGCAAGACCCTGCGTGAGACCGGAGCGTTGGCAGCATCCGCCGCCGGCACATTCCGCTATTTCGGCGCGGTGCTTGAAACCTCCGATGAAGCGCTGACCGCACAGCGCGGCGACGCGCTCACCATGTCCGTTCATGAACCGCTTGGTCTTATTGGTGCGATCACGCCGTGGAATTCGCCGATCGCCTCGGACGCCCAGAAGGTTGCACCAGCACTTGCGGCAGGAAACGCGGTTCTCCTCAAACCGGCGTCGTGGTCGCCGCTCGTCTCCCTGGAGCTGGCGCGCATCATCGAGGCTTCGGGGTTGCCGAAGGGGTTGTTCTCGGTGCTCCCGGGATCGGGCCGTGAAATCGGCAATCTGCTTGTCGAACACCCTGACATCGCCAAGATCAGCTTCACGGGCGGAACCGATACCGGGCGGGCGCTGGCGGTAAAGGCTGCTCAGAAACTCATGCCGGTTTCCCTGGAGCTCGGCGGTAAGTCGCCTACCATCGTCTTCGCCGACGCCGATATCGAACAGGCACTCGCCGGTGTGCTGTTCGGTATTTTCTCGTCAACAGGGCAAAGCTGCATTGCCGGCGCGCGCCTGTTCGTCGAGCGGTCGATTTATGATCAGTTTGTCGAGCGGCTCGTGGAGGCGACACAGCGCCTCAAGGTCGGTCATCCCTTCGACGCGACGACGCAGATCGCTCCGATGGTGCATTACGACCATCGCAACAGTGTGGCCGATCACGTGGAAAGGGCGCGCAGAGAAGGAGCCGATATTTTGGTCGGGGGGCGCGCTCCTGCGGGCGCCGATTTCGACAAGGGCGCCTACTACCTGCCGACCATCCTCGCCGGTCTGGACAACACCGCGCGCATCTGCCGGGAGGAAGTGTTTGGCCCGGTCCTTGTCGTCCTGCCCTTCGATGATGAAGATGAGCTGATCGCCCAGGCCAACGACAATGAATACGGTCTTGCCTGTGGCATCTGGACCCGCGACTTTCCCAAAAGCTGGCGAGTGGGCCGGGCCATCAGCAGCGGCACCGTATGGATCAATACCTACAAGCAGTTCTCCATCTCGACGCCCTTCGGTGGTGAGAAGGAGAGCGGGATGGGGCGCGAAAAGGGGCGCGAGGGCATTCGTGCCTATATGGCACAGAAGTCGTTCTACACCGACCTTTCGGGTGCACCGCATCCGTGGGCCGCAGCGACGGTGGGTGCATCATGAGCCGCGCTGTCGCCATTGTCGGCTCAGGGCCTTCCGGGTGCTATCTGGCGCAGGCGCTGCTGAAAGCGGCGCACGACCTGAGGGTGGATCTGATTGACCGACTGCCCGTTCCCTACGGACTGGTGCGTTATGGAGTGGCAGCTGATCATCAGGGCACGAAGGGCGTGATCAGGCAGTTCGAACGCGTGTTCGAGCGCCAGGGCGCAGGCTTTGTGGGCAATGTCACCATCGGCGAGGATGTCAGCCTCGACGCCCTGCGCGAAGCCTATGATGCGGTCGTGCTCGCAGCCGGACTGTCGGCGGATCGAACGCTTGGCATCGCAGGCGAGGATTTGCAGGGTGTTCATCGCGCCGGCCAGTTGACGCGGGCGCTCTACGAGCATCCCGATGCCGCACCTTTGCCGGAACTGGGCTCCCGGGTCGTGATCATGGGCAATGGCAATGTCGCCATCGACATTCTTCGCCTGTTGGCCAAGACACCGGAGGAACTGGCGGGGTCCGATCTGGGTGCTGCGCCAAGCGATTGGCTGACGCGTTCAGGCATTGAGGAAATTGAGATTGTCGGTCGTTCGCCGGCATCGGCGGCGAAGTTCGATCCGGTCATGATCAAGGAGCTTGCGAAGCTCGAAGGCATCAATATTCGCGTTCTTGGAGCAGACAGGAGCGATGATCCTGAAGCGGCAAAGAAGCTTGCCGCGCTTGAGGCGATCAATGGACATGGCTGCGGTGCGCGACGCATAACATTTCGCTTTGGCTTGACGCCGATCGAGCTCTCGGGACCGGACGGTCATCTGAAGGAAGCGCGCTTTCTGGATGGAGAGGGCAACACAGTCATCCTGCCTTGCAGTGCCTTTATCACCGCAATCGGCTTTGGCGCGGAAGTCGGCCTGCCACGTGATCTTCTGATTGGGGAAGCGGTTGATCGGGAGGCAGGAGTTCTTGCTCCCGGGCTTTATGCGACCGGGTGGTTTCGCCGTGGGCCGCAGGGCACGATTCCTGATAATCGCGCCGACGCACAGCGTCTGGCGTCCCACATTCTGGCTGATTTTGAGGGCGCCGCTGCACTGCCTGAAAAGCCGGGCCGGCAGGCTTTCCCCGACTGGGCAGGGGCGGTCGGCTATCACGGCTGGAAACGCATCGATGCAGCCGAGATTTCCAACGCACCTGAAAACCGCTGCCGCGCCAAGATCGCATCGCGCGATGCCATGCTGGCGCTGGCCCTTCAGAAAGAGGAGGTTTCACAATGAACATCATGCTTCTTTATGGCACCGAGACCGGCAATGCCGAAATGCTCGCCGAGGACATCATGTCCGAGCTTGAGGGCGACCATGAGGTCGAGTGCCGCAACCTGTCGGACTTCTCACCCGACGAGTTCGATGCAGGCCGGCTGCACATGATCATCTGCTCTTCTTATGGCGATGGCGAACTGCCAGCCTCCGCTCAACCCTTCGCCGAAGCGTTGAAAGCGGCGGCACCGGACCTGAAGGGCATTCACTTCGGCATTTTCGGTCTTGGAGACCGAGAGTATGAAGAGACCTTCGGTTTTGGCAGCGGGACCCTTGCGGAGCTGCTCATCGCCCACGGCGCGGTGCAGATCGGCGAGCGTATCACACATGATGCTTCCGGCAGCGACATGGCTGAAGACGTGGCCTTTCCATGGGCGAGCCAGATCGTGACGCTGGCCGAGGAGAAAATCGGCGAGGTCGCGTGATGAAAGCGGCTGACATACGCGCGTTGATCTCCGTTCCGTGGCAACACGGTGCGTGCGTTGACCTGTCGGGCGTCGTTTGTGAGGGGCGGCTTGACCTTGGTGGATTGGACATAACGGGGATCAATTTCAGCGGCGCCTCATTTCCCGATGGGATCGACGCGACGCGGGCACGCTTTCTTGGGGTCAGTTGGTTCAGCGGGGCAGATTTTGGCAGCGCCGCCGGATTTACAAACGCGCTCTTTGCCAACGATGCCCGCTTCGAGAAGACCGTCTTTGCCGCTGAGGCGCTTTTTTCCGGCGCGGAGTTCCGGGGGATCGCACGTTTCGACCAGGCAGGCTTTCCGATGGGAGCCGATTTTCAGGAGATCGCCTGTTACGGAAATTTCTCACTCCACGGCGCTCGCATGGACCGGAAAGCCTCCTTCCGACGGGCGGAGTGGCTTGGTGGTTTGTGGTGCGAGGCGGTGCGCCTGCCCGAAAGCGCCGACTTTTCCGAGACACAGGTGCATGGTCGCCTGTGGTTGCGCCGTGCTTTTGTCGGAAGCGCGAAGCTGGAGAGCAGTTCCTTCGCGCTTTCTTACGGTTATGCTTACAGTTGATCGGCTGACCAGCCGCGATAGCCCAGAGCCTCGGACATCGCACGCGCGACTGCTTTGAGCTCATGCTCGATCTTCTCGGCGTGCGGCCCGTCCTCGGCGAACACGCTTGCGTGACCCGTCACATTGATGGCGCCGACAGCGCGTGCCTGGTGATCGTGGATCGCGACCGCCGCCGAACCGATCTCACGCTCGAAATTCGCAACGCTCCAGGCGATGCCGCGGGCACGGTCGTTCTGCAGCTGCTTTTCGAGATCTGCAAGGGTCGTGCGTGTTTTCGTTGTGAAGGATTCCATCGTTTGCCCTGCATAGAGCGAGCGCAGCGAAGCTGTTGGCATTTCGGCAAGCAGAATGCGGCCGATCGTGGTCGCATGGGCAGGCAATCGCGTGCCCTCGCGCACGGTGCTGGCCAGGTGGGAATTGGGTGTTTCACGCGCGAGATAGACGATCTCGCGGCCTTCAAGAACGCCGAGATGCGCCGACAGGTTGAGTGCTTCGACGAGCTGCTTCAGAAACGGGCGCGCAACCTGAAGAATGCTGCGTTCGTTCAAAGCTTCCGAGGCAAGGGCGATCAGTCCCGTGCCGAGGCGGTATCCGCCATCGTCAGCAATCGGTTCGATGATGCTCTCGGCCTCGAGCGTCGCGAGCAGACGGATCAGCGTCGTGCGATTGATGTCCAGCGTCTTTGCTGCATTGCTGATGTTGCGGCACCGATTTCCCGCTGCAATGTAGCGAAGCAGTGCGATTGCCCGGGTGACGGGTGGCACGACATAAAGAGGTTCTTTGGTTTCGCTTTTCTGTGTTCCGGCCACGAGATGCCCCGTCGAATTGGTCTTATTTGGTCGCGTTTATCATATTTGAACACGCGGCAGTAGAGCGCTTTCCCACGCAATTTTCGGGAATCGTCGATTTGCGCAACGGTTCGTTGTTCCGGAGAAAGCCAGCCATTTGTACCAGCTGTTCAAGGCTTCCGTTGCGCCGGCTGCCATGGGGCGCGTGCTGCGCAGCCGCTTCGATATGTGCGTGCAATGCGATTTCTTAGGTCCTGTTCATCGACCGTATCCTCCTATTGTCGACCCCGCCGCTGCCGAACCGTGAAGCCGAACGCGGCGGGGAGGGCGGCTACCGTCTCGTTGCTACGCCGGCTGCGAAGATTCAAATCAGTCACTGAATATGCAGGAAATGCTCTCTCGCCAATGATGCCTCCCCCATATGAGGGACGGCAGCGCGCTTGAGGCAGGGTAGTTCCGGGTCACTGATGGATGACACGGATGGAGAAGACGCCAGATGATCCGGCAGTTTGTAAGCGGGGCAACCTGCCTGGTTCGCTCGCTGGTAATGAGCGCGATGCTCGTTGCGATATCGGCAGCGGGGGCAGGAGCACAAAGCAAAGCGGCGGATGAGATTGCCGCCCGAAGCGTGCTCCTCTCACTCTACACTGTCAATTCCATGCTGGAACAGCAAGGTGCCGGGCTCAAGGCGGGCGGAAATGTGATGACATCATTTCGCGCATTCCTGGCCCCCCAACTCATCGAAGCGATCGCTGCGGGCAGCGATGGATTTCGTCCTCTGGTCGGCGCGCATGAAGGCACGGTCGACGATTATGAGTTGCGGATGGCAGCGGACCAGCCGGCAGAAGAGACCGTCGTAGAGGCCGCAGTGAAGTCCGGGGGGGCTGTCCGATTGATCTCGTTTGCGGTTGCGGGCTCGAACGGTCGTCCGTTGATAACGCGGATATGGGGTGATGGCTGGTCCCTGGGAAAGGGCAGCGCCGCAGCAGTGCGCCCGGCTTCCGGCGCGCCCGGGCATCCTCCGAGCCAGGAAGAACAGAAGGCTCTTGCAGCGGCGGATCGCGGTGGCACGGAGGCGGGTGATGGACGCGCTTCCGACGCAATGCTCACCCTGCCGTATCAGGACGAATTCGATGGCGATACTTTAGGGGCCGAATGGGGCGTGATCGGGGAAGCTCCCGATAAATTCGTCGTTGAAAATGGCGTTGTCTATCAGATTGCGACGGGCGGAGACGATACGTTCCGCGAAGAAGGCAGCGAAAACATCTTCCGGCTCGGCAAGGCGCCGGAAGGCGATTTTGACATGACGCTGACCGGGCTTCTCGAAGCCAAGACCGGGAGGGAGGGCGTCTGGCTGGGCCTCTATGAGGATTCGACGAACTTTCTTGCGGGCACGCTTCACGTCTACACCAGCGGCTGCGGCCCCTACCTGACCCTGAGGATCGTCAATCGGCAACATGTTGCGAGAGCCGAAGAGCCCCTGACCAGCGAATTCTACGATAACCTCTTTGACAAGGGCCCCCTTCTGTCCAGCTACTGCAATGCCGGCAACCGGGAGATCGGCGACGCAATCCTGCAACGCCTCAACGAAACCGGCTTTTCACTGACCCTCTCCCGACGGGGTTTTCTCCATTTTGCTACGGTCGAACTCGATCTTCCGGCCTTCGGCGACAATCCGGGCGGGCGTGTCAGCGTCACCACACGCAACGTCGCGCGCACAACTGCCGCAGGCAGGCCCGCGTTCATGCTGGGGCAGCTTCAGCGGGCGGGGAATGGCGAGTCGGTCGCTCAGTTCGACCGTTTTTCGATTTCTGCGCCGGTCAACTGACGGCGGCCATCATGATGGGATTTCCGGCCATGTTTCGTAGTTCAAGAATTGCTCTTTGGGCGCTGACCAGTTCACTTCTGGCGGCATGCGGAGGGAGCGCTCAGGCGCAGGACATCAACGCGGCAGTTGCTCTTGTCGAGCAATTCATCGGCGCGCACATGACCCATCTCGACACCATGCAGGGCCCGCTGCTCAACGATGCGCGTGCCGCTGCACCCTATGTGGTCGATGGACTGGCCGTGGACGGGCTGCAGGGGCGCCTCGGCTTCGATCCGATCTACAATGCTCAGGATTTCGAGATCACCAACCTCCGGGTTTTCGCCGACCCGGCTACACCAGTTCTGCGTGGCGCTGCACAGGTGCGTGTCAGCCTCGACAATTTCGGACAGCGCCAGGAGTTCGTCTACACTCTCGTGCCGGTCGCACCCGACAATGCCTGGCAGATCTCAGACATTTATTCCGAGAACAATGGCTGGTCGCTTGCCGATATGGCAGCCAATCTCGGCATAGACCTAAGGCGCCGAAACGGAAGCGAAATGACCCTGCAAAACGTGGGTTTTCCCATCCCGTGTGCGTCCGCGTGCGGTCATTCTGTCAAACCCGATGCGCAAGAGGGGCACGATCCGATTATCGTGCCAGGAATGGAAGAAGGCGATCTGCCCGGCAACGGCATCAATCCCGAGGGGCGCAACCTTTTGCTCATTCTCGATGCGTCGGGTTCGATGTGGGGACAGATTGAAGGTGTCGCCAAGATCACCACAGCCCGTCAGGCGCTCACCGGAATCCTGGGCGATCTCGATCCAGCAACGAATGTGGGGTTGATGGCCTATGGCCACCGGCGTGAGGGAGACTGCTCCGACACTGAAATTCTCTATCCGGTTGCCAACTATGACGCGGGACGGCTCATCCCAGCAATAGAAGGCCTCTCACCTCGCGGGAAAACCCCGATCGCCGGTGCGCTGGAGCGGGCGGCTGCCGCCATGCCCGCTGCCGGCCAGTCTTCGAGCGTTCTTCTGATTTCCGACGGACTGGAAACCTGCGGCGGCGATCCATGCGCTGCGGCGGCCCGACTGGCCCGGACGGGAATCGATACACGTGTTCACGTCGTTGGTTTTGACCTGAACGAGGAGGAGCACGCGGCGCTCCAGTGTATCGCCGAGAAGGGCAATGGCACCTACCATCCGGCAAACGATGCGCGAAGCTTCGTCGCTGCCGTCAAAGATGCGGTGCGGGAATCGGAGACTGTCACACCTGCGCCTGCCCCGGCACCAGTCGCCCGGCCAACCGCTGAAACCGTGTTCGAGGAGACGTTCGACGGTCCGGCGCTCAATGCGGCGTGGCGGGTGGACAGCCCGGTTGAAGAGCTAACCGCGTTCACCCCGCAGGGCGCACTCTTCGTTGCCGCGCTCGGCAAGGCACCCTACTTCACAAATCCAGAGGCAACAAACCGTTTCGTGCTGGACCGTCCCCTTCCCAAGGGAGATTTTGATCTTGTTCTGGATTTCAGGGTCAAGGTACAGACCAGGCGCGAGGGCGTCATGCTGTCGCTCTTCAAGGCCGCACACGAACAGATTGGGGCCCGCATGTGGCTTGAACCGAAGGGGTGCGGCACCCTGCTTAATCTCTCCCTGGTCCGGATATCAGGCGCGAAAGACGACCCTGAGACGACCTCTTTCGATACCAACCTGCTAGGCGGTGCCTGGGTTGACGGTGTCTGCAATGCGGCTGGTCGCGAGCGGGGCGATGCCATTCTTGAGAGCCTTGGCCGGGACGGTGCGCAACTGCGTCTCAAACGGCGTGGCCGGGAAATCACGGCTTCGCTGGAGATGCAGATGCCGGGGGAGGGCGAGGCGCTCTCCTACACGACCCAGTCGATCACAATGCTTCGGCTGTCGGGTGCCGCGAGTGTGCTGGGTGGCCACGGGCACAAGGCGCTGCCCGGTGAAAGCCATTTCGAATTCGATCGCTTCGCAATTGAGGTGCCTAAACAATGACGCCCCGTCATTGGCTGATTTCCATCCTGCTGGCGACGGCCCTTGTCGGCGGTTCTATGCCACGGGTCTGGGCGCAGGGCGAGATGTCGTTCACAGAGGAAGAGGCGGCAGAGGACGGTCAAAGCCTGTTCGACGAACTGGAGTCCGAGCAGAAGAACGAAACCGCGCCTGATGGCGCGAACACCGACTGGAGGGATGTTACCGATCGGGACGTTCTCGGCTGCGCGGCGGGGTTTGGGTGCGAGGGACTGAGTGTATCGCAGGACGACGCGGTGGTTCTGACGGGGCATCAGAACGCCGAGGATGCGCGTAAGGCGTATCAGGAGGAGTACGGAAATCGCGACGCAGAGTCCACCGAGCAGGTTTCGGACGAAGATCTGTCGGCCGATGAAAATCGTGGCGAGATGTCGTTCACCGAGGAGGAGGTGGCAGAGGACGGTGAAAGCCTGTTCGACGAAGTGGAGTCCGAGGAGAAGAATGAAGCGGTTCCCGACGGCAGCCGCACTGACTGGCGGGACGTTACCGATCGGGATGTTCTCGGCTGCGCGGCGGGGTTCGGGTGCGAGGGGCTGGGCGTATCGCAGGACGATGCGGTGGTTCTGACGGGGCACGAAAACGCCGAGGATGCGCGTAAGGCGTATCGGGAGCAGTACGGAAATGCGGACGCCGATTCCACCGAGCAGGACCTGTCGGTTGATGGAAAACGCGGCGAGATGTCGTTCACCGAGGACGAGGTGACAGAGGACGGCGCAAAAATGTCGTTCACTGAAGAAGAAGTGCAGGACGCCAAGGGGCAGGCCCCAACTGAAGAGAGGTTCACGGATGCCCGGATTGCTTCGTTCAGTCAGGAAGAAGACGAGCTATGGGCGTGCACTGCAGGTTTTGGTTGTAAAGGCGCGGCCGCTGGCCTCACGCCCCATGAGGCCCTGCATCGCCTCGGTTTGCCCGAATATTCCTACGAATGGCCGCTGGCCGCGTGTGCAACCAATGCACCCGGCGCATGCGAGGAAATGGGAATCAGCTTGAAAGATGCGCTCCGGATCATGTCGCATCTGGCCAATCCCAACCGGTGATGGTCGCCCTCTTGCCGCTTGGTGACGCCAATAGCGGACCGCCACAACGAGGTGGCTAGCCAAGCCAGCCGACCGGTCCGGACAGTATGCGTGAGGTGAGTTCGGACTGGGTGTGGACGTTCATTTTCGAGAACGCCTTCTTGAGATGGCCGCGCACGGTGCTGACCAGAATGCCAAGCGCTTCCGCTGCTTCTTCGGGGGATTTCCCGCCGGCAATCAGAAGTGCGATTTCGGCCTCTTTGCCGGTCAGGCCATAGGCGAGCTCGACCAGCGCCACGCGCGAGTCCGCTGCGAGCTTCCGCTCAAGGCTGGTGCGAAGCACCAGGACGGAGGCGGGGCCCTGTCGCTGCAGGCTCGTCTGCTTAAGCGCCTCGGGGTGAAACCGGAAGCCGACTGGGACGTCTTCATGGACAATGAGTGTCTCGCGATGGCCCGTTCGGCTGGCAGGGTCGCTCAGCTCGCCCGTCAACAGCGTGCGGGTGAGCTGGTTCAAGAGGCGTTGATCGGTACTCGACAGGTCCCTCGTGGGAAACAACCGGGCTAGTGCCTCGAAATAGGTTCGGTTCGAATGGAGTAACTCGCCCTCGCTGTCGAGTATTGCAACGCCGATCTGAAGCCGTTCGATGACCGACTGCAGCAGAACACCCAGCGTGGCGTTCATCATCACCTGCCGGTTGAGATTGAACGAACGTTCCCAGTGCGGCATCAGCGACAGGATGCGCTTGTGCAGGGCGGACTCCGCCAGATCGCCAGATCGTTCTGCCTCGTAAATCATGCGGTAGATGATTTCGTTCCAGCGGCTTTCATCGTCGATGGCGTTGTAGCAGAGCTCGACGAGTTCTCCGGGGCTCATGTCCTCGGATGCCCCAAGGCTGCTGGTCATCGAAAGCAGTTCCGAGGTGAGTTCGGCAACGCCGATCTCAGCGCTCTCTTCTTCCGGATGCCACTCTTCACCGACCCATCGCACAATGCGCTCGGCGATGCCGAAGCGTCTCTCCTCGAGAAACAGGGCCGATCGTGCGCCTTCGATGCGGGCTGATGCGATATCGTCAAACCCGACACGTTCGAGAAACCGTTCGACAGGCGGCAAAAAACCACCGTCGCGCAACATTGCGTCTTCGCCGCCGAAAAGGATAAGGCAACGTGTGCCGGGCACCACCGACGCACCCTTTGGCCATTTCCAGGCCGAAAGCATGCCTGAGAAAATATTGTACCAGTATGCGGGCGTGGGCGTCGGCCAACCCAGCGGATCGGCGATCACGGAATCGATCAGGGCGCGATCCGCGCTCATCACGTCTGCCGGATGCCGGCGTTCTTTCAGGTGCGAGCCCAAAAACGCGTATAGATGATGCAGAGACTGTTCGTCGGGGGTGTCTGCGGAGCCGAGTTTACAGCGCGTCTGCGAGAACGTTTTGCCGAACATGGCAATGGCGCGCTGATTGGGCGGCGGCGAGATCAAGACTATGTGGCGTGCGAGGTCCGGCCAGGTTTTGAGTACTTCCAGTGTCAGCAATGCAGTGATGTTGGGAACAACGACCAGCCGGTGCTCCCACGGGATGTCTGCGAAGCTCTTTTCGTAGAACAGCCGCATGTCGGCGATGGCGCGCTGCCAGCCATCCTCATAGTCGAGATGTCCCAGCGGACTGTGATTACCGGTGGATTTGCCGTGTCCGCGCACATCACCTGAATAGGCGTTCCACCCCAGTTGGCGAAAGGCTGCGCCCAGATCCGAGAGCATGCCTGAATGCGTGGGTTGGCTGTGGCCGAGAAACACGGCTCTGGGGCCATGCGCTGGCTTGCGACCGGGGTCGACGACCCACTTGCGCATAAGTAGCGGCTGGTTGTCCTCCCCCAGCAGGAACTCGGCATTCATAATTTCATCCCCCAAGCCAATCAGACGCCCGCGCGACCCGAAACAACTCCGGAGTTGTTTACCGATGCCCGCGTGAACCCGGTCTGAACGACGCTGACAGCCCTTCTGCCATTCGGGCTTGAATATAGAAGAGGTCAGACGGGGAGTGAAGCGAACGACGACAGGGCAGGATCACTCGACGTAGCGCCTGATGGAAAGTTTGGCGGCTTCGAATTCTTCCAGCATGCCGGGTAACAGTCGGTCGATGCCCCCCTCCGAAGCGTTCTCGCCAGCCAGCCTGTCCTGAGCCATGAAAAACAGCACATCATCTTCGAGGATGAAACCGAGATTGTGAAAGCGGGCCGCGAGGTCGAGCATTGTGGCCTGGGTGGCCGGTGTGAGTATCTGCAAAACCTCCTGGGTGACATCGCGGTTATCCCTTTTCGTCATGGGGCGCCCGGAAACATGAAACCGCTCGTTGAACTGTATCGACTCGGTCTTGATGTCACGATCCAGCGGTCCCCTGTTGACGATGTTCTCAGGACGGATCACCGCGCGGATGCCGGTCTTTCGGTCGATCCGGTAAGCGCCGAGCATAGAAAAGAACTGGCCGTAGCCACCCTTGCCGCGACGCGCGTCGCGCCGCATCTCACGCATGCCGAGCCCGGCCTCCATCTGCATGGCGCCTACCGCGACCCACAAAGGCAGACTGTCTTCCCTGCTGTCGCCCCAGAACTCGCCATCGAGCCGCACGCCCATGAACGAACCGGCCCGAACTTTCGTCAGTTCGGGTATGCGGGCCTCGATCTTCTCCAAACGTGGCGGTTTTACACGCTGTGAACGGCGTTCGTACTGGCCTTCGGAGTCACGCACCGGGGTTCGTTCAATCTGCCATTCCAGGAACCTGCCGGTATAGGACCAGCCTCTGTCTCGTGCGATCCTGACCCGGCGGGCGAGCCGGCGGCCATCCGCATTTTCGAGCATTTCCACCAGAAAGATCGCGCCAAAGGCCAGGGTGGTGACGGCGACCGGAGCAAAGGGAAAGCTGTTGCCGGCAAAGCCGGCGACCATCGTCCATATCAAGGCGAGCAGCGCGACGGGCAGGGGAAGACGTTTCAGCCAGATGGGAAGCGCAACGCCGTTGCGGATGCTGGATGTGTCCGGCGTCTCTACAGATATTTCATCTTCGAACGGATCCCAGTGCCGCCGCTTGCTCACGGGCGTTTTCCCGGCAGATCGATTTCGGGCATCGCGCGCACCGCTTCAGCCTCTGCGGTGGCCAGGGAAAAGGGCGAGGCGTGCTCAAGCCCCATCGCACGGGCGATCCAGTTCGACGGGACGGCGTCGAGCAGGGTATTGTAGCGCTCGACATTGGCGTTATAGAGCCGCCGTGCCGCGCTGATCTGGTCTTCTGTTTCCTCCAGCTGTTTCTGGAGTTCGCGGACATTGCCTGTTGCGCTGATTTCGGGCGTATCCTCGGAGTAGGCAACAAATGTGTGGAGGGCGTCGGACAGTTTGCTCTCCGCCCTCTGCACGGTCTCGATGTCGCTCATGCGCGCGCTCATTGCGCTCTGACGCGCCTCCATGAGCGCGTCGAAGATGCGATTTTCCTGCGCCATCGCCCCCCGTACCGCCTCGACAAGGGCGGGGATGAGGTCATGACGGCGCTTTAGCTGCACATCGACCCCCGAATAGCCGGTTGCCACGGCGTTTTTTGCCGCGGCCAGCCGGTTCTGCAGATAGATGAGTACGAGTATGCACGCTGCGATTATGACAATGGTCGTGATCATGGCTGGTGCCGGAAGCCTCCCGAAATGCGGCGCTTTGCGCACTGGAGCCCTGGCCTGGACCGCTCATCGCTTCACGGAACGCTGCCCCGCATTCTCGCGGACGTCAGGTGCTCTCATCTGACTGTAGAATGCCCTAGCCGGGCGCTGGCATGCTTGCATCCCCCAAATGAGGGAGCACACGATGCGGCCGGAAGGAAAACGGAAAACCGGATTCTGCCCGAGGTAAAGCTGGTGATCTGGCGACCATGAATGATACTCATCCAGAATGTATTCGCCTTCTGACATCCTTGAATTCGGTCCGATTGTCTTCGTCCTGTTCGCGCCTCTCGTCTATGCGCTTGTGCGCGCGCGCAATGCGACACGGGACGATTTCATTTTCAATTCGGGCCGCACCGGGTTGCTTGCGACGATTGCCGGCATCGTGTGCGGAAACATCGGGGCAGGCACATTTGTCGCACTCCTGCTGTTCTCGAATGCCAGCCCGATCCTTGGCGTGTCGCTGGCCTGCGCATACGCGCTGGGGCTCGTGATCTGCGGTGCAATAGCGCCAGTGGTTCACCGGCAGTCCAGTCAATATGGCGTTCACGGACTGGTCGATCTCATTGTGGCGGCCCATCGTGTCCGCCATCCGCTGGCGATCTGGATTCCGATCGCTTTCGTTTTCCTGCTGCGCACGGCTGTACAGCTTTTGGCACTGGCTGTGATCCTGGCCACCATCCTGCCGGTTTCGACCCTGGTTGCGCTTGTTCTTGCGAGCGCGTTTACCGGGATCTACACCGCCATTGGCGGGTATCGCGTGGCCACGGAGACCGACATCTTTCAGGCTATCGTCATTCTTGTAGGCATTGGCGTGCTTACGCTTACGAATGCCGGGGGCATGCCGCACATCGAAAACATGTTCGATCTCGGCCCTTATAAATTACCGCTGCTTGTCGGTGTCTGGCTGTTCATTCCCGTCAGTGCGGTCCTTGCGATCGACAATTGGCAGAGAATGGCAACGGCGCGGGCGCCGGCGGTGGCGCGAAGGGCATTTCTGCTTGCTGCGCCTCTATGCCTGTTTTGTTACATGAGCATCGTCTGGCTCGGGCTCAAGGGGCATGCGGGCGAAGAGGTTCTTACCGTATTGCGTGCGACCATGCCGGTTCAGTGGGCGTGGCTGGCCGACGTCATGCTGATTGCCGTTCTCATGTCGACGATGGACACATTCGTCATGCCGCTGGTCACCAGTCTGGAGCGGACACGCTACACGCTGCGCCAGCTTCAGCTCATGGTGCTGATGCTGTTTTCCGTGCTCGCCATCGCTGCCTATGCGATGGGACCGCTGCTCAATTCCATTATCGCGGCATTCAGCTCGCTCGTGGTTTTCCTCCCGGCCGTACTCGCGGCACTGCTTACGCGCAATCCCCGTGCCGGGTCGGCAGTTCTCTCGTTGAACCTGGGCGTGGCGGTCAGCCTGGTTCTTGTCGGCATCGATCTGAACTATGCCGCGTTTGCCGGGTTTGGAGTTGCCGCGCTGACCTATGGCCTTGGGTGGGGACTGGCGTCGCGGTCCCGCAGCAGTGGCCAACCGCTAAGAAACAGCCAGTGAAGCCGCCCGCTCACTCGCTTCCTTGAGTTTGGGGGAGCTCCTGGCTCTGGTCCTCTTCGATCACCAGCCCTGCAAACCCTTCACCCTCCACGTGGATTTGAGGGCACGCGCGTGGCTCCCGATTTGAAAAATCGTACCAGCACTCCCTGATCTGGTAGGTGATTTTGAGGTCGGCGCAGGACGTTTCTGTGTTGATCCCGGTTGTGGTGTGGAATTGAGACATGCCCGCACTGTCCCAGCCTGTAAAAACCCACTGAAGCGGCAAACGGGTCGATTTGCCATCACGCGTATCGGTGTAGCGCGCGTCTCCATAGAGTGCGTAAAAGCCCTGCTCGCGCTTATTCACGGTGACGCGTGTTTCGGGCCTGCAAACGCGGCTGCCGGTTTCTTCCGCATGGACGGTCAGACGCAGATCGCCTGCAGGTACGCTATTGGCCGTCTTCTGCTGACTGATCGCAAAGGCTGCAATGCCTGCGGCGAGCAGCAGACCGCCGAAGACTGACGCAACTATCAGGTGTTTGGGGCCGGGCATCGGCTTCTCCTGCTCTTGAAATCTTTTCCCTGCAACGCACGTTGCAGTCCCGCAGCTTCCTGCACCCAACCGCGTCTGGTCGTCAGGTTGAGCCGTTTAAGTTGGTTGAAGCGGCTGAGTGTCAGCAATGTACGCCTCTTGCTCCACTCGGGTCAGGACCATTGCTGCGTGGATACCCGACAGAGGTCCCTCCCGAATGAGAGAAAAGAGGCTCCTTGCAGCGCGCAATCGTCTTCGCGTTCCACCATGCCGCCGGGGTCGCATGCGGGCCGGTGACGTTCTTACGCATGGCCGGTAGCGCTCAGCTTGAGACTGTCGATGACGTCGGTCACAAGTTCGAGCTCGGCGAGAAGATTGCGGGCACGTTCCTTTCCATCACGAACTTCACGAAATACATTCCCGATCTCGAAACGCCGGGCAGCCGAACCGATGCGTATGGTTATCAGCAAGCGATTGTCCACGAACGCCAGCGCCACGCCTCGCCTGTTGTTGAGACGCTCGGTGAGTTCCATGATCCGCTCCATGAAGCGTGGCGTAAGCAGGTACCGGGCTTCGATCTGATCGGTGGAGAAGACGTTGAAGCGATCTTCAAACCGGGGGTCTTCCAGCCGGACCCGCTCACCATTCTGACGGTGCTGTTCGAGCGCATTTCCGATCCAGTCGGTGTCCGCAACAATCGTGGTTTCGCCGTTGAAGGGCTTGCTGAAGCTGTAAACCAGCATCAGGGCCCGCCACTTGGCCTTCTTTTTCGAAAACTTGCCCTCGCACAGCTCGAAATCCACGCCATCAACATGCCCGTCGATTCGGTCCTCGAGCTTGACGCTTGTGTAAAATGGCAGGAGCGGTTTGAAGCGGGTGAGCGGGAATTCGAATTTTCTGAGGGTGTATTCAAAGCCGAGATATGCGCAGACGCCGCCGGTCAGAACCTGCTTGTAGCGGTCGGTGAGCCCCAGATAGGCAAGGCCTGCCCCCAACATACCACCGAATCCCACGGCAAAGGCGGCCAGCGCAACCGCACTGTCGGTCTGGCCCATCTGTGCAAGGATTGCGAGTGCACCGAATCCGACTGCGCCGAGGCCCGCCAGCCCGGCCACGAACCGCACCCGCTTTTTTCGGAGGGCTTCGAGAGCGACAAGTGCGGGTTCGATTTCGCCCGCGTAGTGACTGTTGAAGCCGTTTTCGGTGGCGTATGTCGCAGCGGGCGTGTTCAAGGCTGGCGCTCCAGATCAGCTATCGCGGGAATGTGACGGTGCGGACCGTGCGTTGATGCCGGTCGCGCCGAAGTGCGGCCGGGTACCAGCGATGTACCAGGGCGACAGGTGTGATGAGAATGGCGGTAAGCCGGATCGCGGGCACGGACTATCCTTGTTGCGGACACATGAATCTCTTTTCCTCCCAACATTCATGCAGCCAGACCTTGAGCGCCTCTCCCAAATTGGAGAGGCGGCTCGCCAATCTGCTTCCGTGGATTGTCCCGATATGGGGGAAGGGGACGATGAAACAATTGCCATGTCGGTGACGATGTAGCTGTGATGAAGATGACAGTTGAAGCCGATTTCCACAGGCCGGGCGGGCTGTTTCTGGAGCGATGGTTACAGACTGGAGTGCGTCTGCGGTCCTGTGAGCTTACATACAAACAGACTGCACATGCATTGGGGGGAGAAACGCTCGGGCCTTCTGAGGCAGCGCCGGGAATAGTTGACAGGCAACTCGAACTCCTTCCCGAAAAGCGTGTTCTTCAATGAAACGGGCTCAACACCAGGACGGCTGGCTCCGTCGACGATTCTTGAAGAGCGAACGCTGCCGCGCAGCCATCCCGCAGGCGCACTGGAAAGCAATAACCTTCATCGGCGCGTGGCGCCTTCGCAATGACTGCGGCGATGAGACTGGACGGCGCCATGAACAGCGCGGCCCCTGGTCGATGTCGGACGGGTGCTGGCCAACGCTCGAAACCGGCTGACGTTCGCCGGCAATCGAAGACGTCAGAGCGGCGGTTGCGCTACCTGCCGCCCTGCAGTCCAGGCTTCGATCCTATTGAAAGACTTTTCCAGGCTGAAAGCGGTGCTGTGGGCCGAGGCCGAGCGGGCTATCGGTTCCTTCTGGGATGCCATCGGTCAAACTGCCACACACTGTTCGAGACAGCCGAATGTACAAACTGTTTCGCGCATGCGGATATGATCCGACATAAAGCGGAGCGCCCAAATTGACCAGCTGAGTATCAGGAACGAGCTATGTTGCTATGTCGCGCGTTTCCTATGAGACGCGAAACGGATTCCGAAACGGAATAAATTTTATCATCGGATTTTGATTATTACTAAATATTTCAGTGAAAAATTATTATATTATTATGCATGTGTTTTTTGGCAACATACTGAATAGCTTCCTCTCTGGAGATTCCTGTTATTCTAATTTTCGGGTCTGTGATAGGATTTTTTATAGATTCTATCTCGTTTTTTACATCCGTGTAGAAATCAACGCACTCCGTAGCAAGCAACTTCATGGGGTCGACAAAGCGGATATCTGCGTGCCGGATCCCCAGGCTTTCGGAGATGATCGATATCTCTGTGCACCCCAGGATGAATACCTCCACTCCGTGCTCTGCTGCCAATTTGGAAACTGCCTTTGAAACCCGTTCCAGGCCAAGTGCTTGGTTCCCGGCTTTCAGGCCATCAGGCAAGCGTTGCTTGTGGTTACCTCCTGGTGTTGCGGTGCCATAGATTGCCGCCTGGATGTTCTTTTCCTGAGTCTCGGCATCGGGAGTAACGACCTCGATTCCTTCTTTGGCGAGCCGATCCTCAAAAATTCTTGTTTCTACGGTCGGTGTTGTTGCAAGCAACCCGACTTTCCTGGTGCCTGATTTCTTTATATCTTCAATTGTCAGTTTGATAATATCAAAAATGTATAGATCAGTCTTGCTTTGGTATTCTTCGTAGAAATAATGAGTCGTGTTTGATGGGAGAGCCGCAAAATAACATCCATTTCTGAGTAATATTTCGCTTGATTCAATTACTCCAAGGGAGGGGCTGGTTTCTCCCTCGAATATCGCGAGCGTTCTGTCTGCAATATTCGGATTTTTTACAACTATGGTTGGAAGGAAATCCTGATCCTTTGATGCGCCCCGTTTTGCGCATTCGAGTCGAATGAGTGCTTGAAGGACCTCGTCTGCTTCCGGGCCCGTATTGCCGATGATGCCAAGTATAAGCCTGTCTTTCATGCTTTCCTCCTGATCAGCCGATTTCGTGATTCTGAATCTTCGCCACGATGACGCCGACCTCGTGGCGCATCGCCTGAAAAAGGTTCACGTCGCTGTATGCGTGCCCGGCCATCGGTACGACCGTTAGTGTCGAGCCCGGCAAGCGCGCGTGCGCCCGGCGTGCGAACGCCAGAGGGCACACAAAATCCAGTTGTCCATGAACGAGGGTGATCGGAAATTTGTCGCTGCGTTGCGTGAAAAGGTCCGAGTTCTCTATGAACGCGTTGTTTTTCCAGTAATGCAACTGTATTTTGGCAGACGACGCACAAGAATCCACCATTTCGGACTTCAGTAAATTCTGTCGACCTTCGGGTATTTCGAAGTAACGTTCAGCGTTCTTCCATGTTCTTGCCGCGAAATCCCGCAGATCTTGATCCGGAGATTCCAGTGCCTGAGAAAAGTCGTCTACGATTTCGTCGACGGTGCGTCCCGAACTGATAAGGTGGAAGTCGGCATAGGCTAGGGGTTCGATCTGGCGTCGGTCGAACAAGGCCCATCTGAATTTTTCTTCGGTCCACTCGGTGGTGCCTCTCAGTAAAAGCCCGAGGCAACGCTCCGGGTGCCATTTGGAATATAGCAGGGCGAGTGTGGTTCCCCATGACCCGGCTGTAATCAGCCATTTGTCCACGCCCAGCATTGTTCTCAGGCGCTCGATGTCTTCGACGAGATCCTGTGTTGTGTTCTCAGCCAGGCTGCCTTCGGGCCGAGATTTCCCGCATCCCCGCTGATCGTAGGATATGATGTAGAATACGCGCGGGTCGAACAGCTGCTCGGCAGTTTCATTCGATCCCGAGCCCGGTCCGCCATGGATGATGATCACCGGGATGCCGTGAGGGGTGCCCGTCGCCCGCCAGAAGATGCTGTGCAGCGGTGAGACTGCTAGAAAACCTGCGTCACAGTTCGTCATTGATCCATCTATTGCAATTTTTCTGTTTCAGATTCCCGATATCGGATGCCGTTAGGCAAATCGTTCCGGCTACTATTGGCATTGGATCAATGTGTCGTATATATTGATTTATTAGATCAATATGAGAAAACCATGCGCTATCTTTCATCTGCTGAAGCCGCACGGGAGCTCGGTGTTTCATTGCCGACGCTCTATTCTTACGTCAGCCGTGGCGTGTTGACGTCGTATCCGCAGGCCGGTCGCAAATCCCGGCTGTATGACGCAGACCAGATCGCGAAGTTCAAGATGCGCGGAGAGATACTCAACAACGCCCAGGTCACCGAGAATATTATGCACTACGGTCATCCGGTGCTTGAAACTCAGGTGTCTGGGATTGTTGATGGCAGATTGCTTTTCAGGGGGCATGACATCAGCGTCTTGGCAGACAATTCAACTGCTGAGGATGTGGCTGATCTGTTGTGGGTGGGGTTTGATAGCTCGGCGTCCCTCGGATGGATCAGAAATGAGTTGCCCGAGTTGGCGCCTCGCGGTGGTGAGCTGGATCGTGCGTTGGTGGATTGTCAGCGTTGGTTGCTGTCGCGCATAGAGGCCGACCAAAGCGCCTACGACAACTCACGGGAGAAGATCATTGAGATTGCCCCGCTGATCTGGCGGGGTGGAGCCTCGTTCTTTTTTGGATCCGCTCTTACGGGCCGGTCGCTACATGAAGAAATTGCAGTTGTTTCGGGGCTGCCTGATCAAGCTGATTGCATTCGAAAGTGCCTCGTTATCCTGGCTGATCATGAGTTGACTGCTTCGACATTTGCGACCCGGGTGATCGCGTCTACTGGCGCGCCGATCTATCAGGCAATCTCAGCGGGACTGGCTTCGCTGAATGGGGCACGGCACCTTGGTGAGGTCGAACGGGCGTATCGCCAGTTCAAGCTTCTGGCCAGCGAGGGAACGCCGGAACTGGCTATTCGGCAAGCGCAGCGCAGAGGCGATCAGATCTATGGCTTTGAGCACACGATCTATCCCTACGGGGATCCCAGAGCGGAGATCATACTCGAACTCGCATCGAGCCTGGACGCGCGTGATGAACTGCTGTCGATCAAGCACGCCGTGGGTGGAAAAACCCTGAACTTCGAAGGTGCCATAGCGCTTTTGGCAATCTCGTTGGGCAAGGGCTGGAGCTTTGCCACGGCACTGGTGATTGCCTCCCGCCTCATTGGACTCATCGCGCATTGTCTCGAAGAATACGAACAGCAGAGAATGATCCGCCCACGGGCACGTTATCTCGCCGGTCGATCGGGTTAGGTGGATCACTACCCTACGGTATTTTGCAGTCCGGCGGTATCGCCTGACGTCCGCATGAATGCGGAAATGCAGACAGATAGACCGGTTCATCGTTTCCATCGAAAGATGAACCGTTCCCGTTGCTAAGTCTGCGCAGGGGCGTGTGTTGGGGCGCCAATCCCTGAACCCTTGCGCGAGCTCCCCACAAAACTGCTCTATGTGTGCTGCTTCAGAGCGTGGTAGCGGCATTCGCCAATTTGATCCTGCAAGCAGTCTGGTCCCGCATCGATGGTCGTCGATGCGCTATTGTTGCTTTGCCAGAAGCTGCACGTCTCCTGCATTCTCATTCTGCAGCGGGCCTCCGGCCGGGTAATGCAAGTTGCATAAAGCGGACGCATTTGAACAACCAACATGCGTTGTTTCAAAGCATTGCCGCGTCCTGTGTGGGCCTCGGAAGACACGCGGCGCTTTGGTGACCGTCAGATCAACGGTGCAATACCCTGCGTGCAGGGTTACGAGCCAAGTCGCTGCTCGCCGCTCAAACACGCGCCAACACGGCGGGTGAGGGTCCACTTTTCTCATATTGATTGAATCTATCAATCTATAATTCACATTGATGTTGGGGCAGCTTCAGGCCGGCGATCGGTTCGACCAGCTGTCAAGCCGTTGGGAGTGCGGCGCTGTCGAACCTCAAGGTCTCAAATATCTGGATAGAAAGGGAGGGCATCAAGTTGAACAAATGTAGCGCCTTTAAAGCCGTGGCATCGGCACTCGTTGGTATTGCTTCGCTTACCGCTTCGACGGCCATTGCGTCTGCGGGAACGCCTAAGGACACGCTCGTCGTGGCCGCTCACATCGGCGACATCAGAACGCTTGATCCTGCAGAAAGCTTCGAAATCTCCAGCAGCGACCTGATCAACAATGTTTATGACAAGCTGGTCGGTTTCGATCCCCATGATCTGGCGGGCGGTATTGTACCTGGCCTGGCGGAGAGCTGGGAGTTCTCCGAAGATGGTCGCACAATCACGTTTAAGATCCGCGATGGCGTGACATTCTCGTCCGGCAATCCTGTGACGGCGTTTGATGCGGAGTACTCGCTTAGAAGAGCGGTCTATCTGAACAAAACCCCTTCCTTCATTCTGAGGCAGTTTGGTTTCAACGAGGAGAACGCTGGGGAGCGCATCGTTGCGGTTGATGGCAGGACGCTGAAGATAACAACCGACAGGAAGTATGCCGGAACGTTTGTTCTCAATTGCCTGACCGCAACCGTCGGTGCAGTCGTCGACAGTGAGCTCGTCAAGCAGAACGAGGTCGACGGGGACTGGGGAAACAACTGGCTCAAAACCAATTCGGCTGGTTCGGGTGCCTACTCCTTGCGGAACTGGCGCGCCAATGAATCGTATTCCCTCAAGGCGAACGAAGAATATTGGCGGGTCGCCCCCGAGATCAGCAACGTCTTTGTCCAGCATACACCTGAATCAGCGACGCAGCGTCTCTTGCTGGCGCAGGGCGACGTGGACGTTGCAAGGAATTTGACGCCTGCTGATATCGAAGCGATTGAAGAAAATGCGGACCTGTCGGTATCCACGGATTTGCGCGGTCGGTTGATGTATCTTGGGCTCAATCAGAACATTGAGCCGCTCAACAATCCGAAGGTCGTTGAGGCTATCAAGTACCTGGTCGACTACAGCAAGATCACTGAATCTGTTCTGCGGGGCCAGTTCACACCGCATCAGGCATTTCTGCCGAAAACCTATCTTGGCGCGATCGATGACAGTCCTTACTCCTTCGATATCGAGAAGGCAAAGGCACTGCTTTCGGAAGCTGGATACGAAGACGGGTTTGAAACCGAGATCCTTGTCAGGAATGCACAGGATCGCATGCAGGTCGCGCAGGTCCTGCAGAACACTCTCGCGCAGGCCGGAATTAAAGCGGAAGTCGAAGTGTCCGCTTCCCAGCAAGAACTGGCGAAATACAGGTCCCGCGGACATGAGATCTATCTCGGTGTCTGGGGGCCGGACTATCCCGATCCAAACACCAATGCGGGGACCTTCGCGCTGAATCCCGACAATTCGGACGATGCCGATTTCAAGACGCTGGCCTGGCGAAATGCATGGGAGGTACCGGCATCGATCTCCAAGAAAGTTCTCGCAGCTGCAGAAGAAAACGACCCTGAAGCGCGTACTGAACTCTACCAGGAGGCACAGCGCGATTTTCAGGAGACCGCGCCGTTCGCGATCATGTTTCAGCAGACCGAGAAGACAGGAATCCGGGCGGAGGTAAAGGGTCTCGTGACGGGAAGTGCCGTGAGTTACGTCTACTATTGGACCGTCTCTAAATGAAGAACACGCGTCACTAGCCTGGCATACATGGTGAGCGGCGACGCGCCGCTCACCAGTGCGGCTCTGCTGTCTCTCTGTCCGGTGGCCGTACCTTAGCTCAACGGCCGTAATTGAATTCAAGGGTTGTACGACATGCTGCTACGAGGCCTTTCTCTCACAGCGCAAATTGTGGCGACATTTCTCGGTCTTCTGTTCGTCACGTTCCTTATCGGCCGTGTCATGCCGATCGATCCGGTACTCGCTGTGGTCGGAGATCAGGCGTCAGAAGCCTCATACCGGGCCGCCTATCAGGAAATGGGTCTCGATAGGCCGCTGTATGAACAGTTCTTCGGTTATCTGACCGACATTTTCTCAGGGGATTTTGGTGTATCGCGCGTCACTTCCAGCCCTGTTCTGGAGGACATCGCGCGGGTGTTTCCGGCGACGCTCGAAATGGCGACGCTGGCAACGATCCTTGGCGTTGGGCTGGGCATCCCGGCGGGTGTGATCGCCGCCACCCATGCCGGTCGGTGGCCGGACTTCCTGTTGCGCGTGTTCAGTCTGCTCGGGTTTTCAATTCCGATCTTCTGGCTCGGGCTCATGGGGCTGTCCCTGTTCTATGGACAGCTGGGCTGGGTCGGCGGTCCGGGCAGGCTCGACATCTACTATCAAAATCTCGTTCCACAGATCACCGGGGTCTTGCTCATCGACTCCCTGATCACGGGAAACCTCGAGGTGTTCTGGAACGCGGTAAACCATCTGATCCTGCCCGTATCGGTTCTGGCTTATCATTCCATGGCATACATCAGCCGCATGACCCGTAGCTTCATGCTTGAGCAATTGGGCCAAGAGTACATCACGACTGCGCGCGTCAAGGGGTTGAGTGAGACCCGCGTGGTTTGGCGGCATGCTCTCGGGAACATCAAAATTCCACTGATCACGGTGATATCCTTGAGCTATGCAACGCTGCTTGAAGGCACCGTGTTGACCGAGACTGTTTTCTCCTGGCCAGGTCTCGGGCTCTACATCACCAACGCACTCCTCGCGGCGGACATGAATGCCGTTCTCGGAGGTACTATCGTGGTCGGCATTGTATTTGTCGGCGTTAATCTACTGTCGGATTTCCTCTACCGATTTGTCGATCCGAGAGCCAAGTAGGAACAGAGAAATGAGTTCTAGTGTGACTGTCGCTATAAATAGGGTACGCGGTTTTTCTGCTTGGATCACGGATGACGCCCCAAAGAACCGCGCTCACGCCTCAGCCGTAAAATTCTACTCCAGTGCAAGAAACATCTCGCGCAATGTGATTACGATGGCCGGTGTGGCGATTGTTGCCACCCTCATCGCCGTCGCAGTATGCGCACCGCTTTTGGCGCCCCATGATCCCTTGACGCAGGATCTTTTGCAACGCCTGCTCCCGCCCGGTTCCGAAAGCCATCTTCTGGGAACGGACGAGTTGGGCAGGGATATTTTGAGCAGACTGATTCACGGTGCCAGAATCACGCTCTATATCGTTGCGCTCGTGGCGATCATCGCGCCTACTGCAGGCCTTTTGATCGGTGGATTGGCAGGCTATGCGGGCGGGTTTCTCGATGTCGTGCTGATGCGCATCACTGATGTCTTCCTTGCATTCCCCAGGCTGGTTCTCGCTTTGGCCTTTGTCGCCGCACTTGGCCCGGGAATCGAGAACGCAGTGCTTGCAATTGCGATAACGGCATGGCCGCCCTACGCTCGACTGGCTCGCGCTGAAACCCTGACCATCCGCAGTTCGGACTTTATCTCGGCTATCAAGCTTCAAGGCGCGTCGCATACCCGAATTCTCTTTGGACACATTATCCCATTGTGCCTGCCGAGTGTTCTGGTGCGAACCACCCTGGACATGGCCGGCATTATCCTGACTGCGGCAGGATTGGGTTTTCTGGGACTTGGCGCCCGCCCACCCACGCCCGAATGGGGTGCAATGATATCGAGCGGGCGTGCATTTATCTTTGATCATTGGTGGGTCGCCGCCATGCCAGGCCTTGCAATACTGCTTGTAAGTCTCGGCTTCAATCTCATGGGGGATGGGCTCCGCGACGCGCTTGACCCAAGGGCTTCGAAATGAGCGCCGCACTTGTTGAAGTCGATGGCCTCACCGTGGGGTTCCCCCGCAAGGGCGGGATTGTTGATGTGGTCCGCAATGTCAGCTTTTCCATTGGACGTGAGAAGGTGGGGATCGTCGGAGAATCTGGCTCAGGCAAGAGTATGACCGGACGTGCGCTTCTGGGCCTCATTCGCCCGCCCGGAAGAGTGAGTGCGCGCGAACTTCGCGTCGGCGGCGTTGACTTGCTGAATGCGGGCGAACGAGCGATCCGCTCACTCCGCGGGAACCAGATCGGCATGATAATGCAGGATCCCAAGTTCTCGCTGAACCCTGTCATGCGGATCGGAGAGCAGATCTCGGAAGCTTATATGCTTCACCGCAATGTCGGACGGGCTGAAGCCCGGCTAGAGGCTCTGAAAATGCTCGAGAGAGTGAAAATCCGAGATCCGGAGCGTGTTTTCGACGCGTACCCGCATCAGATCTCGGGCGGCATGGGGCAGCGGGTGATGATCGCGATGATGCTCGCTCCTGAGCCAGGTTTCCTTATCGCCGACGAACCAACCTCAGCGCTCGATATGTCGGTGCAACTGGAAGTCCTTTCGCTGATCGACCAGTTGGTAAAGGAGCGTCAGATGGGATTAATGTTTATATCGCATGACCTTAATCAAGTCGCGGCGTTCTGCGACAGAGTTATTGTGATGTACGCCGGTCAGATTGTTGAAACCTGCAAGGCTGCGGAACTCGGCAAAGCGAAGCACCCGTATACGCGAGGCCTTATCGCAGCCATGCCGCGCCTCACCAAACCCTTGGAGATCCTCCCGACACTCAATCGTCAGGAGTCCTGGAGAACGGAGCCCGGAGTCGATGGCCGCATTTGATGAAAACATATTGGAAGTCGACAATCTGAAGGTCCATTTTGGGAAGTTTGTCGCCGTCAAGAGTGCCAGCTTTTATGTTCGCCGCGGAGAGACCTTCGGCATTGTCGGCGAGTCTGGGTCCGGGAAATCGACGATTCTCAAGGCCATCGCCGGGCTGGTGGATATCGCGGACGGTCGTATTTCCATGCAGGGGCGGGACCTCGGTGGCTCCCGGTCGAAGTCATTCTGCCGCGATGTCCAGCTGGTGTTTCAGGATCCGTACAGTTCGCTCCATCCGCGGCACACCATCGATCGCGTGTTGAGTGAACCGGCAACCATACACAGGCTGGCCGACATTGATCAGCGTGTCTCCGGACTTCTGAATGACGTTGGGCTGGCCCCCACATTTCGTTTTCGATATCCAAACCAGCTGTCGGGCGGCCAGCGGCAAAGAATTTCGATAGCCCGATCGCTTATGCTCAACCCGAAGCTGGTCTTGCTCGATGAGCCTACTTCGGCTCTTGACGTGTCGATACAGGCTGAGATTCTCAATCTGCTGCAGAGATTAAAGAATGAACGTGGCTTGAGCTATATACTGGTTAGCCACGACATCTCTGTTATTTCGCATATGTGCGACCGGGTCGCTGTTATGAACGATGGTGAAATCGTCGATGAGGTGAATGTGGCGCAGTTGCGAAATGTCAATTTCTCCAGTGACTATGCCAAAAGCTTGGTATCAAGCTCTCTCGATTACGAACGCGCCATCACTCGAAGTGGATCAGAAGCTGAAGTTCTATCCTCCTGATGCGATGGATGGCCCGCGTGCGCACCACTGTCCATCGCAAGCGACTTTGGGCAGTCCGGCGTGACCTGAGACACGACTGTTGTCTTGACGGGGAAGGGGCGGGGTGTGACGCTGGTTCTCCCGTAGGCGTGGTACATGGATTGAAAGCAATGCAGGTGGCTTCCCCGCTCCTGTCGGATGGGCCCGTTGAGCGGCGGGAGATCACCATTCTGACGGCTTTTCTGGTCCTGGAGGCCGCGATGCGCTGGAAGCGGTGACGCGTGCGCTGACCGATGGCCGCCGGACGGTCGACCGCTCCATTGGCGGCAGGGACGTGATTTCGAACCCCCCGGGGCCTTATGTGTTCCGTTTCGGTTATCGCGATCGCATTGCGGAAGCGACGATCAAGCCCGGCCATATGCGCGAAGAGTTCGTGATGCTCGGCGCGAAAAAAAGACAAGCCGCCCGGTGAGGTTGCGCGCCATGCAACCACAAGCGAAACGGCTTTGGGTGGTTTCGAAAGCTCACGATAAACCACGTTCCCCATAGGGGGCATCACAATCCATGCCGGTACGATGCCGACATCGACCTCGGCTGTTGCCCGGCTGATACAGGACCAGCCGGGCCGCAGGTGATGGAAGGCTACCAGCCTCCTTCCGCACGGCGATTGTATTTGGCATCACCGCCAAGATCGAAAACCAGAAGCTTGGGTTCGGTGAAGGTCTGAAGGAACCATTGCGAGAGTTCGCGGCCAACGCCGCTGTTTCCCGTTCCTCCGAAGGGGGCAAGCTGATCCCAGTAGTTGCTGGTCTCGTTGATGTTGACCGAGCCATGCGGCAAGGCCTCACCCACGCGCCAGGCCGTGGCAAGGTCACGCGTCCAAAGTGATGCGATCAGACCGAGGCCTGTTGAGTTGGCGATTTCAATGGCTTCTTCGGCATCCCTGATCTTCATGATCGGAGCGACGGGGCCAAAAGTCTCTTCCTGCATGATCTTCATGTCGGTCGTGACATTGGTGAGGATCGTCGCAGGGAAATAAAGACCTTCTTCCTTGCCAATCTGCTCGATCTCCGCGCCTTTTGCGCGCGCGTCATCCACATGCGACTTCACCCGCGAAAGGGTATCTTCGTTGCAAAGCGGTCCCATCTCGGTGTCTTCGTTCGAAGGGTCGCCGATCTTCAGCTTCCGGGCCTTGGCGCGGAATTTCTCGACGAATTCGTCGTAGACGGCCTCGTGAACGAGCAAGCGTTCTGCCGAGGTGCACACCTGGCCGGAATAATAGAAACAGCCATTGATGGCGCCATCGACGGCGGCATCGATATCCGCGTCTTCCAGAATGATGAAGGGGCCATCACCTCCCAGTTCAAGAAGGTGCGGGCGCAGAGCGCATTTCTCGGCAATGCCGCGGCCCGTGCGCGTGGACCCGGTGAAGAACACGCCTTTCACATCGCTGTGTTCCACGAGCGCATTTCCGACATCGCCCTTGCCTTGCACCACGTTGAGAACGCCATCGGGCAGCCCTGCTTCTTTCATCAGATCGGCCAGCATCGCGCAGCAGATGGCGGAGTACTCCGAGGGTTTCCAGATCACGGTGTTGCCGGCCGCAATGATATGCGCAAGAGCGATCGAGGAAATGTCGGTGGGGAAATTGTAGGGGGTTATGACCGAGACGACGCCGAGAGGCCTATGGTTCATCACCAGCCTCTTGTTGTTTGTCTGCTCCTGGGTGGATGGGAAGGAAAGGCCGCGATGGCGCAGGATTTCCTCGGCGGCCTTGCCCCAGGACGGAGCCGAATACTCAAAGACTTCTTCCCGCGCATCCGTGATGGTTTTGCCAATCTCGGCAGTAATCATCTGTGCAATGGGTTCGGCACGTTCGAGGAACAGCCTGTGAATGTTGCGCATGATCTTTGCGCGGCCCACATTGGAAATCGCGGCCCAAGCGGGTTGTGCGGCCTTGGCTGCGGCAACGGCGCGATCGACATCGTCGAGCGAACAGTTGCCGACTTGATGAAGAACCGAACGGTCGTGTGGATTGCGGACCTCGAAAGTCCCGGCCGATCCGTCCTCCCATGCGCCATTGATAAGCAAGCCCCTTGTGGGCAGTGTGGATACGTTTACGTGTCTGTTCATGAGTATCCTCCCTCATTTCGGTTTTCTGTTGGAAATGGTCAGCTTCGTTGAGACCTGTCCCGCAGGACGAGAACCGAAGCCAGGATCAGCAATGCGGAGGCCAGAACGATCAATGTGCCAATGGCGTTGATCTCAGGCGTGATGCCGCGCCGCATGGTGGAGTAGATGTACATCGGCAGCGTGTTGTCGCGCCCTGTCAGGAAGAACGTGACCGGGATTTCGTCGAACGACAACACGAAGGACAACAGCCCGGCACCGATGATCGCCGTTTTGATGTTCGGCAATGTGACGTACCAGAAGGTCTGCAAACCGTTGGCGCCAAGGTCGGACGAAGCTTCGCCATACGACTTCGGCACACGCTGCAATCGTGCGAAAATCTGCGTTACCACGACCGCGAGCAATGCGGTGGCATGGCCGAGAATGACCGTTTCGAGGCTAAGGCCGAACCCGAAAATGCGGAACATGTTCAGCATGGAGATGCCGGTGACGATGCCCGGCAGGGCTATCGGCAAAAGAAGCAGCCGCCGAAACACTGCTTTTCCGGGAAACTGGTGACGGTCGAGCGCAATGGCGGCGGGAATGCCGACCATCAATGTCAGCGCCGTTGCGCAGCTTGCCACATAAAGACTGTTGCCGAGTGCCTCCAGAAGGGCTGTGTTGGAAAAAAGCTTGACGTACCAGTCCAGTGTGAATCCGGAGAGGGGCCAGGTCAGCGTCCGGGAGTCGTTGAAGCTGAAGACGATCAGAACGGCGATGGGCAGGTAGAGAAAGGCCATCAGGGCGCACACGAAGGTCATGAACGCACTGTCGGCGATCCATCTCGTTGAGCGAGCCTTGCCGGCGCGGGGCGGTGTCGTGGCGATAGCGTTCATTTCAAAGCTCCACCTGGCCGGACTGTTCTATCCAGTCGGAAACCGAGATTATCGCCAGAACGAGGATCAGCATCACCACGGCAAGCGCCGAGCCGAGCGGCCAGTTGAGAGCAGACCCGAACTGTGAGGTGATGACATTTGCGACCATCAATCCATCCGGCCCGCCAACCAGGAAAGGAGCGATGAAATCGCCGAAACTCAGGCAGAAAGTCATCGTGAAGCCTGCCACGATGCCGGGCATCGACAGGGGCACCGTCACGCGAAAGAAAGTCTGGATCGCGCTCATGCCGAGGTCGGCGGAGGCTTCGTCGAGGTTGCGCGGAATCTTTTCAAGCGCTGCGTAGATTGGCATCACCATGAAGGGGATGAATATGTAAGTCAGTGTGATGACCATCGCGAACTGGCTGTAGAGGAACGCATCGACGGGCGCATCCACGATGCCAAGCCCGATGAGGGCCGTGTTCAGGATCCCTTCTGTTCCCAGAATGGTTTTCCAGACATACGCACGCAGCAGGTATGAAACCCAGAGTGGTGCAATGACCGCCATGAAGAGAACGGTTCTCCATCGGGCGCTTTGCAACCGGAACACGATGAAATAGGCGAAGGGATAGGCAAGAAGCAGGGATGCTCCGGAGACGAGCGCCGCGATCTTCAACGTGCGCAGGAGAACCTGCATGTATTGCGGATCGGTGAACAGCGTAACGTAGTTGCCGAACTGAAACGCCGGAACGAACAGCGGATATTTCTTGAGCCAGAAACTGTAGGTCAGGAGCACGCCGTACGGCAGGAGCATGAAGAGAACGATCCAAAGGATCGGTACCCCCATGATGAGGGTGCGGGACGTGTTGTCGAAGAGGCGGTGGCGCATGATGCTAACTTCCCGCCTCGAACAGAAATATGTTGTGCGGCTCCAGGGAAATGACCACCTCATCTCCCGGGCGCGCATGTTTGTGGCTTGCGATGCCGCGCGGCAACATGGTGTCGGTTGAAATCAGGCTGCCATCTGCAAGTTCGGTGACCGTCCGCAACCCAAGGCCGAGATAGATGTTCTCTTTCACGCGGCCGCGCAGCAGATTGTCGCCGGGCGCTGAACCATCGGCGACGATCCGCGCCTTTTCAGGACGGACTCCGATCTGAAGCGTATTGCCGTTCAGATGAACGGGTGCGTTGGATATGGTGATTTTCTGGCCGGCCACTTCGACAACCGCCAGCGTGCCTTCCTGCGACAGGAGCTTGGCGGAGAGAAAGTTGGTCGTGCCGATGAAGTTTGCCACATAGGGCGATGCCGGCCTCTCATAGAGGTCTTCCGGTGTGCCGTCCTGAGCGATGTTGCCGGCCTGCATGACAACGATGCGATCGGACATGACCAGTGCCTCGGATTGGTCATGCGTGACCATGATGAAGGTGATGCCCAACCGCTCCTGCATGTGCTTGAGCTCCACCTGCATCTGTTCGCGCAGTTTGGCATCAAGGGCAGACAGCGGCTCGTCCAGCAGCAACACCTTGGGTTCACGAACGATTGCGCGGGCGAGTGCTATTCGCTGGCGCTGGCCGCCGGAGAGTTGATGGGGGCGCTGATCGATCTTGTCTTCCAGCCCGACGAGGCGGAGCGCTTCGCGCACCCTGTCCTGCGCGGCCATGCCTCTGATGCCTTTCATCAACAGGCCATAGGCGATGTTCTGCCCGACGCTCATATGGGGAAAGAGCGCATAGTCCTGAAACATCATGTTCACGTCGCGCCGCTGCGGAGGAAGGCCGGTGATGTCTTCGCCAGCCAGATGCACGGTGCCGCCCGTCGGTGTCTCGAAACCGCCGATCATCCGCAGGAGGGTGGATTTGCCACATCCGGAGGGGCCGAGCAGGGTGAGGAACTCACCGTTCCTCACGGACAGATCGACATGATCGACCCCGACAACGCTGCCGTAGTGTTTGCAGATGCCCTTCAACTGGATGACTGGCTCGGCCTCGGCCATGATCTTGCTCACGGGCACCGCTGAGACCCGTGCGCCGGGCCTCAGATTCTCGTCGTGCAGGCCCATTACTGCGCCTTCACTGCGTTCCAGGCATTCGTGTAGGCCTCGGTCCGTTCGCCCAGTGGCTTCCAGAGCAGCAGGCTGTCGAGGTAATCGGGATCGTCCTGATGCAAGGCGATGAACTGCTCGTCGCTCATGCAGGCGCGCGCGGCTTCCTTGTTGGCGGCCGAGTAGCCATTTACATTGGCGACCCCGCACTGGCCGAGCTCGGTGATCTGCATGTTCAGGAATTTGTAAGCGCAATCGGATGCGCGGCCCTTCACGATCATCCAGCTGTCCATCCAGCCTTCGGCGTTCTCCTCGGGAATGAATTCGGTGACCTGAATGTCCTTTTCGGCAAGAAGCGAAGACTGATAGCCCGCCCAGGTGTTGGATATGTACACCTCGCCGCCCGCGAAGAGATCGACAAGCTCGCCGGCCGTCGCCCAGTATTTGCGAACAAGCGGCTTTTGCTCGACAAGTCTGGCCTTGGCTGCGGCGATCTGTTCGTCGCTCAGATTGTAGATGTCCATGTCGCCATTCAGGCGTGCGGCAACATAGATCGCCGACTTGTCGTCCCACAGTGCGACCTTGCCTGCATGTTTCTCATCGAAAAGTTCGGCAATGGAGGTGGGAGGCGTATCGAAAGCATCGTTGCGATACATGAAGGCGATCGCCCCCCAAGAATAGGGCATGCCATAGATGACGCCGTCGCGGTTGATGCCCGGCTCCTTGCGAAACTTCTCATAGATGCCTTCCCAGGCTTCTATTCGCGACGTGTCGATGGGTTCGACAAAGCCGGCGTCGATAATCAGCCCGGAAACATCGATGGAGGGCGAAATCAGATCGTAGACGCCACCGCCTGCTGCAAGCTTGGGGGCGAAGTCGTCATTCGAACCGACATAAGTCGCGTTGACGGTGCAGCCCGATTGTTTCTGAAACTGATCGATGAAGCTGGGATCGGCATAGCCTTCCCAGGTCAGAACGTTCAGATCCTGTGAAAATGCCGACGTCGCGACGGATGTGGCCATCATAACGGCAAGCGTTGCCGAAGGCAGTTTCCTGTAAGTCATTGTTCTCCTCCACGTTATTGTTTTTCAGGCTGGGGTATCGTCCGTCGTTTTCCGGCTTATGGTTCCGATGTCCACGCCAAGTGCCTTGGCTGCCTTGCGTTTGCTTCCATGTGCCTGGATGGCGCGGTCGATCAGCGCTCGCTCGAAGCGGCGCACCTCCGTTTTCAGATCGAACGTTCCCGTATTCGGCACATCGCGATCCGGCGGGACCGGATCCAGCGTGAGCAGTTCTGTCGTCAATTCCGCCATGTCGTCGGCATCTTCGGTGAAGATGGCGCCGCGCTGCACGATGTTCAGAAGCTCGCGGATGTTGCCCGGAAAGCTGTAGTCCTCAAGGATACGCAGGAGCCGATCGGGAAAGGCGACCGGCTCCTTCCGGCGACGATTGATGGTGAGAAGAAAGCGCTGAATCAGGTGCTCGATCAGCTCCGGCATGTCCCGCAAGGGCGGGACGGCGAGACGGATGACGGCCAACCGGTAATAGAGATCGGCGCGGAATTTTCCCGCCTGTACCAGTTCCTGCAAATCCCTGTTGGTCGCCGTGATGAGGCGAGGGCCGATCTGTACTGCGCCCGCGCCGCGATGAAAATCGAGTGTGTTGTCTTCCAGATGGCCGACCAGACGGGCCTGCGCGCTGAGAGACAATTCCGCCACCTCGTCGAGAAACAGTGTTCCGCCAGCAGCCCTGAAGAACGCGCTGTCTTCCCCGTCATTGGATCCGAACAGCATGCGATCGAGCTCGTGTGGAGAGATCATCGCGCAATTGATGGAGATGAAGGCGTCGCTGCCGCGTGCAACCCCGCCATGAAGGAAGCGTGCTATCTCCGATTTGCCGACACCCGATTCACCGGTAATCAGCACGCGCGCGCCGCGCTGCATTGCGCGCTCCCCGCGCGACAGCACCTTGTGGAGTGTAGAGCACAGACGACGCTGGGCCTCAAAATCGGGGCGCGTCTTGTTTCCGGCCAGAAAGCCGCTCGGTCGGGGCGTGGTGTCGCCCTCGGACATCTGGCGGCGGTAATCGAAGTTCTCCAGATCGCACAGTTTTATCAGCGCGATATGATCGGTGTGAGGTCTGCGGCGCAGGCTGACCAGAACGCGCCTGCCTGAAGCCACCACAAGATTGATATCTGTGCGGACACCCTTTTGAACGGCTTCAAGGAGTGTGCGCCACGATCCCAGGGCGATGTTCACGCTGGATATCGTTTGGCCGATGAGCGCCCCAGGCTGCACGGCCAGCATGCGAGCCGCCTCGTCGTTCATGTCGGCGATGCGGCTCTGCGCATCAAGCATGATGTAACCGTCGTCACTCAGGCGCAGAACCGTATCAAGGCGATCGATGTCAGGAAGTTGAGCCAAGACTATACCTCCGGCCGGTTCGGGGCGGCGCTGACGATCACTGCAATCGCATCGTCGGCGGGGCTGTTGGTGATCGTCCAGAGGTGCTCTTCGCCATCCACGTGGATGTCCTGGGGTGTCGGAAAGGGCGCTGCGATGACGTTGTCGATTGCCGCGACCAGGGCTCTGCGGTCACGCGGCCCGCCGTTCAGAACGGGGGCGTACTCCCGGCCAAGAAGATCGGCCTCGCTCGCGCCGAGGAGGCGGGTTGCCGCCGCATTCGCAAAGAGAATGTTGCCCGTATCTCCGAGAGCGAGTACCGGCATCGGCAGAAATCCGAGAACCGTCTGAGCAAGCCTCAGCTGATGCGCCAGTGCCGCCTCCCGCCGCCGGTGCTTGCCCACATCACGCACATTCCCGAACATCCTCAGAAGTCGACCACCTTCGATATGGGCGCGGACATCGTTCTCCACCTCGATCTGCACATTGTCGTATCGGGTGTCGCGGGCTGGCGCCGCGTCGACTTCGAAGCCGTTCGCGATGAGATTGAGAACGAATTCTTCGTTCTGCGGGTTGCGTGGGAATATCTCGGCGACCGGACGATCGGTCAGCGTGTGATCGGATGGAAGAAGGTAAAGCTGCGCCATCGCGGGATTGGCGAAGCTCCAGTAGGGATCGTTTTCGAACACCTGCCGCACGACTTCGCTATCAGG
This sequence comes from Nitratireductor aquibiodomus, assembly GCF_900105565.1. Lineage (NCBI taxonomy): Bacteria > Pseudomonadati > Pseudomonadota > Alphaproteobacteria > Hyphomicrobiales > Phyllobacteriaceae > Nitratireductor > Nitratireductor aquibiodomus. The sequence goes on along the minus strand of NZ_FNSL01000001.1, from coordinate 1,288,809 downwards.
CGCGGTTACATCCACAGGGATGCCGAATTCCATACACCAGCAAGCCTCGCTTGAGGCTTCGAGAACGCCGCGAAGCACCTCCTGAGATGGGGATTTGGCGAGCAGGTCGGTTTGGTGCGATGTAATCATACATCGATAATGCAATAATTCATCACAGAGTCAACAGGGGCTGGTAGGCGCTGTGATTGTATAAAATCAAAAGATCAGATGTTCTTGATATGATTTCTCATTACCGTCGATGATCTGCACCTTGAGGTATGATGCAAATTTTCATCATATGAAGGACGTCATGCACCCGGCACGATGTGCCGGGTGCATGACGGGATCGGATGAGTCCTGGAGCGTCGAAAATTAGACCTGCGGGGCACAGCTGCGCATCCTGGATTTCCAAGAGCGGGTACACGGTGCCGTTCCGTGCTGAACGCCCGGCGCGAGCCGGCATATCTATCGTGTCAGAGATGCGATGGTGTTGGCGATGGTCTGAGGGTGGGTTTTCAACCAGCTTTCGTTCATTTTGAGAATATATCCACCTCCCGATGGAGGGGGCAGTTTTACGTTCATAGCTGTGGCGCGCTTCGCCGCTTCTGCATGATCGGGATTGCAGGTGATGCGGATGACATTCGTGTCATTATCGAGTCTTTTTGTTTCCACGCCAAGCGCGGAAAGGCCGTCTAGTACGGCAGTGCCTGCCTTTCGTATGTTGGTCCAGTTCTCCTGCTGCCGGGTTAGCGCATTGTTTGCCAGAAGCGCCGCAGGCCACATCTGGAAAAGGCCGCCGCCAAAACGTCGGCGCTCGTGATGTTGCCCATGAAGTTCCGCCGTTGGCCCCGCGAGAACTGCCCCAAAAGGGGCGTCTAGGTACTTGTAAAGCGATAGATATACATAGTCGAATGGGGCTGTGATTTCAGCAACCTGTCGGTCCGTCCAGGCCGCTTCGATAAAAATTCTGGCTGCATCAAGGATCAGGGGGATGCCTTCGGCCTTTGCCAAGGCAACGATCTCTGCCAGAGCAATGGGATCGAACAGGCGATTGGCGTGTCGACGGCTGGGCGTTTCCACCATCACGCCCACAATGCTGGCCGGCACACGGGCACTGGCCGTGCGCGCGATCTCGGCGCGCAGCTGCTCTGCTGTGAAGTTCGGGCCTTCCGAAACCAGAGGCACCGTGGTGACACCGATGCCGTGGGTGAAGTTGTCCCCTGCATCGTTGAACACATGGCTGTCGCGCTGCACGACCAGCCGCGGTCCGCGCTTGGCGGCGGCAAGCTCGCGCGCGGCCAGCATGTTTGCCAGTGTGCCCGTCGGATACATGACCGCCGCTTCCTTGCCGAACATCGCGGCGACGGCGTTTTCCAGTTCGGTGACCGGCCCGCCGACACCATAATAGTCCGGCGCGACATCGCCACTGGCGGTCAATTCGGCAAGGCGCTCTGCCGTTTCCTTGGGTGTCAGCCAGTCGCCATCATCCGCCAGGTTCAATCGCGTCATGAAGCGTCTCCGGGTTTGCCCACGGCGTCCGGGAAGAGCGCGCGAAGCCCATCGACAACATCGGAAACGCTTGCCTTGAGGCTCGCCTCGCCCTTTTCCTTCGTCGCAAGTGTTGCGTCGCCGCGAATGCCCGTGGCCGAATAGTCGACGCCGCTTTCCGGGTCGCCGTTGAAGGTGGTCGGCCAGTAGAACACGGTCTTGGGCGCGTCGAGCTGGTTTCCATAGTCGCAGACGAGCTTGTCCTTGCGGACGCGGCTTTCATCGAGCGCGAGGATCAGCGAGGTCTCATGCTCGTCGCCGTGTCCGCCGAGCTTCTGGGTCATCAGGTGTTCGGCGTCATGGCCGAGCGCCAGAATGTTTGCAAGCGCGACGCGGGTTCCGGTGCGCTCGTAGAATTCGCGCACGGCCACCTGCACGACAGGCGTCGTCGAGACACCGGTGTTCAGGATTGCGAGATTGCGGAAGCCCTGTGCGAGAAAACCGCTCAGAACATCGTCGATCAGCATGGAGAATGTTTCCGGGCGGATGTGCTGGCTGCCGGGATAGTGGCGGAACGCCGGGTAGTATCCAAACGACATGACGGGCGCTGCCAGAATGGGCAGCTGCTCGAGCACACCGTCGGTCAGGCCACGGGCGAGCAGATAGTCGGTGCAAAGCGGCAGCGCATGGCCATGCTCTTTTGCTGCGGCGCCAATCGGCACCAGAACCAGCGCATCGCGGTCGCGCCATTCCGCCGCTTCGCTCCAGGTCAGATCTTCAAGCCAACGGCCCTTCATCGCGCTTCTCCTTCAGTCATTCTTTTGTCTTCCGGTGCTCGATGCGGGCTTTCCGCATTCGGCCCGGGAAAGTGGCACGCCACGGCCTGTCCGTTCGTATCTGTGGCAAGCGTGGGTATTTCGCTGCGGCATTTGTTCTGAACACGCGGACAGCGCAGGTGAAACGGGCAACCCGGCGGCGGGTTGATGGGGTTTGGAATCTCGCCTGATGGCACCGGAATGCGCCCGCGACGCCCCGCGCCCGCCTCGGGAATGGCGGAGAGCAGCGCCTGCGTATAAGGGTGTTGCGGCGTCTCGAAGAGCTGCGCCTCGGTGCCGATTTCGACCACGCGGCCCAGATAGAGAACCGCGATGCGGTGGCACAGAAAGCGCACGACACCGAGATTGTGCGAGATGAAGACGAAGGTCACCCCGGTCTCGCGCTGAATGTCGCGCAGCAGGGTCAGGACCTGCGCTTGCACCGACACGTCGAGCGCCGAAACCGCTTCATCGCAGACGATCAGGCGCGGCTTCACGGCAAGCGCCCGCGCAATGCCGATGCGCTGGCGCTGACCGCCGGAGAAGGCATGCGGATAGCGGTCGGCGCTTTCCGCCGGCAGTCCCACGACCTTCAGAACCTCGGCAACACGGGCGGCGATCTCGGCGCGTTTCATGCCGATATTCACCAGCGGTTCCGCAACGATCTCGCCCACCTTCATACGCGGGTTGAGAGAGGCGTAGGGATCCTGGAAAACGATCTGGATATCGCGGCGGAGCGGACGCATGGCGCGCTTGCTAAGCCGGGTGATGTCACGGCCGTCGAAAACGATTGCGCCGTCGCTCGGGTCCGTCAGCCGCAGGATCATGCGGCCAAGCGTGGACTTGCCGCAGCCGCTCTCGCCCACGATGCCGAGCGTTTCGCCTGCCGCCACATCGAGCGAGACGTCGCTCACCGCTGCCAGTTCCTTGTTGCCCACCCGGAAGCGCTTGGAGATATTCTCCAGTTTCAACAATGGCGCAGTCATGCCAGTGCCTCCAGCTCGTCAATCGCCTCGGTGCGGAAACAGCGAGCGAAATGCGCCGGTCCTGTTTCCGTCAACGGAGGAACGGACAGGGCGCAGGCTTCCATCGCCATCGGGCAGCGCTCGTGGAACCGGCAGCCATCCGGAAAGCGTCCCGCCGCAGGCATGGTGCCCTTGATGATCGGAAGATCGTCCTGCCGCTGCGATGCCGAGGGGATCGACCGCAGGAGGAGCCGGGAATAGGGGTGCGCGGACCGGGTGAACAGCGCGTCACCCTCCGAGCGCTCCACCACCTGCCCGCCATACATCACCACCACGCGGTCGGCGATCTGGGCCACCACGCCCATGTCATGGGTGATGAGCATCACGCCCATGCCGAATTCGTCCTTTAGATCCAGAATGAGATTGAGGATCTGCGCCTGAATGGTCACATCCAGCGCCGTTGTCGGTTCGTCTGCGATCAGAAGTTTCGGGCGGCAGGCAAGCGCAATGGCGATCATGATGCGCTGCTTCATGCCGCCGGAGAGCTGGTGCGGATAGTCGCGCGCCCGCAGGTCAGGTGCGGGAATGCCCACGCGGTCCATCAGTTCCACGGCGCGGCGGCGTGCCTCTGCCGGAGGGCAGAAGGCATGTTCGGTCATGGCCTCGACAATCTGGTCGCCGACCCGTTGCACGGGGTTCAGGCTGGTGCCCGGCTCCTGAAAGATCATCGCCATTTCAGGCCCGCGCAGGGCGCGCAGCTCTTCTCCAGAAAGCGTGGTCAGGTCGGTGCCGGAAAGCGCGATATTGCCGGAGGTGATTTTGCCGGAATGGCCGAGCAGCCCCATAATCGCCAGCGAGGTCACGGATTTGCCCGAGCCGCTTTCGCCGACAACGCCCACGACTTCGCCGGGCATCACATCGAAAGAGACGTCTTTCAGCACTTCGACAGGGCCGCGCAGCGTGTTGAAGGAAACGCTGAGCCCGCTGAGATCCAGAAGTTTCATCAACGCCCCCTGCTTTTTGGGTCAAGCACATCGCGCAGGCCATCGCCCAGCAGGTTGAAGCCGATCATGGTGATGCCAAGCGCAACCGAGGCGGAAAGCGCCAGATGCGGATCGGTGCGCAGATTGGGCAGCCCGTCGCGGATCATGCCGCCCCATGTGGGGTAGGGCTCCTGAACGCCGATGCCGAGAAACGACATCGTTGCCTCCGCCATGATGATCATGCCGACGCCGAGAGAGGCGCGCACGATCATCGGCGACACGATGTTGGGCAGGAGATGCCGCCACATGATCCGCCATGTGGGCGTGCCGCAGGCAATGCCGGCCTCGACGAAGGGTTCCTCGCGCAGCGACAGGACAAGGGCGCGCGCCATGCGCGCAATGCCCGGCCACCAGACGAGCGCCAGAGCGACGATCACCGTGAATGTGCCAGGCCCCATGGCCGCCGCCACGATGATGGCGATGATGAGTTCCGGAAATGCGAAAATGATGTCGACGAAGCGCATCAGGACATTGTCGACATGCCCGCGATACCAAGCGGCCACCATGCCCAGAATCGTGCCGAATGTCATGGTGATTGCGAGAACCGAGAGCGCGACCGTCAGCGAGACGCGGGCGCCCATGATGAGCCGGCTGAGCACGTCGCGGCCAAGCGCGTCGGTCCCGAGAAGATGGTCGCCGCCGGGCGGCAGCCATGTCGCCATGATCGACACTTTTGTCGGGTCATGGGGTGTGATCCAGGGTGCGAGAAGCGCCACGATGGCGACGAGCGCCACAATGATGCTGCCGATCATCGCATTGCGCGAGCGCAGAAAGCGGATCTGAAAATCGGAGAAGCCCCGCCTCGGTGCTGGCGCGGTCAGCGTATCGGTTTTCGCTGTCTCAAGCGTCATGCGGAGGCCTCGTCGGAACGGATGCGTGGATCGAGCCAGGCATAGATGAGGTCTACGCAGAGATTGATCAGCGAATAGAAGACCGTGAACAGAAGGACGATGGACATGGTGACCGGGTAGTCGCGCGCAAGTACGCTATCGATGGCGATGCGGCCGAGACCGGGAATGTTGAAGACCGTTTCCACCACGAACGCACCCGACAGGAGACCACCGAAAATCAGGCCGATGGACGTGACGATGGGCACCATCGTGTTGCCGAGAGCATGCCGCCAGATGACGCGGTTTTCGCGAACGCCTTTGGCGCGCGCGGTGCGCACGAAATCGCGGTCGAGCACTTCGAGCATATAGGTGCGGGTGAGGCGGGCAATCACCGCCATCGGGCCGACGACCAGAACCGTGACTGGCAGAACGAGCTGCGCGGGCGAGCCCCAGCCGGCGACCGGCAGCAGCGCCAGTTTGAGCGAGAGTATCCAGACCAGAAGCGCGGCCAGCGCGAATGAGGGAATGGAGATGAAGGTGACGAGCAGCAGGATGATGCCGGTGTCGGCCCAGCTTCCCGCGCGCACGGCGGCAAACACGCCGAAGAACAGGCCCAGCGGCACGGCGATGAAAAGCGCGGAAAGCGCCAGAAGCGGCGTGATCGTCATGCCGTCGCGAATGACGTCGATCACCGTCGACCCGACATAGCGATACGAAAGACCGAACGTGCCGTTCAGTACGTCGCCGATATAGGCAAGAAACTGGACCGGCAATGGCCGATCCAGTCCGTAATCTGCGCGCAGGCGCGCTTCCAGCACGGCATCTCCGGCATGGTCGGACAGCATGACCATGATGGGGTCGCCGGGAACGGCCCTGACCGCAAAGAATGTAACGATCAGAGCCACGGCCCAGACCAGCGTCAGCCCCAGCAGACGCCGCGTTGCGTAATGCAGCATCAACCTATTCCGCGATGGTTACATCCGCAAACGGCACCAGGCCGAAGGGCTGGATGGCGACACCGGAAACGCCGTCGCGCACCGTCGCCATCAGGGTGGAGACCGGAAGCGGGCAGGTGCCCCAGTCGTCCATCAGCATGCCTTCGGCTTCATGGTAGATCGCGTAGCGTTCCTTGTTGTCCGCCGTCATCGATGCCTTGTCGATCAGCGCGTCGAACTCGGCATTCTTCCAGCCACGGTTATAGGGGCTGTCGGAGTACCAGAGCTGCGAAAGGAAATAGAGGCCGTCAGGATAGCCCGCGCTCCAGCCCCAGGCGAAGAACGGCGTCTGCCCCGAGTTGATCGACTTCAGATGCGTGCCGCGTTCCACCAGCTCGACATCAACCGGCATGTTCAGGATTTCCTGAAGCTGGCTTGCGAAATAGAGGTGCTGGTTCTTGTTGGGCTCGGTCGTGCTCAGCTTGATCGGCGGCAGGCCATCGCCATTCGGATAGCCGGCCTCGGCGAGAAGCGCCTTGGCCTTTTCCGGATCGTATTCGATCTTGGGCAGGTCCGGATTGTAGCCTGCCACGCCTTCCGTCACCTGGCCGTAGAGCGGCTTGGCTGCCCCGCTGTAAAGGCCGGCGATCATCGCGTCCTGATCGAGCGAGCGGCAGACGGCCTCGCGCACCCGCTTGTCCTTGAAGGGCTCATAGAGATCGGAATTCATGGCAAGGTAGCGAACCTGCGCGCGCGCCGCCGTGATGGCGCGCTCCTTCAGCTCGGGATTGCCCAGCACGCGGCGCATGCTCGGTCCGTCCACGACCATCACGTCCAGATCGCCGGTCTCGAACATAGCCATGGCCGTTTCCGGCGAGGGGATCACCACGAACTCGACACCATCAGTGGCGGGCGCGCCACCCCAGTAATCGGCATGGGCCGCCAGCTCGACCTTCTGGCCGCGGCTCCAGTTCTCGAACTTGAATGCGCCCGTTCCAGCGGAAACCTTGTTGTACCATTCAGGGCCTGCCTCTTCGACAATGCCGCTGTCGAACAGGTAGATCGGATAGATCGGAAACAGCACGTCGGGTCGCGTGAAGGCCACTTCGACCGTGTAATCGTCCACCACGGTGACGCCGGAAAGCGTGTCGGCGCTTCCATCCTTCATGGCATCTGCGCCGACCACGACATCCAGATAGGGCGCGTTGAGGCCCGCCTTGTTGCCGGGGCGCAGAAGCTCTTCAAAGGAGAACTTCACATCTTCTGCCGTGAATTCGCGGCCGGAATGGAATTTCACGCCTTCACGCAGCTTGAAGCGGAAGCCGAGATTGCCTTCCAGCGGTTCCCAGCTTTCCGCCAGCGCGGGGATCACCTGTCCGTCCGCATCGATGGCTGTGAAGCTTTCATACATGTTCGAGATCACCTGACCGGCGATCAGCTCCGAATAGGTGATCGGGTCGATCATGGACGGATCGGCTGCGATGTTGACGCGCAGGTCTGCCGCCATGGCGCTGCCAGCTCCGGCCAGAATGGCGGTGGCCAGAGCCGTCGCGCCAAGTGCTTTTTTCAGATCGATAGGCATGTATTCACTCCCCTCATTCAAGCTGCCCGATATGTCAGGCAAATAGATATCGTCGGCAGAGCCGGTCCGGTCTGCCGCAAATTCCCGGTCATCCAGTTGAGCGTCGTCGCTGCTTGGCGGCCGCCGTTTCGGCAGTCTGCCTTTAGAGCAACAATGTCGAGCCGGTATCGCCCCTCACCGTTTCCGACAACGTCCTCTGATCCTGTCTCCGGTTTGACGTTAGACTCGAAACGCGGTTTTCGCAATATGCATATGCATTATTGCGAAGAGACGCTCTTGCGCACTCGACAAGGCCCAACGGTGGAATTAAGGCTGGGGCATGGGCAAGCTGGAAAACACGTCGACGAGGCGAGCGAAGAACGGAGCGGTGCGACGCGTCACGCTGCGTGAGAAGATCCAGACAGATCTGGAAACTCGCATCCTTTCTGGGCAGTGGCACACTGGCTATCGCATCCCGACCGAGAAGGAGCTTAGCGAGCACTACGCCTGCTCACGCATCACCGTTTCCAAGGTGCTGATGCTCCTGGCGCAAAAGGGACTGATCGAGACGCGCAAGCGCGCCGGCAGTTTCGTCAGGCGCCCCATCGCGCATTCGATCATCCTGCAGATCCTAGACCCTGCAAGTGTCGCGGAACAGGCGGGTCTCAACTACCGATATGAGTTTCTTGGTCAAGTAGAGCGAACAGCGGCGGACACGGATTGCGCGCAGCTGCGCACACAGGCCGATGACCAACATGACGTGCTTGCAATCCGTTGTCGTCATCATATCGGCGACAGAATCTATTGTTATGAAGAACGGATAATCAACCTCAATCTTCTGCCCGAAGCACGGTCGGTGGACTTCGAGACGACGCCCCCTGGGGACTGGTTGATTGATTATCTGCCATGGCGCTCGGGTGACGTGGTGATTGGCTCCTCGCTGGCCGACGAGATGCTTTCGCAAGTGCTGTCACAGCCCTGCGGCGCGGCAGTCACGAATATTGAGCGCGTGATCCATGCCAATGGCGCGGCGGTATCATATGGGATGGCGTGGTATGCGGGTGACATGACCAGACTCAAGGCACAATATCACACCGCGCCGGTGGACGGCATCCAGCCATGAGAGACTGTAACGCTTCTGATTTTCTGGGCTTGTAACGTTAACGACGAGGCAGGTGTTTGCGAGATTGGCTGATGGCTATGAAGGCCGCATCTGCCAGTTAGAAGCGCCATCGTTTCCCCTCCGAGATCATCGCGCACGCTGTCTGGCTTTATTATCGGTTCCCGCTGAGCCTCCGTATGATCGAGGAAATGTTGTTGGAGCGTGGAATTTTGGTTTCCTACGAAACGGTCCGGTGCTGGGGCATGAAGTTCGGCCCTGCCTATGCGCGTGACCTGTGCCGCAAGCAGCCATCCCGCAGTGATGTCTGGTTTCTTGATGAGATGCGCATCGTTGTTGCTGGCAATAATCACTGGTTCTGGCGTGCCGTCGATCAGGACGGATACGTGCTGGGCGAAATCGTTCAGGCCCGCCGCAACACCAAGGCTGCCAGGCGATCGCCGACCCGGCTTCTAAAAAAACAGGGGATCGCGCCAAAACGGATGATTACAGACAAGCTGCGCTCTTATGAGGCCGCCAGGCGACAGGTCATGCCGACTGTCGAGCGCTGATCGCACAAGGGATTGAACAACCGTGCGGAGAGTTCGCACATGCCGCTGAGAAAACGGGAATGGTCAATGCAGGGCTTTCGGGCACCGGGAAGCCTGCAGCGTTTCATCCCGATCTTCTCCGCCGTCCGCAGCCTTTTCGTCCCGCCCCGCTCACAAACGCTCCGCTCTCGGTATTCGCAGTCATCGCTTGCGTGCCATGGCCGAATGGAACGCTGTAACCAGAGCCAGCTGAAACCCTGCGTTCATGCCTCGTTGCGCCTGACTGAAGTTTCCGTGACAATCCCGGAAGCGCAAGCCATGGCATCTCCGTGTACATTTGTGCGAGATGTTTCACAGCTTCTGGAACCTCTGTTCCATGTAACTGGCTGATATTGCTCGCGTACTCAAAATGGTGGCGGAGGAGGGAACGGAACCTCCAATCCTTCTAAGTAATTGATTTTCGCAATCAAATATCTGACATTCGCGTTCAGTGGCCTTGTATGCTCGTACCGGGACCCTAAAAAACTGTCAAGTGATCGACCGCACGGCGCAACGATAGCTGGCCGCCAGTATCGTTAATAAGGCGCATCGGCGGTTCCCGTTGCATAAGACCTAATGCCCTCGAGGGGGCAGCCGCTTAGGGGGGCTCTGAGTAGGTGTGGGGTGCTGAATCACTGTGTATCTCGCCGCTTATCATCGACCTCAGCTGCGCAGTCGACAGCGACAAAGATGGCGGTGTCTGAGCTGGGTTGCGCCCGCTCAGCAGAAACAGATCTCCCATCACCGCCTCAAATTTGTGGTCGTGAATAACATCATAACCCAGATGAACAGGTCCAGCGTCTACCCACTCCTGTTTGAATAGTCAGGTGCGTTTCTTCTGGCTCTTTTGACCTAAACCGCTCTTCCAAAAGGGTCGTTGCTGCCGATGAGCCTTTCAGCTCGCTCGCTGTCGAAGTGTCGGCAGCTGGTCGATAGAGCTTTTTTCAACCTCAACGTCTGGGCGCAATCCTGAGGTGTCCGTCAATGAAAGGCTGCGGCGCGGAGTGTTTACATCCCATAACTTCAAAGAATACCGGCGCCACTTTTCGCTATTTGACAAAATGGGTTGAGGACTTGCCTGATGGCGAAGACCATAACCAATGGGGAGCAGGATGAAAGAAATTACAAACACGTCTGTGTTGTCCGCAACACTTCTCTTGGGCCTTGCGTGGACCGGCCCGGCGCTTGCGCAGGACAAGGTTCTGCGCATCGGAATTAATTCGCCGGAGATCAAGACGCTGGACCCGCACCGCGCGTCGGCCACTGCAGAAAAAGGGCCTATGAGCTGGGTCTTTAATGGCCTCGTACGTTTTCCGGCTGGCAGTGCCGACCCTGACGCACTTGAGCCAGATCTGGCTGAAAGCTGGACTTCGTCTGAGGACGGCACTGAATGGACATTCACCCTGAAGCAAGGCGTTCCCTTTCACGGCGACTGGGGAACGCTGACTGCTGCTGACGTAGTATACTCGCTGGAACGCGCAAAGGATCCGGAACGGTCGAGCTTTGCGGCAGCCTACAAGGCATTCGAAGCAATCGAAGCGTTGGACGAACATACGGTGCGTATCGTTCTGGCGCACCCGGTGCCCGGATTTCTTGGACTGGTATCGAACTACCACGGTGGACAAATCATCAGCAAAGAAGCAGCAGAGGCGAGCGGCGATGACTTCGGTAAGGCGCCTGTGGGCACCGGACCATTCGAGTTCGAGCGATACGATACGCAGCAAAAAGTCGTATTTGTCGCCAATGAAGATTACTTCCGCGGTGCACCCAAAATCGACCAGATCGACTATAGGCTCATCCAGGCGGACGCCAGCCGCGAACTGGCTTTTGCTTCCGGAGAATTGGACCTGATCTATGGAAAGCGCGAACAACGGTGGATTGATCGCTGGCAGCGCGAGAATGATGTCGAGGTCGATGTCTTCTGGCCGGCGGAGTTTCGTACCCTCCACCTGAATACTTCCATGGCGCCGTTGGATGACAAACGGGTACGCCAGGCGGTGGCCCACGCCATCAACGTGGACGAAATCGTGGGCTTTGTTGGCGCAGACGTGGGACCACGCGGGTGTTCGGTGGTGCCGTCGGGCTATCAGGGCGAAGACTGTAGCGCTGGGGCCTACGTCTACGATCCCGAAGCGGCGAAGCAGTTGTTGGCGGAGGCGGGATACCCCGACGGGGTGACCATTAGCTCCGTGGTCTCCAGCAACAATGCTCAGTTGCCGATCATGGAGGTGATCCAGGCACAGCTGTCAAAGTCGGGCATTACGCTGGAAATGCAAGTGGTTGATCACCCGACCTATCATGAGATGATCCGCGACGATCTGAGCGGTGCAACCTTCTACGGTGCGGCACGTTTCCCGATTGCCGACAGCTACCTCACACAATTTTATCACTCTGATGCCATTGTCGGGAAGCCGACGGCGATTACAAATTTCTCGCATTGCGACGTTGCGGATGCAGCAATTGATGTGGCAAAGATCGAGGGCGACCCAAAGGCCCAGAAATCGCGTTGGGCAGAGGCGCAGCGACTGATCCATGAAGAAGTCTGTTCCGTGCCACTCTTCAACCTACGCCAGGTTTGGTTGCGTAGAGCGGATGTGGACTACGGTTATGTGTTGGACGGCGAGATGAATCTCGCCCCCCGTATCACTGAGATGACTGATCTGAATAGATAGTGCTGTGGTCGCGGGCAAAGGCATCCGCTGTTGCCCGCACCCTGTCTACGAATGCCGTTACAAGGCGGCGGTTGCGACCGTGCCGTAGGCGGCAGAGCTGGAAATCCAGGAAGCTGTCAGGAACGAAGGGGCGCACGGAGACGCGTCCCTCAACCGTTTCGGCATAGGCCGGGTGCACCAACGCCACGCCCATACCGGCGGCCACGAGTTCACACACATTTTGGGCCGTTGTGGCCTCTGTCACGATGCGGGGGCGATTTTGCTCCGCATCGAAGATGCGTTCCAGCTGAAGACGGGTGTAGCTGCTGTGCATAAAGGCGACGAGTGGCTCACCGGCCAGATCCGGTGCGGTCAGAGTGTCCCGTTCGGTGAGGTGGTGGCCTGGCGGCATCATGCAGACCATTGGCATATTCAGGATTGGCTCGGCGCGAATATGCGGATCGTCGACACGGCCGGCGACAATACAGACATCCACCTTGCCCGATCGCATCCAGTCAACCAGATACTGTGATGACCGTGCATGCAGTGAAATGAAAACATCCGGCTGCTCCTCCGAGAAGCTCCGGATCGCAGTTGAGATGAAGCGCCCGGAAAGTGCGGGCAGGACGCCGATGGTCAGGTGCCCTCGTTCTTCGTTCCGAAGGTTCTCGATAGCCAGGCCGATCTGGTCCAGCCCGGTAAAGATTCTGTCGACCTCTTCATAAAACCGCTGCCCCCTCTCCGTTGGGACCAGAAGCCCACGCCGTCGTTCGAACAGGTCGATGCCTGAATCAGCCTCGAGATTGGACAGGAGCTTGCTGGCGGCGGGTTGCGACATGTGCAGCGTTTCAGCCGCTCGGCTAACGGTGCCGGTTTCGATAACCGCCTTGAAGACTTCGATCTGCCGCAGGGTCGGTTGCCGGAATATGCGCGTCATCACTATCTCATAACCTATAGGAATACCGGATGTGGAAATTGGACTTTGTGACGATAGTCCGTCTCGTACTAACGTGACAACACTTTAGGGGAGGCGAGATGGCGGACTTCGATGCAATCGTGATCGGTGCAGGCACTGTTGGTGCCGCCATCGGCTATGGCCTCGGTCTGCGCAAATGGCGAGTGCTGGTGCTCGATGGGGCGGACACGGATTTCCGTGCAGCGCGGGCGAACTTCGGTCTGGTCTGGTCGCAGGGGAAGGGCAGGGGGATGCCAGCCTACCAGATGCTGACCAAGCGCAGCAGCGACATGTGGCCTGAGTTTCACAGGGAGTTGCGCGACACGACCGGTGGGATGGCGATCGACTATCAGCATTCCGGCGGCATCGCGTTTTGCATGGGTGATGAAGGGCTGGAAGAGCGGCAGACTTTGATCGCCGCCTTACATGCCGAACATATAGCGTTTTGCCCGGATATCGGAGAGCCAGATGTTGAGATGCTCACCCGTGATGAGGTGCAGGGTTTGATGCCGGAACTTCGGCTGGGCAATCGGGTTAGCGGAGCCAGTTTTGGCAAGCGCGATGGCCACGTGAATCCGTTGCAGCTTCTTTCTGCCCTGCACAAGGCGATCCGCATCCAGGGCGGCGAGATCCGGGGAAATACCGTTGTTGAGGATATTCGACCCGGGACTGGCGGCTATGAGGTGCGAAGCGGTCGCGCGCGATGGCGAGCGGAACGCGTGATCATTGCTGCCGGGATTGCGAGCGGTGATCTGGGTCGTCTGGTCGGACTCAACGTGCCTGTCCGGGCACAGCGCGGGCAGGTGCTGGTGACACAGCGTCTCGCACCGCTTCTGCCGCTTCCCTGCAGCGGGCTGCGTCAGACGGCAGAAGGCACGATCATGATCGGTGCGACCAAGGAAGAGGTGGGCGCCGACGTTTCAGCCACGACGCGAGCTTCGGCATGGTTGTCGCGCAAGACGGTCGAGATTGCTCCGGATCTGGCGCGTGCGCAGTTGGTTCGGCACTGGTCGGGACTGCGGATCATGACGCCCGACGGTCATCCAGTCTATGCGCAGTCCGAGGAGCACCCTGGCATCTTCGTCGCAAGTTGCCATTCCGGTGTCACGCTGGCTGCCGTTCATGCAAGCGAACTGGCCGGTCATATTGCGGCGGGAGCTCTGCCCGCAAACTATGAAACTTTCCACCACAGGCGTTTCGATGTTCAAACAACTCACTGACCCCGGACAGTCGGGATTCCATGTCTATGTCGATGGTGAGGCGGTGATTGCCCATCCGGGTGATACGGTGGCCGCCGTCCTCTTGCGCACGCCACCGTATGTGGCGCGGCATACGCCAGTCAGGGAGACACCCCGTGCACCGTTCTGTCTGATGGGTGTCTGCTTCGATTGTCTGGCAACGGTGGACGACAGGACGTCAGTTCAGACCTGTTTGGTTGAAGCGCGCCCGGGGATGCGGATCGAACGCCCGCGGGGCAAGTTGAAGGTGGCGCAATGAAGACCGAACATGACATTTTGATTGTCGGCGCAGGCCCTGCTGGAATGGCCGCTGCCGTGCAACTGGCCGAATTGGGGCTGTCGCCTCTTGTAATTGATGAACAGTCTTCTCCTGGCGGGCAGATTTGGCGCGCTACCGAGGGACCTCGTTCGGATGCGGTGAAACAGGCACTTGGCCCGGAGTATGCCGAAGGCGCCAGCCGCGTGGCCCGGTTTCGTTCCTCCGGCGTGGATTACATGCCTGGCACACGCCTATGGCATCTTGAACCAGGGTTCCAGGTATTCATGTCGCGTGATGAAGGCGCGTTTTCTCGCCGTTACAGCGCGGTCCTACTTGCCACAGGGGCGCAGGAGCGCCCGGTGGCGGTGCCGGGCTGGACCTTGCCTGGTGTCTTAACCGTGGGCGCGGCGCAGATCCTGCTCAAGACCTCGGCACAAGTGCCTGATGCACCTGTCTGGATTGCCGGGTCCGGACCGTTGCCGCTGCTGTATATGCGGCAGTTGCTCGCGTTAGGCGGAGAGGTCGCGGGTTTTCTGGATACCACGCCAAAAGGGCAACTAGGACGGGCCATGCCCCATTTCATGGCCGCGTTGCGTGGGCGGGGCGATCTGCTCAAGGGCATGGAATGGCTGCGCCAGTTGAGGGCGGCGGGTGTGCCGTGGCTGCGCGGGGTGAGCGATGTCCGCGCCCTTGGGCGGGAGCGGCTCGAAACGCTGCGCTTTGCCACGGTCGATGGACGCGTGCATGAACGGCCTGCTTCGCTTTTGCTCTTGCACGAAGGGGTGGTGCCGTCGATCCATACGACGCTCGCCATGAACTGCGATCATGACTGGTCCGAGGCGCAAGGCTGTTTCATCCCGAGCACGAATACCGTCGGCATGACCAGTGTCGAGGGGCTTTTCCTCGCCGGGGATGGCGCTGGGATCGGCGGTGCACTGGCTGCCGAGGAACGCGGCAGGATTGCAGCGCTCGGTATCAAGCAATATCTCGGGCAGGGCGCACCGGAGGCGCAGTTGCGCACGGTGCGTGCCAACCTCGCTCGGCGTCTGGCCTCGCGACCTGTGATCGACGCGCTCTATCCGCCGCCCGCAGAGGAGCCCCATGACGAAACCATTGTGTGCCGCTGCGAAGAATTGACTGCGGGGGAGCTTCGAGCCGCAGCCAAGTTGCATCGTGGCGGGCCGAACCAGGTCAAGGCTTACACCCGCTGCGGCATGGGGCCATGTCAGGGACGTCAGTGCGGTTACAGCGTGAACCGTATCCTGTCACAGGAGTACAACCAGAGTCGCGCCGACACCGGTTTCTTCCGCATCCGTCCACCACTGAAGCCCGTCACGCTGGGTGAACTCGCCGCTTTGGAAGAAGGGCGCGAGGCACCATGAGCACTGCGGACGTCCTTGTCATAGGAGGCGGATTGCACGGCCTGTCAACTGCGCTGCATCTCGCGCGGCGTGGCGCGAAGGTGATTATCCTGGAAGGAGAATTTATCGGGCGTCATGCGTCGGGAGCCTCCGCCGCCGGAGTGCGAACTCTAGGACGCAACCCGCTCGAAATGCCGCTGGCGCTGCGGGCCATGAGGATGTGGCACAAAATTGAGGAACTCGTCGATGACGATTGCGGGTTTCAAGCACATGGTCAGTTGCGGGTCGCTGAGACTGAGGCCCAGCTAGAAGGTGAAGCCAATCGCATTGCCCAGTTGAGGGCGCGCGGATATGCCAACGAGAAAGTGATCGGGCAGGAACAGCTGGGAAAGCTGGTTCCCGGCATCAACCCGAAATTCATCGGCGCGGCATATGCGGCCGAGGACGGCGCGGCGGATCCGCATCGCACCCTGGTGGCTTTTCGCGCCGCCGCGGAAGGGGCGGGCGTGATCATTTATGAGAGGGCACCGGTGCGCTCGATGACAAGACAGGGCGATACGTGGGTTCTGGAGACCGGAGCAGGTGTCTTTAAAGCGCGCAAACTGGTCAATGCGGCAGGTGCTTGGGGCGCGCGCATCGCCGCGATGACGGGAGAAGTGATCCCCCTGTCGGCTAAGGCCTCAATGATGATGGTGACCGAACGGTTGGCCCAGACAATCCGTCCTGTGGTCAGCATCGTGGGACGGTCGCTGTCGTTCAAGCAGTCTTCACAAGGCACGCTGGTGCTGGGTGGCGGCATTCAAGGGCGCTATGATCTGGAGAGCGGGTGCACCGCGATGGATTTCCACGCGCTCGCTCGAGGCGCTGCGGCGGCTGGTGAGTTGATGCCCGCAGTTACAGGCACCCGGATTACCCGCTGTTGGTCGGGGATCGAGGGTAAGACCAGCGATCTATTACCTGTTATCTGCCCAGGGAAGGCCACAGGCCTTTTTCATATCTTCGGCTTTTCGGGGCACGGGTTTCAACTCGTGCCCGCAGCAGGAGAAGCTATGGCCGAGATGGTGACAACGGGCGCCGTACCTAAGGCTATTCTACCGTTCAACGCCGACCGACTCACAATCAATGGAGCCGTTGCATGATTCAATATGTGACCAGGCGCGTCCTGTTGGCGATACCGACGCTGCTTTTGATGCTGACTGTCATATTCGTGCTGGTCCGGCTGGTGCCAGGCGACGCTGCGATTGCGATCCTAGGTGATCAGGCAAGTGCGGAATCCCTGGCAGCCATGCGTGCCCAGCTGGGGTTGGATCAGCCAATCCATATCCAGTACCTCGACTTCCTGGCTAAGGCTGTAACCGGTGATTTCGGGCGCTCATTATCTACCGGACGCAGCA
The DNA here is from genome assembly GCF_900105565.1 of Nitratireductor aquibiodomus. Classification (NCBI taxonomy): domain Bacteria; kingdom Pseudomonadati; phylum Pseudomonadota; class Alphaproteobacteria; order Hyphomicrobiales; family Phyllobacteriaceae; genus Nitratireductor; species Nitratireductor aquibiodomus. The sequence continues at coordinate 1,271,646 of NZ_FNSL01000001.1, read as the reverse complement.
TCTTGCAGGAAGTGGCGATCGTCCTGCCCTATACGCTTGAATTGACGGCGGCAGCCTTGGTGATCGGGGCGGTCGTGGGCATACCGATGGGCACCTACGCAGCGTTGCACCGCAACCTCTGGCCGGATTACTTCAGTCGCATTCTGTCGCTGGTCGGGTTGTCCTTCCCTGCTTTTGTCTCGGGCATCCTGATGCTTCTTGCCTTCGCGGTCCAACTGCGTTGGTTCCCGGTGATCGGTAGTGGCGGTGATGGCGTGCTTGATCACCTGCGAAACCTCGCACTGCCCGCGCTGAACCTTGGGCTCATCATGACCGCCTACATAACCCGGGTTACGCGATCTTCCATGCTGGGTGTTCTGAACGAGGATTACATCCGCACTGCGCGCGCCAAGGGTGTGCGGCCCGGGCAACTGATCCGGCGTCATGCGCTGCGCAATGCGTTGATCCCGGTGGTGACTATTGTTGGGCTCTACTTTGGGACGCTTATCGGCAATTCCGTCCTGACCGAGATCGTTTTTTCGAGGCCTGGACTGGGGCGGCTGATCCTGGGGGCGTTGAACGCCAGAGACTATACCTTGCTGCAAGGTCTGATGGTGGTCTTCGCGACCTTTGTGATTCTTGTGAACATGCTGACTGACATTGCCTATGGGCTGGTCGATCCGAGGGTGAAATACAACTGATGTTCGCAATAACCGAACCCCGTATCAGAGAAAACGCACTGTGGTTGGCGTTCCGCCGTAACCGCCTTTCATGGGTGGGGCTGGCACTTCTTATCATAATTGTATCTGCGGCAGTCTTTGCACCACTGCTGGCGCCCTACGATCCGCTGGAGCAGCATATCGTCCATCGCCTGCAGCCACCGTCTGCAGAGTTCTGGCTGGGTACTGACACCTATGGGCGCGATGTGCTTTCGCGGCTGATCTATGGCGCGCGCGTGTCGTTGGTCGTTGGCTTCGTTGCCATCCTTATCGCGATGGTGGTGGGGTCGGCCATCGGCATTCTGTCGGGCTTTATAGGCGGCATTTTCGACCGTGTGGTTATGAGCTTCTTTGATGTGATGCTGTCGTTTCCCACGCTGCTTTTGGGTCTCATGATCGCTGCGATGCTGGGGGCGAGTTTCGAGAACCTCGTGATTGCCATCGCAATCACCGAGATCGCGCCATTTGCGCGGGTGGCACGTGCGCCGACGATTGCGCTGAAGCAGCGGGATTTCATCGAAGCAGGTCGCGCCATGGGGTTTTCGAGCACCCGGCTCATGGGGTTGCACATCTTTCCCAACATGGTGTCCGAGGTGGTTGTCATGGGGTCGATGTGGATGGCCAGTGCCATTCGAACCGAGGCCTCGCTGAGCTTTATCGGTTTGGGCGTACCACCCCCGACTCCAACATGGGGCAGTATGATCCGTGAAGGCTTCGAGAACATCCTCGATTCTTGGTGGCTAGCCATTTTCCCGAGTCTCGCGATCCTTCTGACCGTATTGGCACTGAACATACTGGGAGATGCGTTGCGTGACGCGATTGACCCCAAAACCCGCGCCGAATGAGAGAGGCACTGCAGTGACAAAAGACCTTTCTCCAATTCTCGACGTTCGGAACCTCAGGACGGAATTTCGTGGCCGGGACGGGTGGCAGTCCGCGGTGCACGACCTTTCGATGCAGATTCACGAGAACGAGACTTTGGCGGTTGTTGGGGAATCCGGTTCGGGCAAGTCGGTCACGGCCCTGTCGATTCTACGGCTCTTGCCACCTGGTGCGCGGATCGCCCGGGGAAGCATAAGCTTTGAAGGTCAGGACCTGACTCGGCTTGATGAAAGCAGTATGGCTGACATTCGAGGCAATCGGATCGCCATGATCTTTCAGGAGCCGATGACTTCGCTCAATCCTACGATGACGGTTGGCGAGCAGATCGCGGAATCACTTTCTATCCACCGCGGAATGACCGGACGCGCGGCATCGAGCGAGGCGCTGGCACTGCTGGATCGAGTACGCATTCCCTCGGCCAAGCGGCGGCTGGGCGAGTTCCCGCACCAATTTTCGGGTGGAATGCGGCAGCGAGTGATGATTGCCATTGCACTTGCCTGTCGCCCCCGCCTTCTGATCGCCGATGAACCGACAACGGCATTGGACGTGACTATTCAGGCGCAGATCCTGCATCTCATCAAGGAGTTGCAGGATGAAGAAAAGATGGGTGTCCTGTTTATTACTCACGACATGGGAGTTGTTGCCGAAATTGCAGACCGGGCGGTGGTGATGCGCCGTGGCGATGTGATGGAAACAGGCGATTGCCGCGAAATCTTCGCCTCGCCAACACATCCCTATACCCGAAAGCTTCTGTTTGCGGTGCCCAGACTGGGGGCAATGGACAGCGCTGATCGTCCCACACCCTTTCCCGAAATGGATGAGAACGGGCAGGCGATCACTCCGGCCGTGCCTGAGGTGGATACGGTTCAAAGGGACAAGGAACCGCTCTTGCAGGTGCGGAACCTATGCACACGGTTCGACATCCGTGGTGGTTTGTTCCGTACGGTGCGTGGCAGGGTGCATGCGGTGGAGAATGTCTCCTTCGATTTACGTGCAGGCGAAACCCTTGCTCTGGTGGGAGAGAGTGGTTGCGGTAAGTCAACCACCGGCCGGTCAATTCTGCATCTGGAAAAGCCTCGGTCAGGCGAAGTCCGGATTGCGGGGCAATCCCTTGCTGAACTGAGTGGCGCTCGCTTACAGACTGAGCGCTACCGGATGCAGATGATCTTTCAGGACCCGTTTGCCAGCCTCGACCCGCGCCAGACTGTCGGTGCCGCGATTGCCGAGCCGTTGCTGGTGCATGGATTGGCCAGCCAGAAGACGGTTCGCAAGCGGGTGGCGATGTTGCTGGAACAGGTTGGGCTGCCAGCAGCCGTGGGCGAACGTTATCCGCACGAATTCTCGGGTGGGCAACGCCAGCGTATCTGCATTGCCCGCGCGCTTGGCATGGAGCCGCAGCTGATCGTGGCGGATGAGAGCGTTTCGGCGCTGGATGTCTCGATCAAGGCGCAGATTGTCAACCTGATGCTGGAACTTCAAGCCCAGCTAGGATTGGCCTACCTGTTCATCAGCCATGACATGGCGGTGGTGGAGCGTGTCAGCCACCGCGTGGCAGTGATGTATCTGGGTGAGATTGTCGAGATCGGACCGCGTGCGCAGGTGTTTGGTAACCCGCAACACCCCTATACGCGCAAGTTACTTTCAGCCGTCCCTGTGCCCGACCCGGCACGACGGCGGGTCAGGCAATCGATTGCAACTGACGAGATTCCCAGCCCGATCCGGTCCGCTGACTACGCTCCTCCGATCCGGAGCTACTACGAGGTCGGAGAAGATCATCTGGTGATGGAACACTAAGAGTGTGGCCACCGGGACTGTATCGCCCGGTGACGCATTGCGTCAGACCGCTGCCCAGCCCTGGCTGACCGCTTCGCGCAGTATGTCGACCGAGGCAAATGCCGTTGCAATTTCCGGAAGTATGCGGTTTTCCGAGGCGAAGTCTCGCCCGTAGAGTGAGGAAAAAATGGTGGCTCCCGCGCGGTGCAGAGGAACCTCCACGCCTGTCATCTCGGCCAGTCGGATCGTTGTCAGTAGACCATAGGGCACATCTTCGGTGACGTAGCGGGTGTCCAGTGTCTTGGGGCCGTTCACGCCTTTTCGCATCGCCACGATCTGGCACAACATTTCGGCCAGCGGGCCGATTTCGACCTTTCCGGGTATTGCGTAGGCCTGCTGAATGCTGCGCGTTTGGACGTCAAACGCTGAAGCGACCGCCTGCCGCTCACGGTCCAGGTCTTCCAGAAACCGTGCGACAGCGGGGGTGATATGAGCCTGTTGTGCCCAGTCCTCGGCAAGCTCCATCCGGGTAAGGTTGAACATGGCAATACCGTAGTGCACCACTGGATTGATATTGCCTAGATCGACGCTGATCAGGTCAGATTTCAGCGAAAACCGGTCTCCAAAGAGATCACGGCACAGCGCCAGCGCCGGATCTCCCGCATCAACAGGGATCACCGCCATTTCGACCTTCGGCCGTAAGAGCGAGATGGAAACGGCTGTCGGTCCGGTCTGGCGTCCGGTCGAAGCGGTGGTGTTCCAGACCACGATGGAGCAGGATAGCCGCCGTTCGGCAAGAAGCCGGGAGAGGTACAGTGCGGCGAAGCTCAGATGCGCACTGATGATCACGGTCTGCCCATCGCGCAGGGCCGGCACGATTCGATCCAGCACGGCACGATAACCATAAGCGGGGACGGCGAGGATCAACACATCTGGTGTCGCTGCCTGTTCGGGGCTCGCTGCTACGCTTACAGCGAAACTTCCCTCAAGCGCATTGCTTGCGGCCAGGTTCGCCCCTTCAGCTAGTTCATGGCCGCGCGTTCCGGAAGGTGACCAGATCATCGGTTGATGACCGCGAGATGCCAGGACAGCGGCATAGGAATAGGCGACGCCGCCAGCGCCAAGAATGGATACCTGCATTGGAACTCCGTGTCATTGGTTGTGATGCGGACAAAGCAGGCTTCTTGACGGGGTGCAAAGTCTGAATTTTGTGTCCGATATAACTGTTCGTTATGTCGTTTCCTGACAGTTCAAAGGGGCCGTTGCATTAACGGTATAGAATAGCGTTTTCCGTCGGTGGTGCTTGCCGCTTCTGGCAATGGCTCGGCACAAAGCTGATCTCGTTGATCACCCTGGTTTCGCAGTTCTCAGACTGGCTTTCTTGATGGTACGAAAAGGCTCGATTCCGGCGGGCACGGCTTTCGCTCCGGTCGGCATTGTAACATTAACCGAGTGGCGATTGGCTTGTGCGATTCTATTGCATGACCCAAACTGACGTGGTCCAGGAAACCCGGACAGGTTGTTAAGGTGTATCCCATTGATCTGAAGTGATACGAAAATGGTGAAACGCCGGTATTTTTCTGACACGTTTAAAGGGAAGGTTGCGCTTGAGGCTTTGCGTGGTGACAAGACGATCCAGGAGATTGTAGCCGAGTATCAGGGGCATCCGAACCAGGTGAGTAGCCTGCCCCTATGGTGTCCGGCTTCAGGGCCAACGAGACAATTTCGGCTTAACGGATAGAGGAGGATTTCTGGTTCATCGTAGCCGTTTAAGGAGCAAAGATAAGACTGAGATCCGGGACACAGAAGGAGCCGGCGCAGAAGGTCATCAAGGACATCCGCCGTGCCACCCGCAAACAGTAATGGAAAGAGGTGGTTCGCAGCGTGTTGCAAGGCCAAGTGTGCGGCGAAGTCAGCGCATCGGACCGAAAACGCTTTCTGCGTTTCGGTCCGATGCTTATCAAGAGTTCAGATTGTCCATCGCGCGTCCGAATGGATGCTCGGCGATTTATGCCTGCGTATCAGCCAGAACGCGAACGTTGTAGATCTCGTCAGCCGGCAGGGGCAGGAGGCGTTGCGCCATTTCTGATTTCAGCGCTTCATGGCGCGTAATCTCTTCGGGCGACTTGTCTTTCTTCGCGCCGAGCACCACGAATTCTTCACGAACATGGCCCGCTTTGATCGTGGCTTCGGCAGTGCGTCCCCGATAGCTGAACCGGAACAGATACGGCCCCGGCAAGTCTGAAATGACGTCCTTGCCGCCGATGGAACGATCGACCGTCAGACGATCATCGGTCAGCGCGCGTGTCACGGCTTCCAGCGCATCCCGACCGCCTGGGCCAGAAAAGGCCGTCAGGATGGAAATCTCTCTCCGTTCGACAAGTCCATCCGACAGGAGCGGAAAGGCAGCCTGCATGGCTTTCAGACCATGCACCACCCCACCGGGGAATCCGCCGCCATGAAAGGTCAAAAGCTGGTCGAAAGTGAAGGTAAGTTCGGTTCCGTTCTCAAGAACGGTAATCTTGTCATGCATTCAGATAGTCTTTCAGGTTGGGAATAAAGCGATCAAGAAAGCGCGTGGTGGCAGGCATGAAGTGTGAGCCATGGTGGAAAAACGGGTCCAGCGACGAAACAATCATCCGGCCGGGTGTGGTAACCGTATCCTCGTAGAGGATCGCGCGATCCTCGCGGTCGGTCGCCAGCACATGCGCGCCTTCAGGCGGTCTGAACCAGCCATGCAGGTGCCAGGCTAGATCCTTCCTGCCCATGCCGGCCAGCAAGGCGTGGTCCGGGGCAATGATGGACACGCCGAGATCTGCGCCCGGCTCAAGCCACCACCACCAATTGGTTGGAACTGACGTGAATTCAATGCCGGGCATCCAGAGATCGGAGCGGCTTTCGCCAAGTGCAACAACCGTTCCGCCTGCCTCAAGGTGGCGTAGCACCACATCGCGCTGTTCGATCATCCTGTGCGCCGGTGTACGGCATGGCACCCACAGGGCATCACTCGGCCGCAGCTCATCTGCCAGCATCTCCGGGGCGCAGACAACGTCAAATGTGTCTTCGTAGCGTGGGCTCTCAAGGCTGTGGATGTGATAATAGGTCCCCGATGAGGGCGCTATGAGGCGACGCTTCCTGCTCCGCGACGACTTCATCCCGCTATAGGTCTCAGCCGGCGCAAGTTTCGTCTCCGCCTGCGATGCTTTGGCAGCAAAAACCGGTGTTGAAAGGCACGTACCGCCGCCCGCCCAGTCGATTATGCGTCGGGCAAGCTGCGGAGAGAGCCCCCATTCGCGCCCCATCGAGCCCAGGTCATTGCCGGAATGGGAAAAGACGCGGCCACCTTCCGGCCGGCTCCAGACCCAGTCGACCGGCACATGCGTGGAACCAAGCCCGTTGATGACCACAGCGCCCGGCGGTGGCGGGTTGCAGCCTCGGCCATAAAACCCGGCAACGCCCTTGTTGGTTTCCAGTTTTTCCAGATCGATGCCATCGAACAGCGGGTGCCGGTTGACCGAGATCAGGTCTAAGTCGGCACGCTTTGGTTGGCAGATCGGTCGATACTGGGAAAGGCCATCGATCAGCGGTCGCACCATGTGACCATTGAAAAACCAGCGGCCACCGGCATCAAGGAATGCCGTGAGGGTATCCCTCATCGTCATCATGGTATTCTGGTCAAGCTGGTTGCCGGTGATCAGCCCCTTGTGCGCCAGCAGGATGCCGGGCGTCAGCTCATTCTGACGAACAATTGAGACTTCACCCCGGGTAGCTGCATCACGAACCGCCTGTGCCGGTTCCTCGTAGGTGGAGTGCAGGTAGAGAACACTCATGCGGCGGCCTCGATGCCTGCGAATGCGGGAACGATGGCCTGGCGTTGCGCACCGGACGGGTCGTCGACGTCGACCCAGCACATGGGCACACCGTAGAGTTCAGAAAGCCGTGCGGGTTCGATCATCTCTCGGACAGGGCCGTGTACTTCCTGGCCGCCAGGCATCATCATGAGAACGTCGTCGGCCGCTGCCAGCGCATGATTGGGGTCGTGCGTGGTGAACAGGATCGCCCTGTCCCGCCGCTCACGCAGCCCATCGAGCAGTTCCAGCGTTCGGGCCTGATTGCCGAGGTCCAGCGCTGATGTTGGTTCGTCGAAGACCAGCGCCGGTGAGCCCGTCGCCAGTGCACGGGCGATGAGCACCATCTGGCGCTGCCCGCCCGACATTCGATCATAACGCAGATCCGCCAGATGGTTCGCGCCGATTTCGGACAAGGCTTCAAGCGCAGCCGCACGGTCCTGCGCCTGGGGCTGGCCGAACAGGCCCAGGCGATCAGCGCGGCCCATTATAACCACTTCGGCACCCGTCATCCTCGCCTGCGATGCGCCGTGCTGCGGCACATAGCCGGTCACCCGCGGGGCTTTCCTCGCGCCCCCCGAGAGAGGCTGAAACCCCAGAAGTGCGCGCAAAAGCGTGGTCTTTCCCCGTCCATTGGGGCCAAGCACCGCCATGGAGCGTCCCACGGGCACTTCGAAGCTGATGTTTGTGAAAAGAGCCCGGTCGCCAAAGGAGACCGTAGCATTCTGCAAACCGATCATGCCCGGTTCACCTCCTTGAAATGACGCCGCAGCAGGAACGCAAATACGGGCGCTCCGATGAGGGCCGTAAGGACGCCAAGCGGAATTTCAGCCGCTGTCAGCGTGCGCGCGAGCGTGTCGATAAAGGTCAGATAGGCTGCCCCGAGAAGGGCAGAGGCAGGGATCACGACCCGGTGATCCTCACCGACCAGAATGCGGGCTGCGTGCGGGACCACCAGGCCGATCCAGCCGATTATGCCGGCAACAGCAACGGATGTGCCCGTCATCAGCGCTATCGCGATGAAGACATACCAGCGCTCGCGGTCTGGATTGACGCCAAGAGCGCGCGCTTCCTGTTCCTCCAGCGCAAGAAGGTTCAGCCGGTAACGCATAAGCCAGATGAGAAGCAGCCCAAGCATCATGCCGGGAACGGCAAGCCACAGGCGCGGCCATGTCGCGGTCGAGAAAGAGCCCATCAACCAGTAGACGATCGCCGGCAATGATGTGTTGGGATCGGCGACGAACTGGACGATTGATACGAGCGCAGCGAAAAGCGAGCCAACGATCATGCCCGATAGAATGACGGTGATGATCTCTGTACGACCATTGATGCGGGCGAGCAGTCCGACCAGAACAAGCGCCACCAGGCCCATAGCGAAGGACATGCCGAGCAGAATGACACCGGCATAGCCAAAGAGGATGGCCAGTGCGCCGCCGAAGGCCGCACCCTGGCTGATCCCGAGCACCTGCTGCGAAACAAGCGGGTTGCGAAAGACACCCTGCAGTGCTGCGCCGCCAACCGCCAGTGCTGCCCCCGAAAGAGCCGCCAGAAGCACGCGTGGCAGGCGCACGAGCAGCACGATGCGCTCATCCATCTGCCCGATGGACGCGGTGGGGTTGGTCGCCGCAGCAAACAGGATCTGCGCGATTCGCGGTGTGTCGACGGAGAAACGGCCGGCGCCGATTGCAAACAGGAGCGATGCGATGAGCACGGCGATCATCACGCCAAACACACCTGCCTGAAGGCCGGCGACACTGCGTCGTCCGGCCTCCCGGGTAATGAGGCTCATTGTTACTGCGCCCTGAACTGGGCGTAGTTCGCCGTCTCACCCTGTGTGTTCAGCCGCAGGATATCGTCGATGTCCTGTTCGGTCAGATCATAGCCGTACAGTTTCTGATACGCATCCTTCATCTCCGCGCGCAGATCGTACTGGAACACCTGCGGGTGGAGCAGATTGGCAAGCCACATCCAGGTGAGCGGGCTTTCCTGGTTCGGCGGATCCCAGCGATAGCCGCCAAGCGGCATCTTGTAGACGCGTCCGTCCTGCGCAGCATTGGTCAATGACAGGATGGGATCGTCATGGATGCGCTCCAGATCGAGATCGGCTTCAAAGCTGTTCAGCAGGATCACGTCGGGATTCCATTCCGCAATCTGTTCCGGGCTGATGGTCACGCCATTGCCTTCAAGATCGGCTGATGCAGAGAGCCCGCCTGCCAGTTCGATGTAGAACGTGTTGTAATTGCCTTTGGCGCCTGAGGCTTTCATGCTCTCGAGCGCGCGCAGAAGATAAAGCACCCTTGGCTTGTCGGTTTCGGTGATCGCTTTGGCCTTGTCGGCCATCTCGGTCGCCACTTCTTCGCGCCAGCGGGTGTTGGCCTCGGCGCGTTCGGGCTTGCCCATCGCTGTTGCGACCATCGACTGATACTGGCGGGCCTTCTCTTCCGTTCCATAGGAGATCAGAAGCGCGTTCAGACCGGCATTGGTGATGGGGTCTACGTAGTCGGCCCCGCGACCGGCCCACTGAACCACCAGATTGGGGTTGGTCGCCGCGAGTTCCTCCACATTGGGGATGAAGTTCGGCGCCGTGATGTCGGAGGGAATGTTCTGAGCTTCAGGAAAGATCTTTCCAAGAATGCCCTGCATGATTGCGCTTTTTGCGGTCGGGTTCATACCGGCCAGCTTCGACGTACCGCCATCCATCGCAATGATTGTCGAGGCCATCGGAATGGGGATGGAGGCGATCCGTTCCGCAGGCTTGTTTAGCGTGATGGTGCGGTTTTCGTGATCGATGATGCTGATCGGTTCCGCGAGGGAACTTCCAGATAAGCAAACGGATGCGAGCGCCACCACGCCACCGAGTGGGAATTTAAAGCAGGACATTGAGGACTCCGAAAACTGGATAAAAATAGGAAGGTTTCTGGATGCATATAAATGTGACTCATAATGTCAAGTTATATTCTGCTTCTATGGAATGGTTCGTTCGAGGATTTGGGTGAATGCGGGAACGATTGATGAGACTGCTCTGACCAGCCCGCGGGTCGCGATCGGGACGGACATGAAGCGCAGATGCGTTGCGGACGTTTCGTGCCGCCCGCGAACTGCAGGCGTGAGCTTTTCCCCTGAATAGTCCGCGAGTTGAAGCTAGCGCGTTCTCAAATTGACAAGCATGACCGAATGACCCGCGCAGAGAACATCACGTCACCGAGGTTTTCTCGCTGACGTGATGTCCCTTGCGGCGTCAACAAGAGTATCAGGCGTCCCGGGGCGCGCCGAGGCGGGCGCGGTGCGGTGCGAAGAGGCAGGTCAGACCCAGGATGATGCCTGATACCGTGGCGATCATGCCAGCGGCACTGACTGCATGCTCACTGCCCAGCCACAACGGTCCGTAACCGGCCAGGACATAGCCGATTGTTGCTGAAAGGGTCGCGAAGACGACGCTCCACAAAACCTGGATTTCCAACCGGTTGGTCATCAGCCGGGCCGCACCGGGCGGGCAGATGAACATCGCGATGACGATGATCGACCCGACGGCGTCGAACGCCGCAACGGCAGCGACTGCGGCCGTCACCACAAGCCCGAAACTGAAGGCTGTGGTTGGAACGCCGATCGTGCCGGCGAAGCCCTCATCGAAGGTAGAGAGCTTCAGGGGACGCCAGAACAGAACCGTTAGCAGAGTGATGACGAGTGTCACGACCGCCATGCGCGGCAATTCCGGAGGCAGATCGGCCAGCGCCGCAGCATCCGTAAGCGACTGCCAGCCATCGGCGGAAAGCCAGATCAGGCTTTCCAGATTGCCATAAAGCGCGTGCTGAACGTCGAGATGAACGGTGCTCGTGTCGCTCTGTTCGAGCAGGAGAACACCGCCAGCAAACAGCGAGGTGAATGCAACCCCCATTGCTGCGCCAGGTTCGATGCGCCCCAGCCGCTTGATGAGCTCGATGAGAATGACGGCAGCGACCGCAGCGCCGGCGGCACCGAGCATCATCGGCCATGTGGTGATGGAACCGGTTATAAGGAAGGCGACGACGATGCCGGGAAGAACGACATGGCTGATGGCGTCGCCGATGAGAGCCTGCCGGCGAAGGATGAGAAAATTGCCTGGCAGTGCGCAGGCAATTGCTGCGAAGATGCCGATCAGAAGCGGTGTCAGGCTCAACTGAACAAATTCGGAACCCATGAGTAGGAAGTCCTTTGAATGCAGACGTTTCAGGCGGTTGCCGGAACGGGTGGGCCGAGATGCCGGTCGATCTCCGAGATTTCGTCTCGGGTGAGGATGGCTTCGATGGGGGTGAGGCCGTCATAGCGACCGGAAATGACATCGTCCTGGTGGATCTGGCGTGCAACTTCCCAGCGCTTCTCGTCGCGCAGCGTTTTCGATGCGAGCGCCTTTCCCTTGGCCGTCGCCACACTGTCGGCCCGTATGAGACCTGCGCGGCGCAGAACCCGAATGGTGAGTGGGTCGAAGATCTGCTCCTGATGCGCGAGAGCGAGCAGCCCCTGACGCATGTGCACCCTGCGCTGAAAACGCAAATGACGGAAAACGGCCGCCAGAACACCGCGATTGGGCGCGAGCAGAAGTGACAGTGCGAAGAGCGCAAAGCACACAATGACGATGATTGGCCCGGTTGGCATTTTGGGAGCGGAGGCCGAAAGCGCCGTGCCGATGTAACCGGAGAGGCCACCCACAGCGCCTGCAATCCATATCACGTGATCTGTTCGGTCGGTCCAGAAGCGGGCGGTGACGGGTGGGATGATGAGCATTGCCACGACAAGGATCAGGCCGACGAGCTTCAGGCCGATCACCGTGACAGCCATCACAAGACCCATCATCGCCAGATCAGTCCTGCGAACATTGACGCCAGAGGCGGCTGCAAACTCCGGATCGAACGCAACCAGCGTCATGGGGCGGCGCAGCATGATCACCGCAAGAACGGACAGTGCGCCACCGATGGCGATGACCACCGCATCCTGGAACAGCATGCCGGCGGTGGAGCCGAGCAGAAACCCTTCCAGACCTGCCTGCTTGCCACGCGACATGGTCTGGATGATCGTCAGAAGAACGATGCCGAAACCGAAGAAGACCGACAGAACCGCACCGATTGCGGCGTCTTCGGCAAGGCGCGTGCGTCGGGAAATCCATTCGACGATAAGGAGGCCGATGCCGGCGCTGATGGCAGAGCCGAGAAGTAGGCCGATGAGACTCCGGCCGTCGCCGCCAAACGCGACCATCAGCATGAAGGCGATGCCGACGCCAGGCAGGGTGGCATGCGCGACGGCGTCACTGACCAGCGCGCGCTTGCGCAGGAAAAGAAAGGTCCCGCCGCTCCCGGCAGCGATCCCGAGCAGCGTCGCTCCGATGGCGACGAGTGCGGCGTTATAACCGGACTGCAATAGCAGGGCGTTGATGAAATTGCTCGACATGGGACTAGGCTGCCGAAAGATTCAGTTGATCGATATGCGCGGTTGCCAGGCGTCCACCATAGGTTTTCTGGAGGTTCTTGCCGGTGAAGGTTGTGGCGACCGGTCCTTCAGCCATCTTGCGGACATTGATCAGCAGAACATGATCGAAATAGTCCGCAACGGTCGCCAGATCGTGGTGTACGCATACGACGGTGCGCTTGTCGGCCTTGAGCGATTTCAAGACATCGATGATTGCTCTTTCGGTAGCCGCATCCACGCCGGCGAAGGGCTCGTCCAGAAGGTAGAGATCGGCGTTCTGGGCCAGGGCGCGGGCAAGAAAGACGCGCTGCTGCTGTCCGCCGGAGAGCTGGCCGATCTGCCGTTGTGCGAAATCCACCATGCCGACCCGTTCCAGGCAGGCCAGCGCGGTCTTGTGATGTTCCCGGCGGACGAGTTTGAGCAGACCCAGTTCGCGAAACAGCCCCATCATGACCACATCGATCACCCGGGTGGGGAAATCCCAGTCGACGGAAGCGCGCTGCGGTACATAGGCGACACGGTGTCGGGCTCTGGTGAAGGGCTCGCCAAACACCGTTACGCTGCCTGAAAGGCGCGGAACGATGCCAAGAACGGCTTTCAGAAGTGTGGACTTTCCTGCACCGTTCGGCCCGATGATCGCGGTCATGCTCTCGGCCGGAATCGAAGCGTCGACCGAGAATACTGCGGGCTTCTCGCCATAGGATACGGTGACGCCCTGCACGGCCAATGGGGTCTCCACTGAACCGTGGGGATTGGTTGTCTGGCCGCCTGGGGAGACCAGTTCCACCGCTGCTTCACTCATGTCTTGTTGCCTTTTAAACTGCGGGGGTGGCCCTGCTTATGGAATCCGGAAAAACGGAAGAGCGCCAGCGAGGGCGCTCTTCCGGGGGGCTGCGGTCAGCTGCCCACTGCAAGCCTGTCAGCCATTCCGCGCTCTGGGGCCTCGCCGCCGAGGGCGCGGGTGATGATCGTCGTGTTGTGGTCGATCATGCCGATGTAAGTGCCCTCATAGGTGCCATCCGGCCCCATCGCATCGGAAAACAGTTCGCCGCCGATGACGACGTCGTGACCCTTGGCGGCCGCGCCTTCGATGAGTGCGCGGATATTGCGGTCAGATACGGATGATTCGACGAACACCGCGCCGATATCGCGATTAACGAGCAGATCGACCAGTTCGGCGATGCGGTTGAGACCGGCCTCACTCTCTGTCGAAATGCCCTGAATGCCCATCACTTCGAAACCGTAAGCGGAACCGAAATAGTTGAACGCGTCATGCGCGGTCAGGAGGACGCGGCTTTCTGCGGGGACGGAGGAGAGAACCTTGGTCGAATAGTTGGCGAGCTGCGCCACGTCATCCAGGTGCTTTGCGGCATTCGCCTTGAAGGCGTCAGCCTGTTCGGGGTTGGTCTCGGCCAGCGCATCACGAACGGAGATGACGACCTTGGACCAGAGATTCGGGTTCATCCACACATGCGGGTCGAACTTGTCGTCATAATCGTCATGCGAGAGGAGCATGTTCCTGGGCAGGCCTTCGGCAACGGCGACCACATTCCGCTTCTCTGAAAGGTCATGCATGAAGTCCTGCATCTGCGCTTCCAGGAAGAGACCGTGCCAGAGCACCAGGTCTGCATTGGTCATGGCGGAGATGTCCGTGCGGGTCTGGCGATAGGCGTGCGGGTCCACACCCGGTCCCATCAGCGCCTTCACGTTCACCAGGTCGCCGCCTACCTGGCGGGCAGCGTTGGCGATCATGCCCGTGGTTGCGACCACGTCGATCTTTTCTTGAGCGCTTGCCGTTGTGACGAGGTTCATGGCCCCCAGCGCGGTTGCGGCCAATGCGGCCAGTAAAGACCGCCTCATTTTGTTGAACATGCAACTCTCCTGTCGAGTTTGGTTTGCGATGGCGATGCACCGCACTGAAAATCTGCTTCCCAATTGCAAATCATTCGCAAATGCAATTGACGTCCGGGACGATCGCAGACAATATGCAAATGCGAATGAATTGCAACTGAAATATTCAGGAGAAGATTGTGGTGGCTGGTTCAGTCGGCATGGCATGGCAGGGGGAAGGCAATGCGGAAGCACCGGACGATACCGCTGCCCGCGCACTTCTCAGGCAGGCGGGTCTTCGCGCGACACGGCAGCGGATGGCGCTTGTCGATCTCCTGTTTGGGTGCGGTGGCAGGCATGTGTCGGTCGAAGGGCTTCATCGGGAACTGTTGGGCCTGGGGGCGCCCGGCTCCATCAGCTGCGTTTACAACAGCCTGCGCCGCTTCAGCGAAGTGGGCCTCGTGAGGCGGGTGCCGGTCTATGGAGCGACGAGTTACTTCGACACGAAGCTCGACCATCACCACCACTTCTATGCGGAAGACGAGGATCATCTGATGGATGTTCCCATGAATGCTATCGCCCTTGATGACCTTCCGCCTCCGCCGCTTGGCTATGAGCTTGTGAGTGTGGATGTCGTCGTGCGGGTCAGACGCGAGCGTTCGGCAAAACCGGTCCGACCGTCATTTCGATCCGGGGAAGGGGCGTCCTGATGCTTCAGATCCCGGAAGAAACCTTGGAGAGGATGCGAGCGGCCCGTGAGCGGACGGGCAGTGCGCGTCACGAGCTCCAGGACATGCTGAAAGCGGGCGGGTTACGTCCCACGCGGCAGCGTATCGCGCTTGCCGCCCTGCTGTTTTCCACCGGCCGACATCGCCATGTTACCGCCGATGACCTGCATCGGGATGCGCGTGCCGACAGTACCGCTTTATCGCTCGCCACTGTCTACAATACGCTCAACCAGTTTGCCGATGCCGGGCTGATCCGCAAGATCGGCATGAATGGCGAGCGTATGCATTTCGACACGGATCCGGGCGATCACCACCATTTCTACGTGGAGGCTGAGGACCGGGTGCTGGACGTGGAACCCGGCGCGGTCTGTTTCAGCGCGCTTCCGGCTGCTCCGGCTGGCTACGAGATCGCCGGGGTTGATGTCGTGATCCGTCTTCGCAGGTCAAAGCCTGAAAAAGCACGCAACGCCTGCAGCGGCGGGTGTGCCCGGCGCGCGGGCTCTGGCGGTGACATGCCCCGATGACCCAATTGCGAGCCGTTCTTTTCGGGCCGGACGGAGTTTCTCGCCGCAATCAGGTTCGAACTCTCAGCAATAGTCAAAGGAACACAACCCATGCACACCATCTGGGGCAGGCCGCCCGTCCTTGATTTTTCTTCAGTTCCGCTCGCTCCGGATGGGGTGTTTTCGCGTGAGCTTATTGCCTTGCTGTTCGGCAGATTCCGTGAGGGCGCATGACATGAGGCCACACATCAATGGTCCGGCTTCCGGGACGGTGCCGCCAGCGTCTCTCGGGCCGACTTTCGACCTGCGCTGGCGCACCCTCACCGAAGAAGCCAATGCTCTTTACAGGGGAGGCGATACCGCATCTGCGCGCAAATGCTATGAGGCGGCGCTCTCAGAGGCTGAACGCTTGCTTGATGCGGTCGCGGCGGAGCACGACGCGCGGCCGGCGCCGATTATCTACAATGTTTCCTGCCACAATCTCGCCGAACTGGCGCGGGCTCTTGGTGAGAACGCTGAAGCGGAGGCCTATTGCCGGCGCGCCTATGAGCGCCTTCTCGCGGTGGCGCAGAACCCGGCCTCGCCGCTCGAACTGCGCATTTCATGCGTCCGGAATCTGCGCAACGCGCTGGCTGAATTGACGGTGCGCCTCAACGAGCGCCATGCGCCGCCAGGGGAACTTGATCGCATCGTCGAGCCGGTCCGCAACGCCGCATTCAGCGTTTTTCGCATTGCCCGACATGCCGAACTTGCGCGGGACAACTGCCCGCACTGCCCGCTTTCGTGATCCCACGATCAGATCTCCGCACAAGGGATCGAACTTTTGTTTCAGCTTCCAGAACTTCCATACGCAATGGACGCGCTTGCGCCTTACATGTCCGCAGAGACCCTCGAATTCCATCACGGCAGGCACCACAAGGCCTATGTCGACAAGCTCAACGCGTTAACGGCAGACAGCACCTATCGGCACATGAGCCTTGAAGAGGTCATTTTGACGAGCGCCAACAAGCCGGCCGAAAGCGGCCTGTTCAATCAGGCTGGCCAGCACTGGAACCACAGCCATTTCTGGCTTGGCATGAAGGCCGGTGGCGGCGGCGCGGTTCCGGGGAATCTCGAAAAGCACCTGATTGCCGATTTCGGGTCGGTTGACCGTTTCAAGGAAGAGTTCAAGGCGGCCTGCATTGCGCAGTTCGGAAGCGGATGGGCATGGCTCGTTTTTGATGGCGAGAAGCTCGCCATTGCCAAGACGGGCAATGCCGACACGCCGCTGACAGAAGGCAAGTCGGCATTGTTGACCTGCGATGTCTGGGAACACTCCTACTACATCGATTACCGCAATCTGCGTCCCAGATATGTCGATGCTTTTCTGGAAGGTCTCGTCAACTGGGAGATAGTGGCCGAGCGCTATGAGAGTGCCATCGGGGCTTAGGGTCAGGACCTGTTGATATGGCCTTCCCCTAAGTCCGGTGCGCCGCCGGCCTTGAGAGCCGGCGGCGTTTACAGGTGTCAGGCGCTTGCGTTTTCGGTGCGCATCGTGCGGGCGGCGGCAACCATGTTGACCAGGGCGGGACGCACTTCGTCCCATTTGCGGGTCTTCAGGCCGCAGTCCGGATTGACCCAGATCTGCTCCCCGGCAAGGCGCTGGCGCGCCAGCGAAAGCAACGCCGTCATCTCACCAATTTCGGGGACGCGCGGCGAGTGGATGTCGTAGACGCCTGGTCCGATCTCATTGGGATATTTGAAGGTTTTGAAGGCATCGAGCAATTCCATCCTCGAGCGCGATGTCTCGATGGAGATCACATCCGCGTCCATGGCGGCGATGGCGTCGATTATGTCGTTGAACTCCGAATAGCACATATGGGTGTGAATCTGGGTTTCATCCGAAACCCCGCTGGCCGAAATGCGGAAGCTCTCCACTGCCCAGTCGAGATAGTGCTTCCAGTCCGCATGGCGTAGCGGCAGGCCTTCGCGCAGGGCCGCTTCGTCGATCTGGATAATGCGCGCACCCGCTGCCTCAAGGTCACGGACCTCGTCGCGAATGGCAAGCGCGATCTGCCGGCAGGTCTCGCTACGCGGAATGTCGTCGCGCACGAAAGACCAGTTGAGAATGGTCACAGGGCCAGTCAGCATGCCCTTGACCGGCCTGTCCGTCAGCGACTGGGCATACTGCCACCACGAAACGGTCATCGGAGTGGGCCTGGATACGTCGCCGTAGATAACCGGCGGTCTGACATAGCGCGATCCATAGCTTTGCACCCAGGCGTGCTGGGTGAAGGCGAAGCCGGAAAGCTGCTCGCCGAAATACTGAACCATGTCGTTGCGCTCGAACTCGCCATGGACCAGCACATCGAGGCCGACGTCCTCCTGCCAGCGGATCGTCGCTTCGGTTTCCTTCTTCAGGAACGTGTCGTAGTCGACAAAGCTAAGCTCGCCGCGTGCATGTGCGGCTCTTGCCTTGCGAACCTCTGGCGTCTGCGGGAAGGAGCCGATCGTGGTGGTCGGAAAGGCGGGCAGGCCGAGCCGGGTAGCCTGTAGCTTCTGGCGCTCGACAAACGTGGCGCCGCGCGTCTTCATCTCGTCGTTGATCCGCGCCATGCGGCCCTGAACCAGAGGGTCGCTGACCTTGGGGGAGGCGTGCCGCGCGGCGACGGCATCGGCTGCTGCTTTCAGGGCACCGGCAACGTCTGCTCCGTTCCCGGACAGAACATCGGAGAGCACATGAAGTTCGTCCATTTTCTGCAGGGCGAATGCAAGCCAGGAGCGCAGGTCGGCGTCGAGCGTGGTTTCCAGTTCCAGATCGATGGGGATATGGAGCAGCGAGCAGGACGGAGCGAGCTGGACCATCGCTGCGCCGCGCGCCTTGACGACGGGCCCGAGCCTGTCTGCGAGGGAAGCCAGATCAGCGCGCCAGATGTTGCGGCCGTTGATCACGCCAAGCGACAGAACCAGATCCGGCCGCGCAGCGGCGAGCACCGCGTCGAGTTGCTCCGGCGCGCGAACGAGGTCCAGGTGAAGGCCGGCCACAGGCAGGGAAAGCGCGGTTTCCAGATTGCCGCCGAGCCCGCCGAAATAGGTTGCAAGCATGATCCGGAGATCTGGGGCAGCGGCTGCAAGCTTCCGGTAGGCAAGCCGATAGGCATCCTGTTCGTTGGGAATGAGGTCGGTGACGAGGGCCGGCTCATCAATCTGTACCCAGTCCGCTCCGGCCTCCTTCAGCTTGCGAAGCAGTTCTTCATAAACAGGCAGCAGGCGCGGCAGAAGCGCAAGCGGATCGTAGCCTGCATCGCTGGACTTGCCGAGTTTGAGGAAGGTGATCGGACCAAGGAGTACGGGCCGGGTATGGATGCCGAGCGCTTTTGCTTCGAGAAACTCATCCAGCGGCTTGGTGGAGGAGAGGGCGAAGACCTGGTCGTCGGAGAATGCCGGCACCATGTAGTGGTAATTGGTGTCGAACCATTTGGTCATTTCCTGCGCTTTGTGGCCGCCGGAGTGGCCGGGGTGCCCGGGGTGCTCGCATCCCGCATCCCTGGAGCCCTGGCTGCCGCGCGCCATTGCGAAATAGACTTCAAGCGGCACCGGGCCACCCTGCCAGCCATAGTCTGCCGGAACCGCGCCGACCATCACACTGGTGTCCAGCACCTGATCGTAGAGTGAGAAATCATTGGAAGGGATGATTGCAACGCCACGATCGCGCTGCTCCTTCCAGTTCTCGGCCCTGAGTTCCCTTGCAGTCTGGAGAAGGGTTTCTGCGCTGCTTTTGCCGGACCAATGGCTTTCAAGGGCGAGTTTCAGTTCTCGGCGGCGGCCGATACGCGGCACGCCGAGCGTGGAGACAGGAATTGAACGTTCAGACATGGCACACCCGATGCTGTTTGGGGCAGGGGGGAGGCGTACGCAGACCGCGGCCTGAACGGCCGCCGCATGACGAACACCGGACACCCCGCCCGTTGACGTTGTTTCGTCATGGCAGGTCTCCTGGCTCACGGGTCTCGGCCTTGATCCGTCTTCCCGGACGTCTGTCCAGTGACTTGAATGGATTTCGGCTCGCCGCTGACAGTTGCGGGGGCAGCGCCGGATTTGAACCGGCTTCCCTCTTAGCCCGAATCCGCCTGAAGGCAGGTTCGAGAACCACGACGCGCCCAGATTCCTCGCAATGCGGCGGAAAGTCAAGAATGATATAAAGAAATGTTTATATCTTTACCTCTTGTCTGAGGGGTGATGTGCCTCTCTATTTTAGCTGTCGGGAAATCCTGTTCCGGAGTTGGTCCATGTGCGCGCGCGGGTCGGCCGGCAGAAGGTTGACAGGCGCGGGTCTGCGTATACTTTTCGAAGCGGTCAAGGTTCCGTCGGCAGACCTGTCTCGGTCGGCGGCTAAGAGGGAATCCGGTTCAAATCCGGAGCTGACCCGCAACTGTGAGCGACGAGCCGCTTTGCCGATCATGTCACTGGCGTTATGCCGGGAAGACGGGTGAAGCTGTGATGAGCCGCAAGCCAGGAGACCTGCCTGATCGTGTGAAGTTCCGTGGTCGGGATATGCCACAGGAGCGCGTGCTTCGGAATATCCGGTTCCGACGCGCGATCTCCCTGCCGTTCCCGATCGCATCAGCTCGAGGAATGGCAGTGGATACGAATGCATTATTGAATGAAGGGCAGGGAAGCCGCGCGATCCTGCTTCTTGCAAAGTCGGCTTTTGCTGCTGCACCTCATGGCGAGATGGCGCGCCTCGCTGAAATGGCCGCAGGTTTTGAAGGTGTGACGGCGGTTCAGTACTGTTTCTCCGAACAGGGGACGCCGTCCTTGCGGTCCGCACTTCTGGAACTGCGGGCAGAACATTATTCTGAGATCGTGGTTGTCCCGCTCCTGCTTCCGATGGAGCCGAGCTTCCGGAACTGGCTGTCGAAATCGCTCCGGCGCTGGTAAGCCGAAACATCCGGCGGCTGGCCACCCATCCGCATAGCATCCGACATTGCTCGCAGTGCACATTTTGAACGGCTTCTTGGCGGTCTCATCGGCGACATTGCTCAGGAGCCGGCCGTTCCTCCCGCTGAAACTCCGGTACGGGAAGGCTCTCTGGTGCCGGCGCAGAAAAGACGGGTTCTGGTGTGTGAGGGCGGGGCGTGCAACGCTGCCGGGGCGGACGTTCTGTAGTGTCATTTGCGCAACCGGCAGAAGGAACTGAACCTGCGCAACACGGGGGATGGCACCATGACCGCGAAAGCAACCTGTCTCGGCCCCTGCAATCTCGCGCCGGTTCTTCAGGTATTTCCCGAAGGCGCCTATTACGATGGCGTGAATGAGGATGCGATAGACCGCATCATTGAAGAGCACCTGCTTGGGGGACGCGTTGTCGCCGATTTCGCCTATGAGCCGACCGGTCGCAAACAGCGGCTTCGCGGGACTTTAAACAGGTAATGGTAGCGGCGGGGAGGAAAACGGTTGGCCTTGCAGGTCCGATCAGGTTAACGATTGCGCGCCACGGTTCCGCAACGTCGGATGAAACGGGAACGCAGGACGGGTTCGTCCCAGTCTGCGGCTGCCCTCGCAACTGTAGGCGGCGAGTTCGGTATCGATCCACTGGTCAGTCGGCCGGGAAGGGATATTCGAACGCTTGAGCCGCGAGCCAGGAGACCGGCCTTGGCGCAAACGCAATTGTCGGCGAGGTGTCCGGCAAGAGGGTAGCGTAGACCGGTCTCGCGGGGTGCAAGGACGCCTTGCGGCGCATTCGGTCGATGCGGGCGCTCTTTCACGCACCTCCCGGCGCCCCGTGTCGATCGAGGTGATCATGTTGTTCAAGTCCGTTCTCGGCGCTGCCATTGTCGCGCTGTCACTCTCCCAATCCGCTTTCGCAGAAACCATTACCGATGATGTCGGGCGTCAGGTCGATGTCGACCTGCCCGTCAAGCGCGCTGTGATCTTCAACCGCTATTCGGTTGAATTCGCGCGCGCCATCGGCGCCATCGAGCAGGTGGTTGGCACCGGCGCCAGCACCTATCGCGATCCTGCCTACTGGCCGGAATTCGGCCCCGACGACGTGGTGGGCCAGGGGCAGAGCGAGCCCAATTACGAGGCCATCATCGCCAAGAGGCCGGATCTCGTCATTCTGCCGCGCAACGGCGTTTACGAGGAGGCGGCGCGCCAGCTTGAGCCGTTCGGAATTCCGGTTCTGGTCGTAACCTCCTGGGATACGCTCAAGCATGTCGAGAACGTCAAGCTGATGGGCAAACTCTTCGGTCGCGAAGAGCGGGCGGCCGATCTCGCTGCCTATTATGAGGATTACAAAGCGCTTCTGGCCGAGCGGCTTGAGGGCGTCGAGCCGGTGCCGGTTTATCTGGAGGAGAAGCGCCCGCTGGTGACGGTCACGCCGGGCTCTGGCTGGCACGACATGATCGAAGCCGGTGGCGGCAGGAACGTTTTTGGCGAAATCGTCATTGAGGACGAGCCGGCCGCGCGTGGCAATCCCAACGCCTTCACCATCGATCCGGAGGAACTGGTCGCGCGCGTGCCGTCGCTGATCGTGAAGCTGGAACCGGGCGCTTACACGACCATCCCCCAAGAGCAGTACAAGACGACATGGGACGGGCTGATGGCGCGTGAGGACATCCGCGCCACGCCGGCGGCAGAGGCGAAGAACGTCTACGTCATCAACTACTACCTCGCCGGCGGCTCCTCGAAGATCACCGGCGCGCTGCAGATCGCCAAATGGGCGCATCCAGAGCTGTTCAAGGATGTCGATCCGGAAGAGGCCATGCGTCGCTGGGTCGAGGACTTCCAGGGACTGCCCTATCAGCCGGGCATGACCTATCAAGGCGACTTCTGAGCAAGCTGACATGACGGGGCGGGGCCGATGACCGATACGCTTGAAACCGAAGCCGGGGGTACAGGTGCCGCCTCGGTCGAAAAAGGCAGGGGCCTTGCCGCCCGGTATCGGGAGGGCGGACGGCGACGCATTCTGCTGATCGCCCTGTCATTCGCGCTTTTGATGATTGCCGCCGCATCGGTTTCCGTACGTGGCATCAACGATACAAGTGTCGTAACGCTTGCGCTCGTTCTCATGGAGCGGGCAAGCCTCGGCTATTTGCCAGGATCATCGGACGAACAGGCGGCGCGGGTTCTGCTTTACCTGCGCCTGCCGCGTGTGGTGATGGCGCTGGTGGCCGGCGCTGCCCTGTCCGTGTCCGGCGTTCTCATGCAGGCCATTACCCGCAATCCGCTCGTCAGCCCCTATACGATCGGCGTTTCCTCGGCTGCCGGTTTTGGGGCTTCCGTCGCCATCATGTTCGGTATCGGTCTTCAGGCGGCAGGCGTCTATTTCGTCCCCCTGTCGGCCTTTGTCTGTGCGCTTCTGTGCGCGTTCGCCGTTTTTTCGTTGAGCTGGTGGCGGGGTATGGGGGCACAGGCGATGATCCTCACCGGCATTGCGCTGATGTATCTGTTCAGCGCATTGACCGCTGCGGTCCAGTTTGTCGCCACCGAAGAGCAGCTGGCCCGTGTCGTGCACTGGACGTTTGGCAGCCTCAACGGGGTGCAGTGGGATGCGGTCTATCTGTGCGCCGCTGTTCTCTTCGCGGTGCTCATTCCGATCCAGGCAAGGGCCTGGCAGCTCAACGCACTCACCGTCGCCGGCGATGATGTCGCGCGTTCGCTGGGCGTCGATGTGCGCCGTCTGCGCACCTTCGCCATTCTCTTTTCCGTCGTCTCCGCAGCCTCGGTCATCAGCTTTGTGGGCGTCATCGGGTTCGTTGGACTGATCGGGCCGCATCTGGCACGCATGATGATCGGCGGTGATCACCGGCTTCTGCTGCCCTTCGCAGCAATCTGCGGCGCAGCGCTTCTTCTGGCCGCCGACACGATCGGGCGGCTGGCTTTCAGCCCGACGGTCCTTCCGGTGGGCATTGTCGTTGCCTTCGTTGGTGTTCCGGTCTTTCTGCACCTGATCGTGTCGCGGCGGCGGGAGGCTTTCGCATGACCCTTCTTGAAGCGCACAATCTGCGGCGGGTGCTGAACGACAACGCCGTTCTCGACGGCATATCGTTACGGGTGGGACCTGGCGAAATCGTCGGTCTGGTAGGGCCAAATGGCGCCGGCAAATCCACGCTGGTCCGCGCGATGCTCGGTCAGACGCGTCTCGAAAGCGGCCGGGTCCTGCTCGACGGGCGCGACATCGCTGGCATTTCGGCAAGGGAGCGGGCGCGGCTCGTGGCTTATGTTCCCCAGCGCACGCCGGACGGTTTTCCGGTCAGCGTTTTCGATGCCTGTCTTCTGGGGCGAACGCCCTATATGGGTATGAGCCCGGGCGCGTGCGACATTGCGCTGGTGGAGGAAGTTCTGGAAAAGCTCAATCTTTCCAGCCTTGCGTTCCGCTCCCTTGATGCGCTCAGCGGCGGAGAACGCCAGCGCGTCATGCTTGCGCGCGCCCTTTCGCAACAGACGCCGCTTATCGTGCTCGATGAGCCGACGAGCGCCCTTGATATTGGCAACCAGCTTTTCAGCCTGCGGTTTCTGGCCGATCAGGTGCGCGAGCGGGGTGTCGGCATTCTGGTCGCCATACACGATCTGGCGCTGGCGGCGCGCTTCTCCAACCGGATCGCCCTGCTGCACAGGGGGCAGCTTATTGCCGAGGGGCCCTGGCAGCACGCGTTGACTCAGGAAACCATCCGCGCGACCTACGGCGTGGACGCAGAGTTTGGCGAACTGAACGGGGCGCCGGTGATTGCTCCGTTCGAGATGGAGCGGCAAGGCGGGGCCTGAGCTTCCTGTCGCCATACCAACTCCGCTTGAAACGGACGGTTTTCCCAGACTATCCGCGCGGTGTTTTTCGTCTCGGTCTGTGCAGCGTCGTTGCCGGTGCTTCTCCGAATTGAGCCCGGTAGGCGCGTGAGAAATTGGCGACATGCCGGTATCCCAACCGGTAGGACACTTCGCTGACCTGGCACTTTTCATCGAGCAGCAGGCGGCGGGCCGTGCGCAGTCTTTCGGTGCGCAGAAAGGCGGCAAGGCTCACGCCGCGCAACACTTTGAACATCTGCTCCACCCGCGCGATCTTGAGACCTGCGCGCGTTGCAA
The DNA here is from genome assembly GCF_900105565.1 of Nitratireductor aquibiodomus. Classification (NCBI taxonomy): domain Bacteria; kingdom Pseudomonadati; phylum Pseudomonadota; class Alphaproteobacteria; order Hyphomicrobiales; family Phyllobacteriaceae; genus Nitratireductor; species Nitratireductor aquibiodomus. The sequence goes on along the minus strand of NZ_FNSL01000001.1, from coordinate 1,246,882 downwards.
AGTTCCGTGCAGCCGCACCGTCGTTCAGATTGTCTTTCACATGGGCGACAAGTTCATCGAAGCGCATCAGCTCCCATTCGGTGAACATTTCGCCGTCAGGATCATATTCGCAGAAGGCGGTCATGGCCTGGCTGAAAAGCTGCTTTCCCAGGCCTTCAATGGTCATGGCCCGCAACGGGCCATCTATGCTGGGGCCGAAGAGGCTTGTGGCCAGCGTCTTGACGCCGGCTGGAAGCGGAATGCTCTCAAGGCGCTCCAGTGATTTGCCACGCGCCATGAAGGGGGCAAGCCTCATCGGCTGATTTCCGTTTAGCTGGCGTTTGAGAAGGCGTAGCGAGATGGCCACGCCGGTATGCCGTATCAACGTTCCAGCGCGAACATCCAGGATGAAGCCGGAGGGCCCAACCCTCATGAGGCTCAGCGTGTTCTCGGCCATGGGGCCCGTGGTCCCGATGGGGGTGCTGAAATCTGCGCCGCCGGCGAGTTGGACAGAGAAGCCGATCCACGGCTGGGGCAACCGGTTTGTCACGGTAAAACGGCAGTCCGCTTCGGCTTCGATCTCCGACCGATAGATGGCGACACCATTGTCGAATGTCAGGCGCTCCACCCTTCCATGTGCACCGGGAATGGCAATCGCATTGCCTCCGACCATGCGCCATTCCGGTGCATCTCCATTTTGCTGCATTGATCGTTCTGCCCCTGAAAACGTGGAAAACTGCGCGCTGGTTGAATGTCTGAAACCAGAAATGAAAATGATAAGTCATCATGAAAGTGATAATCAATTCATGTAGCTAAATAAAACGCCTGCCAGTAGCTTCCGGTCGAATTTGTAATTTGCGAATACCGGAAAGTCAGGGCGTCCCATGAAATTAAAAACGCTATCGAGCGGTCGTGTTTCCAGCGGCGCGGAGGTGATCAGAAAGAGGCGGCTGTGGGCAAGCACGGCGCTGGTCGCCTTCAGTGTCGTTGCGGTGGTGGGACACGGTCAAGCGCAGGAAATCATCGATGGCTCCATGGAGACCGTGGATGGCGATGGCGCGGGAACCAAACCGAGCCCGTGGCTGCTTCCTGGTAGCCTTATCCTTGGTGATCAGAGTGCGGGAATGCTGATCCTGCAAAACGGAGGCCTTGCGTCTGCGACCGACGTGCAGCTTGGCGCCAGGGCTTCGGGCGAGGGGCAGCTCTGGCTTCATGGATCGGTAGCTGATCGCGGCGTGCTTGAAACCGGTCAGGTCAGTGTTGGTGCGGGCGGCGGAACGATCAGTTTTGACGGCGGCATTCTTCGCCTGACGCGCGATGAGGCGGACCTCTTTGCGGGCTTTGACGATGGTGACATCACAATCGGCTATGCGAATGCCTATATCAACACGCAGGAACATTCGGTTGCGACGTCTGTTGGTCTCGAAGGCGTTGGCGGTCTGCTGAAGCGTGGCTCGGGCACGCTGACGCTCACCGGACACAATCGCTATCAATCCGGAACGACCGTTTACGAAGGTGTGCTTGCGGTCGATGGCGGAAGCATTACCCATACGGCCGGGCACGTTGTGGTGGCTGCGTCCGGCGGGGACGACGCGTCTCTGATTATCAAGAATGGAGGCGCAGTCAGCGGCTACAACAGCCAGATCGGGATGGGTAGCGGGTCGATCGGAAAGGCTCTCGTGACTGGCGCCGGATCATCATGGCTTAGCGCCGGAACGTTAGACATTGGCCGTTTCGGAAAAGGTGGTCTCACGATTGAAGATGGTGGGCTCGTCGAAAGCCGCGATGCGCACATCGGGTATGCCCAGAACGCTGTTGGTGAGGTGCTGGTTTCCGGAGCCGGCTCGAAATGGCGTCTGGATGACGGGCTGGAGGTCGGTCGAACTGGAAAAGGCGCGCTGACCATAGAGGATGGGGGTGTCGTACAGTCCGGCTCTGCGTTTCTCGGCACAAACGCAACCGGTCGTGGGACGGCTTTGGTCTCAGGCACCGGGACGCATTGGGGAGTTGTCGGAGAACTCGTCGTTGGCCGGGCAGGTGAGGGGGAACTTCATATTTTAGACGGTGCGATCGTCTCTGCCGGCCGGGTCGAACTGGGCATGTTCAGCAGTGCGTCAGGTACGCTGAGGCTCTCTGGCACGGCGGGGTCGAGAGGCGTTCTGGAAACTGAGCAAGTCAGCGAAACGTCCGGGGAAGGAAGCCTCATTTTCGATGGCGGAGTTCTGCGGCTCACTGCTAATGAGTACAACCTTTTTGCCGGACTTGAGGCGGGTGACGTCACAATCTCCGGGGGCGGCGCTTACATCGACACGCAGGGCTTCTCGGTTCACAGCGCCTACGCTCTTGGCGGCTCCGGCGGTCTGATCAAGCAGGGCAACGGGTCTTTGACGCTTTACGGTGCGAACAATCATACCGGTGGCACGATTGTTGAGGCGGGAACGCTTGTTCTCAAGGGCGGTGACGCGCTTGCCGATACGGGCGCGGTCGAGCTTCAGGGCGGTGTATTTCGGCTTGATGACGATGAAACGATAGGGTCACTTGCCGGTGTTGCTGGTGCGCACATCAGTCTGCAGGCCAACACGCTGATCACCGGCGGAAGCGGCAACAGCTCTGTTCTCGCCAGCAGCATTTCAGGAACCGGCGGGTTTGAGAAACAGGGGGCGGGAACGCTTGTTTACACGGGCGATGGCTCCGGCTTTGACGGAACAACCAGGGTTGTCGATGGTGCGCTGATCGTCGGAGTGGGCGGCAATGGCGCTTTGGGTGGCGCGGTTGAAGTCCTCAATGGAGGGGTGCTTGGCGGATCCGGCGACCTGGGAGCGCTGACCGTGGCTTCAGGTGGTGTTCTGAAACCCGGTAACTCCATCGGAACACAAAGTGTTTGCGGAAACGCGACTTTTGAAAACGGCTCGGTCTTTGAGGTCGAAGTGGACAATGCCGGAAGCAGCGATCGGCTGGCGGTCTCGGGCCGAGCATTTCTCAATGGTGGAACAGTGAATGTGCGCGCCGAGAACGGGACGGACGACGGCTCCACCTATGATCCCGTAAGAACCTACACGATCCTGAAGGCATCGGGTGGTATTAGCGGTGCGTTCAGCGGAGTGACGGAGAATTTCGCTTTCCTCGATGCAGCACTCGCCTACGATCCCGAAACAGTGTTGCTCACTCTTTCACGCAATGAGACGGACTTTTCCGAACTGGCAAGAACACACAATCAGCGCGTAGCAGCCATTGGTGCACAAAGCCTGGGGAGCGGCAATCAGCTTTTTGACGCCATACTTGGACTGAGTGACGCCCAGGCGCCAGGTTCATTCGATGCGATCTCCGGAGAGATATACGGATCGATCAGAAGCGGCTTCATTGCCGACAGCGGCTTTTTGCGGGACGCGGCTTCGGAGCGCGTCCGGAGTGCAATCGGGATTGGAGCGCCTGCTTCTGCGCCACAGTTTTGGAGCATGGGTTTCGGCTCATGGCAGAACTTTTCCAGTGATGGAAACGCGGCGCAATACACGCATGATACGCGGGGGCTGTTGCTGGGGGCTGATGCCGAGGTCGCTGGCTGGAATCTGGGGTTCATGGCGGGGTACAGCCGTTCATCCTTTCGCTCGGCAGATCGAGCTTCGGCTGGCAGCAGCGATAACTATCATCTCGGCATCTATGGTGGACGGCAGTGGGAGGCGCTCACGTTGAGCGGCGGGTTCGCCTATACCCGGCATGAAGTGGATGTGCGCCGCTCGGTCGCATTTGCGGGTTTCAGCGATGCCCTGTCTGCCGGGTATCACGCCGGAACGGCGCAGGGCTTTGGAGAGCTGGGCTATCGAGTGGAAACGCCTGTGGGGACGGTCACACCTTTTGCCGGGATTGCTCACATCTCCCATTCGTCTCAAGGTTATGCGGAAGAGGGCGGCGCTGCAGCTCTGGGGGCGCTCGCGCAGACCAGCAATGTCACATACACAACGCTGGGAGTGCGCATGGAACGCGATGTCAGTCTCGACGTTTTGAGCGGCGCATTGCACGGGGCGATCGGCTGGCAGCATGCATTTGACAACGAAGTGGCCCTGGCGCGCCATGCACTGGCGGGAGGCGATGCCTTCAGCGTTGCCGGCGCGCCCATTGCGGCAGACACATTGCTTCTGGAGGCGGGCTTCTTGCTTGCTTTGAGCGATTCCGCCACTCTCGGAGCAGCCTATGGAGGGCAGGTTGCCCGTGGCGCTGCGCGACACACTCTCGACGCGACACTCTCCATCAGCTTCTAAAATTCGTCCCAGCGTTTCCGGCCTGCCTGTTATCCGCGGGCCAGGCACCGGGACGCGCAGCCTGTGACGGGCAAAAAGACAGGAAAACGTCATGAAAACCAGACACAGCGTTCTTCTCACTGCGGCAGCCGTAAGCTGCTCCCTCATCACTCTGAACATTGCGGGGGCGGAAGCCGTGCCGGAATATGATCTGGTGATTGCCAACGGCCGCGTGATCGACCCGGAATCGGCACTGGACGCAACGCGGCATGTCGGGATTGTCGACGGCAAGGTGGTGGTCGTCTCCGAAGAGCCGCTTGACGGCGCAGAAGAAGTCGATGCAACGGGACTGGTCGTCGCGCCCGGCTTTATCGACCTTCATTCACATGCCCTCAATACCTCGTCCGCATGGATGCAGGCCTTCGACGGTGTGACAACCACGCTGGAACTGGAGCGGGGCGTGACCGAAAAGGCACCAGACATGGATCACGACATCAGAACTCGCGTTGTCGCGCTCGAACATTCAACCGCGGACAAGGAACGACGATTGTCTGAGCTGGAGGCGTGGAAAGCTCAGCAGGAGATCGAGAGCGCGCGGTACGATGAAAAGTGGAACGCGATGGAAGCTCGGATCGATACCCGGTTTTCCGGTCTTGAGACCTCAGTTGGAGACATCAAGAAAACCCTGTCGCACATCAATTGGCCGATCATTGGAGCCTCATCATTGGTATCGTGGCATTCGTGATCAAAGGTGGCTTCGCGCCCTGATCTTTCCGCATCCTTCCCAACTGACCCGCTGGTCTCGCGCTGGCGGGGCTCTTTTTTGCGTTTGGGGATGGATGATGTGTATGGCACTGCGCAAGAATGGGGGGACGATTCGTCGTCATTCCATGTTGCATCTATGTCGCGTGGCATTGTCGAGTGCGGCAAGAAACCCTTGGAAGTCAGTTGCAACAATTTGCAACATCGTACTGAGGCAAAAATGGCCTTAAGTCATTGAATTAAATGGTAGCGGAGGCGCGTCTTCGCCGGTCGCACCCCCCGACAGAAAATGGGGGTGAGATCGATGGTAGCGGGAGTCCGCTTCACCCGGTAGCACCCCCGACATGGGCTTATGTCGTGAGGGCGGCGTGAACCATGACCGTCACCATTCCTTGGAAGATCGCCGCCGCGCAATCCGGCAGGCGGGCCGCTGACAAGCTCTTTGAGCACGACGGCAGGCCATCCGACGCCCGCGTGAAGACCGTCCTGCAATCCATCTGCACCGGCCTTGCCGAGCTTATGGTTGAGCACGGGGAGGAAGACGCGGCCATTGACGTTGCCGCCGCCGCGATGGCGGACGCCTTCCTTGAGCGCATCGTGATCTTGGAGACAGCCCGGATACTCGACTGAAAAAGAAAAATCCCCCGGAAGGGTGCCCACCACCGGAGGATTTCGCCAAGGAGGCAGCAAGGGGAACGAATTGTCGATGAAACGTCCACGCTGAGAGGCGTACCTTGCAATCGGCAATCTAGCATCGTTCCCCGGCTCCGCAATTCAGACATTCCGAAGTGGACCGCAGAATGACCCACGACCTGAACAGCAAGAAGGCGAAAGCCGAGATCAAGGCAGCACTCGCCAAGCAGAAGGCAGCGAAGGCGTTGCAGGACGACAGCCCGCTGAAGACGCGGGAAGACCTCAAGGGCTTCTGGCGACAGTACCCAAAGGCTCGCGACCTATTCGGGCAGATCATGATTACGTGGCGCGGTTCGACCGCCCGCCGCCCCGGCGTAGCCGGATGCTGGGCAGCATATCCATATCCATGGTGGAGCGAAAAGACGAAACTGCCAGAAAGCACCCTGAGATATTACCTCAAGAAGCTTGTCGAGCATGGCCTTGTGGAGCGGCAGCAAGGGCATCATGGGGGCAAGCGCACACTGGCATTCATTCGGCCCACCGCCCTTGCACTCGAACTGTCAGATGGCCGGCCTGGCGATAGATACCACCTTGGCCTGATAGAAGGGGGCGAGGCAGAAAAACCGGTGAAGCCCGCTGGGAAGCCGATAGCCGAGACAGCGCTGACATCGGAAAAGGAGGATCACCCACCGCAATCTATGGCCGAATTGATGGCGATCCTGAAGGGGTGAGGTCCGAGCGAAGTGAGCTAGCCTGTTGGCAACTGTGTTAGCAAGTCTGTTAGCAGCTCCATATACAGATACTTATGATTATTCACTTCGTTCATAATCAAAGTATCTATCCGGCTTCGCCATCCAGCATCCATCGCGTGCGCGAGATTTCCTGTTTCCGGGATAAACCTCCCTTCGGTCGGCTCCGAGAAGATTGGTCGCTTCGCTCCCTCTCTCTCCCGTTGGTCGAGCCTCCCCCTATAGTCCCCCTCCCGCCCCCGGACCGACCATCCCACGGAGTGCTTGACGTACCGAGGCGACGCAGATAGACGGGAAATTGCTTCATTGCCCGGTGGAACCGTTGAGCGGCAATAGAGCGGGAAGGCCCCCGCAAGCGAATACCAAGCTTGCAGGTGAACCATGTGGCCTTTCACAAGTCTCCGACAGACTGGAACTGAAACCGTACACTCGCCCCGACAGGGTGGAAGTGCGGACGAACAGCGCTCGCTTGCGAACCCCGAAGACTGGCTGCTTGAGCTGTTCGGCGCTGTTCCCGTGGCATCTGGGGTTAGCGTCAATCCCCGCAGCGCACTTTCTGTTCCCGCTGTCCGCGCCGCCGTCGAACTGATAGCCGGCACAGCCTCCACGCTTCCCGTCAAAGTGTTTCGTCATGCCCCGAATGGTGGCAAGGAAGTCGCCGCTAACCACTCCGCATACAGCCTTGCCCACGATACGGCGAACCCATGGACCAGCGCTGGGGCTCTTCGTGCCCAGATCACCATGGACGCGCTGCTGACAGGCGGCGGCTTTGCCTATGCCAATCGTGCCAGCGATGGCCGCGTTGTCGAATTGATCCGGCTACCGGCAAACTCTGTCAGCGTAGAAACTGACACGCTTACGGGAGAACCCCGCTACCGGCTCAACGAGAGTGCTGGACAACGCTTTTTCACCTTTAGGGACATCATCCACGTTGCCCCTTTGGCGTCTCTGGATGGCGTGAACGGCGAAGCTCCGATCCGCACCGCACGGGAAGCCATCGGTCTTTGCATCACACTTGAAGCACACGCTGCCCGTCTTTTTGCCAATCAGGGCAGACCTTCCGGCTTCCTGAAGTTTGCCCGCGCGCTCGCTCCCGATGCGATGGCGAAGATGAGAGCATCCTGGCAGGCGATGACGCGAAGCGGCGGCACCGCCATCTTGGACGCAGACGCGGACTATAGGCAACTCACCCTTGCTTCCACCGATGCACAGTTTGCGGAAATGCGGGCCTTCCAGATTGTTGAGATTGCCCGCGCCTTCAACGTGCCCCCGACCTTCCTTGCCGACTTCAGTCGGGCGACGTGGAGCAACCTGACTGAAGCCAACCGCCAGCTTGTAACGTTCAGTCTCATGCCGTGGTTTCGCTCATGGGAAGCAGCTTACCGGCGTGTTCTTCTGAGTGATGAGGATCGGCAATCCGGCATCACTGTTGAGTTTGTGGTGGATGGGCTCTTGCAAGGCAATGCATCTGAACGGGCCGAAGCTGTTGCCAAGTTCCGGGCTGCTGGCGTGATGACCTCCAATGAAGCCCGACGCCTCGAAAACCTCCCCGCGATGGACGGCGGGGACAAGCTGGAAAACCCATACACCACCACAGGGGGCACCAATGAGTGACGCCCCCACGCATCGCCAGTTTTTCGGAGACACCGACCGTAATTTCCGGCTCACACCGGAACTTGTCACTGAACTTGAACGCATCACCGGTGCGGGCATCGGTGGCTTGTCCCGGCGCTTCTTCGCTGGTGATTTCCGTCATGCCGAGCTTCTGGGAGTGATCCGGCTTGGTCTCATCGGCGGTGGAGAGGACCCCGAAACCGCCGCCGCACTGATCGACGCATATGCGGCACCGCGCCCCTTGATGGAACTCTATCCGATTGCCGTGGGCATTCTCGAAGTTCTCATGTTCGGAAAGGTCTCGACCGATGAAGAATAACCCTGTGCAATTGATTGCACTCTTACCTAAACGTCAAAGTGCAATCAATTTCACTTCCGAAACGCGCGAAGCCAGTGCCGGCGACACGCTGGACGTGGAAACCCGCTTCACCGTGCCGACCGATAACGGTGACATTGAAGGCATGGCCGTTCGGTTCAACACGGTTGACAGCTACCGGACCGAATTCGCGCCAGACGCTTTCAGAAACATAGAAGGCCGATCTGTTCCGATGCTCTGGGCGCACGATCCCGGCACAGTCATAGGCTCATGGTCTTCTCTTCAGGTCCGGGCCGACGGTTTGACGGCGAAGGGCAGGCTCAATCTTGCTGTTGCCAAGGCACAGGAGGTGCGCAGCCTCTTGATTGCAGGTGACATCAAGGGGCTGTCCATCGGCTTCCGAACCGTAAAGGACGAGCGCCGCGCCAACGGCGTTCGCCGGATTGTGGAAGCCAGCCTTCGGGAAATCAGCATCGTAGCGTTTCCCGCCGTACCCGGCAGCGGGATTACATCCGTGCGCACCGGCAGCCCTGACTTTTCCGCCTTCCTCACCTCCGTCCGCGCCGCATCCGCAACCCTGAAAGGTTAACCTATGAACGCGCATACCTCCCTTGAAACCCGTTCAGCTCTTCCGCTGGAAATTCGGAATGATCCGTCCGAAACGAATGACCCCCTTGCCGCTGCAACGGCGGCGGTGGAAGAGCTTCGCAGTGCTTCCGCTGAATTCCGCACACGGCAGGAAGAAGAGCTTCGCGCCGCCAATGACCGCATCGCCGCGCTGGAAACCCGCCTCAATCGCCCCGGCACCGGCCAGCAGGAAAATCGAGAAGAACCAGCCCTCGAACGGCGGGCGTTCAGCAACTTTGCCCGCTATGGCGTGGAACGCATGCAGGCTGATGAAGTCCGCGCTCTCACAGTCTCGACAGACACAGCAGGCGGCTACCTCGCCCCGGAACAGTTTGTGCAGGAGCTTGACCGCAACCTTGTGCTGTTCTCTCCGGTCCGCTCCGTTGCCCGTGTCACACCGGCGTCCGCAGGCGAAATCATACTTCCGAAGCGCACTGGCACCATGACCGCAAGCTGGGGCGGGGAAACCGATCCGGCCACCGGAACCCAGCCGGCCTATGGCCAGCAGAAAGTCAATGTCTACGAACTCAAATGCTACGTGGACGTATCCAATACCCTCTTGGAAGATGCTGCCTTCAACCTCGAAGCCGAACTTGCTTTCGATTTCGCGGAAGAGTTCGGGCGTGCTGAAGGCGCTGCATTCATCAACGGTGATGGGACCGGCAAACCGAACGGCCTTCTGAACACAGCGGGCATCGACACGCTGGACACGACCGGGGCCGACCTCCGCGCCGACGATCTGATTGACGTGTTCCATGATCTTCCCGGCGCTTATGCCGCCCGTGCCGTCTGGGGCATGAACCGTTCGGTGATTGGCGAGGTTCGCAAGCTCAAGAACTCCGCAGGCGATTATCTTTGGCAGGATGCGCTCACAGCTGGCAATCCGCCAACCATTCTGGGCCGTCCAGTCGTGGAACTTCCGGATATGCCGGATTACCCCGCAACGGACGCCGAAGCCCTTCCTATCGTCTTCGGTGACTTCAAGAGCGCCTTCCGCATCTTCGACCGCGTGAACCTGTCCGTGCTCCGTGACCCCTACAGCCAGCAGGTGAACGGACTTGTGCGCTTCCATGCCCGCCGTCGCGTTGGCGGTGGCGTCACCAAGACGGAAGCTCTTCGGCTTCTGAAGGTGGACCGGACCACGCCATAACCGCCCAGCCACCGAACAAGGAACGAGAACCATGACCATCAATGCAACAGCCAAGGCCAAGGTTTTTATTGGCAGCGCAAGTGCGACGATTTCGGAACTTACCGACTTTGAAGCCGATACCTGGACCGAGATCAAGGAAGTGGAAGACCTTGGCGAATGGGGCGCAGAAGGCACCGAGATCACCTTTATCAGCCTTGCCGACAGCCACACCCGCCGCCGCAAAGGCACCATTGACAGCGGAACCGTCGCGCTTGTTTGCGCCCGTGATCCCAGCGACCCCGGACAGGAGAAGGCCCGCGCTGCCGTGGAAGATCACCTTCCCTATGCCTTCAAGGTGGAGCTTGCCGACAAGCCGACACCAACCGGCACGAACTCGATTTTCTACTTCCGTGCCCCCGTCATGTCGGCACGCAACCAGTTCGGCACGGCGAATGATCTGACGAAGACCGCCTTCAATCTGGGCATCGACGGGGCAATCCTCGAAGTGCCGGCAGCGGAAGGCACCCCGTGACCATGGCAAGGCTGGCAGACACCATCACTGTCAGCATCGGGGGCGAGGCCATACAGCTTCGCCCCTCTCTTCGCTTTGCCATCCGCTTGGAGCGCCGGCCCGGATCGTTCGCCCGTCTCGCAAGGGACGTGTTTGACGGCAGCCTCACCGCTGCAATCGACATCATCCGTGATCACTACGATCATCCGATGCTTGAAACGCTTATCCTCGACAGCGGGTTTGATCGGCTCCGTGAGCCGTTGACGCTCTACATCATGGCGCTGGCGGGCATGGACCCTGAAGCACGAACAGAAGCCCCAGATGACGCGAAAGCAGTTTCTTTCGGGGAATTTCTGGAAGACCTCTTCAAGAAGGCCGCTGGCTGGTTGGGCTGGGAGCCCGATGTTGCCCTTAATGCCACCCCCGCTGAAATCATGCTCGCCATGGAAGGCCGCATGGACATGCTCAAGGCCATCTTCGGCAGCGCAGACGATCAGGACACCCCCGAAAGCAAAATGAGTCTGGACGACAAATTCAGGACGGTCTTCAGCAGCTTTGGCACCACCAAATTCACCAAGCGCAAGGAGGCGAATTCATGAAAGTCACAAGGGAATGGCCGGCGCTTGTTCGGTCCTTAATGAACGAACACGGACTGTCCGAAAGGAAGCTTGCACCAATGGCAAATGTGCATCGCACAACCTTGCGCAACTTCCTGTCCGGAAACGCGCCACAAATGCCCGTGGATCATCTTGAACGCATCCTTTCCGTTTTCGGATACGAGCTGGAAACAGCGATTGTCTTTCCCGAAGAGAAGGAGGGCAGCGGATGCCATATGCGGCACCACGCATCTGTCAGTGTGGCCGTGTAGTCGCCACTGGCATGCGTTGCGGCTGCCAAGCCCAGCGCGACCGGGAACGAAAGGCTAGACACGATCAGAACAGGCCCAGCGCACGCCAGCGCGGATATGACAGCAAGTGGCAGAAGGAGGCCAAAGCCTTTCTTGCCACGCACTCCCGTTGCGTCATGTGCGGAGCACCGTCCCGTGTCGTGGACCATGCCACCCCACACAAGGGCAACCGGAAGCTCTTCTGGTCACGGTCGAACTGGCAGCCCCTATGCACGTTCTGCCATTCGTCCCGCAAGCAATCCATGGAGAAGCGCCGATGAACAGGACATCGCCGAAGCTCCACCGCTTTCGGAACACATGGATGACCGCACAGCAGATTGCCGAAGTAACCGGCCTGAAGGTGCGTACCGTTCACCGTCGCATTCAGTTCAGCCTTCCCATTGAAGGGCCGGCACGTAGGGGACCGGAACCGAAGCGGTATGAGTTCCGTGGCAAACTCGCCACGGCACGGGAAATCATGGCAGAAACCGGATTGTCGCGCTCTCAGGTTCACAAGCGCACGGATGGTGTTCGGTTCTTCGATCTGGACGAAACAACAGACCCGTATGCGGACTTCCAGCCGAACTGTCGCTTCGTCACCTATCGCGGCATCAAAGACAGCTTGGCAGGTTGGGCACGCCGCACGGGCATCCCTCGCCATGCAATTGCATACCGAATTGAATGTGGGTGGCCACTCAAGCGTGTCCTAACCGAACCCGCCATGCGCCCCCATCAACGCAAGCGATACCAGCGCAATGCCGAGATCATCCGCAGGATGCTTGAGGGCTTCAGCAAGCGCGCCGTCAACCTACAATCTCTGGAGCGGCTAGCATGATCACCTCAGCCAGAAAGACCAACTGCCACACCAATGGCCGTGGACGCACCTCGTTTCACCAGCTTTACCGCTCTCTGGATGCGAACGTGCCGCTTCACTTTCTCAGTCACATCGAAACGAAAATCCGCAGGGTCGGTCCGTCCATTTTCGAATTCATTGACAACGATATCACCGATTTCACCCATTATCGTGATGACTTCCTCTTCGGACATCCCGGAAAGCGAAACGTAAAAGTAATCACTCTCCTGAGTGTAGTTCTCGAACAAAATTACCGGAAGTTCAGCGGTGCCGATGCCCTGTTCTTTTATGACTTGGCGCGAAAGGTGGATGCCATAACTTCTTTTCGTCAACGGCACGTCAATCGCATAGCCACCCTCCTTGTAGGGAATAAGCATGTGCCAAGCGCGACCCACATGAGCGTCAAAGCCCCATTTCGCATTCATCACGACTTCAATATTGCGTTGAGTGTAACCACTATCCAAGAACAGAGTTATCAGCGCCCGCTGCCGTTTGTACCTGTCGAGTTGTTGTTTGCTCGAAATAGTAAGCATGCCTTCCCCTCCAAAACCCAAACGCGTCAAGCCAAAGTCACGGCGAACTCTACACACGTCAAGCTCCGACACCGGGGTATGCGACGACTTTCACCTAACCCACTGGGACCGGCGGGGGGAGTCGCGTGCGCGATTTGCATCCCCGGAAGGAGCTTTCGCAATGACCATCATTAGCGTGGAAGATGCGAAAGCGCATCTGAACATTACCGTGGATACCGACGACGCGTTGCTTTCCGGAAAGATTGAGGCTGCCGAGGCGTGGATTAGCCGCTGGCTGGAAACCCCGCTTGCCGAGATGGCCGAAGTGCCGGCCGATCTGAAGGAAGCCGTCCGGCTGCTTGTCGGGCATCTCTATGAAAACCGGGAAGCAACCCTCGTTGGCATCACAGCCGAGGAAATTCCCTTCGGCATCTGGGACATCATCAACCAGCATCGGGCGTGGAGTTTCTGACATGGCGAAGAACCCCGGTCTGACCCGCCTGCAAAAACGCCTCGACGCGATCCCACGCGCCGTCAAACAGGCAGTGCAACCAGCTTTGAAAACATCCGGTGATGAACTTGCCCACCGGATGCGTGCGCTGGCTCCGGAAGACACAGGTGCGTTGAAGCGCAGCATTGCAGTGACGCCACCGGGCGGCACCACACCGCCCTATTCGCAGCCGGGAGGTTCCCAGACCGCAACGGAAAATCAGGTTCTGGTTACTGTCGGCAATTCTGAAGTCCGCTATCCGCACCTTGTTGAATACGGCACCGCCAACGCTGAAGCGCAGCCCTATTTCTGGCCTGCTTACCGGCTCACCAGAAAGCGCATCACCAACCGCATCAAACGCGCTATGCGCAAGGCTGTGAAAGAGGCGAGATGAGCGAACCCAGCTTTTACTTCAACAGAGCCATTCGCGCCCGTCTTGTGGCTTCGTCGGCGGTCACGTCACTTGTGCCAGCTTCAGCGATCATTGACCGCAATTCACGCCCTGAACTGGATAATGCCATCATCATCGGGGAAGGCATGACGGTACCCGATGACGGTTTCGCCCGGTCACGTTATGAGACTTTTGCCGGCCTGCATATCTGGCGGAAGGAACCCGGTCTTGTCGGGGCGAAACAGATTGCCGGCGCAATCCGCGCTGCCCTTTCCGATGGACCGCTTGCCGTGGAGCTGTTCCACGTTGCCGACTTGCGGATAGCGTCCACCCGCTTTTTGCGCGATCCCAACGGCACGCATTCGCACGGTATCGTGTCCTTGGAAGCCCGGCTTGTGGAGATTACATGATGCGGGCCGGGAAGCTTGATAAGATCATCACTCTTCAGCGGTTCACCTCGACCGTGGACGAAGACGGTACGCCTATCGAGACATGGACCGATCTTGCCACGGTACGCGCCCAGCTTGTCCAATCCACCACGGAAGAGTTCATGCGCGGCTGGGGCGCATCGTCTGAAGCGGCCATCGTCTTCCGCATCCGGCACATGGACGACATCACGCCCGCCGACCGCGCAAGGTATCAAGGGCGCGCCTATGATCTGAAGGAGATCAAGGAGCTTGGACGCCGTGAAGGTTTGGACCTTCGATGCGTGGCGACCGGGAGCGCGTAGAATGCCCATCGTCATTAAGAAGAAGCGCAAGAACCCTTTCCCCGATATTCCCGACTCGTTTGGCTATGGTCAGCGCGCGGTGGACTATCTGCGCAGGCTGAAGCATCCGAAATCCCGCCTGCCCAATCAAGCTTTCCAGCTCGACCCTTGGCAGGAAGAAATCGTCCGCCGCATCTATGGGCCGTGCGACGAGGCCGGCAATCGCATCGTGCGCAATGTCGTCATCATGCTGCCGCGCGGCAACCGGAAGACTTCGCTTGGCGCGGCGCTGTCTCTTCTGCATACGGATGGGCCGGAAGCTGTTCCGGGCGGGGAAGTGATCTTTGCCGCCGCCGATCAGAAACAGGCGAAGATTGGCTTCCGGGAAGTGGAAGGCATTGTCTCCGCTGGCGACTTCCTTTGGCGAAAGGGACAGGCTTCCCGCCGTTACGATGCCGGTCATCATGTGAAGCTTCAGGAATACAAGAACCGCATCACCTTTCCGAATGGCTGCTTTCTAGAAGCGCTCTCCAACGATGCCGGCACCCAGCACGGGCGGACGCCAGTCTTTGCCCTGATTGACGAAATCCATGCTTGGCAGAAGCGTGACCTCTGGGACGTCATCCGCACTGGTCTTGTGAAGGTTCCCGGTTCCCTGTCCATCGTCATTACCACGGCAGGCCGAGGGCAGGAGAACATCGCCTTTGATGTGATTGACTACGCCCGGAAGGTCGCGCGGGGAGAGATTGAAGACCCTGCAACATTGCCGGTCCTGTATGAGACGCCCCGTGATGCCGACTGGCAAAGCGAAGACGTCTGGAAGGCGGCGAACCCCGGCCTTGCATACGGCTACCCAGACATACATGGTCTTCGGCAGCTTGCCCGCGAAGCCGCCCAGCGCCCAGCCGAGCGGGATGCCTTCCGGCAATTACATCTGAACATTTGGCTGGACCATTCCTCCACGCCCTTCGTGGACATGGCAACCTATGATGAGGGCGCGCAACCCGTGTACCTTGAAGAACTGGCCGGCGAACCTTGTTGGCTTGGCGTGGACCTTTCCAGCAATTCCGACCTGACTGTGATCGTGGCCGCGTGGCGTACGGGCGAAGACGGTTACACGGTTCATCCGTGGTTCTTCTGCCCGCGTGACAATCTGCACCGGAAAGCGGACCGGGATGGTGTTCCCTATCCGCTCTGGGCCGAACAGGGCTTCATTGAACCCACACCCGGCAATGTTGTGGACTTCCGTGCCGTCGAAGACACGATCCGCGATCTTTGCCAGCGTTTCGACATACGGGAAATCGCCTTCGACCCGCATCTTGCCCGCAACATGATGAACACCTTGCGAGAAGACGGTTATCCCGCCGTGGAAATGCGGCAAGGTTGGGTAACCATGGCACCTGCCATCAAAGAGCTTGAACGTGCAATCGTTGCCGGCAGGTTCCAACATGGCGGGCACCCCGTCCTTCGCTGGAACTTCGACAACATTGCCGTTGAGATCGACAAGGCCGGCAACAAAGCGTTCCACAAGGGCAAGAGCAAAGACCGCATCGACGGTGCTGTTGCCGCCGCGATGGCCGTTGCCCGCGCCGCTGCCGGGGAAGGCCAAGGCCCATCGATCTTCGATGATCCCGATATCACCGCCGCCGATCTGGTCTGGTGATTGCAATTCTACAAGGAGGCCCGACCATGGCCCGCGAAACCGAACAGCTTGTTGTTGCTCTTGAAGCCCGCATCCGGGACTTTGAAAAGAATTTCCAGAAAGCGAACCGCACGGCGAACGACAACTTCAGCCGGATAGAGCGGCGGGCCAAGCAATCTGGTGACCGGCTCGAAAAATCCATGGCATCGGCATCAAAGCGCATGGGTACGGCACTCAAATCTTTCGGCGCAGGCTTTGCCGGCGGGATTGTCGGCGGGCTCACCATCGCAGGGCTGCAACAGATCGCGGGGCGTATCCATCAAGTCGCCGAAGGTGTGGCCATGATTGGCAGCAACGCCAAGCGGGCGGGCTTGGATGTGAAGGCGTTTCAGGAGCTTTCCTATGTTGCTGACCAGAACCGGATTTCCGTGGACGCGCTTACCGATGGCATGAAGGAGCTTAACCTTCGCGCCGACGAGTTCATTGTTACGGGAGGTGGTCCCGCTGCCGAGAGTTTTCAGCGTCTGGGATACAGCGCTTCCGAACTTCGTGAGAAGCTGAAAGACCCGTCTGCCCTGCTTGTGGACATCATTGCCCGCATGGAGCAACTGGACCGCGCCGCACAAATCCGCGTTGCGGATGAACTCTTCGGCGGCACCGCTGGCGAACGGTTTGTCGAACTCTTGGACCGGGGCGCTACAGGCATCCGCAACATGATCCGGGAGGCCAACGAGTTCGGGCTGGTCCTCGACAAGGACATGATTGCAAAGGCTGACGAGATCGACCGGAAGTTCAAGCTGATAAGCAATACGATCAGCACGGGCGTTAAGTCTGCCATTGTGGAAGCAGCAAGCGGACTGTTCTCATTTCTGGATCGCCTCAATGCGTTCGAGGAACAGCAAACCCGCACCCTTGGCGATCAGCTCAATGACATTGGAAAACGCCGTCTCGAAATAGAAAACGAAATCCTGAAGCTCCGCGAGGATAAGGAAACGTCCATTGGCGGAACTCTCTTTGGCACTGCCTACGACAAGCAGATTGAGACCCTTGAGCGCAAAAGTAGGGAGCTACACGAGACCGAAAAGCGCATTCTGAATGTTCTGGACGAGCGCAACAAAAAGGTAGGTGATGCTGCCAAGGAAGCCGTTCCGGACATCACGAAACTGAACAGCGCCGTTCAGGGCACGGGAAGCAGCACCAAAGGTGCGGCCTCCGGACTGAAATCTTATGCTGATGCCATCCGAGCGCTGAAAGGAGAAATCCCGGAACTTGCCGAGCAGCTTGCCGAATTCGATGCCAGGGCAAAAATTGACACCGCCTATAGGGCAGCCATGGCTCAGGCCACCACCAAGGAAGAACGGGACGAGGCGACGGGCTTGCGCGATCGCGCTTTAGGCACCATCGGTTCCCCGGTCATGTCGGACGCTAGCAAGCGAACACCGGGCACCGCGCTGGGGACGTTTTCTGAACTTGCCCCCAAGATTGTCTCCGACCTCATGCGTGATCTTCAGATCACCAAGGAACAAGCAGCGGGCATCGTCGGCAATCTTGGTGGCGAAACAGGCGGCTTCAAGCACATGCAGGAACTCAATCCGCTTGTGAAAGGATCACGGGGCGGGCTGGGCTGGGCACAGTGGACAGGTCCGCGCCGCCGTGAATTTGAAGCTTATGCCGCCAAGATGGGCCTTCCTGCCGATAGCTACGCTGCCAACTACGGAAATTTGCTTCGTGAATTGAAAGGACCGGAAGGCGCGGCCCTCGCGCACCTTCGGGAGCAAACGACCGTAGAAGGGTCAACGCTATCGTTTTTGGACAAGTTCGAGCGTGCCGGCATCCGCCATGAGAAAGGCCGCATCAATTGGGCGAACCGCGCCTATGATCCTGAAGGGGTGGAGCGGAAGGAACTGGAAGCACAGCAAAAGCAGAAGCAACTTCAGCAGGAAGCGCAGCAGCGCATCAAGCAGCAGGCCGAAGCCTATTCCGACATCATTGCGCAGGCGAAGCAATACAGCGCCGCACAGGCGAATGAACAGCAGGCGCTTTCCATGACGGCACAGGCCGCCGCCGCTTTTCGGCATGAGCAGGACATGCTCAATCAGGCCCAGCAAGCCGGCCTTCAATTGACGCCCCAGCAACGGACAGAAATCCAGCACTATGCACAGGGCATGGCACAGGCTGAAGCGGCCACCCTTCAGTTCGCACAGACACAGCAGCAGGCTGCCGAGTTCTCCCAGATGCTGGGCAACAGCGCGATAGATGCACTAACCGGCATTGTTTCGGGCACCATGACCGCAGAACAGGCTCTTGCCCAGCTTGGACAGCAATTGCTCAAGATCGCCCTGCAATATCTGCTTCTAGGACAGGGACCGCTTGCCGGCGGCGGTGGTTTCGGCGGTCTGTTCGGGGGCGTTGGTTCGCTTCTGGGCGGCTTTCTTGGATTGGCGGACGGTGGCCGTGTTGCCGGTCCCGGCACCGCGACCAGTGACAGCATTCCCGCGATGCTGAGCGATGGGGAATATGTGGTGAATGCCCGTGCCACCCGGAAGCATCTGCCCGTGCTCGAAGCGATCAACAGCGGGAAGGCGCCAGCGTTTGCCACGGGAGGGCTTGCCAGCCGCAATGCCTTCAGCAGCGCCATGACCTATGCGCCCAGCCTGTCCTTCAACATGCAGGGCAGCAGCGGCAACCCGAAGCAGGACGCCCGGTTCGCCCAGCAAGTCGCAACCGCCGTGGATGCTGTTCTTCAGCGCCCGGACGGCTTCAGGCGTACCGAAGGCCAGAAGCTCGCCAAATTGGCGGGAGACCTTCGCGGGGCTGGGGGGCGGAATAGCTGAAGCACGATGCAATCAACTTCACGGGAAACAACATTTATTTTTCGCGTATTGCGTCGTGAACAACGACTTCCCGCACCTTTCGGTTGACGCAGCAGCCCTATAAAGTGTGAGGGTAATTTTTTCGGCGCGGGGCATTAAAATGCGGCAAGTGATTGCAGGGTTGTGGGTACGATTATCTAAGTTCATTTCCGCAAATTGGGAACGCATCCTATTTGGCTTGGTGGGCTTGATAGGTCTTATATTCAGCTTTAGATATGTTTATCAGGATAGGATAACAGAAGCGTCGGCCGTTTTTGCAATGGCCTTTCTTAGCTTTATTTATTCAAATCTATCGCGCTTCAAACGTTTCAAGGGACTTGGCTTCGAGGCTGAGCTATGGGAAGACAAGCAGAAAGAAGCAGCCGACTTAATTGAAAGGCTGAAGAACGTCGTTTCCATATATACGCACGAAACTGTTATGAATGACGTTTTGCGTGGGCGTTTTAGCGACGGAGTAAGATGGAATAATACTTGGACACTTTTTAACAATCTTGTTTCGCAGCACGACGTTCTTGGTCAAAAGATAGATTTTTCCAGCTTGAAGCGGGACGTGGATAGCTATTTTCTTTTCGATATGTGTATGCCCGCCGCAAGTGCGGTACAGATTGCTATAGAAAACGCGAAGCGAGAAGCTCGGCAGAAGATCGACACTGAGTTTGGGACACCTATCCGCGATGCGGCTGGATATGGCGCACGCATTGCCAAGCTAAATGAAATTACGTCCCGTATTGAAGAGCCGTTTACCCTATCGAAAAGTCGCAACCTCGCAAGAGTTGCCATCGACATGGCCGCAGTTGCGCGTGAAAAACTAAAAAGCCACTTCGAGATAGACCTGCCGCTAGACCAAGAAATGCTTGATCGCCTTCACGCGATAGAAAGTCTATACGAAAATCGCCCAGTACAGGTAACCGACGAACTAATTCTATGGGCGGACCGTTGGCATCACTGACCTAGTACGACGCTGAACGTCCCACCAAGTGACGCCAGCCGAAACCATCGGGCAGCGCCGTCCGCGATTTCCATAGACCGGCATCCGGGGCGATCTTGTTCAGCGCCCGCCGCACACTTTCCTTGTGCTTCCGTTCGATAGGTTCGCCGGGATACGCCAATTCACACAGTTCCTCGACCGTGAACCGCTTCGCCGGTTGATCCTCGAATGCCGCCATGATGCGGCGTTGCACGATGCCCGGTCCCCGGCTCATTTCGTCCTTTCCACCGACTGCCTGAACTCCGCGAACTCGCTTTCCAGCTTGGCAAGACGTTCCTCGAAAGAGGCCATGGAATTTGCCTTGGCCTTTGCAATCCACGTCGTTCTGCCGCTTTCCCGTTCCGCATCCTCAATAAAGGTGCGTTCCAGTCGCGCCACGATTTCCCCGTTCAGGGTCCGGTTTGTCTCTTCCGCCGCCGCCTCAATCTTGTCTTTGAGGGTCCGCGCCAGCCTGATCTTCATTTGTGCATCTTCGGTCATAGTTCAAAAATAGACCAAAACCGGTTTACAGACAATTCCGGATCATGTAAACCAATTTCGGTCCATAAGTAAACCGAATGGAGTTTGCTATGAGAGATCATTCCGCCTTGAGCATCCGGCTCCCCCTTGACGTGAAGGCGAAACTTCAGCTTCGCGCTGGCAGCGGGAGCCTGAACGCTGAAGTCATCCGCATGCTGAAAACCATGCTGGACGCCGAGCCGGTTCACTTTCGGCTCTACCAGAAGAACGGCTTCTATGTTCTCGACACCGGGGCCGGAACGGAAATCCATGACGTGTTTATGAGCAAGGATGAGGCCGTTAAATCCGCCGTATTGACACTCAACAGCATGGGGTTGAACGAAACCGACCTTCTCGACATGACCGAGAAGGAGACTGTCCATGCGTAACCGCGCCGCTGTCTATGCCCGGTTCTCGACCGACCTTCAGAACGAGAAGAGCATCGAAGACCAGATCGCCTTGTGCCGGGACTTCGCCCGCCGTGAAGGCTTTGAGGTTATCGCCGTGTATCAGGACCAAGCCCGTTCAGGGGCTTCTCTGCATGGCCGAGACGGCATTCTTGAAATGCTTGCCGATGCCAAGGCTGGTAGGTTCGATGCCGTCATTGTCGAACAGATGGACCGCCTTTCCCGCGACATGGAGGACATGGCCGGGATGCACAAACGCCTGTCCTTCATGAACATCAAAATCGTGGAGGTTCACGGCGGCGAGGCCAACACCTTGAGCGTCGGAATGCGCTCAATCTTTTCGCAGCTTTTCCGCGAGGACAACATGCACAAGGTCCGTCGCGGCATGACCGGCCTTATTAAGCAGGGCTTGACCGCAGGCGGCAAGGCTTACGGCTATCAGCCCGACCCGGCGAACCCCGGCAGGCCGACTATCATGGAAGATGAGGCCGAAGTCGTGGAACGCATCTTCAAGGATTATGAAGCGGGCATATCGCCCCGGCAGATTTGCTACCGGCTGAACGGGGAGCATGTGAAGCCGCCACGGGGCAAGCGTTGGGAACCATCCGCCCTCTACGGTAACAAGGATCGCGGCGCGGGCATTCTCCGCAATCCGATCTACACAGGCCGTCTTATCTGGAACAAGGTCCACATGGTCAAAGACCCGGATACGGGCAAGCGTCTGAGCCGACCGAACCCGCCCAGCGACTGGCAACGCGCCGACGTGCCGGAATTGCGCATCGTTTCCGATGAGCTGTTTGACGCCGTGCAGGTTCAGCTTGCCGCACGGTCTCACACCCAGCGCAAGGATAACGTGGGCGCACAGCGCCGCCCCGTGCGCCTTCTGTCCGGTCTATTGAAGTGCGCCGCGTGTGGCTCCGGCATGGCGGTAGCTGGCCCGGATAAGTCGGGCAAGGTGCGGCTCCGTTGCTCCGCGCACAAGAACAGCCGGTCATGTCCCGATCCGAAGACGTTCTATCTGATCGACGTGGAAGAATTGTTCCTCGACAGCCTGACCCGAGAGCTTGCCACCCCGGACCAAATCCACCGCTATGCCAAGGCATACATGGAAAAGCTCCATGCCAATGCCGAACATGAGGACCGACGCCGCAGGCAGATCGACAAGCGGCTTGGCGAGATCGAAAAGGACAATGAGCGTTTGACCGACATGCTTATGCGCGGGCTGGGCGACACCCGCGTCATCGACAAGCGTATCAAGGAACAGGCCGAAGAGCGGGCAGACCTTGAACGCGAATTGCGCTCCCTTCCTGAAGCCAGCAACATCGTCGTGCTGCCGAGCGCCATCAAGAATTTTGCCGACAAGCTACGGCAAAGCAGGGCGAAGACAGAAGTGGTCCTTCAGACGCTGGACGATATGGGCGAGCTTCCCCGGCTGGTGCGGGAACTGGTGCATTCGATCACGCTCCGCAAGACGGAGACAGGAAAGGTTGAAATGGAGGTTGTAAGCTCGCTTGAGCCATTCTTGCACGATGATGAAAACCCCGTGAAGGCCAATCGCGGCTGGGGGGTTATATCGATGGTAGCGGAGGAGGGATTCGAACCCCCGACACAAGGATTATGATTCCTCTGCTCTAACCGACTGAGCTACTCCGCCGCCAGGAGGCTTCAGGAACCAGTGTCGAAACCAGTCCGGTGCCTCACGAAGACGCGCGGATATAAGGTGGCGTTGTCTGTTGTGTCAAGCGGGGGAGACCGTTTCTTCGGGGAATTTGTCGTGGCTTACAAATTCGCTTAAGAAATGACCGGGTTTTCAAGGGCAGGGTTGAGTCGCGGGGGCGGCGTCTGTATGTGTTTTCAGCGCCAAAATCTCGGGCGAAGGATTTTATGAAACCGCGTATTGCCGTACTCGGATGTGGCTATTGGGGCTCTAACCACATTCGCACGCTTAAGTCTCTCGGAGTGCTGGCTGCCGTGTCCGATGCCAATGAGGCGCGGGCTGAAGGCTTTGCCAGCGAGCATGATTGTGTGGCGATATCGCCGGAGGCGCTTTTCGAGCATGCCGGGATCGACGCAATCGTTCTGGCCCTGCCGCCGCAGTTTCATGCCGAGTATGCCATTCGCGCCATGCGCTCCGGCAAGGACGTTCTTGTCGAGAAACCGATTGCTCTCACGGTGGATGATGCGCAGCGCGCCGTTGCCGTCGCGCGCGAAACCGGACGCATCATCATGGTCGGTCATGTGCTGCGCTTTCATCCGGCATTCGAGAAGCTCAAGGAGCTGATCGATAAGGGTGATCTCGGCGAGATCCGCTATATTCACTCGCACCGCCTCGGCCTTGGCAAGTTCCACACCGAGAACGATGCCCTGTGGGATCTGGCGCCGCACGATCTCTCGATGATTCTCGCGCTGACCGGCGTTGCGCCGGAAGAGGTGCGCGGTGAGGGCGCGGCGCTGCTCGATCACCTGAGCGACTTCGCGCATCTGCATATGCGCTTCCCCGGCGGTCTGCGAAGCCATCTCTTCACCTCGAGGCTCAACCCTTATCGCGAGCGCCGCCTGACGGTGGTTGGCGACAAGGCGATGGCTGTGTTCGACGATGTCGAGCCATGGGGGCGCAAGCTTGCCGTCTATCGGCATGCGGTCTGGCACGACAGCGGGCACTGGGCCTTCACCACCAATGAGCCGACCTATGTGGATGTGGAAGAGGGAATGCCGCTCACGCGTGAGCTGCAGCATTTCCTCGATTGCATCGAAACGCGCGGCGAGCCGCGCACGACCGGGGAAGAAGCCATTGAGGTTCTTCGCATTCTGACAGCCGGTTCAGTAACACATGGCTGACGCTTTTTACGGGACAGGCGAAAGCGTATGCCCCGTAAAAAGCTGCGTTTCATCGAGGCCGTGAGCCCGTCGGAATGCCGGCCTCTCCCGGGCGCGTGATCTTAGGCGCTTTGGGCCGTTGCCACCAGTCTTGTCAGCTGGGCTTCAGCTTCCCGACCCCGCTCCGAACGCTCGATAAACCCGCCGCCATAGACGCGGGCCTCATTGCCGTCATCCGAGTAAAGCACGCAGGCCTGTCCCGGGGCGACGCCGGCTTCTCCCTCGGTCAGTTCGACCCAGGTCACGCCGTTCTCGTGATGCAGCACAGCCGGGCGCGGCGGGCGCGTGGAACGCACCTTGGCGAACACTTCCATGCCGCCCGCGGGCAACCCGCCGAGCGGGCCGTCGCCCAGCCAGTTGACCTGGCGCAGAAAGACCTTATGCGTTTCCAGCGCCTCGCGCGGCCCGACGATGACGCGTGCATTCGCTGCATCCAGATGCACCACATAGAGCGGCTCACCTGTCGCCACGCCGATGCCGCGCCGCTGGCCGATCGTGTAATGCATCACGCCGTCATGATGGCCGAGCCTGCGCCCGTCCAGATGCACGATCTCGCCGGGTGTCGCGGCTTCGGGCTTCAGCTTGCTGATGATGTCGGAATATTTGCCGCGCGGCACGAAACAGATGTCCTGGCTGTCCTGCTTGGTGGCGACGCTCAGGCCCATCTCCTCGGCAATGGCACGCACTTCCGGCTTCGACAGACCCCCCAGCGGAAAGCGCAGATAGTCGATCTGCTCCTGCGTTGTGGCGAAGAGGAAATAGCTCTGGTCCCGATCGGCATCCACAGGGCGGGTCAGGGCGCGGTGTGCGCCATTGGCGCGGCTGCGGATATAGTGACCGGTGGCAAGAGCATCGGCACCGAGCTCGCGCGCGGTCTCCAGAAGATCGGCGAATTTGACGGTCTGATTGCACGAAACGCAGGGGATCGGCGTTTCGCCCGCCACATAGCTCTGCGCAAAGGGATCGATCACCGCTTCGCGGAAGCGCTGCTCGTAATTCAGCACGTAATGCGGAATGCCCAGCGTCTCGGCGACGCGGCGCGCGTCGTCGATGTCCTGACCGGCGCAGCAGGAGCCGGGGCGGTGTGCCGCTTCGCCATGATCGTAGAGCTGCAGGGTCACGCCAACGACGTCATAACCCTGTTTCGCCAGGATGCCGGCGACGACGGAGGAGTCCACGCCGCCAGACATCGCCACCACGATTCGGCAGTCCTGCGGGCGTCCGGGCAGGTCGAGGCTGTTCATTTGTTTGATCTTCTTTGTCTCTGGTCGTGGGCGATTACATGCCAATGCGGCGAATATAGGTCAAGGATCGGGTGGCTGCCAGCACGAAGGTTAACGAGCGACCTCAAGAGCGAGAGCCCGGTTTCCCGGGCCTTTGCTGCCGGACTCGGCGCAATTTGAAACAAATCGGCGGCAAATTCCTAACGCGGGATTCATGTCCGTTACCGTATGCTTACCATGTGTTTAGGCAAATTTTAAAGCCGGCGCATTAGCTTGTGTAACGGGTCTTGAGTTCAGGTAGAGAGTACTATGACCGAAATGGTTCGACCGCGCGTAAAATATGTCATCGGCCCGGATGGCAGTCCGCTGACAATCGCGGACCTGCCTCCGAGCAATACGCGCAGGTGGGTTATCCGTCGCAAGGCGGAAGTGGTGGCCGCAGTGCGCGGTGGGCTTTTGAGCCTAGAGGAGGCCTGTCAGCGTTATCGTCTGACGGTGGAGGAGTTCCTCTCATGGCAGGCTTCCATCGATGATCATGGCCTGGCGGGGCTGCGGACGACACGTATCCAGCAATATCGGCATTGATCCGGTTTCGGCGCGCCCGTCCCAGGAATGGAACAGCGCGGCGACTGCCGTTCAAACCCGAAACGGGCCGGCGCCATGCGCCGGCCTTTTTCTTTTCCGCCAATGCGGCGCCGGCAATGCTGCCCGCGCAGGAATAGCGTGAAGCCGGCGTTGGTGCACGGCTGCGTTTTCATCGGGTTTGGGTGGGCACAACGAAAAACGACAGGGAGACCCTGCCGTTCAAACCGGTTCCTCGATGTGATGTGGCTGTGGGAAGAGTGATCAGCCCGTCATTGCGCGCGATGCTGCGGCATCCGGCCTTCCGCGTCCGTCACGATTCTCCAGTGCCTCGGCCTTGGCAAGCTCGGCTTCGGCCTCGGTAAGCTCCGCTTCGGCGGATTTGCGCTGTTCGATCAGCTCGGCCTGCGATGTGCGCAGGTTGTCACGGCGCAGCCGCGCGGCCTTGGCGAAAGTCGGATAGGCAAAATGGTTGAGGTCGGTGATGCCGGCCTTCGTTTCCTCGGACGTGATCTGTGCATCGAGTTCCGCGGCCATGCGGTCGAACTCGGCAATCATCGAATCCAGCTGTGCCATGCGGCGGCGCTTCTCATTAACCTGAAACTGCTTCAGTCGAACGAGGTTTTCACGCGGCTTCATACTCGATACTCCCACAATACGCACACACCAGCGCCCCTCGGCGGCTGTCCGTCCCGTTTACGCCGGGGCAGTCATCCCATGGTAATCGCACTTAGGAAACAAATTCCTAAGATTTGACCCCTTCGGTAACCATTCGTTTACGGGCATTGTTAATCATAAGGACGATGGCTTAAGGCACGGTAAAGATTATGCGTCAGAAAGCCGTAATTTGATTGCTGGGAGAGTCGGTTAGCTGAAATTGCTAATGTGATTCGATCTGTTTAAGAGCGGATATTTGACCATTGGAATCAATGCGGTGCCTTCGAAAGCTGAAAAGGGAATCTGGTGCTTGCCAGACCGAATTAGATTTTGTTAACCATTAACTGGCAGCCTCCGATTCAGGCAATCATTGCTTCGGTGCCGGGTGCCTGCCAGGCCGGGTCGGCGGCGAAAAGGGGATAAAGATGCGCGTTTTGCTGATTGAAGACGACAGTGCCACGGCACAGAGCATCGAACTGATGCTCAAGTCCGAGAGCTTCAATGTCTATACGACGGACCTCGGAGAAGAGGGCGTCGATCTCGGTAAGCTCTACGACTACGATATTATTCTGCTCGATCTCAACCTGCCGGATATGTCGGGTTACGAGGTTCTGCGGACACTGCGCCTTTCGAAGGTGAAGACGCCGATCCTTATTCTCTCCGGCATGGCCGGTATCGAGGACAAGGTGCGCGGCCTGGGCTTTGGCGCAGACGATTATATGACCAAGCCGTTCCACAAGGACGAGCTGGTGGCGCGCATTCATGCCATCGTGCGCCGTTCCAAGGGGCATGCCCAGTCGGTCATCACGACAGGCGATCTGATCGTCAATCTCGACGCCAAGACGGTCGAGGTCGGTGGTCAGCGTGTTCACCTGACCGGCAAGGAATACCAGATGCTGGAGCTGCTTTCGCTCCGTAAGGGAACGACGCTCACCAAGGAAATGTTCCTCAACCACCTTTATGGCGGCATGGATGAGCCGGAACTGAAGATCATCGACGTGTTTATCTGCAAGCTTCGCAAGAAGCTGGATGCGGCGTCCGGCGGTCAAAACTTCATCGAGACGGTATGGGGCCGCGGTTATGTGCTGCGCGAGCCCGAGGAAATTCGCGAAAGCGCCTGATCCTGCTCCTGCATCCCCTTCAAGAACGCGCAAACCCGGCCGCGAGGCCGGGTTTTTTGCGTTTTTAACCTGGTAAGACGTTCGGCAAATGGGTCCTGAACCCTTAAGCTGCCGTTTGAAACTCGCGGAACTGCTCGAGCAACTGGGCGCGGGTGAAGGGTTTTAGCATATAGCCCTGCGCACCGGCACGCTTGGCGCGCATGATCGCGCCGAGGTCGAGTTCGGCCAGACACAGAAGCACATGCGGCTTGAATTCGGCTGGAAGCGCCATCAGTCGGCGCACAAGGTCGCTCGAATCCATGTCCGGCAGCGAACTGTCGATAATGATGATGTCGGCCATATCATGGGCGGAGAGGTCGAGCGCCTCCTGTCCAGTGGCGGCCTCCGTGACCATCATCTCAGCACTGGTCAGGATCCGTTTGGCGACTTTCCGGATAACGCTCGAATCGTCGACGATCAGGCAGCGAGCCATCTTCCATACCCTTTCACGCAATGCAGTCTGCCGCTGACAGCAGACAGGGAGACTATGACGCAAGCTGGTAAAGCCGCCGCAAAGACTTATGGTTAAAAGTCTATTTTCTCGCCGACAGGATGATTTCTTCTGCTGTTGCGCGAATGTTGACGGTCATGCCGGTCTCACGGGCCAGCAGCAGCGTGTAGTAAAACTGTACGCTGTGGGCGTCGATCGGCTCTTCGGGCCTGCTTCCCGAATGAAGCTCCAGAAATTTCGGCGGCACGCGAAGCATCGGGCCTTCCGCAGTGATCCTGAAGGCGGGAGCGTTATCCAGGTCTTCCAGGTAAACACGCAGTTTGCCCCCGCGCGGAATGGCGGAATTGGCGACCAGCAGCAGGTTCAGCAGAAGCTTTACCTGGTTTTTGGGCAAAAGCGCGCGGGCGCCGTGCCACTCGAGGTCAGGCTTTTCGTTGGAGATGAAGGCCGTCGCCACCGATTGCGCGTCGCCGGTGTCTATCTGCATGCCCGCCGATCCGGCCGCGCCGAAGGCGATGCGCGCAAACTGCAGCCGTGCCGAGGCGTTTACCGCGCTGGCGCGGATCAGTGCCATCGCATCTTCGTCGGCGCCGCCCTCGTCCAGCAGTTCAAGGCCATTGTTGATGGCACCCACCGGCGAGATGATGTCATGACAAACGCGGCTGCACAGAAGAGCGGCGAGATCGGTCGCGCTCAGCGAGAAAAGTTCGGACATGGGCATCTGTCCTCCAGATGTTGTTGCATCGGGCCATCGCCGCCTGCTGATGCGCGGTGCTGGCCGGTCCTTGCTCTAGATCGCCGCACGTCCGTCATGACGCACCAGGGACGATCCAAACTATTCATCGAGCATCGGAATAATCCGAAAACCGGATCCCACTTTTCGGTCCGATGCTCTAGATCGCCGTGCGTCCAACCGGACGCACAAAGGACGATCTAAACTATAAATGGAGCATCGGAATAATCCGAAAACCGGATCCCACTTTTCGGTCCGATGCTCTAGTGGTCCTGACTTCGAACAGGTTCCAGTCTCCAACCAAATCCGATCGTAGCCGAATCAGAGCATGGAACGCGCTGCTTCTGGTTACACAGGCGGGCGAAAACCGGCAACAGTTTGGCCGGAAATGGCGTCCGGCGCAGGCGGGCTTTCCGCGCTTCAGGCCATCTGCCGGCCATGTTTCAGCTTGAGGTTAACAGTTGGAAAAGATTCGCGGCCTATTTTGAAGCAATCGTGGCTCAGCGCGGGGTAACGGTGGGCGGTCCAAGACAGCCACTCATGGATGGAGAATGAACAATGCCTGCAAGGCTTTTTGACTGGACGCGGTTCATCCAGGTCGTGCTGGTGGTTTTCGCGGTCGGCCTTGGCGCCATTTCCCTGACCACCAACACGGCGCGGGCCAATAACGGCTATACGGCGCAGGAAATCGTCGATGCCGGGCACGGCTTCTTCGGCGCGACCACAGGCGGTCTGGCGACACTGGTCGAGAAGGTCTTTTCTCAATACGGTTTGCCGAACGGATATGTTCTTGGCGAGGAAGGCTCTGGTGCGTTCATCGGTGGCCTGACCTATGGCGAGGGCACGCTCTACACAAAGAACGCCGGCGATCACAAAACCTTCTGGCAGGGACCGTCGATCGGCTGGGATTATGGCGGGCAGGGCTCCCGCGTCATGATCCTCGTCTACAACCTCAATTCGGTGAACGATCTTTACCGTCGTTTCGGCGGTGTTGCCGGCTCTGCCTATCTGGTGGCCGGCCTTGGCTTCAACGCGCTCACCAATGACAACATGATCCTGGTTCCAATCCGCACCGGGGTCGGTGCGCGGCTCGGCGTCAATCTGGGGTATCTGAAGATGACCCCGCAGCCGACCTGGAACCCTTTCTGACGTGGTTTCGAATGGCGGCGCGTTGAACAATCCCGCGCCGCTGCGAAGGGCGAAAACCGCTTCACGAGCGTATCAGCTTGACCTGCGTGTCGTTTTGCGTGACCCAATGAGGTGACAACTGCAGATGCAGGGCTTCGCTGAAGATATGGGTTTCATGCGGTGATCACGACGATACTGCTCATTCTGCTGGGCTTTTTCATTGCGGGTTTTCTCGCCCTTTTGCTTGCGCCGCTTGTGTGGCGCAGGGCAGTGAGGCTCACCACAAAGCGCATCGAAGCCAGCCTGCCGCTTTCTGCCAACGAACTTGAGGCAGAGAAGGACCGGTTGCGTGCCAGCCATGCAATGGCGGCCCGCCGACTCGAAATGAACATCGAGAACCTCAACCGAAAGACTTCGTCGCAACTGGTCGAGCTTGCGCGTCTGAGCGATGAGGCGCGACAGCTTGCCGAAGAGCGTGACGCGCAGGACAGGGTGATCGCCGATCTGCGGGATGAAACGGAAAAACAGCGCGCTGCGCTGGCGGAAAACGCCGCGATCATTTCCACGCTCGAAACAAGGCTGGACGAAGCGGTTTCCGAGCTGGAAGTGCGCGGCACGGCGCTGATGGAGCTCAATGATCGCTACGAGGAAGAACGCCTGCTGGCGAGCAGCCGGCAGATCGAAATGGTCGCCCGCGAAACGGAACTGCGCAAGGTCGAGGACGATCTGGCCGAGCTTCGCCGCGATCGCAAGAATGCCATTCGTGCGGGCCGCGATGCCGAGGCAGCGCGCAAGGAGGCGGAGGCCGGTCTGAAGGTGGCGGAGAAGCGCAATGCGGATCTTCAGAAAAAAATGGAGAGCCAGATGAGGGCGCTATACGAAAACGAGGAAAAGCTGGAACGCCGTGAGGCCGAGATTGCCCGTTTGCGCAAGGAAATGAATGCGGCAAGCGAGGCCAGCCTTTCTGATCAGGCCACGCGCCGATTGATGGAGGCCGAGGCGGAAAGCGATCGGCTCTCCCGCGAGCTTGCCGACAAATCCCTGCAGCTGCGTACGCTTCTGGCTGATGCCGGTGGTCGGACCGCCGCGCCTGCAAAGTCCTCGGAGGCCGAACAGGACAAGCTCAAGACACGCATTTCCAGACTGCTTCAGGAAAACAAGAAGCTTCGCGGCGAACTTTCCGAGAGAAAGAGAAACGGCAAGGCCGCTCCCGCAAGGGCTCAGGCCGCGGGGCAGTCGGACGATGCCCTGCGCGAGCAGATCCACAGCCTTGCTGCCGAGGTGGTCAGTCTCACAGCCGCGCTTGAAGGCGGGGACACACCCATTGCCGACCTTCTGAAACAGGAGGAGGCAGCCGGCGAGGGGCGTCCCCTGAGCCTTGCCGAAAGAGTGCGGACCCTGCGCGATCGTTCCTGAGCGCTCGGGCGATCAGTCCTTGCGCCAGAGCCTGTGCAGGGCGATGGCCGAGGCCGCTGCCACGTTGAGACTGTCGAAATCGGGAGCCATGGCGATGCGCGCGGTTGGAAGCCGCGTCATGTCTTCGTCGGAGAGGCCGTGCCCCTCACTGCCGAGCAGAAGTGCGTGACGTGGACTGCGCCTGACGTCGGCGATGTCGATTTCCCCGCGCGGGCTCAGGGCCAGAATGGGATAATCCCGGTCCTGCAGCGCCGCCGCAAGCGCAGCCGTGTCGCTGAAGCGGGCGAAGGGCACTTTGAGCGTCGCGCCCACGGAGACGCGGATCGCCTTGCGATAGAGAGGATCGCAGCAATCGTCGGTCAGAAGAACGGCGGCGGCTCCGAATGAAGCGGCGTTGCGGAAGATCGATCCAACATTGTCGTGGTTGGAGATGCCGGAGAGCGCGACGACCAGCGCTTCGTCCGGCAGCGTGTCGAGAAGCGCTTCGCCGCTGGTTTCCGGCTTGCGACCGATGGCGAGGATGCCGCGGTGGATCTCAAATCCGGCGATTTCGTCCATGACCGCGGCGCTGGCGGTGTAGACGGGAACGTTCCGGGGAATGCGTTCGATCAGGTCGCCGAGCCCCGAAACGCGGTTTTCGCGCAAAAACACGCTTTCTGCATCGAACCGGCTCGTAGAGAAAAGCACGTTCAGCACCACGCGGCCTTCGGCCACGAAGCGCCCCTGCCGGCCCACGAGGTCGCGTTCGCGGATGTTCCGATAGGCGGCGATGCGTGGATCGTCGGCGCTCTCGATGGGAAGGAATTCCCGTTTCACGCGGCAAGTCCCGCGCGTGCTTTCTTTGCCATGGCGACAAGGGTGGGACGCATCTGGGTCGCGTCGCTCAGCGGAGCAGCGAAAAAGATGCGCAGCGTTTCGTCGCCAAGCGCCAGGTCCAGCCCTTCGGGGTCGATACCGGTCAGTCGCCATTTGCCGGCGGGTACGCGGGCAAAATGGCGGGCATAGTTTTCGACGGCGTCCGCGTGATCGCTGTTCATATGCGCGATGGCGCCGGCCTCCGCCTCCGCAAGCCCGTCAAGTGCGGCGCTGCCGGTCAGAAGATCGTTGCCGGTGAGCCTGTAGGCACGGGCGAACCCGCCATTCAGAAGTGCGCCCTGCAGCTCCAGCCGGTAGATGATGAAATCGGGAAAATCGACATAGAGTTTTGCCTTGGGGTGGCGGGCGAGATAGCGGCGCCTGACACGCTCGTGGACCTCGCTCCCGCGTTCCAGCCGGGAGGCGACGGCCTTGATAGACAGGCGCGGATGCGCCAGCGGGTCGCCCTTGCCGGGCTCGCCGATCATGAGCGAGCAGCGCGGATCGGTCTCAAGGCCCTTCGTGTGTGCGGAAAGGCCGGAAACGAGAATGAGCGGCGTCCCGTCGAGATCGGTCGCGGTGGCGACGCGGGTGGCAAAGGGCGCGCCGTCCTCCGGGTCAATGGTTGCCAGTGCGCCAAAACGTGCGGTCCGCAACAGCGTCTTTGCGAGGCGAATGGCATCGGCATCGGTTTCGAGAATGACGTCTTTCTGTTTTTCTGCGCTCATCGCTGCCTCAATCCGTTGAAGCGTCTCCTTCGCCTATGATGCCTTCGGCTGCAAGTCTCTGTTGTTCTTCTCCGCTGATCCCAAACCGGGCAAGTGACACCGCCGCGCCGGCGGGCGCTGCCGTTTCGCCCGGTGTGCGTGAGAAGCGGGGAGCGGGGGCGGGGCGTTTAAACCCGTGTTTTTCCACGTGGGCGTGGCGGGCGCGGCTGTGCGGATGAGCAGCAGCTTCCCCGGGCGTCAGGACCGGTGCGACACAGGCGTCCGAGTTTTCAAAGCGCTCGATCCAGAATGCACGATCCTGCGCGCCGAAGCGCCGGGTGATTGCCGCGCGCATGTCCGGCCAGCGTGCCTGATCGTATTGCGCCGCGGCCAACTCAGTCTCGAGCGGCAGAAGACGTGCGAACTCGGCAAAGAACTGCGGCTCGAGGCAGGCGACGGCCATATGCCGACCGTCTGCCGTTTCATAGGTGTCGTAGAATGGCGCGCCGCCGTCGAGCAGGTTGGTGCCGCGTTCCTGCCGCCAGAAACCCGTTGCCATGAAACCGAAAATGGGTGCGGCCAGCATTGAGGCGCCGTCGATCATCGCTGCATCGACGACCTGTCCCTTGCCTGACCGCGTTTTCTCCAGAAGCGCTGCCAGAATGCCGGCGATGAGAAACATTGTTCCCCCGCCATAGTCGCCCACGAGATTGAGTGGCGGAACCGGGCGTTCATCCCTGCGCCCGATCATGGAGAGCACGCCGGAATAAGCGAGATAGGTCAGGTCATGCCCGGCGCGCTGCGCCAGCGGACCATTCTGCCCGAACCCCGTCATCCGGGCGTAGACGAGGCCGGGATTGGCGCCAAGGGTTGCATCGGGCCCCGCGCCCAGACGTTCCATCACACCTGGGCGAAACCCCTCCATCAACACATCGGTCTGGTGGATCATGCGCATGAGCAGTTCCCGCCCGGCCGGGTGTTTCAGGTCGAGCTTCAGGATTTTCCGGCCATGGCGGTCGAGATCGTATTGTGGCGGGACTTTGAGAAAGTCGCGTCTGGCATCCCTGCGCTCGATGCGCAGAACCGCCGCGCCCATTTCGGCCAGCATGAGCCCGGCCAGCGGAACGGGCCCCAGCCCCGCCATCTCTATGACGGTGAAGCCCGCGAGCGGGCCTTTTCGGTCATCGCCTGTGTCTGGGCCCATGTCTGGCCTATTTCGGGGCCATGCGGATCGCGCCGTCGAGGCGGATCGTCTCGCCGTTCAGCATCTGGTTCTCGACGATGTGGCAGGCAAGCGCTGCATACTCGGATGGTTCACCGAGGCGCGGCGGAAAGGGCACCTGCTCACCGAGCGAGGCCTGCGCCTCCTCCGGCAGGCTCGCCATCATGGGGGTCTTGAAGATGCCTGGCGCAATGGTGCACACGCGGATGCCCGCCCGTGAAAGATCGCGCGCGATGGGCAGTGTCATGCCCACCACCCCGCCTTTGGAGGCGGAGTAGGCCACCTGGCCAATCTGGCCGTCGAAGGCTGCCACCGACGCGGTGTTCACGATGACCCCGCGCTCGCCACCCTCAAGCGGTTCGAGTTCCTGGGCCTGGGCGGCAAACAGGCGGATCATGTTGAACGTGCCAAGGAGGTTGATCTCGATCACCTTGCGATAAAGATCGAGCGGGTGGGGCCCATCCCGGCCGACGGTTTTAGTGGCCGTGACAATGCCGGCACAGTTCACCAGTATGCGGGGCGCACCGAGCTTTTTCGTTGCTTCATCCAGAGCCGCCAGACCATCGGCTTCGCTGGTGACATCGCATTTGACCGCAATGGCGCCGATATCGGCGGCCACCATTTCGGCCCGCTCCATGGCGACATCGGCGATGGCGATTTTGGCGCCCTTTGAGGCCAGTGCCCGCGCGGTTGCCTCCCCAAGCCCCGAGCCGCCGCCCGTAACGAGCGCAACGATACCGGATGGGTTCATGTGACAGCCTCCCTCAATGTGTCATCAAGACAGTAGCGGGGGAGGCTCACTGGGAAAAGCGGCATCTGCGCAATGCCGCTGTGTGTGGAGATACTCAGCGCCGGATGATCGCGCCAAGCACATCGCGTATGCCAATCGCCCCGACAAAACGCGAGGCCTCGTCAAAGAGCGCCACCGGTGCCGTCTGCGATTGCTGCATGGCGCGCATTACCGTCCGCAGTGGCGTGCCGGCGGTTGCCCAGAAGACCTTCGGCCTGTCCTCGGGCAACTCCTCGATATTGTCGCAGGAAACCCAGATGGCAGGCTTGCCGTTTCTCTCAGCATCAATGACCAGCATGTTCTCATCGAACTTGAACCGCGTGGTCTTGCGCCGGTCGAGCCACAGCCAGCCCTCACCACCTGCTTCAAGGTCGCGCACGTCACGCATCACATTCCAGGCTGTCAGCACCGAGAGCGGGTTCACATTGGAAATGAAATCGCGCACATAGTCGTTCTCGGGAGCCAGCACGATGTCTTCCGGCGTGCCCGTCTGCACGATCCGCCCACCTTCCATGATCGAGATACGGTTGCCGATCTTGAGCGCTTCCTCCAGATCATGGCTCACGAAGAGGATTGTCTTCTTCAGACGCTCCTGAAGTTCCAGCAACTCGTCCTGCAGCTTGGTGCGGATGAGTGGATCGAGCGCGGAGAAGGGCTCGTCCATGAGCAGGATCGGCGCTTCCGTGGCAAAGGCGCGGGCAAGACCGACGCGCTGCTGCATACCGCCCGAAAGCTCATGGGCATATTTGTCGGCCCAGTCGGTCAGATGCACCAGCTCGAGCTGCGCCATCACGCGTTCCTTGCGCTCCTTTGCTGGTACACCGGCAAGCTCCAGCCCAAAGCCGACATTCTCTGCCACCGTGCGCCAGGGCAGAAGGGCGAATTGCTGGAAAACCATCGCCACGCATTCGCGGCGGATCTTGCGCAGTTCCGCTTGCGAGCAGTTCACCACATCCGCCTGCCAGTCGCCGTCATGAACGACGACAGTGCCGCGGGCCACCGTGTTCAGCCGGTTCACTGCACGCAGCAGGGTGGACTTTCCCGAGCCCGACAGGCCCATCAATACGGAGATCTCGCCGCGTTCCACTGTCAGATCGCATCCGGCACAGCCAAGGACAGCGCCGGTTTCGGCAAGGATTTCCTCGCGGTTCTTGCCAGCATCGACAAGTGGCAAGGCCTCTGCCTTTTGCCGTTCGTCACCGAACAGGATGTCGACCTTGTTAAAATCGATGGCCACGCTCATTTGTCGCTCCCCCGCTCAATGCGCGCGATGCGGTCGAGAATGATCGCCAGAACGACAATGGCGAGGCCGGCTTCAAGCCCTAGAGGAATGTTGACCGAGTTAAGTGCCCGCACCACCGCTTTTCCAAGCCCGTCTGCACCAATCAGCGCGGCTATGACGACCATAGAGAGCGAGAGCATGATGCACTGTGTCAGCCCGGCCATGATCGACGGAAGGGCGGCAGGAAGTTCCACCTTCCACAAAAGCTGGCGCTTTGTGGCGCCGAAAGCGTGCCCGGCCTCAATCATGGGCTGAGGCACGGAGGTTATTCCGAGATAGGTGAGCCGGATCGGCGCGGGCGACGCGAAGATCACGGTCACGATCAGACCGGGTGCGGCACCGAGGCCGAACAGGATTAGTACCGGAATGAGATAGACGAAGGTCGGCAGTGTCTGCATCAGATCGAGCACCGGCCGCAGAAACTGATAGACGCGAGGATTATGCGCTGCCCAGATGCCAACGGGAACGCCAATCGCCATGGACACGGCTGCCGCGGCCACGACAAGCACCAGCGTCTCGACCGTTTCTTCCCACAAACCCTGATTGATGATGAAGAGAAGGCCGAGTGCAACTGCGACAGAAAGCTTCCAGGAGCGTTGAAGAGCGTAGGCCAGTACGGCGATGGCCAGTACCAGAACGATGGCAGGAACGGCGAGCAGAATATCCACCATTCCATCCAGCACATCGGCCAGAGCGTCTGCCAGGGTGTCGAACAGCCAGGCGAAATTGGTGGTCAGGAAATCGAAAAAATCTCGGCCCCATCGGCCGATGGGAATTTTCCAGTCAGCGATCCATTCTGAAAGAGGGTCCATGAGCCCGGGGAGTTCCTTTTTCGGATTTTTTCTTGTGTGTTGTGCGTGCCATCGGCACGGCGGACTTTCGACCTGCGGGCCGAAAGTGAGACGTCGCGGAGTGCCTGCCCCGGCACCCCGCATCGTCCTGTCGTTTACATGCCCAGATGCGCTTTCACGGCGTCGAGGCCAGGCTCACCCTCAAATGTGGTGACACCTTCGAGCCACGGTCCGAGCGAGTCGGGATTGGCCTTCAGCCATTCTTCAGCGGCCTTTTGTGGCTCGGCGCCGTCGTCAAGGATCTTGCCCATGATCTCGTTCTCCATTTGGAGCGAGAAGACCATGTTTTTCAGAAGCTTGCCGAGGTTGGGGCACTCTTCGGAAAGGCCGGCACGGGTGTTGGTATGCACCGTCGCACCACCATAATTGGGGCCGAACACGTCGTCACCGCCTTCAAGGTAGGCCATTTCGATATTGGCATTCATCGGGTGCGGTTCCCAGCCGAGGAACACCACATGTTCCTTCGATCCCACGGCGCGGCGCACCTGCGAGAGCATGCCGGCTTCCGAGCTTTCCACCACCTCGAAATCCTTGAGGCCGAACGTGTCGTTCTCGATCATGTCAAGGATCAGCCGGTTGCCGTCATTGCCGGGCTCGATGCCGTAGATCTTGCCGTCCAGCTCGTCGGCAAATTTGGCGATATCGGCAAAGCTCTTGAGGCCCGCATCATAGGTGTATTGCGGCACGGCCAGCGTGTATTTCGCGCCTTCAAGGTTGGTCACCACGGTTTCCACCGTGCCATCTTCGCGGTAGGGGGCGATATCGGCTTCCATGGTCGGCATCCAGTTGCCGAGGAAGACGTCAACATCGTTGTTTTTGAGCGATGCATAGGTCACCGGCACCGAAAGCACCTGTGTTTCTGGCTCGTATCCGAGGCCTTCCAGCACCACCGAAGCCGTGGCCGTGGTTGCAGTGATGTCGGTCCAGCCGACATCCGAGAAGGTGACGGACTGGCAGGAATCCGGCTCTGCAGCGATCGCTGCGCCCGATGCAAGGCTCGCGGCGAGTGCAAGAACCAGAGACGTTTTTCGGCTGGATAACATGACAGCTCTCCCTTGTCTTATTTGTGAAACAGAGCGCGGGTCTTACCCGGCTTTGCAAATTTATTCAAAGGCAAGCACCAATTCGGTGTCGCTGCAAGCACAAAGACGTGTCATTCCGCGCCATGCAACGTGCCGTATGCGACGGTAATCCAGTGGAAGAATGCCAATCTGGCATTTTCCAAAGCCTGCTGGTGGTGTTTAAAAGCGCGAACGACACAGGCAGCGCGATGGCAAAGCTCTATTTCCACTATGCGACGATGAATGCGGGCAAGTCGACCATGCTCCTGCAAGCATCCTACAATTACCGCGAGCGCGGCATGAACACGATGCTGTTCGTCGCTGGCCACTACCGCAAGGAAGATGGTGGCTACATCTCATCGCGCATCGGTCTCGACAGCGGTGCGGAAATGTTCCGCAAGGGCGATGACCTTTTCGCGCGCATTGCCGAGCACCACGATCACACGACAGTGCATTGCGTCTTTGTCGACGAAGCGCAATTTCTGGAAGAAGAACAGGTCTGGCAGCTCGCCCGCGTGGCGGACAGGCTGGGCATCCCGGTCATGTGCTACGGTCTGAGGACCGATTTTCAGGGCAATCTCTTCAACGGATCGCAGGCACTTCTGGCGCTGGCGGATGAACTGCGCGAGGTGCGCACGATCTGCCGCTGCGGCCGCAAGGCCACCATGGTGGTTCGTCTAGGACCGGATGGCAAGGTTGCCAGGAAGGGCGAACAGGTGGCGATCGGCAAGGACGTCTATGTCTCGCTTTGCCGAAAGCACTGGGAGGAAGAGATGGGGCGCTGGAAGGCAGAGGATCTCGTGGGATTTGCCGGGAGTGCCGCCGAGTAGCGCCTGTTCAGACGACACCCAGCAAGCGGATCAACGCGTAACTCACCATTCCCAGAACGGTCAGCGAGAGAAGCGCTGCAAGGATCACGCGCGCACCGCTCTTCATCACGCTTCTGATGTCCACCGTCAGGCCAAGCGCGGCCATGGCGATGATCGTCAGAAAGCCGGATGTCGCGTGCATGAGGGGTAGCGCCGGAGCCGGTATGAGGTCTGCCGAGCGCAGCCCCATCATGGCCAGAAAGCCGATGATGAACCAGGGCACCATCTCGAAGAATGTGAGTTTCATGCCGGTCTTGCGGCCATGGGTCAGCCCCAGAAGAAAGATAACCGGACCGAGCATCAGTACACGCACCAGTTTGACCAGCGTGCCCACCTGAATGCCGATCGGGCCGGCCGGGGCGGCCGCAGCAAGCACCTGCGGCACCGCGTAGACCGTGAGGCCGGCAAGCACGCCCGATTGCACCGCGCTCATTCCAATGGCGGCATATATGACGGGCAGTAACAGCACGACGAGAATGCTCAGGAATGCCGTGAAGGAGAGGGATGCGGCCACGTCCGAGGCTTCGGCACGGATCACGGGTGCTGCGGCTGCGATCGCCGAATTGCCGCAGATTGAATTGCCGCAGGCAACCAGTGTCGCAAGTCCACGCGAAAGGCCAAGTGCCCGGCTGATCGTATAGCCGGCAACGAGCGACAGTACGACCACGCCGACAATGCCGCCGACCAGTCCGAATCCTGCATCGCCGAGCGCTGCGAGACTGATGGAGGCACCGAGCAAAACGATCGCCACTTCCAGCACCGCCTTGGCACAGAAATCGATGCCGGGGCGGAAGGCAGGGGTGATCCGGGCGATGGAGCTTATCGCGGCGCCGAACAGAATGGCGAGAACCAGTCCTTCGAGCCACGCCTCGCCGAGAAATACCTGTTCTGCCCACGCGGCCGCCAGCGCTGCTGCTGCGACGAGTACAGACAAAACAATGCCGGGAAGAAGCTGAAGCGGGTGGCGAAGTGCGGACATGAATGCGACCTGATGCGATGAACGCATTCTTGGTCGCATGAGCGTTTATCGACTTCTATCGAATAATATGTCATATTTCATTCGTGAAAATCGAATGATCCCATGACTTTTGAACAATTGCTGATCTTCGTGGCCGTCGCCGAGCGGGAGCACCTGACTCAGGCTGCCGCCGCTGTCGGGCGCACGCCCTCTGCCGTCAGTGCATCGATCAAGGCGCTTGAGAGCTATTATGGTGTCGAGCTTTTTCACCGCGTTGGCCGCCGCATCGAGCTGACACGTGTCGGCAAGGTATTTCTTGGCGAGGCGCAGGCAACGCTCGCCCGTGTCCGCTCGGCTGAAACCATGCTGTCCGAACTTGGCGGGCTGCGGCGCGGCACGCTCAATGTCCATGCCAGCCAGACGGTGGCCAGCTATTGGCTGCCGCCGGTGCTCATGCGGTTTCACAAGCTCTACCCCGGCATCTCGTTAAAGCTCAGTGTGGGCAACACCCGCATGGTCGCCGATGCAATGCTGGAAGGCGTGGCGGAGGTGGGGTTGGTCGAGGGCAGGGTGGATGAGCCGGCGCTTACCGTGCGCCGGGTGGATCGCGACGTGATGGCGGTCGTCGTCGCACCAACGCACCCATGGGCCTCAGGCAAGCCGCTTGCGCCGCAAGATCTTGTCGAGGGCTCAACATGGATCATGCGGGAGGAGGGATCGGGCACCCGTGCCGCCTTCGAAAGCACATTGACCGAGATGGGCGTCGACCCAGCCGGGCTCAATCTGGTCATGGAGTTTCCCTCCAATGAGGCAGTGCTTTCCGCCGTGCGCGAGAGCGGCTGTGCCGCAGCCATTTCCATGTCTGCTGCAGGCCCCCTGGTGGAGCGCGATTTGCTGAAAGTCGCGAATATCGATCTTGGTGCACGCGATTTCAGCCTGCTTCGCCACAGGGAGCGCAGGCAGAGTGGTGCTGCCACCGCGCTTGAGGAATTGTGCGTCGAGGCCGGTAACGTCTTTCAATCGTCAATGGACGCACATATATTTCCGCAACCCTGACCTTTGCGGAGCGTATCAACATGGCCACCTTGCAGAATTTCGACACGGAGATCGCGAAGACCCGTGAGGTGGTCGATGAGATGCGTTCGAAGATCGAGCAGTCGGGCACTGTGCTCGACAAGCTTGCCCGCACTGACGAAAAGATCGGCCAGGCCGATTTCGACATTGAGAATGCCCGCATTCAGGATGTGCTCACCCAGCAAAAGGTGATGGAAACCAACATCGCCGACCTGATCATCGGCCTCGAAGATGCCACCAATGTCTTCGGCTCCGAGTTCGAGAGCATGAAGAGCTATACCGGCTGGGAGAATTTCATCGGCATCTTTTCCAAGCAGAGAAAGCAGCGCATGCGCACCGAGCGCGTCCGCAACATGTCGCTCGCGGGCAATCTGCAGGAACTGCTTGCCAAGTCGGACACGATCACAGGGATCCTCCAGGACCAGAAACAGGTTCTGCAGGAGCGCTACCAGACTTCCGAGGCAAGTCTTGCCAAGGTGATCGAACGGCGCAAATCCACCATGGAGACGCTGGAGGCGACCCAGAAGCGCATCGAGGAATTGAACCCGATGTTGCTCGATATCGAGAACCGCATTGCTGCTTCCACCAGCCAGAAGGATCGTGCGAAGCTCGAAGGGGAGCGCTCGAAGCTTGCCACCGAATACAATGAGGCGCAGGCGAAGGAGCAGGAGCTGCTTGCCGAAAGCCAGACGCTTGAGCGCTACACCTCCATGTTCCAGACCTTTGTGGATTCGCTCAACAACCAGATCGCGGCCCAGTCGACGCTGATCAACAAGCTCACCATCGACACCGAACAGCGCATCGTTCTCTACAAGGCGCTCGAAGATTCATTGAAGACTGCAGCCCAGCAAGATGTCGCCCACCGCATCAACACGCTTGGTTCCAAGGTCGACAACACCGCTGAGGAAACCATGGCCGGCATAGGTGCCGCGGCACAGCGGCACATTGGCGACCTGCTTGAACTGCATGAGAAAAACATGGTCACCACCGCCGACATCCAGCGCCGCAAGAAGCTTGCCGACGACGCCTTTGCCCGCCGCTTCGAAGACGTGATGAAGAAGCACGACGCCGCGAATTACGTTCGCACCTGATGACGGTATGGGGGAAAACAGACAGTCGGGGCGATCTGCATGAACGCCGCTCCTGATGCCGCAGGGCGCTATTTCGATGCCATCGCATCCGCGCTGGAGGGTCTAGGCGTCTATTTCGGCGACCGCTCCGCATCGCCTTTCCAGTTGCACGGTCTCGTGGCCGAAGTCGTCTCACCCTATATCGGACGGCTGGAGCGCTCCTTCGAGTGCTGGCAGAACCGTCTCGGTTTCATGGAAAAATTCCGCATCCAGCGCGCCGAAAGCGGTTATCCGGTTTTCCAGAGTGTGCTTGAACTGGAAAATGACCGGCGTCAGGCCGAGAAGCGTCTTGCCGGTATATCGGGGCCAGACGAGCTGCGCGCAGAGATGGTCGATTTCATCCTGCGCCATCGCGAATTTCCGGCTGACCTCCAGCGCTCCATGGCCGAGCGCCTTTATCTGGAGCAATTGAAGGCGGGCAATGTGTTTTCGCCGTTCATTTTGCCGGAAACGGTGCGCGTTTCGGTGAATCCGAAGACAAAACGGCCGTATTATCTGGTGCACTGGGGCGCTTTTGACGGAAATTCGAGCCTGCCCATGGTCTATATGGCAGCGGTCGAGGATTCCTCGCCCGGCATGGTCAAGGCGCTTGTTTCCGACGATGGCAGGCTCAACGACGATGTCGAGATCGGCCTGCCGGTGGGCGGTCTGCTCAATCCGGAACTTGCGCATCAGTTCGACGATTTCGCGGAGAAAAACTCCGCCTATTCCCTGTCGCCGGCCACGATTGCCGGCAATCTCGACAAGGATTTTGACCACCTCCACCCCAAGCAATTGCGCCGGGTGGTGCTGGGGCCGTTCTACACGGCCGGCATCACGGAGAACAATTCGACTGTCTCGGACGTGCTTGGCAAGGTGCGCCGGCAGGAGAATGCGTGGCTTCTTACCTGGACGGTGCAGGAGGTCTATTCCAAGACTGAGCGCCCGGCGCGCAAGGGGCTGTGGTCCAGCCAGCCGGCGCGTGAAGAGTTCTTCATCGATACGGATGATCTCGACGCCGCCCGCATGGGCGTGAGCGCCTATGAGCAGCACGCGCTTGTGCCGCACGAGGCCTATCAGGCGCTCTATGCCGCCGGCGAGGCGCAGAAGATTTTCGAAGGCTACGACGTGCACGTCATTTCGGGCGGGCGGGTCATCACCGACGTATAGGACATTCCATGGACACCGGCCTGACCACCATCGACGAGAAGGACATCGAGATGCACCGGGCGACGGCGCAGAGCCTTGTGACGCGCTTCGTGGTTCTGCAGGCCGATGGCGGTCGCTCCGGCACCGAGCTTGCCGGCACCGGGCGGCGTTTCGTGTCGACCGTCTCCACCGGCGCGCTGCGCCGAACGCGTGAAGTGGAGCTGGCGAAAACCATCGCCGCCATCCGGCAGGGCGACCCGATGCTGTCCATTCCGCAACACACGCTTCTCTTTCGCACGCGTCGCGGGGTGGCCGTGGCGCTGGCCGTCGCCGATGTCTTTGCGCGCTCGACCGAACTTGAAACCCTTCAGGAGCGCAACGCCCGCAGCCCGCTTGAGGGCGCGGCGGCGCAGACCTATCACGCGCTTTTGCAGGCGTCTGCCTATGTTGCCGCCTTCACGCTCTCATCCTATCTCCTCCAGATGCTTGACGCGGACAGCGAGCCGGTGAACGACACGGATGAGCCGGATTTCCAGTTCGACACGCCGCAGGATGCGCTCAAAAGCGTTCTTGCCGCGCTCGATGGCGCGATCTCGGGTGCCGCCGACGACACGGCGATGACGGCGCGCGCTCGCGCGCTTGCCCGCGTCGCAATCGAGGGGCTCTTGCAGCGCCGCAGCCGTTTCACCGGTCTCGGCGCGTTTGAAGACACGCATATGCGGCTTGAGGCCGACGATTTTACGCTGGACGGCTTCGACGTTGCGCCGGGCAGCCGGCGCAAGCCGCTCGTCATGACCTTCAAGAAGCCCAACGAGATTATCGGGAATCACATCGCCAAATATCAGGCCATGAAGCTCGCCAAGATGCTGATGGCCTATGATTTCGAGCGCCAGCTCAACCCTTTCGTGGAACTGGGCGGGTTTCTCTTCACCTTCATCGGCGACGGCGCGCCGGGCACCGGCAAGACGATCCTCATTCAGATGACCGCCGGGCTTTTGAACGATTACTGCCAGATCGCGGGCGTACCCTTCCACTATGAGAATTTCGGCGTCGACCAGATTTCCTCCTATCAGGGCAAGTCGGGGCAGAACTGCAAGCAGTTCGTGGAAAATGTTCTGAGCCCGCGCGCCATCGGCT
Organism: Nitratireductor aquibiodomus; assembly: GCF_900105565.1. Lineage (NCBI taxonomy): Bacteria > Pseudomonadati > Pseudomonadota > Alphaproteobacteria > Hyphomicrobiales > Phyllobacteriaceae > Nitratireductor > Nitratireductor aquibiodomus. The sequence continues at coordinate 1,202,787 of NZ_FNSL01000001.1, read as the reverse complement.
TCGGCACCATCGACGACATCGATCAGGTGGCGGCCAAGCGCTCCGACGACCGGGCGTCTGCCGGCCAGCAGGAGGTGACGGGCGTTCTGATGGAAAGCTTTGCGGGCGCAGGCACCGTAGTGCGCGGTAATTGCTCCTTCGGCATGTTCTCCAACTATCCGGAGAATGTGGACGATGCGCTGCGGCAGCGCGCCGGCGCGCGCTGGCTTGTCGATGGGCCGCAGACTTTTGAGGACTATGTCGACATCTTCGTGCTTCTGGCCGGCAAGAACCATGCGATCCCGATTGGCGAGCACGAGCTTTACGCGACGCAGGAAATCAAACGCGCGGTCGAAACCGCCTATGAGGCGCACTCTAAGCCGCAGGAAGAAGGGCTTGTAAAGGTTCACGAGCGCTTCCTGAACGATCGCGGCGAGCCGAAGACGCTGACGGATATCGGCGCCTATCTGCACGAGATCAAGCTGGCGGAGCCACGCTTTACCGGCCGCGCCATCAAGAACATCACCGACGCCATCAAGATGCGCGCCATGGACATCGAGCTTCCCGATGCGTGGTTCGAGACGCCGGACGCCTTCATGCGCAAGGGCTATGATGAGAAGAAGGCAATGATCGCCGAGCTGCGCCGGCCATTCACGATGGACATGGTGATGCAGGAGATCAATCGCTACGCGGATTCGGAGTTCCGCTACTCGGACCGCTCCGACGATGCGGCCGTCTCCACCATCGTCCGCGACCAGCGCCTGCGCGAACGCGCGCTACGCGAAATTGAAGAGATGAAGGCGAGGGGGACTTGGTGAACCTCCTTCGTGAAAACGATCTCATCTTCGGCCGCCTCCTGAAAATCGAGGAGCCGCATCTGATCACGCGCTACAACAAGGCGCTCGATGCCTTCGGCGTGCCGCAGACGAAGCTCGCCTCCTTCGAGATCGACCGCACCGGCTTCTCGCCACAGATTGCCGAGGAGCTGGACGACGCGCAGTATCTCGACCCCAATGGTGTCAATCGCCGCTTCATCATCCTCACCCCGGCGCAGATCGAGCTGCCGGTGGTGCATACGGCCTTCTCCAACACCTCGCAGCTCGTCTACGAATTCATGATGGCCAATGCGCGCGCCATTAACGCCATCACCATCAAGGATGTGGTCTATGGCGAGATCGAAGAGCAGGTAAACCAGGTGCGCGACATTGAGGACCTGCTCTCCATCGCGCAGGTGGAGTTCAAGGTCATCTCCGCCGAAGATCTGCTCGGAAAGGCCGCGGAGCTTGGCCGGCTTGCCGACCGTGTGAAGCATGAACCCGACGCCTGGCGCGACGATGCGCTACTCAACCGCATGGTCGCAATCGCGCGGGAAACCGGCGACATCCGCGAAAACAGCCTCGTGCCCGAACAGGTCGTGTTCAGGCATGATGCCTATTGGACGAGCCATTTCGGCGGCATCTATATTTTTACCGATCCGGACACGACCACGGTGATCGCCGATCCGGCAACGCCGGGCTTCCGCCGCTCGCGGCCGTGGCAGGTGAGCTATCTGTCGAAGGACGATCCGGCGCGCATCTTCCGATTCCTGGCCGAGACGGGCCGCATCCAGCTCCCCCGCGCCTCGTGGGTCGAACGCTCGAACTATCTCGCCCATCGCGGCGAAATGGTGCTGCTCGATCTGATACGCCGCGAGGAGCCGGATACGGATTTCGCGCGCGTCGATCCGGTATGGCTGCAGACCTGGACGCACCGCAACGCGAAACTGGTTGCCGGTGAGGGGAGTGTTCCGCTTCTCAACGCCGCCGTGCGCGAAATCAGCCAGACGGGTACGCTCAAGATCGAGGAGATCCCGCCGCGGGAACGCTTTCTCGTCACCCGCGCTGACCCGGAGCATAAGGATGCCTGGCTCACCAACCGGTTGATTTCCGATTTCGTGCCCTCCGACTTCATGGCCCGCTATGTCTTCAACAAGCAGGGTTTTTACCGCGACTACGAGACCTGGCCGCAAGCCTGGCGCGAACATGTTGTGGCGCGGCTCAAAACCGAATATCTCATGGACAAACCGGCGCTGCGGAAGCGCCTCTATGGCTTAGAGTCCTGATTCAAGACCAAATTCGCCTGAGGGAGGCGCTTCGTGCTCGATCCGATCGTTGAATTCTTCACCCGCGTGTTTCACTGGATCGGTCGCGGCATTGGGCTGTTGATTGCGTGGATCCTCTGGCCCTTCATGGCTGCCGGACGCTGGTATACGCGGCGCGGGTGGATCATTCGGGGTTCGATCGGTCTTGTGCTGCTCGCAATCGTTGGCTTCTACGGTTATTTTTTTTGGCAGACGCAGGTCTGGACGGGCTTCAATCCCGATTACGTCGCGGAATACAATCTTGACGCGCGTGGCGTTTCCGCCGGCGAGCAGACAGCAGCCACCCAGGGCGGCGAGACGCGCACTTGCGGGCGGTCCGCCATCGTCGATGTGACCGCGGACCTGACCGACTTCAATGTCAACGACAATGCATGGATTTCCTCCATGCTGCTCTACAAGCTAGGCTTTTTCTTTGCGCTTGACTGGGACGACACGCCCTTTTTCGACAACAAGGCATCGTTCCAGCGTGGCATCAACCAGGCCGTCCGCCGCAGCGCCATCGAACTCGTCGATGCGCTTGGTCGCGTGCGCGGCACATCGCAGATCGACCGCGATCTGCAGAATGCGCGCGGCGCGCTGACCTTTGATGAGGAAACGTGGTATTTCGGCCTGAGCCCCTTTGGGCCCAAGACGCCCACCCCGAGTTTCTATCGCTCGGCCATCCGAGATCTGCGCAGCTTCAATGGCCGGCTTGAGACCTGCGAGGCCGTGTTCGATGCACGCGCCGACAATCTCATCCAGTATCTCGACCGCATTGCGAGCGATCTGGGTTCAACCTCAGACCTGCTGCGTCAGCGTTCGGAGAACTACAATTCCGGCTGGTTCGACACACGTGCGGATGATCGTTTCTGGTTCGCCTATGGCCAGCTCTACGCTTATTACGGCCTTCTGAAAGCGGCGGGCGCCGACTTTGAAGACGTCATCAAGCAGCGGTCGCTCGGCTCTCTGTGGGACACGACGGAAGAGCAGTTCCGCGCCGCGCTCCAGGTGCAGCCTGCCATCATTTCCAATGGCCGTGAGGATGGCTGGATCATGCCCACACACCTTGCCACGATGGGCTTTTACATTCTGCGGGTGCGATCCAATCTTGTGGAACTGCGGCTCGTTCTGGACCGGTAGTGGTCTTCGCGCCAGCGGCGGGTGCTTTCGCCTGTATGCCCCGCCGCTTCATCGCCACGTCCGCATAGTTCCTGTCGCATTTCACGCATTGTCCGCCTCTTTTGCGATGGTGGAGATTTTCAATTCGCGGCTTTATGCCTATCGGCACTGATTGCATGCCATCGGGAGAGGGAAACATTGTCATGGTCGAAGTGAAATCCGACATTGAAATCGCGCGGGCAGCGAAGAAGAAGCCCATTCAGGAGATTGGCGCGCGGCTCGATATTTTAAGCGAACACCTTCTTCCCTACGGCCATGACAAGGCAAAGGTCTCTGCCGAATTCATCTCCGAGACCCGCAAGAACAAGGATGGAAAGCTGATCCTCGTCACGGCGATCAACCCGACGCCGGCAGGCGAAGGCAAGACCACCACCACGGTCGGTCTCGGCGATGGCCTGAACCGCATTGGCAAGAAAGCGGCAATCTGCATTCGCGAAGCCTCGCTCGGTCCGTGCTTTGGTGTGAAGGGCGGGGCAGCAGGCGGCGGTTATGCCCAGGTGGTTCCGATGGAGGACATGAACCTCCACTTCACCGGCGATTTCCACGCCATCACCTCGGCCCACAACCTGCTTTCCGCACTGATCGACAATCACATCTACTGGGGCAACGCCCAGGAGATCGACATTCGCCGTGTGGCATGGCGGCGCGTGATGGACATGAACGACCGGGCGCTGCGCGAAATCGTCTGTTCTCTGGGCGGCGTGGCCAACGGTTTTCCGCGCGAGGCGGGTTTCGACATCACGGTGGCGTCCGAGGTCATGGCCATTCTGTGCCTGGCGACGGACCTGAAAGACCTTGAAAAGCGGCTCGGCGACATCATCATAGGCTATCGCCGTGACAAGAGCCCGGTCTTTGCCCGCGACATCAAGGCTGATGGCGCCATGACCGTTCTCCTGAAGGACGCGCTCCAGCCCAATCTGGTGCAGACGCTGGAAAACAATCCGGCTTTCGTGCATGGCGGCCCCTTCGCCAACATCGCCCATGGCTGCAACTCGGTGATGGCCACTTCCACGGCGCTGAAGATCGCCGACTATGTGGTGACGGAGGCTGGGTTCGGTGCCGATCTCGGTGCGGAAAAATTCTTCGACATCAAATGCCGCAAGGCAGGCCTCAAGCCTGCCGCCGCCGTGATTGTGGCGACCGTGCGGGCGCTCAAGATGAATGGCGGCGTCAAGAAGGAAGACCTTGGCACCGAGGACGTCGCATCCGTCAAGGCAGGCTGCGTCAATCTTGGCCGCCACATCGAAAACGTGAAGCAGTTCGGGGTGCCGGCCATCGTCGCGATCAACCACTTCCATTCGGACACGGATGCCGAGATTGAGGCGGTTAAGGCGTATGTGGCCGAGCAGGGGGAGGAGGCCGTTTTGTGCCGCCACTGGGCTGAGGGCTCTTCCGGTATCGAAGAACTGGCACACAAGGTGGTAGCGCTGGCCGAAAGCGGCGTCTCCCAGTTCGCACCACTCTATCCCGATGACATGCCGCTTTTCGACAAGATCGACACGGTGGTGAAGCGCATCTATCGCGGCTCGGAGGCAATCGCAGACAAATCCGTGCGCAATCAGCTGAAGCAGTGGGAAGAGCAGGGATACGGCCATCTGCCGGTCTGCATGGCCAAGACGCAGTATTCCTTCTCCACCGATCCAAATCTGCGAGGCGCGCCGACCGGGCATGTGGTGCCGATCCGTGAGGTGCGTCTGTCCGCCGGCGCAGGCTTCGTGGTGGCGATCTGCGGTGAGATCATGACCATGCCGGGCTTGCCGCGCGTGCCTTCGTCCGAGCATATTTTTCTCAATGAAAACGGCCTGATCGAGGGGCTTTCCTGATAAGTTGAGTCTGGCAGGAAAACGCGCGCATCTTTTTAGCCGTCGTCCTGCTGCGGCACGCGCCGCAGAACGCGGAACGCCAGAACCGCCAGTCCAAGAACAAGCGCCAGGCCAACGATCGCGCTCAGAGAAAGGCTTGTCACGAAAGCCTCCCGGCTGGCGGTGATGAGCGCGTTGGCTGCGGTGGCGTCGAGCTGTTCGGCTGCGGTCACGGCGTTGCCGAGCGATTCCATCGCGCCCGTGGCCGGGTCGAGGTCATTGGTGCCGGGCAACGCCGCGGCGACGGAATTGCGATAGGTGGCGCTTGCGAGGCTGCCGATCACGGCGAGGCCAAGAGCCATGCCGAACTCGCCGCTCATTTCCGACAGGCCGGAGGCTTCTCCCGCGCGCTCTTCGGGTGCCGCGCTGACGATGATGTTGACGATGAGCGCCATGGTCGCGCTGCTGCCGATGGTGATGAGGGCGAGCCCGCCCAGCACGGCGCGCAACGTGCCTTCGGCTGGTGCAAGGGTGAGCAATGCGAAACCCGCCGCCGCGACGAGCATCAAGAGCCCGGTCACACTGCCGGGATGCAGAATGCGGGTTGCCACGGGCGCAAGAAGCGCGCCGGCGATGCCGGCCAGCATGGGCGGCAGCATGGCAAGGCCGGCCTCAAGTGGAGACAGGCCGGCAACCAGTTGCAGATACTGGGTCGACAGGAAATAGGGTGTCGCCACGGCGAAGATGGTCAGGAACTGGGTGGCGAGCCCGGCGGTGAACCGCGTGTTGCGAAAAAGGGAAAGGTCGAGCATCGGGTCCGCGAGCCTTGTCTGGCGTCTTAGGAACAAGATGCCGAAACCAAGCCCGGCGCAGAGCGCCAGCAGGGCTTTGAGGTCCAGCGTTTCGGAGGCGATGTGCTTTATGCCGTATACGGCGGTCAGCACCGCCGACAGGAACAGGGCCGCGCTTGCAAGATCGAGCCGCCCGCCGCCCGTGCGTGCGCTTTCTGGCAGAACCAGCGGTCCGACGGCCAGAAGAACCAGCATGAGCGGCACGTTGAGCAGAAACACCGAACCCCACCAGAAATATTCGAGCAGCGCGCCACCTATGATGGGACCGATCGTCGTTCCCGCCATGAACATGCAGGACCACACGGCGATTGCAATGCCACGCTGCCGGTTGTCGCGGAACATGTCGGTCAGGAGAGCGAGGGTGGAGGGCATGAGTGCGGCCGCCGATATGCCAAGAAACGCGCGTGCGGCAACCAGCATTGCGGCACTGTTTGCGAAGGCTGCGAAGGCAGAGGCCGCGCCGAAGAACACCGCACCCGCCAGAAGCAGACGCCGGCGGCCGATCCGGTCGCCCAGCGTGCCCATCACCACCAGACAGCCCGCGATCATGAAACCGTAGATATCGATGATCCAGAGAAGCTGTGCGCTGCTCGGACGCAGCGCTGCCGTCAGATGCGGCACGGCAAGATGCAGAACCGTCATGTCGATGGCGACGAGAAATGTCGGCAGGGCGAGGGTCGCAAGCCCGAGCCACTCCCGGAGGGTGGCTCGGGCCGCTGTGGTTGAGGCGCTGGCTCGTTGTGTTGCGGCGGTCATGAAGCCTCCCTGAAGAGTTCCGGTAGACATGTTCTGCCGGAATTCATCCGCATTGGGCACGATCCGACACATGCCGGGCCTTTCTAAAAGCTCAAGTTAACTTGAAGTAAAGCCCCTTCTGTGAGATTCTCGGCGCCGCTGAAAAGGGAGGCTGCCATTGCTCACCATAAATCAGGTTTCGCGGCGCAGCGGCGTTGCCGCCTCCGCCCTGCGCTACTATGAGGAGCGGGGATTGATCACTTCCGAGCGCGCCGGTTCGGGCCATCGCCGCTACCAGCGCGCCGTGCTGCGTCGCGTGGCCTTCATCGTTTTCGCCCAGCGGGTGGGGCTGTCGCTTGATGAGATCAAGGCGGAACTCGACAAGCTGCCAACCGACCACGTGCCCAGGGGCGATGACTGGGCACGCCTTTCAGAAAACTGGACGAAGCGCATAGACGAACGGATCGCGGAAATGGAGCGGCTCAAGCGTGGCCTCACCGAATGCATATCCTGCGGCTGCCTGTCGCTTGAAACCTGCGCGCTAACGAACCCGGCCGACCGGGCAGGGCGAATGGGGCCGGGTCCGCGATACTGGGTGGGCGGCAGGGCGTGATGCCGCTTGCCCACCGGTTGTTCAGGCCGCACTCGGTCCGGGGTCGTCATCGCCTCCGGAGATGATGGGCACACCGCGCGGTGGTGTGCCGGCGTCCGCATTGTGGACGAGGCGCAGCGCGGGGCGTGCTGTCGCGCGCATTTTTCTGCGTGCGGCTTCGGGCTGGTAAAGCACTGCTTCGAGCACAACACGCTCGGGCGCGGCTGTGCCGTCTCGCGGCAGGACGATTGTCTCGCCGGCGGCGAGCCCCAGAAGCGCAAGCCCGCGCAATGTCGTCAGCGGCAATGTCAGGCCGACGAAACCCTGCAGCTCGTCATGGCTGATGATGCGTGTCTGTGGTTGTTCGTCGCCGATGCGAAAACGCACACGGCTGTTCAGTGTGGTGACGTGTGCCGGCATGTCTTCCCGGAAGATGACTGTAGCCGCGTCAAGTTTCGCGCGCAAAAGCGCGGCATAGGTTTCACTGAACCTGTGCCTGCGCTCCTGCAGGAATTCGAGGATGGTGAAGTCCTTGGTGGTGAGAATGCATCCCTGTCCGGTCCACACGGCAATCTCCTGCACGATCTCCAGCGCGGTTCCGGCGTCCTGGGACGGGAACCGCGAACAGACAAATCCGCGCGGCCTTGCGTCGGCAGCGCAGCTTGAACATCGGTCGTCCGGCCCCTGCGCCCAGGAATGACGCAGGGGCTAGGCTCCCGTCAGGAGATGTCCCGTGAAAAAGCGGAGATGCGGGCTGGACATGATGGCAGACTCAGGCGGCGTTCTCTTCCTGGGTTACGCGCACCACGGTCAGCCTGTGGGTCTGGCCCGTGCGTGCGGTCCAGTCGATCGACTGGCCTTCCTTCAACCCGATCAGGGCTGTGCCCACCGGGGTTGTGATGGAAATCCGTCCCTTTTCAATGTCCGCGTCGCCCGGATAGACGAGCGTGACCGTCTTCTCGGGACCTTCGTCTGCCGTGTAGACAACGGTCGAGCCCATGCGCACGATGGTTGTGGCAAGCGAACCGTCGCGCACCACGCGTGCCCGGTCGAGTTCGGCCATCATGGTTTCCGAGGCTTCGGGATTGCGGTCTTCCAGCGCCTCGGCCAGGCCGGTCAGGCGTTCATAATCAGTTTCGGAAATCGTGATGCTCGGCTTGCGCCCTGTCTTCTGCTGCATTGGCTTGTCCATGCGTGTCATGCGGGCATGTGTTCGGTTCATGCCGCGAGGCTTCGATTGTCGTAGAAAGTCTTGGTGATGCGCCCTGGAACCGTTTCCGCCGCTCGATTTAATCGTCTCGATCAATCGACGGAAGAGCGCCCCTCGGTTCGGAGGCGCACAGCACCGAACCGGGGGTCAATATCCCGCAATGGGACATACCCGGAAGAGAACGGAAATGTGTTTTCGGTTCGTGCTCATTTTATAAACGTGGTGCGCGGATGCGGCGATGTCAAGGCGGTAGCCGTAAATGTGGGGCCATAGAGAGGTGAGCTGTGATCCGGTGAATTGCGCGCCTTCGTTGTGCACGCGAAAGCCCTGAGACTTTCGTGACTGCATCTTATTTAAGCGGCAATCATGGTGTTCGCATCCCTCGTGCTGCAGAATCAATCGGTCAGGAGGGGGAATTCGAGAATGTGGGCTCAGGAAAACGGTTTCGTTCGGCAGATAGCGCGGCACCGCAGGGCGCTGGCGCCCGTGCTTCTCCTTCTGGTTCTGACGCTTGGTTCGTTCGTATTCCTGGCGATAGCCGATGAAGTCGCGGAGGGAGAAATCAAGGCGCTGGACGAACAGGTGCTTCTCGCCCTGCGCAATCCTCTGGACGCTTCGGATCCACTCGGGCCGCCATGGCTGGAGGAAGCCGCGCTGGAGATAACCGCCATTGGCGGTTATCCGGTCATTGTTCTGTCTCTTCTGATGGTGACCGGCCTGCTTGTCGTGACACGGCGTTATGGCGCGGCCTTTTATGCGGTTCTGTCCGTCGGTTCCGGTGCGCTCGTCTCCTACATTCTGAAAAACCACTATGAGCGTCCGCGACCCGACATCGTCGAGCATCTGGACGTGATCCATACGGCGAGTTTTCCAAGTGGTCACGCCACCGTCACCACAGTCGCCTATCTGACACTGGCGGCTCTTGTCGTGCGTTTCTTTCCGGACTGGCGCATCAGGCTCTATGTGCTCGCCGTGGCGGTTTTCATATCGTTCATCGTGGGTGTCAGCCGCATCTATCTGGGTGTCCACTGGCCGAGCGATGTTGCCGCCGGTTGGGCGCTGGGCGCGGCGTGGGCAAGCTTCACATGGCTGTGCCTCAGCCTCCATGCGCTCTATCGCGGCAGACGGCTGGCCGATGGTGCTGGAAAGCGGTTGCGTGAAAGCTCCGTCGAGGCTATGGAGAAACCATGACGACGATTTCTTGCGCAAAACTCTGGTGGTGGGTCCGTTAACAGCGGCCGACCGTGCAGTGTGCGCGCAGAAAAGACCATGGCCGCAGGTGAAAACCGGGCGGCCATTTTTGTCTGCGCTTCCCGGCGATGCCTGAACAAGGGAGCATGAAATGAGCCTGGAAGTTCTGGATAACGGCGCCGAGCGATTTAAAACGGCAGGCGGCGTGACCATCACGCGGACCCGTGTGGAAACCGCCTATGAAGGTGCCATCGACACCTATATTGATGCACTGGACGAGCGCCGCGGCGCGGTCTTTTCTTCCAATTACGAGTATCCCGGTCGTTACACCCGCTGGGACACGGCGATCATCGATCCGCCGCTGGTGATCTCGGCGCGCGGCCGTGACATGAAGATCGAGGCGTTGAATGATCGGGGCAGGGCGCTTCTGCGCATCCTTGACGACCGGGTTGCCGGGCTCGAGGCTGTCACAGTGACGGAGCGAGACGACGCACTGCTCGCGCTGGTCGTCGCAGAGCCCGAACGGGTTTTTTCCGAGGAAGAGCGTTCCCGCGTGCCGACGGTCTTCACCGTGCTGCGTGCCATAACCGATCTCTTTCATACCGATCACGATGCCAATCTGGGGCTCTATGGTGCGTTCGGTTACGATCTTGCTTTCCAGTTCGATCCGATCAAACAGAGCCTCAAGCGCCCCGAAAGCCAGCGTGACCTCGTGCTTTATCTGCCGGACGAGATCCTCGTGGTCGACCATCACGCTGCAAAGGCCTGGCACGACCGCTACGATTATGCGGCGGAGGACGCTTCGACGACAGGCCTTCCACGCGATGGCGCAACGGCGCCTTTCAAGACGGCCGATCATGTGCCGCCGCGCGGCGATCACGAGCCCGGCGAGTATGCGCGCCTTGTCGAAAAGGCCAAGGAGAGCTTCCATCGCGGGGACCTGTTCGAAGTGGTGCCCGGGCAGATGTTCATGGAGCGGGCCGAGCGGCGTCCGTCGCAGATTTCGCGGCGCCTGAAAGAGATCAACCCGTCGCCCTATTCCTTCTTCATCAATCTGGGTGAACAGGAATATCTTGTCGGTGCATCGCCGGAGATGTTCGTGCGGGTCAATGGCCGGCGCGTCGAGACCTGTCCGATCTCCGGTACCATCAAGCGGGGCGACGACGCCATTGCCGATGCCGAGCAGATCATCAAGCTCCTGAACTCCAAGAAGGACGAATCCGAACTGACCATGTGTTCGGATGTCGACCGCAACGACAAGAGCCGTGTGTGCGAGCCGGGTTCCGTGCGGGTGATCGGGCGCCGCCAGATCGAGATGTATTCGCGTCTCATCCACACCGTCGATCACATCGAGGGACGGCTGCGCGAGGGCATGGATGCGTTCGATGCGTTTCTGAGCCACGCATGGGCCGTCACCGTGACCGGCGCGCCGAAACTCTGGGCCATGCGCTTTATCGAGGAAAACGAGAAGAGCCCGCGCGCCTGGTATGGCGGCGCCATCGGCATGGTGCATTTCAATGGCGACATGAATACCGGCCTGACGCTGCGCACCATCCGCATCAAGGATGGTGTGGCGGAGGTTCGGGCAGGGGCGACGCTCCTGTTCGATTCCGATCCGCAGGAAGAAGAGGCCGAAACGGAACTCAAGGCGTCGGCCATGCTGTCGGCGATCCGTGATGCCGGGAAAACGAACATGGAAAATGAAACGCGCGCAGGCGCCCGTGTCGGCGAGGGGGTGAAGATCCTGCTCGTGGATCACGAGGATTCCTTCGTACACACGCTCGCCAACTATTTCCGCCAGACGGGCGCGGAGGTGGTGACGGTTCGTGCGCCGGTCGCAGACGAGGTGTTCGAGCGTGTGGCGCCGGACCTGGTTGTTCTGTCGCCGGGACCGGGGCGGCCGGAAGATTTCGACTGCAAGACCACAATCGCCAAAAGCCGCCAGCGCAAACTGCCGATCTTCGGCGTGTGTCTTGGCCTGCAGGCGCTTGTCGAGGCTTATGGCGGTGAGTTGCGTCAGCTTGCCGAGCCCATGCATGGAAAGCCCTCGCGCATCCGTGCCAGCGGCAACAGCCTTGTGTTTTCAGGTCTCCCCTCCGAGGTGACCGTGGGGCGCTACCATTCCATCTTTGCCGATCCGGTGCGCATGCCGTCCGCCTTCATGGTGACGGCGGAGACTGAGGATGGTGTGGTCATGGGCATAGAACATGAGGATGAGCCGGTTGCGGCCGTGCAATTCCATCCCGAATCGATCATGACACTCGGACAGAATGCCGGCATGCGCATGATCGAGAATGTGGTGGCGCATCTGCCACGAAAGGCGCGTGTGAAAGCGGCCTGACACATTGGCCATTTGGGCTCCCGCCGGGGTTGGGCGGGAGCGATGGAAAGGAACCGCCATGCCATCCAATGGCAAGCTTCAGCGCATCGCGATGTGGTCCATCGTTGTTGCGCTGGGCATTTTCGCGCTCAAGCTTGCCGCGTGGTGGCTCACCGATTCCGTGGCGCTCTTTTCAGATGCGATGGAATCGGTGGTCAATGTCGTCGCCTCATGTGTGGCGTGGTATGCGCTGCGCATCGCCCACACGCCGGCCGACGACAATCACCCGTTCGGCCATCACAAGGCGGAATATTTTTCCGCCGTTCTGGAAGGCGTCCTCATCGTCGTCGCCGCGCTGCTGATCATCCATGAGTCATGGATGGTTCTTTTCGAGCCGCGCCCGCTCGACGCTCCGGTTGTCGGCCTCGTGATCAACGGGCTGGCCGCGGTCGGCAACGGCCTGTGGGCCTGGCTTCTCATTTCCACAGGGAGAAAGGCCCGCTCACCTGCCATGGTCGCCGACGGGAAGCACTTATGGACAGATGTCGTCACCTCTGCCGGTGTCATTTCCGGTCTCGTGCTTGCCGTGGCCACGGGCTGGTACTGGCTCGATCCGGTGATGGCGCTTGTGGTTGCGCTGAATATCCTGTGGCACGGGTGGCATCTGGTGGGCGAGTCCGTACAGGGTCTCATGGATGTTTCGGTTGAACCCGAGGAGCTGGCCCGGATCGAGCGCGTGATCGCCGACAATGATGACGGAGCCCTCGAATTCCACGATCTCAAGACGCGTGAAGCGGGCAGGGCCCGCTTCATCGAGTTTCATCTCGTGGTGCCGTCCGACATGACGGTCGAGGCCGCACACCGCATCTGCGACCGCATCGAAGGGGCGCTCGAAAAGGCCCAGCCCGGTGCGGAAGTCACCATTCACGTGGAACCGGAGCACAAGGCGAAATTCTGCTGATCAGGAGCGGTTGATGCCCTTTTCCAGCACGTCGGGATAAGTCTTCACGATCTCCTGCACCTCATCGCTATAGTCTTCCATCTGCTGGATTTTGCGGATCTCGATGGTCTCATTGGGCGAACCGGGGCAGCGCTTTGCCCATTCGATGGCATCGTCGAGTGTCGGAACGTTGATGATCCAGAAGCCGCCGAGCACTTCCTTGGCCTCAATGAACGGTCCATCGATCACCACTGGCTCGCCGCTGGCGAACGAAACCCGCGCCCCTGCAGATGGCGGATGCAGGCCCTCCAGCGCTTCCAGCACACCGGCGGCACGCAATTCTTCATTGTAGGCCATCATTTTGGCCACCGCATCGGCCGGCAGGTCGAGCTCGGGGCCGGCCGTCTCATATCCTTTGGGGATCATCAGCATCATGTAGCGCATTGCAGGTTCCTTCTCCTCTTGTCCCGCCCAGGACGAATAAGGAAGTGACAATCCGACAGGCTCATTGATTTTGTTTCGTGAACCCGGACCCCTGCGACGCTACCGCGAGCCTGATTTCCGCGCCAGATAAAGCTTTCCGCCGATCCAGGCGCAGGGCAGGCTGATGAGGATCAGCGCAATCGGATACCAGTGCATGCCCATCTGCCACATGGCGACTGCACCAAGTGTGGAAAGAACCACGCCGATGCCACCGAGCACCAGCGCGTGAGCCATCGGCGCGCGCGGCGCGAAGCGCGCTGCGAGATAACAGCCGAAAATGGCGATGGGAGTGCGATAGCCGAGCGCAAGCAACCCATCTTCCACATCCACCATGGGCTGATCCCAAGGCGGGTAGATTTCGAGGCTGTGCATGAGCTGATCCATCCCCAGAGACAGGATAAAGATCACCGCCAGACCCAGAAACACTGCGCCGATGCTGCGAAGCACACCATGATGGCGGTGTGCAGCCCTGGAAGCGTTGTGCGCCATGGCGCATTCCCTCATTATTAGATATCCAACAGGTCCTGAACCCTAAGCGGCCCTGCGTTCGGCAAGCTGGCGATCGAGACGGGCGTAGCCCTGCTCCATGCCATCGGACATGGGCGACTTCAGGATGTTGTCGCGCGCTTCCTTCGACTTACAGCGGATCACCATTTCCATACGCGTGGTCTCGCCATCGTCTTCGAACGTGGTGATGATCTCCGTGCCCCCGCCGGTCCAGTCCTCATCGAACATCTCTTCATGGACAATACGGTGGGGTGCATCGATTTCCCGATAGGTCGCCGTCATGCCCATATCGGCGCCATTTTCGGTGTTGTGCCAAACATAGCGGCCCTTGCCACCCGCCCGAAGGTCGATCTCGCACACGGGCAAGGTCCAGTTTTCCGGGCCGGTCATCCAGCGTTTGATCAGCTCGGGTCGCGTGTGGGCGTCGAACACCATCTGCCGCGGAGCATTGAAGCGGCGGGTGATGACGAGCTCCCTGTCACCACGTGCGGTGACGGTGATGGTCCTGGAGTGTGACATGCGGGGTTCCTTTCGGTGTCTGATCAGGAAAGGCGCGGGGCCCGGGTCAACCAGTGCCTGCGGTTGGATCGTTCACGGTCTTCAGGGTCTCAAGAAGGGCGTCGAGCTTTGCGTAGCGCACCTCCAGGAACCGACGATACTGTTCCAGAAAGTCGATGGCCTCGCCGAGCGGGCGGGCTTCCAGCTTGCACGGACGCCTCTGCGCATCGCGGCTGCGTGAGACGAGCCCGGCCTTTTCCAGCACCTTGATGTGCTTGGAAATGGCCGGCTGACTCAGGTCGAAAGGTTCCGTCAGCTCCATCACGGTGGCCTCTCCTTCGGCAAGGCGTGCGAGAATCGCCCGTCGCGTCGGATCTGCCAGAGCCGCGAATGTCGCATCGAGTTGATCGGTTTGCATGGTGCTCACTTAAATATCTTATCGGTTATATAGCCTATTGGAAATGTAAAATCAATCGACAGCACCAGCGGCCATGGGACGTGGACATTCCCATATGCGGCCCGATCCTGTATGCCGTCATGGCAGACAGTCGGGACGCTTGTTAATGGACACCACGCCGCAGACTTCCTTCAAGGGCCCTCTCACGCGTCTTGATCCTGTTTTCCAGTGGCTGTTTCTCATAGTTCTCACTGTGGCTTTTGCCGGCGTGATGCTTCTTGGGGCGCTGCCGGCAGCACTTCTCATCGGCCCCATGCTGGCAGCCGTTGCCACCGGGGCACTGGGTGCGGGCATCCGCGTTCCGGGTCTTGGATTTGCCTCGGCGCAGGCACTGGTGGGGCTTCTGATCGGCGGTTCACTCGAGCCCGCGATCATTGCCTCCTTCGCCGATATCTGGCCCATCCTCCTGCTTTCGGTTCTGGTGACGGTCGCGGCCAGCAGCTTTCTGGGTTTTCTCGTCAGCCGCTGGAGGATACTGCCCGGCACAACAGCCGTCTGGGGTTCTGCGCCGGGGGCGGCCACGGCCATGGTCCTCATGGCGGGTGCTTTCGGTGCCGATGCACGGCTCGTGGCTTTCATGCAGTATCTGCGGGTGATCTTCGTCACCGTCGCCGCTGCGCTCATTGCAAGGCTGTGGGTCGACACGTCCGGTGTCGATGCGCCTGAAACGGTCTGGTTTCCCCCGATCGATCTTGCAGCCTTTGCAATCACGCTGGTCACGGCGCTGGCGGGCGGGCTGTTCGGCAGGCTGGTGCGGCTGCCGGCGCCGTTCTTTCTTGGAGGCATGCTTGCAGGAGCGCTGGTCCATCTGGGCGGCGGTGTTGCGCTGGAGCTCCCGCCTTGGCTCATGGGCGCGGCCTATATGGTGGTGGGCTGGACCATCGGCCTGAAATTCGACCGCGCGCTCTTACGCACCGCTTTCAGGGCATTGCCGCAGGTGGTGATTTCGATTCTCGCCCTGATGGCATTCTGCGGTGTGCTCGCCTGGTTCCTGCACGTGGAGTGGGGCATCGATCCGCTCACCGCCTATCTGGCGACGAGCCCGGGCGGCATGGATTCCGTCGCCATCATCGCCGCCGCTGCCTCGCAGGACGTGAACCTCTCTTTCATCATGGCTGTGCAGATGGCGCGCTTTCTCTTCGTGCTTCTGGCCGGCCCGCCCATCAGCCGCATGGTGGCGCGCTGGGCGGGTGGCTAGGGGTCTTGCCCCCAGGATCAGCCAATGGCCGCACGCGCGCCTTTCCAGAAGTCCAGATAGGTTTTTGGCGCGTCGGGGGATGTCATCATCTGCTGGCTGAGAAATATCCCGACAAGGCTATTCTTCGGGTCGGTGTAGGCCGTGGTGCCATAGCCGCCGTTCCAGCCAAAGCTGCCCTGCGCCAGCCATGGTCGAGTGCTCTTGAGCCCCACTGACATGCCGAGCCCCCAGCCGGCGCCGCCATCGTCCATGAACATGGATGCATGGGGCGTCTGCTTCTGCTCCTGTGTGAGTTGATCCCGCGTCATCTCTGTCACGGTTTCGGCTTTCAGGTAGCGTCTGCCGTCCAGCGCGCCACCGTTGAGCATCATGCGGCAGAAGACAGCGTAATCGTCCACAGTGGTTACCAGCCCGCCGGCGCCTGAATCCATCTGCGGAGGTCTTGAAAAGTCGATGCCCTGTTCCGGGCCAAATGGGATCACCCGTGCACCGCCACTGGCAAAGTCCGGCCCATACTGGACGGGCAGGCGGTGCTGCTTGTCGTCCGGCACGAAGAAATCCGTGTCCTTCATACCGAGCGGCTCCAGGAGGCGGGCCTTCATCACTGCACCGAGCCGCTCGCCCGTCGCCCGCTCAATCAGGATGCCGGCAACGTCGAGACCGTTGTTGTAGAAAAAGCTTTCGCCCGGATGCGCTGCGAGCGGCAGTTCGCCGAGCTTCTTCATATAGGCATCGGACGGCATTTGCGGCAGAACCCAGCTCGGCGCGACGCCGGCCTCGCGCATTGCCGCTTGGATCGGATAGGCTTCCGGAAACACCATGATGGCGCCGAGACCGAAGGTCATCGTCAAGAGATGGCGCAGGGTCACGGGTCCATTGGCCGGCACGGTCTCATCAAGCGGCCCGTCGATCCGTTTCAGGACCTGGCGGTTTGCAAGTTCCGGTAAAAGATCGTCGACGGGGCCATCCAGCGTCAGCACGCCATCCTCCACAAGCATCATCGCGAGCGCCGCCGTCACCGGCTTGGTGATGGATGCCACGCGATAGATCGTATCGCGCGCCATGGGCGCACCCGCACCGTTCATCCCGAAGGTGCCGGTACTGTCCACATGCGTCTCTCCGGCATGGTGGATGAGCCATGTCGCCCCGGCGATCTCACCCGCATCCACATGGGCGCTGATGGAGCGGTGCAGTGCGTCAAGTGCCGCTTGGTTGAATGATGCAGTCTGCATGGCGCTGGACCCTCTGGTGAAAGCGGAACAGGCAAAAATTGCCGCGGTACCGGTGACGAGCGCGCGGCGGGTGCGATCAGGTGCTGTCGTTTTGTTGTGTGGCATTGTTCGGAGCCCCGGTGGTTCCTGCGCTGTTGGCTGGTTCAATGGTTTGAGTGCTCTGCGATTGCCGCGATGATTTCCGGCCAGTCGCCGGGGTGGAGTTCATGGCCGCCGCCCTCGATCTTCAGAAGGTGCGCGCCGGCAACGGTATCAGCCAGCAAGGTGCCGTGGTCCACGGGGAAGATCGGATCCGCTGTGCCGTGGATTACAAGAAGGGGAGCTTCCAGCACGGGGAGGCGGCCATCAAGCCCCTCGCCACCCTTCAGCATGAAATGATTGGTCACGCTGACGAAATTTCTCGCGCGTTTGACGTCGTTCTCCACCAGGTTGCGGGCGCGCGCTTCATCATAGGGGTGTGCGGTGCCGGCAATCATCTTGGTGTCCCTGACGATGAAGTCGATCACCTGTTGGTCGTCGGTCCAGTCTACGTTTTCGCCTGTGGAAGCATGTTCCATGTAGGCGGCGCTGGTCTGCGGCAGTCCGGATGTGTCGATCCCGACGGGCGTTGTGGAGATCAGGGTCAAAGCCCGTACGCGCTGCGGGTGTATGAGCGCTGCGATCTGGGCGATCATCCCGCCAAGCGACATGCCCGCCAGATGAGCCTTTTCGATGCCGTAGCCGTCGAGGATACGGATCGCGTCCTCGGCCATATCGTCCATGGTATAGGGCGGGCTTCCGGGCTGGTAGCTGGTGGAAAGCCCGGTGTCGCGATTGTCGTAGCGGATCACATAATGGCCGCGCGCCGCAAGGTCCTGGCAAAACTCCTCCGGCCACCAGAGCATGGATGCCATCGCTCCCATGATAAGCAGAATGGCCGGATCCGCCGGATCGCCAAAGCTCTGGGTGGCGAGTTCCACGCCGGTGTCGGTCTTGATCATGCGCATTCTTTCGTCTCCGTCTCTTGCCGTGAGTTCGGCGGCTTGAAGGGGCACTGCGATGTTGCAGATCGTCAGCGCGGCTGCCGACTGTAGAATGATGCGGCGGGTCGGTCGGAAGGTGGTCATGAGTGTGCGTTTATTTGCTCTGGCGTATCCGCGAGATTTTGGTCGGGCGCATAACGCAGGATCAGCGTGCCATTGCTTAGCGGCCTGCTCTCGATGAGGGTGAACTTGCGCCGCCCGTTGCCCGGCTTGAAGAATGGCGTGCCCTTTTCAAGCTGCACCGGCACCACACCCAGCATGAGCTCGTCGATCAGCCCCTCTTTCAGCAGGGAGGCGCTGAGGTCGGCGCTGCCGAAGATGTAGATGTTCTTGCCGGGCTCGGCATTCGCCTTCAGTTCCCGTATCGCGTCGGCGATGTTGGCGGTCACAGTGGTGTTGTTCCAGTCCGAATTGGTGAGGGTTCGTGAGGCGACCAGTTTGGGAAGAGCGTTCATGAAGGCCGTCACTTCGGGTTCGTCGGTGGTATCGGCGCTGGTCCAGTGCGCCTTCATGCCCTCATAGGTTACGCGGCCGAAGACGAGGGCGGCAGCGCTCTGGCCAAAACTCATGCTTAGCGCGTGCAATTCCTCGCCCCAGGCCTCGCCGTGATGATCGAGGTCCCATTTCTTCTCCCCCTCGAAATACCCGTCCAGCGTTACGAGTACCCAGACAATGACCCTGCTCATTCCGTCCTCCTCAGCAGTGTGGTTGTGCTTCGCTTTTAAAACTGGTTTCATTTTTAAACTGGTTGCACCCTATGCTAACTGGTGGCAATGTGCAATCAGAATTTTCTGGAGGCTATATTGCAGGACCAGCACCGCTCGGGATGTCCCATCAATCTCACCGTCGAGGTGGTCGGCGACAAATGGAGCCTCGTCGTCGTGCGCGACATGATGTTCGGCAACAGGCGCCATTTCCGCGAACTGCTGAACGGTTCCATGGAGGGCATTGCCTCCAACATTCTCGCCGATCGCCTGCGGCGCCTGACGGCAGAAGCAGTGATCTCGAAGGCGGACGACCCCAGCCACAAGCAGAAGGCGATTTACAGTCTGACGGAAAAGGGCATTGAGCTGGTGCCTGTCTTCGCCATGATCGGTGCCTGGGGCAGCAAATGGCTTCCGGTCACCGAGGAGCTTTCGATCCGGGCGAAGCTTCTTGCAGAGGGCGGGCCGCCGCTTTGGGAAGAGTTTATGGACGACCTGCGGGTAACGCATCTCGGGGCGCCGCCGGACCCGAACAGGAGCGGGCCCGATGTGCGCGAGCGGCTTCAGGCGGCCTATGAGGCGGTGGTGGCCCGCCAGGCGGGAGGCGGTCGAAACTGACCGCCTCAGGCGTATTCGTCATGGAGCCGCCACCAGCGATAGGGCGCGCTCTGCGGTGTGCCTTCGGGTGACGCTTCCCATGTCTCCTGCCGTCCATAGGGCGTCAGGTCGAGCAGGGTCCAGCTCGTGCCGAGTGTCTCCACCCCGCGGCCGCTGGTGTGGTAGGTGTGGTAGATCGACCCGCCCTCGCGCAAAAAGACGTTCAGGCCGAAGCCGCCTTCTACGCCGTGATCCGCATTGAAGGTGGAACTCATCACGGAGTACCAGGGCAGGGTCCAGCCCATCCGCTTTCTGAACGCTTCGATTTCCTCCACCGGTGCGCGTGAAACGAGTGCCAGGCTGGTGTCTCGGGCGTTGAGATGCGCGGGATCGCCCAGATTGTCGACAAACATTGAGCAGCCGGAGCAGGGGGCGGGGTCGGCCGGTTTCAGCATGTGGTGATAGACAATCAGTTGCTTGCGGCCTTCGAAAAGCGCCTCAAGCCTGTGGCTGCCTTCGCCATCCACGAAACGATAGTCCTTTTCGATCCTGACACGGGGCAGCAGCCGCCGCTCGGCGGCCAGTGCATCGCCCGCCCGTGTGTGAGCCTTCTCCTTTGCCAGCAGCGCCTTGCGCGCCTTGAGCCATTCCTCGCGTGAAACGGTTTGCGGTTCCATTGCTGCACTCCTCCGTCGTGTTTCGATGCTACGCCGCCTGCGCCACCAGTGCGTCCAGCCGCCTGAAGCAGGAGGTCCACCCCTCCGCATGGCCGTCGCGCGAGGCATCCGAGGCAAAGAATGCCTGGTGGAAGTGCATGCGGGTTTTTCCATCTGAGGTTTCGCTGAAGGAAATGGTCACGACGGTTTCGTGGCCGCGATCCCCCTTTTCGTCATCCCAGGCATGGGTGAAGACGATGCGTTCGGGCGGCGAGACTTCACGATAGGCTCCACTCACCCAGTGTTCCGCGCCGTCACTGCCGCGCATGCAGGTGCGAAACCATCCGCCGGTGCGGATATCGCCTTCGGAGACCGGTATGGTCATGCCTTCCGGGCAGCCCCAGCGATCCAGATGCTCCTTGCGGGTCCACATCTCGAAAACGAGGTCGCGTGGGGCATCGAACACACGCTGGATGGTGAGTTCGGCATCGGCTTTCTGCGTTGTTTCCACACTCATCGCGGTTGCTCCTTCTGCAATTCTTCCAGGTAGCTGTCGAGACGGTCAAAGCTCTCGTCCCAGTAGCGGCGGTAAGTCTCCACCCAGCCGGCAATGTCCTTCAGCGGGCCTGCCTCGAGCCGGCATGGGCGAAACTGTGCGTTTTTTCCGCGCGACACGAGGCCGGCCTTCTCCAGAACCTTCAGGTGCTTTGAGATGGCCGGCAGCGTCATCTCGAAGGGTTCCGCCAGTTCGTTGACGGTCGCTTCGCCTTCCGCCAGCCGGGCGAGCATCGCCCTACGGGTCGGGTCGGCGAGGGCGGAGAAGGTGGCGCTCAGTGTGTCGCTTGGCATTTATTTCACCAATTAGTTAATTATCTTTTTGGTAAAATAAAGACCACGGGCCCGGTGTCAAGAACAGGGCCTGCTGGCCGCGTGACGATCCACTTGCCAGCCGCGCCGGCGTCGTTTAAGGAAGCTTCCATGATGACGCGCCAGACAGTTTCTTTCTCCGCTCGTGCCGCCTTTGCCGGCGCGACCGTGCGCGCGCTTGCTTCCAGCCTTCTTCTTCTCGGCCTTATCGGCGATCGCCGGGTCCGTTGAAGGAGCGCCCGGCGATCGATGTCGCCGCACGGCAGAAGCTCTTTCTCCAAAACCGCACTTTACTGTTGACAGGCCCGCCGTGCGAAGCGCACGCAACCGGTGCCGGGAGAAAATGGAATGGACGCGCAGAATACGATGACTGATATGGCACAAAACCAGGCAAAAGACGGCGCAGCTTCACCGAAGCGCAAGGGAATGTCGGACGCTTCGATCAAGTATCAGCCCTATCCGCAGATCGATATTGCAGATCGCACATGGCCCTCGAAACGTATTGAGAAGGCGCCGATCTGGTGTTCGGTCGACCTGCGTGACGGCAATCAGGCGCTCATCGATCCGATGGGGCATGAGCGCAAGGCGCGCATGTTCAGGCTCCTGCTCGACATGGGCTTCAAGGAGATCGAGATTGGCTTCCCCTCCGCCTCGCAGACGGATTTCGATTTCGCCCGCTGGTGCATCGAAGAAGGCGGCGTACCCGACGACGTGTCACTTCAGGTTCTGGTTCAGTGCCGGCCCGAACTGATCACCCGCACCTTCGAGGCGCTGGAGGGTGCCAACCGGCCGATCGTTCACTTCTACAATTCCACCAGCGAGCTGCAGCGTCGCGTCGTGTTCGGCAAGGATGTCGCCGGCATCAAGCAGATCGCCACCGATGCGGCCAAGATGGTCATGGACATGGCCGCGAAGGCCGGCGGCGGCTACCGTTTCCAATATTCGCCCGAGAGCTTCACCGGCACCGAGCTCGATGTCGCTCTGGATATCTGCAATGAAGTGATCGCGATCATCAATCCGACACCGGACAACAAACTGATCATCAATCTGCCGTCCACCGTCGAGATGTCGACACCCAACATCTATGCCGACCAGATCGAATGGATGTGCCGCAATCTCGATCAGCGCGAAAACCTGATCATCTCGCTGCATCCCCACAATGACCGCGGCACAGGCATCGCCGCCACCGAGCTTGGCCTGATGGCGGGCGCCGACCGGGTCGAGGGCACGCTGTTCGGCAATGGCGAGCGCACCGGCAATGTCGATGTCGTGACCCTGGCGCTCAACATGTACACGCAAGGGCTCGATCCGGAGCTGGACTGCACGGACATCAACCGCATGAAGGATGTCTATGAGTACTGCAACCAGCTCGTCATCCCCGAGCGGCACCCTTATGTGGGTGAACTGGTCTACACCGCCTTCTCCGGCTCTCACCAGGACGCGATCAACAAGGGCATGAAGGCCATAAAGACGGCCAACAAGCCGCTCTGGGAAGTGCCCTATCTGCCCATCGATCCACAGGATGTGGGCCGCTCCTACGAGGCGATCATCCGCATCAATTCCCAGTCGGGCAAGGGCGGCATCGCCTATGTCATGCAGGCCGACTACGGCCTCAACCTGCCGCGAAACCTGCAGGTGGAGTTCCGCGGCGACATTCAGGACATCACCGACCGCGAGGGTAAGGAACTGCCCGCGAAGCAGATCTACGAGCGTTTCATGGAGCTCTATGTCGAGCAGCCTGGAGCGCGCATCAAGTTCGTCGATCACCAGACGTTTCCCGACACCAGCGTGAAGGGGCAGCGCATCGTCGAGGCGACCATCACCGATGGCGGGGCGGAAACCGTCATCAAGGGTGTGGGAACAGGTCCGGTCGACGGTTTCATCGACGCGCTCTCCAAGCATCTGGGCGTGGATATGTCGGTGGTCGATTATTCCGAGCATTCCATGCAGCAGGGCTCCAATGCGGCAGCCATCTGCTACATGGAAGTCCAGCATCCCGGCGGCAAGCTCTTCGGTGCGGGCGTCAACACCAACATCGTCACGGCTTCGCTCGAGGCAGTGGTGTCGGCGGCCAACCGGATCGTCGGTTGACGGGCGCACTTTATGCCGAAGATACGGGCGAGGGCGCAGGCGCCCTCGTTCTGCTGCACGGCTTTGCCGGCAGCCACCGCGTCTGGGAGGGTGCGCGCCGGGCGCTTCCCTCGGGCTTGCGCATCATCGCCTACGATCTGCCGGGTCATGCCCGCTCGCTCGATGTTCCCGGCGGCGGCAACGCTAAAGCCACCGCGCAGGCGGTCCTGGCCGATCTCGAAGAACGCGGCATCGGGCGCTGTCACATGGCCGGGCATTCCTTCGGCGGCGCGGTCGCCGTGCTTACCGCTCATTTCGCCCCCCGGTCAGTTGCATCTCTGGCGCTCATCGCGCCAGGCGGCTTTGGCCCGGAGATTGCCGGCGAGCTGATGGCGGCGCGCGCCGAGGCGCGTACGGATGAGGAGATGGCCGCTGCCGTGCAGGGCATGTTCGGCCCGCAGGCGCGGGTCCCGGCCAGGGTTGTGAAAGAGGCGATCAGGCTTGGTTCGGTTTCCGGTCAGCGGGAAGAACTCATTGAAATCAGTTCACTGATTGTGCGTGACGGGACGCAGGGCGCGTTTCCCAAAACCATGCTTGAGGCGCTTTCCATGCCTGTTCATGTGGCCTGGGGCGCGTGCGATGCGGTTTTGCCCGCGCATCAGGCCGACGGGTTGCCGGAGCCGTTTGTCGTGCACCGCCTGCCGGGCTGCGGTCACATGCTGCCGGAGGAAGCACCGGCCGAAACGGCGCGCATTATCGCTGCGAGCCTTGGTGCGGGCTGACTGCAATATTCGGCTTTCTCATCGCGTTTTGCTTAAACTTGGCTTGTTTACGCCGCTTTCAGTAGCGGAACAAAACGTGATGATTTTCTGTTTTAGCCATGTTAACGATGGGTTAACGCTAAGTTTCGTCAGGAGTCCTGCCCATGAGTGAGGCTGGTCAGTCCGCCGTTTCGGTTACCAATGTGCGCAGTCTTTCAGACGCCATGCGCGAGATGAAGAACGCGGCTGCCGACAGGGCGGATGTGGTCGTCGACATGCGTGAGGCGAGCCGCACGCGGCTCGAGCTGCTGGCTCAGGAACTGCAGCCGGTCTTCGCCGATGTGCCGGCGGACGATCCTTCCTTCGACTTTGCCATTTCTTCGGGAGAGCAGCCGAGACTATGGATCGATGCCGTCGCCCATGTGGCGATGGGACGGGATCGCCGGACCTACCGCTTCCTGCGCGACACGCGGCTTGGCCGGGTGGTCCTGGCCGAGAGCACAGATATCGCGCCGGTCGCGGATCAGGTCACCCGCTACATTGCCGAGCGTATGGTCGAGCGCCACCGCGCCATTGAGGGCGATGTCGAGGTGCTGCCGCGCCACAGCGAGACGGAAGAAGCGGTTGCGTCTGCTGCGCCTTACAGGAGCGCGTGGCGCGGCTTCTTCGGTGGTCTCGGGCTCGTGCTTCTGGGGGGCGTGGTCGGTGTCGTCACCGTTGCCGTCGCCATGTGGGACCGTTTTCCCGAACTGGAGACGCTTCTGTCCCGTTTTTGAAGCCACAAATTTTCGCCTCGTTTATCGGCTTACCCTGGGTTGAAGGGGCCGATTGCGAGTGATTGTTATGAAGTTTCTGTTTTTTTGCGCCCTGTTTCTGACTTCCGTGGGTATTGCCTGTCTGGCTGCTGTGGTCAGGATCGGCAGCTACGTCGATGCAGAAGGCGTTCTGCATGAACCGTTTGCCCTGATGGAGCTTGGCGCCATGTCTCTGGCGCTTGGCGTGGCTGTCGGAATAGTGTGTGCCGGCACCGCCGTGTGGAGGCGGCGGCTTCGCACGTCCTGAGCGTGGTCAGCCGACCTGCTTCTCGCCGCTGAGCAAGGCTCCTGAAACCTCTCCGATCGTGCCATTGCCATCGGTGACACCGCGCCGGGAGAAGCGGACTTCCCAGCCGCCTGGCGTTCCGTCGATTTCGAACAGATTGTAATGCGCGGGCGGCTTGGCGCTCCCATGGGCCTGACCGGCAGCGGCAACACCCACCACAGGCACTGTTTCTCCATTCGGCCCATCGATGCGATGCACGGTCGGCTTGTGGGTGTGCCCGTGCAGCACAAGCTCGGCACCGTGCTTGCGGATGAGCTTCTGGAACCGTTTGATGCCATAGAGCCGTTTCGCTGCGTGGGTCGCGCCGCGTACCGGAGGGTGGTGGATCATGATGACCCGGAAAAGCCCGGCCTCCCTCGTGGCATCGAGCATCTTTGCAAGCCGTTTGGCCTGTGCCCTGGAGAAATGTCCGCTCGCCAGAAAAGGCGCGGTGGCGCGTGCCGAGGAAACGCCGATGATGGCGATCCTGTCGCGCACACGCAGATAGGGGAAGCCACCCTTGCCTTTCGGCTGCCTGCCGTCATCGCCGGTCATATAGGCCGCCCAGGCGCGGCAGCAGCGTGCCAGCGCCCCCGGCACATAGGCGTCGTGATTTCCGGGCACCACCGAAACCTTGTCCGCCGGGCCGAGGCTTTCCAGCCAAAGCCGCGCCATCTCGATCTCCTTGTCGAGGGCAAGGTTGACGAGATCGCCGGTTAGCGCAATGTGATCGGGCGCGGCCGCCAGCATGTCGTCGGTGATACGGTCGATCAGCCCGTGGTCGAGATTGAGCCGCCGGTTGCGCCGCCAGTTGATGTAGCCGGTGATGCGCTTGGAAGCGAGCTCCCGATAGCTTATGGCGGGGAGAGGCCCCAGATGGATGTCGGAAAAATGCGCGAGGCGAAACATGCTTCGTGTGTAGAACACGTAAAACGCCCTGACCACCCCACAGGATGCAGCATATGAACGCAACGACCCCGCAGCGCCCCTGGCCGCCTCTTAGCGCCCGGCTTTTCCATTTCTGGCTGCGTCTGAGCCGCCCCATGACACTGGGCATGCGCGGGGTCGTCTACGATCAGGAAAACCACGCGGTGTTTCTGGTGCGACACACCTATGTGAAGGGCTGGCACTTTCCCGGCGGCGGGGTGGAGCCGGGCGAGAGCACCGAAGCGGCCCTCGCCCGTGAACTGGTTGAAGAAGGCAATATCGAGCTTCTCTCACGGCCCGAACTAAAGTCTTTTCACTTCAACCGCATGGCCAGCAATCGCGATCATGTGGCGGTTTATCTAATCACGCGTTTCCGCCAGACACACCCGCATGTGCCTGACCGTGAGATCGCCGAGGCGCGGTTCTTCCCGGTGGACGCATTGCCCGCCGGTACCAGCGAAGGCACCCGTCGCCGCATTGCCGAGATATTTGAGGACGCGCCCGTCTCGGACGAGTGGTAGGTCCTCTTCCTTGCCGCGTGGGAAACCTCAGGCTGCCTTCGCCAGCCGGTCCCGATTGTGCGGTGCCGCCAGGTCAAGCTCCGGCCCAAGAGGGACCACGCCGCTCGGGTTGATCGTCTTGTGGCTGCCATAGTAGTGCGCCTTGATATGCAGCAGGTCGACCGTCCCGGCCACGCCCGGCACCTGATAGAGCTCGCGCAGATAGTTCGACAGATGCGGATAATCGGCGATGCGGCGCAGGTTGCACTTGAAATGGCCGACATAGACCGGATCGAAGCGCACAAGCGTGGTGAAGAGCCGCCAGTCGGCTTCGCTCAGCCGGTCCCCTGCGAGGTAGCGCTGGCGTGAGAGCCGCTCTTCAACCTGATCGAGTGCTGCAAAGAGTGCTCCGAACGCTTCTTCATAGGCATCCTGCGTTGTCGCAAAGCCTGCCTTGTACACGCCATTGTTGATGTTGTCGTAGACAAGCGCGTTGATGCTGTCGATCTCGCTGCGCAGATCTTCGGGATAGAAGTCCACACTTGCGTCACCCCATTCATCGAACGCCCCGTTCAGCATGCGGATGATTTCTGCCGACTCGTTAGAGACGATGGTCTCCGTCTTCTTGTCCCACAGCACTGGCACCGTGACGCGACCGGAATAGCCCGGGTCTGCCTTTGTGTAGATCTGGTGCATGAAGTCGAAACCGTAGAGGTCGTCGCCCGTCGCGCCGTCCTCCTTCAGGAAGGTCCAGCCGTTCTTGCCCATGAAATGATGGACGATCGATACGGAAATCACATCTTCCAGCTTCTTCAGCCTTCGGAAGATCAGTGTGCGGTGTGCCCAGGGACAGGCGAGCGAGACATAGAGATGATAGCGACCGGGTTCGGCCCTGAAGCCGCGCTCGCGGCCTTCTGCCGGCGCGCCGTCCCTTGTGACGAAATCCCTGAATTGCGACCTGGACCGCTCGAAGCGGCCGCCGGTTTTCGACGTGTCATACCACTTGTCATGCCAGACACCTTCAACGAGCAAACCCATTCAAAAACTCCTTTGTTTGCGCTGGATGTAGGGCATTGGCCCTGAAAACCCAACCGTTTGGAGCGTAAACGCTGCGTCAACAATTTCATTTCAGCGGCAAAGTTGCGGTGGACGGGCCGGGAAAATGCTGGTAGCGGAAACTCCATTCAGTGAGGAAAGCGCACGGCAATGACCCGGTTTCTGGTGGAGCGACGACGAAAGGACTGAAGGCCCCTGGCATGGGGCAGGCGCGCCCGTGGCCGCCTCCACCTTTCGTAGACCACCGGAATAACTGATCATGTCTTCTGCCGACATTCATTACCTGCCGGAAGAGCCGGCCCACGACGCTGAAATCGAACTCATCAACGAAGAAGCCTTCGGCCCCGGCCGTTTCACGCGCGCTGCCTATAAAATTCGTGAGGGCGGTCCGCATGACCGGGCACTCTCCTTCGTGGCCGTTCATCAAAACCACGTCATCGCCTCGGTTCGCATGACATGGATCGCAGCCGGCGAGGGGCGGGCGCTCCTGCTCGGCCCGCTTGCGGTGCGGCCCGCCTTCAAGAGCATAGGCATTGGCCGCAAGCTTGTGGCCATTGCCGTCGAGGCCGCGCGCGAAGCTGGCGCGGGCTCGGTCGTGCTCGTCGGCGATGCCCCTTACTATGGTCCGCTCGGCTTTCAGAAAGTTCCCTACGGCCAACTGTGTATGCCGCGCCCCGTCGATGCAGAGCGCCTTCTGGCCGCTGAACTGCAAAAGGGGACGGTGGCGACGCTGAAGGGCGACGTTACGCACGCCGCGCTTGCAAGATAATCTCGACTCTCGGAAATAATTGTGGAATACAGATCATCTATTGATAGGTGAATTGTGATTATATTTGTTATTGTAGAAATTTGTACAGAGAAGAATAAATGCGTTATTTCATAATATTTTCGTGCACTTCTCTCCTTTTGACAGGATGTCTTTCTCCCGAACCCTACAGCGTGGAGCAGCGCGGGCCGGGCGCACTGACGGGGAGCGCCACGCCGCCACCCTATGTGAAGGGCGGCTTTCCGGGAAAAGAGCGCCTCTGCGAAACACGGAACAGCGCCGGCGAGCCGGTGACCTACAATTGCTGAATCATCCGGCTTGGGCGCCGGCGTTCAGCGCCCCTCGCGATACCACATGGCACCAAAAGCGAAGAGCAGCAGTGCCAGTGCCAGGAGCCCGGTGAAGACAGGAACCCGGCGTACCGCTTTCAGGATGCTGTCATCGGTGGTTCTGAACCCGATCCAGTCATTGCCCGATGCGCTGCCGGTGCGGCGCACGGGTACGATATTGGGCAGGTCGTTATCGGCAATTCTGCGCACCGAGCCGCCTGTCGCATCGGCGGCCGGTGCAAGCTTTTCCTCCGTGGAGATCATGTCGCCGAATTCCGGCGCGTTCACCGGTCCCACATGGGCGAGCGTTGTCAGATCGCCATTCGCGATGCTGTAGATGCCTATTTCATTTGTCTCCAGGCTTGTGGAGAAGCGGCCGGGCCCGGCGGGGCCGAGCTCGGCCGACAGCGTGTTCCCGGAAGGCGTGGTGATCTCGGCCTGCGGCGCGCTTTCTTCCATTGTCTGGCGTGTGATCTCGAGCCGCATGCCGCGGCCGGCGGCCGAAAGGCGCTCTTCTTCGAGCTCGGGCTCCTTCATCAGCCAGTGGGCAATGCGGCGATAGAGCGCCACATGCGGGCCGCCGCCCTCGAAGCCGCGGGCCCACAGCCAGCCCTGATCGGAGAGGAACATGCCGACACGACCCTCGCCCTTGCGGTTCAGAATGAGAAGCGGCTGCTCGTTGGCTCCCTGCATCACCACCTGACCGTCTGGCCGGTCGATGCCGATCAGGCGGAACCAGCGGCTCCAGGCGGGGGGCTCGGACGCCGCCCCTTCGAGGCCGCGCGTCACCGGGTGGCGTTCGCCGGTCTCGGTGAGGCGCGGATAAAAACCCTGTTCCACCACGTCGCCTGTCGGCAGGCCGGGCAGGGCAGCGATCAGTGGCGTGCGGGCGATGGACTGGTTGCCGGCGAATTCCGGCCCCGCCGCGATCAGCAGCGCACCGCCATTCTCCACATATTCGGCGATATAGTCGTAGTAGAGGATCGGTAGCACATCGCGGTGCTGGTAGCGGTCGAAGATGATCAGGTCGAAATCGTCGATCTTCTCGACAAAGAGTTCGCGCGTGGGAAAGGCGATCAGCGAAAGCTCGTTGATCGGCGTCCCGTCCTGCTTTTCCGGCGGGCGCAGAATGGTGAAGTGAACGAGATCCACCGAAGCATCGGATTTCAGCAGGTTCCGCCAGGTGCGCTCGCCCGAATGCGGTTCGCCCGAAACCAGCAGTACGCGCAGATTTTCGCGGATGCCGTCAACGAGTGCGACCGCGCGGTTGTTCACATCCGTCAGTTCCCCCTCGACGGGGTCTATGGCCAGTTCGATGATGTTGCGTCCGGCATTCGGCACGTCGATCTCGAGCAGCGTCTCGCGGCCGATCAGCGCCTCTTCGATGAAGAGCTCGTCGCCATTGATGATGACGCGGACATCCACCGGCCCGCGCTGGTCGCCGGTGGCAATGACCCGATAGGTCATTTCCAGCGGCTTGCCGACAATGCCGAAACGCGGCGCGCGTTCGAAGCGGATGCGGCGGTCCATCTCGTCGGCCTCGCCGGTGATCAGGCCGTGGATCGGGGCGCCGAGCGCTGCCGCATTATCGGGAATGTCATGCACCTGCCCGTCGGTGATCAGAACCGCGCCGCCAACGCGGGAGGGGGGCACGTCACGCAGCGCACTGTCGAGTGCCTCGAAAAGATGCGTCTGTGCGTTCTCTGTTGCCGAGGAGGTGCGCCCGGTGCGCACCACACGGGTTTCGAATTCCCTGAAGCGGGCAAGCCTTGCCTCCAGCTCGGCAGCCGCTTCGTCGGTCATGGCGCTGCGACCGTCGATGGTGGTCTGGCTCTGGCTTTCGTCGACCACCACGGCCACCACGCTTTTGAGCGGCTCGCGCTCTTCATCCAGAAGCACGGGATTGGCCAGCGCAGCGCCAAGCGCTGCCAGTGCTGCAAGCCTGAGCCACGCGCCGCGCTGCCGAGTCCACAGCCCGGCGAATGCAAGGAGCGCCACGGGTATCAGCAGCGCCGCGAGAACGGGCCAGGAAAAAAATGGTTCGAAACTGAGCGACCAGTTCATGCTATTGCCCCAGCCGTTCCAGCAGGACCGGCACATGCACCTGGTCCGATTTGTAGTTGCCCGTGAGCATGTACATCATGATGTTGACGCCCGCGCGATAGGCATAAAGGCGCTGCAGCGGGTCGTTGGGCACGGTCGGCAGAAGCGGTTCGCCGCTGGCGTCCAGCGCCCACGCCCCGGCCAGATCGTTGCCGGTGATCATGATTGGCGTTACCCCGTCGCCCACCCGCACAGGCCGGTCGGTGCGGGTGGAGGAATCGAGCGATGCTTCCACCCAGAGCGGGCTGCCGCGATAGCGCCCCGGAAACTCCGGCAGGATGAAGAAGGATTTCGTCAGCACGTGGTCGTCCGGCACCGGTTCCAGCGGCGGCACGTTGAGGCCGGAAAGGATATCGCGCAGGCGCTGCGTGGCCGGTGTCACGGCATCCGAGCCAAACCCGCTCGAATACTGGTCGCGCGTATCGAAAAGAACCGTTCCGCCAGACTGCATGTAGGCGTCGATACGGGCGATGGCCTCTTCGTTCGGCATCGGTGCGTCAGGGTCGATGGGCCAGTAGATCAGGGGATAGAAAGAGAGTTCATCCGTAGCAATGTCGACGCCGGCGGGAGCGCCCGGCTCCAGAGCCGTTTTGGCGGCGAGAAAGGTCGACAGCCCCTGAAGACCGGCGCGGCTCGTGGCGTCGAGCGAGGAAAGTCCGGTGATGACATAGGCGATGCGTGTCTGCGAGATCGCCTCGATCGCATCCGCCTCGCCGGCGCGCTCGTCCTGCGCGCGGGCTGCATCCGGTGACATCATGGCAAGGGTCAGGGCGATGGCCAATAGGGTGGCCGCACCCTTCGCCAGTTTCGGTTTGCGGCGCAGCCGCCCCCCGAGCCAGAGTACGGCGAGTGTGTCGAGCGCCAGCAGGGCGAGGGCGGCGGCAAAGAGCGGGCCTTTCAAGGGCTGCTGTTCGTCCAGGCCGTAGGAGATAGGGGTGATCGGGGCAGGGGCCTCGGGTCGCGTGATCGGGATCAGCTCCGCGTCGGGCGCGAGCAGATTGTGCGCCACCACGCCTTCCTCACTGCCATAGAGGCCGGGGGGATGTTTCAGTGTCACGGCGTTTGTGTCTGGGGTAAGAGGCTCGGCCTCGCCGGAGGGCGGCACGAGGCGCCCCTCCGCCGAAATCAGGCGATACGGTGCAAGCGCTCGCCCGCCTTCTGCTCCCGTATTGTTGAGCGCCCCTTGATTGCGGGAGAGCTGGACGATCCTGCGCAGCATTTCCACGAAACTGCCGGAAATCGGCAGGTTCGACCAGGTGGCTTCGGGCGTTACGTGAAAGAGCACGATCTGGCCTTCTCCGCGCGAAACGCCGGTGACGAGCGGTGTGCCATCGGCCAGGTTTGCCCAGCTCCGCTCCACGATGTCGGGCGAGGGTTCGGCCAGAACCTGCCGGTTCACCGTCACGTCGCGCGGTGGCGCGAGATCGGAGAAGGGACCATTGGGCGGGAATTCCGCCAGGGGCTGCGGCTCGGTCCAGGAGAGCGCACCGCCCAGTGAACGTTCACCCAGCCTGAGGCGCACGGGCAGAAGGTCTTCGTCATTGTCGGCAGCAGCCAGACGCGGTCCGGCAAAGCGCACCAGCGTGCCGCCGCCGTTCACCCAGTCGATCAGCGCCTGACGCGGGGCTGCCGGCAGCGTACCCACATCGGCCATGACGATGACCGCCGGGTTTTGCTCCAGAAGCTCCGGCAGCGCTTCCGTCAGCTCGGCGCTGGAAGGCTGCATGAGGTCCGCGAAGGGCGCGAGCGCCCGTTCGATGTAGTAGAGCGGCGAAAGCAGTGGTTGCGCCTGATCGGCCTCGCTCTGCGAAAACAGGCCAATGCGCCGGCGTTTGCTGTTTTCATCGAGCACGCGCAGGCCGGCGGCCTGATTCTGGCCCTCAATACCCACGGACACGAAGTCGTTTCGCAGCTCGAAGGGAAGACGCATGGCGCCTGTCGCCCGGGTTTCGCCCGCGCCGAACGTGATTGTCGTTTCGGCTATGCGGCGGCCCCGGTCGTCGCTGGCAAAGGCGATCGCTTGGCGGGGACCGGTGTCGCCCGCTGCGCGCGTCGCCGTCACTTCGAAGGCTTCCGCCATGTTCTGCGCATCGGTTGCGGCAAGCAGCGAAAGCCGTTCCGGTTCAGCCCAGAGCAATTCGGCAGGCCCGCCGGAGAAAAGCTCGGCGAAGGCCGCTTCGTCACCGCTCATTGCCAGCCCGTCGGAAAGCACGGCGATTGCCGCACCCGGAAAATCGGAAAGCACTCCTGCCACGCGTCCAAAAATTGCCGGCCGGTTGGCCGGTACAGGCCGTGGCTGCGCCGCGTTCAACCGCTCCAGAGCGGTGTCGGCATCGAAGGGCCCGATCTCCTGGTTCTGCTCTTCCGCAGTCAGCGCCAGCACCACGGGCTGTTCATTGGCGCGGGCGTCTTCGATCAGGCGCGATGCGGTCGCCACGCGCTCCTCCCAGTCGGGTGCCGAAGCCCAGCCATTGTCGAGAACGATGGCGAGTGCCGTTCCTTCGCCGGCTGTCTTTTCGCGTGGGTTCAGCACCGGATCGGCCAGCGCGAGGATCACCAGCGCGGCAAGCAGCAGTCTGAGGAGCGTGAGCCACCACGGGCTCTTGTGCGGTGTCTCTTCGCGTTTGACCACGCGCGCCAGAATTTTCAGCGGTGGAAAGGTTTCCGTCTGCGGGCGTGGTGGAGTGAGGCGTAACAGCCACCAGATCACCGGCAGGGCGATCAGGCCCCACAGCAGAAACGGTTGTGCGAAGGTCAGGGAGAACCAGTTCACAGGCCGCCCTCCGCGCCAAAGCCCGCATCCGCGCTCATGGCATTGTGCACGGCGACCAGCGCCTGTGCGGCAGGTCGGTCCGTGTGATGCACGGTATAGCTCCAGCCAAGCCGCTTGCACCAGCCGGCCATTTCCTCGCGCCGGGCGAGATAGAGCCGGCGGTAATCGTCGGCCAGCATTTCGGCACGTCCCGCCGTCAGCTTCTCTCCGGTTTCAGGGTCGGCAAACTCGGTGCGCCCGGCATAGGGAAAGCTTTCTTCCGCCGGATCGGCGATCTCGATCAGATGCGCGCGCGCGCCGCGGCTCGCCAGTTGGTCGAGCCAGGCGATCGTTTCTTCCACCGGATCGAGAAAGTCGCTCGCCAGTACCACGTCGGAGAAACGACGGATCTGCAAAAGGTCGGGCCGGGCGGGCAGGTCGGGCGTGTGCAGGAGTTGTGCGGCCAGCCGTTCGGCGCCGTTGCGGGCTGAAAACGGGTCGGTCACGCCGGGCCAGGCGATCCGTTCACCGCTGCGTGACAGAAGCTCGGCCAGTGCAAAGGTCAACACCAGCGCCCGCGCTTCCTTGGCTGTCGGCGCCAGCGAAGACTGGTATAGCATGGATGGTGAAGGGTCGGCCCAGAGCCAGACCGTGTGGGCCGCCTCCCATTCGCGGTCGCGCACGTAGAGATGGTCGTCACGCGCCGAACGTCGCCAGTCGATGCGTGAGACCGCTTCACCTTCCACATAGGGGCGGAACTGCCAGAAATTCTCGCCGATGCCGCGCTTGCGCCGTCCGTGCCAGCCGGCAATCACATTGTTGGCCACGCGCCTTGCATCCACCAGGAGGTCGGGCATCAGCGCGGCCCGCGCGCGAGCACGGACCAGCGCATCGCTCGATGCGACCGGTGTGGAAACTTCGCCGATCTTTGCCATCAAGATCCTATCTGGAGCACGAGGCCCATCAGTCGAGCGCTTTTACGAGACGCCGGATCACATCGCGCACCGTCATGCCCTCCGCGCGCGCTGCGAATGTCAGCGCCATGCGATGCTGGAGTACGGGCTCTGCCAGTGCCCGCACATCGTCCACCGAGGGTGCCAGCCGCCCATCATAGAGCGCGCGGGCACGGGCGCACAGCGTCAGTGCCTGGCTGGCGCGCGGGCCGGGGCCCCAGGCCACGTGGCGGTCGGTGTCGGGGTTGCCGACGCCGGGTCTCGCCGTGCGCACCAGTTGCAGAATCGCATCGACCACGCTTTCGGGCACTGGCATGCGGCGGATCAGCATCTGGATTTCCTTCAGCCGCTCCGGCGAGAGCGTGTTTTCCGCCTCGGCCTCATCCACGCCCGTTGTCTCCAGAAGGATGCGCCGTTCGGCCTCGATCTCGGGATAGAGTATGTCCACCTGCATCAGGAAACGGTCGAGCTGGGCTTCCGGCAGGGGGTAGGTGCCTTCCTGCTCCAGCGGGTTCTGCGTTGCGAGCACATGGAAGGGCGAGGGCAGGTCATGCCGGTGGCCGGCCACGGTCACGTGATACTCCTGCATCGACTGCAAGAGCGCCGACTGCGTGCGCGGGCTGGCGCGGTTGATCTCGTCGGCCATCAGAAGCTGCGAGAAGATCGGGCCGGGCAGGAAGCGGAAGGAGCGTTTGCCCTTCTCATCCTGCTCCATCACTTCCGAACCCAGAATGTCCGAGGGCATCAGATCCGGCGTGAACTGGATGCGCCGTGCGTCGAGGCCGAGAACCACGCCCAGCGTTTCCACCAATTTGGTCTTGGCGAGCCCCGGCACCCCGACGAGCAGTGCATGGCCTCCGGCGAGGATGGCCACAAGCGTGCGTTCCACCACTGCTTCCTGACCGAAAATGACCCTGCCGACGCCCTCTCGCACTTTTGCGATGTCGGCCAGCGCGCGCTCCGCCGCAGCGATCATCTCCTTGTCGCTCAGGGGCTTCTCGCCCGGCATCTGGTTTTTGGAAACAATGCTCATGCCGTCTCGATCCTTGTTGAAGCCCCGCAGGGTGGCCCCGATGTGGCCCGGGAGCGTTCTGGGAGCGTTCCGGGGCCGGTAACGGATCACGCGGCACGTGCATGAAGCGATTCGTGCCGTCACGTCCCTTTGGCAAATTTAAAACACTGAACAAGGCTGACAAGCGAAACAACAGTGACTATTTCGTGACCATGGACAATGAAAAGAGCATGAGCACATCAAGTCTCGCATCGGCCGGAGACGCTGTCAGTCTCGAGGCGTTGATCGCCCGCGCTGCCCGCGCCGGCAAGGGTGTGCCCCCCGTGGAGCGCTGGAACCCCGCCTTTTGTGGCGATCTCGACATGGAGATCAGGGCGGACGGCACATGGTTTTACATGGGAACACCCATAGGCCGCCCGGCACTGGTGCAGCTTTTCTCCTCCGTTTTGCGCAAGGATGAGGACGGCAAAACCTATCTTGTAACTCCGGTGGAAAAAGTCGGCATCCGCGTCGAGGATGCTCCATTTCTTGCCGTCGAGATGGTTGTGAGTGGGGCGGGCGACCATCAGGCGCTGACTTTCCGCACCAATGTGGGTGATGTGGTTGAAGCCGGTCCGGACCATGAACTGCGGTTTGTGGATCAGCCCGAAACCGGCGGACTGAAGCCTTATCTGCATGTGCGCGGACGGCTCGAGGCGCTGGTGGCGCGGTCCGTCATGTATGACTTGGTGGAAGCGGGTGAAGAGATCGAGGTCGACGGGCAGGCGATGTTCGCCATTCGCTCGCGCGGCTCCGTTTTCCCCGTGATGCCCGTTGCCGAACTGCACAGGCTGTCGCAATGACCATGACAAGCCCGCCCAAAACCCTGTTTTCGGCCGAGGAGTTTCGCCGTCGCGCCGCGCGTCAGCAGGGGCCTGCGGGAGCGCAGGATTATGGCGATCACAGCCTGAACCCCGACCTGCGCGAGATGATCGTGCGGCCGGGTCTGCGAGATGCGGCGGTGCTCATCCCGGTTGTTGACCACGCTGGCGGTGCGTCGGTTATCCTGACCCAGCGCACGCAGGCGCTGCGCAGTCACTCCGGCCAGATTGCCTTCCCCGGCGGGCGTATCGATCCGGAGGATGCTTCGCCAGAGGCGGCGGCGCTGCGCGAGGCGGACGAGGAGATCGGTCTTCTCCCGGGTGCAGTCGATGTGGTCGGCCGCATGCCTGATTATTCCACCGGCAGCGGATACCGCATCGCGCCGGTGCTGGGCATCGTGCAGCCGGGTTTTGATTTGCACATCAACCCGGATGAGGTGGATGCCGCCTTCGAAGTGCCGCTCGCTTTCCTGATGGATCCCGCCAACCACCGGCGCGAGAGCCGTCTGTGGCAGGAGAAGGAGCGGTTCTATTACACAATGCCATTCGGCGAGCGTTTCATCTGGGGCGTCACGGCGGGCATCATTCGCACTCTTTACGAAAGACTTTATGCTTGATGGACAAGCGGTTGATTTCAGATTCGAAATGGCTGGCCGACGAAAAGCTCCAGACGCTGCTTGCCGCTCTTTCCACCGATGGCGAGGAAGCGCGCATCGTCGGCGGGGCGGTCCGCAACACGCTGCTTGGTCAGACCGTGACCGACATCGATATCGCCACCACCACGGAGCCGGGTGAGACCGTGCGCCGCGCACGCAGCGCCGGCTTCCGCACCGCGCCCACCGGCATCGATCACGGCACCGTCACGGTGATCGCCGACGGTCGCGCATGGGAGGTGACGACACTGCGGGCCGATGTGGAAACCGATGGCCGCCACGCCAGCGTCACCTTCGGACGCGACTGGCGCAGCGATGCGGAGCGGCGCGATTTCACGATCAATGCGCTCTACGCCTGCGCCGATGGCGAAATTGTCGATCTGGTCGGCGGTTTGCCGGATCTGGAAAACCGCACACTCCGCTTCATAGGCGATGCCGATACGCGCATCACCGAGGATTATCTGCGCATCCTGCGGTTTTTCCGCTTCTTTGCCTGGTATGGCCGGGGCCGTCCCGATGCCGCGGGGTTGAAGGCCTGTGCGCGTCACCGTGACGGGCTGGAGCGTCTGTCTGCCGAGCGCGTCTGGGCCGAGCTGAAAAAGCTCCTGTCCGCGCCCGACCCCTCACGCGCGCTCCTGTGGATGCGCCAGACCGGCGTGCTGACGAAAATCCTGCCGGAATCGGAAAAATGGGGCATCGATACGATTGGCCCGCTGATCGAGGCCGAGCAGACACTTGGCTGGCAGCCCGACCCGCTTCTGCGGCTGGCCGCGATCATTCCGCCCTATGAGCCCCGCATAACCGAACTTGGCAGGCGCCTACGCCTTTCCAATGCCGAAAAGGCGGCGCTGGAAGGGTGGGCGGAAGCGCCTTCGCCTGCGGCGAACCTGGATGAAAGCGGATTCAGAAAAATTGTCTACAGGGCTGATGCAAAAGGTCTTTCCCGGCGTTTGAAACTGGCGCTGGTCAGCGCCCGCGCGCGGGCTTCCGAAGATGACGGGGCGTTGATGGAGGCAGCAGGCTACACCCGCCTCATGAAGCTCGCCGATGCATGGCAAAAGCCTTCATTCCCGGTCAACGGAAACGATCTGGCAAAGCTCGGTCTGGTAAAGGGAAAGGCGGTCGGGGAGGTGCTCGCCCGGCTGGAGGAGGAGTGGATCGCCTCGGATTTCTCGTTGAAACGCGACGCGCTGCTGGAGCGCGCCGCGGCAATGATCTCGTCCGCCGGCTGAGGTCGCCGGCGGGATACGCATGGTCAGGCCGCGTTGCGGGATTCAGCGATGCGAGAGCGGATGGCCTCCACCATGCTTTCGCGGATCACGGTTTCACCGTGGGCCTCGCGCATATGCTCGGCTGCCCGACGGATGACTTCCGCCTCCTCCTCGTGGCGTGTGTGCCACTCGCAGCCTGGAACGAGCGAGCCGCAATGAAATTCCTTCATGAGACTGTCCTCCTGTTCTCAGTTTATGCGTGCCATAGACTATAACACGGAATGGGGCGAGAGGTTGCCGGTGACAATAATCGTGATCCTGTCGTGCAGGCGTTACCGTAAGGACAACCGTTATTCCGCCATCATTTGCGCGATTTCGTCTCGCAGCCAGACCTTGAAGTCACGCACTCTGGCGGGCTCCGGCCGGTTCTGCGAGGTGATCAGCCAGTAGCTGAAGCGCGTTGTCGCTCGCTCGCGGAAAGGGGCGACAAGCTGTCCGGCGCGGAGCGCATCATGGGCGAGCGTGTGCCAGGCGAGCATCACGCCCTGACCGGCAATCGCCGCATCGAGGCAGAGCGCTGCATCGGTGAACGTATCGCCTTCGGCCAGATCCCGTTCGTCCAGGCCAAGCGGTTTCAGCCACACATCCCATTCGATGTTGGAATTGGCGTCGCGGATGATCGGTGCGGTGAGAACGTCTTCCGGCGTTTCGAGCGCTTTGGCAATCGAGGGCGCGCAGACGGGAAACACCTCCTGCGGCAGCAGGTGTTCCACCTTCACCCCCGGCCAGTTTCCCTCTCCGACGCGGATTGCGAGGTCGATGTCCGTGCTGTCGGGGTGGGCCAGGCCGATGGCCGCTTCAAGCCGCAGCTTGGTCTCCGGATGCGCCCTGGTGTAGCGCGTGAGCCGCGGCACCAGCCATTTGGAGGCGAAAACCGGCGCCACAGAAATCGTCAGGACCGAATCCGTGTCATGCCGCGTCATCGCGACCGCCGTGTCGAGCGTCTGAAAGCCGATGCCGAGCCGCTCGATGAACTGCCGGCCGAGCGTCGTCGGACGGATGCCGCGGCCCGTCCGTTCAAAGATCGCCGCGCCAAGCTGTGCCTCGGTCTTGATGACCTGCTGGCTTACGGCGCCGACCGAAACGCCCAGCTCCTCAGCCGCGGCACTCAGGGAGCCGCATCGCCCGACCGCTTCCACGGCGCGCAGTCCGTTCAGATGAACCCTCGGTAGATGTTTCATATAGTTTTTCTAAAACATCCCGCAGGCAATCTCCATTGAAAAGGTGCGGAAATAGCGTGATTTTGCCTGCAGAAAACTCCATTCCTCGCAAAAGGGAATGCAATGATACAGTTTTTCTGGATAAAATTTCAGGCTTTCAGCATCCGCTACCGGCAGGCCCGAACAGCGCTGGAGGAAGCTGAATGGCAGGACGATCCGCTGGCCCATCCGGCGCTTCGTGCCATGTCGATGCGGGAACTGGCCGATCTGCCCATGCGCAATCTCGACCGGATGGCGAAAGGAGAGGCGGCCACGCTCTACGCGCCGCCGCCTGCACTTGCCGGAATGGCTACTCCGCCGCCATCCGCCCGCCGAGAAAGCCGCCGGACTGGCGCTTCCAGAGCTGGGCGTAAAGCCCGTCACGTTCCACCAACGCCTCATGGGAGCCTTCCTCCACAATGCGACCCTGGTCCAGCACGATGATCCGGTCGAGCGCGGCGATGGTGGAAAGACGATGCGCCACGGCGATCACCGTCTTGTTCTCCATGAGGCGTTCCAGATTCTCCTGAATCACTGCCTCGATCTCCGAATCGAGCGCCGAGGTTGCCTCGTCGAGAATGAGGATCGGCGCGTTCTTCAGCATCATGCGGGCGATGGCGATGCGCTGGCGCTGGCCGCCGGAGAGCTTGACGCCCCGTTCGCCCACCACCGCGTCATAGCCGGTGCGGCCCTTGGGGTCCGACACATCGAGGATGAACTTATGGGCCGACGCGCGCTTTGCCGCGGCGACAATCTCCTCGTCGGTCGCCTTGCCCCGGCCATAGGCGATGTTGTCGCGGATTGAGCGATGCATCAGCATGGGCTCCTGGCTCACCACGCCGAACTGGGCGCGCAGTGAGGCCTGTGTCAGCTGCGTGATGTCCTGCCCGTCGAGCAGGATTTTTCCGTGCTCGGCCTCGAAAAGCCGCAGCATCAGGTTCACGATGGTGGTCTTGCCGGCGCCCGAGGGGCCGACCAGCGCAACCCGCTCGCCCGGCTTGATGTGCAGGTCAAGCCCCTCGATGATGCCGCTTTCCTTGCCGTAGTTGAACGTGACGTTGTCGAAACGGATATCGCCTTTCGCACGCTCCATTTCCAGCGCGTCCTCCGCATCGCGGATTGCCGGCTCGACCGAAACCACCGTGGTGGAATCCTGAACGGTCGCGTAGTTGCGGATCAGTCCGTTGATGTTGAACATCATCCAGCCAGACATCTGGTTGAGACGGAAGACAAGGCCCATCGCGGCCGCGATCTCACCGGTGGTGATGGCGCTGTCCAGCCAGCGGGAGACGGCAAGAACGAAGATCGCCGCCATCATGAAGCCGTTGACGATGGCAACCGTCACGCGCACACGGGTGATGGCGCGCGTCAGCGTCTGCACGGCGCTCAGGAAATTCGCCATGCCCTCGCGCACATAGGAGTGCTCGCGCTGGCCGCTGTCGAACAGCTTGACCGCCAGAATGTTTGTAAATGCGTCCACCATGCGCCCGTTGAGGATAGAACGCTGGTCGGCGGTGCGGCGGCCTGCCCGCCGCAGCGGAGGCAGCAGGTAGCGGGCAATCGCCACATAGGCCACCAGCCACAGCAGGACCACCAGTCCCATGAACGGGTCGAGCACGGTCAGGATGGAGGCCGCCAGCACCACGAAGGTGAGGAAGCTCCACATGGTCTGCAGAACGTTGATGATGAAATCGCCAGTCGCCTCGCCGCCCTGCAGAATCTTGGTGGCGATGCGGCCTGCAAAGTCATTCTGATAGAATTCGTAGGGCTGTTCGATGACGCGGCGGAACGCCTGCCAGCGCACACGCTGATAGAAGGCCGGCGCGATGACCTGCTCTTCGAGGATCGTGTTGCCGATGATCACCACCGCGCGGATCACCAGGAGCAGCACGAGAAAGGCCGCGAGTTTTTCCCAGTGTTCGGCGATCAGCGTTTGCGGCGAGGAAGAATCCAGAAGATCGATCAGCCAGCCAAGCGCCCAGTAAAGCCCTGCGTCGACGGCGCCCATCAGGCCGCCGGCAATCAAAAGCAGGATAAAGGGCCATTTGGCCTGTCGGGCGAAGAACAGGATGAACTCATGCGCCTTGACCGGAAGCACGGAGCGCCCGGTGTCGCCGAAGGGGTCGATGACCCCTTCGACACTGCGCCAGAGGCTTTCCGATCTGGGCGGTTCTGTGCTTTTCTCGTCTTCGTTCATTCTGCTGCCTCACTCACTTCCAGATCGAGGAACCCGCCGGACTGGCGCTGCCAGAGGCCCGCATAAAGCCCGCCGGCGGCCACCAGCTCGTCATGCGTGCCTTCCTCGACGATCCGGCCTCTGTCCATCACCACGAGGCGGTCCATGGCGGCGATGGTGGAGAGCCGGTGAGCGATGGCGATCACCGTCTTGCCCTCCATCAGGCGATAGAGGTTCTCCTGGATCGCCGCCTCGACTTCCGAATCGAGCGCCGAGGTCGCCTCGTCGAGAATGAGGATCGGTGCATCCTTCAGCATGACGCGGGCGATGGCAATGCGCTGGCGCTGGCCACCGGACAGTTTTACGCCCCGCTCGCCCACATGGGCATCGAAACCCCTGCGGCTCTTCGGGTCGCTCAGCCCGCCGATGAAGCCCATCGCCTCCGCGCGTCTGGCTGCTTCCAGCATCATCTCCTCGGTCGCATCGGGGCGGCCATAGAGGATGTTGTCGCGCACCGAGCGGTGAAGCAGGGACGTGTCCTGCGTCACCATGCCGATCTCGGCACGCAGCGTGTCCTGCGTAACCCCGGCAATGTCCTGCCCGTCAATCACGATGCGGCCGCGCTCCAGGTCGTAGAAACGCAAGAGCAGGTTGACCAGCGTCGACTTGCCGGCGCCCGAGCGTCCGACCAGCCCGACCTTTTCGCCGGGTTTGATGGTTAGTGACAGGTCTTCGATCACACCGCCTTTCTTGCCGTAGTGGAAACCGATTCCGTCGAACTCGATCTGGCCTTTAGGTACGGCAAGCGCTTCTGCGCCTGGCCTGTCTTCGACCAGCCTCGGCAGCGAAATCGAGCTGATGCCATCCTGTACGGTGCCGACATTCTCGAACAGTGCCGTCAGCTCCCACATGATCCACTGCGACATGTTCCAGAGACGCAGAACGAGGCCAATGGCGACCGCGACCGCGCCAACGGAAATCTCCCCGGCAATCCACAGACTGATCGACAGATAGCCCACGCCAACAAGGCAGGCCGAGTTCAGGAAATAGAGGAGCCCGTAAAGGCTCGTGACATACCGGAACTGGGTGTAGACGGTCTGGAGAAAACCGTTCATGCCGTCGCGTGCGTAGCCTGCCTCGCGCTGTGCGTGGGAGAACAGCTTCACCGTCTGGATGTTGGTGTAGCTGTCCACCACGCGCCCCGTCATGATCGAACGCGCATCGGCCTGCTTCTCGGCAACCTTGCCAAGGCGCGGGATGAAGTAGACCATCAGGGCGATGTAACCACCGAGCCAGAAGAGGATCGGGAGTGACAGGCGCCAGTCGGCAGAGGCGGTCAGAAACAGGATGCCGACGAAGTAGATCACGACATAGTTGAAGACGTCGAAGGTCTTGACCACGCATTCGCGCACCGCCAGCGCCGTCTGCATCAGCTTGGTGGCGATGCGGCCGGCGAACTCGTCCTGATAAAAGTTCATCGACTGCTTGAGCAGGTAGCGATGCACCTGCCAGCGGACGCGCATGGGGTAGTTGCCCATCAGAATCTGGTGGTTGTTGAGGCCGGTAAGCAGGATCAGTCCCGGCAGGATCAGAAGGATGAAGCCCGCCATGCCGATAAGACGCAGCCCTTCCTCGTCCAGGAATGTGGCCGGGTCGCGCCCTGACAGCCAGTCGACAATGTCGCCCAGGAAGGCAAACATCCAGACCTCGGCGAGCGCGATGGCCGCCACGAGAAACGTACCCAGCAGCACATAGGGCCATGCGCCCTTCGTAAAATGCAGGCAGAAGGCCAGGAACGTGCGGGGCGGTTCCTGCGGCTCCTCCGTGGGGAAGGGCTCAAGTCTTCGTTCGAACCATTGAAACATTGTCTCAGGCGTCTTTCATTCTTGTTCCCGCAAACGTGATGTCTTGATTCACGTTTGCGGGTTAATTGTCTGTTTTGCATTTGCTTTTCCGCGGGCGGCGGCTGGCGGAAAAGTGGTGCCTTTCGGCTATCGATGGCCCTTGCGCGGCACGGATGCCGCGGGGCTGTTCGTTCGCGTCTTCCCCGGTCCCTTCAAGGAGCCGGCGCTCGACGAAGATGGTTGCCCGACACCGCCCTTTTTCAGGGCTTGATTATGCGGCGGATTCGCGGGCTTGCCGAGAGCGGCCTTGAAGGCTCCTGAAAGCGATGTGGCAGGAGCGGTGTCATTTCCACGCTGCAGCGCGGAGGCGGCCGGGTCGGCTTTGGCGAAACGTGTCGTGCGGGGCGTGATGCCCCCGTTGGGAAAGCGTGCAGTCATGATGCAAATCCATTGTGTCAACCGGAAGAAACGGTCGGCGGATTCGCTCGTTTGCTGCTTTGCCTGTCGTGAAAAAGCTGAAGAACGAAACCCGCCGTCAGGCCTGGTACGGCGCCGTGGTCCACGGGCGCAGGCCGGCGAAGGAGGTAAGCATCTTGATGTCCATTGCCGCCTCCAGCGGTTTTCGTTGATGGGACGCACCTTATAACGACAGCGGTCGGATTTGACCAGAGCGTCTGTGTGCGCGGCAACCATTGAGGGTTGTAGAAGAACATGCGCATTCTGTCCCGTCCCGCAGTGCTGCGGGACGGGGGGTAACGAATGTTTGTGGGCGGAAAGCTCCATCA
This sequence comes from Nitratireductor aquibiodomus, assembly GCF_900105565.1. Lineage (NCBI taxonomy): Bacteria > Pseudomonadati > Pseudomonadota > Alphaproteobacteria > Hyphomicrobiales > Phyllobacteriaceae > Nitratireductor > Nitratireductor aquibiodomus. Next base: position 1,158,551 of record NZ_FNSL01000001.1, on the reverse strand, counting down.
TTGGAACAGTTTCCGCAACATCGTCCACAGTGCGGGGCGCTCCGGCGTGGCATGTTTCATGTCCACGTCTGGAAGCTGACCGCGATGTGGCCGCCGTTGATGGGACTCCTGATCGGACATTGTTGTCGCGCCGATCGTCAGCGCCCATGCCTCAAGCCTGCGATCCTGCAGGGTCGGGCGGGTTGGTTCTATTTGCGGAACGACAAAGTCGTTGTTGCGGCCGAAGGGCCGCCGGGGGAAGCGGTTGTGCATCGCGAACGTCCTTGAGAAGCGGGGTGTAATCCCGACGGACCGCGATGCGTAGCTGCCTGAAAGATCAGTGGAAGCGTGCCGAACCGAGTCCGCCGTCAGGCCTTCGGGCCAAAGGCGTGGAGCCAAGTCATGCAATGTCGAAGCGTATCCATGCTTTTCTCCTTCGGTTCGCGTTGACAATGATGGGCTTATACTCACAGTTGCAGCAGCTTGCCACCCTCTTTCGTGCCATTCCGTTTTCCCACCGGGAAGTGTAACCGGAAAGCCACAGCCAGCCATGTCGAGAGACACAGCCAGATGCGTATCGCGCTCTACCAGCCAGACATTCCCGGAAATACTGGGGCCATACTCCGTCTTGCCGCCTGCCTCGGCTTCACCGTCGACCTGATCGAGCCGGCGGGTTTCGACCTGTCCGACCGGAACCTGAAGCGGGCCGGCATGGACTATCTCGAGCGGGCCGCGCTTGTGCGCCACGCTTCGTGGGAGGCCTTCGAGCGCTGGAGCCGGGGAGAAGGGCGCCGTCTCCTTCTCTTCACCACCAGAGCTGAGACGCACTACACCGATTTTTCCTATGCCGATGGCGACATTCTTCTTTTCGGACGGGAATCGGTCGGTGCGCCGGCCTGCGTCCATGACGCCGCAGACGCCCGCCTGCTTATCCCGATGCAGGAAGGCGCGCGCAGTCTCAACCTCGCCATGAGTGCGGCCATGGCCGCCGGCGAGGCGCTGCGGCAGTTGCGCTAGCGCATCGAACCGGACAGTGGAATCCGGCTTTCGATGGTTCCGATGCGCCAGCCATGATGTGGATCGTCCTTTAAGCGCCCGGGTGGACGCACGGTGATCCAGCGTGCGGGTGTCAGTGTCGTGGGGCGGCATCTCGTCTCTTTCCTCTGTCAGGGAAAGGGATGCCTAAAAGTTCAAGTGAACTTTAAGTCAAGCTGTGCCGCGTGGCGTCGAGAAGGGGCTTGGAGGGTGATGTGTCCGAGGGGAGGCTTCTCAGTCGGCGCTCGGTAATCGGCGCATGGTGAATTCGATTACATCGCCGGGGCGTTCGCACCAGCTTTCGATCTCCGTCCAGTAGGCTTGCTTGGGCCAGCGCTCCAGCCATTCGCGGGCCTTTTCGCGGGCCTGTGCGCGGGGCAGGGCAAAACTCTCCCGCAGAAACCCATCGCGCGGCAGGCGGCTTGCCCTTGCGCGATGCTTGTCGAGGCTGCGTTTCAGCCCCTCCAGCGGTGGTTTTGCGGGCACACGCACGAAAGAACTCCTTGACCCGATGGATAAGAAGCTTAGGCAACGCGGTTGAAAATTGCGAGTCATTTGTAGGACTGTCCGCCTGCCGCACCGTCGCGTAGGATCGGGCCAGAGGAAAGACGATGGAACGACCAGAACTCCCCGCCGGCCTGCCGGACAACATCGAAGACAAGAAAGCGGCTGCGCGCAGCTGGTTCGAGGAGCTGCGCGACAGGCTTTGCGCAGCTTTCGAGGATCTTGAAGACGCGCTGACAGGCCCGCTTTCGACGCGCACGCCCGGTCGCTTCGAGCGCACCCCGTGGAAGCGCGATGGCGGCGAGGGCGGTGGTGGCGTCATGTCTGTCATGCATGGCCGGGTCTTTGAAAAAGTCGGCATTCATGTGTCCACCGTCCATGGCGAATTTTCGCAGGAGTTCCGCAAGCAGATACCGGGCGCTGATCGCGATCCGAGCTTCTGGGCATCGGGCATTTCGCTGATCGCCCACCCGCAGAATCCGCATGTGCCGGCCGTCCACATGAACACGCGCATGGTCGTCACCACCAGTCAGTGGTTCGGAGGCGGCGCCGATCTGACGCCGGTCCTCGACCGTCGCCGCACGCAGGAAGACGCGGATACGGAGGCCTTTCACAGGGCCATGCGTTTCGTCTGCGATCGTCACGCGGCCATCGTTGACTACGAAAAGTACAAGGCCTGGTGCGACGAGTATTTCTATCTGCCGCACCGCCAGGAGCCACGCGGCATCGGCGGCATCTTCTACGACTGGCTGCGCTCGCCGGAGGAAAAGGGCGGCTGGCAGGCCGATTTTGATTTCACGCGTGATGTGGGCCGTGCCTTCGCGGTCGTCTATCCGCATCTGGTGCGCAAGAACTTCAACACAAACTGGACCGAGGCCGACCGCGAGGAGCAACTGGTGCGGCGTGGCCGCTATGTGGAGTTCAACCTGCTCTACGACCGGGGCACGATCTTCGGCCTCAAGACCGGCGGCAATGTCAATTCCATCCTCTCCAGCCTGCCGCCCGAGGTGAAATGGCCTTAAGCCGGTACGGCGATCAATTTCGCTGATGGATAAGGGGCGTTCTTTTTGATTTGAAAGTCCCGGACGGGTGGGGTCTTTAGCGGGGATCCCTTTCAACCCGTCCGAGGACCCTCCGCATGAAATTGCCCCATATTCTGCTGGCGCTTCTCGTGACCGCCGTCTGGGGTTTCAATTTCGTGGTGATCAAGGTCGGCATCGACAACTTTCCGCCGATTCTTTTCTCTGCCTTGCGGTTCACGGCGGCGGCGTTGCCGCTTGCCTTTTTCGTGCCCAGACCGGCGATCGCCTGGCGCTATGTGATTGCCATTGCCGTCGTGCTGGGCATCGTCAAGTTCACGCTCCTGTTCTGGAGCATGCATGTGGGTCTTTCCGCCGGGCTGTCCTCGCTCGTGCTCCAGTCGCAGGCGTTTTTCACCATCATGCTTGCTGCGTTCGTGCTTGCCGAGCGACCGACGCGCATGCAGCTTCTTGGTATTTTCGTAGCGTTCTGTGGGATCGCCCTGATCGCCCTGACCGTGGATGGAAGCATAACCATCACGGGGTTGGCGCTGGCGATCGCTGCCGCCTTCATGTGGGCGATTTCCAATCTTTTGATGAAACAGGCCGGCAAGGTCGACATGTTTCGCCTGATGGTCCATGTGAGCCTCATCCCCCCGATCCCGCTATTTGCCCTTTCTCTCATGATCGAAGGCTGGGAGGCGGATATGGCCGCGCTGGCCAGCGTCTCCTGGGCAGGCGTCGGTGCGGTTCTCTATATCGCCTATGGCGCGACGATCTTCGGCTTTGCTGTCTGGGGAATGCTGATCAGAACCTACGGTGCCGGAAGGATCGCGCCATTTTCCCTGCTCGTACCGATTTTCGGCATGAGCTCGTCCGCACTGTTTCTCGGCGAAACCTTTGGCCCGCTGCGCATGGCGGCCGCAGCGCTCGTTCTTGCCGGGCTCATGCTGACGCTGGTCAGGAAACGCGCACCACTTGCCGAGGTGGGTGCGGCCTGAGGGGATATTACGGGCGCATGGTCGCCAGTTTCAGCCCGAAGCCGATGAACACCGTGCCCGTCAGCGCTTTCAGCCAGCGCTGCATGCGGGCGCTGCTGCCGAGCGTTTTGAAGCTTGAGAACAGGAGCACGAGCGACGAAAACCACAAAATGTTCAGGAGCGAGTGGATCACCACCAGGGCGAAGGCCCAGAACGTGGCATCGGCATTGGCGGGGATGAACTGCGGAAACGCCGCAAGATAAAACATCGAAACTTTGGGGTTGAGCGCATTGGTGAGAAAACCTTCCAGCGCTGCACGCTCCAGCGTGCGCCGGCGCTTCGCCGGCGAAACGGCAAGCGGTGCCGAAAAGCCGTGCCAGGCCTGCCATAGCGCCTTAAGGCCGATATAGCAGAGGTAGGCCGCGCCCAGCATTTTCACGACGAAGAAGAGCTGCGCCGATTGTACCAGAATGATCGAAATGCCGAGGATCGACAGCGCGCCATGGACGTAGAAGGCTGCGAAGAAGCCTGCGATGTTGGCGAAGCCCGCCGCCTTGCCCGAGGTCGGCACGGTCTTGGCGATCAGCACGCCGTTTGGACCCGGCGACATGACAAGCAGTGCGGCAACCAGTGTGAAGGTTCCAAGCTCAATCAGCGTCATCGTTCGTGCCCTGCCGTTGAAGATGGCTTCGATGCGCGCCACAATACAGGGCGAAGCTTCTGATTGTCGAGCGATAGAAAACGGGTTCCGCCATGCTGAGACTTCCCGGTTCCGTGACCGGCCTCGTGCCGCATCCTCTCAGCGGCGACACGGTGCTGCAGCATGAGATCGTGGCGGAGCAGGCTTCGTCGCTCGGTCATGCCGGTCGCCGCGTCGAGAAGGCGCTCTTGCGTCTTGCGGCGGCGGATCCGGTCGACAGTCAGGAGGTCGAACGCCGTCTCCATGCCGCCGCTGATGCAGTTCACGGCTACTTCATCCAGCGTGAGCTATGCGGCCTGCGCAGGCATGATGATGTCATTGCCGATCTTTCCATACCCGGCAGGGTTCTGGCCCGGCTCGGCGCATGCTGAGCGCTGGCCTGCTGGATGTTCCGGTCTGGCCCGCTTGCTGCCGTCGGGGGTTCGTGGCACTGGCCTGCCAGCAATGGCAGACATGAAAGACGGCGCCATGGAAAACGCTTACGGCACGCTGGCCTCGTGGGTTTATCATCTCGACAAGCCCATAGGCCGCTCTTTCGGGGATATTGAGTTCTATCGTGACCGCCTGGCGGGCTGCACCGGTCCGGTGCTCGAGCCTGCCGCCGGTAATGGCCGTGTTCTCATCCCGCTTCTTGAGGCCGGGTTCGATATACGCGGCTTCGATGCCTCCGAAGAGATGGTGGCCTACTGTCGCAGCGAGTGTGAGGCGCGCGGCCTGCCGTCACCTGTCGACATCGCACGCTTTGAGAGTTTTGATTATGAAACGCGGTTCGGTGCCATCATCATTCCCGCGGGTTCCTTCCAGCTGATCACCGAACCGGGGCAGGCGCTGGCGGTGCTTGAGCTTTTCCGCGGTGCGCTTGAGCCTGGCGGTCGGCTGATCCTCGATCTCGATGCGCTGGCATGCCTCGCCGACACCGCGTTCGCGGCACGGCACTGGCAGGCGGGGGACGACCTTCTCACACTGGTCGAAAGCCGGGTGGAGACCTGTTTCCAGCGTCAGACCACGCTTTCGCAACTGCGTTACGAGCATTGGCGCGAGGGCCGTCTCGTGGCCAGCGAGATCCAGCTTTTTCACCTGCGGCTCTGGGGGCTCCTGGAGTTCGAGCTGGCATTGCGCTCCGCCGGCTTCACGGAGGTTGGTGTCTATGCCGACTATCGGACCGACAGCGCTTTGGAGCCGGGCGCTTCCATCGTCACCTTCGAGGCAGTCGCACCGCTTTGATTGATGAAGATCGTGCAGAAACCATCGCTGAAGCAGCATCCTTGAAAAACAAGACTTTTTAAGTCATCTTTATTGACGGTGTTTTCCCCGCGACAATCTGCCCTGTAAGGCCGCCCCCGTCTGGACAAGTTCCTGCGTGGCGCATAGAAACCATCGAAAAATGCCGGGGGTAGAACCGGGCAGTTCCTGTGATGCGCAGGAGTTTGCTTGGGTTCAAAGTGCAATGAGGCTTCCCGACCGGCCGACTCAAGGTGAAAGGATCGCAGTCCCGTGAGCGCTACCGATTCGACCGAACATACAAGGCGTGACTTTCTTTACGTCGCAACAGGCGTTGCCGGTGCCGTCGGTGCGGCTGGTGTTGCGTGGCCGTTCATCGACCAGATGCGGCCCGATGCATCCACCCGCGCGCTGGCGTCAATCCAGGTCGATGTGTCCGGCGTCGAGCCCGGCATGTCCCTGACCGTCAAGTGGCGCGGCCGACCTGTGTTCATCCGCAACCGGACGGATAAGGAAATCGAGGAAGCGCGGGCTGTCGCACTGGCGGATCTGAAGGATCCCGTCGCGCGCAACGCCAACATCGCCGCTGACGCGCCCGCCACCGACATCGACCGTTCTGCGGGCGAGGGCAAGGAAAACTGGCTGGTGATGATCGGCGTCTGCACGCATCTGGGCTGTGTGCCGCTTGGCCAGGCCGGCGATTTCGGCGGCTGGTTCTGCCCGTGCCACGGTTCGCACTACGACACGGCCGGCCGTATCCGCAAAGGCCCGGCTCCGGAAAACCTTGCGGTTCCGACATTCGAATTCGTGTCCGACACCGTCATTCAGGTCGGCTAAGGCTCGGCGAGAGGGGATTTTCTATGAGCGCTGGACATTCGACCTATACGCCCAAGAGCGGCATTGGCCGCTGGATGGATGCGCGTTTGCCGCTTCCGCGTCTGGTCTATGATTCTTTCGTGGCCTATCCGGTGCCACGCAACCTCAACTACGCCTATACGTTCGGTGGCATCCTGTCGCTGATGCTGGTGGCTCAGATCGTGACCGGCATCGTGCTGGCCATGCATTACGCAGCCAACACCGAGGTGGCCTTCAACTCGGTCGAGAAGATCATGCGCGACGTCAACTCCGGTTGGCTGATCCGCTACCTGCACTCCAATGGCGCATCGATGTTCTTCATCGCCGTCTATGTGCACATCTTCCGCGGTCTCTACTACGGTTCCTACAAGGCACCGCGCGAGATGCTCTGGATTCTCGGCTGCATCATCTATCTCCTGATGATGGCGACGGCCTTCATGGGCTATGTGCTTCCGTGGGGCCAGATGAGCTTCTGGGGCGCGACAGTCATCACCGGCTTCTTCACCGCCATTCCTCTGGTGGGCGAGTGGATCCAGCAGCTTCTGCTTGGCGGCTTCGCGGTCGACAACCCGACGCTCAACCGCTTCTTCTCGCTGCACTATCTTCTGCCCTTCATGATCGCCGGTGTTGTCGTGCTCCACGTCTGGGCACTGCACGTCACAGGTCAGACCAACCCGACCGGCATCGAGGTGAAGCAGAAGACCGACACTGTGGCCTTCACGCCCTATGCGACCGTCAAGGACGCGTTCGCCATGGTCGTGTTCCTGGCCCTGTTTGCCTACTTTGTCTTCTACATCCCGAACTTCCTGGGCCATCCCGACAACTATATCGAGGCTGACGCGCTGAAGACGCCGGCACACATCGTGCCCGAATGGTACTTCCTGCCGTTCTACGCGATCCTGCGTGCGATCACCTTCAACATCGGTCCGATCGACTCGAAGCTCGGTGGTGTTCTGGCCATGTTCGGCGCCATCGCGGTCCTGTTCGTTGTGCCCTGGCTCGATACCTCGAAGGTTCGCTCTGCGGTCTACCGTCCGTGGTTCAAGCTGTTCTTCTGGCTCTTCGTCGTGAACGCGATCTTCCTGGGCTGGCTTGGCTCCCGCCCGGCGGAAGGCGTCTATGTGGCGATGGCTCAGGGAGCGACGCTTTACTACTTCGCCTTCTTTGTCGTGATCATGCCGGTGCTTGGCCTGGTAGAAAAGCCGCGCCGCCTGCCCAATTCCATCACGGAAGCGGTGCTGGAGAAGAAGTCTTCAGCCGGCGCACCGGCCACCGAACAGGCAAAGGGCTGAGCGAGAGAATGCGCAAAGGGATTTTCGCAATGAAGAGCATCCTCAACGGATTGGCCGCGCTCGGTCTTGGTCTGGCGGCTGTTACCGCCTCCAATGCGGCTGAGTACCCGATCAAGAAGCCGGTCGAGCAGGACTGGTCGTTCGCCGGCCCTTTCGGTACCTACGACAAGGGTCAGCTGCAGCGCGGCTTCAAGGTCTATCGGGAGGTCTGCGCGGCCTGTCATTCGATGAACCTCGTCGCGTTCCGCAATCTCGAGGATCTGGGCTATTCCGAAGCCCAGGTTCGCGCAATCGCGGCAGAGTATGAAGTCGAGGATGGTCCGGATGATTCCGGTGACATGTTCATGCGTGCTGCAAAGCCGTCTGACCGTTTTCCGGCGCCGTTCGCCAATCCGCAGCAGGCTGCGGCGTCCAACAGCGGTGCGGTTCCACCGGACTTTTCGCTGATCGCCAAGGCACGCGCAGTAGAGCGCGGGTTCCCGACCTTCGTCTTCGACATTTTTACCCAGTACGCCGAAGCCGGGCCGGACTACATTCACGCTCTTCTCACGGGCTACGAGGAAGATGCCGAGGGGCATGAGGTTCCGGAAGGCACCTATTACAACCCCTATTTCATCTCTTCGGCTTCGCTGGCAATGGCGCCGCCGCTTTCGGAGGGCATGGTCACCTATGACGACGGTGCGCCCGAGACAGTGGACCAGTATGCACGCGACGTTTCGGCATTCCTCATGTGGGCGGCCGAGCCGCACATGGAAGCCCGCAAGTCGACCGGCTTTGTCGTCATGGTGTTCCTGCTGCTCTTCGGTGGTCTGATGTATCTGACCAAGCGCAAGATCTGGGCGGACGTTCATTAAAGCCGGCCGCAGAATAAAATAAGGAAGGGCGCCGCGAGCGCCCTTTTCTTTTGCTTCGTAACGCGGCAAAAACCAGAGCAACTCCAGAAAAAGTGGGAACCGGCTTTCCGGCCGGGATTGCGTAAAGTCAATAAGATAGAGCGCCTTTGCGGTTCAACGAAAAGTGGAAGCGCTCTATCTGAACCGGGGCAGGGTACATGGCAGCTTCTCAGACACTTCAAGACACGCTTCTTTCAGCGATCCGCACCATTCCGGACTATCCCAAGCCCGGCATCCTGTTTCGCGATATCACCACGCTTCTCGGCAATGCGCGCGCATTTCGCCGGGCGGTGGATGAGCTCGTTCACCCCTATGCGGGTGCCAAGGTCGATAAGGTCGCCGGCATCGAGGCGCGTGGCTTCATTCTCGGCGGAGCGATCGCACACCAGCTCTCGTCGGGCTTCGTGCCGATCCGCAAGAAAGGCAAGCTCCCGCACGACACGGTGCGCGTGGCCTACAGCCTCGAATACGGCATCGACGAGATGGAGATGCACAAGGATGCGGTGACGCCGGGCGAGAAGGTCATCCTTGTCGACGACTTGATTGCCACCGGCGGGACCGCTGAAGGTGCGGTCAAGCTGCTGAACCAGATGGGGGCCGAGATCGTCGCTGCCTGTTTCGTGATAGACCTGCCCGATCTCGGCGGCCGGGCCAAGCTGGAAGCGCTGGGTGTCGATGTTCACACGCTGATTGCCTTTGAGGGCGACTGAGCGCGTCTCAGCCGGTCTTCATCAGCACGCCATTCTCGAAGCTCATGACCGGCTCGCCGTCGTCCCTGTGCGCTGCGGCAGCGAGCGTTACAAGGTGCCAGCCGGGGCGCGAGGCGAGGGGGCGGTGTCCCGTCACGGCCCGCGTGAAAGTGATCGTGTCGCCCTCGTAGACGGGCTTTAGCCATTTCAGATTGGAGAAGCCGGGCGAGGGACCGAATTCCGGTTTTTCGTCCGGACCTTCCCACGGGCCGAATGCGTCGCGTTCGATGCCTATCAGGTTGTATCGCATCCACATGGCGCATGTATGCCAGCCGGAGGCGCACAGGCGGCCGAAAACGCTGTCACGCGCCGCTTCCGCATCCGTGTGGAAGGGCTGCGGATCGAATGCCCGCCCGAAGGCGATGATCTCTTCAGCGGTGAAGGTATGGGTGCCCAGCACGATCGTTTCGCCAAGGCGCAGGAAGCGGTCGAGGCTCATGCGGCGTCTTCCGCCTCGCGCATTCTGAACATGATCGGGTTCTCCATTTCCATCACCGTTTCGCCGCGCTGGTTGGTCACAAGGTGACGAAAGGTCACCAGACCGATGCCGGGACGCGATTTCAGGGCCCGGCGTTCCAGCACGGTCGTCTGGCCGGTCAGTGTGTCGCCGGCAATGACCGGACGCTTCCAGCGGGCTTCCGTGATGCCGGGAGAGCCCTGCGAAGTGGAGTCCACCAGCAGCGCGTCGTAGAGCATGCGCATGAAGATGGCGCAGCTATGCCAGCCGGAGGCGGATAACCCGCCCAGAATGCTTGCCTTTCCGGCTTCTTCGTCGAGATGCATCGGCTGCGCGTCGAACTGTTGTGCGAAATCCTTGATCTCTTCGGCACCAACGGTTTTTTCGCCGAAGGGAATGGTCACTCCGGGCTCAAGGTCTTCAAACGCCCACTTTTTGTCAGTCATGGTTCAATCCTGTTCAGGCTTGAACCTTATGGCTGCAAGCAGTGCATTCTTCAAGCACCGGATGGAGAAGATTGCTGGACCTGGACGTTACAGCGCCGCGCGTCTTATAAGACGCGCAAAGGACGCTGTAGCACTTTTAAATGATGCATGTTCGTTGTCTTTCAAATGAATTCATTTGAAAGCGACATGCATTAGATCGCCGTGCGTCCATTCGGACGCACAAAGGACGATCTAAACTATTGATGGAGCATCGGAATAATCCGAAAACCGGATTCCACTTTTCGGTCCGATGCTCTAGAGCCAGCCGCGCCGTTTGAAATACCAGAAGGGCAGGAGCGCGGAGAGCACCATGAGACCAACGGCGAAGGGATAGCCGAGCGGCCATTGCAGTTCCGGCATGATGCTGAAATTCATGCCATAGACCGAGGCGACAAGCGTCGGCGGAAGGAAGATCACGGCGACCACGGAGAATATCTTGATGATGGCGCTCTGCTCGATGCTGATCATGCCGAGCGTCGCATCGAGCAGGAAGCCGATTTTCTGGGAAAGGCCCGTCGCGTGGTCGGCGAGCGAGGCAATGTCGCGCGAAAGCGTTTTGATCCGCGCCCGTCCATCCCTGCTGCTGCGGGTTGAAACCGCACTCAGGAAGCCGGAAAGACGCTGCATGGTCAGAAGGCTGTCCTGCAGTTTGGAGATCAGGTCTTCCTTGCGGCCGATCCGGCGCAGGATGATCTGAAAATCGCGATCGCGTTTGGAAGCCTTTTTCTCGGAGGGATGGAATATGCCCTTTGAGAGCTCCAGAATTTCGCGCCCGGCTCTTTCCAGAATGTCGGCCAGCCGGTCGGTGATGACTTCCAGAAGGTTGATGAGCACCGCCTCGCCACTGCCGCAGCCAAGTGCGGCCTTCGCGGCGCGCTGCGGAAAAATCTGGAAGGCGCTGGGTTCGTGAAAGCGAAGCGTAACGAGCGTACCGCTCGGGCTGAGAATGAAGGTTACCGGCCCCATCTGCGGCTGGTCTCCATCCGCCCGCGCGGTCAGGGTTGCCGTCATGTAGTGCGCCCCGTCCTCGCTGTAGAGGCGGCTCGAGATTTCGATCTCTTCCATGTCGGCGCGTGTCGGCACTGCTATGCCGAGCCATGCTTCGATGGCCCTTTCCTCGTCTTCCGTGGGCGAGAGCATGTCGACCCAGACGGCTGCGTCTCGCCCGGCTGACGACAGCTCGACGGGTCTTAGGCGCCCGTTCTCGGCAATGTAGATCTTGATCATGATTTCGTTCCCTGAAACCGGGAACGAAGATTTCCGGCTATCGCCACGCCGTCAAGACCATGTTTGTCCTGTCGGCTGTCCCGGCGATCAGGTGTTGAACTTGAACAGCATCACGTCACCGTCCGTCACCACATATTCCTTGCCCTCGTCGCGGGCCTTTCCAGCGTCGCGTGCGGCCACTTCACCGCCGAGCGTCACGAAATCACTGTAGCCAATGGTCTGCGCGCGGATGAAGCCACGTTCGAAATCGGTGTGGATCACGCCTGCCGCCTGCGGCGCCTTGGCGCCCTTCTGCACGGTCCACGCGCGGGTTTCCTTGGGGCCGGAGGTGAAGAAGGTGATCAGGTCGAGCAGTTCGTAGCCGGCGCGGATCAGCCGGTCGAGGCCAGGCTCTTCCAGTCCCATCGCCTCCAGATATTCGGCTGCCTCCTCGTCGGAAAGCTGCGCCACCTCGGCCTCGATGGCGGCGGAAATCACCACCGTCATCGCGCCCTGGGCCTTTGCCATTTCTTCCACACGCCTGCTCTCGGCATTGCCTTCGGCAGCGTCGCCTTCAGCCACATTGCACACATAGAGCACGGGCTTGGAGGTAAGCAGATTCAGACCACGCAGGATCTTCAGGTCTTCGGCTGCGATGCCGTCGAGCAACACACGCACCGGCTTGCCGTCCTGCAGCAGCGCCAGCGCCTGCTCCATCATGGGCAGAAGCGCCTGGGCTTCCTTGTCCTTGCCGGTCGCGCGCTTCTGCATCTGCAGGGTGCGCCGTTCCAGGCTTTCGAGGTCGGCGAGCATCAGCTCCGTCTCGACGGTCTCGGCATCCGCCACCGGGTCGATGCGGCCTTCCACATGGGTGATGTCGTCATCCTCGAAGCAGCGCAGTACATGCACGATGGCATCCACTTCGCGGATGTTGGCCAGGAACTGGTTACCCAGCCCTTCGCCCTTGGAGGCGCCGCGCACGAGGCCGGCAATGTCCACGAAGGAAATACGGGTCGGGATGACCTCCTTGGAACCGGTGACGCCGGCAATCTTCTTCAGGCGCGGGTCGGGCACGGCCACTTCGCCCGTGTTGGGCTCGATCGTGCAGAACGGGTAGTTGGCAGCCTGCGCGGCGGCCGTCTTGGTGAGCGCGTTGAAGAGCGTCGACTTGCCCACATTGGGCAGACCGACGATGCCGCATTTGAAACCCATTTCCTATTCCTTCTGGCCGAGGAGTTTTTTGAGCATGGCCGCCATCGGGCCGCTTTCGGGGAGGGGGGCTGCAGGCCCCTTCTGCCGCGCCTGGCGGATGTGGCTCTGTTTTTTGGCGGGCTTGCTGTCCCGTTTTTCACCCGGCTCTGCGCCGGTACCCTTCACCGCAAGGCTGATACGGTTCATGAAACCCGATTCGTCGCCTTCGGCAAGCATTGCGATATTGTCTGCAACGGCGTCCAGCATCGGTTCAAGCCATGGCTGGTCCGCCTTGGCGAAATCGCCCAGTACATGCGCGTTCACACGCGCCTTGTCGCCGGGGTGCCCAATGCCGATGCGCACGCGGCGGTAGTCCTTGCCGCAATGGGCGTCGATCGACTTGATGCCGTTGTGGCCGCCCGAGCCGCCGCCCGTCTTGATGCGCAGTTTGCCGGGCGCGAGGTCGAGTTCGTCATAAAACACGATCAGATCGTCGAGATCGATCTTGTAGAAGCGCATGGCTTCGCCGATCGCCTGGCCGGAAAGGTTCATGAAGGTCTGCGGCTTGATGAGCAGCACCTTCTCGCCGCCAAGGCGGCCTTCGGCCACCAGCGCGTTGAACTTTTTTGACCATGACGAAAAACTATGGCGGCGCGCAATCGCGTCCGCCGCCATAAAACCGACATTGTGCCGGTGCCGTTCGTATTGCTGGCCGGGATTGCCGAGCCCTGCAATAAGCAGCATGAGGTTTTGCAGGAAAGGGGAGGATTACTCCTCGCCCTCGCCCTCCTTTTCTTCGACCTCTGCTTCCTCTTCCGCACCTTCTTCAGCCTCGGACTCTTCCGACTTCAGGCCGGCCGGGGCTGCGATGGTTGCGATGGTGAAGTCGCGGTCTGTGATGGTCGGCTCAACGCCTGCTGGCAGCTTGACGGCGGAGATATGAGCGGAATCGCCGATATCCATGCCGTCCAGATCGACCTCGATGTAATCGGGGATCGCCGTTGCCGGGCAGGTGAACTCGACCTCGTGGCGCACAACGTTGAGAACACCGCCGCGCTTGATGCCCGGAGCGGTCTCTTCGTTGATGAAGTGAACCGGCACGTTCACGGTAACGACCGTGCCCTTGCCGATGCGCAGGAAGTCCACATGCATGACGAAATCGCGGACGGGATCAAGCTGATAGTCCTTGGGAAGGACCTGGATCTTCTTGCCGTCGACGTCGATGGTGGCAATCGTGGTGAGGAAGCCGCCGCCGAAAATCTTCATTGACACTTCCTTGTAGGGAAGCGTGATGGAAAGCGGGGCATCCTTCTCGCCGTAGATCACGGCAGGAACTTTACCGTTGCGCCGAATAGCCCGGGCGGACCCCTTACCGACCCGTTCGCGCGCCTCGGCCTTCAGCTCGTAGCTCTGATGGCTCATGGCCTATCCTTTCATGTTTTGGAGCGCTCTCGGGTAAACCCGAGAACGTGAAAGCCTTCCGAATGACACACAGGCGGCGCATGAAGCACTGCCTGAATACTGAAATCGATCGGACGGACTTCCGTCCGCGTTGCCTCCAAGGGTGTCTACGCGGACGGCGGGTCTATAGCCGATGCAGGGGGCGTGCGCAAGGGCGCAAGCCCTTTCAGACCATGGTCGCCGGCTGTATCGGCTGCGGTTGCCTGCCCCCGCTTTCGCCGGAGCCGCTACGCGCGTCATAGGCAGCCCGCGCGGCCTCCATCCTGTTGGCGTTTTTCAGAGCGAACTGCTTCAGTTTCGAGAGCGGTTCTGCAAGCTCGTGGCCAAAGGCGGTCAGCCGGTATTCGACGCTCGGGGGAACGGTGGGATGTTCGATCCGCTCGAGAAAGCCATCGCGCTCGAGTGCTCTCAGCGAACTTGTCAGCACTTTCTGCGAAATGCCGTTCACGCGCCGCTTCAATTCGTTGAAGCGCAACGGCTCCTCATTGAGCCGCTCTATGATCAGGGATGTCCACTTGTCGCCGATCAGCGACAGGATTTCGCTGATGGGGCGGCAGTTCTCCGAGATGTGGCCGTGACGTGGTTTCATAAAGGTGCCTTCTTGCAACCCGTTTTCCTCTGCCAGATATAGGGGCGGTTACCAAAGGATACCACCGGGAATTTGACCCCGGGCGGACAGAGGAATGAAAAATGAAGAAAATACTGGTTCTCGTCGGCTCCAACCGTAAGGAGTCGATCAATCGCAAATTCGCCGAGGCGCTGGAAAAGCTGGCCGATGGGCGCCTGGAATTCGAATATTTCGATCTCGCCGCTTTGCCGATGTACAACGACGATGACGTCGCGGAATACCCGGCATCCGCGCAAAAGCTCAAGGACAGCGTTGCAGCGGCTGACGGCATTCTCATTGTTACACCGGAGCACAACCGCTCCATCCCTGCCATTCTCAAGAACGCGATTGACTGGGCGTCTAGGCCCTGGGGCCAGAACAGCTGGACCGGCAAAGCGACCGCGGTCGTCGGTTCCAGCCCGGGCGCGATGGGGGCGATCGCAGCGCAGATTCACCTGCGCTCGATCATGGTCAGCCTCGGTGCCACGCTGATGACGAGCCCGGAGGTCTATCTGCAGATGAAGCCGGGCCTGGTCGATGAAAACAATGACATCGCCAATGAAGACACAAGGGCTTTCCTGTCCGGCTTTGTCGACAGGCTCTCTGCCTGGGTCGGTGTTGCGCAGGAGCGCGCTGCTGCCTGAGTGGACGGCTTGGCCAACAAAAAAGCCGGCACGCGTGGCCGGCTTTTTCATGCTTGCGGGAAGGCGATCAGTCGAAAAGGCTCGAGACCGATTCTTCTGTCGCCGTGCGCGAAATTGCTTCGCCGATAAGGTCGGAAATGGTGATGGTGCGGATGTTTTCCGCCGCTTCCACTGCCGAGCTCGGCTGGATGGAATCGGTGATCACCAGTTCCTTCAGCCGCGATCCGGAGATGCGTGCTGCCGCGCCGCCCGAAAGAACGCCATGCGTGATATAGGCGGTCACACTGGTTGCGCCGTTGTTCAGCAGCGCGTCGGCCGCATTGCAAAGCGTGCCGCCGGAATCGACGATGTCGTCGATCAGCAGGCAATCCTTGCCGCTCACGTCGCCGATCACGTTCATCACTTCGGATTCGCCCGGCCGGTCGCGGCGCTTGTCGACAATGGCAAGCGGCGCATCAATGCGCTTTGCCAGCGAGCGGGCACGCACCACGCCGCCGACATCCGGCGAAACCACCATCACATTGGAGAGCGTATAGTTCGCCTTCACGTCGCGTGCCATCACGGGCACGGCGAAAAGGTTATCGGTCGGGATGTCGAAGAAGCCCTGGATCTGGCCTGCATGAAGGTCCAGCGTCAGAACACGGTCGGCGCCTGCCTGGGTAATCAGGTTGGCTACCAGCTTGGCCGAGATCGGCGTGCGGCCCGATGTGCGCCGGTCCTGCCGGGCATAGCCGAAATAGGGCAGCACCGCAGTGATGCGCCGGGCCGAAGAGCGCCGGAAGGCATCGATCATGATGAGAAGTTCCATCAGGTGATCGTTGGCCGGATAGGCGGTCGACTGAAGGACGAAAACGTCCTCGCCGCGCACATTTTCCTGGATTTCGACGAATATCTCCTGATCGGCGAACCGTCGCACGGTGGCTTTGCCAAGAGAAATGTTGAGATAGCGGGAAACGGCCTCTGCCAAAACCCGGTTGGAATTGCCCGCAAAGAGCTTCATGGAATGTCCTCGGAGAACGCCTTGACGCTTGACCGCGCTTTTAACGGGGTGAGGCTTTATTGCAAGCGCCTGAGGAAAGAATCACGATGAAATCCCGAAAAAATCAGCCCTGCCGCTGCGCCAGCCATGCGGACAGTTGACTGATGGTCGAGTCTGCCACGGCTTCCATCGTGGCGCTGGTGACGGAAGACCAGCCGTCGCCCTGACCGCCGGGCGCAGCCTGCTGGCCCTGGATGCGGTGCAGCCGGTTGCCCGACGGGTCGAGCACGTCCCATACATAAATCACGGTCGTCTTGCCGCCATCGGCGATGGCCGAGAAGTAGCCTTTCATCACCATGGAGGCGCTGCCGCCCTGGGGTACAATGGCGATGCCGCTTTGTCTGGCACGGGCCTCCAGACGCCGCGACAGGGCCGGCACGGCCTCTGCGGTCGCGCCGATCACCGGGGCAAACTGGATGCGCTCACTGGTGGTCACGGCCTGCAGGGGGGCTGCCGCAGTCTCGTTCGCCGCGTCCGTCTGTAAGGCGAGGGCGGTTTCGGTCGGCTGCTGCTGAAGCCCGGTCTGCCCACCGGGCACTGTGCCCGCCGGTGTCGGTCCGGAATTCAGATCGAGCATGGAACCCGTGTTGCAGCCGGCAAGGCCGGCAAAGCTCAACATGGCGATGCCCGTTATGGCGCGCTTTGTAAAAATACCGCAGCCCCCCTCAATGGCTTCGATCCTGCGCGGCATATTGCCTTCACCTCGTTATAAGGTCCAGCCCGTAGCGCGAAAGCGGCTCGGGGTCGTCTTCGGTGGTCAGATAGGTGCGGCCGAGGCACATGGCGCTGCCCGTGTCGGAATCCATAATGATCATGTGGGCGAACAGCGTCATGCCCGGCGCGATGGGCTCTTCATTGCCGGCATAAAACATCTGTGGATCCATCCAGGACGGCGAGAACCGCGCGCCCAGCGAATAGCCGCAGGCGTTCAGCCGGTGCTTGGTCAGGCCATGCGTTTCCATCACGCGCGCATGCGCGTCGAACACGTCGCCGAACGTGTTGCCCGGTGTCATCGTCTTCTGCACCGCGGTCAGCGCATCGCGTGCCGCGTCGAAAAGCTCCTGATGCCTTTTCGAGACCTTGCCCGTCAGCACGGTCTGCATCATCGCCGCATGATAGTGGTGATAGACGCCGGCCCATTCGAGCGTGATCTGGTCGTTCTTGTTGAGCTTGCGCCGGCCCGCCTTGTAGCGGCACAGAAGTGCGTCCTCGCCCGAACCGATGATGAATTCATTGGCCGGATAGTCACCGCCGCCGGCAAACACCGCCCCTTGCATGGCGGCTAGAATCGCGGCCTCGTCGCCGCCCTGTTTGATCAGCGGCAGAGCTGCATCCAGCGCTTCGTCACCGAGCTTTGCGGCGCGTTTCACTTTCTTGATCTCTGCCTCGCTCTTGAACAGCCGCAGCCGGCTGACGAGGTCTGACGCGTCCTCGATCTTGCCAAATGTCTGCAACTGTTCATCAAGCAGGCGGGTGCTGCGGCCCGTGAGGCCATGCGTGTCGTATTCGACACCGATCCGGGCACCCAGCAGGTCGAGATCGTTCAGAAGATTGCGCAGGTCGACGGCCGGGTTGGCGTCGTGCCTGTCTGTCCACAGGACGATGTTTTCGATGGTGGAGGTGTGCCGCGCCTGACGCAGATCGGCCGAGCGTGTCAAAAGCACCATCGAGCCATCGGCCTTCACGACAAGGCACTGGAAGAAGCAGAAGCCGAACGTGTCGTAACCCGTCAGCCAGTACATGCTCTCCTGCGCGAAAAGCAGCATGGCGTCGAGCTTGCGCTCGGCCATTTCGATGACGAGACGATCGCGCCGGGAATCGAATTCTGCCTGGTCAAAATGAAGCGCCATCAAATGTCCTCCAGGATGATCGCTGAAATCTGGCGTCCGTAGTCCCGTTCACCGCGATGCGTGGCGCGGCGATAGGAATAGAAATGCTCTTCTTCTTTATAGGTGCAACGCCCGATCTGCACGGCATGGACGCCGGCCGCCGTCAGCCGCGCCACCGTGTAGCCATTGAGATCAAAAAGCGCATGCCCGGCCTTGGGCGACGGGCGGAACCAGTCCCGGTTTGCCGGGTTGTGGTTGACGAAACGCTCCACGAATTCCGGCCCGACCTCATAGTTTTCCTGGCTTATGGAGGGACCAAGCACGGCGGTGATGTTTTCCCGCTCCGCGCCCAGCAGTTCCATCGACGCGATGGTGTTTTCCAGAATGCCGGTCAGCGCCCCTTTCCACCCGGCATGGGCAGCCGCGATCACCCGCGCCTTGCCATCGGCGAGCAGAATGGGCCCACAATCAGCCGCCAGTGCACCCAGTGCCAGTCCCGGCCGATTGGTCACCACTGCGTCGGCCTCGGGGCGGTCTCCCGCAAAGGGTTCATCGACAATGACGGCATGGGGCGAATGCACCTGATGAACGGTCAGAAGATGATCTGCGTCGACACCTAGCCATTCGGCCACGCGCCTTCTGTTCTCTGTCACCGTCTCGCGGTCGTCGCCCGAGCCATAGCCCACATTGAGCCCTTGATAGAGCCCCGTCGAAACGCCGCCCGCCCGGGTGAAGAAGCCATGCTTCACACCATTCTCCCGCTCACGGTCCAGTAGCGGGGACCGCAGGGGTTCCGGCCTCGTCGTGTCAAGCATGCGCCGCCTTTTCAGATGTTCTCAAGCGGCGGGATGGTGGGGCAGGGGCGAAATCAAGTCAATGCGCTGAGGCGAATGGGGGAACCGCCACTGTGGATGGCGTTACGGCCAGCACCTTGAACAGCGTTCCCATCTGGTCGGGGCCGGCGAGCCGCTCCACATCGTTGCGAATGGCTTGCTGCTCCGTGGCGTTTCTGCCAGCGCCCAGCCGTCCGGCACGCTCAAGCAGGCCGAGGCCGATGAGAAAGTCACCCTGGTTCATCAGCTCGGCGGTCAGACCCCGCTCCTTTGCCGCACCCGCCAAGGCGGAGAAATCCACATGCGCCGTCAGGTCGGCTTTGCCCGGCGCCTTCAATACATTCTGATAGGCGTGGCCGCGCATGGCCTGCAGCGTGTCGCCGGGGGCGGGTGACGCATAGCCATAATCGATGAAAAGACCGGCGCCGCCCTTTCGGCCGATGCGTTCGGCGATGCGGGCCATTAGCGCATTGCGTGCCGGTGCGAGTTCCACGATCGCCCCTTCGGGCGCGTTATTTGCACCCGGCGGTAACAGAGCGGGGTCCGCAGAGCCGGCACCTGCCATGAACGCAAGCCGTTCTTCCGCATCAAGGCCAACCACGCGTTCGCGCCAGGCATTTCCAACCTTCACATATTGCCGAATGGGGATGGCGTCGAACAGCTCATTGCCAACAATGAAAAGCGGCCCTTCCGGCAAAGCGTCCAGATCGGCGATCCATGCCACTTCACCTTCCGGAAGCCCAAGCGTCCTGCGCTGCACGTCGCTCAGCCGGGGGCTCGCTTCGATCATGAAAAGCCGCATCTGCTTTCTGAACGCGGGGTCGATTTTCGCCCAGGTCCGTAGCATGTCCTTCATCAGCGTGCCGCGCCCGGGGCCAATCTCGGCCACAACAGGCGTTTTCGGTGCGCTGCTCTCCTTCCACGCCGTATAGAGCCAGACGGCGCACAATTCGCCGAACATCTGGCTGATCTCCGGCGCGGTCGTGAAATCGCCATCGGCGCCAAAGGGCTGGCGCGTCGTGTAATAGCCCTCGTCGGGATCGAAAAGGCAAAGCGCCATATAGTCGGCGATGCTCATTGGCCCCGCCGTTTCGATCTGCGCCCTGATGCGATCCTTCAGTGTTTTCATCGGGCTGCGGCCCGCGCCCTCAGCATTGCCCACACGCCCACAAGAACCATGGGCAGCGAAAGCACCATCCCCATGGTCAGCCACCCGCCGGCCAGATAGCCGATATGCGCGTCAGGCTCGCGGAAGAATTCGACCACGATGCGCGAGAGGCCGTAGCCGCACACGAACGCGCCGGCGACGAAGCCCGGCATCTTCAGCCTCAGCCCTTTATGGGTGAGAAGGCGCAGCACCACGAAAAGCACCAGCCCTTCGAGCGCTGCTTCATAGAGCTGGCTCGGGTGGCGCGGCTCCGGCCCGCCATTGGGAAAGACAAAGGCCCAGGGCACATCCGTCACCCGGCCCCAGAGCTCCGAATTGATGAAATTGGCCACACGAACGAGGCCAAGCCCGATCGGCACCACCGCCGAAATCGTGTCGAACAGGCTCCAGGCATTGATGCCGCGCTTTCGGGCGAAGAGCAGCATGGCGAGCGTGACGCCGAGCAGCCCGCCATGGAACGACATGCCCCCCTCCCACACGGCGAGAATGTCGAGCGGGTTCGCGATGTAGCGCGGCAGGTCGTAAAAGAGAATATAGCCAATCCGCCCGCCGGCTACGATGCCGATCGCGGCCCAGAGAACGAAATCGTCGAGATCCGTGACCGTCATCGCCGGCTTGCCGTCTGCCCACAGGCGCTCGTTCGAAACCAGCCGGCGCGCATACCACCAGCCGGCGAGGATGCCGACCACATAGCCGAGCCCGTACCAGTGGATTGCGAGCGGCCCCAGTTGCAATGCCACCGGATCGATTGCGGGAAAGGGCAGGGCGGCCAGAGGCAACATCAGAAAGTCGGTCAATCGGGCCTCCCGGCGCATAAAACTCACTTGCCGCAGGTATTGCGGAGCATCCGGGCAAGGTCAAGGCGCGGTTTGCCTTGCATTCGGAGCCGGTGCCCACTAGGTCAAAGGTTCAATCTGGGAAACGAGCCATGACCAACGGAAGCAACCGAATCTTCGACGAATTCGCCAAGCTGATGACCGATGCCGCAGGTGCCGCTCAGGGCGTGCGCCGCGAGGTCGAGACTGCCTTTCAGGCACAGGCTGAACGCATTCTCAGCTCGATGGACGTCGTCCAGCGCGAAGAGTTCGAAATGGTGCGTGAAATGGCGCTGAAAGCGCGGGAGGAAAACGCCGCATTGACCGCCCGTATCGAAGCGCTGGAGGCACAACTCGCCGCCAGCGGTGCCGCAAAACCTGCGAAATCTGATTCGAAACCGGCGTCATCCACCCGGGCGAAAAAATAATTTTTTATTACCGGCGCCTGTGTATGGCGTCGAAAAATCCTTGTTCGAGAGTCGCTTACGCCGCGCCGCCCCATGCCGCGCGGTGTTTCTATCCACACACCCCTTGGCCTTTCGGCAAAAAAGGTCTGGTCACGCGACTCTGCATCAATACACTGAATTTACAGCGTGATTCGTAACTGGTCATGCAGTCGGGCAGGGGCGGGCCCGCGTTAGTTCCATGCGTTGTCGTTGTCGCTCCACACTGTGTTTCAGGTTTGAAACGTCTTGCGGAAGATCATTTCCGCTGTGGATTCTTGCGGGGTGTTGCGGCGCCTCCAGATACGGGAAAGCAGATTAATGAGCCTTCTTGAACTCGACATGACCCGTGATGCGCATCCCGTCGATGTCATCGAACATGTCGCGCACACCAATGACTGGAGCTTCGAGCGCAATGGCGACGACGAGATCGCCATCGCCGTGGCCGGCACATGGACCGACTATAACGTGTCCTTCTCCTGGATGGAGGAATTCGAGGCGCTGCACGTGGCCTGCGCCTTTGACCTGAAGGTGCCCGCGAAGCGTACTCTGGAAGTCATGCGGCTCCTTTCGCTCATCAACGAACAGATGCTGTTCGGCCATTTCGATCTCTGGGAGCGCGAGAATGTGGTGATGTTCCGCCAGGCGCTCGTTCTTGCCGGTGGCGTCGAGCCAACGGGCCAGCAGGTCGAGACCATGCTGAACAGCGCTCTGGAAGCCTGCGAGTGCTATTATCAGGCGTTCCAGTATGTCATCTGGTCGGGCAGTACGGCGCAGGAAGCCCTGAACAGCGTGCTGTTCGAGACCTACGGCAACGCTTAGGTCGCAAGCAGGGGAGCGGGCATGTCATCGGAAATGGCCCCGGAAATCACCTTTGACGATTTCCTGAAGGTGGATATCCGTATCGGCACCGTCATCGAGGCAGAGCCTTATCCGGAAGCCCGCAAGCCTGCCATCAAGCTCAAGGTCGATTTCGGTCCGGAGATCGGAATCAAGAAATCGTCAGCGCAGATCACCGTCCATTACACGCCGGAGACTCTCGTCGGACGGCAGGTGGTGGCGGTGGTCAATTTCCCGCCGCGCCAGATCGGCAAGTTCATGTCGGAAATCCTTGTCATGGGGTTCTCAGACGAAAATGGCGCCATCGTTCTGGCCGGATGCGACGGGAAAGTGCCCAACGGCAGCCGCCTGCATTAGGTCGTCCCGTGCCCATTCGGAGGCATATGGCGATCTTGAAACCCGGATGGTGCACCGAAGCATCCGGAAAAATCAGGTTCATTTTCCAGTCCAACGCCCTGGCGCTTCCCATCTCCGGTAGAAGCCTGTACCCGCGCGGACACAATCCATCCTGATATCAATCGTATTTGAATAAGCGTTCATCCAGCGCGTTGTCTCAATCCAGATAATCAAATCTGTCCGCACCATCGAAACGGCGAATGCGCAGGCCGGCGATCGCACTCGGCTCCATCAGCCGCGCATTGATGGCCATGCGGTTGCCTTCACCAATCGGGAGCCAGTGCGTCGTGCACCCGCATGTGGGGCAATGGTGCATTGCGAGCGTCCTGTCGCCTTGCACATAGGCGACGGTGTCGTCTTCGCCGCACAGGAAGGTCACTTCGGCAGGACTGCAGTGAAGCCAGAGAACACCGAGCCTGCGGCAGATCGAGCAATTGCAGTCGGTTAACCACAAGGGCCGTGCGGATGTTTCCATCCGCACGGCCCCGCAATGGCATGTTGCCAGAAACATCGCTGTCGCGTCAGGCGACTTCGTCGTCGCGCTGGTTGACGAAGATCAGGACGCCGACGATGGCCACGTAAAACTTGAAGGCCGCGTCCTGGCCGTTCCAGGTGTCGGACTGCCACATCAGGAACCATTCGCCGCCGACGACCATGAAGCCGAAGAACCAGACGAGAAAGCCGGTCGTCGCGCCGGCGATCATCAGTTTCTTGGACGCCTGGAACTCGGCAGCTGAAGCGCTGCGCGCGCCGAACATTCTAAGCCCGCCCAGAAGCAGGAGAACGAAGGTCAGGCCCTCACCGGCGATAATCAGCCAGTAACCGGCATGCCACAGGGTCGGCGAGGTGATGGCCCGATACATGGCCGCATTGCCGGGAAATGTCGTGTCCATGCTCAACACATGCTGCACGAACGCGAAGTTCGAGCCGTAGTCCGTGATGTTGTTGAAGGTGACCATGAATGCGAAGGCAGCGAGTGCCAGCGTCATGGCGATTTTTGCGTAGCGTGAGGTCATGAGCCCTCTCCTTGCAATGGGCGGCCGGGAAAATCATGCGTCTGTGGCCCGGTCGCGACTCAGTGTGTTAGACGAAAGGATAACGTGCAATCTTTCGTGGGCGAAAGGTCAAGAGCATGGCCTTCTTTCCGCAGGGTTATCGACAGCAGGAGACATGCGCTTGAAGACGATCATCGAACTGACCAGCGCGGCGCGCCGCAGGGCCGAGACTGCGGGGCTGGCGACGCAGCTCGACCGCCTCAGCCTTGGTGAATGGGCGCGCAAGGGCGATTTCGTTGAACTGGCGGGGCGCGACGAGACCATTGTGTTCATGATCCGCGCCCGACGCATCCGTGTTGATGCCAATGATATGCAGACACTGGTCTTTGAGCTGGATCATCCACCACGCCCAGCCGTGCGCTGACGCATACCGCGGTGCCGCCTCGTTGACACGTCACTGCCTGCTCGTTCTAATTTGGGCGAACATTCGTTCAATGGCTCTTCGTGAGCGACTGCATCTGGTCTGTGGAGGCTGCCTTGCGCGCAATCAATATCCGGCCGGGACTGACGTCGGTGCTTTTCATAGGCGGCCTTCTCCATGGAGCGTTTGTAAGTCAGGCGCTTGCGTTTGATTTTGATGGACTGCTGAAGCGTCTGGAGCCGGTGCGGATCACCCGGGAAAAGCTGCGAGAAGATGTATCCGGGGGGCGTGAGGCTTTTCTGGGGCTGGTTTCGAGGGCTGAGGGCGGCGATGCTGATGCTCAGTATCAGCTGGGCCTTTGCCTGCGGGACGGATGCCATGATTACCTGGGCATTCGCCTGCCCCCGGTTTTGACGGGGGAGGCTGCATGGTGGTTTACGCAGGCAGTCAAGTCAGGCCATCTCCCCGCGCGTGTCGAGCTGGTGCGGACGAAAGTGCCCGAAGAGCTTTATCACTACCACATGGCCGATGGTAAGCAGGTGGAGACACGCACGGACGTGCAAACGCTCACTCATGAAGAGAAGCTCGAGATTCTGAAACCGGCTCTTGAGGCGGGGTATCGAAAAGCTCTTTCGGAAATCGAGCGTGTGGAGCGGGAATGGGCCAGCGATCTGCGCCATGAGCAGGCTTTCAGGGAGAGGGAAGAGACGCTGGCAGCCCTTGAGGAACAGTTCGCCGAGACCGGAGATCCGGACGTCCTCTACCAGATCGGCCAAATTCACATAAAGGGCTTTGTGTACGCTCACGAGGGGAATGAGAGGAGTGTGATGTCGAGGCAGGAGGGGCCCGCTTTCGAATATATCGAGCGCGCTGCCGGCCTCGGACACGGCCCCGCGATCCTCCTGCTTGGAAGCTTTTACGAACATGGAGTGGGCGTTGAGGAAAACTGGGACACGGCGCTCAATCTCTATCTCCTCGCGGAGGAGAAGGGCACGCCGGGCGCGGCCGCAAGGATCGCCTATGTCGAACGGAAAATTCAGGTTCCGATCGAGCGCAAGAAGCGCATGGCTTTCCTCATGGGCCTGCTTGCGGCCGGCGCCGTCGCCCTAAGCGAGAGCAGCGGATCCTCCGCTGGCAACGAGACCGCCGGTCAGAGTGAGGCAGACGGGATCAGGAAGCACACCGACGACACGATCAATACGATCATGCACCTGGACCTTTACAAGCACTCCGCATTCTGACGGCCGGTTTCATCGAGCCTGACCCGCGCTTCAGAAGGCCCGGCCCCTCCGCACCTTCAATCTCAGGACGGTACCCGGATCACCGCCCGAAGTCCGCCAAGCGGGCTGTCGTCCAGCGTCACGTCGCCGCCATGGCTGCGGGCGATGTCGCGGGCGATGGAAAGGCCGAGACCCGTACCGCTTTCGTCCTGGTTGCGCGCTTCATCAAGCCGCACGAAGGGCTTGAACACGTCTTCACGCATGTCAGCGGGAATGCCGGGCCCGTCATCGTCCACGGTGATGGTCAGCGTTCCATTGGTGTTGCGCGCGGTGATTTCCACATTGGAAGCGTAGCGGAATGCATTGCCGATCACATTGTTCAGAAGCCGGCTGAAGGCATTGGGTCGTGCGTGCAGGTGCGTGCTGCCCAAGGTCTCGACCTTCAGCGTGCAGTCGCGCAGGCCGGCTTCCTCCACGGCGCGGTCGAAGAACGCGGCCAGATCGAACGCGCCGGGGTCTTCCGCCGCCTCGCCGCGGGCGAAAGCCAGATACCCTTCCAGCATCGAGCGCATGTCCTCGATGTCCTGGTTGAGCGCTTCGATGTCTTCCTTGCTGCCGGCCACGGCAAGCTGCAGCTTGAAGCGCGTCAGGATGGTCCGCAGATCGTGGCTCACGCCGGTCAGCATGGCCGTTCGCTGCTCGATCTGGCGCTCGATTCTTTCGCGCATCAAGAGGAAGGCGCTGCCGGCGCGGCGGATTTCTTCCGCGCCGCGCGGCCTGAAGTCGCTTGGTGTCGGCCGCCCCTTGCCGAAACTGTCCGCGGCGGCCGCCAGTTGCAGGATGGGGCGAATCTGGTTGCGCAGAAACGCCACCGCGATGGCGATCAGCACCAGCGAGGTGCCGACCATCCACAGAAGGAAAATGTGCGTGTTCGAAGCATAGGCCTGGCTGCGTCTGGCAAAGACGCGCAGAACCTGGTTTTCAAGCTGGATGCGGATTTCGATGATGTTCGAATTGCCCACCGTGTCGAGCCAGAAGGGCCGGTTGATCTGCCGGGTGATCTCTTCGCCGAGCGTCTGGTCGAGGATGGAGAAAAACGGTTTCGGGCCGGGCGCGGGCAGGGGGTCGGGCGGCAGAAGGTCGATCTTGAGCGCAAGTCGCTCCTGGGCGATGCGGATGACCTGCGCATAGCCGTCATTGCCCGGATAGGTCTCGATCATGTCGATGATGGCGGAGATGTCGCGCGTGACCGCCTGGCTTAGCCGCTGCGTGACCGTCTGCCAGTGGCGTTCCATGAAAACGAAGGCAATGACCGACTGCAAAAGCAGCATCGGCGCGATCACGATGATGAGCGAGCGCGCATAGAGCTGTTTGGGCATGTAGCGCGAAACGATGCGCCAGAACCGTCGCCACGGTCTGCGCATCGCCCCGAATGCCTGTCTGAAGCGCGCCAATGGCGTGATCTTCCCGGCCGGCGTCTTCTGATCTGGTCTGATGTTCAATTCCGCCATTCGCCCTTGCGGGCATCCATTCCCGAACTGCAATCCGGTCTGATCCTATGCATTGGACGCGCAAGAGGAAACAGCTTTTCCGTGCGCTGCACACATGCGGACAACGCGACGCCGCGTGCAGGCAGGAAAAAGCACCGGGCGCAGCGAAAGACCTCTTGACTTAAAGTCAACTTGAACTTCGAGAGTGCGCCGCATCACCGTTCCATCTGTCCTTCAAGGAGACACCATGTCCGCACGCCCGCAAACCGCGCCTTCCGCCAATGCAATCTATCGGGTCGATAAATTTGCCGTACCGGCGCCGGCCCGCGAAGAGTTTCTCGAGCGCGTTTCCGCCACGCACACCCTCCTGCGCCAGCAGGCGGGCTTTCTGGGGGACATCATTCTCGAACAGGCGTCGGGGCCGGGCGAGTTCAATTTCGTCACCATGGTCGAGTGGGAAGGGCCCGAAGCGATCGTGCGCGCGGGCGAGGCCGTCGCGCGCATGCATTCAGAAACCGGTTTTGACCGCCATGAGATGATGGACCGCCTCGGCATACGAGCCGATATTGCGAACTACCAGTCTCTCGCCGTCTGACGCCGGGGTTACTCGACGCTCAGCCGGTAGCCGATGCCGCGCACGGTCTGCAGGTAGACCGGGTTGGACGGGTCGCGCTCGATCTTGCGGCGCAGGCGATTGATCTGCACGTCGATCGTGCGCTCGCCCACTTCCGAGTCCTCGCCCACCAGTTCGTGCCGCGGCACGGTCTCGCCGGCCCTTTCGGCGAATATGACCATGATGTCGCGTTCCCGGTCTGTCAGCTTCACCAGCTTGCCGCTGTGCTTCAGTTCGCGCTTGGCGATCTGGAAGGCGTAGGGGCCGAACACCACCTGTTCCACCTTCGGAGTGGACTGTGGCGTGCTGCGGCGCAGAATGCTGTTGATGCGCAGCACCAGCTCGCGTGGGTCGAACGGTTTGGGAAGATAGTCGTCGGCGCCGGCTTCCAGCCCGGTGACGCGGCTGTCGGTTTCCGACAGCGCCGTCAGCATCAGGATCGGCGTGTCCTTTTCCTCGCGCAGAGATCTGGTCAGCGATACGCCGTCTTCTCCCGGCATCATCACATCGAGCACGACGAGGTCGAAATCGAGGCCCACCAGCTTGCGGCGTGCCTCGGCAGCGTTGCCAGCAATGGTGACCCGGAAGCCGTTTTCACGCAGGAACCGGTTGAGCAGGCTGCGAATGCGCGTGTCGTCGTCCACCACCAGCAAATGCGGCGCATCATCGCTCAGGACAGTGTGGTCCTTCTCGAGATTGCCGGTTTCGCTCATTGTGACGATCTCCTCAACCGATGTGCCCGATGTGTCCGATGTGCCATGCGTCTTCTACTTAGAGCGTCCGTTGGGCAGTTTGTCCATCTGGGCGCGCAGTTCCGGGTTCACCATGGCGCGCAGAAAACGCTCCACCGCGGCACTGTCGCCCGGTTCCGCCTCTTCAAGTGCCGCACGGATGCGGCGGGACTGTGGCAGTGCCAGCGCCAGCGCCAGGTCGCGCCCTTTTTGTGTCGGGTAGAGTTCGCGCTGGCGGCGGTCGCGCGGCCCTGGGACCTGCACGATATACCCATCGTCGATAAGCTGTTTCAGCACCCGCGCCAGGCTCTGCTTGGTGATCCTCAGGACCTCCAGCAGCTCCGCCACTGTCAGCCCCGGCAGTCGGTTGACGAAATGCAGGACCCGATGATGCGCCCGTCCAAAACCGTATTCGTCAAGGATGGCGTCCGGGTCGGCGGTGAAATCCCTGTAGGCGAAGAACAGGTGCTCAATGATGGCGAAATCTACGCCGTCATCCAGTGTCAGCGGGGTTTTGATCGGGTCGGCGTCGGTCATGCTCTTGGGCTGCTTCCGGTCGTTTCGGTCGATTGACGAAGAAATTATGTCAGTCTTATTGACATAATTTCAAGGCGTGGTAATTTTTGACAATGTTTTCGTCCCGGCACGAACGAAAAGGTACTCTGAAGGTCATTTTTCGGAACATCCTTCAAATTCCTTTTGGTAGCGCATAGGCTGTGACGATTGAAGGCGTCGCCCACGGGCGGTATTTTCGGTTTGCCCGGTCCCACGGAAACGGACCGGCGGGAGAGGTTACATGGCAGCGGTTCCTTTTGATCAGCTCGAGGGCTTTATCTGGCTCAATGGTGAATTCGTCAAATGGGCAGATGCGAAGATTCACGTATTGTCCCATGGCCTGCACTATGCCAGCGCCGTGTTCGAGGGCGAGCGTGCTTATGGCGGCGAGATCTTCAAGCTCACCGAACACACCGAACGCCTGCATGAATCCGCTCGCATTCTGGGCTTCACCATCCCGTGGTCGGTGCAGGAAATCGACGATGCATGCCGTGAGCTTCTGGCGCGCCAGGGCTTTGCCGATGCCTATGTGCGGCCGATCGCTTGGCGCGGCAGCGAGATGATGGGTGTTTCGGCGCAGAACAACCGCATCAACCTTGCCATCGCCATCTGGCAGTGGCCGAGCTATTTCGACCCGGAGCAGCGCTTGAAGGGTATCCGCCTCGACATGGCGGAGTATCGCCGCCCGGACCCGCGCACCGCACCGTCCAAATCCAAGGCCGCCGGCCTTTACATGATCTGCACGCTTTCCAAGCATGCGGCCGAGGCAAAGGGCTATGCCGACGCCATGATGCTCGACTGGCGCGGTCAGGTCGCCGAGGCGACGGGCGCCAACATCTTCTTCGTCAGGGACGGTGTTCTGCACACGCCGACACCTGACTGCTTCCTCGATGGAATCACCCGTCGCACGGTGATCGATCTTGCCCGCCGCCGCGGCATCGAAGTGGTCGAGCGTGCGATCATGCCGGAAGAGCTGGAAGGTTTTGAACAGTGTTTCCTGTGCGGCACCGCTGCCGAGGTCACGCCTGTCTCCGAGATCGGCCCTTACCGCTTCGAAGTGGGCGAAATCACGCGTTTGCTGATGAATGATTACGCCAACGAAGTGCGCCCGAAACTGTCTGTGGCGGCCCAGTAAGCGGCCGCAACTGCAGGTTACTTCATCGAATATTCACAGCCTCTTATTTGACATGGGCCGGAATCGCGCTTTCATGGGCGGGCCGGCCCTTGGAGGTCGGCTCTTTGAGAGGGACCGGACATGGAAGCTCTACTTCCTATTATCGTGCAGGCTGTGACTGGCATTCTTGGCGGTGAGGCAATCGGCTCAGTCGTCAAGAAGGCCGCGATGGGTCACGGCGCCAAGATATTGAGTGGCGTCATTGGCGGCGTTGGCGGCGGTGCTCTGCTTTCTAGCATGGGTGGCGATGCCGGTGCGCTGAGCGGCCTGTTGGGCGATGCTGTCGGTGGCGCTGTCGGTGGTGGCGTTCTGACCGGCATTGTCGGCGCTGTTATGGGCGCGATGAACAAGAGCTGATTTTCATCAATTCTCTGAAACGGGCAGCCGGGGGCGGTTGCCCGTTTCGTATTTCCGGCCCCCGCGTTTCGGGCCACGAACAAGAGGGCTTCATGGGCAATCTCCGTGCCGGTGTCATTCCCGTGACGCCATTCCAGCAGAACTGCACCATTCTCTTCGACGAAGATATCAAGATTGGCGTTGTGGTCGACCCGGGCGGCGAGGTGGATCGCATTCGCGCAGCCATTGACGACAACGGCATTACCGTTGAATCGATCTGGCTGACCCATGGTCATATCGATCATGCCGGTGGCGCGATGGACCTCAAGGAGGCGCTGGGCGTGCCGCTGATCGGACCGCACGAGGACGACCGGGAGCTTCTGGCCAACCTGGAAAACCAGGCGCGCATGTTCAGCCTCGATCAGTCCGTGCGCAATGTCACGCCCGACCGCTATCTGAGCGAAGGCGAGACGGTGTCGTTCGGTGAGCATGAGTTCGAGGTTCTGCATTGCCCGGGGCATGCGCCGGGCCACGTTGTCTTCTTCAACCGCAAAGCCCGCTTCGCGCATGTGGGCGACGTGCTCTTCAACGGTTCGGTCGGTCGTACCGACCTGCCGGGCGGCGATCATGATGCGCTGATCCGTTCGATCAGGGAGAAGCTGCTGCCGCTCGGTGACGATATCGGCTTCCTGTGCGGTCATGGCCCCGGCGGGCGCTTCGGGGACGAACGGCGCTCGAACCCGTTTCTCGTATAGTTTCGCGTTCAGTCTGTACGGAGCCGGGCAATTCCATAGCCGGCAAGCGCCAGCGCAATGCCGGATGCGACCGTTCGCGTCTGGTTCCAGAACTGCCAGCGTGAAGAATAGTCGGACCAGATCGCTTCTGCCGCTTCAATCTCGTCCGGCACCGCAATCAGAGCCAGCGCCTCGTTCATCGGCACGTTGACCGTCATTGTCAGAAAGAGACCGAAGATCAGGTAGGTCGCGGCGCTCGCAGCGATCCAGAAAGCCGGGCTCCTTTGCCCGTCGCGCCAGATCACGAGCGCTGCCAGCGCAAGGACCGCGGGCGTCAGAAAAAAGGCCGGAAAGAAAACCGCATTGCGCACCGAGGCGTTCATCGCCTGCATGGCCGCGATCGCCACATGCGGGTCTGCCTGGTCGAGGCCCCACATGGTCGAGCACACCCAAGCATAGAAGAACCCGAAGATCGCCCCGGAGAAAAGGACAGCGGTTACCGAAAGTCCCGTGATCAGGCTGCGCATCGCCATGCCTCCAGAAGCCGTACATGTATGTACACTTTCTAATTTCGTACATTTGTGTACGGTAGCTGTCAAGACGGCGGGAGATGTGCATGCGTGAGGAAACGAGAGCAGAACGCCAGGCTCAGATAGAGCGTGCCGCCTATCGGCTCCTGCGCGAAAGGGGCTATGGTGGAACGTCGATGCTGGCCATTGCCCGGGAGGCGAGGGCGTCGAACGAAACGCTCTATCGCTGGTATGGCGACAAGAATGGCCTCTTCAAAACGATGGTCGAGGCGAATGCGCGTGAAACACGCGAAGCCTTGCTGCGGGCAATCGAGGCGGGGGACGATCCGCTGGAATGTCTGGAGAACGTTGCCCCGGTTCTCCTCTCCATGCTTCTTGGTGAGAGGGCGATTGCTCTCAACCGTGCCGCTGCCGCCGATGAAAGTGGAGAACTGGGCGCGGCGATTGCCGCTGGCGGGCGCAATGCCGTGGCGCCGCTCGTCGAAGAACTGCTTCGCCGGGCATGTGAGGAAGGCAGTCTTGCAGCATCGTCTCCGTCGACCGCTGCAGAACAGTTTCTCGGCCTTCTGGTTGGCGATCTTCAGATCAGGCGCGTTATCGGTGTTTTGCCGGAACCGGAGGCCGATTTCGTCGAAGCGAGGGTTTTCACCGCCATGACCACTTTCAAAAGCCTGTGCGGTTCTTCATGCATTGATTGACAGTGCGTCAAAAAATCAACTACTGATTGTTTTCCGTACGGAGTGATCGTGAACATCTGCGGGTAGCCGCGATCCGGGTCCAGTATGCGTTGCTAATGCATGTCGCTTTCAAATGAATTCATTTGAAAGACAACGAACATGCATCATTTGAAAGTGTTACAGCGTCCTTTGCGCGTCTTATAAGACGCGCGGCGCTGTAGTGTCCGAGTGCCGGTTCTTCGTTTTTTCCCTGAGTGTCCATTGGATGCGTTCGCAAACTCCACATCCAGCTTTTCATGAAGAAAGGCCGGGCTGAGCCCGGCCTCATTTCGTCTCGGGGCAGGGAACTCCGAGATTAGCGCGGCTGGCAGAAATGCCGCTGGCCATCATAACCCATGAAGGTGCCGGTGCGGCCGTCAAAGCTGCGATAGCGGTTGGAGCAGTACCGGAACCATTCGCGCGACCATGGCTCCATCGCCGACCGATAGCGAACCGGATGTTCGCGATAGACCGGGCGTTCCCGGTAGCGGTATGCTGGGCGCTCTCGGTATTGATAGACAGGCTGGTAGTCGGGACGATAGGGCGGGTCGATATAGACACGATCGTCGCCGCGGCGCGACTCCGAGATGAGCCCGCCGACGATGGCGCCTGCGGCCAGGCCAATCACGCCGGCAGCAATCGCGTCGCTGTTGTTGTTCAGGTGACGATGGCGGTGACCGGCATCGGCGGTGGAGATCGCTCCGAGCGTCGTGGCCGCGACGGCCAGCGAGAGAATGCCCGTCTTCAGGAAGCGTTTCATGACTTTACCTCTTCAAACACGAGCTGCGGTTTTTTCAGGGGGGAGCCGCAGCTTTCGCACCGGGTTTATCCATTCGCACCTGAATGGCACCTGAATGAGGCAGGCAGCCTGCGTTCAACCATTATGAAGGCTCCTTATCCTGCGTGTTGCGGGTGTGACCGATGTCTGGACGGCGATCCATCGTTTCGCCCGAACGCGGGTTGCGCTAATCTCCGATTCTGGTGCTGCCCGCGCCGCCTCCCTCCATCGGGAAAGCAAACGTCATGCAGGGCTATCTGCCTTTTGAAACCGACTGTTCGGGCGGCTGCATAAGGAGGGGTTGCGAAACCAGCTCGCAATGGGAGGTTTCCGATGAAACTGACAGCCCCTCTCTATGCCCTGAAGCGCAGGGCGAAATTTCTGTCCCGCCGCGATGGCGTCCCGCTCCATGCAGCGCTCGATCGCGTTGCCTGCGAACAGGGATATGGCGGATGGAGCCTGCTGGCGGCAAAGGCCGCATCGCGTGCGCCGGCAGCCATGCTGTTGTCCAGGCTCGCGCCCGGCGATTGCCTTCTGCTTGGCGCGCGTCCCGGTCAGGGTAAAACGCGATTGGCGCTGGAGCTGGTCGTCGAAGCCATGAACAACGCACATGGCGGTGCATTCTTCACTCTTGAATATACCGAACGCGACATCGTGGAGCGGTTTGGCGCTCTGGGGGCAGACGCGGCTCGCCATGCTGACCGCTTCATCTTCGACAGTTCTGACGAGATCTGCGCCGATCATATCGTGCGCGCGCTTTCGGCTGTGCCGCGCGGCACACTTGCCGTTGTCGACTATCTCCAGCTTCTCGATCAGAAGCGGATCAATCCCGATCTTATGGAGCAGGTGCAGTCTTTGCGGAGGTTCGGCGGCAGGAAAGGGGTGATCTTTGTTTTCATCTCCCAGATAGACCGCTCCGTCGATCTGTCGGGCAGGACGCTGCCCGATATTGGCGATGTCCGTCTGCCCAATCCGCTGGATCTGTCATTGTTCAACAAACACTGTTTCTTGCACAATGGCGCTGTTCGCTTTCACGGGTATGCGCATTGCGGGCGCTTTCCTGAGCGTCTGCATCGGTGCGACGGAAACGGAAACGCAGGTCACAAGACACCATTCTTGCCTGCGATCTGCTGCGCCGGTGCCTGAAATTTGGTGAAAAAGGAGAAAGAGCGCGCGGCGGCTCGACTGACGCGCGTTCCCTGTTCTGCCTGCAGCAGAAGGGCCTGCCCGGAGGGCAGGCCGAAGCCTGGCGCCTTCGAAGCGGTTCCTGGAGAAGCGGAGGCCGGTTTTCCGTTCGGAACTGCCTGAAAACCAAGGCCTGAACCGCTTCGCCAGTCTACGAAAACGATGAAGCGGTCTGGCCGACACCCGTCACCCGGTCAGGGCGAAACCTCCAGGTTGACGGCTTTCGGGCCTTTGCCACGCTTGTCCGGCTCGGTCTCGAACGTGACCTTCTGGCCGTCCTCGAGGCCCTGCAGGCCGGATGCCTGAACGGCTGAAATATGAACAAACACGTCCTTCTCGCCATTATCCGGGGTGATGAACCCGTATCCCTTGGCCTGGTTGAAGAACTTGACGGTACCACTCTGCGACATAGGAAGGAGTCCTTTCTCCCTTTATGCTGGTTTCGGCGGGCAAACCTCTTGACGGGTTCTCGCCCATGGCGTCATCGGTCGTTTACTGGGGGAGAAGAAACAGTCAGCTTCACGCCTCTCATCGGGACCAGTGGTGCGGGCTACTTGCCCGGACAGGTTGTTTGTCCTCGTTGCTTCGACGCGACTTCCTGAGGGCGTGATTAGGTCCGCCGCCAGGGCATGCCATTCCAGTCTCCGGGCCGGCAAATGCCCGAATGGCAGGGAGCTTGTTCGATTTTTTTAAAGGGAGCAAGCGAAAGTTTTGTGAATAATACGAATTGCGAAG
Source organism: Nitratireductor aquibiodomus (assembly GCF_900105565.1). Taxonomy (NCBI): domain Bacteria; kingdom Pseudomonadati; phylum Pseudomonadota; class Alphaproteobacteria; order Hyphomicrobiales; family Phyllobacteriaceae; genus Nitratireductor; species Nitratireductor aquibiodomus. The sequence continues at coordinate 1,123,697 of NZ_FNSL01000001.1, read as the reverse complement.
AACAATGCGCCTGCAATCTGTGCGGGCAAATAAAAAGCGCGGCGAGTGAACGCCGCGCTCGATATGTGCATCCGGGAGAGTCTGGAAATCAGACTGCCGACAGATTGACAGCCTTCGGGCCTTTGCCCATGCGGTCGGGCTCAACCTCGAAGGAAACCTTCTGGCCGTCGGTGAGCGTGGTCATGCCGGAGCGCTCGACTGCCGAGATGTGTACGAACACGTCTTTCGCGCCATCATCGGGGGTGATGAAGCCGAAGCCTTTGCTCGCATTGAAGAATTTAACGGTGCCTGTCTGGGCCATTGGGAAACTCCTTTTCCCTTTGAGAAGTCGCGTCTGCGCAACGTGCACAGCTTAGCGGTGGTTCGAGAGTTTGAAGAAAATCGGGGAAAGGGGCCGTCCAAATCATAAAGCTTCCAGTCTCCGGGTCTGCAATCACCCGAGCGCGAGGGAATCTATGGCACGAAAGGGAAATGGCTACAAGACTGCCTGAAAAGCCGGCTCTCATCCTCTTTTGGCCATGCCGCCCGCCTGTTCTGCGGAAACGCCCGGGCAACGGGAGGCCGGCAAAATGCCATTTCCGGCCGGCTCCCGAGGCAGATTCCGGCCGATCTTCGACCAAGGTATAATGCCCGTCAGCCCCTTGCGGCGGCTTCAAGTCCGGCAATGTCGAGCTTCACCATTTGCAGCATTGCCCCCATTGCACGCTGCGCCCTGGCGGTATCCGGATCGTTTATCAGTTCGCCAAGCCGTCGCGGCAGGATCTGCCAGCTCAGGCCCCAGCGGTCCCTGAGCCATCCGCACTGTTCTGCCGTTCCGCCCTCGCCAAGCGCGCTCCATAGCCGGTCGATCTCGTCCTGGGTTTCGCATTCGAGCATGATCGAAAAACTGTGGTTGAACGCGTCGAGAGGTCCTGCCTCAAGCCCCTGATAGCGCTGATCACCAAGTGTGAAGCTTGCTACTTTCACACTTCCTGCCGGCCCGCCCGGTGTTTCGGTGGGCAGCGCCTTCACGCTCTCTATGCTGGAGCCGGGGATCAGCGACGTGTAGAGCCGGAGCGCGCTTTCCATGTCCTTTTCGAACCAGAGATGCTGTGCGACCTTCATGGCATTGCCCTTTCATTCTGATGGGTCTCACGACATAGGACGCACGGCGCACCCCGCTTCCGACACGGAGCTCAGACTTTTGGCGCAATGGGCATCCAGTGGTGCAGAATTTCCATGTCCGGCAGTGCTGCGGTCCAAAAGTGGCCCTGAAAGGGCTGGTCATGCGCGCGGTCGAAGGGGATGAAGATGCGTTTTGCCATTGCCTTTTTCTGGCGTGGCGCGCGTGGTGCGTCCATCCTGCGGGAGCGCTCAGTCTTGTGGCGCCGTGCCAAGCCGCGCGCCTTCATAGCCCTGACTGGCAATCGTAGAGCACAGGCCAAGCCATTCGCAGCCAAGGCAGGCCTGCCGGGTCCTGCCCCCGGCAAAGGCGGTGCGCATCCGCTCGATCAGTTCCCGGTCGGGGTGAAGAGTTTGCCCCGTGGCAATCTCATTGCCTAGCCAGCGCGAGAGCGCACCTGCCGCCCGGGCATCCCGCTCGCGCACGCGCGCGTTCAGGCAATGCGGTTGCGGTTCTTCGTCAAGCAGCGGCCGGCAGATGTCGTCCGGTCCTTCGATGACAAGCACATCCTCGCCCGCGTTGAGGCGCGCAACGATGCCGTCGTAATTTTTGGTGAAGGCGGGGCTGTAGCCCCGCCCGACATAAGTCAGCATGCATAGAAGGTGATGTGCACGCAGCCGCACCGTCATTGCGCATCACCGCGCTTTGCCGTGCGTGCGAGCGCCACCAGAGACGCAGCGCCGAGCGCCGACTTCAGGATGCCGCCGATCACGAATGGCGCCACGCCAAGTAGGAAGGCCTTCTCCATGCCGATCAGGCCGGCCAGCCAGACACCGCCCATGGCGAGGCAGAGTGCATTGGCTGCCAGCATAGAGGTGAAGGCGAGGAGCGGGCGCTCGGCGTTCCAGCCGCGTTCTGCCAGAAGGCCGACAAGCAGTGCCATGACCGGGAAGGACGCCAGGTAGCCGCCCGTCGGTCCGGCGAAGTGTGCGAGGCCGCCGGCGCCGCCGGCCAGAACCGGCAGGCCAACCATCGCCTCACCGAGCCAGGCGAGAACGGTCAGCGTGCCGAGACGCGCGCCATAAAGCGCTCCGATCATGGCAATCGCAAATGTCTGCATGGTGACCGGCACCGGCACCATCGGCACCTCAATGCGTGAGGCCAGGGCCAGGAACAGCGTGCCAAGCACGACCGCACCGGCCCTGAAGGCGAACGACCTCTGGTCGAGCTGCAGCGCACCGGCGCTGCCGATCAGCCTTGTGGTTTGCGATGTGGCGAAACTCTCAGACATGGGGCACCTTTCGAATTATAGATAATTTAGAGTCTTGATCTATTATTGAGTCCACATTCGCGCGCTCTTGGCAAGAGGGGTGTGGACAATCCCTCTTCTTTCGTCCGCTTGCAGGTGATTGCGTTCGGTTCTGGCGCGACCGGTTGCGGAGCCTGGGCGCCGGCAGGAAGCGCCGGGGAGGGCGTGTCCCGGTCAGCCCTCGATCACGAAAGCCTTGCGCTGCTTTCCAGACGCGGTCTCGACAGGTTTGTGCCCGATCCATTGCACATGCCGCGCGAGCACCGTGCAGGCCGCGTCCAGTTCACCGCGGCGCAGATGTTCAAGGATCGCGCGATGGTCGCGGTCGGTGCGCGTTTCCCAGTTCGAGCGCCAGGCCGAGAAGAGAAAGCGGGCGCTCGCCGCATGCAGATCGTCGATGGCGGCCAGCAGGCGCGGCATGCCGCATGGGGTGACCAGAAGCCGGTGAAACCGCCGGTTTGCAGCTTCCCACACCATCACGTCGCGCGCCCGATCGCCTTCCAGCGTCGCCTCTTCGGCAGAAGCGAGGATCGCCGGCGTCAGGTGCTGGGCGGCGTTGCGCAGGGCCAGCACTTCCAGAGCCGCCCGCATCTCCGCCACTTCGCGCACCTGGTTCAGGTCGAATGCCGCCACCCGCACCCCGCGGCGTGGTTCGTTCTTTGCCAGTCCCTGTGCTTCGAGCAGCCGAAACGCCTCGCGCACCGGCACATGGCTGGCACCGAACTCCTCGGCGACATGGTCCTGCCGCAGCCGGGCACCGGGCTCCAGCGTGCCGGAGATGATGCGGTCGGCCAGCGTGCGTGCGATATGGGCGGCTTTGGTCTCTTTGTGTTCGGTCATAATTATAGATAATTTGCTTTGCGCTGCCTTGTCGAGTGGGCAGGTCGCCTGATTGTGAAAGATCAGGGCGCAATGAACCTGTTTGGAGCCTGCTTGACGATTTCCATATTTGGGATAATTTCTCAAATATGGATACTTCTTCGTGCGATGACCACACCATAGACCAGCGTATTGCCGAGCGCCTGCGCGCTCTTCGTCAGGAGCGCGGCTGGTCGCTTGAGGACCTCGCCACGCGCTGCGGGGTCAGCCGCGCAACGCTTTCGCGGCTTGAGAACGCCGAAGTCAGCGCCACCGCCAATGCGCTGGGCAGGCTTTGCCAGGCCTACGGCATGACGCTCTCGCGCCTGATCCATCTGGTTGAGGACGATTTCCCGCCTTTGGTGCAGCGCGCCGGGCAGACGGTCTGGGAGGATGCCCGCTCGGGCTTTGCGCGCCGCATCGTCTCGCCGCCCGCCCGTGCGCTTGCCGGTGAGGCGATGGAGGGTGTGCTGCGCCCCGGCGCCCGCATCACCTATGAGGGGCCACCGCGCGCGGGGCTGGAGCATCATCTTGTCCTGCTGGAGGGTGCGCTTCGCGTCACGGTCGATGGTGTGGCCCACGCGCTTCAGTCGGGCGATTGTCTTCGGTATCAGCTTCGCGGCCCGAGCCGGTTTGAGGCTGGTGAGGCGGGTGCCCGCTATCTCCTTTTCACGGTCTGAATCATGCAGGTTTCTTCTAGTCTCTCCATAGAACGCGTGGATGCCGGCGAGGCGGAGTGCATCCTGCCCGAACTGGCGGCGCTGCTTCATGCCTGTGTCCATGACGGAGCGAGCATCGGGTTCATATTGCCCTTCGGCATCGAGGACGCGGCGGGCTTCTGGCGCGGGACCATCCTTCCCGCGCTTGTGTCAGGCGGGCGCATTCTCTTCATCGCCCGGCAGGGCGGCGCGCTCGCAGGCTCCGTTCAACTCGTTGTCGACACCCCGCCCAATCAGCCGCATCGCGTCGAAGCGTCCAAGCTTCTGGTCGATCCCGCCTTTCGCCGGCGGGGCATCGCTCGTGCGCTAATGGGGGCGTTGGAAGGCGAGGCGCGCAGCCTTGGCCGCAGCCTCATCACGCTCGACACGCGCACGGGCGACAGGGCCGAACCGCTTTATGCAGCTCTCGGCTTTTCCGTCGCAGGTATCATTCCCGGTTACTGCCGCGATCCCTTTCACGACCATCTCGACGCCACCACGGTCATGTACAAGCGGCTGTGACTCCGGGTGCTGTTTCACGCGTCCGATACCGTTGCGAACAGATCGTGATGCAGCCTGCGGAACGCGCGCGTGGTAACGGCACTTGTCTGTCGGGGTGGCTTCAGTTCGGCGAATGGAATCATGCGGCATCTCAGAAAACTGCATCGCGCGCGGATGTCTGCGCATCGCGGTGGTCATGGGCTGCTGCGGTGCACAGGTTCGTTCCGCAGGCACGAGGTCCCGCGTTCCCGTTCAGGCCGGCATTTCATGAATGAGCAAGGGACACTGTACATCCATGATCGATTTCAACCGACGGGATTTTCTTTCTCTCGCGGCGGCGTTTTCTGTCGTCGCGCCGTTGCCGGGCAGGGCGCTTGCCGCCACCGGCGCGCCCGGCCTGACCTTCGGGCCGGCAAAACCTTTCAGTTTCGACTGGTTGAAAGAAGAGGCGAAGGCGCTCTCGGAAAGGCCATGGCAGAATGCGCGCTCGCCCCATGGCGAAACACTGGAGAAGATCGACTACGATGCTTTCCAGAAGATCCGGTTTCGCAGCGATCATGCGCTCTGGGCTGATGGAAAGGGCGGTGCGCCGGTGCAGTTTTTCCATCTCGGCCGGTATTTTCAGGAACCCGTCCTTATACACGTGGTGGAAAACGGTGAGGCCCGCGAGGTGCTCTACAGGCAGGCGTATTTCGACCTTCCTGCAGATCATCCCGCCCGAGGCCTGCCCGACAGTATCGGGTTTTCCGGCTTTCGCCTGCATGAACCCTCGCAGAAGACCGACTGGCTCGCCTTTCTCGGTGCGTCCTATTTCCGCTCTTCCGGTGCGCTCAACCAGTATGGCCTCTCGGCGCGCGGTCTTGCCATCGACACCGCTCTGCCAAAGGCGGAGGAGTTTCCCCGCTTCAGCCGCATCTGGCTTGAGCGTGTGGAGGGAGAGCCGGATCGGGTTCTTGTCCATGCCCTGCTCGACAGTCCGAGCATCACGGGCGCCTATCGCTTCGACTGCGCAAGGGCCGACGGTCCTGTGATGGACGTTTCCTCCACGCTCTACCCGCGCAAAGCCATTGAGCGGCTGGGCGTCGCGCCGCTCACCTCCATGTACTGGTACTCCGAAACCAATCGCGGACAGGCGGTCGACTGGCGGCCGGAAATCCATGATTCTGACGGGCTCGCCATCTGGATGGGTAATGGCGAGCGCCTCTGGCGTCCTCTCAACAATCCACCCGCAACCGTCACCAACGCCTTTGTGGATGCGCGCCCGCGTGGCTTCGGCCTGCTACAGCGCGACCGGGAGTTCACCCATTACCAGGATGATGGCGTCTTCTATGACCGCCGCCCCTCTGCCTGGGTCGAGCCGGTCAATGAATGGGCGTCGGGGCAGGTGCAACTCGTTGAAATCCCGACCGACGACGAGATTCACGACAACATCGTCATGTACTGGGTTCCCGATGAGCCGGTGGAGCCGGGCAGGGCGCTTCAGTTCGACTATCGCCTTCACTGGACCGCGAGCGAGCCCTTTCCTGCCGATCTCGGACGCGTCATGGCCACCTGGACCGGCACCGGCGGTATTCCCGGTCAGCCGAGGCCGAAGAACACGACACGTTTCGTTGTCGATTATCGCGGCGGCGAGGTGGGCGCGCTCGAGCGCGGTGATGCCGCGCCGGTGGTTGATCTCTCGCGCGGTGCCGTGACGCTCGCCGATTCGCATCCGGTGGTCGGTCAGCCGGGTCTGTACCGCGCCTTCTTTGATGCACGGATCGATGGCACCGACCCTGTCGATATGCGTATGTATGTGAAGGGAAAGGACGACCGCGCCCTCACGGAAACCTGGCTCTACCAGTATTTCCCCAACCGCAGTGCGCTGGGTCGCGGTTCGTGAAGCGGCCTATCCACCAATCAGCCAGGTGCTTGCCAGCGCGGCCAGATAGAGCCCCACCCCGAAGGAGGTGTGCGCGATCAGGCTGCGTAGCCGGGCGGTGTTCGGAGCCGGTGTTCTGGATGCTGCAATCCCGGCACCCATTCCAGGCTGAAGTATAAGGAAGGGAGCGAGCACCGTTACAAGGCCCGTTGCGAGTGCGGGCAGGAAGCTGGGCTGGCGTGCCCAGTCCAGTCCTGCAATGGCGATCAGCGCTCCGGCAAAGACCACGCCGATGGCATAGTGCGCGACCCAGCCGATCCCGTGTTCACCGGCAATCGGCTGGGTGGCGCCGATCGCCGCATGGCGGAATGTTCCCCTGCCCAGATGGCCGATCCAACGCCCGACCATCGCGTAGTTGAGGCCGACCACGCCAAAGGCCCGTTTCTGAAACAGCGCCCAAAGATCCATCACCGCCGTCGCGCCCACTCCGATCAGAAAGGCGCGCACGCAGAATTCGATTGTTTCGGCCGTCATGACTCACCTGTTTTCTGCCTGTCCGGATGCCGGGGCTTCGTTTGCATTGGCTGCTCGGGACCAATGCACCGAGCGCCATTGGAGCGGCTCACCGCTTCACGGAAACGCCGCTCCAGCGCATCGTCGGACATTCAAATTAATATTCAATTGTTTTATTGATTGATTGCGTGAAAGCCAGGCGTTTGTCAATGCGTATCGGCCCGGGAATCAATCTTCTGTCCGGGCGCCGGTCATTTGCGGGACACGCGATCTGTCTCGAGAGTTCAGCTTTCGAAAGCCGCTGCTGCCAGCCGCTCGACATGCGCTTTCAGGTCAGCCGGCCATCCGCCGATCCGGCTTTGAAAGCGCTTCGCATCGCCGGCATAGAGCGCGCGGGCGGCCTCTTCATAGCCGGGCTGGTCGCCCAGCATCGCCATCATGAAGCGATCCGTGGCTGCCTGCGCCCTGCGCAGGCGCTCACGCGGCGCGTCGGCGGTTCTAGCGGCATCGACCAGCTTGCGGAGTGTGGCCGAAGCCCCGCCGGGCTGCTCGTTGAGCCAGTCCCAATGACGTGGAAGCAGCGTGATTTCGCGGGCCACGACGCCGAGTTTCGGTCGGCCGGGCGTGCGCTTCGCGGACGCTTTGGCAGGCTCTCCGCCGGACAGCCTCGCGGCCACTTCGGCATCGCTGCCGCTCAGGTTGAAATCGACCTGCCGTCCGGTTTCATCGTCGAAGATCAGCACGTCGGCGCCGGGATGTTCCGTCAGCAGCGCCTTCACGGCCAGCGCGACATCGATGTTCGCACCGCTGGCGAGGCGTTTCCTGCCGTGAAAGGCCGTGTAACCGGGCATGAGAGCTCTCCATTCAGATTTCGCGCCTTTTACCCGGGTATAATATTTCTGTCAATATACCCGGATAAAATACTGAGTGCCGTCGCGTACCGGCTTTCCCGGGCAGGCGCGACAAAATAAGAGGGGGGATGATGAGAGAGCTTCTGCTTTTGCGCCACGCGAAATCGAGCTGGGATGACCCATCTCTGGCCGATGTCGAGCGTCCGCTCGCGCCGCGCGGTCGTCGGGCCGCTCCGCGCATGGGGCGCGAGCTTGCGCGCCGTGGCTGGCTGCCCGATCAGGTTCTGGTTTCTCCGGCCCGGCGCGCGCAGCAGACCTGGCGGCTTGTCGCCGCCGAAATCGGTCGGATGGAGCTTGCGCCCGGCAGCGGGGGGCTCTACATGGCCGCGCCTGAGCAATTGCTTGCCGCCTTGCAAGAGATTCCGGAGAAGGCCGCGCGTGTCCTCCTTGTCGGTCACAATCCGGGCATGGAGGAGTTCGCCAGCCGTCTGGCCGGCGATGGATCCGAGGAGGACGCGCTGGAGCGCATGCGCGAAAAATTCCCCACCGCCGCCGTTGCCCGCTTCGCGTTTGACGGACGCTGGGATGCGCTCTCCTTCGGCCAGGCGCGGCTGCTCGACTTTCTGAAACCGAGAGATTTTGGCTGAAACCGTCCCGTGCAGCCTTGCGTCTGCACTTTTCCCGCGCTAGATCGCGATCAACTGTCTGGAGGTTTTATGTCCCGGTGAAGCGGGGGCGGCTGCGCCCCTGAAATGGATGATGGCTGGTGGTCTACCCGGTCTGCGCATCCGTTTCGCATCCTGAACAGATTTTTTCGCAGCAGCGTGCCTTTGACGGCGCGCGTGATGCTGCGCAACCGGACATGACCAATGATCAAGACCTATGAACCGGGCGTCGATGATGACGCCATCGTTGCCATCTGGCTCGCCGCCAGCCGGCTCGCCCACGCCTTTCTTGGCGAAGATTTCATCGCCGGCGAGGCGGAGAATATCCGCAATGTCTATCTGCCCATGGCCGATACCCGCACCGTCTGGGCGGATGGCCGGCTTGTCGGCTTCCTGTCCCTGCTCGGCAATCAGGTCGGCGGCCTGTTTCTCGATCCGCAATTTCATGGCCGCGGTCTGGGGCGGGCGCTGATGGACGATGCCGTGGCCCGCATGGGCACGCTCGAACTCGATGTGTTCGTCAAAAACGATATTGGCCGCCGCTTCTATGAACGCTACGGCTTCATCGTGGTGGACGAGCGCATCGATCCGCCCACGGGCGAGCCGCTTCTGCATCTCCGCTACCCGGCCTGACATGGTCGCGCATGACGGCTCCTGACAGCCTTCTGTCAGGAGCCGAGCGGGGTGGTGCATTCCCTGTGCGCCACCCCTTTCCATTTTGTTCCTGCGGTTCCATATTCGCCCCATGGCCAGATCACCCGACAAGAAGAATGGCGGCTTCGCCGAAGCCCCCCAGCCCGCGCTTTCGGGCACGCCGCTTTCCGGTTCCCCCTCCGGTTCTATCGCGGATTGGGCGGATGAAATCGCGCAGGAAGCCGAAAAGCCTGCAAAACCGAAGAAGCCGAAAAAGCCCGCCGGGCGTTCCGCCTCGGCATCGAAGACTGCGCGCGGAACCTCCATGGGCGGCGCGGCCTCGGCCAAAGAGCGCGCCGCTGCCGGCCTCATGCCCGTCGCGGGTCTCGACGTCACGCTGGAAGAGGCCGAGGGGCTTTCCTCCTCGGGTGTCACGGCCACGGTTGCAGCGCTCTCCAAGCTCATTGAAGGCGGCGACCCGAACCTCCAGTCCACATGGACACCGCACCGTCCCGCGCGACCTGAAAAGTCCGAGGGCGGCATTCCGCTCAGGATGGCGACGGAGTTCCAGCCTTCCGGCGATCAGCCCACGGCCATTGCCGATCTCGTCGCCGGCGCCAATGAAAACGAGCGCACACAGGTCCTTTTGGGCGTGACCGGCTCGGGCAAGACCTTCACCATGGCCAAGGTGATCGAGGAAACGCAGCGCCCGGCCATCGTCCTCGCGCCAAACAAGACGCTGGCCGCCCAGCTCTATGGCGAGTTCAAATCCTTCTTCCCGGACAATGCGGTCGAGTATTTCGTTTCCTATTACGATTACTACCAGCCCGAGGCCTATGTCCCGCGGTCGGATACCTTCATCGAGAAGGAATCCTCCATCAACGAGCAGATCGACCGCATGCGCCACTCGGCCACGCGCGCCCTGCTCGAACGCGACGACGTGATCATCGTCGCGTCCGTCTCCTGCATCTACGGTATCGGCTCGGTCGAGACCTACACGGCCATGACCTTCCAGATGCAGATCGGCGACCGGCTCGACCAGCGCCAGCTTCTGGCCGATCTCGTTGCCCAGCAATACAAGCGCCAGGACATCAATTTCGTGCGCGGCTCCTTCCGCGTGCGCGGCGACACGATCGAAATCTTCCCCGCCCACCTGGAAGACCGCGCCTGGCGCATCTCGCTCTTCGGCGACGAGATCGAGACCATCACCGAGTTCGATCCGCTCACCGGCAAGAAGACCGGCGACCTGCAATCGGTCAAGATTTACGCCAATTCGCATTATGTCACGCCGCGCCCCACGCTCAACCAGGCCGTCAAGGGCATCAATGCCGAACTGAAACAGCGCCTTGCGGAGCTTGAGCGCGCCGGTCGCCTGCTGGAAGCCCAGCGCCTCGAACAGCGCACCCGCTTCGATCTCGAAATGCTGGAAGCCACCGGCTCCTGCGCCGGCATCGAGAACTATTCGCGCTATTTGACCGGTCGCGCGCCGGGCGAACCACCGCCCACCCTGTTCGAGTACATCCCCGACAATGCGCTGGTCTTTGTCGACGAGAGCCACGTCACCATCCCGCAGATCGGCGGCATGTATCGCGGCGACTTCCGCCGCAAGGCCACACTCGCCGAATACGGGTTCCGCCTGCCCTCCTGCATGGACAACCGCCCGCTCCGTTTCGAGGAATGGGACGCCATGCGTCCGTCCACCGTTGCCGTCTCCGCCACGCCCGGCAATTGGGAGATGGAAGCCGCCGGCGGCGTCTTTGCCGAGCAGGTCATTCGCCCCACCGGCCTCATCGACCCGCCCGTCGAGGTGCGCCCGGCCAAGTCTCAGGTCGACGACGTGCTGGGCGAAATCCGCGAGACCGCTGCCAAGGGCTACCGCACACTCGTCACCGTGCTCACCAAGCGCATGGCGGAGGACCTCACCGAGTATCTGCACGAGCAGGGCGTGCGCGTGCGCTACATGCACTCCGACATCGACACGCTGGAGCGCATCGAGATCATCCGCGACCTGCGCCTCGGCGCCTTCGACGTGCTCGTCGGCATCAACCTCCTTCGCGAGGGCCTCGACATTCCCGAATGCGGCCTTGTCGCCATTCTCGATGCCGACAAGGAAGGCTTTCTGCGCTCTGAAACCTCGCTCATCCAGACCATCGGTCGCGCCGCGCGCAATGTCGATGGCCGCGTCATGCTCTATGCCGACCGCATCACCGGCTCCATGGAGCGGGCGATGGAAGAGACCAACCGCCGCCGCGAGAAGCAGCTTGCCTACAATGAGGAACACGGCATCACGCCGGCTTCCATCAAGAAGAACATCGCGGACATTCTCGATTCCGTCTATGAGCGCGACCATGTCCGCGCCGACATTGGCGGTGCCGGCGGCAAGGGCGACGACCTCAACAATCTCGTTGGCAACAACCTCGCCGCCCATCTCGAACATCTCGAAAAGGCGATGCGCGACGCCGCCGCCGATCTCGATTTTGAGGAAGCCGCCCGCCTGCGCGATGAGATCAAGCGTCTGAAGGAAACGGAGCTTGCCATTCTCGACGACCCGCTCGCCCGCGATGCCGGCGTCGAAAACACGCAAAAATCCCGCCGCGACAGGGCGCGCAGCAAAAAAGGGCAGGGCGGGCAGGCCAAGGGCGCAGGCGCACAGTCAGCTCCTCATGGTGAGCCCGTCGAACCACGGGGGGCGGGCAGCAAAGCTCCGGCTTCATCGCTCTTCCACAAGCCCGATCTCGACGAAATGGGTGGCGCTGGCGCCCACGCACGGCCTGCGGGAAAGAGCCTCTTCCGCAAGAACGATCTCGACGAGATGACGGTCGGCCGCACCGAAAAGCCGGTGCGCAAGCCGCTTCCGCAGAAGCCGGAAGACGACCCCAAACCGGTCAAGCGCCACCGGCCCGGCATCGGCTCCTACGAAGATCCGGCGGACGAGCGCCGCAACAAGCGCCGCCCGGGGAAGACGGGCAGGCCGGGGCGGTAGATAAACTCCGTCATCCCGGAAGCCGTAAGGCTATCCGGGACCTATTGGCAGAATGCCGTAGAGCGCGGTCGGGTTTTCGCCGATGCACTTCTCAGCACTGTCATCTTCTTCTGTGGAACCGGGCCGCGCTTACCCAATAGGTCCCGGCTCTCGCTCCGCTCGGCCGGGATGACGGGCGTGGATTCTCGTTGTGATCCGCAACCAGTACGTGCATATTCGTTGCATGGGCGGATATGTTTACATCCTGGCATCGCGAAAGAACGGGACGCTTTACACCGGGGTCACTAGCGATCTTGAGCAGCGTATTTGGGAGCACAGGGAAGGCATAACCGGCGGCTTCACCAAGAAATACGGTGTTCATATGCTCGTCTGGTATCGTGACTATTCCGATATCCGCGATGCCATAGAAGACGAGAAGCGCATCAAGCGTTGGCGCCGGAAATGGAAGCTGGAACTGATCGAAAGAATCAATCCCGACTGGGACGATCTCTCCAGCGCTCTGAACCATTAACCTCCGTCATCCCGGAAGCCGCAGGCTATCCGGGACCCATTGGTAGGCTCTCATAGAGCACTGTTCGGTCCTGGGTGCGCGCTTCTCAATACGGAGATTTCTTTCTGCGGATATAGGCCGCGCTGGCCCAATGGGTCCCGGCTCTCGCTTCGCTCGGCCGGGATGACGGATGCGCGGTGGCTTCCGGAAATACGTCATCCCGGAAGCCGCGAGGCTATCCGGGACCCATTGGCAGAACGCCGTGGGGCACGGCCCGGTTTTCGAGGAACGCCCTTAAGCTTCCTCGCCGTTGCGGCGGGATTCTCTTACTCCCAATCCCGTTCAAACCGCGCTTTCACTGGAAACGCCGGCAGCCACTTCTCGCGGCGAGACACCCACAACTCATAATCCGGCACAAGCTGGTCCGGCGCGTCCAGCGTGCCGAGATGCACTTCGATCTCGTCGCCGGTGCGGGCAAACACGGAGGAGCCGCAGCGCGGGCAGAAATGGCGGCCCTGATAGGCGTGTGTCTCGCCGGTGACGCGCACCGCCTCCGCCGCAAAGACGGCTGCCGCATAAAACAGCGCGCCATGGTGCTTGCGGCAGTCGAGACAATGGCAGATGCCCGCGCGGTCGGGCTCTCCCGCAGCTTCAATCCGCACCGCACTGCACAGGCATCCTCCACTCAACCGCACCACTGCCAGCTTCCTTTCCTGCTTTTGGTCAGGCGGACTCTGCCGCCTGAGAGATACGGCGGCAAGGGACAGGGCAAGGGGGGCGGTTTGAAAATGCCTATCCACCATCCTTACCCTACCAAAAGCACCGGGGATAAATTTCGGCCTCCAGGAAACCACCCCACTTTTTCTCACCCGCCCCCCGTCATCCCCGCAACGTCATGGCTCCCATGATCAAACGACGGGACGACGAGGCGAATGAAGCGCGTTCCCTACTCGCTATTCGCCACTCCCTATTCGCTCTTTTCTCCCCACCCTCAAAACCTCCACTACACTTCCCGCCATCGCCCCTGTCGGGAACCGGGTCCGGAGCCGGGGATCAGGAGGGGTGACGGCAGCCTCCCCCTCGGGTTCGGTGACCCGGGGCCTGTGAGGGCCCGCGAAAGGCCGGCGGCCGGCATCATGCCGGTTGCGGAAAAGCCGCTAGGGCGCAGATCGCCCGAGTGACCGGTCGGCAGTCGGGACAGCGGCCGGCGGGGCGCGCTTTTCGCGCCACTTATTTCACAACAGAGAGGCACGAAAAACGCGCCCCGTTTCCCGAACGATGCAAACCCCGGCGGAACTCCGCGCGGCAACAAAGGAGCCTGTCTTGAAATGTCCGCGCCACACCCCCTCGGTCCTGCCGGACAGAGGAGGGCAACTGCGCCAACGGTCGAAACCAGCCCCACCCCGTTTTCCATCATCCCGGAAGCCGCGATCCATTGGAAAACGCGCTGGAACACGGCCGGTCGGCAGGAACCTGCAGTGCCCGCTTGTTGGCGTCATCAACGCAAAAAAATCAGGGAGACCCCACATGTCACGCAAAACCAGAAAGCCGCAGGCGCAGACCGGGGCCAATGCGAAACTTTTCGAGATCGTTGGCGGCCTTGCGAGGATCCGCGACACGCTATCGGATGAGAAGGGCATCAAGCCACCTTTTCCCATTAGCCCGCCCGGATGGCCCTGTGAGGAAATGCAGGTGGCGTTTCGGTATCTCGCCGGACAGGCCGACCGGCCGCAGCACTGTCCAAACCGGCGGTGCCGGCGCTCAGGCATGTGTCAGGCAGGGGCGGATGCGCCGCTGGACGCGGACTGCTTTTCGAACTGGAACGATAGCGATGTCTCCCGGCTCCATGCTGCCTGGCTGGGTGTCGTTCTGTGCTGGATGTACGATGCCGAGCGGTATGAGCATTTCATGGCGATGTGGCAGCACAAAACGCAGGAATGCACCTTGCCCGAGCTGAAGCGGGCCATTGAGGAGACCAGGGAAAAACTTGCATGGGTGACAACCTGATCGCCGTGTTCCAGCGACGTTTGGTGCCCCTGGAGGGCTTTGCCCCGGGCCGTACCCAAATCGCTCCCCCGAGTGCTCCCCTGGGGCGCTCTATTGACATTTTCGTGTGCGTTAGGCTTCGAGCCGCGCCACGCTGTCCAGCCCGGCCTGAACCAGGTTCAGTGGCAGGCGGCGTCCGCTTGCCCAGGAACGCATCACGTGCCCGGCAACCCGTTCGCGGGACTTGCTGTCGCTCTGTCCTATGCCAAGCTCGGCGCAGACGGCTTCGATGGCGTTTTCCATCGCTGCCATTTCCTCTGCATCGTAGATGCCGGCGCTCTTGTGCGGTACTCCAGACTTGGCCATGGTCCGGCCCTCCTCTGCCGTGCGAAGTTGCAGTCGGCGCGCGTTACCTCCAGTGCCGCCGTCCACTGTCACTCCACCATAAACGGTAACAGGTTTATTTCCCGTGTCTATTATGGCGAATCTATGTTGCGTGAATGCGACGCGCCCCGCGAAAAAAAACGCGGGGGCCGTGAACCTTTCTTTTTCCTCCTGCGACAGACGGGCATCGGACGGCTGCACCAGCCGGCCATCGATCGCAAAGGAGGATGATGAAATGTCCCTGAAACGCACCATCGCAACCGGCCTGATGGCCGCCACTCTTGCCGCCACGGCGCTTTCGGCCGCCAGTGTTGAAAGCCGCGCGGGGAGCCTGTCTCCGGGTGAGGCTGCGGCCATCGCCGGGCTCGGCGGTTTTATTGCAGGCGGCCTGATCGCGGATTCCCGCGCCCGGTATTATGGCCCCGCGCCGGTTTACGGCCGCGCTTCCGCCTGGGATCGGCATGTGGCCCGCTGCTACGCGCGCTACCGCTCCTATGACGAGTACAGCGATACCTTTCTCGGCTATGACGGCTATCGCCATCGCTGCCGGCTCTAGAGCATCGGACCGAAAAGTGGAAACCGGTTTTCGGATTATTCCGATACTCGATCCATGGTTTGGATCGTCCTTTGTGCGTCCGGATGGACGCACGGCGATCCAGAGCATCGGACCGAAAAGTGGAAACCGGTTTTCGGGTTATTCCGATGCTCGATCTAGCTCTTCACGCAAAGGCGATGCGCGGTTACCCGATTTGACCGCGCCGCCACGGCGTGTCGGGAAAATCCGGGCGGGTCGTGAACACGGGCCGCCCGGATTTTGTCCGCTTTGCAGCAGGGGCGGCGTGAACCAAAGACGGTATCGCGCGTTGTTCAGCACGCAGCCGCCGGCGAAGCGGGGGATTGCGGCAAAGCTTTGGCGGGAGGCGTGTTTGCGGCGGTCATCCTGTTTGATTTGAGATTGCCGGTGTCTGGCGTCACCTTTTTCCCGTCGGCCTGGTTCCCGGCTCCCCCAAAACTGTCGACGGGGACTGGGCCGACATGAAAACACAAAAGGGAGTTCTCTCCATGAAGAAAATCCTCGCAGCCCTTGCCGCCACCGGCTTCCTCACGCTCTCGGCCTATGCCGCGGATGTGCAGGGAACCGTGCAGTCCGTCGACCCTGCCACCAGAACCATCGCACTCGACGACGGCACGGTTTACACAGCCGGCGAGGGCGTCGATCTCGCCGGCATATCGGCTGGCGCTTCGGTCACGTTGACCATAGACGACACAACCAACGAGGTGACTTCCGTCGAAGCGCAAATGTAACCCTGCCCGTCCTGTCCTTCCCCTGGGACGGGAAGCCGGTCTCCAGAGGAGGCCGGCTTCTTCGCGTATGTTTGTCCTTTCGGAACAAACTGTCATAAAACAATGCTAAGGGGGCTTTCGAGAAGGGAATCAATCTGTTTTCCCTTGGCTTGATGCATTGATGACCGGAGGCGGAATTTCATGAAGATTGCAGTTCTTGGCGGCGATGGATTCGTCGGCTGGCCGACCTCGCTTCACCTGTCGGCTCGTGGGCACGAGGTCCACATCGTTGACAATCTGTCCCGGCGGTGGATCGACACAGAGCTCGGTGTTCAGTCGCTGACGCCCATGGACTCCATTCAGGAGCGCACCCGCATCTGGCACCAGGAAACGGGCAGGCGTATCCATTTCCACCTGATCGACCTGGCGCGCGATTATGATGTGCTGAAAGCTTGGCTTGCCGAACACAGGCCTGACGCTATCGTGCACTTTGCCGAGCAGCGCGCTGCGCCCTATTCGATGAAGACGGACCGTCACAAGAACTACACCGTCAACAACAACGTCAACGCCACGCATAATCTGCTTAATGCGATGACGGAGATCGGTCTCGACGCGCATCTGGTCCATCTGGGCACGATGGGCGTTTATGGATATTCCTCCGTCGGTGCGGCAATCCCGGAAGGCTATCTCCCGGTCGGGGTCGAGACGCTCTCGGGCGAGACGGCGTCGCAGGAAATCCTTTACCCGACCAATCCGGGCTCCATCTACCACATGACGAAGTCGCTGGATCAGCTTCTGTTCCAGTTCTATGCCAAGAATGACGGTGTGCGCATCACCGATCTCCATCAGGGCATTGTGTGGGGCACGCACACGGAAGAAACCAAGCTTCATCCCCAGCTGATCAATCGCTTCGACTATGATGGTGACTACGGGACGGTTCTCAACCGCTTCCTGATCCAGGCGGCGATCGGCTACCCGCTGACCGTGCATGGCACGGGTGGCCAGACGCGGGCCTTCATTCACATTCAGGATTCCGTGCGCTGCGTCGAGATCGCATTGAACAATCCGCCGAAGCGGGGCGACCGCGTGGAAATCTTCAACCAGATGACCGAAACGCACCGCGTGCGGGACCTGGCGGAACTCATCGCGCGCATGACGGGCGCGAAGGTCGCGTACCTGCCGAACCCGCGCAAGGAAGCCGCGGAAAACGATCTGGTCGTGAGAAACGACAAGTTCCTGTCCCTCGGCCTCAATCCGATCACGCTGGAAGAAGGGCTTCTGGCCGAGGTCGTCGATGTGGCGAAGAAGTTCGATTATCGTGTCGACCGCTCGCGCATTCCGGCCGTGTCCGCCTGGACCAAGGACATTGCGCCGACCATCGAGCGCGATCCGGAAGGCAAGCGGCTCAAGAGCGTGGGCTAAGCGACGGCTTTCATGTCGAAACACGCCTATGTGACGCTTGTCACCAACGAAGATTATGCGATGGGCGCGCTGGCTCTGGTGCGCTCGCTACGGCTGACGCAAACGGATGCCGATCTTGTGGTGATGCACACCGGTGGAGCTCCCGCCCAGGCGCTGAAGCCGCTGGCTGCGCTCGGCGCACGGCTCGTGCCGGCGGAGCTTCTGCCCACCTCAGATGCCTTCAACGAGCGGCATCAGCGGGCGCGGCTCCACGCGAATGCACCCTTCACCAAGGGCAACAAGCCGAGCTTTCACACCCCGCTCGACAATTTCGCCAAGCTCAGGCTGTGGCAGTTGACCGAGTATGAACGGGTCGTTTTCATCGACGCCGACGCGGTGGTGGTGCGCAATATTGACCGGCTGTTCGGCTATCCGGAATTCTCCGCGGCGCCCAATGTCTATGAGAACCTTGCGGATTTTCACCGGCTGAATTCAGGCGTGTTTGTAGCAGCTCCTTCGGAGGCAACCTTTGTCGCCATGCTTGCGCGACTGGATCAGCCCGAAGCGTTCTGGCGGCGGACCGATCAGACATTCCTGCAGGCGCATTTTCCGCACTGGCATGGCCTGCCGGTATTCTTCAATATGTTGCAATATGTCTGGTTCAACCTGCCGGAACTGTGGGACTGGAAGTCGATTTCAGTGGTTCACTATCAGTATGAAAAGCCCTGGGAGCGGAATCACCCCAAAGCGGCCGAGCTGGGGCCGCTGATCGATCTCTGGCATGCCTATCATTCAGGTGAGGGCGTCCCCAATATTGATCTGCTGGCGAACCCGGTGTCATGAGCACGCCCCACAGCATCGTGTCCGGCGGGACCGGGCTTGTCGGGCGCTTCATTGTCGAGGGGTTGCTGGCAGCGGGGCATCGGGTGACGGTGCTGGGACGTAACGCGCCGCCGGAAGGCCTTTTTTCAGGGGCGGTCGCATTTGCGCCCATGACGCTTGAGCCGACATCCATCTCGACGGCTCTGTTCGAGGGGGCGGATTTCTTCGTGCATGCGGCCTTCGACCACCTGCCCGGCCGGTACCGGGGCGGGGAGGGCGGTGATGCGGCGGGGTTTCGTCGACGCAATCTCGACGGAAGCATTGCCATGTTCCGCGCTGCGCGGGCGGCGGGTGTGGCGCGAACGGTGTTTCTTTCCACGCGCGCAGTCTATGGGCCACGCGCACCGGGGTCGATGCTCAATGAGACCGATGCCTGCCGGCCCGACACACTTTACGGCGAGGTGAAGCTGGCCGGTGAGGAGGCGCTCTCGCAACTTTCCGACGATGGATTTAGCGGTGTGAGCCTGCGTGTGACGGGGGTCTATGGAACGGCGGGCAGCGGACGATCGCACAAATGGGCGGGCCTTTTTGACGATTACCTTTCAGGTCGTGAGATCGCACCGCGCGCGGCGACTGAAGTGCATGGCGAGGATGTTGGATCGGCTGTGCGTCTGATGCTGACATTGCAGGCGGCAAAGCTTGTGAGTGGTGTCTTCAACGTGTCGGATCTGGTGCTTGATCGTCACGATCTTCTGGCGCTCGTGGCACAGGAAACCGGATGCAGGAATCCGTTACCGCGTGCCGCTGACAAAAGTGCGGTCAATGTGATGAAAACGGATCGCCTGCGCGCCCTTGGGTGGACGCCTGCCGGCATGGCGCTTCTCAGGCGAACAGTGCCCGAATTGTTAGGCAGGCGTTAACCCCTGCGTGGTTTGTGAACCATAGCTGCGACAGCAAACTTCACGTATCGATTCAAGTTCTTGATGTGTTGATTCAGGTTTCTTGCGCGATGATTCATTTTGTCGCGGCAAGTTTCTGAAAACGAATCGGAAATCCGGCCTGCTATTTTGCTGTAATCGGTGCCTGCGTCGCCTGGAGATGCAGCTCGCCACCCTCATAGGGGTGAGCTTCGGCGACACTTTCGTCAAGCTCTACACCAAGCCCCGGTTCTCCCGATGGAATGACAAAACCATCCTCCCAGCGAATTTTCTGTTTGAGCAACCGAGCGTGAAAGCCGTCGAAGGTGCGGATCGCTTCCAGGATCAGGAAGTTGGGAAGGGTGACGGCGAGCTGGATGTTCGCGGCAGCGACGATGGGGCCGCAATAGCAGTGCGGTGCGATCTGAACATGGTGAGCTTCCGCCATTGCCGCGATCTTCTTCGTTTCAAGAAGGCCACCCGACCGACCGAGATTGGGCTGGAAGATGCCGGCGGCGCCAAGGCTGAGAAGCTGGGCAAATTCATACTTCGTGGTGAGTCTTTCCCCCGTGGCGATGGGGATCGTGGTTCCACGTGCGACCTGCGCCATGGCTGCGGGACTGTCCGGAGGAACAGGTTCCTCAAACCAGAGCGGATCATAGGGTTCGAGCGCGCGTGCCATGCGGATTGCACCCGATGGTGTGAACTGGCCATGAGTGCCGAACAGGATGTCGGCGCGCGTGCCGACTGCTTCGCGCACCGCAGCGACCATGCGTATGGAAAGGTCGATGTCGCTCTGGCGCGGCTGATGGCCGCCGAAGGCGGTGTATGGGCCCGCCGGATCGAATTTTATCGCGTCAAAACCCTGTGCAAGGCAGGCCAATGCGGCTTCGGCGGCAAGGTCGGGATCGTTGTAGACATTGCGTTCGCTATCGGTCTCGCCCGGTACGGCGCTGCCCGTGGCAGGGTAGAGATAGGTGTAGCTGCGCAGCCGCTCATGGACCTTTCCGCCGAGCAGCTTGTAGACCGGTTTGCCGGCCTCCTTGCCGATGATGTCCCAGCACGCCATCTCGAGGGCGGACACGCACCCCATCAATGTTGGATCGGGCCGCTGGCTGAAGCCGGAGGAATAGGCACGGCGAAAGAAGGTTTCAATGTCATGCGCGTCGTGGCCGATCAGGTAGCGTTCGGCCACGTCTTCGATCATGCGCGCCGTGAGGTGTGGGCTGAAGGCGGCGGAATAGGCCTCGCCATATCCAACCACGCCGCCATCGGTCACGAGTTTCACGAAGATGAAATAGCGCCCGCCCACATGCGGCGGCGGGTTTGCTGTGACGAAGGTTCTGGCTTCGGCAATCTTCATTCGAAGATCACCACATTGCGCAGGGCCTGTCCGTTCTTCACGGCGGCAATCGCCTCGTTGATCTCCTCGAGCCTGTAGCGGGCGGTGATGAGTTCATCGAGTTTCAGCCGGCCCTTCTGATAATGCTCGACAAGAACGGGTATGTCGTGGCGGAGCCGCGTTTCGCCCATCTTGGAACCGATGATCTTCTGGTTGAGGGCAGAAAGCTTGCCCGGATCATAGGGGATGCGCACGCCATTGGCCGGCATGCCGACAACGATGATCGAACCGTTGCGGGTTATATAACGCGGGGCGCTGGCGAGCGCTGCCTCGACACCCACGGTGACGAAGACGAAATCCACGCCACGCCCCTGTGTGAGCGCTTTGATCGACTTCGCGTGATCGGGGTCGGCGGGGTTGAACGCGTGGGTGGCGCCGAATTCGCGGGCCGCCGCGAGTTTGTCATCGCTGAGGTCAAGCGCAATGACCGGGCTCGCGCCGGCGAGTGCCGCACCCTGAATGGCATTAAGTCCGACGCCACCGCAGCCAATTACAGCCACAGCATGGCCTGCAGACACACGGGCCGTGTTGGTGACCGCGCCGAAGCCGGTGATGACGCCGCAGGCAAGGAGTGAGGCGACGTCGAATGGCATGTCGGCCGGAACATGGGCGAGCTGGCTTTCGTGAACGACCACTTTCTCGGCAAAAGCGCCGGTGCGCAGCCCCTGCTCGCAGGCGCCGCCATCGGCAAAGGCGAGGGGGCCTTGCTGATCGAGCGGGAAAACCTCCTCGCACATGACCAGGCTCTGACGCGCGCAATAGTGGCAATGGCCGCAGGAGCGGATGAGCGTGACGACGACATGATCGCCAGGCACAACACCGGTGACGCCGGGGCCGACTGCGGAAACCACGCCGGCTGCCTCGTGGCCGTAGACCGCAGGGAGATCGCCGCCCCAGGCGCCTTCGGCATACGAGATGTCGGAGTGACAGATGGCACAGGCTCTGAGGTCGACGAGGACTTCACCCTGCCGGGGCGGAGCGAGCTCGAGCGTTTCGATCGAGAGGGGTTTGCCGAACGCCCGGCATATGGCGGCCTTGATCTGCATGGAAACCTCGCTGGAATGCGTTCAACGCGAATTAAAGCCGCAAGTTCGTCACGGGTGCAACGCAGATACGACACCGAAGGGCAACCATGCGTCAACGGAAGAGGTGCCATGCGCCCGCGTTTGTTGACCGGGAGACCTGTCGGGGCTACGCCGGATGATGTTCAAAAAAGGGGAATGACAGGTCATGAATGCACCGGAAACACCCACGGGCGATCTGACGCTTCGCACGCAGGCGATGCCAGGTGACGCCAATGCCGCCGGCGATATTTTCGGCGGTTGGGTCATGGCGCAGATGGACCTTGCGAGCGGTATTCGCGCCGCCGAACGCGCCCATGGTCGCGTGGTGACGGCCGGTGTGAAGGAAATGGCCTTCGCCAAGCCGATGAAGGTTGGCGACACGCTGTGCATCTACACCCATATCGAGGGGGTGGGGCGCACGTCGATCCGGCTCAAGGTCGAAGCTTGGGCACAGCGTTACCTGTCGCCGACCATGGAAATGGTCACCCATGCAGATTTTGTGATGGTGGCGCTCGACGCCAATGGCAGGCCCACCCCGGTGCCACCCGAAGATTGAGGTCTACGCCTCGGACACCTCTTCGAGTTTCGTTGCAAGTACGCGGTCGATCCGGCGATTGTCCAGATCCATGATCTCGAAACGCCATCCCATAGCATCGGTGCTTTCGCCGGTCTTCGGTAGATGTGTGAACTCGTTGAGCAGGAAGCCGGCGAGCGTGGTGTAGGTGCGCTCTGCGGGAAGGGAAAAGCCGAGATGGTCGGCCATCTCGTCTGCGGGCATGGAGCCGGGCAGGAGCCAGGAGCCGTCGGCGCGCTCGACGATGTCCATCTCGCCTTCCTCGGCATCGGCACGAAAAAGGCCGGCAATGGCCTCCAGAATGTCGGAGGGCGTCACGATGCCTTCGAAATGGCCGTGCTCGTCGTGCACCAGCGCCATCGGCACCGCCGCTTCGCGCAGGACGGAAAGCACATCGAGCGCGTCGGCCATATCATGAACGATCGGTGCCGGCAGAACATGCGTCCGGATGTCCAGTGCTTCGCCCGATAGCTGGACGGCAAGCAGGTCGCGCAGCTTGACCACACCGGCGATCTCATCGATGGACCCTTCGCCGGCGGGGAGGAGGGAGTGACCGGACTCCCTGACATCATCCGCCAGTGCCGCTTCATCCGCTGTCAGGTCGAGCCAGTCGATCTCGCCGCGCGGCGTCATGATGGCGCGGGCCTTTCGGTCGGCAAGGCGCATGACACCTGCAATCATGCGACGCTCGTCGGATGCGATGGTGCCGCTGGTTTCGGCCTCGGCGATGAGTGTGCGGATTTCCTCGTCGGTTACACGCTGGCTCGATTCCGCGCTCTGACCGAGCAGCGCCAGGACCAGCCTGCCCGACACGTCTAGCAGCCACACGAGCGGCAGGGTGATGCGCGACAGTAGGCCCATGATCGGCGCTACCCTGATGGCGATGCCTTCGGCATTCTTCAGCGCGATCTGCTTTGGAACGAGCTCGCCAACGATCAGCGATACATAGGTGATCAGGGCTACGACCAGGCCGACGCCGAGCGGGTTTGCCACACCTTCCGAAACGCCCTGCATGACGAGCCAGTCGGACAGGCGTGTGCCGAGCGTTGCGCCGGAGAAGGCGCCGGAGAGCACGCCGACCAGGGTGATGCCGATCTGGACCGTGGAAAGGAAACGGCCGGGATCAGCCGAGAGCGCAAGGGCACGGGCGGCGCCGCGCTGACCCTGTTCGGCCCGAGACTTCAACCGGGCGGGTCTGGCCGACACAACGGCCAGCTCCGACATGGCCATGAAGCCGTTAAAGAGGATAAGGACGAAGAGAATGACGATTTCAACGATGAGCATGGCTGCTCTTTAGCACTCCGGGGTGAACGGCGCGAGACTGCATTGTGTCCAGAAAGGGCGCTATTTACAGGCGCGGTAGCCGTTGCGACGGCCTTTCAGGTCGAAGTGGAAGTGATCGCGGTGATCGTAGTTGTAGCCGGGACCGAGAACTGTCGTGAAGTAGTCGCAGCCCTCAGCGCGCACCGTGTTGAGCAGACCGCGCTGGCGGAACGCGAAGAAGCCGGGCTTGCGCACATCGATCTCGCGGCCATTCTTCAATTGGATGCTCATCACGTCGAGTGCGTTGCCCTTGGAATGCTCGGAGGCAACACTGGTGCCGGCGATGCGCCGGCAGGAATAACTTGAGCCCTGACGGATCTTGCCGATCCCGGTGAGGTAGCGCTTGCGTGCGGCCGGTGCGAGCTCGTTTTTGGTCCAGCGGGCAAAGGTCTCGGCCATTTGACAGTTGAGTGTGGCGGCGGGCGCCATTTCGATGTTGCCGGACAGGCCGCTGACCTTGACGGGCCAGTCTATGCGGCAGGCGCCGCCATCGTTGATGGGTTCGAGGTCCTGATATTTGACTCCGAGCCGCTTGAGGCGGCGGCGACAGGCGACCTCTTCCGGCGGCATGACGCGGGCCGAACTTTCGCTGCGCGGCAGGGTGAAGCGCGGGTAGGAAACCATCATCGGGTTTGAAGGAACGAGTGCCTGCAGGCCTTTCGTGCTGTCGGGCGTGGGGCTGGAGGCGGAGACGGATGGTGTCGCCGCTTCGGGTACATGTGCAGTGGGGGCCGGGGCGAGACGGGCGACAGGCACTGCTGCGGTCTGCACGCCGATATCCACCGAGGGGCGCGGCGACATGACATCGCTGACCGAGCAGGCGGAGAGCGTAGCGAGCGTCGCACCGGCCGCCGCGAGCAGCATGCGCGCGCGCAGCGGCCCTCCAACCGACCTGCCAATACGAATACCCACCATGAACACGCCCCGCCAGCCTCATACGTTCTTGCACGGGAGCAAGCCTAGCCAGACAAGGTAAAGGAAAGGTCAGCGGGGGTGTTCAGACCTGTGACCCGATTGTGGCGTGTGAACCACCAGCTACTTGCAATACAGAGAGTTGTTCCGGCGCTTTTGCAGATCGAGGTGAAAATGATTGGCGTGGTCGGCATTGGAACCCGGGCCGAGAACGGTCTTGAAGGGACCGCAGGCGGCTGTGCGGAAGGCCTTGAGAAACCGCGCTCTTCCGCTTTTCGGGTCGGGCTGTCGGGCGACGTCGAGTTGCGTGCCGTCGGCCAGGGTGAAGGCGGCGATGTCGAAGGCGTTGCCGAAGGCGTGTTCGGAAAGCTTCTGCAGTCCGCGACGCGACCGACAGACATAGGCCGAGGCATGGCGAACTGTCGTGACCGGCTGCTTCAGATGGCGCCGGGCGAGCGGCGGGACCTTCTCCGTGAAGAAGCGTGCGAGTGCGAGGGCCGTCGCACAGTTGAGCGTGGCCTCCGGTTGCAGCGCGATCTTTCTGGAAAGTCGCGTGATGACCAGCGGATGGGGAATGGCGCAGCCGGCTGCCTCGGAGATCGATGGCCGGTCGGAGAACGAGACGCCCAGTTTCGTGAGGGCGCGGCGACAGGTGGCTTCCTGTCCGGGCATGCGGCCGGGTTTGTAGGGGGCGGGTGGCTTTTGCGGTTGGGTTCTTTCCTCGGGCCGGGGCGAGGGGATCGGAACGATCACTGACATTTCCGATCGCCGTACCTCTCCGCGGGCCTGCGGAATGGGGCCCGTCGCCGGCAGAGGCACGGACGGGGCCGCCTCTGCGGCGTCTGCATTGCTTGAGGACAGGACGGGAACCAGTGCGCACAGGAGCATGGCCGTCAGCGCACTTCGAACGGCTAAGAGAACGATCATGCCTGATGTTTGCCCCAGCGGCGGCTGATCGGGAAATAACGGTGTGTTTCGGAGCGTGTCAGGATGCGCCGAGCGCGTCCAGGCCGTCGATCAGCCAGTCGCACAGCATCGGCATTCCCAGAAGATAGGTGGCGACGTGCTTTGCACCATGCTGTCTTGCATCGGCGACGGCATTTGCCCATTCGCTCACATCGTAGTCACCGCGACCAATCCATGCCAGCGCGACCAGGTCGGCAAGTTCGTCCACGTTGAGGTCTGCCACGAGCTCGCGGAATTCCTCTTCTGTGAGGTCTTCCTCCTCTTCCTCGATGAGCCCGTCATGCTGGTGCCGGTCGCGTGCATCGCCGTCGATTTCGACTTCATGCTCATGCCCGCCATCGTAGTCGGTGTTGAGCGCGGCGCTGATGGCCCGCGCCTTGCCTGCCAGCAAGCGTACGGTTTCCGGGTCTATCGACAGCTCCCATTCGCGTTCAACAGGTCTCTGCACGGGCCTATCCTCCGGGCAATCAGAGGCATGATAGCGCAGAACGCGTTGAGAGCGCGACGATTTGTTGATGATGCCGCTCAGGCGACGCTGCGCTGCCTGTTGCGCAGGGCCGGCACGATCTCGACTGCGAGGATCGCAGCGAAGATCAGGCCGCAACCGGCGAGGCCAAGCGCGGGCAGGCGTTCGCCGAGGAAGATCGCGCCGAAGAGCGCGGCGAAGACGGCTTCTGTGGACAGGAAGATCGCGGCCTGCGGGGCCGTCGTGTAACGCTGGCCGATGACCTGAAGCGTGAAGGCGATGCCGCCGGAAAAGATGCCCGCATAGAGGATTTCCGGCAGGGCGGTGCCCACAGCGGATAGGTTGATCGGCTCGACAAGGCCGGCAATGGCGAGCGCGATGACTGCGGTGATGCCGAACTGGCTCACCGACAGTGTGACGGGGCGGCCGGTGTGGCTGGCGCTTCTGCCGATCATGATGACCTGCAGCGCCCAGAAGAGGGCACAGACGATGGTCAGCCAGTCGCCGGTTGTCAGAGCGACACTGCCTGCGCCCGAAAGCAGCCAGATGCCGGCAAGCGCGGAAAGGGCCGCGGGCCAGACCACGGTGTGCGGCCATTGGCGGAAGAGAAGCACCGCCAGAAACGGCACCATGACCACGTAAAGACCGGTCAGGAAACCTGAATTGGTTACGCTCGTGGTCAAAAGACCAACCTGCTGCGCCGCCATGCCTGCGAACAGAAGCAGGCCGATGACCAGGAAGTTCCGTTTGTCGATGAAGGTTAGCGCTCCCGTGCTGCGCCGGGCTTCCCACATGGCGAAGGGCAGCATGGAAAGACAGGCGATGGCAAAGCGCAGGCCGATGAACAGGAACGGGCCGATGGCATCCATCGCGGTCGACTGGGCGACGAAGCCCATGCCCCACATGGCGCCAGCGAGAAGCAACAGAAGATTGGCCTGAACCCGTGTCATGCGTATATCCGGACAGGAGGAAACGCGTTTGTCTTACGGAGCGCGTGCGCAGCGCGCAAGGGCCGCTGCCCCTGCCTCCTATGGGCCAGATCCGTGCAGGCTATTCTCCGGCGCGGAATATGCGAATGATCTCGCCCCGGCGCTCGTCGGTCAAAAGCCAGAGCGAGCCATCGGGTGCGACATTGACATCGCGTATGCGCCCGAAAGCCCCCTTGAAGAGGCGCTCCTCGTCGGTGATGCCGCCATTTTCGTCCCGATCCAGGCGCGCGACGAGATGGTACTTCAACGCTGCGACGAGGAAGTCTCCCTGCCATTCGGGAAACATCTCGCCCTGATAGACCGCTGTGCCCGATGGCGCGATGGACGGATCCCAGTAATATTCAGGTTGCTCGTAACCGGGTGCCTCGGTGCCTACGCCGATTTTCGTGCCGCTGTAGTTGACGCCGTAGGAGATGACCGGCCAGCCGTAATTGCTGCCGGCTTCGGGGCGATTGACCTCGTCGCCGCCGCGTGCACCGTGCTCGACTGTCCACACCGCGCGGGTCACCGGGTCGAAGACGGCACCCTGCGGATTTCGATGGCCCATGGACCAGATTTCCGGTGCGGTGTCCGTGCTGCCGACGAAGGGATTGTCTTCGGGTACCGTGCCGTCGCGATTGATCCTGAGCACCGAGCCGGCATGGTCGGCGGGGTCCTGCGCCCGATCGCCTTCGCCGCGGTCGCCGATGGTGAAGAAGAGCGTGCCGTCGGGATGCAGCACGATGCGGGAACCGAAATGCTGACCCGCCGCACTCTTGCGGTTCATGGAGAAAATAGTGGTGACGTCCTCAAGGCGGGCTGCCCCTTCATTTCTTACCAGTCTGGCGCGGGCGATTGCCGTGCCTGCGCCGCCTTCGCCGGGTTCCGAGAAGGAAAGGAAGATCATTCCCGTTTCGGCGAAGTCGGGCGAGACGGCGACGTCCAGCAACCCACCCTGTCCGACGGCGGCTACCTCGGGTACGCCGGGAACAGGCTCCGAAAGGGTGCCATTGGCGAAGAGGCGCAACTGGCCGGAACGTTCGGTAACGAGCGCGCTTCCGTCGGGCAGGAAATCAAGACCCCAGGGATTTGAGAGACCGCGGGCAAGTGTTTCTGCCTCCACGGTGACCGCCTGCGTGACGAAGGTTTTGGCCGCGGCGGCGCCCGGTAACGCCAGGAGGCCGGCAGTGAGGGCGGTGCGGAGGAACTGATCCTGCATCAAGGTGTCTCCCGTTTTCGATTTTATCAAGAGATAGGTTTTGAGTGCCGCCCGACAAGGTAACGCACATGTGCGCAATCGGCTTCTGGAAGGCGGATACGCAAAAATTTGCGTGAAAATCGTCACCGGCTTGTTATATTGGGACAGGTCATACGAAACGGTTCCGTAGGCAGACGCTTTCGGACCGTTTCTTTTTATGTCTGCACCGGCGGCAGGGCGGCACTTCGCGTGATGCGTGTGGGGTCTTCCTGCCTTCATGTCTGGAAGGTGAATGAAATGAACAAGGTCCCAATGACGCTTGCCGGAGCTGCGGCGTTGAAGGAAGAGTTGCGCTGGCGCCAGCAGGAAGAGCGGCCACGCATCATTGAGGCGATCGCCGAGGCGCGCGCCCATGGCGACCTTTCGGAGAATGCGGAATACCACGCCGCCAAGGAGGCACAGAGCCTCAATGAGGGCCGCATCGGGGAACTGGAAGACTTTATCGCGCGTGCCGAGGTCATCGACGTGACAAAGCTTTCCGGCGACACGATCAAGTTCGGTGCCACGGTGATGCTCGTCGACGAGGACACTGAAGAGGAAAAGACCTATCAGATCGTCGGCGACCAGGAAGCCGATGTGAAGTCGGGCCGCATTTCCATCTCCTCGCCCATCGCGCGGGCGCTGATCGGCAAGGCGGTGGGCGATTCCATCGAGGTGAATGCTCCAGGCGGTGCGCGGGGCTATGAGGTGGTGGAAGTCCGCTACGGCTGACCATGTCCGGCAAGATGCCCGCAAGCGGCCATCGGGTCCGCGTCCGTGACGTGGATGTGGTGGCCCCCAACTTCAAGAAGCGGCTTTCGGGCGTGACCAGCACGATCGTGCAGCTTGTGCCGGAACAGGCAAAAGCGCTCCCGATTGCCACTCTGGGGCCGGGGCTTCCCGATACGCTGCCCAGACTGCGCTGGTGGCAGGTGCCGGGCCTGCTGCGCAGGCCTGCGAACAGGCCGTTTCGCATCTGGCATGCGCGGCGCAATCCGGAAATGCTGGCCGGTGTGGTTTTGCGGGATATCTTTCGTGCACCGGTGAAACTTGTTTTCACGTCCGCCTCGCAGCGCGAACACACACGCTGGACCCGGTTTTTGATCCGCCGCATGGACCGGGTGGTGGCCACAAGCCGCAAGACGGCCGGCTATCTCCGGGTTTCCAGCCGCGTGGTGATGCACGGCATCGATACCGGTCGCTTTTCGCCGCCTTCGAGCCCCGGCGAGGGGGCTGCAGCGGTGGGGATGGCGAGCGATCAGCGCTATGTCGGCTGTTTTGGCCGCGTGCGGCGCCAGAAGGGCACGGACCTTTTCGTCGATGCGATGATCGCGCTCCTGCCGGAGCGCCCCGGCTGGTCGGCGATTATTGCCGGTCAGGCGACCGGCCCGCACGCTGATTTCGAGGCGGAACTGAAAGAGCGCGTGCGGGCAGCCGGGCTCGCCGAGCGCGTTCTATTTGTCGGTACGCGTACAGATATTCCGGACTGGTATCGAGCGCTTTCGCTTTTCATCGCGCCGCAGCGCTGGGAGGGGTTCGGACTGACTCCACTTGAGGCGATGGCGACGGGCGTTCCCGTTGTCGCAACGGATGTGGGGGCTTTTTCCGAGCAGCTTGAGGGCAGTGGTGCGGGGGCGCTTGTGCCGGTTGACGATCTGGCTGCGATGATTGCTGCGGCAGGGCGCTATATGGATGACGAGGTGCTGCGGAGCACTGCGGCGCGCGCAGCGCTTGCGCATGCACGCGGGCATTTTCCCCTTGAGGGGGAAGCGCAGGCACTGAATGCGCTTTATGCGGAATTGTGGCGAGAGGCCTCCAGATGAAGATCGAAGGTTTCATCGTTCATTTGAGGCGTGCGACGGCGCGTCGCCCGCAGGTGGAGCATCTGCTCGCGACCCTGCCTGTCGAAACCCATGTTGTGGACGCTGTGGACGGTCAGGCGCTCGGCGATGACGAGACCGGCCGGCACTATGTGAAGGGGTTGCACCAGCCGGCCTATCCATTTGCGTTGCGGCAATCCGAAATCGCCTGTTTTCTCTCGCACCGGAAGGTGTGGCGGATGATTGTGGAACGCGGGCTTGATGCGGGGCTGATCGTCGAGGACGATGTGGCGCTCGACATGCCGCTTTTCGGGCGCTGTCTGGAGGTGGCAAAGCGGGCCTGTGTGGGGAAAGCGTATGTGCAGTTTCGCATAAGCCCGGTTCGCGGCAGGATGCGGGACGTGGCGCGGAACGGTGAGGTTCGGCTCGTGGCTCCGCAGGTTTCGCAGCTTGGCACAGTAGCGCAGCTTGTGACGCGCGAGGCGGCACAACATCTTCTCGCACTGACGGAGCGTTTCGACCGGCCGGTCGACACGTTTTTGCAGATGCGCTGGGTGACGGGCATTGCGCCCTTCTGTGTCGTGCCGTCAGGCATAAGCGACCAGTCGGCCGAGATCGGCGGCAGTACCGTCAGCGCGTCGGGGAAGGCGCGGCGCAGCCCTGGCGAACGCCTTTGGCGGGAGTGGAGCCGTTTCATCTATCGGCGCCGGGTGCAGAAATACTCGCGAGGTTGGTGCGAGACAGAGGTGGAGCGGCGATGAAGACGCTTGTCATCAATCTTGAACGGGAGACGGCGCGCCTGGCGCATATGCGCAGGGTCTTCGCCGAGCAGGGGCTCGATTTCGAGGTGGTGAAGGCGGTGGATGCAAAACTGCTTTCGCCGGAGCAACTCAAGGCGGGACGTACGGGGAAGCCGCGTTTTTATGAATTGGGAGCGGGCGAGATCGCCTGTTTTCTTTCGCACCGCAAATGCTGGGAGATCGCGGCGAAAAGCGAGGACGCTTATACGATCGTCTGTGAGGACGATATTTTCCTCGGCGAGAATGCAGCGGCGATTTTCGGCGACGATGGATGGATTCCCGAGGGCGCCGGCGTTGTGAGGCTGGAGGCGTGCAGGCCCAGGAGCCTTATTTGCAACGCTCCCTCCGCGAAGATCGGTGAGCGGGGAGTTCATGCTCTATTTCGGGCACATGCTGGCGCGGGGGCATATATTATTAGTCGAAAGTTTGCTGGAAAACTGACACACGACACACACGCTTTTGACGATCCGGTAGATCAATTTCTCTTCAACCGCGAGCGGCTTTTGGAGCCGGGCTGCGGTGTATTTCAACTGGTACCCGCAGTGGCGATCCAGGAATATTTTTTGAAGCCTGCTGCAAGCCTTGAACTAGGGAGCACGTTACGCGGTGAGCGGCGGGAGAAACGGCGTTCGGGGATCGAAAAACTCCGAAGGGAGCTTCTGCGCCCGATAGAGCAGCTCATCAGGACAGTGTGGTGGGCTGCAGGTCGCCTTTTCTCCGATCGTCTCTGGATACGCGTACCGTTTCGATAGTGATCAGAGGCCGTAGCGCTTCATAAGCTTGCCGAGCGGCGAATTGCGGGGTGGCTGCGTCTCTTTCAGACCGAGTTGTTTGAGGGATTCATTCCATAGGTGAACAGCTAATGTCCCCTCTTGGATGATGCTTTCGAGAGAGATATTTGCGTCGAACATATCGTGCGCACGGTGTTGGTCGAGCGGGTAGAAGACAGGTTTCCGTTCGGCCTGGTTGATGATCCCGTGCTTCCGGGCCAGATTGGTCAGCGCCTGCGGGCCATAGGTGCCCCAGGGCATGATGGCCGGGCGGATGCGCCGATTTGGAAGCCAGCGCTTCAAGCGCCTCTTCCTGGCGATTTTTGGGTCGACCCATGGAGGGATATATCCTTCCTGAAAAATGCCCAAAAGCTCGCCGATGATGGGAAGTTCAGAATCCAGATGGAGGATGGCACAGTTGATCGAATCCGGGCGTTCGAAGCCCATTATCGCCTGCTTCCGCTTGTGGATCGGTTTCACGCAGATCATATCCATGTCCGCCCACAAACCAGCGTTCTGTGCCTGAAGCGCGCAACGGAAATAGTCAGAGGCGAGAGCATAGGAGCTGGATCTGCGTTCACGCAGGCTCTGCACCAATGCAAAGTCCATCGTGGATGCCGCATCGACGAGTTCAATGCTGTCGGGCGCGTTAAACGCGCCATCGTATGTGTGCAAAACCACTCTGTGTCCCGCGGCCTTGAAGCTCAGGGCCGAAAGTTGCTCGATGGGGCTCAGGGGACCGCCTATCCAGAGCATATTCACAGGCATGAGCTCGTCTGAAATTATTTTCAAATTATTGTTTTTATTCAATATTTTTCCTTTTCGGAAGTCAATGAAGTTGGTTTTCGATCCAACAGGAATGCTTGAACAATGAAGATATATGCAATGAACCTTCAGGGCGCACAGAAGCGTCTCAAGACGCTTTCCTCGCGTTTCGACGCAGCGGGACTATCGTTCAAACGGGTCGAGGGCATTGACGGGCGTTTGCTGGACCAAGCCGAAATTGATCGCGTCGTTAAGAAAAGCGGACGCTGGGGGCGGCTGACGCCAGGCGAGGTGGGTTGCTTTCTCAGTCACCGGGCCTGCTGGAAGACGCTGATTGGGGATGGTGGGCGCTACGGTGCGATCTTTGAGGATGATGTGCTTCTCGGCGAGAATGCCGGCGCAATACTGGGCTCCAGTGACTGGATCCCCGAAGCAGCGGACATCGTGAAGCTGGAGGCCACTGCATCGCGCGTTTATCTGGACCTTGCTGAAGGTGCCGCCGTTTCTGGACGGAAGGTTCGGCGACTGCGCTCCTCGCATTACTGCGCGGCGGGTTATATCGTCTCCCGCGATTGCGCACGGCGCCTTCTGGCTGGAAGTGAAACATTTTGCGAAGCCGTGGATGATTTTCTCTTCAGTGCGCTGTCACCGGTCTTTAGTTCATCGAAAATCTATCAGCTTTCTCCGGCTGTCTGCATTCAGGAGTGGGGAGCGGTTGGGGATGGAAAGACACATGATCCGGCGACGAGCATCGAAGGGCGAGAAAGCAAGACGGAAGCGGGTCTTCCTTTCGCAATGCGTCTTTCTGAGGTTTGTGCCAAAGAGACCAAGGCATTGATCAACAAAGCCCTCAGTGCTGCAGGGGTGCGACAACGGCAGAAAGTGGAGTTTCGATAGAATGGAGGCAGAGGCTTTGCTTTCAGGCTATGGTGATCTGGCTCCTGGATGGCATGATCGGATTTTCGTGTTCTGGCTGGGGCCGGCCCGGATGTCGCCGGCGCGGCGGGCGTGTTTTGAGACGCTCGCAGCAACCAGATGCAGAGTGCATCTCGTTGGCGAGGACACACTCGCCAGCTTCACTGAGCCTCACGGGCCTTTGCATCCCGCATTCCAGTATCTATCTCCAATCCATCAATCAGACTATCTGCGCGCCTATTTCATGCATCACCTTGGTGGTGGCTACACCGATATCAAACGATGCAGCGGCTCGTGGAAACCGGCCTTCGAAGCGGTTCGCCTCGGGAACGCGCTGGGAGCAGGGTATCGTGAAGTACCGGGCGGGATGGCTCGGTTCCGGAAGTCGAAGGTCGATGGCCAGCGCTATTTTCTTGAACGGCCGATTGGAACCATGGAAATGGAGCTGCGCTATCGCTGGACGAAGCTTCAACACAATCGCCTGATGGGGAACTGCGCATTCATTTTCCGCCCCGGAACCGAATTCACGCGGCGCTGGCTTTCAATTGTAGAAAGGAGGCTTGATCTTCTTCTTCCGCATCTTGAAGCCAACCCGGCACGATATCCGAAGGAGGTTCCAGGCGTCGACTATGGAGATGGGCCTTCGCGCTATCCGGTGCCGTGGAGCTTTCTTCTCGGCGACGTGCTTGCGCCGCTAACGCTGCAATATCACACGCGCATTCTACAGGTGGTGCCTGCTCCGGATTTTGAGAACTACGAATAGCCAGTTGCGGCAAGCGCGCCTATTCGATCGCCACCAGTCCTTCGTCCTTGACCTGGCGGATGGTGAGTGCGGTGCGGACGGTGTCCACATTGGGCGCGGAGGTTAACTGCTCGATCACGAAGGTCTGGAAGGTGGTGAGGTCGGTCGCAACGCAGTGCAGCATGAAATCGGAATCGCCGGAGACCATCCATGCACGCCGCACGATGGGCCATTGCAGTGTCCGCTGGGCGAAGGTCTTGAGCTCGGTCTCCGACTGGTAGTGCAGGCCGATCAGGCAGAAGGCGACCACATCGTAGCCAAGGGCGGGCGAATTCAGAAGGGCGCGATAGCCCCTGATGATGCCGCCTTCCTCCAGCCGTTTGACGCGCCGAAGGCAGGGCGGAGCGGAAATGCCGACCCGGCGGGAAAGTTCCACATTGGTCATTTTGCCGTCGGCCTGAAGCTCGCGCAGAATTTTCCAGTCGATTGCGTCAAGATCGGCCTGTAGCGGCATGATGTTTCCCAATTCTGTTGCAAACGCGCGAGAATCTTTCACGCGCGCTGTCCGAAATTAGGGCAAGGGCTGTGCCAAGCCAAGCAATCCATTCACCGGTAAGGTGGACTATCCACCGCGTTTGGGCGTCTCTCATGCGTGGAAATGGAGGGGAGCGGCATTCGGTAGCTGTTGGAAACCTGTTCCTCGCCTTGCACTTTGGGTCTGTGAATACTTAGATCAAGTCACCGTATTGTTCTGGATGGCAGCCTAGGGATGAGCCCCTGGAGGCCGCTGTCCGATTTTGCGTTTCCGCCGGAGGGCGGTCACGCGCCTTGAAGTTGATAGTGGCGGCAGGAAGGCGAGAGACCATCCCTGCGGTCCAGCGAGGAAGAAAGGAATTCATCCATGTCACGTCGTCACACGCCCGTTCTCATTGTCGGTTCGGGCCCTGCCGGATACACGGCAGCGATCTATGCGGCGCGCGCCATGCTGAAGCCGCTTCTCGTCGCCGGACTGGAGCAGGGCGGGCAGCTCATGATCACCACCGAGGTGGAGAACTATCCGGGCTTTGCCGACCCGATACAGGGGCCGTGGCTGATGGAACAGATGCGCGGCCAGGCGGAGAATGTCGGCGCGGAGATCGCCAATGATCTGATCGTCGATGTGGACCTGTCGTCACGCCCCTTCGTGCTCCGGGGGGATTCGGGCACGGAATACACGTGCGATGCGCTGATCATCGCCACCGGAGCCAAGGCGAAGTGGCTCGGTCTGCCCTCCGAGCAGACCTTCATGGGTTTTGGCGTATCGGCCTGCGCCACCTGCGACGGGTTCTTCTACCGTGGCAAGGATGTTGCTGTTGTCGGCGGCGGCAACACGGCTGTCGAGGAAGCGCTCTATCTGTCGAACCTCGCCAAATCGGTGACGCTGATCCACCGCCGCGACGAATTGCGGTCCGAGCGCATCCTGCAGGAGCGCCTGATGGCGAAGGAGAATGTGACGATCCTGTGGGACACGGTGGTCGAGGAAATCACCGGCACGCCGGCCAAGCCGCCCATGCCGGCATCGGCTTCGGGCGTGCGGCTGAAGAATGTGCATTCGGGCGCGGTTTCCGATCTTGCCGTTGACGGTGTCTTCGTGGCGATCGGCCATGCGCCCGCCGTCGAGTTGTTTGAAGGAAAGCTCAAGCAGAAGCCCAATGGCTATCTTTGGACGCAGCCTGGTACGACGCAGACGGATGTGCCGGGCGTGTTTGCCGCGGGCGATGTGGCCGATGACATCTATCGCCAGGCCGTGACGGCAGCGGGGCTTGGCTGCATGGCGGCGCTGGAAGCGGAGAAATATCTGGCAGCCATGGAAACGAAAAAAGAAGCTGCCGAATAAACCGGGAACGATGCAGCGACAGGATTGGGCGGAAACGCCCATGACGGTAAAGGCGCCTGACAGAGGAGAACGAGGCGTTGGACTGGGACAAGCTCAGGGTTTTTCACGCCGCCGCAGAGGCCGGCTCGTTTACGCACGCTGCTGAAACGCTGCATCTCTCGCAGTCGGCAATCTCGCGCCAGGTGAGCGCGCTGGAACTGGAAGTGGGCGTGCCTCTCTTCCATCGGCATGCGCGCGGGCTGGTGCTGACCGAGCAGGGCGAGATGCTCTATCGTACGGCCCACGACGTGCTGATGCAGCTTGAAAGCGTGCGCGTGCGCCTTACCGAGGCCAAGGATCGGCCGTCCGGTCTGTTGAAGGTTTCCACCACGGTGGGGCTCGGCACGGGCTGGCTGACGGAGCGGCTGCCCGAATTCATCGAACTCTATCCGGACATCGAGCTGCAGCTCATTCTGGACAATGAGGAGCTGGACCTGACCATGCGGCAGGCCGACTGCGCGATCCGTATGCGCCAGCCGCAGCAGCCCGACCTTATCCAGCGCAAGCTCTTCACGGTGCATTTCCATCTCTTCGCGTCGCCCTCCTATGTGAACAAGCATGGAAAGCCTTCGTCGATCGCCGATCTGGACAACCACCGGATCGTGACTTTCGGCGAGGCGGTGCCGCCGCATCTGAGCGACATGAACTGGCTGGAAACGGCCGGTCGTCCGGAGGGGCAGAAGCGTCAGACAGCCCTGCAGATCAACAACATCCTGTCGATCAAGCTGGCGGTTCAGCGCGGTGCGGGCATCGCCATGCTGCCCGATTATGTGGTGGGCAAGAGCAACGATCTGGTGCAGCTTCTGCCGGAAACCGCAGTGCCGTCCTTCGATACCTATTTCTGCTACCCGAACGTGATGAAAAACCAGGCAAAGCTTCACGCGTTCCGCGATTTCCTTATTTCCAAATCACGGCATTGGGCATTTTGACGCAGTATTTCTCAAGAAATACCGGGCGTTATGCAAAATTGCATGGGTGAATTGCAAAAACATGTGGTTGTTATTTAGGCGGCGATTGCCCATATGAGAAGCACTCCCGGGGGCGTTCTCCTCCCATTTGCCCCCGCGAGTGTTCCCCTCTGGAGGTTTCGCCTATATGGCACTTCCAATGACTAAAGCCGGATCTCCGTGATCCGGCTCTTTTTTTATCTGCCATGGCTTTTCCTGTGAGAGCAGGATCGCAGCCAATGCCCTGTCTCATTGCTTCAGCTGAAATCAGCGATAAAGCGGTTCGCCTTCGAGCCCGCTGTAAAGACCGGCGACCTCCTCGGCGTAGCCGTTGAAGAGCTGTGTCGGCACGCGCTCGCCCGTGTGCAGAACACGCTCTTCCGCCTGGCTCCAGCGGGGATGCGGCACATCCGGGTTCACATTCGCCCAGAAGCCATATTCGCTGGCCGCGATCTCTTCCCAGAAGCTGACCGGTCGCTCTTCGGTGAAGGAAATGCGGCGGATCGACTTGATGGACTTGAAACCGTATTTCCAGGGCAGGGCGAGCCGCAGCGGTGCGCCGAACTGTCTGGCCAGCGGTTTGCCGTAGGCGCCCGTGACCATGAAGGCGAGGTCGTTTGCGGCCTCGTCCATTGTCACACCCTCCACATAGGGCCAGGGATACCAGACCTGCTTCTGCCCGCCGGCTATGCCGGGATCGTTGAACGTTTCGAAGCGGATGTAACGGGCGGACGAAAGCGGCCTCGCCAGGGCAACGAGTGCTGAAAGCGGAAAGCCGGTCCAGGGCACCGTCATCGACCAGGCCTCGACACAGCGATGCCGGTAGAGGCGCTCTTCGAGCGGCATGCGCTTTGCCAGATCGTCAAACGCGATGGTTGTGGGCTCCTCCACCAGACCATCGATCTCGATGTCCCAGGGGTGCGTGACGAGCGCCTGGGCGGCACGGGCGATCTGCTTGTGGGAGCCGAACTCATAGAAATTGTTGTAGGTGCTGCTCACCTCTTCAGGCGTGAGCGGGCGTTCGATCCTGTAGGCGTCATTGCGCTGTGCAGGATAAAGGGATGCGGTGCGCGCGGCGGCGTCCTCTGTCTCAGCTCTTGCCGTCTCCGGCAGGAAGCCTGCGCCGGCAATCGCACCCAGGCCAAGCCCGGCAAGCACTGCGCGGCGACTGGCAAAAACGCTCTCGGGCGTCGCCATGCTTTCGGCGACGGCCCAGCGCGGGCGGCGGTGAATGGCGGGCATGGCGTTCTCCGGCTGGTTTCTGATTTCAGGTCAGGACCTGACCCCAAGGCCAGTGGTAGAACTGCCCGCCCGCGTTTCAAAATCACGGTGCTTCACGATTGCGTGGAAGCCTCCCAGCTTGACGTTTCCCTCACGCCGCCTTGCCCTGCGCGTTCATCGCGGCATCGGCCAGACGCCCGGTCAACTCTGCCATGTGATCAAAACTGGCGCGGTAGCTGGCGACACCGGCGGTGGCAGAGCGCAGTTCGATGATCAGGTCGCCGGTCTCGGATGCGGGAACCGTCGCCTGCACCACATCCCAGCCACTCCACCCCGGTCGCGCGTCGAAGCCGAGAATCTGGCCGCGCCGCTGCGACAGGATGGCGGTGATACGGGCTGTGGCATCCGATGGCGTGTAAACCTCGATCCTGAGGACGGGCTCCAGCAGGACGGGCGAGCATTCGCCCAGCCCTTCCTTCATGGCGAGACGCCCGGCAAGCTGGAAGGCCATGTCGGAGGAGTCGACGGAATGGTAGGAGCCGTCTGCGAGATTGACGGCAAGGTCGATGACCGGGAAGCCGAGCGGCCCGGATTTCAGAAAGTCCCGAACGCCGGTTTCCACAGACGGTATGTACTGTTTGGGCACAACGCCGCCAGTGATCGTGTCGGTGAACTCGAAGCCGGACCCGCGGGGCAGGGGGCGTATGTCGAGAACCACATCGCCGAACTGGCCGTGACCGCCCGACTGTTTCTTGTGCCGGCCGCGCCTGGTGGCGCCCTTGCGGATCGTTTCGCGGTAGGCAACGCTCGGCGCGGCCGTGTCCACGGGGATCTGGTATTTGCCTTCAAGGCGTTCGCGGGTGACGCGCAGATGCATCTCGCCCTGGCCGCACAAGACGGTCTCGCCGGTCTCCTGCCTCTGCTCGAGACCGAGCGAGGGGTCTTCCTCGATGAGTTTCTGCAGAGCGAGCGAGAGCTTTGCCTCGTCCTTGCGTTCGCTCGGGTGTACCGCGACCGAATAGACTGCCTGCGGGCTCTCCAGCGCGATGAGGGGCGCAAGCGGCGCTTTGGCGGTTGTCAGCGTATCACCCGTCCGGACACCTTCGAGCTTGCCGAGAGCGACGGTCTCGCCGGCTTCCGCTTTCGCCACCTTGGTCTGTTCGCGCCCGAGAAGGGTGTAGAGACCGGAGACCTTGTCGACTGTGTTGCCGCTGCGCAGTTCCGTGCCGTCCCCGACCGAGCCGCAAAGAACCCGGGAGACGGACAGCTTGCCACCGTGTGGTGTGTGGATTGTCTTCATGACCTGGAGAACGGCTTCCCCGGCATCTTTCAGGCCGAGTCGTTCCCGTGTGGCTTCAACATCTGGCGAATCGTGCCGAATTGCCTTTAAAAGCCGTAGTATGCCGTTGCCTTTCTCAGCCGATCCGATCAGCACCGGTGTTACCGTGCCTTCGCGCAGATCCGCTGCCAGATCGTCGAATATCGCGTCGCGTGGCGGTTCGATCTCCTCGAGCAGTTGCTCCATCAACCTGTCATCATGGTCGGCAAGCGTTTCCAGCATGGAAAACCGTGCCTCGACCTCGCGCGCCCTGTCGTCGTCGGAAATGGGCGCAATCTCGCTGCTCGCATGCTCGCGGTAGATGTAGGCGCGTTCAAGTGCGAGATCGATGGAGCCGATGACAATGCCGTCCTTGCGCAGGGGGATCTGGCGTAGAAGCAGCGGCGTGTCGCTGGTGGGCTGCAGCATCTTCAACATGTCGCGCACACCCATGGTGGCGTGCTCGATCTTGTTGAGAAAGATCATGCGCGGGATGCCGAGCTCGTCGAGCCTGTGCAAAGTGAGTTGCAGGGCGGCGATCTTTTTCTCGTCGGGTTCGGTGACGACAATGGCCATGTCGGCTGCCGCCAGAACCGGATCCGCCTCATGGGCGAACTCGATGGAGCCTGGGCAATCGACAAAGGTGATGCTTTCATCGAGAAAGCCGGTGGTGGCGATGTTTGCCTCGACGCTCATCTGATGCGCCCTGGCTTCCGCCGAATGATCACCGACCGTGCCGGAGCCCGTGCTCGCCTGCTTCATTATGGCGCCGGTGCGCTCCAGAATGGCTTCGAGCAGGGTTGTCTTGCCACTCGCAAACGGACCGACAATGGCGATGCATTTCGGTCCGCGGCTTCTTTCTCCCGAGCGTTTTCCCATGTCTGGCGGCCTCCTCTCACGCGTTTACCTGCACACGTTTCATGAGCGGCGGCCGGCCTGTGCGGCCGTCGCGCGGTCGTGGCGCGTAGACGGATGATCAGGAGCATTCTCCGCCCTTGAGAGACCCGTTTGCGGCACTCACATGCCGGTGCGCCGACGTTCCCCGTCAAATATCGTCACACGGCTTTGGGATTTCGGCAAGGGCTCTCAGGCGGTCAATGCCAGACGCTCGACATTGTCGCTCTTGCGGTGGATCGCAGGCGCGGCCTCAGGCCGTCCGAGAAAATAGCCCTGGAAGCGGTTGCAGCCGGCGGCGCGCGCAAGATCGAACTCTTCTTCGGTCTCGATCCCCTCGGCAACGATTGTGAGACCCTGAATGCGCGCGATCTGGGTGAGGGCTGAGACGAACACCTGGGCAATGCGGTCATGTCCAAGGTTGCGGATGTAGCTGCGGTCGATCTTGATCGCATCAATGGGCAGCGTCTTGATGTAGTTGAAACCGCAATGGCCGGTGCCGAAATCGTCCAGCGCGATGTGGAAACCCATCTCGCGCAGCCGTTCGATGCGGGCGATGATTTCAGGCGTCGCAGCGGTGGCGACGGTCTCGGTGATTTCGAGGACGAACCGGTTTGCTGAAGCCCCCGTCTCACGCAGCACGCGATCGAGCATGTGCACGAGACCATCGCGCTTGAGCTGTTCGCCCGAGACATTGATGCTAATGCGGTTGCAGGCGAAACGGTCGAGGTCGAGGCACGCACGGCGAAACACCCATTCGCCGACCATGTCAATCAGGTTCGACCTCTCGGCCACGGGGATGAATTCGGCTGGCGAGACCATGCCGCGCACGGGATGGCGCCAGCGCACCAGACCTTCCAGCTCGGTGCAGTTGCGTTCGGAATCGGTCAGGGGCTGGTAGTGAAGCTCCAGCTCGTTGAGATAGATCGCGGCACGCAATTCGCGCTCCATGAAGCGGCGCTGGCGTTTTTCCGACAGCATGTCGGGATCGAAGACGGTGATACGGCCGCGCCCGGCGCCCTTGCTCTCGTACAGGGCAAGGTCGGCCAGCAGGGGAAGTTCTTTGTGGCTGCTCGCATGCTGGGGCGCCACAGCGATACCGATCGATGCGCCGAGTGGAATCTGATGCCCCTCGCAGGCCCGGCCTCTCTGCAGCATGGCGAGCAGTTTCTCGGCACGGGAGCGGCAGCGCGCGAGATCGTTGCCATACATCAGGATGGCGAATTCGTCGCCGCCGAGCCGGCCGATGGTGCAATCGGGGAAACAGTGCTTTGCGCAGGCGACCAGATGTGCCAGCGCTTCATCTCCGAACTGGTGGCCGAACCCGTCATTGAGCTGCTTGAAATGGTCGAGGTCGACAAGCAGGAGCATGATGCGGCGCGGCTTCGAGAGCGTGCCGATGCTGGTGTTGAGCTCGTCGAGAAACCGCCCGCGGGTCAGGGCGCCTGTGAGAAGGTCGTTTTCGGTAAGACGTGTGCGCTCGGCCTCGATGCGCACGGCATCCCTCAGCTGATCGGTGACAGTGCGTTTGAGGTACTCAAGCAGACCCAGGCCGGCGATGCTGAGCGCAAGGCAGGTGAAAAGCAGCCAGTCCGATACACTGCTTTCGCCAGGCGCCAGAAAATAGGCGGCGGCGGCGAGCGCGGTCGCAGTGATCAGAAGCGTCTGAACGCCGATATAAACACGCTTGCCGTTGCGGCGCACGGTGGAGAGGATGCTCATGACCCCCGATGTCTCCCCAAAACCCTTGGAAAGGAGAGAACAATACGAAACTTAAAGAGGGCGTTAATACTATTGCGCCGCAGAAAGAAAATTTTGCGGCGCAATAGCCGGATATCGAAGCTGCTTCTACTTCAGTGAAGCCGTGAAGCGCTGGATCCTGTTGCATGCCTCTTCGAGAAGGGCCTCGGAAGTGGCGTAGGAGATGCGGAAATTGGGGCCGAGACCAAAGGCAGAGCCGTGCACGACGGCCACGCCTTCCGCTTCGAGCAGTTCAGATACGAAATCTTCGTCGGTCTCGATCGTCCTGCCGGACGGTGCCGATTTGCCGATCAGTTCGGCGCAGGACGGGTAGACGTAGAACGCGCCTTCGGGGACCGGGCATTTGATGCCCCTTGCCTGGTTGAGCATGGACACCACCAGGTCACGGCGCCCCTGGAAGATTGCCTTGTTTCTGGCGACGAAATCCTGCGGGCCATTGAGTGCTTCGACAGCCGCCCACTGTGCGATGCTGCATGCGCCCGAGGTCTGCTGCCCCTGGATCATGTCCATGGCCTTGATGAGCTCGAGGGGACCTGCGGCATAGCCGATACGCCAGCCTGTCATCGCATAGGCCTTGGAGACGCCGTTCATGGTCAGTGTGCGCTCGTAGAGCTTCGGCTCCACCTCGGCGATGGTGTGAAACCTGAAATCGCCATAGGTCAGGTGCTCGTACATGTCATCGGTCAGCACCCATACATTCGGATGGGCGAGCAGCACGTCGGCGAGAGCCTTGAGCTCTTCCGCAGTATAGGCCGCTCCCGAAGGATTGGACGGCGAATTCATGATCAGCCATTTGGTCTTCGGCGTGATGGCCTTCTCGAGTGCCTCGGCGGTGAGCTTGAAGCCGTTCTCGATGCTGGTCTCAGCCGCGACCGGCGTGCCGCCGCAGATGGAGACCATCTCCGGGTAGCTGACCCAGTATGGGCTGGGGATGACCACTTCATCGCCGGCATTGAGCGTTGCCATCATGGCGTTGAACAGAACCTGCTTGCCGCCGGTGGCGACGATGGTCTGTTTCCAGTCATAGTCGAGATTGTTCTCGCGCTTGAACTTGGCTGCGATCGCCTCGCGCAGGGGCTGAATGCCGGAAACGGGCGTGTACTTCGTTTCGCCGCGATTGATCGCTTCGATTGCGGCTTTCTTCACATTGTCCGGCGTGTCGAAATCCGGCTCTCCCGCGCCAAGGCCGATGACGTCGCGGCCCTGAGATTTCAGTTCGCGCGCTTTCTGGGAAACCGCGATGGTTGCGGATGGTTTTACGCGTGAAAGGGCATCGGCAAGGAAAGCCATATTGGAGGACTCCGGTTCCTGTGAGATTTACACTGAGCTTCAGCGTGGTCCTTCATGTCCGATCGCGGAAAGAATCGCAAGCGGCCAGCCGATTTGCGGCGTTAAACCAGTCGTTAACGGCGAATAAAGGCGTTTGCTGGCATTTTAAGCCCCATGAATGACGAGACTTGAGGAAGCGCAGCATGCCGCGCAGCATCGGCCTCGCCCACATCGCCCGACAGGATGACGGGACGGCTGTGGGCATCTGGGGCGGTTACACACTAAAATCCGCCTTTCAGCCGATTTTCTCCTTTCGTGAAGGCCGTCTTCTCGTGACTGCTTATGAGGGGTTGATCCGTCCTTTTCGGGATGAGCAGCCGGTCGGCCCCGGAACGTTCTTTTCCAGCATTCCCGAGGTCGACCGCTTTCAGGTCGAAACGCTGGCAAGAACGCTGCATCTCCTCAACGCCGGTGTCAGTCTCAGTGAAACGGCATCGCTTTTCGTCAATTTCGACCCATCGCATTTCGTCGATGCCGCTTCTGCGGCAAGTGCGCTGCGCGATGTTCAGGTTGTCTTGAGAGATTCCGGTATCACGGCTGAACGCGTTGTCTGTGAAATCACCGAACAGGAAACGGGATCGGACGAGACGCTCCTCGGCTTTGTGCAGGCGCTCAAGGGATATGGGCACCGGGTCGCGGTCGACGACTACGGAGCAGACAGTTCCGACCTCAGGCGCATAGAGGCTCTAGGACCTGACATCGTCAAGTTCGACGGCGCTTGGACGGGCCATCTTCTGGCATCCGCCCCCGGCGTCGCGATGTTGACCGAGATGGTCCGCGCCTTCTCCGAGAAGGGCATTCGCACCGTTTTCGAAGGAATTGAAACCGGCCAGCAGCTTGAGCTCGCCGAAAGCTGCGGTGTCTCCATGGTTCAGGGGTTCGCGCTTGCCCGGCCTCAACTGGCTCCCGGTGCGTTCAAAGAGTTCGAGGCTGCGCGGGAGAGCGAGCGCCGACGGGCACTGGCTGGCACGGCGGAGCGCCTGGAGCAGGGCAAGGCCGAAAAAACCAGACGCGATGTTTCGCCGAACAGAAGCGGACGCACCTTCGGTCGCCGTGGAACCTAGAACGATGCCTGGACGATCAGCATCCCCGGCCTG
Source organism: Nitratireductor aquibiodomus (assembly GCF_900105565.1). Taxonomy (NCBI): domain Bacteria; kingdom Pseudomonadati; phylum Pseudomonadota; class Alphaproteobacteria; order Hyphomicrobiales; family Phyllobacteriaceae; genus Nitratireductor; species Nitratireductor aquibiodomus. The sequence continues at coordinate 1,079,233 of NZ_FNSL01000001.1, read as the reverse complement.
CGGCGCGCTTATTGCCGATGAAATCGGTCTGGAGACGGGTGTGTACGGGGTCTACCGGCTCCGTTCCCTCTATCAGCCTGTTTTCCGGATTTCGTCCGGCAGGCTGATACCGGAAGGCCTTGAGGCGTCGGTTTTGCCGCTGCTCGACTTCACACCGTTGAAACCGGAAGTGCTTTTCTCTTCCGTCGACAGCGCAGCAGAGGGAGAACTACAGTCCCTTTGCAATCTGATGCATATCGGAAATCATCATCATACCGGGCAGGAGGGCCTCTCGCTTCATCTTCCGTTCGGGCCGGCATTGCTTCGCGGACCCAAAGCGCTGGATCATCTGGCACTTGCCTTCGCCCGGCTTGCGGAGACGGCCCTTTCTCCGCGGTCACTGGTGTTCCGCGTGTCGGGCACCGGGCCGGATGATCAGGAGATTTCCAGCCGGTTTATCGAGACGATACGGTCGGCGGGCGTTCGCATAGCGGTGGACGGTTTTGGGGTGCAGCCTGACGTTCTGGAAGCCGTCGACCGGGTTCAGCCGGACATCGTGAACGTCGACGGTTCATGGTTTCGCCGTGTGGCAAACATTACGTCGGCGGTGCGATTGATGCGTCAGATGGCGGAGAATCTCCAGCGCGCCGGCATCAGGGTTTCGATCAAGGGGATCGAGGACCCGGTCCATCTTCTGGCGGCGATGTCGGTCGGTGCCGATCTCGTGCAGGGTGACCTGCTTGCCGGGCCGAAGGAGGCGGGTTCTGCTATGGATCTGCGCCCGCTGAATGCTGCACGGGTGCTCCGCGATCCCCGGAAAGTCGTTGTCTCGTTGAGCGAGAGATGGCGGTGTGGCTGGCCTGCGTCTGCCTCGCGGACAAAGTTCTGAATAAACAGAAGCCCGACAAGGTCGGGCTTCTGTCCTGTCGTCAATTCTCGGAGCTGTCGGGTGCAACCGACGGGTTATCCTGATTTTCACCGTAGGCGGCGGCCACGGAAAGGAGATCCGGACCGTTTTCAGGATCCTTGTGGAGGAGAGCGATCCGGGCGGCAGATTCCGGGCTGGAAATGCGCTGCAGCATGGACGCGAATTGTTCGTTTTTCTGGACCTCAAGCGCCGCGCGTCTCGCCCAGGCTTCGATCCTGACACTGTCTTCGGGCTCTTCGGGCAACCTGTTCATCGAGGAGACACGGTATCTGCTTTCCACGGTGGCAGAGCCGTTTGAAGGTGCAGAAGACTGGCTGTTGCCAGAACCGGGCGTGCTCGGCGTCGGCTGGGCCTGACCTGGAGAATTACCGGAGCCCGCGGTTCCCCCATCAGCCGGTTCGGGCTGCGTCGTCCCGTTTGGTGGGGAAGCAGGATCCTGAGTGTCTGGCTGTCTGGCCGGCGGCGTGTATCTGTCGATCAACGGCAGGTTCAATATATTTCCGAGCAACACGAAGCGTCCTCTCCTGGTTCTGGTGCAAATTTGTGCAACGGGTTGTGTCCTGTCTTCCGTTGCTACCAGAGAGGGATTTTGAAACGGTGTTCGGGTTCGGGAAAATTCGACACAAATTGCGCGAATATTGTGTCCGGACTGTTCAGGCTGCGGCTTTGTCGCCGATGCTGGCAGAGGTTTGTGCTTTGCCGTTTTCGTCCATCTTTCCGGATGTCATCTTTTTGCGCATCGCGCGCAACACCGCATTGAGAAGATCGATGTCGATATAGAACTGTTTTGACAGTTCGAGAGCGATCTGGTCCATCGCAACGCCTCTCGTGAGCAGGCGTTTGACCTCCGCGATCATCGCCGATGGTTCAGTCAGGCGATTTTTGATGCCGTTGTCGGTAGATTGAAGCATGGTATTCCCGCCGATTGAAAATCACGGACGCAACGAACCCAACGCTGGACAGAAATGCCGCCGATATATCGACCGATTGACGGCAAGATTGTGGCTGTCCCCATTAATCACCGGGGCCATCCGAATCGTGTTTATTATGCGTGCTGCGCGCTCGCGTGCAAGGTGCGGGATTCAACTCCCGCTAGAATGAGAAGGCTCCCTGCGCAGGGACCGCGTTTGGCGAGCGAGCGTTTTCCAGTGCGAGCATCTTCTGCTTTGTCGTGATGCCGCCATGGGCGGAAAATCCACCGATCCTGCCGCCGGCGGCAAGCACGCGATGGCAGGGGATGATGAGGGGGATGGGATTCTGGCCCATGGCTGCGCCCGTCTCCCGGGTGGCTTTCGGAAATCCGACACTTTCGCAAAGCGCGCCGTAGGTTGTTGTTTCGCCGTAGGCGAGGCGACGCATGGCGGTGTAAAGCGCGCGGTGAAACGGGCTGACGCCTGAAAGATCGAGAGGCACGCTGGAAAAGGTCTCCTCGCTGCCGTCAAAATAGCGCTGTGCGGTTGCCACAAGATCGGCCATTTCACCTATCGGCTGAGTGGCTCTGGAGACCGGCAGGCGCTGTCTCAGCAATCTTTCGACGGGTTCTGCCTCGGGCGTGGGAAGAATGAAGCGCGCAAGCCCCACTTCGCTCCAGCCTGCACCGCAAAAGCCAAAGGCCGTTTCGAACACGTGATAAGCACTGTAGGTCATGGCGCACCCAACCACACTGTTTCCAGTGCCACGTCTAGCATGGAAACACTATGGTACAAAGAGTGAACGGGCATTGTCCTGACATGAGATTGCCACGCTTTGCATAGCACGGTAGAAGGCGCGCGGGTGGGGATGATCTTATCGAAGGAATGCGCCTTGCCATTGTTTTCCCGAATGTTCGTTATCGGTCTCGTGATCGCATTGCCATCCATGGCCGGTTGCACAACGACCGGGAGCGATGGTCAGGCCAAAGCCGATGCCACCGAAAGCAGCGCCGATGCGGCGGTTGTTGCGAACAGTCTGGTTGCAGAACAGGATGCCGCGATCTCCGGCGAAGACGTAAGCCCTGAAGCGTTTGCGGGCCAGCGCCCGCCTTCCGCCGCGCTGACGGCACTGGAAGCCGGTGCAAGTGTGGACCCCGTTGCTCCGCGCAGCGCCGAGCTCGATGCGCTGATCGCCCAGTATGCGGGCATCTACGATGTGCCTGAGCGGCTGGTGCGCAGGGTCGTGAAGCGGGAGAGCAATTTTAATCCGACGGCCCGCAACCGCATTTATTGGGGGCTGATGCAGATTCGTCACGATACAGCGCAGACCATGGGCTATCGCGGCCCTGCTTCCGGTTTGCTGGATGCCGAAACCAATCTGAAATATGCGGTCAAATACCTCCGTGGCGCGTACATCACCGCCGAGGGGAACGAAGATCGCGCGGTGCGTTTTTATGCCAGCGGTTACTACTACGATGCCAAGCGTAAGGGACTGCTCAGGGAAACCGGGCTGCGCGACTGAAGTGTGGCCTCGGCGGGAGGTGTCAGCAGCGTTCGAGCGCGCTCGACAATCCGGTTCTGACGAACTCTGGATTGGTGTATGTCTCCGCACTGTCGGAGACTGCCTCGCGGATCCGTCTTGCAGTGATCTGTCTTGCAGTGATGGGAAACGGCTGCCCGGAGGATTACGCATGAACGATTTGAACCCGATGGGCACCATGTCGTCCGCCCACGACACATTGCCTCTTGCGATTTCCGTGCGCGGATTGGCCAAGCGCTATGGAGACGTCACGGCGCTGGACGGCATCGATCTGGATGTCCCGCGGGGCATGATCTTCGGCATTCTGGGGCCGAATGGTGCGGGCAAGACCACGCTGATCCGCCTGCTCGCCACACTTGCGCGTCCGGATAGCGGTTCCGCAACCGTCATGGGGCACGATGTTGTTTCAGACCCACAGGCGGTGAGAGGTGCCATTGCACTGACCGGGCAGTTTGCCTCGCTCGACGAAGACCTGACGGGTCGTGAGAACCTTGTCATGCTCGCCCGGCTCTGGGGCTTTTCAGGCAGTCTTGCCAAGGCGAGAGCGGATGAGCTGCTTGCAGCCTTCGAGCTCTCGGATGCAGCCAGAAAACAGGTCAAGTCCTATTCCGGCGGGATGCGGAGGCGGCTCGATATTGCCGCTTCGCTGATCGTCACACCGGGCGTCCTGTTCCTCGACGAACCCACGACGGGGCTCGATCCGAAAGCACGGCAGGGCGTCTGGAAAATGATCCGCGCGCTCGCTCAGTCGGGCGTAACAATCCTTCTGACGACACAGTATCTTGAGGAGGCCGATCAACTGGCCGCGCGTATCGCCGTCATTGATCGTGGCCGCAAAATCGCTGAAGGCACGAGCCGGGAGCTCAAGTCGGCCATTGGCTCCGGCTTCCTCCATGTCGCGCTTGCCGACAACGGACGACTGGACGAGGCAGAAGCCATTCTGGAGCGGACTTTGGGGGCGACCGTGCAGCGCAGCGCCGAAGGCGCACAGCTTTCCGTTGTCGCCGGCTCCACCAGGGCCGCCAACGAAGCGCTTGCGGCGCTAATTTCAGCAGGGATAGAGCTTTCCGACTTTTCTATGGGCTCACCGAGCCTGGATGAGGTGTTTTTCGCACTGACCGGGCAGCCCATGGAAGAAGAGACCGGGGGAGAGGCATCATGAGTTCCTTGGAAAACGGCCCGGCAATGCTTTCCAATCTGGCGCGTCCGCCCCGGCCGTCCGCAATTTCCAATGCACTGACCTTTGGCTGGCGGGCGGTGCTGAAATTCAAGCACGTGCCCGAGCAACTGTTCGACCTGATCATGACGCCCCTCATGTTCACGCTGCTGTTCACATTCGTTTTCGGTGGCGCGCTGGCCGGGTCCACGAGCGACTATCTGCAATTCTTCCTGCCTGGCATTCTGGTGCAGACCGTGGTGTTCAACTCGGTCTATTCCGGCATGGGCCTGTCGACGGACCTCTCCAAGGGCCTGTTTGAACGTTTTCGCTCACTGCCCATCTGGTCCCTTTCGCCCTTTGCGGGGCTTATGGTGGGCGATGTTCTGCGTCACACCATTGCGGGGCTGATCATTCTCACCGTGGGACTTGTGCTGGGCTATCGCCCGGAAGCGGGGATCGCGGGAGTTGTCGCGTCCTTTGTGCTTCTGATCGCCATCGGCTTTGGTGTCGGCTGGATTTTCATCGTGCTCGGATTGCTGATCCGCACACCGATGACCGTGATGACCATCGGTTTCACATTCATCTTTCCGCTGGTGTTCGCCTCCAACATCATGGTGCGTCCGGAAACAATGCCGAGCTGGCTGGAGGCGTTTGTGGTGCGGAACCCTGTGTCGCACATGACGACGGCCCTGCGGGGGCTGATGAGCGGAACGGCCACAGGGGGCGAAGTGGTGCTTGCGCTTGTTGCGCCGGCACTTTTGACAATCGTGCTGTCACCACTTGTTTTGTCGCTTTACCGGCGCAGCTAGCCGTCGTCTTTTCGAGCGTCGGAATTGAGCGCGCCCCGGCAGGGGCGCGCTCGGACTTCATCAAATGAGCCGCGTTCTCTTCCCGTTGCGGGACAAGGTCAAACCCCCTGTCCTGATACTGGAAAAGGAGGCAGTCGACGCCATCAGCGCAACCGCTGAAATGCTTCAGGTGCCCCGGCAGATCGTAGAACGAACCTGCCGGATATTCCGTCCGCTGACCGTCGACCACGGCGTAAAAAGTGCCCTTTAACACCACCGTCGGGATGGACCGGGTGTGATAGTGATACGGGTTGTCCTTGCCGGCGGGGAACAGGACGAAAGCCTCATAGGGGCCGTCGCCCGCCAGGTCGCCGCGGACATTGGCATATCTGATGCCGCCCGAATCCGGGATCTCGATCCACACGAGTTCCGATGCGGGGAAGGAAACGATCTTCTTCTTCAGCGTTGCCAGATCCGAGCAGGCCGCAACCACAGCCAGCAACGCGAAAAGAGGCAGGGCAGTTCTCAAATACGGTTTCATCGCAAAAGTCCTTGGTGCTTAAAATTCACACGGGGCGCTGCAATACCGGCCCCGATCTCGTGCTCCGACAGTCTGGCAGGCGCTCTGGCTTCGTGAGTTCCGCGCCAATGCTGTTGATGTTTAGCTTAGATGTTCGGATTTGATGGTTTTCTACTGTGTAAACCTTTGCCTTAGCAGGAGAGGGATTTGAGAGTTTTTATATTAAAAACAATATTATTCTGAAATTCATGTAGCCGTTTAGTTTATAGTGGATTGGTATTATTGTTTACCTGATCGTACCAGTCGAATTGTATCAATTCGACAATGGGCTCCCATCGCGTTCGCCGTGGCGGCGCGCATGAGCTTGTCGAAGGGGGGGAGAACTGCGAATGAAAGGCGCGTCCGGCGCGCACGGCTGCGGCATTGGTGCCGTTCGCGCCTGGTCGGAGGCGCGGGACTTCAGGGCGAGGCGCAGCCGCCGCGCCCAGACCGCTTCAGCGTTTCATGGAATCGATGAAGCGGTCAAACTGCTTGCTTTTACGCAGTTCAAGACGGAAAGCCGGTTCCACTTTTCCTGGAAACGCGCTCAGCGGGGCGACTGCGCTCGTGCTGATCTGCCGTTCAGATGAAGTAGCTCTGCAGCGGGCGCACTTCGAGGCTGCCGGCCTTCAATGCGACAATGGCTTCGGCGGCAGCTTCCGCACCTGCCATGGTGGTGTAATAAGGCACTTTCTGCATCAGCGTCGCGCGGCGCAGCGACTTGGAGTCCGACATGGCCTTCTGACCGTCCGTCGAGTTGAAGACGAGCTGGACCTGACGGTTGCGGATGGCGTCCTCGATGTGCGGACGGCCTTCCAGAACCTTGTTGATCTTCTCGGCCTCGATGCCGTTTTCGCGCAGGAAGCGGGCCGTGCCACCGGTGGCCAGAACATGCCAGCCGGCATCGGCGAGCCGCTTGACGGCCGGCAGGACGCGGGCCTTGTCGTCGTCGCGCACCGACACGAACAGCGTGCCTTCGCGCGGCAGGTCGACGCCGGCGCCGAGCTGTGCCTTGGCAAAGGCGAGCGCATAGTCTGTGTCCAGACCCATCACCTCGCCGGTGGATTTCATCTCCGGTCCGAGCAGCGTGTCGACGCCGGGGAAACGGGCGAAGGGGAAGACGGCTTCCTTGACCGCGATATGGCCGAGGTCGCGCGCGTTCGGCATGGTGCCATAATGGGCGAAGGCGTTTTCCAGTGTTTCGCCCGCCATGATGCGGGCGGCGATCTTGGCGATGGGGCGGCCGATGGTCTTGGCGACGAAGGGCACCGTGCGCGATGCGCGGGGGTTGACCTCGAGCACGTAGATTTCGCCGTTCTTCACCGCGTACTGCACGTTCATCAGGCCGCCGACCTTCAGCGCGCGGGCGAGGGCTGCGGTCTGCTGTTCCAGTTCTGCGACAAGGCCCTCGTCGAGAGAGTGAACGGGCAGGGAGCAGGCGGAGTCGCCGGAGTGAATGCCCGCTTCCTCAATGTGCTCCATAATACCCGAAACATAGGTCTGGCCGCCGTCCGAAAGGCAGTCCACATCCACTTCGACCGCCTCGGTGAGGTAGGTGTCGAAGAGGAGCGGGTTCTTGGAGAGGAGCGTGTTGATCTGGCCGGTCTTGTCGGCCGGATACTTCTGGCGGATTTCCTCGGGTACGAGACCCGGCACCGTATCGAGCAGATAGGTCTGCAGCATGGTCTCGTTGTGGATGATCTGCATGGCGCGGCCACCCAGAACGTAGGACGGGCGCACCACCAGCGGGAAGCCGAGTTCGGACGCGACGACGCGGGCCTGCTCGACCGAATAGGCGATGCCGTTTTTCGGCTGCTTCAGGCCGAGCTTGATCAGAAGCTTCTGGAAGCGGTCGCGGTCTTCGGCCAGGTCGATCATGTCGGGCGCGGTGCCAAGGATCGGGATGCCGGCCTTCTCCAGCGCGTCGGCAAGCTTGAGCGGCGTCTGGCCGCCGAACTGCACGATCACGCCGTGCAGCGTGCCTGCCGCCTGTTCGGCGCGCAGGATTTCCAGCACGTCTTCGGGCGTCAGCGGCTCGAAATAAAGGCGGTCGGAGGTGTCGTAGTCGGTGGAGACCGTCTCGGGGTTGCAGTTGACCATGATCGATTCATAGCCGGCGTCGGCCAGCGCAAAGGCGGCGTGACAGCAGCAATAGTCGAACTCGATGCCCTGACCGATGCGGTTCGGGCCACCGCCGAGGATAACCACTTTCTTGCGGTCTGAGACGCGTGCCTCATCGGCCAGAGCGCCGGCGAATGGCAGCTCATAGGTCGAGTACATATAGGCGGTGGGCGCGGCGAACTCGGCTGCACAGGTGTCGATGCGCTTGAAGACCGGGTGGACGGAGAGAGAATGACGAATCTTCTGAATCTCTTCCGTCTCTTTCTTCGTGAGCGACGCGAGGCGTGCATCGGAGAAGCCCATGGACTTCAGAAGGCGCAGGTTTTCAGCATCTTCCGGCAGGCCGTGCTCGCGCACGCGCTCTTCCATGGCGAGGATCGCCGCGATCTGCTCCAGGAACCACGGGTCGATGCGGCACATGGCGTGGACGTCTTCGAGACTGGTGCCGAGGCGGATCGCTTCGGCGACCATGCGCAGGCGGTCGGGCGTGGGCGTGCCGAGCGCGGCGCGGATGGCGTTCTTGTTTTCCGACGGATCGCCTTCCGGATCGTACCCGGGTATCTCGATCTCATCGAGGCCGGTGAGGCCGGTCTCGAGACCGCGCAGCGCCTTCTGGAAGGATTCGGCAAAGGTGCGGCCGATGGCCATGACCTCGCCGACCGACTTCATCGCGGTCGAGAGAACCGGCTTCGACCCCGGGAACTTCTCGAAGGCGAAGCGCGGGATCTTGGTGACCACATAGTCGATGGAAGGTTCGAACGAGGCGGGGGTGGCGCCGCCGGTGATGTCGTTCTCCAGCTCGTCGAGTGTGTAGCCGACGGCGAGTTTTGCCGCGATCTTGGCAATGGGGAAGCCCGTCGCCTTGGAGGCAAGCGCGGAGGAGCGCGACACGCGCGGGTTCATCTCGATGACGACGAGACGGCCATTCTCCGGATTGACGGCGAACTGGACGTTCGAGCCGCCGGTCTCCACACCGATCTCGCGCAGCACCGCAATCGATGCGTTGCGCATGATCTGATATTCCTTGTCCGTCAGCGTCAGGGCAGGGGCAACGGTGATGGAATCGCCCGTGTGCACGCCCATCGGGTCCACATTCTCGATGGAGCAGATGATGATGCAGTTGTCCGCGCGGTCGCGGACCACTTCCATCTCATACTCCTTCCAGCCGAGCACGGATTCTTCGATCAGAACTTCGGTGGTGGGAGAGGCATCGAGGCCCGACGAGACGATCTCGAAGAACTCTTCGCGGTTATAGGCGATGCCGCCGCCCGTGCCGCCCAGCGTGAAGGAGGGGCGGATGATGGCGGGCAGGCCGACAAAGTCGAGCGCCTGCGCGGCCACACCCATGGCGTGGTTCATGTAGCGCTGCTTGCGGTCGCTCTCGCCGAGGTTCCATTCGTTTTCGAGATCGTCCAGCGCCTTGTCGAGAGCGTCGCCGGACAGCTTCTCTTTCAGTTCCCGGCGCTTTGTCTCGTGCTTCTGACGGTCGGTGTTCTTGACGTCGGAAGCATTGGCCAGCATCGAGCGTGGCGTTTCAAGGCCGATCTTGGCCATCGCCTCGCGGAACAGAGAGCGGTCTTCCGCCTTGTCGATGGCGTCGGGCTGGGCGCCGATCATCTCGACATTGTAGCGCTCAAGCACACCCATGCGGCGCAGGCTGAGCGCGGTGTTGAGCGCCGTCTGGCCGCCCATGGTGGGCAACAGCGCGTCAGGCCGCTCCTTGGCAATGATCTTGGCAACCACTTCCGGCGTGATCGGCTCGATATAGGTCGCGTCGGCAAGCTCCGGGTCGGTCATGATTGTGGCCGGGTTGGAGTTCACCAGAATGACTCGGTAGCCCTCTTCTCGCAGCGCTTTGACGGCCTGGGTGCCGGAATAGTCGAACTCGCAGGCCTGGCCGATGACGATGGGGCCGGCCCCGATGATCAGGATCGACTTGATGTCGGTGCGTTTTGGCATGAAAGATCACTCGCGCGTGTGAGCCGACGCCGCACGGGCGGGATGCCGCGCGCAGGCCGGGCAAAAATTGTCGGGCTAGGCGCGCCTTATAGGCAATGGGCGGGCCTTACGGAACCCCGAAAATGACGATTTCAACGCTACCAATGGACACGGGCGCCGATCATGGCCGGAAACTTGCGTTCGCTGTGGACGGGTGACACCGTAGTGCGACGTAAAATGGGGTTGGGCAGGCGCGATTCTTCGCGTGGAGCCGATGCTCCCGGGTATGTTTGAAATCGTTTGGGAATCGTTATGGGAGCGCCCCGGGAGACGGCAACCTATCCGCCGCTCAACACACTGAAACCAGTTGCGGAAGGCGTCTGGATCGTCGACGGGCCTACAATTCCGTTTGGACCGCCCGGTCTCAAAATGCCGTTTCCCACACGCATGACCGTTTTCCGGCTTAACGGTGGCGGACTGTTCGTGCACTCCCCAACGCATATGACGGAGGATCTGCGTGCCGGGATGGATGCGCTCGGCCCCGTCCGGTACATCGTGGCGCCGAACCGCATCCACTACTGGTGGGTGCCATTCTGGCGGGCGGCATATCCAGAGGCCGGGATATGGATGGCACCACGCATCCGCGAACAGGCCGGAGGGCATATCGACTTTCCGACCCGCGAGATCACGGGAGACATCGGTTATCCCTGGGATGCCGAGATTCGCACCCTGCCAATCTCTGGAAGCTTCATGACCGAGGTGGAGTTTTTCCATATTGGAAGCCGGACGCTCGTTCTGACGGATTTCATCGAGAATTTTGAAACACAGAAACTCAACTGGTGGCGGCGCATCATGGCGCGGCTGGGCGGTGTGCTGGCCCCGCATGGCTCGATGCCGCGCGATATGCGGCTGACTTTCGCAAAGCAGCGTCCGGCGTTGAAACAGGCGGTGGAAACCATGATTGGCTGGGCGCCCGAACGCGTGATCATCGCTCACGGGCGGTGGTTCGAGCGCGACGGCACGACGGCTTTGAAACGGTCTTTCGACTGGTTGCTCGACGGATAGCACCGCGCCGGCGCGGCACCGAGGTCAGACGGCCTGTTCGATCCGCTTTTCGGGTGGGGGCAGGGTGATCGCGGTAGCAAGAATGGAATCGAGGAGCCCCGGAAATCGTGCGTTGAGATCGTCCCTGCGCAGCGAAATCAGCCTTTTCGTGCCGCACGGCTCGACACGGATGACGCCGGCCTCGCGCAGTTTCGCAAAATGATAGGACAGATTCGATTTCGAGCCCAACAGCTTGAACTCCGCGCAGGCGAGTGGTTCGTCACCGCGTCTTGCGAGGTCGCCCAGGATGGCCAGTCGTGTCTGATCGCCCAGGACGGCAAGCACATGGGGCAGTGATATCTGATCTACGGTCGGGTGCTGTAACATGTCCTGAACACTAAGCTTTCGCAGGCAGGATGCAAGCCGTTCGCCACGGTGTGGGCGACTTCCGCTGCGCTGACGCAAAGGCAGGAACCGACAGGATCGACGCGATCGGAGGTTGACATCGGGCAGGTTTAGTTCAAAAGTTCAATGGATTTTGAACTAAAGGATTTTCCCCATGGATAAGCGTCTCTTCCTGCTGGCGCTCGGTGCCTTTGCCGTCAGCACGGTCGCTTTCGTCTTCGCCGGCCTTTTGCCATTGATTGCCTCTGACACCGGGGTAACGGTCGCCGAGGCCGGCTATCTCGTTTCTGCCTACTCGCTTGCCTATGCGATCGGCACCCCCATTCTCTCGGCGTTGACCGGCGCGATGAACCGGCGCCGGGTCATCGCCCTAGCCATGATGGCGTTCGTCGCGGGCAATCTGACGGCTGCCGCAAGTGGCGGCTTCGGGGCGCTGTTTGCCGCGCAGATCGTGATTGGCATGGCGGGCGGACTGTTCGCGGCAACCGCACAGGCCGCGGCCGTCGCGCTTGCCGGCCCGGAACGCCGCGCTGCGGCGATTGCCGTCGTTGTCGGCGGAACCACCTTTGCGCTGGCTTTTGGAGCGCCCTCCGGCTCGCTGCTGGCGCATTACGTTGGCTGGCGTGGAGCCTTTCTGGGGCTCTCCGGTGTGGGGTTTCTTTGCCTTCTTGCGCTCTGGTGGAAGTTGCCGTGCGATCTCGACGGTTCGCACACGCCGCTGGGAGAGAGGCTTTTGGTGATCCGGCGCCCGGGCGTCGCGCGGGCGATTGCGGTCACCCTGCTTTATCTGACCGGAGGGTTCACAATCATCGCCTATCTTGGCCCGATCGCCATCGACGGGGTGGGGCTGGCGCCGGATTACCTGCCCGCAGTGCTGTTGGCTTACGGCTGCGGCGCCATTCTCGGCAATTATGCGAGCGGGCGGCTGGCTGACCGGATCGGCGCGACCCGCGTCGTGGTCGGCTCCATGCTCTTTGCCGCTCTCTTCGCCGTTGTTTTCAGCGCCATCATGCTGTTCGTGCCCGACAGGGTCGCTGCACCGCTTCTCATCGCGCTTCTGGTGCCGTGGGGTTTTCTCGGCTGGAGCTTTCCGCCCGCCCAGGCGAGCCGGCTGGTGGGGTATGCGCCGGACGTGGCGGGGCTGACGCTGGCACTGAATGTCTCAGCCATCTATTTCGGCATCGGACTGGGTACGCTCATTGGCGGGCGCGTGCTGGAATTCGGGCAGGTCTGGGAACTCGGTCTGGTCGCTGCCATCTTCCCGTTGCTCGCACTTGCCTTTGTTCGGCGTGGGCGCAGGACGCGCGACGCGGTGTCTGCTGCCTGAGGCGCTCGACGTTCCTGCAGGCGATTCACAAATCGCCTGCAGGAGGTCGCCTTCTCCTCCGCGAGCCGGGAAACAACCTCTGGCCTTCTGGCGTATAAGCCGATAACTATCATTTATTAAAGGCAACTGGGAATTGCACGTATGCGCTGGAAGGGTCGTCGCCAAAGCAGCAATGTCGAGGACCGCAGGGGTCGTTCGGGAAGCGGAGGGTCGTTTCCTGGTGGATTCGGCCGGTCCGGCGGGCGTATAAGGCTGCCTATGGGCGGCGGCAGACGTGCCGGCGGCGGTCTCTCCGGTATCATCGTTCTGGTCGTGCTCTTCTTCGCCCTGCGTGCCTGCGGTATCGACCCGCTGGAGATGCTGGCCGGCGGGCCCGGTGGGAGCAACCAGACGACCACCACACAGGGGCAGGGCACCAGCGGTGCCAGCGATGAGATGAAGCAGTTCGTGAGCGTCGTGCTGGCCGAAACGGAAGACACCTGGAATGGCATCTTCGAATCCCAGGGGCTCGACTACAAGGAACCGGCCATGGTTCTTTTTACCGATTCCGTGCGCTCTGCCTGTGGCTTCGCCTCGGCAGCGACTGGTCCGTTCTATTGTCCGGGCGACCAGAAGGTTTATCTCGATCTCGGCTTCTTCGATCAACTCTCGCGCCGCTTCGAAGCTTCGGGCGATTTTGCACAGGCCTATGTGGTGGCGCACGAGGTGGGGCACCACGTGCAGAACGTGACCGGCATTCTGCCGCGCTTCAACCAGATGCGGCAGCGCATGAGCCAGGCCGAGGCCAACGCCATGTCGATCCGTGTCGAACTGCAGGCCGACTGCTTCGCTGGCATCTGGGCACATTACACGGCCCAGAAAGGGCTGCTGGAAGATGGCGATATCGAGGAAGCGCTGAATGCGGCCAACCAGATTGGCGACGATACGCTGCAACGCCGCACCCAGGGTTATGTGGTGCCGGAAAGCTTCAACCATGGCACGTCGCAGCAGCGGCGGACGTGGTTTGCGCGGGGGCTCAAGAGCGGACGGCTGGCCGATTGCGATACGTTCAACGAGCCAATCTAGGCCTGCGCCAGTCGTTCCTCTACCACGCAAGAGGTGGATCGGAACATGTTTGGACTAGGACGAATACTCGGCCTTGTTGTGGCTGTTGTCTGCGGGTCGGTCACATCGCAGGCGCCTGAGTTTTCCCAGCAGTATAGACAACGGCTCAACGGTGCCCAGGACGAGTTGAGGCAGGTCATAGAAGCCTTCGATGCCGATGCGGCCAACAACAATCTGAGCCGCGAAAACGCTATTCAGGTCTACGAGAAGACGGGCAGTGCCTTCCTGCAGAACCGTGCGACCTCCGTTCGGACCGCCATTGGCCGCCTGGGCGATCTGGAACGGCAGTCGCAGGCCTTTGACGAAGCCATGCCCGTGCTCAGACCTCTGGTTGTGGCGCGTGCGCCCGACGGTCCTGTCCTGCAGGGAGCTTTTCAGGATTTTGAGCCGGCCATCCCCATTACGTTGCACGGATTTGTGTGGACCGGAGCGGGCCTGATCCTGGGCTTCTCCATCATGTGGCTGCTCGGCCTGCCCTTCAGGCGGAAGAAGCACTCTCCGGCACGCAATCTTCGCGTGTAGAATTGCAACTACCCGTTTAACGCGTTCTTAAAATCCGCAGACTAGGTTGCCGCCAACAAAAAATGCTTGGGTGGGCAACATGATTTCTCGGTTAGGACGCGTACTGCGCTCCGGTGCTCTTATGTGTCGGAGTTTTGGCGCCGACAGGTCTGGCAACTTCGCAATGATGACGGCCCTGTCGGCCATGGCGCTGATAGGTGCTTCCGGCTTTGCTCTGGATTACTCCAACATGGGCCGTGAGCACTCGCAGTTGCAAAATGCTCTCGATACGGCGGCGCTGGCAGTGGCGCAAAGGGGAAAGAAGATTTCCGATGCGGAGGCGGAGAGCATTGCGCGCTCCTTTCTCGACGGCAATCTCCCCGCAACATACTATGCGCTAAAGGTCGATCGCGATGGTCGCTCCGTGCGGGTGACGGCCAATGTCGATGTCGACCTGCTCTTCGGCGGGATATTCGGTAAGAAATCCATGCCGGTGGGCGCGACCTCCCAGGCCGATGTCGCTCTGGTCTCTTATGAAATTGCACTGGTGCTCGACACCACCGGTTCCATGAGAGGCCGCAAACTGCGCGACATGAAAAAAGCCGTTGAGGAAATGATCGACAACATCTCCGCGCAGGTGGACAATAAGGAGCGCCTGCGCTTTGCGCTTGTGCCTTTCTCGACCTTTGTGAATGTAGGACCGCAATATGGGCCGGAGTTCGACAACAAGGGGAAGATGAAGGAGGGGACCGGTGCATCCTGGCTTGATCTTTACGGGGAAAGCGAGGTTCCCCAACTCGAGCTTCAGACCGGCATCAGCCGCTTCCAGGCCTACAACCGTCTCGGAGTCGAGTGGAAGGGCTGCGTCGAGACACGCATGCGTGATGGCACCACGCGACACGATGTGGCGGCAACGCCCTCGGACCGGCGAGACCCGGCCAGCCTTTTCGTTCCTGCGTTCGCGATCGATGAGCCGGGTACCGGCCGGTCAGAGCGCTTCTATAACGATTATCTCGACTCGTCGGTTGATCCGCTGGACAACAGTGTCCTTGGCAAAGTGAAAAAGGTCGGAAAATACGGTTTCGATCTTCTGGGGAATCTGCTGGGTGGCAAGAAGCCCAAGCCCAAGCGTAATGCCCCGGGGCCAAACTACATGTGCAGTTCCGAGCCGCTGACGCCGCTCACCAACGACTATACAATTCTCAAGTCGAAGGTGAGGCAGTTCGAGGCCGAGGGCAACACCAACATCATGGAAGGTGTTTCCTGGGGCGCACGCGTTCTCTCGCCGGACGAGCCATTCCCTGCGGGGAATTCAGAGGATGGCCTGGTCAAGGTCATGGTTGTCCTGACGGACGGTGCGAACACGTTTGGCGTTCTGCGCAACCGTCTTCGGTCTCGTTACACGAGCTTTGGCTACATGGTCGAGGGACGCCTTGAGGGGGAGGTCAACGCCAGTTCCGGCAGATCCACCAGGCTGATGAACGACAAGACAATCGAGGCCTGCGATTTTGCCAAGAAGAGCGGCATCGACATCTACACGATCCGGCTCGAGGTCCGCGATACCGGCACGGGTGACATGATGCGCTCCTGCGCGAGCCGTCCCGATCAGTATTTTGACACACCTTCGAGCCGTCAGCTCAAGGAAGTGTTCGACAAGATCGGCGAGCAGATCGTGAAGCTGCGCCTCTCTTCCTGACCGAAGCAGGCAGACGCAAAAAATGAAGAGGGCGGCCCGAGGCCGCCCTTTGCTTATTCGGCGAGAGCCGGCTCCCCCCGCCGTTCACGGATCAGGTTGGCAAAGCGGCGGAAGAGATAGTGGGAATCCTGAGGGCCGGGAGACGCCTCCGGGTGATGCTGGACCGAGAAAACGGGCCTGCCGGCGATCGTCAGGCCGCAATTGCTGCCGTCGAACAGGGAAACGTGGGTTTCCTCGACACCTTCCGGCAGCGTGTCGCCATCGACCGCGAAACCATGGTTCATGGAAACGATCTCGACCTTGCCGGTGGTGAAATCCTTCACCGGATGGTTCGCGCCGTGATGGCCCTGATGCATCTTGACGGTTTTCGCGCCGAGTGCGAGCGCCAGCATCTGGTGACCGAGGCAGATACCAAAGACCGGGATTTCCGTTTCAAGCAGCTCGCGGATCATGGGCACGGCGTATTCGGCAGTGGCCGCCGGATCACCCGGGCCGTTGGAGAGGAATACGCCATCGGGCTGCATGGCGAGGATGTCGGCGGCGCTGGTTCTGGCGGGAACCACGGTCACTTTCGCACCGAGGCCGGCCAGAAGGCGCAGGATGTTGCGCTTTGCGCCATAGTCGACCGCGACGATGTGGTGGGTCGGCGCCTCCTGCGCGCCGAAGCCCTCATCCCAGACCCACGGCGTTTCCGTCCAGCCCTGCGACTGGCCCGAGGTGACTTCCTTTGCGAGATCGAGGCCGACGAGCCCCGACCATTCGCGCGCCTTTGCCCTGAGCGCTTCGATATCGAACGTGCCATCGGGATTGTGCGCGATGACGGCGTTGGCTGCACCCTTTTCGCGCAGGAGAGCGGTCAGTGCGCGCGTGTCGACGCCGCTGATGGCAACAAGGCCGCGTCGTTTCAGCCAGGCATCAAGATGACCGCTGGAACGATAATTTGATGGGTTCGTGATATCGGCGCGGAGAACGGCGCCGACTGCGCCTGCACGAGTGGCCGGGTTGAGGTCTTCAATGTCTTCGTCATTGGCGCCGACATTGCCGATATGCGGGAAAGTGAAGGTGACGATCTGGCCGGCATAGGACGGATCGGTGAGGACCTCCTGATAGCCGGTCAGAGCCGTGTTGAAGCACAGCTCGCCGATCGCCTCTCCGCCGGCGCCCATGCCCTTGCCCTCGATCACTGTGCCGTCGGCCAACACGATAAGGGCTGTCGGCCGGCTCGTGGTCCAGGGGGCGGTCTTGGTCGCCATTGGGGTCTCCATCATTCGTGTGCCTGAAGGCGGTCGCTGGCAGGAGGCCGGCGCGCGCTTCAGGATTCCTTAACATGATCTGCGAGCAGACCGGTTCTCACTTTTTGCCGTCGAACGCAAGGGGGCAGAAGTATGGGGGGCTTGAAAGACGGTCTCGCATGGGCCATATGCCCCAGCGAAATGGATCCATGACATGGTGCCCGCGATATTGCGAAAGCCGGTGGATTCAGGCCGAAAAGGAAATTGTCCATGCAGGGTGCGGACAATAGGCAAAGGCTGTAAAACGGTCAATCACTCGCAATTAAATATTTATGTCAATGTTTCCAATGGCTTATTGGAACGTTGCCGCTTGCTTCGCGAGTTGGCCGGAGCTATGTTCGTCCTTAGCGACGGGAGACAGGTGTTATGATGCGCGAGAAACTCGCCAGGGCGTTGAACGACGCCGTCAAACAGAAAGACAAACGCCGCATTTCAACGCTGCGTCTGGTTCAGACTGCAATCAAGGACCGGGATATTGCCAATCGCGGGGCGGGCAAGGATCCCGTGAGCGATGAGGAAATTCTGCAGATTCTGTCCAAGATGGCCAAGCAGCGGCAGGAATCCGCGAAAGCCTTCGAAGAGGGCAATCGTCTGGAGCTTGCCGAGCAGGAGCGCGAGGAAATCTCGGTGATTACCGAATTCCTGCCCAAGCCGCTCGGCGAGGACGATCTGAAGCAGGCCTGTGCGCAGGTGGTTCATGAAGTTGGCGCAGACGGGCTTCGTGACATGGGCCGGTGCATGAATGTGCTGAAGGAGAAATTCCCCGGGCGCATGGATTTCGGCAAGGCCAGCGGTATCGTCAAGGGCATGTTGCGCTAGAAGGGCTCATCGTTTCACAGAAACGATGTCCTCTCCATCTCATTGTTTTTCTGCATCTATGCGAACGTCAGCTTTTCCCACCTGACGGCAAATGCTCCAAGCAGACCGCCAGATCTTTCGGATGCAATTACAGGACGGCTTAACCGAGCCGTCCTTTTTGCTTTGGCGGCGGACCGGCTGAAGTGCCGGTGCTGGCTGCCCAATTGCTGGAAGCGTTGTCGCCAGCGCGCTGTGGTTGAGTGCCGTGAAGCTCGAGACGCATTCGCCGGAGGGCGAAGGGCTTAAGCCGCGTTGGCGTCTGAGTGTTTTTCTTCTGCCTGAATGCCATCTTCCTGCAGATCGTCGAGCGGGCTCGGGCGTCCGAGGTAGTAACCCTGGCCGATCTGGCAGAGTTCCTTTGCCAGGAAGCTCAACTCGCCGGACGTTTCCACGCCTTCGGCCAGAACCGGCAGGCCAAGGCCGCGACCGATGCCCAGCACCGCCCGGACGATGGTGGCGGCCTGTTCGTTCGTGTCCACCTGACGGATGAAGCTCCCGTCGATCTTGATCTTGTCGAAGGGAAAGGCGCGCAGATTGGAAAGCGATGAGTACCCGGTGCCGAAATCGTCCATAGCGACGCGGATTCCGAGCGTTTTCAACTGCCGCAGTGTGGCGAGCGCACGGTGCATGTCGCGCACGAGGGCCGTCTCCGTAATCTCGATTTCCAGGCGATGCGGGGACAGGCCGGTTTCCAGCAGAATGCGGTGAACAGTCTGTGCGAAATTCATGCTGTGGAGCTGGACCGCAGAGACGTTGACCGCAATCATCAGATTGCTTTTCCAGCCGGCGGCCGCCTGGCATGCAGTCTTGAGCACCCATTCGCCTATAGGAACGATAGCGCCGCTTTCTTCGGCAACCGGAATAAAGGTGCCCGGCGATACGTTTCCCCGCTCGGGATGCCGCCAGCGCAGCAGGGCCTCATAACCGATCAACTCACCGCTATCGAGTGTCTTCTGCGGTTGATAAACGAGGTGAAACTCATTGCGCGCCACGGCATGGCGAAGTTCGTGTTCCATGATCCTGCGGGACCGCGCCTCAAGCCCCATGGCGTGTTCGTAGAAGCGGAATGTGTCGCGCCCTTCCGATTTGGCGCGGTAAAGGGCCGTGTCGGCATGGCTGATCAGTGTTTCCTGATCCTTTGCATCGCGGGGATAAAGAGCAATGCCAATGCTCGTCGACATGAGTCCGTCATTGCTGGCGCGCGCATTTTCAGCCCGAAACGCCTCAAGCACCCGTTCAGCGAGCATCGCTGCATCGTCCGGGTCTGAGATACCTGGGGCGATGATGGCAAATTCGTCGCCACCCAGACGCGCAAGCATCTGGCCTTCGCTCAATACGTTGCCAGCATTCTCGGCCACCTTGCGCAGCATCGCGTCTCCGGCGGCGTGGCCGAACAGATCGTTGACTTCCTTGAAGCGATCCAGATCCAGGCAAAGAAGCGCAATGGCCTCTCCATCGGCAAGTGCCGCCATTTCCTGTTCCAGCTGAGCGGTGAAGCTGCGCCGGTTCGGAAGATTGGTCAGTGTATCGTGCATGGCAAGGCGGCGGATATCGGCCTCTGCCTTCTTGCGCTCTCGTAAATCCCTGATCGCGATGACGGTATGTGGTTTCCCATTATAGTCGATAACACGCGAAAGCAGTTCGACCGGGCGGCTCGTGCCATCAGCGTGTTCCAGCGTGGTTTCCCAGACGGGCTGCTCGGCTATCGCCCCGTTCTGGTCGATCGCGCCAAAGATCACCGTGAAATCCATGCCGGAAAGCTCTTCGATCGAACGGCCGCACAACCTTGCAAGGCTCTGATTGGCGGTGACAATCTTCGTGTCGTCACAAACAATAAGGCCCTCGAAGGCGGCATTGGCGAGACCGCGCATGCGGCGCTCTTCTGCAACGGCGCGACGTTTATCGCGGATGTCGACCCAGAGTGCCAGGGCTGTCATGGCGAAGATCATGATTGCAGCCAGCGTGACCGCTGCAGCAAGCGCGGCAGAAGGGACCGAGAATTGCGAGATTGTGATCGAGGGATCAGGAACGATAGAGGCAGCGCCCATCGCAGTGAAATGCATGGTGCAGATCGCGAGCGTGAGCACGAGGCTCGCGGCGAGGTTGCGTTTCCCCGAGACGCGCTCCAGAGCGATACGGATGGCCAGTGCTCCAAGGACAATGCCTGCAACGAGCGAAGCCACCACCAGAGTCATATCCCATTCCAGCCGGCCTTCTACTTCAAAGGCAATCATGCCGGTGAAATGCATCACGGCGATGCCTGCACCAATCACTGCCCCTCCGACCAGATGGTGGTCCAGAGTGGGGCGGGCTGTGGCGATGGACATACCCAGACCGCTGCAGAGGACTGCGAGCACCAGTGAAAGAGCGGTGATGGGAACATCGTAGGCGGTCGGCAGGCCGGGGGAGAATGCAAGCATGGCCACGAAATGCGTGGCCCACACACCGAAGCCGAAACAGATGGCGGCGACAGCCGTCCATAACAGGCGGGTCTGGCCGTTGGATTTGCGCAGGTGCCGCAGGAGCGTTACCGCAGCAAAAGAGGCGATGGCTCCAAGAACTCCGGCCAGAAGAACCAGCCGTGGATCATGTTCGTTGACAATGCAATTGTAAACCGTAAGCACGTGTTTCGCTACCCTGATAGATTGCTTGCATTACCGGTTACGAGGGCCGGTTTGTTTTATCGATTGGGGCGGGTTTAGCACCTGCGTTTGAACAATCGGTTAAGTTGTATGCGGGGCTGTTGCGCCGCCTGTCATATCAGGCTGTGAATACCGGGAAGAAGCGTCTTCAGGGGTCGCGGTGGCTGGCGATCATGCTTATATGATTGCGTAGGCAGGACCAAAATGCGTTTTCCAAATTCCTTTCTCGACGAACTCCGTGACCGCGTGCCGATATCGCAGGTGGTGGGGACGCGCGTGACGTTCGACCGCAAGAAGACGAATGCGTCGCGCGGCGATTACTGGGGCTGTTGCCCGTTTCATGGAGAGAACACGCCGAGCTTTCACTGCGAAGACAGGAAGGGCCGCTACCACTGTTTTGGCTGCGGGGTTTCGGGTGATCATTTTCGGTTTTTGTCCGAACTGGATGGCATCAGCTTCCCGGAGGCCGTGGAGCGGGTGGCCGATATGGCGGGCGTGCCCATGCCCCAGCGCGACCCGCAGGCAGAGCGCCGGGAGCAACAGCGCGCCTCGCTTTCGGACGTCATGGAAATGGCAGCGGGTTTCTTCCAGAGCATGCTGCAGGCACAGCAGGGCGCGGAGGCGCGGGCCTATCTGCGCGGACGCGGGCTTTCCAGTGCCACACAGCAGACCTTCCGGATCGGCTACGCGCCATCGAGCCGCAATGCACTCAAGGAGTTCCTAGCCGGCAAGGGGGTGACGAAAGACCAGATCGAGGCCTGTGGTCTCGTGGTGTTCGGTCCGGATATTCCGGTTTCTTATGATCGCTTCCGTGACCGCATCATGTTTCCCATCGAGGATGCCCGGGGACGGGTGATCGCCTTCGGCGGGCGTGCCATGTCGAAGGATGTGCCCGCCAAATATCTCAACTCGCCCGACACCGAGCTCTTTCACAAGGGAACCGTTCTTTACAACCTCGCGCGGGCGCGCCGCTCGACCGCCAAGGGCGCGGCGGTGATCGCGGTGGAAGGCTATATGGACGTGATCGGGCTCGCGCAGGCCGGCTTCGAGAACGCCGTGGCGCCGCTCGGCACCGCCCTGACCGAGAACCAGCTCGATCTTTTGTGGCGCATGTCGGGGGAACCGGTTCTGTGTTTCGATGGCGATGAGGCGGGTCTGCGGGCTGCATGGCGTGCGGCGGACCTTGCGCTGCCGCTGGTCCAGCCGGGACGCAGCCTGCGGTTCGCTCTCCTGCCGCAGGGCAAGGACCCTGACGACCTGGTGCGGGAGGAGGGGCCGGACGCCTTTGCCGCGGTTCTCTCCGGTGCGCGGCCGCTGGCCGACATGCTTTGGATGCGCGAAACTTCGGGCAAGGTGTTCGATACGCCTGAGCGGCGTGCTGAACTGGAGCGCAATCTGCAGGCGCTGACGGCGCGGATCGGCGACGAAAACCTGAAGCGCCATTACAGTCAGGATATGCGCGAGCGTGCGCGGGCCTTCTTCGGCGGCAATCAGTCTCAGCGTGGTGGACAGCGCGGCTTCCGCGATGGTGGCGGTGGGGGACGAAACCGCGGCTTTGGCGGGCGCCCCGGCGGGGCCTCGGGACGGCTGGCGGTCTCCGAGAGCCTTGCCCGGTCCGCATTGGTGCGCAGCTCAACGCCGACCATGCCGCTCCGGGAGGCCACGCTTCTGGTTTCGCTGGTGAACCACCCGGCTTTGATCGACGAGTATTTCGATGCGCTCGACCAGATGTTACTGGCGAGCGCCGATCTCGGCCGGCTGCGCATGGCGATCCTCGATGCGGTGGCGCACAATCCGACGCACGACCGCGCGCTTCTTCTGGAAAAAATCGAGGCAGACGGGCTCCTTTCCGTCTGGAAGCAGGCGGAGGCGCGGGTGAAATCCGCCTATATGTGGCCGGCGCTTGAAAATGCGGCTCTGGATGACGCTCGGGAAGCCTTTGCGCAGACCCTCCACTTGCACCGGCGCGCAGGCTCTCTACATAAGGAGCTTAAAGCGGCTGAACTGGCGCTGGCCAACGACTGGAATGAAGAGGACGCCCGGCATCTGGTGGAGATCCAGGCAGAGCTGAGCAACCTGCAGGCAACCGAAGCGCTCATAGAAGGCTTCGGCATTCTATCGGGGCGTGCGAATCGATCTTGATGACCAAGTGGCATCGTGGCGTGTCCAAGACCCGCCAAAACATAAAAAAGCATCAGAATCGCTGTTTGATTCGCTTTTTTGACACGAATCACGGCGCTTCGGCTTGACCTTGCGCCGGAATGCAGGAATCAGGATCGATTCGAGAATATGCCGTGTTGCCGCGGAAAAGCGTGCAGCACGCAAGAGCAAGATACCGAAATTGGACGTGACAGGGAGTCCACCTAAGTATCAGGGTTAATCCGGCATTAACGCGGCCAGCGCTAGACCACGAATCAGGTTGCGAGATGCCGCGACGGACAGCCGTTGCAGCGGCGGCGACGGGGTGGCATGGACCCCCGCTCGGTTGGAGAAGGCAAAGCATGGCGACAAAAGAGAAGGAAGAGGTCGAAACCGAACGCGAGGGCTCAGACGGCCCCTTGCTCGACCTTTCCGACGACGCAGTCAAGAAGATGATCAAGGCCGCCAAGAAGCGCGGCTATGTGACGATGGACGAGCTCAACGCCGTCCTTCCTTCCGGCGAAGTCAGTTCCGAACAGATCGAAGACACGATGGCGATGCTCTCGGATATGGGCATCAATGTGGTCGAGGAAGACGAAGTTGCGGAAGACAACGATTCCAATGACAGCGAGGAAGGCGGCGAGCTGACCACGCAGTCGGGAACCGCGGTTGCGACCACGACGAAAAAAGAGCCGACGGATCGCACCGACGATCCCGTGCGCATGTATCTGCGCGAGATGGGCTCGGTGGAGCTTCTTTCGCGCGAGGGCGAAATCGCCATCGCAAAGCGCATCGAGGCCGGCCGCGAGACGATGATCGCCGGGCTCTGCGAGAGCCCGCTGACCTTCCAGGCGCTGATCATCTGGCGTGACGAACTGAACGAAGGCAAGATTCTCCTGCGCGAGATCATCGATCTCGAGGCGACCTATGCGGGGCCTGAGGCGAAGCAGGCGCCGGTCGTGCAGCGGCCCGACGAGGAGAACAAGCCGGCGGCAGAGGAAAAGCCCAAGCGCACACGCGGCGACGATGTCACCGATGTCGGCGGCGAGGGGCAGCCCGAGGAAGAGGACGACGAAGAGGATGAGGCCAATCTGTCGCTGGCCGCGATGGAAGCCGAACTCAAGCCCGGCGTGATGGAAACGCTGGACTTCATCGCCGACACCTACAAGAAGCTGCGCAAGCTGCAGGATCAGAAGGTGGAATCGAGCCTGGCGGACGCCGACACCCTGTCGACCAGCCAGGAGCGCCGCTACAAGCAGCTGAAGGGCGAACTCATCACCTCGGTGAAGTCGCTTTCGCTCAACAATGCGCGTATCGAGACCCTGGTCGAGCAGCTCTACGACATCAACAAGCGCCTCGTGCAGAACGAAGGTCGTCTGTTGCGGCTTGCCGAGAGCTACGGCGTGAAGCGAGAGTCCTTCCTGAAGGAATATCAGGGCTCGGAGCTTGACACGAACTGGACCGAGCGCGTTGCAACGCTTTCCGGCAAGGGCTGGAAGGAGTTCTCGAAGAGCGAGGCGAAGGCGATTGAGGATCTGCGTGCGGAGATCCAGAATCTCGCACAGGAAACCGCGATCTCCATCGGCGAGTTCCGGCGCATCGTGAACCAGGTGCAGAAGGGCGAGCGCGAAGCCGCAATCGCCAAGAAAGAGATGGTCGAGGCCAATCTGCGCCTCGTGATCTCCATCGCCAAGAAGTACACGAACCGCGGCCTTCAATTCCTGGATCTGATCCAGGAGGGCAATATCGGCCTGATGAAGGCGGTGGACAAGTTCGAGTATCGGCGCGGCTACAAGTTCTCCACCTATGCGACGTGGTGGATCCGGCAGGCGATCACCCGTTCGATTGCCGATCAGGCCCGCACGATCCGCATTCCGGTTCACATGATCGAGACGATCAACAAGATCGTCCGCACCTCGCGCCAGATGCTGCACGAGATCGGCCGTGAGCCGACCCCGGAAGAGCTGGCTGAAAAGCTGGCCATGCCGCTCGAGAAGGTGCGCAAGGTGCTGAAGATCGCCAAGGAGCCGATCTCGCTTGAAACCCCGGTGGGTGACGAGGAAGATTCGCATCTCGGCGACTTCATCGAGGACAAGGGCGCGGTTCTGCCCATCGACGCGGCTATTCAGGCGAATCTGCGCGAGACGACGACGCGCGTTCTCGCCTCGCTGACCCCGCGCGAAGAGCGCGTGCTGCGCATGCGTTTCGGCATCGGCATGAACACCGACCACACGCTTGAAGAAGTTGGCCAGCAGTTCTCGGTGACGCGTGAGCGTATTCGCCAGATCGAGGCTAAGGCATTGCGCAAGCTCAAGCATCCGAGCCGCTCGCGCAAGCTGCGGTCGTTCCTCGACAGCTGACCGCCAGCACATTCCAAATGGTGAAGCCGGGCCTCGTGCCCGGCTTTTCCCTGTCCGGATGGTTTTGATTTACCCCGAATTCCAGGCTTGCGGCCTGAAGGACACGGGCGCAGACTTGAAGATGGCGGTGCGGGCGCTTTGACCGGCGCGGATGCCCCTTGCGGACTCCCTGCCGGAGGGAGGTGCGATATGACCACCTACGTCATTCTGCTCAACTGGACCGACCAGGGCATAAAGAGCGTGAAGGAATCGCCCAAGCGGCTTGAGGCCGCAAAGGCCGTGCTTTCACAGATGGGCGGAACCCTCAGAGCATTCTATCTCACCATGGGCGCCCATGACATGGTCGTCGTCGCGGAGGCTCCAGACGACGCGGTTGCGGCGCGCTTTGCGCTCACCATCGGTATGGGTGGCAACGTTCGTACACAGGTGATGAAAGCGTTTCCGGAAGCGGCCTATATCGAGATCATCAGTTCGCTTGGCTAATGCATGTCGCTTTCAAACGAATTCATTTGAAAGACAACGAACATGCATCATTTGAAAGTGTTACAGCGTCCTTTGCGCGTCTTATAAGACGCGCGGCGCTGTAAGATGAGTTCTCAACCCAGCTTTCCCGGTTAAGCTTGACAGGTTTGCTCCCCGGGGGCACCACGGCATCATGCAACAGACGATCCTCTCCGTTTCGACTGCAGGGACGGGGCTCTATGAGTTTACCGACAGGGTCGACCGTTTCGTGAGGGAGGCGGGCGTCGATGCCGGTCTCCTGACGCTGTTCGTTCGGCATACATCCTGTTCGCTGATCATTCAGGAAAACGCCGACCCGGATGTGAAGCGGGATCTGCAGGCCTTTTTCAGCAGGCTCGTGCCGCCATCCACCGATGCGTCCATGTCGTGGGTGGTTCACCGCATTGAAGGGACCGACGACATGCCGGCCCATATCAAGGCGGCTCTGACACAAACCTCCATCGGCATACCGGTCATGAACGGCCGGCTGACACTGGGCACGTGGCAGGGAATTTATCTGTTCGAGCACCGGGTCCATCCACACAGGCGCCACGTGGTTCTGCATCTCGCCTGAACAAGCTGTGTTCTTCCTGTTTCACCGGCGTGCGGGTGAGGGTAAAACGCGATAAGCTACGACAACAACGGGAGTAAGCGCATGTCATTTCTAAAGCGCCTGTTTGGAGGTGGAGCGGGCACATCCGAGGCGGGTGAAGGCAAGCCCATGGGGGACGCGGTGGAGCACAAGGGATTCATGATCCAGCCGACGCCCTTCTCCGAGGGCGGGCAGTTTCAGACATGTGCGGTGATCTGGAAAGAGGTGGACGGCGTTCGCCGGGAGCACCGTCTGGTGCGTGCGGACCGTTTTCCAAGTGCTGATCTCGCCGCGGAACAGGCTATCCGCAAGGGCCGCCAGGTCATCGACGAACAGGGCGACCAGATTTTCGGCTGACCGGGCGAGGAGCTTTCAGCCTCCCACAGTCTTTAGATCGTCGTGCGTCCATCAGGACGTGCAAAGGACGATCTAAATTATTAATGGAGCATCGGAATAACCCGAAAACCGGGTTCCACTTTTCGGTCCGATGCACTAGATCGCCGTGCGTCCATCCGGACGCACAAAGGACGATCTAAATTATTAGTGGAGCATCGGAATAACCCGAAAACCGGGTTCCACTTTTCGGTCCGATGCTCAAAAAGCGCTGGGTGACTGGACCATCGGCGCCGGTTCGGTCAGACTTGCCGTTCGCGGTCAACAGGGCTCAAAGGCTTTTATATTGACACTCGCTGCATCGCTTTTTCCCATTTTCTGCTGGGGGTTCTACACCGTCTTTGCAAGCTGGCTGGAAAAGCGGCGGCCTTCGCTTTCCATCATCATGGGGGCGCAGCGCCATCGCTGGGTGCGCAATGCCGTGCGGCGCGAGACGCCGATGGATGCAATCCTTTCGGGCAATCTCATGGGGGCGGTCTCCTTCTTTGCCTCAACCACCGTGCTCATCATTCTGGCCTTGATCGCGGTGTTCGGCCAGATCAGCGCCGTGGTGGAAGCCGTCTCGGTCATGCAGCCGGCGCAGGAGATTTCGAAAGCGGCCGTTGAGCGGCACCTTGTGCTGTTTCTCGTGATGTTCGTGATGGCGTTCCTGTCCTTCACACTCTCGCTGCGGCAATTCAACCATTTCTGCATCATGCTCGGGGCGGCGGACGAGGCGGATGAATGCGACCCTGAGGAAATCTACGTCATGGCCGCGCTCAACACGATTGCGGCGCGCAATTTCAACCAGGGCATCCGGGCCTATTACTTCTCACTGGGCATGATTGCCTGGTTCGTCTCCGGTTGGGCGGCCATCGGCGTCAGTGTTTTGCTCTTTGTCTCGATCCTCTACCGGGAGTTCTTTTCAGCAGCGCGCGAACTCGTTGCCGGTCTCAGGGTCGAGGTTCCCAACCCGGCGCGGGATGCCGGGGGCAGGGCGGGCAAGGAGAAGAAATGAGCGCCTATGAGGCCGGAGCCAGCCCCTCGATCAGGCCGGCGAGGCCCGCCTGATAGTCAGCGGCGTCCGCACCGGCATCGATCGCCAGTGCCGCCCGGTCGAATGCCGCGCCCAGCAGGCCCGTCAATGCGTCGAGAGGCAGTCTGCGGATCTGCCCGGCCTCGATGGCCGCCTGTAGTCCTTCACGCAGGGTCCTGTTGCCGTGGCGGTTGTCGATTTCATCCATTCCGCTTCTGCCAAGAACGGCAGGCCCATCAAGCAGCAGAAGGCGTGTCCGCCCGGGTTCGGCCATCGCCTTGAGATAGGCTTTCCCGCCTTCGATCAGGGAGGCGGTGGCTGACGGAGAGCCGACCGTGTTTCGCTCGATCTCCTCGGCCACAACCCTCGCTTCGCGTTCGGCGACAGCGGCGAACAGGGTCTGCTTGTCGGCAAAGTGGTGGTAAAGCGCGCCCCGCGTGACACCGGCTTCACGGACAATCTCCGGTGTTCCCGTTTCCGCGTAGGATTTTTCCACGAAAAGGCGTCGGGCGGCCTGAATGAGCCTGTCACGGGTTTCCTCACTGCGTTCGCGGTTGGTGCGTCGGGTTGTTTCCTGTTGCATACATGCAGCCTGTATGTTAATTGATGATACATGCAGTCTGTATGTTTATAGCGGAGACTGGCGATTGCAAGCGTTTTACCAGTCGCAAGAAGCAGGACATGCAGTTGCGCGCAACGCCAACAGGAACCACGCCGATGAAAATTACCAGCTACTACCCCGTCATCATGACAGGCAAAGTCGCCGAAACAGCAGCGTTTTACTGCGCGCATTTCGGCTTTCAGCCCGCCTTTGAGGCGGACTGGTATGTCCATCTCCAGTCGAGGAACGACCCCAGCGTCAATCTTGCCATTCTGGACGGTACGCACGCGACGGTGCCGGAAAGCGGACGGGGGCAGGTTTCAGGTCTGATCCTGAATTTTGAGGTAGAAGACGTGGATGCCGAATATGATCGGCTGAAAGGGGCGGGGCTTCCGGTCCTGCTGGAACTGCGCGATGAGGCGTTCGGCCAGCGTCACTTCATCACCGCCGATCCGAACGGCGTGCTGATCGACGTCATCAAACCAATCCCGCCGTCCGCGGAATTCGCCGATCAGTATTCGTCGGACGCGATTCCGCAGTAAGGCTACATGGCGAACCCGGGAGCCGCGGTGCCAATGCACCGGCGGCTTCCGTATTGTTCTATTCAGGCACCGACGATCTCGACGACTTCGATGTCGAAGACCAGATCGTGTCCAGCCAGGGGGTGATTGGCGTCGACAGTGATTTCATCATCACCCACGCCGACCACCGTGAGGGAAATCTGATTTCCGTCCTGGGTGGTAGCCTGAAGGTTGGAACCGACCTGCACGTCGAGCTCCGGCGGCAGCGCCGAGCGGGGCACGACCTGCACCTGGTTTTCGTCGCGTGCGCCATAGGCTTCCGCTGCGGGGATGTTCAGGGTACCGCTCTCGCCCTGCTTCATGCCCTGAATCTGACGGTCGAGACCGGGAATGATCTGGCCGCTGCCGACCTTGAACTCGAGCGGTTCGCGTCCGGCCGAGGAATCAAACTGCGTGCCGTCGGCCAGCTTGCCCGTGTAATGAATGCGCACGACATCGCCGCTTTTGACCTGGCTCATGTCTGTCTCTCAATCGCTTTTGTGTGAGAAGATGTTGACGCGGCATAGCGCTCTGCGTCGGCGAAGAGGGATGTGGCAACGCCTCTCGATCCCTTGCCGACACAGCCTAGTGCGTGGCAGGCGTTCCTGTAAAGCGACAGGGAGAAAACGGCCGGGGATGTTTTTCGCCCCCCGGCCGCCCATCGCGGCGCGGAAAGGCCCCGGGGCTTGGGGAGCACCTGGGGAAGGGCCATGCGCCGCGAGAGAAGGTGAGCCAGCGTTCCAGGGACGCGGGGTTACTTCCCGACGATGGCCCAGGTTACGCCGAACGGGTCGCGGAGCTGGCCGTAGCGATCTCCCCAGAACATGCGTTCCAGAGGCATGATGACTTCCATGCCGGCACCGACTGCACGCGCCCACCAGCCGTCGACATCGTCGACTGCAAGGGTCAGCGTGTATCCGGCATGGTCGCGCAATTCCTGTCCATATTCCGGATAGGCATCGCTCAACATGAGCGAACCGCCGTGAATGTAGAGATGAATGTGCATGGTGCGGCCGTTCTCGTCTTCCGGCTGGCGGAAGACTTCTTCGGCAGCAAAGGCCTGTCTGTAGAATTCGGCGGCCTTCGAGGCGCCATCAACCATGAGATAGGGGACGACGCCGCCGAGTGTCTTCGGCATTTCCTGTTCATCTGCAACGACATGTGTTTCGGACATGATTTTCTCCTGATGCCAAGGCCCGGATATCGGGACTTGTCATCAGGACGAATGATGACCGGCGTATCCGACAAGCTGTCTGAATTTTTTCAGCGGGGCTCAGATGGCCCGGGTTTTCACTGCCAGCCGGTCGAGGTGCTGGCGGATATGCGCGGCTTCGGCCGGCGTGCGGGCAAGTGCGATGGCACGGTCGAACGCTTCGCGCGCTTCTTCCGTGCGCCCGATCTCGCTCAGATAGGCGCCGCGCACGCCGTGGAAATAGAAATAGCCTGACAGGCGCTCGGCCAAAGGGGCGATCAACTGCAGCGCGGCCTCAGGCCCCCGGATTTTCGATATGGCTACGGAACGGTTGAGCGTGATGACGGGTGAGGGTGTCTGGCTTTCGAGCATCTGGTAGAGAAGATCTATCTCCTCCCAGTCGGTTTCCTCAGGCGTGCGGGCGCGGGCGTGAAGTGCCGCAATCGCCGCCTGCACCTGATAGGGGCCTGGCCGTCCGTGGCGCAAAGCCTTGTCCACCAGGGCCAGACCCTCCTCAATGCCGGTGCGGTTCCAGAGCGTGCGGTCCTGGTCGTCGAGCAGAACGGCATTGCCATCCGCATCCATGCGGGCGGCGCTGCGGGCGTGCTGGAGAAGCATCAGGGCGAGGAGCCCCATGATCTCGGGTTCGGAGGGGAAGAGCCGCAACAGCAGGCGGGCAAGCCGGATCGCTTCATCGCATAGCGAGGCGCGCACGACGTCCGCGCCGCTGGTCGCCGAATAACCTTCGTTGAAGACCAGGTAGATCATCGCGGCGACCGAACCGAGCCGCTTCGAGCGCTCGACGGCGTCGGGTGCCGCAAAGGGAACATTTGCCTCGGCAACCCGGCGTTTGGCGCGGGTGATGCGCTGTTCCATCGCCTTTTCGCCAACCAGAAAGGCGCTCGCAATCTCTCGCACGCTCAGACCTGAGACGATGCGCAAAGCAAGCGCCACCTGCTGGGTCGCGGGCAGGTCGGGATGGCAGCACACGAACATCAGCCGCAGGATGTCGTCCCGGTAATGCGCATCGTCCAGCCGCTCGGCCATATCGGCTTCGGCATCTTCGATATCCGATATCCTGTCTTCAGGCGGCAATGCGGTGTTGCGGCTGTCGCGCCGCACACCGTCGAGCGCCGCATTGCGGCCGACAAAAATCAGCCAGGCGGTCGGGTCGCGCGGCGGACCCTTGACCGGCCAGTTCTTCAGGGCCCGGAGACACGCCTCCTGGAAAGCTTCCTCGGCCCGGTCGAGGTCGCGGAAATAGCGCAGGAGCGCGCCCATTGCCTGCGGGCGCGCGCTGGTCAGTGCATTCTCGATCCAGGCCAGTTCGGTCATTTGGCGGACGGTTCCCTTTCAGGCAGGTTGCCTTTCTCAAAAATCTGTACCGGACGGATCTCGAAGGTCACGCTCTCGCCTTCCTTCATGCGTTTGGCGAAATCGACAACCTCTTCCAGGTTCTCGCAATCGACGACGTAGAAGCCGAGTAACTGTTCCTTGGTCTCTGCGAAGGGGCCATCGAGCACCAGGTGCTCGTTGCCGGAAGCGCGGAGCGTCGTTGCCGCTGAAGTGGGCATCAACCGGATTGCCGGCCCCATACGGTCCGTATCGACAAGCTCCTTCTGAACCCGCCGACGCTTGGCAAGCACTGCATCGTCCTCTTCCTGGGACCAGGACATGACGACGTCTTCATTGTGATAGCAGAGAATCGCGTAGAGCATTCCGGTTCCTTTCTCGATTGGAAGACGGCGAACCTTGCCGCATTCCGACACGATGCGTCGAGAAAATTGTGGGACGGATGGTGCAAAGCCATCCACCGGAATATTGTCGGAAAAACTTCCGCCCGGCGTTCAATCCTGATAGCTGAAAGCCGCGTCACCAAACGAGAGCCAGCCATGTTCGCCAACACATTCCCCGACCGCGCCCTGATTGCCGAGACCGTGGCCAAGATGCTGATCGAGATCAAGGCGGTTCATTTCCGGGCCGATGAACCCTACACCTTCACGTCGGGGCTCAAGAGCCCGGTCTATATCGATTGCCGGAAACTCATTTCCTATCCGCGTATTCGCTCGGCAATCATGGACTTCGCGGCCTCTGTTGTGCTGCGTGATGCCGGCTTCGAGAAGTTCGATGCGGTGGCCGGTGGCGAGACGGCGGGTATCCCGTTTGCCGCCTGGCTCTCCGACAAGCTCGGCCTGCCCATGCTCTATGTGCGCAAGAAGCCCAAGGGTTTTGGCCGGGATGCACAGATCGAAGGCAATCTGAACGAGGGTGCGCGGCTGCTCCTGGTGGAGGATCTGACCACGGATGGCGGCAGCAAGCTGAAATTCGCCGAGGCGGTGCGCAAGGCGGGCGCCGAAGTGACCGATACATTCGCCGTGTTCTACTACGGGATTTTTCCGGATACGCCCAAGCGGTTGGAGGATGCGGGTATGCGTCTTCACTATCTCACCACCTGGTGGGACGTGTTGCAGGTTGCGCGCACGGAGAAACTGTTCGACGAGAAGACGCTCGATGAGGTGGAGAAGTTCCTGAACCAGCCGCTCGAATGGTCTGCGGCCAATGGCGGTATCTCGGAACTGGGTGAGAAGGCGGGCTGACGCGCAGCCATTCACTTCGCACGGCTCCAGTGAAGAAAAAACGGCAGTTCCGCAATGCGGAGCTGCCGTTTCGCTGTTTTAGAGAGGGATTTCGTCCAGGGCCGCTTTCTGCGCGTCGGTAAGCGGCATGTGCGGCAGGAGTGGCAGAGCGAAGCCGGTATCATCGTGCAGTCTTGCCGTCAGGTATTTTACGGCGGGAATGAGCGGCTGCGCGGAAATCGCGGTGCGGGCGCTCGATGCGGCTTCAAGCGCGTCGTCGTTGGTGGGCTCGGCCCATAATTTGGCGGCGAGCGGTGCGGTTACGCTGGCGGTGGCCGAGATGCAACCGGCATAGCCTTCCGCTTCTGCCCTGGAAAGTGCGGCCTCGTTGCTCGGGAAGACATCGAAACTGTCGATCCTGGCGAGTTCAGATGCGTAGTCGAGATCGCCCGAACTGTCCTTGGCACCGGCAATCCGGTCGGGAAAGGCCTCTTTCAGGCGCCGGGCGAGAACCGGCGAAAAAGTGAGGCCTGTCATCTGCGGGAAATTGTAGAGATAGATGGGAATGGTGTTGCCGGATGTGGCTGCGACAAGGCGCTCAAACCAGGCGAACAGGCCGTCGTCGCTGACGCCCTTGTAGTAGTAGGGTGGCAGAACGAGCGCGGCGGCAAAGCCCAGATCGTGCGCACGGCGGGTGAGCGCTATGGTCGTCTCCAGATCAGGGGTTCCCGTGCCCACCATCAACCGGGCGCGATCGATAGCACTGGCGGCGGCTTCCATGAGCGCCATGCGTTGCCTGGGTGAGAACGAATTGGCTTCGCCTGTGGTGCCGAGGACATTCAAGGCGTGGCATCCATTGTCGAGGGCCCATTCCGCATGGCGCAGGAACCGTGCCGTGTCGGGCTCGCCGTTTTCTGTCACGGGGGTGGGAACGGCGGCGATAACGCCGCCCAGGCGCTTCGAAGTCACGGGAGAACTCCTTTGAACATATCTGTCGATCTCTAAAGCATTCCTGTTCTGGCTGGAAACTCCAGAAGCGATTGTACGCAATGCCAGAACAAAAACCCGGCCGGAGGAGGGAGTTTCCGGCCGGGCTCCTTTCGCCTGCCTTTCTCAAGGCACCAGGCGCAAAGCGCTCACGGGTTAGTTGGCACTGGCGACCGGGGCGACAAGCGGGGTGATCCGCCGTAGGGCCACGCGCCGGTTTTCGCGCTCGCGCTCCTGGGTATCGATCTTCAGATAGCGCTCTCCATAGCCCTGTGTGACAAGGTTTTCAGGCGGGATGCCAAACACATCCGTCAGAGCGCGGGCAACGGATTCGGCCCTGCGATCTGACAGCGCCAGATTGGCCAGGTCCGAACCGACCGCATCCGTGTGGCCTTCGATCAGGAAGGTTTCGGCCGGGTTCTCGTCGAGCATGCGCTCGATCGCCGTGGCGATTGCCTCGAGCTCGTCTATCTCGCTTTCTTCGATATCGGCCGAGCCGAAAGCGAATTCGATCGTGTCGAGATCGACACGGCGCACCATGTCGCGCACGCGGGCCGAACGCTTCACCTCTTCAAGCGAGTACATGCGCCGAACCCGTTCGACCGGCGGCTTCTCCAGGAAGGTATAGTAGCGGTCGGGGTCCTCAACCTGCTCGGCCTCAAGAATGTAGTCGCTGACCGGGATCGTCAGCCGGAGCGGGGGCAGGTCGCGGGCCGGGTCGCGCCAGCGGTCGACCGTGTCCAGCCGCTCGTCCGGCACGAAAACGAGAACCTGCTCACGCCCATCCGGAGCGATGCGCACCCGGCGGATGACATCGCCATAGCGGTTGCGGACGGTGATCAGGCGGACGCCATTGGGCCGTGTGACAACCTCGCGCACGCGACCGCGCGGCAGCTCTTCGTAGAAAACCTCGTCATCGTCACGGATGAGACGGTCGCTGTCCTGGCTTTCAACGAACACCTGATTGTTGATCTGGATGATGGTGCGGTTGTCGTTGAATTCACGCACCACCTCGGCGTCCTCGCGCCGCTGGCGAAGTTCACGCCGGCGCTCGCTGCGTTCCTCCCGGGTAGCACCCATCTCGATGCGCTGACCCTGCTCTTCAAGGATATTGCGGATCTCGGTGCGAAGCGTTTCCGCGTTGACAGCATCTGCCTGCGCCTCGGCATCGCTCTCGGGGGGAGGTGCCCTGCGTGCTTCTGCGGGAGCTTCGCCGCTGTCTGCCTCAGGTGCTTCGGTTTCGGAGCGGGGCTGTGCTTCGCCATCTGCCTCCGGCTCCTTTGCACTGTCGAGAACCGGAGCGGCGTTTTCAGGCAGAGGCTCGGAGTCCTGTTGTTCAGGTCGGGCACCTGCTTCCGGTTCTTCCTGCGGCTCGCCCGCATCGGTTGCCGGCCTTTTGTCATCGGCCGGTTCCGTGGTTTCGGGTGCCTGCGGGACAGCTTCGCCCTCTGCCTTGGGCCGCTCGCCGGCGGTCGGAGCGGTCTTCTCCATCTCTGTAGCAGGCGGCTCGGCAGTGGACGCCGGTTCTTCAGCAGCTTCATCTTCAGGAGGCGAAGGTGCGGGTTCTTCCGATGCTTCCGTTTCGGCTGGGGCTTCTTTCGGTGCCGCTTCGGGTTCGGATTCGACAGGCTCATCCTCAGCAGGAGCATCCTCTGCCGGGGGTGCTTCTTCCTCGGCCTCTGACTCAATCGGGGTGGGAGCCTGCTCTTCCGGTGCTTCGGTTTCGGCAGGGACTTCCTCTGGTGCAGCCTCGCTCTCCGGTTGGGTCGGCTCTTCCATCGCGGGAGCGCTTTCCATGTCCTCAGGTGTCTCGATCGGAGGCTCCGCGGGCACTTCCTCCTCGGCGGCGGGCTGGGTGGGTTCGGGCGCCGGCGGGACGGCTTCTACCTCCGGTGCATTCTCCGGTTCGGTTGCCGGGGCGGCTTCTTCTTCAGCCGGCTCCTCTTCTTCCTGAGCCTCGCCGCCCCGCTTCTTCAAGAGCGCGCGCCAGGCCTCTTCCGTCATGCCTTCGGGCTTTTCTGCCTGTGCTAGCACCATGTCGGCAGAACGCTCGACTGCAAGGCTCCGCTGCATCGCCAGCGGTGTGGCGGCAATCAGCAGGCCAAGGGCGGTTGTCGTCATGATCCGCTTTCGCGTCGACATAGATTTTCTCCTGTGTGCAGGCGTCCCATCGCCGGCTTAACCGCTTCGACGACGTTCGGTTCCCTTTCGCGCGCGATTGATACCGGAGCGTGTGAAACCATGGCGTGATGGTGGCGGGGGCGTGGCGGAAATGCGGCCTGAAACGGCGCTTGACGCGCGATGCGCGGCGGTCCAAAGCTCGATGATGACGATGAAAGAATTCTGGAAGACCAAGACGCTCGCGGAGTTGAACGACCGGGAATGGGAGGCCCTGTGCGACGGCTGCGGCAAATGCTGTCTCGCCAAGCTCGAGGATGAGGAGACAGGCGAGATTTACTGGACGAGCGTGGGATGCCGCCTTTTCGATGGCGGTACATGCCGGTGCAGCGACTACCAGAACAGGCTGAAGCGCGTTCCAGACTGTGTGCGGCTCACACCCGACAATGTGGGAACCATTCCCTGGCTGCCCAGCACGTGCGGCTATCGCCTGGTGGCGGAGGGGAAGGAACTGCCGTGGTGGCACCCGCTTGTTTCCGGCGACCCCAACACGGTGCACGAGGCCGGTATCTCCATGCGCGGCCGCGTGAAGGCGAGCGAGGACGAACTGGCCGAGGCGGAGGATTATTTCGCCTTCATCCTGGATGAGGAACCATAGACGGGATGCGGTATTTTCTTCCGGAACGAGCGATGAACGAGGAGCGACGAGCATGTCCAACGAAGAGGCGCACGGCCTGGTGCAATCCTATCTGGATGCATTGAACGCCAGTGATCACGATGCGGCGCTGGCGCTGGTCAGCGAGGATGTGGCGCATGATCCCTTTGACCGGGAGCGGGAGATTGGCCGCGAGAAACTGCGCTGGCATCTGGGGCTTGCGGCGCGGCATTTCGATGAACGCCTTGCCGACATCGCCGTCATGAGCGCGCCGGGCGGTGTGCGTGTGGCAGCGGAGTTCACCGTCCGCGGCACCTATCGGACGAGGGCGGAGGGTTTGCCGGAGGCTACCGGACAGACCTATGCGCTGCCGGGTGGCATGTTCTTCGAAATCGATGGCGGCGAAATCACGCGCATCACCGAGCAGCGCAACAGGACGCAATGGCTTGCGGCTTTGTCGGCGGGTCGCTGAACACGGTATGAACGGCACATTCGCGAACCGTTCAGGCGCGGTTTGACATTGTGATCTCCATGAAGGGGCGTGAGGGTCCCGAACCAGCAAGGAGAGCACCATGTTTCAGAAACTGAAGATCGCCACTCTTTCCGCAATGATCGGGCTGGGCACTCTGGCGGCAGCGCCCGCCACGGCTCAGGCGGACAGTCTCTATTTCGGCTTTGGTATTGGCGGCCCGTCGGGCGGTTATGTCTATGGCAATAGCGGACGCAGCCATAGAGCCGAACGTCCTCGCCGCCATTATCGTGCCTGCTCGCCGCGTCAGGCGGTTCGCAAGGCAGAACGCATGGGGTTGCGCCGTGCCCGCATCGTGAGGGCCAACCGCAACATCATCCGCGTGGCCGGACGCACCCACTGGGGGCGTCAGCACGTGGTGTTTGCCCGTGCGCCGCGCTGCCCGGTGATTCGCTGATCGGATCGGTTTCACACTTTCTGGAACCTGCCATCCAAACACAAAAGCCGCCGGCATTCGCCGGCGGCTTTTGTGTTCTATCGCGTGATGCCCGGCTTATCTGTCGAGCTCGAAGGTCACATTGACCTGTACCTGATAGGCGTTTTCGCCGGCTTCCACTGGAACGGCCTCTGCCGAAGCC
This sequence comes from Nitratireductor aquibiodomus, assembly GCF_900105565.1. Taxonomy (NCBI): domain Bacteria; kingdom Pseudomonadati; phylum Pseudomonadota; class Alphaproteobacteria; order Hyphomicrobiales; family Phyllobacteriaceae; genus Nitratireductor; species Nitratireductor aquibiodomus. The sequence continues at coordinate 1,041,645 of NZ_FNSL01000001.1, read as the reverse complement.
TGCATCCGGACGGCCTTGCCGGCATAGGGCATCGGCGGACGGTGCTGCATCTGCTCGGAAATCTCGACGATGTCGCCCAGTTCAACGCCGGCAGCCTCAGCGAGTGTCTTCGCCTTGTCCAGCGCGTCTTTTACGGCGCGCTTGCGCGCTTCGGTGATGGTGGCGGACGGGTCATCATTGGTAAAGCTCAGGCCACCGCCCTGATTCACACCCAGAGTGACCGACCGATCAAGGATGGCACCGACTTTGTCGAGATCGCGGATGCGTACGGTGAGCGTGTTGCCGACCTCGTAGCCGACGATGCGTGGCGTTTTCTCGTCATTCTTGTCGTTCGGATAGACATAGCGTGGGTTGATGGACAGGCCGCCCGTCTGCAGGTCGCGCGCCTCGATGCCGTCTCCCTTCATCGCATCGATCACGGAGGTCATCGCTTCATTGTTCGCGTCGAGCGCGGCGCGTGCCGTTTCGGCTTCGCGCACCACGGCGATGGTCAGGATCGCCATATCGGGACTGATGGCGGCTTCTCCCTCTCCGGTCACGATGATTCGCATGTCCTTGTCATCGGCGTGAGCCGGGGCTGCGGCAAACAGCGAAGCAGCAAGCATGGGAGCAGCGAATGCGGCTGGGAAGATGGATTTGGTCATGGAAATCTCCTTTTGCGATGTCCCGAAAGGGCACCTAGCGATGGATTGTGTATCGATTGCGGCAAGATGGCTTGTGCGGCGGCGAAAAAGCAATTAATCCATCGCCCACCGGGCCTGTAGCTCAATTGGTTAGAGCCGGCGGCTCATAACCGCTTGGTTGGGGGTTCGAGTCCCTCCGGGCCCACCATCGACCACATTTGTGGCCGTGCTGGCGTTCTTCCGGTTCTCTCGAAGTTTCATCTTTTAAGATATGATACTGATATTTTATTCCGGTTTTTTTATCATAACCGGTTAATTTTCTATTAATTTTCATATTTTCCAAGATTTGGTGCCTTCGGTGGAGAGAATATTACTACGATTTATATTTTTTCTCGTAGTTTGTCTTTTTTCGGATTCTGCCTTCTCTCAAATAGGCATCGGTTTCCGGGGGGACGGTAACTATGTAGGCACCATCGGGTCTAACAAGGGGTCGGTTGAGGGTTACAAATGTCCTGCCGGCACAGTCCTTCGCGGGCTCTATCACGCCGATGTCTCCATGAGCGATAGCGTGTCCAGCGTACGAGGCATGACAGCTCAGGTTGGACTGTATTGTGCCTCGATATCGGTTCTCCCCAACGGGACGGTTCAAACGATAAATACGTCCACGAACGGGACCCCGGAGGTGTTGGGGTATGGTTATCAAAACCAGGGATCAAAGCGAAATCGATATTGCGCAGCCGGGCAGATTGTTCAGCGGCTTGGTGGGTACGATCGGGTAGGACCCTCGGCAACAGTTCCATGGGCTTCCAGCATGCGGATGGCGTGCCGTCCGCTTCAATTGGGAGCTTCAGACTGGGTCTCTGTCGATACGTCTGTGACGGCGGGAATACAGACCGTTGGTGTGAATGAAAGCAACGCTACCCATCATTTCAGAGGGTGGTTTTGCGACGAAGCAGCCTATCGAGCTGCTTCGGGAATCCACAGGCAAGCCGGAGGACGGGGTTATGATGGTATCAATGTCTATTGCGGGCAATTGGAACAAGCCCGACATTCGGCCGCTCTGAGTTTTTCCGATTTTGCATGGGACCAGACCATCGGTGGTGCCGGTTGGCTGGTCAACCTGACCAAGGACAATGTTCTTCTCGACAATGGAAGCGGGCTATCGGGGGAGGATGTTGAACCATATGTCTCCCTGTCCGACAACGACCCTGCGGACTATAGCCCCAGCAGTGAGGTCTATGTGCTGCCGGGATCAGGTTATGGAGCCACGGCTTCGCAACGGCCTTCCGGAATTCCGGAGAACGCGTTCGCAGAGATCGGCAGTTGTGCGGGCAAAATCGTAAAAATCGACCAAGAGGACAGCACCTGTTCTCTCACGATTGCCGGTCGCCCCGACCTTTCGATTGCCATCTCCACGCCGACGGGCGTCTACAATGCACCCGGCGATACGATGAACATGACGGTGAGTGCCACCAATCTGGGCCCGGGTACCGTTGAAGCCTCGGATGGGTTTGTCATAAGTATTGCCGTGCCGACAGGATGGACGGCCAGCCCGGTTCCGGGATGTACGGTCTCCGGACAGACGGTGTCCTGCGCGGTGAACACGCCGCTGGCGCCCGCGGCCACCCCCGGAGGGGCAGGTGGCGGCATCACGTTCACCATCCCGCTCGTGGCCAACTCCGATGCCGTCTCGGGAAGCCATCCCATCACCGCCTCGCTTGATCGGTCTGTCCCTGACGGAGACGGCGATCCGACAAACGATGATTTCGAAACGGCCAACGATCAGGAACAAGGCACGGTCGAGTTTGTCAAACTGCCCAGATTGACTGTCCGCAAGACGACCTTTGACGATGTGGGCAGCTTTACCTTCACTGGCAACAATGGCTGGCAAAGCCAGACGATCACGACCGTATCGGAAGGTGTTGCGGAGCGCGGCGATACGCAGATCCTGTCAGACGTCGGCGTCGAAACGGTTATCTCCGAGACTCTGCCGCCCAATTGGGTTCTCGATGACGTTATCTGCCTCGGAATGGGATCCGGGGGGACAGTCTCCTTCGACGACAACTCCTTCACGCTCTCATCCGAGGCGGTGGCCGTAGACAGCGAGATTGACTGCACGGTGGTCAATCAAAAGGTGTTGCTCAGCACGTCCAAGGCATCGGATGTGGGCGATGGGGTGGGCGTTCAGGCGGGCGATACGATTACTTATACGCTGACGATCGTGGTGACAGGCGGGACGACGACACAGGACCTTGTTCTGACCGATGTGCTGGGCGCGGGGCTCGACTTCGGCAGTGTGACGGCACCCGGTGCGTTTGCTGCGGATACTGGTGGCGCGCCGACCCTGTCGTTCACGCTTCCTGCGGGGACTGCGGCGGGTACCTACAGCGTGTCGTACACCGCAACTGTTTCGGGCGGCGCATCGGGCTCGGTGTCGAATACCGTGACCGCAGATGTGGGGGACTGCAACCCCTGTGCGACAAGCAACCCGCTTGTGGAACTCAGCACCTCGAAAGCGTCCGATGTGGGCGATGGTGTTGGCGTTCAGGCGGGCGACACGATTACCTACACGCTGACGAGCGTGGTTACCGGCGGCACCACAACACAGGACCTGGTGCTGACCGATGTGCTGGGGGCGGGGCTCGACTTCGGCAGTGTGACGGCCCCTGGTGTGTTTGTTGCCGATACGGGTGGCGCGCCGGCCTTGTCGTTCCGGCTTCCCGCCGGCACATCGGCGGGTACCTACAGCGTGTCCTACACGGCGACGGTCTCGGACAGTGCATCCGGCTCGGTGTCGAATGCCGCCTCCGCAGATGTGGGGAACTGCAATCCCTGTGCGACGAGCAACCCGCTGGTGGAGCTCAGTACCTCGAAGGCTTCCGACGTGGGCAACGGCGTGGGGGTTCAGGCGGGCGACACGATTACCTACACCCTGACGAGCGTGGTTACCGGCGGAACGACGACACAGGACCTGGTTCTGACCGACACGCTGGGCGCGGGGCTTGACTTCGGCAGTGTGACGGCGCCGGGTTCCTTCGTGCCTGATACGGGTGGGGCGCCAACACTGTCCTTCACGCTTCCCGCCGGCACATCGGCAGGAACGTATAGCGTGTCCTACACGGCGACGGTCTCGGACGGCGCATCGGGCTCGGTGTCGAATACGGTCACCGCAGATGTGGGGGACTGCAACCCCTGTGCCACGGCCAATCCGCTCGTGGGGATCAGCACGTCGAAGGCATCTGACGTGGGCGATGGCGTGGGTGTTCAGGCTGGAGATACGCTGACCTATACACTGACGACTGTGGTTGCCGCCGGGGCGACGACACAGGACCTGGTCCTGACCGATGTGCTGGGCCCGGGGCTCGATTTTGGCAGTGTGACGACACCGGGCGCGTTTACTGCCGATACCGGTGGAGCGCCAAGCCTGTCGTTCACGCTTCCGACAGGTACGGCTGCCGGCACCTACAGTGTCTCCTATACGGCGACCGTAACCGAAGCTGCATCGGGACAGGTGTTGAACACTGCGACGGCGGATGTGGGAGACTGCAATCCCTGCGCCACTGCGAACCCGCTGGTGGAACTCAGCACGTCCAAGGCATCGGATGTGGGCGATGGGGTGGGCGTTCAGGCGGGCGATACGATTACCTACACGATGACGACCATTGTTACTGGCGGGACGACGACACAGGACCTTGTTCTGACCGATGTGCTGGGCGCGGGGCTCGACTTCGGCAGTGTGACGGCGCCGGGTTCCTTCGTGCCTGATACGGGTGGCGCGCCGACCCTGTCCTTCACGCTTCCAGCAGGAACATCGGCAGGAACACACAGCGTGTCGTACACCGCAACTGTCTCGGACAGTGCATCCGGCTCGGTGTCGAATGCCGTCACCGCAGATGTTGGGGATTGCAACCCCTGTGCGACAAGCAACCCGCTTGTGGAACTCAGCACCTCGAAGGTATCGGATGTGGGCGATGGGGTGGGCGTTCAGGCGGGCGATACGATTACCTACACGCTGACGACCATTGTTACTGGCGGGACGACGACACAGGACCTGGTGCTGACCGATGTGCTGGGGGCGGGCCTCGACTTCGGCAGTGTGACTGCGCCCGGTGCGTTTGTTGCCGATACGGGAGGGGCACCAACTCTGTCGTTCACGCTTCCAGCAGGAACATCGGCAGGAACACACAGCGTGTCGTACACCGCAACTGTCTCGGACAGTGCATCCGGCTCGGTGTCGAATGCCGTCACCGCAGATGTTGGGGATTGCAACCCCTGTGCGACAAGCAACCCGCTTGTGGAACTCAGCACCTCGAAAGCGTCCGATGTGGGCGATGGTGTTGGCGTTCAGGCGGGGGACACGATTACCTACACGCTGACGAGCGTGGTGACAGGCGGCACCACAACACAGGACCTCGTTCTGACCGACACGCTGGGCGCGGGGCTCGACTTCGGCAGTGTGACGGCGCCCGGTGCGTTTGTTGCCGATACGGGTGGTGCGCCAACTCTGTCGTTCACGCTTCCTGCGGGGACTGCGGCAGGAACACACAGCGTGTCCTATACAGCGACGGTCTCGGACAGTGCATCCGGCTCCGTGTCGAATGCCGTCACAGCAGATGTGGGGGACTGCAATCCCTGTACAACGAGCAATCCGCTTGTGGAACTCAGCACCTCGAAGGCGTCCGACGTGGGCGATGGTGTTGGCGTTCAGGCGGATGACACGATTACTTACACGCTCACGAGCGTGGTGACAGGCGGGACGACGACACAGGACCTTGTTCTGACCGATGTGCTGGGCGCGGGCCTTGACTTCGGCACTGTGACAGCCCCGGGTTCCTTCGTGCCTGATACGGGTGGCGCGCCGACCCTGTCCTTCACGCTTCCCGAGGGGACTGCGGCGGGTACCTACAGCGTGTCCTACACGGCGACGGTCTCGGACAGTGCTTCCGGCTCGGTGTCAAATGCCGTTACGGCAGATGTGGGGGACTGCAATCCCTGCGCCACTGCGAACCCGCTGGTGGAGCTCGGCACGTCCAAGGCATCGGATGTGGGCGATGGGGTGGGCGTTCAGGTGGGCGACACGATTACTTATACGCTGACGACCGTGGTGACAGGCGGGACGACAACGCAGGACCTGGTGCTGACCGATGTGCTGGGCGCGGGGCTCGACTTCGGCAGTGTGACGGCACCCGGTGCGTTTGTTGCCAATACGGGAGGGGCGCCAACTCTGTCGTTCACGCTTCCAGCAGGAACATCGGCAGGAACACACAGCGTGTCGTACACCGCAACTGTCTCGGACAGTGAATCGGGCTCGGTGTCCAACGCTGCCTCCGCAGATGTGGGGAACTGCAATCCCTGTACAACGAGCAACCCGCTGGTGGAGCTCAGTACCTCGAAGGTATCGGATGTGGGCGATGGTGTTGGCGTTCAGGCGGGCGACACGATTACCTACACCCTGACGAGCGTGGTTACCGGCGGAACGACGACGCAGGATCTGATCCTGACAGACACGCTGGGGCCGGGACTCGACTTCGGCAGTGTAACAGATATCGGATCGTTTGCCGCCGATACCGGTGGCGCACCGGAACTCACCTTCACGCTTCCTTCCGGAACGGCTGCCGGCACCTACAGTGTGTCCTACACGGCGACGGTATCTGACAACGCGTCGGGACCGTTATCCAATGCGGTGGTCGCGGATGTGGGTGAATGCGGTTCGTGCGCAACAGCAAACCCGCTTGTCAGGCTCAACACGACAAAGAGTTCAGATGTTGGAGACGGCGCGGATGTCCAGATCGGGGACACGCTTACCTACACGCTGACAACCGTGGTTGCCGAAGGGGCGACCACGCAGGATCTCATTCTAACCGATACGCTCGGCGCCGGGCTCGACTTCGGCAGTGTCACGAATTCCGGTCCATTCACCGCGGAGACGGGCGCGGCGCCGGAATTGTCCTTTACACTGCCCGCAGGGATGCCGGCTGGAAGCCACAGCATAACTTATACGGCAGTCGTGGCCGAAGGGGCGCCGGTGACACTGTCCAACAGTGTGGTCGCAAGCAATGGAGACTGCATCTCGTGCAGCACCGAAAACCATCTCCCGCCCGATGTGCGTATTTCCAAATCCCTCGTGTCGGAGGATGGTGCCGTTCCCGGGCTGGCAGAACTCGGGGAAACTCTGATTTTCGAGATCGTTCTGACCAATGCGGGCAGCGCTGCCGACAGTTTTTCCGTTCGTGATGTACTGGACACGCATCTCATGTTTGTCGATGCAAGCGATGGCGGAGACCATGCTGACGGGATCATCGACTGGACAGGTTTAACGGTTCCGCAGCGTGAGGGCAGTGTTGACGGGCAGCTCGTTCTGACAGTTGAGGCCTCGGTCGCCGAGCGGCTTTCGGAAACGGCTGATACGGTCGTCAATCTTGCCAAAAAACCCGATGCGGCAGACCCGGAATGCCCCTCTGAACAATGCGTTGTTCTTCCGCTCCAGTTTCCCGGGCTGAGCCTGACAAAGACGGGCGGATTCACCGATATCGATGGCGATGGACTGGCTTCTCCTGGTGACGTTCTCCATTATGAGTACGAAGTCGTCAACACTGGCAAACTCCCCGTAACCGACATTCGGATCGAGGACGAAGGTCCGGAATTTAATGGGCATGCCGCAAATGGTCGATTGTCTGATATCCGGCCGCAAACCCAGTCTCTGGATGCCGATGATACGGGGCAATTCTCGGCCACATATCTCCTCACACAGGCCGACATCGACAATGGCGCGGGACTTCTCGAGGCTGTCAGGAACTCAGCTGTCGCGTATGGCTCGGTTGTGGACGGCGGCGGCGAAGAATTTCAGCTCGCGTCAAACGAAAGCGTGTTCTCGTTTACCCTGCCTGCAGGGGGCAAAAACCTGACAATCAGCAAGATGGCCGAAAGACCGACGATCCGCCGGGGCGAACAGGCACCGTTTACGATCGTCGTTGCCAACAACAGCGATGTGCCCGTTCGCGGACTGAAAGTCGAGGATCAGCTTCCCGCCGGGTTCCGCTTCATTGAGGGTTCTGCAGTGGTTGACGGAGCACCGGCAGCCCCGGTCGTCAACGGCCGTTCGCTGCTGTTCGACGACATTTTCGTGGAGGCGCGAAGCTCCGTCGAAATCCGTCTGAGCATGAACGCGCCTGCCTCCATAGGTCCCGGCATCTATGTCAATACGGCGGTTCTGACCGATCCTCTCGGCCGCCGGATCTCCGCGGAAGCCAAAGCCAGCGTTCAGATCGAAGCGGAACCCGTCTTCGACTGCGGTGACGTGATCGGCAAGGTCTTCGACGACAGAAATCGCAACGGATATCCAGATGACGAGGAGCCTGGCCTGCCGGGCGTGCGGCTGGCCGTGGTGGAGGGGAAGCTGATAACAACTGACCCGGCCGGGCGCTTCCACATACCATGCGCTGCGCTACCAGATCAGCGCCTTGGGACCAATTTTGTCATTAAGCTCGATGCCCGTACGCTGCCCTCTGGATACCGGCCTACGACGGAACATGTGCGTGTGGTACGTTTGACGGCAGGAAAGATGATGAAGGTCAATTTCGGTGCATCGATCCAGCGCGTTGTGCGGCTGGATCTGCGTAGCGATGCGTTCGTTCGCGGGACAAGCGCTCTCAGTCAGAGCTGGCTGTCGGGTATCGACCAGCTGATCCAGATTCTCGACAGGGAGCCCTCCGTCCTTCGGCTGAGCTATCTTGATAATGAAGGTAGCCGAACGCTTGCGAGAACCCGCCTTGCCTGGGTGGAAAAGCGTATCAAGAAACACTGGCGAAGGTGGGGAGGACGGTATCGCCTCGAAATTGAAACGCGTGTGCTCACCGGGAAAGTGCGCCCGCCGGGATATTCAGGATTTGAACTGGACGCAGCCGCGGAGCGGTGATGTCTCTATCGGGAGCGGGTGAAGAGAAGATACCTGCCTCCAGAGCATTGTATAAGCCCCGCCGGTAAAACCGGCGGGGCCATTTTTCAGAGGTGCTCCGGTTACTGGAGCTGATTGCCTTTGTCGCGCGGCCGCAGGAGTTGCGGATTGATGCGCAGGGGACGATCAAGCTGCTGCCGGGGCACCCGGTTTACCGGTGGCGTCACGCGGATCTGCCGGCAATTCGGGTATTTGCCCGTGGTGCCCGGCGGGCAACGGCGCTGCACGACCGGACGACAGTTCGGGAAGGTTCCCGTTGTGCCCTGCGGGCAGCGGCGCTGCACAACCGGGCGGCAGTTGGGGAACGTGCCAGTCGTTCCACGCGGGCAGCGGGGCCGCACGATGGGTGCGCAGTTGGGATAGCGCCCCGTCGTTCCCGGCGGGCACTGACGCTGCACCTCCGGCTTGCGGCAGGCACCGGCCACCAGACGTGTTCCGCGCGGACAGACGCAGCGTCCGTCCTGTGTGCGGATCATGCCCGGAAGCAGGCGGCACTGCTGGCGGATCGGCCGGCAGTTGGGCGGTGTGCCCGTCGTGCCGCGCGGGCATTCGCGCTCGACCTGCGGCTTGACGCAGCGGCCGTTGGCCAGGCGCGTTCCGCGTGGGCAGACACAGCGGCCATCGCGCGTGCGGATCTGACCCGGCAGGAGCCGGCATTGCGGCCGGGGATCTGCCTGCGGCTTCGGATCGGGCTCACGCGGCGGTGTTGGTCGGGGCGTAGGCAGCGGAACCGGAGCGGTCTGCGTGCCAACGCACTGGCCGTTGCGGAAGGTGGTGCCTTCCGGACAGACACAGCGCCCGTCATTGTTGAGAACGAGACCCGGCGAACATTGCTGGTCCTCATCCTCATCCGCCAGAACCGTGAAGTCGTGGCAGTCATAGGCACGGCCATCTCCTGTTGTTTCCGGCGCACCGGAGAGCGAGGGCGCGGTGCGCACATCCGCTCGACGGTCGATCACCGCAGCGCAGTTGCGTCCCGATGCACCATTGCCCACTTCGTTGGCGAGGCCGCCATCTTCCGGCAGCTCGACAACGACCTCATGCGTGCGGCTCTCGCCACTGGCAAGGGTGAGGTCGGCTTCGCAGGCGAAGGGAAGCTCGGTCGGTTCGGGCGAACAGCCGAAAGGCGGGTTCACCGAAACGATCCGGGCCGGAACGCCGCCAAACCCTTCGACCCGAAGCGCATCGCCGATGCGAACCGGACCTGAGATCGATGACGGACCTTCGTTGCGGATGGTGATCTGGAACGTGCAGGGCTGACCAAGCAGGCACTCTGCATCACCGGTCTTCTCGACCGAGATCCGGGTGCCGCCCTGAGCACAGGCCTCGCCGATGGGATAGACGATGTCGTCTCCCGGAGCCGGGCCGAAGGAACCGCGTGCGCAGTTCTCGAAACGCTCATTGGGTGAGACATTGACCGTCACATCGAAGTGCCGCGCGGTTCCGGGTGTCATGACGGCGCCGGGAATCTCGCAGGTGAGATTTGCCGCAGGCACCGCGCCGCACGACCATTCCGGACCGTCAGGTGTGACAGACTGGACCTCGACCGGTGCACCACTGCCGATGATCTCGGCTGCGTCGTTGACGCGAACCGGGCCGACGGGTGCTGCCGTTCCGGCATTGCTGACCGTGATCCGGCAGGCCACACCTTCGGCGAGCGAGACGGTGGGCTCACAGGTCTTCTGGATGCGCATTTGCGGCTGGCCGCCCGGGATGCCCGGAATGGTCGCCGTCGCGCACGCCTCGTTGTTGGCGAGATTGGTTTCGCCTTCAAGCGCGGTCACCTTCGCACAGTTCTCGACCTCGTTTGTCGGATAGTCTTCGACGATTGTGGTCACGAGAATGTCCGTCGATGCGCCCGGCACGAGATTCAGGCCCGGATGGTCGCACTGGAACGTGTTGCCGGCGAGCGGCGCGCACGACCAGGGCGGTGAGGGGCTGAACGATGCCGAAGCGACATCACCGGCCGGGAACGTGTCCACGAAGCTGACGGGACCGTTGATCGGTGTGGCACCGGCATTGAGGATGGTCACGACGTAGGTGCAGAGACCGTCCGGCGTGCAGACCGTGGGTTCCGCCCGCTTGCGCACGGCGATATCCGGAATGTCGTTCTCCGGCGGCGTGCAGGCCGGATCGCCTGGCAGGCAGATCGCGATTGTGGCGCAGGCCTTGTCGTTGGTCGGATCGCCGAACGGATCCTTGCCGCTGGCCGTGTAGTCATATTCGGCGCAGTTGCGGATCGCGCTCCAGCTCCATGCCGGTCCCGGCTGGAAGCCGAGTTTCAGCTCCACGAACTCGCCCGGATTGAGGGTCGTTTCGGGGTGCTCGCACGACATGGGGCTCATCATCGGAACGCAGGTCCATGGCGCATTTGGCCCTGAGACCACCGTTGCATTGCCGGGCGTCGTTACCTCATCCAGCACGATCTTGCCGGTGTAAGGGGCGTCACCCGCATTGGAGATGCGAATGGTGAAATCGCACGAACCGTCGATCTCGCATTCGGCCTCATCGGCGCGCTTCTCGACCTTGATGTCGGGTTCGCCTTCATCGTCGGGCGGACATTCGAGGTCTTCAGGGATTTCAATGTCGACCACCTGTGAACAGCACAGCCCAACGCCCTCGGCCGGACCCGCATAGGTCTCGATGCCGGTGACGATCAGATGCACCGTATCGCCGGGCAGTGCACCGGTGATTTCCCATTCCAGCGTCCCGCCGCCGGCCGGAACGGGCTGGCTCGGCGGATCGATGGTGATGCCGGGTGTGGTGGAGGTCACGGTGACGACATTGCCTGCCATCTCCGGGCCGACATCCATGCGATAGATATAGGCACCGCCGCCGGGAAGGCAGTCCACCTCGCCGGTCTCGACCGAGAAACAGGCTTCTTCCGGCCCGTCGCCGGGCGGGGGAGGTGGCGGCGGATCGCAGTCCGTTACATCGATGGTGATGGTGGTCGGGTCGCCCGTCTTCCAGTCACCGTCGTCCGGCAGGGCGGGATCGTGCGACGGAATGGTGGCTACAAGCCCGCCGGTTGCCGTGCGGATCACGGCCACATTGGCCTGATTGTCGACATTGGTTGCGGCAGGGAACGCCGCCTGGTCGATCTTTGCCTTGATGGTGATGTCGATGGCGCGCTCGGTCAGACTGCCGTCGCCGTCGAGATCGGCGGCGGAAAGGTGGAAGTCCGACTGGGTGAGCGTGTCATCAAGGGTTGTGCTTGTGCTGACCACATGGGGTGGAACGGCTCCACCGCCGACACCGATGATGTCGCCGCTGAAAGTGGCGTCGACAATCGACAGATTGGCGGGAAGTTGATCGGTAAACTCGAAGGTTACATTGGTGAGAAACGCGTCGAGGCCCGGGTGGGCGATCATGTCAGGTGTGCCGCGCACGCCGAGGCGCAGGCGGTATTCCACATAATCGCAATTGAGCTGTGTTCCACGCTTTTCAAGGAAAGGCGTCAGATCAGGCTCGACCTCGGGCACTTCCGGTTCAAGTTCAATGCGTGGGCCTTCGGCGTCGCCCGGCGTTTCGAGAACCTCAAGCTCCTCGATCGTCCGGTCCTGTGCTCTGGCCTGATTGATGCCGGAAAGCGGTATGAGCGCGGTGGAGAGCGCCATGCCCGCCACCAGCAGCCAGCGCGGCGAGCGCGCTTTTTCTGCAAGGGGTTTCATGATCGTCTCCATGACGTTGTCGACCGTGGTCCGGTCGGTGGGAAAAGTGAACATGATCATCTCTCCCTCCTCACGGCGCACAGGATTCAAGCGGCGTTTCAAGCGGCAACGTCACCTTGCAACAGGGGAAGTAGCCACCCGCCTCGGCGTCGGACTGCTTATAGAAGCACAGGCCGAGATCGACGGTTTCGCCCGGGATGTGGCCGTTGATGCCGAGAGTGAACGGCGTGGCCAGGCTGGGGACCGTCTGCTTGGACGGGGAAACGCCAACGCCGGGCGTCAGCGATTTCGCGGAAAGCGAATCGCCACCGATGCCGGCGCGGTCATGGATGTAGAGATCGGCTTCAAGCCCTGCAGGCGTACAGAAATACGCAGCCGTCTCCAGCTCGATACAGGGCGGGAGATCGTTGGGCGGCGGGAAGCCGGGCGGCCAGCCGGGGACGGGAATGTCGCCCGGATAGGGGATCGGCTCGTAGTAGCCGGCGCGGCCCTCACAGGGACGCCAGACCTCCACGTCGCCGACATGTCCCTTGACCTCCGGGTCTTCGAAGAAACCGTCGTAATCGGCAAACCACGAGCCGAAGGGCGGTTCGTTTTTTGGCCGCACGAGCGTGCTTCTCGTAAGCTGTACGCCATGAACGGCAAGCGGCCCGCCTTCGATGAGCTGGTCTTCAAGGGCAGGGTTGTCGCGCAGCCTGTCGCCGGTTTTGACCAGCGTGGCCGCGCAGGCATTGCGGTTGAAGAAGCCTTCGGCGTCATAGCCATATTGCAGATCGATGCCGCCGGCCCCCTGTCGGTATGGTTCGGGAAAACCGACTGCATATTCCTGCGGTGCCGGCACCCAGATGCTTTCGGTTTCGGGATCGTCGGGGCTTTCGCGCCAGTAGCGCAACACCGACGCCTCGCCGCTGTCGGCAAAGCTTGAGTAGTCATAGCGGTTTTCGACCTCGCCCCGCTGGGCAAGGTACATGAAGCCGCGCGTGTCGAAGGCGATGTCGGTGACCGGAAGATCTTCCTCCGCTTCCACCGTCAGCTCCCAGCGCGGGTCGCCGGCGAAGGTGCCGTCGCGGGCGATGCCCACGGACCAGATTTCCGCTTCCTCACCAACGGCGTAGTAGAGGCGTCCGCCATGCATGGCGAGGCCATGGACGCTGCGCTCTTTCTGCGTGTAGCCCCAGCTTTTCGGCTCTTCCGCGTCGAAAGCAGCACCCTGTATGTCCATCACGGCGCCATCGTCAGCCACGGGATCGAGCCCGCGTGCCGGCCTGCCGTTCACGCCATGATCGAACGTGTCGATGAGATTGCCGTCGATGTCGATGCGGTGAATGAGACCGCTGTCTAGATCGGAAGCGAAGAACTGGCGGTGTGACCGGTCAAAGGCGATGTTGCCGATGCCGGGTCCGCTGTTGGTGTCGATATTGGCAAACAGGGTCACGGCACCGGTGATGCCGTCGATTTTCCAGATCGAACCGGGCCCGCCGCCATTCTTCTCGCCGAACTGCCCATCCATGAAGCGTGCGCCGGCTTCGCCGCGGCGCTGTCGTTCGGGCCGCCCGTCCTCGTCTTCGTCTTCCGTGACGATCTGGAGGCCGTGCAGGGACGTGGCCGCCGCATAGAGGTTCGGCACGATGGCCGTGGTCTCTTCGCGCCTACCGTCATCATAGGCAAGGCCGAACACCTGGCCGATTTCGGAGGCCGGCACTTCGAAGGGCGGTGGCGTAAAGACCACCTGCCCCTCAGGTGGGGCGCCGAGCCAGGTCATGTCGAAGATGCGCAACGAGGCGCGCTCGGTGTCGATGAAGGTTTCGTCCACCGGGTCGACGCCGGGCAGAAGACCTTCCACGAAACCGGGGATGAGCGTGCCGGGAAAACCGGTCACGGCCATGAAACCCGGCTGGATGATCGCGTTTTCCTGCGCGCTCGCTGGCGCATGTGCTGAAAAGCCCGCCATGACGGCGAGCGCAATGACGGCGGTGCCTGTAAGAAAGCGCCTGGCGCGTGCGCCGGGATGGAGGTCTCCGCTCCCGTCACGCCGTGCCGGGAACCCGTGGTTCTGCCCCATAACTTGCCTCCCGAAACCGTTTCGGAAGGCTGCCGGATGGGCGTCTTTTGCGCGCCCGGTCCCCTTTGTTCCGGTGTATCCCCCCGAAGCGAGGTTCATTTCAACCCCGTCATCGAAGAGCCTACGCCTCGGCTTACGCAAGGTCAACAAAGCCGCCCCGGTTATGCGCCGCGGCGGCTTCAACGACCGTTTGCAGTCGATATGCCGTGTCATCAGAACACTCCTTTCCGGGTGCGCACCATGCGTACCCTGCAGGGTTTGTCTGACGAGGCTGTGAAAAGGTTCACACTGAAGAGCGCCGTAAAGCCGATAGAGGGAGGCAATTCTGTTTCCACCGAACCGCAAATGGACTAGCTTTTCAGAAACTGGGGGAAGCGATGAACCGAAACGTCCCGTCGCGCGACACATTGTCGAAGGGCCGGTCATGAGTGGTTCGGATCAGACATCCGATGCTGCACTCGTGGCCAGAACGGCGCGCGGCGACAGGGCGGCGCTCCGGCTCTTGTTCATGCGGCATCACACGCGGGTGTTCCGTTTCGTGATGCGCCAGACGGGATCGGAAACCATGGCGGACGAGATTGCGAATGAAGTGTTTCTGGAGGTGTGGCGCCAGGCGCCGCGCTTCGAGGCACGCTCTCAGGTCTCCACCTGGCTGCTTGGCATCGCCCGTTTCAAGGCGCTTTCGGCCTTGCGCAAGCGCCGGGAAAGCGCGCTGGATGACGGGCAGGCGGAGGCAATTGAAGACAGCGCCGACACGCCCGAGGTTGCAACGATGAAGGATGACAAGGCGGCGGCGCTGCGCTCATTCGTCAACGCGCTGTCAGAAGAACATCGCACCGTGGTGGATTTGGCATATTATCACGGCAAATCGGTGTCCGAGATTGGCGAAATCCTTTCCGTGCCAGTTGCCACTGTGAAAACCAGAATGTTTTACGCTCGCAAGAAGCTTGGAGAAGCCTTGCAGGCGGCAGGATATGATCGAGGCTGGCCATGAGCGAGAACGCACAATCAAACCGCCGCGACCGGCTTGAGGCGCTGCTGCCGTTCTTTCTGAACGGCACGCTATCGGGCGCGGAACTGCGCGAGGTCGAGGAATGGCTTGCATCCGACCCGCAGGCCATGGCCTCGCTTGCCGAAGCCGAAGGTGAGTATTCGGCGACCGTTGCCGACAATGAGGCGGTCCACCCGCCGGCCGATGCGCTGGCGCGTTTTTCGGAGGCGCTGGCCGAAGAGGCGGGGCCGGAAAGGGCTGTTAGGCCCTCGCTGCGTGAAAGACTGGCCGGCCTTCTTCCCTCACTGCCGGTGCAGGCTGCGTGGGTGGCAGCCGGGCTGGCGCTCGCCATTCTCGTCGGCCAGACGGTCTGGCTCAATCTTTCGCAGACGGAGCAATATTCCGTGGCCGGTGCGGATCGCGAGGATGCACCCTTCGCCTTCGTGACATTTGCGGCGGATGCCTCCATGGTCGATGTCTCGGCACTATTGGAGGCAAGCGGTGCCGAGATCGCCGCCGGACCGCTGCCGGGTGGGCTCTACCGTGTTCTTGTGCCCGCCGAAACGGCGGAGCAATACGACGCAATTGTTGCCGGGCTCGAAAAGGCTGAATTCGTGGAAACCGTCGTCATCGGACGCAGACCGGGCGATGACTAGGTTCGTTTCACGCATCCTGACGGCTATCGCCATCACAGCCCCACTGGCAATGACAGCGCATGCCCAGACCACCGCACCAGCCGAGGCTGCGGACGGTGAAACGCAGGCGCGCACAGCCTCCGGCGAACGGCACGTGGTCTATCTGCCGCCGATGCTGGCGGAGCTTTTTGGGCCGGGGACGGGCGGGGCTGCGCCGGCGCAGCCCGCGACATCCGGGGATGCGCCTTCAACAAATGGCGATGTTTCGGATGGCGGCACTGGCCCAGCAGCATCTCCTCCCACGACGGCGGGAGCGGGGGCGCTTGCCAGACCTGTCGCGCCGCAACGCGCCATCTCCGGGGTTTTTGTGCCGGACGAGGTGCTTGTCACTCTTGACGGCGATGCGGATGTGGCTGCCGCCGTGGCCGCCCAGTTCGGTCTGGAGCTACGCTCGGCCCGTGCCTCCGGGTTGCTCGGGCGCACCATAGCCCGGCTTGGCATCCCTGACGGGCGTCCGGTGGCCTTTGTGCTTGCGCAGCTCGAGGGTGACGGCCGGCTGGCAGATCGTGTGCCGAACCATGTGTTTCAGCTTCAGCAGGCTGCCGCTGTGGTGAACTACGCTTTCGAGCGGATTGCGCTCGATGCGGGATCGGTGAGCGGCGAGAATGTGAGCGTGGCCGTGATCGACACGGCGCTGGAGGAGGCACATCCTGCCCTTGCCGGTCGCATAGGGAGCATGTTTGATGCGCTTCCCGACATGGCGGTGAAGGACCGGGAGCATGGCACGTCCATCTCTGGCCTGATTGCCGGCGGCGGGCCGTTTCGCGGCATGGCGCCCGGCGTGCGGCTTCTCCATGCACGGGCTTTCGAGGGCGGTATCTCCAGCACGAATGTGCTTCTCTCCGCGCTCGACTGGGCGGTGGAAGAGGGCGCGCAGATCGTGAATATGAGCTTTGTCGGGCCGGAGAACCCGCTTTTCTCGTCCGCCTGCCGCAATGCGATGGCGCGGGGTGTCGTGCTTGTTGCCGCTGCCGGCAACAACGGCCCCGGCGCGCCTTTCGGCTATCCAGCGGCCTATGATGGTGTGATCGCAGTGACGGCAACGGATGTGCATGACCGGGTGATGGGAAAGGCCAATCGCGGTCGCTACATCGATCTTTCGGCGCCGGGCGTGAATGTGGTGGCCCCCATCCCCGGCGGCATGGATGTCGTCACGGGCACGTCTTTTGCAGCGGCGGTTGTCTCTGGAGCGATTGCCAACCTTATCCACGCTGGCGGAGACGCTGCCCCGGAGACGCTTTCGGAACTGTTGCGGACCACTGCGGTGGACCTTGGCGATCCGGGTCGTGACGAGGATTTTGGCGACGGGCTCCTCAACGCCAGGGCAGCGATGGAAAAACGCGTGGCCGATTAACCGGACGAGGACGTGTCCGTAAGCCCGACCGGTGCGATGATCAGGCCGTTTTCGTCATGGGCGCGGTGGGCGGTCACACCGTAGATCCTTGCCAGATTCGCCTGCGACAGCACGGCTTCGGGTTTACCGAGCGCTGCAAGTTTCCCTTCGTTCAGAAGTATGACCTCATCGCACCAGCGGGCAGCGAGCGTCAGATCGTGGAGCGAGACCAGCACGGTCCTTCCTTCGGCGGCCAGCCGTTTCAACGACTGCATCAGCATGATCTGATGCGCGGCATCGAGGCCGGAGGCTGGTTCATCGGCGATGAGGAGCGGTGTTTCCTGCGCGATTGCACGCGCCATCAGAACGCGGGCCTGCTCGCCGCCCGACAGCTCGGTGGCGACCCGGCGGGCCAGCGGCGCAATGTCGACCATTGCCATGGCGCGGGCGATCGCGGCTTCGTCCCGGGCATTCGGGCGCTGGCCGAAGCCACGCCATGGCAGGCGACCGAGCGCCACGAGATCGCGAACGGAAAGACGCCAGCCTATGGTTCTCTGCTGCGGCAGATAGGCGATGAGGTGGGCGCGTTGGGCTGGGCCGATCGCCGCTAGATCGTGTTCGCCGAGCTGCATGGCGCCCTCGGCGGCAATGTGCCCGTTCAGCGCGCGCATGAGCGTGGATTTGCCGGCGCCATTCGGCCCCAGAAGGCCAATCACCTGTCCGGGTTCAATGTCGAAGCTGATGGCATCAAGAACCTGCCTCTTTCCGAGCTTCACGCTCAAACTGTCGATGTGGAGGTTCATCAAAGCATCTCCCGGCGGGCGCGGACAACGAGCCACAGGAAGAAGGGCGCGCCGATCAGTGCTGTCAGAACGCCGACATTGAGCTCGCCGGCCGGAAGGACGATCCGCGCGGCGATGTCTGCGGCGAGCAGAAGTGCAGCACCGCCGAGGCCGGCAGGCAGAAGGAGGCTGCTTGGCAGTCGGCTGGTCAGCGGGCGGATGAGATGCGGAACCACGAGGCCGATGAAGCCAATGGTGCCGGCGACCGCCGTTGCCGCGCCAACGGAGAGCGCCACACCGGCGACGATCAGGAAGCGTGCGCGGCCCATGTGAATGCCGAGGCTGGAGGCCGCTTCCTCGCCCAGTGAGAGCGCATCGATGGCGCGGGTCGACAGTGCGATCAGGAGCCAGCCACAGGCCATGAGAGGCAGGGCGAGTGCCACATGCTCCATGGATCGGTCCTTCAGAGAACCCAGCAGCCAGAAGATGATCTCATAGGCGGCGAAGGGGTTGGGTGACAGGTTTAGAACCAGGGAGGTGAGCGCTGCCGCGAGACTGGAGAGTGCGACACCTGCGAGGATGAGCGTGAGCGTCGAGCCCTGGCGCGCGGCGATGGCGAGCAGGATCAGAACGGCGAGAAGCGCCCCGATCAGCGCGCCGGCAGGAAGGGCATAGAGCGAACTTCCGGCAAGGCCTGAGTAAAACACCACCACCGCGCCGAGCGCTGCCATGGAGGACACACCGATCACGCCGGGTTCCGCCAGCGGATTGCGCAAAAACCCCTGAAGCACCGCGCCGGAAAGCCCGAGCGATATGCCGATGGCAAGGCCGAGCAGGGCGCGCGGCAGGCGGATTTCGCGCATGATGATGGCCGCCGCCTCGCCGCCGCCGGCGAAAAGGCCGGTTATGCTGTTCCCGAGGCCCAGTTCGGCGGGACCGATCAGCAGCGACACGACGAACAGCGCGAGTGCGAGGAGTGCAAGCGACGTGGAGAGCTTCATTGCGTCGCGTCCTGCGGGCAGGGGGCGATCTCGGCGCGAAGTGCGGCCAGCGCGCGCACGGCTTCCATCACTCCCGGGGCACCGCACGACAGGGAGCCTTCGGGCACGAATGCACCGATGCGGGTTTCGGGAAGGGCGGCAATCGCCGGGTGACGCGGCACGTGTTCGCCGAGTGTCGGCGCGTCCTGTTTTCTGCTGATGCTGATGACGTCCGGCCGGGCGGCGATCACCTGTTCCAGGGGGAAGGGTGCCATACCGACGACACCGAGATCGGCGGCCAGATTGGCGAAGCCCGCGGCGCGCATCACGGAATCAGCCAGCGTGCCGCTGCCGGGCGCGATGCCGTTCTGATCGTAGGCGATCATGGTGGGGCGCCTGTCGCATTGGCGTGCGGCAATTGCTTCGAGTTCGACTGTGAAATCGCCTGCTATTCTTTCGGCCTTCTCTTCCTGACCGAGGAGCGCGCCCATACGGCGGATTTCGCCCGGAATGGTCTCGAGGGTCTGTGCGAACGAAAATTCCTCGATATGAAAGTCCAGCCTTTTCAAGAGGGTGGTCGTGTTGTGGAGCGCGTAGGTGCCGGTGACCACGAGGTCGGGCTTTTCAAGGAACACCTCTTCGGCAAGTCCGCGATTGACCGGGTAGGCCTGCGCTTCTTCATGCAGCATTGAGAGGCTCGGCTCGCGCGAAAGGAAGGAGACGGAGACGAGCTGATCCGGCCCGGCCAGCGTCATGGCAAGCTGGTCAGTGCACAGATTGAGCGACATGGCGCGTTTTGGGGCGGCCGAAACCGGCGCGACAAGAAGCGCGCCGGCCAGAAAAGCAAGGCCGGAAAGGCGAGGGAGGCTTTTCCGACTCCCCAGCATCAGGGAGCGAACTTTGCCCGGAAGCCAGCGAAGACCCCGAAGCCCGGTGTGTTGTAGCCGCGTACCGTCTGATAATCCTGATCAAGCAGGTTTTCCGCGCGGACATAGAGTTCGGTGTCCTCGGTCGGCTTGTAGGCGACCCTGGCGTTGACAAGCAGATAATCGTCAAGCTCGAAACCGCCGGTGTCGACCGTATCCATAGCCGCCCTGGCAGATGCCGATATTGTCCACTTCTCTGCGGGCTTCACGCTGGCGGTCAGGCCGATTTCGTGGCGTGGCACGCGCGTCAGGCGAACGTCGTTCTGATCCACCGAGTGTGTATAGGTGTAGGCGCCGGTGAGGATCAGCCAGTCGGTCGCGGCATAGCGGAGCGAGGCCTCGACGCCGCGCTGGCGCGACGTGCCCGCGATCTGCTCATAGTGCGTCGTGTAGCCGATCAGATCGTCTATCTCGAGCTGGAAGTAGGTGAGATCGGCAACCACCGCTCCATTCCAGAAACGTTGCTCAACGCCGATGTCGAAGCCGAAGCTGGTTTCGGGCCGAAGGTTGGGGTTTGCGCCGAAGGGACCGAAGAGTTCGTTGAGGCTGGGGGCGCGGAAGCCGGTTCCCACGGAGCTGTGCAGGCGCGTCCCGGTCTCATTGAAAAGATAGGACGCGGTCGCGCGATATGTGGTGTGCCCCCCAAATTCGCTGTGTTCGTCCTGTCTGACACCGGCGGTCAGCGTCAGGTTTTCCAGCGGTGTGGCGATGGCTTCACCCCAGACACCGGCAATCCAGAAACTGGAATCAATCTCGGGATTGAACAGGCCGGCAGGAAAGACCGCGTTCTGGCGTTCGTAATCTGCGCCGCCCTGAACGACCAGCCATTCATTGACGTCAAAAGCGCCCTGATAGTCGGCCTTGTAGCGGCGAGCATTATAGCTTCCATCGAAGCCCGTGCCGGTAATCGACCGTTCGAGGTCAAAGGCCTGTACGGAGACCGTGTTGCGGAAGCGGCCGTCCATGAGGTCGAGATTGAAACCGGCGCGGCCTGCGCGTTGTCTGCTGTGGTTGGTGGCCGTTGGATTGTCACTCGGCAGAAGAGTGCCGAAACCCTGATTGTCGAACTCGGCCTCTGCGTCGATATAAAGCGCCGACCCGAAGACGGAGAAGACTTCGGAGAACGCATGTTCGGCGTTTGCATCGAACGTGATGTTCTCGTAGCCGTCGCGCTCGGTGCCGGAGGCTGCGGCCGAAATGCCGTCGGTGCGGAAGCCCGTGGCGTTGATGGAGAGTTTCGACTGCTCGCTGCCAGCTCTGAAACCGTAGGAACCACCAAACGTGCCATGCGAGCCACCTTCGCCGTGAAGGATGTGGGTGATGCCGGGCTCGACGTCGTCCAGTGTCGACAGGCTTATCACTCCCGCAATGGCGTCGGAGCCGTAGAGGGTGCTCTGTGAGCCCTTGAGGACTTCGATGTTCTGCAGCCCACCGGACAGGAGATATTGGTAGGATGTCTGCACCTGGGTGCTGGTCGGGTCGGAAATGTCGATGCCGTTGTAGAGGGTTTTCACGTAGCGGCGGGGCGCGCCGCGGATCGACAGACTGCCCTCCGCGCCCGCGCCCCCTGGCGATGACAGGCTTACACCCGGCAGAAGGTCAAGATATTCCACCGCAAGCGGCAGAGACTGCTCTTCGATCTCTTCGCGCCTGATCACTTCCACCGTGGAGCCCACTTTGGAAGCCTCTGTTGGCGTGCGGCTGGGTGTGATGACCAGTGTGTCGAGCTCGAAGTCTTCAGCCTGCGCGGTGAGCGTGGAGAAGCCCAGTATCAGCGCGGTCGTGCTGGACAGGATAGAGTTTCGGTGTCGATTTGAACGCATGCGTGTGCTCCAGAACCAAGTTTTTCCGGTTTGCTGGAGAGCGACAGACGCCTGACTTCAATCCCCCCGCCAGCGATGACAATCGCCACCACTGCGAGAAACACAGCCCCGGAAGCGTCCCGCATCCGGTCGGTGACGGCCTGAGGCAGGTTTCCTGGCTCGCGCTTCGTCGGCTGCCTCGCCTTCCCGGGCCTTGCGCCCAGTGGCATTGGAGGAGCCTCAGCGCTCACAGTTGCGGGAGCAGCCACGGCTGCGGTCACATGAAGAATGACCGTTCCGTGTTCCCTTTTCCTCCGGCGGGCGGACACCTGCCGGAGCACCTCAAGCGAACCGAAATCGCTTAGCAACTGGCTCCGGCAGCGTCAATCGGCAGGTGCGCGCAGGTCTGCCAAGTGTGCTGCTTCGGGTCAGTGCTTGTCATGAGGGTAAGGTGGCTCTTGTTGCAGAATCGGCTCTTCGTGTAGTTTTTGCGGCAATACTGTCGCAAATCCGTCATTGGAATTGTCGAAAAAGTTGCAGAATTCGCTTTCCGAACCCTGGGGAATTTTGACATCGGGGGCGGGATGGGAAATGCTAATCGAGAACCGAAAACGGTAGATAACGGGAGTGCGTCGATGACGTTTTTCAAGAGCAATGGCGAGAAGGTGCCGGCCCGCGTTGCCGAAATGGCGGATGAGGCACGATCCGGCCGAATGGACCGGCGTGAGTTTCTTGCGCTCGCAAGCGCACTCGGCGCATCGACGGCGGCAGCCTATGGAATGCTGGGCCTGGCCGCTCCCGGGCAGGCCATGGCGCAGGAGCCGAAAATGGGCGGCACGCTGCGTGTCGCCATGTTCATCAAGGACCCGAAAGACCCGCGCACGGCCGACTGGTCGGAGATCGCAAACGCCATGCGCCAGACGCTTGAGCCGCTGGTGAAGTACACGCGCGATTTCACCTTCGAGGGCAAGCTTATCGAAAGCTGGGAAGTCAACGAGGATGCGACCGAATACATTCTCCATGTGCGCCCGGGCGTGACCTGGAACAATGGCGATGCCTTCACGGCAGATGACGTGATCTACAATTTCAACCGCTGGTGCGACCAGACCGTGGAAGGCAATTCCATGCCGGCCCGTATGGCCTCGCTCGTCGATCCGGAGACCAAGAAGGCGCGCGAAGGCGCGATCGAAAAGGTCGACGACATGACGGTGAAGCTTAACCTGTCGGCGCCTGATATTTCGATCATTCCCGGCATGTCGGACTATCCGGCCCTTATCGTTCATCCGAGCTTTGACGAGACGGGCCGCGATTTTGTTGCCAATCCCATCGGCACCGGTCCCTTTGAGCTCGTGTCCTACGAGGTCGGCAACCGGGTGGAGCTGAAGAAGCGGGCCGACGGCAAATGGTGGGGCGGCGAAGCCTATCTCGATGGCATCGAGTTCATCGACTACGGCACGGATCCGTCCGCGACCGTCAGCGCGTTTGAATCCGGAGAAATCCACGCGAATTACGAGACCACTGCCGATTTCGTGGATATTCTCGATTCCCTCGGGTTGGTGAAGTCAGAGGTCACAACCGCCACAACGATCGTGGCCCGCACCAATGTCAACAACAAGCCCTATGATGACGACAAGGTGCGCCGCGCGCTGCAGCGCGCCGTGGACAACACGACCGTTCTGGCGCTTGGCTACAACAATGCCGGCGAGGTGGCCGAGAACCACCATGTCTGCCCGATCCATCCTGAATATGCAGAGCTGCCGAAGCTTGAGCGCAATCTGGACGAGGCGAAGGCGCTCATGGAAGAAGCCGGCCAGATGGACCATGAGCACGAACTCATCACCGTGGACGAGGACTGGCACAAGAATACGGGCGACGCCATCGCCGCCCAGTTGCGCGAGGCCGGCTTCAAGGTGAAGCGCACGGTGCTGCCCGGCTCCACCTTCTGGAACGACTGGACAAAGTATCCCTTCTCCATGACCAACTGGAACATGCGTCCGCTGGGCATCCAGGTGGTGGCGCTCGCTTACCGCACCGGCGAGGCGTGGAACGAATCCGCCTATTCCAATCCGGAGCTCGACAAGCTGATCGAGGAGGCGCTGGCCATTCCGGATCCGGACAATCGCCGCGAGGTGATGAAGCAGATCGAGGAGATCATCCAGGGTTCGGGCATCATTCTCCAGCCCTACTGGCGCAAGCTCTACAATCACTCGGTGGAGGCCGTGAAAAACCACGGCATGCACCAGACCTTTGAGATCGATCTCGAAAAGGTCTGGCTCGACGAGGGCTGAGACAAGAACCTGAAGGGGCCGAAAGGCCCCTTTTGCGCAGGCAATCAATAACAACCTCCGTCAACGGGGGAAGGGGAAACCGTGCTTGGGTTTATTCTGAGACGTCTGGGCGTCATGGCATTGACGATGCTGTGTCTGACCCTTGTCGTTTTCTTTCTGGTCAATCTGGAGCCGAACCTCAAAAAGCTCGCGATCAGCCAGCTCGACATGCGCTCCTCGGCGGAGCAACTCGAGAGCTGGCTGCAGAAAAATGGCTATCGCCAGAATTTCTTCGTGCGTTATGGCCAGTGGCTTGGCGTCGTGCAGAAACAGCCGAATATCGATCCGGAAACCGGGGTGGCTTCACCGCGGTTTTCCTATTGCGACGAACCGGCGGAACCCTATTACGGCGGCATACTTCAGGGCGACTTTGGCTGTTCGACCAAGTTCAAGGTGCCTGTGGCCGAAAAGCTCTTTCCGGCGCTAGGCGCCACCGGCATCCTGATGTTCTGGGTCATGGTGGTGATGGTTCCCGTCGCACTTCTGATCGGCGTTCTTGCGGGGATGCGGGAGGGTACGCGAACGGACCGAACGCTTTCCGTCGCCTCGATCGCCACCACGGCAACACCGGAATATGTGTCCGGCGTGATCTTTGCGGTCATCTTCGCCTCATGGCTCGGCTGGCTGAACGGCTCGGCCGCGACAGCCACGCGGCAGGGCATCTCCTTCTACAATTTCACCCTGCCGGTGATGACGATGGCGATTTACGGCATCGGCTATATCGCGCGCATGACACGGGCCTCCATGGTGGAGGTGATGACGCAGCAATATATCCGCACCGCCCGCCTCAAGGGGCTGGGCTTTCGCGCCGTGGTGATCAAGCACGCGCTGCGCAATGCGCTGATCGCGCCCTTCACGGTCATCATGCTGCAGTTCCCCTGGCTTCTGACGGGTGTCGTCATCGTCGAAGTGATGTTCCGCTATCAGGGTTTTGGCTTCACGCTGGTGGAGGCGGCCAGCAACAACGACATCGATCTGCTTTTAGGCTGTTCTCTGGTGTCGGTCTTCGTCGTCCTGTCCACGCAGCTTATTTCGGATGTGGGCTATGCCTATCTTAACCCGCGCATTCGCGTGCAGTAAGGAGGACGCGCGATGCAGGTAGAAACCCTTGGTACCTTCGGCATCATCTTCGGCGTGCTGGCGCGCTTCTGGCCGGTGTGGATCGCGCTGGCGGTCATTCTGTTCTTCAGCCTGCGTTTTCGTGAACGCCTCGGCCTCTACGGTCAGCTCTTTGAGACGGGCGTCGGCGTCGCCGGTGTTCTGATCTGCTTTTTCTGGCTGTTCACGGCGCTTTTCGCCGCAACGGTCGCTCCGTTTGACCCACTGGCGCAGTTCCCGATTATGAAGAATGTCCTGCCCGGCGCCATCGAACCGGAAAGCGGGCAGGCTTTTCTCTTCGGCGGTGACAGGCTGGCACGCGATGTTTTTTCGCGCATGGTCTATGGCAGCCAGATCGTGCTGATCATCGCGCCTGCGGCGACGCTCTTCGCCCTCATGGTGGGCACCACGCTCGGCCTGCCGGCGGGTTATTATGGCGGGCGGATCGACAGTTTTCTGTCGTTCCTCGCCAATCTGGTCCTCGCCTTTCCCGTTATCCTGCTCTTCTATCTTCTGGTGACGCCGGGCATCCGAGAGACGCCAATTCCGCAATGGATGGCGGGCGTCTTCTTCATCTTCCCGATCGTGTTCTTCGTGACGCTATTCTGGACGCGCTTTCGCAGCCGTCCGCAGCTTCTGGCCATACAGCTTGCCGTGACATTGCTGGTTGGCGGCTGGGCCTATCTGGGCCTCGTGTTCGATGCCGATCCGCTCGGCATCATCTCGATCAGCTCCAATCAGCTCAACATTTTCGTGGCCGTGGTCTTTGCCTCGTCCCCGGGCGTTTTCCGCATCGTTCGCGGACTGGTGATGGACATCAAGACAAGGGACTATGTGGCAGCAGCCCAGACGCGTGGCGAGACGCCCTGGTACATCATGCTGTGGGAAGTGCTGCCCAACGCGCGCGGTCCGCTCATTGTCGATGTGTGCCTGCGAATTGGCTACACGACCATCCTTCTTGGAACGCTCGGCTATTTTGGCCTCGGTCTTGCGCCCGAAAGCCCGGACTGGGGTACCGGCATCAAGGAATCGAGCCGGCTGCTCAGGGCCTATGTGCACCCGGCGCTGCCGCCCGTTTTTGCCCTCATGTCCTTCGTGCTCGGGCTGAACCTGCTTGCCGATGCGCTGCGTGAGCAGTCACTGAAGGATTGAGATGAACACTGAGAGCGACGCCATGAACGAAGCCATCAGCATCACACGCGGCCAGAAGAGCGGTAAGCCGATCCTCGAAATCGAAAACCTCTCCATTTCCTTCTTCACGCGTGCCGGCGAAATCCCGGCGGTGATGGATTTTTCCTGCGAGGTCATGCCCGGCGAGGCGATGGGCATTGTGGGCGAATCCGGCTGCGGCAAGTCGACCGTTTCACTCGGCATCATGCGCGACCTGTCCAATGTCGGGCAGATCGTCGGCGGGCGCATTAAGTTCAAGGGCCGTGATATGGCCGAGATGAGCGAGGAGGAACTGCGCCAGATCCGCGGCAATGAGATCGCAATGATCTACCAGGAGCCGATGGCAAGCCTCAACCCGGCCATGAAGATCGGCCAGCAGCTCATGGAAGTGCCGCTCATTCACGACAATGTCTCGAAGGGCGAGGCGTGGCGCCGCGCGCTGGAGATGGTGGAAGCGGTGCGGCTGCCCGATCCCGAACGCATGATGCGGTCTTATCCGCACCAGCTCTCCGGCGGCCAGCAGCAGCGCATCGTCATCGCCATGGCGCTTCTGTCTAAGCCCGCACTGCTTCTGCTCGACGAGCCGACAACCGCGCTCGACGTGACAGTCGAGGCGGGCATCGTCGAACTGGTGAAGGGGCTGGGGAAGAAATACGGCACGTCGATGATCTTCGTGTCGCACAATCTGGGCCTTATCCTTGAAACCTGCGATCGCGTGACGGTCATGTATTCGGGCGAGGCGGTGGAAACGGGCCGCGTTGAAGACGTTTTCGACCGGATGCGCCATCCCTATACGCAAGGGCTGTTCCGCTCCATTCCGCTGCCGGGTGCCGACAAGAATGAGAGGCCCCTGATTGCCATCCCCGGCCAGTTGCCGCTGCCGCATGAGCGCCCGAAGGGCTGCAATTTCGGCCCGCGCTGCCAGCATTTCAAGGAAGGTCTCTGCGATGCCGGAGAGGTGCCGATGCTGCCGATTGAAGGGCATGAGCGGCACCATTCCCGCTGTCTGCGCTTTGATGAGATCGACTGGAATGCGCTGCCGGAAGGCGCGCTCGCAGACAAAGAGCCTATCGAGCCCGGCAAGCCGATGCTCCGCATCGAAAATCTCAAGAAATACTACCACGTCGCCGCCAACAGCATCTTCGGTGGCGGCGATACCAAGACCGTCAAGGCCAATGAGCAGATCAGCTTTGAGGCGCGGGAATCGGAAACCGTCGCAATAGTGGGCGAATCCGGCTGCGGAAAATCGACCCTCGCCAAGGTGCTTCTTGGGCTGGAGACAGCGACGGATGGCGAAGTGGTGCTGGCAAACGAGCCCATTCAGTCCACGGCGGTCGAGGACCGGGATACGGGCACGGTGGCCGGCATCCAGATGGTGTTTCAAAACCCGTTCGACACGCTCAATCCAAGCCATTCCGTGGGTTCGCAGATTGTGCGCACGCTGGAGAAGTTCAACATCGGCAACACGCTGGCCGAACGCAAGCAGCGCATGCTGGAACTGCTCGATCTTGTGAAGCTGCCACGGGCCTTCGCAGAACGCATGCCGCGCCAGCTTTCCGGCGGGCAGAAGCAGCGCATCGGTGTCGCCCGTGCCTTTGCCGGCAATGCCAAAGTGGTGGTGGCGGACGAGCCCGTCTCCGCGCTAGACGTTTCCGTGCAGGCGGCGGTGACCGAACTGTTGATGGACATTCAGCGCAAGAACAAGACCACCATGCTGTTCATCAGCCATGACCTGTCCGTCGTGCGCTATCTGGCCGACCGTGTGGTGGTCATGTATCTCGGCCATATCGTGGAGCAGGGGACGACCGACCAGATATTCGCGCCGCCCTATCATCCCTATACAGAAGCGCTCCTTTCGGCGATCCCGATTGCCGACACGTCTGTCCGCAAGAAGCATATCGTGCTTGAAGGCGACATTCCCTCGGCGATGAATCCGCCCTCGGGCTGTCCGTTCCAGACACGATGCCGTTATAAGGACCAGGTTCCGGGCGGCAAGTGCGAGCGGGAGGTGCCGCCGTTGAAGGATCTGGGCGACGGACATTTCAGCCTTTGCTGGCTGGACGATGACGTTCTGAAATCCATGGAGCCAGTGATCAGTTTCGACGCGCCGCGGAAAACCGGCAAACCGGCGCGCCGGCAGGGGAAGGCAAAGGCGGCCAGTCAGAAACCGAAGGCAAAGGGCGAAATCCGGCCGATTGCCGGAGGTCGAAAGCCGGTCAGGGCTTCCGCGGCGGGCCTGTCAGCGGTGCCGGGCTCCTCCTCGCCGAAACGTGTTCAGGCGGAGGCCGGCGGCGGGCGTCAGGCGGCATCTACCCGCGTGAAGCCGGCAACCGCGAAGATCGGGAAAGATGCTAAGCCCGCCCGTATGCGCAAACCGAAGCAGCCGGATGATCTGAAGCTGATTTCCGGCGTGGGGCCGAAGCTGGAGGCGCGGCTCAACGATCTCGGCGTCTACACCTTTGCGCAGATCGCGGCCTGGAAAAAGGCTGAGCGCGACTGGGTGGACGATCATCTGAGCTTCAAGGGACGCATCGAACGAGACGACTGGGTGAAACAGGCCAAAGCACTCGCCAGAGGCGGTGTTGAGGAATATATGCGGGTGTTCGGCAAGAAGCCGCGCTGAGCGTGGTCCCGTCTGGTATTTTAAGCGATCTGTTCTGGATATCGTTACGACTTTGCAGCACTTTGCGCCGGCCAGTCGATGTGCGAAGGAGAGTCGCGTGCCTGCCCGGATCGTTCAGATTTTGCTTGTGTTGCTGACCTTTGCCGGTTTGTCGGTTTCTTTTTCGGATGACGCCCACGCACGGCGTGGCGTGGAAGCCGAGGCGACGGCTGATTTGAAGCTGCGCGAGGGTCCGGGCCTGCGCCATAGAGCCGTTCTCACCATCCCGCGCGGCGCGCGTGTTGCGACATTGCGGTGCACGCGCGGCTACGCCTGGTGCGAGGTTGGCTATGCTGGGCGCACAGGCTGGGTTTCCGCGCAGTATCTGCGTGACACGCGTCCGCATTATGGGGATCGACCGATTTCGGATGTCGGTGCCCTGATTGGTCTTGAGATCTTTGACTTCGTGATGCGTGAATTGGATGAGCGCGACCGCGACAGCGCGTTTGAAGAGGCCGGAGGGGCTGGCGGAGATCGACGCCCCACGCCGCGCAATGCCTGTTTCTATGATCGCCCGAATTTCAAGGGCCGCCGGTATTGTGCGGGGATCGGAGATGACGTGCGCGGCTTGCGCGGGCGCATCGCTTCGATCCGGGTTGGAGAGCGCACATCGGTCGAGATCTGTTCGTGGCCTGATCGTGACGGGCGCTGCAGCCTGCTCACGCGCGATGTGCCTTTGCTTCGCCGGGGTGACGCGGCTTCCAGTTTTCGCGTTCTTCGCCGGCGGGCAGGGGATGAGCAGGACTTTGAGCCCATGAGCCGGGCCTGTTTCTATGAAGGGGTGGATTTTCGCGGGGCGAGCCTCTGTTTCGATGCAGGTGACGGAAGCCCACGGTTGCCGCGTGAATGGATCGGTCGCATTGCGTCCGTCCGTCTTGAGGGCGGGGCCGAGGCGCGCATCTGCGAGCGGCGCAATTTGACGGGCTGGTGTGAAACGATTGAGCGCAGCATGCGACGCCTGCGCGATTACTACACCGACGACATCCGCTCCATCGAGGTCTACTGAGTGAGGATCGGCAGCGGATCCTTCAGAACACCGGCCTGCACATGGGCGTTTTTGCAAGAAATATCTGAAACTTAAAACATGATAATGGAATTCACCTTTCTTTTCAAAGGGATGTTCGACGCGTCAAAATTTGACCGATTGATAAAAAAATGAAACTGCGTTAGCCTTTCCCCAATAATAAAAGGGGAATACGGAATGGCTGATGGTCTCTATGCGGACGGCATCGCCGCCGGCCGCCTTTCCGGTGAGGAGTACGACAGGAACTTCTCCGACCTGCATCCACCGCTCGACCACCACGAGGCGGCCGTGGAGGCGGATCGCTGCTACTTCTGCTTCGATGCGCCGTGCATGACGGCGTGTCCGACATCGATTGACATACCCATGTTCATCCGCCAGATCGCCACGGACAATCCGCTGGGGTCTGCCAGAACGATCTTCGACCAGAACATTCTTGGTGGCATGTGCGCCCGCGTCTGCCCGACGGAGACGCTGTGCGAAGAAGCCTGCGTGCGTGAAGAAGCGGAGGGCAAGCCGGTGCAGATCGGCCGCCTGCAACGCTATGCCACCGATGCGGCGATGGCCGCAGGCGCACAGTTTTATGAGCGTGCCGCGCCAACCGGCAGGCGGGTTGCCATCGTCGGGGCCGGACCGGCGGGACTTGCCTGCGCGCATCGTCTGGCCGTGCACGGGCATGACGTCACGATCTTTGAGGCAAGGCCGAAGCCCGGCGGCCTCAACGAGTTCGGCATCGCCGCCTACAAGACGCCGGACGGGTTTGCCCAGGCCGAGGTGGATTATGTGATGGCGATTGGCGGCATCACGCTTGAGGAAGGCAAGGCGCTGGGGCGGGATTTCTCGCTCGGTGATCTCCGCCGGGATTTCGACGCCGTGTTCCTGGGCATGGGGCTGGCCGGCGTCAACGCGCTCGGTGCTGAGGGTGAAGATGTTGAAGGCGTGGAGAGGGCGGTGGACTACATCGCACATCTGCGCCAGGCGCAGGATCTTGCCAGCATGCCGGTTGGTCGCCGTGTCGTCGTGATCGGCGGTGGGATGACGGCCATCGACGCTGCCGTTCAGGCAAGGCTCCTTGGTGCCGAGGAGGTGACGATCTGCTATCGCCGGGGCCAGGAACACATGAACGCATCCGAATTCGAGCAGGATCTGGCCGCCTCCAAAGGCGTTGTCATCCGGCACTGGCTGCAGCCCCGGCGCATTCTTGCCGACAAGGGCAGGGTCACGGGGATCGAGCTCGAGTACACGGTGCTGAAGGACGGAAAGCTTTCAGGCACCGGTGAGGCACTGACCCTGCGCGCCGACCAGGTGTTCAAGGCCATCGGGCAGTCTTTCGAGGCTGGGGTTCTGAACGGCTCCAGCGCATCGATTGCGCTTGAGGGGCGTCGCATCAAGGTGGACGAAGAAGGGCGAACCTCCATGCCGAAGGTCTGGGCCGGGGGCGACTGTATCGCCGGTGGCGACGATCTCACCGTTTCGGCGGTCGCGCAGGGGCGTGACGCGGCCGAGAGCATCCACCGCGCATTGGCCGGCTGAGGAGCGAGAAACCCATGGCAGACATTCGCAGCAATTTCGTTGGTATCAAGTCTCCCAATCCGTTCTGGCTTGCTTCCGCACCGCCCACGGATAAGGCCTACAATGTTGAACGCGCCTTCAGGGCGGGCTGGGGCGGTGTCGTCTGGAAGACGCTTGGCGAGGAGGGCCCACCGGTCGTCAATGTCAATGGGCCGCGCTATGGCGCGATCTGGGGGGCTGACCGCCGGCTTCTCGGCTTGAACAACATCGAGCTCATCACCGACCGCGATCTTTATCTGAACCTGCGCGAGATCAAGCAGGTGAAGAAGAACTGGCCTGACCGGGCACTGGTGGTTTCGCTCATGGTGCCCTGTGAGGAACAGGCCTGGAAGGCGATCCTGCCACTGGTGGAGGAAACCGAAGCCGACGGGATTGAGCTCAATTTCGGTTGTCCGCACGGTATGAGCGAGCGCGGCATGGGCTCCGCCGTGGGGCAGGTGCCCGAATATGTCGAGATGGTGGTGCGCTGGTGCAAGCAGACCACGCGAATGCCGGTCATCACCAAGCTGACACCGAACATCACCGATGTGCGCAAACCGGCCCGCGCCGCTCATGCCGGCGGCACGGATGCGGTGTCGCTGATCAACACGATCAACTCGATCACGGGAGTGGACCTCGACAGCTTTGCGCCCGAGCCCACCATTGATGGCAAGGGCTCTCATGGCGGCTATTGCGGCCCGGCGGTGAAGCCGATTGCGCTCAACATGGTGGCCGAGATCGCCCGTGATCCTGAAACTGCCGGTCTGCCGATCTCCGGCATCGGCGGTGTCACCACATGGCGGGATGCCGCCGAGTTCCTGGCGCTTGGGGCCGGGACAGTTCAGGTCTGCACCGCCGCCATGACCTATGGCTTCAAGATCGTCGAGGAGATGATCGAGGGGCTGGAAAACTGGATGGACGCCAAGGGGCACGCCACACTCGATGATGTGATCGGCCGGGCAACACCAAACGTGACCGACTGGCAGTATCTCAATCTAAACTACGTCACCAAGGCGCGGATCGATCAGGATCAATGTATCAAATGCGGTCGCTGCCACATCGCCTGCGAGGACACGTCGCATCAGGCGATCACCGCCATGGTGGACGGAAAGCGCCATTTCGAGGTGATCGAAGAGGAGTGCGTCGGCTGCAATCTGTGCGTCAATGTCTGTCCGGTGGAAGGCTGCATCGACATGGTGCCACTGGCCGCCGGCGCGCTCGACAGGCGCACGGGTGAAAAAGTTCAGCCCTCTTATGCCAACTGGACGACACATCCCAACAATCCGTCCAGGGTGGCTGCCGAATAGCATTGGTGAGCGGCGGTGGGATGCCGCCGCTCCCGTTTGGGCTCAAGCGGTGACTGCGTGCCGACGCAGGATCACGCCATCTTTCTTCTCCAGAAAGCGCTTCAGCCGTTCGGGATAGTCATGCACCACCGCTTCGCGCACCGAGGCGCGCTCGGCGAGCGTTTTGCGCCATTTTTGTGTTCTGGGGAGATCATCGAAAACACCCAGATCAGCAATCTCGTCGAAGACATCGAAATAGCGGAACGCCGGTGCAAACACCGCGTCGACAATGGTGAAGCGGTCACCGGCGAAGAGAGGCCCTTCGCCGAGTTCGTTTTCGATGCGTACGAATTTCTCTTTCAACGCGATGATGGCGGCGTCGAAAGCGGCCTCGTCCTTCGTCGTCTCGAGCGTCCAGATGTCAGAGAGGGCAGCGGAACCGAACTCCATCCAGGCGCGATGCCGGGCGCGGGTGACGGGATTTTCGGGGTGGAGGCGAGGTGTTTCGGTCTCGTCCAGATACTCGACGATCGCGGCGCTTTCGAACAGCACGTCATCACCGACCCGCAGGACGGGCACCTTGCCGCGCGGCGATATCTTCAGGAACCAGTCGGGCTTGTTTTCAAGATCGATGTCGACGCGTTCGAATGCCACGTCCTTTTCGGCAAGGACGATGGCCGCACGCTGTACATAGGGGCAGAGGTCGAAGGAGATCAATGTGGGCGTTTGAGACATTGGATTGCTCGTTCATGGTTGATGTCGATGCAATTGCATTTATATTGCCGGTTTAGGATTGTCAAACTTGATGCAATTGCATCTAATAACGTTTTGGTGAAGCATGACCTCCACACCTGATGACGCCGCCGTTTCCGCCTGGGTCGCGCTGGCGCGCGCTTATCGACTGGCTTTCGCGACCTTCGAGGCACGGCTGAAGGCGGAGAACCTGCCGCCGATGGCCTGGTACGATGCGCTTTGGGAGCTGGAAAAGGCAGGTGAGGCGGGTCTCCGCCCGTTCGAGCTTGAGCAGGCAATGCTCTTTGAGCAGTACAATCTCTCCCGGCTGGTGGAACGCCTGGCCAGGGCCGGTCTTGTGGAGCGCTGCCCATGCCCGGAAGACCGGCGGGGTCAGGTTCTGTCCATCACCGCTGAAGGCAAGGCAACGCGCGCACGCATGTGGCGCGTTTATGGGGCGGCGCTTGCGGAGACCATCGGTGGTCGGCTCGATGACGGGGAGTTGCGGTTGCTCGCCGATCTTTTGCGCAAGCTAGGATAGGTCTCCCTTCGCTCCTTTGTCAGGAAGAGTCAGAAGTCTGTTGTTTCCTTATTGTAGATATAAAATATCCGGGATATATTTTATCCATAATTAGGAGAGCGAGATGAAACTGAGCGAAGGTGTTGAAGCGGCAATCCACTGCGCCACGCTTCTGGCGCAGCTGGAGGAGAGGCGAACCATGCCCGCCAGCGCGCTAGCCGAATATCACGGGCTTTCGCCCAGCTATCTCCTGAAACATCTGAAGACGCTCGCGGCGGCAGGGATTCTGGAATCCGTGCCCGGCCCGCATGGCGGCTATCGGCTGGCGCTGTCGCCCGATGCGATCACCCTGCTCGATGTGGTGCTGGCCATTGAAGGGCCGAAGCCGGCTTTTCGCTGTGCGGAGATCCGCCAGCGCGGGCCGGGGGCGCTGGAGCCCCGGGCTTACACGCGGCCATGCGGCATCAACGCTGCGATGCTGCGGGCCGAGCAGGCCTATCGCGCCGAGCTGCGCAAGACGCGGCTCTCAGATGTGATCGCCAATTATCAAGCAGGCGCTGATCCCCGCGCGCTCGCATTCGGCTGTGCCTTTGTGGAGCGCCATCAGCGCCCCTAGGCCGGAAACCGGTTTCCCGCAGAGAAAGGATATGATCATGCAGGAACGTCTGAATTACATGAAGATCGCCCCGGAACTGATCGGCGCAGTGCTGAATCTGAAGAAGGCCGTGGACAGATCGGGTCTCGACCATCGGCTGATCCATCTGGTGAACCTGCGCGCCTCGCAGATAAACGGCTGCAGCTACTGCGTCGACATGCACACCCGCGAGGCGCGGCGGGACGGCGAGAGCGAACAACGCGTGCATCTCGTCTCGGCATGGCGGGAATCGCCGCTTTACACCGAGCGCGAACGCGCCGCTTTCGCCTGGACCGAGCGCCTGACGAATATTTCCGACGGTCCGGTCGAAGATGCGCTTTACGCGGAGATGCTGGAGCATTTTAGCGAGGAGGAGCTGGTGCAGCTCTCCGTGCTCGTTGGGTTGATCAATGTGTGGAATCGGATTGCGATCCCGTTCCGCTCCGTTCATCCGGTCGTCAGCGATCAGGAGATAGCCGCCGCCTGATCACGCTGGGCACAACAGCCCCACCCGCCGTGGGTGGGGCTTTTGAAAGAGAAAGCGATGTTCCATTCCGAATTCATGCTTCTGCCTTTTCTGGGGAGCCTGCTCCTTGGTGGGGCGTTCGTCTTCGCAGGATTGCGTAATCTCGCCAACGCCTCCATTTTAACCGGCGCTCTCGCAGCCCGCGGGGTGCCTCTGGCAAAGGTGATGCTTTTCGCCGGGATTGCGCTTCAGTGCGGCGCAGGTGCGTTGCTGGCGGCGGGCGTTTTCCCCGTCTATGCGGCGGCTGCATTGATTGTCTTCCTCGTCACCGCAACCCTGATCTTTCACAATTTCTGGGATCATGAAGGGGCGGACCGCGTGGCGCGGATCAACGGCGTCGTCTCCAATGTGGCGCTTGCCGGTGGGTTTCTGCTGATCATGGCCAATGGCTGATCCAGCGTCCGTCATTCTCGAGAAGAGCCCGGAAACCGGTTTCGGTTTGCGGGCTTTTTCTTTAAACAAGCAGGCACAATGGGGAGGCCGGCTTGACGGACACCGCAGAGTTGAAAGCGGCGCGGCGTGAGGCGCATCGCGCTAGTGCAACAGGCGTGGAGAAGCGGCTGGGGCATCTGGCCATGCTTGGCTTTGCCACGCTCGTGGCTGGTTCCTTCTCACTGGGGTCGCTTGCCGCGCCACATATTGGCCCGGTCGCGCTCAATGCGGCGCGCTTTCTGATCGGCATCCTTTT
Organism: Nitratireductor aquibiodomus; assembly: GCF_900105565.1. Classification (NCBI taxonomy): domain Bacteria; kingdom Pseudomonadati; phylum Pseudomonadota; class Alphaproteobacteria; order Hyphomicrobiales; family Phyllobacteriaceae; genus Nitratireductor; species Nitratireductor aquibiodomus. The sequence goes on along the minus strand of NZ_FNSL01000001.1, from coordinate 1,005,611 downwards.
CATGGGGCTGGTGGTGCGTTTCGTGCTGCGCCAGCCTCTCCCCTTTCCAAAAGCCCCGTGGCGCTTTCTGGTCCTGGGTGGGCTGATGGCGTTCTATTTCGTCACCATGTTCATGGCGCTCGGCATGACAAGCCCCGTTTCCACCGGGGCCGTGTTCACGCTGATGCCGCTGCTCAGCGCGTTTTTCGGCTTTGTTTTTCTGCGGCAGGTGCCGCGCGGGCTGGTTATTCCAAGCCTCGTTCTGGCCGGGCTCGGTTCCGTGTGGGTCATTTTCGACGGGGATTTCGAGGCGATGCGCCGTTTCGACATTGGCGAGGGCGAGCTCATTTTCTTCGCCGGTGTCGTCGGACACGCAGCCTATGCGTCGCTCGTCCGGCTTTACAATCGCGGCGAACCGGTGATCGCCTTTACCTTCTGGACGCTTCTGGCGACCGGCGTTCTGATCGCTCTTTACGGCATCGGCGAAATCGCTGCGACGAACTGGACTGCATTGCCCTCCATCACCTGGGTCGCAATCTTCTATCTTGCCATCTTCACAACGGCCGGCACATTCTTCCTGCTGCAGTTTGCCGCCCTGCGATTGCCGGCCTCCAAGGTGCTGGCCTACAACTATCTGACGCCGACACTGATCATCATGTTTGAAGGGCTGCTCGGCCATGGATGGGCGAGCCTTTCGGTCATGGCAGGCGCGGTCCTCACCATTCTTGGTCTGGTCATTCTGGCGCTTTCGCCCGAAATGTGAGGCCCCGCGCAACTCTCCGTTTCAGGGAAATGCTTCACCGGCCGAAACGGCGCTGGAAACTGTCCGTATTCGCAAGGGGCGGCAGGCCGGCATGATCGAGCCAGTTTTCGCTCGGCTCCATCAGGCGTCGATAGACTTCGCGTACCAGCGTTCGTGCTTCTTCGCCGGGCCAGTCCTTCGGCAGGAGGGCCATGGGCAGGCCGGGATCGCGCAGGACAATCCGCCGCCAGTCGTGGATGAGCAGGGTGCGTGCGGCCATGGCGTCCACCGGGGCGGGAAGCGGGGACACAGCAAGGCTACCGGCAAGGGCCGAATATTCGACAATGAGTTCGCGATAGGCTTCGGCAATCTCGTCAGAGGGCCACAGGCTCCGCAGCATTTCGGGATGCTCGGCGCTGGAACCGTGGATAATAAGCATGTCGTTCAGTGGCGCGGCGCCGGAAGTCGGGCCGTCATCTGGTCCGGGGGTGCGGGGCAGGAGATAGACACCATCGGCGATCTTCAGAAAGCCGTGTTCCTTTAGTGTCTCTTCGTGCACGCCGTTGCTGCCGGGTGCTGCGATAGCGACAGTCCATGAACCATCCCAGTCGGGCGCGCCGGCTGCATAGATGCGCCGTGTCGCCAGGTCGAAGGCATGCTGGCCATGCCGGTCGAGGGAGAAAAACGAGTTGCGACCGCGCCGTTCGCGCACCACCCAGCCATCGCTGGCGAGCCGCGACATTGCGGTGCGGAGTGCTCCCGCCTCGATGCCGAGCCGCGCCATCACCGCTTGAAGCACCGCCAGCGGTGCTTCGCCGCCGCGCGGCACGATGGCGTCACCAAAAAGGGTGATCACCAGAGACCAGACCCGAACGCGTCCGCGCCGGTGCAGGCGATCGATCAGGCCGGCAAGGGCGGTTTCGGGAGGTTCTGTCGGTGCATCCATCTTTTCCAAATGCCACGGGATCGCCGGACGGGCAAGATTGTCAGGGAAGCTCCTTTACGCCGCTCACAAGCAGGTGGGCGGCGAGCTTCGCATAGTCTTGCCTCGAAATTCCGCGATCCTCGCGAAACCACATGTAGAACCAGTTGAGCATACCGAAAAGGCTCATCGTGACCGGTTTCAGAAGTGGCCTGTTGTCGAAGGCGTCGGGGTTCACCTGCCGTATGGCCTCGGCGAAGATCGCCACCAGCCGGCGTTCCAGCGCCTTCAGCTCTTCCTGCTGCGCATCCGGCAGAAGCTGCAGACCGGAAAGCTGAACGCGGTGCTCATTGTCCGCATCGCGATACGCTTCGAGCAGGGCCGTCACCAGCCCTTCCAGCCGCGCCTGCGGCGCTTCATGCGGCTGATCAGCCTCTTCCACGGCTTCCACCAGTTCCTGCAGATGCGTTTCGATGATGTCGAAAAGCAGGGCCTCCTTGGAGGTGTAGTAGTGATAGAGAAGGGCCTTCGAGACACCCAGCTCCGTTGCAAGCTGGTTCATCGAGGCGCGGTCATAGCCGTCGCGCGCGAATATGCGCGCTGCGCCATGCAGCATGGCGTCGCGCTTGTCGTCATAGTCCTTGGCGCGGGTGCGGGCCATTAGCAGCTCTCACGGGGTGGATGCTTGTGAATGTGCGGCAATGTCACTGTTTCACCCGCTTGTCGACGATGCGCACGGCCTTGCCCTGGCTGCGGGCCACGCTGCCGGGGTCGGCCGCGTGGACGCGCACCGTCACGCCGACCACATCCTTGATGCGTTCGCCGAGCTGACGGCAGGCGGCGAGCCGCACGTCCTCGCCGGCCTCGAGCGTTTCCATCTCCACATGGATCGTCATCGCATCCATGCGGCCTTCCTGCGTGAGCTCGATCTGGAAATGCGGTGCAAGGCCCTTCACCGTGAGGATCTGCTCCTCGATCTGGGTGGGGAAGACGTTGACGCCGCGCAGGATCATCATGTCGTCCGAGCGGCCGGTGATCTTTTCCATCCTGCGCATGGAGCGCGCCGTGCCCGGCAGAAGTCGCGTCAGGTCGCGGGTGCGGTAGCGCACGATGGGGAAGGCTTCCTTGGTGAGCGAGGTGAAAACCAGCTCGCCCTTTTCGCCGTCCGGCAGCACTTCGCCGGTCTCCGGGTCGATGATCTCGGGATAGAAATGGTCTTCCCAGATATGCAGCCCGTCCTTGGTCTCCACACACTCATTGGCAACACCCGGTCCCATCACCTCCGACAGGCCGTAAATGTCGACCGCATGCATGTCGAATGCGTCTTCGATCTCGGCGCGCATGGCGTTGGTCCATGGTTCCGCACCGAAAATGCCCACCTTGAGCGGGCTCTTGCGCGGGTCGAGGCCGCGCGCGCGGTATTCGTCGAGGATCGACAGCATGTAGGAGGGCGTGACCATAATCGTGTCGGCCCGGAAATCCTCGATCAGCGTCACCTGGCGCGTGGTCATGCCGCCCGATGCCGGCACCACCGTCGCACCCAGCCGCTCCGCGCCGTAATGCGCGCCCAGACCGCCCGTGAAGAGCCCATAGCCATAGGCCACGTGAACGATGTCGCCCGCCCGCGTGCCGGATGCGCGGATCGAGCGCGCCATCACCTCGGCCCAGATGTCGATGTCCTTTGCGGTGTAGCCCACAACGGTTGGCTTGCCGGTGGTTCCGGAAGAAGCGTGAATGCGCGCCACCTTCTCGCGCGGTACCGCGAACATGCCGAACGGATAATTGTCGCGCAGATCCGTTTTTACGGTGAAGGGGAACTTCGAGAGGTCGGAGAGCTCTTTCAGGTCGTCGGGGTGAACGCCGGCAGCGTCGAAACTCTTTTTGTAGTGTGGCACATTCTCATAGGCATGGTTCAACGACCATTTGAGACGCACCAGCTGCAACGCCTGGATTTCGTCGCGTGAGGCGATTTCAATGGGATCCAGCTCTTCTTTTCTTGGGGTCAGATCTTTCATTTTTTCTCTCCCGAAGCTCTCAGGCCTCCTCCTCGAAATGTTTGCCGCTGATCACGCGAGAATTGCCACGGAATTCCGCGATCAGCTTGCCGTCCTGATTTTCGACCCGCACGTCATAAATCCCGGAGCGGCCGAACCGCGCAACCTCCCTCGCGACTGCTTTCAGCCGGTCGCCGAGCGCGCCGGGCGCAATGAAGGTTATGGAATTGTGCTGCGCGACAACGATCTGGTTGTAGGAGTTGCAGGCAAAGGCGAAGGCGGAATCCGCCAGAGTGAAGATGTAGCCGCCGTGGCAGATGTCGTGCCCGTTCGTGTGGTGCGTCTCCACCGTCATCGACAGGGTGGCGCTGCCCGGTGCGACCGCATCGAGGCTGCATCCCAGCCATTTGGAAGCGTCGTCGCGCGCCCACATTGCCTGCGCGCTGCGCTCTGCGATCTCCTGTGGAGACAGTTGCATTTGTGACATCTAGGCTCCTCCCAACGGCGTCGGTGAAAGCAGACTTGCATAAACCGACCGGTCGGTCAATAATACTGTTGAGAGGAGGCGGTGGGGCCGCTTCCGGGAGGAGAGCATGGCAAAAACGGCAGACAACGCTGCAACGAATGGCGAGAAACTGGTGGAGGACTTTGAATTGACGGCGCTGCCAGAGGGCTTCGTGGACGACCCGTTTCCGGCCTATCACGCACTTCTGGAGCACGCGCCCCTGAAGCGTTTCGCCGACGGCTCGGTCATGCTGTCGCGCTATGAGGATCTCGACCGCGTCTATCGCGACACGAAAACCTTTTCCTCCGACAAGAAGGCCGAATTCCTGCCGAAGTTCGGCGACACGCCGCTTTACGAGCATCACACGACGAGCCTCGTCTTCAACGATCCGCCGCTTCACACGCGGGTGCGCAAGATCATGATGGGCGCGCTCACGCCGCGCGCGCTGGCGGCCCTCGAGCCGGGCCTGATCACGCTGGTCGATGGCCTGCTCGACCGTATGGAAGAGAAGGGCGCGGTCGATCTCATCGAGGATTTCGCCGCGGCGATCCCCATCGAGGTGATCGGCAATCTGTTCGACATACCCCATGAGGAGCGTGAGCCGCTGCGCGACTGGTCGCTCGCCATTCTCGGTGCGCTGGAACCGGTTCTCACCGACGAGCAGCTCAAATGGGGCAACACTTCCGTCACCGATTTCAAGGCGTTCCTGAAGGAGATTGCCGATGATCGCCGGTGCAATCCCGGTGATCCGGCGACCGACGTTCTGACCCGTCTCATCAATGGCAATGAGGGCGAAGAGCTCTCCGAGGTGGAGCTTTTGCAGAACTGCATCTTCATCCTCAATGCCGGTCACGAGACCACCACGAACCTGATCGGCAACGCCCTTTACGAGCTGTTGCACTGGCCCGAAGAGAAAGCGCGGCTTGAAGCCGACCCGGACCTGATCGCAACGGCCGTCGATGAGTTCTTACGCTTCCAGAGCCCCAATCAGCTCGGCAACCGCATGGCGGTGGAGCCGGTGGAGTTTTATGGCGAAACCGTGGAGCCGGGCACGCCGATCCATCTCTGCATTGGTGCTGCCAACCGCGATCCGCGCCAGTTCGCCGATCCGGACCGACTCGACGTGGGGCGTAAGCCCAACAGGCATCTGGCCTTTGCCGGTGGTCCTCATCTGTGCGCGGGCTTCTCGCTTGCGCGGATGGAAGGACGCATCGGCATTTCGCATTTTCTCAAACGTTTCCCCGACTACCGGCTGACAGGAGAACCGGAGCGCACCGGACGTGTGCGCTTTCGCGGCTTCGCCCGGCTGCCGGCGCGGGTGCGCTGACCAGTAAAGGAGTTTTCCATGAGCGTGATGCGGCTTGAAAGCTATGCGGCAGGGGCGTGGGTTGCGCCTTCCGGCGATCTCAAACCCCTGCGGAGTGCGGTCACAGGCGATGTCGTTGCCGAACTCGGCTCGCAAAAGCTGGACTTCGCCCGCATGACCGATCATGCCCGCCAGGTGGGCGGGCCGGCGCTGCGCGCGATGACGTTCCACGACCGCGCCTTTGCCATCAAGGCGCTGGCGCAATATCTGAACGACCGCCGCGACGCGCTCTACGAGCTTTCCTACGAGACCGGCGCGACCAAGCCCGACTCGATGATCGACATTGATGGCGGCATCGGCACGCTGTTCGTCTATTCGTCCAAGGCCCGGCGCGAACTGCCGGACGATCACGTCTATGTGGATGGCGCGCTGGAGCAGCTTTCCCGCTCCGGAAACTTCGTTGGCCAGCACGTGGCGACCCCGCTTCAGGGCGTGGCCGTCCACATCAACGCCTTCAACTTCCCCGTCTGGGGCATGCTTGAAAAGCTGGCGCCGACGCTGATTGCCGGCGTTCCGGCCATCGTCAAGCCGGCGTCCTCGACCGCGTGGCTCGCCGAAGCCTGTTTCCGGATGATCGTGGAATCCGGCCTGTTCCCGGAAGGCGCGGTGCAGTTCATCGCGGGGTCCACTGGAGACCTGCTCGACCGCCTGACCGGACAGGATGTGGTGTCCTTCACCGGCTCCGCCTCCACCGCATCCATGCTGCGCGCCAACCCGAAGATCATCGGCAATTCCGTGCGCTTCGTGGCCGAGCAGGATTCGCTCAACGCTTCTGTGCTTGGGCCGGATGCAGCGCCCGGAACCCCTGAATTCGATGCCTTCATCAAGGAAGTGCACCGCGAGATGACGGCCAAGGCCGGCCAGAAATGCACCGCCGTGCGCCGCATTTTCGTGCCGGACGCGCACCGCGATGCGGTTACCGAGGCACTGGTCGCGCGGCTTGAGAAGACCGTGGTCGGCAATCCGCGCAGCGAAGGCGTGCGGATGGGCGCGCTCGCAAATCTTGCCCAGCGTGACGACGTTCTTGAAAAGGCCGCTGTTCTCGGCACCGAGGCTCGGCGCGTCTTTGGCGACCCGGATGCCTTTTCGGTCACCGATGCAGATGCAGCTGCGGGCGCTTTCGTGCCGCCCATGCTGTTCTCCTGCGACGATCCCGATGGCGCTCAGAAGCTGCATTCGGTCGAGGCGTTCGGTCCCGTGTCCACCATCATGCCGTACCGGGATCTCGGCCATGCGCTGAAGCTTGCCAATCGCGGCGAGGGCTCGCTTGTCGCCTCGGTCTTCACGCATGATCCGGCGGTGGCCCGGCAGGCGGTTCTGGAGGCGGGCGCCTTCCATGGCCGGCTCTATTTCGCCAACCGCGACACCGGCAAGGAGGCGACCGGCCATGGTTCGCCGCTGCCGCACATGGTGCATGGCGGTCCCGGCCGCGCCGGCGGCGGTGAGGAGCTGGGCGGTGTCCGTGGCGTGATGCACTACATGCAGCGCACCGCGATCCAGGCGAGCCCCGATCTGATCGCCGGCATCACCAACCGCTATGTGGCGGGCGCTTCGACCGAAGAGATAGAGCCGCATCCCTTCCGCCTGACCTTTGGCGAGCTGGAGCCCGGCCGCACGCTCTGGGCCGGTCCGCGCGAGGTGACGCTGGCGGACATCGAGCATTTCGCCGAGTTCACCGGCGATACGTTCTACGCGCATATGGACGAGGAGGCGGCTGCCGCCAATCCGTTCTTCCCCGGCCGTGTCGCCCATGGTTATCTCATCCTGTCCTTTGCGGCGGGCATGTTCGTCGAGCCGGCGCCGGGCCCGGTGCTTGCCAACTACGGCCTCGACAATCTGCGTTTCATGAAGCCGGTTTCGCCCGGCGATACGCTGAAAGTGCGGCTCACGGTCAAGCAGAAGACGCGCCGCAAGGACGAATATGGCGAAGTGCGCTGGGATGTCGGCGTCTACAATCAGGACGGCGAGCAGGTTGCCGCCTACGAACTCCTGACCATGAATGCCATGTAGCTTCTGAAGCGGTTTGGCATTTTGACGGCACGGCACCGGCCCCTCATCCGCCTGCCGGCATCCTCTCCCCGCTTGCGGGGAGAGGGTAAAGATGAGGGGCGAGCGCCCCGCTAAACGCTCCTGGCCTTGAACGTCAGGCCGTCCACCAGTTCCGAGGCTTTAAGCGTTGCCGCACCCGTTGCGACAATCATCTGCGGCAGAAGCATCCATTCCAGCGTCCATGCCGTGCCGGAGCGTTCGTTTTCGTGCACCAGCGCCTGATGCATGCCACCCAACAGCGTGGCGTTGAAGCGCGCGAGCGTCACCAGCGCTTCGGCCGCGACTGGGTTCTTCTTGTGCGGCATGGCGGAAGACCCGCCACCTGCAGCCAGTTCGACCTCGCCAACCTCGCTCTGTGCGGCAAGCACAATGTCCTGCCCCATCTTGCCGAGGCTGCCGGTGATGAGCGAAAGGACGGAGGCAAAGGCGACAATTCCGTCGCGCTCACTGTGGCGGGGGTGTTCGGGCAGAGCTAGGTCAAGTCTCGCCGCAAGTCGCCCGGCAACGGGTTCCCCCTTCTCGCCAAGCCTGTCGAGCGTACCGGCCGCGCCGCCGAAATGCAGCACCGCAACCTCGTCCAGTGCCTTCTCAAGCCTCTCCGCATGGCGCAGGAGCGGCTCGCGCCAGGAGCGGATTTTGCGGCTGGCGGATACCGGGATGGCGGCCTGCATCCGCGTGTGCGCCATGACCTCGATCTGCCCGTCGCGTTTTTCCAAAGATTCAAAGGACTGGATGAGCCTGCCCAGTCTCTTGCCGAGAATTTCAATCGCCTCGCGTGCGCGCAGCGCAAAGCCCGTGTCGATCACATCCTGGCTCGTCGCGCCGAGATGCAGGTGGGCACGCCACGCTTCAGACAGACCGGCACGGATCTGCGCAATGAGGGCGGGGATCACGACCCCATCCTGCGCTACACCTGCCTTCAGAGCGGCGATGTCGGGGCTGAAGCCGGCAAGTAAATCGGCAACCTCCTGCGCCGCCTCCTGCGGGATCGCACCCTGATCGGCCTGTGCCAAGGCAAGCTCCGCCTCAAAACGCAGCATCGCCTCGATCTCAGCCCGCGCCGAAAAGAGCGGCTCCAGTTCCTCGTCCCCGAGGAGCCCTGAAAGGATGGGATGGTCGAAGGCGGAAATGGTCATGGGTTTCTCGTGCCTGATTGACGCCCGAAGGATCGGTTATGGCCGATCATATATCGAAAAACACTGTTTCCCGTTCACCCTGGAGATGGATGTCGAAGAGGTAATGCGCGCTTTCCTTCCGTCCGATCAGGGTCTCCACCCTGTTCTGATGCTCGAGCCGCGTCAGCACCGGGTCTTCGGCGTTGGCCGTTTCCTCGTCACTGAAATAAAGGCGCGTCGCCAGCCCCAGATTGATGCCACGGGCGACAATCCAGAGGCTGATATGCGGCGCCATCAGGCGCCCGTCTGGGAAGGGGACGCGGCCCGGTTTGATGGTTTCGATTGCGATCTCGCCGGTCTCCATATCTGAGGGGAAACGCCCCCAGCCCTGAAAGTTCGGATCTGCTTTGCCACGGGTTTCAGAAGGCGAATTGTATAGCCCGTCGGTGTCTGCCTGCCAGGTTTCGACCAGCGCATCCCTGAGCACCGTGCCGGTTCCGTCGAAGATGCGCATCTTGATGGTGATGCGTTCGCCCCGCGCTTTCGCATTTACCGGCGCGGAACCCAGATCATGAGGGTAGACGCCCGCGATACCACCGAAATTCGGCGTCAGGCCGATATGCACATAGGGGCCTGCGGTCTGCGAGGCCGTTTCCTGCAGGCGCCTGAGCGACTGAGCCATCAGTTCCCCTCCATGCGGTTTTCGAACAGGGTCGAACGCCGGCCGCGCAGCACGATGTCGAACCTGTAGGCGCGTGCATCCATCGGCACCGCGGCCTCCATGTCGAGCGCGGCAATCAGACCCTCCACGGCTTGACGGTCTGGGATGGTGGAGACGATCGGGCAGCGCCAGATCATCGGATCGCCCTCGAAATACATCTGTGTGATCAGACGCTGGACGAAACCGTGTCCGAAAACGGAGAAATGAATGTGGGCGGGCCGCCAGTCATTGATGCCATTCGGCCATGGATAGGCTCCCGGCACGATGGTGCGAAAGAAATAGTGGCCCTCCGAATCGCTTATGGTGCGCCCGCATCCACCGAAATTAGGGTCGAGTGGCGCGAGATAGCCATCTTTCCGGTGCCGGTAGCGACCGCCTGCATTGGCCTGCCAGAATTCCACGAGAACGTTGGGTACGGGCCGGGCGTTTTCGTCGAGCACACGTCCGTATACGATGATCCGCGGGCCTATGGCACTTTCGCCGGGTGTGGCAAAGTTCACCGTCAGGTCATTGTCCAGTGCGCCGAGAATGCTGTGGCCGAAGACCGGGCCTGTCACCTCCGAAAGCGTGTGCGGAAAGGAGACCGGTGCCCGCCGCGGCGAGCGGGCAACGGATGTCTTGTAAAGCGGGGTCAGGGCAGGCGGATGCCAGCCGCGGTCTCGCTGGAAGAAGCATTCTGTATGGTGCTGTTCGTTCTTCATGCCTCTCTCCCCTCCATCTCCGCCAGTGCCTGCTTGACGATCTTGATAGCGTGATTGGCCGCCGGAACGCCGGCATAGATCGCTACATGCAGCATGGCTTCACGCAGATCTTCTGCGCTCGCGCCCGTGTTGGCGGTGGCGCGCACATGCAGGGCAAGTTCCTCGTCCTGTCCGAGCGCCGCCAGAAGTGCGATGGTCACCAAGGAGCGCTCGCGTTTGCTCCATTCGCTGCGTGACCAGACATGGCCCCAGGCCGCTTCGGTGATCAGGTCCTGAAACGGTTCGTCGAAGGCTGTTTTGCGCGCTTCGGCCCCGTCCACCCAGGCATCGCCCAGAACGCTGCGCCGGGTTTCCATCCCCTGCCGGTAGCGCTCGCTTTTTTCCCTGTCGGACATCATCGTCTCCCTCGGATATCAGAAAGGCAGGCCCACATAGTTCTCAGCCAGCATGGTGAGTGCGGCGCGTGACTGGAAGAGATAGTCGAGTTCCGCATGCTGGATCCTCTGGCCGAATGTACCCTGATCGGGGAACCGATGCAGCGTGCTCGTCATCCACCAGGAGAAGCGCTCCGCTTTCCACACGCGTGCAAGCGCCCTGTTCGAGTAGTCGTCCAGACCGGCAGGGGATTTTTCGAGATAAAATTCCCGAAGCGCGTCAAAGAGATAGCGCACATCGCTCGCAGCGAGATTCAAGCCTTTGGCGCCCGTGGGCGGAACGATGTGGGCGGCATCGCCGGCGAGGAACAGTCGACCGAAGCGCATCGGCTCGGCCACGAAGGAACGCAGGGGTGCGATGGATTTTTCGATTGAAGGGCCGGTGATCATCGCTTCCGCCGTACGCCCGGGCAGGCGGCTGCGGATCTCATCCCAGAAGCGTTGGTCGGACCAGTCTTCCACGCGCTCCTCCGCGCCCACCTGAACATAGTAGCGGCTGCGCGTCTTTGAGCGCATGGAGCAGAGCGCGAAGCCTCTGGGGTGATTTGCGTAGATCAGTTCTTGGCCCACAGGCGGCACATCCGCAATGATGCCCAGCCAGCCGAAGGGATAGACACGTTCGAACGTTTCGATGGCGGCTTCCGGTGCCGACCTGCGAGAAACGCCATGGAAGCCATCGCAACCGGCAACGAAATCGCAATCGATGCGATGGGTCTTTCCATCCTTCTCATAAGTCACGAAGGGATGGTCGCCGTCGAAGTCGTGAGGCTGGACGTTTCCGGCTTCGTAGATGGAGACAGCGTTCGCGGCTTCGCGCCCGTCCATCAGGTCGTGCGTCACCTCTGTCTGCCCGTAGACGAGCACGCGCTTTCCGCCGGTGAGGCCAGTTAGGTCGACACGGTGGCGGCGATTGTCGAAGGCGAGGTCGAAACCGTCATGCGGCAGGCCCTCGGCCCGCATGCGCTCGCCGACGCCCGCTTCGTCCAGCATGGCGGCGGTGCCTTCCTCGAGAACCCCGGCGCGAATGCGAGATAGGACATGGACTTTGGACGTTCGCTCCAGAATGACATTGTCGATTCCAGCATTGGTCAAAAGCTGCCCGAGCAGCAGGCCTGCCGGGCCCGAGCCGATGATGACGACCTGAGTTCGCAAGCTGATTGTTCCTCCCTTGGGGGCACAGAGTGAAAATTGATGCACGCCGCGACAATGGACATTTGCCGCAAACAATTGCACTTTTCGATCATGCTTTTTGGGGTGAGCTATGCGTTCCAGGATACCGAATTTCAGACTTTATGAAGAGAAATCAGACGAATCTTCCGATTTCTGGCTTCACTGCGAAACGCTTTCTGCCAGAAGCGCGCTGCACAATTGGCAAATCGACGTTCATCGCCACAATGCGCTTTTCCAGATGTTCTGGATGACGGAAGGAGGTGGAACCCTTTTCGGCGATGGGAAAACGGAGATGCCGTTTTCGGCACCCTGCGCCATATTCATCCCACCCGGGGCAGCGCACGGGTTTCGCTTTTTCCGCCATTCTGAAGGCGTTGTCGCGACGGTTCTTGCAGATCGGTTGGCCCTGCCAGGCGGGAGCGACAGGACTTTGGCCGAATTCCTGTCTCACACCCGTATTGTGTCGGTCGAACACCCCGTGGCGGACAAAGGAGAAGACCTTGACCGTCTGTTTCAGCGGCTGCTTGAGGAACACAGCAGGCATGGCGGTGTGGGGCGAGACCTGATGCTTGACGTGCATGTCACCGAAATTCTGGTTCGGCTGGCGAGGGCGGGTGCGCGCTCAACCTTGCAGGCGCTTCACAAAGCAATGACAATTGACAGCCGACGGGTGCAGGCACTGGAAACGCTGATTGCCGCACATTTCCGCGAGCATCGTCCTGTCGGTTTTTATGCAGGCAAAATTGGTGTTTCGGTTGCCCAGCTCAATCGCATCGCTCGGCAGGAGGCGGGCGCCAGCGTTTCGCATCTGCTGGCGCGCCGCCTCGTTGATGCAGCGCGGCGTGATCTTATCTTCACACCGACGCCGGTTCAGGCCATAGCCTATTCCCTCGGCTTTCAGGACCCGGCTTATTTCAATCGCTTTTTCCGTCGGCAGACCGGCACCACGCCGGGTACCTATCGTGAAACGGAGCGGCGCAGGCTTGCAGCCTGACGCCGGTCGCTACATCGCCTTCTTGGAAACCTCATGGGTGAAGGCGCCTTCCGGTTCTTTCGTGATCACAGGATCGGACCCGCCCTGCAGAAGCGTGTCCACGGTCTGCTTGTAGGCGGCTTCGTCGAGCGTGGCATCCTCACCCAGAAGTTTGGCGATTTCGCCCATCATGCGTGTCTGGTGCTTTTCGGTCTGGGCACCCGTCGCGTCATTGTCGAGCACGATCATGGCCGCTTCTTCCGGATTGTCCCGCGCCCACATCCAGCCTTTCATGGAGGCTTTCACGAAGCGCGCCATCCTGTCGACGAATTCGGGGTCCTGAAGCTTGTCTTCCAGCACATAGAGCCCGTCTTCCAGCGTGGCCACGCCCTCGTCGGTGTAGTTGAACACCACGATGTCGTCTTCGCTCAGCCCGGCGTCGATCACCTGCCAGTATTCATTGTAGGTCATGGCGGTGATGCAGTCGGCCTGCTTTTGCAGGAGCGGGTCGACATTGAAGCCGATCTTCTGGATCGTCACGCCATTTTCGGACCCGTCGCGCGGCAGGTCTAGCTTCGACAGCCAGCTATAGAGCGGATATTCATTGCCGAAGAACCAGGTGCCCAGCGTTTTGCCCTTGAAGTCTTCCGGGCTCTCGATGCCGGTCTCCTTGCGACAGACCATGGTGAGGCCGGAGCGGGCGAAGGGCTGGGCGATGTTGACCACCGGCACGCCCTTTTCGCGCGCGGCGAGCGCTGACGGGAGCCAGTCCACCATCACATCCGCGCCGCCGCCGGCCAGCACCTGAACGGGCGCGATGTCCGGACCGCCGGGCTTGATCTCGACGTTGAGGTCTTCTTCCTCGTAGAAACCCTGATCCTTGGCGACGTAGTAGCCGGCGAATTGCGCCTGGGTTACCCATTTCAGCTGCAGGGTCACGTCGTCGGCGGCGATCACCTGCGAGGCGGTGAGCATCAGCACACCGGATAAAAGGCCTGTCACTGCGTGTTTCATTTTCGCTTCCCTCTTTGATTGGGCCGCCGTTCTCCACGCGGCCGGTTATCCACTCCTCATGGATGGATGCCAGAAGGTAATGGCGCGCTCCAGAAGCGCGACCGCACCATAAAAAAGTGAGCCAGCCAGTGCCGCTATCGCGATTTCGGCCCATACCATATCAATGTTCATGCGCCCCACCTCGGTGGAAATGCGGAACCCCATGCCCACGATGGGCGTGCCGAAAAATTCGGCGACGATGGCCCCGATCAGCGCCAGCGTGGAGTTGATTTTCAGCGCATTGAAAATGAAGGGGGCTGCTGCCGGCAGGCGCAGCTTGAAGAGCGTCTGCCAGTAGGACGATGCATAGGTGCGCATCAGGTCGCGGTCGATGGCGGACGAGGCGGTCAGCCCTTGCACGGTGTTCACCAGCATGGGAAAGAAGGTCATGATGATGACGACAGCGGCCTTGGACGGCCAGTCGAAGCCGAACCACATGACCATGATGGGTGCGACGCCGATGATCGGCAGCGCGGAAACGAAATTGCCAAGCGGCAGGAGCCCGCGCTGCAGGAAGGGTGAGCGGTCGATGGCGATGGCGGTCAGGAAGCCCGCGCCGCAGCCGATGGCGTAGCCGATCAGCACCGCTTTCAGGAAGGTCTGCTGAAAATCCGCCCACAGGGTTGGAACGGACGAGACCAACCGCGCCCATATGGCGCTCGGCGGTGTCAGAAGCACGGGCGAGATGTTGAAGCCACGCACCAGCCCTTCCCAGACCACCAGAAGCGTGATGCCGAAAATGGCCGGGATCAGAATGCCGAGCGCGCGTTTGGCTGGCGCCGAGCGCGGGTTCAGCTTTGCAAGCCACTCATTGAGCGCCCACGCCGCCGCCCAGAAAAGAAGTGCTCCGGTCAGCGCCCAGTTCATGGCTTTTCTCCCATCCGCGCCATCACCATGCGCTGGCCGATGCCAACCACGCCCACCAGAATGGCGGCGAGGGCGGCAGCCATGAAGAGGGCGGACCAGATCTGCACCGTCTGGCCGTAATAGGAGCCGGCCAGAAGCCGCGCGCCGAGACCCGAAACCGCCCCTGTCGGCAGTTCGCCGACAATCGCGCCGACCAGGCTGATCGCCACCGCCACCTTCATGGAGGTGAAGAGATAGGGAAGGGCGGCCGGCCAGCGCAGTTTCCAGAAGGTCTGTGCGCCGCTGGCATTGTAGGTCCGCATCAGGTCGAGCTGGAAGGCTTCCGGGCTGCGGAAGCCTTTCACCATGCCCACGACCACGGGAAAGAACGAAAGATAGGTGGAGATCAGCGCTTTTGGCAGAAGGCCCGACAGGCCGATGGCGTTCAGCACGACGATAATCATCGGCGCGACCGCCAGGATCGGGATTGTCTGGCTGGCAATCACCCACGGCATGACGGACTTGTCCATGGCTCGATTGTGCACGATGCCAACGGCAAGCAGCACGCCGAGTGCGGTGCCGATCACGAAGCCGAGCAGGGTGGAGGAGAGGGTGATCCAGGCGTGATAGAACAGGTTTCGCTTGGATGTGAGCCGCGTTCCGACCGTGGTTTTCCAGATCTCCGCCACCACCTGATGCGGCGAGGGCAGCACGGGCCGCTCCTGCGCCATCGTATCGCGCACGAGATCGGCGGCTGTCCATTCCGTCTCCGCCCGCTCATAGGCGTCGATCTGCCATGGGGCGTTGAGATGCACGGTGAAGGCGTACCAGATCAGGAGAATGACGCCGAGCACGATCAGGATCGGCAGCGTCTTGCCTTCCACCGCGCGACGGAAGACGGGCGTTGTGGTGCGGGTCGGGGCTGTGTCCGCCGCCGCCGTCATGGCGTCACCTGTTGGGCGGGGTGCTGCCCCTCATCCGCCTGCCGGCACCTTCTCCCCGCACGTGGGGAGAAGGACAAAGCGGCGACGTCTATGCCTCCTTCTCCCCGTATGCGGGGAGAAGGTGAGGATGAGGGGCGGGCGCAAACGGCAATCATTGGCTCAATCATCGCCATGCCCCGCACGCAGGCCCTCGCGCACCCGCTGCGCGATTTCAAGAAACTCCGGCGATTCTCGAATGTCGAGCGGCCTTTCCTTCGGCAATGGCGACACGATCACATCGGTCACGCGGCCGGGCCGCGGCGACATGACGATGATGCGCGTCGAAAGATAAACCGCCTCCGGTATCGAGTGTGTCACGAAGCCGATGGTTTTGCCGGTGCGGGCCCAAAGGTCGAGCAATTGCTCGTTCAGATGGTCGCGCACGATTTCGTCGAGCGCGCCGAACGGCTCGTCCATCAGAAGGAGATCGGCGTCGAAGGCCAGCGCGCGGGCAATCGAGGCGCGTTGCTGCATGCCGCCCGAAAGCTGCCAGGGAAACTTTTTCTCGAAGCCGGCAAGGTTCACGAGATCGAGCGTGCGGTGCACGCGCTCTTTCTGCTCCGCCTTCGAATAGCCCATGATTTCCAGCGGCAGGGCGACATTCTGCTCGATGGTGCGCCAGGGAAAGAGCCCGGCCGCCTGAAACACATAGCCATAGGCCCGCTTGCGGCGCGCCTCTTCCGGCGTCAATCCGTTGACGAGGATTTCGCCGGCGGTGGGCTGCTCCAGATCGGCGATCACGCGCAAAAACGTGGTCTTGCCGCAGCCCGATGGGCCGATGAAGGAGACAAACTCGCCCTTGTTGATGGTGAGATCCACATCGGCGAGCGCGCGCACCGGCCCGTCATTGGTCTCGAAGGTGAGGCCGAGCCCCTTCGCTTCCACGACGGGCTGGCTGGTTTGAGGGGAGGACGCTTCCTGGCGGATGGCTGGGTTGGCGTTCACTGGATCGTTTCTCCCTATACCCCGCTCGCCGGAATGCCCGTTCGCTCCACCTTGCGGGGCGCGGTCACTTCCTTCCATTGCGACAGCGCCCTGTTCACCGCCATGTGCGGCTTGCGCGCCACGAATTTTCCGTGGCCCGGCTTCGCTTTGACCACGCCGTCCTCGACCACGATCTCACCGCGCGACAGCACTGACTTCGGCAGGCCCTTCACCTCGATGCCCTCGAACACATTGTAGTCGATGGCCGACTGCTGGCTCTTGGCCGAAATCGTCTTCGTGGCTTCCGGATCCCAGATCACGATGTCCGCATCGGCGCCCTCAACGATGGCGCCCTTCTGCGGGTACATATTGAGGATTTTCGCGATGTTGGTGGAGGTGACGGCGACGAATTCGTTCATCGTCAACCGCCCGGTGTTGACCCCATAGGTCCACAACACCGGCATGCGGTCCTCAAGCCCGCCGGTTCCATTGGGGATTTTTGTGAAATCGCCTACGCCATAGCGTTTCTGGTCCGTCGTGAAGGCGCAATGGTCGGTGGCCACCACCTGCAGCGATCCCGCCTGCAGGCCCGCCCACAGCGAATCCTGATGCTGCTTGTTGCGGAAGGGCGGGCTCATCACGCGGCGTGCCGCATGGTCCCAGTCGGCATTGGCATATTCGCTTTCGTCCAGAACCAGATGCTGGATCAGCGG
This sequence comes from Nitratireductor aquibiodomus, assembly GCF_900105565.1. Lineage (NCBI taxonomy): Bacteria > Pseudomonadati > Pseudomonadota > Alphaproteobacteria > Hyphomicrobiales > Phyllobacteriaceae > Nitratireductor > Nitratireductor aquibiodomus. The sequence continues at coordinate 988,421 of NZ_FNSL01000001.1, read as the reverse complement.
TTCACCGTATACGCGCATGCCCTTCTGCCGCGCCCGGCGGATCGCCTCGTGGCTCTGCTCGCAGGATGTGTGCACCACATAGAGCGGCGTGCCTGCCATGTCGGCGATCATGATGGCGCGGTTGGTGGCCTCGCCCTCCACCTCCGGCGGGCGCGAATAGGCGTGCGCCTCCGGCCCATTGTTGCCTTCCTCCAGAAGCTTTGCCTGAAGCTGCGCGACCACATCGCCGTTTTCGGCGTGCACAAGCGGCAGCGCGCCAAGCTCGGCGCAGCGCTGGAACGACGAATACATTTCGTCATCGTCCACCATCAGCGCGCCCTTGTAGGCCATGAAATGCTTGAAGGAGGTGATGCCCTTTTCCACCACCTCAGGCATCTCGTTGAACACCTGCTCGCTCCACCAGGTGATCGCCATGTGGAAGGAATAGTCGCAGCTCGCCCGGGTCGACTTGTTGTCCCACATCTGGATGGCTTCCAGCAGGGACTGGCCGGGCGAGGGCAGGCAGAAATCCACCACCATGGTGGTGCCGCCGGAAACGGCAGCGCGGGTTCCGCTTTCGAAATCGTCGCTTGAATAGGTGCCCATGAAGGGCATTTCGAGGTGGGTGTGCGGGTCGATCCCGCCCGGCATCACATAGCAGCCGGTGGCGTCGATCTCGTGATCGCCATGAAGATCGTGGCCGATCGCCACGATCTTGTCGTGCTGCACGAGAATGTCGGCCTTCCACGTCCGGTCGGCCGTGACGATGGTTCCGTTTCTGATGACCTTGGACATGAGTTCCCCTCTTTATTTATTGTCCTCGGTGGATGAGCGGGATCGTCAGATCATTCGACGATCTCCGCCGTTTCCACCACGGCATGGAAAAGGACGTCCGCGCCGCCCTGCGCCCATTCCTTTGTGATCTCTTCCGCCTCATTGTGCGAAAGCCCGTCGACGCAGGGGCACATCACCATGGCGGTCGGCGCCACCTTGTTGATCCAACAGGCGTCGTGACCGGCGCCCGAAACGATGTCGCGGTGCGAATAGCCGAGCCGTTCGGCGGCGTCGCGGATCGCCTTGACGCAGCCCTCGTCAAAGGTGACCGGGGCGAAATGGCCGACCGGCTCGATCTCGAACTTGATGTCGAGCGCGTCGCAGATGGTTTCGATGCCGGCTTCGATCCTGGCGCGCATCCTGTTCAGCGTCTTCTCGTCTGGCGAGCGGATATCGACGGTGAACACCGTCTTGCCCGGAATGACGTTGCGGGAGTTGGGATAGACCTCCACATGGCCGATGGCGCCCACGGCATTGGGTTGGTGGTCCATCGCCACTTCATGCACCAGTTCCGTCACCCGCGCCATGCCGAGCCCGGCATTGCGGCGCTTGGGCATTGGTGTCGAGCCGGTGTGGCTCTCCTTGCCGGTCAGCGTTACCTGCAGCCACCACAGGCCCTGCCCATGGGTGACGACGCCGATATCGACGAGCTCGTCCTCAAGGATGGGTCCCTGCTCGATGTGCAATTCGAAGAAGGCCTTCATCTTGCGCTGGCCAACGGGCTCGTCGCCCTTCCAGCCGATACGCTCCAGCTCGTCGCCGAAGCGCTTGCCCTCCGCATCCGTGCGCTCATAGGCCCAGTCGCGCTCATGGACGCCCGCAAACACGCCCGACGCCAGCATGGCCGGCGCAAAGCGCGTGCCTTCCTCATTGGTCCAGTTGGTCACCACGATGGGATGCTTTGTCTTGATGCCCAGATCGTTCATCGAGCGGATGATTTCGAGCCCGCCAAGAACGCCGAGCACGCCGTCATATTTGCCGCCTGTCGGCTGGGTATCGAGATGCGAGCCCACATAGACGGGCAGGGCATCCGGGTCGGTGCCGGCGCGAGTAGCAAACATGGTGCCCATCTCGTCCACGCCCATTTCGAGCCCGGCTTCCTCGCACCATTTCTGAAAGAGTTTTCGGCCTTCGCCGTCTTCATCGGTCAGTGTCTGGCGGTTGTTGCCGCCGGCCACACCGGGCCCGATCTTCGCCATCTCCATGAGTGAATCCCAGAGGCGGTCGGCGTTGATCTTTAAGTTCTCGCCCGGTGCGGCCATGTTGTGTTGTCCCTTACTTTAATTCCACTTCGACGAACGACATGGGTTTGTCGCCGCCATTGATGACATTGTGCTCCACACCCTCGTCGCGGCGGTATGAAACGCCTGCTTCAAGGTTGTTGTGCACGGTCTCGCCACCCGGCATTTCCAGATGGAAGGCGCAGGGCGTGAGCGTGGTGATGACATAGTCCATGCCATGGCGGTGCCAGCCGGTCTCCGCGCCCGGCGCGAAATCCCAGCGGGTCACGCGCACGCGCTCGTCCTCGATCAGCACCTCATGGGTGGCCTTTTCGCGTTCCGTCGCCATGTCAGTCAATCATCCTCAAAACGTCGCGCAGATTGTCGATCAGCTCGTCGATCTGGCCGCGGGAGATGATGAGTGGCGGCGAAAGCGCGATGATGTCGCCCGTGGTACGGATCAGGAAGCCGCGCTCATAGGCCTTGAGGAAGGCGGAGAAGGCGCGTTTGGTCGGTTCGCCGGGAATGCCCTCCAGCTCCACCGCGCCGACAAGGCCGATGTTGCGGATGTCGATCACATGCGGCTCGCCCTTGAGCGAATGCAGCGCATCTGCCCAGTGGTCGGCAAGCTCCGAGGCGCGCGTAAGAAGCCCCTCTTCCTGATAGGTGTCGAGCGTCGCCAGGCCCGCCGCACAGGCAATCGGATTGCCCGAATAGGTGTAGCCGTGGAAGAACTCGATCAGGTGCTCCGGTCCGTTCATGAAGGCGTCGTGGATTTCCTTCTTCACGAACACCGCGCCCATGGGGATGACGCCGTTGGTCACGCCCTTGGCGGTGGTCATGATGTCCGGCACCACGCCGAAATAATCCGCCGCAAACGGCGCGCCGAGGCGGCCGAACCCGGTGATGACCTCATCGAAGATCAACAGGATGCCGTGCTTGTCGCAGATATCGCGAAGGCGCTTCAGATAGCCTTTCGGCGGGATCAGAACGCCCGTGGAACCGGCCACCGGCTCAACAATCACCGCCGCCACCGTCGAGGCGTCGTGCAGCGCAACGATGCGCTCCAGCTCGTCGGCCAGGTCGCCGCCATGCTCCGGCTCGCCGCGCGTGAACGCGTTTTCGCCGGGCAGATGCGTGTGCGGCATGTGGTCAACGCCCGTGAGAAGCGTGCCGAACATCTTGCGGTTGGCCACGATCCCGCCCACCGAGATGCCGCCGAAATTGACGCCGTGATAGCCGCGCTCGCGGCCGATCAGGCGGAAGCGGGAGCCGTCGCCCTTGGCGCGGTGATAGGCAAGCGCGATCTTCAGCGCCGTGTCGACGCTCTCCGAGCCCGAGTTGGTGAAGAACACGTGGTCCATGCCTTCGGGAGCAATTGCCGCCAGCCGGTTGGCGAATTCGAACGCGATGGGATGCCCCATCTGGAAGGCGGGCGCATAGTCGAGCTGTGCCGCCTGCTGCTGAATGGCCTCGGTGATCTTTGGCCGGCAGTGGCCAGCATTGACGCACCATAAGCCTGCCGTGCCATCCATGATCTTGCGACCATCCTCGGCGGTGAAATGCATATCCTTGGCGGCGACCAGCATGCGTGGCGTTTCCTTGAACTGCCGGTTCGCGGTGAACGGCATCCAGAACGCAGACAGATCGTTCGGCCTCTTGTTGAGCCTGTCGAGCATGACCAAGCTTCCCCTGATTGTTGTTTCGCTCGGCTTGTCCCGGTCAATGCTTGGTGCTTTGCGCGAAGATATGCTACGCAATTTTTGACCGTTTGGACAAACGTTAACACCGCCATGTGGGCGGTCAAGAGTATAGTAGGGGAAATCTTCTTGAGCCGGCGCATTCCACGGTGGACTAATCGGCTGGACCAGTCGGGCCGCGCAGCCTGTATCCGCCACGCGTGTTTTGCAGGGGTGCCCACCTGATGGACAAGCCTGCTCATCGCCCCAAACGCACCCGCATCCAGCGCGAAAAGCGCGAACTGATCGGAGAGGCCGCGCTGGAGGTTTTTGCCCAGCACGGTTTTCGCGGTTCGACCATCGACCAGATTGCCGATGCTGCGGGCATGTCGAAGCCCAATCTCCTCTACTATTTCAAGAACAAGGAGGAGATTTTTGCGACCTTGATTCATCGTCTCATGGAGACCTGGCTCGCTCCCCTGCGCGAGATGGATGCGCGTGGTGATCCGCAGACGGAAATCCGTTCCTACATCCGCCGCAAGATCGAGATGGCGCGCGATTTCCCGCGCGAGAGCCGGTTGTTTGCCAATGAGATTTTGCAAGGCGCACCGCGCATCTTTCCGCTGCTTGAGGGTGAACTCAAGGAACTGGTGGATGAGAAAGCCGCGGTCATTGCCGAATGGATGCGCGAGGGACGCCTGAAGAAGAGCGATCCCTACCACTTCATCTTCGCCATCTGGGCGACCACCCAGCATTATGCCGATTTCGACGTGCAGGTGCGCGCGGTGTTGGGCGAAAACCGCGGTGGCGAGGGGCGTTTCGAGGATGCCGCGCGGTTTCTGGAGGGGTTGTTTTTGGGGTAAGTAACGGCACTTTTCGAGACGGTTCGCCATGAGGATGCGATAGAGCTGGCCCGTCCGGGGATAAACCCGCGCTCATACCCGCAACCCTGATCTTTTTCTTTTTCCCAAGCATCTGAATTGTCTTTGGAACGCGCATCGTTCCTCGCATCACATCAAGAAAAGTATAGGAATTTTATCCTAATTATATACTTGGCGTACCGAGGCTAAAATGGGTATTGGTTCGGCTGACAGGCCGGCACTAAACGAGGCGGAAATTGAGGTGACACCTGAGATGGTTCAGGTTGGGGTTACTCTCCTGATCGAGTATGAGGAGGGGGAGGAATACGACAGAAGGCGGTTCGTATCGCATCTATTTCGTGCGGTGGAAGCGGAAAGGCCCAATCGGTGCCCTTCAGAGAACCTGCGTTGAGTATCGCCATAATGCGTCGTGAAAGGGCCGACACTGCGATAGATCGCTGGCGAATTTGATACAGCGTGAATGATTTGCTCGACCATTTTTGGTTATGAAAGGTGGTAATGCTGACGGAAGTTGCATCGCGAGAAGACCACATGCCGTGTGCGATTGCTTCACGGTCCGGCTTTAGAAGTTTAATTTCCGTGGCGATGTGGCGGATGCGCTCTACGAGAGATGGGCATTCAGGGAATCGAGATTGGGCCGAACCCTTGAGGAGCGCCAGTCTCTTTTTCAGGGCCATTGGTAGGTGGCGCATTTCCTCGTCTGTTTGGGGCCGCGCCATCATACTCAAGACAAGCATGTTAAGGTAAGTTTCCATAAAGCCCCATTGGGCTATGAACTGCCCTAACTCCGCGACCATTTCGCCAGAGACAGGAAGGCCGATCCAAAGAATGTCCTCACCAGGTTCCACGGGTGTTTCTTCCCCCTCAAGAGACAAAGACCAGGAAAAGGGCGACGAGGTATTGCGCCGCCTGTTGAAGACCCCTCCCGATCCGAAGACCGGGAGGGATACGGACGTCGCGCTCCTGACGGCTCTAAGGACACACCGGGCGTGCCAAGAGATTGTTAGGCTCAATGCCGTTTGATTCAGTCTTGAGGTACTTACGTCCTTTGCGGACATGCACTTCAATCCAAACAGAATTACCTTGCGTATCCACGGTCCAGAATTTGTCACCGCCTTCTATCAGGCTGATCAGTTGATCAATGGTTCGATACCATTGCGTGCTGCCCTTGCCACCAAGGCCCTGAATTCGGCGGTCTGGATCGTCATTGTCTGGTTTGTGACAGTTTACTCGAAAGGTTCCCATCTGGGTCTCCTGTGGGATAAGGTCACAGGAAGCTTGACGGAATCGCCTCGAATTTTAGTGTGACGAGCGTACGTCGTAGCCAAGCCCCCTGCGGCTGGTTGCGTTAACGGCGGTGGTGCTCTGGGGAGAGAATCAGCCACCGCCGTTTTCATTGGATGCCGCAACGGCATGCGCGCGCAAGGGTTGAACCCCGCTACGCCCGTGATTCACAGGTTGCTCTTGTTCTTCTTTCGTTGGAATGGAAGGAAGCATTATGGCAAATTCGTCACGGCAGCGCCACGACCACGCACGCCGTCAGAGCAGCAATACAGTGACAGCATTCTGGCTATGATTGAGTCTCAGCCCTAGCAAGCTTCGTGCCCCGGGACGCATTCCATTCGCGCCGGTCAGCCCCCATATTGGGGGCATCCGAGTTTGAACCGTTCGAGACAGGCCATGCGTTTTTCCCTCCCGACCCTTGCCGCATCACTCATCGCGTCCGTTTTCATCGCAGCCCCCGCATCCGCCGAGCAGGTGGGCGAAATCGGTGTCGACTGGCTCGGCAACGACATTATCATCGAGGCCGTGCGCGATCCCAAGGTCGAGGGCGTGACCTGCCACGTCACCTATTTCGACCGGGGTGTGATCGACCGTCTGCAGAAGGGGAACTGGTTCGAGGATCCGTCAAATTCCTCCATTTCCTGCCGCCAGACCGGTCCTATCGTTGTTGGTGACATCGATCTTGGCGAAGATGGCGAGGAGGTGTTCAAGCAGCGCCAGTCGCTGATCTGGAAGTCCGTCGTCGTCAAGCGCATTTATGACGAGAAGAATGACACGCTGATCTATCTTTCCCACGCTCGCCAGGTGCAGGACGGTTCGGCCAAGATGGCGATCTCGACCGTGCCACTCTACGCGCAGGAAGCGGTCTGGACAGAAGAGAAATAGGCTGTCGCAGGAGGCGGGTGCGGTCTGCGCACCCGCAGATGTCAATGCCGTCTATTGAGATTCGGCAAGTCGAGGCCTGTCGTATGGGCACCACCAGTACGCGCGGTAGACACAGTTGCCCTGCGCGTCGCCAAAGGCGTGATAGGTGCGCTTGAAGCGCTTTTCTTCGATGCCGAAAAGGGCGGCCACCTCGGCGATCTGAAAATCGTTGAGCCCGGCTTTCGCAAGATCCCCGAAATAGATCTTTGAAACAAAGCCGTTCTTGTCAAAATCCAGGCAATGACGGAAGAAGGAGATTTCCTCATTGCTGAGGATCGAAAGGTGCGATGAATCAAGCTTCTGGTCGTCCCCGCAAAATTCATCGAAATCTTCAAATGATCTGATCATAACTTTCCTCCACGGCGCAATTGCAGTGAGAATTGCAAGGTCAGGCTACTTTAATTTTGACTGAACTGTCACTCGAAATAAAACGCGCGGTCGTGGAAGTTTATCCGTCAAGATATGCGTAAGCACCAGTTGCCGTGAAGGCGAGGCGGGTGTCGCCCTCGGCCCGCATCTCCACCCGTACATAGGCCATGCGCCTTCCGTTCGACAGAACCTCGACCCGGATCGCCACCGGACCGGGTTTGAGCGGCCGAATGAAATGCGTGGTCATGTCTACCGTGGTGCAGGTGCGGAAGCGGCCATTGACGGCAGAAAGGGCCGCCACCGCGCATGTATCCGCTGCCGAGGCGGTCGCCTGCCCACAGACAACACCGCCCGCATGCGCAAGGTCCACGTTTTCCGGCAAGCGGAAGTCCGTGCCCGTTTCGTCGGCTGAAAGCGCTTCTATTTCAAGGGCCGCGATCCATGGTGCGAACACCGTTGCAAGCGTGTCGCGCGCGGCCTTGAGGGCCGCCTCTCCGGTGGTCGTTTCGCTCATCTATCCTCCATTCGCGAAAAAGCGTTACGAAATATTGCAAGTTTAGAGAGTTTTTGTTACATATTGAATGTGGGCTTTGCCCCGCCCTGAGTCGCGCGTGAGCATGGAGGACGAGCGATGTATAGCCAAGGGCTTATCGGCGCGAAGACCGATACCACCGAAGACGAGGCCTTTCTCGCCGCCTTTCAGGCGCGGATCGACGCCGAGGAAAAGATCGAGCCCAACGACCCGATGCCGGAGGGTTATCGCAAGACGCTCGTTCGCCAGATCGGCCAGCACGCGCATTCCGAGATTGTCGGTATGCTGCCGGAGGGCAACTGGATCACGCGCGCGCCGTCGCTGCGCCGCAAGGCGGCCCTGCTTGCCAAGGTGCAGGATGAGGGCGGCCACGGGCTCTATCTCTATTCCGCCGCCGAGACGCTGGGCGTCTCGCGCGAGGAAATGACCGAAGAGCTTCTGTCCGGCAAGGCAAAATATTCCTCCATCTTCAACTACCCCACGCAGACCTGGGCCGACATTGGCGCGATCGGCTGGCTGGTGGATGGCGCGGCCATCATGAACCAGATCCCGCTTTGCCGTTGTTCCTACGGCCCCTATGCCCGCGCCATGATCCGTGTGTGCAAGGAAGAGAGTTTTCACCAGCGTCAGGGCTACGAGATCATGATGACGCTGGCGCGTGGCACGCCCGAGCAAAAGGAGATGGCGCAGGATGCGCTGAACCGCTGGTGGTGGCCCTCGCTCATGATGTTCGGTCCTTCGGACGGCGACAGCCAGCACAGCGACCAGTCCATGAAATGGAAGATCAAGCGGTTCACCAATGACGAGCTGCGCCAGAAATTCGTCGATGCAACGGTGCCGCAGGGCGAGTTCATCGGCCTGACCTTTCCCGATCCCGACCTCAAGTGGAACGATGAGAAGGGCTCTTACGATTTCGGCCCCATCGACTGGGACGAGTTCTGGCGCGTGGTGAAGGGGCATGGCCCCATGAACCGCGAGCGCATCGAGGCCCGGCGGAAAGCCTGGGACGATGGCGCATGGGTGCGCGAGGCGGCACTCGCGCATGCGGAAAAACGGAAAGCCCGCCGCGATGCGGCGAAAATGGCGGCGGAGTGAGCCACATGACGAAGAACCTGATCCCCCTTTGGGAAGTTTTCATCCGCCCGCGCAACGGGCTGGCGCACAAGCATTGCGGCTCGGTGCACGCCGCCGACGAGGTGATGGCGCTTCAGGCCGCGCGCGATGTCTATACGCGCCGGGGTGAGGGCACCTCCATCTGGGTCGTGCCGTCGTCTGCGATCACCGCGTCGGACCCGGAAAACAAGGACGAGAATTTCGAGCCATCTCTCTCCAAGGTCTACCGTCACCCGACCTTCTACGACATTCCCGAAGATGTGGGGCATATGTGATGGCCACCGCTTCTCCTGTTTCCAGCGAGATGCTGACGGCGTTTCTGCTGCGGCTTGCCGACGATCATCTGATCTTAGGTCACCGGCTTTCGGAGTGGTGCGGTCACGCGCCCATGCTGGAAGAAGACCTCGCCATGCCAAACATGGCGCTCGATCTCATCGGTCAGGCGCGGTCGCTCTACCAGTATGCCGGCGAGGCTGAAGGCAAGGGCCGCGACGAGGATCGACTGGCCTATGTGCGCGGCGAGCGCGACTATGTGAACTGCCTGATGGCCGAGCGCCAGAACGGCGATTTCGCACACACCATGCTGCGCCAGTTCTACTTTGCAGCCTTCATGCAACCGCTCTGGCAGGCCATGATGACCTCAACCGACGAGCATCTCGCCGGCATTGCCGCCAAGGCCGAGAAGGAAGTCGCCTATCACATCCGCCATGCCGGCGAATGGGTGGTGCGCCTTGGCGATGGCAGCGAGGAAAGCACGCGCCGTATGAAGGCGGCGGTCGAGGCGCTGGCGCCCTATGTGGACGAACTGTTCGAGAGCGACGAGGTTTCGCGGGCTGTTGCCGAGGCCGGCATCGCGCCCGATCCGTCCACTTTGCGGCCTGCTTTCGACGCCATCGTCGGTCCAGTGTTCGCCGAAGCGGGGCTCGACTGGGTGGAAACGCCCTATGGCCAGACCGGCGGTCGGCAGGGCCGCCATGGCGAGGCGCTGGGCTTCCTGCTTGCAGAACTGCAATACATGCAGCGCACCTATCCGGGGATGACGTGGTGATCGGCGAAACGGTGGTGACGGCCTTTCCCTCAGGCCGCCTTTTCTCCGCAGGCGGGGAGAAGGAAGAGCGCGCCTATCGCGCCGCTGCCGCTGTGGTCGATCCGGAAATCCCTGCCGTCACCATTGCCGAACTCGGCATCCTGCGCGGTGTCGAGATGGATGGCGATGTGGCCGTCGCCCGCGTCACGCCCACCTATACGGGCTGCCCGGCGGTGCTCGCCATTGAACTGGCGGTGGAAACGGCGCTGCGTGAAGCCGGTTTCGAACCGCGCGTGGAGCGTGTCATTTCGCCCGCCTGGACGACGGACTGGATTACGAAGGAGGGGCGCGAAAAGCTGCGCGCCTATGGCATCGCGCCACCCGTGAAAGCCTCCAACTCCATTCGCGCCCTTTTTGGCGAGACGGAAGTGGCGTGCCCGCGCTGCGGCTCGCTTGAGACCGCACGCATTTCCGAATTCGGCTCCACGGCCTGCAAGGCGCTTTATCGCTGCCAGAGCTGCCACGAGCCGTTCGACTATTTCAAATGTATCTGACCGACCCCAGACCGAGGTGACCATGGCCCCGCGTTTTCACGATCTGAAAGTGACCTCCATCGAGCGCCAGACCCCTGAAGCCGTGGCGATCGCCTTCGAAATCCCGGCGGATCAGGCGGAGGCGTTTGCCTTCACGCCCGGCCAGTATCTGACGCTTGCCACCGATATTGACGGGCAGGAGGCGCGACGCTCCTATTCCATCTGTTCCGCGCCCGGCGATCCCTATCTGCGCGTCGGCGTGAAGAAAGTTGCCGATGGCCGCTTCTCTACCTTCGTCAACGATGTGCTTTCGGTCGGCGACACGATCCGCGTGATGCCGCCGCAGGGGCGTTTTACCGCGCTCAAGGGCGAGCGCCACGATTACCTTCTGTTTGCCGCCGGCTCTGGCATCACGCCGATGCTCTCCATCGCCCGCACGGTTCTGGCCCATGAGCCCGACAGCACGATCACGCTGGTCTATGGCAACCGCTCTACCGAGACGATCATGTTCCTCGAGGAACTGAACGATCTCAAGGACTGCTATATGAACCGCTTCACGCTGATCCACCTTCTGTCGCGCGAAACGCAGGATGTGGAGCTTCTGAATGGCCGCATCGACGCTTCCCGCGTGGGCGAGCTCGCTGATGGCGGCCTCATCGAGCCCGCCGCCATGGATGGCGTGTTCCTGTGCGGCCCCGGCGAGATGATCGACGCGGTATCCGGCACGCTTCAGACCATGGGTGTCGAGCGCGACCGCATCCGCTTCGAGCGCTTCACGCCGTCGGGCGAAGCGCCGGCCCCGCGCAAGGCGTCGAAGGCCGCGCGTGAGGCTGTTCAGGAAGGTGTTGCGGTCGAAGTCGTGGTCGATGGCGTGCGCCGCAGCTTTTCCATGCAGGATGCCGATGGCACGGTGCTCGATGCCGCGCACAAGGCTGGCATCGAGCTGCCTTACTCCTGCGCCGGCGGCATGTGCTGCACCTGCCGCTGCCGCGTGGTGGAGGGGCAGTCGGAAATGGCGGTGAACTTTTCGCTGGAACCCTGGGAAGTCGAAGCCGGCTTCACGCTCGCCTGCCAGACCCGCCCCACGGAGAAGAAACTGGTTCTCGATTTCGACGCGGCCTGATTGGCGGGTATCGTTTTTACGCTGCATCTGGCATGCCGCCCCCGTCCTTCGACGAGCTCAGGATGAGGGCTGGGCTGGTGGGAGGACTTGGCAAGTCGGAACCCAACCTGTCAGTGGCATTCAAGCGTAATCCCGCCCAATCAAAGATAGCACGGTCAATCTGCCTTCTCCCTCATCCTGAGCTCGTCGAAGGGCGGGGGAGAAGGCACGCGCTGCCATGGCTGTTGGCCAACGATGCTCAGCGCTTCTCGCGAATATCCGTGAGCGTCTTTGCCGGCGTGATGGCTTCCGGGTCGAGCTTGATCTCGATCAGCGCCGCTTTCCCGCTCGCCTGCGCGCGCTCGAAGGCGGCTGCAAAGTCCTCGGTCTTTTCCACCGTCTCGCCATGCCCGCCATAGGCGCGGGCGAGGGCTGCGAAATCGGGGTTGTTGATCGAGGTGCCGGAAACGCGGCCGGGATATTCGCGCTCCTGATGCATGCGGATCGTGCCGTAAATGCCGTTGTTCACCACCACCACGATGATCGGCAGGTTCTCCTGCACGGCGGTGGCGAATTCCTGACCGTTCATCATGAAGCAGCCATCGCCGGCAAAGGCCAGCACCGGGCGTTCGGGAAAGAGCGCCTTCGCGGCCACCGCCGCCGGCGTGCCGTAGCCCATGGAGCCAGAGGTCGGCGCGCCCTGCGTGGCGAAACGGCGGAAGCGATGAAAGCGATGCACCCAGGTGGCGTAATTGCCCGCACCATTGGTGAAGATCGCATCGTCCGGCAGAACGCTTTCGAGATAGTCCATGATCGGGCCCATCTGCACTGCGCCGGGACCGGTCTTCGGCGGGGTCGACCAGTCGAGATAGGCCTGATGCAGGCGCTCGGTTTCCGCCGCCCATGGCGCGTCGCTCGGTGCAAGTGCGGCAAATGCCTCCGCGAAAGCGGCTGCCGAAGCGTTGATCGCAAGTGTCGGGCGGTAAACGCGGCCCAGTTCGCCGGCGTCGGCGTGGACATGGACCAGCTTCTGGTCGGGATAGGGGCTCTTGATGAGCGAGTAGTCGGAGGAGGGCATCTCGCTGAAGCGGCCACCGACGAGCAGCACCAGATCGGCTTCCTTGATTGCCGCCGCAAGCTTCGGATTGGGGCCAATGCCCACATCGCCTGCATAAGAGGAGTGCAGGTGATCAAACAGCATCTGCCGGCGGAACGAGCAGCCGACGGGCAGGGACCACGCTTCCGCCGCCTTCTGCAAATCGGCCACGGCCTTCTCGTTCCAGCGTGAGCCGCCGAGAATGACGAAGGGACGCTTGGCGCCCTTCAGAAGCGCCGCAAGCTCTTCCATTTCGGCTGCGCCCGGACGTGTTTCGACCGGCGTGAAGGGCCGTGGTGCGGGCGCATCCACCATATCTGTCAGCATGTCCTCGGGAAGCGAAATCACCACCGGGCCGGGGCGACCGGAGGTTGCCACCGAAAAGGCGCGCGTCAGGATTTCGGGAATCCGCGCCGCATCGTCGATTTCGGTCGCCCATTTGGCGATGGGGCCGAAAAAGGCGCGGTAATCCACTTCCTGAAACGCCTCGCGTTCACGCGCATGGCTCGCAACCTGTCCGATGAACAGGATCATCGGCGTGGAGTCCTGCATGGCGATGTGGATGCCGGGCGAAGCGTTGGTTGCGCCGGGCCCGCGCGTGACGAAGCAAATGCCGGGCTGGCCGGTCAGCCGTCCGTGGCAGTCGGCCATCATCGCCGCGCCGCCTTCCTGGCGGCAGACGATGTTGCGGATCTTTGAATCGTGAAGCGCGTCGAGCACCGCTAGGTAGCTTTCGCCCGGCACGCTGAAAATGCGGTCGACGCCATTGGCTTCAAGGCTGTCGACGATGAGCTGGCCGCCGGTCTTCATTCGTTGTCGTCTCCGATTTCGCGCAGGATCTCTGCCGTGTGTTCGCCAAGCCTTGGGCTTGGCCGCTCAAAGGCGAGCGGTGTCTGTGAAAGGTTGATGGGGGAGCGTACCGAGGGTAGCGCCGTGCCGTGCCCGTCACCGAGCGAAAGCTGCATGCCGCGGGCCTTCACCTGCGGGTCGGCGAACATTTCTTCAATCGTGTTGATCGGGCTTGCCGGCACCGCATTGGCGTCGCATTTGGCCAAAAGCTCCGCCTTGTCCCAACCCGCCAGCGTGGCCACGATGCGCTCGCGCAGCGCAGCGCGGTTAGCCACGCGCGCCGGGTTGGTTGCAAAGCGTTCGTTTTTTGGCAGCTCGTCAAGGCCGACAATCTTGCAGAAGCGCTGGAACTGGCCGTCATTGCCCACGGCGAGGATGATGTGCCCGTCCTTCACCGGCAGCACCTCATAGGGCGCGATGTTCATATGGGCATTGCCCATCTGCACCGGGCTGTTGCCGGAGATGAGATAGTTCATGTTCTGGTTGGCAAGCACCGCCACTTGGCTGTCGAGCAGCGCCATGTCGATCATCTGGCCTTCGCCGGTCGCCTCCGCATGGCGCAGCGCTGCCTGAATGGCGATCACCGAGTAGAGCCCGGTGAAGATGTCGCTCACCGCCACGCCCACCTTCTGCGGCTCGCCGCCCGGTGCGCCGGTGATGGACATCAGGCCCGACATGCCCTGAATGATGAAGTCGTAGCCCGCGCGTGGCGCATAGGGGCCGGTCTGGCCGAAGCCTGTGATGGAGCAATAGACGAGGCGCGGGTTGATGGCTTTCAGGCTTTCATAGTCGAGCCCGTATTTTTTGAGACCACCCAGCTTGAAATTCTCGATCAGAACGTCGGCGGTGGCGATCAGCTTTTTCAGCTTCTCGGCCTCTTCCGGTTTCGAGAAGTCGAGCGCGATGGATCGCTTGCCCCGGTTGCACGAATGGTAATAGGCGGCCGAAAGGTTCTCGCCGTCCGCGCCTTCCACGAAGGGCGGTCCCCATTTGCGGGTGTCGTCGCCGCCATTGGGGTTTTCGACCTTGATGACATCGGCGCCCAGATCGGCCAGAACCTGACCTGCCCATGGGCCGGCCAGAATGCGCGCCAGTTCGATGACGCGAACGCCCTTCAGGGGTGGGTTGTTCATGATCGCCCGCAGCCCTCCAATATTTTTGTGCTTTTGAGGTAGCAAACGGTCCGGTCGCCTTCCAGATGCGCAGACCGCATTATTTTGGCATTAATTGATGAGTTTTCCGGCCCAGCGGACAAAATCCTCCATTGCCTTTTCCCGGCCGATTTCGTTGAGAGATTCGTGCCGGAAACCGTCGTAAATCGTTGTTTCCAGATTCGAAAAGCCACTCTCTCGCAGTCGGTTTTCGAGCTTGCGCACGATCTTCCCGCCTTTGGTGGAGGGGTCCTCGCTGCCGCCGACAAGCATGAAGGGCAATGTCTTGCGGGCGGCCTCCAGTGCCGCTTTGTCGGCCGCCTTCAGGCTGAGATCGAACAGCGCGGTCCAGATGCCGATGGATGCTTCCCACCCGGAGAGGGGGTCTGCGATATATTTGTCCACTTCGCTCTCATCCCGCGACAGCCAGTCGGCATCGGTACGCCGGTCGGGAAAGGCACGCGCCCAATTGGCGAAGGTGAGTTTCGGCAGGAGCCGCGAGGGAACGTCCGAGCCCAGGCGGAAACGCTCCCATGCGAGCACTGCCTTCCCGGCAAGCGCCTCGGCCCGCGTTGCAAGTGGCGCGTTCCAGATCGCCGCGCCAGCGAGGCGGTGGCCATTGCGCAGCGCATAGTTGATCGCGATCATGGCGCCCATGGAGTGGCCGAAAATGATGATCGGGAGGCCGGCACGCTCCTGAGCAATGTGTCTGTGGACGGCTTCTACGTCCTTCAGAAGCGTTCCGGCGGTCGCCTTTGGGCCGATATGACCGAGCGGAGCACCCGGCGCCGTGGTCGCTCCATGGCCGCGATGGTCATGCGCATAGACGTCGAAACCGTTTTCAGACAGAAAATCCGCAAAACCGGCATAGCGGGCCGCATGCTCTGCAACACCATGGTTGATCTGAACCGCGGCACGGACCTTTCCACTCGCCCGGCGCGTGAAAAGGCGCAGATCGGAGCCGGCCGGCGTTGCGAGCCGGGTTTCAGCATCGAAGCCCATCTTCCCTCCGTGCAGCGGATTGCCCCGCCGCTTCGTTTGGCCTACATACGCTGCGCAACAGGTTCCCCCCAATTCGAGTGAGACGGAGCGCGACGAGCCACATGGCACGCCAATTCATCTACCACATGTCGGGCCTCAGCAAGGCCTATGGCTCCAAGAAGGTTCTTGAGAACGTTCACCTGTCCTTCTACCCGGACGCCAAGATCGGCATTCTCGGCCCCAACGGCGCGGGTAAATCGACGGTGCTCAGGATCATGGCCGGCCTCGACAAGGAATTCACCGGCGAAGCATGGCTCGCCGAAGGCGCGACCTGCGGATACCTTCCGCAAGAGCCCCAGCTTGACCCGGCCCTCGACGTGATGGGCAATGTGATGGAGGGCGTCGCGGCCAAGAAGGCGATCCTCGACCGCTACAACGAGCTGATGATGGACTACTCCGACGAGACGGCGGAGGAGGCATCCCAGCTTCAGGACCAGATCGACAGCCAGAACCTCTGGGACCTGGAAAGCCAGGTGGAGATGGCCATGGAGGCGCTGCGCTGCCCGCCTGGCGATGCGTCCATCGAACATCTTTCCGGCGGTGAGAAGCGCCGCGTGGCGCTGTGCCAGCTTCTCCTGCGGCAGCCCGATCTCCTTCTGCTGGATGAGCCGACCAACCATCTTGACGCCGAAACGACGGCGTGGCTTGAAAAGCACCTGCGTGAATATCCAGGCGCCGTGCTCATCATCACCCACGACCGCTACTTCCTCGACAATGTCACGGGCTGGATTCTCGAACTCGACCGCGGTCGCGGCATTCCCTATGAAGGCAACTACACGGCCTATCTGGAAGCCAAGGCCAAGCGCATGAAACAGGAAGGCCGTGAGGAAGCCGCTCGCGAGAAGGCGCTTGCGCGCGAGCGCGAGTGGATGGCCGCCAGCCCCAAGGCCCGTCAGGCCAAGTCGAAGGCGCGTATCCGCGCCTATGACGAGCTGGTCCAGTCTGCCGCCGACCGCCGTCCCGGCGATGCGCAGATCATCATTCCGGCCGGCGAGCGGCTCGGCAATGTGGTCATCGAGGCCGAAGGGCTTTCCAAGGGCTATGGCGACCGCCTGCTGATCGACGGTCTTGACTTCAAGCTTCCGCCCGGTGGCATTGTCGGCGTGATCGGTGCCAACGGCGCGGGCAAGACCACGCTGTTCCGCATGATTACCGGGCAGGAAAAGCCCGATGCCGGCGAGATCCGCGTCGGTGAGACCGTCAAGCTCGGCTATGTCGACCAGAGCCGCGACTCGCTCAACCCCGACAAGACGGTCTGGGAAGAGATTTCCGGCGGCAACGATGTCATCAAGCTCGGCGCTCATGAGGTGAACAGCCGCGCCTATTGCTCGTCCTTCAACTTCAAGGGCGGCGACCAGCAGCAGAAAGTCGGATCGCTCTCCGGCGGTCAGCGCAACCGTGTTCACATGGCCAAGCTGCTCAAGGAAGGCGGCAATGTGCTGCTGCTCGACGAACCGACCAACGACCTCGACACCGAGACGCTGGCCGCGCTCGAAGACGCGCTGGAAAACTTCGCCGGCTGCGCCGTCATTATCTCGCACGATCGCATGTTCCTTGATCGCCTCGCCACCCACATCCTGGCCTTCGAGGGCGACAGCCATGTGGAATGGTTCGAGGGCAATTTCGAGGATTACGAGCAGGACAAAATCCGCCGCCTCGGCCCCGACAGCGTCAATCCGAAGCGGGTGACCTACAAGCGGCTGACGCGGTAGACAGGCGCGGTCTTGTCGGTAAAATGTTTCTGGGAGGGGCCTCGGCCCCTTCATCATTTTGACATTTAGATTCTGTTTGAGTGTTTCAATCAGTATCGGATCGTGAACGTCCGCGAGCGTGTTTCCTTGACACCATGGCGTTTCAGCGTAAATCCGCCTTGAAGGCAAACACAGGCACGGATCATGCTGCGCACCAGCGAGCAAGAGGCTTCAGATTTTGCACCGCACCACTCCAACGCCATGACGCGCGTCTGCGTTGGCGGGATTGGCGTCGAAATCCCCGAAGCGTCCATTTCCAATGAAGAGCTGGTCGACAGCTTCAACGCGTGGGTCGATGCGGAAAACCCGAATCGCGAGGCGAGGGGGCTGCCGCCTCTGGCGAAGTCCGATGCGGAGTTCATCGAGCATGCTTCCGGCATCAGGCAGCGTCACGTCTATGAGCGTGACGGCATTCTCGATCCCGCGCGCATGGCGCCCAATATTCCTGCCCGGGCCGACGACGAGCTTTCCGTCATGGCCGAGTTCGGCGCTGCCGCAGCCAGAAAGGCGCTCGCCCATGCCGGTGTCGAGGCGCGCGATGTCGATCTCGTCATCTGTGCTTCCGCCCATCATCAGCGGCCCTATCCGGCCATTGCCATCGAAATCCAGAAAGCGCTTGGCACCAGCGGTGCAGGCTTCGACATGGGGCTTGGCTGTTCCTCGGCGCTCGCCGGTCTGCATGTGGCGACCAATCTCGTCCGCTCCGGCGCGCATCGCCGTGTGCTCGTCGTCACGCCGGAGCTCATCACCGCGCATCTCAATTTCCGCGACCGGCAGACCCATTTCATCTTCGGCGACGCGTCCGTGGCCGTTCTCGTCGAGGCGTTGGGCGCCAGCGAAGAGCGGCCCGGGCGTTTCGAGATTGTCGACACGCGCAGCTGGACCCAGTTTTCCAACAACATCCGCACTAATTTCGGCTTCATGAGTCGTCTGGCGCAGGAGGATCCGTCCTATCTCGCCATGGAAGGCAATCTCATCAAGCAGAATGGCAACAAGGTCTTCAAGGACGTGACCATTGCCGGTCACAAGTTCATTGTCGACTTTCTGGCGGAGCACGGCCACACGCCGGAGACGATGCGCCGCTTCTGGCTGCATCAGGCGAATGCCCGCATGAACGCTATGATCCTCAAGCTCGCCTTCGGTGGCGAGGTGGGACAGGATCGTGCCCCCACGGTGCTCGACCGGCTGGGCAACACCGCTGCCGCCGGCGCGATCATCGCGCTTGAGGAAACACATCGCGACATGAAGCCCGGCGAGCACGGTCTGCTCTGCGCCTTCGGTGCGGGCTACTCCATCGGCGGTGCGCTTCTGCGCATGATGTAGGCGCGGCTGTCTTTTCAATCCTGCCGGGCTTCCAGCCCGTCTTCTTCTTCCGGGATCAGCAGGCGGGTGGCGCGCCAGCGCGTGAGCACTGTGTTGATGTCGTCGACGATAAAATGCCGGGCGGCGTCCCGGTCGTAACCGTCTTCGAGCATGGAATCGTAATCCGTATGCTCATGGCGGATATGGGTGATCGTTGCCAGCCATACCGCTATTGCCGGCGGCAGGGTGCGTAGCTTGCGGTCATTGGCCCTGTCGCGGATCGCTTCGGCATCGGCCATGGGCGCCCATGGAATAAGCAGCGTCAACGCCTTGTCGACCGATTTGCGCCGCCCGGTGGATGCCCGCTTCATATTCTGGAACCTGTTCCCGCACGCCTTCTGCGCATTGCCGCATAGAGCATCGGACCGAAAAGTGGAAACCGGTTTTCGGATTGTTCCGATGCTCCATTAAAAGTTTGGATCGTCCTTTGTGCGTCCGGATGGACGCACGGCGATCTAGTGTGAACATTGAACCCTGTCATCTTGCCAAGCAAGCCTAAACGATATAAACATATCTTTATATGTATTGGGAGAAACGCATGCTCATGCGTCCGGCAATTCATCTCGACCAGATGGTCGACACGTTGAAGGCGGCGGCCGAAACCAGCCGCCTGCGTATCCTTGCGCTCCTTTCGCAGGGTGATCTGACCGTGACCGACCTGACAGAGATTCTCGGCCAGTCGCAGCCGCGCGTTTCCCGTCATCTGAAGCTCCTGCTCGAGGCGCAGCTCATCGTTCGCTATCAGGAAGGGTCCTGGGCTTATTTTCGCCTGTCGGATGCCGATGCGGCGCGTGAATTCGTCGATGGTGTCGTTGGTCGGCTCGACCAGGCCGATGCCGTCATCGAGCGCGATCTGGAGCGTCTCGGGGCCATCAAGCGCCGGCGTGAGGAGAGAGCGGCGGAGTATTTTTCGCAGAATGCGGCGAGCTGGGATCAGATTCGCTCGCTCCACGTGCCCGACAAGGCCGTGGAGGAAGAGCTTTTGAAACTCATCGGCGCGCGGCCGTTCCAGTCCATGGTGGACCTTGGTACCGGCACGGGCCGTATGCTGGAGCTCTTTGCGCCGCTCTATCAGCGCGCTGTCGGTATCGATCTTTCCCGAGAGATGCTGGCGGTGGCGCGGGCAAATCTCGATCGTGCCGGCATCGCCCACGCGCAGGTGCGGCTTGGCGATATTTCGGCACCGCAGCTAGAGCGCGATGCGCATGATCTGGTGACCATCCATCAGGTGCTGCATTACATCGACAGACCGGCTGTGGCCATTCGAGAGGCCGCCCGGCTGCTCCGACCGGGTGGGCGTCTTGTGATTGTCGATTTCGCGCCACATGAGCACGAGTTCCTGCGCGAGGAACATGCCCATATGCGGCTCGGGCTGGCCGACAGCCAGATTGCCGAGTGGCTTGAAGAGGCCGAGCTAGACCTCACCGAAACACTGGAATTTGCGCCACGGGGCGAGGCTGGAGAGGGCCTGACGGTCAAGCTCTGGCTTGCCCACGACCGGCGCATGCAGATTGCCGACGGCATAGTGCCGTCGTTTGCCCAAAAGGAGACGGCTTGATGCCGCAACAGCGTTTTTCCCGCCAGCCCGACGTGGCCGGCAAACTCCGTGTGTCGTTCGAGTTCTTCCCGCCGAAGACCGACACGATGGAGGCCCGGCTCTGGGAGACGGTGCAGCGTCTGGAACCCCTGGCCCCGTCCTTTGTCTCCGTCACCTATGGTGCGGGTGGCTCTACCCGTGAGCGCACGGCCCGCACGGTCAGGCGCATTCTCGACGAGACCAGCCTCACGCCGGCCGCGCACATGACCTGTGTTGATGCTTCGCGTGAGGATGTCGACCAGGTGGTGGGCGAGTTTGTCGATATGGGCGTAAAGCGCTTCGTGGCGCTGCGCGGCGATCCGAGCGCCGGTGTCGGAGCAGCATACCGCCCGCATCCCGACGGCTACGCCAATGGCGCTGAGCTGGTGGGGGCGATGAAGCGTCAGGGCGATTTCGACATTTCGGTGTCGGCCTATCCCGAGAAGCATCCGGAAAGCCCGGACTTCGCCACCGATATCGACATGCTCAAACGCAAGGTCGACAACGGGGCGACGCGTGCCATCACCCAGTTCTTCTTCGACAACGATCACTATGAGCGCTATGTCGAGCGTGCGCGGCGCGCGGGCATCTACATTCCCATCGTGCCGGGCATTCTGCCGGTGCACAATTTCACACAGGTTGCCAATTTCGCCGGGCGTTGCGGCGCCAGTGTTCCCGGCTGGCTGGCCGAGCGTTTCGAGGGGCTGGAAGACGAGCCGCAGATTCATGCGCTTGTGGCTTCGGCCGTCGCTGCCGAGCAGGTGCTCGACCTTATGGAACGCGGGATTGACGATTTCCACTTCTATACGATGAACCGAGCCGATCTCGTCTATGCGGTCTGCCACATGATCGGCATTCGTCCGCGTCCCAGCAAGGGCCTGGAACAACCTGCCGCCGCATAAAATAAAGGGCCGGATCGACCGGCCCTTTCTCGTATCGTATCAACAAATTCCGGATCCGCTGTCTTGAAGGTGGCTGCTCCGGTCATGCGTTTACGGCAAAACGCCCATCACCAGGGCGCCGATGAACACGAATGCCGCGCAAATCATCAGTGCATTCACAGGCCGTGTCAGTCCCATGGCAAAGCCTCCTCTGCTTATTTACCCGCTGGATTCTATGGATGAGGTGCCGTCCGGCAAGCGGATTTTATGCTGCGCTGCGGTAGGTTTGTGAAAAAAACTACCGCCCGTCGCCGCGTTCATTTGAAATCATTGGTGAAATCATTGGGCAACTGGTCCGATTCACTTTGTGTTAACGGATGCGCGCAAGAAGCCGCCCGTCGATGATGATCAATCCGGTGGCGATCAGCACCATTCCTGCGATTTCGAAGGGCGTGAGTCGTTCGCCTAGAACAAGACTTCCCAGCAGGATGGCGCTGACGGGATTGAGGAAGGTAACGAGCGATGCATTGGTAGCGCCCGCACTTGCCAGCACCCGGAAATAGATCAGATAGGCAAACGCCGTTGACAGAACGGCAAGCCCGATGACCGCAGCCCAGATGTTGCCGGAAAAGCTGAACAGGTTTCCGGGGTCGTAGAGCGTGAGCACCAGCGGAATCATGATGATGGTGGAGGCGGTGAGCTGCCCCGTGGCGACGACAGTTGGGGGAACGCCGCGAAAGCGTCGCCCGTAGATGAAGGCGAAGCCATAGGAGACGGCGCCGCCGATCAGGGCGAGCTTCGCCCAGAGTGGGCCGCCCAGTCCGGTGAGGAGGCCGGGGCCGATCATCACGCCCGTTCCTGCAATGCCGAATGCGATGCCGGTCAGCTTCACCGGGGTAAGCTTTTCATCTGCGGTGAGCATGTTGGCCAGGATTGCGGTCCAGAACGGCGTCGTCGCATTCAGCACCGAAGCAAGCCCCGCACCCACCTCGGTCTGTCCCATGAAGATCAGCGAAAAGGGAATGACGTTGTTGAGGAGGGCGAGCACGAAGAAGCTGCCGGCGAGCGGCAATGCGATGCGAAACGACGGTCCGCGAACAGCAAGGAATGCCTGCAGGACAAGCGCGGCAATCGACACGCGAAACATGACCAGCATGAGTGGCGGCATTTCGCTGACCGCGATACGGGCGAAGAAGTAGGAGCCGCCCCACACTGTGCCAAGGAGGAGGAGAAGCGCCCAGTTCCGGGCAGACATTTGAGGCGCGGTTGTCTGGGCGGGTGCCTGTGCGGTCATTGTGGTCTCTCAAATCGGGATCGTTCGTGCACCCTGTGCATTAGGTTATGAGGAGGAGGGCGCCCACCCGAAACCCGCCCGGCCGCATTTTCAGCGACGGACGTTCGGGCGGAGCGTTTACATGAACGACAAATCCACTACGCTTCCCTTCCGTCCTTTGCGTTCATCCGAACCAGGAGCTGCCCATGCAGATTTTTGAGACCGCCCGAGACGCTGCCCTCAAGCTTCGTCCCGATGATCCGGTCTACTGCTTCCGGCCCGAAGTGCTGAAAGCCGATGCACGCGATTTCATGGGCCAGTTTCCCGGCAAGACCGCCTATGCCGTGAAAACCAATGGCGAGAAGCTTGTGCTCAAAACGCTGGCAGAGGCCGGCGTTGAAGCTTTCGATGTGGCGTCTCCGGCAGAGTTCGCCGCGGTTCGCTCCGTCGCACCCAATGCCGAGATGCTCTACATGCATCCGGTCAAGGCGCAGTCGGACATCCGCCTGGCACTGGAGGAATATGGCATCCGGGTCATCGTGGTTGATCACGAAGATGAGGTGACCAAACTGATCCGCGTGGTTCGGGCGCTCGACATCGACCCCGGTTCGCTGACCGTTTTCGTGCGCATTCAGACCAAAGGCCATGCCGCCTATGAACTGTCGAAGAAATTCGGCGCCGGGCCGGCGCAGGCGGTCGAGCTTTTGCGCCGTCTGGACCGGCACGGCTATAAGCTCGGCCTGTGTTTCCATGTTGGCTCACAGATCCAGGACCCGGACACCTATGAGCGCGCGCTCGCCTCGGCAGACTGGGTGCGGGGCAGGGCAGGGGTGGAGCTTGCCGCGCTCGACGTGGGCGGCGGCTTCCCGGCGGAGTATGGCCACGATCCCAACCGCAAAAAGCCCGAGATGCCAAGCCTTGACGAGATCATGGCCCGGCTGCGGGCCGATATCGTGGAGTGGGGCTTTGACGATATGCCGCTCGTGGCGGAGCCCGGACGCGTTATCGTTGCGCGCGCCTTTTCGCTGATCGTGCGCGTTCTCCTTCGCAAGGGCCGCCGGCTCTATATCAATGACGGGATATGGGCCTCGCTTTCGGATTCCTGGACCGGAAAGATCACGCTGCCGGCCCGTTTCATTCCCGATCCGGCGATCCGCAATCGCAATGGCGATCCTGAAAAGCTGGTTCCGTTCAAGGTTTGCGGGGCGACCTGCGATTCCGTGGACATCCTCTCGCGGCCTTTCTGGCTGCCGGAAACAGTGGATACGGGCGACTGGATCGAGATCGGCCATATTGGCGCCTATTCCCTGTCGCTAAGAACCCGCTTCAACGGGTTTTATCCCGATACGTTCGTCGAGGTGAAAACACCTTTCGATGCGGGCTCTGCGCCGGAAGGTTTTGCCAGCCTCGAAACCATGGCGGACTGATCGGGGAGCAAAAGGGAAGGAACCTGGTCTTGGAAGCGGAAGCACATGCCTTTCCATTGACGGAGGTCGCCTTTGTCCTCCTGGTGGCCATTGCGCTCGGGCTCGGCCTGATGCGCCTGAAGCAGCCGCCGCTGGTCGGCTTCATCCTGGCCGGTGTTGTGATGGGGCCGACCGGGTTCGGCCTGATCGGCAATTCCGAAAGCGTGATTGCGCTCGCCGAAATGGGTGTTCTGATGCTGCTGTTCTTCATCGGCATGGAATTGTCGTTGAGAGCCTTCATCATCAGCCTCAGACCGGCCGTTCTGGTGGCTTTCGGGCAGCTTTCGGTGGCGCTGGCCATTGGCCTTTCCATTGCGTGGATGGGCGGAACAGGCCTTTCCGAAGGCATCATCTTCGGCTTCATTATCGGTATTTCGAGCACGGTAGTCGCCATGAAAATGCTCGACGACATGGATGAACTGCGCCGCGATGCGGGCCGCATCGCCATCGCCGTACTCATCGCGCAGGACATTGCCGTGGTGCCGATGCTCATCATTGTGTCGGCGCTGGGCGGAGCCGATACCAGCCTTCTCGCCATCGCCGCCAAGGTGGCGCTGGCGGTCGGTTTTCTCGGCTGGCTCCTGTGGTGGCTCGGGCGACGCGGCAAGCTGCGCGTGCCTTTCGCTGCCGCCATTGCCGACAATGTCGAGATCCTGGCGCTTGGCGCGCTGGGCGTCTGTTTCGGCGCAGCCGCTCTTTCCGGTTTTCTCGGCCTCTCGCCCGCCTATGGCGCGTTCGTGGCCGGCATTCTGGTGGGCAATTCCAATCTGCGTGCCCGCATCATTCCCGTCATCGAGCCGATCCAGAGCATCCTCGTGGTGATCTTCTTCCTGTCCATCGGACTCCTGTTCGACCTGACCTATATCTGGAACAATCTCTGGATGGTGCTTGGGGCTGCCCTTCTGGTCATCGCCGCCAAGACGCTGCTCAACGTCTTCCTGCTGCGCGCCACCGGGCACGACCGCAACACGGCGCTGGTCGGCGGCCTCTCCATGGCGCAGATCGGCGAGTTCTCCTTCGTGCTGGCGGCGGCTGGCCTGTCGGCGGGCGCGCTCGGGCAGGACAGCTATCGCCTTGCCATCGCCGTCACGGCTATCTCGCTTCTCTTCTCGCCTGCGTGGATGTCGGTCATGCGCCGCATCGAGGACGTCGCGGCCAAGGGCTTCTCTTCCTATCGGGAAGCGCTGTCGGAAGCCTATGCCGATGAGATCGAAAATGTGGGCGAGGGGCTCTGGTGGGTGCGCGCCCGCTATCGCGCTGGTCGCCTGACCCTGCGCAAATGGCGTGCCCGCCGCGCGCTCGAAAAGGCCGCGAAAGCGGCCCGGAATAAAGAGAAAGCCGCCGAGGCGACGGGCGCAGCCGAGACGGCGGAAGAAAAACTCCGGCAACCCGATGAAAATCAGGCCGCCGGGGCATCTAGAGAAAAGACCTAAAGATTGGAGAACAGCGTCGGAGTCGGCCAGCCATCGGCGGGCAGGCCAAGGCGCAGCTGTTCCTGGCGCACCGCCGCGCGGGTGCCGGCGCCCAGAATGCCGTCAATCTTGCCCACGTCATGCCCGCGCGCGGCAAGCTTGGTCTGCAACTGCTTCATCGTCTCGGGCGCAAGGCCCTGCTCCGGCGAGCGCACATCAAAGCGCGGTGCGCCGGCAAGGCGCGCCGCCAGATGCGCCGCCGTCAGCGTGTAGATGAGCGACTGGTTCCATTCCAGATAGATGTCGTAATTGTCGTAGACGAGGAAGGCCGGTCCCTTGTGGCCCATCGGCAGAACCACAGCCGTCGCCATGCCGTCTGCCGGCAGCGGGCTGCCATCGCGATAGGTCACGCCCATCGCCGCCCATTCCGAGCGCGGGAGCTTGGTCACGCGGCCGGTCTTCTCCCACGCCATCTGATCCGGCACACGCACCTCTTCCATCCATGGCTCGCCGGGCTTCCAGCCAAGCGACTGGAGGTTCTTCGCCGCCGTCAGAATGGCGTCGGGCGAACTGCCCTTCAAATCCACCTTGCCATCGCCGTCGCCATCGACACCCTTGGTGTAATAGTCGGAAGGCAGCATCTGCATCTGGCCGATCTCGCCGGCCCATGCGCCGGTCACATTGGCCGGTACCCAGCCCTGATCGATCAGGTGCAGAAGCGCGATCAGCTGCGGGCGGAAGATTTCCGGCCGGCGGCAGTCATGAGCCAGCGTGGCGAGCGCATTAAGCGTCGAGAAATCGCCCTGCACGGCGCCGAAATCGGTCTCCAGCGCCCAGAAGGAGGCGATCACCGGGCCGGGTATGCCGAACTCGCTTTCGGCACGCGCGAACGTGTCGGCGTATTTCTTCAGATTGGCCGCGCCGTTCTTCAGCCGGTAATCATTAATCATGCGGCCGGCGAATTCGGCGAACGTCTGGTTGAACACGCCCTGCGCGCGGTCGCGCTGCAAAACCTTCTGCTCGATGGTGGCACCGTTCAAAGCCGAAAGCCCACGTTCGCCGATCCCGTCGGCCGCAGCCTCTTGGCGCACACCCTCGCGCCAGGCGTTGAAATCGCCGCCGCATTGCTGCGCCAAGGCGCTGCCGGTGAAGCCAAGGGCGAACAGCGCTCCAAGCGCGATGGATTTTCTGCGCATTTAAACTCTCCTTGAAAGCACGGGCTGAAGGCGTCTGGCGCGATCAGCTGGCATTGGCCTTGAGCCAGTTCTTCCAGGCTCTGGCGTTGCCGTTGAACACGTTGATATCGGCCTTCCCCTCAATGCCCGGGATCACGCCGGTGCCCGTATATTGCCAGAAGACCCAAGGATGATCGGAATATTTGTCATCCGGATGACCGGCCACTGAGCGTAACCAGAAGGGATAGCCCTTGAAACTGCTCAGATCATTGTCGTCGAAGAAGTCGATCGAGGTGTAGATGATCGGCCGCTTGCCATAATGACGCTCCACCGCGTTCAGGAAGATGCGCATCTCCGAACGCACCTTCTCAGCCGGCGGGCGGATGGTGCAGGTGGGCGAGAAGGGCGTCCATTCCATGTCCAGAACGGGCGGCAGGGCCGACGCGTCACGCGGCACATTGCGGATGAACCACCGCGCCTGCTCGATGGCCGGGCGGCAATGGTAGTAGAAGTGATAGGCCCCGCGCGGAACGCCCGCCGCCTTCGCCGCGCGCCAGTTGCGCGCAAAATAGTCGTCGACAATGTCGCCACCCTCCGTCGCTTTGATGAAGGCGAAGGAGATGTTGTTGCGGGCAACTCTCTGCCAGTCGATATCGGCCTGGTATTTGGCGACATCCGTTCCGTGTACCGCATAGTGCCAGGGCGCGCCGCCCTCCCATTCATGCGGGTCGGTGTCAGCGAAACGCAGGCCTCCGCTGCTGCGCATTGTCGAGGGTTGCGCCCTGGGCGCAACATCTGAAAAATCATAGTCGACGGTCGAGCAGCCGACGAGCAAAGCGGATAGACTGGCGATCATCAATCGACGCATGATGAGCGGGGCTCCTCCGGGTGCGAATCAGGAAACTGGGGCATCGTCGATAGAAATAGGCGAACTTGCCTGCGCCGTCACCACGGGATGAAAAGGCCGGCGGCGAACGAAGACGGGGAAGACGACGGAATGCGAACTGCTCTCAGGCTCTTCAAATGGCTCCTCCGTCTCCTTACCGTCGCAATCGCCGGTGCAGCGCTCTGGCTCTATGTCTCGCCGCCCGCGCTCATTCGTGTCGGCTCCAATTACGCCGCTAAGATTATCTGCTCCAATGTGTTCATAGCCGGGCGCGACCCGCAGACCGTGCTCGAGCGCGATGTTCAGGCCCCGGGCCATCCGCTTTTGAAGCTCATGCGCGTGCGGGTCGAGCCGTCCGACGCCACGGTTCACACCGGCCTCTTCGGTGTCTTTGGCGACGGGCTTGCCGTCTATCGCGGTGCGACCGGCTGTGCCGCCGTGCCCGATGGCGATGTGAAGGCGGCGCTGGGCGTCCGTTTCGACAGGCCGGAGCCTGCGTCTCAGGGAACGGATCTGTGGCCGGATGGCCCGCGCATCGACGTCGAGGGGCATGAGCTGGTGGCAGAACTCCTCGATGATCCGGTGCTCACCGGTCCCGGCATGCGCGCCGTGGTCGTCGTGCAGGATGGCCGCATCATCGGCGAGCGCTTTGGCGAGGATGTCGCCCATTACACGCAGCCCCTGATCGGCTGGTCCATGACCAAGACCGTCACCGCCGCCCTCATCGGCACCCGCGTCAAGGCCGGACGCCTGTCCGTTGAGGACAGCAATCTGTTCCCCGAATGGGCGGATGACGAGCGATCGAAGATCACCGTTGCCGATCTACTCGCCATGGAGAGCGGTCTCTACTTCAACGAAGATTACGGCGATGTGAGCGATGTCACCCGCATGCTCTATCTCGCCTCCGACATGCCGGCCTTTGCCGCCGATCAGAAGCTTGAAGGCCCGGTCGGCGAGGTTTTCAACTATTCGAGCGGCACCAGCGTTCTCCTGTCGCGTGTGTGGCAGGACACGTTCAGCGCGCCGCAGGATGCGCTGGCGTGGCCTTACGAGGCCCTGTTTGGTCCGCTCGGCATGGACAGCGCCGTCTTCGAGACGGACCCGCGCGGCACCTATGCCGGCTCTTCCAACCTCTATGCGTCTGCACGTGACTGGGCGAAGTTCGGCCAGCTTCTCCTTCAGGACGGTGTGTGGAAGGGCGAACGCATTCTGCCGGAAGGCTGGGTACGGTGGATGCGCACCCCCACCGAGGCTTCGGGCGGCGAGTATGGCCGGCAGACCTGGCTGCACGGCCCCCGCGCCAACACGCCGCGCGGCGTGCCGGAAGACGAGGGCTTCAACCTGCCGCCCGACGCGTTCTGGATGCTCGGCCATGATGGCCAGACCATCACGGTCATTCCCTCGCTACGCATGGTGGTGGTGCGCATGGGCCTCACACCCTCACGCCTCGGCTATAAGCCGCAGGCGCTAATCGAGGCTCTGGCGAAGATCCCGGGGCAGATGGAATAGCGTGGAGTGGTGCGTGGTTCGACAAGCTCACCATGAGGGATGGGATTGGCTGCACAACTGGTGAGCAGGGGTGTGGAACCGGTCTTCACCGCGAAGCTCCACCTCCCTCATGGTGAGCTTGTCGAACCACGCACAACGTCAATGCAACGGGGTGTCGTACTCAGCAGGCAATTCCACAATCGCCTGCACGGCGTAACCGCGAAAAGACGAATCGAAACGCAGGCTTGCGCCCCGTTTTTCGCATTCCGATTCCAGCGCTTCACGCAGTGAATCACGCGGCGTCACGTGGAAGGCCGCAAGCCAACGCCGCAGTCCTGCGCGAAACCAGCCGGGCAGCCTTTCCTGCCGGCCGAAATCCACAATGTGCAGCGAGCCGCCCGGCGCAACGCAGTCGAGGCCGGCTGCAATGGTCTCGCGCCATGGCGGGATCATCGACAGCGAATAGGAAATGAAAACCCGGTCGAAACGGGCCTGACCGAACAGCGCTTCGGCATCGAAAGACGATGCATCGGCTTTGGCCAGTCGGGCGTCGGTCCCCTCACGCTCCATGCGCTTTCTTGCGGTGGCAAGCATCTCCTGCGAGATGTCGAGGCCGAAAAGCCGCGCCTTCGGATAATGGTCCGAAACAAGCGCCAGATTGCGCCCCGTTCCACAGCCCAGCTCCAGCACCGCGCCGCCTTCCGGCACGTTCAGCCCGCCGATCAGCCCGTCACGCCCAAGCAGATAATATTTGCGCGTCAGGTCGTAGATATGGCGCTGGCGGCGATAGACGCCGTCCATCAGGCTGGCGTGGCCGGCGGTCTGCGGCATGGCCATTTTCAGGCCGCTTTCACATAGAGGTGGAACCCGCCATAGATCGCCGAGCGGTCGTTGGCCGAGAGTTCGCGCGAGCGAATTTTCTCATAGCGCCACTGGTTCAGAATGTGATCGTTCACGCGGCCCGGCAGCAGGCTAGGCGCTGCGGCGGTGCGGAAGATGACGCGCGCGTCGGGCGCTGCCGTGCGGGTGATCTCGCTCCACAGCGCGTTGAGCTGATCGTCGTTCATCCAGTCCTGCGCGTCGAGCAGCACATAGCGGTCTACGCTCTGCGCGGGCTTGTTGCCCAGCACGTCCATCAGGTTTGCGTGGTGCACCGTAACATTGTCCGCCGCAGAGCGGATCGTGTCGAAATTCCTGCGCTCCAGATAGGCGGGCAGGGTGGCTTCGCCCTGTGCGGGGTAATGGCGGGCGAAGGCCTGCCAGGCGAAATAGTTTTCCTTCAGCGGGAAATGGCAGGCAAGCTTTTCAAGCCGGCTCGACAGAACGTCCGCCATGGTGCCGTCACCCGCTGTGATCAGCGAGTCATACTGTGCCGGCGGAATGCCGAGGCCAAACAGCGATGCCTTGCGCGAGGTCGCCCAGCGCACAAGTCCACGGTCGAACAGCGGGCGTAACTGCTCATCGAAGAAGATGCGCTGATCGCGAAGCGAGCGCGACTTCATGATGTCGGTGGGGTTCACGCCATAGAACTTTGCGACTGTGTGGCCCGTGGCGATGAAGAAGCCGAGCAGGCCCTTGCGGTAGAAATTGCGCGTGAAGGCGTCGATGCGCCTGCGGCCAAGCGGCCCGCGGCTTTCCCAGTGCCGACGCGACTGGGCGTCGAGCGCTGGCGCGATGAAGCGGCGATAGGCCTCGCTGTTGCTGCGCTGGTTGGTTGTGCCGAAGAAGCGCAGCAGGTCGCCATGGGCGGGCAGCGTCTTGAAGGCGGTGAGCTTCAGCCGGTTGAGCGCTACATGCGCGGCGTTCAGGTCCACGGCATCGATCTTCGCCGGCTGGCAGGTGAGATAGGCCAGCACATTGCAGCCGCCCGACGCGATGGTGACGATGCGGTGGCTCTCATCGAGTTCCATCGCCGCGATATCCACGTCCGGGTCTTCCCAGATCTGCGGATAGACGAGGCCCGAGAAAAGAAGGGCGAAGAGGCGTTCGGAAAGGCCAGCGCGCGTGGTGGCCCTGTTCTGATAGACCGCTTTGCCGAGATGGCGGCGGGTGGAAAGGCCGGTGCCGGCTGAAAGATCTGTCATGGGTCTCTCCCCTCAATCTTTCCCTGAGGGGCTACTGCGCTTCCATGACAGGCGCGTGAACGCTGAATGACCGAGTGTGACGGGGCTGTTAAAGGCGGGGTGCAGGTTTGGCTGCGCGCGCCGCCCGTTCAGCGGCGCCTGGCCCCGAATAGGGGCTCCAGTGACAATGCGGGCGGAGAAGCATGCTCCCCGCCCGCAGTCCTGAGTGCTTTACGCCGCGCCGAACCCACCGGCGGTGGGCGTGGTCACGATCACCGCTTCACCGGCCTCGATCACCGTCTGGTCGCAGCCCTTGAGCGTCTCGACATGACCGTCCTTGCGGCGCACTTCGGTCTTGCCCATCTCGCCATCGCCGCCGCCCTCAACGCCGCGTGGCGGCCCGCTGCGGTGGGAGGAGAGAATGGCGCATTCCATGGTCTTCAGGAAGCGGATGGTGCGGCGCGTGCCGTCGCCGGCGCTCCACTTGCCCTTGCCGCCGGAGCCTTCGCGGATGTGGAAGTCCTCAAGCAGAACCGGGAAACGCAACTCCAGGATTTCCGGGTCCGTCAGGCGCGAATTGGTCATGTGGACATGAACGCCCGATGCGCCATCAAAGCCGCGACCGTCATTCATGCGACCGGCCGGAGAGCCGGAGCAGATGGTCTCGTAATACTGATACTCTTCATTGCCGAAGGTCAGATTGTTCATCGTGCCCTGGCTGTTGGCGATGGCCTTCATCGCGCCGAACAGCGCATTGGTGACGTGCTGCGACGTCTCCACATTGCCGGCCACGACCGCCGCCGGATAGGAGGGGCGCAGCATGCAGTCTTCCGGGATCACGATGTTGATTGGCCGCAGGCAGCCCGCATTCATCGGGATCTGCCCTTCCACCATCACGCGGAAGGCATAGAGCACGGCCGCGCGGGTCACCGGTTCGGGCGCGTTGAAATTGTTCTTCTGAACATTCGACGTGCCGGTGAAGTCGACGGTCGCCTCGCGCTTTTCGCGGTCGACGGTGATCTTCACCTTGATCACCTGGCCCGTGTCGGTCGGATATTCATATTCCGACGCGTCCGGCAGGCGTTCGAGCACGCGGCGCACGGCTTCCGCCGCATTGTCCTGCACATGGCCCATATAGGCCTGCACCACGTCCAGGCCGAACTGGTCGATCATCTTGCGCAGTTCCGCCACGCCCTTTTCGTTGGCGGCAATCTGCGCCTTCAGATCGGCAATGTTCTGGTGCGGGTTGCGCGCCGGATAGGCGTGGTCGGTCAGAAGCGTGTGCAGCTCCTCTTCGCGGAACTTGCCGCCTTCGACAAGGCGGAAATTGTCGAACAGAACGCCTTCTTCATCCACCGTGGTCGCCAGCGGCGTCATGGAGCCGGGCGCGGTGCCGCCGACATCGGCATGGTGGCCGCGCGAGGCGGTGTAGAACAGAATGTTCTCGCCGTGATCGTCAAACACGGGCGTAACCACCGTGATGTCGGGCAGATGCGTGCCGCCATTATAGGGCGCGTTCAGCGCGAACACGTCGCCGGGGCGGATATTGCCCTTGTTCAGTCGGATGACGGTTTCCACCGAGCGGTCCATGGAGCCCAGATGCACCGGCATGTGCGGGGCGTTGGCCACCAGCGCGCCGTTCTGGTCAAAAACCGCGCAGGAGAAGTCGAGCCGCTCCTTGATGTTCACCGAATAGGCGGTGTTCTGCAACGTCACGCCCATCTGTTCGGCGATCGACATGAACAGGTTGTTGAAGACCTCGAGCATCACCGGATCGGCCTTGGTGCCGAGTGCGGCCATACGGGCCTTCTTCTCCACGCGGCGCATCAGAATGTGGTCGAGCGCGGTGATCTCGGCCTGCCAGCCGGGCTCCACGACAACCGTCTGGTTGGCCTCGATGATGAGGGCAGGGCCGTTGACCTTCGCGCCGCGCGACAGCGTCTCGCGGCGGTAGATGCCGGCATCGTGCCAAGCGCCATCGCAGAAGATCGCGCGCGTCTCGCCGGGAGCGGGCGTGGCGTCGCTGGTCGCCTGCTCCTGCTCGACCGGACGGCCATCGCCGGCGTCCAGTCCCTCGACGCTGACGGCTTCCACCACCATCGGCTTGTCGTCGTAGACGAAGCCGAACTGCGCCTTGTGCGCCGCCTCGAAGGCGGCTTTGGCGGTCTCAAGCGTGCCGTCAAAGGCGATGGGCAGCGTGGTGTCGGTGCCCTCGTAGCGGATTTCCAGCTTGGTCGCCCAGACCACCTTGTCGCCGGTGATGCCCTGATCGGCCAGCTCCGCGCGCACCTCTTCGCGCAGCGACGCCGAAAGCGCGTCGATGGCGTCCAGAGAGCTTTCCGCAAAGGGCTTCAAAAGCGCCTGCTGGCGCGAGGCGAACACGGTCGCAAGGCCGATGCCATAGGCCGAGAGCAGGCCCGACATCGGATGGATCAGCACCGCTTCCATGCCGAGCGCGTCGGCCACGAGGCAGGCATGCTGGCCACCCGCGCCGCCAAAACAGTTCAGCAGATAGCCGGTCACGTCATAGCCGCGCTGCACGGAAATCTTCTTCACTGCATTGGCCATGTTTTCGACCGCAATGGTGATGAAGCCTTCCGCCACGGCTTCCGCCGGGCGTCCGTCGCCGATCTTGTCGGCAAGCTCGGTGAAGCGGGCGCGCACGGCGTCCACATCGAGCGGCTCGTTCTGCTCGGGGCCGAAAATGGCCGGGAAGAAGTCCGGCTGCAACTTGCCCAGCATCACATTCGCATCGGTCACGGCCAGCGGCCCGCCACGGCGATAGCAGGCGGGGCCGGGGTTTGCGCCGGCCGAATCCGGACCCGCCTTCAGGCGGTTGTCTTCATAATGCAGGATCGAGCCGCCACCGGCGGCCACGGTGTGAATGCGCATCATCGGTGCGCGAATGCGCACGCCCGCCACTTCCGTGTCGAAGGCGCGTTCATAGTCGCCGTCATAATGGGCCACGTCCGTGGAGGTGCCGCCCATGTCGAAGCCGATCACCTTGTCGAAGCCGGCAAGCCGCGCCGTCTCGACCATGCCGACCACACCGCCGGCGGGGCCGGAGAGGATCGCGTCCTTGCCCTGGAACTTGTCGGCCGCCGTCAGGCCGCCCGACGACATCATGAATTTGAGGCCCGGGCCTTCGCCATTCTCGTCGACGCCCAGTTCCGCCGCCACGCGGCTCACATAGCGCGACAGGATCGGCGACAGATAGGCATCCACTACCGTGGTGTCGCCGCGCCCCACCAGCTTGATGAGCGGTGAGGTCTCGTGGCTGACAGAGACCTGCGAGAAACCGGAATCGCGGCAAAGGCTTGCAGCGGCTTTCTCATGTTCGGGATATTTCCAGGCATGCATGAAGACGATGGCCACCGCATCGATGCCGTCAGCCTTCGCCGCCTCGATTTCGCCCTTCACGGCTCCAAGGTCGAGTTCCGTTTCCACCGTGCCGTCCACGCGTCGGCGCTCCGGCACCTCGATCACGCGCTCATAGAGCTGTTCGGGAAGAATGATCTCTTTGGCGAAGATGTCGGGCCGCGCCTGATAGGCGATCTTGAGCGCGTCGCGGAAGCCTTTGGTGATGACCAGCGCCACGCGGTCGCCCTTGCGCTCCAGAAGCGCATTGGTGGCAACGGTCGTGCCCATCTTCACGTCGCCGATCAGATGCGAAGGCATGGCTTCGCCCTTCTTGACGCCGAGGTGATCGCGAATGCCCTGGATGCCGGCATCGGCGTAGGCTTCCGGATTTTCAGAAAGCAGCTTGCGGGCAAAGAGCCCGCCATCGGGGGCGCGGCCGATAACGTCGGTAAAAGTGCCGCCGCGGTCGATCCAAAAATCCCATTTGCCTTCTGTCATCATCGCTTCCTTCGCATTATCCTTGGCAAAAGGAGAACCATGTCTCGGATAAAACGTCAATAATTTATTGACATATTGTCTGAATGTGCCACGCTGTCTTTATTGCAATGAGAAGGGTGAGGAAACACCTCCGTTGCTTCACAAAATGGGAGATCTGAATATGCATCATTCCGTGAAATTCGTTCTGGCCGCAGCCGCGCTCGGCTTTGCGACATCGGCATCTGCCCAGACCAAGTGGGACATGCCGGTGCCCTATGGCGACACCAATTTCCACACGCAGAACATCGTCCAGTTCGCCGAGGATGTGAAATCAGCCACCGATGGCGGGCTGGAGATTACCGTTCACTCCAACGGATCGCTCTTCAAGCATCCCGACATCAAGAACGCCGTGCGGCAGGGGCTTGCCCAGATCGGCGAAATCCTTGGCTCGCGTCTTTCAAACGAAGACCCGATCTATGAAGTGGATTCGATCCCATTCCTGGCCACCAGCTATGATGACGCGAAGAAACTCTATGACGCGTCGAAGGACCAGCTTGCCGCAAAGCTTCAGGAGCAGGGGCTTCAGTTGCTATTCTCTGTGCCCTGGCCGCCGCAGGGTATCTATACCCAGAAGGACATCTCCTCGGTCGACGACCTCAAGGGGCTGAAGATGCGCGCCTACAATGCCGCTACCGAGCGTCTGGCGCAGCTTGCGGGCTCGCTTCCGACGCAGGTTGAGGTACCGGATCTGCCGACCGCCTTTGCCACCGGTCGCGTCGAAGCCATGGTGACGTCGCCGTCCACCGGTGCGAATTCCAAGGTCTGGGACTTCCTCTCTCATTACTCCGACGCCCAGGCCTGGCTGCCGCGCAACATGGTCTTTGTAAACAAGGCCGCGTTCGATGCACTGGCGGCAGATCAGCAGGCAGCGGTGCTTGAGGCTGCGGCCACGGCCGAGACGCGTGGCTGGGAGGCTTCCGTCAAGGAGACGATGGAAAAGACCCAGGTCCTGAAAGACAACGGCATCACCGTGACTGCGCCCAGCGCCGAGCTGAAGGAAGGGCTTGCCGCCATCGGTGCGGAAATGTCCGCCGAATGGGCTGAAAAGGCCGGCGACGAAGGCAAGGCCATCCTCGAAGCCTACCAAAACTGACCGCTTTGACAGGCGCTGCAGGCGGCCGGTTCTTCAGCCGCCTGCAGATCGGTCGCCATGTGCGACCACAATGAGACCGTCGGAGCGGAGACGACGACAATGAGAAAACTGATGAATGGGCTCTATGGTGCAGCCGAATGGCTGGCCATGGCCGCCCTCTGCGTGATCGCAGTTCTGGTGTTCGCCCAGGTCATGGGGCGCGTGGTGGACAGCCTGCTTGGGCTTTTCGGCCTGCCACCCTTTGGCTTTCTTGTGCCGTCGTTGGCGGAGATCGCGGGCTTCCTGCTGGTCGGAGCCTCTTTCATGGCGCTTGCCGGCTCCCTGCGCGGCGGTGCGCAGATCCGCGTGACGCTGGGGCTCGCCGCCATGCCCGAGGGCATGCGCCGGATGGCCGAGGTGTTCGTGCTCCTGGTCGGAGCGGCGCTGGCGGGCTTCTTCTTCTACTATGCGGCAAAGCTCGCCCTCGACAGTCACCGTTTCAACGAATTGTCCTACGGCATCATCGCAATCCCGCTCTGGATACCGCAGTCGGTCATGGCTCTCGGGATCGGCATATTCGCCATTGCGCTACTGGATGATCTGTTCGCGGCCCTTACGGGCCGGTCGCCATCCTATCTCGCCACCGAAGACGGCGCAGCGGAGGAAGTGTGATGGACCTCCTGACCATTTCCCTCACGCTCGGCGGGCTGATGCTCGTCCTGCTTGCCGCCGGCCTCTGGGTTGCGCTGGCGCTCATGGTGGCCGGTCTTGCGGCCATCTATCTCATGGTTCCGGTGCCGCCCGGCGCGGTGATGGCCACCACCGTGTGGGGCTCCATCAATTCGTGGGATCTGGCCGCTCTTCCCATGTTCATCTGGATGGGAGAGATCCTGTTCCGCACAAGGCTGGCCGAAGACATGTTCGCCGGCCTGGCGCCGTGGATGCGGCGTCTGCCGGGCCGGCTCCTGCACGTCAACATTCTGGGCTGCGCCATCTTCGCCGCCGTGTCCGGCTCGTCTGCCGCCACCACGGCCACCATCGGCCGCATGTCTCTGCCCGAGCTCAGAAAGCGCGGCTATGACGAGCGCATGGCCATCGGCTCGCTTGCCGGTTCCGGCACGCTCGGCCTGCTCATCCCGCCGTCGATCATTCTGATCGTCTACGGTGCGGCCACCGAGCAGTCCATCGCCCGTCTGTTCATCGCCGGCGTCGTTCCCGGCATCATGCTGGCGGCGCTCTTCATGGGCTACACGGCCGTGTGGTCGATGATCATTCACAAGCGCATGCCCGAGGCTGATCCGCGCATTCCCTATCTTCAGCGCATCTGGCAGACGCGTCGCCTGTTCCCGATCCTGGCGCTCATCATCGGTGTCATCGGTTCGATCTATGGCGGCTTTGCTTCGCCCACCGAGGCCGCCGTTGTCGGTGTGGTCCTCTCACTGGCACTGTCATGGTTCACCGGCACGTTAAGTCGCTCGACCTTTTTCGCTGCGCTGCGCAACGCCTCGCGCACTTCCTGCATGATCGTGCTCATCCTCGCCGGTGCGTCCGTTCTGACCGTGGCCATGGGCTATACGGGCATTCCCCGTGCGCTGGCGCAGTTCATCGCCGAGCAGGGCTACTCGCCCTATGCGCTTCTGGCTGTGCTGACCCTTTTCTTCGTCGTGCTGGGTTGTTTTCTCGACGGCATTTCCATCGTCGTGCTTACCGCATCGGTCATTCTGCCCATGGTGGAGGCTGCGGGGCTCGACATCATCTGGTTCGGCATCTATCTCGTGCTCGTGGTCGAGATGAGTCAGATCACGCCGCCGGTCGGCTTCAACCTGTTCGTCATTCAGGGGCTTACCGGTCACAACATTCTCAAGGTCGCCGGCATGACCCTGCCGTTCTTCCTCATGATGATCGTCGCCGTGGCGTTGATCGTCCTGTTCCCGCAACTGGCGCTTTGGCTGCCGCAAACCATGCTCGCGAGGTAATGATGTCGAACGCCGAAAGGAAAGTCGGACCGGTCGTCTCCGCCGCTCATCTGGCCGCTGGCGCCATGCCGGCGCTGTCGGAGATCGAGTTTGCGATGACTGTGATGAGCCATTCCTTCGAGCGCTGGATGGTGCGCTGCATGGCAGCGGCAGGTGTGCCGGGGCTGCAGCCCACCGCCGTGCAGATCCTGCATGCCGTCAATCACAGGAACCGGGAGAAGACGCTTTCGGAGCTGTGCATGATGTTCAACATCGAAGACGTTCACGTCGCGTCCTACGCCATCAAGAAGCTGGCCGCGCTCGGTCTGGTCAAGACCGGGCGCAGGGGCAAGGAAAAGACGGTGAAGGCGACTGCGGAAGGGGCCGCCGCCTGCGAGCGCTATCATGAGGTTCGTGAAGCGCTGCTCGTTGCCAGCACCAAGCGCCTCAAGCTCGACGAGGAAGCGCTTTCCGGCATCGCTGCGGTGATGCACGCCCTTTCCGGGCAATATGATCAGGCGGCACGCAGCGCGACCAGCCTTTGATCCCGCATCGTTACGAACGGTCATTCAACGTTACGAAACTCCAGACGCGTCCGCGCATTTCTTTGGTGTGAGCGCGTGGTGTCGCGCTCTTGGAGCATCGGACCGAAAAGTGGAATCCGGTTTTCGGGTGATTCCGATGCTCTATCCATGGTTTGGATCGTCCTTTGTGCGTCCGGATGGACGCACGGCGATCCAAGATGCGCTTTGTATGGAGAGTCGACATGAAAAAGTTTCTAGCCGCCACCGTTTCGGGCCTCGCCCTTCTTGGACTTGCAGCCTGTAGTGAAGGCGACAACACGACCACCCAGAGCATCGAGCCCGAACAGCAGGATGCAACCCCGATGGATCCGCCGGCTGCTGCACCCGAAGCTGACCCGATGCAGGATCAGGGCACGACCAGCCAGTAAGGCGTCGTCCATTCAGGTCGCGTAA
This sequence comes from Nitratireductor aquibiodomus, assembly GCF_900105565.1. Classification (NCBI taxonomy): domain Bacteria; kingdom Pseudomonadati; phylum Pseudomonadota; class Alphaproteobacteria; order Hyphomicrobiales; family Phyllobacteriaceae; genus Nitratireductor; species Nitratireductor aquibiodomus. The sequence continues at coordinate 949,573 of NZ_FNSL01000001.1, read as the reverse complement.
TGAGTGCCTGAAGAGAAAACAGCCGGATGGGATGAAAATCCCATCCGGCTCCGCTTGCGCCAAACTGCGCCTCGAAATCCCGGGCGTTTGCGGTTACAAAACCGGCATGACGTTTTGGGATCGTATAACAGACTTTATCACGCGCGCGCCCGGCAGTGCGCTGTCAGCGATGGTCGAGGCCATTCGCACCGTATTCGAAGGCGACCCGCAACTGCGCCGGCGCGTTGCCTTTTCCATCGCCATCATCGCCCTGTCGGCCAAGATGGCGAAGGCCGATGGTGTCGTGACACAGGACGAGGTCAGGGCCTTCCACGAAGTTTTTTCCGTTCCGCGCAACGAGCAGGCCAATGTCTCGCGGCTCTACAATCTCGCACAGCAGGATGTGGCGGGTTTCGAGGCCTATGCGCAGCAGATGGCCAATCTGTGCGGATATGGCGGACCGAACTGCATGGTGCTCGAGGATATTCTCGACGCGCTGTTTCATATCGCCAAGGCAGATGGCGTGATCCACGAGCGTGAAACGGAATTTCTGCAACGTGTTGCAGAGATATTCGATATTGGCGACGACCATTTCGAGCAGATGCTGTCTCGTCATGCGATCACCGGAGATGGCAACCCTTATCTGGTTCTCGGTGTCGAACAGGGAGCGCCATTCGACGAGATCAAGCGCCGGTATCGCCGGCTTGTTGCCGAGAACCATCCCGACAAGCTCATTGCGCGCGGGGTTCCGGAAGAGTTCCTGGCCATCGCAAATACGCGTCTTGCGGCGATCAACGCGGCCTATGAGAGCATCGAGAAAGCGCAGGTGCGTGCGTGAGTGCGACCGTCTGCGCAGCGGCGATGTTCGAGCCGGATTTCAGCGGGGCGGAGGTTTGTCCCTCTCCGAATTTCGGCGTACGGCGGGACGGACAAAAGCCTGATGCGCTCATTCTCCACTATACCGGCATGGAAACCGGCAAGAGTGCGCAGGACTGGCTTTGCGCAGCCGAAAGCGAGGTTTCAAGCCACTATCTCGTCCATGAAGACGGGCGCATCGTGCAGATGGTGCGGGAGGCGGACCGGGCCTGGCATGCGGGGCGGGGATCATGGCGGGGGCGTGACGATGTTAACTCCTGGTCCATCGGTGTCGAGATCGCGAATGCGGGGCATCCGCAGAACCTGCCGGACTTTCCCGAGGTGCAGATCAAGGCCGTTCTCGAGCTTGGCCTGGACATCTGCCGGCGTCACAGAATCCTGGCAAAACGGGTTCTTGCCCATTCCGACATTGCGCCCGGTCGCAAGGTCGACCCGGGAGAAAAGTTTCCCTGGCAGCGGCTGGCGGCGGCTGGTCTTGGCCATTTTGTCGCAATTGCGCCCATCCCGGGAGGGCGTGTTCTCGGTCCCGACGGCAGCGGACCGGCCGTTCTGGCCCTCCAGAGACTGCTTCAGCGCTACGGATACGGGATTGCCACAACCGGAACATATGACAGGCAAACGCAAACGATCGTCCGGGAATTTCAAAGGCATTTCAGGCCTTTAGAGGTTTGTGGCCTGGCTGATGTGACAACATGCGAGATTTTGCGCAAATTGTTGTATAATTAATTTGTGATTGATTCTTCTCCCTGACGATCACTCACTCCCAAGACTGGCGCAAAATTTCATCGATTCATATTATTTGAATTGAAGCGCCTTTTTTGTTTCCCCTTCGCCTGCAAAACACCGACCCGTGTTGAGGCCGTGGGACATTGATCCCGGCTTCGTTAAAGACAAAACCTGCCGCGCACGGATGCTGCGGCACAGATTTACGGGTCGAAATGAAAATCAAAACCTTACTCGCGGCAGCGATCGCTGTCGGCGCTGCAACGTCTTTGTCCCATGGTGGCGAAAAGACCAATTATGGACAGGTGATCGCGGCCCACTCTGCCAAGAAGAGTGCCGAGAAAGCGGAAAAGGGTGAAGCCGCGCCCAATCTGCTTCGTACAATCATCCGTGGTGGAAAAGGTTCCCAGGCAAGCGAAGTGGACATGACCACCACCGCCTCGATAAAGCCGGCGAAACCGGCCAGGGCGGAAAAGAAGGTCACAGCGAAGTCCAGCAAGAAGAAGACCACGGTTAAAACCACCGTGCGCACCAGCGGCAAGAGCTCCAAGGGCAGCAAGAGCGCCAAGGGCGGTTCCTACCAGACGATCATTGCCCAATACGCTTCTGCCTATGGCGTCCCGGTTTCGCTGGCCAACGCCGTTGTCCGGGTTGAAAGCAACTACCGTGCGAATGCACGTGGCGCGGCGGGCGAGATCGGCCTTATGCAGATCAAGCCCGCAACGGCGCGGATGATGGGCTATCGCGGCTCGGCCAAGGGCCTCTACAATCCCGATACCAACATCAAGTACGGCATGAAGTACCTCGCCAAGGCGCACAAGCTGGGTGGCGGCACGACCTGCGGCACGATTCTCAAATACAATGCGGGTCACGGCGCGAAGCGCATGAACCCGATTTCCTCGCGCTATTGCTCGAAAGTGAAGCGGATTCTCGGGCGTTAAGTTCGGGAATGAGGGGTTTCGTGCGCAAACGTGTCTGTTTTGAGTTGCGTTTTGCCGTGCGAAACCCTTTATACGTCCTGCCAGCCGGTCGGACGGCCGCGCGAACGGGAGCCGAAAGGCTGTTTGCGAGGAAAGTCCGGGCTCCACGGAAAAACGGTGCCGGATAACATCCGGCGGGGGCAACCCCAGGGACAGTGCCACAGAAAGCAGACCGCCCCGCCTGTTTTTCGGTTCTTTTTCAGGCTCTTGCCGGGAACCGAAATGCTGGCGGGGTCAGGGTGAAAGGGTGGGGTAAGAGCCCACCGCGTCGACGGTAACGAAGACGGCATGGTAAACCCCACCGGGAGCAAAACCGAATAGGAATGGCGTGAGGGGTCACCCTCAGGGCGTTTTCCGGTCCAGCCGTTCGGGTAGGTTGCTTGAGGCCGATGGCAACATCGGTCCCAGAGGAATGGCCGTCACGTTGCATCGCTTTCGGGCGGTGCGGCCATACAAAACCCGGCTTATAGACCGGCTGGCACACTTTTCCGGAATTTGCCGATTTTTCTGGAATTCGAGGGATTCCGGCCTCGTTTCCGGAAATTCCGGGCAGTTTTACGCCGTTTTCAATGCGGCGTCGATTGCCTGCCAGAGTGTCTCCGTCGGCTCGCACCCGACCGAGAGACGAACGAACCCTTCTGCCACATCGTCACCCCATCGCGCACGCCGTTCGGCGGATGTGTGGACGCCGCCGAAAGAGGTTGTCGCCTCGATGAGCGGGCAGGTGTCGATGAAGGCTTCGGCCTGTTCTTCCGAACCCAGCGTCAGCCCGATGAGCGAACCGAAGCGCAGCATCTGCGTTTTGGAGAGTGCATGCGATGGATCGCCCGCAAGGCCGGGATAGCGCACCGACCGGATCGCCGGATGGTCTGCAAGGCGTGCTGCAATGATTTCGGCGGAAGTGCACATGCGGTCGAAGCGCAGTTCGAGTGTTTCGAGGCCGCGCAGGACCAGCCATGCTTCGAACGGGCCGGGGATGACACCGGCCAGTTTGCGCCATTCGCGGATGGTTTCGATCATCTCCCCATTGCGGCTTGCGACGTGGCCGAAAAGCACGTCCGAATGCCCGTTGGGCGCCTTGGTGTCGGCGGCAAGCACGATGTCGACGCCGAGATCCAGCGGGCGCTGGCCATAGGGTGTCATGGTCGTGTTGTCGGCGACGACGATTGCGCCCGCAGCATGGGCGGCTTCTGCCACCGCCCTGATGTCGCAGACATCAAGCCCCGGGTTGGAAGGGGTTTCGACGAGCACCATGCGATATCCGGCAAACCCGCCTTCGAGAAACGACGCGGTCGGTCGGGTGTCGTAGCGTATGCCAAGCCGGATCAGGTGCTTTTCCAAAAGGACGCGGGGCGTGTAGTAGCCATCCGAGGGCAGGAGCACCCGGTCGCCGCCTGAAAGCAGGGCCAGAAAAACCGACGAGATCGCGGCCATGCCGGAGGGGAAGGCGATGGCGTCGGCATCTTCAAGATGGGCGAGTGCTGCCTCCACCGCTTCCCAGGTGGGATTGTCGAAACGGCCATATTGACGCGCGCCTGCAGGGTCGCCTGGCAGATGAAACACCGAACTCATGACGATGGGCGTGGAGAGCGGATCGCCTTTGGCAAGGCTGCCCGAATGAAGGTGTGAGAGGCTTGCAGCACGGGCGTTCTGGCTGTCGGACATTGGGCTCCTCGCGGTCATGTCGGTGGGTGCGGGCCGGACGGCACGAAGCTCTTCCTAACCTTTTGTTAGCCTTAATGCACGATAAATGACCATGGCCCGATGCATGTCCAAAACGCCTGTCATTGCGGCATTTGTGAAGCTTAATCCCGTTGACGCCCATATCGGCCCATGGTACCCCATATAACAAATCAGCGTTTCGTTGCAGTTGGAGTACGGGTTCCTCTCATGTCGGCCTCTTTGGCAGGGCGGCGTGGCAGTTGGGATTCACCCTTGCAGGGGGGCGGGCAAGTGTTCGGAGAGCCGCATCTGAAAGCGGCTGAAGAGATGCAGAGGGGCATGGGCCTTTTGGCCGCAACGCGTCATGGACCGGTTTCTGTCGAATGCAGTAAACAAGATCGACTCCAAGGGTCGGGTCTCGGTGCCGGCGCACTTTCGCTCCGTCGTTCAAAAACGTGGTTTTATCGAGCTCTATGCGCTTCGCGCGCTCGACATCCAGGCGATGGATGTGGGCGGTCTCGATCTGCTCGACCGCTACGAGGAGCGGATCGCGCAGGAAGACCCATTTCTGCAGACTGCGGACGACATGTCCTTTTTCGTGCATGGCGACGGCGCCTTCCTGAAACTCGATCAAGACGGGCGCATCACGGTGACGGATTTCATTCGCGAGCATACAGGCATCACGAAGGATGTGGCCTTCGTTGGTCGTGGGCATTTCTTTCAGATCTGGGAGCCGGAGCGGCTGAAGGCTCACGGGCAGGCGGTGCGCGAACGGCTTCTGAAACTTCGGCAAGCGGCCACTTCGAGCCGAACTGCCGGACAGTCGGAATGATGGCGGGCCCCGGCGGCGAAAGCCCGGCCGGTGGCGGACTGGCCCGCCACATTCCGGTTCTTTTGCGCGAAGTTCTCGAGGCGCTACAGCCTCTCGACGGCCAGCATTTCATTGACGGCACGTTCGGCGCCGGCGGCTACACGACGGCCCTCCTTGAAGAGGGGGCCTCGGTCACGGCCATCGACCGCGACCCGACCGCCATTGAAGCCGGTCAGGCGCTGGTGAAGACGTGGGACGGGCGCCTGCAGCTGGTGGAAAACCGCTTTTCCAGGCTCGACGATGTTGTCGACGATCAGGTCGATGGCGTGGTGCTCGATATCGGCGTTTCCTCCATGCAGATCGATCAGGCCGTGCGCGGTTTCTCCTTCCAGAAGGATGGACCGCTCGACATGCGCATGGAGCGCTCGGGCCTGAGTGCTGCCGATGTGGTCAACACAATGAAAGCGGGCGACCTTGCCCGTATCTTCGGCATTCTCGGCGAGGAGCGTCAGGCGGGCCGCATTGCGCGTGGACTGGAACGGGTGAGGGCTGAAAAGCCGTTCGAGACGACGCTGGACCTTGCCAGTGCGGTCGAGAAGATCGTCGGCCGGCGTCCGCAGGAGAAAATCCATCCCGCGACGCGCGTTTTTCAGGGGCTGCGCATTTTCGTCAATGACGAGCTCGGCGAACTGGCGCGTGCGCTCTTTGCAGCCGAACGCGTTCTAAAACCAGGCGGCCGGCTGGTGGTGGTGACGTTCCACTCGCTTGAAGACCGGATCGTCAAGCGTTTCATGGTGGAGCGTGCCGGCGGACAGGGCGGATCGCGCCATCTGCCAGAGGTGCATGGCGCGGCTCCGACTTTCGAGAAGCCGGTCAAGCCTGTGGCTCCATCGCGCGGGGAGACGGAGCAGAACCCGCGGGCGCGTTCCGCGCGGCTGCGCCTGGCGAGGCGCACCGATGCGCCGGCCGGGGAGGCTGATTTCGAGATTGTCGGTCTGTCGCGGTTTCCGCGGCCGACGCGTGCAGGTGAGAGGTAGAGGCAAGAATGTTTCGCACGAGCGATATTGTGCTGATCACGGTCATGCTGGCAGCGGCTGCCTTCACCTACAAGACCAAGCACGATGCCGAAGCCAAATACGAGGAACTGCAGAAGATCGAGCGTCAGGCAGAGCTTGAGGAAGATTCGATCGATATCCTCAGGGCGGACTGGAGCCTGCTGACGCAGCCTGCGCGGCTGCAGCGGCTGGCCGAGACCTATAAGGATGAGCTGGGGCTTGAACCCGTTGAGGCGCCGCGGATCGCCGAATTTTCCGATCTTCCGGAAAAGCCTCTGACCATCGAGGGGCTTGTCGGCGGTATGGCCGACGCCGGGGGCGTGCCAGACGAGACGACAACCGGGGCGGTGCGGCCATGACGAGCACAAGCGGATACAGGGACGACATGGCTTCGTCGGTCGTGCGCCGGGGCGCTGCAACCATCGTGATGGACGGGGCCGGCAAGGCCCGTGGCGGACGGGCTCAGAACCGGGTGGTGATGGCCATGGCCGTCATATTCGGCATTTATGCAGTGCTTGGTGGTCGCCTGGTTCACCTCGCCATGCAGGACGAGCCGGAGGCGAGCGTGCCGGCAGCCCGTGTGACCGCGTCGCGCCCCGACCTGGTGGACCGCAACGGTGAGGTTCTTGCGACCGACATCAAGACAGCGTCGCTCTTTGCCGAGCCGCGACGTATCGTGGATATCGACGAAGCCATCGAGAAGCTTTCCACTGTTCTTCCCGACCTCAATTACCAGCAGACCTATCGAAGGCTCGACAGCGATGCGGGCTTTGTGTGGCTGCGCCGCCAGCTCTCGCCGCGCCAGCAGGCCGACATTCTCGCGCTGGGCGTGCCGGGTCTCGGTTTCCGCACGGAAAAACGCCGCTTCTATCCCGGTGGGGCGACCGCCTCGCATATCCTTGGCCTTGTGAACATCGACAACAAGGGCATCGCAGGCATCGAGAAATTCGTTGACGATCAGGGGCTGGCCGACCTGCAGGCCACGGGGCTTGCCGTCGAGGGGCACCTGGAGCCGGTTAGGCTTTCGGTCGACCTGCGTGTGCAGCACATCATCCGGGACGAACTCGTGCAGGCACTCGACCGCTACAAGGCAATTGCTGCCGGTGCCGTGGTGCTGAAGGCCAATACGGGTGAAGTGGTGGGCATGGCATCCGTGCCCGACTATGACCCGAACAATCCGGTCAACGCGCTGGACAAGGATCGCCTGAACCGCATGTCGGCCGGTGTGTTCGAGATGGGTTCGACGTTCAAGATCTTCACGACGGCCATGGGGCTCGATTCCGGTCTGGTCAGCATCAATGACAGTTTTGATGCGACACGGCCGATCCGCATTGGCGGTTTCACGATCAACGACTTCCACGGCAAACGCCGGGTGCTGAGCGTGCCCGAAATCTTCATCTACTCCTCCAACATCGGCACGGCGAAGATGGCGGACGTGGTGGGGATCGAGGGACACAGGGAGTTTCTGAAAAAGATCGGCCTTCTTGGACGGATGTCGACGGAACTGCCCGAGGTGGCTCTCCCGACAGAGCCGAAGGAATGGAAGAAGATCAATTCCGTGACGATCTCCTATGGTCATGGCATGGCCACGACACCCCTCCAGACGGCGGTGGCGGCAGCGGCCATGCTGAACGGTGGCAGGCTCATTCCGCCAACCTTCCTGCCGCGCTCCGAAGCGGAGGCGACGGAGATCGCAACGCAGGTGATCTCGCCGAAGACCAGCGCACAGATGCGCTATCTCTTCCGACTCAATTCCGAGAAGGGATCAGGCCGGCGCGCCGAGGTCGAGGGCTATTATGTCGGCGGCAAGACCGGCACTGCGGAGAAGGTTGTCAACGGCCGCTACTCCAACAATGTCCGCTTCAACGCGTTCATCGCAGGTTTCCCGGTCGACGATCCCGAATATGTGGTGCTGGTGTTCATCGACGAACCGAAGCCCGAGCGGGAAGGGATCGGCGCAACGGCCGGCCTGAACGCGGCGCCAATGGTGCGCAACATCATCCGCCGTTCAGCGCCGCTGCTTGGCGTCAAGCCTGAATTCGGTCAAGAAAGTGATGCTTTGCTGATTTCGCAGCAGTGAGTCGGCGCATTGAGTCGGCCATGTGCCGAGGGAACAAACGCAACTGAAAGTACCGGGGCCTCATGAAGTTCAGTGAATTTGCGGACATTCTTCCTCAACAGGGATCGTTGCCTGCGCAAGCGGAGGTCTCGGGGATTTCGGCGGATTCGCGGAAGGTGAAGGCAGGAGACCTGTTTTTTGCCCTGGCCGGCGTAAAGGCCAATGGAGCCGCTTTTGCCGCCGACGCTGCGCGCAAGGGGGCAGCCGCCATCATCGCGGCGCCAGGCGCCCTTTCTTCCGATCCCGGGGTGCCTGTCATTGAAACGGACGACCCACGGCGTGCCCTTGCGCTCTGTGCGGCGCGGCTTTTTCCGCGCCAGCCTGCGACAATGGTCGCGGTCACCGGGACCAGCGGCAAGACCTCGGTCGCTTCCTTCACACGCCAGATATGGGAACATGCCGGATTGCCGGCGGCCAGCATCGGCACCACGGGCGTGGTGGCACCGGGCCGGGACGAATATGGCGAGTTGACGACACCCGATCCGATCGCGCTGCATCGCCTGCTCGATGAACTGGCGGGGGAAGGCGTGAGCCACGCCTCGATGGAGGCTTCGAGCCACGGGCTCGACCAGCGCCGCCTCGATGGTGTGCGGCTTGCCGCCGGGGGCTTTACCAATCTCGGGCGCGACCACATGGATTATCATCCGACGGTGGAGGAATATCATCAGGCGAAGCTGCGCCTGTTCGATACGCTTTTGCCCAAGGGCGCGCCGGCGGTGATCTTTGCCGACGATCCGTGGTCGGACCCGACAGTGGTGGCGGCGAAGGCCGCGGGTCTCTATGTGCGTACGGTGGGGCGCAAGGGCGCGTTCCTGACGCTGAAGCGGGTCGAGCACGAGCGCCATCGCCAGCGGGCCGAGGTGGATGTCGGCGGTGTTATCTACGAGGTGGACCTGCCGCTTGCGGGTGATTTTCAGGTGGCCAATGCGCTTGTTGCCGCAGGTCTGGCGATCAGCACGGGGACGGCAGCGGAGACCGCGTTTGCAGCGCTTGAGACGCTCAGGGGCGCGTCGGGCCGGCTGGAGCTTGTTGGAACGGCCAAGAATGGCGCACAGGTTTATGTGGACTATGCGCACAAGCCCGACGGGCTGGAAAATGTGCTGCAATCGGTGCGGCCCTTCACGACAGGACGGGTGATCGTGGTGTTCGGCTGTGGGGGCGACCGGGATACGGGCAAGCGCCCGATCATGGGCGAGATCGCCTCCCGGCTGGCCGATGTGGCGATCGTGACGGATGACAACCCGCGCTCGGAGGACCCGGAGGCGATCCGGGCGGCGATCATGGCCGCAGCTCCGGGAGCGCGCGAGATCGGCGACCGGCACGAAGCGATCCGTTCAGCCGTTGCCATGCTCGAGGAAGGCGACACGCTGATCGTTGCCGGCAAGGGACATGAGACCGGGCAGGAGATCGCTGGTGAAAAGCATCATTTTTCCGACCACGAGGAAGTGCGGGCTGCACTCGCGGAGCGTGGCGGATGAGCGCGCTGTGGACACATGAAGCGCTGGTGCAGGCGACGGGTGGCAGGCCGCTCGGGCAGCCTGTAGCGGCGATCACCGGGATTTCCATCGACACGCGGACGCTCCAGCCGGGCGACGCGTTCTTTGCCATTCAGGGCGAGCGGTTTGACGGGCACGATTTCGCCACCGCTGCCATGGCGGCGGGCGCATCCGTGCTGGTGGTCTCGGAGGGCAAGCTGCCGGCGCTGGGACGGCTTGGTGTGCCGAAAGTGGTGGTGCCGGACGTGCAGAAAGCCATGGAAGATCTTGGCCGTGCCGCGCGTCTGCGCAGCCGCGCCAAGATCGTGGCGGTGACAGGATCAGTTGGGAAGACATCGACCAAGAACATGATGCGCCAGGCTTTTTCCGCCTGCGGCAGCGTTCATGCGGCAGACCGTTCCTTCAACAATCACTGGGGCGTGCCGCTGACGCTGGCCCGCATGCCGGCCGACTGCGACTTCGCGATCTTCGAGATCGGCATGAACCACCCGGACGAAATCCGCCCGCTTGTGAAGATGGTGCGCCCGCACATCGCCGTGGTGACACTCGTGGCGGCGGCGCATCTGGGGTTCTTCAAGAGCGTGGAAGAGATTGCCCGCGCCAAGGGCGAGATTTTCGAGGGCGTGGTGAAGGGCGGCGCGGCGCTCGTCAACCGCGATGACAAACGCTGGAAAACGCTTTCGGCCCTTGCTGAAGAGGCCGGCGTGAAGACGATTGCCGGGTTTGGCGAGAATGCGCGCGCGGATATCCGGCTGATGCATGCGGAATGCGGAGCGCAATCCTCCACCTTTGCCGTGAAAATCGACGGCGAGGAGACGGAAGTGCGGCTGGGCGCGCCGGGACGGCACATGGTTCAGAATGCGCTTGCGACGCTGGGCGCGGTGCATCTGGCGCAGGCCGATGTGCGGAAGGCGGCCATGGCGCTGGGCTCGTTCGGCGCCGAAGCGGGGCGCGGCGCGCGGCATCGGCTGAAGGTCGACGGCGGCACGTTCACGCTGATCGATGAGAGCTTCAACGCGAATCCGGCCTCGATGGAGGCGGCGTTCGACCTTCTGAAACGGGCGGATCTCGGCGACGGCGGACGGCGCATCGCCATTCTGGGCGATATGGCGGAACTTGGCTCCCATGCGGAGAAGCTGCATGCCGGGCTCGCCGATCTGGTGACCGGGGCGGGGACGGACTGCGTTTATCTCGCCGGGCGGGAAATGAAGGCGCTGGCGGCAGCGCTGCCGCAGGGGCTGCCGGTGGAATACCGCGAGGCGACCGACGACTTGCGCGATCTCGTGGTGAAGGCGGTGAAACCCGGCGACGCCGTGATGATCAAATCTTCGAAGAGCATCGGCTTCAACAGACTGGTCGACGCCTTTATCAACACCTATCCGGGCGCGGCGACGGGAGACTGATCCATGCTCATGATGCTCGTTGAACTGGCCGATGAAGTTTCGGTCTTCAACGTATTCCGCTACATCACCTTCCGCACCGGCGGCGCGCTGATCACCTCGGCGCTGATCGTGTTCCTGTTCGGGCCCATGATCATCGCCTCGCTCAGGGTTCGGCAGGGCAAGGGCCAGCCGATCCGCGCCGACGGGCCGCAGACCCATTTCAAGAAGGCGGGAACGCCGACCATGGGCGGGCTCATGATGCTCTCGGGTATTCTCGGCTCCTGCGCGCTGTGGGCGAACCTTTCCAGCGTTTATGTCTGGGTGGTGCTGATGGTGACGGTGGGCTTTGGCGCCATCGGTTTCTACGACGATTATCTCAAGGTGACGAAGCAGTCGCATCTGGGCTTTTCGGGCAAGGCGCGGCTTTCGGCGGAATTCCTGATTGCGGGGATTGCCGCATGGACCATTATGCAGGCGGGGCAGGCGCCGTTTTCCTCGTCGCTCACCTTTCCGTTCTTCAAGGATTTTCTGCTCAATCTGGGTATTTTCTTCATCCCGTTCGCGGCCTTCGTGATCGTGGGGGCTGGCAATGCGGTGAACCTGACGGACGGGCTCGACGGGCTTGCGACCGTGCCGGTGATGGTGGCGGCGGCGTCGTTCGGCGTGATCGCCTATCTTTCCGGTAACGCCATTTTCGCCAACTATCTGCAGATCCATTTCGTGCCGGGCACGGGTGAGCTGGCGGTGATTCTGGGTGCGGTGATCGGCGCGGGGCTCGGCTTCCTGTGGTTCAACGCGCCGCCGGCGGCGATCTTCATGGGAGACACCGGATCGCTGGCACTGGGCGGTCTGATCGGCTCGGTGGCCGTTGCGACCAAGCACGAGATCGTGCTCGCCATTATCGGCGGGCTGTTCGTGGTGGAAATCCTGTCGGTGATCATCCAGGTGGCGGTCTTCAAGATGACCGGCAAACGCGTGTTCCTGATGGCGCCAATACACCACCATTTCGAAAAGCTCGGCTGGACCGAAAGCCAGGTGGTGATCCGGTTCTGGATCATCGCCGTGCTGCTCGCTCTGATCGGGCTTTCAACGCTCAAGCTGCGCTAGGAAGAGCGAATGATCCCGGCTTCGGTTTTCAAGGACAGGACCATCGCCCTTTTCGGGCTCGGCGGGTCGGGCATCGCCACAGCGCGGGCGCTTGTGGCTGGCGGGGCGCGGGTGACGGCGTTCGACGACAACCCCGACAGTGTGGCGCGGGCGGCAGGCGAGGGTGTGCCGACCGGCGACCTGCGTGCCATCGACTGGAGCGCGCAGGATGCGTTCGTCCTCTCGCCGGGTGTGCCGCTGACGCATCCGCGTCCGCACTGGAGCGTAGAACTGGCACGGGCGGCAGATGTCGAGATCATCGGAGACGTGGAGCTTTTTGCACGTGAGCGCCGGGCGCACGCGCCCGAGGCGCCCTTCGTCGCGATCACGGGCACGAACGGCAAATCGACCACGACGGCGCTGATCGCGCATGTTCTCGAGCAGGCCGGTCGTGACACGCAGATGGGCGGCAATATCGGCCGTGCCGTGATGACGCTCGATCCGCCAGAGGCGGGGCGGCATTATGTGGTGGAGTGTTCTTCCTACCAGATCGACCTCGCGCCGACACTGGACCCCTCGGTCGGGATTCTGCTCAACCTGTCGCCCGATCACCTGGACCGTCATGGCTCGTTCGAAAACTACGCCGGCATAAAGGAACGGCTGGTGGCGAAGAGCGGGCTTGCCATTGTCGGCGTCGACGACCCCGATTGCCGGCGCATCGCCGACCGGCTGGAGAAGCACGGGCGCAGGCTCCTGCGTATTTCGGCGACATCCTCGCTGGCGGACGGGTTCTATCTTGAAGGACACAGCCTCATGCGTGCGGTCGGCGGGGTTGCCGAGAAGCTGGCGACGCTTGAGGGGATCGGCTCCCTGCGCGGCGCGCACAATGCGCAGAACGCGCTTGCCGCCCTCGCTACCTGTCTTGATTGCGGTCTTTCTGCGTCAGAAATCCAGGCCGGATTCAATAGCTTCCCGGGACTTGCCCACCGCATGGAGCAGGTGGCCCGCAGGGGGCGGGTTCTCTTCGTCAACGATTCCAAGGCCACCAATGCCGATGCGGCGGAGCGGGCACTGGCGAGTTTCGAGCGCATCTACTGGATCGCCGGCGGCCTGCCCAAGGACGGCGGAATTGAAACACTGAAGAGCTTTTTTCCACGCATCGCCAAAACCTACCTGATCGGCGAGGCAGCGCCGGCTTTCGCCGCCACCATAGGGGAGGCGACGGCGTTTGAGATTTCGGGTACCATAGACAGGGCCGTTGACCATGCGGCGCGCGATGCGGCGGGCGATCCCGCGCCGGAGGCTGTTGTCCTGTTTTCGCCGGCGTGTGCGAGTTTCGATCAGTTCAGAAATTTTGAGGTGCGCGGCGATGCCTTCCGCGAAGCGGTGCGTTCGCTCGCCGGCGCCGAGATGATGGGGAGCAAGTGACATGGTGAGCCGCACCGACCGAAGCCCGGTTGCCAACTGGTGGTGGACCATCGACCGGTGGTTCCTCGCAGCCTTCCTGATGCTTATGGGACTGGGCGTGCTTCTTTCCTTCGCCGCCAGCCCTGCGGTTGCGGAGCGCATTGGTCTGTCGAGCTTTCACTTCGTTACCCGTCAGATCATATACATGCTTCCGGCCGTGGTGGTGATGATCGCTGTTTCCTTCCTCAGTCCCCGTCAGGTGCGGCGTGTGGCTCTGGTCATGCTGGCCGGGTCACTTGTTCTGATGGTGGTGACGCTTTTCGCCGGCATGGAGGTCAAGGGCTCGCGGCGCTGGCTCTATATATTCGGCGTTTCTGTTCAGCCTTCGGAGTATCTGAAACCGGCTTTCGTGGTTATCTGTGCCTGGCTCTTCCATGAACATGCCCGGCAACCGGAGATTCCCGGCAATCTTTTTGCCATGCTTTTGCTTGGTCTGGTCATGGCGCTTCTGGTTGCGCAGCCCGATCTTGGACAGACGATGCTCGTGCTCGGTACCTGGGGAGCAATGTTCTTCATTGCCGGTATGCCATGGCTGTGGATTGCCGTTCTGGGCGCCCTGGGAGCCGGAGGCGCTTTTCTCGCCTACACGATTTTCCCTCACGTGGCCGATCGTATCGACCGCTTCCTGACCGGTGAGGGCGATACCTATCAGGTGGATATGAGCATCGAGGCGATCACCCGCGGGGGCTGGTTCGGACGCGGCCCGGGCGAGGGAACGGTGAAGCGCATACTTCCCGACAGCCATACGGACTTCGTCTTCGCGGTTGCCGGCGAGGAGTTCGGCATCATCCTGTGCCTGATCCTGCTTGGCCTGTTTGCCTTTGTGGTCTTGCGCGGGCTGACGAAAGCGCGGCGTGAGGACGATGACTTTACCCGCTATGCGGTGAGTGGACTGGTGATCCTGTTCGGTTTCCAGTCGATCATCAATATGGGTGTCAACATCCGCATGCTGCCGGCGAAGGGCATGACACTTCCCTTCATCTCCTACGGCGGTTCCTCACTGATAGCGATGGCCATTTCCATGGGCTTTGTGCTCGCGCTCACGCGCCGCAAACCTGAGAAACGCCGTCCCGTGACCTATGCGACCCCTTCGGGACGCGAGGCGGTCGCCGGCTGACATGAATAAGGGCACGATACTTCTTGCCGCCGGCGGGACCGGCGGCCATCTCTTTCCGGCCGAAGCGCTCGCGCATGCGCTTCATGAGCGCGGCTGGCAGGTGCATCTGGCGACCGACAAACGGGCGGCGCGATTTTCGGGCGACTTTCCGGCTGCGGAAACGCATATCGTCGAAAGCGCCACATTCGGATCCAAAAACCCCATCGCACTTCTCAGGGCTGGCTGGACCATCTGGCGTGGCGTCAAGCAGGCATCCGCACTGCTGCAGCGGCTAAAACCTGCTGCCGTGGTCGGGTTTGGCGGGTATCCCACACTGCCGCCTCTGTGGGCGGCGACGCGGCGGGGCGTTCCAGCGCTGATCCATGAGCAGAACGCGGTGATGGGACGCGCAAACAAGGCGCTGGCGGCACGTGTGCAGGCGATTGCTGGTGGATTTCTGGCGGCTGAAGGACCTTTTGCGGACAAGATCATTGCCACGGGAAATCCGGTCCGTCCGGCGGTGATCGAGGCGGCAGCGGTGCCCTATCGCGCGCCGGATGCGGGAGCGCCGTTCCATCTTCTCGTTTTCGGCGGCAGCCAGGGTGCACAGTTTTTTTCGGAGGCGATCCCCGCAGCCGTCGAAGAGCTCAGGCCGGAACAGCGCGCGCGGCTTGTAGTGACCCAGCAGGCGCGGCCCGAAGACGAGGCGGATGTTCGCACTGCCTATGAAAAGCTCGGTGTGCCTGCGGAAGTCTCACCTTTTTTCAATGACATGGCACGCCGGATTGCCGGGAGCCATCTGGTGATTTCGCGCTCCGGCGCGTCGACCGTTTCGGAAATCGCAGCCATTGGCCGGCCGGCCTTTCTGGTGCCGTATCCCCATGCGCTCGATCACGATCAGGCAGCCAATGCCGCGGCACTGGAGCGGGCCGGCGGTGCGGAACTTCATCCGCAGGCCACGCTGAGCGCTGAGCGCCTTGCCGGTCTGATCGGCGGGGCAATGGAGAACTCCCGGCGCCTGACTGAAATGGCCGGGGCCGCGCGCGGCGTGGGCAAAACGAACGCGGCGGCGTTGCTTGCAGACGTGGTTGAGGCTATTGCCTCCGGCCAATCCGCCAAAACAGTGAAAGAAGGAACCCACGCATGAAAATGCCGGAGACGATCGGAACCGTGCACTTCGTCGGTATCGGCGGCATCGGCATGAGCGGAATTGCCGAGGCGCTGCATACGCTTGGCTACAAGGTGCAGGGTTCGGACCAGTCCGAGAATGCCAATGTGGTGCGCCTGCGTGAGAAAGGCATCGAGGTTTTCGTCGGCCATGCGGCGGAGAATCTGGGCGAGGCTGAAGTCATCGTTGTCTCCACGGCCATCAGGAAGAACAATCCCGAGCTTGTTGCGGCACGTGAGAAGCATCTGCCGATCGTTCGACGTGCGGAAATGTTGGCCGAGCTGATGCGGTTTCGGCAGGCGGTCGCCATTGGCGGCACGCATGGCAAGACAACGACCACCTCGATGGTGGCTGCGCTGTTCGATGCAGGCGGTTTTGACCCGACGGTCATCAATGGAGGCATCATCAACGCCTATGGAACCAATGCCCGTATGGGCGAGGGCGACTGGATGGTGGTGGAAGCCGATGAGAGCGACGGCAGCTTTCTGAAACTCCCGGCCGAAATTGCCGTCATCACGAATATCGACCCCGAACATCTCGATCACTATGGCGATTTTGACAAGTTGCGGGCGGCGTTTCGTCAGTTTGTCGAAAACGTGCCGTTTTACGGCTTCGCTGCCATGTGCATCGATCATGCCGAAGTGCAGGCGCTGGTGGGGCGGATCGAAGACCGCCGCGTCGTCACCTATGGCGAAAACCCGCAGTCGGATGTGCGTTTTGCCAACCACCGCATGGATGGGCCGGTTTCCGTGTTCGACGTGATCTTTCGCGACCGCAAGACGGGTGGCACGGAGACGCTCGAGGGACTTCGCCTGCCTATGCCTGGAAAACACAATGTTTCTAACGCGACGGCGGCGATCGCCGTTGCGCACGAACTGGGCATTGACCATGAAGCGATCCGCGCGGGGCTTGCGGGCTTTGGTGGCGTGAAGCGCCGCTTTACGCTAACCGGAACCTGGAATGGCGTGAGCGTTTTTGACGATTACGGGCATCACCCCGTGGAAATCCGCGCCGTTCTCAAAGCCGCGCGTGAGGCCTGCAAGGGGCGGATTCTCGCCATCGCCCAGCCGCACCGCTATTCGCGGCTGCACGATCTCTACGATGATTTCGCCGCATGCTTCAACGAAGCGGACAAGGTGCTGATCGCGCCGGTTTATGCGGCGGGCGAAGAGCCGATCGACGGTGTATCCTCCGAGGCGCTGGTTTCGCGCGTTCGTGCGGCGGGCCATCGCGATGTCGCTCATATCGAGGGACCGGAAGCGGTGGAGCCCATTGTACGGCGCTGGGCGAAGGAGGGGGACTTCATCGTCTATCTGGGCGCTGGCAACATCACGCAATGGGCATATGCCCTGCCGGACGATCTGGGGGCGAAGGGATGAGCGGTGCCGCGCTGCTTGACCGTCTTGGGGACCGCCTGTCGGGTCTGCGGGGGCGCCTGACGCCTGATGCCGGCATGGACAAGATCACATGGTTTCGTGCCGGCGGTCCCGCGGACGCGCTGTTTCAGCCGGCCGACGAAGAGGACCTGGCTGCCTTCCTGAAGGCGGTACCGGAAGACATTCCGGTTACTATGGTGGGGATCGGCTCGAACCTGCTTGTGCGTGAAGGCGGCATTCGCGGATTCGTGGTGCGGTTGTCGGCCAAGGGGTTCGGTCAGGCGGAGGTGGTTTCGGACACGCGCATTCGCGCCGGCGCTGCCATCCCCGACAAGCGCCTTGCGGCGGCGGCGCTTGAGGCGGGCATCGGTGGTTTTCACTTTTATCACGGCATACCCGGAGGACTGGGTGGCGCGCTGCGCATGAATGCGGGCGCCAATGGCGTCGAGACGAAGGAGCGCGTCGTTGAGGTGCGTGCGTTCGACCGGAAGGGCGAACTGCACGTCTTCTCGAACGCCGATATGGGGTATGCCTATCGGCATTCCTCTGTGCCGAAGGATCTGATCTTCACCTCGGCCCTGATGGAGGGCTACCCCGAAGACCGGGAGACCATCCAGAAAGAGATGGATGCGGTGCAGCACCATCGCGAGACCGTGCAGCCGGTGCGGGAGAAGACGGGTGGCTCGACATTCAAGAATCCGCCCGGGACTTCGGCCTGGAAAGAGGTCGACAAGGCGGGATGCCGCGGGCTCACCATCGGTGGGGCGCAGATGTCGCCTATGCACTGCAATTTCATGATCAACACGGGTACGGCGAGCGGATACGATCTCGAATATCTCGGCGAGACGGTGCGGGCGCGCGTGCTCGAGCATTCGGGCATTCGCCTGGAATGGGAGATCAAGCGCATCGGCGAGTTCAGGGAAGGCCGTCGGATCGACCCGCTGTTGGGGCAGATGCTCTGACGTTGCATGCGGTTTTCTGCATGACGCAGAGAACCTTCCCGATTGTGGCGCCCGTGATCCCGACCCGTGTCAAGTTGCACGGCGCGGGTGTTCGCGTTCACAAAGTGTAAAATTTTCAGAAAATTGAATCTTCGGGAATCTCAAGCCCTTGCCATGGAATCAAACCTCTGATTCTTTGGCTCATAAGTAATCACTGATTTGAGTCGCGGCGTTCGGGTCGGGGGCTTTCCTAATCGAGGAGGTCTCACTCGGCCAATGCAGCTTATCGCCCAAAATTCTGGGCGGCCGGACAAGGGGGTAGCCGGACCATGAAGAGAAAGAACGTCGCCGTCCTGATGGGAGGTTTCTCCTCCGAGCGGCCGGTCAGTCTTTCTTCCGGCACTGCCTGCGCCGATGCTCTCGAGGTCGAGGGATATGCCGTCACGCGCGTCGATGTCGGGCGCGATGTGGCGCGTGTCCTGTCTGAGCTCAATCCCGATGTCGCCTTCAATGCCCTGCATGGCCCGTTCGGTGAGGACGGGGCTATCCAGGGTATTCTCGAATATCTCGACATTCCCTACACGCATTCCGGCGTGCTGGCATCTGCGCTGGCGATGGACAAGCAGCTTGCCAAAACGGTGGCGAAGGCGGAGGGCATTCCTGTTGCCGACGCGCTGGTGGTCAACCGCTTCGAGATCGGCAATGAGCACCCCATGGCGCCGCCTTATGTGGTGAAGCCGGTCAATGAGGGGTCGAGCTTCGGTGTGGTCATTGTCACCGAAGGGCAGAGCAACCCGCCGCAGATCATCAGTTCGACCGAGTGGCAATATGGCGAACGCGTCATGGTGGAGCGCTACATTGCCGGGCGTGAATTCACCTGCGCGGTGATGGGCGAGCGGGTGCTCGGCATCGCGGAGATCATTCCGGTCGGGCACGCCTTTTACGATTACGATTCAAAATACGTTCCGGGTGGCTCAAAACACGAATGCCCGGCAAAACTTTCACCAAATATTTACCAAAAAATAGAAACACTGGCCCTTAAGGCACACAAGGCTATTGGCTGCCGGGGCGTGTCCCGGTCCGACTTCCGTTTCGACGATCGCAAATCCGATGATGGGGAGCTTGTCTGGTTGGAGGTGAACACGCAGCCCGGCATGACGCCAACCTCTCTGGTGCCCGAGATCGCCGCTGCGGCGGGAATTGGGTTTGGTGAATTGTTGAGTTGGATTGTGGAGGACGCCTCGTGTTCTCGCTGACGTCATCTCAAGCCGGGACAGGCCGGAGCGGTGGACGCTTTCGCGGCGGCGATGTCGTGTTGCCGCGCTGGCTGCGTCGTCCAGCGCGTTTCATGCACAGGGTCAACGCGGGTGAAGTCGAGGCGCCGCGCTACGGCGCGACGATCGCGACTGCGGTGCTGCTTGGAGCCACGGCGGTATACGGGACACTGGCCGGCGGGCATCTGCCGCAGGTTCTGCAGAGCGTTACCGCGCGGACAGGGCTTGCGATCGCGCAGGTCCATGTGGTCGGAAATGAAGAAACCTCGGAGATCGATGTTCTGCAGGAGGTCGGTCTGAACGGCTGGACGGCGCTGGTCGGCTTCAATGCCGAAGAGGCGCGGCAGCGCCTTGCCGGTCTGCCCTGGGTTGAGGGTGTTGCCGTGCGCAAGGTCTATCCGGCGACGCTGGAAGTGGACATCACCGAGAAGAAAGCATTTGCGATCTGGCAGCATGGCAACGCGCTGTCGCTGATTGAAAAGGATGGCTCCGTGATCGCGCCGTTCGACGGCGGGCGCTACACGGCGCTGCCGATGGTGATCGGTGCGGGTGCGCGTGAGGTGGGGCCCGAATTCATCGCCAAGGTGGCGCGTCATCCCTCCATTGCGGGGGAGGTGCGTGCCTATATTCGTGTTGGCGGACGGCGCTGGGATCTGCGCCTGAAGAATGGCGTGACGATCAAGCTGCCCGAGACCAACGAGGCGCTGACACTGGCAACACTGGCCGCTCTCGACCGCAAGAACGGTCTTCTTTCCCGCGACATCACTTCGGTGGACATGCGGCTTCCCGACCGTATGGCGATCGGCCTTTCGGAAGAGGCCGCCAAGGCGCATCAGGAAACGATGCGCGAGCGCTACAAGGCGCGGATTGCAGGCGGGGCGCAGATATGAGCTGGTTATCAGAACCCAAGAAAGGCGCCGTGCGCCGCTCCGGCATCATCACGGTTCTTGACGTCGGCTCGAGCAAGGTCTGCTGCATCATCGCCAGGCTCATGCCTGCGGAAGAGGGACGGGCGCTGCGCCATCGCACGCATCGTGTGAAGGTCATCGGCATCGGCCATCAGCAGTCGCAGGGCATGAAGTCGGGCGTGATCGTCGATCTCGACCGGGCCGAGGAAGCGATCCGGCTGGCGGTGGACGCGGCCGAGCGCATGGCGGGGCTGACGGTGGATTCGCTGATCGTCAACGTGTCGGCGGGGCGGCTGCGCAGCGAGACGATCTCGGCGTCGATCAATCTTGGCGGGCATGAGGTCGCCCAGTCCGACATCAACCGCGTTCTCGCGGCCGGTGCGCGGCAGGGGCTGGAGACCGAGCGCGAGGTGGTGCATTCGCTGGCGACGGGGTTCAGCCTCGACGCGGAGCGCGGCATTCGCGATCCGCGCGGCATGGTCGGTTCCGAACTCGGCGTCGACATGCACATCCTGACGGCGGACGCGGCGCCGCTGCGCAATCTGGAGCTCTGCATCAACCGTTCGCATCTTTCGGTCGAGCGCATGGTGGCGACGCCTTACGCAAGCGGCCTGGCGGCACTGGTGGATGACGAGGCGCAGATGGGCGCTGCCTGCATCGACATGGGCGGCGGCACGACGACGATCTCCGTTTTCGCGGAGGGCAAGTTCGTGTGGGCCGATGCGCTGCCGGTCGGCGGCAATCATGTGACGATGGATCTGGTGCGTGGCCTCTCGGCGCGGCTTGAGGATGCGGAGCGGCTGAAGGTGATGCACGGTTCGGCGCTGATCTCTTCGAGCGACGACCGGGATATCGTTTCGATCCACCCGATGGGGGCGGATCCGGGCGAACAGCCGATCCAGGTGCCACGCGCCGTGATGACAAGGATCATCCGCGCGCGCATCGAGGAAACGCTGGAGATGGCTCGCGACAAGCTCAACCGCTCCGGCTATGGCGGCCTTGTGGGACGTCGTGTGGTTCTGACGGGTGGCGCAAGCCAGCTTGTCGGTCTGCCCGAGGCAACCCGGCGGCTGTTTGGGCGTAATGTCAGGCTCGGGCGTCCGCTCGGCGTGGCAGGGCTTCCCGAGGCGGCCAAGGGGGCGGCGTTCTCCGCTTCCGTGGGGCTGTTGATTTATCCGCAGGTGGCGGAGTTCGAAAACCGTGGCCGCAGCGGCAAGAGCGGCATATTCACCCGTGCGACCGGCACTGGCGGCCGGTTCCAGCGCGTCAGCCAATGGCTGAAAAGCAACTTCTAGCGGGGGCGGCCCCGAATGACGACCGCGGCGGCGAGGCGGCGGCAAAGGCGGAAAGGACGAGGACAATGACTATCAATCTGCAGAAGCCGGATATTACCGAGCTGAAGCCACGCATCACCGTTTTCGGTGTCGGGGGCGGGGGCGGCAACGCCGTCAACAACATGATCAATGCGGGCCTGCGGGGCGTCGAGTTCGTCGTCGCAAACACCGATGCGCAGGCTCTGACCCAGTCCAAGGCTGAACGCCTGATCCAGCTCGGCGCTGCTGTGACCGAGGGACTGGGTGCCGGCTCGCAGCCGGAAGTCGGCAAGGCCGCCGCCGAAGAATGCATCGACGAACTGGTCGATCACCTGTCCTCCACCCACATGTGCTTCGTGACCGCCGGCATGGGCGGTGGTACCGGCACCGGTGCTGCGCCCGTTGTGGCCCGTGCCGCCCGCGAGAAGGGCATCCTGACTGTTGGCGTGGTCACCAAGCCGTTCCACTTCGAAGGCCAGCGCCGTATGAAGACGGCGGAAGCCGGCATCGAGGAACTGCAGAAGTGCGTCGACACGCTGATCGTCATTCCGAACCAGAATCTCTTCCGCATCGCCAACGACAAGACGACCTTCGCCGACGCCTTCGCGATGGCTGACCAGGTGCTCTATTCGGGCGTTGCCTGCATCACCGACCTGATGGTCAAGGAAGGCCTGATCAACCTCGACTTCGCCGACGTTCGCTCGGTGATGCGCGAGATGGGCAAGGCCATGATGGGCACCGGCGAGGCTTCCGGCGAGGGCCGTGCAATGGCCGCTGCCGAGGCTGCAATCGCCAACCCGCTGCTGGACGAGAGCTCCATGAAGGGCGCACGCGGCCTTCTGATCTCGATCACCGGCGGCCGTGATCTCACGCTGTTCGAGGTGGATGAGGCAGCAACCCGTATCCGCGAGGAAGTGGACCCGGACGCGAACATCATTCTCGGCGCGACCTTCGACGAGGACCTGGAAGGCGTTATCCGCGTCTCCGTGGTGGCTACCGGCATCGACAAGTCCGCAGCGGAAATTTCCGCACCCGCTACCGCGACGCGCCCGGTGCAGCAGCCCCGTGCCATCGAAGCCCAGCGCCCGGCGGCAGCCGTCGTCGAAGCTAAGCCGCAGCCTGTCGCTACCGATCCGGTCGCAGACGCGATTCGCCAGGCAGAGCGTGCGGCATCAGAGCCCACGCCGGCTCCTGCACCCGCACCGCGCCCGGCGGCGACCAATGGCGGTTTCCAACCGCAGAGCTCGCTGTTCCGTGGTGCCCAGCCGGTTCAGCCGGCTCCGCGTACCCCTGCACCGGCACCCAGGCCGGCTCCGGCCGCTCCGGCAGCCGAGCAGGTTCACTCTCAGCCGCCGCAGCAGCAGCAGGCGCGGGTTGAGGAAGAGCAGTTCTCCGCACCGCGCATGCCGCGCGTGGAAGACTTCCCGCCGGTTGTGAAGGCCGAGATGGAAGCCAAGACGCAGGAGCATGAAGATCGCGGTCCGATGGGGCTCATCAAGCGTCTTACGCACGGCCTTTCCCGCCGC
Source organism: Nitratireductor aquibiodomus (assembly GCF_900105565.1). NCBI lineage: Bacteria > Pseudomonadati > Pseudomonadota > Alphaproteobacteria > Hyphomicrobiales > Phyllobacteriaceae > Nitratireductor > Nitratireductor aquibiodomus. The sequence continues at coordinate 926,335 of NZ_FNSL01000001.1, read as the reverse complement.
GATGGCGAGCAGGGCTATGTGGAGCAGCCGCGCGAGCCGAAGCTGCGTCAGGCGACGCCTCAGCCGCGCCGCACGCCGGAGAACGAGGGACAGCTCTACGCACCGCGTCAGGGGCGTCTGGATGAGCATGGCCGTCTCACCACGCAGCCGCGCAGTGTGCAGGAAGACGATCATCTGGAGATTCCCGCGTTTCTTCGCCGGCAAGCCAACTAGAGCGCTGCCGCTTTCAGGTTCGGTGCTTCTGGCCATGGAATCTGTTACAAAGATCGGGAAGGGGGATGCGCCGCATCCCCCTTTTTGTTAAAATTCCGTAAATAATTCAGAAAGTTATATGACACTCGCGTTTTTCTTATGCCGTAACATCAAGTAAGAAACCGTGATTTGGAGTCTGTATTCCGCAACATTATCTTTCGTTGCGATTAAAGGTGGGGTGTGGGACGCATTTTGGGGGTGTCGTCCTGAAACGTTGGACACGCTGGCGCTTTAATAGCGCAGGCCTTGAAGAGCTCACGGGGACCATTTTGCTCGAATATCAGACGACACTCAAAGCACGCTGCTCGCTCTCGGGCATCGGTGTCCATAGCGGCAAGCCCGTCTCCATTCATTTCTCCCCCGCCGAACCCGACACGGGAATCGTTTTCCAGCGAATCGATGACGCCGGTACCGGTCGTGTGATTCGAGCGCTTGCTTCCGAGGTCTGCCAGACCGATCTCTGTACTGCCCTTGGTGATGCACGCGGCGAGTTCGTCGCAACCGTCGAACACCTTATGGCTGCCCTTCTGGCTGTCGGCATCGACAATGTAGCGATTGAAATCGATGGCGGTGAGGTGCCTGTTCTCGATGGCAGCGCCATCGGATTTATCGATGCGTTCGAGCAGGCCGGAATTGCCACGCTCCCCGTCAAGCGGCGCTATATCCGCGTCGTGAAGCCTGTGCGGATCGACAATGGCGGCTCCTGGGCGGAATTCCGCCCTTATGACGGAACGCGTTTTGAAGTGGAAATCGACTTCGACACACCGGCCATCGGCCGCCAGTCGCTCGCTCTTGATCTCAATGCAGCCAACTTCCGGCAGGAGGTTGCGCGCGCACGCACGTTCGGTTTCATCAAGGACGTCGAACGGTTGTGGGCTGCCGGCTATGCGCTGGGCTCTTCTCTGGAGAACTCGGTCGTGATCGGTGAAGACCACAAGGTCATCAATATGGAAGGCCTGCGCTATCCCGATGAGTTCGTCCGGCACAAGATGCTGGATGCGGTCGGCGATCTGGCCCTTGCCGGCGCGCGCTTCATCGGCTGCTTCCGTTCCTATCGCGGTGGTCACCGACTCAATGCAGCGGCTCTGCGTCATCTTCTGACCGACCGTTCTGCCTACGAGATCGTCGAAACGACACGCCGTGAGCAGGGACGCCGGGCTGAAATGGTGGCTGTGAGTGCGCCGGTCTACGCGCCCTGGACACTCTGAAATCCGCTTTTGCTGTATTTGCGAACGGGCTTTCCTCGTCAAACGCCACAAAATTGTACGATTGGCGGGCAATAGCGTTGCCGCGTGGCGGTCATATGCTCTATGACTGCGTTCCGAAATCGAGTTTCCGTTTGCGAGAGGCGAAATGCGTTCAACTTTTGTTGCCGGCATGACCAGAACAGGCAGAGCTGCCGTTACGACAGCTTCGGTGCTTGGCGTTTCGCTTCTTCTTTCTGCATGCAATGCGGAGAAGGATCTCGATCTGTCGACCTATGTCGAGCAGACCGATCCGGCTGACGTTCTGTACAATCAGGCGCTGGCGAACATGAATGCAGGTCGCCTTAAAGAGGCGAGCGCGAAGTTCGAGTCCATCGACAGGCAGCATCCCTATTCCGAGTATGCCCGCAAGGCGATGGTGATGAACACCTTCGCCAACTACCGGCAGGGCAAGTACGAAGAGGCGATCAACGGCGGCAAGCGTTATGTGGCGCTTTATCCCACCACGGACGATGCGGCCTATGCGCAGTATCTCGTGGGGCTGAGCTATTTCCGCCAGATACGCGACGTGACGCAGGATCAGCGTGAGGCACGCCGTACGCTGGAGGCGATGGAAGAGGTGGTGCAGCGCTGGCCCGATTCGGAATATGTCGAGGATGCGCAGGCCAAAATCCGCTTCTCCCGCGACCAGCTCGCCGGCAAGGAGATGCAGATCGGACGCTACTATCTCGAGCGTCGTGAGTATGTCGCTGCCGTGCGCCGCTTCCGTGGTGTGGTGGAGAGCTATCCCAACACGCGCCATGTCGAGGAAGCGCTGGCGCGCCTGACGGAATCCTATTACGCCATGGGATTGGTCTCGGAAGCGCAGACGGCCGCTGCCGTTCTGGGGCATAACTTCCCGGACAGCGACTGGTACAAGGATTCCTATGCTCTGCTGCAGTCTGGCGGACTGGAACCGCGTGAGAATGCCGGTTCGTGGATCTCCAAGGCTGGGGCAGCGATACTGGGCGGCTGACCCTCATCATGCTGTCTCACCTGTCGATCCGCGATATCGTCCTGATTGAACGCCTCGACATGGATTTCTCCGGAGGGCTCTCGGTGCTCACCGGTGAAACCGGTGCGGGCAAATCCATTCTTCTTGATTCTCTTTCGCTGGCGCTTGGCGGGCGCGGCGATGCGTCTCTGGTGCGCCATGGCGCGGATCAGGGGCAGGTGATCGCCGTTTTCGACCTGCCAGGCTCTCACCCCGTACGCGCGGTGCTGGCGGAGAACGCGATCGACGATGAGGGCGACATCATTCTGCGCCGTGTGCAGAGCGCCGACGGGCGCACGCGCGTCTTCATCAACGATCAGCCTTCCAGCGTGGCGCTGATGCGGCAGGTGGGACGCCAGCTCGTGGAGATCCACGGGCAGCATGACGAGCGCGCGCTGGTGGACGCAGGTATTCACCGCGATCTCCTTGATGCTTTCGGCGGGCATGGTGAGGCTGTCGCGCGGGTGCGGCTCGCCTGGCGTGACCTGCGCAAATGCGAGCAGGACCTTGCCCGGCACAGGGCGCGTGTCGAAGCGGCGGCACGGGAGGCCGATTTTCTGAGAGCCTCGGTGGAGGAACTTTCCAAGCTCGATCCGCGACCTGATGAAGAGGCGGTGCTGGCCGAGGAGCGCGCAGGGATGATGCGCGCGGAAAAGATCGCCAGCGATATTTCAGATGCGCAGGAGGTGCTGTCCGGCAACGCCTCGCCGGTGTCGCAGCTTTCAAGCCTTTTGCGCCGGCTGCAGCGCAAGGCGCAGGATGCGCCGGGTCTGCTGGACGGGATCATCGAGCCGCTTGATTCGGCTCTGCTCTCGCTCGATGCAGCGCAATCGGCCGTGGACGAGGCGATGCGGGCTACTGAATTTGATCCACAGCGTCTGGAAGACACGGAAGAGCGGCTCTTTGCCCTGCGTGCCGTTGCCCGCAAACACAATGTGCAGGTGGACGACCTCGCCGAGCTCTGTGCCCGCATGGTGGGCGATCTGGATGAGCTGGACGCTGGCGAAGAGCGGCTGGCTGTGCTGGAGCAGGAAGCCAGGGCGGCAGTCGGCACTTATGACGCTGCGGCGGCGGAGCTGTCGCAGTTGCGCCGCGAGACAGCAGCTTCTCTCAGCAGGGCGGTGATGGCTGAGCTGCCGGCCCTGAAGCTCGAGCGTGCGGAGTTCATAGTCGAGATTGCCACGGAAGCCGACGACCGCGGCGAGGAAGGCATCGACCATGTGGAGTTCTGGGTGCGCACCAACCCCGGCACGCGGGCAGGGCCGATGATGAAGGTGGCCTCCGGTGGCGAGCTCTCGCGCTTTCTTCTCGCACTCAAGGTGGTGCTGGCGGATCGCGGATCGGCGCCAACGCTGGTGTTCGACGAGATCGATACGGGTGTCGGCGGTGCCGTGGCGGATGCCATCGGGCAGCGCCTCGCGCGGCTCGCCGAGCGTATTCAGGTGCTTTCGGTGACCCATGCGCCACAGGTGGCCGCGCGCGCCGGCACACACTATCTCATCGCCAAGAGCGGCGGCACCGACCGGGTCGCCACCGGGGTTTCGGTCATGGACACCGATGCCAGGCAGGAAGAGATTGCCCGCATGCTGGCAGGCGCCACCGTGACAGACGAGGCGCGTGCTGCCGCCCAGCGCCTGCTCAGGGGCAGTGAAGCGGTTTCCTGAACGGTTCCTGTTCAAGGGCTTTTGGCTGGCCTTGTCAGCAGGGATGAGCCGCGTAAAAAGACGGCTGCCAAAACCGCGCGCGGATAGACTAAACTGCGCTCCAGTTCACATCCGGATATGTTGTCATGCCCAAAGCCAAGCAAGCCGTTGATAGTCTGACGGAAGCCCAAGCCAGGGACGAGCTTGAAAAGCTCGCTCAGGAGATTGCCGGGCACGACAAACGCTATCATGCCGAAGACGCGCCGACGATCTCGGACGCGGAATATGATGCGCTGCGGCGGCGCAATCTGGCCATTGAGCAGCGCTTTCCCGAACTGGTGCGGGAGGATTCGCCCTCCCGGCGTGTGGGTGCTCCCGTTTCGGAGAAGTTCGAGAAGGTGCGGCACAAGGTGCCGATGCTTTCGCTCGACAACGCGTTTTCCGATGAGGATGTGGTCGATTTCGTGGCGCGCATCCGTCGCTATCTAAAACTCGACGCCGACGCACCGGTGGCGATGACGGCCGAGCCTAAGATCGACGGTCTTTCGCTTTCCCTGCGCTACGAAAAGGGGCGTCTCGTTTCGGCAGCGACCCGGGGAGACGGGCAGGAAGGCGAGAACGTGACGGCCAATGCGCGGGCCGTGACGGATATTCCTAATGTGCTTGATGGAGAGCCGCCCGAGGTGATCGAGGTGCGCGGCGAGGTCTACATGACCCATGCCGACTTTTTCGCGCTTAACAAGAGGCAGGAGGAAGCGGGCAAGCAGACCTATGTGAACCCGCGCAACACGGCGGCAGGCTCGCTGCGCCAGCTGGACTCCTCCGTGACGGCGGCGCGGCCGCTCAAATTTTTCGCCTATGCGTGGGGTGAAGTCTCCGACATGCCGTCCGACACGCAGACGGGCATGGTGGCGGCGCTGGAACGCTATGGCTTTCGCGTCAACGATCTGATGAAGCGGTGCGAGAGCGCCGAGGCGCTTCTGGCGCAATACCGAATGATCGAGGAAAAGCGGGCGACGCTGCCCTATGATATCGATGGCGTGGTCTACAAGGTGGATGATCTGGCGCTGCAGCAGCGGCTGGGTTTCGTGTCGCGCAGCCCGCGCTGGGCAATCGCCCACAAGTTTCCGGCCGAGAAGGCGACGACCATTCTGAACGGCATCGATATTCAGGTGGGACGCACGGGCGCGCTGACGCCTGTTGCGCGGCTCGAGCCCGTCACGGTGGGCGGTGTGGTGGTGACCAATGCAACGCTGCACAATGCCGAAGAGATCGAACGGCTCGGCGTAATGATCGGCGATACGGTGACGGTTCAGCGCGCCGGCGATGTGATCCCGCAGATCCTTGGCGTGATCGAGGAGAAACGGCCGGCCGATGCACAGGCTTTCGAATTTCCCAGTGTGTGCCCGTGCGAACTGAAGACACCCGTGGTGCGCGAAGGGATCGGCTCTGGCGTGGAGGGCGTGGTGCGCCGCTGTTCGGGCGAATTTGCCTGCCCGTTCCAGCGGGTCGAGCATCTGCGCCATTTCGTTTCGCGCCGTGCTTTCGACATTGACGGGCTGGGCGACAAGCAGATCGAGTTCTTCTTCAATGACCCTGACCTTCCGGTGAAGGCGCCGGGCGACATTTTTACGCTCGCAAGGCGCGATGCCGACAATCTGAAGAAGCTGAAGGACAAGGAAGGGTGGGGCGCGACCTCGGCCGCCAATCTGTTCGACGCCATCGAGGCGCGGCGCTCCATCGCGCTGGAGCGGGTGATCTATGCACTCGGCATTCGCCATGTGGGCGAGCAGACGGCGAAGACGCTGGCGCGGGCCTATGGCTCCTGGCAGGAGTTCCACGATGCCGTGCTGGCGGTGGCTAATGGCGACGCGCAGGCGCGCGAGGAAATGGATGCGCTCGATGACATCGGCGATGCGGTGATCGATTCGCTGGCACACTACTTTGGCGAGGCGCACAACCGCGAACTGGTCGAGGCGCTTGCGGGTGAAATCGACGTGCAGGAGGCGGAACGGCCGACGATGGATTCGCCCGTTGCCGGCAAGACCATCGTGTTTACCGGCGCGCTGGAGCGCATGTCGCGCGATGAAGCCAAGGCCATGGCCGAACGACTGGGGGCGAAGGTGGCAGGGTCCGTGTCCAAGAAGACGGATCTGGTGGTTGCCGGGCCCGGTGCAGGATCAAAGCTCAAGAAGGCCGCGGATCTCGGCGTGGAGGTTATCGACGAGGACGCCTGGTTCGAGCGGGTGGGGGCATAAACTGCCGCTGATGCGTGGCTCAACGGAATTCATGTGACTGGTCAGTCCTGTTGACCTACAGCTCAATCACTTTGATCGAAGCGAGAAAGCGCTCGATCTTGTTGTTTTTTGCGCAATTCCGGACGGAAAACCGGTTCCCATTTTTCCTGGAATTGCTTTAGGTTGCAGGCCTCTGGAGGGATGATGACTGCCGACATTGCCAAGGAAAGCGCGCGCCCGCGCGATTTTGCGCAAGGGGTGCGCGACAGCGTGCCCGTGGTGGTCGCGGCGTTGCCGTTCGGCTTTCTGTTCGGTGCGCTGGCGGTCGAGAACGGTCTGACCGTGTTCGAAGCCGTGTTGATGAGCGCGACCGTATTCGCGGGCGCTAGCCAGATGGTGGGGATCGATCTCTTCGGCCAGAAGGTTGCGCCGTGGCTGATTGTGCTGTCGATCCTTGCCGTCAACTTCCGTCACGTTCTCTACTCGGCCACCACTGGCCGGCGCATTGCCCATTGGGGGCCGGTGCAGCGGCTGCTTGGTTTCTTTCTGCTGGCCGATCCCGTTTTCGCCGAGGCCGAGCGGCGCAGCGAGACCCATGGCAGGATCACGTTTGGCTGGTATATGGGAGCGGCGCTGCCGCTTTATCTCTGCTGGGTGGTGGAAGGCTGGCTCGGAGCGCTGTTTGGTAATCTTCTGCCCGATGCGCATGCGCTTGGCATCGACTTCCTGCTGCCGATCTATTTCCTTGGCCTCGTCATGAGCTTTCGCAGGCGCTCGTTCTGGCTACCGGTCGTGCTGATGAGCGCGGCGGTTTCCATGCTTGCCTATTCTACGGTCGGCTCTCCCTGGCATGTTTCCATTGGCGCCATTGCGGGTGTGGCGCTGGCGGCGGTCATGGCACCGAACGCGCGCGGGCGCGAGGAGGGCTCATGAGCACGACGGTCTGGATCATTCTTGCGGGCGCGGTGCTGACATTCCTGACGCGTATTGGCGGCCACATGGTGCTGTCGCGGTTCGAGCGCATTCATCCGCGCGTCGAGGCCGGGCTGAACGCCGTTCCCGCCGCTGTTCTGACCACGCTGGTGGCGCCGGCGGCGATGAATGGCGGCATACCCGAAATCGCGGCGCTGGCGACCGGCATCATCGTCTCAATTGTTGCCGGCGGCATGATGCCGATGTTCCTCTCCGCGGCAGCGGTGCTCATTCTGCTCCGCCACCTGACCGGCCAGTAAAGACGCTGTCAGTCCAGCGGGGCCGTTGCCTTTTCGAGCCAGTCGAGCGTTTCACCGTCGAGCAGCGGCGCCAGCGTTTCACGCACGCGGGCATGATAGGTGTCGAGCCAGTCGCGCTCCTGCGGTGACAGCAGCCCGGTGTCGATCAGGCGGCGGTCGAAGGGGCAGAGCGTCAGCGTCTCGAAACCGTGCATGTCGATCTCTCCGCCGGGAATGGCGGAGGCCGGCTCCACCACGATCAGGTTCTCAAGCCGGATCCCATAGCTGCCGGGCTTGTAGTAGCCGGGTTCGTTGGACAGGATCATGCCTGCTTCCAGAACCTGCGTCCCTGTTCTGGCGATGCGCTGAGGGCCTTCATGGACGGCAAGATAGGAACCGACACCGTGGCCGGTGCCATGCGCATAGTCGAGACCTGCCTGCCATAAGGCGTGGCGGGCGAACGGGTCGAGGTCCATGCCGCGCGTGCCTTTGGGAAAGCGTATGGTCGAAAGCGCGATGAGGCCCTTCAGAACCCGCGTGTAGCGCTCGCGCATCTCGTCGCCTGGACGACCGATAATGACCGTCCGGGTGATGTCTGTGGTTCCATCGTCATACTGTGCGCCGGAATCGACCAGATAGAGCTCGTTTGCGGCCAGCGTACGGTTGGTCTTCGTCGTGACGCGATAATGGATGATCGCACCATTGGGACCCGCGCCGGAGATCGTATCGAAGGAAATGTCGTGCAGAGGCATCTGCAGGCTCTGCCCCGTCTCGGCCCGGCTTTCCTCCAGTTTTCGTACCGCGCTGATCTCGTCGACCGTGCCCGGCTCCTGCCGGTCGAGCCATGAGAGAAAACGGGCCATGGCAACGCCGTCCCGGCGATGGGCGGTGCGCGCGCCTTCAAGCTCAGTTGCGTTTTTGATTGCCCGGGGGAGGCGGGCGGGATCGTCAAGATCGGTGATGCTTCCGCCGGCTTCTTCCACAACCAGTCGCAGACGTTCGGCAGCGATCGAGGGATCAAGGCCGATCGAACCGGTGCTCTTTGCGCAGCGTGAAAGTTCCGCCTCCAGTGTGGATGGGGCCTTGAGATCGGCGAGCTGTGTCAGATAGGCCTCGGTTTCGCGGTCGAGCTTGCGTCTGTCGAGGAAAAGCAGCGGGCGCCCGTCCACGGGGAGAATGGCGAAGCCAAGGGCCAGTGGCGTGTGCGGCACATCCTGTCCACGAATGTTAAAGGCCCAGGCAATCGATGACGGGTCGGTGAGGACGGTGCAGTCGGCACCGGCTTCGCGGACGGCCTTCGCCATGCGTTCCAGCTTTGCGGCGGCGAGCTCGCCGGCATAATCCTTCGACTGAATGCGGGCCTGTGCCAGCGGCGGAGAGGGGCGATCGTCCCAGATGAGGTCGACCATGTTGTCGTCTACCGGAACGAGCTCGATGCTGCGTGCCCTGGCCCTGTCACGCAGGGCCCGCAACTCGGCGACGGTGTGCAGCCATGGATCAAAGCCGATGCGGCTGCCTGTGGGTGCGTTCCTGGCAATCCATTCGCGCGGCGGGGTGTCTATCAGGCTTTCAACGGTGAAGATCGACGGATCGGTCTGCTCGGCCGCCTGAAGCGTATAGCGGCCGTCGACGAAGAGAATGGCACGATCTTTGAGGACCAGTGCCGCGCCTGCCGATCCGGTGAAGCCCGTCAGCCACGCAAGCCGCTCGCAGGACGGGGCGACATATTCGCCCTGATGTTCGTCTGCGCGGGGAACCAGATAGCCGTCGAGGCCCGCTTTCGCCAGCGCCTTGCGCAGTTGGCCAACGCGCGTGATGCCCTGGCTCGGGTCGGCGGTAACGTCAAAAGATTGAAACATGGAACCTTGCCGCTTCGTCTGAAAATTGGCCCGAACCTATAGCATGGTCTCAGGAAGCGGAACGTCTTTCCGACTACAGAATACTTATGCTGCGTTGCACAATTGCTTTGTTGCGATGCAAAATCAGATGGTAGCCATGCGCAATCGGCGCTGGTTGCATGGGCTTCGCGGGCTTATTTATAGGGTCATGGACAACGGTACTTCCGTTGCAAACATTCAAGGAGATATCAGATGGCCCAAAAGCGTGGCTTTTTCCGCGGCGCATTCGACGCGCTGATCGAAGCTCGTCAGAAGCAGGTCCGGAGCTATGTCAACGGCGCGCTTCTGATGCTGGACGACGAAACCCTGCGCGCGCACGGCTACAACCGCGACGAACTCAAGCGCAGCCGCAGCGTTTCGCACATGTTCTGATCCGCTGGACCCAGCGTTTCTGTCAAAACCCCGAAAGCTCTGCTTTCGGGGTTTTTTTGTTTGTGCAGGTGCTGCGCTCCGTCAGCGCTTCATATGAATGGTGACCCAGCCTTCGCGTGCCTGCGTGCGCACATGTCGGAAACCCTGTCCGCCATAGGCTGCCACGACCGCGCGCCTCTGACGCTCCAGAATGCCCGACAATACGAGTGAGCCACCGGGCGTGAGGTGCTGCGCCATCGCCGGTGCGAGCGCCATCAGCGGACGCGCAAGGATATTGGCGACGATCAGGTCGAAGGGCTTCTCGCGGGCGAAAACACTGTGGTGGAAACCGGGCGCCGTGTGTGTGTCCACCAGACCGGTAACGCCATTGAGACGGACGTTCGATCTGGCGACTTCGGTGGCCACGGGGTCGATGTCGGTCGCCAGAACCGGAATGCGGGCGCTCCTGGCAATTGCAATGGCCAGAACGGCACTGCCGGTGCCCAGGTCCAGTGCGTTGCGTGGCTGTTCGCTCTTCAGGATATCGGCAAGCGTGCTGAGGCAGCCAGCGGTCGTTCCGTGATGGCCCGTGCCGAAGGCAAGGCCGGCGTCGATCTCTATTGCGATATCGCCGATGCGCTGCAAATGGCGGTCATGGCTGCCGTGAACCAGAAAGCGGCCGACGCGAACCGGGCGCAGCCCCTCCAGAGAATGACTGACCCAGTCGATCTCCGGAACGTCCTCCCGCCCCAGCGGGGGAAGGGGCGAGACATCTGCAAGGCTTTCCAGCACCCTTTGTTCCAGGCTGTCGGCGTCGTCTTCCGTGTAAATCGATATCTGGAAGATACCGCTGTCTTCCTCCGGCTCGAATATGCTGATCGGCAGCCCGTCATCTTCAAAATGCGCGTCGAGAATAGAGAAGATCGATTCGGCCTGCTCGCGCGGCGCCGTCAGGAAAAGTCGTGTCTGGCCCATGAATTTCCGGTGTCAGGTTTCGTTTGCCAGACGCTTCAGCTTGGCGATGGCAGTTTCACTGTTTTCTTCATAGGCGATCGTGCCGAAAAAGTCGCCATCGCTGTCAAGCAGCAGGATCGAGGCGGTGTGATCCATCGTGTAGTCGCCATCTTCCAGCTCGACCTTGCGCACATAGATGGAGAACCCCTTGGCCATGGCGGCGACTTCTTCCGGGTCACCGGTGATGCCGGTGATGCGGTCCGAGAAATTCGACAGATAGGTCTTCATGACCTCGGGGGTATCGCGCTCCGGGTCAATGGAAACGAAATAGGGTTTGATGTCGGCTGCTTCATCGCCCAGTTGTTCGAGATAGCCATCGAGTTCGAAAAGGGTGGTTGGGCACACTTCCGGGCAATGCGTGAAACCAAAGAAGACGACGCGAGGCCCGCCTTTGAATGCGGCTTCGGTGATCGGGTTGCCATCCTGATCGACCAGTTCGAATGGCACACCGAAGGCTTCGCCCGAACTCTGCTTTTGATACCACTGGAAGGTGAGGAGCCCGACGCCGACGGCCATGACCGCCAGGATGCCGATGAGGATGGATCGCATCATTGAAGTTTACCCGAAACGAAATGCTGAAAGATGGCGTCAAAAGCACCAGGACAACCCGGACTCGACGAGTGCGAGAAAAATTCCAGCCCCGTTTTCCAGCCACATGGCAAAGGCCAGCCCGGTGAATGCAGCCAGGAGCAGTGTCGCCGCGCCCAGTTTGAACCAGATGGCCGTGTGCCAGGGTTGCTGTGTTTTCATAGCCTATACTACGCGCAACTCCGGACTGCATGCAAAGCCTCATCTTGTCGCAAGGGAGGTCATGAAGAAAACCTCCCGTCGCCTGGAGGCCGACGGGAGGTTCAGGGTTGAGGTTGTATGTTGCCATGTGGCTATGGGGACGGGTTCAACCCCACATACGCACTTTACTGAGACATGGTTTGGAAAGGATTGCCTTGACCTTCAATCCTGAGGTGTACTCGATTGCAGCGAGAGGTTTACCGGGAGGATCGTCATGACGATTTCCGATATTCGACTGAAGCGCATCTATGACCCGGTGGAGGACAGGGATGGAACGCGGATCCTGATTGACCGTCTGTGGCCGCGCGGTATGAGCAAGGAACGCGCTGCACTTGACGCGTGGATGCCCGAGATCGGCCCCAGTCACGAACTGCGCAAATGGTATGCCCACGAGCCCGAGCGCTGGGAAACGTTCCGTCAGCGATACCGGGAAGAACTGGCCGGCCGTGAAGAATGGCTCGAACAATTGAGGGAGTCGGCCAGGAAAGGACCTCTGACGTTGTTGTTCTCCGCTACAGATCGCGACCGGAATCAGGCGGTGGTCGTTCGTCAATTCCTGCAGGAAGACGACGACTCCTCATAATATGAGCTCAATTTATGATTGTACTTGACGCGCGCCGGCAATCTGTTTTCCGGAAATCAGGGGAATATCCGGCGCAGAGTAGACGTTTAGCCTATACGGCGTGGCCGCACTCTTGACTCACGGAATGCTTATGGAGACATATGTGCACGGTTCGCCCATGCAGAATGGGCGTTCGTGGTGCCGGGGCGGATTTCATGATCAAGGATTTCGACAAGTTAAAGCAGCAGCTTACCGAGCTGTCCGAGGCGGTAAACAAGTTCGAATCGGAGGCTGTCCAGCTGCGCGTGGTCGAATTGGTGCTGGGGCAACGCGAGGGGCAGGTCGGCGGTTTCGCCGAAGGCGGGATTAACGAGTTTATCGCAGGCCCAGGTATGATGCATGTCGTGCGCAATACGGCACGCCCGGGGCGCCGCAAGACAACCACCGATAGCGCAAAGGGCGCCGTTGCTGCATTGAACGAGCTGCTTGAGAGCGATTTTTTCGCTGAGCCACGGACCATTGGCGACATCGTCGCCCGCTGTCAGGAGGCATTTGGCATGCGTTACAAGTCGAATGCGTTTTCCGGACCGCTTTCGCGCCATGCGCGCACGGGCGTTCTCAACCGCGAGAAGAATGCGGACGGCAAGTTCGTATATGTAAAGCCTGAAGCCGGCTGACTGCAGAAAGTTCTAAACCTGCTGGACGAAGCCGTCGAGCACGCGCTTCTGGCCCGCCTTGTCGAAATCGATGGTGAGCTTGTTGCCCTCGATTGCCGCGATATTGCCATTGCCGAATTTGAGATGGAACACCCGGTCGCCGACCTTGAAGGCGGAAGGGGTGTCGGAGACCGATTTGGCGACCAGCTCTCCTTCGATTACACGGCCCTTGACCGAACCGCGTCCGGCGCCATAGCCAGAATCCGCCTCGCCATAGCCGATGCGTTCCACCTGATGGCCGGAGCGATTGCCCCAGTTGCGCGCCGTCGCCTCGGTCCGGTTTTTCTGTGCGCGCTGCCAGCCGGGCGTGGCATAGCTGTTTGAAAAAGCGGGCTGATCGTCGAAGCGGGATTTGCCATAGGGGTTGGGCCTACCGGGCTGACCGGCGGAATAACCGCCATAGCCGCTGCTCTCCTCGGCCACGTCCACATGCGCTTCGGGAAGCTCGTCGAGAAAGCGCGAGGGGATGGTGGATTGCCAAAGGCCGTGGATCCGCCGGTTGGAGGCGAACCACAGATGCAGGTTCTTCTTGGCGCGGGTCAGGCCCACATAGGCCAGACGCCGCTCTTCCTCAAGCCCTGAGCGGCCGCCCTCATCGAGCGCGCGCTGATGGGGGAAGAGGCCTTCCTCCCAGCCGGGCAGGAACACGGTGGGGAATTCGAGACCCTTGGCCGAATGCAGCGTCATGAGGCTGACGGCGTCGAGTTCTTCGTCGCGCTCGGCATCCATGACGAGGGCCACATGCTCCAGGAAGCCGCGCAGGCTGTCGTAATCCTCCATGGAGCGGATCAGCTCCTTGAGGTTTTCGAGCCTGCCCGGCGCTTCGGCGGAGCGGTCGTTCTTCCACATGTCCGTATAGCCGGATTCTTCGAGGATGATCTCGGCCAGCTCGGTGTGAGGCGTGCGGTCGAGCATGCCCTGCCAGCGCTCAATATTGTCTACCAGCGTGCGCAGCGATGCGCGCGGCTTGGGCTTCATTTCCTCGGTGCCAACAAGATCGCGGGCAGCTTGCAGAAGGGTGGCCTCGCGCATGCGCGAGACATCGTGGATCTGGCGGACGCTGGCTTCGCCCAATCCGCGCTTCGGCGTGTTGACGATGCGCTCGAAGGCGAGATCGTCGGCGGCCTGCGCGACGATGCGGAAATAGGCCATGGCATCGCGGATTTCCATGCGCTCGTAGAAGCGCGGGCCGCCGATGACGCGGTAGTTGAGCCCCAGCGTGACGAAGCGGTCTTCGAACTCGCGCATCTGGAAGGAGGCGCGCACGAGGATAGCGATGTCGTTGAGGGCGTGGCCCTTCACCTGGAGCGCCTCGATCTCCTCGCCGACGGCACGGGCCTCTTCCTCAGAATCCCATGAGGCGTGCACCTTCACCTTGGGATCGTCGGGATCGGAATGCTCGGTGAAGAGGGTTTTGCCGAGCCGGCCCTCATTGTTAGCGATGAGATGCGAGGCGGCGCCCAGAATATGCGCGGTGGAACGGTAATTGCGCTCCAGCCGGATGACGGCGGCGCCCGGAAAATCCTTCTCGAAGCGCAGGATGTTGTCCACTTCCGCGCCGCGCCAGCCATAGATGGACTGGTCGTCGTCGCCCACGCAGCAGATGTTCACGGGCTCCGTGCTCTTCGGGCGCTGGGCGAGAAGCCTCAGCCACATATATTGCGCTGTGTTGGTGTCCTGATACTCGTCGACGAGAATGTAGCGGAACCTGCGGTGATACTCGGCAAGCACATCCGGATTGTCGCGCAGAATGCGGATCGGATGGCACAGGAGATCGCCGAAATCGACGGCGTTAAGTGTCTTCAGACGCTCCTGATAGGCGGTGTAAAGCTCGCGGCCCTTGCCATTGGCGAAGGCACGCGCATCCCCCTCGGGGATCTCCTTCGGGGCGAGCCCCTTGTTCTTCCAGCCGTCGATCATCTGGGCGAACTGGCGCGGCGGCCAGCGCTTGTCGTCCAGCCCCTCGGCCTGGATGATCTGTTTCAGGAGGCGGATCTGGTCGTCGGTGTCGAGAATGGTGAAGGAGCTTTTCAGGCCCGCAAGTTCCGCATGTTTGCGCAGGATCTTGACGCCGATGGAGTGGAAGGTGCCGAGCCACGGCATGCCCTCGATGGCCTCGCCGACCAGCGTGCCGATGCGCAGCTTCATCTCGCGGGCGGCCTTGTTGGTGAAGGTAACGGCGAGGATCTGCGAGGGATAGGCGCGGCCAGAGGCCAGAATATGCGCGATGCGGGTCGTGAGAACCCGTGTCTTGCCCGTGCCGGCGCCAGCGAGCACCAGAACCGGGCCCTCGGTGGTTTCCACCGCGAGGCGCTGCTCGGGATTAAGTGCATCGAGATAGCGTGTGTCGGGACCGCCCGAGCGCGCGGCCATGGCGCGCGCTGCAATGCCCGAAGGCTTCTGCGCTGCCGGTGGAGGCGGGGTCGGGTCGTCCTCATCAAAGAACGGAATATCGTCAGGGAAGCCGGACATCGGACCTGCATATGGTGATTCGGGGGGCAAAGCCCAAGGATGTTTTCTATTTGTACCGGTTTGTGGCCCATGAACCAAGGGGAGGTGAACCGGCAAAGGAACGTTGCGGAACGCTGTTGACGTTTCGCATGGCTGGAGCCAATCTGTTCATGGCTGAACGCAGCCGGCAGTCCGCGCCCCGAGGGGTATGGCGAATGCGTTCTGATTGTCTCCATGGTTCCTTTCACCGACGGCGATGACATCGGCAATGCGGACACTGATTGTTACGCGCCTCGATGAAGGACCCTGAACCATGCTTGAATTCTCCGACGCGAAAACCATGGCAAAAGCCATGCGCGCCTCGCTTTCCGCAAAGGGCGTTTCGATTTCGCACAGCGAAGCGCTGGAGATCGTTGCCCGCCAGTTCGGCTTCGATACCTGGAATATTCTGGCTGCGAAGATGACCGAGCCGGGTGTGGAAGAGATTGTTCTCCAGCCGGCCATACCGATCCTGCGCATATTCGACGAAGCGAAGGCACGGGCTTTTTATCTCGATTTTCTCGGCTTCAGGGTCGACTGGGAGCACCGGTTCGGCCCGGATATGCCCCTATACATGCAGGTTTCGCGCGGCGAACTCAGCCTGCATCTGAGTGAACATTCCGGAGATGCGACGCCGGGTGGCAATGCCGTGGTGTTCATGACCGGGATCAGGGCGCTTCATGCGGAGTTGCATGGACGGGACTACAAGTACAATCGTCCGGGTCTTGAAAAGCAGGAATGGGGACTGGAACTCGGCGTGATCGATCCGTTCAGCAACAGGCTTCGCTTTATCGAGAAAAGCGGGGCCTGAAAGGATCAGTGCTCGCTTTCGCACAGCGAATGGTCTGCGAGTGCCCGCAGAACGTGGCAGTCGCAGACCGCGCCGCTGTCGCAGCTATCGACAATGCGCTGCAGTTCGTGCTCGAGCCTTTGCAGGCGCGCGATGCGTTCGCGCACTTCTATGAGATGTTCGCGCGCAATGCTGTCGGCTGCCTCGCACGGTTTTTCGGGGTGGCCGCTCAGTTCGATCAGTGAACGGATGGCGTCGATGCCGAGCCCCAGGTCGCGCGCATGACGGATGAAGGCGAGGCGCTCCATGGCCTGCCTGCCATAGCGACGCTGGTTGCCGGACGAGCGTTCGGGCGGCTCAATCAGACCCGTCTCTTCGTAGTACCGGATTGTTGGCACCTTCACGCCCACGCGCTTCGACAGTTCTCCGATAGACCACATGGGCATCGCTCCTTTTTTGCTTGCGCAAGATATAGGAAGTCCCCGCCGGAGGTGGAAGGACTACCGCGCGCTCACGCGGCTGTGAATGGACCTTTTCCACGTGGGCCCTACCTTGAAGCTCGGCGGGAACCAACCAGCGAACGGGAGTGAACTCATGCAGGATCAGCCGAAGATCACCCAGGCGATGATTGACGCCTATGACGAGTACACGCATCTCACGCTCGACCGACGCGCATTCATGAGCAGACTGACAAAACTGGCGGGTTCCGGAGCCGCGGCCGCAGCCATTGTGCCGATGCTCGCAGCGAATTCCGCGCGCGCCGCCATGGTCGCCGAGGACGACGAGCGCGTGACGGCGGAAGACATCGCCTATGCCGGCGACGGCGGGGAGATGATGGGCTATCTCGTCCGACCGGCCGGTGTGGAGGGAAAGCTTCCGGCCGTGATCGTAATCCACGAGAACCGTGGCCTCAACCCGCATATCCGCGATGTAGCGCGACGCATGGCGCTTGAAGGGTTTGTTGCGCTGGCACCCGATTTTCTGTCTCCATCCGGCGGCACGCCGGAGGATGAGGACAGGGCGCGCGAAATGATCGGCCAACTCGATGGAGGCCAGACCGTGCGCAACGCGGTTGCGACACAGGCCTTTCTGGCAGGGCATGATGCGACCAATGGCAATGTCGGCGCCATCGGCTTCTGCTGGGGTGGGGGGCTGGTGAATGAGCTTGCCGTCAACGATCCCGAGCTCGATGCGGGCGTTGCCTATTACGGGCGTCAGGCCGATGCGGGCGAAGTCTCGAAGATCGAGGCGCCGCTGCTGCTCCACTATGCGGGGCTCGATGAGCGGATCAATGCCGGTATCGATGCCTATCGCACCGCGCTCGAAGGGGCGGGCAAGACGTTCACCATTCACGTTTATGAGGGGGTCAATCACGCCTTCAACAACGATACCTCGGAAGCGCGTTACGACAAGGAAGCCGCGGACCTTGCCTGGCAGAGAACGGTGACCTTCCTGCAGGAAAACCTGTCCTGAATGTCAAAAGGCGTCGAAGGGCGCCGGGTCGTAGGCAATGAAGAGGCGTTTCTGGCGCGCGGTGCGGACGATGGCGCGGACATAGATAAGGTCGATGGGGATCGGCCATCGGTTGCGTTCCAGCCAGTAGAGTTCGTCCTCGATGGATTTCAGCGCGCGCCAGAAGTCATAATCCGTTATCTCGTGCGAGTGCGCGAGACCGTCTGACAGGGCTTTGGCTTCCTCGTTCAACACCGGGCTTTCCGCCACCTACGAATCGAATGCGTTTACCAAGGATGGTCAACGTGCGGCGTGAGCGCTTCAAGCGCGGCACATGGTTAAACTTGTGCAAAGATTTTGGCCGTGACGGTATGGTTAACAAAACCTTCTCCCTCGCTTCGGGCGGCCAAACTCCTGGAAGACAACGCTTATCGGTGCTCTTCCTCGCTCATGTCCACGAGTGCGCGGTTGAAGAAGCGCAGCGCACGGACGTGGCTCGCAAAGGCGATGACCTTTGAAGAATCCTTCAGATCGACCACCGGCAGGCGGTCATGGCCTCCCTTGTCGAATGCGCGCAGAGACGCCTCTAGCGTATCGGTTGGCCTGAGCGATGGAGCCCCGGTTTCCGGGTCGTAGGTGACGGGCTCGTCTTCTTCATCCAGCGGTTCCATGAAATCCATGACGCGGATGGTCTGGCCGAGAGCCCGGTGAGGGCCTTCCACAAGGAACAGCCCGCGCATTTCGAGCTGCCACTGGAACCAGGAATGGCCGTGGATGGTCTGGGTGATGCCATGTGCGACGGCGACGGTCAGCAGGAGCGCGATGGAGAGTTCGTAGCCGCCGGTCAATTCGAAGACGATGACGGTGGTGGAGATGGGGGCGCCGAGGACAGCACCTGCGACGGCTCCCATGCCGAGGATGGCGTAGAGTCCTTCGCTTGATGCCATGGTGGGAAAGGCAGAGGCGGCAATGATGCCGAACGCGCCGCCCGTGAGCGCGCCCAGAAAGAGGGCGGGAGAGAAGATCCCGCCGCCGAAGCGCATTGCAAGCGTGATGGACGTCGCGGCCGTCTTGACGACGATCAGCGCCAGCATGGTCATGAGCGGGAGGCGGTTCCACAGCGCCATGTCGGTTATCTCGTAGCCCACGCCGAGCACGTGCGGGAACACCACGGCGATGCCGCCGACGATGAGACCGCCGACGACGGGTCGCGTCCAGAGCGGGATGCGGATGCCCCGCGCCGCGTAATCAGAAACGAAAAGCGAGAACTGGAACAGGATCGCCACCACGGCAGCCGTGACGCCCAGAAGGGCGAAAGCGGGGAACTCCCAGAACGAGGTGATCTGGTGCGTCGGTACAAGAAACGCGGCAGCGCTGCCGAACCATAAGCGCGATGCAACAGCACCTGCAGCTGAGGCGATGACGATCGGCACGAAGGAGCGCATGGCGTAGTGGCCGAGAATGACTTCATGCGCAAAGAGGACACCGGCAATGGGCGCGTTGAACGAAGCGGAGATCGCGCTGGCTACGCCTGCTCCCAGAAGGGTGCGCCGGCACCACTCCGGAAGATGGGCACGCCAGGCAATCGCCGTCGCCAGCACCGCTCCCAGATGGACCACCGGCCCTTCGCGTCCGGCGCTCGCGCCCGAGCCGAGCGACAGGGCGGTGACGAAGGCGGAGAGCAAGCCTTCACGAAACCGAAGTTTGCGCCCCGACAATGCACGCGCCTCGATCACATCGGCCACGGCGCCGGTGCGCCGGGCTTCCAGACGCGTAAGCAGAATGCCGACCAGAAGGCCGCCCACCACGGGCCCGGCCATGATCCAGTACCAGGGGAGGGCAAGAGCCGCGGTAAACACGCGCTCTGAGCGTGTTCCCAGCCAGAAGAGCTGGAAAAAGCCGATCAGCTCGCGAAAGGCGATGGCGGCAATCGCGACTGCGAGGCCGAGAAACAGCGACAGGAGCCAGACCAGCGGTAGCCGCGCTTCAAGAAATGCGCTGACATTCGGCTCGATCCAGGTTCGCAAAATCTGTGGCAGGCGCTGTATCAGCTTGAACAGGGACATGCCTGAGCCTAACGCGTCCGGCGGCGGATGGCGATTGAACGGCCAGCGCGTTCAGGCTCGGGCAGGGTTTTATGCAGTGCGCGCATCGCCGCAACGCGTTCAAGCACATCGGCGGGGAACGGGGTCACCTTCGGGCCGGACATGTCGATATGCAGCGTGAGCGTTTCGCAGGTGGCGGCCAGCCAACCTTCTTCGGCGTGGCGCAGCTCCTGATAGGAATGAAGGCGCTTCTCGTCATGATCGAGAAGCTGATACGTGCCGCGAACCCTGTCTGCGAGATGAAGCTCGCGCACGTAGCAGAGGTGGATTTCCGCCGTATAGGTGGTGAGCTGCCGCTCAGCCGCGTATCGGGCACCCATGCCGAACCCCTCCGACACTTCTTCATAAGCACGGTCGAAGAGAACCGGATAATAAGCCATGTTCAGATGGCCGTTGAAGTCGATCCAGTCTTTCTGCAGTTCGAATATACGTGAGCGGTGCAGCGCTTCGTCTGGCATTGTTTTTCTGTATCCCTGGGTTCTGTCCCTAGACTGCGGACTGTGTTCGACTTGCGGCAGATTCGGATAGAAACGAAAACGATCCTGTGCGGCAAGGGTTGGACCACCTGATTGGAGAAGCTGAATGGCGCTGGCGGAAATGGAAAAGGTTTTGCGGAACGACGAAGGCATCCGGCTGGTGCTGGACCTTTTGCGTCAGCGCTACGGGGAGCGTCTTGTTACCGGCCATTCGGTGCGTGAACAGCATGCCCATTCCACGAGTTACATCCCTCCACAATTGCCGGATGCGGTGTTCGCGCCCCGCACCGTCGAGGAGGTGCAGGAGGTGGTGCGCATGTGCGCCGAGCACCGCGTGCCCGTCATCCCTTTCGGAACCGGGTCTTCGCTTGAAGGGCATGTGAATGCGCCGGGCGGCGGCATCTCGCTCGACCTCATGAACATGAACCGCATTCTTTCGGTCAATGCGGAGGATCTGGACTGCACGGTCGAACCGGGTGTGACGCGTGAGGATCTGAACCACTATCTGCGCGACACGGGGCTCTTTTTTCCGATCGATCCGGGCGCCAATGCGAGCCTGGGCGGCATGGCTTCCACGCGCGCCTCCGGCACCAATGCGGTGCGCTATGGAACGATGCGTGACAATGTGGTGAACCTGCAGGCGGTGATGCCGGACGGCAGGCTGATCACAACGGCGCGCCGCGCGCGCAAAACCTCGGCGGGTTATGACCTGACGCGGCTTTTGGTCGGAGCGGAAGGGACGCTGGGTGTCATCACCGCGCTGACCCTGAAGCTTTACGGCATTCCACAGGCCATTTCAGGCGGTGTCTGTCCCTTCCCGGACGTGGAAACAGCCTGCCAGGCGGTCATTACGACGATCCAGATGGGTGTGCCTGTCGCACGTATCGAATTCGTCAATGCGCTCGCCATGAAGGCCATCAACGCCTATTCCGATCTGAGCTATCCGGAAAGCCCGTGCCTGTTTGTCGAGTTTCATGGCAGCGATGCCGGTGTGAAGGAGCAGGCCGAGACCTTTGGTGAGATCGCGGAGGAGTTCGGTGGCGGGCCGTTTCAATGGACGAGTGTCGCCGAGGAGCGCACCAGGCTCTGGAAGGCGCGCCACAATGCCTACTGGGCCTGTGTGGCGCTGCGGCCCGGCACGCGCGGGCTTTCCACCGATGTGTGCGTGCCGATCTCGCGGCTTGCCGAATGCATTGTGGAGACCGAAGCCGACATTGCCCGGGAGGGGCTGATGGCGACGGTGCTTGGCCATGTGGGTGACGGTAATTTTCACGTTCTCGTTCTGATGGACATGGAGGACCCGAAGGAGATCGAGCAGGCGGAGGCCTTTGTGGCGCGGCTCAACAAGCGGGCACTCGCCATGGATGGAACCTGTACGGGGGAGCATGGCATCGGGCAGGGCAAGATGCGGTTTCTGGAAGAAGAGCTCGGAGACGCGGTCGATGTGATGCGGGCGGTCAAAGAGGCGATCGATCCGCTCAACATCATGAACCCGGGAAAAATCGTCGGGGCGAGGCGCATATAAGCGGGACCTTGTGCGACCATGTGGCCGACGGTCTCTTCAACACCGTTGAACCGCAGTGGATCGATCTGCATCCTCGGGGCGCAGAAAGAACGATCTAAATCATTGATGGAGCACCGGAATAGCCCGAATACCGGATTCCACTTGTCGGTCCGATGCTCTAGTGTAGAAAAACAGGCGTTTTAACCAGGGAGAGCGAACTGGCCCGGCTGTTTGTATTCTTCGGTGGACTTGTGGTGCTGGCGCTGACCTCGGCGCTGGTTGCCCCGTATTTCATCGACTGGAATCACTACCGATCCGCTTTCGAGCGCGAAGCGGGACGGGTGCTGGGCCGCGAGGTGCGGGTGGAGGGCAGCGCAAGGGCGCGGCTTTTGCCATTTCCTTCGCTGACTTTCACCGATGTGGTCGTGGCCGGCGAGACACCGGATGCGCCGGGCATGACGGTGGATGAATTCTCCATGCATGCCGAGCTTGCGCCGTTCCTGCGCGGCGAGGTGCTGATTTTCGACATGCAGCTCACGCGGCCGCGGGCGCGCATCGCGGTCGCCGCAGATGGCGGCATCGACTGGGCCGTGCGGCCTTCCGGACCGTTCGACCCGCGCCAGGTGACGCTCGAGAATGTCACCATCGTCGATGGTTCGGTCACGCTGCGCCACGCTGCGAGCAGGCAGGTTCATCAGGTTTCCGATATAGACGCGGAGCTTTCGGCGCGCACCCTGGCGGGGCCATGGCGGATTGGAGGGTCGCTCGCGTTTGACGGTCTGCCAATGGGGATTTCCGTTTCGACGGGAACGCTGGGCGATGACGGGCGCATGCGGCTGCGGATCGACGCTCTGCCCCAGGGAGCGCCGATCAGGCTGGCCACGGACGGTCAGGCGTATATCGACGATGGAGCGGCCTATTATGACGGTACGTTCGCGCTCAACACCTATACCCGGGAGGCGATGGCCGCCCTGCGCGAGGAAGAGGAGCGACCACTGGCGCTCACCACGGCAGCGGCGACCAACCGCCTGTCGGGCAGTTTCGACCTGAGGCACGACCGGCTTGCGGTGGACATGTTTCGCTTCGAGACCGGACCGGTCGATGCGCCATACCGCGCCGAGGGACGGGCGAGCCTCGATTTTGGCGATGCGCCGCGTTTTCTCATAGAGGCGGATGGCGCCCAGCTTCGTTTCGAACCGGAGGAGGGGCAGGGCGGTTCCATCGCCGGACTTGATCTCAACGCGCGCTTCGATGCGTTTGCCGGTCTGATGCGCGCTTTGCCGGCGCCGGGCATACCAGGCCAAGTCTCGATCAACCTGCCGGCGATCGTGGCCGGCGATACGACGATCCGCAATATCGAACTGCGGGCGGAGCCGGCGGAGGGCGGCTGGTCGATCGGCTCAGTGGCGGCGACCCTGCCAGGGCGCACCCAGTTCGAGGCCAATGGTCTTCTCACCACAAGCGACACCCTTGCCTTCAACGGACGCATGCTGCTTGCGATCGGACAGCCATCGGGCTTTGCCGCATGGGTTTCGCGCGATGTGGACGATGCCATCCGCCGGCTTCCGTCGGCCGGCTTCAGCGCGGATGTGAACCTTTCGCGCAGCACACAAAGCTTTGACGCGCTGGAACTCATTCTTGGCGATGCGCGCTTCAACGGGCGCGTGGAGCGGCGCGAACCGGACAATGCAAAGCCCTCTCTGGAGGTCGCGCTCGACGGGGAGGCGCTCGATCTCGACGGTATTCAGGCCTTCATGTCGCTCTTCGTGAACGATGCGGGCGTGAACAGGCTTGCCGGCCATGACGTGGACCTCGCCGTGAAGGCGGGCCCTGTCTCGGCCGAGGGGTTGAAGGCCGAAACAGTCGACACGGCCCTGCGCCTGCGCGCTGGCGTGCTCGAGATCGACCGCCTGACGCTCGGCGGACTCGCCGGCGCCCAGCTCAGCGCCACGGGGCAGATTCGCGATTTCTCCACGGCGCCCACGGGGCAGATCGATGCGACCATCCTGTCGACCGATCTGGCGGACCTTGCGGTGATGCTTGCCGGCAGATTTCCCCAGAACCGGCTTTTTGAAGCCATAGCCCGCCGGGCGCAGGGCTTTCCCGGTCTTTTTGAGGATGCGGAAATCAACGTCATCGCAAGTGCTGCCGACAACAATGACGGCACTGTCGGGCTCGCGGTGAGCGCGGAAGGGGTTGCCGGTGGCACCGATCTCGGTCTTTCGCTTTCCGACCGCAGTCCCCGGGAAGAACTGCTTCAGGGGGATTTCAAGCTTTCCGTCACGGCCAGGAACGACGATGCGGCAGTTCTCTACGGTCTCGCCGGATTGCCGGCGCTTCCGCTCGGCCTTGTCGGAGAGGCCCGGCTCGAACTCTCTGCTGCCGGTTCGCTGGCGGATGCGGTCAGGACAAAGGCGACTGTCACGGGCGACGGACTTGCTGCCTCGTTCGACGGGGGGCTTGCCAATGCGCTTTCCGCTCCGTCTCTCGACGGTAAAGTGCGCATCGAGACCACCGATATCGAACCGTGGCTGGCGGCGGGCGGTGTCGTGCTGCCGGGGTTCGGCCTCGGATTGCCTGTCGAGCTCGCAGCCGCGCTCGAGTGGAGCGAGGAGGTCGTGGTTCTTTCCGGACTTGCCGGAGCCGTGGCCGGCAGCGATGTGAGCGGTGATTTCAACATTCTGCTCGATGGCGGCAAGCCGCGTATCGACGGAGCGCTTCGCATGGCGCGTTTCGACCTTGCACCGGCGGCGGAACTCGTGCTGGGGCCGGATGTGCTTTCGGGCGAGGAAAGCGGGGCGTGGCCCGAAGAGCCTTTCGGCAGCGATGTCGATCTTCCGTTTTCGGCCGATCTCGAACTGCGGACAGACGCGCTCTGGGCCGGTTTCCTTTCCGCCGGGCAGGAGGCAAGCCTGAAGCTGAAGCTCGACGATGAAGGGCTGACGGTTTCCGATCTGAAGGCGGCGGCGTTCGACGGTTCGATCGACGGGTTTGCCACGCTAAAGAACAATGCCGGGACGGGGCTTCTGACAGCGCAGATCGGCTTGAATGACACGGCGCTTGAAGCGCTCATGCCGCAGGGGAGCCTCGAAGGACGGCTGAGCGCCCGTGCCAGCGTTACCGCCAGCGGCAAGACAGTGAACGGTATGGCGTCGGCATTGACGGGATCGGGTTCTGCAACATTGAAGGATTTGAGCATTCGGGGGCTGAACCCGGATGCACTGGCAATGATCCTCGAGAAGGCGGATGCGCTGGGCAATGAGATCGACACTGCAAAGACAGAGGTTTTTGCGCCCGCGATGATCCGCGACGGGCGTTTCCAGGTGGGAAGCACCGAGTTTGCCTTCACCATCGCCGGCGGCGTGGCGCGCACGCCGCCCATGCGGCTTGAGGCCGAGAGGGCGACGCTGACAACGACAGCCTCCGCCGATCTGCAGTCCATGACGGTTGCAACGGATGGGGCGCTGGTTTTCGATCCCGGTCTCGAATCCGTTGTGGGTGCGGAGCCTCGTGTGGATGTCACGGCTTCGGGACCTTTCGGCGATGTGGGGTCGAAGCTGTCGGTGGGGCCGCTTGCGCAGTTCCTGACTCAGCGTGCTCTGGAGCGTGAGCAGGTGCGGGTGGAGCGAATGCAATCGGTGCTTCTGGAGAAGCAGAGACTGCGCCGCGAGACGCGTTACTTTGCAGCGCTTCAGACGGAAAGAGAGCGCGCTGAAGCCGAACGCCAGAGGCTTGAGCGCGAGCTTCGCCTGAAGCGCGAGGAAGAGGAGGCCCGCCGCCAGGCGGAAGAACGGGCTGAAGCAGCACGCCGGGCCGCAGAGGCGGCGCGGGCAGCCGAAGCGCTCCAGCGCCAGGAGCGGCGCGGTCCCGCGGAGAACGTTGCGCCGCGTGAAGTCGAGCGTGCCCCGCTGGAGGCACCGGAGGGGGCGAATTCTCCCGACGCGGTTTCGGAGTTTTTCCGCTCAAGGAACCTTTCGCCGGACCGGCTCCGGGAGCTTCTGGGGACCGACGGGGGCGTCAACTGAAGCGCTTCCACCTTTCGGTCCGATGATCTGATGGTCAGCCGGTTCGGGACGCCCGGGCTTTCAGGTCGTGAAGCACGTAGAGCCGGAGTTCGGAAGAGAGATTGCATTCTTCGTCCCGCCGGGCGTCGACCTCGGCTATGAGTGCGGCAAGCGACATCTTGCGGCGTCGGGCGATCGCTTCCAGTTCTTCCAGGAAAGGCTCTTCTAAAGAGACGCTTGTGCGGTGGCCGCGAATGCTGACCGAACGCTTGGCGATCCGGCTCATTCGGGTTCGTTGTCCCGGCTTTTTTCGCGCCTGTGTCCGTCGAGCCGTGCAACCAGACCCGCCTTCGCACTCTCTTCCAGTGCGCGCTCGCCTCTGGTGCGGCCGTGGCGGATGCGATTTTCAGTGGCTTGCTGCTCTTTCTCTTCGCGGGCGCGGCGTTTGCGCCTTTGTCGGAGATTGACCAGTTCGCCCATGGTCACTTCTTCCGAAATGCGTCGAGCGAGACGACTTCCGCCCCCTTGCTTTCGGATGCCGGCGCATCCTCCTGCACGGGCTCGGCTTCGGCTTCCGCCTTGTCCTTTTTGGCCTTTTTCGCAGGCTTCTTCTTTGTCGCGGGCTTTTGCGGTTCTTCCGAAGTGTTCTCCGGGTGAACCTCGGTGATGTCCGCCGTCTGTTCGCTCTGCTCCGGCTTTACGTCGAACTCGAGCTCGAAATTCACCGACGGGTCGTAAAATCCCCGGACGGCGGAGAAAGGCACGCTCAGCATTTCGGGAACATCCGCAAAGGACAGGCCGACCTCGAAGCCGGTCTCGGTCACTTTGAGATCCCAGTACTGATACTGCAATACGATTGTCATCTGCTCGGGATAACGCTCGCGCAGGCGCGAGGAAACGCGCACACCCGGAGCGTTGGTGAGAAAGGTGATGAAGAAGTGATGCTCACCGGGCAGTCCGGTGCGCGCGACTTCCGCCAGCACCTTGCGCATCACGCCGCGTAGAGCGTCCTGAGCGAGAATATCGTATCTTATGCGGTCTTCGGCCATCAACGCGAACCGGTTTGTGAATCTTTGACCTACCTCTAATCAAGGACCGCGCTCAGGTAAACCGGCAAAAGACGGGTTCCGCTACGTCAGGCGGGGAGAGCCCTGCTGACGCGGGTCGTTTCCTGGCCCTCTTTACCGTTCCTGCGGTAGGCGCGCAGGAAGGTTTTGACCGCGCGGGTGGTTACTTCCCGGAGTTGGTCGTTTTCCAGTTTCTCGCCAAAAAGGGCGGGGATATGGAGCTCGGCGTTCACCAGGGCGATGAACTGGCGTGCGGCGACGTCGGGGTCGTCAAGTTCGAGATGCCCCGCATAGGCAAGACGGGCGAAACGGGCTGCCAGTGCAGACCAGACCTTGCCCGGTCCTTCCGTGCGCCAGCCTGCAAACAGGTGAGGATGCCGTTCCCCTTCGCTTTGAATGAGCTTGCGAAGATATTTGCCATCTTCGTCGCACACGCATTTCTGCGTCAGGCGCATGGCAAAGGCGATGAGTTCGTCTTCAAGGTCCGCGGGTTGATCCGGAAAGGTCGCCAGCACCTCGAAGCTGCGTGCGTTGCAACGCTGGGTGATTTCGGTGACCACAGCGGCGAAAAGCCTGTCCTTGTCGCCATAGTGATTGTAGACGGTTTGCCGCGAAACGCCGGCTTCGGCGGCGATCATGTCGATGTTCGCGCCCGTATAGCCTTCTCGGCAGAAAACCCGTGCACCCGCTTCCAGAATGGACAGGCGCTTGGCGGCGTGTCCGCGTGTCGGGAGCCTGTCAGTAGCGTTGATCACATGCATGAAAAACATATATGTGTGATTGACATATTAGACAAGGCTGTCCAAAAATATAGTCAATCAAGATCAGGTTTGTTGCCCGCGCTGTTTTTGCTCTGCCATGTCTGGGCCATGTCGGGCCTCTCCCCAGTCTTTCGTCTTTGGTTTGACGCCCGTTGTGGCAGCCATCTTTTTTGAAAGTGCAAATCCATGACCTCGAGATTCCTGCGCATCGCGCTGGTACTTGGCCTTTTGACCGCTGTGGGGCCGTTCGCCATCGACATGTATCTGCCTGCGCTACCGTCGATCGGCGCCGATCTGAATGCGGGCACCGTGGCGGTGCAGATGTCTCTTCTGGTGTTTTTTCTGTCGATGGGACTGGCGCAGATCATCGTCGGGCCGATTTCCGACATGGTGGGCCGCAAAGCACCGCTCTATGCGGGGCTGGCTGTTTTCATCATCGGCAGCATCGGTTCGGCGCTGGCGACGAGCATCGAGATGCTGATCGCGTTTCGTTTCCTGCAGGGGCTGGGCGCGTCGGCCGGCATGGTGGTGCCGCGCGCGGTCGTGCGCGATCTTCACACCGGAACGGAAGCGGCCCGGCTGATGTCTCTCCTGATGCTGGTCTTCTCGATCTCGCCCATTCTGGCGCCGCTCACGGGCAGCGTGATCATCGCCACCCTCGGCTGGCGGGCGGTGTTCTGGTCGGTGACCATTGCGGCAGTCCTGGGTGTTTTCCTTCTGGCGACTGCCCTGAAGGAGACAAGGCCCGTCGGGGAACGGAAGGGGAGTTCGCTGCGCAGCGCGCTCGCCGGGTATCGTTTTCTCCTGGGCGACCGGAAATTCATGGGCCTGACCTTTATCGGCGGGTTCGGCATTTCCAGCTTCTTCGTTTATCTGTCGAATTCGTCGTTTGTGCTGATCGACCACTACGGGCTTACGCCGACGCTCTATAGCGTGTTCTTTTCCATGAATGCGGTGGCGTTTTTCACCATGTCGCAGCTTACCGGGCGGTTGACCGAGCGTTATGGACTGCGCCGAGTGGTGAGGGTTGCGGTCATCTCATATGCGACGACTATTGTGGCCCTGCTGGCGGTGATGGCATCCGGCCTGCAGTCACTCTGGGTGCTCGCTTCGTTTCTTTTCGTTGGCTACGGGTTCCTGGGCCTGGTCATTCCGACGACTTCGGTGCTTGCGATGGATGATCATGGCACCATAGCCGGCACGGCCTCGGCGCTTATGGGAACACTGCATTTTGCCATCGGGGCCATGGCGATGGCTATCTCGGGCCTGTTCTTTGACGGAACGCCATTGCCGATGGTGACCAGCATTGCCGTGTGTGCCGTGCTTGCGCTTGCGTTGACCCATCTGACGCTGGGACGCGATGAACAGCCTGCGAGGGCTGCCGCAGAGTGAGGTCGGGTGTGCCTGACAGGTTGGTTCTGGAAGGGCGCTCGGGCGCCCTTTCTTTTTCGCGCAAAAGGCTGACGCCTGCCGGGAGGGCGGAAACTCATAAATTCGAATAAAGGGAAAAGTGAAGGCTTCTGTTGCCAGGTGCCTTCGAACCCCGCCTGAAAGTGCGAACCCTCAGGAGTTTAAGTGAAGCTGTCGCACCGCATTAAGCAGCGAGACGTGCCTCCGCATAGTTGTCGTTTGCAACTACTGGTTTGACCCGATAACGGTGGTATCATGCCGAGCGAAAGTCCGATCTTTACACCCTCGTCGATCCTGTTTCGCCCCCATCAGAAGCCGTCTGCGGGCTGATTGCCCCGGGCGGTTTCTGGTGGAGGCGCCGGGCACTGCCCCCGGGTCCGAATGGTTTATTACACCGTCAGTTTATCGCCATAGTCGGTCAAGCCGACGAAGCGAATATAGTGGGGCAGCCGCACCAAGAAAAGGGGGATTCTGGCGAAAAGGCGTTTCGGCATTGACTTGACGTCATGCTTTGCGGAATGTCTGCAACGGTGTGGGAAGGAACTTTGGCAAACGTTGAGGTTGCGTTGGTGGCCGGATCGTGTCGAAGGGGGCCCACGATTTGAAACGAGGGAAAAGTCATGGCCGATTATCTCGCGGATGTCCGCAAATATGATGCAACCGCTGACGAAGAGACCGTCAACAAGATCGTGAAGCATCTTGGCATCGCGCTGCGCAACAGGGACTCGTCTCTGGTCTCTTGCAGCGATTCCAGCGAACTCGATCGCGTGCGCGAGAGCTGGTGCATGAAGAAGCTCGGCGAAACCGACGGCGCGAAATGCGATTCCATCATCGAAAAGGTCTGCGAGACGATGTCCGGCGACAATTCGAAGGGCCGTGTGACCTTCTATTATCTTGTGGCAAAACATCTGGGCAAACTGTCCAGCCTCTGAGCCGCCACGCGACCTGACCTCCAAACGCCTCCTCCCTGCCGGGTGGGGGCGTTTTCATTTGCGCGTGTGGACGAGACCGATATTCGCAGTGCCTGTACTTTTCGTGCCGGTAGCCTGCTTTATGATGCGGCGATAACGCCAGCCCGAATCGGACCGCCATGCGCCAGTATCTCGATCTTCTTTCCCATGTCCTCGAAAACGGCGTCGACCGTGACGACCGTACGGGAACCGGTACACGCGGCGTTTTCGGCCATCAGATGCGTTTCGATCTGGAGCAGGGGTTTCCGGTTCTCACCACCAAGAAGCTGCACCTGCGCTCGATCATTCACGAGCTGCTGTGGTTTCTGAAGGGCGACACGAACATCGGTTATCTGAAAGAAAACGGCGTTTCGATCTGGGACGAATGGGCGGATGAGAACGGCGATCTCGGCCCGGTCTACGGCGCGCAATGGCGTTCGTGGCCGGCACCTGATGGCGGGCAGATCGACCAGATTGCGGCGCTTCTGAAAGGCCTGCGTGACAACCCTCATTCGCGGCGGCATGTGGTTTCGGCCTGGAACCCGGCGGAGGTCGATTCCATGGCGCTGCCGCCATGCCACTGTCTGTTCCAGTTTCATGTGGCCAACGGGCGGCTCTCCTGTCAGCTCTACCAGCGCTCCGCGGATATTTTTCTCGGCGTGCCCTTCAACATCGCTTCCTACGCGCTTCTTACCATGATGGTGGCGCAGGTGACGGGGCTGCGCGCTGGCGATTTCGTGCATACGCTGGGCGATGCACATCTTTATTCCAACCATTTCGATCAGGCGCGCGAGCAGCTGACGCGGACGCCGAAGCCGCTGCCGACGATGTGGATCAATCCGGATGTCACCGATCTCTTCGCTTTCCGGTTCGAGGATTTCCGGCTTGATGGCTATGTGGCGGATCCGTCGATCCGCGCGCCGATCGCGGTTTGACCGGGGAGGGTCTGATGAGTGTCGAACTGGTCGTTGCGATGGCGCAAAACGGGGTGATCGGGCGTGACGGCGATCTGCCATGGCGGCTTTCGACCGATCTCAAGCGCTTCAAGGCCATCACCATGGGCAAGCCCGTAATCATGGGGCGCAAGACCTGGGACAGCATTGGCAAGCCATTGCCGGGGCGGCGCAACATCGTCGTCACGCGGCAGGCGGACTATACGGCCGAAGGCGCTGAATGCGTGTCATCGCTTGATGTCGCGCTTGCACTTGCCGCAGGTGGCGAGGCGGGTGCAGATGTCTGTGTCATCGGCGGCGGGCAGGTCTACGCGGAAGCGATCGACAAGGCCGACCGCCTGCATGTCACCCATGTGGATGCGCAGATCGAAGGGGACACCGTGTTCCCTGAAATTGACCCTGAAATCTGGGAGGAGGTGTCTCGCGAGGAGGTGCCTGCCGGCGAAAAGGACGTTTACGCCACCTCCTATGTGGTCTACCAACGACGCTGAAGAGGCAGGGCAGGGCTCTCTTTTCGCTGAAAGAGTGGGAAACGCGGCGGGCTGCCGCGTTGAAAGAGGATTTGCTGCTACCTATAACTGACCGGATGGGAGAGCTGTCCTCGGCGGACGGAACCCGGATCGAGAAAAGGAACAAGAATGCCCTGGAACAATCAAAGTGGCGGAGGCGGCCCTTGGGGCGGCGGCAATAACGGAGGCCCCTGGGATCAGGGGCCGCGTGGGCCGAATGGACCGCAGGGATCTCCGCCCGATCTGGAAGAGATCATCAAGCGTGGCCAGGATCGCCTGAAGAGCGCGCTGCCCGGTGGCGGCGGGATCAGCCCGGCGATGATCGGCCTGGTGCTGATCGCGCTGGCAGGTCTGTGGCTTTTCAAGTCCGTCTACACGGTGCAGCCGGACGAACTGGCGGTTGAGCTGCGTTTCGGCAAGCCGAAGCCGGAGCTTTCCGAGCCGGGCCTGCATTTCCACTGGTGGCCGATCGAGACCGTCGAGAAGGCATCCGTTGCCGAACGGCTTGTCGATATCGGCCAGACGCGGGGCGGGGCTTCGAGCGGCCTTATGCTTTCGGGCGATCAGAACATCGTCGATGTGAAGTTTTCCGTGGCCTATCAGGTCGCTGATCCTTCCGCCTACCTGTTCAACGTCGCCAATCCCGACGAGACGCTTCGCCAGGTGGCAGAGAGCGCCATGCGTGAGGTGGTTGGGCGCCGTCCGGCGCAGGACATCTTCCGTGACGACCGCCAGGGCATCGCAGAAGATGTGCGCCTGACCATCCAGACCGCGCTCGACGAATACGGCACGGGGCTGACGGTCAATGCCCTTTCGATCGAGGATGCCGCACCGCCGCGCGAAGTGGCTGACGCGTTCGACGAGGTGCAGCGCGCCGAGCAGGATGAAGACCGCTTTGTCGAGGAGTCCAACCAGTACTCCAACCAGAAGCTCGGCCAGGCGCGCGGTGAAGCCGCGCAGATCCGTGAAGAGGCGGCCGCCTACAAGAATCGTGTCGTTCAGGAAGCCGAAGGTGAGGCGCAGCGCTTCATCTCCGTTTATGATGAATACGCCAAGGCTCCCGAGGTGACGCGCAAGCGTCTCTTCCTGGAGACGATGGAAGGCGTGCTGCAGGGTTCGAACAAGGTGATTGTCGAGCAGAATGGCGGCCCCGGTGTGGTGCCCTATCTGCCCTTGCCCGAACTTCGCCAGCAATCGCAGCAGCAGCCGCGTGGAACCGCGGGAGGGAGCAACTGATGTCCAACCGTCTTCCCATACTCGTCGTTATCGGCGCGGTTCTGCTCTTCCTGGTCTACTCGGCGATCTTCGTCGTCAACGAGCGGCAGCAGGCCATCGTCCTTCGCTTCGGTGAAATCGTCGATGTGAAGACCGAACCCGGTCTCTACTTCAAACTGCCTTTCGCATTCCTCGAGGCGGACAATGTCCAGATCATAGAAGACCGCATCCTGCGCTTCGATCTCGATGACATCCGCGTGCAGGTTTCGGGCGGCAAGTTCTACGAAGTGGATGCGTTCATCGCCTATTCGATCAACGACCCCCGCCGTTTCCGACAGACTGTTTCGGGCAGTGTTGCGCTGGCCGAGCAGCGTCTGCGCACGCGTCTCGATGCTGCCCTGCGTCGTGTCTACGGTCTTCGTGGCTTCGAGGCGGCGCTTTCGGAAGAGCGTGCATCGATGATGCGTGAAGTTGCCGAAGAACTGCGGCCTGCCGCGGCTTCGCTCGGACTTGAAATCGAGGATGTGCGTATTCGTCGGACCGATCTGACAGCGGAGGTCTCGCAACAGACCTACGACCGCATGAAGGCCGAGCGTCTGGCAGAAGCCGAGCGTCTGCGCGCACGCGGCCGCGAGGCTGCTGCACGCATTCGCGCCCGTGCTGACCGTGAGGTCGTCGAAATCCTGGCGGCTGCCCAGCGCGAGTCGGAGATCCTGCGCGGTGAAGGCGAAGCGGAGCGCAACGGCATCTTCGCCGAGGCGTTTTCGCGCGATGAGGATTTCTTCGAGTTCTATCGCTCGATGAATGCCTATCAGCAGGCGCTCGACCCGAGCGGAACCACGATGCTTCTGTCGCCCGATTCGGAGTTTTTCCGTTTCTTCAACGACTCGAGCGGTGGTGGCGCGCGTAGCTCTGCACCGGCCGCGCAGGGCGCGACCGCCGGCCAGTAACCGGCGGCTGGAATGAGCGACTTCATCGCCGCCCTGGGCCTGGTTCTCGTTATCGAGGGCCTGGTCTATGGCGGCATGCCGAGGCTGGCCAGGCGGCTTGCCGAACAGGTTCTCGACATGCCGGACAGCGCTTTGCGCACGGCCGGTATCACCGCCATGGTTCTTGGGGTGGTCGTGGTCTGGCTCGTTCGAGGATAAATCTAATTTGCGGCCCGTATGGAAACTCCATGCGGGCCGCAAACGTGCCGTAATCAGGCTCGATCATGCAGTTGTGAAATGCCTGTTAATGGAATTCGGGCAGTGTTCCGCCTAAGATTCCATTCCGACTACGGGCCGTTCCACCACGCAAGCCATCTGGAGAAATGCTCTCAATGATCCCGACGAAGATTTTACGCGCCACGCGGGTGGCACCAGTGGCCGCTCTGATTGCGCTGGGCGGCCTCACCTCGACGCCGGTGATCCTGAGCCAGCAGGCGCGGGCGGAAGGCCCGGCTTCGGTGGCAGACCTTGCTGAGCGGCTTGCCGGCGCGGTGGTCAACATCTCCACTTCCCGCTCCACCGGTGGCGGTGCGTCGGGCCGTGTCCCGCTGCCCAAGCTGCCGGAAGGCTCACCGCTGCAGGAGTTTTTCGACGATTTCTTCCAGGACGAGCCTGAACACGATCATGAGCCGCGACAGGCGCAGTCCCTTGGTTCCGGCTTCGTGATCGATGCGGAAGAAGGCATCGTCGTTACCAACAATCATGTCATCTCCGGCGCCGACGAAATCGTGGTCAATTTCACCGACGGTGGCAAACTCGACGCCGAGTTGCTGGGCGTCGACACCAAAACCGACCTCGCGGTGCTTAAGGTCGATGCCAGCAAACGCAAGCTGCAGGATGTTCCGTTCGGCGATTCCGACAAGATGCGGATCGGCGACTGGGTTATGGCAATCGGCAACCCGTTCGGTCTTGGCGGCACGGTGACGGTCGGCATCGTCTCGGCGCGCAACCGCGAAATCGGGTCGGGTCCCTATGACGATTTCATCCAGACGGATGCGGCCATCAACCGTGGCAATTCCGGTGGCCCGCTGTTCAACATGGACGGTGAGGTGATCGGCATCAACACGGCCATCATTTCGCCGACCGGCGGCTCCATCGGCATCGGCTTCTCCATTCCTTCTGCACTGGCGATCAAGGTGGTCGATCAGTTGCGCGAATTCGGCGAGACGCGGCGCGGCTGGCTTGGCGTGCGTATTCAGGAAGTCACCGATGAAATCGCCGAAAGCCTGGGCATGGAAAAAGCCATGGGAGCGATGGTGAGCGGCGTCATCGAAGGTGGTCCGGTGGACGATGGCTCCATTCAGCCCGGCGACGTGATCGTGGAGTTTGACGGTAAGGCCGTCGAGAATGTGCGTGAGCTGCCACGCATTGTGGCCGAGAGCCCGGTTGGCAAGGAAGTCGACGTCACGGTTGTGCGAAAGGGCCAGGAAGAGACCGTGCGGGTGACGCTCGGACGGCTGGAAGACAGTGAAAAACTGGCCTCCGCTGAAACCAAGGAAGACAAATCCGAAGGCGAGGGAGACGTGGTGTCATCTGCAGCCGTTCTTGGCATGCACATGGCGGCACTTGATGACGAGCTGCGCGAACGGTTCGAGATTTCCGCCGACGTTAATGGTGTCGTCGTCACCGAAGTGGATGAGGATTCGCCCGCTTCCACAAAGGGTGTGACGGCAGGCGACGTGATTGTGGAAATCGCTCAGGCCACCGTCTCGACCCCGAAGGAGGCTCTGGACCGACTGGAGGAACTGAAAGGGCAGGGCCGCCGCAACGCGCTTCTGATGCTCGCTTCCAAGAACGGGGAGCTGCGCTTCGTGACACTGCGGATGGACTGACCCCTCAACAATATTGCAGCAGATATAAAAACGGCCCGGAAGCGATTGCAACCGGGCCGTTTCGTTATCCCTGCCGGGCGCGCCAATCTGCCTGTGACAGCCGGTAGAGTGCATGCGGTTTGAGATGTGGGTGGCTGTCCGGGACGCTCGGGTGATCGAAATCGCCCGCCGGATCATGGCGCATGCCGATGCGGCGCATGACGGCGATGGAGCGGTCGTTGTCGACCACAGCGAAGGAGACGATTTCATCGAGGCCAAGCGTTTCAAAGCCGTATGCGAGCCAGGCGCGGGCGGCTTCCGTCACATATCCCTTGCCCCAGAACTCTGGAGCCAGACGCCAGCCGATCTCAATTGTCCCTTCCGGCAGGTTGGAAAGGCCCGAAGGCCGGTGCAGACCGACAAAGCCGATTGGCTCGCCGGTCTCCTTCAGCGCCGCTGCAGCGAAACCGAAGCCGTTTTGCGCGATGCCTTCACGGATGAAGTCCATCATCGCGTCCGCTTCTTCCCGATTGCGGCGAAACGGAAAGAACTCCATCACCGTTTCGTCGGAATTGACGCGATGAAAGAAGGGGCGATCTTCCTCGCACCAGTCACGAAGTATCAGACGGTCGGTCTCCAACGGTTTCATGTGACGAACTCCGTTTCGCGATAGCCCTGAAGGAAGAGAAGCGCCGTCAGATCGCCATGGTCGATGCGCACGCGCGCCTGAGCGGCGACGGCAGGCTTTGCATGAAGGGCCACGCCAAGCCCGGCCAACCCCAGCATGTCGAGGTCGTTTGCACCGTCGCCAACAGCCAGAACCTCTCGCCGTGTCAGGCTGTGCTCGGCGGCGAAACGGTCGAGCGCTTCCGCTTTGGCCGCGCGGCCCAGAATGGGTTTTGCGACCTTGCCGTTAAGCTTGTCTTCCTCTATGAGAAGCCGGTTTGCCTGCTGCGTGTGGAAGCCGAGCTTATCGCCGACGGGACCGGTGAACTGTTCAAACCCGCCTGAAACGAGCGCGGTGAACGCGCCGGCTGCCTTCATGGTGGCAACAAGCGTCGGACCGCCAGAGGCAAGCGTGATGCGCTCCTCGATCACGCTGTCGATCACGTCGAGGGGAAGGCCCCTGAGCAGGGCAACGCGCTCTTCCAGAGCCGGTTCGAAGTCGATTTCGCCGTTCATGGCGCGGCTGGTGATCGCGGCAACGGCGTCTTTCAGCCCAAGTTCGGCGGCCAGCTCATCAATGCATTCCTGGTCGATCATGGTGGAGTCCATGTCGGCAATCAGCATTTTTTTGCGCCGGCCTTCCGCTTCCTGCACCGCCACGTCCACGGGGGCGCCGGCAAGGGATTCACGCAGGAGGGCTTCTGTTGCCGCGATCTCCAGTCCGGGCTTCAGGGCGATGTCACAGGCAAGGTTTTCCCCCAGCCAGTCGATCGCGCTTGCATCGAGCGCCTTCATGGCCATAGTCGCAACGTCCGGTGTGAGTACGCGCTTCGCCGGATGGGAGATGAGTGTGGCAACGAGGGACATGAGTGCTTTCCGGAGTGTTGGGTGGCGGGGATGCTGAATGATGCGATCCTGATAGCTGGGCCAACCGCCAGCGGCAAGTCCGCGCTGGCGCTGCGCCTGGCCATGGAAACGGGCGGGGTGATCGTCAATGCCGACTCCATGCAGGTTTACGATGTGCTTCGCGTCCTTTCGGCCCGACCGGGCGCGGACGATCTCGCCAGGGTTCCGCACCATCTTTACGGCCACGTGCCGCCTTCCGTCGCCTATTCGACCGGCGCCTGGCTGGAGGATGTGGCAGCGCTTGCAAAAAAGAGCAGTCTTTCAGGCCGTCGCCCGATTTTCGTTGGCGGCACGGGGCTTTATTTTCGTGCACTCCTCGATGGGATCGCACCGACGCCACCAGTGCCCGAGGACATACGAAACCATTGGCGGCAGCGGCTTCTGGACGAAGGACCGGAAGCGCTTCATCGCCTTCTTTCGGAACGCGATGCCGCCGCCGCAGAGGCAATAGGTGTCACGGACGGGCAGCGCATCACGCGGGCGCTGGAAGTTCACGACGCAACCGGCAGAGCGCTGAGCACGTGGCAGAATGAGACGACGGTGCCATTGGTCAAAAAAAGCGAATGCACCTGTATTGTGCTTGAACCCGAGCGCGCTTTTGTCACCGAACGCATAGAGCGCCGCTTCGACAGCATGGTCGAGGAGGGGGCGCTCGACGAGGTGCGGTCTCTGCTCGCACTCGATCTTTCCGCTGCCCTGCCGGCGATGAAGGCGATCGGGGTCCCTGAACTGGCCGCATATCTGCGAAACGAGTGTTCTCTGGAAGATGCCATCATGCGGGCGAAAACGGCCACGCGGCGCTATTCCAAGCGGCAGGCAACCTGGTTTCGGCATCAGCTTGACGAGGACTGGCTAAGGCTTCCGATCGGGTCGCAAGCAGGATCAGCCGATGAACTTCTCAAGCTTATAAGAAACAATCTGGAATAGTCCAAAGTCTGTCAGTTCTACCTGTGGAGATTAACCTTGCGTAAGTGAGACTGTGCGAGAACGGCGCAAAGGGTGTCGTTCGGGGCCAGCATGCGTTTCCACAAAGCGGAGTCGGCGTTTTTTGTATTCATTTCGCTCGTTCTCGGAGCGGGAGGAATGCTTGCCTATGCCTATTGGCTGCTGCGCTCGGGTATCACCACTTTTCCTGTCCCTCAGGATCTCGGAAGTTTCATCCAGCTTCTGTTCATTACGGGTGTGCTGCTCGCCACGGCCACTATCTTCGGCATGTTCTTCATTTACCCGCTGATCCGCACCCAGGTGCAGGAGGAGGGGAAGCTGCGGGCGATGACGGAGACGCTGAGTGCGCGATCCGAATCCCTCCAGCATGCCGCGCTAACCGACAGCCTCACGGGAATGCAGAACCGCCGTTTCTTCGACGATGCACTGCGTGAGTATCTGCAGGAATTCCGCCGCATCGAAAAGCCGGTCGGCCTGATGGTGCTCGATCTCGATCACTTCAAGCAGGTCAACGACACACATGGTCACGATGTGGGCGATGAGGTGCTTCGCGCGGTGGCGCGGTGCCTTAAGGATCTGACTCGCTATCACGATGTGGTGGCGCGCATGGGGGGCGAGGAATTTGCCATCGTTGCTCCAAACATGAACAATCAATCGCTGGTGAAGCTGGCTGAACGCATTCGCCGAGCGGTCGACGCGTTGACGATCGAGTCATCGAACGTGAACATCCGCGTCACCATCAGTGTCGGGCTGTCGATCTGGAACGGTCGCGAATCGGCTGAAGAGTTCTATCGCCGTGCCGACAAGATGCTCTACGAGGCCAAACGTCTGGGACGCAACCGCGTCTGCGCCTGACCGGCAACCGCTCTTTTCTTCAACGGGTTTCGGGTGCCAGTTTCACGTGGCCTGCGCCTGCGTGCGCCTATGCCAACCGTAGCGATATGAGCTCTCTGGCCGGCGTTCGGAATGGAGAGGGGGCGCGCCCGTCAGCGGGTTCCGAATTTGCCCCGCGGTTGGGGTGTCACGCCTGCATAGCGGCTGCTGCCGGGAGCCTCATGGGACACAGGTGCGGAAGGGGCCGGTCGCAAATGCGCCGTGGTTTCGGACGGCTCCGGGGCATACCCCCGGTCGCCAGCCTGCATTCCGGCGGGAACTGGAGCGCCGATGTTGGGCGCTGTCTCCACCTGTGTGCGCATCGAGCGTCCGGTATCGCGCAGGCGACTGACGATTGAGGCCAGGTCCACCGCCCGGTCGATTTCCTCGGGGTTCGAGACCTTCTGCTTTTCGGTGTCCCGGACGCCCGGCAGAGCGTGAGGCGGCAGGGCTTCGAACTTCATGCGCATGGTGGTCGCCACACCTTCGCCAAATGCAATGGCCTCGCGTCGGCCCATGGCAGACAGGAAGGAGAGCATGGACGCGGACGAATCCGCAATTGCCGAGCGGATGATCGCCTGGTCCTGATCGTTGGCAAGCCGCATGGCGAACACCGTCGAGCACTGTGAGAGCACCGTCGGGTCGAGCTCGCCGGGGCGCTGGGTTATCACACCGAGATAGCAGCCATACTTACGCCCCTCCTTGGCGATGCGCGCCAGCGCATGCCGGGTGGGCGCAAAGCCGAGCCGTGGGTCGGCCGGCATGTAGCGGTGAGCCTCTTCGCAGACGACCAGAAGATTGAGCTTGCCCTCGCTCCATAGAGCAAGGTCAAAGGCGAGACGTGCCATGACCGAACAAACGGAGTTTACCACCTCCGGCGGCATGCCGGCCATCTCGAAACAGGTCACCGTCTTGCCATGGCTGGGAACACGGAAGAGCCTGCCGATCGTTTCGTGGATCGTATCCTCAATGACCCGCGCCGCAAACATGAAGCGGTAGCGGGGATCGCTGATGGCCGCTTCGATGCGCACCTTGAGGCTGCGGTAGAGCGGTCGCTCCACCTTGTTTTCGAGCAGGCCGATCCGTTCGTCAATCTCCTTGAGAACGTCGGCCATCCTATAGGGAACAGGTGTATCGGCTGTCAGACCGCCGCCATCATTGTTGCGTCGCAGAGCAGCCGCGCTGCCCGGGTTGCGGTAGTGATGCTTTGCATTGGGAATGAGGTCGCGGAGAAGTTCCACCTCTTCGGCGACGGGTTCGCGGCCCCGGAACAGAACCTCGACCAATTCTTCGAGGCGAAACAGCCAGAATGGGAGGTCAAGCGTGTTCGTGTCGACCCGAACGGCGTGTTCGGGCAGGGCAGACGCAAATTCGTTGTGCGGATCGAGGATCAGCACGCGCAGATCAGGCCGGGAGGCAATGGTCTTGCGCAGCAGAAGCGAGACGGCGGAGGATTTGCCAACGCCCGTTGTGCCAACCACCGCGAAGTGGCGGTTGAGCGTGTCGTCAACGGCGATGCAGGCGTCAATGGCTTCATCCTGCGACAGCTTGCCAATGACCGCCTGCTGGCGCCCGGCAAGATCGTAGACCGCCTGCAGGTCGCGTGAGCGGATGCGATGGGCGGGCGCGCCAATATGCGGGTATTCGGTGATGCCCCGATCGAAAACCGGTTCGGCGCCGCGGTCGCGGACTTCGCCGACCAGTTCGACGGAGATTGCTATGGGGTTGGCCTCGCCGTCGCGCCAGCGGTGTTGCGGCCGTTCGACGGCATAGACGAGGCCGACGGTGCGGGTCGCGCCCATGTTAATGGAAATCATCTTGCCGACGGTCCAGTGGTTTGACTGGCCGGGCTCGTCGATCTCGGTATCGGCGGCAATGGTGGCGCGGGCGCCATCGCAGTGAACCACATGGCCGAGCAGGCGCCTGCGCGGCTGATCGGCTGCGCGTCGTTCCTGCGACGTGGTTTCACCCTGCGTTGTTCCACCTTCCACAAACATCATGCCACCCCGTTATCCCTAATCCCCAACCATAGCCGTACAAGGTTAAGACCCTGTGTTTGCGGATGGTTGAGGCGGGGTAAACAGGACCGTTCAACTGGTCTGCTCAAGCCGGTTGACGGGGCGGCCAAGCAACCTTATTGTGCGCAGCCATGATGACAGGAAACATTCTTATCGTAGGAAGGCGCATGGGCAAGGCGGCGTAGCCGTCTGGCGAAAGCTCCCATGCGCGAAACACAGGCTCCTTCGGGGGCCTTTTTTATTGGCCCGGTGTTTCCTTGGGGGCAGCGGGCGGCTAAACCAACTTCGCCGGTTGACAGAATGGGCCGGCAGACAGAACGGAAAGACCAAGATGAACAAGGCAGTGTCGGAGCCAGCAGCGGATGCATCCGCCCATCACGAGATGACGGGGGCTGAAATCGTCGTGCAGGCGCTCAGGGATAACGGGGTCGAGAATATTTTCGGGTATCCGGGCGGCGCGGTGCTTCCCATCTATGATGAGCTCTTCCAGCAGGAAGAGGTCCGGCACATTCTCGTGCGTCATGAGCAGGGGGCAGGTCACGCGGCTGAAGGCTATGCGCGCGCCACCGGCAAGGCCGGCGTCATGCTGGTGACCTCGGGGCCGGGCGCCACCAATGCTGTGACGCCGCTGCAGGACGCCCTGATGGATTCCATTCCGCTTGTCTGCATCAGCGGCCAGGTGCCGACCGCTCTGATCGGTTCCGATGCTTTCCAGGAGTGCGACACGGTCGGCATCACCCGCCCGTGCACCAAGCACAACTGGCTGGTGAAGGACGTGAACCAGCTTGCGGCGATCATCCACGAAGCCTTTCATGTGGCGACCACGGGGCGTCCCGGTCCTGTCGTTGTGGACATTCCCAAGGACATCCAGTTCGCCAAGGGGACATACACGCCGCCGCAGACGGCGCCACGCACCAGCTATAGCCCGCAGGAGCAGGGCGACATCAACCAGATCAAGGCGGCGATCGAACTGATGGCACATGCCAAAAAGCCGGTGATCTATTCGGGTGGCGGCGTGATCAATGCCGGCCCCGAGGCGAGCCATCTCCTGCGCGAACTGGTGGAACTGACCGGCTTTCCGATCACCTCGACGCTGATGGGGCTGGGTGCCTATCCGGCTTCCGGCGACAACTGGCTCGGCATGCTGGGCATGCACGGCACCTATGAAGCCAATATGGCGATGCATGATTGCGACGTGATGCTGTGTATCGGCGCGCGTTTCGACGACCGCATCACCGGACGCCTCGACGCTTTCTCTCCCAACTCACGCAAGATTCACATCGACATCGACCCGTCCTCAATCAACAAGAATGTCCGCGTCGACGTGCCGATCATCGGTGACGCCGGCCGGATTCTCGAGGATCTCGTGCGCCTGTGGCGTGCGACGGCCAAGGCCGACAAGGCCGCGCTCAAGCCATGGTGGACGCAGATCGATATTTGGCGGGCACGCGATTCTCTGGCCTACAGGCCGAACGAGGATGTGATCATGCCGCAATACGCGATCCAGCGGCTCTACGAACTGACCAGGGATCGGGACGTCTATGTCACGACCGAAGTCGGTCAGCACCAGATGTGGGCCGCCCAACATTTCGGCTTCGAAGCGCCCAATCACTGGATGACGTCGGGTGGCCTGGGCACGATGGGATATGGTCTCCCGGCGGCGCTGGGCGTTCAGATCGCGCATCCCGATGCGCTGGTGATCGATATTGCCGGCGATGCCTCGGTGCAG
This sequence comes from Nitratireductor aquibiodomus, assembly GCF_900105565.1. Classification (NCBI taxonomy): domain Bacteria; kingdom Pseudomonadati; phylum Pseudomonadota; class Alphaproteobacteria; order Hyphomicrobiales; family Phyllobacteriaceae; genus Nitratireductor; species Nitratireductor aquibiodomus. The sequence continues at coordinate 883,801 of NZ_FNSL01000001.1, read as the reverse complement.
ATGACCATTCAGGAGATGAGTGCGGCGGTCCAGCACAACGCGCCGATCAAGATCTTCATCCTGAACAATCAGTATATGGGCATGGTGCGTCAGTGGCAGCAGCTTCTGCACGGCAACCGCCTGTCGCACTCCTATACCGAGGCGATGCCCGATTTCGTCAAGCTGGCTGAGGCCTATGGCTGCCACGGCATCATGTGCGACAAGCCGGCGGCGCTGGACGATGCCATCCGCGAGATGATCGAGGTGAACAAGCCGGTGATCTTCGACTGCCGCGTTGCGGCACTCGCCAACTGCTTCCCGATGATCCCGTCCGGCAAGGCGCACAATGAGATGCTGCTTCCCGACGAGGCCAGCGACGAGGCGGTCGCCAACGCGATCGACGAAAAGGGCCGGCAACTGGTCTGACGGGGCCGGAGCGCCTTGTCAGGTCGGAAAGGTGCTTTGTTTTCAGTCAGTTACAAGATGGTTTTGCAAAAGAGATTCATGCAATGAACGCGCAGCTACAACCCACCGGCTCTGCCTATTTCATTACCAAGGAGACCGAAGCCGCCGAAACGCACACGCTGGCGGTTCTGGTAGACAACGAACCGGGCGTTCTTGCCCGCGTCATCGGTCTGTTTTCCGGCCGGGGCTACAACATCGACAGCCTGACCGTTTCTGAGACGGAGCACGAGCGGCATCTCTCGCGCATCACCATTGTGACGCGCGGTACGGGCCACGTTCTCGAACAGATCAAGCATCAGCTTGAGCGTATCGTGCCCGTTCACCGGGTGATCGATCTTTCAGTCGTCGCCGACGAGCGTGGCCATGATCGCCCGATGGAACGCGAACTTGCGCTGGTGAAGGTGAGGGGACAGGGCGATGACCGCGTAGAGGCGCTCCGTCTGGCCGATGCTTTCCGCGCGCAGGTGATCGACGCCAATACGGAGCACTTCATTTTCGAGATCACGGGGCGCGTTTCCAAGATCGAGCAGTTCATCGCCATCATGAAGCCGCTTGGCCTTGTTGAGGTCTGCCGCACCGGCGTTGCAGCGATGAACCGCGGGCCGGAGGGCATGTAGAGGCCTCCCGGCAGCGGAAGGGACAATTTTTCGGCGCAGGGTGACAAGTTTCAAATGGCCTGCGCCGGAAACCGGGTCAATAATACTGACATTCAAACCCTCTGTCGGATTCCTGCCTGGGAGCAAACGGATGTCGCCCGACGTCTTCCTTGCCTTGCTGATTTTTTCTTTCGTTTCCTCGGTCACGCCGGGGCCCAACAATTTCATGCTGCTGGCTTCCGGCGTAAATTTCGGCTTTCGGCGCACCATTCCGCACATGTTTGGAATTGCAGGGGGATTTGCCTCGCTGCTTCTGGCTGTTGGCTTCGGCCTCGGCGCGGTGCTTACGGCCATGCCGGCTCTTCATGTGGTGCTGAAAGTCGCCGGGGGGGCTTACCTGCTCTATCTTGCGTGGCGCATCGCCATGTCGCGGGCCCTCAGTCAGGGGGGCGACAGCAAGTCCCAGCCGATGACGTTTCTGGAAGCTGCCGCCTTTCAGTGGGTCAACCCGAAGGCCTGGGTCATGGCGTTGACCGCGATGGCGGTCTACACGGATCCGGCTGCACCATTTCTCACCGTTCTTCTGGTGGCGCTCGCCTTTGTCGTCGTCAATTTTCCAAGCGTTTCCGTCTGGGCCGGCTTCGGCGTCGCCCTGCGCGGTTTTCTGGCCGATCCCGTCCGCCTCAAATGGTTCAACATCGCCATGGGTGTGGCGCTGGCCGCAACGCTTTGGCCAATGCTGCGCTAGGGTCAGGACCCATTAATATGATCACAATGGCGTTCGATAGACCAAGAGATGCAAGGAGAAGCCCGCAGAGCGGGGTCTTCCCCCGGTCAAGGGGTTTGACGCGGCAGGTCGCCGGACTATCGAGCGTCCTTCGGATCGACCTGATTTGCACGGGCTACTTTGTCGCAAGTCCTTGAAAGACGTGAAGTCTTCCTGCGGTCCTGCTTCGCGTATCCGCACAAATCAGGCCGACCATTGCCGCCATATTGATGGGTCCTGACCCTAGATCGAATCCGAGACAACGAAACCTGCCGGTAACGGAACCGGACCGACCACACCGTCAACTTGCATATCTTTAATTAGCCGGCTATCTTATTTCTCCACGCAGCGTGGCGGAGTGGTCGGATGGCGAAGCTCGATGAAGCCACGGTGACGTGGCGGCTGTTCCTGTCCGTATTCGCGCTCTCTCTCCTCTTGTTTGCCATCGGCTGGATAATCCATGAACCGCCCGACAAGAGGCCTCTGCTCGATGTGGTGGGCGGTGGGTTTACCGTCGATCACAACACGGCGGAGATCCACTACGATCTTTCCGTTAAGCAAGTTCGACCGCTGCGACACGGCATGATCATCGAGGCGGATTTCGAAGACCCGGCCGGCAACGGCTATTATGTCGTGCGCGAGCGGGTCCAGCGCTGGCGCAGGCGATACAGTCTGCGTTCGCCGCCTGTCTGCGGGGTGAGGGCCCGCAAACGCTATCTCGTGATGCTTCGGGTTCTGAATGACGGTGGGGATGACGAGCTCTGGCATGATGTCTTTTATGTTACGAGCCATCTGGATGAAGACGTCATGCCCGAGCCCCCTGTCACCACCTGGCCCGGCCGAAACCTGACACCGTATCAATAGAGCGCTGCGGCCTGTTCAGACGATGGCGAATCTGCTTTCTGGGCTGGATGGAATTCTCCCCGCAACAGGATGCGGCGCTGAACGCCGTGGCAAGCTGGCTGAAGGCCGGTCAGAGCCAGATTTTCCGTCTGTTCGGCTATGCCGGAACGGGCAAGACCACGCTGGCGCGCTATTTCGCCGAGCACGTGGATGGCGATGTCCAGTTTGCCGCTTTCACCGGCAAGGCGGCCCAGGTTCTGCGCTCGCGCGGGGCCACCAATGCACGCACCATCCATTCGCTGATCTATCGCCCGCGCGGCGAGGAGGAGGTGGAGGACGAGGTGACGGGCCGCACGTCCATTTCGCCGACTTTCTCGCTCAACCGCCAGAGCCCCATTGCCAAGGCGGCCATGGTGATCATCGACGAGTGTTCGATGGTGGACGAGGCGCTTGGCCGCGATCTGATGTCGTTCGGAACGCCGATCCTGGTGCTGGGCGATCCCGGCCAGCTTCCGCCGATCTCGGGCGGCGGGTTTTTCACCGAGCACGAACCGGATCACCTTTTGACGGAAATCCACCGTCAGGCGCGCGACAATCCGATTATCCAGCTTGCACTCGACGTGCGCGAGGGACGCGAGATTTCCCATGGCGATTATGGCGCGGCCAAGGTGATTTCAAAGGCCGAAGTCGACCAGGATCTCGTGCTGTCGGCCGATCAGGTGCTTGTCGGCACCAACCGCACCCGCCGGCGCTACAACCAGCGCCTGCGTGAGCTGAAAGGGTTTGATGCCGAGTACCCGCAGGCCGGGGACAAGCTGGTCTGTCTGCGCAACGATCCGGCCAAGGGTCTGTTGAACGGGTCGCTCTGGAAGGTGATGACCTCTTCCAAGGAGACGGTAAAACCCGGCATCAACCTTCTGGTCTCGCCCGAGGAAGACGATCCCGATCGCGGTGTCGCCAAAATCAAGCTCCTTAAGGCGGCCTTCGAGGATCCGGGCGCGGACATACCCTGGCAGACGAAGAAGCGGTTCGACGACTTTGACTATGGGTATGCGCTGACCGTTCACAAGGCGCAGGGTTCGCAGTGGGATGAGGTGGTGTTGTTCGATGAGAGCTACGCCTTCCGCGATACGCGTCAGCGCTGGCTTTACACGGCGATCACCCGCGCCTCCGAGCGCTTGACCATCGTGCGATAGAGCGGTCACCGGACCTCTTTCGGTGCCTCAGTCGATGATCGATACGTCCGGGTGAAAAGCGTGGGCGACAAACGCGAAGGTGATGTCATGGGCGACATCCCTGCCGTCATGCGTCACACGCACCGTGCCCACCTCACGCCCCTGTGCGATGTCGCCGGTATCGAGCGCGGAGGCCACGCCCTCTATGTAGACAATGCTGTACCCGTCCTGTGAGAACCCGTTCCGCCTTACTCTTTCGAGGCTAACAATGACAGGGCCCTCTGGTGCGCGTATCACCACCACCCGCGCCATGGCTGGAATGTTTTCCGGCATCTCCCCCGAATACAGGAACGGGACCGCAGAACTGTCATAGCCGCGATAGGGGTTGCGTCCATAATCCCGGAAGGCGGGATCGCCCGGAACGAGAACCGCGCCATCAGGATGTGCCTGCCGGAACGCGGCGAAAGACACAATGCGTGACGGTATGAGGGAGAGCTTCTGTCCTTCCAGTTCACCGGCGATGGCGGTTCCGGTGAATTGCTGCCACCAGCTTTCCGTCTCACGGTCATACATGATGAGATCGGAGTTTCTGAGTTTCCCCGTGGTGCCGAACTCCAGTACGCGGCCTTCCAGCCGACGGTCGAATACGATGGAAGCGTTGCACAACGGGCAGTATGTCACGGCGACGGGCCGGCCTTCGACTTCATCATTGACGATCTCGTGCCAGGTCAGGACCCGCAACGGGTAGGCTCGTGCGGTATCGTTGATGACGAGCTGGATCAACGGTTCACGGTCTGCGAGATCGGTCAGGCTCGACGCCGGGCTAAAACGGGGATTGTCGATGGACGGGATGCCGTCGCGGGGCGGGCCACCTGAGCGGATTTCCTCATGTTGGACAGACATCCGCGAAAAATCGGTCTTCCAGCCCTCGCTTTTCCATCGTGCAGGATCCGCCGTGGCTCCATTGGCAAGGAGGGCGAGAAAAGCGACGGTGATAGCGGGGACTGCAAGTCGCATTACCTTTAGCGTGACGTTTTGGAACTCCCGGGTGTCTGCCCATCTGGAGCACTTCCACTTTTCCTGGAATTGCTCTCGAGCACCGTGCGTCCATTCGGACGCACAAAGGGCGCTGCGCGGTAGCGAGCATGTCAGCATGGCTCAGCTTCACAGACCAATCACCTTTGCGTGGTGAAGCTCTCCGCCCGGCGAGCCATTCAGGGGCAGGCCGGTCAAGCCGTATCAATGGGTCCCGACCCTAGCTCGGCTCCGCGCCCAGCCACTTCCACGCCTCTTCCACCTTTTCATAGGGAAAGTACTCCATCTCCATGGAGAAGAACGGGCGGAAGAAGGCGATGGTCGTGCCCATCCAGGCCGGTCCGCCAGCCACTGCATATTTGCGGATATGCTTGAGTGCGTTGGTCTTGCCGATCATCGTCTGCTCCTTGAAGGCGGCCTGCCAGTCGAAACCTTCATAGTCGTGGATGATGACAAGCACGTCGATCCTGTCATGCACTTCGTAGGCGCCTTCGAGCAGGCCGTAGAGGTTTTCCATGTCGGCTGCCGTAATGTGGCCGACGATCTCGAAGGCGTAGGCATCGTCGCGGCTCGTCTCGATGCGCCGCACATTTGGAGGATTGTCGTTGACGGTCATGGTCTGCTCCTGACGGCTTTCCAGCCTGCCTTTCTCGACAACGCGATCTGGGCCTGTCCGTTCCGTCCCGAACGCGGTATGGAGCGATGGTAATGCATCGAGCGCAACAGAAAAGCGGGACGCAACAATGCCGGCAAAACTCTCCGTCAATCTCAATGCTGTCGCAATGCTGCGCAACCGGCGTGGCCTGCCATGGCCGAGTGTGACCGGGTTTGGCCGCATCGCGCTTGAGGCGGGCGCCTGCGGGCTGACCGTGCATCCGCGCCCGGACCAGCGCCATATCCGGTTTTCCGACGTGCCGGAAATCCGCGCGCTGCTCGATGACGAATTTCCCGACCGGGAGTTCAATATCGAGGGGTTTCCCACGGAAGACTTTCTGATGCTTGTCGAGGAGAACCAGCCCGAACAGGTGACGCTGGTGCCTGATGATCCGGCGCAGGCCACCTCCGACCATGGCTGGGACTTTGCCGGGCAGGGCGATTTTCTAAAACCCATCATCGCGCGGCTCAAAAAGCAGGGCTTTCGCGTTTCGCTTTTCGCCGACCCTGATCCCGATCAGGTGCCGGCGGCGGCGGCACTCGGGGCGGACCGGATCGAGCTCTACACGGGCCCTTATGGCGGTTGCCATGATGATTCCGAAAAGGCTGCTATCGAACTGGAAAAGCTCGGCAAAACGGCGGACGCCGCTGCCGCGCACGGGCTGGGCGTCAATGCCGGTCACGATCTGACGGTGGCGAATCTTTCAGCCCTTGCGCGCCGCATGCCGGAACTCTGCGAGGTTTCCATCGGCCACGGGCTCACCGCCGATGCGCTGGAATACGGCATGGCCGAAACCGTGCGCCGCTTCATCCGCGCCTGCGAGGGCTGATTTACCTCCAAATCGCCCGCAAATGGTCACGGCTTTGCCCAGACCGTTAACGCGCATGGACAGGGTTTCTTAGGATTCCCTGACCTATGCATGGGGTGGGTTTTGAGGTGTTTTCATGCGTATCGTTGCAGTGACCGTGCTGCTCGCGCTGGCGTTGGCAGGCTGTGCCTCGACGCCGCGCAGCATCAACAATGTCTGTTCCGTCTTCGACCAGAAGCAGGGCTTCTTTGGCGGCTGGTATACGGAGGCCAGGCGCGCCGAGCGCAAATATGGCGTGCCGGCGGAGGTGCTGATGGCCACGATCCGGATCGAATCCGGCTTCGATGCCGATGCGCGCCCGCCACGCCGCAAGCTGCTCGGCTTCATCCCGTGGAAGCGCGCTTCCAGCGCCTATGGCTATTCGCAGGCGCTCGACGGTACCTGGGAGCGCTACAGGCGCGAGACGGGCAATGTGATGGCGCGGCGCACGAGCTTTGCGGATGCGGTGGATTTCGTCGGCTGGTATCACCAGACCAGCAACCGCACCAATGGCGTGGCGCTCAACGATGCCTACGGGCTTTATCTCAACTACTATGCCGGGCATGCGGGCTATCGGCGGGGTGTCTGGCGCAACAATCCGCAGATGCAGAAATCCGCCCGAAAGGCCGCTGGCATGGCCAATCAGTATGGTCAGCAGATGCGGCAGTGCGGGCGTTGATGCCCGCCACCTGGTACCCCGAATAGAAACGATCCTGTGCCCCGCACCAACTCAATGCGGGGCTCCGTGTTTCATTCCAGCGCATTTTCCCGAAGTGCGGCGATGATACCCACGAACCAGCTTGCAATCCTGCGGATCGTGTGACAGAACCGTACCGTACGGTACGATATGAGAGCGGGAACAGAAACCTTCGTGCGCCACATGCCGGAAATGCAGGATGACTATACGCCGCGCCAGCGCGCGGTGCTGGACAAGGCGCTCGGGCTGCTGGTGGAGGGCGGTGAACGCGCGCTGACGACCGCAGGGCTGGCGCGGGCGGCCAATTGCTCCAAGGAAAGCCTCTATAAATGGTTTGGTGACCGCGACGGGCTTCTGGCCGCGATGATCGCGCATCAGGCGAGCAAGGTGCGCGCACGGATCGACGGCGGCGAGAAGCTCGACCATGGGCGCTTTCGCACGCATCTGGTGGATTTCGCCAATGATCTTCTGCAGGTTCTGGGGGGCGATGTATCGCTGGCGCTCAACCGGCTGGCCATCGGGCAGGCGAGCCGCGAGGGTAGCCGGCTGGGCGCGCTTCTCATTGAGCGGGGCAGACATGGCATCGACAAGCGCGCGGGCGCGCTTCTGGAGGCGGGCCGGCAGCGCGGCCTGATCGCCTATGGCGACCGCGATGCTGCCTATCACACATTCTATGGCCTGATCGTGCGCGACCTTCATGTGCGCATGCTTCTGGGCGAGGCCGGCGTACGCCAGCCGGAGAATTACGCCGCGCTCGCAGAGGAGGCGGTGGAGCAGTTTTTCGTTCTCTTCGGAGTGCGAAAAGAAGAGACGACCGGCCGGGACAGGGTCTAGGCAGTCGAAAACGGACAACAGTCAGTTGGATCAGGAAAGGAACTGAGTATGCGGGTGTATTACGATCGCGATGCCGATCTCAATCTCATCAAGAGCAAGAAGGTCGCCATTATCGGTTATGGCAGCCAGGGCCGCGCCCACGCGCTGAACCTGAAGGATTCTGGCGCCAAGGACATCGCCGTGGCACTGCGTCCGGGCTCTGCGACCGCCAAGAAGGTCGAGGCCGATGGCCTCAAGGTGATGTCGGTGGCCGAGGCAGCCGCTTGGGCCGACCTGATGATGATGGCCACGCCCGACGAGCTGCAGGCCGGCATCTACAATTCCGAGATCGCGCCGAACATCCGCGACGGTGCGGCCATTGCCTTCGCGCATGGCCTCAACGTGCATTTTGGCCTGATCGAGCCGAAGAAGACCGTCGACGTGCTGATGGTTGCGCCGAAGGGCCCGGGCCACACCGTGCGCGGCGAATATGAGAAGGGCGGCGGCGTGCCGTGCCTGGTTGCCGTTCACCAGGATGCTTCCGGCAATGCGCTGGACCTCGGCCTTTCCTACGCCTGCGGCGTTGGCGGCGGCCGTTCGGGCATCATCGAGACCACGTTCCGCGAAGAGTGCGAGACGGATCTGTTCGGTGAGCAGGTCGTTCTGTGCGGCGGCCTGGTCGAGCTCATCCGCGCCGGCTTCGAGACGCTGGTTGAAGGCGGTTACGCGCCGGAAATGGCTTATTTCGAGTGCCTGCACGAAGTGAAGCTGATCGTCGACCTCATCTATGAGGGCGGCATAGCCAACATGAACTACTCGATCTCCAACACCGCAGAGTGGGGCGAGTATGTCACCGGCCCGCGTATCATCACGGCAGAGACCAAGGCAGAGATGAAGCGCGTTCTGCACGACATCCAGTCCGGCCGTTTCACCACCGAGTGGATGCAGGAGTGGCACGCAGGTGCGGCCCGCTTCAAGGCGACCCGTCGCCTGAACGACGAGCATCCGATCGAGGAAGTTGGCGAGAAGCTGCGCGGCATGATGCCTTGGATTTCCAAGAACAAGCTGGTGGACAAGGAAAAGAACTGATCTTTTCCAAATTCTCAGACAGAAGGCCGCGGCATCGCCCGCGGCCTTTTCTTTTTGTATCTGATCGGTGCGAAACCTGTTTCGGGATGAAACAGGTTTCTGGCACGTTTTTAGCTACAGAAGCCTCATGGGAAGGTTGCCCTTGAGGAGGCAAGGATGATGTCGGATACGGAAAAGCCCACAGGTCCCGAAAACCCGGTTCACACCGAGCGGCGCGAGCATGCGCGTGAAGATGTCGAGCGCCGCGCCAGGCTTTTCTGGAACAATGGAAGCTGCATGCTCCCTGGGGTCGTTCTCGACCTGAATGAAGACGGCGCCCGCATCCGCTTTGGCGATATCTGTGCCATTCCCGATGAGGTTTACGTCGAGATCGAAGGCAGCGACCGCGTGCGCCCGGCGGTTATCCGCTGGCGAAGCCTGACGGAGATCGGCGTGGCATTTGATTGAACTTTGAAGTGGGCTAGCGAGATCATCCCGCTGCCTGCCACTTCAAAGGCTCGCAAGCGCTGTATCCTGCAGAGATTTCTCGCGTCATGTTTTCCATTTGACTGCTTGATTTAAAATTATGGCTTATAAATAATTTAGAAAAATTTACTTTATGGACCTAATATTTACGTGTATTCTTCCAATTTATTTTGGAGAATGTTTTGAATAAACTATCATTATATTCGTTTCCTTTGTCTTTATTTTTATATTCCTCCGCTGGTGCGTGGGCGGAAGATGGCGCTGGTATAATCGAGAGGAAAATGGATGTGACTTCACGTTGCCTTGAAGCGGCACGCGTGACCTGGGCAGCCCCTCTCGTTCTGCCTGACGATGGTGGATTCACCAAATACGGCGTAGCAGTCGTCGCTGGCCCTGGCCTGTCTGATGCTTATCGTCCGGCGTTCGTCTGCCTGGTCGATTTGGAGACGGGTGTGGTGGAGCTGTCGAAAGGCCTGGACATCAGTCCTCTCCTGCCAGGCGTTCGAGCGCTGACAGGAGAGTGAGGTCATGCAACAACGATTGAGTTGTGCAATCAGGTGCCGGATTGCCACGGCTCGAGGCTCAAGAGTTTTCTTCCAAGCTCTATAAGCTCGGCCGTCTTTGAATTCTTTTTCTCTCATTCGCGCGGGTCGCCGGGGAAGGTGCCGCGTTTGGGGTGGTCCAGTTCGCGCCAGAGGCGGAGGCGTTCTTCTTCGTTTCCGTATTCGGCCGGGTGCACGGCGATGTACTGGTTCATTCCCGATGAGGTTTATGTCGAGATGGAAGGCAGAGACCGTGTGTGCCATGTCATCATCCGCTGGCGGAGTCTGACGGAGATTGGCGCGGCGTTTGATTAATGGGACGGGTGCCGGACGTAAATCCCGTCCGGCACGGTTAGCCTATTTTGCGGCGAGCGCATCAATGATGGTTTTGCCGTCCTCGAAGGAGATCTTGGCCTTGTCCAGACGGATTTCTGTGCGCTCATCGGTAAGGACGACATTGCCGCTCGCATGCAGAACGTTGGTGTCGTCCACTGTGATTTCTTCAGCGCTCACTTCGAATCGATCGAGATTGGAATTATCATCCGCGGCGAGTGCAGGTCCGCTTGTTATGATCATTGATATAATTGAAATTGATATTCTATTCATTACCTGAAACCATTGTTATTTAGAGCATTAATTTATTCTACGCCTGCCTGGTTATTCAGTGTTTGCGGCAAATGTGTGTGCGGGGTTTTCGCAAGGTATCGAAGACGGACAAAGCGGGCAGGCGTAAACAGGCCTTATCCCTGGCCAACGGGAAGCGGTTTGCCTTCCATCGAAAGCGATAGATCCTGAACCCTGCTTTTTTCAACTATGCGGCGACCAGGGGTCGCCTCGGACGGCAAACCCTTCTCGTGATCTCACGTCTCAATCCCAACCCTTCAACCCCAGCAACTTCTCCCCCAGCTCCGTAAGCTCGGCCGTCTTGGCGTTCTTCTTTTCCCATTCGCGCGGGTCGCCGGGGAAGGCGTCGCGTTTGGGGTGGTCTAGTTCGCGCCACAGGCGGATGCGTTCCTGGCGTTCTTCCTCGTTCTCGTATTCGGCCGGGTGCATGGAGATGTATTGCGCCATCCGCACCCGGTCCTTCGAATGGTTCGGCCGCACGCCATGCGCCAGGAGCGAATTGAAAATCAGGAGATCGCCCGCTTCCATGTCGATGTTGGTGATTTTGAAACCGGTCGTGTCCGGGTGCATCGGGTCTCGGTCTTCGGGCTGGGTCTTTACCCATTCCTCAAAATGCTCGAAGAGCTCGGGAATGCACTGGAAACCGCCGACATCGCCATCCTGCTTTTTCAGGCTCAAAACGCCCTGAACGCCGATGGGCAGTGGGCGGATCGATGTGTCTGCATCCCAGTGGATGAAGCCGTCGGGGTTGCCGGGGTTTTTCTTCGGCGCATTGAGATTGGCGCGGTCGATGGTCACCCAAAGGTCCTCCCGGTCCCAGATGTCCACGAAGGCGTCGTAGACCCGCGGTTCCATCCGGTTGTCCCACAGATGCTGGTGATTGTAGATCTCCAGCATGCCGGTGTTGTTGAGCTCCTTCATTTTGTGCTCGCGGCGCTGCGGGGCGTACCAGGTGGAAGGATCGTTCGGGTCTTTCTCGTCAAACGTCCAGAGCAGGTCGACGAGACGTTCGACATTCTCCCGCGGCACGGCCTGACGGACGATGACGTAGCCCCTGGTGGTCCAGTGCTGCCAGTCTTCGGGTGAAAGAACGCGCAGGGGCAGCGTCTTCTCGATGTCTTTTAGCTGCGTGCCCATCTTGCTGGTCGAAGGGTGCGCGTCGCGTTTGATGACTGCTTCCTGCATGGTTTCCTCCCTGGTGTCCTGCATTGCTGGCAAGAGAATACTGCGGGAACCCATGGCGGTGTTGTACTGACATGGCCGATATTGGTACAATTATGGCGTTCTGTAGCGAGGTAGCGCCCGATGAGGCCGTTTCTTGAGACATTGCCAACTGTGCCGGGGGCATCCTGGAGCATGCTCAACCGGCGGCTCGACGATGGCATTCCCTTCGAATGGCACCACCATCCCGAATACGAGCTGACGCTGACGCTCAATTCGAAGGGACAGCGTTTTGTCGGCGACCATGTCGGCGAATACGGCGATGGCGATCTGGTGCTGGTGGGGGCGAACCTGCCGCACACATGGGCCTCGCGGGCACGGCCGGACCCGGCGCAGCCACATGTGGCGCTGGTCATGTGGTTTCGCCATGAATGGGCGCAGGCGCTGGGGGAGGGGTTTGCCGAACTGCGCCCCATAGCCGGGCTTCTGGCGCGCGCGGAGGCGGGGCTTGCCTTTTCGCCACAGGTTTCCGAGCGGGCGCGGCCGATGATTGAATCCCTGTTCGAGGCGGAACTGGCCGAGCGGTTTCTGGCACTGGTCAGGGTTCTTCTGCTTTTGGCCGGGGACGGGGATGCCGAACCTCTTGCAAGCACAGTGGCCGCCCGCGATCTCGACCGTGCCGACCGCGAGCGGATCGACCGGGTATTGCTGCATATCCACACGCACTATGCGGAAGGTCTCAGCAATGGGGATCTGGCCGGGATCGCCGCGCTCAGCGCGTCCGGCCTGCATCGCCTGTTTCGCCGGCACATGCGCACCAGCATTTCCGACTATGTGATGCGGCTGCGTATCGGCGAGGCCTGCATGCGCCTTTCATCGGGAGATCAGCCGATCGGCCATGTGGCCGAGGCGGTGGGCTATCATTCGCTCGCCAATTTCAACCGACAGTTCAAGGCGCTGCGCGGCATGACGCCCCGCGCCTATCGGGCGCTGTTTCGCGGTTAAGCGTCATTGCCCGCGGCGGACGGCGACATTCTGGAGCGTCCCCGCTTTTCCTGGAATTGCTCTATCGCCCATAGGGCGAGACGCAGCGCCTGCGCGGTCCCTTGTAAGGCTGAAAGCTATTGTCGCCGGCCCGGTAGGAGCGATATTTTTTGCTGCACCAGGCAAGATGTGCCGCACGGGCATTGTGGCCCGGATAGGCGCGCGGCATCGCCCGCCGGTAGGTGCGTTTCGGCTGGTAGCGCCAGTAAAACGACCGTGTTCCATGCCGCGGCCTGAAGAGCGGCCGTCCCGGGCCGTAAACATCGTTGAAGCCGTAGAAATAGCCTGCGAAGCGGCCATGCGGATCGTGCCAGCGCGACCATGAGGGAATGGCGCGGTCGTGAAGCCGGTACATTGTGCGGCAACGCTCGATCCAGTGGCGGCGATGCATGTCGCCCAGCGTCAGTTGCATGCGGCCGGGAAAGAGACGCCGCATCGCGCGCCGTTCGTTCCAGTTGTCCAGACAGACACGGTTCCCGGCTGAAAGAGTGAGACGACCGGCAGACGCATTCTGGGCGCCGAGCAGACAAAGAGCGACAATCAGGACCAGTTTCAAAGAACGCATTTTATGCAACTCCAGATAGATTTTCTGGACTTTAGTCGCGTCCTCCTGTCATAAAAGTCGGATTGTCGTAACAGTTTTTGCAAATTGTTCCGGTGCAGGAACCCGGCCATAAAAATGGCGCGGACCGGCCGCGCCATTCTCGGCAATCCAGCCTGCTTCCTACCGGAAATACGGTGAGATGCAGGGCCTGCGCGGGCCGTGATAGGGCTGGAACGTGTTGTCGAACGCTCGATACGACCGATAGCGGTTGTAGCACCAGCGCACATGCGCACGGGACAGCCTCACAGGCCGGCCATAATAGGGACGCGCAGGGCGCGGGCGAACGTGGTAGGGCCGGTAGTAATAGGGAGCGGGGCGGCCAAACTCGAAGTAGAAGCCCGCGCGCGGGCGATGCCGGTGCCATTTGCGGCGTTCGTGGTGGCGGCGCCATTTCCTGCGATCCCGCCGGTCGACCTGCACGACAGGGGTTTCAGCCACCGAACGCTCAAGCGCGCTCGAGGCTGCACCGCTGGCGATGCCAAGCGCATTAGCGTTTGCTGGCGCACCGACGAAGACGAAGCCCAGGGCGAGCAGGCCCGAACAGGCGATTTTTGTCAGTCCGTGTTTCATAGTGGTCTCCTGATTTCCAGACCCCCAAAAAATGCCCCTTCATCTCCTTTGCTCAAGCAATGTCAGAGATGCTTATAGTATCAGAAGCAAGCATAAACTCCATGAACGTGTGATGAATGGCAGCGTTGCCGGGCCTTTGAGCCAGGGATCAGGGACGAAGGCAGGGGCGCGATCAGGGCGTGACGAGGGTGCGGGCCAAGGGGCGGGCCAGGGTGCGGACTTGAAATCCGCGCTGCACCGTTTAAACGTGCAGGCATGTCGCTCCGGCTCGCCACTTTCAATGTCGAAAACCTGATGAACCGGTTCGATTTTTCCGGGTTCCGCAACGATTTGCATCGGGATCGCGCGCTTTCGCTCTATGAGATCGAGGATGAGGCGCATTATCGAGCGCTCGAACAGGCGCGCGCAGTTGCGCTGACGGACGACGCCAGGCAATTGACCGCGCTTGCCATCGCAGCTACGCGCGCTGATATTCTGTGTCTTCAGGAAGTCGACAATATCGCCGCGCTCAAGGCATTCGAATACGGCTACCTCTTCAAGATGATCGGCAATGGCTACCGCGAGAAATATTCCGCTTCCGGGAATGATTCACGCGGCATTGACGTGGCGGTGATGATGCGGCCCGAGACCGCGCATGGTCAGCCGATCGATTTTGAGCGCATGACCAGCCACGCGCATCTGACCTTCGCCGATCTCGACCTCCACAACGAAGCGCTGGCGGAACTCGGGATCGAGCCACAGGACCGCATTTTCCGCCGGGACTGCCTGGAACTCGACATCAAGGTCGGTGGGCGGCCCATGACGCTTTATGTCGTGCATTTCAAGGCCATGAGCCCGCCGCGCAACGGCATGGACGGGCGCACGGCCTCCATGCCAGTAAGAATGGCCGAGGCTGCGGCGGTTCGGCGGATCATCGAGGAGCGCTTCGGTGGAGCGGAGCGAGCTTCTGCGAAGCGCTGGGTCATCTGCGGTGACCTGAACGACTATCGCGAGCGCGTCGTCATTTCCGGTGAAGCGCATGAGGGCTACCGGTTCGAGCCCGTGCGGGAGCCGCTTTCGAGCGTCAACACGCTGACGGCCGGCGGTTTCTGCCAGAATCTCGTCGAACGCCGCCCCGAGATGAACCGCTGGACGCTTTATCACACGCGCGGGCCGCAAGAACGTCACCTTTGCCAACTCGACTATCTGCTTGCCTCGAAGGCGTTGGCGGAGCGGAACCCCCGCGCGGTTCCGGATATTGTCCGTTCAGGGCAGCCCTGGCGCACGATCTTTCCACCGGAACAGGACGTGCCCCGTTTTCCGCGCGTTGGCTGGGATCGCCCGAAGGCATCCGACCATTGTCCGGTGGTGGTTCAACTCGACATCACCTGACCGGGACCTGACCGGGAGGCGCATTCGACGGTCATTCATGCCGCAGGGCGTCGATGGGGTCGAGCCGCGCGCCGCGCAGCGCAGGAAAAAAGCCGAACACGATGCCGATCATGGCCGAGACAGCCGCGATTGCGCTGACCGCCGTGAGGTTCGGCACAAAGCTGACATTCATGAACGCAGTGACGACCCATGCAATGGCAAGGCCGAGCCCGATGCCGATCAGTCCGCCGAGCAGCGAGAGCACGGATGCCTCGGTCAGGAACTGAACCAGAATGTCGCGCTGGCGTGCGCCGATCGCCATACGGATGCCGATCTCACGGGTGCGCTCGGTTACCGACACCAGCATGATGTTCATGATGCCGATGCCGCCCACCAGCAGGCTGATGGCGGCGATGGCGCCGAGTATGGCCGTGACATTGCCGATGATGCTGCCCGCCTGACGCATGTATTCGGCCATGTCGTCGACCTGAAAATCGTCGTTGCGCCCAGGTGCTATCCGGCGGAGACGGCGCATCTCTTCGGCAACCCGCACTTTCAGTGGTGCGACCAATGCCTCGCTGGGGGCGTTGATCAATATCTGGGCAAGCTCATTCCTGCCGCTGATCCGGGTTTGAAAGAGACCGAGTGGAATGAGGGCGAGCGTGTCCTGGTCCCCGGAGAATGAAGCGCCCTTAGGTGCGAGTTCACCGACGACCCGGCAATGCGGGTGGCCGATGCGAATGCGGGCTCCGATGGGGTTCTCCGTGCCGAAAAGGGCCTTGGCCACCTTGCTGCCGATCACACAGGTTCCGGCATGGCTGGCCACCTCGAGGGGAGAGAGCAGGCGACCGCGCTTCAGTGTCCATTCGCGCAGCGTGAAATAGGATTCGCTCACGCCCCGGATCTGTGCCGAGAGGCTTCGCGCCCCATAGGAAACGCGTAGCCGGGTTTCGGCCTGGGCGGCAATGGTTGCGTGCTGGCCAATGGATTTGTCCAGGTTCATCAGGTGCTCGTTTGTGAGTGGCTGCACCTTGATTTCGGCTGGAGAAGCGGGATCACGAACCATGCCGGCAAAGGCGAAAATCAGGCGACTGCCCTGGCCGGCCATTTCGGCACGTATCTGCTCCCTGGCACCGCCGCCGATGGTCAGCAGTGCGATCACCGCCGCCACGCCGATGATGACACCCAGAAGCGTCAGGAGTGAACGCATCTTGTTGCGGGCGATGGAGCGCAGCGCGAGACGGACAGACTCCAGGAACATCAGACTGCCGCCCCGGCATCGCTGTCGAAGGCGATGCGTCCGTCATGAAAGCTGATCTGGCGGCTGGCAAAGGCTGCGATGTCGGCCTCGTGGGTCACCATGACGATGGTCAGCCCGCGTTCACGGTTGAGCGCCGTCAGCAGCGCCATGATTTCGCGGCTGCGCTCTGTGTCCAGATTGCCGGTCGGTTCGTCGGCCAAGAGCAAGGTCGGTTCCGACACCAGTGCGCGGGCGATGGCGACGCGTTGCTGCTGACCGCCGGAGAGGGCGGCCGGTGTGTGGTGCCTGCGTCCTTCGAGCCCGACCTGTTCCAGGGCCTTTTCGGCCATGGCGCGGCGCCCAGGGGCCGGAAGAGCACGGTAGATGAGTGGAAGTTCGACGTTTTCGAGTGCCGTCGTCCGGGGCAGGAGATTGTAGCCCTGAAACACGAAGCCGATATGCCGGTTGCGCAGTTCCGCCCTGCTGGCGTTGTCCAGCCGACCGGCATCCGAGCCCATGAAACGGTAGATGCCGCGGGACGGGACATCGAGGGCGCCGAGAATGTTCATGGCGGTGGATTTCCCGGAGCCCGAGGGCCCGGTTACGGCGGTGAATGTTCCCCGTTCAATCCCGAAACTGATGCCCGAGAGTGCATGGACCTGTGTGTCACCCCCGCCGTAGCTGCGCCACACATTCTCGAATGCGAGAAGCGGCGCGGTTTTGCCCGGCGCGTTCATTGCGCGTGCGCACCGGTCAGATCGCCGGTGATGACGCTCTGGCCCTCCGACAGGCCGGAGAGCACCTCGACCTTCTCCCAGTTGCGCACGCCAAGCCGCACACGTACCGGCTTTAGCTTGCCGTTTTCAAGCACGTGAACGAGGGCGGAGTCCCGCGGCTCTCCGGGCCCTTTCAAGATCGGCTCCTCTTCCATGATCTGCGGCCTGTACCGCAAGGCGCTGGCAGGGATGAGGAGAGCGTTTTCGGCTTCGTCCGTTTTTATCGACACGGAAGCGGTCATGCCCGGGCGCAGCTTGAGGCCGCTGTTGCGAACGTCGAGATTGGCCTCATAGGTAACCAGATTGTCATCGTTTTTGTGGGCGAAGGACACATCGCGGATCGCCGCGCGGAAGGCCCGGTCGGGATAGGCGTCGACCGTGAAACTCGCCTCCTGCCCCTGAGCGACCGCGCCGATATCGGCTTCGTTGATCTTTGCGATGAGTTCCATCCTCTCCAGGTCTTCGGCGAGGATGAAGAGCACACCGTCGTCGGATGAGGCGAACATCGTTTTGCCCGGTTCTGCGCTGCGCGAGAGCACCACGCCATCGATGGGCGAGCGGATCGTTGTTCGACTGAGATTGAAGCGCTTGAGCCTGAGTTCCACCTGCTTGACCGAAAGATCGGCCCTGGCTGTGGCGACCCGGTTCTGCGCCCGATCATATTCGGCCTGCACGTCTTCCAGCTTTTGCTCGCTGAGCGCGTTTTTGGCTCTGAGAGCCCTGGCGCGAGCGAGCTTCCTTTCGGCTTCCTTCAATGAAATCCCTGCATCGGACAGGCTTGCCTGCGCTGTTTCCACAAACGCCTCCCCGCGTTCCACCTCATATTCGAAAACCGTGGAATCGAGCTTTGCGAGGATGTCGCCACGCCGGATGCGCTGATTTTGTCGAACGGGCACGGACTGAATCGTGCCTTTCAGCTCGCTTGAAATCTCGATCTGCGTGCGCGGGCGCAGGACAGCCGTTGTCGCGACCCGTGCGACGAGATTGCCACGTTCCACGAGCTGGCTCGTATAGGCTGCTTCCGGCTGCCCTGACCGGGCGCCTGCAAAGAACCAGATGCTGGCCGCCAACAAAGCTGCGCCCGTCAGCAGCAGGGACCAGCGGCGTTTTGTTCCTGATGACCTGGCTTTAGCGCTGGGGTCTTGCGCGATCGCCGATGCGGCCCCGCCGGATTCATGATCGGTCATTTTCATGGTCCGCCTGTCGTTTGCAGTGCGCCCCGTTCGCGGTGACGTGGTATGACGAGTGTGGGCAAAAGATGGCAAAGCGCTGCCGGATCGACCGTATTGTCCGAATGGCGTGCATATTTCCGTGAGAGGCGAGATGACTGGGCGAAACTATTATATTTACGACGTTTTTTCCGATGAGGCTCTGGCGGGAAATCCGCTGGCCATCGTGCTCGATGCAGAGGGCCTCGACGATACGGCCATGCAGCGGATCGCGGATGAGTTCAATCTCTCGGAGACCGTGTTCGTGCTGCCAGCGGAGAATGACAACCACGCCGCCCGGCTGCGCATCTTCACACCCCGTACGGAACTGCCTTTTGCCGGACATCCGACGGTCGGCACAGCCATTGCACTGGCGGAGCGGGCGGGCACCGGTGACGACGGCATTCAGACCTCCATCCTGATGCTTGAAGAAGCGGTCGGGGCGGTGCGTTGTGCGGTGACCGTCGGGAAGAGAGCGGCCTATGCTGAGTTCGATCTGCCCAGACTTCCGGTGTCTTTGCCGATTCCGATCGAACCGGAGGCGGTGGCTGCGGCCCTCGGGCTCGGGCATCATGAAATCGGGTTCGAGAACCACACAATCAGCACCTGGAGCGCCGGCGTGCCCTATGTGTGCGTGCCCGTCGCCGATCTGGATGTCGCGCGCCGTGCCCGGATCGACGCAGCGCTCTGGCGCTCACTTCTTCCCGAACTGGAGGGGCCGGCTGCCGCTCCTTACATCTATTGCCGGGAGACGGTGAACCACGATCATGCATTTCATGTGCGCATGTTTGCCCCGGATGACGGGATCGCAGAGGATCCGGCCACCGGCTCGGCGGCTGCAGCCTTTGCCGGTGCAATCATGCAGTACGATGCCCTGGTCGACGGGGCGCATGGTCTGCTGATCGAACAGGGCATTGAAATGGGGCGACCGTCCAGCATTCGCCTCGAAATCGATGTCCACGGGGGTGCGGTCGAATCCGCCCGCATCGGTGGCCATGCGATCCGCGTGGCGGAGGGCAGGCTGTTGATTTGAGCAATAAGTGACAAACTCGTGTCAGAGTGTCTTGCATGCTTGCACGAAACCGTTTAAGGAGCCGGTCATTCGGTTGACGGCGACCTGATTGCCGCACGAAATGGTCGGGTGATTAGCTCAGTTGGTAGAGCAGCTGACTCTTAATCAGCGGGTCACAGGTTCGAGCCCTGTATCACCCACCAAACCTTCTCTCATTAGCGTTTGCTCCAAAGCTCCGGGGTCCCAGACAGCCGAGCTATGCATGTTCCGCGCGCCGTTATGCATCAGGTCATAGCCGCAAGGATGGACGTTGAAGACCGTTTGGCGGCATTATGGGATATCGACGTTTCCATGATTGAAGCCGGGCAGGTTTGAGCAGCAACACCGATCCCCATATCAACGAAAGCCGCCGCAGCGAAATGCTGTCGGTGCTGAGGCGGCGCGGCATTGCGTCCGAAGCCGTGCTCGATGCGATGGCTGAAGTGCCGCGCGAACTGTTCGTGCCTCCGCATCTCTCCGAACTCGCCTATGAGGATGGTGCTCTGCCCATCGGCGACGGGCAAACCATATCCCAGCCCTATATCGTTGCCCTTATGACGGAAGCCGCCGATCTCGGGCCGCAGAGCCGGGTGCTCGAAGTGGGCACGGGGTCCGGGTATTCGACCGCGCTTCTCTCCCGGCTTGCAGGCCATGTGTTCTCGGTTGAACGGCATGATTCGCTGGCAATTGCGGCGCGCAGGCGCCTGGCCGACGCCGGCTATCTGGACAATGTCAGCATTGTCGTCGGTGATGGAACGCTGGGACTGCCAGAAGAGGCGCCGTTCGACGCCATCGTCGTGGCGGCAGCGGGGCCGCGTGTGCCGGAGGCGCTGCGCGTGCAGCTTGCACCGGGCGGGCGGCTTGTCATGCCGGTCGGTTCGGCGTCCGGTCCGCAAAAGCTCAACTGCGTTGTCCGGGAAGGCGAGAACTCTTTTCGAACGGAGACGCTGGCGCCGGTCTCCTTCGTGCCGCTGATCGGGGCGCAGGGCTGGCAGCGTTAGGGCGGATTGGGCATAACCGCCAGGCCGGGAAGTGGAAAAATGAAACTTCGTTTGGAACCTTTGTTGCCCGGGCGGGTTCATGCTCTAGGCGCGCCCCCACCATCCCCCCGACCCGAACCAAGCGCGCCGTTTGCCGGCCAGTTTCACTGGCCGGCTTTCTTTTGTGCGGATCAGTAGTCTTTTTCGAAGAAGATACCGAGGCTTGAATTGCCGTCGGACCCGACTGCACCACGCGCCTTCAGATCTTCGGTGATGTCGAGATTGATGGTGCCGCGTGTCGTGCCTTTCGCGCCTGCCTCGACCCCCAGATAGATGTTGTCCTGGATATAGCGACCGGCCCGGACGGCGGCGTTGCCCTCGCTGTCGGTGACGACATCCAGATCGTCCAGCCCGGTGGCGTTGCGCAGCGAGCCAAGGAGCGAGGTGTTGGATCCTCCGGCAAGCTCGGCTGCCGCCGCCGCAAGCTGGGCGATCTGCACGGCGGAAAGCTCGTCGATGCCGCGGTTGAAGATAAGGCGCGCCAGAACCTCGTCCTCAGGCAGTTCGGGCTGCGAGGAGAATGTGATGTTGAGGTCGGAGACACGGCCCCTGACATTGATGAAAACGATGATGTCGTTGCCGCGCGAGCGGGCGACGAAATCGAGCTGGGGGTCGAGATCGCCCACAAGGGTCACCTGGCCTTCGTCGAAGGTGATGCGCTGGCCGATGATGGACAGGCGCCCACGGATCAACTTGAAACCGCCGACCGGCTGGATATTGGTCACCGGCCCCGTCAGCCTGACCGAGCCGCCGAGCTCGGCATCGAGGCCCCGTCCGCGCACGAAGATGCGCGCGGGTGCCGTCACATTGACGTTGAGCCGCATGACGCTCGGGCGCGCCGAGGGCATCGGTGTGCCGTCGTCGGCGCGTGCGCGCTCCAGTGTCCGCTGCACCGCCGGCGGTGGGTTGAGATGACGCACGTCGATCGCCGAAGCGCCGCCACCAAGGCTTTCAGGCACAATGATCTCGGCGCGTTCGATGTTGACCTCGCCGGCAAGCAGTGGGTCGCGGGTGAGGGGGCCGGTCATGGAGAGCGCGCCGTTGACGGTCGCCGTCACCATCTCGCCATCGGTGTGTCTGGCATTGTCCAGACCGATCCTGAGATCGGCGGGAAAGCCTGCCTGTGCATTGGTCGAGATTGTGCCCGAAACCGAAACGCGGCCACCGGCTGCCAGCGCCGCCGACCCTTCCGTGATCGATATGCGATCGCCATTGACGGCTGCTGCCAGGCGTACATCGCTGATGCGCAGATTGGTGAGCGGATCGACGGCTGAGGCATTGGCGGTGGATATGGTGCCGTTGATGACCGGGTTGGCCACTGCGCCGGAAACACGGATATTGGCGGAGGCCGTGCCGGAAATCTGGGTGCCACGGTCGGCGAGGATGCGGTTGGCGATTGAAAGCGGTGCGGTGCCCGCCACGTTGACGCCAAGGCCTGCGCCGGACAGCGGAATGGTGCCGCTCGCCTCGATGCCCAGCCCGGACGGGCCGTCGGCGGTCAGGCGGGCGAGCTGTACCGCATTGCCCGAATAACGCCCGCTCGCAGCAAGCTGAAGCGGGCCAAGGCCCGCGCTGGTCAGGGGCGCGGCCCGCAGGCCGCTTGCGCGCATATCGAAGCTCGCCTGCGGCGCTGCGAGCCTGCCGGTAACGCGGGCGCTGCCCGTCACCTGACCGGAAAGGTCCTGGCCGCGCACGACCCGGTTCAGGGATGCCAGCGGGAACGCGTTGAGTGCCACATCCATGGAGAGCTGGCCATCATCGAAGGGCACCGTGCCGCGTGCAGCCGCGTTCAACCCTTCAGGGCTGGTGACGCTGGTGTCGACATTCAGCCGGTTGCCGTCGCTCGTTCCTGTCGCGTCTATCGTCAGCGTGCTGAGGCCCGCCTGCGCGAGGACCGGGGAGGTGATGCCGCGCCCGTCGACGTCGAAATTCACAAGCGGCCTTTCGCGTGTGCCCTTGATGTTCGCCGTGCCGTCAAGCGTGCCACCGAGGCCGAGGGCGGGCTGGATCGTGTTGGCAATGGAAAGTGGCACCTGCTCAAGGCTGACCGCCAGATCGAGAACATCGGCAACACGGCCGCCGGCGGTGATGCGCCCGCCCGCGACATCGATGGCCAGCGGATCGAGTGTGAAAGCGCTTCCTTCAACGAGGAGGGAGGTGGGTTCCACGAGCCGGGCCTGAACCGCGCCCTGCTCGAGGCCGAGGCGGTTGAGCCGGACACGATACCCGTTGCCCTCGGGCGCAAGCGCGCCCCGGGCTTCAAGCTGTGTACCCTGGTCAAGAAGGGCCGTGCCCTCGAAATCCGTCGCACCCTCATTCTGGCGGGCGGTGGCTTCAAGCCGGGCAATGCCCACGCCGCCGGCGCTGATGTCCTGCGCATTGATGGAGCCCACGACGGCGGGCACGCCGAAGAGGTCTTCCACGGTGGCCGCAACCGTGGCGCTCGAAACCCGCGTCTGTTCAATTTCCAGATCGCGAATGGTGGCGTTGACGTCGGCGATCTGACGTTCATCAACCTGTGACAGAGAGAGAGCGGCCTTCACACTGCCGGTCGCCTCACGCAGAAACAGGGCCGCGGCGGTCGAGACGTCGGCGGCATCGATGCTTATTCTGCCGTCGATCAGGCCTTTACGCACATCCTGGATGATGTTGCCACCGGCGGTTGCGCCGCCGGCCCGAAATACGAGCTCGGTCAGTTGCCGTTGCTCGGGCGAGAGAAGGAGCCGGCCAGCAAGGTCGACACGCTCACCGGAGAGAAAGGCGTTGCCGTCTATCGTGCCGGTCAGAACCTGCTCTTCGAGCTGGCCGTCGAAGCCCAGCGTGGCCTCGCTGAGATCGCGGCCGGAAAGGCTGCCGCGTGGCGCATCTGCCTTGAAGGTCAGATTGATGCGCCCCTCACCACCCTCGGCGCGTCCCGTGGCTGACAGAGGGCCGGATGCATTCTTTGCGAGAAGTGCCATATCCTCGAGCGCGGCGTCGAAACGGAAGTTTGCGGCACCAGATGCGAAGGTGCCGTCGGCACGCATGCTGAACTGATCGTTGGCGAGCCGCAGGTTGCGGGCGGTCAGTCCTTCGGGGCCGCGGGCAACACCGCCCTCGATGCGTGTGGTGCCGGCAAGAAGATTTCCCGCGGCCTCGTTTTCGATGCGCAGATCGGTTGCGGTGCCGTCGAGATTGAGATCGAAGGCGCCGCTGATGGGGCGCACCGTGCCGCTTGCGGTCAGGTCGACCGCGCCACCGAGCGCCTGATCCGCAAGACCGGAGAAGGGGGCGATGTCGGAAGCGCCGAGCTTGATGTCACCGGTGAAGGCGAAGTCGTCAATCTGGCCGGTGAGGGTGGTTTCGAGACCGTTGCCGGAAACGCTGGCATTTTCTATCATGACCGGGTTCCCGGCCAGCCAGTCGCCGCGTGCGGCAATCGTCAGCGCATCGCCGAGCGCTTCGGCGATCTTTGCCTGCTTGGCGGTGATCTGCGAGAGGCCGCCGTCGATCTCGAAACTGACGCGGCGTGAAAGCGGGTCGTCAAGGTTCTGGGCGAGCCCGCCCATCGTCAGGACCGTGCGCCCGGCGGCGAATTCGGCGGTCTGCAGCCCGTCCAGCTCGAGCTTGCCGTTCCAGCGCTCGGAACCCGCTTCGCCAAAGGTGATGTCGAGTTTCGCCGACTGCAGCGAGGTCTGTCCGCCGGCGACGGGAAGCAGAACGCGCTCGCCCGCGGGATTGGCCACCCCGGCGCTCAGCGAGAGAGCGGTCAGGAAGTTGTCGCTGCCGGTTTCAGCCGCGGCCTCAATGCGCATGGATGCGCTGGAGACCTGAAAATTCTCAAGCAGAATCCCGCCGCCATCCTTCGAGACGCCGTTGACGTTGATGCGCGTTCCCGCACCGAAGAAATCCTGAAACTGGACTGGCACAAGGCGTCGGATGGAGCCGGCAAGACGTGCGGAAAAGCCGAGCCCCTCATCGCGCTCGCGGAACTGCGCCGTGCCGCCGAAGGCAGGCACGCCATCCGCCTCAAGCGCAAGCTTCACGTCGAGCGCGCTGAGCGGGCCGCTGCCGGCGAGGGTCAGTTTGAGCGGCGGGCGCCCCTCGACGTTGAGAAGGTTGGCAACCACACCATCCGCCGGTTCGTCGAGCACCAGATCAAGATCGAGGATTTCGGTTTCGTTGGAAAACGCAGCCTTGAGCGCGAACTGGCCACCGGGGCCGTCAAGGCGCTGGACATCGAAATCGGTATCGAGCGCCCCGCTCTCGATCCTGAGCGCGCCATTCAGCGAGAGCTCGGCGGCAAGCCCGAAAACCTCCTCGCCGAAAGTTGCCTGCTCGACTTCAAGCTGTTCCAGATTGACCGCCAGAGGCAGTTCGGGGACCTGAAACGAGCGCGATTCGGGAGCGGGCAGGCCTTCGTCCGGCAGCGGACGGCGCATCACTTCGATGGTTTCGGCAGCAAGCCTCTGCACTTCAAGGCGCTGGCGAAGCAGAAGCGTGGAACGGCTCCAGTCGATCGAGGCATTGCCTATGCGGAGCCAGATGCCTTCGCGGTCGGCAATGGTGATTTCACTAATGGTTGCCTGCGAAGAGAGGGCACCGGAAATGCCGGAAATACGGATCTGCCGGTTCGGCGTGGAGAGCTGATCCTCCAGAAGGCGCGTGAAGAATGAGCGCTCCTCATCGGGCGTGCGTTCGCTGGGTGTATCCTGCGCCATGGCCGGCAGGAGGACGAACAACAGGGTCAGAGCTGCGAAAAAGCGGATCAAAACGCTTGTCCTATTCCGACGTAAAAGGCGACGCCCGGGTCGCCGTCTCGCTTGTCGAGGGGGACGGCGACGTCAAGGCGCACGGGGCCGAGCGGGGTAAGATAGCGCAAACCGGCGCCGACGCCGATCCGCACATCCTCGGAGAAGTCCGGGAAGGATTCGGAGCCCACGGTGCCCGCGTCGACGAAGCCGACAACACCGATGGAACTGGTGATGCGGGCGCGCAGTTCGGCGGAGGCCTCCATCAGCGAGCGGCCGCCGGCAATGCCGTTCGCCGTTTCGACGCCGATATTCCGATAGGCATACCCGCGCACTGAACCGCCGCCACCGGCGAAGAACAGCTTGTCTGGCGGTGTCTCGTCAATCGGGGCGCCAACCAGCGCACCGATCTTGGCGCGTCCTGCCAGGACGAAGCGGCCATCGCTGCCGAAATCGTAGTAGGCACGGCCCTCCAGAAGCATGCGGGCAGCCAGGTTGCGGTATTCCATCTCGTAGAACGGTTCCAGCGACAGTTCGGCGAAATAGCCTTCGGTGGCGTCAGCGGGGTTGTCGCGGCTGTCATAGGTGAGGGTGCCTGCGAGCCCGACTGTGGTGAAATCGCGTGTGCCGAAATCGTCTTCGAAACGGGCGCGGCCGGCATTGGCGAAAAGGCTTCCTGAAAGCTCTTCGGTGAATTCGTGCCTGAAGCCGAACTCGGCGCTGACCGCCGTGCGCGTATACCGCTCAAGAACCTCACGGTCGCCGAAGATCGACGCCTGGAAGTCCGTGTCGGGCGTATAGACGCCGGGTTTGATGAAGGTCGCACCCACGCGGTATGTCAGGTCCTCCGGATTGAATGTGTTGCCGATGCCGGAAACCTGACCTTCAATGCGCAGCCGTTCGGCGCGACCGAAGAGGTTGCGGTGCATCCAGTAGGCCTGCACGCCGAGCCCGTCGAGCGTCGAATAGGTGCCGCCGACACCAAAGCGGCGGGGCAGGCGCTCCTGGACGATGACGGCAAGCGGCAGAATGCCGTCGGCGCCGATCTCGTCTGCTTCCTCGATCCGGGCCGAGCGGAAGACGTCGAGCTTCGACAGCCGCTTGCGGGCCCGTTCCAGATCGTCGGGATCGTATTCGCGGCCGGGCACGAGACCGGTCTGACGCGCAACGAAATCGGGGTCCATACGTTCCGTGCCGCTGACGGTGACGGCGCCATAAGCGGCGCGGCGTCCGGGCTCGACGGTGAGGATGGCGTCAACGGTCCTGCTTTCATGTGCGGCGGTGACGCGTCGCTCCACGATCTCGGCTTTCGCGTGCCCCTGGTGCCGCCACGCTTCGACGGCGAGGCGTCCGGCTCTCAGGATGGTTCCGGATGCTGCGACTTCGCCGGTCTGGAAACCTTCCTTTGCGGGGTCTTCCACGCGGTCGTTTCGGTTGAGGGGCGGCGGTGCCTGATTGACGATGCGTGCCTGGCCGAAATGGAACACCGAACCGGGATCGACGGCAACGCGGACACTGGCCGGATTGGCGATGTCGGCGTCGATGGGCAGTTCGGATACTTCCCTTCCGTCGATGGTGATGCTGATTGAGCCACCATAGAGGGCCGAACCATAGAGCGTGTTCAGCAGGCGGCGGTAATCGCCGCGCGCCTTGACGATCAGGCCGGCTGCGCCCGAGGCCGGCTTCTCCCGGTCCGCCCAGAGGGACGAGGCACCCTTAAGTTTCTTTTCGGTATCGTCTGCGCCATAGGGAAGGACGAACTCAACGGTATAGTTCCACGGTTCGCCGATCGTGTCGGGCTCTTCGGCAGCCTTGTCCTTGCCAAAAAGCTTTATGCCAAACAGCTCGAAGGCGCTGGCAGGGGGCGGCGAAAAGGCAAGCATGAGCGCGAGCAGCAACGGCCCGTGCAAACGCCGACCCATCGACGGTTTCGCGTCGATTCCACTCAAACCCGTCTCCCATTCTCGAGCCGAAGTGTCGGTCACCAACCTTGCCGTGACGTTAACGCCCGCCGCCCGTATGCTGCAAAACAGTGCGGTTAAACCACAAACCGCTGGCGCGGCCAATGTGGCTTATCGGGTGTGGCCAGACAATTGTGGCTTAAAGCCGGCGTTATTGGGAATGAAGCCGAATCGGGAACTAGGAAGAGCTCGAACGGTTGTGTCTTCAAAGACAATGATGCTCAACTGCGGCAGCAGGGCTGAACAATCGCTCATCGTCTGGTTTGTAAGGAGAGGTGTGTGTTGAATGGCACAAATGCCCCGAAAGCAGAAGAGTGAGACCCGCAAGGCACCGCCGCGCCAGCGGCGCAGGGCGCCCGGCCGGTCGGCTGCGGAGAGACCGGTATTTATCGTCGACGGAGCGCGGACCCCGTTCCTCAGAGCGCGGGGGAAGCCGGGACCGTTTACGCCGGTGGACCTTGCCGTCCAGTGCGGACGGCCGCTCTTGGCCAGACAGCCGTTTTCTCCAGAAAGTTTCGACAAGGTCATCCTGGGCTGCGTCAATGTGATCGCCGACGAGATGAACCCTGCGCGGGTTGCCGCTTTGCGGCTTGGCATGGGCGACGCGATGCCGGCCTTCACCGTGCAGATCAATTGCGGTTCGGGCATGCAGTCGATCGATACCGCGTTCCGAACCATTCAGTCGGGCAAGGCGGATCTCATCCTGGCCGGGGGCACGGAAGCGCTCTCGCACGCGCCGCTGGTGTGGCCGCAGGAGGGGGCGGCATGGTTCGGCCGATTCGCCTTCGCCAGATCACTGCCCGAAAAACTGTCCGCTCTCGGCGCCTTCAGGATGCGCATGCTGAAACCTGTGATCGGGCTGGAGCGCGGGCTGACCGACCCCGTTACCCAGCTCAATATGGGGCAGACGGCAGAGAAGATCGGCCATATCTTCAATATATCCCGCGAAGCGGCGGACGCCTACGCGCTTGAAAGCCATCAACGTCTGACGAGGGCCCAGAAGAATGGTGCGCTGAAGGGGGAGGTGATCCCCGCCGTGACGCGTGAAGGCGTGCTTTATGAACACGATGACGGCGTTCGCCCCGACACGTCGATGGAGCGGCTGGCCAAATTGAAGCCGGTTTTCGAAAAACCCTACGGCAGCGTGACGCCAGGCAACTCCTCGCAGATTACCGACGGGGCCTCATGGGTCGTTCTCGCATCTGAAGGCGCGGTCAAGAAGCACGGGCTGACGCCGCTGGCGCAGATTGTCGATAGCGCGTGGTCGGGCCTCGATCCATCGATCATGGGGCTGGGGCCGACGCTGTGTTCGACCGTCCTGCTTGAACGTCACAAGCTCACCCGAGACGATATCGACCTGTGGGAGCTCAACGAGGCTTTCGCAGCGCAGGTGCTTGCCTGCCTTGCGGCGTGGGAGGATGCGGATTACTGCCGCGACGTTCTTGGACTTGAAAAACCGTTCGGGCGCATCGACCGGAAACGCCTGAATGTGGATGGAGGGGCGATAAGCCTCGGTCATCCGGTGGGCACCAGCGGAAACCGGATTGTGCTTCATCTTGTAAACGCCATGCGCAAGCGTGGAGAGAAACGCGGCGTGGCGACCGAGTGCATCGGCGGTGGCCTTGGCGGTGCGATGCTGGTGGAGGTAGTCTGATGGCTGTTGGAAAGATATCCGCCCGTGAGCATCTCGCTCAGAACCGGCTTTCGCTCGGTGCGAACACGAAAGAAGTCGCCAAAACCACGCACTGGTCTTTGCGAAGGGACGCGGATGCGATTGCCTGGCTTGTGCTGGACCGCGCCGGGGAGAGCACGAACACGCTTTCCGAAGCGGTCATGGCTGAGCTGGAAACCCTGCTGAATACGATCGAAACGATGCAGGCCAAGGGGCTGGTTATCCGCTCCGGCAAAGCCGGGGGCTTCATTGCCGGTGCTGACATTCGTGATTTTTCAGGTGTGAGCGAGACGGATGCGGTTGAAGCCCGTATGACGCGGGCGCATGAAATCGTCGACCGGCTGGCGGCCCTGCCGATGCCGACGGTGGCGGTTGTCCACGGCCATTGTCTTGGTGGCGGGCTTGAACTCGCGCTCGCCTGCAGGTTCCGGATCGCTGTCGAAGGCGCAGTGTTCGGCTTTCCCGAAGTGCTTCTGGGGCTTCACCCGGGTCTCGGCGGTACATTCCGGCTTCCAGCGTTGATTGCCCCCGTCGAGGCCATGAAGATGATGCTGACGGGCAAATCCGTTCACTCAGGGAAGGCGAAGGCGCTCGGGCTTGTCGATACCGTGATCGAAGAGCGTCACGTCGGCAATGCCGTAAAGGCGGCCATCGGCGGGAAACTGAAACGGCCACGGCGCAGCGCCGGGCTGAGTGGTTTTTCGCTTTTTCGTGGCATTGCCGCGCGGAAGATGCGTTCCATGGCCGCAAAACGCGCCCCGCAGGAGCACTACCCGGCGCCCCATCGGTTGATCGATCTGTGGGAGCAGCACGGCGGCGGGGAAAAAGAGGTGATGCAGAAGGAGGAAATCCGCTCCTTCGCGCGTTTGCTGACCGGCGAGACCGCGCAGAACCTCATCCACGTCTTCTTCCTGCGCGAGTCCCTGAAGGCCGGGGGCAAGGGGAAGAGCGGCATTGCCCATGTTCATGTCGTCGGCGCCGGTACCATGGGCGGCGACATCGCCTCATGGTGTGCCGCGCGCGGCCTGCGAGTGACACTCACCGATCTCGATGAAAAGGCGCTTGCCGCCGCAATCGGCCGGGCCGGGAAGCTGTTCGACAAACGCCTCTACAGCAAGATTGACCGGCGCGATGCGTTCGACCGCATGATACCGGATTTTGCGGGCGACGGTGTGAGGCAGGCCGATCTTGTGATCGAGGCGGTGGCGGAGAAGGCCGAGGTAAAGCGCAAGGTTTTCAAGGCAGTAGCACCGCTCATGAAGAAGGGTGCGCTTCTTGCGACCAACACATCAAGCATTCCCCTGAGCGAGCTGCGCACGGCTGTTCCGTTTCCTGAAAGGCTGCTGGGGCTGCACTTCTTCAATCCCGTGGCGCGTATGGAACTTGTTGAAGTCGTCGCGCATGACAAGGTTTCGGATGCGGCGCAGGCGCGGCTGGCGGCTTTTTGCGGCTCCATCGACAGGCTTCCCGCACCGGTGAAAAGTTCGCCGGGCTTCCTCATCAACCGTGTCCTGACGCCATACATCACCGAGGCATTCCTGATGCTCGACGAGGGTGTGCGCAGGGAAACCATCGATCAGGCGGCCGTCTCGTTCGGTATGCCGATGGGGCCGCTCGAGCTTGCCGACCGTGTCGGTCTGGACATATGCCTCGAAGTGGCCCGAACCATGAAGTCCGGCCTCGACACGCCGCTGCCGGATGTGCCGGGCTGGCTGGAGACGATGGTCGCGGAAGGGCGGACCGGCCGAAAGGCGGGCCGGGGGCTCTATGAATACGACCGGAATGGCGAGCCCCGGAAGAGCGGGCAGCGTCTCGCGCCGCATCCCACCATGACAGACCGGCTTGTCCTGCCAATGCTCAACACCTGTGTGACCTGCCTGCGGGAAGGCGTTGTCGGCGACGAGAAAACACTTGAGGGGGCGATGATCTTCGCCACGGGCTTTGCGCCGTTTCGTGGTGGGCCTCTGCGATATGCGCGCGCCCGCGGATTCGCCGAGATCATCGCCGTGCTCGAACGCCTGCAGGAAAAATACGGCGATCGCTTCGCACCGGACCCGCACTGGGTGAAACTGCCGGTGACCTGAAAGAAATCGGGAACCCTGCCGGTTCTGAAGCCTTATTCTCCCGGGCGGCAAGCCAGAGGAGATAAGAATGCCGGCAAAATCCAGGGCGCAGCAAAAGGCGGCAGGTGCCGCGCTCGCGGCGAAGCGCGGCGACATGCCCAAATCCCAGCTTCAGGGCGCATCTAAGGAAATGTATGAGACCATGAGCGAAGCGGAGCTCGAAGAGCTGGCGGAGACGGACCGCAAAGGTCTGCCAGAAAGAAAGGCGTGATGCTGCGGCTTAGAGCATCGGACCGAAAAGTGGAATCCGATTTTCGGATTGTTCCGATGCTCCATCAATGGCTTGGATCGTCCTTTATGCGTCTGGATGGACGCACGGCGATCTAGCCGGCGGCTGCGGTCTGTCCTGTTTTGTCGAGCCGGGCCGCGATGAAACGCTGCAGGCGCTTTGCGGCTTCGCGCAGGGTTTCTTCGTCCTGGCACATGGAAATGCGAATATGCCCCCTGGCCGCGTTGCCGAAGCTGGCACCGGGTAACACCGCGACGTCTT
The DNA here is from genome assembly GCF_900105565.1 of Nitratireductor aquibiodomus. Classification (NCBI taxonomy): domain Bacteria; kingdom Pseudomonadati; phylum Pseudomonadota; class Alphaproteobacteria; order Hyphomicrobiales; family Phyllobacteriaceae; genus Nitratireductor; species Nitratireductor aquibiodomus. The sequence goes on along the minus strand of NZ_FNSL01000001.1, from coordinate 852,190 downwards.
CCTCGTTGAGGAAATCCCAAGCGAACTTTTCGCAATCCTCTTCTATGGCCCGGATGTCGAGCATGACATACATGCCGCCTTCCGAGCCGCGCACGATCACGCCGTTCATGCCGCGTATGGCATCGAGAAACGCTTCGCGGCGACGCGTGTAGAGCTCCGCGATCTCGCGCAGGCCGAAGCCGTTTTCTGCGGCGGCAATGGCCGCGTGGGAGGTGAAATCGGGCAGTCCATAGGTGGCGACCAGATTGAGGTTGGTCATCACGGTGATCATCCCGGCGGGGCCCGTCAGCCAGCCGACACGCCAGCCGGTCATGCCATGGCTCTTCGAAAGCGAGTTGATGACCAGCGTCCGCTCCTTCATGCCGGGCAGGGCGCGGGGCGAGATGTGCTCCTTTTCGGAGCGGATCGTCCAGTAGACTTCGTCCGAGAGCAGCCACAGGTCGCGTTCGCGGCAGAACTCTGCAATGCGCTCGATGGTTTCACGGGAGTAGACCGCTCCAGTGGGATTGTTCGGCGAGTTGATCAGGATCGCGCGTGTATCGGCTTCAAGTGCCGCCTCGATCTCTGAGAGGCTCGGTTCGAAATTGTTTTCCGCGTGGGTTTCGATTTCCGTATAGCGCCCGCCGGCTGCGCGCACCGTGCCTGGATAGGTGGCGTAGTAGGGCGAGACGATCACGGCATGGGCGCCGGGATCGAGCACTGCCTGAAAGGCAGCATAAAGCGCGCCCTGGCCGCCAATGGTGACCATGATCTCGTCAGGGCTGGTCTCTGTGCCGGTGCATTCCTGCGAAAGCGCTGCCAGAGCCGCCCGCAGACGGGGAAGGCCGGGAAGCTGGGTATAATGGTGATGCCCGCCCCGCACTGCTTCGACACAGGCTTCGACCGTTCCCTCCGGCGTGTCGAAATCATGATCGCCGACCGAGAGCATGATGACCCTGCCGCCGGCCTGCTTTCGGGTCATGGCGGCGAAGTGGATTTCCCAGCCATTTTTGCCGGACGGGACGATGCCTGAAATGCGGGATGAGGGCTTTGGCATTGGTGGCTCCAGGGGCGATCTTGGCATTCGACTTGAAAAAGAGAGGTCCTTCGACTACGAGGACCGGCGCATTGGTCGGCCTTGTAGCAAATCGACCGGCGTGAGAACAGCATAGTGAATGAGTGCATTTGGTCCTGAACGGATTGCGATATTGATGCAGGGGGCCTGTCGCAGATCCGTTGAGACTTCCAGGAAGGATGGCGGCATGTTGGCCCCTGAGAAGAAGAACGAACTGTCTGCTGCGGAGATTGTCGACGAGGCGATGCTGACACGTCGCTCCGTGCGGGCCTTTCTGCCGCGCCCGGTCGACGACGAGACGATCAGGGATATTCTTCGCGTTGCCGCGCGCGCGCCCTCCGGCACCAATATGCAGCCCTGGAAGGTCTATGTGGTTTCCGGTGAGCGCAAAGGGGCGCTGTCCGACGCGATTCTTGCTTCCGGCGTACGTCCGGAAAAGATCGAGTGGGACGAGTACAAATATTATCCGGACAAGTTTTTCGAGCCCTATCTCGCACGGCGCCGTGCGGTGGGCTATGCGCTCTATAGCCTTTTGGGCATCGGCCGGCGCGAAGTGGAGCGCATGCGTGCCCAGCACGACCGGAATTTTACCTTCTTCGATGCGCCAGTTGGCCTGATCTTCACCATCGACCGCCGTTTGAACAAGGGCTCGTGGGTCGATCTCGGCATGTTCCTGCAATCGGTGATGATTGCCGCGCGGGGGCGTGATCTTCATACCTGTCCGCAGGCGGCATTCGCTCCCTACCACAGGCAGATTCGCCCGATCCTCGGCATTCCCGACGAGGAGATCGTGGTCTGCGGCATGGCGCTCGGCCATGAGGATGTCTCGAAGCCGGAAAACGCACTGCGCAGCGAACGTGCGCCGCTGGAGGAATTCGTCTCCTTCGTTCGCTAAGTGTCTGATCCAAAAGTCGCCAGACCGGGCTGCAAATGGCGTTTTCCTGCGCTTCGGTGCTCACGTACCGCATGTACGCTCCGCTCCGATGCTCGAAAACCGCCATTCTCGCCGCGGCCTGCCGCTTTTTGATTCAGACACTAAGCCTGTTCTCCGCACCGACGGTTGCTTACAAAATTGTAATTTCCCGGCAAGGTCGTCGTAATGTGCGATCGGCCAAGGTCTCTTCGTTCCCTGCCGCTTCCCTTGCGGCGCCCCTACGAGGAGACAGACATGAAGAACAATATCCTTTTGTCGGCCATGGCTCTGAGCCTGATCGCCGGTTCTGCCGCCATCGCCCAGGAGGCTTCTTCTGACGAGGCTGTGCCCCAGGCTGCCGGCGAGCGCATGAATGGCAAAGGCGGCAAGACGATGCGGGGCTTTGCCCGTCTTGATGCAGACGGTGACGGCAGCATCACCATTGAAGAGTTTTCCGCAGTGCGTCTTGAACGTTTGAAGGCCGCCGATGCCGATGGTGACGGGGTGCTTTCAGAAACCGAGCTTCAGGACATGGTCACGGAGCGCATCGTCGAGCGCCGGGCGAAGCGTGCCGCACAGCGCCTCGACATTGACGGTGATGGCACCGTCACCATCGCCGAGATCGAAAGCCAGCAGGCGAAGCGCTTTGCACTCATGGACGCCAATGATGACGGCAAGGTCGACCAACGCGAAATGCGCCGCGGGTTCCGCCAGATGGCCGACAGGCGCGGTGGGCATCATGGAAAGATGATGCATCACAAGCGCGACCACCGCGGTGGACCGCGCGGTGACATGCGTCCGGGCGAACCGCCGGCTGAGATGGCACCCGACGCCGACAATGGCTGACAAGAATGCCGGGAGGTACGAACTGCCTCCCGGACGATCAAGCCGGTTCGTCTGGGGCTTCCGCGAACCGGCCGATAGGTCCGGTGTCGCCGCGCCGGGCCTATCTTCCGAACCTATCTAATTGTATAGCCCACATCTTCTGCCGCCCGGCAAAGCGTTTTGGCAAAAGCTCTTGCAAACGAGCGGAAAACGTAGAACTCGAAGCGTTTCTCGCCCCGGCGCTGGATTTGCACGAACACATCGTGATGCGCCGTCGCCCGGCCGGCATGGACCGGGAAGGCAGTCAGGCTGAAGTCCAGCGCGAAGAGCTTGGCCAGAACCCATTCCACCCGCGGACCCTCGATGCTCAGAACCGTGCGCCCGTGGGAGAGATCGGTCACGGTGCCGGTCTCGTCGCCAATGGCAGCAATGATATCCCCTGCCAGAGCTTCATCCATCCCGCTTACGAGAAACCGGCCGGGGCCGATGTTGAAGGCGCAGGTGCCCTCGCGGCTGGCAGCGCCGTTTCCGGGCAAGGCCGGAAGCGTGAGACGGCAGGTGGCGGAAATGCTTTCTGCCAGTGCTTTCTCTTTGCCGGGCCAGGCATTCGCCTCGACAATCGAGCCCTTCAAGACTTCGGATATCGTGACGCCGTTTCCGTCGGCGAAGTCACCATGGGAGCCGGGGCGGAAACCGCCGCCCAGCGGTGATGCGCGCTCAACCATGCATGCGCTCCCCATCCGGATCGAAGAAATGGTGGCTGACGACCTCCACCTGACCGAAGCGCCGGCGTAGCGGATCGGAAAGCAGGACCCGCGTTCCATGGCGCGCCTTGCCGCCCCTGACGAGCGCCAGGCCGATGTATTTCTGCAGAGCCGGTGAGTAGCAATAGGCCGTCACATGACCGATGCTTTCTCCCGGCTCATCTGAACTGCCGCGCTCTACCAGATGCGCGCCGCCGCCGAGCTTCTGGCCATCGAGCGAGACGATGCCGACGAGCCGCAGCCGGTTCCTGTCGATCAGTGCAGGGCGGTCCATCAGGCCTGAACCGATGAACGGTTTCTTCTTGGACAGCATCCAGTCGAGATAAAGATCGCGGGCCGTGGTCCGGCCATCGATCTCGGCACCTGTCACGTGCCCTTTCTCGATGCGCAGTGCGCCAAGCGCCTCCATGCCGTAGGGCGTGATGTCGAAGGGTTCGCCTGCTTCCATCAGCGCTTCCCATACATGCTGCCCATGACCGGCGCCGCAATAAACCTCATAGGCGCGTTCGCCGGAAAAGGAGAGGCGGCAGATCATGACGGGTGCACCGTCAATCTGGCCATGAACAATGCCCATGAAGGGCAGTGTCTCATTGTCGACTTTGGTCCCCGTCACGCAGCGCTCCAGCACTGCGCGGGCCTGCGGGCCGGCGATCGCGGCGCCCGCCCACTGGTCCGTCACCGAGGTCAGGTGCACTCTGAGATCGGGCCAGAGAACGTCGAGGCAATATTCCAGATGCTGCATCACCGCGCCTGCATTGGCGGTGGTTGTGGTCATCAAGAAATCGGTTTCGCCGAGCCGCCAGGTGGTGCCGTCGTCGAAGGCGATGCCGTCTTCGCGCAGCATCAGACCATAGCGGGCCTTGCCCACTTTCAGCGTGGAGAAAGTGTTGGTGTAGACGCGATCAAGGAAGGTGGCGGTATCGGGGCCCTTGACCGCGATCTTGCCCAGTGTGGAGACATCGACAATGCCCACGGAGCGACGCACCGCCGCTGCCTCGCGGATGTAAGCCTGTTCGACCGTTTCACCAGCACTTGCGTAGACCAGCGGGCGGTGCCAGAGACCCGCCGGGGTCATCTCGGCGCCGTGTTCCACATGCCAGTCATGCATAGGGGTGAAGCGCTCGGGCTTCAGATCGCCATAGCGTTCCGCAGCCAAAGCACCGATGGCCACCGGGGAGTAGGGCGGGCGAAACCGCGTGGTGCCGGCTTCGGGGATCGTGATGCCGCGTGCTGCCGCCATAATGGCCAGCCCCGGGACATTCGAGGTCTTGCCCTGGTCAGTCGCCATGCCGAGCGTCGTGTAGCGCTTAAGATGCTCGACGCTGACGAAACCTTCGCGGTGGGCGAGCCGCACATCGTCGGCGGTCACATCGTGCTGGAAGTCAACGAAAGCCTTGCCCCTGCCACGAATTTCAAGAACCGGCGCTGGCGCAGGATTGAGTGCTTCTGGCGCGATTTCAGGCAGTCTGGCGCGGGATGGGCGCTTGCCGGCGCATTTCAAGCCCGCATCGCGGCCACTTGCCAGCGCGTCGGCCGAGCTGAATTTGCCAAGGAATGCGCCGGCACCCGCCCAGCGTTGCGCTGGCTCGGGGGGCAGGAACGCCTGATTATCCTCATCCCAGACCGGTTTCGCGCCCGCCTGGCTTGCCAGATCAAGCACCGGCTGCCAGCCACCGGAAACCGCGAGACTGTCGCATTCAAGTGGCCGTGCTTCTCCCGAAAGCCTGCCCGTTTCCGCGTCGAACGCCTGAACAAGTGCTCCGGATAACGCACGGCTGCCCTTTGTGCCGGCGACGGCATGACCGGTCAGCGGCACTACGCCCGCCTCGGTGGCAAGTGCGGTGGCCGCATCACCGATCCGTGGACGCACATCGACAATGGCTGCGATATGGCCGCCAGCGCGCTTGATAGCAACCGCAGCCTCGTAGGCGCTGTCATTGTTGGTAAAGAAGATGGTTCTGTTTCCGGGCAGAACGCCGAATTCTGTGGCATAGCGGCGCGTGGCGCCGGCCAGCATGACGCCGGGACGGTCGTTGCCGGGAAAGACGATGGGGCGTTCCAGTGCGCCCGTCGCCAGAACCACGTCGCGGGCACGGATTGTCCAGTGCCGCTGGCGCGCGTGTCCCTTCGGCGTGCGGGCCACATGATCGTGGACACGTTCAAGCGCGGCCAGCGTGTTGCCGTCATAATAGCCCCAGACCGCAGTGCGCGGTAAGAGACGTACAGTGTCGAAGCGGGTGAGCCGTTCCGTCAGCTCTGCCACCCATTGATGGGCGGGTTTTCCGTCGAGGGTCTCGTCCGACCAGCGGGCGAAGCCGCCGGTCTGCGGTTCCTGTTCGGCGAGGATCACGCGCTTTCCGGCCTTTGCAGCAGCCTCGGCTGCCATCAGGCCGGCGATGCCCCCGCCCACCACCAGAACGTCGCAGAAGGCGTTCACCCGCTCGTAGCGCGAGGGGTCAGCCTCGTAATCGGCTCTGCCAAGACCGGCGGCACGGCGGATGAAATGTTCGCACATCATCCAGAAGCGCGTGCCCTTGAGTGGCCCGATCACCGGGCCCATGAAGGTCTTGTAGTAGAAGCCCGCACCAATCAGTCGACCGCCGAGCTGGTTTACCGCTCCAAGATCCCATGCCAGAGAAGGAAAGCGGTTCTGGCTTTCCGTACGCAGCCCGTCATAGATTTCGATCTGCGTGGCAGGAATGTTGGGCTCGCGCACGCCTTCCCGCAACAGCGTCACGAGCGCGTTCGGTTCGTCGATACCGGCGCTGAAGACACCGCGCGGGCGATGATATTTGAACGAGCGGCCTGCGAGCGAAACGCCATTGGCGAGAAGCGCCGAGGCCAGCGTGTCTCCGGCATGACCGGTGTAGCTCTCGCCATCAAACGTAAAGCGAATGGTGCGGGCGCGGTCTATCAGCCCGCCCGTCCTGGTGCGGCGGGGGCTCATGCGGCGTCTCCGCTGTTCGCATTTCTGGCAAAGGCGACCGAGCGAATTTCATGTGTCAGCGTGTCGCGCTCCACCACCAGATGCGCGCGGCATCCGCCGGCGTGCTGCCAGTATTCGCGGTGCAGCCCTGCCGGATTCGGCCGGTTATAGACATAGTCGAGCCAGGCTTTCGTATCGGTGGAAGCGGGATCAGGGCGCGTGCGCGTCGCGTCGCCCTGGTAGGAGAATTCGGCGAGGTCGCGGGGGCCGCAATGCGGGCAGTCGATCAGCATGGCGTGTCCCTCAATGCAGTTTGGGTGTCGGGCCATGGCCCGTTTCGTCAATCGCCGCACCGCGCTCGAAGCGGCTGAGCGTGAAGGGCGCGTTGATGGCGTGGGGTTCGTCCCTGGCGATGGTCCAGGCGAAGGAATAGCCGGAGGCAGGCGTCGCCTTGAACCCGCCATAGCACCAGCCGCAATTGAGATAGAGGCCGGGCAGGGGCCCTCTGGTTATGATGGGGGACCCGTCCATCGACATGTCCATCACCCCGCCCCAGGAGCGCAGCAGTCTCAGCCGCGCGACGGCGGGGAACATGGCACAGATTTCGCTCATCACGTCTTCCGCCGCGGGAAGGTTTCCACGCTGGGCGTAAGAATTGTAGAAATCGAGACTGCCGCCAAAGACCAGCCCGCCCTTGTCGGACTGCGACATGTAGAGATGGCCTGCACCGAAGGTCACGACGCAGTTCACGAAGGGCTTGATCGCTTCCGAAACGAAAGCCTGAAGGACGTGGCTCTCAATGGGGAAGCGTTTGATGCCGGCACGCTGCAACACCCGGCTGGTGCTACCGGCAACCGCCAGCGCCACCTTCTTTGCCCGAATGTCGCCTCTTGTGGTGGAAACGCCGGTGATCTGATCGCCGTCGCGCAGGAAGCCTGTCACCTCGCAATTCTCGATCAGATCGACACCGCGCCGGTCGGCGGCGCGTGCATACCCCCATGCGACCGCGTCATGGCGGGCCGTGCCCGCACGCGGCTGCAGAAGCCCGCCGGCGATGGGAAAACGCGCTGAGCCGGAGGTGTCCAGACCCGGCACCTTGCGTGCGATCTCCAGCGGCGTCAGCCATTCGGCGTCCACGCCGCCATGGCGCATGGCGTTGCCGCGGCGGATGAAAGCGTCGGCCTGGCCGGGGCTGTGGGAAAGGTTGAGAACGCCGCGCTGCGAGAACATCACATTGTAGTTGAGCTCATGGGAGAGGTTTTCCCAGAGTTTCATGGAAAATTCGTAGAAACGGACGGATTCGGGCAAAAGATAGTTGGAGCGCACAATCGTGGTGTTGCGGCCGATATTTCCGGAGCCGAGCCAGCCCTTTTCCAGTACGGCAACGTTGGTGATGCCGTGTTCGGCTGCAAGATAATAGGCGGTTGCCAGACCATGTCCGCCGCCACCGATGACGATGACGTCGTATCTCGGTTTGGGATCGGGCTTGCGCCAGGCCGGTTTCCAGTCCCGATTGCCTGAAAGAGCATTCTTCAGAAGCGAAAGAGCTGAATATTCCGCCATGCGCCGCCATTCTTTTTGCCTGACCCAGCCTTAAGCTATAGGACACGCCAGACGCCGGAGGCAAATAAAGCGCCATGGCTTTGCACAGGCCCGACCCTGATGCGCCGATAAGCTTGCTGCGCAGGCGTCGCTCAGGCAATGTCCGCGTATCGACACTGACCTCCGATTGCATGTGATTCCGTGAGAAGACTGACAGAAATGTTGTTGAAGCTTCGTGCCCTGCCGGTTCTCCTGTGCCTTGTTTTCCAGTTTGCGGTGCTTGCGCCGGCGGCGGCGCAGGGACCGGAAAACTTTCTGCAGACCCAGCGCGAAAAGCTCTCCGGGATCGAAGCAACCGTCGACAGGATGGAAAAGGAGGTAGACGATCAGGCCGCTGATGACGGCGAACTCGTCGCAGTTCGTGTTGAGCTGGAAAGGCTCGCGCGCGAGGTTTTCGATGCCAGCCTGGCGTTTCGCCCAAGGCTAACGGAGATCAACACACGGCTCGAACAACTGGGTGAGCCGCGCAAGGAGGGGGAACCAGCCGAACCCGAGGAGGTGACGCGCGAGCGCACCCGGCTCCTGGATGAAAAGGCGAGTTTCAATGTGCTGATCGGCGATGCCGAACGGCTTTCCGTGCGCATCAACAGCATTGTTGACGAGATCGCCGAACTCAGGCGCGACCTCTTCACGCGCACGCTTTCACGCCGCTACGACGTTTCCGCGGCGCTCAGCTCTGATGTGGCCGGTGAATTCACGCAGGAGGTGGGGCGGGTCTACAAGCGGGTTTCCGCCTGGCTGACCTTTGTCGTTAAATATCGCCTTAATTCACTTCTGCTCGCCACTGCGCTCGCAACGATCGCCGCCCTTGCGCTGCTTTTCGGGGGGCGGCGTCTGTTTGGCGATTTCATCGAGCCGGACCCGACCGAGACGGAACCCACCTATCTCAGCCGCCTTTCGCTGGCGCTGTTCTCCACGCTCATACCGTCGCTCTCGATCGGCGTCTTTTTGGCCTCAACCTACTACTTCCTCGATTATTTCAGCTTGCTGCGCAGCGATATAGCACCGCTTCTCTGGTCTCTCTTCTCTGTCATTCTCCTGGTCTATTTCGTCTACCGTCTGGCACGCGCCATTCTTGCGCCCCGACGACCGAACTGGCGGCTGTTGCCCGTGCGATCGCAGGCGGCACAGTGGCTGCTCGTGCTGGCGGTTTTCACGGCTGTCTCGACCGGTTTCGATTATTTCATGGATCAGGTCTATTCGCTGTTCGGCTCGCAGCTTTCGCTGACGGTGGCGACCAGCCTCGTGGCCACCGTAATCGTTGGTCTGCTCATTATGGCGATCGGCGGCGTCAGCCCTCTGGACGACGAGGAAGGCAGGCCCAGACAATGGCCGCTCAAATTCCGCTATCTCCTGTTTGCCCTCGGGGCTGCGATCATCATCGCGGCCATGCTTGGCTATATCGGTTTTGCGCGGTTCCTTTCGCAGCAGGCGGTGGTGACGGGCGCGATCGTTGCGACCATGTATATCGGTTTCCTCACGGCCGGGGCGATCACGTCGGAGGGCGCTTTCGCCAATTCCTGGCTGGCGCGCCGGCTGGAACGGTACACCGCTTTCGATGAAACCGCGCTCGATCAGCTCGGCCTGGTCACCGGCATGCTGATAAACACGGTCGTGGTCCTGATCGGTGTGCCGCTCATTCTTCTGCAATGGGGGTTCCGCTGGGCGGATCTGACGGCCTGGAGCTACCGTATTGCCGGCAGGATCCAGGTCGGCTCCCTGTCGTTTTCCATCATCGGCATTCTCACCGGTATTCTGGTTTTCGTGGTCGGCTATTTCGTCACGCGCTGGTTTCAGAGCTGGCTCGACGGCAAGGTCATGGCGCGCAGTCGCATGGATTCCGGTGTGCGCAATTCCATCCGCACAGGCATCGGCTATGTGGGGCTGGTGATCGCTGCCCTGATCGGCATCTCTGCGGCCGGCATCAACCTCTCCAACCTGGCCCTCGTGGCCGGTGCCCTTTCACTCGGTATCGGCTTCGGGTTGCAGAACATCGTCTCGAACTTCGTCTCGGGCCTGATCCTTCTTGCCGAGCGCCCGTTCAAGGCGGGTGACTGGATCGTCGCGGGCGGCGTGTCCGGCACGGTGAAGAAGATCTCCGTGCGCGCAACGGAGATCGAAACATTCCAGCGCCAGTCGGTGATCCTGCCGAACTCAGAACTGATCAATGCTGCCGTCGGCAACTGGACCCATCGCAACAAGCTCGGGCGCATGGAGATACCCATCGGTGTCGCCTATGGTTCGGATGTGCGCCGCGTGCACGAGATTCTTCTGGAAATCGCCAAGTCACATCCGCTCGTTCTCAAGAACCCGGAGCCGTTCGTTCTGTTTGCCGGTTTCGGCGATTCGTCGCTTGATTTCGAGATCCGCGTCTATCTTTCCGACATCCTTATGCAATTGAATGTGCAGAACGATATCCGCTTCGCCATCGTCGATGCATTCGAGGCGGAGGGAATCGAAATTCCGTTCCCGCAACGCGATATCCACGTGCGCTCGGGGCTGTTCAGAGCACAGGAGCCCGATGAGACGCCGAAGGATGAAGAACCAGCCGATGAGATGGAGGAAGAGCAGGATGAGGTGCCGGCGGGCAGACGCCGGCGCCGGCGCAAGGTCGATCCGGAATAATCCTGATCGCCTGAATATGCCGTTCAGTTGCCGTTCAGGTTGAAATCTCTATAAACGAGGCGAAAAGGGGCTCAAGGGCCCGCTGCTACAGGGGCGGTGACACACCGATGAAGACCATGAAGACATTCTTGCTTGCAGCCGTGGCGCTGCTGGTCGCAGGCGGCGCGGCTTTCGCGGCCAGTGTCGTCAACCGTGACAGTGAACCGCGAACCATTGTTGTGACGGAAGGCGGTTCGCAATCCGAGATCGTGGTCGGCGCTGGCGAAACCATCGAGTTCTGCTCGGCCGGCTGCTTCGTGACGATGCCCAATGGTGACCGCGAAGTGCTGACCGGCTCAGAGACTGTAGAGATTTCGGAAGGTCGCGGCCGCGTGCGGTAGAACCGCGCCACAAGAGCTCGAGAAGTTTTGCAAACTCCGGCAAGTGATTGCCGGAGTTTTTTGCTGTTCTTACGGGGTATTTGCCAGGTGCCCTTAGGGAAACTTTAAGCGTATTCCTGAAATCTGCTTGCGGGTTTGCCCCGACTGTCTGTCGCTTCAGACTTTGGAAGCTCATTTCGCGTAAGGCCGTTGGAAGAACGGTCTTTTATGCGGGGGCTTTTATGGACGCGCGATCCGAACGCAATGCAGTGCCTTTGGCTGTCGATCTCGACGGCACTCTGATTGCGACCGATCTGTTGTGGGAGAGTCTGTTTCTTCTCCTGCGCCGCCGGCCCCTCTGTCTCTTTCTGTTGCCGTTCTGGCTGATGGGCGGCAAGGCGCGGCTGAAATGCGAGATCGCTTCGCGCGTCGATCTGGATGCCGCGGGGCTGCCCTATCGGCAGGACCTTCTGGCTCAGCTTCGCAAGGACAGGGCGGATGGTCGTCACATCGTCCTGGCAACGGCTTCGCCCAAAAAGTTTGCCGATGCGATCGCCTTGCATCTGGGCGTTTTTGACGAGGTCATTTCCACAGAGCCCGGCCGCAACATGGCCTCCGGCATGAAGCGTGACGCGCTGGTCAGGGCATTCGGCGATGGCGGGTTCGATTATGCGGGCAACAGCCGCGCGGATATCGCGGTCTTCGATGCCGCGCGCAGGGCTGTTGTCGTTGCACCCGACCGGGCGGCTGCCCGCTGGCACGCGCGGAATGGCGGCGAGCTTCTCGAGGCGGCGAAACCCACATTCAAGACCTATGTGAAGATGCTCAGAGTGCATCAATGGCTCAAGAACAGCCTGATCTTCGTGCCGCTGATCCTCAGCCACGAATATTTCAATGCTCCGCTTCTGACCCTGTGCGTCCTGGCATTCATCTCATTCAGCACGGCAGCGTCCGCCATTTACATTCTGAACGACTTCTTCGATCTCGGCCTTGATCGCCGGCATCCCACGAAGCGGAACAGACCTTTCGCAAGCGGCACGCTTTCGATCCCGTTCGGTTTCGCGTCCATGCTCGTGCTACTGGCGATAAGCGGCGCAACGGCGCTTTTTCTTCCGCCACTCTTCGGCCTGGTGCTGATTGGCTACCTGATTGCCACCACCGCCTATTCCCTTTCCCTCAAGCGCATGCTGCTCATCGACGTGCTGACTTTGGCGGGGCTCTACACGGTGCGTATTCTTGCCGGCAGTGCGGCGACCATGATCGGCGTGTCGTTCTGGCTCCTGGCCTTCTCCGTTTTCTTCTTTCTCTCCCTGGCGCTGGTCAAACGCTATGTGGAACTGCGTTCCACCGAGCTTCCCGCGGGCGAGCGCATCGCAGGTCGGGGCTATCGCACGGAAGATCAGGAAGTGATCGCACAGGCCGGCATGGCCTCCGCCTTTTCCTCGGCCATGGTTCTGGCGCTTTACATTCAAAGCAGTGCCGTGCGTGACCTCTATGAGATGCCCTGGCTGATCTGGCCGCTCTGCCCCATTGTCCTCTACATCACAATCCGCATGTGGATCCTGGCGCGGCGCGACGAAATGCATGACGATCCAATCGTCTTCATCATCAGCGACTGGCGCAGCCAGTTGTTTGGTGTTCTGGGGGCGGTGCTCCTCTTTACGGCGGGGTTCTGAAGCATGGCTGATTATTCGGCATTCGGACTGGTGCGCAGAAACACGGCTCAGGCGATTGGCGCTGAAGATGCGGTCGAGCGTCTGCGCGCTGGCAGGGGGCTGCCGTCGTCCGTGCTGCCTTATGGCAATGGCCGGTCCTATGGCGATACCTGCCTGAACGATGCCGGCGCGCTGATCGACATGCGCTCCATGAAGCGCGTTCTGGCCTTCGATGCCGAAAGCGGGCTCTTTACGGCGCAGGCCGGTCTCATGCTGTCGGACCTGATCGCTCATGTCGGTCCGAAGGGCTGGTTTCCGGCTGTGGTGCCGGGCACGCAGTTTGTCACGCTGGGTGGAGCCATCGCCAACGACGTGCATGGCAAGAACCATCACCGGCGCGGTACTTTCGGCTGTCACGTGGTTTCCTTCACGCTGCTGCGGTCCGATGGCGAGACCCGCCATTGCAGCGCGCAGGAAAACGCGGAGCTCTTTCGCGCCACCATTGGCGGCATGGGGCTGACAGGTTTGATCCTCGACGCGACGATCAGACTGATGAAGGTCGCCTCCGTCGATGTAAACGAGCGCGTGCGTGGCTTTTCCGGGCTCGACGAATATTTCGACCTGGCGGCCGATGCCGACGCCAGGAACGAATACGCGGTGGCCTGGCTCGACCAGCTTGCTTCTGGCGCGAGCGCGGGCAGGGGCTTCCTGCTGACGGCAAATCATGCCGAGGACGGGGACGTCTACCGTGTGCCCTCCGCTCGCCGCCTTGCTGTTCCTTTCCGGCCTCCGGTCAATTTCCTGAACCGGTGGTCGCTTGCCGCTTTCAACCGTGCTTTCGCCTGGAGCAAGGCGCGGGCGGAGGGCGTTCGGCGCTCGTCTTACGAAAGCTATTTCTTCCCGCTCGATGCGGTGCGCCACTGGAACAGGCTCTACGGTCCGCGCGGCCTCCTGCAGCATCAGAGCGTGGTGCCCTTCGAGGCCGCGCGCGAAACCATACCGGCCATGATGGCGGCGGCGCGCGAGGCCGGGCAGGCCTCTTTCCTTACCGTTCTCAAGCGCTTCGGCGATGTTGCCTCACCGGGCATTCTTTCGTTTCCAAGGCCGGGCTACACGCTGACACTCGATTTCTCCAATGCGGGTTCGGCCACCCGTGCGCTCTTCGAGCGCCTCGATCGCATGACGGTGGAGGCGGGTGGCGCGGTCAATCCCTACAAGGACGCGCGCATGGGGGCGGCCCTGTTCGAAGCCTCTTTTCCGGGCTGGCGCGATCTTGAGGCGCTACGGGATCCTGCGTTTCTTTCCGACTTCTGGCGGCGCACGGCGCTGAAATTGCCGGCAGGCGAGAAGGGAGAACGTCATGCAGCCGAATAAACGGGCGTGGTTCAGGCAAACGCAAGATTTTCACGCGGTGGATGCAATTTATCTCGGGCGCTTCACGCTTTGTTTGCAAGAGGGCGCTATGACAGGGACGGGCGGAACAAGATGAAATACATACCCTTCATACTCTTCACGGTGATGACCAACGCGGCTGCGCAGCTCATGCTGAAACACGGCATGATGACGCTGGGCGATCTGAGCTTTGCAGGCGCGAACCCGATCCTGAAGATTCTTCAGATCGTCTTCAGTCCGTGGATTTTTGCCGGCCTGTGCGTCTTCGTCATCTCCATGGCGTCGCATCTCTACGTGCTTTCCAAGGTCGAGCTGTCCTTCGCCTATCCGTTTTTGAGCCTTGCCTATGTGGCGGTGGCGGTGTTCGCCTACTTCCTCTTCAAGGAAGACCTGAACGCCTACCGCATCGCCGGCATCGCGCTGATCTGCGTCGGCACCGTGCTGATCGCGCAGAGCGGCCGCGAAATGCCTGAAGAACAGGCGGCGCTCGCAAAAGACAAACTTCAGTCCGAAAGGTCGATGATCCAATGAGACATATCATTTTTGGCGGTGACGGCTTCGTCGGCCGGCACCTGGCTCCCAAGCTAGTGGCCGATGGCGAAGAGGTCATCGTTGCCGACATCGTGAAGAGCGACCTGCCGCATTATCGCCAGGTGGCGTTTGTCCATTGCGATGTAACCGATCCCGCGGCGATTGAGGCGCTGGGCTTGAAGGCCGACGACATGGTCTACAACCTGTCGGCCAAGATGCTGTCGCCGATCCAGGTGCGCGCCAAGCGGCACGATTTCTTCTATCCGGTGAATTATCACGGCACGGTCAACATCATCGAGGCGATGGACAAGGCGGGCGCCAAAAACCTCGTCCACTTCACAACCGACATGATCTACGGCCATACCGTCACCTATCCGATGACCGAGGATCACCCGGTTTCGCCGCTCGGCGAATATGGTCAGTCCAAGCTCGATACTGAAGTTCTGGCAGCCGAATGGCGCAAGCGCGGTATGAACATCTCGCTGTTCCGCCCGCGTCTCATCATCGGGCCGGGACGTCTGGGCATTCTGGAAAAACTGTTCAAGCTGGTGGACATGAACCTGCCGGTGCCGATGATCGGTGCAGGCAAGAACCCCTACCAGTTCATCTCCGTGTTCGACTGCGCGGAAGCAGCACGGCTTGCGTGGAAGGCAGGCGTGCCGAACGAGGCCTATAATCTCGGCTCGCTCAACCCGCCGCCGGTGCGCAAGCTGCTTGGCGATCTGGTGAAGCATGCGGGCTCGAAATCCCTGCTTCTGCCCACGCCCGGCTGGGCCGTGAAGCGCACGCTCGACATGCTCGACTGGATGAACATGCCGCTTATGGACCCGGAGCAGTATCTGATTGCCGACGAAATGTGCGTGCTCGACGTCTCCAAGGGCGAGCGCGACCTTGGCTGGGTGCCGCAATACAATGATGGCGACATGCTGATCGCCGCCTATGACGAATATCGTGCCAAGAAATCTGGCCAGGCCGTTGGCGCCAGCCAGGTTCCGGCCGAATAAGGGAGGTCGCCATGACCGTCGTGACAAAGACCGAGACGAAAGGGGCAAGGCCCGTGATGGATGCACCCGAACTCGCACCCCGGACAATCGCGAAACCCGACCTCCTGACGGTGGAGGATGCCAAGGCTCTGAGCGTCGAGCGGATGACCGATCTGTTCAAGGCGCATCTGAACCCCGGCCAGCTTCACTTCATGAAGCTTCTGGGCTTCCACAAGATCAAGATTGAGAGCGCCGAGGGGATGTATTACATCGACCAGAACGGTCGAAAGATCCTCGACTTCTTCGGCGGTTTCGGCTCGTTGGCCTTCGGCCACAACCATCCGCGCATTCTCGAGGCGCGCAGGAAATTCCAGGACGAGAAGCGCCACGAGATCGCCATCGCCTTCATGTCGCAGTATTCGACGGCGCTCGCTGCCAATCTCGCTGCCTGCTCACCGGGTGAGCTCGACATGGTGTTTCTCGGCTCCTCGGGCTCCGAGGCCATGGAATCGGCCATCAAACTTGCCGAGCGCGCGGCCGGCCCCAAGCGGCCGAAGGTCGTCTATGCGGAGAATTCCTTCCACGGCAAGACCAAGGGCGTTCTCACCATCACCGATGGCAATCTCTACCGCGCCGAGTTCCGCCTGACGGACAACACGGTACGCGTGCCCTTTGGAGATATCGACGCCATCGAAACGGCTTTCCGCACCGATCCCGAGATTGGCGCAATCGTGCTTGAAACTGTTCAGGGCGGTGGCGGCATCAACGAGGCGCCGCGCGAATTCTGGCAGAAGCTGCGCCAGCTCTGCGACCAGTATGGCGTCATCTGGGTGGCGGACGAGGTTCAGTGCGGCTATGGGCGCACGGGTCGCTTCTATGCCTTCGAGCATTATGACGTGGTGCCGGACATTACCGCGCTCGCCAAGTCGCTGGGTGCCGGCAAGGCCGCCATGGCCGCGATGATCGCCAAGCGCGACATCTACATGAAGGCCTATGGCACGCCGAAAACGGCGATGATCCACGCCATGGCCACCTTTGGCGGCATCGGTGAGGCCTGCGCCACGGCCATCGAGGGCACCAATGTGCTCTATGACGAGGCGCTGATGGAGAATGCCGAAAGCACCGGCGCCTATCTTGTCGAACGTCTCAATGCGCTGAAGGACAAATATCCGCGCATCATCAAGGACATTCGTGGCCGCGGCTGCATGGTCGGGCTCGAATTCCACGATTTCTCGCAGACCCTGCCGGCGGTCCTGCGCCCGGTGGTCGGTGTGCTGGACGAGAAGCTGAAGGGCTCGCTGTCGGGCTTCGTGGGCGCGCTTCTCCTGCGCGATTACGATGTACTGGTCGCCTTCACCGAGTACAACCGCAATGTCATCCGTCTTCTGCCGCCGCTCATTATGCGACCCGAGCATGTGGACAAGCTCGTGGACTCGCTCGATGCGCTGCTTGGGCGCGGTGTCGTTTCCATCGTGAAGGATTTCGTCAAAAGCCAGGTGAAGTAAGCGCCGGCTTCTGAGAGAATGAGTCTGAAACGCTTTTCAAGGCTTTGAAAAGTTTAGGAATAGCGCCTCTCGCGCGACAACTGGCCGGGCTTGTCCCGGCCTTCTTTTTGTGTGCGCCCGGCTTTGAAAGAGCTGCCGCGCCTATTCGATCCGGTCCGCCATGCGCGGGCTCAGATAGGCGTCGAAGCATTGGTTCAGCGTGATGCGCTCATGGTCCTGCATGGCGGGCGCGTAGATCTTGAGAAGGTCCGCATTGGCCGTGGTCAGCGGGCAGGTGGGGTGCAGGATCATATCTGTCTGGCGAACGGCCTCCAGCGCTTCGGCATCCGGTGGGGGAACGGCGCGTGTGGGATCGGCCCCGATCGCCACGTGCAGTGGCGCACTCCGGTCCAGTAGCCAGGGGAAGGGGTTGACGAAGTTCAGGTTGAGGATCGTCTCGAACCTTATTCCCTGCTCTTCTTCCAGCTCGCGGATCGCATTAATGGCGCCGTCGATGGCCATCAGATGCGTCGCCTGGAAATGGAACTCCGAGTAGTACACGGAAGACGGCAACTCCTGAATGCGGATGAAGTCCGCGTAGGTGTCGCGGTGGAGCGTATAGAAATCCAGCATTTTTTCAGAACGCGCCAGGATTTCGGGTCGCATATTGAGGCGGCCGAGCGTTTTCAGGTTCTGGTTCGGCATTGCCACATTCTTGATGGCGCCGATATAGGTGCGTGCTGCGCGCTCCACCGTGTTGACCAGCGGCGGCAGGGCGGCGGCGGAGGCAAGGGCGGCAGCGACCAGAAAGACAGGGCGTTCCGTTTCGCTCTGCCAGAGCCGCACAAGAACGGGTAGGAGCACCGGCCAGATGAAGATGAGCGCCTGGCTTCCTGTGTTCTGTGTTTCGAAGAAGATGCCTGCGACAAGCACCGTCATGATCCAGAATGCATTATGGTCGATGATGGCAGCAATGGCCGCCACACTCGGCGCGCGCAGCTTGCCGGCGAGCATCCCGCGATCCCGGTAGAGCAGGAAGAGCGCCAGCAGGCCCGCGGGCGCGATAATGCCGAATGTGTGCGACGCGGCCTGGAGGAAGCGGGGCAGAAGGCTGCCTTCGTTCATGACGACGAGCGCCAGGATGTCCCTGATGTAATTGAGCGTAAAGCCGGTCCAGAGTTCCAGAAGGCCCAGAATTCCCAGGAAGATGACCGCCGAGGCGACCGCAGTGCGGATGGAGACGCGGCCCGCCGCGAAAGCGAAGGCGCATAGAAGCCCACCGGAGACGAAGCCCGTAATCTTTGTCAGGAAGAGGCCCGTCATCCCGGCCACGATGGAGACGAGCAGCATCCGCTGGTCGCGCAGATAGACGAGCGCAACGGTGAGCACATATAGAAGCTGGCAAACCTGCCGATTGTAGATGCCGAACCCGTCGGATCCGGGAAATGGATAGAATTCGCGGGTGTTGAACGGCAGAAGGGCGAAGGCGAGAAAGGGCAGAAGCAGCGCCAGCGCCGTTCCGCGCGACTTTGCATCCACCTGCCACAGCGCCAGCGCCATGAGCGGTGCGGTGACGGCAAAGAGCGACCAGTGCACCAGTAGGAGCGGCTGCGCGTTGGCAAACAGCTTCACGCCGCCTGCAAACAGATAATAGCCGAGCGGTCCCACGGGCGCGAAGAAGTCCGTGGCGGGGATCTGGTCGGAAAAAATCCGGTTTGCGGCATCGAAATAGATGAACAGGTCCCAGTACATGGGGCCGATCGGCACGTTGAGCGGCAGGACGAGGAAAACCGCCATGACCAGCGCCGTCATGGCCAGGATGGCCACCGGGCCTGTCAGCCATCTGCGCCGTCTTGTCGTGGCCATGTGTTCGACCGCCATTGCCATGTCTGCCCCCGGGGTGCCTTCTGCCTGTCGTCGCATTCATTTCTACAGAAGAGGCGGTCAGAAGAAGTTAACTCACCCGCTCAATCGCCTGTTTTGCTTAATGGCGCGGGCCGTTTCGGCGATGTCGCATTCAGGCAAAGAAGTTCTGTCTTCTGAGGACTAGGATCGTTTCTGATCATGGGCGTCATCCAGCCTGCCTGCGCGGTCTGGCGGGAGCGATCGAGGGAGTGAGAGCATGAAGGCAAATGCGCGGGCGGTTGTCATCGGCGGTGGTGTTGTGGGCGTGTCGACGCTCTATCACCTGGCCAAAAAGGGCTGGTCGGATGTGGTGCTGCTTGAGCGCAAGGAATTGACATCCGGTTCCACATGGCATGCCGCCGGCCTTCTGCCGCTGTTCAACATGAGCTACTCGGTCGGTCAGATCCACAAATACTCGGTGAAATTCTATCAGGAGCTTCAGGAGGAGACCGGCATGAATGTCGGTTTCACGCAATGCTCCAATATTCGTCTCGCGCGCACGAAGGATCGCTGGGACGAGTATATGTATTATGCCGGTATCGCCGAAACCATCGGCATTCCGGTCAAGCTCCTGACGCCCGAGCAGGTGAAGGAGATCTGGCCGCTTTGCGAGACCGATGGGCTTCTTGGCGCGATCCAGCATCCTGACGATGGCTATATCCAGCCGGCCGATCTGACGCAGGCGCTCGCCAAGGGCGCGCGCGATCTCGGCGCAACCATCTATCGCAACACCGCGGTGACCGCGATTGCACAGGGCGATGACGGGACCTGGACCGTCACCACCGACAAGGGCGAGATTGCCTGCGAGCACGTTATCTCCTGCACCGGCAATTTTGCCCGCAGGACCGGGGCCATGGTCGGGCTCGACGTGCCGGTGATCCCGGTCGAGCATCAATACATCGTCACCGAGCCGCATCCCGCCATTGTCGCACGCAAGAAGGAAGGGCTGCCGGAAATGGGAGTCCTGCGCGAGAGCGATTCCTCCTGGTATATGCGCGAGGAGAATGGAGGTCTTTTGCTTGGTCCTTACGAGGTCGGTGCGCCCTGCTGCTATGTGGACGGTCCCAGCGAAGACAGTGAGTACGAGCTGTTCCAGGAGGATCTGGAACGCCTCATGCCCTATGTGGAAACAGCGATCGAGCGTGTTCCCGCCTTTGGCGAGGTGGGCATCAAGAAGATCTACAATGGCGCAATCGCCTATACGCCCGACGGCTCTCCCATCATCGGCCCCGCGCCGGGGCTGAAGAATTTCTGGCTGAATGAGGGCCATTCCTTCGGCGTCACGGCGGCCGGCGGCGCGGGCTGGCAGCTTGCCGAATGGATCGTCGAGGGCGAACCGTCCATCGACATGATGGGCGTCGACCCGCGCCGTTTCGGCCCCTATGCCACCGAGGGCTATCTGCGCGAGAAGAACGAGGAGGCCTATGCCAATGTCTTCACCGTTCACTATCCCGATGAGGAGCGTTCGGCGGCGCGGCCCCTGAAGACCACGCCGAGCTATGAACGTATGAAACGGCTGGGGGCCGTGTTCGGATCCGTTTATGGCTGGGAGCGGCCCAACTGGTTTGCGCCGGAAGGGTATGCAGTGCCTGAAAGCGAACTCGGCGTTGGTGCGGACGTGCTGTTGAAGCACAATCATGCGCCGGCGCTTGCAGATGGCCGCGTCGTTGAAAAATGGTCGTTCCGCCGCTCGAACTATTTCGAACATGTCGGTAACGAGGTGACGAACGTCCACGAGAACGTCGGGCTTCTCGACATGTCGGCCTTCGCCAAGATCGAGGTTTCGGGACCCGGCGCGAGGAGCTGGCTCGACAGCATTTTTGCCAATCGCATCCCAAAGAAGCGGGGCCGCGTGGCGCTCTGCCATCTGCTTACGAAGAATGGCGGGGTGCGCTCGGAGTTCACCGTCTATGAGTGGAAGCCGGGCCGGTTCTATCTGGTGTCCGCCGGTGCCTATGAGGCGCATGATCATGACGTGCTCTTCAAGCTGCTTCCCGATAACGGCTCCGTCACCCTGCGGCCGATCACGCAGCAGTACGGCGTTTTCGTTCTTGCTGGACCCAGGAGCCGCGATGTGTTGCGCAGGCTCACGCGCACGGAGCTTTCCAACGCCGCGTTTCCCTGGCTCTCGGGCAAGGAGATTTCCGTTGGCCGTGCGAGCGCCCATGCGCTGCGCGTGAATTTCGTCGGCGAGCTCGGCTGGGAGCTGCACCATCCCATCGAGCAGCAGAACCTGATCTTCGATCTGATCATGGAGGCCGGCGCGGAACTTGGCATAAAGCCCTTTGGCATTCGCGCCATGACGGCAATGGCCATCGAGAAGAGCTATCGTCTGATCCCGCGTGAACTCTCAATCGAGTACACCGCATGGGAAAGCGGGCTCGACCGTTTCGTGCATCCCGACAAGGGCGAATTCATCGGCCGTGAGGCTCTGCTTAAGCAGCGCGAGGAGGGGCTTGGCTGGAACTATGTCACGCTGGAGGTTGGTGGTGTCCGCGACGCCGATGCACGCGGCAACGAGGCGATCTACAGGGCCGGAGAACTGGTGGGGCGTGCCACGCATGGCGGCTATGGCTGGCGCGTGGGAAAAAGCCTGGCGCTCGCCATGGTACGCCCCGAATTCGCCGCCGAAGGCACGGAGCTCGAGATCAGGATACTGGGTGAGCTTCATCCGGCAAAAGTGATCGGTGAAAGCCCGTTCGATCCCGAAAATGCTGCGCTGCGCACGGATGGGTGACGTGGAGGTGGAAAGGAAGCGGAACCCATACTCACCAATGGAAGCGCCATAAGTCGGGTCAATACGCCAAATTGCGTGATTTATAGCCGGCTGGACATGCGCTAGACTAGGGCATGTCCAGGTCGAGAATGGGTCTGCACCTCAATCAAAGCGGTCTGCTCGCTGCTTTTACGGGATTTTGTTGCGCCTTTCTTGTCGCCACTCAGCCTCAACCGTCCAGAGCCCAGGAAATCGTCGACGTTCAACTCGTCCTGGCGGTCGATGTTTCTCTTTCCATGTCGGCTGGCGAGCTGGAGATACAGCGCCGCGGCTATGCGGAAGCGCTGACCCATGAAGAGGTCGTTGGCGCGATCCTGAGTGGCATGCATGGCAAGATCGCGGTGACCTATTTCGAATGGGCGGGCAATTTCTCCCAGCGTGTTGTCGTTCCCTGGACCCGGATTGCTTCGGCAGAGGATGCGCGGCATTTCGCAGAGCGGCTATCGGCCAATCCTCCAAGCAGTGCCCGTCGAACCTCGATATCAGGTGCACTCGATTATGCCGGCGATCTATTGGCGGAAAGCGACTTTCGAGGGCTTCGGCGCGTGGTGGATGTCTCCGGAGACGGCCCCAACAATCAGGGCGGTCCCGTGGTTCCGGCCCGCGACCGACTGGCTGGCATGGGCATCACCATCAACGGGCTTCCGCTGATGACCAATGGCGGGCTGACCACCAGTTTCGACGTCAAGGATCTCGATACCTACTACCGGAACTGTGTCATCGGCGGGCCGGGGGCATTTGTCGTGCCGGTCAATGACTGGTCGCAGTTCCCCGAAGCCATTCGACGCAAGCTGGTACTGGAGCTGGCTGGAACGGGCGGGCACCGCCCGCAGGTCGTGCTCGCCCAGTTTCACAGTGCCTATGACTGCCTTGTCGGTGAAAAGATGTGGCGGGATCGCTCCTGGATGTGGCAGGAGCCCTGATCGCGTTCAGAGCGTTGCAGCAATCTCTTCGAGCTGGTCGGCGCATTGGCCCCAGCCTTCGTGAAAGCCCATCTTCTCGTGTGCTTCGCGGTCCTCCGCATTCCAGTGCAGCGCCCGTGCGATGTAGCGTGTCCTGCCTTTTCCGGCATCCTCCAGGGTGAGGATCATGGTCATAAACGGCTTTTGTGAAGGGGTCCACGCCCCGGTGAAGGCGTCGGTCGTCACGATCCTCTCGTTCTCGACCACCTCAAGGAAAATGCCCGGATTGGGATACTCATTGCCGTCCGGGTCGCGCATTACGATCAGGCTGGATCCGCCCGGACGCACGTCCATCTCGACTTTCGAAATCGTCCAGGGTTTTGGCACGAACCATTGTTTGAGGATTTCCGGATCGGTCCAGGCGCGGAAGATTTTTTCGCGGGGCGCGTCGATGATACGCGCCAGGACGAGTTCGTTCTCCAGTTCAGGTGCGACGTCGATGGTGGTGCTCATTTCCATGTCTCCCAGTGTCTGTCTGTACTGCGAGGACGATCGGTGCGCAGCCACCCCGACAGGTCCCGGCAATTTTTTGTCAGGCGACGAGAAGCTGCTTGCGGTCGGCGCGTTCCTGCTGGGGTGAGCGGGCGTAGAGCTCACGGTAGCATTTGGAGAAGTGCGAAGCCGAGACGAAGCCGCAGGCAACCGCCACTTCAACAACGGGCAGGGAGGACTGGATCAGGAGGTGGCGGGCCCGGTCAAGGCGGATTTCCAGATAGTAGCGGGCGGGCGAACGCCCCATCTCCTGCCGGAACAGGCGCTCGATCTGACGGCGGGAGAGCCCCACGTTCTCCGCGATCTGCACCAGTGAAAGGGGCTCAGCCAGGTTCGCTTCCATCAGCTCGATGATGGTGAGAACCTTGGAATTCTGCACGCCAAGCCGCGCCCTCAGTGGCAGGCGCTGGCGGTCGGAGGGGCTGCGCACCCGGTCCGTCAACAATTGCTCGCAGACGCGGTTGATCAGGCTGTCGTCGAAATCCTCACCGATCAGCTTCAGCATCATGTCCATGGCCGCGGTGCCGCCCGCGCAGGTGTATATGTTCGCCTCGGTCTCGAAGAGATCGGCAAAGACGTTTGCGCGTGGGTATCTTTCGGCGAAGCCCGGGAGGTTTTCCCAATGGATTGCGCAGCGTCTGTCGGCCAGCAGCCCGGCCCCGGCCAGGACGTAAGCTGCCGTGCACAGCCCGCCGATGGCGACGCCACGATTGTACTCTTCGCGCAGCCAGGCAAAGACAGTCTTGTTGCTATAATCCTCGATGTTCAGGCCGCCGCAGACAATGACCATTGAAGGACGTTCGTGCCCGACCATTTTCTGCCGCTCGGCGGCGAGGGAAGAGCCGACGGCCACCTCAACGCCGTTCGATGCGCGGACCGGTTCGCCATCACAACTAGCCAGCCGCCATGTATAGGCTTCGTAGCCCGCCATTCGATTGGCGGTTCGCAGGGGTTCCAGCGCAGCGGAAAACGCCATCATGGTGAAGTCGGGAATGAGAAAGAAAACGATCGACCGCTTGCAGCTGTTCTCGCCCGACATAGTGCCTCCCGGTTGCGCATGACACCTGCCTCCCAGGTCATGCCGCTGTCATCGAAGCGTCATCAGGAATTGTGTTTTCTGTCAATCCGAGAGGCGATGGAAAGCGTCGTTTTGCAGGCGTTTGCGTGAAGTGCGAGCGTGTTGAGGCCTGCATGCGGAGGCAATCAGACAGCCGGGCGTTCCCGACCCGGTGGCTCAGCTGTGGCCGGAGAGGCCCCGGAGGCTAAATGGGGCTTGCAAAAGTTGATCAGTTGACCAGGAAGCCGAGCCGAGAGCCGGCGAGGGCTCCGGTTTCACCCGGCATCGTTTTTTGAAGCCGCTGGCGGGCGAACACAGTGTTTGGATTCGTACCCCGACGACGGCGTATAAAGCGTGCGAAAAGCTTCATCTTGCGCTCCAGGAAACAGTCAACATCGAAAGACAGTCGGTTCTCACCGAGCGCCTTCTCATGCAGGATGGAGTGGGGTCGCTCGTTCGATGGTGGAGAGCTATCGCATCCGTGTCGGCGATGAGGCGGAAAATGCGAAGCGCACGTTAGGAAAAGCGACATCTGTGGGGCTCGCAACGGCATACGGGCAAAAAAAGACCCCGACATTCAGGTCGGGGTCAGGTCGGCGTTCGACAGATCGCGCGTAAGCGCGTGGCTTTTGCTTTCATGTCAGTGTGTGCTCCGCCCGGATGGCCCGGGCTTTTTCGCCGGGGGCGTACCGTATTTGGCGTGATGGGTCATTGCGTCGAATTCGATTGCGAAATCACGCACTGCCTTCAGGGCCTTTGTCAGCGATATCATTCAACACTCCTGTTTGTCTGGACCGGCGTTCAGAAACGCGAGATGCTGCGGTTGTCCTGACCATCGGACTGAATGCTCGTGTAGTGAGCCGGCCAGCCGATGTCCTTGCGGATTTCTGCGGGAAGCGTGTCGATCAGGCGCTCGGTACGCCGGCGGTTCAATGCCGTCCGATAGTGGCGGACATAATGGTTCATGCGTGCGAAAACAGACATTGTCCTTCTCCTCTGTCTGGCTGCTTTGCCAGACGTCATCGCCTGACACTGTTGACTATGCCGCAAGGTTGATGTTCAATCAAACACAATCGAATGATCCTTTTGTTCAAAGTTATTGAATGGAAAACGGCATGAACGCTCCCCTCAATCATCCGATGCCCTTATTGGAGCTCGATGTCCTTCGCACCTTTGTGGCGATTGCCGAGACCGGCAGTTTCACGGCCGCATCCAATGCGGTCTACCGAACCCCGTCTGCCGTCTCCATGCAGATCAAGAAGCTTGAGGAGATGCTGGGGCGTTCGGTGTTCCAGCGTGATGCGCGGTCGGTGTCGCTTACGGCCGATGGCGAGTTATTATTGAATTATGCGCGCAGATTACTGGCCCTGAACCGCGAAGCGGTGTCGAAATTCGTCATGCCCGATATCAGCGGCATCGTTCGATTAGGATCGCCGGACGATTACGGCGAACGAATCTTACCCAGCGTTCTCAAACGCTTTGCAGAAACCCATCCTTCCATTGCCGTCGACGTGGTCATCGACCAGAGTGCCAACCTGCGCAAACGGATGGCCAACCGACAGCTTGATCTCACACTGCTCACCTGTACCGAAGGATCTGAAGACAGCAGCGTCCAGATTGTCTTCACGGAGCCCATCGTCTGGGCAGGCGCCAAAGGGGGCTGCGCGCATTTACGCGAGCCGCTGCCGCTCTCGCTCTGGGAGGAGGGGTGCGCCTGGCGCGCCGGTGCGCTTTCCGCCATGGAAAAGGACGGGCGCGATTATCGCGTCGCCTATATGAGCGCCCACACGGCGGGCCAACGCGCGGCCATTCTTTCCGATCTCGCCATCGCGCCGCTGCCAAAATCCTTCCTGCGGGACGACCTTGTGGAGCTTGGCCCGAAGGATGGACTGCCCAAACTGTGCAACTATCACATCGGCATGGTCGTTTCTCCCGATGCTTCGGCGCCGGTCAAGGCTGCTGCCGACCATATTCGCTCGACTTTCGACATGTTCAGCGAATCCGGCCGGTTCTGAGCGGTCTTAGGCACGCTCTGGGGCACGCTCTTGGACACTCCGGGGCGTAAAAAGCGTGGAGGCTGTTGCGCATGTGTGCTGACAAACGACTGCAGATTGCCGGCGTTTCGCTGTCGAGCCCCGACAGGCTTCTCTTCGCGGAGGAGGGCGTTACGAAAACTGCGCTGGCGCAGTATTACGAGCGCGCGGCGCCGCGCATGCTTCCGCATATCGAAAAGCGCCTCGTCAGTCTGGTGCGTTGCCCGGATGGGCGCGAAAGCCCGTGCTTTTTTCAGCGTCATGGCAGCAAGGGGTTTCCCGATGCCGTGCGGCACATGGCGATTGCCGAGAAGAGCGGTGAGAAGGCCGAATATCTTTATATCGACGATCTGAAGGGCGTCATCGCCGCCGTTCAGATGAGCACGCTCGAGTTTCACATATGGGGCTCACGCACAGACCGGCTCGAGGCCTCCGACCGGCTGGTATTCGATCTCGATCCCGATGAGGAACTGGACTTCACTGCGGTTCGCCGCGCCGCCTTCACGGTGCGTGACCGGCTTGCCGATCTCGGCCTTCAGACCGTGCCGCTTCTGACCGGTGGCAAGGGTATCCACGTGGTCGCACCGCTGGAGCGCCGTCGGGAGTGGCCGGACATCAAGGATTTTGCCAGGGGATTTGCAAAGCGTCTGTCCGAAGACGAGCCCGAGCGCTTTCTGGCTGAAGCGTCGAAGGCGAAGCGGGAAGGGCGGGTCTTTGTCGACTGGCTGCGCAATGAGCGCTCCGCCACGGCCATCGCGCCCTACTCGACGCGGGCGAAACCCGGTGCGCCGGTGGCGGCGCCGGTTTCCTGGTCCGAGCTTGAGACCATTGCTGTATCAAGCGCCTTCGCCATCGCCGATATGGATGAGCGGCTTGCAGCGCCCGATCCCTGGGCGGAAAGTACCGGCTGGCGCCAGTCCCTCACAGATAAAATGCTGAAAGCCGTGACATAGCGTTTCGCCTACCGGGGAGCGACCACGCTAATCGCGGCGGCGCCGTGCCGCGCGTTCTTCGCGTGAGCGCCGGCGGGGGCGCGCTGCACCCGTTTCATCGGCTGGAGCGCCTGCCATTGCACGCGGCGGTAGCTGCATCTGTTCGGCCAGTTTCGGGAACGGGTCGACCTTGTTGGGCAGCGCCATGGCATGCACAAAATGCTCCTGAAATCTCGGTTCCAGGGCGGTCTCGATTTTCTCGATGCGCCTTACCGTCTCTTCGATTTCGCGGCGGTGGTTGCGGTTGAGCAGCGCCATGCGTGCGCCTGTGCCGGCGGCGTTGCCGACGGCCGAGACCCGGTCGAGGTCGCAATCGGGGATCAAGCCCAGAACCATAGCGTATTGCGGATCGATGAAGGATCCGAACGCGCCGGCAAAGCGGATCGTGTCCACGGTTTCCACGCCCTGCTTCTCCATAAGGAGCTTCGTGCCAGCATAGAGCGCGGCCTTGGCAAGCTGGATTGCCCGCACATCGTTCTGGGTGATGGTGATGCGCGGTTCGGCCTCGCTCAGCACATAGGAGAAGGTGCGGCCCTCGGCGACGATGCGCGGGTTTCGAACTGCCAGCGCTCCGTCCACCACACCATCCTCCGAGATAATGCCCGCCAGATACATCTCGGCGATCACCTCGATGATGCCGGAACCGCAGATGCCGGTGACACCGGCCTGCCCGAGCGAACCGGGAAAGCCCGGCTCGTCCGACCAGAGCTCGCTGCCGATCACCCGAAAGCGCGGAGCTAGCGTTTCCCGGTCGATGCGCACGCGTTCGATGGCGCCGGGCGCGGCGCGCTGGCCGGACGAGATTTCCGCGCCCTCGAAGGCGGGGCCTGTCGGCGAAGACGCGGCCACCACACGCGCCCGGTTGCCTAGAACGATCTCCGCATTGGTGCCCACATCGACGATCAGCATCATTTCGTCCTGGCGGTGCGGCCCCTCCGACAGCGTGACGGCGGCGGCATCGGCTCCCACATGGCCAGCTATGCAGGGCAGCAGATAGGTGTGCGCGCCCGGATTGAGCTTGAGCTTCAGATCGTCGGCCCGGAGCCTGACGGCGCCGGAAACTGCCAGCGCGAAGGGAGCGCCGCCCAGCTCTGTCGGGTCAATGCCGAGAAAGAGATGGTGCATGATGGGGTTCGCGACGAACACGGCGTCCAGAATGTCGCTGCGCTCAATGCCGCCGTCGTCGGCCACTTTCTGCACCAGTTTCGATATCTCCTGGCGTACGGCACGCGTCATCGCCTCGCGTCCGTCCGGGTTCATCATCACATAGGAAACCCGGCTCATCAGGTCCTCGCCAAAGCGAATCTGGGGGTTCGATGCGCCGGCCGAGGTCACCACGCGTCCCGACAGAAGCGAAACAAGATGCATGGCAATCGTGGTCGAGCCGATGTCGCAGGCAAGCCCGTAGGCTTCGTTTTTCAGGCCCGGCCACAGGGCGACCAGCCGGGCAATGTCGTCATCTGCGTCCTGATACAGGGCGGCGGTGACGGTCCAGTTGCCTTGGCGCAATATCGCCTGCACCTGCGGCAGAAGATGCGCATCCGCCTCGATGCGTCCAACCCCCCAGTCTTTTTGCAGGGCAGTTTTCAGCCGGTCGAGATCGCCGAGCGGCTTGTGCATGTCGGGCTCTTCAACCTCCACATAGCAAAGGTGAACCGCCGGATGGCGCTCGATGACACGGGTATCGGCATCCTTGCGCACCACCTGCGCATTGATCACCGCGTCCTGCGGAACGTCCACCACCAGGTCGCCTTCGATGGTGGCCGAACAGGAAAGGCGACGAGCTGCGGGCAGCGCGCGCTTTTCGGCGTAACGGGCTTCCTTTGCGCCGACCGGTGAGATGTGATCCGGGGAGGAGGAAATCTTGTGTTTGGCGAAATGGCCTTCCTGCACCTCGATCTGGCATCGTCCGCAGGTGGCGCGTCCCCCGCACACGCTCTCCACGTAAACGCCAAGCTGCCGCGCGGCATCGAGTATGGTCGTGCCCCGGGGGAAACGCCCCCGCTTGCCGGACGGCATGAAGAGAACGAGCGGATCATCGCTCATGGCGAGGCCCGTTAGTTGGGGGTGGCAACCTGGCAGGCATGGAATGACGGGTGAACGCAATCAAGGCATTTTCACCCCCGCGCTCTGCGTGCATCGCGGCCGCCGCGGCGGCGCCCACCGGAGGACGCGGGGGCCGCCGCCGCCGTTGCCTCGCCTGTAGCGGTGGGCTGGTGGTCACGATAGGTCATGATCCAGTTGTAGCAATTGGGGTCCGTGCCGTTCAGCACATTTGCCGCGCGCACCATTTCCATCTCCTGTGGGCGGCAGGGGTTCATGATGGCGCTGGTCATGCCCGCCCCGATCACCATGGGAATGAAACCGGCATTGATGCCGTGCCGGTGCGGCAGGCCGAAGGATATGTTGGAAAGGCCGCAGGTGGTGTTTACCTTCAATTCTTCGCGCAGCCGCCGCAGAAGCCGGAAAACCTGCTGGCCCGCCGTGCCCATGGCGCCGATGGGCATCACCAGCGGATCCACAACGATGTCGTGGGCGGGAATGCCGTAATCGGCGGCGTGCTGGACGATCTTCTTCGCCACCTCGAAGCGCACGTCCGGGTCTTCGGAAATGCCGGTTTCGTCGTTGGAAATGGCGACGACGGGCACGTCGTATTTCTTGATCAGCGGCAGGATGGCTTCCAGCTTCTCCTCTTCGCCCGTCACCGAGTTGACCAGCGGTCTGCCCCGGGCGACCCTGAGCCCGGCTTCGATGGCGGCAGAAACGGAGGAGTCGATCGAGAGCGGCACATCGACCAGATCCTGCACGATCTCCAGGGTCTGAACGAGAAGCCCGGGCTCGGTTGCGTTGGGGTCTACCGCCGTGACGCCGGCGTTGACGTCGAGCATGGTTGCGCCGGCTGCGACCTGTGCCAGCGCGTCCTGCTTCACCGTCTCGAAATTGCCGGCAACCATCTCGGCGGCGAGCTTCTTGCGCCCGGTCGGATTGATGCGCTCTCCGATCACGCAGAAGGGCTGGTCAAAGCCGATCACGACTTCCCTGGTTGCAGAGGCGACGATGGTACGGGTCATTCAGAATCCTCCTGGAGGCATGGTGTGAGCCCATGCTGCTGATCGATGGTCTTGACTGGCATTCTCATTCGCTGGATGTCGCGCTTGCGTCCCTCACCATCTCTACGGGCTTCTCGCTCGGGTCGTCATGCAGAATGTGGTCGAGCCGCTCGGCAACCAGCGCATCGTCGAGGCCCGGCTCGCGCTTCCACGGCTTGCGGCTCTTCAGGACGCCGGATTCGTGCACGATCTCAGCCACGAATTCCTCTTGCCGGTAGGCCATGACATGAATGCCGGACACACCCTCGATCTCCTTCACCTCGTTGATGATATCGATACACAGGCGCTTGCCTTCCTCTTTCTGCTTTTCGGCGCCTTCAAGCCGTTTGATCACCGCATCGGGAATGTGGACACCCGGCACGTTCGAGCGGATCCAGCGGGCGGTTTTTGCAGAAGCGAGCGGGCCGACGCCAACCAGTATGAAGCATTTTTCGTCGAGCCCCATATCGCGCACCCGCTTCATGTATTCCTTCAGCATTGGCACATCATAGCAATACTGACTCTGCACGAACTGCGCGCCGGCCGCTATCTTCTTGGCGAGCCGGTGGGGGCGGAAGTCGAAAGGCGGGGCGAAGGGATTGATGGCCGCACCGAGAAAAACGGCAGGCGGTGTGGTGAGCCTGCGTCCGGAGAGAAACTTTTCCTCGTCGCGCATGGTCCGCACCGTTTCGAGAAGCGACATGCAGTCGAGGTCGAAAACGGGTTTTGCGCCCGGCTGGTCGCCGGCCTGCACGCCGTCGCCCGTCAGGCACATGATGTTGCCCACACCCATGGCCGCCGCACCCAGCACGTCGCCCTGAATGGCGATGCGGTTCCGGTCGCGGCAGGCGATCTGCATGATCGTCGCATACCCCATGCGCGTCAGCAGCGCGCAGATGCCCATTGAGGACATGTGGCAATTGGCGCCGGAAGCATCCACGGCGTTGATGCCGTCCACCCAGCCGTCGAAAATTGCCGCCCGTTCGTAGACGTCCTGCGCGTTGGCGCTGTCGGGCGGGTTGAGTTCAGCCGTCACCGCGAATTCGCCGCGTCGCAGCACGCGTTCCAGCCGGCCGCGCGAGGAATGGCCGGGCAGGGGCTCCAGCGGCAGGTCGACGCCGTCCGGGTTTTCGTCGATCTGCGGTGGCCGCCTCGTCATGCGGTGCTGCTCCGGAGGCTTTCGCGTTCACGCGCAGCCTGCGCGGTTACCCTGAGCCAGGCGGAGCTTTCCCTCAACGACTGGTCGACGGGCTTCTGGACATCAAGGATCGCCTGCCGGTTCCGCATCGCCTGCGCCCCCTCCCAGGCTTTCACCCAGACGCACGGCATGTCCGGTTCCACCTCGCAGTTGCCGTTGGCGCGCACGCCCCCGCAGGGACCGTTGCGCAACTGTTTGGGGCAGTTCATGGGGCACGACATGCCGGTGGAAGAGAGGATGCACTGGCCGCACATGCGGCAATCGAACATCAACCCTTTCACCTGCCGTTCCACGAATTTGACCGGCTTTTCCGCCCGCGCATAGCCAACGGCGCTCCAGAACGGGTGCAGCGCCAGGAAAAGGCTTGAGAACCGGGCATAAACCCATTCGAGCAGCCGGGCATGGCGTACCGACCAGCGCCGCATTGTGTAACGCCGCTGGACCCGCCGCTGGGGCGAGACATCGGCCGGCCTGTAGGCAAGCGCCTCGCGTGCTTTCTTGACGAGGGTCGCCTGGGTGACTGTCGAGGTCTTTCCAGTGCTATCCGTCGTCATGGCCACCTGCCTTGACAAGCGCCAGAAGGCGCTCTCTGTGATAGTCGCGGTCAATTGCTTCCAGGGCCTTATCCGCTTCAGCCTCGAGGTCGTCGCTGACGGAGACGGGCTCGCCGCGCCGCCATTCAGCGAGATAGGCGTCCGTGTCACGCGCACCTACACGCATGGCGCACATGTCGATGGCCTCGGTGAAGCGCAGTGGCAGTTCGCGCTTGGCGGTCTGCCGCCCCTTCCTGACGATCACCTGAGCCGGGATGTCGCGCCAGTATACAACGATCAGCTGAGCCATAAGCGCCTGTTCCTTCCTCGATTTTCAGAATTGCCGCATTGCCGCGCCCTCGCTTGCTGCAAGGCGACGCGCGTGCATTCAAATGCGACGTGTCCGAGGAGGAACGGGAGGTCAGTGCATGACGGCGCCTGCCATCATGCTGGCGCCGATCACGACGCCGGCAATCACCATGAGAGAGAGCACGCCGCAGGCGACGGCGATGCCGAGCAACACACCGTCGCGCTCGGAAAGAGCGAGCCCCACCAGCGCGCAGGAAAAGGCCGGAAACCAGTTGCCGAGCGGAATGGGAAGTGTCACGGCAATCGAGAGGATCAGCGCGGCGAGCCCGATAACCCGGTCTGCGTGATCGCGCGCAAACGGCCAGTAGCGCGGCTTGATGAGCCGCTCCAGCCAGATAAGGCGCGGAATGAGCCGCTCGCTCATATGACGAAACTTGTCTGCGCCGATCGCCTTGTTGAGCAGGAACTGCGGCAGCCATACGGTGCGGTTGCCCATCACCATCTGCAGCGCGACCAGCACCAGCGGCGGCCCGAGGACGAGCGTGCTGCCGGGTGGGAAGGGCAGGAGGTTCAGGCTGGCAAAAAAGACCAGAAGGGTGGCAAAGCTGCGATCGCCGAGCGCCTGGCGGATTTCGCCGATAGTGACCTTGTCTTCAGCGTGTTTTGCCAGGTCGCGGAAAATTCGCGAGAGCCGGCGCGGCGGCAGGTGAGCCGGCGGTGCGCCCAACACCGTGTCCAAGTCCGTTCCCTCCGCCTTCATTGCACTCATTCTTGCCAGCCATTCGAATCTCGACCGGGATGGCGTACAGTTTTGTCTGGATGCCGTTAAGCCTTCATGACAGAAGCCGCAAGCATCCTGCGGCGCCGCGAAACTCATGGAGCGCGCCGGAACTCCAGAATGTCGAGTACGGATTCCCGCTCCGGTGCAGGGAATTCCATGCGCCAGCCATCGTCTTTGCCGCGAAAAACGTAGGCTACCTGATCGCTATTGCGGCCGGAGCCATAGCGAGGCGGCCGGTCGTCCTTCACGAAATAGCTGCCGAGATAGATCAGTCGCGAATCGCCGTCTGTGAAGAAACGTCCTCTGGTTCGCTGCGATCCGGTCAGTTTTTCAAGGACCCAGCCCGCCCCGTCATCGTTGACCTGGCAACGAAACCAGTCATAGACCACAAGCGGCGCGAGCCCACCGGTCTTTATGGTGCGGCATTGCCACTTGCCTGTAAGGTCGAAATCCTCAAAGGAGCGTTCCGGTCGCTGATCGATCTCATCGAGCAGCGCGACATCGGCTGACGCTCCGCCGGCCTTGGCCTGCCTGAAGGCCTCGGTGCGCATGCGTGCATAGGCATCGAGACGCGCAGCGTCGCGATAGGTGATGTCCTGCATCACCGTGTCTTTTTCGAAACCGGCCCGCTCCATGTCGAGCTTCTCCTGAACCAGCGACTGCGCGTTTGCCGGAACGGTGATCAGGGCAAACGTGAAAATTGGTAAAAGAATACGGTGCATGAAAAATCTCCAGAAAATCAGCATGAATATGCTTCCGGAATGCACCGCCAATGTAACCATTTCATGGCGTTCGTAGAGGGATCAGCTGCCCCGTGCCGCGGTCGCCAGCGCCTTCGTCAGGTCGCCATATCCGGTTTGCCGTTTTTCGTAGGCAAGGCCGAGAAGCCTTGCCGCATCCTGCGCGACGCGCTCCAACTGTGGGTCGTCCGTCTGCGCCAGATAAACGAGCTTTTTATAGTTGCCGAAGAAATCCTGGATAAGCTCAGGGTGCCGGTCGAGGCCGAGCGGTTTCATGAAAAATGCGTCGAACTGACGGCACAGGAAGTCCGTCATGTAGAAGGAGAGCATGTCGTCTTCGGCAATCTCTTCGAACGCGGAGAGACCCTGGTAAAAGGCGAAGCAGTGCGGCCCGTCGATGCGTGCCACGCCGTGCTTTTCGCAGATTCGGTCAAGCGCTCCACCGGTTCCGCAATCCGCATAGCCAACGAAGATGTGGCGATAGCCTTCTGCGCGCGCCTTCGTGATCGCGGCATCCATGGACGGTGCGATGCGGTCGGGCCGATAGTGGAATTCAGCGGGGAGACAGGTGAGGTCCAGATGCCCAAAGCCGAGCGTCTCGCGTACCGCCAGAATTTCGCGCGCGATCATGCCGCAGGCGATCACGAGAACTTTCTCGGGCCCGAGAACTTTTTCCGGTTTCGTGCGTTCCTGCATGGTAACGCTCCCGTTTGCGCGGGGACTATCTAGACCATCGATAACGTATCGGACCAAGAACCGGATTCCACTTTTCGGTCCGATGATTTAGAGGGAGACAAGCCATGAAACTGTCCGTTCTTTCCCGTCTCGCAATCCTCCTCCTCGTGGCCGGGTCGGTTGCGGGTTGCGCCAACACGATCCGCGGTGTCGGCCGGGATGCCGCAAATGCGGTCGATGCAACACAGAGCGCCGGGCGCGACATTTCGCAGTCCACTTATTGAGCTGTACGGCACACTCTGTGATGCGAAGGGATCAGGCGCCGGCCGTTACATTGTGCCTGCGCTTGATCAGTTCCTTGGCGGTTTCAACCGTCACCGCCGCGTCACGGCAATAGGCGTCGGCTCCCACCGCTTTGCCAAACTCCTCGTTGAGCGGCGCACCGCCGACGAGGACGATATAGTCCTCCCGAATACCCTTTTCTTTCATCGTGTCGATCACAACCTTCATATAGGGCATGGTCGTCGTGAGGAGTGCCGACATGCCGACAATGTCGGGCTGGTGCTCCTCTATCGCATCCAGGTAGTTTTCGACTGGATTGTTGATGCCGATGTCGATCACGTCGAAACCGGCCCCCTCCATCATCATGCCGACCAGGTTCTTGCCGATGTCGTGAATGTCGCCCTTTACCGTGCCAATCACCATCTTGCCCTGTTTGGGTGCGCCGGTTTCGGCCAGAAGCGGCCGCAGGATCGCCATGCCGGCCTTCATGGCGTTGGCCGACAGCAGGACTTCCGGCACGAACAGGATGCCGTCGCGAAAATCCTCGCCGACAATCCGCATGCCTTCGACCAGGGCGTCAGTGAGCACCTCGTAGGGTTGCCAGCCGCGGCCCAGCAGAATGTGCGTGCCTTCCTCGATCTCGTCCTTGAGTCCGTCATAAAGGTCGTCGTGCATCTGCTGCACGAGTTCGTCGTCGGGAAGCTCCGAGAGGATGATTTCGTCGTCGGACATGCTCTGGCTCCTGCTGCTCACGTCGCGCGGGCAGGGCATCCCGAACCGCGCTCATTGTTGGCCGCAAACAAGCGGTATCACAAGAATAAGGCGCGAAGTCGCTGATTACATAGCTGATTTGCGACCCGCGACGTCAGGAAAGCGACGGCGCAGAGCGGCGGTGGCTCTCTGGAGTGTGTGGCACTTTGGTTTGTATTTTTGGTTGTATTATTTTGCGATGTAAATCTTAAGTGGTATATTAGCAATATATTAAGAGGACCGCGTTTTCATAAGGCCTGTAAGAGGGGGCTTGTCTGCTTGTCCGTGAGGAGCAGGGTCATGTTCAGAACCTCTCTATCTGCATTGTTGCTTACCACCATTTTCACCGCGCCTGCCGCCGCCGTCACCGATACTGTGATTTTTAACGGCAACGTCATTTCAACGTGCCTCATAACAGTGGGAACGCCCGGCGTTCTGGGAACCAATGGCGCCCTTAACGTCCTTTCATCGACCGAAGCTGCCGGCGTTTCAGGTACGGCCACCGTCGTGACCACTGGAACGGGTTTCAATATGTCGACCTCCACGCCTGCGGCGTTTCTCGTCGCACCGGCAGGTGGGGACGATGATGTAATCTTCTCCTCGAGCTACAGCGCCTCCGGTGTGACCACGCTTCTTGATGTGGTCGGCACGGTGACCTCCCCGCTTGGGCTTGGGGTGACGAATGTCGATGTGGATCTGAGCGCTACAAAATCGGCCGGTGTTTTCCCTGCCGGCAACTACACCGCTGAAGTCACCCTGACCTGTGAGTAGCTCCATCTTGAAACTCATCCTTCTGGCCGCGTTTATCGCGGCCGGTTGCGGCATCGGCGTTGCACAATCCATGACGCCGATGCGGGGGAAGATATCGAGCTTCGGCGACACGTTTACGGTGCGGGTTTTCCCCTACAATCCCTATCCGCACAAAATTCGAATGGCGGTGAAAGCCTATGATCAGGATTTTCGGCCGATCGAAGCACATGTTTTTCCTGCGGAAACAATGGTCGGGAGCAAAACTTCCCGCTCGGTCCTGGTTTCGGTGGGGTTCAACAACAATAAGGTCAGGCGTGTCAGGATCTGCGCTGAAAGCATCCCGTTTCCTGGCCGTGGCACAAATATTAAGGCTCAAGTATGCGGACGTTTCATAGCTTATCGTATCGATTGATGGGGGCCTGTGCGTTCTTCTTCCTGAGCGTGTCCATCGTCTATGGCGACAGCGACCGGTATGTCATCAACCAGAACCAGACTGGCGTGACGCTGCCCGGGGTGGTCATGCCGAACGGCTTTGACGAGATCAGGGCTGCAGACGGAACCACGTGCCGTGCTTCCATGGCGAATTCCGGAGCCTATCTTGACTCGGGTGTCATTGGAGACAACAGCTCGCAGCGCGTTTCAGCCTACGGGCGTCTGGTTGTGCCTCTGGGGCGAAAACCGAGACGACTGGATTGCGACAAACTCTATCAACTGGAGTTGAAGCGCTTGGAACTCGAGGTCGAACTCATGCGGCAGGGGCTCGATCCGCGCATGCGGTCAAACCCCGAAGGGAACTGGGCAAGTGACGCCTCTTGGACAAACAAGGGCAGGCGCTGAGTGCGCCTGTTATCTTCAATAACTGTTTGCAGCAGGTATCTCTTTTTTGTTGACGGAGGTTTTTTGAGTACCTAAATGGCGCCCTGATTTTCAACCCAGGGTTTTGTCATGAAGTATATCTACTCTTGTGTTTTTTTGCTGCTCGGTACGACCGCGTCCCTTGGAGCCCAGTCAGACCTTCCTTTTCGCGCCAATCTAGAGGAGAGCTGCACCATCGAAATCCGGTCAGACGGTGTGCTCGTGCGGGATGGCCTGGATGTCCTGGACTCTGAAGCTGCTGGTGGTAATTCCGGTGCGGCTACAGTTTATACGACAGGTGCGGGGTTTCAGGCGTCGCTCAAGGCACCGGAGGCTTTCTCAAGAGCACCGAACGGCACGGGCGCCGTCACTTTCATGACCACCTACAGCTCGACGGGCGCCACGAGCACGGCAAAGGTGCCGGGGTCGACAATAACACCTCTGGGAGTTGGCGCGAGCAACCTTTCGGTCGATCTGCGCGCGGTGGCGGACAATGCGATCTTTCAAAAAGGTGCATATGAAGCCTTTGTCACAGTGACCTGTGAGTAGGTGCACAATGCATAAACGGACACTGGCGGCCCTGATCGCCGTCTGTGCTGCAACGACGCCCGCATCGTCGCAATCCATGTCGCCGATGCGGGGCGTCGTTCGCAGTTTCACCGACAGTTTTGCCGTGCGGGTTCAGCCACGAAATCCGTACAAGCATCGCATAGGCGTGACCATTCGCGCTTATGATGCGGATTTCAGGCCGATTGATGCAAGCATATCGCCAGCGGACTTCTCACTCGGTGCCGGCGCCTCCCGGTCAGTGCTGGTCGTCCTCAGTTTTGAGGGAGCGCGTGAGCGACGTGTGCGCATCTGCACCGAGAGTGCTCCCTTTCCCGGCAAAGGCGTTGGGATGAGAGCGCAGATCTGCGGAAAATTCATCGCTTATCGCTTGTGAACGGCGTGGTGCCAACGGCTATTTGTGCAAAGGAATGCGGTGACAGCACGCTACGATGGACACGCTGCCGGTCCCATCAGCACGCCAGTTGCGACACCATCTGCCGCTTGCGGAACGGAGGTTGTTGCTGCAAACGCTAGGGTCATAATGAGGCTTGCTTTGTGACCCTAGCGTGGAGTTTGCGCGATGACGATGATGGCCGGTGACGACGAAACGCAGGATCGGCCGCGCCGGGGACGTTCCGGGCGCAGTGAGCGGGGCGGAGCCGCAGCCCGCAGGGCGGCGCGCGCAGGTGCAGGACCGGGACAGCAACTGACCTATATCCGCCGTGCGCTCAAGCCTTACGAGGTGCTTGACGAGGAGGCGCTGGCGCTGGTCGAGGCGAACGCCGATACGGTTCTTGAAGAGATTGGCATCGAGTTCCGCGACGACCCGGAAGCTCTCGCCCTGTGGAAAGAGGCGGGGGCCGACGTGCGCGGCGATCGGGTGCACTTTCCCAAAGGGCTGTGCCGCCAGCTTCTGAAAACGGCACCTTCGGTTTTTACCCAGCATGCGCGCAATCCCGAGCGCTCGGTCGAGATCGGCGGCAACGCCACGGTCTTTGCGCCGGTCTATGGCCCGCCCTTCGTCCGCGACCTCGACGGCATGCGTCGCTATGCGACGATTGAGGATTTCCGCAATTTCGTGAAGCTCGCCTATATGGCGCCGTCCATTCATCACTCGGGCGGCACCGTCTGCGAACCGGTGGACGTGCCGGTCAACAAACGCCATCTCGACATGGTATTCTCGCATATGCGCTATTCCGACAAACCCTTCATGGGCTCTGTCACGGCGCCCGACCGTGCCGAAGACACGGTGGCGATGGCGAGGATCCTTTTTGGTGAGGATTTCGTCGACCAGAACACGGTGGTCATCAACCTGATCAACGCGAACTCGCCCATGGTTTTCGACGAAACCATGCTGGGCGCTGCAAAGGTCTATGCACGCGCCAACCAAGCCTGCATTGTCACGCCCTTCATTCTGGCCGGAGCGATGAGCCCGGTGACGGTCATCGGAACGCTGACCCAGGTTCTGGCCGAAGTCATGGCCGGTGCGGCGTTCACGCAATTGGTGCGACCGGGGGCGCCGGTGCTGTTTGGCACGTTTGCGTCTTCCATTTCCATGCAGTCGGGTGCCCCGACCTTCGGCACGCCTGAACCGTCGCTCGTTTCTTACGGAGCAGCGCAGCTTGCCCGGCGTCTGGGGCTCCCGTTCCGTACGGGCGGATCACTGACGGGATCGAAAATCCCGGATGCCCAGGCCGCCTATGAGAGTGCCAATACGCTGAATTCGACGGTGCTTGCCGGCACCAATTTCGTGCTCCACGCGGCCGGGTGGCTTGAAGGCGGTCTGGTGTCTTCCTACGAAAAATTCATGATGGATATCGACCAGCTCGGCATGCAGCAGCGCATGTGCGAACCGCTGGACGTTTCGGAAAACGGGCAGGCGATGGACGCGATCCGCGAAGTGGGGCCGGGGAGCCATTATCTCGGCTGTGCTCACACGCAGGCCAATTTTCAGACGGCGTTCTACCGCTCGTCCATTGCCGATAACAATTCGTTTGAGCAATGGGCGGCGGAAGGTGAGAAAACGGCGGCGCAACGCGCCAACCAGCTCGCCCGCAGCTGGCTCGAGACCTACCAGGCACCCCCGCTCGATCCGGGGATCGAAGAGGGGCTTCTGGATTTCATCGCAAAACGCAAGGAATCGATGCCCGACGCCTTCGCCTGAGTTCAGCCCGCCGGGAAGGCCCGGAGCCTGCGGCCGTCGACGGTCTGCAGAATCAGCGCGCCCTCTGGGGTCGTGGCGTAGAATTTGAGATCGGGCAGGATGGACAGGAACTTCTGCTCCTGGTTCATCAGCGCTCCTGCACAGGCCATTTCAGTCGACACGGCGTGTCCGACCGTTAGTCTGCCGTTGTTTTCGGTCCAGCCTGCCGAATAGCTGTTGCAGGATGCGCGGCCGCCGACCCTGCCATCCTCGCCAAAGGTCAACGTTACACGCGACCTGTCGATGATGCCGCCGCCATTGATATCTTCCACCACCCATTCCGTGCCGGTGATTTCCTCCATGGCAACCGGTATCAGACGCAATGTGCTCCCAGATGGCTTCAGGAGAAGGGCTCCAAGGGTGATGTCCGGCTCCTGCGGATCGATCACAACTGCTTCCGATGTCCAGCGCTGTTTGCGCCCGTCGTGGATGTCACCATAGAGATGGTAGGTCTCTCCCGGCTTCAGCTTTGACCTTTCGACGGCAAGGCTGAAGGGGACCGGAACCTGTTTGCCGTTGAGCGTGATCTTCTGTTCGGCAATGGGAGGGGTATCTTCGGAGGCCTGCGCGTTGCGCAGCTCGACCGTTGCGACACTGTCTGGCGGC
The DNA here is from genome assembly GCF_900105565.1 of Nitratireductor aquibiodomus. NCBI lineage: Bacteria > Pseudomonadati > Pseudomonadota > Alphaproteobacteria > Hyphomicrobiales > Phyllobacteriaceae > Nitratireductor > Nitratireductor aquibiodomus. The sequence continues at coordinate 811,540 of NZ_FNSL01000001.1, read as the reverse complement.
AGCGCGATGCGCACGAGATAGATGAGTTCGCCTGAAATCCTATGCATGTCCTTCTCCGGTTCCTGGGCGATTGCCGCCGTGCCCGATACAGAAGCGGTCATAAAAATGATGCTGAGGAAAAATGTACGCCGATACATGAAGATGGTTGTCCTGATGCTGGTTGCCCGGTCCGAAAAATGCGGACTCTGGTTGTGTTTTTGCCAACACTTTGTGGCGTGATTGCGTGGCGGGCGAGACTTCTGCCTGATGGTCGCTTGCGTGTCGTGGCAGGCGGCCTATGATGTGATGGATGGCGCGTTCGCGCCTGTTTTCAGCACCCGGAGAGTTTTGATGGAAAAGCGCCGTCTTGGACGCAGCGATCTCTTTGTCTCGCAGATTTGCCTCGGCACGATGACTTTTGGCGAACAGAACACCGAGGCAGAAGGCCACGAACAGATGGACCGCGCGGTTGAGCGCGGCGTCAACTTTCTCGACATGGCCGAGCTTTATCCAATCCCGCCCAAGGCCGAGACGCAGGGACGAACGGAGCGTTGCGTCGGAACCTGGATGAAAGCGCGTGGCAATCGCGACCAGGTGATTGTCGCTTCCAAGGTGATTGGCCGCACTGCCAATGAGTGGTTTCGGGGTGACAGGCCTTCGAAGCTCGTGCGCGCCGACATCATGGACGCGATCGACAAGTCGCTCTCGCGGCTGCAGACGGACTATATCGACCTCTACCAGATCCATTGGCCGGATCGCGAAAACCCGTTCGGTTCCAACCCGACGCGCGTGACGACGCTGTCGGAGCCGCTTGCCGACGAAACGCCGATCGCTGAAACGCTCGCCGTGTTTGACGATCTGGTGAAGGCCGGGAAAATCCGCCATTTCGGTCTTTCCAACGAGAGCTCCTGGGGCGTGATGCGCTACATCGCGGAGGCCGACAGGGGCGTGGGGCCGCGGGTGGTCTCGCTGCAGAATGCCTACAATCTCATGAACCGGACCTATGAGGTGAATCTGGCCGAAACCTGCCAGCGCGAGGAGGTTGGCCTGCTTGCCTATTCGCCGCTGGCGCAGGGGTATCTGACTGGGAAATATGATGACGGGGCGCTGCCCGAGGGCTCGCGCAAAGTGCTGTTCGACCGTCTTCAGCGTTACGAGAAGCCCGGCGGGCCGGAGGCTGCGAAGGCCTATAACACCATGGCGCGGGAATTCGGGTTGACACCGGCCGCTTTCGCGCAGGCGTTTGTCAATTCGCGGCCATTCATGACCTCCAACATCATTGGCGCGACCACGATGGCGCAGCTCGAAGAGGCGCTCGGTGCGCTCGATGTGCGCTGGACAGACGAGATGCAAACGGCGGTCGACGATCTGCACCAGCGGATCGGCAATCCGAGCCCCTGAGGACAGCCCTGGGCGGTGCCTGTCTTCCGGCATCGCCCCACAAGGTATCCTGGAAAAATTCAATCCCCTGTCGGATCGGCGTGGCATTGTACGTCCTGGGAGCATCGCAATGACGGTGCGTCGCAGCGACGGCCGATTTGATGGGAGATCGCAATGTTCAAAAATGCCTTTGCTGCCGTTTGCGCGGCTCTGATCCTGGCGGTATCCGCCGCTGCGCCTGCGCGTGCTGAAACGGGCGCTTCCGAACCGGTGAAAAGCGGTGAAGTGGAAGCCGGCGGCATAAAATATCACTACCAGATCCACGGGAAGGGCGAACCGCTGCTTCTGGTGCATGGCGGGCTTGGCCTTATCGAGATGTTCGGGCCGGTGCTCACCATGCTGGCGGCCGAGCGCGAAGTCATCGCCATCGACATGCAGGGGCACGGGCGCACCGAACTCGGCGACCGCCCGATCAGCCTTGAAGCGATGGGGGATGACGTGGCGGAAATTCTCGACCAGCTGGGCTACGACCAGGTGGATGCCATGGGCTATTCGATGGGTGGCGGGGTCGTCCTGCGTCTCGCCATACAGCATCCTGAGAAGGTGCGGCGGATGGCGCTGGTCTCGGCGGGCTTTGCCCAGGACGGGTTCTATCCTGAAATGCTGCCGATGCAGGCACAGGTCGGGGCGGGCATGGCCGAGATGATGAAGGACACGCCCATGTATCAGTCCTATGCAGCGGTGGCGCCGGATCCTTCGCGGTTTCCCGAACTGCTCGACCGGATGGGCGCCTATATGCGCAAGCCTTATAACTTCGCCGATGGTGTGAAGACGCTGGAAATGCCGGTGATGCTGGTGTTCGGCGATTCCGACATGTACCGGCCAGAGCATATTGTGGAGTTCTACAAACTGCTCGGCGGCGGGCTGAAGGATGCGGGGTGGCAGCGCGAGAACATGTCTCAGAATCGCCTGGCGATCCTGCCGAACCTCACGCATTACGACATCGGCGTGTCGCCGCGACTGGCCGAGACGGTGTTGCCGTTTCTCAACGACAGCCAGATCAATGCGCCGTGGACGGCGGACGATCTGACCCGCAAGTAGTCTCTGGTATCCCGAAAGAGGCCCTTGCCGCGCGGGCGTGCGGCAAGGGCTTTTTTGATGACGCCGGCTCAGACCATGCCGGGCTGTGGCTGACCGCCGCCCAGCACCACCATGCGGGCGCCGCGCGGAACACGCTTGTAGAGATCCATGATGTCGTGATTGAGCAGGCGGATACAGCCGGAGGAAACCGATCTGCCGATGGACCACGGCTCGGTTGTGCCGTGGATGCGGTAGAGCGTGTCCCTGCCATCCTTGTAGAGGTATAGCGCGCGCGAACCGAGCGGATTGGTGAGGCCGCCCTGCATGCCGGCTGCGAGCGGACGATAGCGTTCGGGCTCGCGGTTGATCATGGCAAGGGTCGGAGCCCAGTTTGGCCACGCGGCCTTGCGGCCGATCACGCCGTCGCCCTGATATTCCAGCCCCGCCTTGGCGACACCAATACCGTAGCGCATGGCCTTGCCGTTCTCCATGACGAGGTAGAGGAAGCGGTTTTCCGGATCGACAACGATGGTGCCGACCGGTTCGCTGGTCGGGTAGTCGACCATCTGGCGCAGATACTGGCGATCCATCTTGGTGACGTCCACGGCCGGAATCACGATGCCGTTGTCTTCGATCTCGCTGTACATGTCCTGATAGTAGGACAGCATGGGACCGGGCACGTCGGTGGAGGGGACGGGGCTGCGGCCTGTGGTGGTGCAGGCGGCAGCCAACGCGGGCAGAAGCAACAGCAGGGCGAGCCGCGCGGCGCGAGGGGCAGCGCGTGCAACAGTGGTGTGGAACAAGGAAACTCTCCTTACGTGTGGAATTCCGGTCTTCATGTGATGTGAGTCGCCTCTTCGGCGCGGATGCGCGGAAGCGTTGAAAGGCGCTTGCCATGCGGTTCTTGATAAAATGTGGCAAAGAACGGACGCTGTGCCCGAATGTCGCGCGAATTTTGCCGGCCATTCGCATTCGCGCTGCGCAGTGCGATATTTTTCCCACAGTGACGCCGGGGAAAGGCGCTTTCGCCTGCATGCCGGAAAGGCTTTTCGTGGACGCGGGGCGGGTGTATCCTAAGGACCTGAATGACCAGCAGGCAGCCGCCGGATGCGACTCTGGCGCGGCGCTGGCTCCCGCAAGCGGCGGAATGCCGTCCTTGCCCGCATTCCCGGTCCCGCGCCCCTTGCACCGGCTGACCGCCAGGTCGACGGTCGGATCGGGCTGTGCCGCGATATCCTGTCGTATCAGCCACCGGCCGAGAGGCAGGGAAGGAGCAGGACCATGGGTATCGCGATGACGATGCATGAATTTCTCGAAGACAGCCACGTGCGCTACGATGTTGCGAAGCACAATCGCACGGGCAGTTCCGCAATGACCGCGCGTGTGAGCCACATTCCGGGCCGCGAAATGGCCAAGGGTGTGGTGCTGAAATGGGACGACAGCTATCTCCTGGCGGTCGTGCCCGCGTCGCGGCAGGTGGACCTCGGCAAAGTGGGAGCGATCGTCGGCGACAAGGTCGTTCTGGCGAGCGAAGAGGAGACAGCGGCGCTGTTTCCCGATTGCGAGGAGGGGGCGGTGCCTGTGTTCGGCGCGCCCTACCGCATTGCCTGCATGATCGACGATGAACTCGATACGGACGAAGACGTCTATTTCGAGGGTGGCGATCACCGCACGCTCGTGCATGTCTCCGCAAAGGGCTTCGAGCAATTGATGTATGGCATGCCGAGGGCGCAGATCAGCCGCTAATGCATGTCGCTTTCAAATGAATTCATTTGAAAGACAACGAACATGCATCATTTGAAAGTGTTACAGCGTCCTTTGCGCGTCTTATAAGACGCGCGGCGCTGTAGCAGACGCATGTGATCGTTCCCGCGTGTGAAACCGGGTTTTGAGAGGAAGACGGGCGGCTGAAGCGACGCTCATCTGGGTATTGTTTGTGCGACCCTTCAGCCGCCCGCCCGGCTCTTGACAACCTCCGGCGGGGATCGCCCCGGAACCGGGTGCGCCGGGTTCACCCCGAAAGGTGAGCCTTTGCACCAGACCGTGCATGCGCACGGCCCTTTGCCGAACCAGCCGCCACGGGCACCGGAAGCACACGTTATGCCGCCGGCCGGGCACCGTCCCATCCCCGCGAGATCACCGTCGCGACCTGCGTTCCCACGAGATGGGCAAGGAGAAGGATAGGGCAGGTTTGATGAGCGGGGAGAAAATGACCGTCAAAAAAATGCGCTCTACCGAAATTGCGGGACGTGCGGTGACGGACGACCAGAGGATTATCCCCGCAGCGTGGTTAACAGGTTGATTCAAACTTTATTGGTAAGTTTACGGTATCGCTGGGCATTCCCCGGTGAAATGGGCGCCGGGTTCTTCAAATTCCTCGAACCCTTGCAGATCGTATATGCGTATTCCTGCGTTCCTTCGACCTGTCGTTCTCACACTCGCTCTGACCGGCTGTACGGGCGGTCCAAGCATCGATTCTGCACTCAGAATCGATCCGCCGTCGCGTGAAGTCACCAGTTCCATCGTGAGGCCGGATGCCAGCGTGCCGGGTGCAGCGATTGCGGAAGTGGAGACTGGCCATATGAGCGATGCGGGGATGACGGCCATTGCCGAACCCGATCGCGTTTCCACGCCGGCGCTTGAACAGGTGGCGATGATCACACCGCCGAAGCCGACACTGCGCCCGAAAACCGCAGCACAAGGCACGGTCTACCGCAGCCGGTTCGGCGATGCGCATCCCATCAATTTCGGCAAGGTCACCCCAAAGCATCATGCGGTGCATGGTGTCGATGTTTCGCGCTGGCAGGGCGACATCGACTGGGTGAAGCTGCGTTCGCGTGGCGCGAATTTCGCTTACATCAAGGCGACCGACGGCATCGACCACATCGATCCGATGTTCAAGACGAACTGGAACGGGGCCGCCAAGGCGGGCATTCGCCGCGGGGCCTATCACTTCTTCTTCTGGTGCCGAAGGGCATCCGACCAGGCAGAGTGGTTCATTCGCAATGTGCCCAAGGTGAAGGGCGCGCTGCCTCCGGTTCTGGATGTGGAGTGGAACCACCAGTCGAGCTGCAAGTGGAAACCGTCACGCGCGGAAGTGCTGGAGAAGATGCAGGTCTTCCTCGACCGACTGGAGCGCCATTACGGCCAGCGACCGATCATCTACACCGCGCCGGACTTTTACGAAGACAATCTGAAGGGGGCTTTCCCGAACCATCCGTTCTGGCTGCGCGCCGTGGCCGAGCATCCCTCGAAGGTCTATCCGGGCCGTGACTGGGTGTTCTGGCAGTATTCGGGATCGGGACTGAGCCAGGGTGTTGACGGCAAGATCGACCTGAACGTCTTCCACGGCAATGAAAGCGCCTGGTGGCGCTGGGTCGGGAAGGTGGCGGGCTGAACGCCGAAAATTGATGATTGCATTTTTGGGGGGCTTCACGCCCCCCTTTCTTTTGCTGTGCTTTTGTATTGCGCAGTTCCGGACGCAAAACCGGTTCCCACTTTTGCTGGAATTGCTTTAGCCACGGGCCTCGGCGATGGCTGCGGTAATGTCATTCCGGCGCATCGCACCGTAGTGCATCTTGGTGTTGAAGAGGAATGCCGGCGTTCCGTTGAAGCCGAAGGCATTGGCCTGCTCCATATTGCGGGAGAGAATCCCTTCAATGCGTTGGCGATCCTTCTTGAAGTTCGACAGGAGTTTTTCCGGGTCGTGGCCGGCGGCGGAGAGTGTCTCGTCGACCTCGTCCTGCGTTAGTCGTCCGGGTGTGGCCATCAGCGCATTGTGGACGGCTTCATAGTCCGGGCCGGCGGCGAGGACGAGGCTTGCCGCGTGGACGGACGGGCCGCCGAAAATGGGCCAGTCCTTCATCACCAGCCGCACATTGCCGTCTTCACGCACCACGTCCAGCAGGTCCGGATGGCCGCGCTTGCAATAGGGGCACTGGTAGTCGAAGAACTCGGCGATGGTGACGTCGCCATCCGGATTGCCGATGACCGGGATTTCCGGGTCGAAGAGAACCTCTTCGACGGTCGGGTAAAGCTGGGCGCGGGCCGGTCCGGCGGCGGTGACGAGCGTCGCTGCGCCGGCGACGAGCAGGGTACGGCGGTTCATCATGGCCTTGTGTCTCCTGATGGGCTGATGCTGGTTCTGAGATTCTCGATCTTCCCGATGAGCACCTCGCGTGAGATTTCGCCCAGATGCGCATGTTGCAGGACGCCATCGGCATCGATGAACAGCGTGGCGGGCAGTCCGGGCGCGCTGTAGAAGCGCGAAAGGTCGCTGAACTGGTCCACCAGTATCGTGTCGAGCGAGAGGCCGGAGGCGGCGAGATAGCGCTGGATGGCCGTGCGGCCTTCGCCCTGATTGGCAAAGACGAAGGTGACGTCGTCCGTGGAGGCGGCGATGTCGGCCATCATGGGCATTTCGCGCCGGCAGGGCGGGCACCATGTCGCCCACAGATTGACCACCTGCGGCGTGCCCTTGTGCTCTTCGAGGCGGTAGCCATTGCCCTCCAGCGTTTCAAAGGCCTGATCCGGGACAGCGAGCGGGTCGGTGCCGCCGGTGAGCTGCCATGTCGTGTTCCAGACGATGAGGGAAAGGGCGAGCGGCAGGACCGCCCAGAGGCGCTGGCGGCCGGTGGGCAGCATGACGAGCAGGCTGACAATGACGGCGGCCGCGCCCGTTGGCCAATAAAAGCCGCCCTGCCACACCGCGAAAATGCGCAGCGGGTCGGCCATGAAGCTTTCCATGTTGATGAGCACATGGCCGATGCGTGCGCCGATGATGCCGCCGAGAAACGCCCACCAGGACCAGGCGTTGAAGCGGTCATCCACCTTGCGGGCCATGATGCCGGTGACAATGAGGAAGACGAAGATGGCGAGCACGACGGCGAAGCGGTCTGCCGCAAGGACGAGTGGCCCGAGTGAAACGGCATTCATGATCAGAGCGCCTCTGCGGTTTTGGCCGAGCCGGTCAGGTTTTCAACCGTGACGGAGCCGACGAGGCGGGTGCCGGCGACCTCGCGGCCTGCGCTGTCGAAGAAGAGCATGGTGGGCGGGCCTGCCACTTCAAGGGCTTTCATGAGAGCTGCGTTCTCGTCGTTGAAGTCCGACAGGTCGGCCTTGATGAGCTGGAAACCGTCGAGACCGTCGATCACGCCGGCATCCGGCAGGACCGAGCGTTCGATGACGCGACAGGTGACGCACCAGTCGGCGGTGAAATAGACGAGGGTGGGTGCGTCGCCGGCGCTGGCGAGCTGCGCCTTGAGCTCGGGGATGGAGCCGGTCTGCGCAAAGGCGAGGTCGCGGGCGGGGGCGGATGCCTCGCTGCGCTCGGCGATCCGGGCCAGCGGCTTGAGCGGATCGGTGCCGCCGGACGCGGCTCCCAGCATCAGGATGATGCCGTAGATGAGCGACAGCGCGCCAACCGAACGGACGGCGGCGAGCGGCGTCGTTTCGGTGATCTTTGCGCTGAAGGCGAAGCTTGCGATGGCGATCAGAAGGGCGGACCAGAGCGCGAGATCGAGGCCGGCGGGGAAGAGCGGCGTTGCCGTCCAGATGGCAGTGGCCAGGAAACCGAAGCCGAACACGCGCTTGACGCTTTCCATCCATGCGCCGGCGCGCGGCAGGGCCTTGCCGCCAAGCGTGCCCATGATGATGAGCGGGATGCCCTTGCCGATGCCAAGGCCGAAAAGGGCTGCCGCGCCCAAAGCCACATCGGCGGTCTGGGCGATGTAAAGGAGTGCGCCGGCGAGCGGAACGGTGACGCAGGGGCCGACGATGAGGGCGGATGAGAAGCCGAGAATGGCGGCGGAGCGGCGCGACCCACTGAGCCCGCCCGTGCGGTTTGCCACCCAGCTTGTCCATGCGGTGGGCAATTGCAGCTCGAACAGGCCGAACATGGAAAGCGCCAGAACGGCGAAGAGCGCGGACAGAATGCCGATCGTGACGGGCGATTGCAGAACGAGCTGCAGGTTTTGCCCGGACCAGCCGGCGGCAGCGCCCAGAAGCGCGAAGGCCGAGGCGAGCGCAATCACATAGATCGAGGAGAGTTCGAAGCCGCGCCAGGCGGTGAGCCGGTCGCCCTCGCGCGCCAGTGCGCCGGCCATGATGGGATACATGGGAAAGACGCAAGGGGTGAAGGCGAGAAGCAGGCCGAAGAGCGGGAAGCTGACCAGAACGAGAAGAACGCCGCCGCGACCGAGCAGCGACTGAATGAGCCCGTCATCTTCGGCAAGCGCAAAGCCGGTGTCTTCGCTGGCGGTGGGTGCTTCTTCCGTGACCCATTCCACGGGCGCTGCAGCCTGTGGGGCCGCCGGTGTGATGACGGCAAGCGAAAGGGCGTTTACCTGCCGGTTTTCCGGTGCGTAGCAGATGCCGCCATCCTGACAGCCCTGAAAGGTGACGTCGAATGTGCCGAAGACCTGTTCGGCAAGATGTGCGCTCGCCTGATCGTAATAGACTTCGGAGAGGCCGAATGTGGGGTCGTCCTTGCGGATGCCGGGGCTGGTTTCCAGCGGCAGTTCCGCGCCATCCTGCGATGCGCCGATGTGATCGCGATAAAGGTAATAGCCTTCGGCGATCTGCCAGTTGAGGGCCAGTGTGCCGTCTTGCGTGCGCGAGACCTCAAGGGTGAAGGCCTCTTCGACCGGCAGCGGTCTGGCGGTCTGGGCCGAGGTGGGGGCGGGCGCAAAGCTGACGGAGAGGAAAGCCGCGAGCGCGATCAGGATTGTCTTCATTCGGTCACTTCAAATCGTGTGGGCCACCGGGAGCGTGCGCTCATGGCGGATCTCGGAAGGCGGATTGAACGCTTCAACTTAAGGCAGCCTTAAGGTGGGTGTTGTTTGGGCGGCTGGCAAAACAGCAAGGAGTTTTCAGAATGGCGCAATTTCGCGCGGGCATGGGCGTCCGGATGCGTATGTCCGAACTGCCGAACGAAGGACATACGGACGCTGGACACTCTGCAGTTTCAGCGCGATTGGGGCGGCGTGGCTTTCTGGCCGGGTTGAGCGCGCTGGCGGTTTCGGGCTGCGTTGCGAAGCCGAAGCCCGAGGCTCCCAAAGTGGTTGAGCCGCCCAAGCCCAGGCGCGTCGTTCCACCCATGTATTACGCCATGCCCAATGAGCGTTTTCCCATTCCCGAAGTGGACATCAGCCATCTGGACGAGCGCTGGTGGCGCAGGGAGGTGGACTATCCCACCAGCGAACGCAAGGGCACGCTGATCGTGGATACGCCGAACAGGTATCTATACCATGTGACCGGGCCGAACCGGGCGACGCGCTATGGCATCGGCGTCGGGCGTGACGGGTTCTCCTGGGCGGGACGGGCGATCATGGCCTATCGCCGCGAATGGCCGCGCTGGACACCACCCAACGAAATGGTGGCGAGACGTCCGGAACTGGAGCCCTACAGCATCGCCAATGGCGGCATGCCGCCGGGCCTGCGCAATCCGCTCGGTGCGCGTTCGCACTATATCCACCTGAATGGCAAGGACACGCTTTACCGCATTCACGGCACGCCGGAGCCGTGGAGCATCGGCAAGGCTGTTTCGTCTGGCTGTATCCGCTTGATCAACCAGGATGTGATTCACCTGCATGACAATGTAAGGGACGGCAGCCCAATTGTCGTCATACCCGACCCGAAGATGCAGCATCTTCTGGTATCCTGACGGGCTCCGCCCCTTGCCAATGCGAATGAGACGCGTGCGATGCGACTTTTGGTGGTTGAAGACGATCCGCTGCTTCTGGACGGTTTGACCGTGGGGCTGGGGCTTGCCGGCTTTGCTGTTGATGCCGTGGCCACCTGCGAAGACGCTTTCGCCGCACTCAGCGCGCAGGCCTATGAAGGGGTCGTGCTCGATCTGATGCTGCCGGATGGCTCCGGCCTCGACGTGCTTTCGGATCTGCGCCGGCGGGGCGATGCCACGCCGGTGGTGCTTCTGACAGCGCGCGATCAGGTTCCCGACCGGATTACCGGGCTGGACGCTGGTGCAGACGATTATGTGGGAAAGCCCTTTGACCTCGACGAACTGTCGGCACGCGTGCGTGCAGCGGTGCGCCGGGGCAAGGGCCGTTCCAGCGCGACGCTTGCCTGGGGCGGCGTGACGCTCGATCCGGCGAACCAGTCGGTGACCCGCGACGGTGATCCGGTGATCCTGACGCGGCGCGAATTCGCGCTTCTTGCGGCGCTGATGGAACGGCCGGAGAGCATTCTTTCCAAACCGGCGCTCGAAGAATCGATCTATGGCTGGCAGGAAGAGGTGGAGAGCAACGCCGTGGAGGTGCATATCCACAAACTGCGCTCCAAACTTGGCTCCGACTTCATTCGCACCGTTCGCGGGGTGGGCTACCGTCTCCGGGAGACGGACGCATGAGATCTATCCGCGCTCGGCTGATCCTGATCCTCATGGGCTCGACGGGGCTGGTGTGGCTGCTCGCGGTCGGCTGGATCTATCTCAGCACGCAGGCCGAGGTGGAGCGGGTGCTGGATGCGCGGCTGATGGAGGCGGCGCGGATGGTCAATTCGCTTCTTTCCGACCACCGCATCGAGGTGGGGCTGAAAGAGGGGACAGCCAGCCATGTGGTGGGCGAATTCGAGCACAGCCATCGCCCCTATGAACGGCAACTCTCGTGCCAGATATGGACGCTGGAGGGCAGCCTTGTCGGACGTTCGGAGAATGCGCCAACAACGCAGCTGAGCGAAGTCGTGGACGGGTTTTCCGAAACGGATGTGGAGGGTGAGCGCTGGCGCGTCTTTACCGTGGAAAACGAACGGCTCGGCGTGCGCGTCATGGTGGGTGACAGCCTGAAGATCCGCGAAAGCCTCGTTAGTGACGTGATCACGGGGCTGGTGGTGCCCGCGCTTCTGATCCTGCCGTTTCTGGCGGGCGTTATTCTTGTTTCGGTGCGACGTGGCCTCTCGCCGCTGAGTGATATGGCAGACACGCTGTCGCAGCGTGCGGCAAACGATCTGCGCCCGCTGCAGGCCGGTAATCTGCCCAAGGAGATTGCGCCAGCGGTGAGTGCACTGAACGGGCTGTTCAAACGGGTGGAAGATGCGCGTGACCGCGAACGCAGTTTTACCGCCTTTGCCGCCCATGAACTCAAAACGCCGCTGGCCGGCGTGAAGACGCAGGCGCAGATTGCGCTTGCAAGTGACGATCCCGCCCTTCATGCCAATGCGCTGCGGCAGATTACAGCCGGCGTTGACCGCACCAGCCGGCTCGTGAAGCAGTTGCTGGATATCACCGCACTCGAGGCGAACGATGCTGCGCCTAACCTTCAGGCGGTGCGTGCGCAGGTGCTTTTGAAGCAGAGCGTGGCGGAACTGCCCCTGCCTTCAGGCGGGGCGCGTCTCGTAGTCGAAGGCGGAGACGGGGAGGATGCACTGATCCTTGCCGAGCCGCATTTCCTCTCGCTCGCGCTGCGCAACCTGATCGAGAACGCGCTCAACCATTCGCCGGAAAATTCCATGGTTGTGTGTCGGGTGGAGGAAGCCGGCCGCGACGTGCGCCTCGTGGTTGAAGATGAGGGGCCGGGCATTCCGGAAGCCGAGATTTCCACTGTGGTGGAGAAATTTGTGCGTGGGCGAAACCGCTCGGCGACCGGCAGTGGACTGGGTCTTGCAATCGCGCAGGCGGCAATGGCACGCATCGGCGGCGCGCTCGGGCTTGAAAACCGGAGCGGCGGTGGATTGCGCGCCGTTCTGACCGTGCGCGCGGTGGAGGCGGGTGCGTGATCTCCCGGCGTGGATTTCTGGCTGGAGCGACGGCCCTTGTGCCCGGTGTGGCGGGAGCGGCGACCGGACTTGACGAGATCGTGCGCGACCCGGCTCTTCAGGTGCTGGGAAACCCGGCCGGCGATGTGACGATTGCCGAGTTCTTCGATTATCTCTGCCCCTCCTGCAGAGCGATCCATCCTGCGCTCAAGGAGATTGTGCGCTCTGATGGTAATCTGCGACTGACAATGAAGGACTGGCCGATCAACGGCGATCTGGCCTGGTATGCCTCGCGCATGGTGCATGCTTCGGCTGCCCTTGGCGCTTATGAAGCAGCGCACAACGCGGTGATGGCCATAGAGGGCGGGCTGACGCATGGCCGAGTGGACGACGCGCTCGCCAGCGCTGGCGCGGATGCCGGCGATGTGCGCGATGTGCTTGATGTGCATATTGCAGGGATCGACGCCCTGATTGCCCGCAACGAAACGCATGCGAAGGCGCTGAATCTGGCCGGAACGCCTGCATTCCTGATCGGGAAGCGGCTTTACCGGCGGCTCCTCGCCGCCGACGAGATCGAGGCGGCGGTGGCACTGGCGCGATCCGAAAATTAGGGCGCAGTGCATGCGCATCTCTGCTATTCAGGCACGGTTTCATGAGAGGCCGGGAGGGGCGAAATGGTGCAAGCGGCAGGTTTTCCGGAAGAAGGTGTGTTTGTCGGGCGGGTCTGGAAGCCGGATGTGGCGGGACCAGCGCTTTGTGTGCTCCGGGACGGAGCGCTGATCGACATTACGTCACCCGAGGCGCCGACCATGCGCGATCTTCTGGAGATGGACGATCCGGCGGGCTATGCGCGCGAACGGGCGGCAGGCGGAGAGAGGCTTGGCACGCTCGACGCGATTGCCGCAGAGCGCCCTGCCAACACCACGGGCAGCGCGCGCGCACATCTGCTCGCGCCCAACGATCTGCAGGCGGTGAAGGCCTGCGGCGTGACCTTTGCACGCTCGATGATCGAGCGGGTGATCGAGGAACGTGCGGCGGGCGACCCATCGAAGGCGGCGGCGATCCGCGAGCGGTGCCAGGCGATCATCGGCGATAGCCTGCGTGACCTGAAGGCGGGATCCGAGAAGGCCGAAGCGGTGAAGCGGGCGCTGATTTCGGAAGGCGTGTGGTCGCAATATCTCGAAGTGGGTATCGGGCCGGATGCGGAGGTGTTTACCAAGGCACAGCCCATGTCTTCGGTCGGCCACGGAGCGGAAATCGGGCTTCACCCGGTTTCAAACTGGAACAACCCGGAGCCCGAAATCGTGCTGGCGGTGGACAGTTCTTGCAGGGTGAAGGGGGCGGCGCTCGGCAATGACGTCAATCTGCGCGATGTGGAAGGGCGCTCGGCGCTGCTTCTTGGCAAGGCCAAGGACAACAACGCCTCCTGCGCCATCGGGCCGTTCATCCGGCTGTTTGACGACGGGTATGGCATGGACGATGTGCGGGGCGCGGAACTCGACCTTCTTGTGACGGGCGAAGATGGTTTCGTGCTTGAAGGCAAGAGCTCGATGGCGGAAATCAGCCGCGATCCGCTCGATCTGGTGGCGCAGACCTGCGGGCGGCACCATCAATATCCCGACGGGTTCATGCTTTTCCTGGGCACGCTGTTTGCGCCGACGCAGGACCGTGACGTGCCCGGTGAGGGGTTTACGCACAGGGTAGGCGATCAGGTGACGATTTCGAGCCCGGGGCTTGGCGCGCTGACAAACACGGTGCGGCTTTCCACCGATTGCCCTCCCTGGGCTTTTGGAGCGGCGGCGCTGATGCGCAATCTAGCCGGGCGGGGACTTCTTGGGTGAGGAGAGGTGTGCCTGAATAATTACGAGCACCAGGATTCCTTGAAGCCGCGCCAGCGATGGGCGAGACCCTCGGCGATGAGCTGATCGCCGAGAGGTTTTCCATTGCGGTAGAGGCTTCTGAGCTTACGGCCATAGACATCGCGGTCGCGCAGGCTCGTGCGCCGGACCTCAAACGGGCCGGCATTGACCATCTGCTGAAAGCGGCGCTGGGCGCGGCGGGCGAGCTGGGCTTCCTGGGCGCATTGGGGCGAAAAGAGCTCTGGCGTATTGAAGCCGGTCATTCTGATCTTCTCGCCATCGATGTAGAGCGTATCTCCATCAACGATACAGTTGAGGCGTTTCCCGCTTGCACAGACAGGGAAATAGCGGACAACGAAGGGGTGACTTTCGGAACGAGAGTCCGTGAGGAGGTTCGAGATTCTGTCGGTAGGAATGACCGAATAATGTGCCGCCGCCCACCCGGTGACGAGGGCGAGTGTGATCAGTCCAAACCCTTCTTTCAAAACCTGAAACGGGCGCACTGGCCAGCCTTTGCGCCTGCCGGTGCGCTCTGAGCCCTTGCGCCACGGACTGTTGCTTCCGCCTGACCTTGAGGAAAAGTTGTAGATGCGTGCCATCGTCCGCTCCCTGGCGGCAGTTCATCAAACGCATCTGAAGATGGGGTTTTGTTGCGGGAGCGAATTTTAACAATTGCGCTCTGACGCGTATTGCTCTCGCTGGCGCAGTTCAGCCGGGCGGAGCGATGCGCTGGAAGAGATGCTCATAGCTGATGACGAGACCCAAATCGTCCACGGTGAGGTCTGCTTCGAAGCCACTCGACAATCCCAAATCGATGTAATGAACGGCATTCGGACCCTGACGCAGATAGCGCTGACGTGAGCGCGCGACTGTGAGCGCCGGTCCGTCGATGAAGGCGGTGTCGAGCGTGAGGTGTTCGCCGGGCGTGGCCGGCGTGCGGCGGATGGGCGGAGTGTTGCAGAACGGGGTGACGGAAAGGTCCGGCTCGGCGGCCCCGTCAAGATCGGGGCGGGGCGCTCCGTTTACCCGCCAGCCGGTTCCTGCGCGCACGAGATGCAACTGGCCATGACCCTCGCCGTTCCAGCGTTCAACTGTGAGGCTCTGCGTGTGCCACGCGGCGTCGAGCGTCCAGCTGTAGTCTATGCGGCAGCCGCCGGATTCCAGACACAGGACCGTGGAGCGGGCCTCGACGCCCTGCTGGCGGATGGAAAGGGTGAGCCGCTCCAGCCCGTCCATATCCGTGCGGCGCCAGAAAAGCTGCATGGATTGTTCGACCGAGTTTCGCATCGGATGCCTCCGGGAGCCTGCACTGCGCGGTGAGACTATCGGCTTCGCACGGGATCGCAAGAACGGGTGGCCGCGCGGGTTGCATCTCTTGACAGTGCGGGACCGGCAAAGGATATGAATGGCCATGATCGAGCAGGACACGCACATCGTTTCCCGGCTGGCCGGCATCTTCCAGGGCGAGATGCCGGAGCCTGAAACACGCTGAGAAAAAGACGCGGATCATACTCCTGCAGCCTCGCCGCGACGCGGACGGGGTTTTGTGCGTAAATCTGTGCCCCGTCCATTTTTGAGAAATGGAGACAATCAATGGCGCAGAACATCTATGACAATTCCGATTTTTTCAAAGGCTATAGCCAGCTTCCACGGCAGGTACACGGGCTGGCAGGCGCGCCGGAATGGCCGGCCATCGCTGCCATGCTGCCGGATGTGACGGATCGGCGTGTCGTTGATCTGGGATGCGGGTTTGGCTGGGCCTCACGCTATCTGCGCGAGGCCGGCGCGCGGAGCGTTCTCGGGCTCGACGTTTCGCAGAACATGATCGCGCGGGCGCGTGCCGACACTGACGATGCGGCCATCGACTACCGGATCGCCGACCTGGAGACGCTTGAGCTGCCCGGAGGGGCGTTCGACTTCGCGTTCAGCGCGCTGACCTTTCACTATATCCGTGATTTCGAGCGGCTGGTGCGGACGATCCACGGAGCGCTGACACCAGGCGCGCATTTCGTGTTCACCATCGAACATCCGGTTTTCATGGCGGCCATGCGGCCGCGCTGGCTGCCGGACGAAGACGGGCACAAAACCTGGCCGGTCAATTGCTATGCAATGGAAGGGGAGCGGCGCACCGACTGGTTCGCCAGGGGCGTGCTCAAATACCACCGCACCATGGCGACGACGCTGAACGCGCTGATCGGCACGGGATTTGCGCTGCGCGAAATCAGGGAGTTCGCACCGACCGATGCGCAGATTGCGCAGATGCCGGAACTGGCCGAGGAACTGGAGCGGCCGATGATGCTTCTGGTTTCGGCGCAGCGGTGAGGGAGTGGCGTGCGCAGGGGGGCGGGCGCCACTCTGCAAGGCCACAGTGCCACAGCTCAATCAGACAGGTTTCTCGCTTCTGGAATTGGCACTGCGGTGACTTGCATGATTTGGACAATTGTCCTAATCATGCAAAACCACTTGCAACGAGGTCTTCATGGCTGCTGCTTCCACCCGCCACAACATCATCGAAATCGCTGATGACCTGTTTTATCGGGGCGGGTTTGAGGCGACGTCGTTTGCGGACATTGCCGTAAAGGCCGGCATCTCCCGAGGCAATTTCTACTATTATTTCAAGACCAAGGACGAGATTCTGAATGCCGTCATAGACCGGCGGCTTCAGCGCACCAGGACAATGCTGGACGGGTGGGAAGCGCAGGCTCCGAAACCGCGCGAGCGGATTGTTGCCTTCATTGAACTTCTGATCGCCAACCGTGCTCCGATCATGGCCCATGGATGCCCGGTTGGCACATTATGCGCCGAACTCGCCAAGCTCGACCACGTGCACCAGGAGCGGGCGGCGGAGATTTTTGGCCTGTTTGCCCATTGGCTTGAAGAGCAGTTCAGGGCGCTGGGCGCGGATGAGACGGCGTGGGAATGGGCGCTGCATGTTCTGGCCTGGTCGCAGGGCGTGGCGTCGCTCGCCACGGCGTTCAAGGACGGAGATTTCATCCGCCGGGAAGTGGCGGACATTACCGGCTGGCTCGACGGCCGGATTGCATCATTGTCGAATTGAGGAGTTTCTTCGCATGTTTGTGACGCTTTTGAAGTTTGCCGAGAACCGAAGCGCCGCTGGGGAATTCATGGCTGGCCACAATGAATGGATCGCCAAGGGGTTTGCCGATGGTGTGTTCCTGAGCGTCGGCTCCTTGCAGGAGGGCGGCGGCGCGGTGATTGCTCATGGCGAGAGCCGCGAGGCCCATGATGCGCGCATTGCCGCCGATCCCTTCGTGGAGCATGGCGTGGTGAGAGCGGAGACTTATGAGATCGACCCGAAGCGCACGGTGCCAGCGCTGGAGTTTACGAAGGCGGCGTAGCGGTAGGGCGGGCAGGTGCGTTTTGACAGTTGCGATGCCATTCAACGGGGAAAACCGCTGAAACGCTGGGCTAGGCAATGGGAAATCGGCCTGATTGAGAAAACCAATCCTGAATGGAACGCGCTTTGCGGAATTGGGGCTTGCCCCGGGGCTCCATGCCATTCCGGTGATGCTTTACGCGAATAGAAAAGGCCCGCACCTAAGGTACGGGCCTTGTTTCAATCACTTGGAGCGTCGCTGCTACCGCCTCAGCTACACCCGCTCGTCGCGCCGCAGGTGTCGCACTTCTCGCAGGTGCCGTTGCGCACCATGGTGAAGTTCTGGCATTCCGAGCACATATTGCCCGTGTAACCCTGCATGATCGCCTGCTGGCGGCGGTGGGTTTCCACCTTCTTGGCGTCGGCGGCTTCCGTAGCGGCGGCTTCGGTGAAGACATCGTTGATGTCGTTGTCCTGCGCCACCTCTTCGGCCAGTTCCTTCGCACGCTCCTCATAGTCACGACGGAAGGCGGTGGCCTCTTCCTGTAGTTCGGAGACCGCCGGTTTCAGCGCATGCACCGTTGCTCCGGAGGAGATGGCACGCACCGTGCTGCCGGATGACCCCTTGGGTTCGCCACCGGACTTGCCCGAAACGACCTTGAGCGGCGCGCCGCGGGTCAGGCCCTTGGAATAGGGCAGGGCCTTGCCCTCATTGATGCCGCGGCCAAGCGCGGTGTTGGTGAAGTCGGATGTGTCCACATGGGCAAGGTCGGACCGGTCGAGATAGGAAACGGCCAGCTCGCGGAACACATAGTCGAGGATCGACGTGGCGTTCTTGATCGCGTCATTGCCCATGACCATGCCGGCCGGCTCGAACTTGGTGAAGGTGAAGGCTTCCACATATTCGTCGAGCGGCACGCCATATTGCAGACCGAGCGAGATGGCGATGGCGAAATTGTTCATCATGGCGCGGAAGGCTGCGCCTTCCTTGTGCATGTCGATGAAGATCTCGCCGAGGCGGCCATCGTCGAATTCGCCGGTGCGCAGATAGACCTTGTGCCCGCCGATCACCGCTTTCTGGGTGTAGCCCTTGCGGCGGTTGGGCAGCTTCTCGCGCTCGCGCACCACTTTCTCGACCACGCGCTCGATGATCTTTTCCGAGACCGCCGCAGCCTGAGCGGCGGTTGGTGCTGCGACCAGCTCCTCGACCAGATCGTCGGCATCCTCTTCATCGTCGGCGATGAGCGAGGCATTGAGTGGCTGCGAGAGTTTTGAGCCGTCGCGGTAGAGCGCGTTGGCCTTGAGCGCCAGTTTCCAGGAAAGGAGATAGGCCTCCTTGCAGTCCTCGACCGTG
Organism: Nitratireductor aquibiodomus; assembly: GCF_900105565.1. Lineage (NCBI taxonomy): Bacteria > Pseudomonadati > Pseudomonadota > Alphaproteobacteria > Hyphomicrobiales > Phyllobacteriaceae > Nitratireductor > Nitratireductor aquibiodomus. Next base: position 792,840 of record NZ_FNSL01000001.1, on the reverse strand, counting down.
GCCTCGTTGGGCATGTTGATGGTCTTGGAGATGGCGCCCGAGATGAAGGGCTGGGCAGCGGCCATCATGCGGATGTGGCTCTCGACCGAGAGATAGCGCTTGCCGATCTTGCCGCACGGGTTGGCGCAATCGAAGACGGGCAGGTGCTCTTCCTTCAGATGCGGTGCGCCTTCCAGCGTCATGGCACCGCAGATGTGGATGTTGGCTGCCTCGATCTCCTTCTTGTTGAAGCCGAGGGCGGCCAGCATGTCGAAGGAGAAATCGTCGAGCTGTTCGTCGGTGAAACCGAGCTTCTCCCGGCAGAAATCTTCACCCAGCGTCCACTTGTTGAAGGCGAACTTGATGTCGAAAGCCGATTTGAGCGCGGCGTTGACGGCGGCGATCTTCTCGTCGTCGAAACCCTTGCCCCTGAGGCTGGTCGGGTTGATGGACGGCGCCTGGTCGAAATTGCCATGACCGACGGCATAGGCCTCGATTTCGGCGATCTGTGCTTCGGAATAGCCGAGCGTGCGGAGCGCTTCCGGAACGGCGCGGTTGATGATCTTGAAGTAGCCGCCACCGGCCAGCTTCTTGAATTTTACCAGCGCGAAATCAGGCTCGATGCCGGTCGTGTCGCAGTCCATGACGAGGCCGATCGTGCCCGTGGGCGCAATGACGGTGGCCTGCGCATTGCGGTAGCCATGCTTTTCGCCGAGCTCGAGCGCGCGGTCCCAGGCGGCGCGTGCATGCTCGATCAGGTCGGCATGCGGGCACTCGTCCGCCTTGAGGGGGACCGGGTTTACGGACAGGCCCTCATAACCCTCGCTCTGGCCATGGGCGGCGCGGCGATGGTTGCGGATGACGCGCAGCATGTTTTCGGCATTGCGCTCATAATCGGGGAACGCGCCGAGCTCGCCGGCCATTTCGGCCGAGGTGGCGTAGGAAACACCTGTCATGATCGCCGTCAGTGCGCCGCCAATGGCGCGGCCTTCCGGTGAATCGTAGGGGATGCCGGAGGTCATCAAGAGGCCACCGATATTGGCATAGCCGAGACCCAGCGTGCGGTACTCGTAAGAGAGCTTTGCGATTTCCTTGGACGGGAACTGGGCCATCATCACGGAGATTTCGAGCACCATGGTCCACAGGCGCACCGTGTGCTCATAGGCCGCGATGTCGATGGAGCCGTCCTTGTTGCGGTACTGCAAAAGGTTCATCGATGCGAGATTGCAGGCCGTGTCGTCCAGGAACATGTATTCCGAGCACGGGTTCGAGGCGCGGATCGGGCCCGCCGCCGGCGAGGTGTGCCAGTCGTTCATGGTGGTGTTGTAGTGCAGACCCGGATCGGCCGACGCCCACGCGGCATAGCCGATCTTCTCCCACAGATCGCGGGCCTTCACGGTTTTGGCGACCTTGCCGTCGATGCGGTTGATGAGGTTCCAGTCGCCATCGGCTTCGACGGCACGCAGGAAGTCGTCCTTCAAGGAGACGGAATTGTTTGAATTCTGGCCGGAGACGGTGAGATAGGCCTCCGAATCCCAGTCCGTGTCATAGGTTTTGAAGCCGAGATCGGTATAGCCCTGTCGCGCGAACTGGATGACGCGCTGGATGTAGTTTTCCGGCACGGCATTGCGCTTGGCGGCCTTGATCTCACGCTTCAGCGCCGGGTTCTTGGACGGGTCGAAGCAATCATCATTGGCGCCCTCGCAATTGATGCAGGCCTTCATGATGGCGTCGAGATGCTTCCTGGCGATCTTGGAACCGGTGACGAGGGCAGCAACCTTCTGCTCCTCCTTCACCTTCCAGTCGATATAAGCCTCGATATCGGGATGGTCAGCATCGACCACGACCATCTTGGCCGCGCGGCGGGTTGTGCCGCCCGACTTGATGGCGCCGGCGGCACGGTCGCCGATCTTGAGGAAGGACATGAGGCCCGACGACTTGCCACCGCCAGAGAGCTTCTCGCCTTCGCCGCGCAGATGCGAGAAGTTGGAACCGGTGCCCGAACCGTATTTGAAGAGGCGTGCTTCGCGGACCCATAGATCCATGATGCCGCCTTCATTGACGAGATCGTCGCCGACCGACTGGATGAAGCACGCATGGGGCTGCGGGTGCTCATAGGCCGATTTGGATTTCACCAGCTTGCCGGTGAAGGGGTCGACGTAATAGTGGCCCTGGCCGGGACCGTCGATGCCATAGGCCCAGTGCAGGCCGGTGTTGAACCACTGCGGCGAATTGGGGGCAACGCGCTGGGTGGCGAGCATGTAGCACAGCTCGTCCATGAACGCCTGCGCGTCTTCCTCGCCATTGAAATAGCCGCCCTTCCAGCCCCAGTAGGTCCAGGTGCCGGCGAGACGGTTGAAGACCTGCGCAGCGCTGGTCTCGGAGCCATAGCGCTCATCCTCGGGCAGGTCCTTCAGGGCTTCCTCGTCAGCCACTGAACGCCACAGGAAGGAGGGGACGTCGTTCTCCTCGACCTTCTTAAGGCGGGCGGGCACACCGGCCTTGCGGAAATATTTCTGGGCCAGAATGTCACTGGCGACCTGTGAGAACTGCGCCGGAACGTCGATGTTCTCCAGCCGGAAGACAATGGAGCCATCCGGGTTCTTGATTTCGCTTGTGGCCTTGCGGAAGGAAATCTCCGCGTATGGGCTCTGGCCTTGCTTTGTGAACCGGCGTTCGATGCGCATTTTATCCTCTTCGCCCCTAATCCAAATATAGTGTCTGCAACGGTCAATGCCTCATCACATTTTTACCGCACAGACGCTGTGTCCGCCGACTGCCGCTCGCCGGAACGAACGACTCTCCTTTACCGAAGGTTGGTGCCTCGTGGCGGGCCGGGAAGACGGCCCTCTTGAAGCGATGTCTCGCAGTCTGCGAAACCGCCCCCAACCTGACGCCGATGCAACGCTAACGTCACATAACATTCACATTATCTGGTGCGCAGAATATCTGAAGACACTAAATATAGTGTTAACAGCTTCTTTATGCCAGTTCGGCACACGCGCCCCCGTTTGATTTTTTCACGGCGCAAACGGCACCGCACCGCCCAAAATTCTGTTCGGGCAGGTCTCGGAAACTCAATACAAAATTGGAAAATCGACCGGGTTTTCGCCGACCAATCGCACCTTACGAACGCAGGCGCGAAACCCATAAAAGGCGACTCGTATCGTCACGTCAAGGAGTCGGGTCTCGATCATTTATGACCGCAAGATGTTGTGTGTCGCATATGTGAATAATGGGGAAGCCTCCTGGACACTGTTGCGGTTTTCAAAACCCAGCGTTCCCGGTATCTGGCGCGGGCAGGGAGCAGAAAAAACGCGCGGTGAAAAAACCGCGCGTCAAAAAAAGCCGAATGAAGAAAAACGGTGTCAGGCGACGAAATCAAGCACCAGGAATATGACAGCCGAAAGCAGGGCGGCTGCCGGAACCGTCGTCACCCAGGCGGCGACGATGGTGCGCACATGGGCGCGACGCACGAGCTTGCGGCGGGCGATTTCCTCACGTGACGTCTTCTGCAGTTCGATCTCCAGATCATCGTCGTCGCTGGCGCCGTTGTCCGCCTTGAGCCGCACGCCCTTGCGTTCAAGATAAGCACGGCGGCGCTTCGAATGCGCCGTATACCATTCGCGGAAGAAACCGACGCCGAAAATCGCGCCAACGGCGGTGTGGGTGGAACTGATCGGCAGGCCGAGACCGGAAGCAATGATGACGGTGATGGCAGCCGACAGCGCGACGCAGAAGGCGCGCATGGGGTTAAGCTTGGTGATCTGTTCACCGACCATGCGGATGAGTTTGGGCCCGAAGAGAACGAGGCCGATGGAAATGCCGGCTGCACCAATGACCATCACCCAGAGGGGGATGGTGACGGTGGTGTTGACGGTGCTCTCGTGGACCGTGAAGACGATTGCCGCCAGCGGGCCGACAGCATTTGCCACGTCATTGGCGCCATGGGCGAAGGAGAGGAGTGCGGCCGAGATGACCAGGGGAACCTTGAAAAGGCTGCGCAGCGACTGGTTGCGGTTCTCGAGACCCTCCGACTGGGCATGCACGAAGAGGTGCGCCAGGAACCACGTCACGGCGAAGAAGGCGAAGCCGATGATCGCAGCGCCCGTGCCGCTGACGGGAAAGACCTTTTTCAGCCCCTTGAGCGTGAGATAGGCGGCGAACGCACCGGCCATGATGGCAATCAGGAGCGGCAGCCAGCGCCGCGCCGCCGAGATCTTGTCGTCCTGATAGATGATCGCGGTCTTGATGAAAGCGAGGAACAGGGCGGCGATGACGCCGCCGACAACGGGGGAGACGACCCAGCTCGCTGCGATCTGCGTCATCATCGCCCAGTCGACAGAAGAGAAGCCGGCTGCGGCAATACCGGCACCCATGACCCCGCCGACCACGGAATGGGTGGTTGAAACGGGAGCGCCGATCCAGGTCGCCAGGTTGATCCACAGTGCCGAGGAGATGAGGGCGGCCATCATGGCCCGTACGAAAGCCTCGGGCGTTCCTACGGCAGCCGGATCGATAATGCCCTTGGAGATAGTGTCGACCACATCACCGCCGGCAATCAGTGCGCCGGCACTTTCGAACACGGCAGCAATGAGCAGCGCGCCACCAAGCGTCATGGCCTTGGCGCCCACTGCGGGGCCGACATTGTTGGCCACATCGTTCGCGCCGATGTTCAGCGCCATATAGGCGCCGATCGCGGCGGCGGCGATGATGATCACCGCGCGCGGCTCACCAAATGTGTAGGTGGCGGCGAAAATGGCGGTAAGCGCCAGGAAGAGAAGGCCTAGGCCCGGTGCGACCAGACCGCGCGCGACGGTGGTCGTGGCCTCCTCGACGTGCACCAGCTTGTCGAGGTCCTTGTCGAGGGTCTGCTTGCGCGGATTGGTGGCGGTGTCGCTCATTCCATTTCCAGTTTCGGCTGGGCCATTTCCAGTTTCGGCCGGTGCTGTGCCGTTAAGCCGGCATATCGCAAAGAAGTCCGGTCCCGGTTAGGAAACAAAGTTCCGCGCGGCAAGTCCTGACGATAAAAAAGGCCGTTCAGGCGGCGATTTCCCGTGGATTGTGCGCGAACCGAATCAGGAGTTCACCCAGATCGGGTTCCTTGACGGCAGCGGCTGCCTCAGCCGGCGAAAACCACTGACGGGTCCGCTGTTTGCGCTCAGGCCATTTTGCGCGCTCTTCCGTCACCTCGAGCGGAACGACGGCGACCTCGCAGGGCCACTCGACGCCTGTTCCGTCGAGTTTATGATAGTAGAAACGCCCGATTTCACCTTCGCCTGGCTTCCCGCGGACGCCCGCTTCCTCGCGCGCTTCGCGCTGGGCGGCCATGGAAAGCGTTTCCGCACCTTCCGGCCACCCTTTGGGCAGGACCCAGCGGCCGGTGCCACGACTGGTGACGAGCAGGAATTCGACACGTTTGCCATCCGGGGTTTTCCGCCACGGCAGGGCAGCGGCCTGCACACGACGCGGATTGCCGCCGAACAGACGCCGAACCGTTTCGGTCAACCGCAAACGTGTGCCGTGAGTGAAAATCGTACTTCTCCTTCGCCCGGGCACATCGCGCCGGGATTCATGACTTTCCTGCAAATAACTGTTTCTACGCTAAATTCACGCGCCGGGCGGACGTTTTCCGCCGAACTGCTCTCGCGCTCGAATCATGCGGCGCAGAAAGCCTGATGGCAGACATAGTGAATTGACGACAGAAATCAAGCGTTTGGCGCAACAATCGTGCGTCAAGCCATTAATCCTCAGGGTCGTGTTGCGCGTTCCATTTCTCTTCGTGGACGTGTTTCTTCACATCATCACGGTGTCGCCAGCCGCGCTTTTCGAGTTCGGGCCGGTCGTGGAAGCCGCGCACATGCCCCAGGCAGAGATAGCCCACCAGACGAATGCGATCGGGAATGCCAAGCACCGATTTGACCTGATCCTCGTGCAGAATGCTCACCCAGCCGACGCCGATTCCTTCCGCGCGCGCCGCAAGCCACAGATTCTGGATCGCGCACACGGTGCTGAAGAGATCCGTGTCGGCCATGTGGGTGGCACCGAGAATGACGGGACCACCGCGCGCGGGATCGCTGGTTACGCAGATATTGAGTGGCGCGGACAGAATTCCTTCAAGTTTCAGGGTGCGATACTGGGCCTGTTTCTGCGCGGGAAACCGTTTTGCGGCTTCTTCATTGGCCCTGGCGAAGATTTCGGCGATCCGGCTGCGCGTTTCCCTGTCGCGGACGAGAAGGAAATCCCAGGGCTGGGAGAGGCCCACGGATGGCGCCTGGTGGGCAGCGGCGAGGATGCGGGAAAGCGCGTTCTCGCAAAGTGGGTCAGGCAGGAACTCGCCGCGCACGTCGCGGCGTGTCGTGATGGCACGGTACACGGCGTCGCGTTCGGCGGGAGCGAACGCTTCACCGGACGTCAGATCGTTCGCCGTGCCGGACTTTTGCTCGATGCGCGACATGGGGCGCGTTTCCCCGGGCCCGTTCAGCCGCGCTGGTCTTCGGCGATCGGCTTCTGGTAGGAGAAACCCATGTCCCAGGGGAAATAGATCCATGTATCCTGGGAAACTTCGGTAACGAATGTATCGACCAGCGGTCGCCCCTTCGGTTTTGCGTATATCGTGGCGAAATGTGCCTTCGGCATCATGGCGCGTACGATGGCGGCGGTCTTGCCGGTGTCGGTCAGGTCATCAACGATCAGGACGTTTTCGCCGTCATCCTTCAGAAGCTCCGGGTTGATCTCCTTGAGAACCCTGAGATCGCCCTGTTCCGTGTAGTCGTGATAGGAGGCGACGCAGACGGTCTCGATCAGGCGGATGCCGAGTTCACGGGAGATGACGGCGGCGGGCACCAGACCTCCGCGTGTGATGCAGACGATGGCTTTCCAGTCGCCATTGGCGCCGGCGAGCCGCCAGGCGAGGGCGCGCGCGTCGCGGTGAAACTGGTCCCAGGAGACCGGGAAGGCTTTTTCGGGAAGAGACATCGACATCGCACTCCATATACGCATCGCGGCGGTAGATCGGAATGCGCGGTGAATTAGCCGGAAAGGGATGTCGAGCGCAAGCCCGACACCCTCCGATGACGGATTTTCAGCCAGTCTCCACTGCGAAGACGGGGCGAACCGGCATCAATGTGCCATGAAGGTCGGCACGGTCATGCTCTGCAGAATGGTGCGGGTGGCACCGCCGAACACAAATTCGCGCAGCCTGGAACGCCCGAAGGCGCCCATGACCAGAAGATCGGCGCCCGTGTCGGCGACGCGATTGTCCAGCACCTCACCATGGGAGAGGCCGCCAGACTGCTCCACCTTGACCGTGACGTCGATGTCGTGACGGGCGAGTGCCGCGGCGATGGCGGTGCCTGCCATGGCGGCGTCGCGGCGGGGCGTGTCCTGCGGGTCGACGCAGAACACTTCAACGCTGCCTGCTTCCTTCATGAAGGGCAGGGCATCGAAGGCGGCACGCGCTGCCTGGCGGCTACCGTTCCAGGCGAGTATGATCTTCTTGAACTCGGCCTCGCGTGTCTTGTGGATGTAGGGCACGAACAGGACCGGGCGGCCGCTTTCGAAAAGCAGGGCTTCGACATTGGCTTCCATGGCGCCGGCAGCGTCCGGATCGGTCTGCTGGGCGATGACGAGATCGGCACTGCGCGCGCTCTCGATGCCGGATATGGCGGAATCGCCCGAGACACTGTCGAAACCACGCCATTCATTACCGACGGCTTCCCTGCGGGCGCGCTCGTTGAAAAGGTTGCGGATCACTGCGTGACGGCGGTTTGTCTCTTCCTGCATATCGACGCTCAGATCGACGACGGGTCCGCCCATGGGGGAGGCCATGACCATCGGCAGTGCTTCGGCGTGGAGACCGATGACATGGCTGTCATGACGGGCCGCAAGCGGCAGGGCAAGATCGAGAACGCGCGGGGCGTCGGCTTCGCTTTGAAGAATGGCAAGAATGGTCTTGTAGCTCATGTCAGCCTCCTTGGAGCTGCGATGCAGGGCCGTCTCTATTCCTAACGCTCTGAGAGGCAAAAAGTTTTGCGCCAGATCAACCTTTTACCACCTGCCTGGCGGGAATGGCTTCCAGCATGCCGCGTGTCGCCTCGACAGCCGCCGCAAGCGCCTCCCTCGAACGGGAGCGAACCACGATTTCCGTCCAGAAGGAACCGTCCTGATATTTTGGATAAGAGCCGATGATGGTTTCGGGATGGGCGGCCTGGACTTCGCCGAGCGGACCGCCGATCGCGCCTTCGGGAAGCGGGGAGGGGATGGTCTCGGAGATAAGCCGGGCGCCGGTCCTGAGTTTGGGGATCACATTGTCGAGCATGGCCTGGAAAATTGCCGGCACGCCGGCCATCACATAGACGTTTTCGACGCGGAAGCCGGGGGCGACCGAGATCGGATTTTCTATGTGTTCGGCGCCTTCGGGCATGCGCGCCATGCGCTTGCGTGCCTCGGAGAATTCGATGCCGCGGCGGCCATAGTGCTCTGCAAGAAGCCGGTAGGCCTTCTCGTCATAACCGCATGGGCGACCGAAGGCACGGGCGATGGAATCGGCGGTTATATCGTCGTGGGTAGGGCCGATGCCACCTGTGGTGAACACATAGGTGTTGCGCGCGCGCAGCGCATTCACGGCTTCCACGATGGCCGTCTCGTCGTCTGAGACGACGCGCACTTCGCGCAGATCAATGCCGACCGCCGTCAGCATGTCGGCCAGGTGGCCGATGTTCCTGTCCTTAGTGCGGCCCGACAGGATTTCGTCGCCTATGACCACCATCGCGGCCGTTACGAGTTCGCTCATTTCGTGTGTGATCCCTGTTGACCATAGGAGAGATAAACCTCCGGCAGGGCGGGGGCAATGGGCCTCAAACGGTGAACAGTGTGTCGGCTTTCGTGCGGTTTTTAGTGAACCCGACAGAGGTTAGATGCGTTGAGGTCGCGTCGTCGCGGCAGACGACCGAAACCGAGATTGCAGCAAAAGCGGAGCAGACAATGACCAAGATTCTGGTTCTCTATTATTCGAGCTGGGGCCACATGGAAGCCATGGCCAGGGCCGCCGCCGAAGGCGCGCGGGACGCAGGCGCCGACGTGACCATCAAGCGCGTGCCTGAACTGGTTCCGGAAGAAGTGGCCCAGAAGGCACATTACAAGCTCGACCAGGAGGCCCCGATCGCCGAGCCGCTGGAGCTCGCCGACTATGACGGGTTCATTTTCGGTGTGTCGACGCGCTACGGCATGATGGCGGCGCAGATCAAGAATTTCCTGGATCAGACGGGGCCGCTCTGGGCGGAAGGCAAGCTGATCGACAAGCCGGCCACGGTGATGTCGTCTACCGCCACGCAGCATGGCGGCGCGGAGCTTGCGCTGGCCTCAACGCAGCTCGCCCTTCAGCACCACGGTATGCTGATCGTGCCGCTCTCCTATGCCTATCAGGACCAGATGGGCAACGACAAGGTGCGCGGCGGGGCACCCTATGGCATGACCACGACCACGAATGGTGACGGTTCGCGCATGCCTTCCGAGCAGGAGCTTGAAGGCGCGAAATTCCAGGGCAAGCGGCTGGCCGAAATCACCGCAAGGTTTGCTGGCTGACAGCGGCGAAAGCCGGAAATTCAAGCACAATCGCCCCCGCAGAATTCCGCGGGGGCGATGTCGGTCTTCAAGGCCAGAACGTTTCCACTTCCACTGGATGTTCTACGGGCCGGCCGGTGCCTCGCATTTCGTGCGCCGGAACGCCCATGAAAAAAACCTGTCATCGGGGATCGAGCGCAGGACGCAGGCAATCAGGGCCGTTGCCGCGACTGCGAATGCAAGGCGCCCGGCGAGCACGCCAAGGGCGTCTGCGCCCAGAGCCATGACGATCAGGGTGTCTTCTATAATGCTGTGCGCGAAGCCCATGAATACGCATGAAATGAAGACCTGGCGGGGTGAGATGTTACCCGTTCGCGCTTCGCGGATCAGCAATCCGCCACCGTAGGATATGCCGAGAAACAGACCCACGGCGGTAAACTGTCCCGCTTCCTCTCTGATTCCGGCAAGGCGCAGCGCCGGGGCAAGTATCCGCATCAACAGTGCCATGATGCCCGTCAGCTTCAGGACTTCCAGCCCCCAGGCAAGGGCAAGGAGAATGGCGAGCATGACGGCAAGGGCCTCCAGGAGCCCGAAAAGGAAACCCAGCCAGTCGGTGGAGGCGACGACCGGTATCCAGGTCGGGTTGAGCGGCTCCGCGAGCCAGCCTGTTGTCTCCAGTACATGATGCAGGATAATGGCGTAAACGACGGCACCGGCGATGCGGATCGACGTGGTGATCACAAATCCCGGACCGGCTCTCTGGATGATCTTCTGCTCAATCGGCAGGCCGTGCGCGATCAGCACAAGTGCCGAAAACACCGTGATGTCGGCAACGCTCATCGACGTGGCGGGCACCAGCGTGAAAATCATAGCAATCGCACCCCAGATCCCCACGAGCATGCCCGTTAGCCAGGCAAGGCCCAGTTCCGGCGGCAAACCGAAGAGCGCCATGACGGGCGCCAGAGCGGGCGCCGCGAGATCGATCAGTCCCGCCCGGGACATCACCTCGGTCGCGATTGTGATGGGAACCATGATGCGCACGAGTTCCCAGTATATCTGAAGCGTCTCGAGGGTTTTGTGGATGGCAAAACGGAGTGCGGACATCTCTGTCTCCAAAAATTCACTGCTGCCATTTTCTAGTCCGACGGCATTCGCATTTGTGGTCAAAAATTGCATATTTGTGCAATTTTATTGCACTCTAGGATTCGTCGTCTGGAGGTATGAATGGATCGGATCGACAGGAAACTGCTGAACCTTCTGCAACGCGACGCGTCGCGCACCAATGCCGCCCTGGCCGACGAGGTGGGGCTGTCCGCTTCAAGTTGTCTGCGACGAATTCGGCGGTTGCGTCAGTCAGGTGTCATTGACCGGATTGCCGCAATCCTGAATCCGGCCAAGACCGGGCGCACGCTGAAGGCCGTGGTGACGGTGGAGTTGAGACTTCACGGTGAGCCGAACACAAGGCAATTTCTCGACCTGGCGGCCAGGGAGGAAGCGGTTGCCCAGGCTTATGCCGTGACGGGAGAGGTCGACGCCGTTCTGGTCCTGCGTCTGCGGGACATGGAGGAATATGATGCGCTCTGCAACCGACTGTTTCAGGAGCGGATGAATGTTGCGAGATACTGGACGATGATGGTGATTCGAACCGGCAAGGACGACACCATGATTCCGCTTTGACATGCGCTGACGAAAGCGGCCGCGCCTGCGGTGAAGCAGGAACACGCAAGACCCCATCACGTGGATGCCGACCGGGTTTCACGCGCCATCATGTGCAAGTGAACATGCGTATTCTCTGAAGAACATGCGTATCGCGCTTGATCGCGCGGGTTTCTACCGCTAGTCGTTGAACCGTGCGGACGTGGCGAAACTGGTAGACGCAGCAGACTTAAAATTTGCCGCCTTCGGGCTTGCGGGTTCGACCCCCGCCGTCCGCACCAGACACGCAGGGAGCGTGAGGCGAACAATGCCGGCACAGCCTACCAGGTGATGCTCAGGCCCAGATTGGCCTCGACTATCTGCGTTTTCTCACCGCCGATATTCGTCGTATAATCAGCTGTTGCGAAAAGGCCGACCTGTTTGGTGAGGTTGGCTACAAGGCCTGCGCCGAGTTCGAGTGATGTGCCTTTGAGCTCGGTTGCAACCGCGTCCCCGCCGAAACGGAGGCTATGTTCTGCCGAGAATGTGTGCCAGAGATTGGCCTTGAAATACGGTTTCAGGCTCTGGCCATCGTCTGCCTGAAAATCTCCCTCCAGACGTATTCCCAACCGTCCTGTGACGACGTCGTCTGTTTCGAAGGTGACCGTAGAAAAACGGTCGCTCTGATCGTCGAGTGAGAGATGCTGCCAAATCAACTGAACCTGCGGTTCCAGGCGCCAGCGATCGTTGAGAGCGACAGGATAGCCTGTTTCAACCGAGGCTGCGACACCGGTCCCGTCAACCTCGATGGCTTCGCCGGCATTGGAGCGTGCCGCTCCGCCGAACCAGGTACCCGTCACGACGCCGTCCAGATACCAGCCATTGGGCGCAACATGCGTCCAGTAGCCGCCCAGGCTGGTGCCATGAATGTCGAGTTCGCCGACTGCCACGTCATTCCAGCCAATGGCCTGACCGGTGGTGTCACCGTTCATGCGGGCATGACTGATAAAGATTCCGGCCCGGTCAATATGCCCGCTATGGCTTTCGCGTCCAATCAGGTCCTGGCCAAGCTGAAAGCCCAATAAATTCCCGTCAAAACCGGGAGCGACGGTGCCGCCCCATTTGCTTTCGACGGTCTGGCCGAAGAGTCGGCTCCAGCTTGCCGGTAAAACCGTGTCTCCATTCCGCAGAAATGGTTGTGAGCCGCGTCTTTCATGGAACGTGCCAAGTGTGGACGCCGCCAAATGCTGAAGCACAGGCGGGACGGTGGAGTAGGCTGCAACCTCCGGACGGTATAGCGGAACTGTCTCGCCTGTCACCAGGGTCGCGCCCGGAGTGGGCGGGGTTCCCGGTGAAGGCGCAGGCACAGAGGGCGAAGTTGCTGGTGGGTTGACGATGGTTGAGCGCAGGTACCAATTCTCTTGCGTGCCGGCGGAGACACCGCCTCTATACAGTTGATACTCGAAAGCCCCGACCGCGACGCGGTCGTTGAGGGAGAACGCGCCAGCGGCGGTCGTTCCGCCTCCTGTCGCCTCGACGACCATGATCCCGTCCTGAACCGTGGTGCCGCCGCTGCCGCCCAGATTGACGATGGAGATGCCGGTGGAACCGGTGGCGGTTCCCTCCGCGATGACAAGCTTGTCCGAAGGCGAGGCATCGTCGCCCAGCACCGTGTTCAGAGACAGAATTCCGCCATCTCCGAAATAATCGCCGGTGATCGTGAACGTATCGGTTGCGCTGTTGCCGCCATTGGTCAGATCGATGGTGCCGGCATTGCTTACACTTGCTCGTTGGCCGGTGCCGAACGCATTGATGCCGCCAGTCGCCGAGCCGCCGAAGAGAGCGCTGGTCGCGTCGATGTTCATGGATCCGGTGCCGGTGCCGCTGTCGCCGAGGGTAAGCGTCTCGCTACCCGAGAAGGTCAGGGCAGATCCTGCGTTCACATTGATGGTTTCAAGCGTCTGGAAACGATCAGGAGTGTCGGCCACCACGCCTTCAAGCGTCAGGTCGTCTGCGCCGAGGCCGCCGAGAAACGCATTTAGACCACCAAGATTGGAGGCGTTCAGGTTGCGTAGCGTGGCAGTATCGTCATCACCGCCCAAATCCACATTGCCGCCAATGCTGCCGCCGCCATCCCACAGGAGTGTATCGGTTCCCACGCTCAGCCGGACATCGCCGCCGACAGAACCGCCGGTAATCGTGACGCGGTCGGTGCCTCCGCTGACGCTGATATTGCCACCGATCGAACCGCCGGAAAGGATGATGGTGTCGTGTCCGAATCCGGCCACCAGATTGCCGTCAATGGTGCCGCCAGACATATCAAAAATGTTGTTGGCGAGTTTCATGTCGACACGACCGATGCGCCCACCGGTCATGACCGCTTCGTCGCCGTCGTCGAAATGATTGACGATATGGCCCCCGGACATGAAGAACGTGTCGAAATGTCCGCCCTGGTTCAGGCTGTCAATCTGACCGCCAGTCATCCTGAAATCGTCAACGCCGTCGCCCTGCTGCAGCTGACCGTTGATTTCTCCTGAATGCACCTCGACCGTGTCGACGCCGGGACCAAACGTGACATTGCCGTTGATAATGCCGGAACCGCCAGCGGAGAGTGTCAGGGTGTTGTTGCCTGAAAGGTCCAGAACATCGCCCGTGTGCGTGCCGCTATCACAGACGAATATGTCGTTGCCGGCCGTAGGAACCAGAGTGCAGGCGGCGTGAGCGGTGGAAACCGGCCATGCCATGAAACTTCCCAGCGCGCTTCCCGACAATAAGATTGCCGTCAGTCGGCCGTTGAACGTCCGATAATGCATGTGCCCCCCCCCCTCAAACCACTGGCATCACGACGCAGTTTTTTGTTTTTACCGGATGCCCTTCCTGAAATCTCAGGATCCTATACAGGTCGCTTTATGATGCGACGCGATGGTCTTATGCATTTATGACAGACAGTGTTTTGCTGCCCGAGCCCAAAATACCCATGATTTACAAAATATACCGAGACCCAAGTCGACAGACAATTACTTAAATCAATAAAATTCTTATGTTTCGCTTCTTCTCGCGGGAGTGATTTCTTAGCGATAGCTGGCGATGACGTCCAGAAAGGCTTCGCCATATCGGTCGAGCTTGGCCTCTCCGATACCGGAAATTCCGGCCATGGCGTTGCGGGATACGGGGCGGGCGGTGGCCAGTTCGATCAGCGTGCGGTCGTGGAAGATGACATAGGGCGGCAGGTTCTGCGCGCGGGCAATCTCGATGCGCTTTTCACGCAGCGCCTTGAAGAGCTCGGCATCTGCCGGGGCGAGGGCGCTGGCAGCTTCGCTGCCGGAAGAACGGCGGCTCCTGCCCTTTGTCGCCGGGCGGGGAACACGCAGCATCATCGTTGGCTTTTCACGCAGAAACCGCGCGCCGCGCTCGGAAATCGAGAGGCCGCCATGGCCGCTGAAATCCACATCGACGAAGCCGTGGGCGACCATCTGGCGCAGGATGGAGCGCCAGGTGCGCTGATCGTGCTCCTTGCCGATGCCATAGGTGGAGATCTGGTCGTGCCCGAAACGGGTGATGCGTTCGTCCTCTGCGCCGAGCAGCACGGAGACGATATAGGCCTGCCCGAAGCGTTCGCCTGTCCGGTAGATGCATGAGAGCGCTTTCTGCACCGCGATGGAGCCGTCGAAGCGCTCTGGCGGACTGGAGCAGGTATCGCAGTTGCCGCAGGGCTCGCAATCGTCGCCGAAATAGTTGAGCAGGACCTGGCGCCGGCACTGGGCCGTTTCGGCGAGGCCGAGAAGGGCGTCGAGCTTCTGCATCTCCATACGCTTGCGCTGGTCTGATGCGTCGGACTCCTCAATGAAGCGGCGGCGCAGCGCAATGTCGTCGAAACCATAGAGCATCATGGCTTCGGAAGGCAGGCCGTCACGACCGGCGCGGCCCGTCTCCTGATAGTAGGCTTCAATGCTGCCGGGCAGATCGAGATGCGCTACGAAGCGCACATCCGGCTTGTCGATGCCCATGCCGAAGGCAATGGTGGCGACCATGATGACTGCTTCCTCGCGCTGGAATCGGGTCTGGTTGGCCTCACGCGCCTCGCGATCCATGCCGGCGTGGTAGGCAAGCGCGTTGTAGCCTTCCGACTGAAGCCAGGCGGCGGTTTCGTCGGTCTTGCGCTTGGAAAGGCAGTAGACGATGCCGCTCTCATCCCTGTGCTTTTCAAGGAACCGCTGGAGCTGACGCCGCGGATTGTCCTTTTCCTCAATGGCGTAGTTGATGTTGGGGCGGTCGAACCCGGCGATGAAGCTGTCGAGCCCGGCAATGCCCAGATGGGCGATGATTTCCGCGCGGGTGGGCGCGTCGGCCGTGGCGGTGAGCGCCATGCGCGGCGTGTCCGGAAACTCTTCGACCAGTGCATCGAGCTGACGGTAATGGGGGCGGAAATCATGGCCCCACTGGGAAAGGCAGTGTGCCTCGTCGATGGCGATGAGCGAGAGTTTGACCTGCTTCAGCCGGTCGAGAACGGCCGGGCGCAGCAGGGTTTCCGGCGAAACGTAGAGGATGTCGAGCGAGCCGTTTCCCATGGCGCGCCAGATGGCCTGGCGGGCGTCGGGCGGCAGGTTGGAGTTGAGCGCGGCGGCCCGCACGCCGGCCTGTTTAAGCGCGGCCACCTGATCGGCCATGAGGGCGATGAGCGGCGAGATGATGAGGCCCAGGCCCGGGCGGCAGAGTGCAGGGATCTGATAGCAGAGCGACTTGCCGCCGCCTGTCGGCATCAGAACGAAGGCGTTGTTGCCGGCGATGACGTGATCGACGATTTCGGCCTGGCGACCGCGAAAGGCTTCGTATCCATAAACGGTCTTGAGGATATGCGTCGGGTCAGCGGTCACGGCGGTCCTGTCGGGAGAATCGGGTGGTTATTCTCTCATAACAGGTTTGGGGGCGCACTGCAGACGCGCGCGGCGTGGACAGTCAGACAGCTCGGGCGGGGAGCGTTTCTACCAGGAAGTCGAGGAACGCACGCACCTTGGCCTGCACATGGCGGGCGGAGGGGTAGATCGCGTAGAGCGTGGTGTCCATCGGTGTCCAGTCGGCGAGAAGCGGGACGAGGTGGCCGGAGGCGAGGTCGTCCTGCACATAAAGTCTCGGAATAAGGCTTACGCCGAACCCGGCGCGCAGCGCATCGCGCACGGCGAGGCTCGAGGTGACCTTGTAGCGACCGTTGACCGGCACGCTGACGCTGCGGCCGGCCTTGTGGAAAGTCCATTCGTCCGCGTGGCCTGAAAGCGTGAACTGCACGCATTCGTGGCGGCGTAGCTCCTCCGGTGCGGCGGGTGGTGCGTTGCTTTCGAGATAGGCGGGCGCGCAGCACAGGACGTGATCGAGGATGAGCAGCGTGCGGGCAATCAGGCTCGAATTTTCCAGCCGGTCGCTGCCGCGAATGACCAGGTCGAAACCATCCTCGACAATGTTGACGCGGCGGTCGTCGAGCCTCAGGTCGAGGGTTATCTCCGGATAGCGTTCGAGAAAGCGCGGGATTGATGCCGACAGGGCGACGAGGCTCGCGGCCATGGGGGCACTGACGCGCAGGAGGCCGCGCGGCTCCTGCTGGAGCGGCCTAAGGGTGGCGTCGGCCTCCTCCAGATCGTCGAGAATGCCTGCGATGCGTTTGTGATAGAGCGCGCCCGCCTCCGTCAGGCTCATGCGGCGTGTCGTGCGGTTGATGAGACGGACGGCGAGATGCGCTTCCAGCTCTCTGATGTTCTTGCTGACGGCCGCGGGGGAGAGCCGCAGGCGCCGCGCAGCCTCGGCGAAGCTGCCAAGTTCAACGACCGTTCGGAACACGGTGAGGGCGGTGAGGCGATCCATAATTCAACACTGTCAGTCAATAGTCATTCGTCTGAGTCGCATATTATCAATCGGGTCGCAATGAACTAGCTATGCCTTCATGTTCGAAGCCGATAGACTTCTGAAAGGCAGGTGACCCGTGGCGATTGACAGGGAGCAGAGTGTGATGCGTGCCCATCTGGGCATGCTCTTGTGGGCGCTGATCGTCGGGGCCTCGTTCCCCGCGGTCGGGTTCCTGTCCGACGGCTTGCCGCCGCTGCTTCTGACGGCGCTGCGTTTCGCCATCGCGGCACTCGCCATGGTGCCGATGGTGCGCGGACGCGAGGACTGGCGGCCGAGCCTGCCGGCCCTTGCGCTCTACGCGGTGATGGGGCTCTGCCTTGCGGGATTTTTCGGCATCATGTTCTGGGCTGCGCATCGGGTGACCGCGCTTTCCATGTCGGCGCTTTTTGTGACGATGCCTCTGATTGCCTACGGGCTGGGGCGGATGCTGGGCGTCGAGCCGCGGGCGGGCGGGCTGTTGGCCATTCTGGGGCTTGGGGCTCTCGGTGCGCTGGCGCTGGCCATGGCGCAGACGGGCGGCGACCTTGCCCAGTTGCAGTTTGGCTGGAACGAGGTGCTGTTCTTTGTGGGCTGCATTGCGTCTGCGCTCTACCCCGTGCTTTCCAAATGGGGGCTGGCGCGGAACCTGCTTTCGAAGGATGCGGCGGCGCGTACTTTCTGGAGCCTCGCCGGCGGTGGTATGCTGATCGCGCTGGCCGGTGTGACTTTCGAGCCGGTCGATGCGCTTTCGCGGATGCAGATGGGCGATGTCCTTCTCGTTGCCTATCTCGGCGTCTTTTCAAGCGGCGTGACCTTCTGGCTCATGCAGCGCGGCACGGGTGTGCTGACGCCGGGTGCGGTGACGGCCTACAGCTATCTCGTGCCCTTCGTTTCCATGGTGGTGCTCTTCGTGACCCGGCCGCAACTGATCGGCTGGCACTGGCTGCCGGGCAGCCTGATGGTGATTGCCGCTATCGTGACCCTTTTGAAGCGTGGCTCGGGCGTTGCCTCCCGGCCCGTTGGGCAGACTGGCTGACGCTGCGCGGTGGTCCCGCGTCTTGTGACAAAAGTCCCAGATAGCAAAAAATGAACATTGACAAATCTAAGGCGTAGACGTCAATATCTCTTTATTTTGTTGTTTTCATTAAATAATTATGCGGTACTATCTTCATGTTTGATAAACTTACGATGGCCATGATTAGTGGATCGCCAGAACCCTGCGAACTGGCGGGGCTTATGTATCTCGACTGTTGAGTTGAGTTCAGCATTTTCTCCGCGATTAGTTCATGAACCAGTTCCAGTCTTGATCTCGACCGTGACGCGGTTGCCATACGGTACACGGCCTCGGCTGCTCCTGAGCACCTGATCGGAATGCACTGCAGGAATAGCTTCGCCGAAGCGTACGCGGAAGCGAACATATAGTTGGTGAGGGATCGCTGCAGGACCCCTCACCAGTTGAGCCGCCGGAACAGTTGTTCCGGCGCACGTCAGCAGGGGGAGTATAAATTCCTTTCCCCGAATTGTTAGAGGTACTTTGTATGACGCACTACATTGACGTTCGGCGTGACGGTCTATTCGCACCGGTTAGTTTTGGCGGTGGAGGCTCCAGTAGTGATGGAGGGAGCCAGGAGATAAGTACGGTATCAACCCAAGTGACCGGTACCGTTACGAGCATGGGAATGGGGGCGCTGATTGGCACACAATTTGGAGGCCCGATGGGGACGGCTGCAGGTGCCTTGGTCGGTGGCGCAATGAGCTGGAGCACATCTGGAGAGACCACGAGTGCCTGGAGTGTTGAGACCAATCCCGGAGGGCCTCAGCCCTGAGTTTCCATCGCCTCTGCTGAGCTACGTTCGGCGGAGGCATGCCCGCCAATGCAACCCGGAGATTTTTCTATGCACGACATCATTTTAATCGGGCTCATATTTGTCACTTCAACGGCAGCAACGATAACGGGAGATGAGTATGTTCTGGGGATGAACTCATCCCAGATTGTACTGTTTTTTTCTTCCATGCTGCTGGCAAAAACAATTGCGAACCATATCCGAAAGAGAAGATGACGCTGTGCGACGTACGGTAAAATGTGCACGCAATGTCTGTAGCTGCTGCAGCGTACGGAACCCGGTTCGCAGACGGTGTGCAGGGTTTCGTCCTCCTTCCAGCATTTCCATTTTCTCGTGACCGCCAGTCGAGATGGCCTACTGTCTTGAGAAATCGGGTCAAGGAAATTATTTACGGCTTGGTACAAAAGGTATTCGAGATGGCTGGACGCGGCAGGCCCAGAGCATTTGACAGGAACGAAGCGCTGCATCAGGCGATGCGGGTGTTCTGGTCGTGCGGATATGAAGGCGCCTCGATGAATGAGCTTGCCGAGGCAATGGGCATCAACAAACCCAGCCTTTACGCAGCTTTCGGCTGCAAAGAGGCGCTGTTTCGTGAAGCGATTGAGCTCTACGAGCGCGAGGAGGGCGCGCCTGTTGGCGAAGCCCTGCAGAATGGGAGCACGGCGCGTATCGCTATCGAGGCTGCGCTGCGTGTCAATGCACAAAGCTATACAAATCCCGATAATCCGCGTGGTTGCATGGTGGTGATCTCAGCACTTGCCGGAGCGCCGGAGAACAACCCTGTCTGCCGCTTTCTGGCCGAGAACAGGCGTGACAGCGAAGAGGGTTTTCGCCGCCGCGTGGAGCGCGGCATTGCCGATGGGGACGTGCCTGAAAGCGCGAATCCGAGCAGTGTTGCGGCTTTCTACGCAACCGTAATGCACGGGCTTTCAATCCGGGCGCGGGATGGGGCTACATCCGACGAGCTTGAACGGGTGGTCGACAGCGCCATTGCTGCCTGGGATATGATTGCGCGCTGACAGACCTTTCTGCTGAAACAGGCTGGCGTGGAAGACGCGGGTTTGCCAAAGTGCATCCTCCATCAGGAGGATATCATGCCCGATACCAAGCCCGTGCAGTCCACCGAACTCAAGCCATGGCACGCGGTCGCGCCGCTTCTAGTGGATGTGGCCATGGGACGCCGACCGGCCGATCTGGTGGTGCGCAACGGGCGCTGGGTGAATGTCCATTCGGGCGAAGTGATTCCCGCGACAGATATCGCCATCGTGGCGGGGCGTTTTGCCTATTGCGGGCCGGATGCGAGCCACGCCATCGGCGAGAAGACCAAGGTGGTCGACGCGATGGGGCGCTATCTGGTTCCAGGGCTATGCGATGCGCACATGCATGTGGAAAGCGGAATGGTGACGGTGACGGAATTTTGCCGTGCCGTGATCCCGCATGGCACGACCTCGATGTTTATCGATCCGCATGAAATCGCCAATGTTCTGGGCCTCGACGGTGTGCGGCTGATGCATGACGAGGCCATGGCGCAGGCGATCAACGTATTTGTGCAGATGTCGTCCTGCGTGCCTTCGGCGCCGGGGCTTGAGAATGCGGGAGCCGAACTTACAGCCGAGGATGTGGCGGAAGCCATGGACTGGCCGAACATTATCGGGCTTGGGGAGGTGATGAATTTTCCCGGCGTTGCGGCGAATGACGCGACGATGACGGGCGCGATTGCTGCGACTGTGAAGGCTGGCAAGACGGTTGGCGGGCATTATGCCTCGCCGGATCTTGGTCTGCCGTTCCACGGTTATGTGGCAGGCGGGCCGGAGGACGACCATGAGGGCACGCGTGCCGAGGATGCGATTGCGCGTGTAAGGCAAGGCATGAAGGCCATGCTCCGGCTTGGCTCTGCCTGGTACGATGTGGCAAGCCAGATCAAGGCGGTTACGGAGCAGGGGCTCGATCCGCGCAATTTCATTCTGTGCACCGACGACAGCCATTCTGGAACGCTGTTCAATGACGGACATATGGACCGCGTGGTGCGGCACGCGATTGCCCAGGGGCTGAAGCCGGTGACGGCGATCCAGATGGCAACGATCAACGCGGCCGAGCATTTTCGCCTCCAGCGCGAGCTGGGCTCCATCGCGCCGGGGCGACGGGCGGATTTCCTCATCGTATCGGACCTCGCCGAACTTGCGATTGACGAGGTGTTCGCGCGGGGTGTGAGGCTGGCGCGGAGCGGCCGGCTCGAAGCGGACATTCCCGCTTACGATTACCCAGCGAAGGCGAAGAACACGGTGCGGCTCGGCAAGGAGCTTGCGGCAGAGGATTTCGACATTGCAGCACCCGAAGGCGCGAACCATGTGCGGGCGCGGGTGATCGGTGTGATTGAGAACCAGGCACCGACGCGGGCGCTCGAAGCCGAGCTCGGTGTCGAGGACGGCGTTGTCGCCATGGACCGGCGCAACGATGTCTGCCAGATCGCGCTGGTGGAACGGCATCGCGGCACGGGGCAGGTGACGAACGGTTTCGTCTCGGGTTTTGGCTATATGCAGGACTGTGCGATGGCCTCGTCGGTGGCGCATGATTCACACCACATAATCGTTGTGGGCACCAACAAGGAAGACATGGCGAAAGCTGCCAACCGGCTGGGCGAAGTCGGCGGTGGCGTGGTGCTTTTCTCAAAGGGGCGCGAACTGGCACTCGTCGAGATGCCGATTGCGGGGCTGATGTCGGACGAGCGGGCCGAAGTGGTGGCGCGGAAGGCGGCGAAGCTGACCGGGGCCATGCGCGAGATGGGCTGCACACTCAACAACGCCTATATGCAGCACTCGCTTCTGGCGCTGGTGGTGATCCCCGAGCTTCGGATATCCGACACGGGCATCATCGACGTGTCGAATTTCCGCAAGGTCGACCTCTTTCTCTAGATGTGAGCTTTCAGGAAGTTGTTCACCGGACGCACAGAGGCCACTCTAAGTTATTGATGGAGCATCGGAATAGCCCGAAAGCCGGATATCGCTTTTCGGTCCGATGCATCCGGTGCCCCAGGTGAAGGAAATCAGCGCCGCCGTCCCTGGCCGGTGGCGAGTTCGATCACACTGAGCGGTGTGGTGATGACGATGTCGGCCGCCGAGCCGAATGTCTGCCCGAGCCCGCGGACCAGGTTTTCGACCTGACCGACAACAACATCCTCATTGCCTTCGTTCAACTCGCCTTCGCTTGAAAGACGCTCGCCGAGGAGGCGCACGAGAACGGGGTTTTCGGCAAACTTCGTGTGGTTCAGCCAGTCGCCCGAAGAGACCTTTGTCACGTCGATGACTGTTACACCGAGGCCCGTGAGATCTTCTGCATTGCGATAGTCGCCGAGCCGGGGCTGATTGCCTGCGATAAAGCCGGACAGTGTCAGCGCCCGGTCGTTCTGCGACGTGAGGACGGCAAAGGGGCGCTCCGGCACGCCATAGCGCCGCATCTGTCCCTTGAAGACGTCTATGTCGATATCGGGCGAGGCGAGAACGACGTCGGCCAGCCTTCCGCCGAGATCGCGGTCGCCGGAAATGGCGAGCTGGCGCAGCGCCTCCATGGTGACCCAACTGCCCATGGAGTGCGCCACCACATCGATGCGCCGGGCTCCCGCGCGGGCGAGTGTGCGCAGCGTTCCTTCCAGCGCATCGCGGGCCGATGTGGCGCTGTTGCTGTCGTAGACATAATCGATCGTGCGGCCGGCTGACGGCCAGGAAAACAGGATCGGCGTACCCGTATACTCTGAATCGTGAAAGATCTGCGCGGCGCGATAGACGGCTTCGTCGAAGCCGGTGTTGTAGCCGTGGATGAACACAAGCGCGCGTCCGCTATGCGCGGCGATATCGTTCCTGAGCGCAGTCTCGAAATCGTTTTCCCCGGCGAAGAGAATGGCGCGGCGGGCGGCGAAATAACGGGCCGGATCGGCAACCCTGGGATTGGGAGCAAGCTCCATCTTGCCGGTTTCGTGCACGGCGGGAACGGTGATCTCCACCTTTGCGAATGCCGGATCGGGCGCACGTCCACCAGCAAAGAGTTCACCCGGCTTCTCCGCCTGCATCCGGTTGGTGGCAATGAAAATGCCGTGAGTTCCCGCAATCTGGTCCGCGCGTGCAGGCGCAATCGTTTCAGCGATCAGACGCGAGGGATGCGGATTTGCGCAGCCGGCAATCAGCGCAACAAGGAGAAGGACGAACAGATGCTGAAACTTGTGGAACGGCATTCTACAACGACCCTGTTCGTGGCTCACGGACCGCCAGCGTGTGGCCCGGCATTTGTTTTAAGAGGAAAGAGCTTGCGGATGGAAGGCTATCTTTCCCAGAAAACCGGCGTGAAGATGACGAGAACCGCCAAAATTTCCAGCCGCCCCATCAGCATCGCGAAGGCGATGATCCATTTGGCAAGATCCGGAACCGGCGCAAAGCTGCCGGCGGGACCAACGACCTGACCAAGACCGGGGCCGACATTGGTCAGCCCGGTCAGCGCGGCGGAAATGGCGGTCACGAAATCGAGCCCGGTGGCGGCAAGCAGCAGGATGATGACCGCCCAGATAACCAGAAATGCCGACATGAACAGAACGACGGCGCGTTGCAGGTCGTCATCCACCGGCCGGTCGCCATAGCGGACCGTGACGATCGTGTTGGGGTAGACAAACCGGCGCAGGCCGTTTGCCAGAAGCTTGAACAGGATCAGGAAGCGATACGCCTTGATGCCGCCGGTGGTGGAACCCGAACAGCCGCCGAGAAACATGGCAACGAACGCGGCGGCGACGCCGAAGGCGCCCCATTGCGAATAGTCGTCGCTGGCATAGCCGGTTGTGGTGATGATCGACACGAAATTGAACGCCGAATGGGTAAGGGCGTCAAAAAATGTGTGGTCGTGGACGATGCGCAGATAGACGGCGACGGCAAGGACGAACACGACCACGTAACCGGCGAAAACACGGATTTGCGGGTCACGTAGGGCATCGAGCCGCCCGCGGATCGCAAACAGGATCAGGATGGAGAACGGCAGCGCGGAGATGAACATGAAGAGCGTACTGATCCAGAGCACCGCCGGATTGTCGGCATAATAGCCCATGGAGGCGTCGTGGGTGGAAAAGCCCGCCGTTGCGATGGTTGTCAGAGCGTGGTTGACCGCATCGAAGGCGCGCATGCCGGCTGCAGCATAAGCGATGGCACAGGCGAGCGTGAGCAGGGAATAGATGCTGATGAGACCCAGACCAAAGGTCGAGAAGCGGTCGAAGGGGCGATCTTCGATGTCCGAGGATTCGATCCGGAAATAGGAAACGCCGCCGACATTCAGGAACGGCAGGACGAAGAGGCCCAGTGCGATCACGCCGAGGCCGCCGATCCATTGCAGGATGGAGCGCCAGACGAGCAGGCCCGGCGGCATGCTGTCGAGGCCGACGATCACCGTTGCACCTGTCGCCGTGACGCCCGAGACGGATTCGAAAAATGCATCGGCGACGCTGAACTCCACCGAAGAGGCAAGCATCGGGACGGCGCCGGCGATGCAGGCCGTCATCCACAACAGATTGACGACAAGGAAGCCGAAGCGGGAGGAGATGACGGGCGCGCGCCCCTGGGTGGCAAGTGATACGCCGATGGCGAGCCCGCCGGTGAAGAGTGCGGAAAAGGCGAAAACCTGCCAGTCGTCATTGCCGTAATATAGATCCACGGCTGCCGGGATGAGCATGGCGGCCGAGAGATAGATGGCAAAGACCGCCGCAATGTGCAGTGCGGCGCGTACAGCGAGATATTGCAAGGACTGAACCTCAGGCTGCTCAGAAAAGCGTCTGTTGTTCGGGAAGCGATCCCCCTCCCTGGCGCGAGAGTGGCGTCCCGCGCCCCGATATGCAATAGCCCGTAGGACACAAGGACTGGATAGGCAAGAGAGCATGAGTGCAGCATCGGGTGATAGCGAATTCGTGGACGCGGTGGCAGAGGCGGCTGGCGCGCTGCGGTCGCTGTTTGCCGAAACGCCTCTTCAGGAGAACGACTATCTCTCCAAGAAGACCGGGGCGCGGGTCTTCCTGAAACGCGAGGACCTGACGCCGGTCCGATCCTACAAGATTCGCGGCGCATTCAATTTCTTCCGCAAGGCGATGGCGCAGGGCGGGACAGGGCGTACATTCGTCTGCGCCTCAGCCGGCAATCATGCTCAGGGATTTGCCTATGTCTGCCGTCATTTTGGCTGCAGGGGTGTCGTTTTCATGCCGGTGACGACGCCGCAGCAGAAAATCGACAAAACGCGTATTTTTGGCGGAGATTTCGTTGAGATCCGGCTGATCGGCGACTTCTTCGACGATTGCTACAGGGCCGCGCTGGCGTTTGCCGAGGAGAGCGGTGGCGCCATGGTGCCGCCCTTCGACCACTCCGACATCATCGAGGGGCAGGCAACGGTGGCGCGCGAGATTGCCGAGCAGATCCAGGCGTTCGACGGTGCGCGCATGGACGATAGCCTGGTGATCCTGCCGGTGGGCGGCGGCGGTCTTGCTTCCGGTGTGACGCGCTATCTCACGGCCAGTGGGGAAGCGGGCTCCTTTGCCTTTGCCGAGCCGGAAGGGGCGGCGAGCCTGCAGCAGGCGCTGGTGCAGGACCGACAGGTGCGGCTCGACAGGGTGGACAATTTCGTCGACGGGGCGGCGGTGGCCGAGATCGGCGCGGCGCCGTTTTCGCATCTCAAGACGTTTGACGCCGATGCCGTGCATCTCGTGCCGGAAAACCGGCTGTGCGCGACGATGATCGAAATGCTGAACATTGAGGGCGTGGTGCTGGAGCCGGCGGGAGCACTGGCCATCGACACGCTGAAGGATTTTGCGCCGAAGGAGCTTGAGGGGCGCACGGTGATTGCCGTTGTGTCGGGGGGGAATTTCGACTTCGAGCGCCTGCCGGACGTGAAGGAACGGGCGCTGCGTTTCGAAGGGTTGAAGAAGTACTTCATCTTCCGCTTCCCGCAGCGCCCCGGCGCCCTGCGCGATTTCCTCGACCTTCTGGGACCGGAAGACGACATCACGCGGTTCGAGTATCTCAAGAAGTCGGCGCGGAATTTCGGCTCGGTTCTGATTGGCATCGAGACCAGGAACCGTGCCAATTTCGATGTTCTGACAGGGCGGTTTGACGCGGCCGGCTGGGCCTATCAGGACATAACAGACAACGATACGATTGCGGGACTGATCATCTGAGGGGCGAAAGTGTCCAAAACGCGGTTCATTGTGCTCTTTCGTGGGGTGGGTGGTGCAACACAGCTGCCCGTGAAGGAGTTGCGAGAGGTTTTGGGTGAGGGTGGCTTCTCCGGGGTAGCGACCTACATCAACAGCGGCAACGCCGTGCTGACGGCGACCTCCGGTGAAGAGGATGTGCGTAGGCGCGTTTCCGACCTCGCGAAGACGCGCATGGGCTTCCAGAAGGCGATCATGGTGCGCAGCCTCGACGAATGGGAGGCGATGATCGCCGGCAACCCGTTTCCGCAAGCCGAGAATGCACCGACCTGTGTGCATGTTTATGCGATGGAACGCGAACCTGAACTTGAAAGAGTGCAAGCGCTCAAGGCACTGGCGACTGGCACGGAAGAGTTTCGTATCAACGGGCGCACGCTCAATCTCTATACACCCGATGGCATGGGGCAGTCGCGCTTCGCGCCCAGGATGGAGCGAACCCTGAAACTGGAGATGACCGGCCGCAACTGGCGCAGCATGCTGGCGCTCAGAAGGCTTGCCCGTGATGGGTGAGCGGTTGCGTCGCACAAATTAGCGATTGCACTTTGCCGGCAGATATCCCATATGACGCCGAGACGCATGGGTCGGCAATGCCGGCTTTCTAAAGGGACTGGTTGCGTCTGAAGCCATCGCCTGCGGGCGAGAGCTTAAGCCGGCATCGCCGGCGCGACAGCGCAGCCGCACGGGGCACCCCCGTCGTCTTGTCGTTCATCCAAACATTTATTCGGCAGGTTGCGCCCTGCCACATATCATTTGCGGCGCCTGCGGGCGCCGGCATGGGAAAGATTGTAAATTGACCAATGACAACAATGCGAAACAGATCGGTTTCGCAGAACTGGGAATTTCAGGCGCGCTGTTGAAGGCGGCCGAAGACGTGGGGTTTGTGACCCCGAAGCCGATCCAGGAAAAAGCCATTCCGGCCATGCTGGAGAAGCGCGACGTGCTGGGCATTGCGCAGACCGGATCGGGCAAGACGGCAGCCTTCTCGCTGCCCATTCTCTCGCAGATCATCGCGCTCGGCTCCAAACGTGTGCGCAAGACCGCGCGCGCGCTGATCCTGTGTCCGACGCGAGAACTGGCGGTTCAGATCGACGATGTGGTGCGTGAACTTTCGCGCCACGCGCATCTGGCCACGGCGCTGGTCCTGGGCGGGGTCTCCCGCAACAGCCAGGTGAAGCGCCTTGCCCAGGGCGTTGACATTCTGGTGGCGACACCGGGCCGGTTGACGGACATCGTGCGCTCGGGCGAGCTTTCGCTGGCCGAGACGCGCTGGCTGGTGCTCGACGAGGCCGACCGCATGCTCGACATGGGCTTCATCAATGATGTGCGCCGCATCGCGCGGGCCACGCACCCGGCCCGCCAGACGGCACTCTTCTCGGCAACCATGCCGAAGGAAGTGGAAGGGCTTGCCCAGAGCCTGCTCAACGATCCCCTGCGGGTGGAGATCGCCAAACAGTCGACCACGGCCGGTGAGATCACCCAGCATCTGGTGATGGCGCGCACCAAGCAGAAGCGCAAGATCCTCTCCGACATGCTGGCCGACGAGGCCATGCGTTCAGTGATCGTGTTTGCGCGCACCAAACATGGCGCGGACCGCGTGACACGGGACCTTGAGCGTGACGGGTTCGAGGCTGCGGTCATTCACGGCAACAAGTCGCAGAATGCGCGCCAGCGCGCGCTGAACGGCTTTCGTGATGGATCGGTGCGCATTCTCGTGGCGACCGATATTGCGGCGCGCGGGATCGACGTTCCAGGCATCAGCCACGTGGTAAACTTCGATCTGCCGGACCAGCCGGAAAGCTATGTGCATCGCATTGGACGCACGGGCCGAAACGGGGCCTCGGGCGAGGCGGTGACCCTGTGTGATCCCGGCGAGACCGACAAGCTGAAGGCGGTGGAGAAGATCATCCGCATGCGGCTGCCGGTGACGGCGGACCATACATCGGAACCCGATCCGGTGCGTCCGGCCCCCGCCAACAACGCTGGCGAGCGCCGCAATGCGCCAAAGCCCTCCAGGGGCGGTGAAAACCGCAAGCCGAAGCGGCCCGCTGCGAAACCGCAGCAACAGGCCGAGCAGCGGCAGAATGAGGGGGACAAGCCTGTTCGCCGTCGGCGCCGGAACCGGAACAGGCGACCCGGCGCACGCGCTGCATAAGCTTCATTTCCGGGCTTTCGACATGAGCTGATCGGCCGATAGGCCGGTCTGGCCCAATTGTCGCCGGTCGTCCGTTCCGTTAGGGTCAGGACCCATTAATATGACCACAATGGTCGGCCTGATTTGTGCGGATACGCGAAGCAAGACCACAGGAAGACTTCATGTCTTTCAAGGTCTTGCGACAAAGTAGGCCGTGCAAATCAGGCCGATCCGAAGGACGTTCGATAGACTGGCGAGCTGCCACGTCAAACCCCTTGACCGGGGGAAGGACCCCGCTCTGCAGGCTTTTCCTTGCATCTCTTGGTCTACCGATCGCCATTGTGGTCATATTAATGGGTCCTGACCCTAGGCCAGAACTGTCTGGCGTTGTTGCCAGAGCGGGAGGACATGGCGAAACGATGATCGGTCTTGCGGCACTGGCGATCGGATATGTCCTGTCGCAATTCTACCGGTCGTTTCTGGCTGTTCTGACACCGGCTTTGACAACCGAGCTGGGCGCCACGAAGGCGGAGCTCTCCATGGCTTCGGGGGCGTGGTTCGTCGTGTTCGCCCTGATGCAGTTCGTCGTCGGTGTTTCACTCGACCGCTATGGCCCGCGCCGCACGGCAGCGTTTCTGCTGACGGTTTGCGGTGGGGGCGGAGCGCTGATGTTCGCTTTTGCGTCAACGCCGGAAACGATCATTCTTGCCATGGCGCTCAACGGCGCCGGCTGTTCCGCCGTATTGATGGCCTCTGTTTTCATCTTTGCAAAGTCCTTTTCGGCGGGGCGGCTCACCATCCTGATTTCCTGGCTGATCGCCTTCGGCACGCTTGGCAATGTGGTGGGCTCTGCGCCTATGGCGGCGGCGGCGGAAGCATTTGGCTGGCGGAGCGTCATGGGTGGCCTGGCGTTCTTCACGATCTTGACCGGCATCGCCATCCAGTTTCTCGTGCGCGACCCCGAACCGGCAGGCGAGAGCGAGCGGGAAAAGGGGCTCGGGTTCAATGGCTACCGTGAACTTCTGAGCCTTCGCGTGCTCTGGCCTATCCTGCCTCTGACCGCGCTGAACTATGCACCGGCTGCGGGGATTCGCGGCCTTTGGGCAGGCCCCTATCTTGCCGATGTCTACGGTGCGGACGCGCTGATGATCGGACAGGCGACGCTGTTCATGGCTCTTGCGATGTCTGCGGGCAGTTTTGTCTATGGACCGCTGGATGTTTTTTTCCGGACACGCAAATGGGTGGCGGTCGGCGGCAATCTCATCGGTCTCTTCGCCATATTGATTCTGGCGGTTGTGCCCGTGTCTTCAATCGTCACGACCACGGTGGTGCTCGTCGTCATCGGTCTGTGCGGCGCGAGTTATGGCCTGCTGATGGCGCATGGCCGGGCCTTTGTGCCGGCCCATCTGACGGGGCGCGGTGTGACCCTCCTGAACTTCTTTTCCGTGGGAGGCGCTGGCGTGATGCAGTTTCTGACGGGCGGTGTCGTGTCGGCATCCACCGTGCCGGGTGATCCGGTGGCCGCATATCAGACCCTGTTCATTTTCTATGCTTTCCTGATCGCTCTTTCGCTGGCCATCTACCTGGTCTGCAAAGACGCACCGCCTGAGATGGAGCGCGCGCACGGCAGTTAGAGCGTTTCACCGTCCTACGGAAACGCCGCTCCACGCTATCTGTCTGTATTTCCGCATAAATGCTCCAGGGTCAGGATCTGGCCCGGGCGCTTTTCCCTGTTTTCCTGCGTGGCCCGAGGGTGCGCCTGTTCCAGCCTGTCAGGCGATACATAATGTGAAATATGCAGGACGCCGGAAAGAGGCGCAGGAATTTCAGCGGCCAGACAAGGCGCTTTGGGAAAGCGATTTCGAAACCGCTTTTGTGAAGACCTCTGTCAATGCGGCGGGCCGCCTCCGATGCGGTGAGAAGCGCGGGCATCGAAAAATCTGTCTTGTCGGTGAGCGGTGTGGCGACAAATCCCGGATTGATGATCTGGGTGCGGATGTTGAGTTTTTCGAAATCGTAGCGCAGCCCCTCGACAAGATTGTTCAAGGCAGCCTTTGTCGACCCGTAGGCAGCGGCTGACGGCATGCCGAAAAACGACGTGACCGACCCCATGACCGCGATCTGCCCGAAACCGCGCTCGCGCATGCGGTCGGAGACCGGCACAAGCCCGTTCAGCGTCCCGAACACGTTGATCTGATAGCTGCGGACGAAGTTGGTTGTTTCCAGCCGGTCGCCGCGCACCGGCAGATAGGTTCCGGCGTTGAACACGGCGAGGGCTATGGGGCCGAGATTCTTTTCGATCTGGGAAACGGTGCGTTCCATCGCAGCTTCGTTCATCACGTCGCAGGGAAAGACGAAAATCCGACCGTCGAGATGCTCTGCCTCCCGCGTTATGGAGGAGAGGCCGTCTTCTGCACGTGCGGTGGCTGCAACCGTGTAGCCCTTGCGGGCGAGGCGGATGGCGAGCGCACGCCCGATCCCGGTGCTGGCACCGGTGATCCATGCAACGCCATCCTGTGGACTGGCCCGGTAAAGCGCCATTCCAATCCCTCTCCAGTTCTGGGGCAGGTTTATCGGGCGGTCGGCGCGAAGAAAAGCACCTTGTGGACAGTACACACCGAAAAGGTTCGCTTTGCCATGCAATACGCGACAGCTTTGCGCGCTTTTGGCCCGTTGTGAAAAATCCCTCCTTGCAACCCTCGGGCGGGCTTTCTAACCTCCGCAAAAATCGAAAGAGGACGCCATGAAAAACTCGGTTGTGGATGCCATCGGCAATACCCCGCTGATCCGCCTGAAGCGGGCCTCGGAGGAGACAGGCTGCGAGATTTTCGGCAAGGCCGAATTCATGAATCCGGGCCAGTCCGTGAAGGATCGTGCAGGGCTCTTCATCATCCGCGACGCGGAAAAGCGAGGGCTTTTGAGGCCGGGCGGCGTCATCGTCGAGGGGACGGCAGGGAATACGGGCATCGGCCTGACTGTCGTTGCCAAGGCGCTGGGCTATCGTACTGTGATCGTCATCCCTGAAACCCAGAGCCAGGAAAAGAAAGATGCGCTCCGGGTGCTTGGAGCCGAACTGATCGAAGTTCCGGCCGTGCCCTACAGGAACCCGAACAACTATGTGAAGGTTTCGGGACGCCTTGCAGAACAGATCGCACAATCGGACCCGAACGGGGCCATCTGGGCGAACCAGTTTGACAATGTGGCCAACCGCGAAGGCCATGTGAAAACGACGGCAGCCGAAATCTGGGAACAGACGGGCGGAAAGGTCGATGGTTTCGTTTCGGCTGTCGGCACGGGCGGCACGCTTGCCGGCGTTGCGGAAGGTCTGCGCCACAAAAACAAGGATGTGAAGGTGGCGCTTGCCGACCCGATGGGGGCAGCACTCTTCAGCTATTACACCGATGGCGAACTGAAGTCTGAAGGGACGTCGATCACGGAAGGCATAGGGCAGGGGCGCATCACGGCCAATCTGGACGGGTTTGCACCCGACTTTTCTTATCAGATACCGGATGAGGAGGCGCTGCCGATCGTCTTCGACTTGGTGCAGGAGGAGGGGCTGTGCCTCGGCGGGTCGTCAGGAATCAACATTGCCGGCGCCATTCGCCTGGCACGCGAACTCGGACCCGGGCATCGCATTGTGACGTTCTTGTGCGACTATGGTACGCGTTATCAGTCCAAGCTGTTCAATCCGTCCTTCCTGC
The DNA here is from genome assembly GCF_900105565.1 of Nitratireductor aquibiodomus. Lineage (NCBI taxonomy): Bacteria > Pseudomonadati > Pseudomonadota > Alphaproteobacteria > Hyphomicrobiales > Phyllobacteriaceae > Nitratireductor > Nitratireductor aquibiodomus. The sequence continues at coordinate 760,887 of NZ_FNSL01000001.1, read as the reverse complement.
GTGAAAAAGGCCTGCCGGTGCCCGGCTGGATGGAAAGAACGCCGGAAATCGACGTTCCATTCGAGGAGGTGGCCTGATGGCGCAGACGGAAGCGCTTTTTCGTGACGATGCCTATTTGCGGGATGGAGCGGCGCGTGTCGTGGGCATCAACGATCGCGGCGGCATCCTGCTCGACCGGACGATGTTTTATGCCACGTCTGGTGGTCAGCCGGGCGACACGGGGCGCCTTACCCGCGAAGACGGTTCGACCATCGAGATCGCGGCGACGGTGACGGGCGAGACGAAGGATGAGATCATCCACGTTCCGGCAGCCGAGCAGGTTCTGCCTGAACTGGGCGAGACGCTTCAGCTGGCGATCGACTGGGAGCGCCGTTTCAAGCTTATGCGCATGCACACGGCCTGCCATCTTCTGAGCGTTATCTGTCCGTTTCCGATCACCGGCGCCTCCGTGAACGAGGCGGATTCGCGGGTGGATTTCGATCTCCCGGATGCGAATGTCACCAAGGAAGACGTCACCATCAGGCTGATGGAACTGGTGAACGGGAACCATCCTGTTTTCACGCGGTGGATCAGCGAGGAAGAACTGGAGTCCAATCCCGGCCTGGTGAAATCGAAGAATGTGCGCCCGCCGCGGGGGGCAGGACGCATCCGGCTCGTGTGCATCGGCGAGGAGGCGGTTGTCGACAGCCAGCCCTGCGGCGGCACGCATGTGGCAAGCACTGCCGAAGTGGGAGAGATTCATATCGGAAAGATCGAGAAGAAGGGGCGGGAGAACCGTCGCTTCCGCATTCGTTTCGGCTCATTGCCGGCGAGTTAGAGCGGTTCCTCGTTTCATGGAAACGTTGCTCCGCTCAGTCTGTCTGTTTTTCCGCATTCATGCGGATGTCAGGTGCTGCTACCTGACTGCAAAGTGCTCCAGGATTGCGAGGATCAGATGAGCGAGACCAGCCTTTTTACTGTTTCGTCCGCGTGGCTGGAGGAGCGGCTTGGCCAGCCCGGTCTCTCCATTGTCGATGCGTCCTGGTATCTGCAGGCGCAGGGCAGGGACGCGAAGGCGGAGTATGAGGCGGGGCATATCCCCGGTGCCGTGTTTTTTGATCAGGACGCGGTGGTGGATCCAGATTCCGACCTGCCCCATGCCTTGCCGGATGCCGCCACCTTTCAGCGTCATGCGAGCGCGATGGGGATTTCGGAGAGCGATACCATCATCGTCTATGACGGACCGGGATTGTTCTCCGCGCCGCGCGTGTGGTGGATGTTCCGGGTGATGGGGGCAAAGGATGTGCGGGTGCTGGAGGGCGGTCTCGATGGCTGGCGGGCCGAGGGCAGGGCGCTGACAAACGAGCCAACCAGGATTGCGCCCACGGTTTTCAATGCCTCATTCGATGATACGCGCGTCGCAGACATCAAGGCCGTGCGAGGGGTTGTCGAGGACGGATCGGCGCAGATTGCCGATGCGCGGCCGGCGGGCCGGTTTACGGGCGAAGATCCGGAACCGCGCGCAGGGATGCGGTCCGGACACATGCCGGGCGCACGCAATGTGCCGGCCTCGGCGCTTTCGCGCGATGGCAGGCTTCTTGCGCCGGAGGACCTGCGGGCGCTGTTCGCGCAGGCGGGGCTTGATCTCGACCGGCCTGTGGTGACGTCGTGCGGTTCGGGCGTGACGGCAGCGGTGATCACGCTGGCGCTGGAAACGGTCGGACATACAAATAACCGGCTCTATGACGGTTCATGGAGCGAATGGGGCGGACGCGAAGACACTCCCGTGGCGACGGGCAGGGAAAGCTGAAAGCGGGGCAACGGCGCGTTCATCGTCAATTCAGCCGCACCGCATGAAGATGCGGGCAATCGACGAACCGTTTCCCGAAAGGAGCCTTCCATGCTGAACCGCCGTCAAATGCTGGGCGCAGTCATCGCGGCATCGCTGATGCCGGGTGCGGCCATGGCGCAATCTTCCATGCCCTCGGCGTCACGCATCCAGCGGAGCCTCGAAGCTGCTCCGGCGCAGCGCGTGCGCCCGCAGGACCGGGTGACGGTGCGCGAACTGAAACGCCGGCCGGACCTGCGCCGCCGGGCGCCCTCGATTGACATTCAGGCGATCAATTTCGGCTTCGATTCGGCCGAAATACCCTATTCGCAGTTCCGCAAGGTGGAGGAGATCGCCGATGCGCTGCATCGGCTGCGTCGCCGCCGGCCGGGAACAGTGGTGCTTCTTGAAGGACACACCGATGCGGTCGGGTCTTTCGGCTATAACCAGCAGCTGTCCGAGCGCCGGGCCGCTTCGCTGCGGCGCGTTCTGGTGCGGGAGTTCCGCGTGCCCGCGCGCATGCTGGAAACGGTGGGCTATGGCGAGGAGTTTCTTCTGGTGCCCACGCCCCATGAGAACTGGCGCAACCGGCGCGTCACGCTGCGGCGCATCGACGATTTCCTTCGCTGACGAGGGAATTGGGCGCTGACAGGGGAATTGGGCGCTGACAGGGGGAATTTGGCCGGAATCGGGTGGAAGCTGCGGTTCCGGCAGGCAAACTGGTCTCCATCAGCTTTGAAGGAGACCAGTCATGGGATTGATCAAGTTTGTGGCCATGGGAAGCGATGAAGCGAAAGCTTTTCGCAATGGCGCGCCCGATGCCTATGGGATGAAGCCCGAACGAAGACTATCGGACGGCAGCGGTGTTCCCTGTCGCCATTGCCTGCGTTCGGTACCCGAGGGCACGCCCTATCTTACCCTGGCGTATCGGCCGTTTCCGCAAACCCAGCCCTATGCCGAGACCGGGCCGGTTTTCCTGTGTGCGGAGGAATGCGAACGGGCGCCGGACAGCGATGTCATGCCCGCGCTGTTTCGTGCCCGCACGGAGTGGCTGCTGCGCGGCTACGGTCATGACGACCGCATCGTCTACGGTACGGGAGCGGTGACGCCAAAACAGGATATCTGTACGCGGGCGCACGAACTCCTGCAGCGTGAAGATATTGCCTATCTGCATATGCGTTCCGCGCAATACAACTGCTACCAGGTGCGCATAGACCGGGCCTGATCGCACTCACACCGAACGCCTCTCGAAAAAAAGCCCGCCGTTTCCGGCGGGCAACGTTGGAGGCAGAGTGTTTATTCTCAGGCGGCGAGCGCGGATTTTGGCTCGGCCATTTCGTAGCCCAACGCTTCGGCAACGGCCTGATTGGTGATGCGGCCCTTGTGGACGTTCAGGCCATTGCGCAGGTTCTGATCGTCGACGAGTGCCTTGAGGCCCTTGTCGGCAAGCTGAAGGCCATAGTGCAGCGTGGCGTTGTTCAGCGCATGCGCGGAGGTGACGGGAACGGCACCCGGCATGTTGGCCACGCAATAGTGGATGATGTCATCGACCTCGTATGTGGGGTCAGAATGGGTGGTCGCATGCGAGGTTTCGAAGCAGCCACCCTGATCGATGGCGACGTCGACCAGCACGGCGCCCTTCTTCATGCCCGAAAGCATCTCGCGGGTGACCAGTTTGGGCGCTGCAGCGCCCGGAATGAGCACGGCACCGACGATGACATCGGAGGAGAAGCACTCTTCCTCAAGTGCCTCGACGGTGGAATAGCGCGTGTGGACGCGGCCGTTAAAGATGTCATCCAGCTCGCGCAGGCGGGGGATAGAGCGGTCGATGATCGTCACATCGGCACCGAGGCCGACCGCCATCTTGGCCGCATTGAGGCCCACCACGCCGCCGCCGATGATGGCAACCTTGCCGGGCAGAACGCCGGGCACGCCGCCAAGCAGCACGCCGCGTCCACCATTGGCTTTCTGAAGCGCGGTGGCGCCTGCCTGGATGGCAAGGCGGCCCGCGACCTCGGACATCGGAGCGAGAAGTGGAAGCCCACCGCGCGCGTCGGTGACGGTCTCGTAGGCGATGGCAGTGACGCCGGAATCGACCAGGCCGCGTGTCTGATCCGGATCGGGCGCCAGGTGGAGATAGGTGTAGAGGATCTGGTCTTCGCGGAGTTGCACCCATTCCGAGGGTTGCGGCTCCTTGACCTTAACGATCATGTCCGACCTGGTGAAAACCTCTTCGGCCGAGCTGGCGATGGTGGCGCCGGCTGCACGGTAGGCGTTGTCGTCGGCACCGATGCCGGCACCAGCGCCGGCTTCCACGAGCACATCGTGTCCGTGCGCCACATATTCGCGCACGGAGCCCGGTGTCAGGCCGACGCGGTATTCATGATTCTTGATTTCCTTCGGGCAGCCGACGCGCATCCGTGTCTCCTCCGACGTTTTGCGAATTTTCTGGCTTAATGAATGAGACCACAAAACTGGCCGAACGTCTTTGCGAAGATGTTTGCGCTTGGTGGTGTTTTTCGCTATTTTTTGCGCAAAATAGAAATTCTATGGGAGGAAGTTCGATTTATGGCCCTTGATAGGATTGATATCGCTATTCTGGAAGTGCTCCAGAAGGATGGGCGGATCTCCAATTCGGCGCTTGCTGAGAAGGTGGGGCTCTCCCAGTCGGCCTGTTCCCGCCGTCTCGACAATCTGGAGAAGAGCGGTGTTGTCAAGGGATACCACGCCCGGCTCTCAAATGCAGCCCTTGGACATGGGGTTACGGTGATTGTGCATATTTCGCTGTCGGGACAGTTCGAGCGGACGCTCAGCGAGTTCGAAGCAGCCGTGCAGCGTTGCCCGAATGTGGTGTCCTGCCATCTGATGTCGGGTGAGTACGACTATATTCTGCGGATCGCTGCGCGCGACCTGCAGGACTATGAGCGTGTCCACAAGGAGTGGCTGACGGGCATGCCGCACGTGATCAAGATCAACTCGGCTTTTGCATTGCGCGAGGTGGTCGACCGGACAGGCGTGGGGCTGAAGCCGCAGATGGCGTGAGGCCGGTGGGCATCAGCCGGCGGTGACGATGCGATCCATCGGAATGTCGTGCGGCTGGGGATAGATCGTCGGGAGTTGCGAGAAGGCGTATCCGATGCCGACGAGCAGCGGCTTTCTCGGCAGGGCGGCAATCGTGCGGTCATAGAATCCACCACCATAGCCCAGCCTGTAGTTGCCTTTATCGAAACCGACCAGCGGCGAGACGACGATATCGGGAACGATCTCTTTGTCGGTTGCCGGAACGGGGATGTTCCAGACACCGCGTTCGAGTGTGTCTCCGGGACGATAGGGGCGAAAGACAAGGGGCGCGGCTTTCTGGATGACGACCGGCAGGGCCGTCATGGCACCGCGATCATGGAGCGTGGCAAGCCATGGGCGCAGGTCCGGCTCGCCCCGGAACGGCCAGTAGAGGCCGATCACGCGGCCCGATGGATCGCCGATCAGAGCGTCGAGCTTCTGCGCGATGATGTCTGCAAGGTGGGTGCGTTCGGCGGCGGGAACGGCTAGGCGCTCGGCGATCAGGCGGTCGCGCGTGGCCTTGCGCCAGCGACGCACCTCCGGCCAGACTTCCGCGCTTGAGATGCCGGCGCGACCGTCCAGTTCATGCATGAAACAGGGTGGCGAGGCATGAGGCCTGGTTCTGTCGCCCGGTGTGTCGCTCATCCTCGCGTCTCCTCCGCATTCGCTGCAGCCGGATCCGATGCTGCTGCATTTGCTGTCCGGGCGCTGTTCTGCATGCGACAGGGTTCGCTCACAACGTGCCGGTCGACTGTCATGCGCGCGTCACGAGATTTTGCTGGAAGTCTCGGCGCGACGGCGCAATCATGCTCCTTCGCCGGTTCCTTTTCAAAGGCCCAGGAGAGACGATCATGATGTCCGCATACGCCTCCATGTCCCGCCGTTCGTTTTTAGCAGGCTCGGCTGCTGCAGGTTCTCTGGTGCTGATGCACCCTTTTTCCGCCAAGGCTTCGGTGAACCAGGCGCATCTGCGCATTATGGAAACCACCGACCTGCATGTGCATGTCTTTCCCTACGATTATTACGCCGACAAGCCCAATGACACGATGGGGCTCGCCCGCACGGCGTCTATCATCGACGCAATCCGCGCCGAGGCAACGAACTCGATCCTCGTCGACAATGGCGATTTCCTCCAGGGCAACCCAATGGGCGATTACATCGCCTATGAGCGCGGCATGCGCGAGGGCGACATCCACCCTGTCATCAAGGGGATGAACACGCTCGGCTATGATTGCTCGACGCTTGGCAATCACGAGTTCAATTACGGGCTCGATTTCATGTTCAAGGTGCTTGCGGGCGCGAATTTCCCCTTTGTCTGCGCCAACCTGACCAAGGGGCAGCTTGCCGCCAGCGGCCGCGGCGATGACTTGTTCCTGAAACCCTACGTGATCCTTGACCGGATGGTGAAGGACGGCGATGGCGCGGAGCACCCGATCCGCGTGGGGCTTATCGGCTTCGTGCCGCCTCAAATCATGAATTGGGATTCCAAGCATCTGACCGGCAAGGCGATGACACGCGACATCGTTCGGGCGGCGGAGGCCTGGGTTCCGCAGATGCGCGAGGAGGGCGCCGATATCGTGGTGGCGCTGTCGCATTCGGGCATTGGCCCGGCGCAGTATGAGGAAAATCTCGAGAACGCTTCGCTGCTACTTGCCGGTGTCGAGGGTATCGACGCCATCGTGACCGGGCACAGCCATCTCGATTTTCCCGGTCCGAAGTTTGAAGGGCTTGAAGGTGTCGACAACGCCAGGGGCACGATTGCCGGGAAACCTGCCGTCATGGGTGGCTTCTGGGGATCGCATCTGGGTCTGATCGACCTGCTTCTGGAAAGGGACGGGCAGAGCTGGGTGGTGGTGAACGCGACGTCCGAGGCGCGCCCAATTTTCAAGCGTGTGGAACGCCAGACCGAGCCGCTGGTCGAAAGCAAGGCGGAGGTCGAGGAAGCGGTGCGCGAAGACCACGAGGCAACGCTGAAATATGTGCGCACCGCGGTGGGCAAGACGTCTGCGCCGCTGCATTCCTATTTCGCGCTGGTGGCCGACGACCCATCCGTGCAGATCGTGAGCCAGGCACAGACCTGGTACATCACCGACATGCTGAAGGATGGCGAATACCGGGATCTGCCCGTGCTTTCGGCGGCTGCGCCCTTCAAGGCCGGCGGGCGCGGCGGTCCGGACTATTACACGGATGTGCCAGCGGGCGATGTGGCGATCAAAAACGTCGCCGATCTTTATCTTTATCCCAACACGGTGCAGGCCGTTCTGGTGACGGGTGCGGATTTGAAGGAATGGCTGGAGATGTCGGCCGGCATTTTCAATCTGGTGGAACCCGGCAAGTCGGACCAGCCGCTGCTCGACCCCTCGTTCCCGTCCTACAATTTCGACGTGATCGACGGCGTGACCTATCGGATAGACCTGTCCCAGCCACCGAAATATTCGTCCAAGGGCGAGCTCTTGAACGCGGATTCGAACCGCATCGTGGATCTGCAGTTCAATGGCGCGGCGGTCGACCCGGCTCAGAAATTCATCGTCGCTACGAACAATTACCGTGGTGGGGGCGGAGGCAATTTTCCGGGGATAGGGCCGGACAAGGTGATCTTTGCTGCACCGGACACGAATCGCGATGTGATCGTGCGCTATATCGTGGAGCAGGGAACCATCAACCCATCCGCAGACGCCAACTGGACCTTCAAGCCTCTGGCCGACACGTCGGTTCTTTTCGAGACAGGCCCCAAAGGCGCGGAATTCGCGTCGAGTGTCGAGGGTGTTTCGATTGAACCGGCTGGCGAAGGGCAGGAAGGTTTTGCGCTCTACCGCATCACGCTTTAGCCAGGGGCAGGAAGGGCTGGGCTTTGCGCCTGGCCTTTTTTCTTTGCGAAACAGTCTTTTGTTCGGCGGCGTTGAGGTTTTGATTCCGCTCCTGCGGCGTGACGCTGCATTGACATTCAGGCGATGCGGCGCGATTTGCGGGCACATTTTCAGGAGACAGGCCCGTGATTCGACACATCGTTTTCTTCAGCGCCAGAGACGAGGCCGACGTGGAGCGGATTGCCGAGGGCCTGCGTATGCTGGCCGATATTCCGCACTCCGATTTTTTCGAGGTTGGCATCAACCGCAAGGTCGACCAGATCGGCACCGAAGTGGATGTCATCGTTTACGCGGAGTTCCGCGACGAAGCGGCGCTGGCAGCATACAAGGCAGACCCGATCTATGAGGCGTGTACGGCCAGGGTGCGGCCCCTGCGCGAGATGCGCATCGCCGCCGATTTCGTTTCCCGGAAAACCGACTGACGGGCACGTCAGCCGGCGTTTTTGACCGATTTATAGGCGTCCAGCGCGCGTTCGCGGGCCGCCCTGTGGTCGACCAGAGGGCGGGGATAGGTGTCACCAAGTTTTACGCCAGCCTTGCCGCAAGCCTCTTCGGGGGCTTTCCACGGCTGGTGCAGATGCTTGTCGGGGAGCGCATCCAGTTCCGGCACGTACCGCCGCACGTAATCGCCCACGGGATCGAACTTCTGACCCTGAAGCACGGGGTTGAAGATGCGGAAGAAGGGGGCCGCATCCGCACCGGAACCCGCGACCCATTGCCAGTTGGCCGGGTTGGAGGCGGGATCGGCGTCGACAAGCGTGTCCCAGAACCACGCCTCCCCCTCACGCCAGTGGATGCCCAGATGCTTGACGAGGAAAGAGGCGACGACCATGCGTGCGCGATTGTGCATCCAGCCGGTCTGCCAGAGCTGGCGCATGGCCGCGTCGACGACGGGATAACCGGTTTCGCCGCGTTGCCAGTGGCGAAGGGCGGTATCGTCTCCACGCCAGGGAAACGCATCGAAGTTACGATTGAAATTTTCTGTGGCGAGCTTCGGATTGTGAAAAAGAAGATGCCAGCAGAATTCGCGCCAGCCGATCTCCCTGCGAAAGGCCTGCAGATCCCCGTCGGCAATGCTGCTGTCGCTTTCAAGCGTCTGCCAGATCTGGAATGGCGTGATTTCGCCGTGGGCGAGATGCGGTGAAATGCCGGATGTCCCGGCCTCGGCCATGAGATCGCGGCGGGTCTTGTATCCTTCGCCGGCACCGTCGAGAAACGCTGTCAGCCTCTTGCGGGCGCCAGCCTCTCCGGGTTCCCAGGTTTCCCGCAGGCCCGTCGCCCAGTCAGGTTTCGTCGGCAGGAGCTTCCAGTCCTCAAGCCTGTCGCCTGCCACTGCTTCCCTGCAGGGCGTGAGCGTTTCGGGTCGGTCGGCGGGCGGGCGCGGGTGTACGGAATCGAGCAGGGCCCGCCAGAAGGGCGTGAAGACCCGGTAGGGCCCGCCCGATCCGGTCTTCAGTCGCCACGGTTCGTGCAGCAGATGGCCAGCGAAACTTTGCGCTTCGATGCCGCGGTCCCTGAGGCCAGCTTTCAAGTCGGTGTCGGCGGCGATGCCGGCGGGGTCGTAGCGCCGGTTCCAATAGACGGTGCAGGCACGGGTCTCGTCGGCCAGTGCGAGCGCAGTCCTGGCCATGGAGCCCCTGCGCAGGACGAGTTTCAGACCATGTTTTCCCAGATCCTCAGCCAGTGCTGCAAGGCTGTGATGCAGCCACCAGCGGCGTGCGCCGCCGAGCGGCCGGATGCCTTCGCTTTCCTCGTCGAGAATGAACGCGGCCACGATGGGGAGTCCCGTTTCGGCGGCGGCGCAAAGGGCGAGATTATCCGACAGACGCAGATCATGCCGGAACAGGAGCAAAACCGGGCGCCGGTCGTTCTCAGGGGTCATGTGATCTTCCATGCGTGGGGGTCAATCGTCGTTTGTTGCGTTGAGCTGCTCGGGTCGCAAACCATCATTGCCGTCGTTTTCGGTGCGCAGCAGCCCTCTGGAAAGGGCCCATGTTCTGAGTGCGGTGACGAGCGCTTGCTCTCGTGTCATGCCGGCGCCCTCCATGGCGCTGAAGCGATCGAGTGCCGCGACGACATCCGCTGGAAGCGCATTGGATAAGCTTTCCAGTGTGACCGGAGGTTGCGTTTTGTTCTTCTGTTTCATCCTGCCCGCCCGAATCTTTTGTATTCTGGTACAATCGGCGGGGTCGGAAAACGTTCCGTGGATCGTCGCCTGCTCACGAATCCGTGTTCGGACGGGACCTGGAATCAGGCTTGATGTTCAAGTCTGTGCGGGTGGGCGGAATTGCCGTTTTACCTCGCGCGCCGCTTCCAGAATGGCCGGCACTCCTTCAGCGTCTTCCAGTGGTCCCTGGCGGCTGGCCAATCGTAAAGCGTGCGGGTCTCGCAGGTTCCAAGCAGACGGCCGATGGCACGTTGCGCGGCAAGGTCGTTGATGGAGGAGAGGGGAGGCTTGCTCAGGATCACATCGGCGACAGCCGCGTCGTTGAGGCTGCCAAATACGGTCTGTAGGGTCTTGAGCCTGCCGGTCATGCGCTTCACGCCGGCGGGTGCATAGAGCGGGCCGAGGAATTCGATCGCATAGCGGAGCTTCTTCAGTTCCTTGCGTAACACATGCTTTTCATCCACGGCGAAGGCATCGATCCCTCGGGCGTGCGCAAAGACGTGCTTCCAGCGCTTTTCGAGCATGCCGCTCGCCAGATCTCTCAGGTTCCCGGGAACGGGCGGCTTTTCATGAACGCCTGTCTCAGTCAGTTCCGAGAGGCCAAGCAGGAATTCGTTCACGCGTTCTGCCGAGAGAGCCTGCCGGAGGTCGGTACGGACCTCGCCTGCGTGTCGCTGCAGTGTGCCGAGGACGAGTGCCGCGCCGGGCGACCGGGGTGCATCCGCGAAGAACGGTTTTGCAATATCGTTGAGGACCACTTCGAGGTCGCGCAGGCGACCGACTTCGCGCCCCAGCCAGCGTGCTTCTTTCTTGTAATGCACGACGGCTGACGGCTCCAGCGCGCCGGCGAAGAGAGCGAGTGCGCTGCGCAGGCGCCGAAGGCCGATGCGCAACTGGTGCGGGCCTTCCATTTCGTCGGTCTGCTGGATGGCTTCGATGTTTGCTGCGATCTGGGCCAGACATTCCTGCAATATGTCGCGGGCGGCTTTGTGAATGCCGTCCTTGCGGCCGATCGGCACAGACCTTGCCCTCTGCGGTCCGGCAGGGGGCTCGATGTGCCCGTGTTCGGCGAGGAGAAAGCTGCGCGCGGCTTTCGAAAAGCGCGAAAAGCGCAGGGCGCCTTCGGGCAGAATCATGCGCGCAGCCCTGTAAAGCCCGACTGGCTTTCCCGCGACCAGTTCGATCTCGAGTTCGTTCAGGTTTTCGCTGCGACCGGCAGCCTTGATGGCGCCGCTGTCCACCGCAAGCTCGGCCCTGGTGCCGTCATCAAGATGAAGATCGACCTGTGTGCGGCGGATGTGGGTTTCTGCGACCGTCTGCAGCGGCGCGTCTTTCACCAGCTTCCTTAGTCGGTCCCGGACCTCATCGTTTTCGATCGCATCGACCGAGACTGCGCCCGTGGGGGCGGGCTGCTCGATCTCAGTGACCCTGGAAAGACCTCCCGCGATGGAACCGTTGAGCTTGACGGTCTGAAGCCAGCGCCTGCCGTCGCGCCGCAGGCGCAGGGAGATGCCGTTTGCGCGCAGGACACCATCCGGTGTGTCGAGGTAGATGCTGCGCAGAAGCCGGCTTTCGTGCACCCTGTGCGCATCATCGGGCAATCGTTCGATGCGCGCGAGCAGGTCGGGCACTTGCTGCTTTTCCAGCAACAGCTTCAACTCGACTTCGGACAAGAAGGTACCCCGCACACAAGCCTGCAAAACGAACGCGCTACGCTACGGATTTATCCTAAACCGGTTCTGCACTTGATGAAAACGCTCGCCCGGAGTGCTGTGCATCTGCTCCGGTGTCTGCCTTGGCCGACGTGCAGGAGCAAGCGCAGCGACGAAACTGCGGTGCATGCTGGATATTTTCCTGAAAAGTGGCTCCCCGGGCCGGATTCGAACCAGCGACCAACCGGTTAACAGCCGGTTGCTCTACCACTGAGCTACCGGGGAACGCCTGTGCTCATGCGAGTGAGCGTGCCTATAGCAAACCAAATTCAGCTTTGCAAAGCGCCAAATGTGATTTTTGCCGTTTTTTTCAAACAGCCCCTCCCATCGGTGGACTTTGCAACGCATATGGAAGGTCCGGCATTGATGGGCAGACAGCGTGTGAGGGCCGGTAGAGGGCTATGGAACGTATATGGTGAAGCAAAACAGGAACTGCGAAGCGAAGGAGAAGGGGCGACCGTCGGTTTCCCTCATGGGAAAACGGATACCGATTCCCAGGTCTCGGCTCGCGAGAATCGGAGGGGGGTGCCTGCTCGTCGTCCTGGGATTGTTCGGGTTTCTGCCCGTGCTCGGGTTCTGGATGATTCCACTCGGATTGCTGATCCTCTCGTATGACATCGCATCAGTGAGGCGGCAGCGGCGCAAGGCCGCCGTCTGGTGGAGCCGTCGCAGGGATGGAAAGCATAGGCCTGGGTGACTGGTGATCCATTCATCGCTCCCGAATCGCACGGTCTCCCCGGATAATTTCACGGCAATGACATTTGCCCGCTTGACGGGGAATTGGCTGCAACCTATTGAACAGCCCGTGTCGCTTGCGACATGGCCTCGTGGCGGAGTGGTTACGCAGAGGACTGCAAATCCTTGCACCCCGGTTCGATTCCGGGCGAGGCCTCCAAATTCTCTTTTCCAAATGATTTCAAATTTTTATCTGAAGACCTTACACGGTTTTGCGTGAGCTGCACTCCAGCCCTTTCGCACTGCCCTGTGATTCGCCGTCTCTTCGCCAATGGCTTTCGGCCCGCTGTATAGGCAAAAGGGCGCGTTTCTTTGCGGGCGCCGCGTCGCTCACACCAGCCCAGCTGAAACCTCCTGAAATGTGGCGCTGCCGACATTGGCCGCGGGTTGTCGAGAGCCCGCCAGTCAGGTTCAAGAGCTGGCAGAAAGTGCTCTTTTTTCCCATTCGGACTGCAAGAGCGCGTAAATGAACTCATCGCCCCATACTCCATTGAAGCGGTCGTTTTGAAGAAGATGTGCTTCGCGACGGAAGCGCAGCCTCTCGACAACCCCTACCGATCCTTTGTTCAGCGGATCGAGGCGTGCAAAAATCCGATGGAATCCGTATTCGCTGAAACCGATATCGAGCATCATTCGAACGGCTTCGGTGGCATAGCCTGCGCCTGAGAAATCGGGATTGAAGATATAGCCGATCTCCGCTTGAAGCGCGTCCTTGCTTGCCATCTTCAGCAGAACCTCCCCGAGGAGTGCGGAATCTTCGCGGCGGATCACTGCCAGGTGCAATGCATCTCCATTGTTCTCGAACCGTGGCTGAAGACACGCTGCAAACTGCTCAGACAGGGCGTGTTTGCCTGGGACCGGTGCATAGAGAAACCTGTAGACCTCGGGACGGCTGTGATAGGCATCGTAAGCCGGGCGATCGGATGACACGAAAGGTCGTAGTTCAAGACGATCAGAACGAACTGCCGGTGGCAGGCGGGTGTCCATAGGGTCTCCAGTATGGGTATCCGGGACACGGGCATCTATGGAGCGGCGGTTGATCCTGCAAGGTGTCTGGGGCAGCGGACTGGCAAAATGCCGCGCCACTAAAGATGTCCCGCAGTGCTCCCGGTGACGGACTGTCAATGCGTGCCGGCATTTCCGGCCATCGACCACGGTGATAGTCTTTTGCAGGACCGCGTTTGCTGCAAAGGATGTTGCCATGAGCTGGAATCCCGCCCTGACACCGGGGTGCCCGGATGATACCGAGGCCGACTCCATCGAAACGCTGATCATTCCGCGTGCCCGCGACATTGGCGGCTTTGAGGTGCGGCGGGCGCTGCCAGCACCAAAGCGGCAGATGGTGGGGCCGTTCATCTTTTTCGATCAGGCAGGACCGGCGGAGTTTCTGACAGGCCAGGGCATCGACGTCCGCCCCCACCCGCATATCGGGCTGGCGACCGTGACCTACCTCTTCCGCGGAGATTTTCACCATCGTGACAGCATTGGCTCGGATCAGGTGATCCATCCCGGCGCGCTGAACTGGATGGTTGCGGGGCGGGGTGTTTCCCATTCGGAGCGGACCAGCACGGCCTCGCGGCAGGGGCCGCACAGCCTGTTCGGCATTCAGACCTGGGTGGCGTTGCCGGAAGCGATGGAAGATGCCGAGCCCACGTTCGAACATCATGAGAAAGAGACGCTTCCCGAAATTGGCGATGACGGTGTGACCCTGCGGCTGATCCTGGGAGCCGCCTATGGCGAGAAGGCTCCGGCCACGGTCCACACAGACATGTTCTATGCCGATGTCGTGCTCGAACCCGGTGCGCGCTTCCCGCTTCCCGATGATCATGAAGACCGGGGGATCTACGTGACGGAGGGGGCGGTCTCGGTTGCCGGGCAGATCTTTGAAGCCGGACGAATGATGGTGTTCCGGCCCGGTGATTCCATCACTGTGGGCGCCGGAGCAGAGGGCGCGCGGCTGATGCTTCTGGGTGGCGCGACAATGAGCGGGCCGCGATACATATGGTGGAACTTCGTGGCTTCTTCCAAGGAGCGCATCGAAGCGGCCAAGGATGACTGGCGCCGGGAAAACTGGGGTGCGGGGCTGTTTGATCTGCCGCGGGGAGACGATGAGGAATTCGTTCCATTGCCTGGCTAGGCGGCCTTGCGTCCATCTGGAGGCACAAGGGACGATCCATATTATTTAAGGTGCACCCGAATGACCCGAAAACCGGATTCCACTTTTCGGTCTGGTGCTCTGGCTGTGAGGCCGGGCGCGACTGTGCTCCCTGTCGGGAGCTCCGATGTTCGACGTGTGTGGGCGAAGGTGTTTCCCGACGTGTCAGTGGTCCACGCCTGCCTGCCGCAGAGCGATTGACAGGGGCGACCGCAGCCGCTAGCAAACCGGTCAAATCTTTGTTTTCGGCGAAGCGGGAAGCTTGTCCCGCAGACGGTCCGAAAACAGGCTTCGGGAAGCAGACGCATGACAATCGATTTCTCCCAGCAGCGCGCCAATATGGTGGAAGGACAGTTGCGGACGTCCGATGTGACGAGCAACCCGCTTCTGGACGCGATGGGCGAGATTCCGCGCGAGGCCTTCGTGCCGGGACGAAAGAAGGCGCTCGCCTATATCGACGAAGACATTGAAATTGCCCCGGCAGCGGATGGAAATGGCGCCCGCTATCTGATGGAGCCCGCGGCCTTCGGGAAGCTGATCCAGCTTGCCGATGTGCAATCGAGCGATGTCGTTCTCGATGTGGGGTCGGGATCGGGTTATTCGGCGGCGGTTCTGTCGCGCCTTGCAAGCTTCGTCGTTGCACTTGAAAGCGATGAAGGGCTTGCGGGTATGGCGACGGAAGCGCTCAACGAGCTTGGCTGCGTCAACGTGGCTGTCGTCGGTGGTGCGCTGCAGGGCGGGTATGCCGACGATGCGCCCTACGATGTGATTGTCATTGGCGGGGCGGTGGATCATGTTCCGCAAAGTCTCCTCGATCAACTGCGCAATGGCGGACGGCTTGTCGCGGTGATCGGCGAAGGGAATGCGGCCCAGGCGCATCTTTTTGTGAAGGATGACGGCATCGTTTCCAGCCGTCCGGCTTTCAATCTGGCGGTCCGGCCATTGCCTGGGTTCCAAAAAGAGCCGGTATTCGTGTTTTGAGGGGTGACTTGTTGCTTTCCTGCAACGGAATTGATCAAGGGATTGATGTAACATCTATTTGAAAGAGCGCCTGATTTGGGGGTGGGGGACAGGCTGTCATTGGTGTCTCCCGGGCGTGGACGCCGGTTGAAAGACCGGAACACATAAGTCGGGGTGGTGGTGTCCTGTATGGCGCGGCTGCCGATAACAGTCCGAGGTTGACAGATCGTGCCTTTTTACCGTCGTTTCCTTATCCCTCTGGTGGCCTCATCCGCGTTGATTGCAACGCCAGTCGTCGCTTCCGCCGAGACCATTCTGGGCGCTCTGGCAAAAGCCTACGAGAACAACTCCACGCTCAACGCCGAACGCGCCGGAGTCCGGGTGACCGATGAAGACGTCGCCATCGCCAAATCCGGCATGCGTCCGCGCGTTCAGGGCACCGCTTCGCTCGCGCTGACCCACAATGACGGCACCGATATCCGCACCGGTGAATTCGGTATCTCGCTGACGCAGCCAATTTTTGACGGCTTTCAGACGCGCAACAACGTGCAGGCTGCGGAAGCGTCGGTTCGTGCGGCGAACGAGGCCCTGAGAAACCAGGAACTCGATACGCTTTTCAACGCGGCCAGCGCCTATATGGACGTCATTCGCGATCGTCAGATCGCTGCGCTGCGGGCACAGAACCTTGAATTCCTCGAGGAGCAGGTGCGTTCGGCGCGCTCGCGCTTCGATGTGGGCGAGGGAACGCGCACGGATGTCGCGCAGGCCCAGGCGCGCCGGCAGGCCGCTCTGGCGCAGCTCAGCGCGGCGCGGGCCTCCGTGACATCGAGTTCGGCTGTCTATCGCCAGTTGATCGGTGATGCGCCGCAGAATTTGAAGGCGGCGCAGCCGCTGACGAAGCTGCTTCCCAAGAATCTCGACAGCGCGCTTTCACTCGGCCTTGCCGCGCACCCGGTCATCAAGGCGCGCCAGCATCAGATCGACACGGCGTCGTTCCGCGTAAAATCTTCGGAAGGCGCATTCCTGCCGCAGGTCTCGGGTTCTGTCGGGCTTTCGCACAGCTATCAGGACTCATCGCCGGGCCTTTCTGCCGATGGTTCGCGCGATAGCGCGCGCATCGGGCTCAATCTGACCGTGCCGATTTACCAGGGTGGTCAGGCCTCGGCGCAGGTGCGCAAGAACAAGGAATCGCTCGGTCAGGCGCGCATCAATCTTGATGTCAGCCGCGATCAGGTTCGTGCGGCCGTTGTTTCGGCCTGGAGCCAGTATCAGGCAGCGCGCGAATCGCTTTCTGCCAACCGGGAACTGGTGCAGGCGGCACAGCTGGCGCTCAATGGTGTGATCGAAGAGCGCAATGTGGGACAGCGCACAACACTCGATGTCCTGAATGCGCAGGCGGACGTTATCGACGCGAAGATCAACCAGGTGAGCGCGGAGCGTGACATCGTGGTTGCCAGCTATGCCATTCTTTCGGCGACCGGACGGCTTTCCGCCAGCCGGCTTGGTCTTCAGGTCAGCGAATACCGGCCCGAGGAACATTATCAGGCAGTGAAGGACAAGTGGTACGGCCTGCGTACGCCGGACGGTCGCTGAGACCTGTCAGCGTTTCCTGGGCGGCTTCGTCCGGACATATTCCCTTATATTCAAGCGATAAAGAAATGCCGGGCTCTCGTGAGCCCGGCATTTCTGTGTGCAACCTGAAACTGCACGGGTGCGGGGATTCTCATGCGCCCGCCCGTGCGTTACGCTTTCTGTTGTGATTCGACCGTCTGCACTGGTGCCTGGACGGGCAGAGAGAACGTCGTTCCGGGCAGGGTTGGTGAAGCGGACGCAGCTGGAGGCGGCAGGTTTGACTATGTCACAGGGTTTCGGGGCGCAGAAGATGGAAGCAGCAGTCGAGGCGCTGACTTCAAACGGGAGTCAGCGTGAGCCCTCCATGGAGGAGATACTCGCGTCGATCCGGCGGATCATCGAGGACAATGATGCGCCTTCGGCGAGGTCATCCGAGAATGCGGGCGCTGCCGCTGTTGCTGCGCGAGAGGCCACGGCTCCCCAGAGCGGAAACGTGGAGCAGGGCCAGGTGCCAGCAGACCAGCCAGAAAAGCGGGACGCGGCGGCGCATTTTGAAGCCTCGGCTGACGTTGAGAGTTTTCGAACAGAGCTGCGCGATTCTCAGGCGCATCAGGAGGATGTGCGTCCGGAGACGATGGAGGCGCCGCTTGCCGGTGTCTCGTCCATTGCATCTGCGCAGGATGATGCGCCGGCTATCGATCGGGGTCTCGTGCAGCGGCTCGCCGAGGTTGAGGCTGTTCAGAAAGAACCAGCCGCCGAGACCGATGATCGGGAGCAGCAGGGCGAACCCTATATGCCGGTTGCCGCGGGTGCGGAGCGGGCCGATGAGGCAAGGCAGGGCATCCTTTCCGAATATACGGGCCGCAAGGTGGCGGCTGCTTTCGGCGAACTGAATGAGGCCTTTGAGGCCAGCCGTCGACGCAATTTCGACCAGATGGCCGAGGAGATGCTCCGGCCGATGCTCCAGGACTGGCTCGACAACAATCTGCCAACCATCGTGGAGCGCCTCGTGCGCGAAGAGATCGAGCGGATCGCGCGCGGCGGATAAGCCGCGCCGCCAGCCGGTTGACTTGATCTGACCCTTCGGCTTTACACCGTTCTGTGAACAGACCAGATTGCGGGTCTGTGGCTTTGCTGTTTTTCAGAAAGACGGTGAAGCGATCCGACTGTTGATTTCACGCAGTTCCGGAGGGGCCGTTTTCACGTTTCCGGGATTGCTCTAGCGCGGAAACCCTTATGCTTGAAAAGACTTACGACGCGGCAAGCGTCGAGCCGAAAATCGCCGCTCGCTGGGAAGAGGCCGATGCGTTCAGGGCCGGAGCCGGTGCAGAATCGGGCGCGGAATCCTTCACCATTGTCATTCCGCCGCCGAACGTGACCGGTTCGCTGCATATGGGCCACGCGCTCAACAACACGCTGCAGGACATCATGGTGCGCTTCGAGCGCATGCGCGGCAAGGACGTGCTGTGGCAGCCGGGCATGGACCATGCGGGCATCGCCACCCAGATGGTGGTCGAGCGGCAGCTCATGGAGAAGCAGCAGCACCGACGCGACATGGGCCGCGAGAAGTTCGTCGAAAAGATCTGGGACTGGAAGGCGGAGTCGGGCGGCGCGATCATGAACCAGCTCAAGCGGCTGGGCGCTTCCTGCGACTGGTCGCGCGAGCGTTTCACCATGGACGAGGGCCTGTCGAAGGCGGTGGTCGAGGTGTTTGTCTCGCTCTACAAGCAGGAGCTGATCTACAAGGACAAGCGCCTCGTCAACTGGGATCCGAAGCTGCTGACGGCGATTTCGGACCTTGAGGTCGAGCAGGTCGAGACCAACGGCAATCTCTGGCACTTCCGTTATCCGCTCGCCGACGGGTTGACCTATGAGCATCCCTACAGGCTGGACGACGAGGGCAACCGCGTTATCTGGCGGCCTTCGGACGGGCAGCCGGATGGCTATGAGACGCGCGACTATGTGGTGGTGGCCACGACGCGCCCGGAAACCATGCTGGGCGACTCTGGTGTTGCGGTTCATCCCGACGATCCGCGCTACAGGGAACTGATCGGCAAGAACGTGTTCCTGCCGCTGGTCGGCCGCCGCATTCCCATCGTTGCCGATGAATATCCGGACCCGGAAGCGGGCACCGGCGCGGTGAAGATGACGCCTGCGCACGATTTCAACGACTTCGAGGTCGGCAAGCGACACGATCTGGCACAGATCAACATCATGGCGACCGATGCCACGATTACGCTCAAGGGCAATGAGGCGTTTCTTGAAGGGCTGGAAGGGGCCGATGCGCCGCTCGCCCGCACGATCGCCGAGCTCGACGGCGTCGACCGGTTCGATGCGCGCAAGAAGATCGTCGCGATGATGGAAGAGGCCGGGCTTCTGGAGAAGATCGAGCCGCACAAACACATGGTGCCCCATGGCGACCGTGGCGGCGTGCCGATCGAGCCGTTCCTGACGGACCAGTGGTATGTGGATGCGAAGACGCTGGCGAAGCCCGCGATCGCATCCGTGCGCGAAGGCCGCACGAAGTTCGTGCCGAAGAACTGGGAAAAAACCTATTTCGAGTGGATGGAGAACATCCAGCCCTGGTGCGTTTCCCGTCAGCTCTGGTGGGGGCACCAGATCCCCGCCTGGTATGGTCCCGACGGGCAGGTCTTCGTCGAGAAGGATGAGGAGACGGCGCTCGAGGCGGCGATCCAGCATTACATCTCGCATGAAGGCCCCTGGAAGGCCTGGGTGGAAGAGAAGCTCGAGAATTTCGAGCCGGGCGATATCCTGACGCGTGATGAAGACGTGCTCGACACCTGGTTTTCTTCGGCGCTCTGGCCGTTCTCGACGCTCGGCTGGCCGGACAAGACACCGGAGCTTGCGCGTTACTATCCGACCTCGGTTCTGGTGACCGGCTTCGACATCATTTTCTTCTGGGTTGCCCGGATGATGATGATGGGCATGCACTTCATGGAAGAAGAACCGTTCCACACGGTCTATGTTCATGCGCTGGTGCGTGACAAGAACGGCGCCAAGATGTCGAAGTCGAAGGGCAACGTCATCGATCCGCTCGAGCTGATCGACGAATATGGCGCGGATGCACTGCGCTTCACGCTGACGATCATGGCTGCACAGGGCCGCGACGTGAAGCTCGATCCGGCGCGTGTGGCGGGCTACCGCAATTTCGGCACCAAGCTCTGGAACGCGACGCGTTTCGCCGAGATGAACGGCGTCAAACGGGACGAGAGTTTCCGTCCGGAAAATGCGAAGCTTGCAATCAACCGCTGGATTCTGACGGAACTTACGCGGGCGGCGAAGGGCGTGACGGAGAGCATCGAGACCTACCGCTTCAACGAGGCGGCGGGCACGGCCTATCGTTTCGTATGGAGCCTGTTCTGCGACTGGTATCTGGAGCTGTTGAAGCCGGTGTTCGCCGGTGAGGACGAAGAGGCCAAGGCCGAGGCCCGCGCCTGTGCGGCCCATGTGCTCGACGAGACCTACAAGCTTCTGCATCCGATGATGCCCTTCATGACGGAAGAGCTCTGGGCGCATACGGGTGGTGAGGCCGGGCGCGACAGCGTTCTGGCGTTGACCCGCTGGCCGGCGCCTGACTTCGAGGACGCGGATGCGGCAGCCGACATCAACTGGCTTGTCGACCTCGTGTCCGGCATCCGTTCGGTTCGCGCAGAGATGAATGTGCCGCCGTCTGCCACGGCGCCGCTGGTGGCCGTGGGGGCCGATGAGGCAACGCGGGCGCGCATCGCACGCCATGACCCGGCCATTCGGCGGCTTGCACGCGTGGGAGAGCTTGGCTTTGCCGGTGAAGCGCCGAAGGGCTCGGCGCAGATTGTGCTCGGCGACACCACATTCTGCCTGCCGCTGGGCGATCTGATCGACCTGTCGGCGGAAGCCGCGCGGCTTGAGAAGGAGATCGCCAAGACGGCCTCGGAAATGCAGCGTCTGGAAAAAAAGCTTGGAAACGAGAAATTCGTGGCCAATGCGCCGCAGGAGATCGTTGCAGCCGAGCGTGAGAAGCTCACTGAATTCGCCGATGCGAAGGGCAGGCTGGAAGTGGCGCTCGCCCGTGTCCGGGAAGCTGGCTGAACCGGTCGACCAGTCCGCGGAATTACAAGCGAATGAAGCCGCGCTCACTTTTCAGGTGGGCGCGGCTTTTCTTGTTCCGCGCAATGCTGATTCGTAGTTGCGCGGCGTGCGGAGCGATCTGAATATGGCTTCCCTGAGGGTGGTTTGTGACGGTTGTGCGAAATCCCCAATGGGTGTTGCATTTGCGCAACTGGTGATGAATTTGCGAAGCCAGCTAGGCAAAATGTGTCGATTTCAGGGGAATTTTAAGGCGCTTGCCTCTTTGCTGGTCCTTGGCGCACGGATTGTCACGCCAATATCCCATAGGCGTATTACGTTAACGTAAGCGTGAGGTACGACAAGCTGTACAGTAACAATTGAGGTTCGAGACCGCGCTGCTATTCTCGGACCAGCAATTGGAGGAGAGGGGATCTCATGCGTTTGGTTCGCACTGTTTCGGCAGCGTTGATGGTCTCGGCGAGCGCGAGTATCGCTTATGCCGGTGGCCTGGAGCGCGGTGGTTACAACGTCGATCTTTTGTTCGATCCGGCACCGTTCGCCTTTGAGGCGACAGGCACCTATGTGATGCCGCAGCGCAAGCTGGACAATGTCGTTGGCAAGAACGCCTTGGGTGGTCCGGTGCCCGGAGCGTCGCAGGGGGTAAAGGATACGGAAAGCTATTTTTCACCGCGTCTCGGTGTGAAAGTCGGGATCGGTGAACAGGTTGACTGTCTGATCGACTACTCGCAGCCTTGGGGTGTGCACACCAACCCTGGCGCAAATTGGGCCGGTGCCTATCACAATATTGAGACCAAGGTCGACAGCCACAACTTTGGCGGCACCTGCTCCTATAAGATGCAGGCCGGCAAGGGGCAGTTCCGCGTTCTCGGTGGCGTCTTCTATCAACAGCTTGAGGGTTTCAAGGAACGCCAGGTCTTCTTCCCGACACTCGCCGGCAATGGTATCGGACGGCTTGATCTGGAAGGAAGCGGTGTTGGCTGGCGTGTCGGTGCCGCCTACGAGATTCCGGAGATCGCGTTCCGCGCGAGCCTTGTCTACAATTCACGGGTCAAGCTTGATGACATAACCGGAACACTGGATCTTTCCCGTGTACCCGGAGCCGTCAGCCCGCCCGTGACGGGTCGGATCACGCCGGTTTTCGGCGCAACCGAGATGCCTGAAACCGTCGAACTGAAAGTGCAGTCCGGTATTGCTCCTGGCTGGCTGGCATTCGGTTCTGTGAAATGGGTCAACTGGAGCATCCTTCAGTCCATTCCGTTCTGCCCGGAAGCCACGCGGGGGATTGCCTGTACGACAACCGGTCCGACGCGCGCCACGTCGCTCGACCTTCTCTATCGCGACGGCTGGACGGTTTCCGGCGGCATCGGCCACAAGATCAACGAGCAGTGGAGCGCTGCGGCCAGCCTCACCTGGGATCGTGGAACCTCTCAGGGCTTCGGTCATCAGGCGGACTCCTGGACGCTCGGCGGCGGGGTCGCCTATACGCCCAACGAGAACGTCGAGATGCGCCTGAGTGGGGCGCTCGGCATTCTTACATCGGGCGAATCCGGTGCCATTGTGGGCGACGACGGTCGGGTTTACGGCAATGACATCTCCTACACCTTTGACAATGATCTTGTCGGAGCCCTGTCCGCCTCGATGAAGGTGAAGTGGTAAACAGCTCTTCTGAGAACAGCGTGCAAGACCCGGCTTCGGCCGGGTCTTTTCGTTTCTGGAGCCGGGCGTGCCATGCATTTGTGCATGGCTTGTGTATGGGCGGGGACTGCGCGGACTTGTATTGCTGCGGTTTTTACCGCACATAGAGGCAGTCACCCGATCCGGGCCCCTCTGGCAGGCAAGGCGTTGCCTGTGATGTCGGATCGAACGACAACGCGCAAACGCGGCGCAAACCCCGTATCTTTCCATGACAATGCATGACTGGCTGTGGCCCGGATTTCTGGCCTTCGTGGCTGTGGTTCTCTTTTTTGATCTTTTTGTCCTGCACCGGCGCGATCACGTTATCACGACGCGTGAAGCCATGAAAACCGTCGCAGGCTACGTGGCTCTCGCCATGGTTTTTGCCATGGGCGTGTTCTACTTCGGCGGCAAGGATCGTGGCGCGGAATTCCTGACCGGCTATCTGATCGAGCAGGCGCTTTCGCTGGACAATATCTTTGTCATCGCCCTGATCTTCACCTACTTCAAGGTGCCGTCCGAGGCGCAGTACCGTGTGCTTTTCTATGGCATTCTGGGGGCAATCGTCATGCGTCTCTCGCTGATCGTGCCCGGCGTGAAGCTGGTCGATCAGTTCATGATCATCGGCATGGCGCTGGGCGCGCTTCTCGTTTTCTCCGGCTTCAAGATGATGACGTCGGACGAGGAGATGGTGGACCCCGGGGAAAGCCGCATCGTGAAACTTCTGATGCGGACCGGGCGTGTGACGGAGGAATATCACGGCTCGCGTTTTCTCACCCGGCGCAATGGTGTTCTCTTCATGACGCCGCTATTTGTCGTGCTGGTCACGGTGGAGTTCACGGACCTGATCTTCGCTGTCGATTCCATTCCTGCTGTTCTGGCGATCTCCAACGACCCCTTCATCGTTTTTTCTTCCAATGTGTTTGCGGTCATGGGGCTGCGCGCGATGTTCTTTGTGCTGTCCGGCATGATGCGCACCTTCAAACACCTGAAGACCGGTCTGTCGCTGGTGCTGATCTTTATCGGCCTGAAGATGCTGGTCGCTCACTGGATCAAGATTCCCTCGCCGCTGGCCCTCTCGGTTACGGTGCTTCTGATCGGCGGTTCGATCGTCGCTTCCATCATCGCGCGCAGGCGCGAGGAACAAGAGGCGCGGTCCTGAACCTGCGACCCCGGACAGGGCGCTTTTGGCGTCCTGTTCTCTCCTGCTGACGTCCCCTGACTCTTGTGCACAGGTCTCTGTGCTCATTTGGCAACAGTTTCTCAATAAGCATTCGGTTAAGACAGGGGCGGGACGAAACGCCAATTTCCCGCCATAAACCCGGCGCATCGAAAAGCTCGATGGCGCACGGGACACAACCGACTGTTCAGGAGAAGTGCCGCGCGCTGCGGCTGGGGTAATTATGGACGCAAAAGCAATTTCGAAAGACAAACTTCCAAGCCGATACGTCACGGTGGGCCCGGCAAGGGCACCGCATCGCTCGTATCTCTACGCCATGGGGCTTTCGGAAGAAGAGATCGCGCAGCCGCTCGTGGGTGTTGCAACCTGCTGGAACGAGGCTGCGCCCTGCAACATTTCGCTGATGCGTCAGGCGCAGGTGGTCAAGAAGGGTGTCGCGGCGGCCCACGGCACGCCGCGCGAGTTCACCACCATCACGGTGACGGACGGCATTGCCATGGGACACCAGGGCATGAAGTCTTCACTCGTCTCGCGTGAGGTCATTGCCGATTCCGTCGAGCTCACCATGCGCGGCCATTGCTATGATGCGCTGGTCGGCCTGGCGGGCTGCGACAAGTCGCTCCCCGGCATGATGATGGCGATGGTGCGCCTCAACGTGCCGTCGGTTTTCATCTATGGTGGCTCGATCCTGCCCGGTACCTATCGCGGCCGGCAGATCACGGTTCAGGATGTGTTCGAGGCCGTCGGCCAGCATTCCGTGGGCACGATCTCCGACGAAGACCTGACCGAGATCGAACAGGCGGCATGCCCGTCGGCCGGTTCCTGCGGAGCGCAGTTCACCGCCAACACGATGGCGACGGTTGCCGAGGCGATTGGCCTGGCGCTGCCTTATTCCTGCGGCGCGCCGGCTCCTTACGAGATGCGTGACCGGTTCAACTACGCATCGGGCGAGAAGGTGATGGAGCTCATCGCCAAGCAGATCCGGCCGCGGGACATCGTGACCCGCAAGGCGCTGGAAAACGCAGCCGCGGTCGTGGCGGCCTCGGGCGGCTCGACCAACGCGGCACTACACCTGCCGGCCATTGCCCATGAGGCGGGTATCGAATTCACCCTGTTCGACGTGGCGGAGATTTTCAAGAAGACCCCGTATATCGCCGATCTGAAGCCGGGCGGCAAATATGTCGCCAAGGACATGTTCGAAGCCGGCGGAATTCCGCTGCTGATGAAGTCGCTTCTGGAGCACGGATATCTGCACGGCGACTGCATGACCGTAACTGGCCGCACAATTGCCGAAAACATGGAGCATGTTCCATGGAATGAAGACCAGGATGTGGTTCGCCCGGCGAACAATCCGATCACGAAGACCGGCGGTGTGGTTGGCCTGAAGGGCAATCTGGCTCCCGAAGGTGCGATCGTGAAGGTCGCCGGCATGAAGAACCTGACGTTTTCGGGCCCGGCGCGCTGCTTCGATTCCGAGGAAGAGTGTTTCGCAGCCGTGACGGAGCGGAACTACAAGGAAGGTGAAGTGCTGGTCATCCGCTACGAAGGTCCGAAAGGCGGGCCGGGCATGCGCGAGATGCTTGCGACCACGGCAGCGCTCTACGGTCAGGGCATGGGCGACAAGGTTGCGCTCATCACCGATGGACGCTTCTCAGGTGCGACCCGCGGGTTCTGCATTGGCCATGTGGGGCCGGAAGCCGCTGCCTGCGGGCCAATCGGCCTCCTGAAGGACGGCGATGTGATTTCGATTGACGCCGAAGCCGGCACGATCGACGTGGCACTCAGCGAAGAAGAACTCGCAGAGCGGGCCAAGGAATGGAAACCGCGCGAGACGGATTATCAGTCAGGCGCGATCTGGAAATACGCTCAGACGGTTGGGGCGGCACGCGATGGCGCGGTGACCCATCCGGGGGCAAAGAAAGAAACGCACTGTTATGCGGATATTTGAAGCAGGGAAAGCAGCTGTTCTTGCTGGTCTGGTAGCGTCCTCCGTGGCGCTGCCGGAAACCGCTTACGCGCTGGACGAGAACGCTGTCATTCAGGAGCAGGAGAAACGCAGCCCCTGGGCTGTGTTCCGCTTCGCTTTCTCTGCTTACAAGCGGGGTGACAAGGAAGAGGCCCTTGAAGCCTACCGCTATGCCGCCGAGAACGGGCAGGTCGGCGCGCGCTGGAAGCTCGCACGCATGTACGCCGAAGGCGACGGTGTTGCCCGCAACGACCGTGAGGCGTTTAAATTCTTCTCAGCGGTGGCGCAGCAGGACGTGCGGCCCGGCAGCCCGGACGAGACCTACGTCTCGGACGCGCTTGTGGCGCTCGGCAAATATCTGAAAACGGGCATTCCCGACAGCCCTATCCGCGCCAATCCTCTGGCCGCGCAGGAGCATTTCATGCGTGCGGCGGCGACATACCGCAATCCAGAGGCCCAGTATCAGGTCGGCCGGATGTTTCTGGACGGGGAGGGCGTGGCCCAGAGTGTGCAGCAGGCTGCGCGCTGGTTCCAGCTTGCTGCCGAAAAGGGACATGCCGGCGCCCAGGCCATGCTTGGACATATCCTGTTTGAAAGCGGACGCGTTGTGAAAGGTCTGGCAATGATGACGGCGGCTCTCGACCGGGCCGCGCCGAACGATGTAAGCTGGATTCGGGCCATGCAGGAGCAGGCTTTCGCTCTGGCCGGGGAATCGGACCGGCGCACGGCAATCGCACTGGCGCATGATCTGCGCGAAAACGGTTTCGACTGATCGGACGGATGGCGGGCAATCAGCGCGCTTCCGCTTTTCACAGAATCCAAAAGCCGCTCTATCTCATTGATTTTACCAATTCCGGACGGTGAACCGGTTCCCACTTTTCCCGAGCTTAGTCCCCACCAAACAGGGCGCCATAATGCGCCACCGTCATCGGGACTGCTTTTTCCAGATGCTTTGACGTCTGAAAGCAGGCCTGATCGAGAATTTTCCAGGACGAATTATTGAGAACCATCTCGCACCGTGCCAGACGCGGCCCGTCAGGAAGTGCGAGGCAGGTTGTTTCTCCCTGACGAAAAGCTGATCCATTGGCGCGGCACTGGCATTCGGCCGCAGAGGAGGCTGCGACCGGCAGGGAAAGCGCGACCGCCAATGCGGCGATCCCAGCGTGCCGTAACATGGTCATAACGCAATCATGTTAGCACAGACTGCGATCCGCGGCCATTGCCTGGGGCTAATGCAGCCTGGCGTTCAGGCGGAGCGCAATTTCAGATCAAGAACGACGGGGACGTGATCAGACGGCTTTTCCCAGCCGCGCGTGTGCTTTTCGACCGTGACGGATCCCAGATGGTCGGCGGCTTCTGGCGACAGCATGAGGTGATCGATGCGGATGCCGTTGTTCTTCTGCCAGGCGCCGGCCTGATAATCCCAGAAGGTATAGATTCCGTCGTCCTGATTGACGGCGCGCAACGCATCGGTAAAGCCCAGAGCACCCAGACGCCGAAAGGCCTGGCGGCTTTCCGGGCGAAAGAGGGCATCGCCCACCCATGCGTCGGGGTTTTTCGCGTCTTCCGGCTCGGGGATGACGTTATAATCGCCTGCCAGAACCAGCGGTTCTTCAAGCTTGAGCCGTTCGACACTCCACTTTTCAAGCCGTTCCATCCAGCCGAGCTTGTAGGGGAATTTCTCGCTGTCGACGGGATTGCCATTCGGCAGATAGAGCGAGACGACCCGAAGCGCGCCCCTGTCGGTGGAAAACACACCTTCGATGAAGCGCGCCTGCTCGTCACCATCGTCGCCCGGCAGGCCGCGATTGACCTCGTCGAAGCGCATTTTCGAGAGGAGGGCCACACCGTTGAAGCCTTTCTGGCCGTGGGTCTCCACATGGTAGCCGAGCGCTTCGATCGGTTCGCGCGGAAAGAGCTCGTCCACGGATTTGATCTCCTGCAGGCAGGCGATGTCCGGGCTGGACTCTTCGAGCCAGTGCAGGAGGTTGTCGATGCGCGCCTTGACGCCGTTGATGTTCCAGGTAGCGATCTTCATGGGGCCCTTCCACAACTCAACCCTTTCTTAGGTGGGTCGGGAAGGCGCCGCAACCGCCTTATGAAGGATACTGACAGGTCGTGCCGTGCGATGATCCGTTAGGGGGTCAGCGCCGCCGCAGCCGAAACGGCAGGCCGGACAAGAGTGCGCGCACATAGCGTTTGCGTTGGTAAAAACCGTTCAGCGATACGCGGGGGAGTGCTGTCTGAGCGTCGCGGGATGCCTGCGAAAGCAGGCCGGGCTCTGTGGTGACGGCAGCGGCAAAGCCGGCTTCCCTTGCAGCGGCGATCTCGCGCGCACCGACGGCGGACGGGTAGCCATAGGGATATGCAAAGGTCGCCGGAGCAGCACCAACATAGTCTCGCACCTTCCCGGCCGAATGCATCATCTCGTGTTGCAGGCGTTGCGGACTTACCTTGCGCAGGTTTGCGTGTGTGAGTGTGTGTGCGCCAAAGCTGGCGAGGGGATCCTCAGCGAGTTCGGCAAGCGCGCCGGCATCCATTGTAAGACGCTCGGTGATGGCCAGCGGGTCGATGCCATGGGCCCGGGCCAGTGTGTCGAGCCGGGCGACCGCCGCGTCTTCGTCTTCTGCATCGCTTACGGCGTTGGACAACCGGTCGAACAGGCCGACCCTGTCGGCGCGGCTTTCGAGGTGGACGCGCTCATCGGAGCCCCAGGGCGAGAGGTCGACACTGGACGATTTCATGACCAGTTCCTGCGCCGTCTTCCACCAGATTGACCTGGAGCGCTCCACAAAGCCGGATGTAAGGAAGACGGTGTAAGGAATGGCCTGACGCCGGAAAACAGGGGCGGCGAAGCGCGCATTGTCCCGATAGCCGTCGTCAAGTGTGAAGCACACATAACGGCGCGTGTCCGCAGGGTCGGCAAGCCGCTCTGGAAGCTCTTCGAGTGTGATTGGTATCAGCCCCTCTTCGCGGGTCACCTGGATGGCTTCTTCGAGGAAGGTTGGCGTTATGCTCAGCCACGCATTGGGAACCCAGCTGGCCGTGCTTTCAGGATCAACGTGATGCAGAGCGAAAATGACACCGCGCTGCGCATCTGCCAATGGCAGGCCGGCCCGCAGGGCGAGGGCAGTCCCCTCCAAGCCAGCGCGGATCAGCTCGTATCGGGCGGACCTCTTTAGAGCCTGAAGTGAGAGCATGAGGTGTTCGGCGTCTTTCGATCAGAGTGGGCATGTTGCTCGTATCGGCTTCCAGGTCTTGCAGCGATGCCGAAACAGCGACGATACAAGCAGAAAATGTTGAAGAATTTCCTTCGGTAGATTCTCTGGCGCTTCGTGCAACTTGTGTTTGAAATCTGGCTGTCTTTCAAAAAAATATAGATAGAAGCGTGCGCGTTTGTGTCCGATGCTTCGCCCAAAAAGATTTCAGGTTTCTGAAGCACAATCGGGGAACACAAATGACACAGACGACGATGACCGGCGGCGATGAGCTGTCGCCTGCTGACTTAAGCAATCCCGACTATACGCCGCCACTGTTTCAGGCTGTGCCGCTTGGCATCCAGCACGTACTTGCGATGTTTGTATCCAATGTGACGCCGGCAATCATCGTGGCGGGGGCTGCCGGTTTCGGATTTGGCTCCAATTCGCCGGATTTTCCCAACCTCATCTACATGATCCAGATGTCGATGCTGTTTGCCGGCATCGCGACCCTCTTCCAGACCATCGGCATGGGCCCGGTGGGTGGACGCCTGCCGATCGTTCAGGGCACCAGCTTCGCGTTCCTGCCGGTGATGATCCCGATTGTCGCGGGGCAGGGCGTGGCCGCCATGGGAGCGCTGATGGGCGGTGTCGTGATTGGCGGTATCTTCCACTTCTTTCTCGGCAGTTTCGTGGGACGCCTGCGTTTTGCGCTGCCGCCTCTGGTGACGGGATTGATCGTGCTGATGATTGGTCTGTCGCTCATTCGGGTGGGAATCCAGTATTCCGCTGGCGGCGTCCCGCTGATCGGAAAGCCGGGATACGGCACTCTGCAAAACTGGAGCGTGGCGCTGGTCGTGGTGGTCGTCACGCTGCTTCTCAAATTCTTTGCGCGGGGCATGTGGTCGATCGCGGCGGTGCTGCTCGGCCTGATCGCGGGCTATGTCGTGGCGCTTGCCATGGGGATGGTGAGCTTCTCCAATGTGGGCAATGCCTCGTGGGTGGCGGTTCCGGTGCCGTTCAAATGGGGCTTCGAGCTCGCCGCCCCGGCCATTATCGGCATGTGTTTCATGGCCGTTATCTCGGCCATCGAGACGGTGGGGGACGTTTCCGGAATCACCAAGGGCGGAGCGGGCCGCGAGGCGA
The DNA here is from genome assembly GCF_900105565.1 of Nitratireductor aquibiodomus. Classification (NCBI taxonomy): domain Bacteria; kingdom Pseudomonadati; phylum Pseudomonadota; class Alphaproteobacteria; order Hyphomicrobiales; family Phyllobacteriaceae; genus Nitratireductor; species Nitratireductor aquibiodomus. Next base: position 730,600 of record NZ_FNSL01000001.1, on the reverse strand, counting down.
CGGAGAAAGAAATCTCCGGGGCAACCTATGCGGACGGGCTGGGATCGGCCATTGCGGGTATTTTCGGCGGTCTGCCCAACACCTCGTTCAGCCAGAATGTCGGCCTGATCTCCATGACCGGCGTAATGAGCCGGCATGTGGTGACCTATGGTGCGATCTTCCTGATCCTGTGCGGGCTCATCCCGAAGGTGGGCGCGCTGATCTCGACGGTGCCGATTATGGTGCTCGGCGGGGGCGTGATCGTGATGTTCGGCATGGTCGCGGCAGCCGGCATCAACATGCTGGCGGATGTGAATTGGAACCGGCGAAACATGGTGATCTTCGCCGTTTCACTGTCGGTCGGGCTGGGACTGCAGCTTGAACCGGGAGCCCTCCAGCATCTGCCGAAGACGGCACAGATTCTCATGACCTCCGGGCTTCTGCCTGCGGCCTTTCTGGCGATCGTTCTGAACCTGATCCTGCCGCGGGAGGCAGGGGCAGAGCGTGCAGGGGCAGAGGGCGATGACTGACTGGATGGCGAGGAAGAAACGGGCTCGGTGAGGACAGTCGACTGAACATGTGAAAAAGCGCCGCGTGGAGAGCACGCGGCGCTTTCTCTGAAACCGGTTGAGATCAGATCGAGAAACTGGTTCCGCAGCCACAGGAGGCGACGGCGTTTGGATTCTTGATCTGGAAGGACTGGCCGATCAGATCGTCGACGAAGTCGATGACCGACCCGCCCATATAGACGAGTGAAAGATCATCGATCAGGACGGTGGCTCCGTCCCGCTCGATGGTGTGGTCGTCGTCATTGCGCTGATCGGTCAGATCGAAAGCATAGGAGAAGCCAGAGCATCCGCCTCCTTCCACGGAAACGCGCAGGGCGATCTTGCCCGGTTCGTCCCTGAGGATGGTCGTGATGCGCTTCGCCGCTGCCTCGGTCAGTTCAACGCTCTTCATTTCCGTTCCCGCGTCCATGCCCATAATGGTTGTCCTGACGGTCACCTTGCGTTCGTGTTCATAGAATAGGTATGAAGCCGCAGGCGGCAAGTCAACCTGAGCGATGCGGTCGGGTTTCGGACGAGGGCAATGGCGAGCCGGAAACGGTTTGTCCGACAGGGTGTTGCGAACTATGGACAGTGAACAGGGGTTGCAGAATATCGGTTTTGGCTATCGCCCGCGCGCCGTTTACGCAACGGACCCGGCAGCATCGCGCGGGCGGCTTGTTGCGGAGCCGGAAAGCCCGACGCGCACGCCATTTCAACGCGACCGGGATCGCATAATCCATTCGACCGCGTTTCGTCGTCTGAAGCACAAGACCCAGGTCTTCATCGCCCATGAAGGCGATCATTATCGCACGCGGCTGACCCATTCGATTGAAGTGGCCCAGATTGCGCGCGCCCTGGCGCGGGCGCTCTGCTGCGACGAGGACCTGGCGGAAGCCATCGCACTGGTGCATGACTTCGGCCACACCCCGTTCGGGCATACGGGAGAGGATGCGCTCGACGAGCGCATGGCGCGCTGGGGTGGTTTCGACCACAATGCGCAGTCGTTGCGGATCGTGACCGAGCTTGAAAGCCGCTATGCGGAATTCGACGGTCTGAACCTTTCCTGGGAGACGCTGGAAGGCCTGGTCAAGCACAATGGCCCGCTGACGAACGCCGAGGGCGAGGGGCTTGATGGTCCTGTGCCGCAGTCCATTCTCGACTATGTGGCGCGCCACGATCTGGAACTGGCCCGCTTTGCCGGTATCGAAGCGCAGTGCGCGGCGATCGCCGACGACATCGCCTATAACGCGCACGACATCGATGATGGCCTGCGCTCGGGGCTCCTGACGCTTGAAATGCTGGAAGAGGTGAGGCTGCCCGGAGCGATCCTGGCGGAGGTGGGGCGCCGCTATCCCGACCTTGACCCCGTGCGTCGTGGGCACGAGCTGATGCGGCGCCAGATCACGGCCATGGTGGAGGATGTGATCGTTGCTTCGCGGGAACGGCTCCGTATCCTGAAACCGGCAAGTGCCGATGCGGTCCATGATGCGGGCTGCACAATCGTTGCGTTTTCGCAGCGCATGGCCGCCGACGAGAAGGAACTGAAGCGTTTTCTTTATGCCAATCTCTATCGCCACGAAGCGGTGGTTGCCGTCAGGGCACATGCCGACCGGATCGTGAAGGATCTCTTCGATGCCTATTTCGCCAGGCCCCGCGAGATGCCTGAGGGATGGCGGGAAGGTCTCGGCGCGGTGGATGATGGGGAGAAGGCACGGCTGGTGGCCGATTTTCTGTCGGGCATGACAGACACCTATGCGGTGAAGGAACACCGGCGCCTGTTTGACCAGACTCCTGAATTGAGCTAGTGCCAACCGCAATTCCGCCTGAGGGCGGACGACAAAGATTCATTTTTCAGGACATCGTCCATGAACATTTTCGCCGATTTCACAGATCGGGTCGCCAAGACCATTGAAGCTTTAGACTTGCGTTCCAGCAGCGGCGAGGCGCTCGACCTTTCGCGTGTGGCCGTGGAGCCGCCGCGTGATGCAAGTCATGGCGATGTGGCAACCAATGCGGCCATGGTGCTGGCAAAGACCGTCGGTGAAAACCCGCGTGCGCTTGGCGAAAAGATTGCCAGGGCATTCGAGGCCGATCCTGATGTGGCAGCGGCCACCGTGGCCGGTCCGGGGTTTGTGAACCTGAAGCTCAGCGACAGCTTCTGGCAGGCGCGGCTTGGCGAAATGCTGGATCTCGGCACCAATTACGGCCGCTCGCAGATGGGCGGGGGCGAGAAGGTGAATGTCGAGTATGTTTCGGCCAACCCGACCGGGCCGATGCATGTGGGCCATTGCCGGGGCGCCGTGGTGGGCGATGCGCTCGCCAATCTCCTTGCCTTCGCGGGTTATGACGTGGCGCGTGAATACTACATCAACGATGCGGGCGTGCAGATCGACGTGCTTGGTCAGTCGGTGATGCTGCGTTACCGCGAGGCCCTGGGCGAGAAGATCGACGAAATTCCCGCAGGGCTCTATCCGGGGGATTATCTGAAGCCGCTTGGCCGGACGCTCGCCGAGGAATTCGGCACGAAACTTCTGGAGATGCCGGCCACCGAGGCGCTGACCATCGTCAAGGACAAGGCTGTCGAAAGCATGATGGGGATGATCCGCGACGACCTTGCCGCGCTCAACATCCGCCATGACGTGTTTTTCTCAGAACGCTCGCTGCATGAGGGCAATGGTGGAATGATCAGGTCGGCGATCAACGACCTGACCATGAAGGGGCATGTCTACAAGGGCAAGCTGCCGCCGCCGAAGGGGCAGAAGCCCGAAGACTGGGAAGATCGCGAGCAGACGCTGTTCCGGTCCACCGAAGTGGGTGATGACATCGACCGTCCGCTGATGAAGTCGGATGGCAGCTTCACCTATTTCGCTGCCGATGTCGCCTATATGAAAGACAAGCTGGATCGGGGCTTTGAGCATCTGATTTATGTGCTCGGCGCCGACCACAGCGGCTATGTCAAGCGGCTGCAGGCCGTGGCGCGTGCGCTGGCCGAGGACAGGGTCGATCTGACCGTGCTTCTGTGCCAGCTCGTGAAGCTGTTCCGTGGCGGCGAGCCCGTGCGCATGTCCAAGCGGGCAGGGGAGTTCGTGACCCTGCGAGAGGCGGTGGACGAAGTCGGGCGTGATCCGATCCGCTTCATGATGCTTTATCGCAAGAACGACGCTCCGCTTGATTTCGACTTTGAGAAAGTAACCGAACAGTCCAAGGACAATCCGGTCTTCTACGTTCAGTATGCGTCGGCGCGCAGCCATTCGGCGTTTCGCCAGGCGGGCGAGCAGCTCGGCGTCACCGACTTCAGCCGTGCGGAGATGAAAGCGCAGCTTGGCAAGCTCACCGATGAGGGCGAAATGGCACTCGTGCGCAAGCTGGCGGAGTATCCGAGACTGGTTGAAAGCGCTGCCCAGGCAATGGAGCCGCACAGGCTTGCATTCTACCTTTACGACCTGGCCAGCCTGTTCCATGCCCAGTGGAACAGAGGTAGCGAGACAGCTGACTTACGTTTTGTTAAGGTTAACGATCCAGAATTGACCTATGCCAGACTGGGTCTGGTGCAGGCAGTTCGAGATGTGTTGACATCCGGACTTGCGTTGATCGGGGCGGAGGCGCCTTCTGAGATGCGCTGACCCCATCCCGTAAGGGGTGCGGTAGTCTGTCACCTTTTGCCCACATTGCGCTGGTACCCGACAATTGTACGACGTCGCGGGCGTCTACCGAGTGTGAGTGCGGAAAAAAGCATGGCAGATCATAGCTCGAACCAACGCGCGGACAGCGCCGTTTTTTCTGAGGATGACCCTTTTGCGGAACTGACCCGCATTATGGGGCACGATCCACGGCGCGCCGAGGTGTCTGGCAGTGAAACCGAGCAGGAGGGCGATGATCTCGCACTTGAGCTCGAAAACGAACTGCTGGGCGATCTGGCGGAGTTTTCCGACGAGGTTCACGAAGAAAAGGGTGCCCAGAACGACTGGGAGCCCCGGCAATCGAGTGACTGGCGTTTCGATGTCGAAACGGCTGCCGGTGAGGCGGTGTCAGTGCATGAGGAACCTTCGGTCGATATGGCTGCGGACGTCGATATGGCTGCCGATATGGCCGATGAGCTCGACGAAAGCTTCGCCTCCAGTTTCGACAGCGAGATGCGCCTGGAACCGGCTGAAGATGTCTCGACCCTTTCAGAGCCGCAGCAGGTGGGCCATCGGCTTTCCGAGCCTGCACAGGGGCTTGAGGGCGATGATTTCGAGCAGCATTTTTCAGAGTTCGAGCTTGATGCGAGCGAGCCTTCTGCACCTGCCAGCGTCGTAGAACAGCCCCGCGAAGAGCCGATTAATGAGCCGGAAGACAGTGGCGATCTCGAATTCGGCGAGCAGGATTTCGCGCAGCTTGACAACGATCTTGAAGCTTCGCTGGCTGCCGAGGGCTGGTTCAGCCCCGACTATGCGGTCGAAGATCAGATGGATGAGTCAGCGAGCCCGGAGGCTTCCTACTCACATGAGTTTGATCCTGTGGAGACCGATGAGGGGGAAGCAGAGCGCGCCGCAGACGATGAACCGGGTATATTCGATGACATCGAAGCGGCTGGACAGCCCGACATGCCGATTGAATCCGGATCGGCCCCAGACAATGCCGTAAGCGCCGATCCGTTTCTTTCTCCCCAGGCGTTTGCCTCCTCAATAGCGCAGGGGGCAGAGCGTGCGAGTGCCGTCGACGGCGATGTTGCGCGCGAAGAGCATGACTTTACCGCAAGCCTGGAAGAGCAGCTTTCTGCCCAGGTTTTCGATGAGCATGCAGTGGCCGAGCCGGCCCTGCAGCCAGAGGCGGCTGAGAGCGAGCCGACAGACCCTGCGTGGACCATGCCCGGGGCCGCTGATCGGGAGGCCGACGAGGCTTCCGGTGAGGACCTGGTTGACGCATCTCTTTCTGCGCCGTTCTGGCTGCAGCCCGAAGAGCCTTCTCAGACGGTCGTTTCGGCTGGTGAGCCATCCGTGCCGCACATCGACACGGTGGAGGTGCCGGGCAATGAACGGGTGCATGTGGAAGATACCGCCCATATTCCGGAGTTTCTGAGCGAGCCAGAGCGCGCACCGGAGGCCGAAGCCGACGATCTGGAGCGCGCCCTGGCGCGCGCTTTCGGCGACAGTGAAAGCCTGCCGGATGCAACACCGGCGGATGGCGGCGAGGAGCCGCTCCCTGCAATGCCCGATGACGCCTATGCAGCCGCTGCCCTGCAGCCGGGCGAGCCCGCACGCGAGGATGACGATTTCGGTTTCGAGACGGCCTTTGCGGACAGTTTTCCCGAGCCGGATAGGTTTGCAGAGCAGGATGAAGCAGGACCGGCTGACAAGAGAAATGCCGACGCTGCCGACGCGTTCGTGGTTTCGGACATGGCATCCTGGGATGACCCCTCCGAGCGTTTCGACGGTGTGAGCGGTGCAGCCGCTCCGGCAATGGCGGCCGGCCGTGCAGCGCGCCCGGGCCTGTTCAGCAATCGCCGCAACCTGGCAATGGCGGGTGCATTCGGTGGCATTGCCGTCCTAGCACTTGTCGGAGTGTTCGCTTTTGGCGGTGGCGGTGAAGACAATTCCGCACCGGTTGTGGTCCGTGCCGATGACGAGCCGGTCAAGGTGAAGCCCGACAACCCTGGCGGACAGCAGGTGCCCAATCAGGACAATCAGGTCTATCAGCGGGTTTCCGGTTCTGAGGCGGGCGACAACCCGGTGCAGGAACGGCTGGTTTCAACGGCCGAGGAGCCGGTCGACGTGCCTCAGGCGGCGCCGAAGTCTGAAGAACGTCTGGTGCCGGGCGCGGATGATTCCGTGTCTCCGACCAGCGAGCCGGTGACAGCAATGACACCGCGACGCGTCCGGACCATGGTGGTGCGGCCGGACGGCACAATCGTACCTCGTGAGCCGGAAGCCCCGGCACAGAATGCAGACGTTGCGGCGGGCACCGGCAGTGACACTCTGCCGGTTGAGCAAAGCCCGGCCGCCAACGCGCAGCAGCAGGCGAACGTGGAAGCCACGCCCGATGCACGCCTGGCGGCGACCGATCAGGCGGGCGGCGCAACAGGTGACACGGATGCTGCGGCGACAAATGTGCCGGATACGGCGCCCGTTCCCACATCACGGCCCGCAGCGCCGCCGGCGCAGTCCCAGCAGCCTGCCACCGAAAGAACGCAGCCCGCCCAGGTGGCGGCAGCTCCCAGCCAGCCGGCACAACCTGTCGCGCAGGCACCGGCACCCGTAACCTCGGGCACGGATGGCTGGTCAGTGCAGATTTCCTCGCAGCCGACCGTTGAAGCCGCGCAAAAGTCGTATCAGGACATGGCGCAGCGCTATGGAGGCCTTCTGACCGGTAAGGGTGTGAACATCGTCAAGGCCGACATCGCCGGAAAGGGCACGTACTACCGTGTGCGTATTCCCTCGGCTTCGAAGGACGACGCGATCCGCCTGTGTTCACAGCTTAAATCCGCTGGAGGAAGCTGCTTCGTTTCGAAGTAAGACCCAGAAAAAAATACGCAAAAACCGCCGCCATCGTGCGGCGGTTTTTGTTTTCTTTTCCAGATTCGCGTGCCCGGCTATCCTGATGACATGAGCGAATCAAAATCCATGATCCTCGGAGCGACGGGGAAAGAACTGACGGCGGATGAAATCGCCTTCTATCGTGATGAGCGGCCGTGGGGCTTTATCCTGTTTGCGCGCAATGTCGGCGAGCCCGCACAGTTGAGCGACCTTGTCGCATCCATGCGCGACAGTGTCGGGAGGCCCGATGCGCCGGTTTTCATCGATCAGGAAGGGGGCAGGGTGCAACGCATCCGCCCGCCCATGGCAGGCAGCTATCCGACGGCCTCCGAACTCGGCCGCATCTACGCGAAAAGCCCGGAAGCGGGACTGCGCGCGGCCTGGCTGATGTCGCGCCTGCATGCGATGGACCTCAGACGCTATGGGATTACGGCCGACTGCCTGCCGGTGCTCGACGTGCCTATTGCAGGTGCCCATGACGTGATTGGCGATCGCGCCTATGCGCATGACCCGCAGACGGTGATTGCACTTGGACGCGCTGCGAGCGAGGGGCTGATGGCAGGCGGTGTTCTGCCGGTGATGAAGCACATGCCGGGCCATGGGCGCGCCTTTTCCGACAGCCACAAGGCGCTGCCCGAGGTGACGGCCCCGCTGGATGCCCTGCGCGGGCACGATTTCGTGCCGTTCAAGGCGCTGGCGGACCTGCCGATGGCGATGACCGCGCATATCGTCTTCCATGCGGTTGATCCCGAGCGTCCGGCGACCACCTCAGGGAAGGTGGTGCGCGACATCATCCGCGGCGAGATCGGCTTTGACGGGCTTCTGATGAGCGATGACGTGTCGATGCACGCACTTTCTGGGGATTTCTCTGAACGGGCGGAAGCAATCCTTGCGGCGGGCTGCGATCTCGTCCTTCACTGTCATGGCATTATGCCGGAAATGCAGGCTGTCGCCGAAAAGGCGCCTGAATTGTCGGGCAAGAGCCTGGAGCGGGCCAATCGTGCTCTGGCCTGCCTGAAACCCGGGGATGATACGGAAGAATTGACCGCGCGCGCGGAATTCGAGGAGTGCTTCGCGGCGGTCGCCTGACGATAAGGGTCAATGACGCTTGGCGCAGAACGCTGAAAAATCGGCCGTCAAACCGGCACCCATGGACAAGCTGTGGGACGATCAGGCAAAGGAGCATGGTGTCTCCGAGCCTGCGCTGACGGTTGACGTCGACGGTTTTGAAGGTCCGCTCGACCTGCTTTTGCATCTGGCGCGCACGCAGAAGGTGGACCTCGCGCGCATTTCCGTTCTTGCCCTTGCCGAGCAGTACATCGCCTTCATCGAAAAAGTGCGCAAGATGCGGCTGGAACTGGCGGCCGACTATCTGGTCATGGCGGCCTGGCTCGCCTATTTGAAGTCGCGCCTGCTGATCCCCAAAAAGCCCGAGGATGAAGAGCCGACCGGCGAGGAAATGGCAGCGCTCCTGCAATTCCGGCTGAAGCGGCTTGAGGCGATGAGGGATGCTGCGGCGCGACTCGTTAACCGCAACCGGCTGGGCCGGGACGTCTTTGCCCGCGGCATGCCCGAACAGGTGATCGTGCAGAGGGAAAGCGCTTTTACCGCGTCTCTTTACGACCTGCTGACCGCCTATGCGTCGCAGCGTCAACGGCGTGCGGTGACGAATGTGCGCATTGCCAAGCGGGGTGTCTGGTCGCTCAAGCAGGCTCGCGAAATCCTGGTGCGGATGATCGGTGATTTCGGCGACTGGACTGCGCTGGATCATTTTCTGATCCGTTATATGACGCGTGCCGAGGAGCGGGCGACCGCCACCGCAAGCGCGTTTGCTGCCTCTCTCGAACTGGTGCGGGAAGGGGCCCTTGAAATTCGGCAGCAGGAGCCTTTCGCGCCGCTCTATATGCGCACGGGCAAGAAGGCCCCGGCCAGCCTGTTTGAGAATGCCGATGACTGAAAACAGCAATGTGGTTCCGTTTGCCGCCAGTGAGGGCGAGCAGGAGACCGAGGCACGCGAGGTGCGCTCGCCGCATCTGCTTGAGGCCAAACGCATGGTGGAGGCGATTATTTTCGCCAGCGCGGAGCCGGTGCCCGAGAGGATACTGGCTGAGCGTCTACCGGATGGAACGGACGTCGCCGAAGCCCTGACGGAATTACAGCGCGATTATGAAAAGCGCGGGGTGAACCTCGTTCGCGTCGAAAACAGCTGGGCCTTTCGGACGGCGAGCGATCTGTCATTCCTCATGAACCGGAACGCTGTCCAGCAGCGCAAATTGTCGCGTGCCGCGCTCGAGATGCTGGCGGTGATTGCCTATCACCAGCCCGTAACACGCGCCGAGATTGAGGAAATTCGCGGTGTCGAAACGTCCAAGGGCACACTCGACATTCTGCTTGAGACGGGCTGGGTCAAGATGCGCGGCCGCCGCCGCACACCGGGGCGTCCGGTAACCTATGGAACCAGCACGGAATTTCTGGATCACTTTGGGCTGACGGAGCTGCGCGATCTGCCGGGCATCGACGAATTGAAGGGGGCCGGGCTGCTTTCCGCCAGAATGCCGGCCAACTTCTCGGTGCCGCAGCCAATGACCGATCCGGATGAACTCACAGAAGATGAAGATCCGTTGACGGATATCGACCTGGAAGAGCTTGGTCTGTTGACACCGCTCGCTGAGGATGATTGACGGAAGTCCTGCGGGACAGGGGCCGCCTGCGATCCATCCAGGGATACCGGTGCATGGACATTAAGAAGCAGAGTTCGGCGCGTGGAACGGCCGGCGTGAGCTTCGCGGCGCGTCTTTCTTTCCAGAATATCAGCCATTCCTATGCTTCGGGAGCGCAGACGCTCAGGGACGTGTCTCTCTGCGCAGAGCCCGGTGAGGTGCTTTGTCTTCTCGGGCCTTCGGGTTCCGGCAAGACGACTCTGCTCAGGATTGCCGCCGGCATCGAGGCGCAGCGCTCGGGCCGGGTGTTTTTGAATGAGCGGGAAATTGCCGGGCCTGATGTTTTTCTGCCGCCGGAGAAGCGGTCCATCGGTCTGGTGTTTCAGGACTTTGCGCTGTTTCCGCATCTGACCATTCTCGACAATGTGCGTTTTGGACTGACCGCGCTTTCGGGCGAGGAAGCCCAGAAAGAGGCAATGATCGCGCTGGAGCGGGTTGGGCTGGAGGGGTATGCCAATGCCTATCCGCATGTCTTGTCCGGCGGTGAGCAGCAGCGTGTTGCGCTGGCGCGGGCGCTGGCGCCGCGCCCGGCCGTACTCCTGATGGATGAACCATTCTCCGGCCTCGACTCGCGCCTGAAGGACAGTGTGCGCGCCGAAACACTGGCCATTCTGCGGCAAAGCCGGGCCACCGCAGTGGTGGTGACGCATGACGCGGAAGAAGCAATGCGCATGGGCGACCGGATCGCCCTCCTCAAAGGGGGAGAGCTTGTGCAGGTGGGAACCGCCGAAGAGCTCTACCACCGGCCAGCAGATCTTTTCGTTGCCGGTTTCTTTTCCGAAATCAACGAGTTTGACGGGCAGGTGCACGCCGGCAGCGTGGAAACGCCTCTGGGGCGGTTTCCGGCGGGCGGGCTGGAGGAAGGGGCCGACGCGACGGTGGCGGTGCGCCTTTCCGGTTTTCAGGTGGATCAGGAGCGCGGTTCCGTGCCGGCACGCGTCGTTTCCCGACGCTTCCTCGGTGTGGTGGAGTTTCTCGAACTTGCGATACCGGGGGCTGACCGGCATGTGCGGGCGCGCGTGCGCTGCGGACAGTTGCAGCCGGGCGTGCGGGACATTTGGCTGAACGTGGTTCCGACCGATGTTCTCGTATTCGCGAGACAATCGTTTGAAACATCGCGCGAAAGCGCATAAATCAAATCAATGGCAATTGGTGAAAGAGACTGATCATGGGTTCCTTTTCAATCTGGCACTGGCTTATCGTGCTCGTCGTGGTGCTGCTTCTCTTCGGACGCGGCAAGATCCCCGAGCTGATGGGCGACATGGCCAAGGGCATCAAGAGCTTCAAGAAGGGCATGTCCGACGATGATGAGGACACGACCAAGACGGTCGAACATCAGGCCGATGAGCCGGTGAAGGACGCGAGCAAGCCGAGCAAGAAGAAGTCCGGTTGATTCGCTGCGTTTCGCGCGGCGATTCCACTTCCCGCTATCCGTTCCGGTGACCTATGTTTGATCTTGGCTGGCCCGAAATCATGGTGATCGCCATCGTCCTGATCGTCGTGGTCGGGCCGAAGGACCTGCCGCGCATGTTGCGCACTTTTGGGCGCACCACGTCCAAACTGCGCACCATGGCGGGAGATTTCCGCAAGCAGTTCGACGAGGCGCTGCAGGAGGCGGAGCTTGATGATGTGAAATCCCTCGTGGATGACGCGCGCAAGCTCGATCCGCGCAACGAGATCAAGAAACACCTGAACCCGATCGAGAAGGTCGGACAGGAGATTCGGTCCGGTCTCGATGCGGCGATGAAACCGCAGGCGGCGAAATCCGGTCCGCCGGCGTCAAAGGAGCCGCATGCGGCGGAGCCGGCCAAGGCGGGCGCAACCCGCATGCCGGGAGAGGCGAAGCCCAAGGCCACGGCCAAGTCCCGCACGGCGACGAAAACGGCAGCAAAGCCGAGGGCGACCAGAGCAGCGGCAACGAAGCCCGCGACGACGGCCAAGCCAAAAGCGGCCAGCAAGACGAAAGCGGCGGGTGCGGCGAAGCGTGCTCCGGCGAAGAAGACCAGCGGAGCCAAGCCGTGAACGCCGAACGTGACGACGACATCGATCAGTCTTCCGCACCGCTGATCGACCACCTGATCGAGCTCCGCTCGCGCCTGATGTGGGCGCTTGCCGGGTTTTTTGTGGCGTTTCTCGTCTGCTTCTTCTTTGCCAAGCAGATTTTCAATCTGCTGGTCATCCCGTTTCAGTGGGCGACCCAGTGGGCGGGGCTAGACGCGGACAAGGTGGACCTGATCTACACCGCGCCGCAGGAATTTTTCTTCACCCAGATCAAGCTTGCCATGTTCGGCGGACTGGTGCTCGCCTTTCCGGTGATCGCCATGCAGGTTTATAAATTCGTGGCGCCTGGCCTCTACCGCAACGAACGCCGCGCGTTCATGCCGTTCCTGATCGCTTCGCCGATCCTGTTCATGATTGGTGCAGCGCTCGTCTACTTCTTCTTCACGCCGATGGTCATGTGGTTCTTCCTGTCCATGCAGCAGGTGGGGCCGGACAATACGGTGCAAATCTCGCTGTTGCCCAAGGTCTCCGAGTATCTCGGGCTGATCATGACGCTGATCCTGTCCTTTGGGCTGGTGTTTCAGCTTCCGGTGGTGACGACGCTGATGGCGCGGGTGGGGCTTCTCACCTCGACGGGGCTTGCCGACAAACGCAAATATGCGATCGTGGCGGCCTTTGTGGCGGCGGCGATCCTGACGCCGCCGGATCCGGTGAGCCAGATCGGTCTTGCGCTTCCGACCATCCTTCTCTACGAAATTGCCATCTGGGCCGCCCGTATGGTCGAGCGCCAGCGCGAGAAGGAAAAGACCGCGCAGGACGAGACCGACGAAGCGGACCAGCCGACCGCCTAGATTTGCAGGCTTTCCTGTCGTGTTCGAGGCGGTTCACCGCAATCTCTCCGCGATTGGAAATCTGACATGCTCGACATCAAATGGATTCGCGAGAACCCGCAGGCGCTGGACGAAGCGCTGAAGAAGCGCGGCGCGGACCCTGAAAGCGCAAAACTTCTTGCGCTCGACGAAGCGCGCCGCCAGCACCTGACAAAACTTCAGGAAGCGCAGGAGCGCCGCAATGCCGCTTCCAAGGACATCGGCAAGGCGATGGCCTCCGGCGACAAGGAGCTTGCCGAGAAGCTGAAGGCCGAGGTTTCCAAGCTAAAGAGCTTTGTGCAGGATGGCGAAGCCGAGGAGCGACGCCATGATGCGGCGCTGAACGACGCGCTGGCGCGCATTCCCAATGTTCCGCTCGACGATGTGCCGGAAGGAGCAGACGAGAACGACAATGTGGAAGTGCGCAAACATGGCGAGCCGAAGCGCGCCAACTGGGCCAGGGAGCATTTCGAGATCGGCGAAGCGCTCGGCCAGATGGATTTCGAGCGCGCGGCGAAACTCTCGGGCTCGCGCTTTACGGTGCTTTCGGGGCAGCTTGCCCGTCTGGAACGTGCGCTTGGGCAGTTCATGCTCGATCTGCACACGCAGGAGCATGGTTATACGGAAGTCCAGCCGCCGCTTCTGGTGCGCGACGATGCGATGTTCGGCACCGGGCAGTTGCCGAAGTTTACCGAAGATCTTTTCCGCGCCGGTGACGATCACTGGCTGATCCCGACGGCGGAAGTCTCGCTCACCAATCTGGTGCGCGAGGAAATTCTCGATGGCGAAAAGCTGCCGCTGCGCTTTACCGCGCTGACGCCGTGCTTCCGTTCGGAAGCGGGTTCTGCGGGACGCGATACGCGCGGCATGCTGCGCCAGCATCAGTTCTATAAGGTGGAGCTCGTCTCGATCACCGACGCCGAAAGCGCGATTGACGAGCATGAGCGAATGACGGCCTGCGCCGAAACCGTGTTGAAGAAGCTCGATCTTCCTTTCCGCACCATGGTGCTGTGCACCGGCGACATGGGTTTTGGCGCACGCAAGACCTATGATCTGGAAGTGTGGCTTCCGGGGCAGAACGCCTATCGCGAAATTTCGTCCTGCTCGGTCTGCGGCGATTTTCAGGGGCGGCGCATGAATGCGCGCTACCGGGTTGCAGGCGAGAAGCAGACGCGCTTCGTGCACACGCTCAACGGCTCGGGAACGGCGGTTGGCCGGGCTCTGATCGCGGTTCTGGAGAATTACCAGAACGAAGATGGCAGTGTCACGATACCGTCAGCGCTGAAACCCTATATGGGCGGCCTGGAGAAAATCGAAGCATTAGAGGACTGAGACTTTGCGCATTCTGTTGACCAATGATGATGGTATTCACGCGGAAGGACTGGCGACGCTGGAGCGGATCGCCCGCACGCTGAGCGACGATGTGTGGGTGGTGGCGCCTGAGACCGACCAGTCGGGCTTTGCCCATTCGCTGTCATTGTCCGAGCCGCTCAGAATGCGCAAGATCGACGATCGGCATTTTGCCCTGCGCGGCACGCCAACGGATTGCGTGATCATGGGCGTGCGGCACGTGATGGACACGCCGCCGGACCTGATCCTCTCCGGCGTCAACAATGGCACCAACATTGCAGACGACGTGACCTATTCGGGGACCGTTGCCGGTGCAATGGAGGGGACGCTTCTTGGCATTCCGTCCTTTGCATTGAGCCAGGCCTACGATTTCACCGACGAGAGCCGCTATATCCCCTTTGCGACGGCAGAGGCGCTCGCACCGCCAATCCTCAAGAAACTGATCGAGCGGCCGATGCCGGAGGGGGTGCTGGTCAACATCAACTTCCCCAACTGCACGCCTGAAGAGGCCAAGGGCACGCTCGTGACCGTGCAGGGCAAGATGGTGCACGGGCTCAACGTGGAAGAACGCCGCGACGGGCGAAACTATCCGTATTACTGGCTGCGTTTCGGGCGCAAACAGACCGACATCCGCCAGGGCAGCGACCAGGCGGCCGTCCGCGACGGTTATGTTTCGGTAACGCCGCTGCATCTTGACCTCACGGCGCACGAAATGCGCGACCAGTTGGCCAAGGCGCTGGCATGAACGAGCCGGGGCAGGAGCGCGAAAGCTTTGCCGCCTTCATGCTGCGCATGCGCGCGAGCGGGGTCGGCGGCAAGGAGCTTTTCGCTGCGATGGAGGCGACGCCGCGCGGCAGCTTCCTGCCTTCGGAATGGCATGCGCTCGCCTGGTCGGACCGCATGGTGCCAATTGCCTGCGGCGAGACCATGGAGGGTTGCGACCTGCAGGCACGGATGATCGATGCACTTGCGCTTTCATCCGGGCTTCGGGTGCTCGAAATCGGCACGGGCTCCGGGTTTACCGCCGCCGTGATGGGGCGACTGGCGGGGAGGGTGCTCACACTTGACCGCTACCGGACGCTGGGGGTGGAGGCGCAGTTGCGCTGGGAGCAGCTGGGCATCACCAATGTGGTTGCCCGCCATGCCGACGGCCTGGACGGGGCCGCCGCCGACGGGCCCTTCGACCGAATCGTTTCCTGGGCCGCGTTCGATGAATTGCCGCGGCGTTTTGTCGATCAGCTCTCGACTGGCGGTATCATGATCGCGCCAATCGGCCCCGGAGACGATATTCAGACGGTTGCGAAGCTGGAGAAGGTTGGCAGTCGTTTCGAGCGCACGGACCTTGCAAACGTACACCTTCAAGCGCTGGTCAAGGGAGCCGCGGAAGCGATCTGATCGCACGGCTCATTGCGCCTCTCCGCAATTTCCACGCGCGGCTTAACCGCTGAGTAACATTAACGCGATTTAATTGCTCGTGTTCAGGTATTGGGTACGCGGGTAGTCAAATGCGTTGTATTGCACGGAATTTCGATCGCGCGCTTCTGCGCGGAGCCGCAGTCATCTTGATCGGCGGCGTGGCGGCAGGATGCAGTTCCGATCTATCGCGCTTCAAGTCCAGCGACTTTGCCGACGCACGGTCGACGAACCGCAGCGTTGCCATGGCACCCGCAAGCCAGCCCTATCCGGGCGATGTCGGCACGGGTCTCGACACTACCTATACCGGCTCGATCAGCAGGCAGAGCGGTGGCCCGCGGCCGTCGGCTTCCGTTGGAGGGGCGATGCAGCAGCCGCTGCCCGCCCCCACGAACACCGCTGCACGCGCTGCAACCCGACCTGTCGATCTGACCGCTCCCAGTGTCGCCCGCAGCAGTGTGCAGCGCCAGCCCATCGCCGCACCGTCGCAGCCGGCGCCGGTCGTTGCAGCCGCTCCTGCGCCGCAGCTTGACCGGACGCCTACCGGTTCCGTGACCCGCCAGCCGGCTCAGGCCCAGGCGCCTGTGCGCAGTGGCAACAGCGGCGATAGCGGCTGGAGCGATGTGGGCGGCACCACAATCACCGTGCGTGAGGGCGAGACTGCCTACAATCTGTCGCGGCGCTTCGGGATTCCGGTTGCGGCCATCCTCAGCGCCAACAATCTTTCAAGCGCCTCCGAGCTGAAGGCCGGGCGGAAGATCGTCATCCCGACCTATGTCTATTCGCGGCGTGCCCCGGTTTCCGCACCGGACAATGACGCGCGCGCGCAGCAGCAGGCCGCGCGTCAGCCGATCCCGAGTGAACCGGAACCGCAGCGTGAACCACAGGAGCGCCTTGCAGTTCTGCGCGAAACGCCGCGGCCCAAACCGCGCCCGCAGGGTGCGGAGACCAGCAACACGACTGCAGGCACCAACAGCGCAAGCCAGGTGGCTTCGCAGGCCGGCACCGGAGCAGGCGGTTCCTACACGGTTGTTTCAGGCGATACGCTTTACGGCATCGCCCGCAAGACGGGAGCGAGTGTCGCCAACATCAAGGCGGCGAACGGCCTCTCGGATGGATATCTGCGGGTCGGCCAGACGCTGGCCATTCCTTCGGGCAATGTCAGCCAGCCCACCCAGGTGGCGAATGCCTCCAGCGGCGTTGACCGGACAACGACGAGCGCGACGACACGTGAACCCGCGCAGGTCGTGAAGACGTCGGCCCCACAGGCAGCATCCTCCACGCAGACCCAGGTGGCCGCGGTTGCGACGCAGAGCAGGGATGTCGCGCCGGATTCGACCGGAATCGGCAAGCTGCGCTGGCCGGTGCGGGGGCGGATCGTTTCCGATTTCGGCAGCACGTCCGGCTCGGCCCGCAATGACGGCATCGACATCGCGGTTCCGGCGGGTACGCCGGTGAAGGCAGCCGAGAACGGCGTGGTGATTTATGCCGGCGATGGTCTCAAGGAATTTGGCAACACGGTGCTCGTGCGCCACGACAACGGCATGGTCACGGTCTACGGGCATGCCAGCGCGCTTCGGGTCAAACGTGGCGAGAAGGTGCGGCGTGGACAGGAAATCGCGCTTTCGGGCATGAGCGGCAGTGCCGACCGCCCGAAACTGCATTTCGAGGTGCGCAAGGATGCGACGCCCGTCAACCCGAGCGGCTATCTGGAATAAGCGTTCCCTGAATAACGAGAAAAAGCTGCGGCCTGCCAGACCTCCGGTCAGGCCGCCTCTTTGACCCGCCCGCGAGGGCGGGTCTTTTATTTATGTATCCAGCCGTTTGCCGAGACGTCCGGCGAGGTCCTGAATGAACTGCCAGGCGACACGGCCTGAACGGCTGCCGCGCGTGGTTGCCCATTCGAGCGCTTCGGCGCGCAGGGTTTCCGGAGTGATCTGGAGGCCGAAATGGGCGACATAACCGTCGATCATCGCCAGATAGTCGTCCTGGGAACATTTGTGGAAACCGAGCCAGAGCCCGAAACGATCCGACAGGGAGACCTTTTCCTCGACCGCTTCCGACGGGTTGATGGCCGTGGAGCGTTCATTCTCGATCATGTCGCGGGGGAGGAGGTGGCGCCGGTTGGAGGTGGCGTAGAGAATGACGTTGGCCGGTCGGCCCTCGACCCCGCCCTCCAGCGCCGCCTTGAGGGACTTGTAGGACGTGTCGTTCTGATCGAAGGACAGATCGTCGCAGAACAGGATGAAGCGGAAGGGGGCGGCTTTCAACAATGCCATGAGCTGGGGGAGGGTCTCGATATCCTCCCGGTGAATCTCGACCAGCTTCAGCGGCGCCTGCCCGCTTGCCGCGGTGCGGTTGACCTCGGCGTGCACCGCTTTCACCAGTGATGACTTGCCCATGCCGCGCGCGCCCCACAAAAGCACATTGTTGGCTGGCAGGTCCCTGGCAAAACGGTCGGTGTTGTCGGAGAGAATGTCGCGCACTCGGTCAACGCCGCGGATGAGGCCGATGTCCACCCGATTGACGTTTTCAACGGGTTCAAGCGCCCTGCGATCGGCCTGCCAGACGAAACAGTCGGCTGTGTCGAAGCGGGGAGGAACCGTCGGGGCGGGCCCGAGCCGCGCAACGGCTTCAACCAGCCGGTCCAGTTTTTCAGACAACGCTTCAATGGTTTTGTCGGACATGGTTTCCTCACGATGGCCCATACAACTGCGATTGGCGTACCGTACGGTACGGTTCTTTCACAGGGCCGGGCAATTTGCAAGCCGGGAAGGAGGGGCTGCGGTACCGAGTGGGGGTCTTGGGGACACAAGCGTTCAGAAGTGCGTGCGCAGAGACCGGGAACAGTTGCAATGGAGAGGCGAAAGTCTATATTCCGGCCACATTTATGACCAGCCGGCTCTACGGCACATATCAGGAGTTTTCGATGTTCATCACCCCGGCATACGCACAGGCTGGCGCAGGCGGAACGCCCGACATCCTTGTCAGCATCCTGCCCTTCGTCCTGATCTTCGTGATCATGTATTTCCTTATAATCCGCCCACAGCGCCAGCAGATGAAGAAGCGCTCCGAAATGCTCGCCGCAGTGCGCCGCGGTGACACGGTGGTGACGGGTGGTGGCCTGGTCGGCAAGGTGACGAAGGTCATCAACGACGCCGAACTCGAAATCGATCTCGGCGGCGGAAACAAGGTTACGGCCATGCGTGCGATGCTTGCCGAGGTGCGCGTGAAGGGCGAACCGGTGGCTGACAACAGCCAGGCCGCCAAGAAATAACCGCAATATGACGTGATTGCCGGGAAGGGCCGGCAAAACGGCCCTTCCAAACTGAACCGACGAGGCCCCATGCTACATTTCTCGCGCTGGCAAACGATCCTCATATGGCTGGCTGTGGCGCTTGGCGTCGCCTATGCGGCGCCGAATATCATTCCGCCATCCTATTTGTCCTCGATGCCGAGCTGGGCGCCTTCGCGGCCGATGACCCTGGGTCTCGACCTTCAGGGCGGTTCGCATATTCTTCTGCAGATCGAAAAGCAGGAACTGATCGAAGAGCGCATCGTCACCACGCGTGACGATATTCGACGTCTGCTGCGCGAGAAACGGATCGGCTATACCGGCCTGACGGGCTCGGGCCAGAGCGTGCAGGTTCGTATCCGCGATGCGGGCCAGGTTGCAGAGGCCAAGGAAGCCCTGCGCGAGCTGACGCAGCCGGTCAATTCGGGCCTCTTCAGCGGCGGCACGGTGACCGAGCTTCAACTGACGGAGCCGGAACCGGGCTTGCTGCGCTATTCGCTGACGGAAGAGGGCATCAACTACCGAATCTCGTCTGCGCTGTCGCAGTCGATCGAGGTGGTGAGCCGCCGCGTCAATGAACTCGGTACGACCGAACCGATCATTCAGCGGCAGGGCGATGACCGCATTCTGGTACAGGTGCCGGGCCTGCAGGATCCGCAGCGTCTGAAAGACATTCTCGGCCAGACCGCCAAGCTGACTTTCCAGATGGTGGACCAGTCGGTGCCAGTGCAGGAGGCGATCAATGGCCGCCCGCCCATCGGCACGACGATCAAGTATTCCGTGGACGACCCGCCCGTTCCCTACCTGATCGAGGACCGGGTGATCGTTTCGGGTGAAAACCTCGTGGACGCGCAGGCGACATTCGACCAGCGCACCAATGAGCCGGTGGTCAGCTTCCGCTTCGACACCAAGGGCGCGACAAGGTTCGGCCAGGCGACGCAGGAGAATGTCGGGCGCCTTTTCGCCATCATTCTCGATGACCAGGTTATTTCCGCCCCGCAGATCCGCGAACCCATCCTGGGCGGTACCGGGCAGATTTCAGGAAGTTTTGACGTGCAGTCGGCCAATGATCTGGCCGTTCTCCTGCGTGCCGGCGCGCTTCCGGCGACCCTGACCATCATTGAAGAGCGTACCGTCGGACCAGGCCTCGGCCAGGACTCCATCGATGCCGGCAAGATCGCTGCAATGATCGGCGCCGTGCTCGTCGTGCTGTTCATGATCGCAGCCTATGGCCTGCTTGGCGTGTTTGCCGTGGTGGCGCTTGCGGCCAACGTAACGATGATCGTCGCCATACTGTCTGCGCTGGGAGCGACGCTGACGCTTCCGGGCATTGCCGGTATCGTGCTGACGATCGGCATGGCGGTGGATTCCAGCGTGCTCATCTTCGAGCGCATACGCGAGGAACGGGCCGGGGGACGTTCGCTGATCCAGGCGGTCGATACGGGCTTCTCCAAGGCGCTGGCCACCATTGTCGACGCCAATGTGACGACGCTGATCGCGGCGATCATCCTGTTTTATCTCGGATCGGGCCCGATTCGCGGTTTCGCGGTCACACTCGCCATCGGTATCGCCACGACGGTGTTCACCGCCTACACGCTGACGCGCTGGATCGTGGCCGACTGGGTGCGTCGTCGCCGCCCCAAGGAGCTGCCGCGCACACCACTGCGTTTCGTGCCGGACGGCACCAGTATCGGCTTCATGAAGCTGCGCCGCGTGACCTTTACGCTTTCGGCCATCGCGTCGATTGCGGCCGTCGCGCTCTTCATGACCATTAACATGAACTACGGCATCGACTTCAAGGGTGGTTCGTCGATCGAGGTCCAGTCCCGCGAGGGACCGGCGGACATCGGCGATATCCGGGCGCGTCTGTCCGATCTCAATCTCGGCGAGGTGCAGGTTCAGGAGTTTGGCGATCCGCGCGAAGTGCTGATCCGCGTTCAGGCGCAGGACGGTGGAGAGAATGCCGAGCAGACCGTGATCGCCAAGGTGCGGGGGGAACTCGAGGATGCCTATGAGTTCCGCCGCGTTGAAGTGGTGGGACCGACGGTGTCAGGTGAACTGGCGCGGGCCGGCACGATTGCCGTGCTTGTCTCGCTGATGGCGATCCTGATCTATATCTGGCTGCGGTTCGAGTGGCAGTTCGCCGTGGGTGCGATCCTGGCAACGCTGCACGATGTGATCATGACGGTCGGGTTCTTCGTGATTACCGGAATAGAGTTCAATCTTTCGAGTATCGCGGCGATCCTGACAATTGTCGGCTACTCACTGAACGATACGGTGGTCGTCTATGACCGTGTGCGCGAGAACCTCAGACGGTTCAAGAAGATGCCGCTGCCGGAGCTTCTGAACCTGTCGATGAACCAGACCCTGTCACGCACCATCATGACTTCCGTGACAACGCTTCTGGCGCTGGCGGCTCTCTTCGTCTTCGGCGGCGAGGTCATTCGCTCCTTTACGGCGGCCATGATCTTCGGCGTTGTGATCGGCACTTATTCGTCGATCTTCATTGCTGGGCCGTTGCTCATCCTGTTCCGCATGCGCTCCACCGGAGCACTCGGTGCGGAGCAGGGCGGCGATGACGCAGCCGGTTCGGAGACGACCGGACAGTTGCCGGCCAAGTGATGGCGAGCGGTATCGAAATCCGCGCGGCCCACTTTCCGGGCCGCGCGCCGATCGATGCCTACGGCAATGGCGGGTTTCGCTTTGCCGACATGTCGCATCGCGGCTCGATCCTGTGTCTGCCCTCGGGGATACATGGATGGGATGTGAGCAGCTTCGGTGATGTGGGGGAGGCCGATCTTGCCCGCCTGCTGGAGGAAGCCGCTGAATTCGACATCCTTCTCGTGGGGACAGGCGATACGCTAATCCCGATGCCCCCGCAGAT
The DNA here is from genome assembly GCF_900105565.1 of Nitratireductor aquibiodomus. Classification (NCBI taxonomy): domain Bacteria; kingdom Pseudomonadati; phylum Pseudomonadota; class Alphaproteobacteria; order Hyphomicrobiales; family Phyllobacteriaceae; genus Nitratireductor; species Nitratireductor aquibiodomus. The sequence continues at coordinate 709,026 of NZ_FNSL01000001.1, read as the reverse complement.
GCGCAGGAGCTTCCGCGAGGCCGGCGTGGCGGTGGAGACCATGGCCACGGGCGCGGCGGTGCGGACCTACAACGTGCTTCTCGCAGAGGATCGTACCGTGGCTGCAGCGCTGATCGCCGTCGACTGAGATGGCAGAGGTGGAGCCATTCGTCGTTTCCTTGGTGCGGGAGGCCGATCCGGACCGCTACCTCTCCGTCCTTTATGCTCCAGAAGACAGGCGGGCGGCGCTTTTCGCGCTTTTCGCATTCAATGCCGAGGTGGCTGGAATCCGTGACCGCGTTAGCGAGCCCCTGCCGGGGGAGGTGCGGCTACAGTTCTGGCGCGATGTGCTGACGGCGGACGCTGCGCCGGAAAGCGCGGAGGGCTCACCGCTTGCGGTCGCGCTGCTCAATGCGATCCGCAGCCACCAGCTTCCCGTTCAGCCGCTGCTCGACCTTCTGGAAGCGCGCAGCTTCGATCTTTATGACGACCCCATGCCGAGCCGCAACGATCTGGAAGGATATTGCGGCGAGACGGCGTCTGCGCTGATCCAGCTTGCCGGGCTTGTGCTCGACACGCCTGCCGCCATGCGGTTTTCCGAAGTCTCGGGGCATGCCGGCTGTGCGCAGGCCATTGCCGGGCTTCTGCGCATGCTGCCGATCCACCGCAGGCGCGGGCAGTGCTACATCCCGGGCGACCTTCTTGATGCTGCCGGAACCACACGCGAGAACCTGCTAAATGGACAGGACAGGGCGGGCTCGGCGCGCGCGCTTGCCGCCATGATCGCACTGGGCAGGCACCACGTTGCCAGATTCGAGGAGGGGGCGAGTGATCTGCCTGCTACGCTGCGCCCTGCCTTCCTGCCGGCGGGCCTTTCGAAGACGTATCTCGATCGTCTCGAAGCCAAGGGGGAAGCAGCCCTGAATGAAATCGTGACGCTGGCGCAATGGCGGCGGCACTGGCTGATGTTCAGGCATGCCACAAAGGGCTGGGGATAAGCCTTCGGAAGCGCTGCCTAAATTGTACCGCGCTTTCATGATCCTGATTGTTCAAAGGTTCGTTCCGGGGGAAAGTTTTTGGCAGAACAACTGAACGACGCTCATGCGGGCACCGGCTGGCTCGCCTCATCGCGGGAGGCAATTGCCGCCATGGGAGATGCGTTGTCGCGCTTTCCCGTCACGGTGATCTTCCTCTTTCTGATGGCGCTACAGGCCAACGCGATGGTCGCCGATATCGATCTCGCTCCGGCCTGGATTTTGGGTTCGGTGCGAGACGAAGACCTGCTTCTGGCATTGCTCGCAGCGGTGTTTGCCTCATTCGCTGCAACACTTCTCGCGCAGGCATGGCGTTTGTCTGCATTGATCGCGGCCCTGCTAGCGTTGCTCGCTGGCGTGACCGCCTTCACCGTGATGTGGCCGACTGTGGCGGACCGCACGGTGGAATGGGCGTTTCTTGCTTCGCTGATGGCGCTGGTGCCGATCGCGCCCTTTGCGGGGAGGGGATCGGGAAATGCGTTCTGGATGTTCACGGCGCGGCTTGCCTTTGCCGCCGCACTCGGCCTCCTGGCCTTCGTGCTGTTTGGCGGTGGCATTTCCGCCATTCTGGCAAGCCTCACCCATCTCTTCGGCATCGACATCCCCAGCGATCTCTACGAACATATCTGGGCCTCCATAGGACTCTTCGTTGCACCCCTGTTCGGGCTTGGTCAGACCCCGCGCGTGTTTGACGAAGAGCCGGGCGGGCATGAGCATGACATGATGCAGCGGGGCATGCGGGCGCTGGGCGACTTCGCAGCGGTTCCGCTCCTCATCATCTACGCGGTGATCCTGCATCTCTATGTGGCGAAGATCATCGTGACGGGGGAGGTGCCGCAGGGGCAGATCGGCTGGCTGGTGCTGACCTATGGCTCCTGCATCGTCGCCGTTCTGCTTCTGACCAAACCGTTTCTCGACACGGCCCGCGCGCCGACGCGTTTCTTTGTGCGCTTCTGGCCGCTTTTTCTTCTGGTGCCGCTCTTCCTGCTGTTTTATGCGCTGTCGCTGCGCGTGGACGCCTTCGGCTGGACAGTGCAACGGTACTTCCTGGGGCTATTCGGCCTGGTGATGCTTGTTCTGGTCGTTCTGCAACTCGTGCCGCGGGCGCGTGGCGATATACGCATGATCGCCGGCATTCCGGTTCTGGCGCTTCTTGCCGGGAGCTTTGGCCCGCAGGGCGCTCTCGACTGGTCGCTGTCGTCGCAGCGTGAGCGATTTCTGGAGATCGTCCGGGGCGAACCAGAGGACTTGCAAACGAAGGCAGAGGCGCTTGCCGTCCTGCGTTATCTGAATGGAGAAAATGCTGCGCTCGACGTGGCTCCGGACGGCTTTGTCCAGGAGGACGACGAGAGCCTCTATCGGCAGGTGGCGCATGCCTGGGGTCTCGACCCCGACAATCCCGTACAGCGCGGGCGTCAATGGTATTCTTATGACAGGGGCTCGTCTGTCGCGGTTGCACTGGAAGGATTCGATGTACTTCTTCAGCACGTAAAGCTCGATAAGGAAGATGGTGGGAGCGGCCCCTTGTCATTGCCTAACGGAACCCGTCTCAAGCTGGTACTGAACAAAAACGCCCTATCGCTGGAGCCGGAGACAGGCACGCCTACATTCTTCAAAATCGATACCGTAAGAATTGTCGAGCTTTCCGCGCAGGTCGATCAATCGGCTTTGCTGCGACTTGAGGCAGACGGCAAGCAGATCGTGCTGATCCCCACCTATCTTTTCGCCAGTTCTTATCCCGAAACAGTGCTTACGCATTTTTCCGGGGGAGTGCTTCTGCGTAGCAGCGACTGGGAGTGAGGTTTTTGGGACGATCGCAATCCCCCTGAATGAAGAAGGGGTGCGCAAACCGCACCCCTTACAACTTGCATTGTAAAGATATCTCTGGACCGTGCTACTCGGCTGCCGCAGCCGCGGGAAGGCGGTCAAGCCATGCCTTGAAGTCGATAAGCGCGCGCGTGGTGAGTGCTTTCTTCTTGGCAACGGATTTTTCCTTGCCGCGAAGCCGTTTGCCTTCGGGCTTCGGGACCTCGACGGGCGGGAAAAGGCCGAAATTGACGTTCATTGGCTGGAATGAACGCTTGCCGGGCTCGTCATCCGAAAGAATGTGTCCACCGGTGATGTGATTGAGCAGGGCGCCGAAGGCGGTGGTCGCTGGTGGCGTGGGGATGGGGCGCCCCAAACGCTCTGCCGCCGCGAAGCGACCGGCGATCAAACCCATGGAGGCGCTTTCCACATAGCCTTCGCAGCCGGTGATCTGCCCGGCAAAACGCAGCCCCGGGCGGCTCTTCAACTGCAATGTGCCGTCCAGAAGGGTCGGAGAGTTCAGATAGGTGTTGCGGTGCAACCCGCCAAGGCGCGCGAACTCGGCGTTTTCCAGACCGGGGATCATGCGGAAAATGTGCGTCTGTTCGCCGTATTTCAGCTTCGTCTGGAAGCCGACCATATTGTAGAGCGTGCCGAGCGCATTGTCCTGACGCAATTGCACCACGGCATAGGCCTTTACGTCTGGCCTGTGCGCATTGGTGAGCCCCATGGGCTTCATGGGGCCGTGCCGAAGCGTCTCGGGGCCGCGCTCGGCCATCACCTCAATCGGCAGGCAGCCGTCGAAATAGGGCGTGCCTTCCCATTCCTTGAACTCGGTCTTGCCACCATCGAGCAGGGCCTGGATGAAGGCTTCGTACTGTGCCTTGTCCATGGGACAGTTGATATAGTCCTTGCCCGTGCCGCCGGGACCGACTTTGTCATAGCGCGACTGGAACCATGCCACGTCGAGATCGATGGAATCGAAATGGACGATGGGCGCGATGGCATCAAAAAAAGCGAGCGATTCTGCGCCGGTCGCCTGTGAAATGGCTTCTGCCAGTGCCGGTGCGGTCAGCGGACCGGTGGCGATGATCGCCTGATCCCAGTCTTCCGGCGGCAGCCCGGTGACTTCTTCGCGCTCAATGGTGATGAGCGGATGAGCCTCGAGCGCTGCCGTGACCGCTTCTGAAAAGCCATCGCGGTCGACGGCGAGCGCGCCGCCGGCCGGCACCTGATTGGCGTCGCCGCAGCGCATGATGAGCGAATCCGCCAGACGCATCTCCGCGTGAAGCAGACCGACCGCGTTGGTCTCTGCGTCGTCGGATCGGAAAGAGTTGGAGCAGACCAGCTCGGCAAGACCGTCGGTCTTGTGGGCGTCTGTGCCGCGCACCGGCCGCATCTCATGCAGAATGACGGGAATCCCTGCCTGAGCAACCTGCCAGGCGGCTTCGGAGCCGGCGAGACCGCCGCCAATGATGTGTATCGGTTTCATGGAGTGGAGATAAGCCGCCGTATCGGGGAATGCAACGGCAGACAATGCGCGCTAACCAACAATGCAGAGCGTGGCCGGCGGTGCTTTTCCGAATGCGTGCCGCAGCGTAGACTGTCTCAATGGGGCTTGCAATTTTACGTACAGGAATGGTCTGCGCGGCGCTGTCGCTCGTCTGGGTAGGCGCGGCACAGGCGGAACGCCTTTATGTCTGCAGCGGGTATAGCTGCTTCTATAAGAAAAGTGTGACGATCGGATCAGCCGCCAGGCAGCGTCTGACACGCATCATGGCCTCGGGCAGGGCTTCGGCGAAGGCCGAGCGTGAGGCTGTGGGAAAGGCCGTGCGCTATTTCGAGAAGCTGGCGACACAGGCCATCGGCGTACGGGATGGTGCGAAGTCGGCACCCGGCGGCGCGCATGTCTATGGCCAGATGGACTGCATCGACGAGTCGCGCAACACGCGCTCTCTGCTGCGTTATCTCGAGCGCCACGGTCTGCTGCGCCATCACACTGTGCAGCGGAACTCAGCGCGCGGCTTTTTCGTGGATGTGCGCTATCCGCATGCGACGGCCGTGCTGCGCACGAAGAGCGGAGAGGACTGGGCGGTGGACAGCTGGTTTGAGCCGGCCGGCGGGGCGCCCGACATCATGAAACTGTCCGAATGGAAAAAGCGCGGCGTGCGCGGCGAACGCTGAACGTTTCCTGAAAAAAAACGACACCCGCCGAGGGAGGAGGTTCGGCGGGTGTCGCTATGGGATGACCGGCAATTTGGGAGGAGGAGGTTGCCGGTCTATTCGCCAGGGTTGGGAGGAGGTAACCCGGACGAAATCTATGAAACTCAATTCCTGACAGTGCCCATATAGGTAGGCTTCTGCCCGGAAACAACACCCGCCGAGGGAGGAGGTTCGGCGGGTGTCGTTTTGGGATGACCGGCAATTGGGAGGAGGAGGTTGCCGGTCGTTTCCTTCGGAATTGGGAGGAGGATAACTCCGAAGGAAGCTCTAAAACTCTGTGTGGCGCGCTGTTTCAAGCGCTGCCGCCCGTTCCAACACCCGCCGAGGGAGGAGGTTCGGCGGGTGTTGTTTTGGGGTGACCGACAATTGGGAGGAGGAGGTTGTCGGTCATATTCGTCAGGATCGGGAGGAGGTGACCCTGGCGAAACTCTTAAACTCTTTTGCCCTTAGAGGGACTTGCGTGCCACGAACGGGATGTCGCCGCGGGAGATGCCCAGATCGTTCAGCTCACGGTTGGACAGACGGCTCAGTTCGGTGACGGTCTGACGGTAACGACGCCAGTTGCGGTAATTGCGGATGATGTTCATCTCAGTGCTCGCTTCGTTTGAATTCCGTGTTCGTTTGTTGAGCCTGAGATAGTCCCATCCCGTCCGGCTTTGAAGTGCCAATGTTGCATGACAGCAATGCGATTTGTGCAATGCAACATGGCCTTTTTGCGGCTGCGTTATGGCAAGGAGCCGGCGGGATTACAATCGATTTATAAAAAATGCGGGAAACGGACCGGGAGCGCCGGGTGTTGCCGGGCCGGCAAAAGGATCAAAAAAGCCCTGAATCTTGCCAATTTTGCTTTGATAGACTAGGTGCAGGTGATATAGAACCCGCGCTTTCGGAAGCTTAGGGTGTTCCTTGGGTCTTTCGAAGCGGGTGTGGTGGAATTGGTAGACACGCAGGATTTAGGTTCCTGTGGCGCAAGCCGTGGGGGTTCAAGTCCCTCCACCCGCACCAGAAGGGCCATTCCCGGTAAGATTCCCCGACAGGAAGAGCGGTGGGCGCCGTGAACGCGGCGACAAAAGCGAATACAAAGGTATGATGGATGCAGGTAACCGAAACTCTCAACTCAGGGCTCAAGCGCGAACTTAAGGTCGTCGTTCCTGCAAAGGACATGGAGGCGCGCCTCACCCAGCGTCTCGATGATGCGAAGGGCAAGGTAAACCTCAAGGGTTTCCGCCCCGGCAAAGTGCCCGCGCAGCACCTGCGCCGCGTTTATGGCAAGTCGTTCATGGCCGAGGTCGTGAACGAAATCCTTGCGGACACGCAGAGCATCCTGACCGACCGCGGCGAGAAGCCGGCCATCCAGCCGGAAATCTCCATGACCGAGGACGAGAAGGAAGCCGAAAAGGTTCTTTCCGGCGATGCGGATTTCGAATTCTCGATGTCTTACGAGGTCATCCCGCCGATCGAGCTGAAGAGCTTCTCCGACATCAAGATCACGCGTCAGGTCTATGACGTGACGGATGAGGAAGTCGAAGAGCAGGTCAAGCGCGTTGCCGACTCCGCCCGCACCTATGAGGTCAAGAAGGGCAAGGCGGCAGACGGCGACAAGGTCAAGCTCGACTATCTCGGCAAGATCGACGGCGAGGCCTTTGATGGCGGCGCTGCCGAGGATTCCGAGGTCGTGATCGGCATGAACCAGTTCATCGCCGGTTTCGAAGAGCAACTCGTGGGCCTGAAGGCCGGCGACGAGACCACGATCAAGGTGAGCTTCCCGGAAGAATATGCGGCTGCGCATCTGGCCGGCAAGGAAGCCGAGTTCGACATCAAGGTCAAAGAGGTCTCCAAGCCCAATGAGCTCGAGATCAATGACGAGACCGCAAAGCAGCTCGGCCTGGAATCGGCTGACAAGCTGCGCGAGATCGTTCGCGGCCAGCTCGAGAACCAGTTCGGCCAGGTGACCCGCCAGAAGGCGAAGCGTCAGATTCTCGACGCGCTGGACGAGGCCTACAAGTTCGAAGCACCGTCCAAGCTGGTGGAAGCCGAGTTCGAGAACATCTGGAACCAGGTGACCCGCGATCTCGAGGCTGCCGGCCGCACCTTCGAAGACGAAGAGACGACCGAGGAAGAAGCGCGCGAAGAGTATCAGCGTCTTGCTGAGCGCCGCGTGCGTCTGGGCCTCGTTCTCTCCGAAATCGGCGAGAAGGCGGAGGTCAAGGTTGGCGACGAAGAGATGCAGCGCGCGCTCATCGAATCGATCCGCCGCTACCCGCCGCACCAGCAGCAGGAAATCTACGAGTTCTACCGTCAGAACCCGCAGGCCATGGCCAACATCCGTGCGCCGCTGTTCGAGGAGAAGGTCATCGACCATCTGCTCGGTGAAATCGCGGTCACCGACGAGAAGGTCTCCCGCGACGAGCTGATGGCTGACGACGAGGACGAGGCTGACGCAAAGCCGGCGAAGAAGGAGAAGGCTGCTCCGAAAAAGAAAGCCGCTCCGAAGAAGGCTGCTGCAAAGAAGAAGGAAGAGGGCGAGTAATCGCTTCTCGACTTTCTCTGAACTTCCTAAAGGCCGGCGCGATGCGCCGGCCTTTTGCGTTCTGGTCGCCGGTCTGAGGCGCGTTCAGATAAGCTGGAGCCCCTTGAAGCTTACATGGCTCTTCTTGCCGATGATGATGTGGTCGTGAACCGTGATGCCAAGCGGTTTTGCCGTGTCGACGATGGTCTTCGTCATGTCAATATCGGCGCGCGAGGGGGTCGGGTCGCCAGAGGGATGGTTGTGCACGAGGATTACCGCCGTCGCGGCGAGTTCCAGAGCACGGCGGATGAGTTCGCGCGGATAGACCGGCGTATGATCGACCGTACCGGTCTGCTGGACCTCATCAGCGATCAACTGGTTCTTCTTGTCCAGAAACAGGACGCGGAACTGCTCGCGGTCCTCGTGGGCCATGACGGCAGTGCAGTATTCGATTACCTGGGACCATGAGGTCAGAAGCTGGCGATTGCGGAGGTCTGCCTTGAGCATTCTCTGGGCAAGGGCTGCCGCGATCTTGATGTCACGGGCCGCTGACGCGCCGATGCCGTCGACTTCCTGCAGAAGGCGCTCGGGTGCGCCAAAAACCTCGGGTAACGAGCCGAAGCGCTCCAGCAGGGCTTTCGCCGGACCTTTTGTGTCGGCGCGCGGTATCGAGCGGAACAGGAACAATTCCAGGATCTCATAGTCCAGCAGTGCCGCGCTGCCGGCCTCCGCGAAGCGCTGACGCAGCCGGTCGCGGTGCCCGTGATAATGCGGCTTTGCTCCGGTTTTTCCAGCCGGCGAAAACTGCTCTTCTGCAAAGAAACTGCGTTCGTCTTCCCCGTCCATGAAATGCCCCCGCCGCTGCCCCCAATGCGAACGTGCGCTTCCTCGATGACGCACGTTCTGGTAGCAGTTTAGGCCGGGAGGCCGGGGCGGTCGAGCCCTGTGGGCGAAAGCGTGAAAATTTCGCAACCGGTTTCGGTAACACCGATGGAGTGCTCATACTGGGCAGACAAGGAACGGTCACGTGTGACCGCCGTCCAGCCATCGGACAGAACCTTTACATGCGGGCGGCCGAGATTGATCATCGGTTCGATGGTGAAGATCATGCCAGGGCGCATCTCGACGCCCTCATTGACGCTGCCATAGTGCAGGATATTGGGAGCGTCGTGAAACAGCTGCCCCACTCCATGGCCGCAGAAATCGCGCACCACGGAGCAGCGCTCTCCCTCGGCATACGCCTGGATGGCAGCACCGATGGCACCGGTGCGTGCGCCGGGCTTCACCGCGGCGATGCCGCGCATCAGGCACTCATGCGTGACCTCGAGAAGGCGCTCGGCGGCGCGCTTGATGGTGCCGACCGGATACATGCGGCTCGAATCGCCGTGCCATCCGTCGAGGATATAGGTGACATCGATGTTGACGATGTCACCATCACGCAGCGGCTTGTCGTCGGGAATGCCGTGACAGACCACATGGTTGATCGAGGTGCAGGTCGACTTGGTGTAGCCGCGGTAGTTCAGTGTCGCGGGGATGGCGCCGTTGTCCATGCCGAATTCAAAGACAAACCTGTCGATTTCGTTGGTGGTCACGCCCGGCGCGACACGGTCTGCAAGTTCATCCAGGCAGCGTGCGGTCAGGTTGGACGCCCTGCGCATGCCTTCGAACCCTTCTTCCCCGTAAAGGCGAATCTGGCCGGTGTTTCGCATGGGGGCGGAGTCTGCTTCGAGATAGGTGACCATGGAGCTTGAGTCGCTTGCGCTTTGGTTGGGTGTTGCTGCCGGATTTTGCTGTTTTTATCGCACGATGTCTATCAGCCTGTCCGGCTCTATGGCTTCAGGGCTGATTTGGCATTTGATGGCGTAAGCTTCAACCCCGGCTTTGTCGGCAAGTGCGAATGCGGCCGTATAAACGGGGTCGAGATCGTCACACAGGCGAAAACGCTCGCAGTCGCTTCTCTGGATCAGATAGATCATGATCGCGCGATGACCGGCCCTGCGCATGGACATCAATTCGTGCAGGTGCCGCGCCCCGCGCTCTGTCACTGTGTCGGGAAACTCCGCAAGACCCGCCTTGCGCATGAAATGCACGTTCTTGACTTCCACATAGGCCGAGGGGCGCTGCGGATCCTCCAGGAGCATGTCGATGCGGGAGCGTTCCCCGTAGCGTTGCTCACGCTTCAGAACGGAATAGGTGGCAAGATCGGACACAAGTCCGGCGCGAATTGCTTCTTCGGCAAGCCGGTTGGGCAGACCGGTGTTGATGCCAACCAGTGTGCCATCGGCCTCCACGATCTCCAGACGGTGGCTGTATTTGCGCTTCGGGTCGTCTGAGTGGGAAAGGTAGATGCGCGATCCTGCGGCTGTGAGACCGAGCATGGAACCGGTGTTGGGCACCGAAACGGTGATCTCCGTTCCGTCCATCAGCGTGACGTCGGCGAGGAAACGCTTGTAGCGGCGAATAAGGCGGGCTTCGATCAGGGGCGTTGGAAACTGCATTGTGTCGCTTGGTCGGGCTTTCAGCGGGGCGTTGTGGTTGTTGAGGCGGTATCAGCCCTGTGTCGGACTGTGGGCCACGGCTGCTGCACGCCTGCGATAATACGGGCCAAGGACGAGCGGTGTCAGATACATAGGGATCTGGTAGCAGCCAATGAAGAGCAGCAGCGAATCGGTAACGCTGGCGGGGAGGGCTGTGAGGAAGAGGCCGATATTGCGGTTGCCGGCAGCAATGCCCAGGGGCGCTGCAATCCGTTTTCCTCCATAGCGCTCGAGCAGGGCTGTCACAGCGATCTGCAAAACGAAATTGGCGGCAAAGGCAACCGCCAGATTGAGGCCGACACGTGCCGGATCGACGAGAAGGGTCTCGCCCACCGCCGACATGAGGCCGACAACCACGACCCCCATGAGAATGGCCGAGAGGCCGTCGATTGACCGGATGGCCGCGGGAGGCGGGTTTGAGAGCGCCAGACGGCGCAGGAGGAAGGCGGCGGAGACCGCGAGCGCGATAACGCCCAGCAACCGGCCAGCGGCCGCCAGGATCACATCGGCGCTGCCGAGCGCCGGCGTCAGCCAGAAAACCGGCAGGACCGTTAGGGGCAGAAGGGCCGTTCCGAGCGTCATCACCCGCATGACAGGGGCGGGGTCGTTGCCGGTCATGATTGCCAGGTGCGGGCTGCCGGATACAGGCGCGGCGGCCGCCATCAGCACCAGGGCCGTGGGCAGGACCCCGCTCCATCCGATTGCCAGAAAGAAAAGTGCGAAGCCGATGGGCAGAAGCAATTGAAAGGCGAGCGTGGCAACAAGTGACTGGCGAAAATCGCCCAGCGCGCCAATGAGGGCTTTCGGGCCCACTCTAAGGGCTGCCAGAAAGAGCAGGGCCGCGATCATTTCGGCGATCCAGGGCTTTGCAGCATGGGCGGCAGCCGGTGAGGCTATGCCCACGAGAAGCCCGGCAATCAGGAAGAAGCGGGCATGGGACGCGGCAAAGCCGAGCAGTTTCTCCATAGTGGTCAATAGGCCCTGCATTCCATCGCCTTCCCGTCCGTGCCGCTGACGCAGTCACGCTCCATCAGCTGCAACTTTTTCCATGCGAGGAGTACGCGTGACGAAAGACGGGGTCAAACCCGGCTCGCCAGTGTCAATCGATATGCGATGTGGAAAGCAGGAGAAACTGGCACGCCCAACGGGACTCGAACCCGTGTTTCCGCCGTGAAAGGGCGGCGTCCTAGACCGCTAGACGATGGGCGCGCTCAAGACGATCCGGCTTATAGTGAGCTTCGCTGCCGGGGGCAACCCGTCTTGTGATGGTTCTATGCTTTTTTTGTGATTTATTTTCTGCGACGGCAGCGCCAGTTCCAGTCGCGCTCCGGTCCGACGTCGACATGGACGGATTTCGTGTGGCAATAGGTGCCGACACCGCCACGGCCCGGCATGGAACGGACATATTTGGCCAGTTCCCATTTGCTCACGCCTTCGATCTGTATGTCGGCGGCGGCGCAATACATATGCAGAGATTTGCGGGCGCCGCGCACACGGCGGTTATAGCTCGGGCTGCGGTAACCGGATGTCACCACGATTCGCTTACCGTAATGGCGCTCGATGGTCTTGAGCATGCCGACAAGTGCCGGCTTCAGGCAGGCGGTGTCCACGCTTTCGCGCTGTTTCAGGAGACCGTTGGGGGCGAGGCGTGCCATGCCTGCCGCCGATGCAACCTGATAGGCTGGCTCTTCTTCGTAAATGTCCGCGTCCGCGTCTGCATCGCTGCTGCCGGACCTGCTGGAAAACTCGAAAAGGCTTTCGCCCTGGCGTACGCCGGGAAGGGCCGAGCCCATATTGACGGATGCCTGCACCGGCTTTGTGTCCGGGGAGGCGGAGGCGAGCACCACTTTCGGCTCTTCGTCTTTCGGCTTTGCACTGGCCTGACTGATAAGCGGGCGGGTTGCTTTCTCGGCCGCTTTTGCAGCTTGTGGCTCCCGAGCGGAGAAGAACGCCGATAGGAAACTCTGGCGCTTCGATGCCGATTCTTCCTGGGAGCCGGTGCCGTCGGCGGCGACCGCAATGTCGTCGGAGGGCGTTTCGTCAGTTGCTGCTGGTTCTGACTGGGCGGCGGTGTTGTCAGTTGCGGTGGCGGGAGCCTGCGGTGCGCTTTCGGCGGACGCCGTCTCTGCTGTCGCTTCTGCTGGTGCGATTGGTGCTGCTGAGGTTTCCGTTGTGGTTTCGGCAACCGGCTCCGCTTTTTCAGCAGCGTCCGGTCGTTCTTTGGGGAGTGGCACCGCGTTTGCCGATGCGGCTTCGTTCGCGCCGGGGGCAGATGCAATCAGGGCGCCATCGCTGGCCGCAAGATCGGAGCTGGTGTCGTCGCTTTGCAGTGCGGCCGGGGCGAGGCCAAGCTGGGTTACGGGATCCGAGGTGGTGGAGCAGGACGCCAGAAGCAGAGCGCACATCACACTTGCCAGGCTGGTCCGGCCAAAGCTCATCACCGTCATACAGCGTTTTCCGCTCTCGTCCCCCAGCAACAGAAATGTGCCCCCTAAACTGATTTGCCACACGCTCTACGGTGAACTGAAATCTGGATCGCAAACTTGCGGCAAGTGCTTGTCTTGCCTGCGAATCTCAGCCCGTTGGAAAACCATATAGGCGTTAGAAAACAATTGAGGCAAGAACATGTTTCAGAACAAGACTATGTCAAAGTTCAAGTCAGGCCCTTAAAAGCATTGTTTCATGTCGTCACGTTGTGTGATCAGGCGCGGATGCGTACATAATCTCCCGGAGCATCGCCAAGGGATTTCCTGCTCTTTGCCGGCTTGCGGGCTTTCGCCTTTTTGTCGTCCTGCGCGATGATCCAGTCGTGCCAGTGCGGCCACCAGGAGCCCTCGTTCTCCGTGGCTTTCGCCATCCAGTCGTCGAGTTCCCCGTCGGGTTTTGCGCCGGTCCAGAACTGATACTTCTTCATTTCGGGCGGGTTGATGACGCCGGCTATGTGCCCGGAGCCTGCGAGCACGAACTCAACCGGTCCCCCGAAGAAGCCGCTGCCAAGGAACACGGACTTTGCGGGCGCAATGTGATCTTCGCGCGTCGCAAGGTTAAAGATCGGGATTTTGATCTGTTCGAGATGAAGCGCTTTGCCGCGGAGGATCGCGCGCCCGCGTGAGAGATTGTTCTCCAGGTAGCAGTTGCGCAGATAGTAGGAGTGATTGGCGGCGGCTAGCCGGGTGGAATCGGAATTCCAGTAGAGGAGATCGAAGGGCAGCGGCGCCTGACCGCGCAGGTAGTTGTTGACCACATAAGGCCAGATCAGATCGCCGGCGCGCAGCATGTTGAATGCCGTCGCCATGCGTGTTGCGTCGAGGTAGCCGCGCTCGCGCATGGCTGCGTCCAGCGCCCTGATCTGATCCTCGTCGACGAAGACCTTGAGGTCCCCCGCAAATGTGAAGTCCACCTGCGTGGTCAGCAGCGTCGCTGATGCAATGCGGTTGTCATCTTCGGCAGCCATCAGGGCAAGGCCGGCTGCAAGCAGTGTGCCGCCGACGCAGTACCCCATCGCATTGACCTGTTTTTCTCCGGTCGCAACTTCGATCGTGTCCAGCGCAAACCGTATGCCCTGATCGATATAGTCCGCCCAGTCGAGGCGCGCGTGACGCTCGTCCGGGTTGATCCAGGAAATGACGAAGACCGTATGGCCCTGTTCGACGGCCCAGCGAATGAAGGAACGCTTCGGGTTGAGGTCGAGAATATAGAATTTGTTGATCCAGGGCGGGACGATGAGGAGCGGCCGCTTCAGCACGTTCTTCGTGGCGGGGTCGTATTGGAGGACCTCGACCAGATCGTTGCGCGCAACGACCCTGCCGGGGGTGGTGGCGATGTTTTCGCCGACCCTGAACTTGGAACTGTCGGACTGTCTGAGTTTCAGGTCACCCTTGCCGGCGGCAATGTCCTCGGCCAGCATGCGCATGCCGCGGACCAGGTTTTCGCCATCGCTCGCCATCGTCTCGCGGTAGAGCTCGGGATTGGTGAGCAGGAAGTTTGATGGAGAAAGAGCCTGGCTCATCTGCTCGACGTAGAAACGCGCCTTATGGCGGGTTATGTCATCGAGGTTGTCGGCACCGTCCACTAGATCGGCCGCCCAGCGCGCCGTAACGAGGTAGGCCTGTTTCAGGAAGCTGAAAAACGCGTTGCGCCCCCATTCGGGATCCTGGAAACGCTTGTCGGTGGTGGAGGCTTGCGCGTAGTCGCCGACGTTCTCTTCGCTCATGCGGCGAATTGCGTTCGCCCAGATGCCCATGAATTCGGCGAAGAGGCGGGTCTGTGCCTCGAGCGCGCGGCCGGGATCGCCAAGCCAGTATTCACTGACACGCGAGAATGTTCTGATCATGTCGGCAAGCGGGGCGGCTGTGATGTCGCTCGATTCGCCCTTTTCCCGTGCCTCCGTCCAGGAGGCGGCCGCCCTGCCGAGTTCCTCCAGCGCCCGCGCGAGATTTTGTGCGAGACGCTCGGGGTCTTTTGCGAAATACTGGTCGAGTGTTGTGCCTGCGTGGTTTTCTGCGCCGTTGGTCTGCTTTTTCTGAGCCATAATCTGCGCCTGCAACCTGGACGCGCCTTTAAAGCGGCGCGGTGTTAACGTAATCTCACGGGAGGCTCCCCCGCGACCATCATGCATGGTAGTGGCTTGAATCGGAAGAGAATATGAAAATCAGACCTCATGGCGGATTTTTTCGCGCTACCGGATTGATCGCCTCGGCGGCTGCGCTGTCGCTGGCCCTTGGGGGGTGTATGAGCATGAGCCTGGAAGATGCAGCGCCGTCTGCCGCGATCACAACGCCAGCGCCGATGCCGCAGCCTGCTCCGCGAACCGCACCTGAGGTCGTGAGCGGACCCGGCGTCCGCAACACCGGCGCCTATCCCGATCTGAACATCCCGCCGGAATCGGCCGGAACGCCAATCGATGCAACCGAGAAGGATGCGCTGACGCGCGACCTTTCCGCCGCGCGCGACCGTCTGGTGGGCCGCGCGCCGACCAACAACGCCGAGGCGGAAGCGATCCGGCTGCGTCGTCTGGCGAAAACGCATGCTGATCGGCAACTCGAGGAAATCGAAAAGAGCGAGTAGCTTCGGTTTGCTCCCCTCGACCGTTTGCGGGAATGGGTATATGAGGACCGGGCGTCGTCCTGCACGACCTGCATTGAGGTATGATGATGGAAGAATTCCATAAGATCCGCCGGCTTCCGCCCTATGTGTTTGAGCAGGTGAACCGCCTGAAGGCCAGCGCGCGGTCGCGCGGGGCCGACATCATCGATCTGGGCATGGGCAATCCCGACCTGCCGACCCCGCAGGCCATTGTCGACAAGCTGTGCGACGTTGTGCGTGATCCACGCACGCATCGCTACTCGTCTTCGCGCGGCATTCCGGGGCTTCGTCGCGCGCAGGCGGCCTATTATGAGCGCCGCTTTGGCGTGAAGCTTGATCCTGAGACCCAGGTGGTTGCGACCCTTGGTTCCAAGGAGGGCTTTGCCAACATGGCCCAGGCGATCACAGCGCCGGGCGATGTGGTTCTGTGTCCGAACCCGACCTATCCAATCCACGCTTTCGGTTTCATCATGTCGGGTGGTGTCGTGCGCGCCATTCCCGCTGAACCGGACGCGAATTTCATACCGGCACTTGAGCGGGCGGTGCGTTATTCCACGCCGAAACCGCTGGCGCTTATCCTCAACTATCCGTCGAACCCGACGGCCTGCATGGCATCGCTGGATTTTTACAGGGACGTGGTGACGTTCGCTCGAAAGAACGATTTGATCATCCTGTCCGATCTCGCTTATTCGGAAATCTATTTCGATGGCAATCCACCGCCTTCCGTTCTGGAGGTGCCGGGGGCGATGGATGTGACGGTGGAGTTCACCTCCATGTCCAAAACGTTTTCCATGCCCGGCTGGCGCATGGGATTTGCGGTCGGCAATGAGCGGCTTATTGCAGCGCTTTCGCGCGTAAAGTCTTATCTGGACTACGGCGCGTTCACACCGATCCAGGTGGCTGCCGCTGCGGCATTGAACTCGGATGGCACGGAGATTGAAGAGGTGCGCGAGGTCTATCGCCGCCGCCGCGACGTGCTTGTGGAATCGTTTGGCCGTGCGGGCTGGGATGTGCCTCCGCCGCCCGCAACAATGTTTGCCTGGGTGCCGATCCCGGACGCCTACCGCGAACTGGGCTCTCTGGAGTTCTCCAAGCTGTTGGTCGAAAAGGCCGAGGTGGCCGTGGCACCGGGCATCGGTTTCGGTGAGTTCGGCGACCAGCATGTGCGCATCGCCCTGGTGGAAAACGAGCACCGGATCCGCCAGGCCGCGCGCAGCATCAAGCGCTTCCTTGCAACCGCACCGGAAAACACCGACAACGTCATCCCGCTCGGCGCCCGGCGCTGAGTCTCACTCACTGAACTTTTGAGAAGGAGCACGCCGCATCATGGCCGAAGCGTTGCGTATTGGAATTGCGGGTTTGGGAACCGTGGGAGCTTCCGTTGTGGGCTGCATGACGGACAAGGAAGCGGAACTGACCAGGCAATGTGGACGCACGATGGCTCTGACAGCGGTTTCGGCGCGTGACCGCACCCGCGATCGCGGCATAGAGCTTGGAAATGCGCAATGGTTTGACGATCCGGTGGAACTGGCCAGGTCGGCCGAGATCGATGTCTTCGTCGAACTGATCGGCGGCGATAGCGGCGCGGCTTACGACGCCGTGAAGGCGGCGCTGGAGGCCGGACGCCACGTAGTCACGGCGAACAAGGCACTCCTTTCCAAACACGGTGTCGCGCTGGCGGCGATTGCCGAGGAGAAAGGCGTTCTCCTCAACTACGAGGCTGCGGTCGCGGGCGGCATTCCCGTCATCAAGACAATGCGTGAGGCGCTTGCCGGCAATGAGGTGAGCCGTGTGTTCGGCATCATGAACGGCACCGCCAACTATATCCTGACGCGGATGGAAGAAGAGGGGCTCTCCTTCGAGGACTGCCTCGCCGAGGCGCAGCGCCTTGGATATGCCGAGGCCGATCCGACCTTCGACATCGAGGGGCACGACACAGCGCATAAGCTCTCCATCCTTACCAGTCTCGCTTTCGGCTGTAAGATTTCGGCTGACGATATCTATATGGAGGGCATCTCCAACATCAGCCAGGCCGACATTCGTGCGGCCAGCGAGCTTGGTTACCGCATCAAACTGCTTGGCGTTGCGGTGAAGACCGACAGCGGGATCGAACAGCGGGTTCACCCGACCATGGTTCCGACACACTCCGTTATTGCGCAGGTTCATGGCGTGACCAATGCCGTGGCCATCGAAACGGATGTGCTTGGCGAACTTCTGCTTTCGGGGCCCGGTGCCGGCGGAAATGCCACGGCATCCGCGGTTATCGGCGATATGGCTGACATTGCAAAAAGCCGCCCCGGTTTCCAGCATGGCCCCGTCTTCGGGCGTCCGGCCGCGAAGCTGAAGCCATACAAGCGCGCGCGTATGCGCTCCCACGAAGGCGGCTACTTCATCCGCATGACGGTGCATGACCGTGCCGGTGTCTTTGCCGCTATTGCCAAGCGCATGGCAGACAATGAGATTTCGCTCGAATCGATCGTCCAGCATGCCGACGGCGGTCTGCCGGACGAGCAGAAGAATGTGATTCTCGTGACCCATGAGACGACAGAGGCGGCCGTGCGCAAGGCGGTCGATGGCGTGATGAAGGACGGTCACCTGGTCGACAAGCCGCAGGTTATCCGCATCGAGCGAGCGGCCTGACGCACAATTCGCACCTGTCACATTTATTCAATCGATTCATGTTTTTGACGGGGCGGACGAGGTCTTGCCGTGCCGCGCCGTCTTTGCCACAAGAAGCCGTCCTGCTCATGGGAAGCGGGTAAACATCAGGATCTGGATATATGTTGAAAGCCACGCAGGCGGGTCTCGACCGCATTCTCACACTGGAACTCGTTCGTGTGACAGAGCGCGCGGCGGTGGCGGCTGCGCGGCTGCGCGGGCGCGGCGATGAGAAGGCGGCGGACCAGGTGGCCGTTGATGCCATGCGCTCGGAGCTCAACCGTCTGCCCATCAAGGGTACGGTGGTCATCGGCGAGGGCGAGCGCGACGAAGCGCCCATGCTCTATATCGGCGAGGAAGTGGGCGTCGGCGAGGGGCCGGAGGTCGACATCGCGCTCGACCCGCTGGAAGGCACCACGATCTGCGCAAAAAACCTGCCCAATTCGCTGGCGGTGATCGCCATCGCAGAGCGCGGCAGCCTTCTTTATGCGCCGGACGTCTACATGGAGAAGATCGCGGTTGGGCCGGGTTATCCCGACGGGGTTGTCGATCTTGATGCTCCTGCTGTGGAGAATATCGAGGCGCTGGCCAGGGCCAAGGGCGTCCCGGTCAACGAGATCACGGCGTGTATTCTCGACCGGCCCCGCCATGCGCGCCTGATCGAGGACGTGCGCGGCACGGGCGCTGCGATCCGCCTGATCGGCGACGGTGACGTGGCCGGCGTGATCCACGCGACCGACCCGGATGAAACCGGTATCGACATCTATCTGGGCATTGGCGGAGCGCCGGAAGGCGTTTTGGCTGCGGCGGCATTGCGCTGCATCGGCGGCCAGATGCAGGGCCGCCTGCAGCTCAACACCGAGGAAAAGATCGCACGCGCCGCCAAGATGGGCATCTCCGACCCGAACAAGGTCTATCGCATGGACGAGATGGCCAAGGGCGACGTGCTGTTCGCGGCGACCGGTGTGACGGACGGCAATCTGCTTTCCGGTGTCAAATTCGGCCGTGACCAGATCTCGACGCATACGATCGTGATGCGCTCTTCTTCGCAGACGGTGCGCGAGATCATTGCCCGCCATCAGGATCTGGACAAGTTCTGAGGACGCCGAGAGGCGCTTGCCATTGTCCGTCCTCTGTGAAAGCTAGGCGGCGATGACTGGCGATAAACGTTACTTTCTTGATGTGCAGAGCTCCGCGCGCGGTCTTGCCTGGGAGCACAGGCTCGACCTGCGGGGCGAAAATGCTGCGCTGGCGATGGCGCAGTCGCACGGTATTCCTGAAATCGTGGCGCGTGTGCTCGCCGGGCGCGGGGTGGATATGGATGGCGCAAAGCGCTTTCTCGATCCAACCATCCGCGATCTCTTGCCCGATCCCGCAACGCTGACCGACATGGACAGAGCTGCCGAAAGACTGGCCCACGCGGTGCGGGCCGGCGAGAAGGTGGCGATCTTTGGGGATTATGACGTCGATGGGGCTGTTTCCTCGGCCATGATGAAGCGCTTTCTCGCGCATTATGGCATCGATTCTGAAATCTATATTCCCGACCGGATTTTCGAGGGCTACGGCCCCAATCCCGATGCGATGCGCGACCTCGCGGGGCGGGCCGCTCTCATCGTGACGGTGGATTGCGGGGTCAACAGCGCCGCTGCCATCGCCGCCGCAAATGAGGCGGGCGCGGATGTGGTGGTGCTCGATCATCACCAGGTGGGGGGCGATTTGCCGGACGCGGTCGCTGTCGTGAATCCCAACCGAGAGGATGACCTTTCGGGGCAGGGTTTTCTGTGTGCTGCGGGCGTCGTTTTCCTTGCGCTGGTGCAGACGGCGAAGCATCTGCGGCAGGGAGGCGTTGCCAAACCGCCGCCGGACCTGCTCGGGCTTCTCGATCTCGTGGCACTCGGCACGGTGTGCGATGTGGTGCCGCTTGTGGGTGTTAACCGGGCTTTTGTGGTGAAAGGGCTTCTGGCCGCACGCCAGATGAAGACGCCGGGGCTTGCCGCACTGGCGCGCGTGTCGCGCATCGGCGAACCGCTCAATCCCTATCATCTGGGCTTTATGATCGGACCGCGGATCAACGCTGGAGGGCGTATCGGCAATGCAGCTCTGGGCAGCAATCTGCTTGCCAGCGACGATCCGGCAGAGGCCGCGAAAATTGCCGAGACACTCGACCGGCTGAACACCGAGCGCCAGGACATGGAAACGGTGATGCTCGCGGAGGCGAAGGCCGAAGCGGATGCCGAATTGATGGCGGGTGAGGGGCCTGCCGTGCTTGTCACCGCGAGCGACCGCTGGCATCCGGGTATTGTCGGCCTGCTCGCTTCGCGCCTCAAGGATCATGCACGGCGGCCGACATTTGCGATTGCGTTCGATCCGAATGGCAAGGGAACCGGATCGGGGCGCTCCATCCCGGGTTTTGACCTGGGCAAGATTGTGCGTGAAGCGGTGGCTGAAGGGCTGCTGGTGAAGGGAGGCGGGCACGCGATGGCTGCCGGAATCACAATCGAGCGCAGCAAGCTCGGACCGCTTCGCGCGTTTTTCGAGGAACGTGCAGCGAGTGCCGTGAAGAAGCTGCGCGACGGTGAAAGCCTGAAGATCGACGCAGCACTCTCTGCCGATGGCGCCGGTTTTGCGCTGCTTAATGCGCTGGAGACGGCTGGGCCTTACGGTTCCGGCCATCCAACGCCGGTGCTTGCGCTACCGCGCCACCGGCTCGCGGATGCTCGTATCGTTGGCAATGGTCACATCCGCGTCGAGCTGCGTTCGCAGACTGGCGCACGCATGGAAGCCATTGCCTTTCGTGCTGCCGAGACTGATCTCGGCAATTTCCTGTTTGCCAGTCGTGGCGCGACCATTCACGTGGCCGGAACGCTGGCGGCCAATCACTGGAATGGAACGAAACGCATCCAGATGCGCCTGCAGGATGCGGCAAGCGCCTGATGGAAGGGGTTACCCGAGAACGGCGATGATCCGGTCGAGCTCGGAAAGGCGTGCCTGCGTGGTCTCGTAGCCGATGGCAATGGCCTCGTCGGCGCGATGAAATTCCGTAAGGCCGATGTGGCCGAGCTTCGGCTGGAGCGACAGGTCCGGTGGGTCGCCGGCCATACGGGCGCGCGAAATCCGATCCTGAATGATGTTGAAGGCTTCCACCATCACGCCGGTAATACCGAGCCGATGGTTGCGCTCGTGCGGACCCTTGTCGACCACAAGCGGTGCTTTCTCGCCATCTTCGGTTTCCTTGGGCATGTCGGCAGCGTGCTTGATGACCGCCGCGCGCCCGAAGAGGTCGTAGTGAAGATTGACGGCCATGACGAGTGGCTGCTCGTAGGAGCGGCAGGCGGAAACGGGGACCGGATTGACGAGCGCTCCGTCAACCAGTACGCGGCCGTTGCAGGTGACGGGCTCGAATACACCTGGCAAAGCATAGGATGCGCGCATGGCCGTGATCAGCGACCCGCTCGACAACCAGATTTCGTGACCGGTGCGGATTTCCGCCGCCACACAGACGAAGGGTTTTGACAGATCGTCGAAGGTGACGTCGCGCAAATGCTCTTCCATGCGCGCCGTCAGCTTCATGCCGCCAAAAAGGCCGCTGCCGCCGAAGTTGATGTCGAGAAGACCGAAAATGCGGCGTTTGGTCAGGGAGCGGGCGAATTCTTCCAGTTCGTCCAGTTTGCCTGCCAGATAACAGCCGCCGACAAGCGCACCAATTGACGTCCCGGCGATCATTCCGATGGGAATCTTCGCTTCTTCAAGGGCACGCAGAACACCAATGTGGGCCCAGCCGCGCGCCGCGCCCCCGCCCAGTGCGAGCGCTATTCCATTGCGGGGATTTGGTGCCGGAACCGGATCGACCGCAGGCGGCGCCGGCGAAACCACATCGACCTGCCGGTTTTCCTGTTTTCTGCGTAGAGATGCCCAATCGAGCATGATCATCTCCTCGTCCCCATCACATCATGCCCGGGAACTGTATCAAATTGGTGAATATGCGTCGCTTTGGCGAACCGAACGGTTCAACGCTGCCTCACCCGGGGACGCGGGGATACCCCAGCCCTTTAGATGTGCGTTCCCAACTGGAAAGTCTATGCCATAGATGTTCAAGAAATCGAGACCGACTTTTGGTCAAGCGTGTCCGTCTTTGTGCCCCAGAGGCTTCATGCCAAGGTCGATGAGAACCGCTTTGCCGTCACGAATGCTCACATTTCGGTAGAAACAGGAGCGGCGACCGGTGTGACAGGTGGCGCCATCGCCGGCGACCTTCACGCTCAGATGCACCGCGTCCTGATCGCAATCCGTCGCGATGGAGACGATGTGCTGGACGTTTCCGGAGGTCTCGCCCTTTTTCCAGAGCTTTGCGCGCGAACGCGACCAGTAATGGGCAATGCCGGTTTCCAGTGTCATGGACAGTGCCTCGGCATTCATGTGGGCAACCATCAGGAGCGCATTCGTTTCGGCATCTGTCACCACCGCCGTGAGAAGGCCACTTGCATCAAAGCGCGGTGAAAAAGCCGCGCCTTCCTCAAGCGCGGCCTTGTCGGACGGGGCCGGGGGAAAGATCAGTGTCGACATCAGCCGTGCTTGTCGCGCAGCATGGTCATGAAACGCGCCTGTTCCTGAAGATCTTCCCGATAGACGCCCGTGAACGTGGTGGTGAGCGTTACGGAGCCCTGCTTGCGGATGCCGCGCATGGCCATGCACATGTGCTCGGCCTCCACCAGCACGGCGACACCGCGCGGCTTGAGCACGTCCTGGATGACATGGGCGATCTGTGCCGTCATGGCTTCCTGTGTCTGCAGGCGGCGGGCGAAGATGTCCACCACGCGGGCGATCTTGGACAGGCCGACCACTTTCCCATCCGGTAAATAGGCCACATGCGCCTTGCCGATGATCGGCACCATATGGTGTTCGCAGTGGGAGTGGAACGAGATGTCCTTGATCAGGACCATGTCGTTGTAGCCCTGCACCTCCTCAAAGGTACGGCCAAGTTCCTCGGCGGGGCACTGGTCGTAGCCGGAAAACATTTCGCGATAGGCCTTGGCAACACGCTGAGGTGTCTCGATAAGGCCCTCGCGGGCAATATCGTCGCCGGTCCAGCGCAGAAGGGTGCGCACTGCGTTCTCCACCTCTTCCCGGGATGGGCGGTCGGTAACTGGCTTATCCATGTAGGATTTTTTCTCCGCGATTTTCTCACCCTTCTCGGTGTGAGGCGGAAAGTTCTTGATAACTGCGTCCATAGAAGGCGTCTCCCGTAGTCCCTGTCTCGGCAGGGACGAGTTGAACGGTTCACGGCCTTATCCAGCGGGTAATGGAGAAAAATCTCAGCCCGGCCCGACAGTGGCGTGCACGAAACCGGAACCCGCAATGGCATCATGCCTTGTCGCGGGCCCACGGCGATCATTATATAAGTGCCCTGGAGCAGAAGGGAAGGTGTCGAAGCGACATTGATGTGTTTCGGCTGCGGCAGAACGGAAATTCTATGCTTGACGATGTCTATAACGCAAAAATTCTTGGCTTTGCCGGCAATATTCAGCGGATCGGACGGCTGGATGCGCCGGATGCCACCGCAAAGGCGCATTCCAAACTCTGTGGCTCGACTGTCGTGGTCGATCTCAGGATGGATGGCGATACGGTTGTTGATTTCGCGCATGAGGTGAAAGCCTGTGCTCTGGGGCAGGCATCGTCTTCCATCATGGCTGCTCATGTTGTCGGCGCCAAGTCTGGTGAACTGCGACGGGTTCGGGAGCAGATGTACGCCATGCTCAAGGAGGAGGGCGCACCGCCGAACGGGCGTTTCGATGATCTGAAATATCTGGAGCCGGTGCGTGGCTACAAGGCACGTCACGCTTCCACGCTGCTGACTTTCGATGCGGTTGTGGATGCGATCGACCAGATTGAGAAGGCGCGTGCGGGCGCAGCCGCCTGACGTCATGGTTCACCCAGTGCGGAGCCGAAACTGGCAGGGCCCATGGCCGAAGACGCCTGGCCGCCTGCTGGGGACTGCAACGATCCGGCTCTACCAACTCACGCTCTCCGGCTTTATCGGCAATTCCTGCCGGCATTTCCCCACCTGTTCGGAATACGCCTATGAGGCGATTGCCCGACATGGGCTGTGGCCCGGTGGCTGGATGGGGCTTTTTCGCCTGATACGCTGTGGGCCGGGCGGCACGCATGGGGTCGATCCGGTGCCGGATGTGCTGGAGCCCGACCTGAAATGGTGGGCGCCATGGCGTTACTGGCGCGTGGCGAGGCAGAAGGCCGATCATTGATCTAAAGCGCGTCGCGATCTTTCAGATTCGCTCTGTGCGCTTTAGGTTCTTGATTTGACGCATGTCTTTGTCCCGAAACCGGTGCCCACTTTCGGGAGACATGCGTTAACGGTCGCACCTGTGTGAATCCGGTTTGCCCTTTACCTTCACTGGCGAAACGCTTATCCCGAGCCCGCAAACCCAAAATGCCCAAACCACCCGCGCTCGTTGGCGGGACTGGATAAGGAGAAGACTGATGGCCGAGGCCGTTTCCCTAAAATTTCCCGATGGCTCCGTTCGTGAATATGACGCGGCGACGACCGGCGCTGACATTGCTGCCGGCATCTCCAAGTCGCTCGCAAAGAAGTCCGTCGCCTATGCGCTCGATGGCACGGTGCGCGATCTTTCCGAGCCCGTCGGCACGTCCGGCGATCTTGAGATCATCACCCGCGACGACCCGCGTGCGCTGGAGCTTATCCGGCACGATGCCGCGCATGTGCTCGCCGAAGCCGTGCAGGAGTTGTGGCCCGGCACCCAGGTCACCATCGGCCCGGTGATCGAAAACGGCTTCTACTACGATTTCGCCCGCAATGAGCCTTTCACGCCCGAAGACCTGCCGGTCATCGAGAAGAAGATGGCGGAGATCATTGCGCGCAACAAGCCTTTCACCAGGGAAGTCTGGTCGCGCGACAAGGCCAAGGAAGTGTTCGCCGAGAAGGGCGAGAGCTACAAGGTTGAGCTGATCGACGCGATCCCCGAGGATCAGGACGTCAAGATCTACGCGCAGGGCGACTGGTTCGACCTTTGCCGTGGACCGCACATGGCCTCCACCGGTCAGATCGGCAAGGCTTTCAAACTGATGAAGGTGGCCGGCGCCTACTGGCGCGGCGACGCCAACAATCCGATGCTGACCCGCATCTACGGTACGGCCTGGCAGACCCAGGAAGAACTCGACCAGTATCTCCACATGCTGGAAGAGGCCGAAAAGCGCGACCACCGCCGCCTTGGCCGCGAGATGGACCTGTTCCACTTTCAGGAAGAAGGCCCCGGCGTCGTATTCTGGCACTCCAAGGGCTGGCGCATGTTCCAGAACCTGGTGAGCTACATGCGTCGCAGGCTTGCGACCGATGGCTATGATGAGGTGAACGCGCCGCAGGTGCTCGACAAGAGCCTGTGGGAGACCTCCGGCCACTGGGGCTGGTACAAGGAGAACATGTTCAAGGTCGAGTGCGCGGACGACGAGGCGGAAGACACCCGCACCTTCGCGCTGAAGCCGATGAACTGTCCCGGTCACGTGCAGATCTTCAAGCACGGCCTGAAGTCCTACCGCGATCTGCCGATTCGGATGGCCGAGTTCGGGAATGTGCATCGCTACGAGCCTTCGGGCGCGCTGCACGGCCTGATGCGCGTGCGCGGCTTCACGCAGGACGACGCGCACATCTTCTGCACGGAAGACCAGCTTGCAGCTGAATGCCTGAAGATCAACGACCTGATCCTCTCCACCTATGCCGATTTCGGCTTCAAGGAGATCACCGTCTTCTTCTCCACGCGCCCTGAAAAGCGCGTCGGATCGGATGCGCTGTGGGACCACGCCGAGGAGATCATGGCTGGTGTTCTCAAGAAGATCGCTGCCTCCGACAGCCGCATCAAGACCGCGATCAATCCGGGTGATGGCGCGTTCTACGGACCCAAGTTCGACTATGTTCTGAAGGACGCCATCGGCCGCGAATGGCAATGCGGCACGACGCAGATCGACTTCAACCTGCCGGAGCGTTTCGGTGCGTTCTACATCGATCAGGATTCGGAGAAGAAGCAGCCGGTCATGGTGCACCGCGCCATCTGCGGCTCGATGGAGCGTTTTCTCGGCATTCTGATCGAGAATTTCGCCGGTCACTTCCCGCTCTGGTTCGCGCCGGTGCAGGTGGTGGTGGCGACGATCACGTCCGATGCCGACGATTATGCGCTCAAAGTCACGGAGACGCTAAAGGAGGCCGGTCTTCTGGCCGAGGTGGATCTGCGCAACGAGAAGATCAACTACAAAGTCCGCGAGCACTCGCTGGCCAAGGTTCCGGTGATCCTCGTCTGCGGCAAGCGCGAAGCGGAAGAAGGCACGGTCAACATTCGCCGGCTGGGCAGCCGCGATCAGGCGTCCATGTCGCTGGCCGATGTGACCGCAATGCTGGCTGACGAGGCAACGCCACCCGACCTGAAGCGCAGGGCTGCAAGGGTGGCTGCCGCTTAAAGTCTTTCAGGGACTGACCAAAATGGAAAAGAGCCGTGCTTGTACGCGGCTTTTTTCATTTGAGGGGAAATCAGTCGGGAAACTGGTTGCGCGTGTCGAGCAGGTCCGTCGGAAGCAGTTCCACGTCCTGATTGCGGCCGGGCACGACCGAGAAGTCGCGCTGATAGATGCGGTCGCGGTTCTTGGCGACAATCGTGTAGTCGCCTTCAGCGAGCACCATTGAAGCATAGGCGCTGACCGTCTCGTAGACGATTTCGCCGGTGTCGGTGAGTACGGACCACGCAGTGTCGGCGATGGCTTCGCCGCCGCGCTCACGGACAAGCTTCATGGTAAGGTCGGCAGCGCGGTGTTCGACCGTTGCCTCAGTCAGCTTTCCGGCCTCGACACGGATATCGGAGCGAATGACGGCGTTCATGGCTCCATATTTCGCCACGACATGGTAGGTGCCGGCATTGAGGCGCACGATGCTGCCCGGCTCGACATTGGGCAATATCAGAGTTCCATCGCCAATATTGTCTTCGCTCGCCTCGTAGATCGAGAAGCGGAGCTGGTTCTGCGGAATTCGCACGCCGCCGGGCAGGATCGCGTTCAGCTTGAGCCCGCCCGCATCGAGAAAGAGATCCTCGCGCACCGGCTCACGACCGACGGTGATGCGCTTGGTGACGCCAGCGCGACCGTAGGCCGCGTGGACGAGGTAACTGCCCGGTGCAAGCTCGAACACACCGTTGCCGCCGCGCGCTGTGGCCACGAGCGGGAGTTTTTCGTCGGCACCCGGCTGTGTTCCAAAAATGCGCCAGACAAGACCGTTGGGGATTTCCTCGCCGCCTTCGTTCAAATGAGCGACGAGCGTGACCTCGCCGGTATCGGCAATGGCCAGTGCATCGTCCACCGAGGCAGGAGCGTAATTGTTGAGGCCGGGCAGGCGCAGACCATCGACGGCCACTGCCGCATCATCCTGTGCATGGGCGGGAACCGCCATCCCGAATGAGGCACACAGGGCGAGAATGGAAAGTGTCGTTCTTAAAGGACTGCGCATGTCCGACATGAAGCCCAAGGCGGTGGCAATTTCAAGGCGTTTGTGCGATCTGGTTTCCACGAGCCGCCAGCTTGTGCAAACCGTCCTGGCTGTTTCAGGCCATGCATATCCCACAGGAGACAGACAATTGCACCCATCCGTGCTTGATTTCATGCTCGCGCGCCGCTCTACGCCGGTGAAGGATCTTGCGGAACCGGCACCGACCGATAAGGAAATCGAGACCATGTTGACGGTGGCCTCGCGCGTGCCCGATCATGGCCGGCTGACGCCATGGCGCTTCATTCTTTATCGTGGCGATGTGCGCAGGCAGATCGGCGAGGCGCTGGCCGCACGCGCCATCGAGCGCGAGGGTGCGTTGCCGGAGCCGCGGATCGAGCAGGAGCGGACGCGGTTTTCGCGTGCGCCTCTGGTCATCGGCGTGGTCTGCGTGCCGAAGGAGAGCCCGACCATTCCCGAATGGGAAATGTTTCTGTCCGGCGGCATGGCTGCGATGAACCTGATGATTGCCGCAAATGCGCTGGGCTACGGCACGAATCTCATCACCAACTGGTATTCGGACGATGCCGAAGGCCGCCGCATTCTGGGACTTGCACCGCGCGAACGGGTGGTCGGGTTCGTGCATATCGGTTCCTATGATGTGGAGCTTCTGGAGCGCCCGCGTCCCGAGCTCAAGACCATCGTTTCCGACTATGTCGGGCCATGGGAGGCGTGAGGGGAGGCATGATGTTCTACGAACCGTCCAAAGGGCATGGCCTGCCGCACGATCCGTTCAAGGCCATTGTGTCGCCGCGCCCGATCGGGTGGATTTCCACGCTGTCGAAGGAGGGGGAGGCCAATCTGGCACCCTATTCCTTTTTCAATGCGATTTCGTCCAATCCGCATCTGGTGTTTTTTTCCTCGGAAGGGGCGAAGGACAGCGCCACGCATGCAGAAGAGACCGGCGAGTTTGTCGTGAATCTTGCCAGTCATCATCTGGCGGAGCAGCTGAATGCCAGTTCCGTCGATGCGCCGCGCGGTGTCAGCGAGTTCGCCTATGCGGGGCTCACGGAAGCACCTTCACTGCTTGTGAAACCGCCACGTGTTGCCGAGTGTCATGCGGCGCTCGAATGCAGGGTGACCGAGGTGCGACACCCTCTGGGGCTCGACGGTTCACCGGCTGGCGTGATTGTCGTCACCGGGGAGGTGGTGGGCGTCCATATCAGCGAGGCGGTGCTGAAAGACGGGCTGTTCGATGCGGTGGCAGCCGGCAATATGGCCCGCCTGGGGTATCGCGATTACTCGACTGTGACCGAAGTCTTTCAGATGACGCGCCCGCAGTGGAAAGACGGTTAACGTCTTTGTCAGGCCGATGACGCCTCAGCCGCGCGTGCGAGAACGCGTTCGGCAAGGGCGAGGTGCGGGCGGTCATACATCCGCCCGCCTATGTTGACCACGCCGGCATTGCCGGCGGCTGAAAAGGCTTCCACCACGGCACGGGCCTTTTCGACCTCTTCATCCGAGGGCGTGAAGACGGTATTGATCGTATCGACCTGCACGGGGTGAATGGCCATCCTGGCAACGAAACCGTCGCGGACGGCCAGTTGGCAATCCCTTGCGAACGCCTCTGTATCCGAAAAGTTCGGGAACACGGTGTCGATGGCTGGAACGCCTGCCGCCGCAGCCGCCAGAAGCGTCATGTTGCGGGCGAGCTGAAAGAGCGGCGTATAGCTTCCGTCTTCATGGCGCGCAGCAAGCGCGCCGATATGGGCCGACAGGTCTTCCGCGCCCCAGGTCAGCCCGGCCAGCCGGTCGCTGGAACCCCGGTAGCTGGCGGCGTTGAGAACGCCCAGCGCCGTTTCCGTGATGATCGGCAGGATGCGCGTGCGGCCGTCCTCGATCCCGTTTTCTGCTTCGTGAACACGCAACGCGGCTGCGAGACGCGCGACATCGTTCCCGCCTTCCGCCTTGGGGAGCATGATGCCGTCCGGCCGGGCTCTCATGACGACAGCCAGATCGTCTTCGGTCAATCCGGTCGCAAGATCGTTCACCCGGACGTAAAGCTGAGCATTCGTGCGCGAGCGCGCCGACTGGAGAAAGGCTGCAGTGATGCGCCGCGCCTCTGCCTTGCTGTCGAGGCTGACTGAATCTTCGAGGTCGGCGATCAGGACATCGCTCTGCGACCCGATGGCCTTTTCGAGCTTGCGTTGAGAAACACCGGGCACGAAGAGCAGTGAGCGCATCAGGCCTCTCTCTTTTTGAGGATCATCGCCTGGCGCAGGCAGCGGGCCACCAGCCTGTCATCCTGATTGTAGGCGCGGTGCTCGAATTCCACGATGCCGCGATCGGGCCGGGATTTCGATTCGCGCACGGATTTCACCTCTGTCTCCACACGGATGGTGTCGCCATGGAACACCGGGTGGGGAAAGCTGGTTTCGGTCATTCCGAGATTGGCCACTGTTGTACCGAGCGTGGTGTCGTGGACGGAAATGCCGATCATCAGGCCGAGGGTGAAGAGGGAGTTGACCAGCGGCTTGCCCCATTCGGTCTTTGCCGCGAAATCGAAATCGATGTGCAGTGGCTGGGGGTTCAGCGTCATGGTCGAAAACAGCGTGTTGTCGCTTTCGGTGACGCTTTTGCGCAGCGTGTGCTGGAACACCTGTCCCGGCTGGAACTCCTGAAGATAAAGGCCGGCCATTTCGTTCCTCCCGTCGTGCTCCGAAACGATCTTCAGCTTCTTGATAGGCGGGCCGGCCGCGCCCTGCAAGCGGGCACTTATGGTAAACGTTTCCTATACGAATTCACGTTAGGGTCGGTTCAGACAGGGCGGGAGTGTGACTTCGGTGCAGGTGGTTCAGCATTTTCTCAAGTGGACGCAGACAGCAAAAGCGGCTGAACGCGCGGGCGCGGCGGCAGCTCTTGCCAGAGCCTATCTCGATGGAGAGCTTCCGTTCGAGGATCGCTACGCCGCCGAGGCGGCGCTGACAGCCCTGCTTGACGATCCTTCTTCAAAAGTGCGGTCTGCGCTGGCGGAGGCGCTCTCCATGAGCCGGCACGCGCCGGTGCAGGTGGTGGCGGCCCTGGCGGCGGATCAGCCGGATGTTGCCGCGCCGATCCTGGCCCGCTCGCCGGTCTTGTCCGACCCCGACCTGATCGACCGGGTGGCTGACGGGCGCGGGGGGACGCAATGCCTCATAGCGCGACGTCCCCAGTTGAGCATGAGTGTCTCGGCGGCCATCGCCGAGGTTGGATCGCTCGAGGCTTGTCTGGCATTGGCCGAAAACCCGAGCGCAGACATTGCAGCCGTGAGCTTCCGCCGCATGATCGAGCGTCATGGGAGCAATGCACCTCTGCGAGAGGCGTTGGCTGCCGACCCCCGTCTTCCCTCCGATTGCCGCCATGTGCTTCTGACGCAGCTTGGAGAAGCCCTGCGCGACGCGCCGCTCGTGCGGGCGCTGGTGGGAGCGGCACGGGCGGAAAAGCTGACTCGGGATGCATGTATTCGTGCTTCGCTCACGTTGATCGAGACCATCGATCCGGAAGAACACGGAGCAATGGTGGAGCATCTGCGCATTCGCGGAGACCTGACAACGAGTTTCATCGTCAGGCTGGTGGCGCATGGCAAGATCGATTTCTTCGGTCATGTTCTCATGACCCTGACAGGGCAGCCCCTGGCCCGGATCAGCGGGCTTCTGGTGAATGGCCGCGACCTGGCGATGGCTGCGCTGTTGCAGAAGGCCGGGCTTGCAAAGCCCGTTCACCGGCCCATCATCCGGGCTCTGTCCGTCTGGCGCGAAGTGGCGCAGGGAAAGCGCCTGGCGGGCGCACAGGAAGTCTCATGGCTGATGCTGGAGAGCATCGGTGCAACGCCCGGGCAGTCGGGCCCGGCACAGGATGCTGCTGAACTGGCCGGCCTTCTGAGGTCCATCCATCTCGACGCGCTGCGCGAGAACGCCCGCGTGCAGGCGCAGGCTATCGCCGCTGCCTGAACCCGGAAGAACGATCCAAACTGTTGATGGAGCATCGGAATAGCCCGAAAACCGGATTCCACTTTTCGGGCCGATGCTCTAGATATCCAGTTCTTCGGCGAACTCTGCATTCTCCTGAATAAAGCGGAACCGTGCCTCGGGCTTTGTTCCCATCAGAGAATCAATCGCGCTCTTTGTCGCTTCCTGACCGTCGAGAACCGTGACGCGCAGCAATGTGCGCTTGGCCGGGTCCATGGTCGTCTCCTTGAGCTGGCTCGCCATCATCTCGCCAAGGCCCTTGAAGCGGCCGATATCGACCTTGCCGCGGCCGGTGAACTCCGTTTCCAGAAGCTCGTCCTTATGCGCATCGTCGCGCGCATACATCGTCTTGCCGCCCTGGCTGATGCGGTAGAGCGGCGGCACGGCCATATAGAGATGCCCGTTCTCGATGAGCTGCGGCATCTCCTGATAGAAGAAGGTAATCAGCAGCGAGGCGATGTGCGCGCCGTCAACATCGGCGTCCGTCATGATGATGACGCGGTCGTAGCGCAGGTCGTCTTCGCGGTATTTCGACCGCGTGCCGCAGCCGAGCGCCTGGGTGATGTCGGAAATCTGCTGGTTTGCGGCCAGTTTGCCAGTGCCGGCGCTGGCGACGTTAAGGATTTTGCCGCGCAGCGGCAGAACGGCCTGGCTGGCACGATTGCGCGCCTGCTTCGCGGAGCCGCCAGCCGAGTCGCCCTCGACGATGAAGATTTCGGCACCCGCTGCCGCACCCATGGTGCAGTCGGCGAGCTTTCCCGGCAGGCGCAGCTTGCGCACCGCGCTCTTGCGGCTCACCTCGCGCTCCTGACGGCGGCGAAGACGCTCATCGGCACGCGCCACCACCCATTCGAGCAGCTTGGAGGCTTCCTGAGGATTTTCCGCCAGCCAATGATCGAACGGATCGCGCACGGCGTTTTCGACAATGCGCATGGCTGCCGCCGTTGCCAGCTTGTCCTTGGTCTGGCCTACGAATTCCGGCTCGCGCACGAAAACGGAGAGCATGCCTGCGGCTGAAATCATCACGTCTTCGGAAGTGATGATGGACGCGCGCTTGTTGCCCGTCAGTTCCGCATAGCCGCGCAGACCGCGCAGGAGCGCGTTGCGGAAACCGGTTTCGTGCGTTCCGCCTTCCGGTGTCGGCACGGTGTTACAATAGGAATTGAGCATGGCGTCGCCGCCATACCAGGTGATCGCCCATTCCACCGCGCCATGGCCGGAGCTCTTTTCGCTGCGGCCGGAAAACACCTCCTTGGTGACCTGAAACTGGCCGTCCAGCGAGGCGTTCAGATAGTCCTTGAGGCCACCTGGGAAATGGAACGTGGCTTTCGTCGGCGTTTCGTCCTTTTCGCCGATCAGTTCGGGCGCGCAAATCCAGCGTATCTCGACGCCGCCAAAAAGATAGGCCTTGGAACGCGCCATGCGGTAGAGCCGCGCCGGTTCGAATTTGGCGCCCTTGCCGAAGATTTGCTCATCCGGCTTGAACCGCACCTTCGTGCCGCGTCGGTTGTGCACGTCGCCGAGCTTTTCGAGCCCGCCCTGCGGCAGACCGCGCGAAAAGGTCTGGCGGAAGAGCTGGCGATTGCGGGCAACCTCGACTTCAAGAATTTCAGAGAGCGCGTTCACCACCGAGACACCGACGCCGTGCAGGCCGCCGGAGGTCTCATAGACCTTGGAATCGAACTTGCCGCCCGCATGCAGCGTGGTCATGATGACTTCGAGAGCCGACTTGTCCTTGAACTTCGGGTGCGGATCGACGGGGATGCCGCGGCCATTGTCGGTGACGGCGAGATGACCTTCCGTGTCGAGCTCCACTTCAATGAAGGTGGCGTGGCCCGCCACCGCCTCATCCATGGAGTTGTCGATGACTTCGGCGAAGAGGTGATGGAGCGCCTTGTCGTCGGTACCACCGATATACATGCCGGGACGCCGGCGGACAGGCTCCAGACCTTCGAGAACCTCAATGTCGGCCGCGCTGTACCCATCGCCGGAAGCTGCGGGTGCGGGCGAGGGTGCGGGGCGCGAAGCGGGCTTACGCTCGGGCGCTGCCGGCTCCGGCGTTTTCGCACGGTCCACATTGGCAGGCATTCCGGAGAAGAGGTCGTTGTTGTCGTCCATGAAGCGTGTGGTTTCCTGTCCGCGAATCACCTCGCAGTTTGCCATGGTTTCCATGGCAAAGCGAAGCCTGTTCCGGTTCCGTTCGGAGTGTGTGGACGACGCTTTAACAGAAAGCGCGGGCCCGCGCCAAGAGGTGCGGTAAAAATGGGCGATCATCTCCCCGGGGGGGGGGAGATGATCCGTTTCGTGCTGGTTAGCTAGCCAGGGCCTCGATGGGCGGGCAGGCGCAGACCAGATTGCGGTCGCCGCTGACATTGTCGACGCGCGAGACCGGCGGCCAGTATTTGGACGCGGAAGCAAGCGAGCCTTCGGGGAAGGCGGCTTCGCTGCGGCTATAGGGATGTGTCCACGCGTCTCCCATCAGTTCCATCGCCGTGTGCGGTGCGTTGGCCAGTGGATTGTCGTCCTTCGGCCATTCGCCCTTCTCCACCTTCGCGGCCTCCTCGGCGATGGAGATCATCGCCTGGCAGAAGCGGTCCACCTCGCTCTTCGGCTCCGACTCGGTCGGCTCCACCATCAGCGTGCCCGCGACGGGGAAGCTCATGGTCGGGGCGTGGAAGCCATAGTCGATGAGCCGCTTGGCGATGTCGTCGACGGTGACGCCGGCGCGATCCTTGAAGACCCGCGTGTCGAGAATGCACTCATGCGCGACACGGTCGTTGCGGCCCTTGTAGAGCACCGGGTAGTGGTCTTTCAGGCTGTGGGCGATGTAATTGGCGTTGAGGATCGCCATTTCCGTCGCCCGTTTGAGGCCGTCGCCGCCCATCATGCGGATATACATCCACGTGATCGGCAGGATCGACGCGCTGCCATAGGGGGCTGCTGCCACCGCACTGCTGCTGCCGAGCGCGACATGACCCGGCACGAAGGGCTTCAGATGCGCCTTGACGCCGATGGGGCCGACGCCCGGTCCACCGCCGCCATGGGGAATGCAGAAGGTCTTGTGCAGGTTGAGGTGGCAGACATCCGCGCCCAGATCGCCCGGCCGCGCAAGCCCGACCATGGCGTTGAGATTGGCGCCGTCGAAATAGACCTGACCGCCATGTTCATGGATCACGGCGCACATATCGCGCACGCCTTCCTCGAACACGCCGTGGGTTGACGGGTAGGTCAGCATGAGCGCCGCCAGCTTGTCGGCGTGCTCTTCCGCCTTCGCCTTCAGGTCGTCCTGATCGATATTGCCATCGTCCGTGCAGCGGACCACCACCACCCGCATGCCGGCCATGGAGGCGGACGCCGGGTTGGTGCCGTGGGCGGAGGAGGGGATGAGGCAGATGTCGCGATCGGCCTCGCCGCGCTCGGCGTGATAGCGGCGGATCGCCAGAAGACCGGCATATTCGCCCTGGCTGCCGGCATTGGGTTGCAGCGAGACCGCATCGAAGCCGGTGATCTCCGAAAGCCAGCGATCAAGATCGTCGATCATGCGACGATAGCCCGCCGTGTGCTCCGGCGGCGCGAACGGGTGAAGACCACCCACTTCCGGCCAGCTCACGGGCATCATCTCGGCGGCGGCGTTGAGCTTCATGGTGCAGGAGCCGAGCGGGATCATGGCGCGGTCGAGCGCAAGATCCTTGTCGGCGAGCCTGCGCAGGAAGCGCATCATTTCCGTTTCCGAGCGGTGCGAATGGAAATCCGGCTGGGTGAGGAAGCCTTCGCCGCGCGCTGTGGCCGGTGCAAGGCGCGGTGCGCTTTCCGGCAGCTTCGCGCCGAACAGGGCAGCGAGTGCAGCCAGATCGTCCTCGGTCGTCGTTTCATCGAAGGTGACGCCAACGCGGTCCGCATCGATGACACGCACGAGACGGCCTTCGGCTTCGGCTCCGGCCGCGATCTCCTGCGCCTTGCCGGGAACGGAGGCGGTGACCGTGTCGAAGATCACGTCGCCTGCAAGCGAAAGGCCAGCGGCCTTGAGACCCGCATGGAAACGCGCTGCGTGGTCGTGCACCTGCTCGGCAATGGCGGCGAGCCCTTCGGGCCCGTGCCAGATGGCAAATGCTGCGGCCATGTTGGCAAGCAGCGCCTGCGCGGTGCAGATGTTGGAGGTCGCCTTGTCGCGGCGGATGTGCTGCTCGCGGGTCTGGAGCGCCAGACGGTAGCCCGGACGGCCATGCGCATCGGTGGACTGGCCGACGAGACGACCGGGCATGAGGCGCGTGAGCTTGTCCGACACGGCGCAATAGGCCGCGTGCGGGCCGCCAAAGCCCATAGGCACGCCAAAGCGCTGCATCGAACCAACGGCGATTTCGGCGCCGAGCGCTGCCGGTGTTTCGCTCAACAGAAGGCCAAGCGGATCGGCGACCATGATGACGATGGCCCCCTTGTCCTTCGCGTCGGCGATCAGCGCGCTGTGGTCGCCATAAACACCATAAGTGTCGGCCCACGGAACGATAAGGGCGAACGTGTCATCATCGATCGTGTCGCCATCAACCTCGATGCCAAGCGGTTCGGCGCGGGTGACCACCACATCGCGGGTCTGCGGGTGCAGTTCGCCGGCAATTGCCAGCTTGTTGCGCCTGGAGCGGTGATGACGCCAGGCAATGCCCACGGCTTCGGCCACGGCGGATCCTTCGTCCAGCAGCGAGGCGGAGGCAACCGGCAGGCCGGTCAATTCCGTCACCAGCGTCTGGAAATGGAACAGAAGCTCAAGGCGGCCCTGGCTGATTTCCGACTGGTAGGGTGTATACGCCGTGTACCAGGCAGGGTTTTCAAACAGGTTACGCTGGATGACCGGCGGCAGTTTCACGCCGTGATAGCCCGTTCCGATGAAGCTCTTGAGCACGCTATTCTTGCTCATGGCTGTACGGAGTTCGGCAAGCGCTTCGGTTTCGCTGGCCGCGGGGGGCAGGTCGAGCGCACGGTCAAGGCGGATCGAGTTCGGAACGGCCTGCGCGATCAGCGTCTCCAGCGAAGGGACGCCAAGGGCTGCGAGCATGGCCTTGGTTTCCTCACCGCGCGGGCCGATATGGCGGGCGGCAAAAGGGAGTGTTTTGGCGGACATGGTGTTTCCTCAGGCAATCGACGCCTTGTAGGCGGCTTCGTCCATCAGGCCTTCGAGCTGGCTTTCGTCGGCAAGCTTCATCTTCCAGAGCCAGCCATCGCCGGTGGGAGCGGAGTTGATGAGGGCGGGCTCGCTGGTCAGGGCGTCGTTCACTTCCGCGACCTCGCCATCGGCGGGCGCATAGACATCGGATGCGGCCTTGACGGATTCGACCACGACGGCGGTGTCACCTTTCGAGAGCGTGGCGCCGGCTTCCGGCAGCTCGACAAAGACCAGATCGCCAAGCTGTTCCTGCGCATAGTCGGTGATGCCGACGGTTGCGACGCCGTTCTCGACTTTGATCCACTCGTGATCTTCTGTGAAATAGGTCTGGCTCATCTGGCTGTTATCCTTTTTTGTAGCGCTGCGGCGTGAAGGGAAGGGAGTGGACGTCAAGTGCGATGCGGTTGCCGCGCACTTCAGTAAAAAGACGGGTTCCGGGCTCGGAGAGCGTTTTTGTGACATATCCCATGGCGACCGGATGACCCGCCGAGGGACCAAAGCCACCGGAGGTGACGCGGCCGATCTTCTCGCCTGCCTCATTGATGAGCGGCGCACCGGCGCGCACGGGCTGGCGTCCTTCCGGCTTCAGGCCGACGCGTTTTTCCTTTGCGCCATCTGCGATGATCTTCTGCAGAGCCTGCGCGCCAACGAATTTGCCTTCTTCGCGCAGCGCCTTCGGAACCGCCCACAGGATCGCGGCGCTTGCCGGGTCGGTGTTCTCGTCCAGGTCCTGGCCGTGCAGGCAAAGACCCGCTTCTAGGCGCAGGCTGTCGCGGGCCGCAAGACCGACCCATTGAACGCGTTCATCGTCTAGCAGCGTTCGGGCGAAGCGCTCGGCTTCATCGAGGGGCAGGGCGATCTCGAAGCCGTCTTCACCGGTATAGCCCGAGCGGGCAGCAAACCAGCCCTCGCGCGGCTCCATACCGGTCATGAAGGTGAGATCGCTCAGATCGAGGCCGGCAGCGATCATGACGGCTTCTGCGTGGGGCCCCTGCAGCGCCAGAAGAACGCGTTCGAGCCGCGTGAACGAAACGTCGAAGTCTCCAGCGATGGCGCGGAAATGGGCTTCGTCACTGTCGGCATTGCCAGCGTTTGCAACCACCATGAAGCGATTTTCGCCAAGGCGGGTGACGATCAGATCGTCGATGATGCCGGCGTTCTCGTTGAGAAGGACGGTGTATTTTGACTGACCTTCTCTCAGGGCTGCTGCATCGAGCGGGCAGGCGCGCGACAGGAAATCGGCGGCACCGGTGCCTTCGACCTCGAAAAGCTGCATGTGGGAGATGTCGAACAGGCCGGCACTTTCGCGCGTGTGCAGGTGTTCTTTCATGACGCCGGCAGGGTAGGTCAGAGGCATGCGCCAGCCGGCGAATGCGCCGAAACGCGCGCCGGCATCTTCGTGCAGCGCTTCCAGCGGCAAATGTTTTTGGGGTTTCGTGTCGCTCATCATTCCTCCAGAATCGCACGCATGCCGCAGTCAGCGACATGTTCGTGCCCCTCTGTCGGAAGCCTGAGAGACTCGCGCAGCCGGAACCCTGTCGACCACGCTTACACCTTCGGCGCGGGGATCGCTCCCCGACTTTCCAGAGTGTCTTGACCCGTCTACGGTTCTTTTGCCTGAGAGATTTCGGGCGATTTCCCCTTCGGCGTCCGCCCCGGTTCTATCCGGTTTGGATCTCTCCCGCAGACAGGCAGGGCTTCTGCCCTCGACGGCTGGAAACTAGCGCAGACGGATGTGTTTGTCACCTGCCATAACGCGGGCCGTGGCCCTGGCATGATGGTTTCTGTGCACAATACACCGGAGGTTCGCATCTGCTGTTTATCAGCCTGCACCCGCTGCGCGGGCAAGATCGGCCTCGATCTGGGTGACGAGCCGGTTCGTCTCGTCCTGAAGTTTGCGGATACGCTTGAGATTGGCCGAGACGGCATTGACGAGCTCGGAGCGGCTTTCGTCCGCCGGTGAGACGCCCACGCCATGGAGAAGCCATGAGAGGCTTACATTCAGGACGCCTGCTAACATGGCCAGGCGATTGGCGCGGGGCTGCGAGCGGTCGCTTTCCCAGGCCTGTATCGTGGCGGCCTTCACGCCAAGGCGGCGGGCGAGTTCGGAGACCGAGAGGCCAACGGCGTCGCGTGCTCTGGAAAGACGGCCGCCCATCGTGTCGCGGTCGGGTGAATCTGTATAGATGTGTGCGGTGTCCTGCACCGGTCGGCACCTCCGTTTTTTCTGTCGAGCATCTTTGGCTGGATGACCCGTCTGATGGCGGGATTTCTCGGTCGAGCATGCCGGAAGTGACGCGCCGGCACAACCTTGTGCCGGCGTATCGATTGGGGTGCAGCTGAAAAGCGTTTTTATGGCAGCGTGTTAGACGAAGAATGTAAGAAGATGATTCATCGGCTTCACGTATTGATTCAGGATCGCCGGGTTTCAGGTCAGCCGGCCGCGAGGCGCTTTGCGTGCCAGGCGAGGTGGTCATCCATGAATGTCGAGATGAAGAAATAGGAGTGGTCATAGCCCTCACGCATGTTGAGCGTGATTGGAATGCCAACCTTCTCGCAGGCCTTCTCGAACAGCCATGGGCGCAGACCTTCATCCAGAAAGCTGTCCGCCGTACCCTGATCAATCAGGAATTCGGGAAAGCGTGCGCCATCGGCAACGAGCGCGCAGGCGTCGTGTCCGCGCCATGCGGCTTCGTCCGTTCCCAGATATTTCTCCAGCGCCGGTTTCGACCAGCCCGCCGTCGAGGGCTCGACGATGGGGGCGAAGGCGGAGCAGCTCCTGAAACGGTCGGGATTTTTAAGCGCGATGGTCAGCGCGCCATGGCCACCCATGGAATGCCCGAATATGCCCTGGCGATCCATGTCCGCCGGGAAGTTTTCGGCGATCAGTGCCGGCAGTTCCTCGGTGATGTAGGAATACATGCGGTAGTTTTTGGCGAAGGGCTCCTGCGTGGCGTCCACATAGAAGCCTGCGCCCTTGCCGAACTGCCAGTTGCCCGCCTCGTCAGGCACGTCATCGCCGCGCGGGCTCGTGTCCGGGCAGACCACGATCATGCCAAGCTCGGCGGCCATGCGGCGGTATTCGCCCTTGTCCATGACATTGGCGTGCGTGCAGGTGAGGCCTGACAGATACCACAGGAGCGGACATGGGCCGCTGGCTGCCTGCGGCGGCACGAACACGGCGAAGGTCATGTCGCACTGGCAGGTCTTGGAAGTGTGGCTGTAAACGCCCTGGACGCCGCCATGAGAGCGGGCGGTGGAGACGGTTTTCATGAGGTCAGTCCCTGTTTTCTTTCAAAGCGCGGCGCACGGTGCGGTCGAGCACCTGCAGGAAGTCGGAGCGGTCGCGGGCGGTGAAGCCGGGATTGTACCCCTTGATTTCGCCGGATTCGCGCAGATCCTGCTTGAGGTTGCGCATGGCAACGGCCATGCCGATGGCTTCAGGCGTAAACTGGCGGCCGGTGGGGCCGAGCACATGCACCTCCCGCTCCACCAGGCGCGCGGCCAGCGGCACATCCGCCGTGATGGCGATGTCGCCGGCCACGGCATTCTCCACGATCCAGTCGTCGGCGGCGTCGGCGGTGCCGGGCACCACCACATGCCGAACCATGGGATCGCGTGAAGGGCGCAGCCCGCCATTGGAGACATAGACGATGACAAGCCCGTGCCGCTCGGCGACACGGGCTGCTTCCGGTTTCACCGGACAGGCGTCGGCATCCACATAGATGGTGGTCAAGGTGATGGCCTCAGTAGACCACCACGGAGCGGATGGATTCACCCGCATGCATGAGGTCGAAGCCCTTGTTGATCTCGTCCAGCGACAGGGTGTGCGTGATCATCGGGTCGATGTCGATCTTGCCTTCCATGTACCAGTCGACGATCTTGGGCACATCCGTGCGGCCGCGTGCGCCGCCAAAGGCAGTGCCTTTCCAGGTGCGTCCGGTGACCAGCTGGAAGGGACGGGTGGAGATTTCCTGACCCGCACCGGCCACGCCGATGATGATGGACTCGCCCCAGCCGCGATGCGCGCTTTCCAGCGCCTGACGCATGACATGGACATTGCCCGTGCAGTCGAACGTGTAGTCCGCGCCGCCTATCTGGTCCGCGCCGCGCTTGGTCAGGTTGACGAGATAGGGAACGATGTCCTCGCCGACTTCTTTCGGATTGACGAAATGCGTCATGCCGAATTTCTCGCCCCATTCCTTCTTGTCGTTGTTCAGGTCCACGCCGATGATCATGTCGGCGCCGGCAAGCCGGAGGCCCTGGATCACGTTGAGGCCTATGCCGCCGAGGCCGAAGACGATCGCCGTCGAGCCGATCTCGACCTTGGCGGTGTTGATGACCGCGCCGACGCCTGTGGTCACGCCGCAGCCGATGTAGCAGATCTTGTCGAAGGGCGCGTCCGGATTGACCTTGGCAACTGCGATTTCCGGCAGCACGGTGAAGTTTGCGAAGGTCGAGCAGCCCATGTAGTGGTGCAGTTTCTCGCCGTTCAGCGAGAAACGGCTCGTGCCGTCCGGCATCAGGCCCTGGCCCTGGGTGGAGCGGATGGCGGTGCACAGATTGGTCTTCTGCGACAGGCAGGACGGGCACGCGCGGCACTCGGGCGTGTAAAGCGGGATCACGTGATCGCCTTTCCTGAGGCTTGTCACGCCGGGGCCGACATCGACCACGACGCCAGCGCCTTCATGGCCAAGAACCGCCGGGAAAATGCCTTCGGGGTCCGCGCCGGAGAGGGTGAACTCATCCGTATGGCAGATGCCGGTCGCCTTCACCTCGATCAGCACTTCGCCTTCGCGTGGACCTTCGAGGTCGACCTCCATGATTTCAAGTGGTTTTCCTGCCTGAACGGCAACAGCGGCGCGGGTTTTCATGGACAATTCTCCTGCAAGTCCGGAATCTACGACGAAAGTCTCGGGCGAAAGTTTCAGGAATTGTTATGTCCCGCAAGCCCGAACCGGCCATAGGATGACGCAATCTGACAAACCCGCTTCGCACGCGACAATTGTGTGAAATGCTTGAGCGGGAGCATGCAAAGCCATAAAACGGAAACAACGTCGCTCGTGGGGGGAAACACCGTTCATGTTCAAGAAGATCCTCGTCGCCAATCGCGGTGAAATCGCCTGCCGGGTCATGAAGACAGCGAGGAGGATGGGCATCGCCACCGTTGCGGTCTATTCCGACGCGGATGCGGATGCCGTGCATGTGGAGATGGCGGACGAGGCGGTGCATATCGGCCCGGCTGCCGCCAGTCAGAGCTATCTTCTCGGCGACCGGATCATCGCTGCCTGCAAACAGACAGGCGCGGAGGCCGTGCACCCGGGCTACGGTTTTCTGTCCGAGAATGCTGCTTTCTGTGAGAAGCTCGAAGCAGAGGGCATTGTCTTCATCGGTCCAAAGCCGAAGGCCATTCAGGCCATGGGCGACAAGATCACCTCCAAGAAAATCGCCGCAGAGGCCGGTGTTTCCACGGTCCCCGGTTTCATGGGGCTGATCGAAGATGCCGAACATGCGGTGAAGATTGCCGGTGAGATCGGCTATCCGGTGATGATCAAGGCGTCCGCAGGCGGTGGCGGCAAGGGGATGCGCATCGCCTGGAACGATGAGGAAGCGCGCGAAGGTTTTGCGCGGTCCAGATCGGAGGCGGCGTCATCCTTTGGCGATGACCGGATTTTTATCGAAAAGTTCGTGGAAGAACCGCGGCACATTGAAATCCAGGTGTTGGCCGATGCACAGGGCAACTGCCTCTACCTCGGCGAGCGCGAGTGCTCCATACAGCGCCGCAACCAGAAAGTCGTGGAGGAGGCGCCGTCGCCCTTCCTGGACGCCGAGACGCGCGCGGCCATGGGGGCGCAGTCGGTGGCGCTGGCAAAAGCCGTTGATTATCAGAGCGCTGGCACGGTCGAGTTTATCGTCGACAAGAACCGCAGTTTCTATTTTCTGGAAATGAACACGCGCCTTCAGGTGGAGCATCCGGTGACCGAGCTTGTCACCGGCATCGACCTGGTGGAGCAGATGCTGCGGGTGGCGGCAGGCGAGGCGTTGTCCTTCGATCAGGAGGACATCAAGCTCAATGGCTGGGCCGTTGAAAGCCGCATCTATGCAGAAGACCCGGTGCGTAATTTTCTGCCCTCCATCGGCAGGCTGACCCGCTACCGACCGCCGGAGGAGGGGCGTTTTGGCGATGCCGTGCTGCGCAACGACACGGGGGTAACGGAGGGGTCGGAAATTTCCATGTTCTACGATCCCATGATCGCCAAGCTCTGCACCTGGGCGCCCGAGCGGCTGGACGCGATCAACGCGATGAGCGAGGCACTGGACCGTTTCGTGATCGACGGGATCGAGCACAACGTTCCGTTCCTCGCGGCTCTGATGAGCCATCCGCGCTGGCGCGAGGGGCGTCTGTCGACCGGTTTCATCGCGGAGGAGTTTCCCGACGGGTTTGCACCGCCATCGCCGATGGCAGCCGAGCGCACGGTGCTGGCTGCTGTGGCGCTGGCCGTCGAGCTTCTGCGGCGTGATCGTCTTGACCGGCTGACTGGCCGTCTTGCACCGCATTCGGGCGAACTGAAGCGCGACTGGGTGGTGCGGCTGGACGATGACTATCTGTCCGTCAGCCTTGTCGAGGGCATGATCTCGATCCCGCTGGAAATGGACATACGCATTGGCGATGCCGACCCGGTGACCGTGCGCTCGTCCTGGCGTCCGGGTGAGCCTGTCTGGGAGGGCGAGGTTAATGGCCGCACGGTTGCGGTTCAGGTTCGGCACATCCTGAATGGTGTGAGGCTTGCATGGCAGGGCGTCTCTGCCGATGCTCGCGTTATGCTGCCGCGTATCGCCGAGCTTGACCGGTTGATGCCCGTGCGCGAAGCGCCTGATACGTCGAAGATGCTGCTTTGCCCGATGCCCGGGCTGGTCGTGTCCATCGCCGTTGCCGAGGGGCAGGAAGTCAAGGCGGGTGAAACCCTCGCCGTTGTCGAAGCGATGAAAATGGAGAATGTCCTGCGCGCCGAGCGCGACGGGATGGTGGCAAAGATCAATGCCGCGCCTGGCGACAGCCTCGCCGTGGATGCGGTCATCATGGAATTCGAATAGGAGCCTTCCCAAAATGGCGGAGAACGAAAAGCGGGCAGCGGTGCTGTTCGACCTCGACGGCACGCTGACGAACCCGTTCGCCGGCATTTCCAACGGAATCCGCCACGCGATGGAAAAGATGGGGCACAGGGCGCCCGACGATGATGCCATCCGCTCCCATATAGGGCCACCATTGCAGGTGACCTTTGCCGCCTTTCTCGAGACGGACGACGAGGCACGCATCTGGGAGGCTGTGGGGCACTACCGCGAGCGTTATCAACGGGTTGGGAAATTCGAGAACGAGATCATACCAGGCATCAAGGACGTGCTCGCTCATTGCGTGGAGTCGGGGTATTTCCTGTCGCTTGCGACATCTAAGCTGGAGTCTTACAGCCGGGACATTCTCGCTCATTTCGGCCTTTCGGAATATTTCGATGCGGTCCATGGCTCAGCACCCGATGGTACCAATGCCGACAAGGCTGACCTGATCCGGCATATTCTGGCAAGCGAGCCGATTGAGGCTGCCAATGCCGTGATGATCGGTGACCGACTGCACGATGTTGCCGGCGCCAGGGCGAACGGGGTGCCCGCAATCGGTGTGTTGTGGGGCTTTGGTGACAGGGCTGAACTGGAAGAGGCGGGCGCGTCGGCCGTCGTCGAGCGGCCTTCAGACCTTGCCTTCGTCATGGAGGGCGTTCTCGCCGTTGAGCCGATCTTACCTTCATAAAGCCGTGTGCTGCCGCCTGCGGGCCTTTACCCGTTCAACTCGATGCGGAACAATAAGGCGTTGAGTCTTCAGAAACCGAGCGGCAGCAGTTCATGGCGAGCGACAGGCGTTTGCGCGATCCGATCTTCGCGGCAGCGGAGCGTGAGAAAAACAGGCCCGAGCGCCCCTTCATCCATCTGAGGGTGCACTCGGCCTATTCGCTGCTCGAAGGTGCGTTGCCGCTTGGCAAGATCATCGGCCATGC
Source organism: Nitratireductor aquibiodomus (assembly GCF_900105565.1). Taxonomy (NCBI): domain Bacteria; kingdom Pseudomonadati; phylum Pseudomonadota; class Alphaproteobacteria; order Hyphomicrobiales; family Phyllobacteriaceae; genus Nitratireductor; species Nitratireductor aquibiodomus. The sequence goes on along the minus strand of NZ_FNSL01000001.1, from coordinate 664,495 downwards.
GCTGAAGGACGAAGCGCCGGCTATCGCCATCACCGACACCAACAATCTGTTCGGCGCGCTTGAGTTCTCGCAGAAAGCTTCCAAGGAAGGGCTGCAGCCGATCGTCGGCTGTCAGCTTGATTGTGCGTTTGAGGATGCGCTGGCGGAAAGCCGTCGCGGCAACAGCCGAAAAGGCGGCTCCCAGTATGAGCCGCTGGTTCTGATTGCGGCGACCGGGGAAGGTTATGCCAATCTCGTCCGGCTGGTCAGCCGGGCCTATCTGGAAAACGAGCCGGGTGCGGCCACCCACATCACCACCGAATGGCTGACCGAGCTTTCCGGAGGCATTATCTGCCTGAGCGGTGGTCCGCGTGGCCCGATTGGGGCTGCGCTGAAGGCCGACCGCCCGGAGGTGGCCGAGCAGCGTCTTCTGTTCCTGAAAGAGTGTTTTGGCAACCGGCTCTATGTGGAGCTGGAGCGTTTTGAAGGCTATGACCGGGCCCTGGAGGCGGCCGCTGTCGAGCTTGCCTACAAGCATGAATTGCCGCTGGTTGCCACCAATGAGGCGTTTTTCCCCGCCCGTGACGACTTTGAGGCTCATGACGCGCTGATCGCCATCGCCGAAGGCGCGGTCATCGCCATGGATGATCGTCGGCAACTCACGCCGGACAATTATCTGAAGAGCCAGGCCGAAATGGCACGGCTCTTTTCCGACCTGCCCGAGGCCATCGACAACACCATCGAGATCGCCCGGCGCTGCTCCTATTTTACGCAGACGCATCCGCCGATCCTGCCGCGCTTTACGGGGGCCGACGCCGCCGACGCCGAGGCCGCTCTTCAAGCCGAAGCCGATGAATTGCGGCGGCAGGCTCATGAGGGGCTGGAACGCCGGATCGAAACGCAGGGGCTGGCGGAAGGTTACACGCGCGAGACCTATGTCGAACGGCTCGATTACGAGCTCGGCATTATCGAACGCATGAAGTTTCCGGGCTACTTCCTGATCGTTTCGGACTTCATCAAATGGGCCAAGGCGCAGGACATTCCCGTGGGACCGGGACGTGGTTCGGGTGCCGGCTCGCTGGTGGCCTATGCGCTGACGATTACGGATGTGGATCCGCTGCGGTTCTCGCTGCTGTTCGAGCGGTTTCTTAATCCCGACCGCGTGTCGATGCCCGACTTCGATATCGATTTTTGTCAGGACCGCCGCGAAGAGGTGATCCGCTACGTGCAGGAGAAGTACGGCCGCGATCAGGTGGGGCAGATCATCACCTTCGGTACGCTGCAGGCCCGCGCCGTGCTGCGCGATGTCGGTCGCGTGCTGCAGATGCCCTACGGACAGGTGGACAGGCTCTGCAAGATGGTGCCGTCCAACCCGGCCAATCCGACGCCGCTGCCCAAGGCCATCGAGGACGAGCCGCGTTTTGCCGAGGAGGTGGAGAAGGAGCCGATTGTCGGTACGCTTCTCGACTATGCCCAGAAGCTGGAAGGCCTCTACCGCCACGCCTCCACCCACGCTGCCGGCATCGTGATCGGCGACCGGCCGCTCTCCGAACTGGTGCCGATGTATCGAGACCCGCGGTCCGACATGCCAGTCACCCAGTTCAACATGAAATGGGTCGAGCAGGCGGGACTGGTCAAGTTCGACTTTCTTGGCCTGAAAACGCTGACGGTTCTGGAAACGGCGGTGAAGCTCATTCGCCGGCGCGGGATCGAGATCGACCTGTCGCGCATTCCGCTGGATGATCCGGACACCTATGCCATGCTCTCGCGCGGTGAGACGGTCGGCGTGTTCCAGGTGGAATCGGCGGGCATGCGCAAGGCGCTGATCGGCATGAAGCCGGACCGGATCGAGGACATCATCGCGCTTGTGGCGCTTTACCGTCCAGGTCCGATGGAGAACATCCCGACCTACAACGCGCGCAAGCATGGTGAAGAAGAGATCGCGTCGATCCATCCCAAGATCGACCACCTGGTAAAGGAGACGCAGGGCGTCATCGTCTACCAGGAGCAGGTGATGCAGATCGCGCAGGAGCTCGCCGGCTACACGCTCGGACAGGCCGATCTTCTGCGTCGTGCGATGGGCAAGAAGATCCGCGCCGAAATGGAAAAGCAGCGGGGCATCTTCGTGAAGGGGGCGACCGAGCGCGGCGTTTCCAAACAGCAGGCCGATTTCATTTTCGACCTTCTGGCCAAGTTCGCCGACTACGGCTTCAACAAGTCGCATGCGGCCGCCTATGCCATCGTCTCTTATCAGACGGCCTATCTGAAGGCGCATTACCCGGTCGAGTTCCTGGCCGCGTCCATGACATACGACATGGCCAATACGGACAAGCTCAACGACTTCCGGCGCGACGCCATGCGGCTCGGTATCGAGGTGGTTTCGCCTTCGGTTCTGACATCGCATCGCCCGTTCGAAGTGGGCGAGAACAGGATCTATTATGCCCTGGCCGCGATCAAGGGCGTTGGCGACGCTGCGGTCGAGCACATTGTCGAAAAACGCAACGAGAAGCAGTTCGAGAGTCTTGAGGATTTCTGCGCCCGCATTGACCCGAAGATTGTTGGAAAGCGCGTCTTCGAAAGTCTCATCCAGGCCGGTGCTTTCGACTGTTTCGGACACGATCGCGCGGCTCTCTTTGGCGGCATCGACCGATTGATGGGCATGGCAGCACGCGCTGCGGAAGATGCTGCCATGGGGCAGGGCGACATTTTCGGGATGTCGGGTGGCGGCGAGCCACAGACAATACACCTGCCGACGGTCGAGCCATGGCCGGCTGCCGACAAGCTCCACCGCGAGTTCCAGGTTGTCGGCTGTTATCTCTCGGCGCATCCGCTGGATGAATATGCAGAGATTCTGGAAAAGATGCGGGTGCAGAACTGGGGGGATTTCCAGGCTGCCGTGAAGCGTGGTGCCAGTGCCGGCCGCCTTGCCGGCACCGTTACGTCTAAACAGGAACGGCGCACGCGCACCGGCAACAAGATGGGCATCATCCAGCTTTCCGATGCTACGGGACAGTATGAGGCGGTGTTGTTCTCCGAGGCACTGGCGCAGTACCGCGACCTTCTGGAAGCAGGCTCCTCAGTGGTGATCATGGTGGGCGCAGAGAACAGGCCGGAAGGCGTCAATCTTCGCATCCAGGCCGTGCAGTCCCTGGAGGAAGAGGCCTGCCGCATGCAGAAGGCGTTGCGCATCTATCTGCGCGACCCGAAGCCGCTGGCCGCAATCTCATCGCAACTGACACAGCGCGGTGACGCCCAGGTCAGCCTCGTCGTCATCAAGGAAGGCGGGCAGGGCGAGATCGAGGTTGGTCTGCCCAACCGATACCGCATTTCGCCACAGATCGCTGCCGCCATGCGGGCGGTCCCCGGGGTCGTCGAGGTCGAACTCGTTTAGGGTCAGGACCTCGGCTGGCGGGCGAAATGTTCTGCAACTTCTGATCGTTGTTTTGTGCGGCATTTGTGATTAGAAGGCCCGATTGTTTGATTCATATTCGAGGATTTTGTTGTGACTTCTTTGAAAACGGCGGCCGCGAGCCGTGAAGCGCCTGTTCACCTCGGGTTTTCCTTCACCGGACGGGCGCTGGAGTATTTCGGTATCTGGATTGTCAACCTTTTGCTGTCGATTATTACGCTTGGAATCTACACCGCATGGGCGAAGGTGCGGCGTCTGCGCTATTTTTACGGAAACACCTGGCTCGACGGCCACAATTTCGAGTATCACGCCCGTCCGGTCAAAATCCTGATCGGGCGCATTATCGTCGTGGCGCTTCTGGTCGCCTATAATCTCCTGGTCAGCATTTCCCCGATTTTCGGCCTCCTGATCATTCTTTATCTGCTGGCTTTTCCCTGGCTCCTCAACAAGTCCATGGCGTTCAACGCGCGGATGACCAGCTATCGCAATGTGCGGCTCAATTTCCGTGGGTCCTATTGGGGCGCGTTTCTGGCATTCGTGATCATGCCGATCGTGGCGCTCCTGACGGCGGGCCTGCTCTTCCCTCTCGCTTCCAAGCTGTCCAACGACTATATCGGCCGTCATCTTGGATATGGTTCGGCCCGGTTTGAAACACGGGCGCCACTCAAGGCTCTCTATGGCAATTTGGGTGCGACGATCCTGTTCGTCATCATGGTCACCCTGGTGTGTGCCGGGATCGGTTTTCTCGTCGGTTCATCGCTTGTCACCGCTGGAAACATGATGCAGGGCGGTGGTGACGAACTCCTGGATGTGCTGACCTTCGGGCCGGTCACCGGGGCACTCATCGGCGGGTATATCGCGCTCGCGCTTGCCTATCTTTTCTATGCCGCAGGTGTGCGCAATATCGCTTATAATCACACCGTTCTGGACGGTCAGCATCAACTGACTTCCAGTGTGAACCGTATGCGTTATGTGTGGATTCTGGTTTCAAACCTGTTTGCCACGATCCTGTCCCTCGGGCTTCTGCGGCCCTGGGCCGCGATCCGCACGTGGCGCTATCTGGTGAGCAGCACGGGTCTTCTGGCCGCGGGACCGCTCGATGATTTCGTCGACGAAGCCGCACCTGAAGGCAATGTGGGCGCGGCAGAGTTTTTCGATATCGAAGGTATCGATTTCGGGCTTTAGCCCGGTGCGCCATGCGGTGGCGCGGGGAACGGTTGGATCATGATTGACGGACGCTATTTTCCGCCAGGGTCATCACGCGCTGTCGCGGCCAGCCTTGCCGGCGGGCCGGGGCGGCTCGCGCTGAAACGGGAAGACGAGCCGCAGGCGCAGGCGGTGGTTCTGATGTCGGTCTCCGATCCCCTGGCCGGCGTTCCACGCAAGCTCACATTTGCCGATGGCGGCGTTTTTGAAGCGCCGCTTGAAGCCGATGTGGATGGTTTCCTGAACATGGGCGGGAGCTTCTTTGCGCGTCTGACAAGGCTCGAGGCCAATCTCGGTCTGGTGGCTGCAGCGGCTGTTGTCACCATCGGCCTCGTATTTGCGATTTACCGGTTCGGTATTCCGCTTCTGGCATCCGGTGCTGCGGCGATCACGCCACCGCCCATCGTGGCCGCGATGGATCGCGGGACGCTGGAAACGGTGGACCGGGTGGTCTTCTCTCCATCGGAACTGGACGAGGGCCGAAAGCAAGAACTGCAGGCCATGTTCGATGAACTGGCAGGTTTTGCGGACGATGCGGGGCCGGCGCTGAAACTGCAGCTGCGCCGGGGCGGTGCCATCGGTGCGAACGCGCTGGCGCTGCCTGGCGGAACGATCGTCGTTACCGACGAGCTTGTCGCGCTTGCGGCATCTGACGACGAGATCGCCGGCGTGATTGCGCATGAGATTGGCCATGTACGCGAACGACACTCGCTGCAGCAAATCTATCGGGTTTTGGGAATCGGCTTCATGGTCGGCCTGATTGGCGGTGACGCGAGCCAGTTGGTAGACGATGTGGTGACACAGGCGAGTGCGCTGCAGACACTCGTCTATTCTCGCGAGTTTGAGACCCATGCCGATCTTTACAGCGTTGCACTCATGGCCCGGGCGGGGCGCGATCCACTCGCGTTCGTGGATCTGCTTGACCGGATCGTGAGGGCGGCCGGTGGCTCAGATGAAACCGGCTGGCTGGCGACACATCCAGGCACCAGGGACCGGCGTGAGGCCGTCCGCAAGCGCGTTAAGGAACTTGGTGAGGCAGGGGAAACGGCCAGAAACTGACTGTGCCCGTGCCGCGCCGTCCATCTCAGTCGTCACCGTCTCGCTGTGGCTGTCCAGCCTTTCCGTGACCGAACGTGTAGCCGGTTTCCACTGCCTGTTTGCCGAATTTTTCGCGCAGGCTGTCCATGGCGCCTTCGGCAAGTGCACGCTTGTGGGAAAGACGGTCGACCAGATCGGGCGGGTCGGCCTTGGCCGCATCCGTCAGGTCACTCACACCGATGCCCAGAAGGCGAAAGCGTGTGCCATCGATTTCGCGCTTCAGCAGGTCGAGGCCGGTGTGGAAGATGCGGTCGGCCAATCGCGTCGGATCGCCCAGCTGCCGGTTGCGCGTACGGATGCGGAAATCGGTGGTTTTGAGCTTCAGGACGATCGTGCGTCCGGCGATGTCGGCCTTCTTGAGGCGGGCGGATACGCGTTCGGAGAGCGCGCGCAGCACCGGCACCAGGTCTTCGGCGCGGGACAGATCGACATTGAAAGTGGTTTCGGAGGAGACGCTTTTTGCCTCGCTGCGCGGTTTCACACTGCGCTCGTCCATCCCGCGCGAGAGGTGGTAAAGGCGGTCTCCCATCGTGCCATAGCGGCGCATCAGATCGTTGCGTTCCATGGTCTGTAGCTGGCCGATCGTGTGCAGCCCGTCTCTGGCGAGCGTAGCGGTAAAGGCTTTGCCCACGCCCCAGATCAGGGTGACGGGCTGCCGGGAAAGAAAGGAGAATGCTTCCGATTTGCCAATGACTGAAAAGCCTCTCGGCTTGTCGAGATCAGAGGCGACCTTGGCCAGGAATTTGCAGTAGGAAAGACCAACCGAGACTGTAATGCCGACCTCTTCTTCCACTTGGCGCGCAAAGCGGGCGAGCACCATGGCGGGAGGCGCGCCGTGCAGTTTTTCCGTGCCGGAAAGATCGAGAAAGGCTTCGTCGATGGACAGCGGCTCGACCATGGGGGTGAGCGCTTCCATCATCGAGCGGACCTGTCGTCCCACTCGGACGTATTTTTCCATATCCGGCTTGATCACCACTGCTTCAGGGCAGGCTTCCAGTGCCTTGAACATAGGCATGGCCGAGCGCACCCCGTTGATGCGGGCGATATAGCACGCGGTCGAAACCACCCCCCTTTTTCCACCGCCAATGATGACGGGCCTGTCGCGCAGCTCCGGATTGTCACGCTTCTCGACGGCGGCGTAGAAGGCGTCGCAATCGATATGTGCCAGGAACAGATTCTCCAGTTCCGCATGTGCAAGCATGCGTGGGCTGCCGCACGACCGGCAACGCCTGGACGCAGTCTGCGCCGGGGTCAGGCAGTCACGGCAAAGGCCGTGCGGGAGGGCGTTGACAGGCATGGTATATCATGTGAACATAAAGTGAACATGCATCTTACTGGAAATGGCATCGGGGCACAAGCTGCGGTGTGGAGGAGGCTGAGGTGAGCTATCAAGTCGCGCCTCTGACGTCGGAGTTGTGGCCGGCGTTCGAGGATCTGTTTGGCAGGCAGGGGGCCTGCTATGGATGCTGGTGCACGCATTTTCGCCTGCCGCCGGCCGTGCGGCGCGAGAACAACCGCGAGCGTAACAAAGACCACATAAAGGCGCGGATCGAGGCTGGTCCTCCTCCTGGACTTCTTCTGGTTGAGGGTGGTCGCGCCGATGGCTGGATGCAGATCGGCCCGCGCGGCGACGTTCCTGAGTGGAACAACAGGGGGCGTGTTTCGGCGCCCGTGGAGGATGGCGATGACCGGGATCCGACGGTCTGGGCAATCTCCTGCTTTTTCCTGCGTCCCTCGGCGCGCCGTAAAGGGCTGTCGCACCACCTGGTGGCCGCCGGGATCGACCACGCCCGGGTTGAGGGAGCCCGTTTTCTGGAAGCCTGTCCGATAACCCACTCCAGGGATACGCGCTCTGTTGGCCTCTTTGTCGGATCGACGCGGGTTTTTGAGAAGGCGGGATTTGAGACGGTTCTGGAGCGCAAGGCAGGGCGCCCGCTGATGCGGCTGAGGCTTTGACACCGCGTGCCATGCGGTGCCGCGGTTACACCAGGACGGACACGCGGCGATTTAGAGCTTTAGCGAGCGGGCGATTTTTTCGCCGGCCTCTTTCCAGTGCTCTACCACCGTTATCCCCTGCGGGATCGGAGGCATGAGCGCGCGGACGGAATTGTCGGCCATGAGGTGAAAAAGATGCGCGTCCACGACCGTGTCGCGTACGGAGACTAGGTTGTAATACATGTCATCGACGAAGGCGACGGGGCGCGGATGGTCGCCACGCAGGCGCTTGATCGCGGGGCCCTTGGCGCGTTCCGTGGTCAACAGCGGATAGCGCATTTCAAGCTGGTCGAGCAGGGCGCGGCGTGTCTGCCGATAGCGGTGCGGCATGGCGGTAAGAAGCACCACCTGGCTCGCCCTGGACAGGCGTGCAATGGTCTCCGAAGCGTCTTCGGCGAGCTTCTGCCAGTCGTGCTGGACCTCGAAGAACGCATCGACAAGCTGAGCGACCGTTTCATTGTCCACACGCTGACCGGATGAAAGGTCGGCTACGTTTCCGTTCAGGCCAAAGCTCTCCAGCTTCAGTTCAAAGCCACGGGTGCGCAGGTATTCCGGAAACGGCCTGATGAATTCCAGGATCACATCGTCCACATCGAGCACAAGCAGGGGCTGGTTGCTGAGTGAAAGCTCATCAATCTGCCGGGCGGTTTCCGGGTCAATCGTCATATGTCGCTGTCCAAAGTCGTGTCAGGGCTGAATGTCGTAGGACGTGTTGCCGTGGGGCAGGGCGGAGGGTGCCTGCGCCACAATCCGGGGAGCAATGCCGTTTTCCTCGGAAAAGCGCAACAGGGTCGGTTCATGTGCAAGGATGAATTGCAGAACACCGGTCAGAAATCCTGGTTCAGCAGCGGCGGCGCGGATCTGGTTTGCCTCGATACCGGTGAGGGAGAGAAACCGCGGCAGGAGCTGGTCATCTGCGGCTATGAATGCCAGGGCGGAAACGGCTATGGCTTCGGCTTCCTCTCGTTGCATGGTCCTTCTCTCCAATCGATGTCAGGAATGGTCTGCGGCATTTTCCGTGAGACGAATTGCGCGCAAATCCAGGGCCGCTATGCTGTAAAGCTACGATTCGCGGGCGCCCATTACCGATTCATAAATCAAATCGTGCAAGGGTGGCGTCTGAAATTTCGCTGTCTGGCGTGCTCCCGGCAGGGCCGGGTCAAATGCGAAGGCAGCGGGATTGAGTGGGACGGGGTGTGATGTCGAAGAAAGTCATGATCGTCGAAGACAACGAGCTCAACATGAAGCTCTTTCGCGATCTCATCGAGGCGAGCGGTTACGATACGGTGCGCACCCGTGATGGGTTGCATGCGCTGGAGCTCGCGCGTGAGCACCGCCCCGACCTGATCCTGATGGACATTCAGTTGCCGGAGGTTTCCGGACTTGAGGTCACGAAATGGCTCAAGCAGGACGATGACCTGCACACCATTCCTGTCATCGCGGTAACGGCCTTTGCCATGAAAGGCGATGAGGAGCGCATCCGCCAGGGCGGCTGCGAAGCCTATATCTCCAAGCCGATTTCCGTGCCGAGTTTCATCGAAACGATCAAATCCTATCTGGGGGATGCCTGATGCTGCGGACGGCTTCCCGAAGCCCTTCGTGAGGAGCCGGTCATGACCGCGCGCATTCTGGTTGTCGACGACGTCCCGTCCAATGTGAAGCTTCTCGAAAGCCGGTTGCTGGCGGAGTATTTCGAGGTTGTCTGTGCGCATAGCGGTGCGGAAGCCCTGAAAATCTGTGCCGGCGGCAAGGTGGATGTCGTTCTGCTGGACGTCATGATGCCCGGGATGGATGGCTTCGAGGTTTGCCGCAGGCTCAAGTCAAATGCCGCCACACAGCATATTCCCGTTGTGATGGTGACAACGCTGGGCGAAACATCCGACCGCGTGCGGGGGCTGGAAGCGGGTGCCGATGACTTTCTGTCCAAACCCGTCGATGACCTTCAATTGGTGACACGGGTAAAAAGCCTCGTGCGGCTGAAAATGCTGACAGATGAACTGCGGCTGCGGACGGAGACAGCGGAGAACGCCGGTTTCGAGCCGGGACTGGAGGAGGATCGGCGCGATTTACCCGCCATCCTGCTGATTGACGAGGCTCCCCATTCGTCCGCTGCGATGGCGGCCATGCTGCGGGGGCATTTTTCTCTTGATGTGGAAGACGATCCGCAGGCCGGTCTCTTTCGCGCCGCCGAAGGTGGTTATGAATGCGTTCTCGTGACCTCCAGCTACGCGACCTATGATCCGCTGCGGCTCTGCGCCCAGTTGCGCGCGCTGGACCGCACCCGGTTTCTGCCGGTGATGCTGGTGGTCGACCAGGACGAGGGGGCGATGGTCGCGCGGGCGCTGGAACTCGGGGTGAATGATTACATCGTTCGTCCGGTTGACCAGCAGGAGCTTCAGGCTCGCCTGCGCACGCAACTGCGCCGCAAGCGCTACAATGACCGCCTGCGTTCGAGTGTCAGCCAGAGTTTTCGGATGGCCGTGACAGACCCTCTGACGGGGCTTCACAACCGCCGCTATCTCGACGCGCATCTGCCGAAGCTTCTGGCGCGGGCCGTTGCGCGTAGGCGCCCCCTGTCGGTGATGATGGCCGACATAGATCTCTTCAAGGCGATCAACGATCGCTGGGGGCACCCGAGCGGCGATGATGTGCTGCGCGAATTCGCCGACCGCTTGCGTCAGAACATCCGGGGCATCGATCTGATCTGCCGTTTCGGGGGGGAAGAGTTCGTTGTTGTAATGCCGGATACCGAGCGCGACATGGCCGAAATGGTGGCAGAGCGTCTGCGGGTTGCCATAGCGAGCGAGCCCTTCACGGTCGATGGCGGCAAGAACGCGATCGCCGTTACAACCAGCGTCGGTGTGGTCGGTTGTGCGGGGGGCAATGGCGACCCCGCAGATCTTCTGAAGCACGCCGATGCCGCGCTCTACGATGCGAAAAGCAAAGGGCGCAATCGCGTGGTGGCCTCTGCGGCCTGAGGCCGGGTGATGCCCATATCGTGAATGCGCGCGGCAGACAGGCGCCGTGCCCCGTGTGCCTGGATCACACCACTGCCAGCGCACGGGTAGTCGTGCAGCACGAAAGAGTGATAACCCACTCCACCAATTAGGGGCTGACGAAACGCAAGGCGCACGCCATATTTAACCCTAACGTCAGGGAGTTGACGGGAATGGTTAAGTAAGTGTTGATTTTCTGACCGCCCTGCGCAAATCTCTCGACCGACAGGGGCGGGCTTCAGGGCATGGCGTTTATCGCCGGGCTGCCGCCTCGAGATACCCCATGATGCTCAGGTCCGCCGCATCTCCTGGGTCCGTGGGGTTGGCCGGCCGGCGCTGGTTTATAGTGGCCTCCTCGTACCGCTGCCAGTTTGCCGACCGGCCCCCGATTTCTTCCCGTCGAACAGGCATTTTCAACCTGCATGGCTGGCCGATCGTTCCGGACGGCCTTCAAAGCTTATGGGTTCGGAGCATCTTGCAGACAGGTGGATACACCTGGCGTCCGCATAGATGTGGAGAAGTAGACAGATGGAGCGCAATGGCGTTTCCGTGAAACGGCAAGCTGCCTCAGGAACACAAACAAAAACGCCGCCCGAGGGCGGCGTTCCGATAAGGCACGGCGAAACCGTATCTATTTGATCTTGGTTTCCTTGAACTCCACATGCTTCTTGGCAATGGGGTCGTATTTCCGCTTGGTCATCTTGTCGGTCATCGTGCGGCTGTTCTTCTTCGTGACGTAGAAGAAGCCCGTGTCCGCCGTCGACTGGAGCTTGATCTTGATGGTCGTGGCCTTCGCCATGTCTGTCGTCCGTTTCTGGTGGTTTATCGGTCGCGCGAAAGCAGAATCTCTCCACCAGCGCTTAAAGAGTCTGGCGGACACATAAAGGGAACTCGCGGAAAGTCAAGCCGGGGTGTGCGAGAGATGGACGCTCGTGCGACGCAACCGGCCTGTCTTCCCACCTCCGTCACAAATGCCAAAAGCCGAAGAGGCTGAAACCTTGGTCGCTGATCTCAAAGGTTCGTCCGCTACAGGGTTTGATGAGAGATTGGTTCTGGAATGTTCGGTGTTCCGCGCTGATTGCTGCGGGAATATTATTTTTGTATAAATTCATTAAGAAATAGTTTTTCCCAAAATTATGGGAAATATAATATGAAAATATTTATTAAGCCATCAAGATTTAAATTTATAAGCAGTCTTTCCTTGATCTGCTGCAAGGCCTTTGCCTTTTTGGCTGTCCTTTTTGGAATGCTGGGCGGTGATGCGCCTGCTCAAACTCTGCCTGATTTTGGAACGTGCGATTCCCGCATGTGGCTGTCACAGGGAAGTCGGACCAGTCTCAACGCAATCAATACCTCAACGAATCCGTTCACTTTTGTGAATCAAGGAAGTGTGACCTTCCCATATAATGGCACTGCCTTTAATCCCGTGGATAATTATGGATATGCGGTGAATAATGGATCTCCAATTCTTTACAGGATTGGATCTAATGCGGCGACTGAAAATCTTGGAACAATATCTGGTGTGCCATCTACTTTAAGAGTTAATACTGGTGAGATATCTGATGATGGATCATATTATGTGTATGGCAGAACACATGATAGATATATATATAAAGTAGATATTCCTACCAAGACAGCGACAAGAATTACTTTAAGTAGAAGTGTTTTTCTCTCAGATATGGCGTGGTCGAATGGACTTCTTTATTCCAAGGAAGGGAACTCGCGCCAACTCATATCCATCAATCCTGTGACAGGAGCGGTTACCAATGTGGGTGATACCGGGCTCTCCGCAAGCAGCGTCTTTGGGGCAATGTTCGGTGCACCCAATGCCGTGTATGGCTCGGGGAATGCTGGAGAGGGCTTCTATGAATTTGATCTGACCTCAGGCCGGGCAACACGCATTTCGAGTTCCCCGGGTTCGTCAGTCAATGATGGTATGAAGTGCGCAACCACGAAGCTCAGTTTCCCCGCGGACATCTCAATTTCAAAGACGGATGGCCAGGAGGCTTATACGCCGGGCGAAGACGTGACCTATCAGATACTGGTGACGAATAACGGTCCATTTGGCGCGACCGATATCGGAGTGGATGATCCTCTGCCGGCTGGAATCACATCGGCGAGCTGGACGTGTACCGGTTCCGGCGGGGGCACTTGTGATGTTACGAGCGGAACCGGCGAGCTCGACAATGAGACGGTCAGTCTTCCGGTAGGAGGGACGGCAACCTACAACTATACAATGTCCGTACCTTCGGATTTTTCTGGCGACCTGACCAATGTGGCGAGGCTGAGGCTTCCCGACACGATCATAGACAATACTCCGCCTGACAATAACGATAGCGACACTGACCGCGAAGCTTCGGTGTCGATTGTCAAGGAGGCAACGCATGACGACGCCAATGGTAACGGCAAAGCTGATATTGGTGAGGTAATCAACTACGACTTTATAGTTGAGAATACTGGCGACGTCCCGCTGACCAACATTGAGGTGACAGATCCAAAGGCGACGATCTCAGGGAGCCCTATCGCGTCCCTGGCGGCGGGAGGTGTCGATTCGGAGTCTGTGAAGGGGGTCTACGAGATCACCGAAGCAGATCTGGTAGCAGGCAGCGTTGACAACGTCGCCTCGGCAAACGCGAAGGATCCGGATGGTGACGATGTCACCAAACAATCCCGCCCACCAGATGGTGAAGAGGGTGATTCAACGAGCATCGAAACGCCGCTGGAGGGTGACTACGACTTCGTCAAGGAAGCCGAGCATATCGACGCGAACGGCAATGGATTGATCGATGCCGGGGAAGTTATCAGCTACCAGTTTATCGTTGAGAATACCGGCAATGCTCCGCTTACCAATATAGAGGTGACGGATGCACGGGCGGATGTGACAGGCAGCCCACTCGCCGGCCCGCTGGGCCCCGGTGAGAAGGACGACGAGAGCGTTAAGGGGAGCTACGTCGTCACGCAGGCGGATATCGATGCGGGTGATCTCGACAATGTCGCCTCGGCGAACGCAAAGCTGCCCAATGGCGACGATCTGCCCAAGGATTCGCGTCCACCCGATGGGGACGAGGGGGATCCGACCAATCCACCCGGTGGGCTGGACAAGGTGTCCGACTACGACTTCGTTAAAGAAGCGGAGCATGACGACGCCAACGGGAACGGGGTGATCGATGCCGGTGAGGTGATCACCTACAATTTCACGGTGGAGAACACGGGCAACACGACGCTGACCGATGTTGAGGTGACGGATTCGAAAGCGACGATCACGGGCAGCCCGATCTCAATCCTAAGGCCTGCCGAGGTCGACGATGAAACTGTGAAGGGCACGTACACGGTGACCCAGGCTGATGTTGATGCCGGCGGCGTGGACAATGTTGCAGATTCGCGCGGGAAAGATCCCGACGGCGAGGACATTGATCGTCAGTCGCGTCCGCCATCGGGCAATCCCGGCGACCCGACCCCACTACCTATCGAGCCGAATGGCGACTACGACTTCGTCAAGGAAGCCGAGCATATCGACGCGAACGGCAATGGATTGATCGATGCCGGGGAGGTGATCAGCTACCAGTTTATCGTTGAGAACACCGGCAATGTTTCGCTTACCAATATAGAGGTGACGGATGCGCGGGCGGATGTGACAGGCAGCCCACTCGCCGGCCCGCTTGGCCCAGGTGAGACGGACGACGAGAGCGTTAAGGGGAGCTACGTCGTCACGCAGGCTGATATCGATGCGGGCGATCTCGACAATGTCGCCTCGGCGAACGCAAAGCTGCCCAATGGCGACGACCTGCCTAAGGATTCGCGTCCACCCGATGGGGACGAGGGGGATCCGACCAATCCACCCGGTGGGCTGGAAACAGTGTCCGACTACGATTTTGTCAAAGCAGCGGAGCACGACGACGCCAACGGGAACGGGTTTGCCGATGCAGGCGAGGTGATCAACTACACGTTTACGACCGTGAACACGGGAAACACGACACTGACAGACATTGCCGTGACCGATGACAAGGCAGAGATTACCGGTAGTCCCATAGCCTCTCTAGCGCCTGGCATGAGCAATTCCGATGTCAAGGGTACGCATGTCATCACCCAGGACGACATTGATGCAGGCTCATTTTCGAACACGGCAACTGCGGTAGGCAAGGACCCCAAGGGTGAGGATGTAGTCAAAGAGGCGCGTCCTCCAGATGGTGAGCCGGGTGACTCGACGGTCATTCCATTTGCCACAAACCCGGCGGTGGAGCTCGAACTGGTGAGCGAGTGGACGGACACGAATGGAAACGGGTTTCCGGATCCCGGTGAGCCGGTGGTGTATTCATTTCTGGTCCGGAACACTGGCAATGTGACACTGGAGAATCTTTCGATTGCTTCGCTTGATCTGGAGACGGAGGGTGGAGGGGTACCCGCGAAATCCATACCTGTTCCGAACGGTACGATTGCTAGTCTGCCACCGTCCGGTGAGCATGATTCCCTGCCCAGCGTTTCCTATCCTTTGACGCAGGCCGATATTGACGCTGGCGGTGTTGTTGCAAAGACGAGCGTTAATGGACAGGCACGCGATGGCACCCCGGTGACGGACGCGTCTGACGATCCGGTTGAGACTGCTGACATCGATACTGAAGATGATGGTGAGCCGGATGATCCCACGCCCACCCCTCTGCCGCAAGTTGCTGCTCTAGGGCTGGAGAAGACCGGAGTGTTTCAGGTTGAGGGCCGGCTTGCGGAGCCCGGCGACACCATTGTCTACACGCTGACCGCGATCAATGAGGGCAATGTAACCGCGTCCAATGTCACGCCTGCCGACCCAGGGCCGTGGTTCGGCGGGCTGCCTGGTAGCGGATCGCTATCATCATTCTCTCCGCCCACTGCCGACCTTGGAGCGACTGAAAGCGCAACGTTCACCGCGACATACACCGTGACGCAGGCTGATATCGATGCAGCACAAGGGCTAGAGGACGGTATCAAGAACTCGGCAACGGTTTCTGGTTCCGGTCCGGAAGGGCAGCCGGTGCTTTCCCCCGTGGCGGAGGCTGCAGTGGACCTGCCTGGCTATGCGATAAGCAAAATGACGCCGCTGGCGGAGGTTCGTCGGGGTGGCCGCGTACCCTATACGATCAATGTGAAGATGCTCGGTTCCGTTGGCGAAAGCGCGGTCAACATTATCGATATGACGCCCTCCGGCCTGACTTTCGTGCGGGGAACCGCCATGCTCGACGGCAGTGCGGTCGAACCCAAAGTGGATGGGCGGAAGCTGACATTCGAGAATGTTACGCTGCCGACCGACGAGGCGATCGTTATCGAGCTTGATCTCGCAGTAACGGGAGCTGCGAAACCTGGCGAGTATGTAAATCAGGCGTGGGTGGAGACGCCCGATGGCACCATGGTGTCGCGCGTTGCGGCCGCTGTAGTGGAAGTGGTGGTGGAAGCGCTGTTCGATTGCGGCGATATTCTGGGCAAGGTGTTCGACGACAGGAACCGCAACGGGTATCAGGACAAGGGTGAGCCGGGGCTGCCGGGCGTGCGGGTTGCGACGGTGAAAGGGCTTCTGCTCACGGCGGACGACCATGGGCGCTTCCATGTGGCCTGTGCGGATCTTCCCGACCAGAGGATCGGCACGAGCTATATCATGAAACTTGATTCGCGTTCGCTGCCATCGGGGTATCGTCTGACGACGGAGAACCCGCGCGTTGTCCGGTTGACAGCCGGTAAGGCATCGGAATTCCTTTTCGGTGCGTCCATCGGCCGGGTGGTTCGGCTTGATCTCACCGATGCGGCTTTCGTTGAGGGTACCCAGGAGCTGTTGCCTGAATGGGAGGAGCGGATCATGAAGATGATCGTGCTTCTCGACCAGGAACCTTCCGTATTGCGCCTGGTCTATTCAGGGTCTGAGGGAAGCAAGCGATCAGCGCAGAAGCGCCTGCGGGAAATCCGCAGGAAGATCGCCGCAGAGTGGCGAAAGACCGGGCGCGGATACCGTCTTGAGATCGAGACGAGACTCGGGACCGAAGCCACGGCGCGTTCCAAGCAGATGAGGGCACTCGAGCGCAGGTAGTTCCCCTCAAAGTTGGCGGCGTGCGCTGTTCGGGCCGTCGCCAACTGTAACGATACCTTTTCGCAACTGACACGTCGCGTTTGTCTGTCCCAGTGCTCGGACAGTCCGTTGCCGCCTTTGCGCGCGATCTCTGAGTCTCCCGTTTCCGCGTCTGGCCGAGGACGGCCCAATCAGAAACCGAACCGTGGACGATGGTATGACGAGGCCTGTCATGTTCAAAAAGCTCCAGACAATCTTGCTTCAACCGCAGAGAGCGGAAAGCATGTTTGAATCCCGCCAACGTTTTCGTGTGCCCATGCTTGGGTTTGCGGCGAACCCGCCGGGGGAGCCGGAAAAATCACCAGAGTGGAGGTGCCAGCACTCGATGCGCCAGAACATTCATACGGCATGTGGCATGGCGCGGGCTGGGGTCCGGGAGATTATGCTGTTGCTCTTGCTGGCGCTCGGACTGCTGTCATTCGCCAGCGGGTCGGCCAGCGCCCAGACCATTCCGCCAACATCGCCCTGTACGCCGGGTGGTGGTCAAACACCGCCTGGATGGACGAACGGCACAGGTAGTCCGGATTGTTCAACCCGCTCGGCGTGGGGGTTTGGGAACTATCCGTGGAAGAACGCGCCGCTTCCCGTTGTTCCAACAGGTGACACGACGTTTGCATCCATGGTCGCTAACGAGTCCATTCTGACCACGATGACCGGACTTGTGCCAGGTCGGACATATCGAATTCCGTTTTATGCGTTAGGTCGCGGAGTGAATGGCAGTGGTTACTCGAATGCCTGTGAGGGGCTCAAGCTGACAACGAGCGGCACGGATGAAACGATTCTGTTTCCAGATACGACTGCCTGGGGGCAGAGCGTGTTTGCTTTCACTGCGGTGTCGAGCTCGCAACCCCTTGAGGTTGCTGCGTACGGGACCACCGCCTGCGTGATCAGTTTTGCACTGGGAGCGGAAGTCATCGAGATCATCAAGACGGTCTCGGAAGGCGAGAAGGCTGGCGATGTTCTGACCTTCACGATGACGGTGGAGAACCAGGGCATCGGCTCGCTGAGCGATGTCTCGATCAGCGATGACGTTCTCGGGCGGGCCGACGGCACGCCATTGACGCCCGACAGCGGGCCGACTTTCGTCTCCGCTTCGGCCGGCTCTCCCGAGGGCACGCTGGCCGAAGGGGAAACGGCCACCTACACGCTGACCTACACACTGACACAGGACGATATTGATGCTGGCGGCCTGTCCAATGTGGCTACTGCCGAGGGAACCGACGAGAACGGGAACCTCTTCAACGATATTTCCAGCGACACGGCGACTATGGACGAGAACCCGACCACTGTGGCGATCCCGCCCAATCCCGACTATGACTTCATCAAACAGGCGGAGCTGGAAGATGCCAACGGCAATGGTCAGGCGGATGCCGGGGAACTGATCAATTACACGTTCACGCTCGAGAACACGGGCAATGTGACGCTGACGGATATCGTTGTCGAGGACGACAGGACCCCGGTTTCGGGCAGCCCCATCGCCTCGCTGGCGCCGGGTGAGAGCAGAGCCGACCTGACGGGCACCTATGCGGTCACGCAGGAGGATATCGACCGCGGCTATGTCGAGAACCTGGGGACGGCGACCGCGAAGGACCCGCAGGGCAAAGATGTGGACCGGCTGTCGAGGGCGCTGGAGGGCGTCCCGGGTGATCCGACGGTGGTCTCGTTCGAGCCGAAACCGGGCATCGAAGTGGACCTGATTGATGAATGGACCGACACGAACGGAAATGGCTATCCGGACGTCGGAGAACCGGTCACCTATTCATATGTGGTTCGCAATACCGGTAATGTGACACTGGACAACGTCGCATTCTCCTCATTGCAGATTGGGCCGGACACAACGGCGCCCCAGCCTTCGGTTGCCGTTCCCACAGGGAGCCTTTCGAGTTTTCTGCCCGGCAGCGAGGACACGACAACTTTCTCCACCTCTTACACGCTGACGCAGGCTGATATCGATGCCGGTGGGATTGTTGCAACGGCGAGTGTGGATGCCATGGCCCCCAACAGCACGCCGCTCGCCGACATATCGGACGACCCGGACGAAACGGCCGACGTTGATGTCGAAGGCGACGAGGAGCCTGACGATCCGACGCCAACCCTGCTGCCGCACAATGTTTCCCTCGCGCTACAGAAGTCGGGAATGTTCCAGGGAACCGAGGGGCAGTTTGCCGAGCCCGGGGACACGATCGTCTACGCGTTCAAGGTTACGAACGACGGCAATGTAACCGCCACCGATGTGGCTCCCAACGATCCGGGTCCCCGCTTCAACGGGCGCGTGGGCAGTGGAACGCTGACACCGTTCTCGCCCTCAAGCGCACAACTGGCTGCAGGAGAAAGCGCGACGTTTACCGCGACCTACACGGTGACGCAGTCTGATGTGGATGCAGCGCAGGGTGTCGAGGATGGTGTGAAGAACACGGCAACGGCGACCGGAACGGACCCGCTGGGGCAGGCTGTAACATCGCCTGATGCGATGGCCGTGGTCGACCTGCCAGGCTATGCGATCAGCAAGGTGACGCCGATGGCAGAGGTGCGGCGGGGTGACCGAGTTCCATACACGATCCGGGTGAAATCACTTGGTTCGGCAGGAGAAAGCACAGTCAACATTGTCGATATGACGCCGCCGGGTCTGACCTTTGTGCGTGGATCCGCGCAACTGGACGGGAGTCCTGTTGCGCCGAAAGCGGAGGGGCGGAAGCTGACATTCGAGAATGTTGCACTTCCTGCGAACACGGCGGTGCTGATTGATCTGGAGCTCGCTGTGACCTCGGCGGCAAAACCCGGTGAATATGTAAACCAGGCCTGGGTCGAGGACCTTTCCGGTGAGGTGTTGTCGAGGATTGCCGAGGCCGTTGTCGAAGTGGTGGTTGAGGCGGTGTTCGACTGCGGCGACATTCTTGGCAAGGTGTTCGACGACCGGAACCGCAACGGGTATCAGGATGCAGGCGAACCGGGGCTGGCGGGTGTGCGGGTTGCGACGGTGAAGGGCCTGCTTCTGACGGCAGACGACCAAGGGCGCTTTCATGTGGCCTGTGCCGACCTTCCCGACCAGCGGATCGGCACGAACTACATCATGAAGCTTGATCCGCGATCGCTGCCATCGGGGTATCGTCTGACGACGGAGAACCCGCGCGTGGTCCGGTTGACGGCGGGCAAGGCGTCCGAATTCCTGTTCGGTGCGTCCATTGGCCGGGTGGTGCGGCTTGATCTCACCGATGCGGCGTTTGTGCGGGGGTCGCACAGCCTGATGTCCGACTGGCAGGGGCACGTGTCCCAGTTGATCGCCCTGCTTGAGCACGAGCCTTCGGTTCTGCGTCTGGTCTATGCCGAAGGCGGTGAAGGCAAGCGGCTGGCGAAAAGGCGTATCAATGCGCTGCGCAAGCTCATCGCAAGCGAATGGCGGGACGTTGGCGGGCGCTATCGGCTGGAGATTGAATCCAGGATGTTGAGTGCGGCCAGTCGCCGTCCGGGGCAAACTCGTGACGTGGTCTACAAGTAGCGGCCTGCGCAGGTCAGTGGCACTCAGAGTAAATGTTTGCCGCAACAGTATGAATACCCCTCCGTAACTTACGTTTCGCGTTTATCTGTCCCAGTGCTCGGACAGTTCGTTGCCACCTTTGCGCGCGATGTCTGTGTCTCCCGTTTCCGCGTCTGGCCGAAGAAGGCCCAATCAGAAACCGAACCGTGGACGATGGTATGACGAGGCTTGTCATGTTCGAGAATCTCCAGACGATCTTGCTTGAACCGCAGAGAGCGGAAAGCACATTGGAATCCTTTCAACGGTTTTTAGGGGGCTCTTGCAGGCTCTTTTCAAACCGGCTTGGCGGGGCGGTCAAGCCGCCGCCGTGGAGGCGCAGGAACTCCACCAGCCAAAGCATGCGCACGGCATATGGCATGATGCGGTCTGCGGTTTGCGCGATTGCGCTTTCACTCTTGCTGGCGCTCGGACTGCTTGCATTTTCCAACGGGTCGGCGAATGCGCAGGATATTCCGCCAACATCACCCTGCACCTATGGTGCGAACCGTACACCGCCTGGGTGGACTGTCGGTTCTGGCACGCCGGATTGTTCGAACAGGACAACCAACGCTCTGACGGGTGCGCCCTGGAACGGGGGCCCAATCCCTGTAACTCCGAATGGCCACACAACCTTTACCTCGTTTCACAACGAAACCATTTCGACAACGATGACAAATCTCGAGGTGGGTCGGGAGTATCGCGTGCCGATGTTTGCGGCGCCGTGGTCGACGGGCACCTACGGTGCCTGTAGAGGCCTGACCGTTTCGACAACTGGAGTCAGTACAGACCTCGAATACCCCGCTGAAAGCGGCTGGAACCAGCAGGCGTTCGTGTTTACCGCGCAATCCACGTCGCAGCCCTTGACCATTGGTTCCTACAATCCCGACGGTGGCGCCTGTATGACGGCCTTCGTTCTGGGTTCTGAGGTCGCCGAGATCATCAAGACGGTTTCGGAAGGCGATAAGGCTGGCGACGTTCTGACTTTCACGATGACGGTTGAGAACCAGGGCATCGGCTCACTGAGCGACGTTTCGATCAGCGAGGACGTTCTTGAACGGGCCGACGGCACCCCATTGACCCTGGATAGCGGACCGACATTTGTTTCTGCCAGTGGCGGCTCGCCGGAAGGAATGTTGACCGAAGGGGAAACAGCCACCTACACAGCGACTTACACG
The DNA here is from genome assembly GCF_900105565.1 of Nitratireductor aquibiodomus. NCBI lineage: Bacteria > Pseudomonadati > Pseudomonadota > Alphaproteobacteria > Hyphomicrobiales > Phyllobacteriaceae > Nitratireductor > Nitratireductor aquibiodomus. Next base: position 643,035 of record NZ_FNSL01000001.1, on the reverse strand, counting down.
CTGACGCAGGAAGATGTGGATGCTGGAGGCTTGTCCAATCAGGCTACGGCCGAGGGAACCGACGAGCGCGGGAACCTCTTCAACGATATTTCCAGCGACACGGCGAATGTGGACGAGAACCCGACCACGGTGACGATCCCGCCCAATCCCGACTATGATTTCATCAAGCAGGGGGAACTGGAAGATCTCAACGGCAATGGTCAGGCGGATGCCGGGGAACTGATCAATTACACGTTCACGATCGAGAACACGGGCAACGTAACGCTGACGGATGTCGTTGTCGAGGATGACAAGACCCCGGTTTCGGGCAGCCCGATCGCCTCGCTGGGGCCGGACGAGAGCAGATCCGACCTGACGGGCGCCTATGCGATCACGCAGGAGGATATCGACCGCGGCTATGTCGAGAATCTCGGGGAAGCGACCGCGAAGGACCCGCAGGGGAACGATGTGGACCGGCTGTCGAGGGCGCTGGAGGGCGTCCCGGGCGATCCGACGGTGGTCTCGTTCGAGCCGAAACCGGGGATCGAAGTGGACCTGATCGATGAATGGACCGACACGAATGGAAATGGCTATCCGGACGTCGGAGAACCGGTCACCTATTCCTTTGTGATCCGCAATACCGGCAATGTGACGCTGGACAATATCGTCATTGCTTCACTGGAGGTTACGGCAAATTCGTCGCAAACCTCGATACCGGTAGCACTTCCGGGAACCAGTCTGTCCAGTTTTGCCCCAGGCGGTGAGGACACGACGACATTCACGACTTCCTATACGCTGACGCAGGCCGATATTGATGCCGGCGGGATTGTCGCAACGGCGAGTGTGGATGCCATGGCCCCCAACAGCACGCCGCTCGCCGACATATCGGACGACCCGGACGAAATGGCCGACGTCGATGTCGAAGGCGACGGGGAGCCTGACGATCCAACACCCACTCCGCTGCCGCACAACGGTTCATTGGCAATCGAAAAAACGGGAGAGTTCCAGGGAGCCGAGGGGCAGTTTGCCGAGCCCGGGGACACGATCGTCTACACGTTCAAGGTTACGAACGACGGCAATGTGACTGTCACTGACGTCGTGCCTGCCGATCCGGGCCCCCGTTTTAATGACCGTCCCGGCAGTGGTGAACTTTCATCTTTCACACCGTCCAGCGAGGAGCTGGCGTCTGGACAGACGGCTACGTTCACAGCGACCTATACGGTAACACAGGATGATATCGATGGGGCGCAGGGTATCGAAGGCGGTGTGAAGAACACGGCAACGGCAACAGGCAAGGATCCCTTGGGGCAGGAGGTGATCTCACCCGAAGCTGAAGCGGCGGTCGATCTGCCAGGCTATGCGATCAGCAAGATGACGCCGATGGCGGAAGTTCATCGCGGTGGCCGTGTCCCATACACGATCCGCGTCAAGTCTCTCGGGTTTTCGGGAGAAAGCACTGTCAACATCATCGACATGACGCCATCAGGTCTGACCTTTGTGCGTGGTTCGGCTCTGCTGGATGGCAGTCCTGTTGCGCCCACAGCGGAGGCACGAAAACTGACATTCGAGAATGTCACGCTTCCCGCTGGAGGAGAGGTCCTGATCGATCTCGAGCTTGGTGTGACCTCGGCCGCAAAGCCTGGAGAATATGTGAACCGAACCTGGGTTGAGGATCTTTCGGGCGCAGCAATCTCCCGGGTTGCCACAGCAACCGTAGAGGTGGTGGTGGAAGCCCTGTTCGATTGCGGCGACATTCTTGGCAAGGTGTTCGACGACCGGAACCGCAACGGGTATCAGGATGCAGGCGAACCGGGTCTGGCGGGTGTGCGGGTTGCGACGGTGAAGGGCCTGCTGCTGACGGCGGACGATCACGGGCGCTTTCATGTGGCCTGTGCGGACCTTCCTGACCAGCGGATCGGCACGAACTACATCATGAAGCTTGATCCGCGATCGCTGCCATCGGGATACCGTCTGACGACGGAGAACCCGCGCGTGGTCCGGTTGACGGCGGGCAAGGCGTCCGAATTCCTGTTCGGTGCGTCCATTGGCCGGGTGGTGCGGCTTGATCTCACCGATGCGGCGTTTGTGCGGGGGTCGCACAGCCTGATGTCCGACTGGCAGGGGCATGTGTCCCAGTTGATCGCCCTGCTTGAGCACGAGCCTTCGGTTCTGCGTCTGGTCTATGCCGAAGGCGGTGAAGGCAAGCGGCTGGCGAAAAGGCGTATCAATGCGCTGCGCAAGCTCATCGCAAGCGAATGGCGGGACGTTGGCGGGCGCTATCGGCTGGAGATTGAATCCAGGATGTTGAGTGCGGCCAGTCGCCGTCCGGTGCAAACTCGTGACGCGGTCTACAAGTAGCGCCAATGAACACCCGGACGTCGCTCCGGGTGTTCATCCACCGGTGCCGGTCTTACCCTTAATCCCGAAGAATGATGCGGTCGCCGCGAAGTTCGAAGCCGGCCAGCGTGTTGATGAAGCTCATTCCAAGCAGGCTCTGGTCAAGGCGTCCCGGCTGCGCGACGTAAACCGGCAGATTGCTCCGCACAATGGATCCCACCTGAATTTCCGCCGCGCGGGCGCGGGCAACCAGCGCGGTGCCATTTGCGGTGGCAACTGGTGTCTGGAATTGCAATCCTTCAGGATCAAAGCCTGCCGAGCGCGCATCCGCATCCGAAAGAACGATGCTGCTGGCGCCTGTATCAATTAGCATGCGCAGGCCGGTACCATTTACATCCGCGACGACCTCGAAATGGCCGCTGGCGGAACGCTCCACCATCACCTGCGCCCGTCCGTCGCTACCCACTGCCGACACCGGGGTGCCCGGTATGAGGCCGGCTGTAACGCGGCTTGCTACATCCTGCAGTTCGTAGCGGTACTGATAAATGGCCACCAGAGCCAAAAGCAGAAAAACCCAGAAGGCGAGCGTTCTTGCCATCTCGCCGATCCGCAGGCCCGAGCCCAGTATCCCGACGATCAGAACGGCAGCCCAGAGCCCCATATAGAGGGTCGAGGCGAAGGCGGAGCTCTCAAGTCCCAGTACCGTGCCGGAATCATGATTGGCGATCAGCAGAATCAGGCCGCTCCCCAGTATGGCCATGGAAATCCAGAACAGCCGCATGGCTATTGTCCCTCCGCGCGCTGGCGGGTAAGGCGTGCGCGCCGCGTTTCTCGGCGCGGTCTGCGCTCCACGGTTTCAAGACGCGCGGGAAGTTCAGCCATGACGGTATCGCGCTCCCGTGGCGACATGGTGAGCCAGCCGGCAATTTCGTCGCGCGTGCGCCCGCAACCGAAACAGTAGCCCGACTTCATATCGATCGCGCATACCAGGATGCAGGGGGATTTGATGTCGGCCATGATCCTTCCAGCATTCTTAGCCCTGGCCCCAAGACATGGGGTATTGTGCCTGCCGACGCAAGCCACCAGTGCGGCCGCTATACCATTGCGCTTGATGCGCTTGGTGGCTATCTCGTTTCCGACACCAATCGGGAACCATTGTTCATGTCCTTCTCCGGAATGCCTTTCGACGACGTCCGCTCCCTGCTTTCCCAACTCGAAACGCCTGACGACACCCTGGCTGAAGCGATGACACAGGCATTCGCGCGGGCCGGCTACCCGGGGACCGCGCTGGGGCGTCTGCAGGAACTCGGCATATGGCTTGCACGTACCCGCGGGGCGGTGCCGCCGCTGATTGGCAAATCCGGCGTCGCGCTCTATGCCGCAACCCACGGCTTCGCGGAGGATGCGCTTCCTCAGCAGCGCGTGCGCGTCGATGCGGTTGCTGCGGGCGCTGCTGCGGTGTCGCATCTATGCGTCGCAGGCGATCTTTCCCTGAATGTGTTCGATCTGGCGCTAGACCTGCCATCGAATGACATCCGCGAGGATGCCTCTCTGGACGAACGCTCCTGTGCGGCCACGATCGCGTTCGGCATGGAAGCCACGGCTGAGGGCGCCGACCTTCTGTGTGTCGGGGCTTTGGGTGCACAGGCTGCGATTGCCGCAAGTGCAATTCTTCTCGCGCTTCTGAATGGGAAGCCGGAACAGGTGGGTGCTGCGGACAGGAACATCGTGTCTGAAGCGATTTCCTTCCATGCCGACCACCTGAGTGATCCGCTCGAGGTGCTGCGGCGATTGGGCGGGCGGGACATTGCAGCGCTTACGGGTGCCATTCTCGCAGCCCGCGTGCAGAACATCCCCGTTGTTCTCGACGGGTTGCCGGCTTTGGCCGCAGCGGCGGTGCTCTACCGGCTGGCACCACACGCAATTTCTCATTGCGTCCTTGCGAGTTCGAATAGCCCGCTTGAGATATGGGCAGCCGAACAGCTTGCGCTTAAGCCACTCCTTGAGCTGGAGTTTTCCGGTGAGGCAGGGTGTGCTGGCGCTGTCGCGGCTGGTCTTCTCAAATCAGCCGCCGCGTTGGCCGGCGGGGTCGCGGAGGTCGCCAGGCGTATGGGGTGAGCCGTGGGGTCGGGAAGGGGGTGTCAAGTGCCGCCACCCGATGCGCGCCTGCGCTCGGTGGGAACGGCGGGAAGCTCTTCCATCACGCGTGAACGCGGGAAGGCAACAATCGCATCGGTCCCGGAACGCAGCCTGGAGTTCAGTTCGAAAACGCCATTGTGCAACGCTGCCAGTCCCTGAACGATTGGCAGGCCGAGGCCGGTGCCCTGTTCCGCGCTTTTGATGGCAATGGATCCCTGTCCGAATGCCGAGAGAACCACGGCAAGTTCGTCGTCCGGTATGCCCGGGCCGTTGTCCTTGATGGCGATGTATTGTCCGCCTCCAGCCGTCCAGCCGACCCGGATGTGCACGGAGCTCCCTGTCGGGCTGAATTTGATGGCGTTGGAAAGAAGGTTGAGCGTGATCTGGCGGACGGCACGCTCGTCGGCGAAAAGCCGCAGCAGGGTTGGCTCCACATCGAGCCTGAACGAGATGTCCTTGCCACGTGCCTTCATTTCCATGAGGCGGCAGCAGTCCTCGACGATTGCGCCGAGTGACAGCGGCTCCTCATTGAGCCGATAGCGCCCCGCCTCAATGCGCGAGAGGTCGAGTATCTCGTTGATCAGGCTAAGCAGGTGCTTGCCGGAACTGTGAATGTCATTGGCGTAGTCGCGATAGGTCGCATTTTCCAGCGGACCCAGAACCTGATTGGCCATGACCTCGGAGAAGCCGAGAATTGCGTTCAGGGGGGTTCTGAGCTCATGGCTCATCGACGCAAGAAACCGAGATTTCGCCAGGTTGGCTTCTTCGGCACGCCGCCGCGCCTCATCCGACATGGATTTGGCCGTTTCCAGTTCGCCCACGAGCGCATTCTTCTCGCTTTGGAATGAGAGAAGGGTCAACGCAGCGCGGTTTCGATGGTGCGCGACATAGGCGAGGAAGGGCAGCGATGCAGCCAGGACCAGTCCCATCATCAATGTGCCCATTGTGGGTTCACTGCTCACCCTGAAGGCGAACAGGCAGACCGGCAGTGCGAAAGCCGCAACCAGAGCGCCACCTAGTGTCGCCGTCACGATTGCCGTTCCTGCGATGACGAGAAGCAGAAAGACACCCTGCATGATCTGCGGTTCTGACAACATGCCGACGGGAAGAGGCAGAAACGCGAAACAGGCCCATCCGAGGCCGCTGGCGAAATGGGCGGCAAAAAGCCACTGCCGTGTCCGCGTGACCTCAATTTCGTTTTCCGGCATTCCCTCGAGACGGCGCGCAAGCAAGAAGAGCGGCAGGTAACCGGCAAGGCAGGCGAGTGCCCACAGGCACGTGATCTGCAGATCAAGCCCGAAATACACCCCCCGAGGCTGATCGCCAGGATCAGCAGGACTGGCTTGATGGCGTTCGAGAGAATGGCGCGCGCGTGCATTTTGAGCATGTCGCGGTTGAAATCTGGCGGGCCGAGGCTTTGAGACAGCCGGTCGCGCGTGCGGCGCACGGCAAGACCCACATTGCTGTTGCGATGCGGCTTGGTGCGGTCCACAATGAACTTGTCGGCCGATTTTGACGCTTCCGGCACCATAACCCGTTTGAATTCCCGCTATTCACCGCTCAACCTATTCGTGAATGATTAAGAGACCCTTCAAAAGATGAGAGGCCGCCGAAACGCGCGGAAACGCGGCCGCCGGTCCATGCGCCTGACGGATCTGTTGCTGACCCTGCTGCTGCTGGGCGGAATAGCGCTTCTGGTCGACCGGCTTCAGCGTATTGGCAGCCAGACGCTAAGCGGTCAGGTCATTGTGCATGATGGCGATACACTGACGGTTGCCGGTGAACGTATTCGTCTTGAAGGCATCGATGCGCCTGAGTTCCAGCAAAGCTGCACCCGCGACGGGCAGGACTACGCCTGCGGGCGAGAGGCGCTTCGGGCGCTGCGCCGGTTAGTGGCAGGCGCAGAGGTGGTGTGTGAAGGCTATGAGCGCGACCGCTATGATCGTCTTCTGGCCCGCTGTAAGGTGAACGGGAAAGATATCGGCGAAGCGCTTGTTGCGGCTGGCTGGGCGCTGGCCTATGGCGCTTACGACGGGGCCGAGGCAGAAGCGCGCCGGGCACGGCGCGGCATATGGGCCGGCGGTTTCGAGGCCCCGCATGACTGGCGTGTTGAACATCAGAGCGAGCCGCGTCCGGCGGATGGCGATCTGCTTAAGCGCCTTTGGGACAGGTTTGTGGAGTGGTTTTCAGGCGAAGGGTGATTGGATCATGAAGCTTTACGACGGCGGCAGGGCGCCCAATCCGCGGCGCGTGCGGATTTTCCTGGCGGAAAAAGGCATTGAAGTGCCCATCGAACCGGTGGACATGGGCGCGCTGGAGCACAAATCTGAAACGCTGACCCGCCTTAACCCCCTGCAGCGCTTGCCCGTTCTGGAACTGGACGACGGCACGGTGCTGACGGAAACCGTTGCGATCTGCCGCTATTTCGAGGCGCTTCACCCGGAACCCGCGCTTTTCGGCACGGGAGCGCTTGGAGTTGCGACTGTGGAAATGTGGCAGCGCCGGGTGGAGATGCACCTGTTCTATCCCATTGCACAGGCCTTCCGGCATCTTCATCCGGCCATGAAGGAATGGGAGGTGCCGCAAGTCGCGGCATGGGGTGAAGCCAATAAGCCCAAGGCCCTTGAGTTCCTCTCCTATCTCGATGAGGCACTGGCCGACCGTCCATTCATAGCCGGCGAGGACTATTCGATTGCCGATATCACAGGGCTTGTGAGCATCGATTTCATGAAGCTCGCACGCCTGACAGTCCCGGACGGGCTCGATCACCTTATGCGCTGGTATCACACGGTTGCCGGGCGACCGAGCGCCAGGGCCTGAGCGTACGGACGTGCAGAATGATCGGCTTGAAACGCTGCTGACGCGCATTCGTGCGTGCCGGATTTGTGTTGAGGAGCCGGCTGTTAGACCGTTGCCGCACGAGCCGCGGCCGGTCGTCGTTGGCTCGCGCAGCGCACGGATTCTTATTGCGGGGCAGGCGCCAGGAACACGGGTTCACGCTTCCGGTCTACCGTTCGATGACCGGTCGGGAGACCGGCTGCGAGACTGGCTCGACGTCGATCGCCCGACATTTTACGACCCATCCTGTTTCGCCATTGCCCCGATGGGGTTCTGCTTTCCCGGGCTCGATGCCAAAGGTGGGGATCTGCCGCCGCGCAGGGAGTGCGCGCCGGCCTGGCGTGCGCAATTGATGGAAGCAATGCCGCAGATCGAACTTGTTCTCGTTATTGGCCAGTATGCGCAGGCCTGGCACCTGGGCGGCGAGCGTTCCAGAACCCTCACCGAGACGGTGCGCGACTGGCGCCGGTTGCTGGCGCTCGACCTGGAGCCACGCGTTCTGCCACTGCCGCATCCTTCATGGCGCAACACGGGGTGGCTGAAAAGGAATCTCTGGTTTGAACGCGATCTGTTGCCTGTTCTTCGTGAGGAAATTCATCGGCTTCTTTCAGATAAATGAGGAATATCTGATCGCGGTTCTCATTTGCGGAGCAAAAAATTTCTTGTTGGTTTGGGTTTCTCTTGTCATTTTAGGAAATCATTTTCTCCGGAGTTCATCATGGATCGCCTTGATCGCAAGATCCTGCGCCTGTTGCAGGAAAATTCGACCCTTGCCGTAGCCGATGTTGCAAAAAAGGTCGGTCTGTCCACGACACCCTGCTGGAGGCGTATCCAGAAGCTGGAGGAAGAAGGCGTCATTCGCCGGCGTGTGGCGGTGCTCGATCCGGAAAAGGTCAATGCCCGGGTCAATGTGTTCGTGTCGATCCGCACGAACATGCATAGCCATGAATGGCTGAAGCGCTTCTCCGAGGTGATCCAGCAGTTTCCCGAGGTGGTCGAGTTTTATCGGATGAGCGGCGATGTGGACTATCTGCTGCGCGTCGTGGTGCCGGATATCGCCGCCTATGACGCCTTCTACAAGAGGCTGATTGCCAAGATCGAAATCCGCGATGTCTCATCCACCTTCGCAATGGAGCAGATCAAATACACGACCGAGCTGCCGCTCGACTATCTCGTTCTGGACAAGGATTCCGGGGGTACCAATGGCGGCTGACTGGACGATCTCGCGCCGTTGACAACGCGATGCCATGGATTGTCCGGGGAGGGTGTCTGCAGTCCAGGAAAGGTTCTGTTCGGGCTCACCCCGGCACCCCTTACCGTATAGCCGGACGTTATCACTGCTGCGCCATCCAAAATGAAAAGCTGGGTTTTCTCCAGACCGGGCCGCAGTGCGCCGGTTATCGTCACCGGCTCGTAGTTGGAGCTCAGGCGGTAAGGGGTTGATGGCACGACCCGGATGACCTGGCTGGGTGGCGGCTGCTGCATGTGGCTGCAGGCGCCTCGGCGCGCCACCAGCATGAACGAGTAGACCAGTTCGCCCTCGCGGTCGGCAGGGAGGAGGTAGCCGGAAAGGCTGATCGTCTGGCCGCTCAGTTTGCTGGCTGCCAAGCTTTGCGGATTTTCTGGGTCCGGGGAAGCAAGGGCAGCCCATTCGACAGGGCGAGCCGACCCCGCTTGCGGCGCGGTTTCGGAACCGGCGGCGGGTGAGGCGATGAGGGCCGGTGCAGAGAGCGCGCCGAGGGTTGTTGCGAGAAATGCCGCGCACCGGCCAGTCATTGTCTGCTCCTATTTTGCCAGGCGGGCGAGCAGGGAGGACGTATCCCAGCGGCGCCCCCCCATCTTCTGGACATCCTTGTAGAACTGATCCACCAGAGCGGTGACAGGTAAGCTTGCACCGTTGCGGTCGGCCTCGGCAAGGCAGATTCCGAGGTCCTTGCGCATCCAGTCGACCGCGAAGCCGAAATCATACGTGCCCTGGTTCATGGTCTTGTGACGGTTTTCCATCTGCCAGGAGCCGGCCGCACCCTTGGAAATCACGTCGACGACCTTCTCGATGTCGAGCCCGGCCTTCTGGCCGAAGTGAATGCCTTCAGCGAGCCCCTGCACCAGCCCGGCGATGCAGATCTGGTTGATCATCTTGGTGAGTTGCCCGGCACCGGCCGGGCCCATCAGTCCGACCATCCGGGCGAAGGACTCGATCACAGGCTTTGCCCTTTCGAACACCGCTTCCTCGCCACCGCACATGACCGTCAGGATACCGTTTTCGGCGCCGGCCTGACCGCCGGATACGGGCGCGTCGATGAAGCCGAAGTCGCGCTTCCGCGCTTCTTCGGCGAGTTCACGTGCCACTTCAGCGGAAGCGGTGGTGTTGTCGATGAAGACTGCGCCCTCTTTCATGCTCTGGAAGGCGCCGTCCTCGCCGAGCGTCACCGAGCGCAGGTCATCGTCATTGCCGACGCAGGCGAAGACAAAGTTCTTGCCGGCAGCGGCTTCCCGAGGCGTGGGGGCGTGCGCGCCGCCATGCTCCTTGACCCAGCTCTGCGCCTTCGCGGCGGTGCGATTATAGACCGTGACCTTGTGCCCGCCCTTGTTCTGAAGATGCGCGGCCATCGGATATCCCATGACCCCGAGCCCGATGAATGCGACGTCTGCCATTCGGAAATTTTCTCCCTGATATGCGTGTTCTAAGTGTCAGCGCTTCAGATGCTTGGTGATACGACGCTCTATCCAGTCTATCGTGTTGCGCAGGATTTCGACGATGCCAAGATAGATGATGGCGGCCCAGATGTAAGTCTGGAAGTCGAATGTGCGAGCGTAGGCGCGCCGTGTTTCGCCCATCAGGTCGTAAACCGTGATGATTGCGACGATGGCAGAGCCCTTGATCATCAGAATGATCTCGTTGCCATAGGGTCTCAGCGCGACAATCAGCGCCTGCGGAATGATGATTTTGCGGGCGGTCTGGAAGCTGGAGAGGCCCAGTGCCGACGCGGCCTCCCATTGGCCCTTGCCGACGCTCTCGATCGCCCCGCGCAGGATTTCGGCCTGGTAGGCGGCGGTGTTGAGGGTGAAAGCGAAGACGGCGCAGTACCAGGCCTCCCGGAAAAACGTCCACAGCCCCACCGCCTGAAGCTCGGGTCTGAAAGAGCCCAGGCCATAATAGACCAGGAATGTCTGGGCGAGCAGGGGCGTTCCGCGGAAAAAATAGACATATGCATAGGCAAGGGCGGCAATGAACCTGTTTCTTGATGCACGCCCAAGCGCGACAGGCACGGAAAGGATCGCACCGAGAAAAACCGAAACAGCGACAAGCTGGATGGTGACCCAAAGGCCGGACAGATAGCGCGGCGCGTAACGGGTGAAGATGTCGGGGTCCCAGGCGTTGATCATGAAGCCGAGGACGGCAAGCCCGAGGACTGCCCAGATCGCGAGCAGGATCACACCGATTGTCCGGGCTCTCGTCCAACCCTGTCTGGCGACGGGCGGGCGCTCAACGGTTGCTTGTATATCTGCACTCATCGCTGCGCTCCATGGCGTTTGGTCCAGTTCTCGATGATGCCAAGGGCGATCGAGGAGAGCATGGCCAAAGCGAGATAAAGCAGGCATGCAATGCCAAAGAACAGAAACGCCTCCTTGGTGACGCGCGCGGCAATGCCGGTCTGGCGCAGTATGTCGGCAAGGCCGATCACGGAAACAAGCGCGGTGTCTTTCAGGAGGATCAGCCAGAGATTGGAAAGGCCCGGCAGGGCCAGCCTGATGAGCTGGGGCAGGATGATCAGGCGCATGGTCTGCGCGTTCGAGAGGCCAATGGCGTGACCGCCCTCATACTGTCCCTGCGGGATTGCCCGAAACGCAGCGAGAAACACTTCGCTTGCGTAGGAAGAGAAGACCGCGCCGAGCGCCACCATGCCCGCCACAAACGCGTTGATTTCGATGCTGGCGTCCGGATTGAAGAGGCGCACAAGCTGCTGCAGGCCGATCTGTGCACCGTAGAACACGAGGAACAGCGTCAACAGCTCCGGCAGTCCACGGAAAATCGTTGTGTATATGTTGGCTGCCAGGCGTAGTGCCTTGTCGCTGGAACGCTTGCCCAAAGCGACGAAAAAGCCGATCGCCAGTCCCAATGGTAATGTGGCCAGTGCCAGCGACACCGTCAGAAGAACGCCCTTGGCGATGTCATCGCCCCAGCCTTCCGGGCCAAAACTCAAAAGGGTCCAAACCCTTTCCATCTCCCAAAATCCCTGTCCGAACCGCCTGACCCGGCATCCCTTTGCGGATTGGCGATTTTCCTTTTCATTCCGGCGCTATTTCCAGAACCGTATGCAATACAGGCGGCCGAACACCCGGGTCCGGCCGCCTGCGGCAGTATCAATCAGGACATCGCAAAGGCGCTCAATCGCCGTAGACGTCGAACGAGAAATACTTGTCGTTGATTTCCTTGTACTTTCCATTCTCACGGATTGCCGTGATCGCGGCATTCAGCTTCTCACGAAGTTCGTCTTCGCCCTGCCGCACGGCAATGCCGATGCCGGGCCCGTAGATATCCTCACGCGGTGTAAGCGTGCCGAGAACCTTGCAGCAAGCGCCGTCATCACTGTCGAGGAATTCCTGCAGGACGATGATGTCGTCGATGACGGCATCAAGCCGTCCGTTGACCATATCGAGCTTGTATTCCTCCGCGGTCGGATAGACCTTCACGTCGCTGTCGGAAAAGGTGGTCTCGGCGAAATTCGCGTGTGTGGTTGCACCCTGTGCGCCGATGACCTTGCCGGCGAGATCCTCCGGCGAGATGCCTGCGATGTCAGACTCTTTCGGCACAACGAGTGCCGGCGGGGTGTTGTAGTATTTGTTGGTGAAGTCGACCTGCTTCTTGCGGTCTTCGGTGATCGACATGGAGGCGACAATGGCGTCGAACTTGCCAGCCTGAAGGGCCGGAATGATGCCGTCCCAGTCCTGTGTCACGAATTCGCACTCAGCTTTCATCTCCTCGCAGAGTGCCTTGGCGATATCAACGTCAAAACCTTCAAGAGAACCGTCCGCGGTCAGGTTGTTGAAGGGGGGATAGGCACCTTCGGTACCGATCTTGAGCTTCATCATGTCCTGGGCATGGGCGGAGCCCACTGCCAGTGCCAAAGCTGCTGCAGGCAGTGCGAGCGCGATACGCCTTGAAATACGCATTCTGGTTCCTCTCATCTTATTATCTACCGCTGCCGGCTGCGTGCCAGAGCGGAACTTGAAGCCGGATACTCCCACCGATCCGATTCAAATTGCAACCTTAAAGGTGACTGGTCCCATGCAATGAATGCGCGCGCCTGGACCCCTGCTATCAGGCACTGGCCTTAGTGCGTTTCTCCTCCGATGCCGGTATGGCTGATGATGAAGTCGGCAATGCCATCGATATCGCCGAGAGCGAATTGCGGCAGGGTCTGGCTTTCGGTGTCGTGGTCCGTCGCCACCGCCACGATCCCCGGGTCGGTCGTCGCCAGAAAGCTGTGGTCTCTGGTGTCTTGCCGGCGACATTCCAGTTTCGGGTGATTTTCGCGCTTGAAACCTTCGATCAGCACCAGATCGCATGGGGAGAGGCGTGCGAGCATTTCCTGCAGTGTCGGCTCCCGCTCCTCCGCCAGCTCATGAATAACCGCCCAGCGTCTGCCTGAAACGATTGCAACCTCCTGCGCACCGGCGGCACGGTGACGGAAGGAGTCCGTGCCCTCATGGTCAATATCAAACGTATGGTGGGCGTGTTTCAGGGTGGCTATCCTGAAGCCGCGTTTCGTCAACTCCGTCACAAGGGCTGCGGTCAGGGTGGTCTTGCCCGAATTCTTCCAGCCGACAATGCCGAAAACCGGTTGTTTCACGGTGTTTCCCTCCGGTGTCTTTCGCGCGCCCTTTCAAGGTCGTCAGGCGTGTTGATGTTGAAGAACGGATCGTCCCCGGGCGCACACGGAAAGTCGACGATGGCAGCGTTGTGGAGATCGCACGCATAGGCGGTGACGCGGCGACTACCGCCTTCGACAAGATACCGGGCGAGATCATCGGCAAGTTCAACAGGCCAGAGGGCGAAGACAGAATGCAGCCTGCCGCTGGTTCTGGCGATGGCCGGAACCGAAGATGCCCCCGCGGCATCTGCAAGGCGCGCAACAAGATCGCGAGGAAAGAAGGGGGTGTCCGCTGCCGCCGTTGCAACATGCGAGGCCTCGGGGACGGCGCTTCTCACCCACTGCAGTGCCGCGAGCACGCCTCCCAGAGGACCAACGGGCTCAGGAACCGGATCGGCGATCACCTCAAGCCCGAGCGTCGCAAACCTTTCAGGGTCGCCATTGGCATTGAGGGCAATACGGTCGACCTGTGGCGAGAGCCTGTCGATGACCGATCGGATGACCGTTTTCTCATTGAGGCGCAGCAGTCCCTTATCGCCACCGCCCATGCGGCGTGCCGTTCCGCCCGCCAGGATTACCCCTACAATGCCCTTTCTCATCGCTCGGCCTCAGATGTTTCCCGCCTGCCTGGCAACATAGATCACGTAGAGCGATGCGGCGATGGCGAGTACGGAGGATACGAGCATTACCCAGATCAGCGGAAACGGGCCTGATTCGGGCGAAAGGACAGCGCCGGCGATCACCGAGAGTGCGGCGCCGCCGCCAATCTGCAGCGCTCCGCCGAGGCCCGAGGCGGAGCCGGCCAGGTGCGGCCGGACGCTGACGATACCGGCATTGGCGTTCGGCATGGTCATGCCATTGCCGATCCCGACGAAGAATGACGGGCCGAAAAGCGACATGGGATGGAAGAAGCCGACCGCAAAGAGGACCAGCGCGAGGACAAGCCCAAGAGATGCCAGAGTATTGCCCGCCAGCATCATCGGATTGATGCCGATCCGCTTCGAAAAGCGACCGGAAAGGAAGTTGCCGATCATGTACCCCACCGAGATCAGGATGAAATACATCCCGTATTGCGAGGGGGTGAGGTCGAGGATTTCGGTCGCCACGTATGGGCCGCCGCCAAGAAAGGCGAAAAACGCTCCCGAGGCCATGGCGGCTGTCGCCGTGTAGCCCCAGAAACGCCGGGCCCGGAAGAGCTCGGGATAGTTTCTGACCTGAGCGGTCATGCTACTGGACGGTGTGTTGTTCGTTTCTCCGAGATCAAGATAGACGATGAGAAGAGAGAGCAGCCCGAAACCCAGGATCAGGTAAAACGCTGCCTTCCAGCCGTAGAGTTCATCGAGGAAACCGCCGATCAGAGGACCGAGCATCGGAGCGAGCGTCATGCCCATGGTGATGTAGCCGATGCGGCTGGCAGCCTCATCAGCGCCCACCGTGTCGCGCACGATGGCGCGGGACAGGACCATGCCTGCTGCAGCGAATGCCTGCATCACCCGGCAGATAAGGAAGACCGTAATGTTGGGCGCGACCAGTGCGGCGATGGTGGCCAGAATGAAGATGACAAAGCAGGTGAGCATGACTGGGCGGCGACCGAAGCGGTCGGAGGCCGGGCCGATGCCCAGTTGCAGAACGGCGGTGGCGGCGAGATAGAGCGAAACTGCCAGCTGGACGACGCCGTAATCCGCCCTGAAATATTCCGCCATACCCGGGAGGGACGGAAGGAACACGTTCATCGAGACCGCTGCCGTCGCAGTTGCGATAACCAGTGTGACGATATGAGGGGGCGTGGCGGAGCGGGGTAAGAATTTTTCCATAACGTCTTGCGAACCTTGCGTAATCAATCGTCGGCGCGTGCAGGCCGGAATTGGCGCGCGCTGGAATGGGATCCGAGCCAGTCGGATGGTTTTGAATGAATGGTTGAAATCTTCATGTGCCTTCCGTGGCCATGCCGGGGCCTGTGCTCCTGGCGGCAGGCTTCGTCCGGTTGACGACCTGTTCGCGGTAGAGCGTATAGAGACCCGAGCACACCACCAGAAAAGCACCGGCCATCATGACGCGATCGGGCCAATCGGCAAAAAGCACGATGCCAAGGCCGATGGCCCACAGGAGGGCGGTATAGCGGAAGGGGGCGATGAAGGAGAGCTCGCCGGCCCGCAACGACAGGACGATGAAGTGATAGCCGCAGACAATGCATAAGGTGGCGCCCACAAGAATGGCGAAGTCTGCTCCACTCATGGGGGACCATCCTCCATAGGGGACGAGCAGGACTGCACCGGCGATGGTCACCGATGCAGCCGTTACCGTGGAAATCATCGGCGAGGGTATCTCGGACGGAATCTTCCGGGTCGTCAGGTCCCGCATGGTGGCGAATGCAACCGCAGCGACGCCGTAAAGCGAATAGGCGTTGAAAGCGTCGAAGCCAGGCCGGATGATGATCAATATGCCGATGAAACCAACGATAATTGCGCTCCAGCGGCGCCAGCCCACAGGCTCATTCAGGAAGAAGGCTGCTCCGAGTGTAACGGCCAGCGGAAGCGCCTGCATGACAGCGGCGAGGTTGGCGATCGGCATATGTGCGAGGGCCGAAAGAAAGCATATTGTGGCACCGGTCTCGCCTGCAACACGCAGCGCCACCATCGGGTGCAGGACTGCGCGCGGCTTTTTCATTGCTTTCCACTGCCAGGCGAGCAGCAGCATGACAAGTGTCGCCATAACCCCGCGCACCAGCATGACCTGCGCCATGTTCATGGCTTCGGCAACGAGCTTGGTCAGACCGTCATTAACGGTGAAGCCGGCCATTGCAATGGACATAAAAAGCGCACCGCGCGCATTCGGCGAAAACGACACGACCACCCCGCGATGCACAACGCCGGACACGTCCCAGACCCTTGGGGGCGCATGTCTACGTTGAACGAGTTCCTACGGTTTTTGGTGAAAAACGAATCCCACCTCCACAACAGGTTCTGATGCTAAGTATACCTTATGGACTTGGCAATTGGTTCGTTGCCGAAAACTGGCGATCCAGTCCTGGAGCGGTTCACCGTTACACGGAAACGCCGCTCTGCTCTGTCATCTGATCTACCGCATTTGTGCGGACGTCAGGTGATTCCACCTGACTGCAAAATGCCCTAACCGCCCGTGACGCTCATGTGCCGGGAGACCGAGGGACGGCTGGTGCGCCGGTCGATGACGAAGTCATGTCCCTTGGGCTTGCGGGCGATGGCATTGTTGATTGCCTCGGCCAGAAGCTCATTGCCTTCCGAAGCTCTGAGGGCAGCGCGCAGATCGGCAGAATCATCCTGACCGAGGCACATGTAGAGCATGCCGGTGCAGGTGATGCGGACGCGGTTGCAGCTTTCACAGAAATTATGCGTCATCGGGGTGATGAAGCCGAGTTTGCCGCCCGTTTCAGCGACTTCCACATATCGGGCCGGACCACCTGTCTTGAAAGGAATGTCTTTCAGCGTGAACTGCCGCTCCAGTTGCGCGCGAAGGAGCGACAGAGGAAGATACTGATCCGTCCGGTCGGCATCGATCTCGCCCATGGGCATCGTCTCGATCACGGTCATGTCCATGCCGCGCCCATGCGCCCAACGCAGCATGTCGGGAATCTCGTCTTCATTGAAACCCTTGAGTGCCACGGTGTTGAGCTTGATCTTCAGACCGGCTTCCTCCGCCGCCTCAATGCCGCGCATCACCTTTTCAAGCCGGCCCCATCGCGTGATCGCGTGGAACTTGTCCGGATCGAGCGTGTCGATCGAGACGTTGATGCGCTTCACGCCGCAATCGGCCAGTTCGCCGGCAAAGCGTTCGAGCTGCGATCCGTTGCTGGTGAGCGTGAGTTCGTCGAGCGCACCGGATTTCAGATGTCGTGAGATCTGGCGCACCAGATGCATGATGTTCTTGCGTACCAGTGGTTCGCCGCCGGTCAGGCGCAGGCGCCGCACGCCTTTTTCAATGAAGACGGTGCAGAGGCGGTCCAGTTCCTCAAGGCTGAGCAGGTCACGCTTGGGAAGAAAGGTCATGTCCTCCGCCATGCAGTAGACACACCGGAAGTCGCAGCGGTCGGTTACCGAAACGCGCAGATAGTCTATGGTGCGCCCGAAAGGATCGATCATGGTGCTCTGCGTCATAGGCTCGCTTTCGCTGGCATTCTTCATCAGGACCTTGCCCTGTTATGTCGTCACATAGTGCTCACTGTTCAAGCGCTGCAGGCTAGCATTTGTGCAATTGCCCGGGCAATTGCAGGGAAGGGCTTTTCACTTGGACCAAAGCTGAATAGGTCTACGGGCGAAAGGTGGTGACGGATGAAGCCTCCCAAGGAACTGCGTGTTTCAAAGGACCGTTCGGTGATGACGGTTCTGTTCCCGGATCTCGGACCGGTGCAACTTTCGGCGGAAATGCTGCGGGTGCTCTCCCCCTCGGCCGAAGTGCAGGGGCACTCACCCGAGCAGCGTATAACGGTTCCCGGCAAGCGGCATGTGACCATCGCTCGGGCGGAGCCGGTGGGCAATTATGCCGTGCGCCTCGTGTTCAGTGACGCACATCAGAGCGGTATTTTCACCTGGGTTTATCTGCATGAACTGGCCACGCAGAAGGATGCCAGATGGCAGGGGTATCTTGATGAACTGGAGGAGAAGGGGTTGAGCCGTGACATCTGAGGCGGACGCGTACACCATCACGTCGATTGACGCGCTTGAGGCGCTCTACGGTACGCCCGGAAAGGCATCGCTGGTCAAGGTGACGGACCGGGTGATACCGGAATATGCAAAACTGATCGATGCGTCGCCCTTTGTGGCGCTCGCCACCATAGGGCCGGAAGGAATCGATTGCTCGCCGCGCGGTGACAGGTCCGGCTTCGTGCGTATTCACGATGAGAAAACGCTGATGATGCCGGACCGTCGTGGCAACAACCGTGCGGATTCGCTGCGCAATATCGTTCGTGACGAACGGGCGGCCTTTCTCTTCCTCATTCCGGGATCGGGCACGACCCTGCGCGTCAACGGGCGGGCCAGGCTTTCAATTGATCCGGAACTATGTGCCTCCTTTGCCATAGACGAAGCCGCACCGCGCTCAGTCATCGTGCTTTCAGTGGACGAGGCCTATTTCCAGTGTGCGCGGGCGATTGTCCGCTCCGATCTCTGGAACGGTGCAAAGCATGCGAACCCCGAGAATCTGCCGACGCCCGGACAGATTCTTCAGGCGACGAGCCGCAGGGAGATCGACGGTGAGGCCTATGACAGTGAATGGCCCGATCGCGCCGGGAAGACGATGTGGTGACCCGCCTCAGCGATGGGTCAGAATGTTGACCAGCTTTCCGAAGGGGTCGCGGGTGTAGAAGCGCCGCACGCCCCACGGTTCCTCTGCAGGGCCGTATTCGATTGGGAAGCCCGCTTTCTCGACCCGTTCAAGCGCTTCATCGAGGTCATCCACTTCGATGGAAAGGTCGGGCACGGGGGTGTCCGATCCACCCTGTGACATGACGCTCACCTGCAGGCGCGTCTTTTCCTGAGCGCCATAGGTCACGATCCAGCCCTGGTCCATCAGCGTGTCGAGCCCGAGGACATCGCCGTAGAATCGTTTCGCTTCCCCGACCCGATCCGAAGCGATGTTGGCGACAATGCGTTTTACTTTCACGACGTGTCTCCCTTTGGGTTCAGCCTGCCTTCTTGAGGTTTGGGAGAAACACCGTCAACAGGCCGAGCAACGGCAGGTAGGAACAGATCTGGTAGACGAACTCGATCCCGGTCCTGTCTGCGATAATCCCGAGCACGGCTGCGCCAAGGCCACCAAGCCCAAAGGCAAAGCCGAAGAACATGCCGGCGACCATGCCCACGCGGCCCGGCAGCAGCTCCTGTGCGAACACGACGATCTGCGGGAAAGCGGATGCGAGGATAAGGCCAATGGCAACGGTGAGGATCGGGGTCCAGAAGAAATTCGCATAGGGCAGTGCCAGCGTGAAGGGCAGCACCCCGAGGATGGAGAACCAGATGACCGTCTTGGAACCTATACGGTCACCGATCAGCCCGCCCAGCACGGTGCCGGCGGCAACCGAGCCAAGGAAAACGAAAAGCAGGATCTGCGACTGCTGGACACTGACGCCGAATTTTTCGATCAGAAAGAACGTATAGTAGCTGGAAATGCCGGCCATATAGACATTTTTGGCGAACACCAGTGAGACTAGGATCGCCAGAGACATGGCAATCTTGCCGCGTGGGAGGGTGAGAGCCGGAGAAGGTGCTGCACGTGTGGCGGTGCGCTGGCGGTACTCCGCATACCACGCGCTCACGCGCCACAGGACGATCATGCCGAGCAGTGCCGCGAGCGAGAACCAGGCGACGCTGCCCTGGCCCCGGGGCACGACGATGAAGGCAGCGAGCAGCGGGCCGATGGCGGTGCCGGCATTGCCGCCCACCTGGAAGACGGCCTGTGCCAGGCCGTATCGACCACCCGAGGCAAGACGGGCGACGCGCGAGGATTCGGGATGAAAGATCGCCGAGCCCAGGCCGACGAACATCGCGCCAACCAGGAGCAGCGAGTAGTTGGCGGCCGTCGCCAGAAGCAGAAGTCCGATAAAGGTCGATCCCATGCCGACGGGCAGCGAGTAGGGCATGGGTTTCTTGTCGGTGGTCAGCCCGATCGCCGGCTGCAGCAGCGACGCCGTCACCTGGAACGTCATGGTTAGAAGGCCGATCTGCCAGAAATCCAGCCCGTAATCGCTCTTCAGCATTGGATAGATGGCCGCAAGCATGGACTGCATGATGTCGTTCAGCATGTGGCAGAAGCTGACGGCAAGCAGGACCGCGAAGGCGGTCTGTTCTGCCGGCGTGGAGGGCCGGTTGGCGGTGGTATCGGTCACGTCAATGCTCCATGAGAAGAGGCCGCCCTCAAGACAGCAGCCGCTTATACGCCTCTTGCAAATGACCTGCCTTGGTGATTTGGTCTACTTTTTTTGCAAGTGGGCCAAATGAATTCTCCGCGCAGCCCCAGTACGGTGGTTTTCAATACCGATCGTCCCGTCGACGACGAAAAGCGACGCAACTGGCTTGAGGAGGTCGAGGGCGATCTGGTTGTTGGCGAGATTGCGCAATTGGCACATGTTCAGGTGCCCATCCATCGCCACAGCCGTGGGCAGCTCCTTCACGCAAGCAGCGGCGTGGTTCTGGTCAAGACCGGCTTCGGACACTGGATGGTGCCGGCAGGGCAGGCGATCTGGATTCCACCGGGTATCCAACACGCGGTCGAAATGATGACCGATGTGCGCATGCAGTCGGTTTACGTGCTTCCCGAGGCAATTTCAGGGTTGCCGGCAAGACCGCGTGTGGTCGGCATCACACCATTGATGCGCAGCCTTCTGGAGGAGGTGGCGCCTTTGCCGCATGTTGCCCGGCCGACGGGCCGCAACGGCTTGCTTTATGAACTCATCATGCATGAGATTCCGCGCTTGCCGGAGCTGCCGCTGGGGCTGCCATTTCCCTCTGATCCGCGGCTCGCACGCATGTGCCGCGCCTTTCTTGACGCGCCGGAAAGCCGCGTAACGATCGATCAGTGGGCGCATTCGGCGGGCATGAGCCGCCGCACCTTCACCCGCCGTTTCAAGCAGGAGGTCGGGCTCAGCCTGTCGCTCTGGCGCCAGCAGGCCAGCCTTTTTGCTGCTTTGCCGAGGCTGGCGAGCGGCGAAGCTGTAACCAACGTGGCGCTGGACCTGGGCTATGAGAGCGTGGCCGCCTTCACGACGATGTTCAAGAGGATGTTGGGGGCTTCGCCACGCAACTATCTGAATGTTCCGGCAGCGGATGGGGAACAGTGAAGCGGCCGCGTTTCCTGAAAAAGCCGTTGTTCAGTCTTCAGCGAGCGCTTCACTGATGCGGCGCATCTGCTCGCCCATGGCCTCGCATTGCTCCGGCGTCGACTGGGCCATCACGCGGTCGATCAGCCTGGTGTAAACGGCGAGCGCTTCCATCAATCGCTCTTCACCGTCCTGCGTCAGGTAAAGCCGTAAGATTCGCCGGTCGTTGGCGTCGCTTTCACGGCGCACCAGCCCCTGCGTTTCCAGTTGCGGCAGCAGCATGGTGATGTTGGAGCGCCCGACGAGCAGGCGACGCGCAAGATCGTGCTGGGATTGCCCCGGGTGGCGATAGAGATTCATCAGCATGTCAAGCTGCGCAATCTTGAGGCCGAGTGGTTCGAGCGCCTTGCTGAGTGCCCGGACAATGGCTTTCTCCGCGCGCGCCACGGCGATCCATGTGCGAAAACGCGGATTGTCCCACGGGAGTTCTTGTATTTTGTTCATGATTGAACTAACTTTGTTCACGCTTGAACATTATATGGGTTTCCACCATGACTCGTTTCGGCCTGCGCATCCTGAAGAGCCTTTTTGGCACACTCGAACATGTCGCGCCAAGTCTCGGCGGTCGCATGGCGTTTGGGGTGTTTTGCCGAACACCCAGCCCGACGCGGCTGACGGAGAAGGAAAGGCGCGTTCTCGCCCAGTCGAAAGACTTCATGCGTCGTGCACGCAAACATCCGCTGACGACGACGCATGGCGCGGTTGTTGCCTATGAGTTTACGAACTGGGGTGCGCGTCGTGACGGTCCGGCGGTTCTTGTTCTTCACGGCTGGCGCTCGCGTACCGAGCACATGCGCGTGGTCGTTGAGGCACTGCTTCAGCGCGGCTTTCGCGTTGTTTCCATGGATCTTCCGGGACATGGCGTCTCGGGCGGACGCATTCTTAATATCCCCAAGGCGGTTGGGGCGGTGAGCGCCGTGGCGCAATGGCTGGGACCGTTTGATGCCATGGTGGGACACTCCTTCGGCGGGGCGGTCGCGCTTAATGCGATTGCCGGCTCTGTCGCCGGCGTCCCGCCGGTTTCCGTTCGACGACTGGTGACCATTGCTTCGCCGAACGCGCTGCCCGATCTCTTTTCCCAGTTCGGTGCCTTTGTGGGCCTTGGACCGAAGACGCAAGAGGCGTTCGAAGGCCGGGTCGAGGCCATTGCCGGAACGCCCCTGAAGGCGTTCGTCGCGGCGGAACAGCTGCGGGAGGTGCGGCTGCCGGCACTGATCGTTCACGCTCCGGAGGACAAGGAAGTGCCTGCATCTAATGCAAGGGCCATGGGCGACGCGGGCACGCATGTTTCGCTGGTTTGGGCGCCCGGTCTGGGGCATCGCCGGATACTTGCCGATCCCGGCATTGCAGCGCGCGTTGCGGCTTTCGTCGCGACACGCAGAGAGCGGCGACTTGAGCCTGCTGCCGCCATGCCTTTAGAAGATTGTTTACCAGTCGGCGATTGAACCTCAATTTCATAACAATTTTATCGATCACCCCGCGACCCTGCGGCTGAGACCTGTTATTCTGGTTGTGATTGAGAATATCGTGGTTGTGGCAACGAGGCCGGGTCTCGGCGGGGTGAGCGATGATGTTAAAGTCCATGCGCAAAAGTGGGCTGAGCTGTGTGGCAGCAATGCTGTTCGCCGGAAGCGTGGGGCAGGCCCATGCGCAGTCGGACAATCTTTTTGACATGCTGTTCGGAGGCGGCAACCGCGCCACCAGCCGGGCGCGAAGTGAGCCGCCGCGGACGGTGAAACCCGCGCCGGTCAAGCGGCAGCCGGCAAAGGCCCCCAGGATTTCGGGCCCGTCCTACTACAATTACAGACCTGTGCCGCTCACTCACGTCGCGTTTTCCGACATTTCGGTTCCAGCAGCCGAAAATGCGTTTCAGCCGGCACTTGAGGGCGTTGCGTTCCGCGAGGCCCTGCCCATGCTGGAGGGCGTGGAGCTATACGCCGAGAAGGACATTGCAGCGGCAATTGTCGCGTTTTATTCGAAGCACCCTGATTTCGTCTGGGTTTCCGGCTATCAGGTCAACGAGCGTGCAAAACGTGTGTTACGGGTGCTTTCGGAAGCCTCCAGCCATGGGCTTTCCGACGTCGACTACACGGTTGGAGTGCCCGGCAGCGACTTTTCCTATGACGATATAGCGGCGCGTCAGAAGGAATTGATCCGTTTTGAAATGACGCTGACCGCGCGGGCCCTGCGTTATGCGCGTGATGCACACGCCGGGCGCGTCAATCCCAACAAGCTCTCCGGCTATCACGATTTCCCCGAAAAACCGATGGATCTGGTGCAGAGCATCGGCTTCATGGCAAATATGCCGGAGGCGGACCGCTATCTGGAAGGGCTGCATCCGCGCAACGATGTTTATCGCAAACTTCGCGCGGAACTGGAGGTTTTGCGCGGGGCTGCCGAGCGTGAGATCGTCGTCGACCCGAAGATGTTTATGCGTCCCGGTGGAGAGAGCTCCGAACTCGCCAAACTGCTCAAGATCATCGAACGCGACGCCAGCGGGGCCTTCATGGAGACCCATGGTGCGGTTTTGAAAGCGCATGAGGGGAGCGAAAGATATTCCGATGCGCTGGTGCCGGTGATCAAGGCGGCACAGGAGAGTCACGGGCTCAAGCCGGATGGCATTATTGGGCCACGCACGGTGGCGGCGATCGCCGGCGTCTCAAAGGCAGCGCGGATCGAAAAGGTGCTTTATGCGCTCGAGCGGTTGCGCTGGCATCCCTCGGAACTGGGTGACACGCGCGTGGTGATCAATGCTGCGTCGTTCAATGTCGATTTCTTCGAGAACGGGAAGCCGCGCATCTCCATGCGTACGGTCGTGGGGCGCAATGCCAACCAGACCAGTTTTTTCTACGACAAGCTCGAAACCGTAGAGTTCAATCCGTATTGGGGCGTTCCGCGGTCCATCCTCGTTAATGAGATGCTGCCGAAACTCTGGCGCGATCCGAGCTATCTCGATCGCAACGGCTATGAAGTGGTGAACAGCCAGGGGCGCCAGATCTCGTCCTCTGCCGTGAACTGGGGGCAGTATGGAAGCAACGTGCCCTATAGCGTGCGCCAGAAGCCGGGGCGCAACAACGCGCTTGGGGAACTGAAAATCCTGTTTCCCAACCGGCATGCGATCTACATGCACGACACGCCGTCCAAGAGCCTGTTCCAGCGCGATACCCGTGCGTACAGCCATGGTTGCGTCCGACTGGCAGATCCGCGGGCCATGGCGGCGGCGGTCCTCGACATTTCGGTCGACGAGGTCTCGCGTGCCATTGAGATCGGCGATCGCAGCCGTCCCACACGGCGCAGGATCGAACGCGATATTCCTGTCTATGTCGGCTATTTCACGGCCTGGCCGCAGACAGATGGCGTTGTCTCCTATCATGGCGACGTTTATGGACGTGACGCACGTCTGAAAACTGCGCTGGAAAAGACGACCGATCTGCGCTCCTCGAGCATCTGACGCTGCACAGAACCGATGGGCTCAAGTGCCCATCGCAGACCGCAGCCATCGGCGGATTGGCTTGCGGATTTGATCAGTCGCGCCAGAAGGTGGGCACCAGAAGCACCACAACGGCGAGGATTTCGAGCCGGCCGAGCAGCATGGTCGCCGACAAGACCCATTTTGCAAAATCGCTGAGGGGAACGAAATTGCCGGCAGGGCCGATCGTGGTGCCGAGGCCGGGACCGACATTGGTCAATGCGGTGAGTGAACCGGTGATCGATGTCAGGAAGTCGAGGCCAGTTGCCGACAGGAGAAGTGTTGCGACCACCCAGGACGCGAGAAAGCCGACGATGAAGAGTACGACCGATCGCTGCATCTCCTCATCGACGATGCGCTTGCCATAGCGCAGTGCCTGGACGGAGTGCGGATGAATGAGCAGACGCAGCCCGTTGCGCAGCATCGCCCCGAGAATGAGGAAGCGATAGGCCTTGATGCCGCCGGACGTCGAACCGGAGCAGCCGCCCAGGAAGGTGGCGAAGAAGGCCAGGGTCACAGCGAACGGCCCCCAGAGGGTGTAATCCTCACTGGCAAAGCCAGTCGTTGTGATGATCGAAGCAAAATTGAAGGCGGTAGATGCGAGAATGTCGTCGAACGGATCGCCGGTGGTGATGCGGCGCTGGACCGCCAGAATCATGACAATCAACGTCACATAGCCGAGAAACAGTCTGATCTGAGGGTCCCGCAGGGCGTCGAGGCGTCCGCGCGCGAAGAAAAGAACCAGGATCGAGAAGGGCAGGGCGGCGAGGAGCATGAACACCGTGCCGACCCACAAAACCGCGTTGCCTTCGAAATGGCCGAAGGAGGCGTCGTGGGTGGAGAAGCCACCTGTCGCGATGGTGGTCATGGCGTGATTGACGGCATCGAAATTGCTCATGCCGGCGGCCGCATAGGCCAGCGCACAGAGTGCGGTCAAAAGGCAGTAGATGCCGACAAGCGCAATGAGAAAACTGATAAAGCGCTCGAAAGGGCGGTTCTCAATGTCCGAGGATTCCACCCGAAAGTAGGAAAAACCGCCGACTTTGAGAAGCGGCAACAGGAAGAGGCCAAGCGCGACAACGCCAACCCCGCCGATCCATTGCAGGATGGAGCGCCACAGCAGCAGCCCGGGCGGCAGGCTATCCAGCCCCGAAATGACGGTGGAGCCGGTGGTTGTGATGGCGGACACCGATTCGAAGACAGCTTCGGCAAGATCAAGTTTTAGCGAAGCCGTGTAAAACGGCAGTGCGCCCACCAGTCCCAGCATCAGCCATAAGAGAACCACGACCAGGAAGGTCGATTGCGTCGAGCCACGGGTGAGCGGCGCGCGCGTGGCGGCGGCAATGGTCAGGGCAATGGCGCCCGTGGCCAGCGAGCAGACAACGAAAATCTCCCAGTCGTCATTTCCGTAATAGAGATCAACAGCGGCTGGAAGAAGCATCGAAGCGGCGACGTAGACAGCGAAAATGGCCGCTGGATAGGTGGCCGTCCGGATTGTCGATGGCTGCACTTTCTCGACCTCGAAATGAACCGGCTCCGTGGTAGAGGAGAATGCGCTCCAAGGAAAGAGACTTCAGAAGAAGGGCAGACATGCGCAATCGGCATGACTGTGACTGCGGGAAACCTCTCGGTGCGTGCGGTCAGCGCCGCGTGCAGTAGAAACCGGCACTTTCACTCGCACCGTATTCGGGATGCGTGTCGATCACATGCGAAAGAGAAGGAATGCTCCAGCGATCGGCGATGCTGTAGCCGATGCCTTCGAGCTCTGCCAGAAAGGAGGCTTCATTGCGTATCTGGTAGGGGACCAGAGCCGGCCCGATCCGTTCCAGCGTGACGATGGTTTTTCCCCCGCGCAGCGCCACCTTGTTCAAAAGCAGATGTTTTGGTGGTGCGGCGAGACGGTCGAGAAGATCGGGCAATGGAACGTTGAGATATTGCAGCAGCCCTGATCCGAGAAACACGTCGCAGGGGCCGTGTCCATCCAGCCGGCTTGTGAAGGAGAGGTTTTCAATGCCCTCGTCGCGAGCGCGTTTCTCTCCCGCTTTGACAATGGCTGGCACGTCGTAGACGGTCCACTTCAGGGCTTCGATCTCGGGCAGGATCGTGCGGAAAGCGCGGAACTTGGTGCCCATGTGGCCACCTGCATCGAGCAGTGAGTGGATATCCTGCCTGATCTGACTGAGCCAGAACAGCACCGGGTAATCCCAGGGCACCAGCCGGCACATTTGCTCGAACGCTACGCCGGCCACCGCGTCATGATCATATCCGGCAAGGCCGCGCTGATTTGCGGCGGTCAAGGCATCCTCATATGTCGTGTAGACGCCGGAAAACCGCACCGGGCGATGCGCCACCATCCGCATGCGCCCGGCCGCCGCCTGAAACGGCAGGAAAGCGGCTCCACGCGCCTGCTTGAGCCCTTGTTTGATCTGATCCAGCGCCATTTTCAGAGTTCCGGTCCGCTTTCATCCGTGCCCTGAAGCGCGCGGATACTTTGCGAAACCCTAGCGTTGGCCGCCTGTCTCGACCAATTCATCAATAAGGCTGATCGTGAAACCAATGTGGTTAGAACGTGGGGAATGCTTCGCACAGGGTGTTTCACACTGGAAAGCCATGCTTTTTCGCCAGCGCCCAGATTTCCCGGT
The DNA here is from genome assembly GCF_900105565.1 of Nitratireductor aquibiodomus. Taxonomy (NCBI): domain Bacteria; kingdom Pseudomonadati; phylum Pseudomonadota; class Alphaproteobacteria; order Hyphomicrobiales; family Phyllobacteriaceae; genus Nitratireductor; species Nitratireductor aquibiodomus. The sequence goes on along the minus strand of NZ_FNSL01000001.1, from coordinate 615,906 downwards.
TCGTGGCGATCAGCCGATTGATTGAACTGGTGATATTGGCGATCTCCGCATCGTCGATCGCATCGACCTTGCCGTATTTGAGCCGATCGCCGGAATCGGAAATCCTCATGAGCAGCGTTGAGACGTTTTCCCCGCTGTCGTCAAAGGAATAGATGCAGTGATTGTATTTGTTCCGGAGCCTGGATTCGCTCATCATACTGCGCGTGACGTTCAACACGTCCTTGCGAATATCCGCATCGGTTCGATCGAGCTTTGCGAGGCGCTCGACCAGATCGACACGGGCGCGGGAAGTGTTGAGAGTGAGGAAGATGACCGTCGCTGTCTCCATGTCCACCCGCGCCAGCCCGGCGATGAGGTGGATAAGGAGGCTCTCCGTGTTCGTCCACGTATAATTGAGCTGCCCCAGCAGCGTCAGCACGTCCCGAAAACGCGAACTGCCTTCCTTCATCGCAAGACTGCCAGCACTCACCTCGAATGGCTCAATGGAAAACATGCTAGCACCCCGCATTTCAGGCGTCCACGCCAGCGCTATCGGGCTCAGTCCTCGCGGAAGGCACGGTTCATGCTGTCCATGATCGGTTTCGAGAGGTATTCGAAAAATGTGCGTTCAGCAGTCTGGATCAACACTTCCGCAGGCATGCCCGGCGTGGGCAGGAAGCCGCGGACGCTTGCGAGTTCGCTCGGTGGCAGGCGCACGCGCGCAAGGTAAATCTCGCGCTTGTCGGCTGCCGACTGATCGCGCAGGGCGTCTGCTGAAACATAGAAAACCTCGCCCATGAGAACGGGCGTGGTGCGCTGGTTGAGGGCCGTCAGCCGAACGGTCGCTTCCTGGCCCACGCGGACACTGTCGATCTTGGTGCGCGGTATCTGCGTTTCGATGATCAGGGGAACGTCGGATGGCAGGATCTCGGCAATGCTCTTGCCACTTTCGATCACGCCGCCGGGCGTGTGGTAGTAAAGCCGTATCACCGTGCCGGTGACAGGCGCGTTGATTGTGGCGCGGCGCAGAACGTTTTCGGCCGCCCGTGACTGTTCGCGCACCGCGTCCAGCTCCGCTTCGATGGCCTGCAGCTCGTCGAGTGCCGCCTGTCGATAGGCGGCCAGTGTCTGATCGGCCTGCTGACGATAACGAGCGATTTGGGCCTGCGTTTCGTCCACCTCGGCGGCAAGGCGCCCGATCTGCCCTTCCGCTTCGGCCATGGCGCGCTTTATCGCGGAAATTTCGGGTTTGCGCATCAGCCCCTGTTCATAGAGCTTCTGCTTGCCGGAGAACTCGTCCGACAGGAAGGCGAGTTGGCGCGTCAGCGCCTCGTGCTGCGCTTCGTAGCCGCGTCCGCGGATTTCAAGCGCGGCGATGTTGTTGTTCAGGAGTTCGATCTCGCTGTTCAACTTGCGTTTCGAGGATGTGAAATTGAGCTTCTGACTATCGAGAATTTCAGCGACTTCAGGATCGACCATCCGCTCTGACAGTTCGGCGGGAAAGTCGATGCTGTCCTTCTCCTGATACTCGGCACTCAGTCGGGCGACGATGGCAAGGAGGCGCGCACGCCGCAGGAAGAGCTGACGCTCATTGGCAAGGGCGGACGTCTCATCGAGCTGGAGCAGGGGCTGACCGGCCGTGATGTGGTCGCCTTCCGAAACCAGAATTTCCTTGATGACGCCACCCTCCAGGTGCTGGACGATCTTGTTTTGACCAGTGGCGACAAAACTGCCCTGGGAGATAACGGCTGCAGCGAGCGGTGCGAAACTCGCCCAGATGCCGAACCCCCCGAAACAGAGAATGAGCAGTATGATCCCGGCGATGGACTGTTTGCGGATCGACCGTGGCACTTCCGCGTACCACGTCATGTCCTGGAGTTTTGCGATATCTGTTGAGCTCATCGGATGCCTGCCTTCAGGGAAGCTGGGTGGCGAAAGGACCATTCTGCAACTGTCCGGCCTGGTGGGCTGCCAGCGCACGCAGCACGTCTTCGCGGCGGCCGAACATCGAAATGGTGCCGTTTGTCATCAGCAGAATCTTGTCGACATGCTGCAGCAGGGAGGGGCGCTGGGTGATCACGATCACGGTGATCCTGTTCTGCTTGGCGTGTTTCAGAGCCCGGGCAAGAGCGGCATCGCCAGCGCTGTCGAGGTTCGAGTTCGGCTCGTCGAGCACAATCATACGCGGATTGCCGAAGAAGGCGCGGGCAAGGGCAATGCGCTGCTTCTGGCCACCCGAGAGAGGCGACCCATCGGCTGCGACGATTGTTTCGTACCCTTGCGGGAATGTTGCGATCATCTCGTGCACGTCGGCAAGGATGGCAGCCTGATAGATGTCCTGATCGTCCACATCGTCGCGCATGCGCGCAATGTTAGCCTTGATCGATCCGGGGAAGAGCTGAACGTCCTGGGGGAGATAGCCGATACTGTCACCGAACTGGCGCTGGTCCCAGTTGCGCAGATCCATAAGGTCCAGCCGGACACTGCCGGAGGTGGGCAGGATCGAGCCGACCAGCATCTTGCCAAGCGTTGTCTTGCCGGCACCCGAATTGCCTATAACGGCAAGTGAATCGCCGGGGCGTAGTGCGAAGTTGATGCCATTAAGCACGACGCGTTTGGTTCCCTGCGGAACATACAGCACGCGTTCCACGTCCAGCCGTCCTTCGGGCTTGGGCAGGACGAGACGTTCGAGATTCAGCGGAGAGGATCGAAGCAGCGTCGAGATGCGCCGATAGGCGCCCCGCGAAAGAATGAACTGGTTCCAGCCTTCGATTGAGCCCTCGATTGGTGCAAGCGCCCGGCCTGCAATGATGGAGGCAGCGATCACCATGCCACCGGTGATGTAGCCTTGGATGGCGAGATACGCACCCCAGCCAAGCAACGCGACCTGCGTCAGAAGACGGATAGCGCGGGAGGTTGCCGCCGAGACGATGTTCCGGTCTTGTGCCTTGACCTGTGCCTTCAGCGAGCCGGCGGTGTCCTGGCCCCAGATCTTGACTGCCTCAGGGATCATCGCCAGCGCGTTGATGATCTGCGAGTTCCGCGCCATGGAGTCCAGATGCAGATTGGCCTTACTCTGGTAGACATTCGCCTCGCCAAACGGGGCGGCAGTGGCGCGCTGGTTGATGAATGCGACCAGCGTGAGCAGCAGTGCCGACAGCACCACAATGCTTCCCAGATGCGGATGGACGAGAAACACCGCCAGGATAAAGATCGGGGCGAAGGGTATGTCGAGAAATGCGAGCAGCGTGCCCGAGACCAGAAATGAACGCAATTGCTGAAGGTCGCCGAGGGTCTGGTACTCGCGCCCGGTGCCGTGAAGGGAGGCGCGCGCTGCCGCGCTCAGAATTGGCGCGCCGAGCTGGGCGGCGACCTCGACTGCGGTGCGCATCAGGATGAACCGTCGTATCGCGTCGAAAATCGCCTGCAGCAGCACAGCGCCCACGATCACGACCGTCAGCATGATCAGCGTGTCCGTGGAACGGCTCGTAAGAACGCGATCAGAAATCTGAAAGAGATAAACCGGAATGGCGAGTACGAGGATGTTGCTGGCATTGGTGAAAAGCAGCACCATCAGCATGTTTTTGCGCACCGCGGCGAGGCCGGCGGTGAGGCTTTTGGAAAAGTCGGCCGGGCCGAGCCGGCGGTGAAACTGGTCTTTTGCTCCGTTGACCCTGGTGATCTCCGGTTTGCTTCTGTCTGCTTCCGGCTTCTGACTGTCTTGCTTTGACGGCGTCTCCGGCTGCCGGGTCTCAGTCTTTTCTGCAACGTCTTCCGCGCCTCCCGTGGAGGCAGCCGGCTCTTCTTCGGCTGGTTTTGTTTCATTGTGACCTGCGGGGGTGGCGGCGTCACGGGTTTCCGCATCAGTGGCTTCGGCCCGTTGCCGTGCAGCCCGCGCGTCGACTTCCCGGAAGATGCGGGAAATCTCTTCATCGGCAGTACGCAGAATACGCAATTTGCGGGCTTCGTCTTCCATCCCCAGCGCGCAGGACGATGCGTCGTTCACATGCGCCGGGCGCTTGGTCGGTTTGTCCAGCATGTCGTTCCCCCCGATCGTCCTATCCGAGCATCGTCTGCATTACGTCGGCCGTGCCGCCGTCAGGCGTGGAGGGATCCGGCGCATTCTGGTCTGCGTCACCCTCCGGCGATGCCATGAGATCATCGCTGAGAAACGCCACCGCCTCGCTCACCAGTGCGTCCGCACCCTGCGTGTAGAGGTTCGTGTCATCGGAAATCAGTTCAGCCTGGATCAGCAGCTCATCCGAATAGACCGCGCCACCCGTATATGTCGTGGAATTGACGCCACCATCGACAATAGACGCCTGGTTGATGAGCGCGTTGGAACCTGTCGAAACATCCCAGGAGGCGTCGGCGTGTGCGGAACTCTGGCTTTTTGCCAGCGCGACCTGGTCCGCATCGCCGAGAACGTTGATCTGGCTGACATACTGAAGATCGACCACGTCGCCGGAAATGTAGAGCACCTTGATTGTCGTCAGGCCGGCGAAATCCGACCCCGACAAAAGCGATTGCGGCGCCGTCCCCGGGCCATCGCCCAGTTTTTCGAGCGCCTCCAGATAGGAAGGCGGCATCGTGTCGAACGACATGGTGCCGTACTGGGTGATGGAGGCCTCGTTCCAGAGGAGGTTTCCGCCCGTCGAGAGCGACGCTGAGCCGCCGGTCTGGAAGTCGCCGACCGTGCCCACGAGATCGTCGTCCAGAAGGATGTTCGTCTGGCAGATGATGTTGGCGTGATAGACGTTGCCGCCGACGATGATCAGGTCGTAATAGTTTCCCAGCGCGGCAAGTGACGTGGCATTGATAACCGTGTTGTTGCCGAGAACGATTTCCGTTCCGCCACCGCTGGCCGACATCACGGTGATGTCGTTGTCCTCCACGAAGCTGACCTGCTTGATCCAGTTGGCCAGCATCAGATCGCCATCAATCCGCGATACCTGCCAGTGTTCAGGGAAGACCGGCTCGCCGTTGGCGTTTTCCAGACCCGGTGGAGGCGGGTTGTCGATGGTCTGGATGGTGGCGGTGTTGAACGCCTGGGTCGGCGCCTCCGTCAGTGATTTCCAGCCGTTGAGCGCTTCGCTTGTCGTGTCGTTGTCGCTCCACAAATTCAACTGGCTGATCGCGTTGAAATGAACATAGTCACCGGCTATCGCGAGCACCGGTGCTCCATACCAGTCGTTGACGAGGATGGCTTCGTTGACGAGAAGGTTGGCTCCTGCCTCGACATCCATTGTTGCATGTGTGGAAAAGTCGGTCTCCGCGTCGCCTGCTTCTTCCTCCTCGCTGAACTTCTCGGGGAGATAGGTGTCCAGGGCGGGCAGTTCATCGACTTCTTCTCCATTCAGAAACTTTCCCTCGATGCTTTCGCCCCGCATGACGAAGACGCCGTCGTTTCCATCGAGCGCGTCAATGAATGCATCGGCGATATGCGGAGCGTGGAGAATGAAGTCACCGATTTCAGCTGCCGAGCCCGGCTCATGAAGATCACCGAAAGGCTGGAACGGGGAGGCTGCCTTGATCAGCGCTATAAGCGCCGCATCGGTGTCGCCGACGGAGCTGAAATGCAGCCCGTGGTCGCCAATGCTGAGATAGTCGTTGTCCTCCAGGCGCGCCTGCTGCTTGAGATAGAGCGCGAGCGAGCCAAGGGGCTGGTATTCTGCAAAAGCCTCTCCGCCCGCCATCAGGGGCGGTGTTTCAGCCCCCCAGATGGTGGCGGCGGGTGCACCTTGGCCTTCATTGTAAAGAGGGATGGGATCGTACCGGATTGCAACGGAAACCTGCGCATCGAACCTGTCGATGGGAGGAGGGGTGTAATCGACCCGGGGTTTGAAACCGTCCAGAGAATAGGGGCTGACGATGTTGATCTTGATGTTGAGGAGGTCGTTTTGCTCCAGGGGTGCGTCCGGGAGCGCCTTGAAATCCGAATAGTCGAGCCGCAACCGGGCTTCCTCAACCGCCTGGGAGAACAGTCCTATGAAGTGGGCGATCGCTTCCGTGGTTTGATCCATATGCATAAAGCATCACCTTGCTTCGACTTCCTGTCGATCATCGCCGCCTGTGCACCGTTGGAAAGGTGTGGAGGTTTGCGGGTGTCAGACGAAGGGTGAATTGCGCAAACCTCCGGTTCCGGCGCCCAGGGGGATCGGGCGCCGGAATGCTCTGTGCTGCCGTCAGGCGTCGTCTTCGCCGACGACTGTGCTGTTGAGATTGCCGCCGACAACCGTGGTGTCCACGGTGTTGCCGAGCACATTGGCGCCCATGACGATCTGCTGGTTGAAGGCGCTCGTATCGACAAGTGCATCGGCGCTTGCCTCGGAGATGCCGTTCACATAGCCGTCATCGCCATTGTTGGAACCCCACATGCCGCCGGCGCCGCCTGCGCCGCCTGCACCTGTGGTGGCGATGCCGCCCATACCGCCGGCGCCGCCGTTGCCGCCTGAGACCGGTCCGGCCCATGCATCACCGGCGTCACCGCCGACTGCAGAAGCCCAACCGCCTGCGCCGTCGCCTCCATTGCCGCCATTGCCGCCACGTGCTGCGCCGAGGCCGAAGCCTTCTCCTTCGCCAGCGCCGAAGCCAAGGCCCGCGCCGCCGTCGGCTGCGCCGCCAAGGCCGCCCATGCCGCCCATGCCGCCCATGCCGCCTTCGCCGCCTGTGCCTGTTCCGCCGTTTCCGCCGGAGCCTTCGCCACCTGCAGCACCTGTTCCGGTTCCGCCGGCACCGCCAGCACCGGCTGCGCCACCTTCGCCGCCTGCCGCCGCTGCTGCTGCTGCGTCGGCATCCGCCGCCGCGGCTGCGTCAGCAACACCCAGCGCTGCGGCTGCCGCCGCGGCTGCATCTGCCGCTGCTGCACCGGCTGCTGCGCCGTCGCCACCGTCGCCGGCATCTCCGCCTTCGCCGCCTTCGCCGCCTGCGCCTTCACCACCGGCACCGCCGGTTCCGGTGCCGCCCATGCCGCCGGTGCCATAGCCACCGAGGCCACCGGCACCACCGACACCGCCTGCGCCGCCGGCACCACCAGTGCCGCCATCGCCGCCGAGGCCGACGCCTGCACCGAGGCCGCCGAGGCCGAGACCTGTACCGGTGGCCGTTCCACCGGAACCGCCCGCTGCACCGTTGCCGTTGCCGCCATAGGCCTTGGCGTCATCAGCCATGCCGCCACGGGCATAGCCGCCGTCTGCATAACCGCGATCGCCATCGCCGCCGTCGGCATCGGCATCACCGCCGCCTTCGCCACCGTCGCCTCCGGCCACGATGCCGTCATCGGCTGTGGCGTTACCGCCGTTTGCGTCGCCGTTCTGGTTGAAATCGGCTTCGTTGGAGACATTCGGGTTTTCAAGCGTGTCGTTGTCGACCAGATCGTTGACCTGTCCGACAACGAAGGCGTTGTCGTTGCCGCCGCCATTGAGCGAGTCGTTCAGGATGTCCTCGAACGACATGTCGTCGCCCGGATCGTAGGAAATCTCACCGTCGCGATTGATGAACAATTCGTCGACCGATCCACCACCATAGATGTCCACGTCGGCGAAGTCGTCGTCAGAGGGAATAAAGCCGTCGAGACCGACATTCACGGATGTGTTGACGGAGGTGGCGACATTGGTTGCCACGTCGGTGTTGTTGGTTGCGTTGTTCTCTGCGTTGTTCTGCGCCGCATTGCGGGCATTGTTGCTGGCTGCGTTGTCGGCCGCATTGGTGGCCGCGTTGTCTGCGGTGTTGCCAGCCTGGTTGTTCGCGGCGTTCTGTGCCGCGTTGGCAGCGCTATTCGCGCTGGAGTTATTGCTGGTGTTGTCCGCATCATTGGTGGCGGCATTGTCAGCATCGTTGCCTGCCGTGTTTTCAGCGGTGTTGGTGGCGTTCTGTTCCTGACCCTGATACTGCCATTCACCCTGGTGCTGATGCTGGTCCTGATCCTGGTCCTGCCATTGCTTGTTGCCTGGCCAACCAGGGAAGAAAACGCCAAATCCGTTTTGCTTAGGCATGATCGTGTCCTCATCCTCAAAATGAGAACCGTGCGGACACGATCACTGTTCATCTCTCAGGTGATATTGTGTCTACACGGTCCTGCTGTTTCACGACCCGAAGGCCGTCTTTCGAAGTGCAGAGCAACGTTCGGTATTTGAATGATGTTGCACTCCTCCCTCAGTCGGATGGTGCCGATCTTCCTGGCGCGAATCCCCACCGCCCACATCATCGTTGCGACCCATGAACAGTCTTCACGACAGGGGTTCGGACTTATCCGACGGGAGGAATTGTCGTGCCGGGAGAGCGAACAAAAAACCTGCAAATTCGGTCGATTGGGGCGCATTAAGGCCTGACCATAGGTCCACCCACCACATCAAAATGGGTAGACGCGGGGTAGCTAGGTTTGGGTGAGTCGGGGAAAGCACGACAGATTCATGCCGCTTTCCACAGTTTTGTATATGTGTTCCTGCCTGTCCATCAAGGCGGCGATTCGAAGCGCCGGCTTAGGGCCTGACACTAGAAGCGGAACGTCCAGTAAAGACAGGCGAGAGTGGCAGCTGCGAATCCAATGAAGGCAAGCGTGCGCAAAAGCACATTGCGCCGCAGTGCATCGAGCGACAAATGGGCCACGACAATGCCGGCTGCGAACACGAACTGCCAGTCGACCAGTGCCCACAACGCTCCCGCGTTCCCGAACGCCATCCGCGTGACCTGAACCCCGACGATCGTTGCGAATAGCACCACGGCAGTCAGGTAGATCGGGGTCGTCCCATTGGCGTGCATCATCGCGGCTGCCCGGATCGGAAGTATGGTCACCAGCATGGCTGTAAACGCATAGAGAGCGGCGAGCGGCACGAAGGTGGCCGCACTGGCAAGGCCATCGAGCCGATCACTGCCGAGGCTTCCAAATCCATAGCCCTTGATCTGCAGCGCAAAGCCCAGGGCAACCAGCAATCCGGTGAGAACGGCGACGAGAAGGAAGGCGGATGCTGTGCGGTTCATGCGAGTTCACTCCGGAATCGGCTCGGTTCCCCTCGCTTAGGACGATCCGCCGGTCTTGAAAAGACTGGAAGTGGGAGTTGCTGCCCGTTACCGCCAGCGGTCCGAGCGTCAGGCGCGATGCAGTCCGGGCAGGTATAATGGAGCCGCGCCAAAGGCGTGCCCAATGCGCGGCCTGATACGAGAGCTATGCTTACGAGTTGGCGACCTTCTTCCGTTCCTCCCGCGCAAGGCGCCGCTTCTCCACCTCGTTGAGCACATAGCAGGCGTCTTCCGCTTCAGATTTGCTGATGCCGGCCACGACTGTCATGCCGATCATTGCGGGTTCGTTCAGCAGATTATCCCAAACGGTCCAAAGTTCTGAAGGGTCAAGGATTATCTCGTAGCGGGGTTTCATCTCCCGTCTCCTTCATCAGATTGCTCTCCAGCATTTGCCTAACGAGAGATCAATGATTCTGATGAAAGAGAAGTAAGCGAAAACAATAGGATAAGAGTAAAATTTTAGCAGTTCAGGCCGGCACCCGCCGTTTCCAGCGTGCAGGGAAAACAGAAAAGAAGAGAAATATAATGGTGGGCGCGGCAGGGATTGAACCTGCGACCCCACCCGTGTGAAGGGTGTGCTCTCCCGCTGAGCTACGCGCCCGCTGACGAAGCATCGTCAAGCGAGCCGCGATATAAGGGGCGGGGCGGGTGAGTGTCAAGCGCGCTTTCGCGCCTGTGCTCAGGATGCTGTCGCGGCGATCAGGCCTTCCACCATCTCGACCGTCAATTCGTCGAAGCGCGAGATCACACGCGACGGCTCAAACGTGCTTACATGCTGGTCGGTATAGCCGAAATCGACCGCGATGACGGGGATGCCGGCAGCCTTGGCGGTGTCGATGTCCGTGCGCGAATCACCGACCATTACGGCCCGCTGCGGGTCCGCACCCGCCATGGCGATGGTGCGCAGGAGATGTCCCGGATCGGGTTTGCGCATCGGAAAGGTATCGCCGCCGCAGATCGCGCTGAAATGTCCGACGATGCCGAGCGCTTCGAGAAGGGAGAGCGACATGCCCTCAAGTTTGTTGGTGCAGACCGCTGCCGTGTAGCCGGCCGCGTGGAAGCGTTCGACCGTTTCGACGGCGCCGGGAAACGGCCTGGAGTGCCCGGGAACGTTCGCCGTGTAGTGATCGAGGAAGGCAGCCTGGAGCGCGTCGAGCTGGCCGCCGTCCAGATGCCGTTTGCGCAGCGCGAAGGCACGCTCGATCATCACACGGCTGCCGAAACCGACGATGCGGTTGACGTCCTCATGCTTCACCGGCTCCATATCGACGGTTTCAAGGCAGTGATTGAGGCTGTCGAGCAGGTCCGGTGCCGTGTCGACAAGCGTTCCGTCGAGATCGAAAACGATGATTGGCGCTGACATGTTGTCCCCTTGCTTGAATTTCACTGGGATACCGCGCAAGGCGGGGTGAAGCAAGTTGGGCACTGTCCCCGCGCACGCGCGCCGCCTGCATTGCGGGGAGAGGTAAAACGGGTTAGGAACCGCTGAGATATGACCGGGGGCGAGATGTCGGCGGATATGCGTGAATTGAAGATCGAGGCGGCTCGTGCTGCGCTTGATCAGGTGGAAGATGGAATGCGGCTCGGAATCGGTACGGGTTCGACCGCTGAAGAGTTCGTCCGCGTTCTGGCCGAGCGTGTTGCCGGCGGCCTGACCGTGATCGGTGTTCCCACCTCCGAGCGTACGGCTGCGCTGTGTCTGGAGCTCGGCGTTCCGCTCACCACGCTCGACGAAACCCCCGAACTCGACCTGACCATCGACGGTGCCGACGAAATCGGGCCGCAGCTTGGATTGATCAAGGGCGGTGGTGGCGCATTGCTGCGCGAAAAGATCGTTGCAGCCGCTTCACGGCGTATGATCGTGATTGCCGACAAGTCCAAGCTCGTCGAAACACTTGGCCGTTTTCCACTGCCGATCGAGGTCAACTCCTTTGGCCTCGGTGCGACCGTTCGGACGATTGAAAGAACAGCGCGCGCACTCGGACTGGAGGGTGCTCTGAAAGTGCGGGAGCGGGATGGAAGGCCTTTCGTTACCGATGGTGGACATCTCATCGTCGATGCATCTTTTGGCCGCATTCCCGATCCAAGAGCATTGGCGAATGCGTTAAACGCCATACCGGGTGTTGTAGAACACGGCCTGTTTCTCGACCTTGCCGACACCGCTTTCGTGGCCGGGGACGGCGAGGTGCGAACCTTCGGGGCCGCATAAACAAGAATGGAGTGAGAAACATATGAATCTGGCAACCCGCATCCGCCTTGTTGCAGCTTCTGCAGCCGTGGCGGTGACGTTCGCTTTCGCTCCTGCCGGCGCGCAGGAGATTTCCGCGTCCCATCTCGCCGCGGCGCGCTCCGCGATTGATGCGATCAACGCAACCGACGATTTTGATGGCGTGCTGCCACAGGCCGCTGCCGCGCTCAAGTCGGAACTGATCCGCAAGAACCCGGATATGGTGGCGCTGATCAATGCCACGGTGGACGAGAAGGCCATTGAGCTGGCAAGCCGCCGGGTCGACCTCGAACGGGAAGCCGCGCAGGCCTATGCTCGCGTCTTCTCCGAGCAGGAACTGACAGAGATCGCGCAGTTCTACACCTCCCCGACGGGCATGAAACTGATCGAGGACGGCCCCATTGTGACCCGCGAGGTCCTGAAGGCCGGAGAAATCTGGCGTCGCGGCATCGCGCGTGATCTCGCCCAGATGGTCGGGCAGCAGATCCAGGCCGCGACTGGCGCGACCGGCAGCGGAGAGGCTGCCGGCGAGGAAACCGCCCAGTAAGCTTTCGATCACGAAACAGTTAGAGCCCGGTCGTCGCACCGGGCTTTTATTCTTCTACGGGCGTTTCTAAGTGAGTGCGGCGGTGCAGCATTCCCGTTGCTGCAGAGTTTCAGAAGCGCTCGGGCGCGGCGGATTCACGGTATTCAAGGGGCGAGGATCAGAGAATGAGCGATTTCGACTACGATCTTTTTGTGATTGGCGGCGGTTCTGGTGGGGTGCGCGCTGCACGTCTTGCAGCAGGCCTTGGAAAACGCGTTGCCATTGCCGAAGAATACCGCTTTGGCGGCACCTGCGTCATTCGCGGCTGTGTGCCGAAGAAGCTCTATGTATACGCCTCGCAGTTTCCGGAGCATTTCGAGGATGCAGCCGGCTATGGCTGGACCGTGCCCAGGCCCACCTTCGACTGGAAAACTCTCGTCACGAACAAGGACCGTGAGATTGCCCGGCTCGAGGGCCTTTATCGCAAGGGGCTTGAGAATGCCGGCGCCGAGATCTTCGAGGCCCGTGCGACGCTGGTGGATCGCCACACGCTTGATGTTGGTGGAAAGTGCGTGACGGCCGAAAGAATCATCATCGCTGTCGGCGGACGCCCCAATCCGCACCTGGCGCTTCCTGGCCATGAGCATTGCATATTTTCCAACGAGGCCTTCGACCTGGAGGCGCTGCCCGGGTCTATCGTCATTGAGGGTGGTGGCTATATTGCCGTCGAGTTCGCCAATATCTTTCATGGCCTGGGGGTCGACACCACGCTGGTCTATCGCGGCAAGGAAATCCTGTCGCGTTTCGATCAGGATCTGCGCCGCGAGCTTCACGCGACGATGGAGGCCAAGGGTATCAGGATCCTGTGCCAGGACGTCCTGACGAAGGTGGAAAAGCGCGGGGAGGGTGATCTTCTCGTTCATCTCAAGTCCGGCGCCACCCTTGAGGCCGGTCAGGTCATGCTGGCCATTGGCCGCATTCCGAACACCGAAGGTCTCGGGCTCGAGGCTGCCGGTGTGGAGACCGGCAAGATTGGTGAAATCCCGGTCGACGGTTTCTCTCGCACGAATGTCGAAAACATCTGGGCGCTGGGGGATGTGACCAATCGCGTACAACTGACGCCGGTCGCAATCCACGAAGCGATGTGCTTTATCGAGACCGAGTATAAGGGCAATCCGACCGAAGTCGATCACGACACGATTGCCACGGCCGTGTTCTCACAGCCCGAAATCGGTACGGTGGGGCTCTCCGAGGACGAGGCGGCGCAGCGCTTCGATCGACTGGAAATCTATCGGGCGAGCTTCCGGCCCATGCGCCACACGCTGTCCGGGCGGCAGGAGAAGATGCTCATGAAGCTCGTTGTAGACAGCGAGACCCGGCGTGTGCTTGGCGCTCATGTCATGGGTCCGGATGCCGGCGAAATGGCTCAGGTTCTGGGCATCTCGCTCAAGGCGCGGCTGACCAAGGATGATTTCGATCGAACGATGGCGGTGCACCCGTCCGCGGCCGAAGAACTGGTCACGATGTATCAGCCGACATATCGCGTCGAGAAAGGCCAACGGGTCGAGTGAGATGGGAGAGGGCTGCGGCGTGAATGGTCTGGTCGCCTATTTTGGCTACGGGTCGCTCGTCAACCGCGATACGCACCGCACGGAGATTGTCGGAGCATACCCGGCGCGGCTTAAGGGCTGGCGCCGCCAGTGGGTGCGCCGCGATGGCGAAAGCAGCCGTGCGCTCCTGAGTGTGCGGCGCGACCCTGATTCCGTCATTGACGGTTTGCTCGTTGTCGATCGGGCCGAGAATCTCGCCGCCGTCGATCAGCGCGAAGAGCGCTACCGGCGTGTCTCGCTCACCCCGTCTGATCTGGAATTGTCTGCTGAGCTGCCTGCCGGCTGTTCGCTTTATGTCTATGAAGCATCAGCGGATCAGGCTTCCGTTCGTCTCGAAATCATCCAGTCTTATCTCGACGCGGTGCTGCAGGGGTTTCTGCGGGAGTATGGCCGTGCCGGCGTCGAACGTTTTGTTCGCGAGACCGAGGGTTTCGATGCTACGGTGATTGCTGATCGCAAGACGCCGGGCTATCCGCGCGCGGTGAGGCTTGAGGCCGATGAGGAGGCGTATTTCGACGCACTGATAATGCAAAAAATCTCTGATTTTGCACCTTTCGTGCGTTAGTGTTTCCCGAACGCCACAATTGCGGGCTAGTATCGGGCGCTTCCTTTGGTTAAGAAAGCGGCCTTCCAGTATCCGTCTTGGAGATTTCAGCGGATAGAGGACATGATCCTATAGCAACTGTCGAGTAAGCAAGATGACGAAGTGGTCGCCGAATTCGTGGAGAAACAAGCCAATCCTGCAGGTTCCGGCTTATCCGGACGCTGACGCCCTGGCCGAGGTCGAGGCGCGCATGGCCACGTATCCGCCGCTCGTTTTTGCAGGTGAGGCGCGTAAGCTGAAGAAGCAGCTCGCTGCCGTGGCCGAAGGCAACGGTTTTCTGCTTCAGGGCGGCGATTGCGCCGAGAGTTTTGCCGAGCACGGTGCCGACAATATCCGCGACTTCTTCCGCGCCTTCCTGCAGATGGCCGTTGTCTTGACCTATGCCGGTTCGCAGCCGGTGGTGAAGGTCGGGCGCATCGCAGGCCAGTTCGCAAAGCCGCGCTCCTCCGACAACGAGACCAAGGGTGATGTGGTGCTGCCGAGTTACCGCGGTGACATCATCAATGGCATTGAATTCGACGAAGCCTCGCGTATTCCCGATCCGGCACGTCAGGAAATGGTGTACCGCCAGTCGGCGGCAACGCTGAACCTTCTGCGCGCCTTTGCGCAGGGCGGTTTCGCCAATCTGGAAAACGTCCACAAGTGGATGCTGGGCTTCCTGTCCGACAGTCCGCAGGCCGAGCGCTATCAGGAGCTGGCCAACCGCATCTCCGAGACGGTCGATTTCATGCGCGCCATCGGCATCACCGGCGAAAGCACGCATGCGCTGCGCGAGACGGATTTCTACACGAGCCATGAGGGGCTGCTTCTTGGCTACGAGGAGGCGCTCACGCGCGTCGATTCCACATCCGGCGACTGGTATGCAACATCCGGTCATATGATCTGGATCGGCGATCGCACCCGCCAGCCCGATCATGCCCATGTGGAATACTGCCGCGGTATCAAGAACCCGCTCGGTCTTAAATGCGGTCCCTCGCTCTCGCCCGACGGTCTGATCGAGCTGATCGATATTCTGAACCCGGAAAACGAGCCCGGCCGCCTGACCCTGATTGCACGTTTCGGTGCGGACAAGGTGGGCGAATACCTGCCCAGGCTCATCCGCGCGGTGGAGAAAGAAGGGCGCAAGGTTGTCTGGTCGTGCGATCCGATGCACGGCAACACCGTCACTGCGGCCGGCTACAAAACGCGGCCCTTCGACCGCATCCTCAAGGAGGTTCAGACCTTCTTCGAGGTGCATCGCGCTGAAGGATCGCATCCGGGCGGCCTGCATGTAGAGATGACGGGCAAGAACGTTACCGAGTGCACGGGCGGCGCGCGCGCCATCCGCGACGAGGAGCTGCAGGATCGCTACCACACCCATTGTGACCCTCGTCTCAATGCCGATCAGGCGCTTGAGCTGTCTTTCCTGGTGGCCGAACTCCTGAAGAAAGACCGTGAGGCCCTGCCGGCAGGCAAGGTGGCCAACGGCTGAAACCGCCTGATGCTTAGCTTCAGGCATAGTTGATGTCGCCGGCGGCTTTGAGCTGATAAATATGGTTCCGGATACGACTGGATCGCGTTCGGAGGGAACCATGACGAAAGAAAGCAACGGATCGTGCCTGTGTGGTGCGGTCCGTTTTCGCACCAGGGGCGCGCTGCGCGGCGTTGTCTATTGTCACTGCTCGCAGTGCCGCAAGCAGACAGGGCTCTACTATGCCGCGACGGATGTCGATGTGTCGAACGTCGTCATTGAAGGCGAGGGGAACATTACCTGGTATGCGGCCTCCGATTTCGCCAAACGCGGTTTCTGCAGGACATGTGGCTCCGCCCTGTTCTGGAAGCGCAATGATGCGGACAAGATCTCGATTCTGGCCGGTGCCTTCGACCTGCCATCAGGCCTCACGGCCGAAAGCCACATTTTCGTGGCCGACAGGGGGGACTTCTATGCTATTGCGGATGAGCTGCCCCAACACGCGCTTGGCAGCCCGAGTGTTGTCGTCGCTCAAACCAGGCGCAACGAATGACGATCCTACCAGAAATGCCGAATCTTGAGACCCGGAACGGATTGCCTGCCGATCTGCGTTATCTCGTGGAGAAATACCCACGAGAGGTCTGGCCGTCGCATCCGAACCTTGGCGAGATGGCACGGTTCTGGCTGCAGCGCCACGACATGTTTCGTGAGCTTGGCGGCATGTTGAAGGCGGGCATGGGCGATTATCGGGAGCAGAAGCTCGCTCCGCGCGATTTCGCTGTCTGGTTCGCGCCTCGCCTGCGCTTCTTCCTGCAGCAGCTTCACGGACACCATCAAATCGAGGACATGCACTATTTCCCGGTTTTTGCAAAAGCGGAGCCGCGCATGAAGCACGGTTTTGATTTGCTCGACAGCGACCATCACGTCATCCATGACGCGCTTGAGCGCAATGCGGAGAGTGGCACGGCGTTTTTGCAGGCACTTCAGGCGGACGGCGATCAAGTGCGCTTTGCCGCTGATGCCTATGCGCGGGAAAACGAGGCTCTGCTCGCCATGCTGCTGCGTCATCTGGACGATGAGGAGGATCTTATCATTCCGCTCATTCTGGATAGAAGTGAAGAGGGGCTTGGCGTCGGCCTCTGATACACGCCGGAGTGTTGCAAGCATGGGGTGCAAAGGCTACACGCTTTAGACACTTCGCTGTCCTTGCCTCACCGAACAGGAACGTCATGCCTCCCAAGTCTGCCCCTTCTGACATTCTGCGTATTGCCACTGCACAGCTTAATCCAGTCGTTGGCGATGTTGCGGGAAATCTGGCGAAGGCGCGCGAGGCACGGGCGGACGCTGCGCGCCATGGGGCTGATCTCGTCCTGTTCACCGAGCTGTTCATTGCCGGGTATCCGCCGGAGGACCTCGTCCTCAAACCCGCGTTTGTCGAGGCCTGCGAGACGGCCGTCCAGGCACTTGCCGATGACACAAAGGATGGCGGTCCGGGCGTCATCATCGGTGTGCCGCTAAAGCGCAAGAGCGGTCTGCACAATGCGATCATGGTGCTTGATGGCGGCAAGGTGATCGCCGAGCGATACAAACTCGACCTGCCCAATTACGGGGAATTTGACGAGAAACGTGTCTTTCAGCCAGGCCCGGATATGCCGGGGCCCGTGAATTTCCGCGGCATCCGAATAGGTATCCCGATTTGCGAGGATATCTGGGGCGAACTCGATGTCTGCGAGACACTGGCCGAATCCGGCGCCGAGATTTTGCTGGTGCCGAACGGCTCCCCCTACTATCGCGGCAAGGTCGAGGTGCGCCATCAGGTCGTCATCCGTCAGGTCATCGAAAGCGGCTTGCCGATGCTTTACGCCAATCAGCTTGGCGGGCAGGACGAGCTTGTCTTCGATGGCGCGTCCTTTGCCATACAGGCCGACAAGTCGCTCGCATTCCAGATGAGCCAGTTCGAGGAGGCAGTCTCCGTCTCCGCCTGGAAGCGCGAGGGCGAGGGCTGGCGCTGCGATGACGGCCCCATGTCGAGGATTCCGGAGAAGGAAGAGGCCGATTATCGGGCCTGCATGCTGGGCCTGCGCGACTATGTGAACAAGAACGGCTTCAAGAATGTGGTTCTTGGTCTCTCGGGCGGCATCGACTCGGCGATTTGTGCTGCGCTCGCCGTCGATGCGCTGGGCGAGGAGCGGGTGCGCTGCATCATGATGCCCTACCGCTACACCTCGAAGGATTCATTGAAGGATGCCGAAGACTGCGCCCGTGCGCTCGGTTGCCGCTACGACATCGTGCCGATCTCGGAACCGGTCGAAGGATTTTCGAGCGCGCTTGGCCAGCTTTTTGAAGGCACCGCAGAGGGGGTGACGGAGGAGAACCTGCAAAGCCGTACCCGTGGCACGATCCTCATGGCCGTTTCCAACAAGTTCGGTTCCATGGTTGTCACCACCGGCAACAAGTCGGAAATGTCGGTCGGTTACGCCACGCTCTATGGCGACATGAATGGCGGGTTCAATCCGATCAAGGACGTCTACAAGATGCAGGTCTATGCCCTGTCGTCCTGGCGCAACACGATCGTGCCACCCGGTGCGCTCGGCCCCTCCGGCGAGGTTATTCCGCAAAACATCATCGACAAGGCGCCGTCGGCCGAGCTTCGTCCCGACCAGACGGATCAGGATTCACTGCCGCCCTATCCGGTGCTCGACGACATTCTGGAATGCCTGGTCGAAGGCGAGATGAGTGTCGACGCGATCGTTGCGCGGGGCCATGAGCGCGAGACGGTGCATCGCGTCGAGCACCTGCTCTATATTGCCGAATACAAGCGGCGGCAGGCCGCGCCCGGCGTGAAGATCACGAAGAAGAATTTCGGGCGAGACCGTCGTTATCCGATCACGAACAGATTCAGGGATCGCTCGTAACGAGCTGTTAGAGAACAGCTTTCAGGAGCTGGCAGGCTTTTGCGCTTTCTGGCGCTCCAGATCCGTCCTGGTTGAATAGACCCGGTCGACAAGGCCCCAGTCGCAGGCTTCCTGCGCAGTCATGAAGAAGTCGCGGTCGAGCGTGCGTTCCACTTCCTCTTCAGTGCGCCCGCAATGTTCCGCATAGAGCCGGATCATCCGGCGTTTCAGCTTCAATATGTCTTCCGCGTGGCGCTGCACATCGGATGCCTGACCACGAAAGCCGCCCGAAGGCTGATGCAGAACGACGCTGGCATTGGCAAGTGCCGCGCGCCGGCCGGGTTCCCCCGCCATCAGAAGGAACGATCCCATGGAACCGGCCGTACCCATGCAGACAGTCGCCACCGGGCTGTTGATGAAATTCATCGTGTCATAGATGGCAAAGCCGCTCGACACCACACCTCCCGGCGAGTTGATGTAGAAGGAAATCTCGCGCTCGGGATTTTCCGATTCCAGGAACAGAAGCTGTGCGCAGATGAGTGCGGCCGAGTCGTCATTCACCTCCCCATTCAGGAAGATGATCCGCTCTCGCAGAAGTCTCGAGTAGATGTCGAAGGAACGTTCGCCTCTCGGTGACTGCTCCACGACCATTGGGACGAGCGCCATCGTGTCGCGCATCGCGATCTCCTTTTTTGTCAATGTCGGTTCTGGTGGATGTCAGGCAGCGCGTGCCGTCGGCGCGCCGTTGCTGTTTGCAGCCAGGCGTGGCAGGGCGCAGTGGCTGTGGGTTAGACGAAACCACGTATTGCCGTCGGGTGCGGGGCTGATCTCGAAGGTCACCAGCGTGTCTGGCGCGTCGGTCTGCTCGTCACGCCAAGTATAGCGCACACGCGAACAGGGCTCTGTGTCGAGGATTTCATAGGCCGGTTCCCTGCCGCCGTCACCGGGCTCACCAAGCCAGCCTGCCGCAAGTTCGGGAACGGTAAGTGCGCGCCAGACCTTTTCGGGCGGAGATTCCAGAAGGCACTCCAGAACAATGTTTTCGTTCGTGTTTTCAGTGTCGGCGTCGCTCACTGGTCCATCTCCCTGAGCAGTGTTTTGAGCCTCTCGACCCGTTCGGGCCAGAAGCCGCGATAGCGTGTAAGCCAGTCGACCACCGGCGCCATTCCATCCGCCCTTATGCGGTAGCGCATCTGCCGTCCGGATTTTTCTTCCTCAATCAGGCCGGCGCCGCGCAGCACGGCGATATGCTGCGAGACCGCCGGCTGCGACATGGCGAGCCCCTCCCGCAGTTCGGTCGCATTGCGTTCGCCTCCGCTCAATCGTTCGAGCATCTGTCTGCGTGTCGGGTCGGCAAGGGCCTTGAAGATGTCTGCTTCGTTCATGTGAATAGATAAGTCGATTCTTATGTTTTTTGCAAGGGGCTGGCGCATCCAATCGGTGCAATGCGGCCATTGCGCTTTTTCCTCCTGCGTTTACGATGCCCGCAATTCGCTTTGCAGTGTTCCGACGCCGCATCCTGCCCGGCACTAGAGTTCCGCTCATGTCCTATCTGATCTTTCTTCGCGATAATGCGCGCTGGCTTGCGGGCGGGTTTCTTCTCACGCTGTTTTCATCCTTCGGCCAGACCTTCTTCATTTCGCTGTCGGCTGGCGATATCCGCGCCGAATACGGTCTGTCGCACGGTGCCTTCGGCACGCTCTACATGCTGGCGACGCTCGCCAGCGCGTTTACCCTGCCGCGGCTCGGCCAGATCGTCGATCGCTATTCGGCGCGCAGGGTCGCCTTCATCATCATTCCGCTTCTGGCGCTCGCCTGTGTGTCGATGGCGCTTTCGCATTCGCTCGTGGTGCTTGTGGTGACGATCTACATGCTGCGACTTTTCGGGCAGGGGATGATGACGCACAACTCGCTGACCGCCATGGGCCGATGGTTCTCCGCGCAGCGCGGTCGCGCTGTTTCCGTCGCAACGCTTGGTCACAATGTCGGCGAGGCGACCCTGCCGCTGGCCTTCGTCGCGATTGCCGCGGTAGTCGGCTGGCGCAATAGCTGGTTCATCGCCGCCGCACTTCTTCTCGTCTTTGCATTGCCGGTCATCTCCGGCCTGATTGCGGTGGAGCGTGCGCCGCGCGCCAGCGATCCGGCGGCGCGCAGAAGCACGGTGCGTGACTGGACGCGTGGTGAAGTGCTGCGCGATCCCGTCTTTTATCTTCTGCTTCTCGGCGTCATGGCGCCGGGCTTTATCGGCACCACGATTTTCTTTCATCAGATTTATCTGGTGGAACTGCGCGGCTGGTCTCTGGAGGTGTTCGCCTCCTCATTTACCTTCATGGCGTCCATGACGGTCGTCTTCGCGCTGATCTCGGGCCAGTTGATTGACCGTTTTTCAGCCGTCGCGCTTCTGCCGGGCTTCCTTGTTCCGCTGGGGGCGGCCTGTCTCATTCTCGCGGGTAGCGAAGCCCAGTGGAGCGCCTTTGCTTTTATGGGGCTTATGGGCGTTTCCTATGGCTTTTCCTCGACGCTTTTCGGCGCGCTCTGGCCGGAGGTTTACGGCATCAGACATTTGGGTTCCATTCGCGCACTGACCGTTGCAATCATGGTCTTTGCCACGGCCATGGGGCCGGGCGTTACAGGCTTCCTGATCGACCGCGGCGTTAACTATCCGCTGCAGATCGGGGTGATGGGCGTCTACTGCCTGGCGGCCTGCGTGATGCTCCTGTTTGCATCGCGCGGGCTGAATGCCCGTCTGGAACCTGCCTGAGGCCCGCGTTTTTCTTGCCAAGCGATGCGCTTTTGGATACCCCCGCACCCATGACAGTCACTGTTCGTTTCGCGCCGTCTCCGACCGGCCACATTCATATCGGCAACACGCGTACTGCGCTCTTCAACTGGCTTTATGCGAAGAAGCTGAATGGACGCTTCATCCTGCGCTTCGACGACACGGATGCAGAGCGCTCGCGTCAGGAATATGCCGATGGCATCGCCCGCGACCTGGCCTGGCTCGGCATCGAACCGGATCAGACGGTTGCCCAGTCGGGCCGGTTCGAGCACTATGATGCCGCCGCTGAAAAGCTGAAGGCGGCCGGGCTTCTCTATCCCAGCTACGAGACGCCGGAAGAGCTTGAACGCCGCCGCAAGATACGCCTGTCGCGCCGTCTGCCGCCCGTCTATGGCCGCGAGGCGCTAAAACTCACAGATGCGGAGAAGTCGGCGTTGGAAGCCGAGGGGCGCAGGCCGCACTGGCGCTTTCTTCTCCCGAATTTCGCCGACGATCCTTTCGTGACCAGTCGTACGGAGGTGCAATGGGACGATGTGGTGCGCGGACCTCAGACGGTCGACCTTGCCTCCATGTCGGACCCCGTTCTGATCCGTGCGGACGGCACGTATCTCTACACGCTGCCTTCCGTGGTTGACGATATCGACCTTGGCGTGACGCATGTCATCCGTGGTGACGATCACGTCACCAATACAGGCGCGCAGATCGCGCTCTTCAGAGCGCTTGGCGCCGAGCCGCCGGCCTTCGGCCATCACAACCTGCTGACAACCGTGTCAGGCGAGGGGCTTTCGAAGCGCACCGGCGCTCTCTCCGTTGCCAGCTTGCGTGATGCGGGCATCGAGCCGATGGCGGTTGCGTCGCTTGCGGTTCTCATCGGCACATCCGAAAACGTTGCTGCAGCCTCCTCGATGGAGGAACTGGCGGCGCTGTTCGATCCGACCTCCACGTCGAAATCGGCTGCCAAATTCGACCCTGCGGAGCTTTCTGGCCTCAGCCGGCATCTCATTCAGGTGATGACGTTTGACGATGTACAAGACCGGCTAGCCGTCCTTGGCATTGCCGGCGATGAAGCAGAGGCCTTCTGGCTTGCCGTGCGCGGCAATCTGGAGGCCGTCGCGGAAGCGGCAGACTGGTGGAGCATCGTTCGCGCGAAACCTGCTCAGGATGCTGTTCTTTCGGAGGAGGACCGCATCTTTGTTCGCGAGGCGGGGAAGCACCTGCCGCAGGAGCCATGGGATGCCGAAACCTGGCGCGTATGGACGGCGGCCGTCAAGGCCGGAACGGGGCGCAAGGGGCGAGGCCTTTTCATGCCGCTCCGCATCGCCCTTACGGGTCGGGAGCAGGGGCCGGAGCTCGCAGGTCTATTGCCTCTTCTGGGTCGGGAAGAAACGCTGGCCCGACTATCCTGACACGGCGCTGGGCGGCATCGTCTTCGAGCAGCGGGTTGACGGAAGCATTCTTTTCCATATGCGCTGCCGCAGCGTTGTCTGACATTGGCTCTTGCTGCGGCGGTGTTGCGATGTAGAAGCTCGCTGAAGTCTCACTGGACATCTCTTTCGCCATCAACCGGGTTTCGGGTGCGGGAGGCGGTCCGATGGGCGCTGGAGTGCGCGCGTCGACCGCCTTTCCCCCGGCGATGATTGTGAAGCGCTTGTCCTTACGGCAACTGCAGGCGGCGCGCGACACGCCGGTCTGGCGGTAGCTGAACGCTTTGGGTAATGCGCGATACGGGGTGCCGTCGGCAACGGAAATCATGTCTTCGGCTTCTTCGTTCAGAACGTCATGCGCGTAGAGCGCAACCTCAGCGCCGGGGCAGCGCGCCTCGCAGGTCTTCTGGTCTCTGGAAAATTTGTCCTTCGCAACCGAAAACGAGATTGGAAAATAATAACCGTCGCATGCGCGCACGCACATGGTCTGATAGACGGTTCCGGGGCGATTCGGCTTTTTGCTGCCGCCCGATGACGCTGCCTGTTTCTGTTTCTTTCTTTGCGCCTGCTGTGGACTTTTTTTTGCGTAACAATTGTTGTCTTTCAATGCGGAACGGAGGCGGGCGCGTTCTTTGCCTGAAGCGCCGCCTTTCCGCCCTCGCTCACTCTGCAGCTTGGCGAGATTTTTCGCCATGCGGGTTTCCGATTCTCTCAAGTCAGTGCATTGGCTGCTGCGGTTCTTGAAGATACCGACCCCGCACCGCGCCTGCCGCAGGCGTGAACGCACAATACCAAGCTGGTGCTGCTGCTTCGCTATAGCGCGGTCGTAACCCCTGGCCTTTGCCGAAGAGTTCGGCGAGGCGGCCGCAAGCTGCATTTCGAGATTTCTGCACGTTCGCGATTTCGCATTGGCGTCGGCGACTGTTGCCGCCGCGCCCAGCGCGGCAGTGACAAACACAAAAACAATACGCAATAAATACTTGCCACCCAGATGCATTCCGCGCCCCGTCTGCCCACACTGACTGACACGCGAACACGCCCGTTCCGGTTTCGCGGAAACCGTCAGCCAATTGGCGAAAGATAGGCCAATCAGGTTAAGTTACAGTTAGAAATGCAACCTTATCGCGTATTGATGAATTGGCAGCAACCAAATTTTGCAGGAAATTTCAGTTCGTCATCACGGCCTTGCTCTTCTGCAGGGCTTCGACGGCCGCAAGTGCGGTCATGTTCACGACGCCGCGCGAGGTGACGGAGGGGGTCAGAATGTGGGCGGGCATGGCCGTTCCGAGCAGGATCGGGCCGACATGCAGCGCATCGGTCATGATCTTCAATGTGGTCAGCGTTATGTTTGCTGCGTCCAGACTTGGGAACACGAGAAGATTGGCTTCGCCGGAGAGCGATGCCTGCGGATACACACGCTGACGTAGCACCTCCGAAAGTGCGGAATCGCCGTGCATCTCACCGTCGGACACGAGATCGGGGGCAACACGTTTCAACATCGATGCCGCCTCGCGCATCTTGATCGAGCTCTCGGAATCGCGTGAGCCGAAGTTGGAGTGCGAGAGAAGCGCTGCTTTGGGTTCTATGCCGAAACGACGGATCTCCTCCGCCGCAAGGATCGTCGTTTCGACGATTTCCGAGGCGGAGGGACAAAGGGTGACATAGGTGTCCGTAAAGAAGGTTACACCGAACTGAGAGATGAGCATGGAGAGGGTGGAAAGATCGCAGACGCCTTCGCGCTTGCCGATGATCATGTCCACGTAGCGCAGGTGCTTCTCAAAGCGGCCTTCAAGCCCGCAGATCATGGCGTCCGCCTCGTCGCGCATCATGGCGATGGCGGCAATTACCGTGGTGTTCGTGCGCACAAGAGTGCGCGCGGCTTCGGGCGTCACGCCGCGCCGGCCGGCCAGTTGCACCAGAAGATCAACATAGTCGCGATAGCGCGGGTCGTCTTCCGGGTTGATGATCGAAAAATCCTCGCCGGGACGAATACGCAGGCCATAGCGCTTGAGGCGCGTTTCCACCACGTGCGGACGGCCGATGATGATGGGTTCGGCTATGCCTTCCTCGATCACGACCTGGGCTGCGCGCAGCACCCGTTCGTCCTCGCCGTCTGCATAGATCACACGCTTGGTGCCTGCGCCTTTGGCTGCCGAGAAGACAGGTTTCATCACGAGGCCGGAGCGGAACACGAAGCGGTTTAGCCGGTCGAGATATTGGTCCATGTCCTCGATGGGGCGCGCCGCGACACCGCTCTTCATGGCCGCTTCGGCAACCGCCGGTGCGATGCGCAGGATGAGGCGTGGATCGAAGGGTGAAGGGATCAGAAAGTCCGGACCGAAGATCGGCGTCTCGCCGGAATAGGCGCGCGCTGCGACATCGGATGGCTCTTCGCGGGCAAGGCCTGCGATTGCCTTGACCGCAGCACGCTTCATCTCTTCGTTGATCGCGGTCGCACCCACGTCGAGCGCTCCGCGGAAGATGTAGGGGAAGCACAGAACGTTGTTCACCTGGTTCGGGAAGTCCGAGCGCCCGGTGCAGATCATGGCGTCAGGCCGCGCTTCGCGTGCCACGTCCGGCATGATCTCGGGCACAGGGTTGGCGAGCGCCAGGATCAGCGGTTTCTCGGCCATGTCCGCCAGCATTTCCGGCTTTAGCACACCAGCCGCCGAGAGCCCGAGAAACACATCCGCTCCGCCGATCACTTCAGCCAGCTTGCGGGCGTCCGTGTCTTTCACATACGGCGCTTTCCAGCGGTCCATCTCCTCCCTGCGGCCTTCATAGACGACGCCGTGCCGATCTGTAAGCCAGATGTTTTCGGTCTTCGCACCGAGCGAAACGAGCAGGTTGAGACAGGCAAGCGCGGCCGCTCCCGCGCCCGAAGAAACTATCTTTGCCGAGGCGATGTCCTTGCCGGCGAGTTCAAGACCGTTCAAAACCGCCGCGGCCACAATGATGGCTGTGCCGTGCTGATCGTCATGGAACACCGGAATGCCCATGCGGGCTTTCAACTGTTCCTCGACCTCGAAGCATTCGGGTGCCTTGATGTCCTCCAGATTGATGCCGCCGAAGGTCGGTTCGAGTGCCGCGACCGTCTCCACCATGCGGTCGATTTCCGGTGCGTCGATCTCGATGTCGAACACGTCGATGCCGGCAAACTTTTTGAATAGAACCGCCTTGCCCTCCATTACCGGCTTGGAAGCGAGCGGGCCGATATTGCCGAGCCCGAGCACGGCTGAACCATTTGAGACCACGGCGACGAGATTGGCCCGTGCCGTATAATCGGCCGCGGTTTTCGGATCATCATGGATGGCCATGCAGGGGGCGGCAACGCCGGGCGAATAGGCGAGCGCCAGGTCGCGCTGGTTGCCCAGCGGCTTGGTGGCCTGAATTTCCAGCTTTCCGGGAGTGGGGTGCCGGTGAAAGAAGAGCGCGGCTTCGTCGAATTCTGATCTCTGTGGTTTCTTGTTTTTGGATGACATCAGCGGCTCCACATCATGGCTCTGGCGGCGTGGCCGTTTGGCTTGCGGCACGGTGTTCAGGCGCTATTGACCCCTGATGGGCTGCAGCGCTCAAACGGTATGAATCGTCTCATGTGCTTAGGCGCTCGCCCGCGCTTTTTCCAGCGCTGAATGTCGAGAAGCAGTTTCATAAGCCGGAATCGTGCCCGGCGCGGCGTTTTGCCGTCCTGCACAGCCATTTTCCCGTATCGAAACGGTAATCGTCATATGTCTGTGACATGAATCGGGCCATAGAATGCGCGACTTAACAAGGCTCAGGCGGGACAATGACCGGCGCTGAACACCGCAGATTTCGCGCACTTTTCATCTCCGACATCCACCTCGGCTCGAAGCCGGCGAAGGCCGAGTTTCTGATCGATTTTCTGCGCTATCACGATGCCGACCAGATTTATCTGGTCGGAGACATTGTCGATGGCTGGCGTCTCAAGCGGTCATGGCACTGGCCGGCGGCGCACAACGATGTGGTGCAGAAGCTCCTGCGCAAGGCGCGCAAGGGATCCGAGATCACCTATATCGCGGGCAATCACGATGAGTTTCTTCGCTCGTTCCAGGGCGTCCATTTCGGCGGCATCGTCGTCGCCGACCGGGTAATCCACGAGGCCGCAGACGGGCGCAGATTTCTTGTCATCCACGGCGACCAGTTCGACCAGGTCGTGCACAATGTGCGCTGGCTTGCCTATCTGGGCGACAAGGCCTACGACCTCGCCATCGTCGTTAATCGCGTCATCGCGCGCGTGCGGCGGGTTTTGGGGCGTCCGTACTGGTCGTTTTCTTCCTGGGCAAAGATCAAGGTCAAGAAGGCGGTCAAGTTCATAAGCTCGTTCCAGGACGTGCTTGCCCAGGAAGCCCAGCGCTCCGAGGTTGACGGCGTTATCTGCGGACACATCCATCATGCCGCGATGGAAGACATTCGCGGCATAAGCTATATGAACACGGGCGACTGGGTGGAAAGCTGCACGGCGCTTGCCGAGAATTTCGACGGCAGCTTCGAGATCATCACGTGGGCGCAGATTCTCGAGGTAGAGCCTGCGGCTTCGCAGGAGCGCGCCGTCGTTGCTGCATTTCAGGGGGACCGGATCAAGGCCGCCTGAGCGGCCCTGATCGTCCAGCCCCCGTCAACCCCAGAGCTGTGGCGAGGGGGGCGAGACCAGTGAGCCGGAATAGCTCAGTCCGTGCGGACGGTCTTTCGCCAGAAGCAGCGGGCCGTCCAGATCCACAAAGTCGGCACCCTGGGCGAGCAGCACCGCCGGCGCCATGGCGAGCGACGTGCCCACCATGCATCCCACCATCACGCCAAAGCCCATTTCACGGGCGCGGTCGCGCAGTTCCAGCGCCGCTGTTAGACCGCCGGTCTTGTCGAGCTTGATGTTGACGAAATCGTAGAGCCCGGCAAGTTCGGGTAGGCTGTCGGCTGTGTGCACGCTCTCATCCGCGCATACTGGCACAGGGTGTGGGATGTCGCGCAGAATTCCGTCCTTTCCGGCGGGCAGGGGCTGTTCGATCAGGGCAACGTGGAATTCTGCTGCCGCCAGCATGTTTTCGCGGATGTTTTCTTCGGTCCAGCCTTCATTGGCATCGACGATCAGGCGGCTGTCGGGGGCCGCACCCGCCACGGCATGAATGCGTGCCGCATCGTTTTCACCGCCGAGCTTCACCTTCAGGAGAGGGCGCGTTGCATGCGCGCGCGCCTGTGCTGCCATTTCCTCAGGTGCGGCGAGCGAAATCGTATACGCCGTCTGCAACGGGCGTGGCGGGATGGTGCAGGCCGTCGCGGAAGCGCGCCTGCCCGAAAGCTTCGCTTCGAGATCCCAGAGAGCGCAGTCGACAGCGTTGCGGGCGGCGCCGGCTGGCATCGAGGAGACGAGGTCGGCGCGGCTGATGCCGTTGGCAATATCCTCACGCGCCGCCTCAATCTGAGCGACTACGCTGTCCTCCGATTCGCCGTAGCGCGGGTAAGGCACGCATTCCCCCTGGCCGCGAACGCCGTTTTCGCTCACCGTGCAGGTGACGACTCGCGCCTCTGTGCGTGAGCCTCTGGAGATTGTGAAGACACCTGCAATGGGAAAACCTTCGGTGTTTGTGGCCAGTTCGCGTGTCATTTCCACCCTTCTTCTCGCAAAAATCACAATTATCGGAGGAACATGCCTTATATGGCGCTTCTGGGGACCGGCAACCGGTTCCCTTTGGACCTGCTCCACACTAATGATGGTGCCATGTTGACCAATTCCGTTGACGACGCAAGCGACGCAGGGCGTCCAGCCGGCCAGAATGGCGAGCCCCGTCTGGAGACGGACGTGCAGGGCGGCGTGCTCTCCTGCCGCCTTTCGGGTGCCTGGAACACGCGAACTGTCGCCAGGGTCGATGCCCGTATGCGCAAGCTGGAGGCCCAGGACGGTCTGCAGCGCGTTTCTGTGGACCTGTCCGGCATCGCCAGCCTCGATACGGCTGGCGCCTGGATCATCGAGCGCCTCGTCCATGCGCATCAGACACGTGGTGCTGATGTCACGGTCACCGGCGAGAGCGAAGCCGCCAAGATACTCCTGCCTGCGGTTCGCGATGCGGTCGAGCAGGACGGCGAGAGCAGGCCGCGCCAAAAGGGTTCGCTGCTTGTCAGCCTCCTGGAGCGGATCGGCGTTGCCATGTATGAGGCGCGGGACGATATCGTCTATGGTGCGCATATTCTTGGCGCCACCATTGGCGGCGCCCAGATGAAGCTTGGCCGCGCGCACGCGATCAATCCTGCCGCCATTATCAACCAGATCGACCGGATGGGCGTGGGCGCAGTGCCGATCATCGTTCTGATGTCTGCGATCGTCGGCGCCATCATTGCCCAGCAGGGTGCTTTTCAGCTGCGCTATTTCGGTGCCGAGATCTTTGTTGTCGATCTTGTCGGGATCCTGATCCTGCGCGAGCTTGGCGTGTTGATGACGGCGATCATGATTGCCGGTCGCTCCGGCAGCGCCATCACCGCCGAAATCGGCTCCATGAAGATGCGCGAGGAAGTGGATGCGCTGACGGTGATTGGCCTCAACCCGGTCGGGGTTCTGGTGTTTCCGCGTCTCGTCGCCTTGATGGTCGCGGTTCCGTGTCTCACCATCGTTGCAAATTTCGCCGCCCTCGGCGGTGCCATGCTCATTGCCTGGCTTTACTCAGGCATCCCGCCCGAGGCGTTCATTGATCGCCTCAGGGATTCGATCGATCTTTCAACAATCTTCGCCGGTTTGATCAAGGCGCCCTTCATGGCGCTGATCGTCGGTATTATCGCTTCTATCGAGGGGATGAAGGTGGGAGGCAGTGCCGAGTCCCTCGGAGGTCACGTCACTGCGTCCGTGGTCAAGGCGATTTTCGTCGTGATCGTCGTTGATGGGATGTTCGCCATTTTCTACGCAGCAATCGATTTCTAGGTGGCGGCATGGTGTTGATCGAGGAGCGGCAGGAAGGGCAGGTGGCGCAGTCGCGCGATGTGGTTCTTTCCGTGCGCGACGTCACGGTCGGTTTCGGTGATACGCTGGTGCTCGACGGTCTTTCGCTTGACGTCTATCGCGGCGAAATTCTTGGCTTTGTCGGCGCGTCGGGAGCTGGCAAATCGGTGCTTTTGCGCACGATCCTTGGTCTCGTGCGAAAACGCTCGGGCACGATCCACCTGCTTGGACAGGACCTTGACGCTGCGACGGATGAGGAACGCCTGAGGGTCGATATGCATCAGGGGGTTCTCTTTCAGCACGGCGCGCTGTTTTCAGCGCTGACAGTGCTCGAGAACATCCAGGTGCCGATGCGTGAATATCTCGACCTGCCGCGCGCGCTGATGGATGAGCTGGCTTATCTGAAGCTTGAACTTGTCGGTCTGCCACGCAATGCTGCAACGAAATACCCATCCGAACTGTCGGGTGGCATGATCAAGCGGGCCGCCCTTGCGCGCGCCCTTGCACTTGATCCGGATATCGTTTTTCTGGACGAGCCGACATCCGGCCTTGACCCGATCGGTGCGGCTGAATTCGATGAGCTGGTTGGGAAACTGCGCGACACGATGGGGCTGACGGTCTATATGGTCACCCACGATCTCGACAGTCTCTTGACGGCATGCGACCGCATCGCCGTTCTCGGTGGCAAACGTGTTCTCGTTGAAGGCACGGTCGAGGACATGCTCGCATGCGACGATCCTTGGGTGAAAGCCTATTTCAGGGGAAAGCGGGCCCGGCAGATCGACCGTTCCGCGAGAGGTTAGCAGGTTATCATGGAAACCAGAGCCAACTACGTTCTTGTCGGCTTCTTCACCGTTCTGGTCATCCTGGCCGCGTTCGGTTTCGTTTACTGGACCGCCAATATCGGCGACCGTGGCGAGACTGCGGTTCTGCGGTTTCGCATTCCCGGTTCCGCATCCGGCCTCTCGCGTGGCAGCGCAGTGCTCTTCAACGGCGTGAAGGTGGGGGATGTGCGCCGCGTCTATCTGGACCTTTCGAACCCGAGTGTCGCAATCGCCGACGCGGAAGTGGACCGCCTGACCCCGATCACGCAATCCACAAAGGCGGATGTCGGGCTTGCGGGCCTTACCGGAACGGCAAACATCGAGCTGACGGGCGGTGACCTCAACGAGCCCAATCTGTTCGACCTGGCCGAGGAGCGCGATACGGTCGCGGAAATACAGGCAAGCCCTTCGGCGGTGACCAATCTTCTGCAGACCGCCCAAAGCCTTCTCACGCGTGCTGATTCTGTTGTGTCCCAGCTTGAAGGGTTCACGAAGGACGCCCGGCAGCCGCTTACCGATACGGTCAAGAACGTCCAGCGCTTTTCCGAGGCACTGGAGCGGAACGCGTCCGGCATCGATACATTCCTCGCCAATGTTAGCTCGCTCTCGGAGACGATCTCAAAAGTGTCCGGGCAGCTCGACAGCACGCTAAAGGCGGCCGAGGAGCTGATTACGTCGGTCGATCGTGACAAGATTGCATCGATGGTTGGCAATTTCGATGAGTTTTCGGGGCGCCTGGAGAAAGCGAGCCGCAACATCGACACTGTCATGACCAGTGTTGACGAGACCGTGCGTTCGATCGGCACTTTCTCGACCAATGCCAACCAGACACTCGCCAAACTCGATGGCGTTCTCGATAGCGTCGATCCCGCTACGGTCAAATCCGCCGTCGGTAATTTCGAGCAGGCAAGCGCGACCGTGAACCGCGCTGCAAAAAGCATCGCCGATGTCAGCGAAACGGTGGATAAGCGCAAGGACGACATCGACCAGTTCATTACCAATGCCAGCGAACTGGCGAGCCAGTTGAACAAATCGTCGGTGCGGCTCGATTCCGTGCTTGCCAAGCTCGACGGCATGCTCGAATCCGGCGACGGCGACGGTCTGATGGCCGATGCACGCGAAACGCTCAGGTCTTTCCGCAAGATGGCCGAAACGCTGACTGTCCGCGTTGATGCGATTTCGGGCAATCTGGAGCGCTTTTCGGGCGGTGGACTGCGTGAGGTCGAGTCTCTCGTGCGCGACGCCCGCCGTGCGATCAACCGGATTGAGAGCGCGGTGACGGACTTCGAACAGAATCCGCAACGCATCATCACCGGTGGTGATGGGACGATTCGCCGTTATGACGGGCGGGTCCGACGTTGACATTCGTGCCGCATCATCCCAAACAATTCGGGACAGGTCTTTTTTGCTTTTTGGGCAGTGTCAGGGGCGAATCCCGCCGGATTCACCGGCGTTCGGATTGAGGAGCGGTTTTTGAGGACGAGGGCGAGGATTTTCGCGCTGCTGGCGTTGGGGGGCGTTCTGGCCGGCTGTGCTGCCTTGCCGGGCGGCGGACCTGCACCTGTAGTTGCTTTCGATCTCACCACGCCCACCGTCTCGCAGGACGGACGCCGCGTCAGCCGGAAACAGATCCTTGTCACAGAGCCCACGGCCATCAAGATGCTCGACGGGCAGGACATTGTGGTCAAGACGTCGAGTGGCGCCATTCAGTATCTGGGTGGTGTCCGATGGGCCGACCGGCTGCCGAGGATCGTTCAGACACGCATGGCCGATCTCTACCAGCGTTCGGGCCGCTTCGGCGGCGTCGGCATGCCGGGCGAGGGACTGGCGATCGACTACCAGGTTCTGGCAGACCTGCGTGCTTTCAATGTGCGTGTCGACGGACAGGATCGCGCCGAGGTCGAGATCTTCGTTCGCATACTGAACGACCGAAATGGGGTCGTGCGGGCTTCGCGCGTCTTCACCGCATCGACACCCGTGAACGGCAGCGGGGGGCAGGCGTTCGCCACGGCCCTTGATCGAGCCTTCGGCACGGCCATGGCGGATCTCGTCGACTGGACTGTCTCCAACACCTGAAGCCTTGCAAGCGCTGCTCTTCAGAAGCGGTTGATCACCGTTGTGCCGATAGACTGGAACCGGTCCATCGCCATCAGTGCTTCAATCGATTCTTCAAGGCTGATCTGTTGTCCCACCAGCCGCTCAGGGGCGAGTTTGCCTGCCTGGATCATGGCCAGCATTGCGTCATAGCGATGCGCCTGCATGCCGTGGCTCCCCAGAACCTCGAGTTCGTGGGCGATGACACGCGCCATGGGAATCTGTGGCGTGCTGTGCTCAGCCAGCATCAGACCGATCTGCACATGTCTGCCACGCCGGCGCAGGTTCTGGATCGAGTTGAAGCAGGTTTGGGGATGGCCCAGCGCGTCGAGGGAGAGATGGGCACCGCCATTCGTGATGTCGAAGACCGCTTCGGCGACGTTGTCCACTGCTGCCGCGTTGACAGTTGCGGTTGCGCCGAGCTCGCGGGCGAGGGCCAGCTTGTCTTCGGAAATGTCCACGGCCACGACATTTGCACCGAGGGCGCTGGCTATCATGATGGCGGAAAGCCCGATGCCGCCGCAGCCGTGTACGCAGACCCATTGACCGGCAGAAACCCGGCCCTGATCCACAACCGCGCGAAACGATGTGGCGAAGCGGCAGCCGAGGCTGGCCGCGGTGACGAAATCCATGGTTTCAGGCAGTGCGACGAGATTGAGATCGGCCTGGTGGATTGCAACGAATTCGGCGAAGGAACCCCAGTGCGTGAAGCCCGGCTGAAACTGGTTGTGGCAAACCTGCTGCTGCCCGGCATGGCATTCGGGACATGAACCGCAGCCTCCGACAAAGGGAACGGTAACGCGGTCGCCGACCTTCCACCGCTGAACGTCTTTGCCGACCGCCTCCACCGCACCGGCGAGTTCGTGGCCGGGAACATGTGGCAGTTCGATATCAGGGTCGTGCCCCATCCAGCCATGCCAGTCGCTTCGGCAAACGCCCGTGGCCTCAACCTTGATGACGACGCCGTGCGCAGCCGGCAAGGGATCGGGCAGCGTGGCGATCTGCGGCGCTTGTGCGAAGCGTTCAAAGAGCACGGCCTTCATTGACATCTCCGAGCCTGAAACGTGAGCGTGACATCCTATCGGAGTCCCGGTGCGTTTCGTTGTCAAAGGCTTTTTGCTGTTCCAGCAGAAGCTGTGCGCCCGAACAACGGTTTGCAGATTGCCATTCAAAAGGAAACGGGCCCGCGAGGGGCCCGTCCGGTTCGTTCAGCTTGTATGCCGTATCGTGTTAGCGAAGACGGCCGCTCGCGTGTGCCAGCATCGTGTAGACCTTGCCCGTATCCGAGGTCAGATAGGTCTGGGTCATCATGTTGTCTCGATCCGAGCGCGACACGTCCCGCAGAAGTTTTTCGAAATCGCGGCAGTACAGATCTACCGCCGAATGGAACTCGGGATCGGAACGATACTTGTTCTGGATTTCGTCAAAAGTCTGCTGGCCCTTAAGCGTGTAGAGCCGACGCGTGAAGACATTGCGCTCCCCACGGCGGTAGCGGTCCCACAGGTCGATCGATGCTTCATGGTCGATCGCACGGGCGATGTCCACCGAAAGCGAGTTCAGTGATTCCACGACATGCAGGGCTGAACGGTCTTCCTTCTGAACGGAAGGCGCCTGGCGTTCGCGCTCGCCGCGACCCTCTTCGTTTGAAGCACTGCGCAGGAGATCACGGATCCAGCCGCCGCCCGCTGCGGGCTGATTTGCCTGCTGGGGTGCGCGTGCGGTCTCGGCCGGTCGCGGTGAAGCCGGTGCGGGCTGGCGCGGTCGTTCGATCACCGGCTGCTGCGCGGCGGCAGGGGCCGGTTGGGATGCACGCGGCGCCGGTGTCGGTGCGGACTGGCGCAGCGGAGCCGGCTCGGCTGCGAGACGGCTTTCGCTTTGCTGGTCGAGCCCATGCATCCGGCCGGATTTCGACACGATGTCGGAAAGCTCCTTCAGCGCGTTCACCTGTTCGGTGATGGCGTTGCGCATCGCCGAAGTGGACTGCTTGGCCTCAGCCGGCAGTTCTGCGATGCCGCGCTTCACGTCGCTGCGGGTCTGCTCCAGTTCGTTGCGAATTTCAGCGGCCGTGCGGCGGATTTCATCCGTGGCCCCGCTGAAGCGGCTGGTGGCCGCTTCAACGACTTCGGCAATCGACTGGCGGATGCCGTCGACCGATTGCTGCGTGCGGCCCTCGGCGGAGGTGAGTGTGCGCCCGACAAAATCCTCGAACGCGTTCATCGTCCGCTCGATGTGCTCCGATTTCTCGGCCAGGCCGGAGGCGAGGGCTTCGAGAGCCTTCTGGCGGTCTTCGAGATTGCCGCTCAAACCGGACTGCGCGCGTTCGAGCAGCTCGGATGCCGTTTCCAGAACCTTGCTGTGATCTTCGAAGCGGCTCGCGATGGCGGAGATCTCACGCAGCGTCCTGTCGGAGAAATCGGCCAGGCGGCCCGAGTTCGCATTGATAAGGCTCGCGGAATTGGAGAAGGTTTCCGCTGCCTTTTCTGCATTTTCAGCGAAGTTCGTCGCGGTGGAGCTGAGCCGCTCATCCACTTCGGAGAGATTCTTCGAGGCGGTGGAGATCAATGCCCCCAGACGCTGACCCGAAACGCCAAGCTTCTGCAGAAGCTCATCGATATGGCCGCTGAGGCTCGACTGCACGTGCTCGAAGGCCGAAAGCGCTTCATTCGTGCGGTTGGTGAGCGCGTTGAGGAGCGCTGCGTTCTCGGACTGCAGTCGCTGCGTGGTTTCCGTCGTGATCGCTTCGATGCTTTCGCGCAGTTCTCCGCCACTGGCTGCGAAACGCTCCACGAGTGGCTTTGCCGTCTCGTCCAGAATACGCGACATCTCGGAGGTGCGTCCGGCGAGGATCGCATTGAGCTCACGGGTCCGCTCTTCCAGGTTTGAGACGGTCTCGTTCGTGCGCTTGCCAATGTGCTCGTCGACCGAAGCGAAGGTCTGGGCGATCGTATCGGCCGTGGAGACAAGGCGCGCCTGCGTTGTCGAGAGCTGCTGGTTGACATGCTGGGCGACCGATTCCGCGCTTTCGCGTAGGCGGGCGTCTGCATCGTTGACGCCGCCGGAAATCGCGCTCGCAATCATGCTGGCGCTGTTCGAGAGGCGTTCCTGCAGGCTGGAAAGGGATTCGCCCATGGCGCTGGCGCGTGCGTCCAGCTCGGCCGAAGTCTGATGCGTGCGCGCGATGATGCGCTGATCGAAATCCTCGAAGGTTTTCGACAGATCCTCGGTGCGGGCCGCCAGTTGTTCGGTGGTCTGATCAACGCGGGTGACGAGCTTGCGGTCGGCCGCCTCGAACGTATCGGTGATCGCCCTTGTGTGCTGCGACAGCGTTTCAGCGGTCGATTCAAGGCGCGCTGCAATGCGGCCGTCAACTTCGGCAAATGTCTGCGCGAACACGCCTGCACGTTCGGTGAAGCGCGCGGAGGCGTCGTCGAAGGTGCGATCGATGTCCTCAATACGCGCGCCAAGCGTCGACGCGGTCTGTTCGGCACGCGCCGCGATGCGCTGGTCAGCGTCCTCGAAGACCTTGGAAGCTTCCTCGTTCAGCGTCGAGGTTGCCTCGATCACCTTGTCGCGCAGGGCGCCGGCGACCACGATCGCGCTGTTCTCGAGCGTGCTGCGCACATTCTCCACACCAATGGAGAGCGCTTTTTCCATGGTCTGGGTGCGCTCTTCGATGATCCCCGTCTGTTTGGTGAAGATCTCATTGACGCGCAGGGCCTCGTCTTCGATCACGGCATTGAGGGCCGAGCGGTGCTCGTCGATCTTGGCGATGTTGGCGTCGAGCGCCTGACCAAAGCCATCCCGTGTCCTGGAAAGCTGCTGAACCTGCTCTCCGATCCCGGCCTCGAAGGTTGCGCGCGCCAGATCGAGCTTCTCCATGTCTTCGGTGAGCGCACCGGAAAGCCGCTGGTGCGTTTCTTCAAAGGCCTGGATCTGACGCTGTGCAGCCTCACTCATTCGCGACTGGGTGGCGTCGATACGCTCAATGCCTTCATCGAAATGCGCGGCCATCTGCGACCAGTTCTGGTCGAGACGCTTGCCGAATTCGCCGGCAGTGTTCTCCAGCATGATGCTGGTCGATGCCACGAGATCGGAGAGCTCGCTGCCGAGCGCAGACTTGCCTGCTTCGACAGCTGCCGAAACCTCGTCCTTGCCCTGTGCGAAGGTGCTGGCGATCTCCCGGGTGCGTTCGACGAGGGTTTCGTTGATGCTGCGCGCCCGCGCTTCCAGGGCCGAGTTGAGCTTCTGTGTGCCTGCGTCGAGCGCTTCGGCGCGGGTGGTGAACTCGGCAATGAGCGCCCGGCCACGTTCGGTGACGGCATTCTCGAGCTGGCCAAGACGGGTGTCGAATTCGCTCGACATGGAGTCGGTCGCCTCACCCAGTGAGGAGAGCAGCGCCGAGCTGCGGGTCTCAAACAGCGTGTTGAGCGAACGGGTCGTCTGGTCGGTACGCTCGGCAAGGGTTGCCATGCGTTCATCGAACAGATTGCCGAGCGTCTGCGCTGCGTCCTGGGTCTCCTTGGTGAGGGTGCCGAGGCGCGAATCGAGAACCTTCGTCAGGGTCTGTTCCGCATCCTGTGTATTCTGGCTGAACGTTGAGATGCGCGAATCAAGGACATTGCCAAGCTTGGTTGCGGCTTCTTGGGCACCATCGGCCAGAGCCGAGACACGCGAATCGAGCAGACCGCCGATCTTTTGCGTCGCCTCGTCGGTCCGCTCCGCAAGCGTCGCCATCCGCGTGTCGAACAGCGTGGCGAGGTTCTGTGTTGCATCCTCAGTGCCCCTGGTCAGGGACGCGATGCGTGTGTCGAGCAGGCTTGCGACAGCGTCACCGGAGGTGGTGATGCGTTCCGAAAGGCTCTGGATGCGGTCGTCGATGCCCTTATGCAGGG
This sequence comes from Nitratireductor aquibiodomus, assembly GCF_900105565.1. Lineage (NCBI taxonomy): Bacteria > Pseudomonadati > Pseudomonadota > Alphaproteobacteria > Hyphomicrobiales > Phyllobacteriaceae > Nitratireductor > Nitratireductor aquibiodomus. The sequence continues at coordinate 578,642 of NZ_FNSL01000001.1, read as the reverse complement.
TGCCGCCGGTGCCATCGAGCTGCTTCAGCAGCGCCTCACTTGATGCGTTGACGGAGGCTGCAAGCTGCTTGGAAGCATCGGCGATGGTCGCACGGATGCGCTCGCCGGCAGTGTCCAGCTCGTCCTTCAGGATTTCGTGCGCGCCGGCGATGGATGCGCGTACGCGTTCAGCGTGGCCGACAATGCCTTCACGTTCCGAGCCAAGCCCGTCAACCAGGTGGCGGATGCGCGATTCGTTCTCCGAATAGGCGCGCTCCAGTTCACTCACCTCGGTGTGGACCAAGGATTCGAGCTCGACGGCGCGGGTGAGGGTGCGGTCCATGCCGTCACCCATGGCCTGCACTTCACGGCGCACGGCCTGACCAACGGTCATGATGCGCTCATGGGCGAGGTTTTCAGGCTCGGCAAGACGGAAAGCAGCTTCCGCCATCGATTGCGCGGCAAGTCGCATTTCCTGCGCGCGGCGCACCATGACGGCAAATCCCCAGAACAGGATCACCGGAACGACAATGCCGACGAGCAGTGCAATCGCGTGCGGCGCCGCCAGAAGGGCACCGGTCGAGCGAATCTGCCAGAGCTCGGAGCCGTAAAGCATCTGACCGAGAAGAATGCCGCCGCCGATCCACAGGGCGGAGAGAACTGCGACGAGCCAATAGGCCGTGTTGGGTGCGCGGCGGTCGAATTTGCGCATGACCGCGCTGAAATCACCAGCCCGGTCGTCATTGGCGGGGGCGAATGGCTGGGAAGCGTTGTTCTCGGGCGCCGGGTCGACCGGTGTGAGGTTCTTGCGGTCGACAGGGGCGTCTTCGGTTTTCACAGGCTTGGAGGCCGTGGCGCCTGCCTTGTCCGGCGCAGCAACGCTGGAAGCCGGAGCGGCCGTCTTGGCACCCGGGGCGTTTCCAGCCGTCTCCTTGGCGGACGGCGAGGTGTCTTTCTTCTCGCTCACGGTGACCTTGCCGTCTCCGTTCTGGTCGCGGTTTTCGCGCGCGAGTTCCTCGGCTGCTGCAGATATCTGCGCTTCCAGGTCCTCCATGGAGGCGGCGATATCCAGGTCGCCATTCTCCAGACCGTCCGCAAGCTCCAGATCGAGGGCATCCTCGAGTTCCTTCGCAAAATCGCGCTTGGGTTGATTTTTCTTTGCTACTGTACGCGCCATACCGCCAAACCTCAGCTACTCTCAGCCGGAGCCTCATACGCAAACTTGAGTAACCTCGTACTCCGACACTATGCCCAAAATGAGCCAATCGTATCGTAATGGGACAAGAGCCTGTTGAAAACATGCAATCGGTCCGATGTGTAAAAGTTTAAACATAAGGTTAACGACGTTTTTGGTGAAAGCGTCGCTTTGGAGCGAAGCCGTTAACCCGTTGTCCATCCGGCATTAATAGTGTGTGAAGGGTGCCGTAGAGGAAGCCGGGGACCGATGCGCGGATCAAATCATGCCAAGCTTTTTGAGGAGAGGGATGTGTCTGTTGGCCCGACGCCGGTCGATCTGAAACACCTGTCGCGTCAGACCATGGGCGATCAGGCGCTGGCCCTTGAAGTCCTCGGCATGTTCCGCAGGCAGACAGAAGGGCTCGGCGAGCGCATTCGCACTTCGGACCTTCAATCGAGGCGCGAGATGGCGCATGCACTCGTCGGATCGGCACGAGGGGTCGGCGCGATGGAAATTGCCGCCTGTGCTGCTGGTATCGAAAAAGAACCGGCAGACGAGGAGAGCATAATGTGCCTGGTAAGCCTGATCCACGAAGCCAATGAATTCATTTCTGAATTAAGCTGATGCGATGTCGCATCCCAGCATACGGATTGCCTTTCGTCTCCAAAAACCATAAGTGATGCGCGAAACCCGGGGCGCAACGGGCCTCGCCGAAGTAGCGCGCTCCATCTCCACGCACCCGCATCAAATCCAAAAAACTGCCGAGTATCCGCATGCCGAAGATCACCTATATCGTTCCCGATGGCACGCGCTTTGAGGTGGATGCCGAAAACGGCTCCACGGTCATGGAGAACGCCATTCGCAATGCCGTGCCCGGCATTGAAGCCGAGTGTGGCGGTGCGTGTGCCTGTGCGACCTGCCATGTTTATGTGGAGGAGCAGTGGTCCGATACGGTCGGCCAGCCTGAGGCAATGGAAGAGGACATGCTGGACTTCGCTTACGAGGTTCAGCCCACCTCGCGCCTGTCCTGCCAGATCATCGTGCGTGATGATCTCGATGGTCTGGTGGTGCGCATTCCCGAACGGCAGGCCTGAGCAAAAGAGCCCGTGGCCAACTGGAAGCATCCGATGGACGCAACTGCGCGGTGAAGCGTTCTAACCGGGGTTCCGTCCCTTTTCGAGCTGTTCCAGCCGGTAATTGAGCAGCCGCATCAGGCGCCATTCGAAGTTGCCGCTTTCGATGCGGTCGAATCTTGCCTGCGCGGCATCGTGTTCTTCGAGTTTCTTCTGCGTCACCTGTTCGGCGCGCGCCTGAAGGGCTTCACAGGAAGAGCGCGGTGCAAGATTGCCAATCCCGTTTTCGATGCTGCGCGCGTAGCGTTTGGCAATTCCCAGATGGCTTTCTTCATGGCGCTTGATGTCTTTTGACAGCGTATCCCAGATGAGTGCGGTTTCCGGTCCGGCGCTCCTTCGGTTGCGCCAGCGGGGGAGGAAGACCCGCGCCTTGACCGAAACCCTGACGTCGGCGATGCGGCAGCGCCGGTTTTCTTCCTCGTAGGTTATCCTGGTCTTGAACTCCATCCGTGTCGCGCCGGGGTGTCTCTGCCCGGTGCTCTGCACATGCGGTCCACGCGAGCGGAGCTGTTCTTCAATTTCGCTCAGCGTTTTTCCGCCGATGGAGAAGTAGCTGTAGGTGCGTGAAATGTCGGCGCTCGCGGTGGGAAAGGTACCCAGTGCCAGCAGGGCGAGTGTCAGCGTGATGCGTCTCATGATGTCTCCGATCTTCACCCTGCGACGTCGGTTGCGCGATGACAAGCCCGGCGCTTCCGGTTTCCGAGTCGACCGGTCAAACACATTGCGGTTGATTTTGGCGGCAATGAGCCGCAAAAACGCCTGATTGTGATCCGGAGGCTGAAAGCCTGATGACTTTTCCTGTCTGGAAACTTGCGCATGGGCGCGAGCTCGCGCTCGGCCCCGACGCGATCATCATGGGCATTCTGAACGTTACGCCGGACAGTTTTTCCGATGGCGGTGCCTTTGTCGGCGTCGAGTCCGCGCTCCGACAGGCCGACAGACTGATCGGCGAGGGGGCGTGCATTGTCGATATCGGTGGCGAATCGACCCGTCCCGGCGGTGCGCCGGTATCCGCTGCCGAAGAGCAGGATCGGATTCTGCCTGTGTTCGAGGCGCTCGCGGGGCGCGATGACGTCCTTCTTTCCGTAGATACCTACCGGGCCGAGACGGCACGGCTCGCCGTCGCTGCGGGAGCCCATATCGTCAATGATGTCTGGGGGCTTCAGCGCGAGCCGGGCATTGCAGAGGTCGCATCGCAAAGCGGGGCAGGGCTCGTCATCATGCACACCGGTCGAGAGCGCGAGAAGCTTTCCGACGTGATCGCCGATCAGTTCTCGTTTCTGCGCCGCTCGCTGGAAATCGCCCGCCATGCCGGCGTTCGAGATGAACAGATCTTGCTTGACCCGGGTTTCGGCTTTGCCAAGGACACGCAGGAGAACATCGAGATCATGGCTCGTTTCGAAGAACTGGCCGGCCTTGCATTTCCCCTGCTTGTCGGTACATCGCGAAAGCGCTTCGTGGGTGCGGTCACGGGCCGCGAGAGCGCAGAAGATCGGGATATGGGAACGGCGGCGACCAGTGCGCTGCTGCGAATGAAGGGCGCAGCCGTTTTTCGGGTGCACGATGTCGCAATCAACAGGGATTCGCTGAAGGTAGCAGATGCTATGCTTGCAGCGCAGAGATAGGCCGGTGAGGCGATGATGTATGTAATCCGGATGAAGAACTGCGCTTTCTTCGCGCGTCACGGCGTGCACGACGAAGAAGAGCGCCTTGGCCAGCGCTTCTATGTGGATGCGGTGCTGACCGTGGAGCCTGGCCGTGCGCTTAGCGATGATTCTCTGGAGGGAACGGTCGACTACGGCGCGGCCTTCAAGGTCATTGAAGAGATCGTCGCTGGCAAGCGTCGATTTCTGATTGAGGCTTTGGCGCTGGAAGTGGCGAAGGCACTTGCTGCCCGCTTCCCGCAGATTGCGCGTTCTGAAATCACGATACGCAAGCCCAACGCTCCTGTTCCCGGAGTTCTGGACTATGTCGAGGTTTCCGTGGTCTGGCCGCAGTAGAATGCAGGACGTTTATCTGGGTCTGGGGGGCAATATCGGAGACCCGCGCCGGGCGATGCAGATGGTTTTGGCGGCCCTCGATGCACGGCACGATACGGAGGTTCTCGCCGTCTCGTCGCTCTATCGCACGCCCCCGTGGGGCAAGCTCGATCAGCCCGATTTTCTCAATGCCGTTGCCATGGTGCGCACCAGCCTTGATCCGCATGCGCTCCTCGAGCAGTGCCTGACGATCGAACGGGCACTCAAGCGCATACGGGCGGAGCGCTGGGGGCCGCGCCCCATCGACGTTGACATCCTGTTTTACGGTGACCGCACCGTGGACGATGCCGGGCTGACGATACCGCATCCGCGCATGGCCGAGCGTGCATTTGTCCTGGCTCCACTGGCCGAGATTGCGCCGGAGCGGGAGATTGGCGGAATAAGCGCCAGAGCGCTCCTTGAAACGCTGGATCAGAGCGGTATGGAGCGAATTACGCCCGACGGAATGTGGTGGCGCGTCGATGGAGACAAAAAAAGCGGCTGAAAGCCGCTTTCTTCCCGAAAACCTCACGACATGATCGACATGGCGCCCACAAGGCACCAGCGATTACTGCCGGGCGATGGCTTCGATGCCGCCGGAATCCGTGCGCTTCAACTTCATTCCGATCACCGGAACCATATCGTCGTTCACCTGCACCGAAATAGTGATGTGCATCGTGTTATTGTCGCTAATGCGCGCGCGCATCGCACCGCTGAGCGATGAGCGGTGAAGAGCGAACACCACGTCGTTTCCGATCACCTTGCCGCCGGTGACATCAAGACCCTTGCCGGCCGCGCCATCGAGGAAGGTTCCGATGTAGCCGCCCTTTCCACGTACCACGCTGGCCTTCATGGGCTGCGTGAAGACCCCGACACGACAGCTTCCGTCGAGTGCCATGCCAATCTTCTTGTCGGGTGTGCCACCGTCGAAATTACAGACGAACTTCGTACCCTTGTATTTGCCGGCGACAATTTCGCCGGGACCGGACCAGCTTCCTTCTACGGACTGGAAAAAGCGCCGCTCCTTTTCCGAAGCTTCCGCCGTGCCGGCCAAACCGGAAATCGGGGCTGCTGCAGCGGCCAGAAGAGCGAGCTTGAGCGCGAATTTCAGCATGAGCTAAAGAACCAGATCAGGTTGAAAAAGAAATCTAGCGGGAATCCTGCCGCAGATTGGTTAAGGCTTTGTCTACCATACCGGCCTGATTCGGTGCAGCGGCCGAGTGCATCAAACCCGGAACCCCGGTTGCGATAGTTCGCGAGTGTGTCTTTTGAGACTCACCCGATCAGCCGACGACTTCAGAGAAACCGGCGCTATGTTTTCGCGCTATCCTTGCCGGTCTTCTCGCTCGACGCGAAACTTGTGAGTGCTTTCAGAAAGTCGCTGATGCCCGGGCGCTGAACGGCGTTGAACGGGAGGGGACGGGCGGCGTCCATGGCGGCGATACCGATGCGCGCCGTCATCATGCCGTTGACCACACCTTCGCCGAGTTTCGCAGAAAGGCGTGCTGCAAGCCCGTGGCCCACGACCTGCTGAACCAGCGTTTCGCCGGCGGCCATGGAGCCGGTGATGGCAAGATGCGTGAAAATGCTGCGCACAAGGCGCATGAATCCGAGGAATCCGGGCCGCCCGCCATAGAGATCGGCAATGCGGCGTGTCAGCCGCGCAGCCTCGAAGAGCACATAAGCGATGTCGACCAGCGCCCGGGGAGATACCGCGGTCACCACGGACACGCGCTTGGCCGCGTTCAAAACCTGGGTTCGTGCCATGGCGTCGAGGGGCGCGAGCAGTTCCTTCTCGGCAACTGCGAGAAGGTCCGCGCCGTCGATCACATCGTCTTTGAGGCCCTGCAGCGTCGCGCGGCCGGCGGCCGTCTCGGGCTTGCGCGCCAGCAGACCCATGAGGTGATCCACCGTTTTCCTGGCTTCTGCGGTGTTATTGCGAAGGATCGCGTCCGCTGCATCCCGGCGCATCGCCTCGATGGAAGCGAGCCGCATGATGCCGAGTGCTTCACGAACAAGGATTGCCACGAACGCCAGCAGCGCTGTCGCGGCCACGCCGAGCGCCAGCCAGCCCAGCCAGTCGGCGCGGGTGAAGAGGTCGCGGATCAACCGGTCGGTCCAGAGACCGATTGCCAGCGAAACGAGGATACCGAAGGCGGTGAAGAAGACGCGGCCCAGTATGGAGCGGCGGCGCGATGGAACCGGCGGCGGGGTGGTGAGAGCAAGATCCGGCTCGGCGAAATAATCGTCGCTTTCGGCGACCACCGCCACTGCCTTGCCCGGGCCAACCACCTGCGGTTTTCGTTTGGCTGCCGGCTTTTCGACCTTTTCGGGTCTCGGCGGATCTATGCGAAACGATGCGGGCGCTCTCTTCATGCGAGTTGGTCTCCGACAAGAAACTGAAGGGCCCGGTCAAGTCTGATATGCGGGAGGGAAAGGGTGAGGCCTTCGGCGGTTCGCTCGAGCCGCGGCGGGCGAAACCGCACGAAACGGAGCGGGTTCTCGGGAGCGGAGCCGGCGTTTTCTTCATCCGGTCCCGGTTGCTGAAAGATCAAACCGGGCTTTTCGGGCAGGTCGCCTGGAAAGATTGCCGTTTCGGTTTCGCCGTCGAAGGTCTCACCGGCAATGGTTTCGCCCTCCAGCGGTGTTCCGATGATGACGGGCAGTGTCTCCTTGCCCTGTCTTACGGTTCCCTCGCGCGTCGCCCGCACGGCGGCCATGGCGAGAACGTCGACGGCGGCGCCGGAAAAACCGGCCCGCGCGATGGCACGGTCGGCGAGCCGACGCACGATTGCCTGCAACCGGTCATGGCTTTCGTGGTGGATGTGGTCCGCCTTGGTGGCCGCGACCAGAATCCGGTCGATGCGGTGCGAAAAAAGCCCCGTCAGAAGATTGCCGCGCCCCTGGCGAAAGCACGAGAGGATCTCGGTCAGCGCCCGCTCGAGGTCGGTAACGGCCTCGGCGCCCGCGTTCATGGCCTGCATTGCGTCGATCAGCACGATCTGGCGGTCGAGCCTGGCGATGTGTTCGCGGAAAAACGGACGAACGACATGCGTCTTGTATGCCTCATAGCGCCGCTCCATCATGGCATGCAGCGAGCCGGGCTTGCCCCGGGCGCCGGGCTCCACACCCAGCGGGGCGAAGGTCAATGCCGGGGAACCCTCCAGATCGCCCGGCATCAGGAAGCGGCCGGGTGGCAGCGTCGAAAGCGCCCGGTGATCGGCCTTGCATGCACGCAAATAGGATGAAAATGCCTCGAAAAGCCTGCGGGCGGTCATTTCATCTGCCGGTTCGTTCGGGTCGACCTCATGCGTCAGGGCGCGCCATTCAGCCGAAAGATCGGCGCGGGCAGGAAGGGCTGCCATCTCCAGCGCCTCGTGGCAGAAGGTTTCGTAATCCTTCGACAGTAGCGGTAGGTCGAGCAGCCATTCGCCAGGATAATCAACGATATCGAAGGATAGTTTCCCGCGTGACAGGAGACGGTTCCATGCTGATGCGGATTCGAATTCGACCGTCAGGCGCAGTTCGGAGATGGCGCGTGTGGATTCTGGCCAGATACGGCTTTCGACAAGCGCGGCGATGTGATCTTCATACTGGAAGCGGGGGACCGCATCGTCCGGCTGGTGTTCCAGATAGGCCTTGGAAATACGCCCCGAACTCTGCGCGTCGAACAGCGGTAGCCGTCCACCATGCAGAAGATTGTGCACAAAAGCGGTGATGAAAACGGTCTTGCCTGCGCGTGAAAGCCCGGTAACGCCGATCCGAAGTGAGGGCGAAACGAGCCCGGTGGCGCGCCCGGCCAGCGTGTCGAGAGCGATCCGCGCTTCGTCCGTGTATGTGGTCAATGAAGCCAAAAGGCGAAATCCTCAAAAATCGCAAGACCTTGCATATAGGAACCCAAAGCCGTGATTGAAGACCGTTGGCGCAGCGTGCCGTCAGAGGTCCGGCTTCAGGAAGGCTTCGAGCCGCCCGCCATTGCGTCTTATGTCCGCCAATGGTCCGGGAAAGCTGATGACTGCAAGACCGCATGTGGGAAAGCCGGAGGCGGTTCCGCGCATTGCCTGTTGATCTCCTGCGGAAGGAAGTTCGAACGCCAGATCCTCCATCATCGGATTGTGCCCCACCAGCAGCAATGTCTCAGCCACCTGCGCTTCCCGCACGGCGTGCAGATAGTCCGTTGCATCGGAATTGTATAATTCCTGGACAAGTTCCGTTTTTGGGGGGCTGTCGAAGAGTGTTGAAGCAACGAATTCAAGTGTTTCGACGGCGCGCCTGGCTGGAGAACACAGGATCAGATCGGGAATGAGGCCGATTGAGCGCATGCGCATTCCAAGCGCCTTTGCATCGGATTGGCCTGACTGGGTAAGGGTTCTGTCGAAATCCGACGTACCAGGTGCCGCCCAGCCGGCCTTTGCATGGCGTAGCAGGAAAAGGCGGGACATTACCGAAATCCGGGAAAAAACGAAGAAAACGCGCCAAGAAGCTGCTGGTTTGAACCAAAACTGCGCGGATTTTCCGTCATTTTATCCTCCGTGGAATCCCTTGATCTCCCCGGGGAGTTTATACGCATCCCGCGTTTGGAGTAGGAGATATCCACTATTTCCGCTGCAATTAACAAAAGCGTGAAGCATGCGGCCTTTATGCTTGTGGTTGCGGGGGTGCGTGAATATATAGGCGCGGGCGTCAAAACATCTCAGGGTGACTCGATGAATGAGCTCAGAAATGCCGAATACGTGCCCACCGAGGACGAACCCTTCATGAATGAGCGCCAACGCTCATATTTCCGTGCGAAATTGCTGCGTTGGAAAAGCGACATTCTCAAAGAAGCGCGTGAGACCCTCGAGGTACTGCAACAAGAAAGTGCAAATCACCCGGACCTCGCTGACCGTGCGTCGTCCGAAACGGATCGCGCAATCGAACTGCGAGCGCGGGACCGCCAGCGCAAGCTAATCTCCAAGATCGATGCCGCCCTGCAGCGCATCGAGGAGGGGACCTACGGCTATTGTGAAGAAACGGGTGAGCCGATTTCACTGAAGCGGCTTGATGCACGCCCGATTGCGACCTTGTCGATCGAGGCACAGGAACGTCATGAACGCCGCGAGAAAGTCTATCGCGATGATTGATACTCTACTTTAAGCAGGCTTTGACTCGGGCTTGTCTTGTTTTGTGCGCGCCACCCCTCTGGGCTGGCGCTTTTTTCTTGTCCACCGTCTGGTGAGAGCCTTGAACCGGGTCGTCAGTGTTTCTGTTCTGAAAGCTCTTCAAGCAGGCGGCTCATCTCATCTTCGAGCGTGTGTTCGCCGGTCTGATTCTGTGCGGCGGATTGCTCTGCGTGTGAGACTTCAAAATCAACGGCAGGCGCCTCGTCTGTGTGTCGCGAACCGGCGTCGGGTTCTGGTGGCCGGTGTTCCCCGGCGTCTTCGACCCGCGGCTCACGTTTTGGGGCAGCCGGCGTCACGGCGGCAAGCGAACCGATCGATGCCGCTGTAACGGCGCGCCGCGGAGCGGGCGCCGACACAGGTTCTCGCATTGGCTGTGGGGCTTCTGTCACTGCTTCTGCCGGATAACGGCGGGGCGCCGGCGCCGGAGCGGGTGTCGGCCGACTGGCTATCTGGATCGTCGGTTCCGGTGCTGACGGGCGGCGTTCGGGCTCGGGCTCAGGCATTTCCGGTTCCGGCGAAGAGGGGGCGGTGCGGGGCGCTTCTCTCTCCACATCCGGTTCCTGCATGCCGGAGGCTCGTGGTTCGACTGGCGCAGCTGGTTCTTCGACTTGGTGCGTCGCAGGCTCGGCAGTCGTGGCACGGGGCCCCCCGATATTGGTTTCGATCACGAGATCGCCTGGTCCGCCGATCAGGATGAGGTGTTCCACATCATCGCGGCGCACCAGTATGAGACGTCTGTGGTTGTCCACGGGGGTGGCGTCCGTCACAGCCAGTCGCGGCTGCCTGCCACGCGCGCCGGAGATAAAGGTCCCGGCGGTAAACCGGCGGTTTACCCGGAGAAACACCAGAAGGACGACGGCGACGGCTATGAGAATGATCGTCCAGAAGGCCGCGGTCGCGTAAGCCTCTCCAAAAAACCCCACGAGCCAGTCGCGCATTCGTCTACTCCACTTTCAATCAGATCAGCCAAACTATGCGTCTCGCAGGGACGCGGCAACCCGCGGGTGCGCCGAGGGGGCCTGACGGCATGGTTTTCAGCAGCAAAATTCGCGCAAATAAAGGCGATTTGCGTTTCGATTACATGTGTACGCTTGCAGATGCCGGGAGCCCTGATATATCCCGGAGAGGCTGGGTTCGCGTGGAGCCTGGCAGGAATTGGGCGCGACAGACGGGAAACGCATGGCCAAGCAGACCGGGGGAGAAATCCACGCAGCACCGATTGTCGACCAGAGTTCTCGACCCGGTGCCATCACGCGCCTGATCATATTCATCGTCATACTGACCCTTTCTGCGGTTGCGTTCTCGGTTTTCCGCGAACGGCTGGGAGATCCGTTTCTGCTCGGACTTCTCGGCATTCTGGCGATGATCGGCGTGGGGTTTCTGTTCGCGACAGCCATCGGTTTCGTGCAGGTCGCGCCGCGTTCGGCGGGAAGTGAACTCTCCAGGGCCTTTGTCGATTCCATGGAGGAGGGCCTCGTGGTTGCGGACACCAAGGGCCGCATCCTTTATGCAAACAATGCTTATGCGCAAATGACGGGTGCGACATCGGTGGCCGATGTGAAGACCGTCGACGGGCTTCTGTCAGACAACCCGGAAGCCGGACCGGTGGTGGAGAAGCTTTCGGCGGGGCTGCGCGACGGGCGCGCAGGTGACGGAGAGTTCCGGCTGTCGCGCTCCATCCGTCCCGGTGGTGCGCTCGGCGCACGCTGGTACAGAACCTGGGCGCGCATTTTCAAGCTGCCGGGTTATCGTCAGCCGGTGTCCGCGTGGCAGATTGCCGATATTTCGGAAGAACGCGCCGAGCAGGAACGCTTCTTCCTCGATCTTCAAAAGGCGATTGATCATCTGGATCATGCACCGGCGGGCTTTTTCGCGGCCGATCCCGACGGACGTGTGACGTATATCAACGCAACGCTGGCGGAATGGCTAGGCATTGATCTTGCCAATTTCGTGCCCGGAGCCGTGCGCCTACCACAGATCGTTGCCGGCGATGGCATGGCGCTGATCAACGCGGTGAAGGCCGATCCGGGCACTGCGCGCAACGCGATGATCGATCTCGACCTCTCCACCATGGATGGCGAGGTGCTTCCGGTGCGCTTCATGCACCGCGTGACTGCAAGCCGCGAGGGAACTCCGGGAGCAACCCGCACGATCGTCCTGAACCGCCAGCTGGGTGAGGACGCGTCAGCGGACCTGCGTGCGTCCGAAGTGCGTTTCACCCGCTTTTTCAATTCCACGCCGATGGCGATTGCTTCGGTGGATCATGAAGGGCGGATCCTGCGCACGAATGCTCCGTTCCTTTCTCTGTTTTCGCGTGTGGTCGACAGCGATGCCGTGGAACGGCATATCCGGCTTGATGCCGTCATTCACGAGAACGACCGTGAGGCGTTTGCCGCAGCCCTCGAGAGGGCGAAGCAGCGCCAGGCGGAAATCGCGCCGATCGACACGATGCTGCCCGATGATGCAGAGCGGCATGTGCGCTTCTATGTGAACCCCGTGGTCGACCACGATGGCGGGGAGGGCGCGGAGGAAGCCGCGATCGTCTATGCCGTGGAAACCACCGAGCAGAAGGCGCTCGAGGCGCAGATGGCGCAGAGCCAGAAGATGCAGGCTGTAGGACAGCTTGCCGGCGGCATCGCGCACGATTTCAACAACGTCCTGACAGCCATCATTATGGCCTCTGACCTCCTTCTGACAAACCACCGTCCGTCCGATCCGTCTTTCCCGGACATCATGAATATCAAGCAGAATGCCAATCGCGCGGCGTCGCTGGTGCGTCAGCTCCTGGCGTTCTCGCGCAGGCAGACCCTGCGTCCGGAAGTGCTCAATCTGACGGATGTTCTGGCGGATCTGAGAATGCTGCTTGCGCGCCTGGTCGGCAGTGAGATCACACTCTCCATCGAGCATGGGCGCGATCTTTGGCCGGTCAAGGCCGATATCGGTCAGTTCGAGCAGGTTGTCGTGAACCTGACGGTCAACGCACGCGATGCAATGCCGGAAGGAGGCAAGCTTGCTGTGCGGACCCGGAACATTTCCGCCGAAGAGTGCGCCCAGTTTCCTTATCGCGAAATGGCAGCGGCCGACTATGTGGCTGTCGAGGTGAGCGACACGGGTACGGGCATCGATCCCGAAACCATCAAGAAGATATTCGAGCCATTCTTCACCACCAAGGAAGTGGGCAAGGGAACCGGGCTTGGCCTGTCCATGGTGTATGGCATCGTCAAGCAGACGGGTGGCTTCATCTTCTGCGATTCCGAGCTGGGCGAGGGCACCACATTCCGCATATTCCTGCCGCGTCATGTTCCGAGCGAAGCGGAGAAATCTGCCGATGAAGCCGCCGCGCGGGGGAATGACGCTGCGAAGGCGAAAGAAGAGAATCGAGACCTTTCAGGCTCTGCACGCGTGCTCCTCGTAGAAGATGAGGATGCGGTCCGGATGGGCAGTGTGCGCGCACTCTCCTCACGGGGGTATGAAGTGCATGAGGCCAGCTCCGGCGTCGAGGCGCTCGAGATATTCAACGAGCTCGATGGCAAGGTCGACATTGTCGTGTCCGACGTCGTGATGCCGGAAATGGACGGCCCGACACTGCTTGGCGAGCTGCGCAAGGCGCAGCCCGACATCAAGTTCATCTTTGTGTCCGGTTATGCTGAGGATGCCTTTGCAAAGAACCTGCCGGAGGATGCGCAGTTCGGCTTTCTGCCGAAGCCATTCTCGCTAAAGCAGCTTGCAACGGTTGTGAAGGAAATGCTGGAAGAAGCCTGATCGTTTCAGGCTTATCGCCATTTGCAAAAGACCGCGCCGATGCGGTGCCCATAAAGCTGGACTGTCAGACTGAAACGGTGCGGCGAACGCGGTTTTGCGTTCCAAACAGCTTTATGTAGCGCTCGATTTCGCCTGGGTCGCCTGTTGCCTTTTCCGGGTTGTCGGAGAGTTTGACCGCCGGTTGGCCATTTGCGCTGCTCACCTTGCAGACGACCGAGATCGCCTTCAGACCATTCACTTCCGTTGGTGCGCAGTTCTCGAAATCATTGGTAAGGTTGGTGCCCCAGCCAAAGGCCATGCGCACCTTTCCCTCGAAATGGCGGTAGGCCGCTTCGATCGTGTCTACATCGAGGCCGTCGGAAAAGATCAGCAGCTTGTCACGCGGATCTTTGCCGTGCTTGCGCCAGAACTCCATGATGCGTTCTCCGCCTTCGATTGGAGGCGCGCTGTCGGGGCGGAAGCCCGTCCAGTCCGCGACCCATGGCGGGGCGTCACGCAGGAAGGATTCCGTGCCGAATGCATCGGGAAGCACGATCAGCAGGTTGCCGCCGTAGTAGCTCTGCCAGTCTTCGAGAACGCGGTAGGGAGCTTCGAGAAGCTCCTCGTCAGTTCCGGCCAGCGCTGCCAGCACCATCGGCAGCTCGTGAGCGTTCGTGCCAAGTGCTTCCAGGTCCGTATCCATGGCGAGAAGCACGTTGGAGGTGCCGGTAAAGGAGTCGCCGATGCCTTCTTTAAGCGCTTCCACGCACCAGCGCTGCCAGAGGAAAGAATGTCGCCGTCTGGTGCCAAAATCGGAAATCCTGATGTCCGGCAGCTTCTTCAGGCGTTCGACCTTGGTCCAGACCTTGGCCTTGGCGCGGGCATAGAGGACATCGAGCGCGAAGGGGCCGAGCGAGCGCATGGCAGCGCGCGATCGCAGCTCGTTGATGATCGCAAGGGCGGGAATCTCCCACATGGTGGTTTCCATCCACTTGCCATGGAAGTTGAGTTCGTATTGGCCGCCACGGCGGGTGAGCTCATACTCGGGTAACCGGAAATCCGCGAGCCAGTTGAGGAATTCCGGCTGGAAAATCTGCTTGCGTCCATAAAACGTATTACCGGCGAGCCAGATCATTTCCTTTTTGGTGAAGCGGATCGCACGTGCGTGATCCAGTTGCTCGCGCAGTTCCCCTTCATCGATCTCGTCGGCCAGCAGGACTGACTTGTTGCGGTTTATGAGAGTGAAGGTCGCGTCGACATTCGGATACAGTCCCCAGATCATCTGCAGCATCAGGAGCTTGTAGAAGTCCGTGTCCAGCAGGCTGCGGCAGATGGGGTCGAGCTTCCAGGCGTGATTAAAGACGCGGCGCGCGATATCGGTTTTCGGCATGATGTGCGTTTCCTGCGAGTGTAGTCCACCGGTTCGCGGCGTTCGTCCGGCAGACCACACCGGCAGGCCGCGATTGTCAACGACCGCCAGCGTCAAACCTTGCTATGCAAGGGGAAACGCACATCGAAATTGCCGCCTTCATCAGGCGCTGAACCTGGCTTTCGCCAGCTTTGAGACAATTGCGCGGCGGATGGTTAAAGCTTCGTTAACAGATGAGGCGGACACTGACTGTTGGGAGGAGTCTCGAGGAGATGAGTATGATCTACTCTGGCTTTTCCAAACGGCGTCTGGCTTTAAGTGGGGCTCTTCTTTTGGGCGCATTTGCGCCTTCATGGACAATGGCTGTTGCGCATGAGGCAAAGAGCGGTTGGCGCTATCCCTATGCCTGCTGCTCCGATCGCGACTGCCGGGAGGTCTCGAACGCCGCCGTCACGGAGGGACCCGAGGGATATGTCATCAGGGTAACCGGTGAAGTGTTGCCGTATACGGACAAACGTGTGCGCAACTCGCCCGATGGCGTGTTCCACTGGTGCTCCGTGGCCGGAAAGATGGATGGCCGCACCATCTGCCTGTTTGTGCCGCCACGCAGCTTCTGACGCGGTGGAAGACAGGCCGTGAGGCGCAGCGCAAGGTGCTGTGTCAGAGCGGGATGTTGTCGTGTTTCTTCCAGGGGTTCTGGAGGTCCTTGTTGCGCAGCATGCGCAGGGCACGGGCAATGCGCGTCCGTGTCGAGTGCGGCATGATAACCTCGTCTACATATCCTCGCTCGGCCGCCACGAAGGGCGAGAGGAAGCGGTCCTCATACATTTTCGTGTGGGCGGCGATCTTGTCCGGATCGTCAATGTCTTTGCGGAAGATGATTTCCACCGCACCCTTGGCACCCATCACCGCGATCTGGGCGGAAGGCCAGGCGTAATTGATGTCACCGCGCAGATGTTTGGAGGCCATGACGTCGTAGGCCCCGCCAAATGCCTTGCGTGTGATGAGAGTGATCTTGGGAACGGTTGCCTCCGCGTAGGCAAAGAGCAGCTTTGCGCCATGCTTGATCAGCCCGCCATACTCCTGCGCGGTGCCCGGCAGGAATCCGGGAACATCCACATAGGTGACAAGCGGAATGTTGAAGCAATCGCAGAAGCGTACGAAGCGGGCGGCCTTTCGGGACGCGTCCGAATCCAGAACGCCCGCCAGCACCATCGGTTGATTGGCGACGAAACCCACCGTGCGGCCCTCCACGCGGCCGAACCCGGTCACGATGTTTTTGGCGAAGGACGTCTGAATCTCGAAAAAATCCGCTTCGTCGCAGGTTTTCAGGATTAGCTCACGGATGTCGTAGGGTTTGTTGGCATTGTCTGGGACCAGCCGGTCGAGAGAGTAATCGGGGTCCGAGACGGGCTGGAAACACTCCACTTCGGGGAGATCAGCCGTGTTCGACGTTGGCAGGAAATCGATCAGGCGGCGCATCTGCAGGAGCGCTTCCACATCGTTGTCGTAGGCGCCATCGGCGATGGAGGATTTGACGGTGTGGACGGAGGCTCCGCCGAGTTGTTCGGCCGTCACTGTTTCGTTGGTAACGGTCTTGACCACATCCGGCCCGGTGACGAACATGTAGGAGGTGTCGCGCACCATGAAGATAAAATCGGTCATCGCCGGGGAGTAGACGTCACCGCCCGCGCAGGGGCCCATGATGACGGAAATCTGCGGGATGACTCCGGAGGCGAGGACGTTGCGCTGGAATATCTCGGCGTAGCCACCGAGTGCCGCCACGCCCTCCTGAATGCGCGCGCCGCCCGCATCGTAGAAGCCGATGATGGGCGCGCGGTTCTTCAGCGCCATCTCCTGGACCTTGACCACCTTTTCCGCGTGCGCTTCGGAAAGGGAGCCGCCGAAGACGGTGAAATCCTTGGCAAAAACGAAGACGGTGCGCCCGTTGACCGTACCCCATCCCGTCACCACGCCATCGCCGGAAATGCGGGTTTTCTCCATGCCGAAATCGGTGGATCGATGCTCGACGAACATGTCGAACTCTTCGAACGTGCCTTCATCGAGGAACGTCTCAATGCGCTCACGCGCCGTCAGCTTGCCCTTGGCGTGCTGGGCGTCGATACGCCGCTGGCCTCCACCCTCGCGCGCGGCGGCGCGGCGGCGTTCCAGCTCGAGAAGAACCTCTTTCATGCTTGTCTCCCCCAAAGGCAATCAACGGCCCTTCTGCTGTTAGCATGGCGGCAGCGGCAGGAAAATACGCCGTGCGTTCCAGATAACGCACGGCGCATTTGCAGAATTTACCAGCTGCCGGTGTTTTCCATGGAGGCCCAGGGCTCGGCCGGCTCCCGTGCGCCGCCCTTCTGAAGGAGTTCGATCGAGATACCGTCAGGCGAACGAACAAAGGCCATGCGCCCGTCGCGGGGCGGGCGGTTTATGGTGACGCCTGCCTTCATCAGCCGGTCGCAAAGCGCGTAGATGTCGTCAACCTCGTAGGCGAGGTGTCCAAAATTGCGGCCCCCGTCATAGTCCTCCGGGTCCCAATTGTATGTGAGCTCGATCAGCGGTGCCTGTTCCTGGCTCGCGCGCGCTTGATCTGCAGGGGCCGAAAGGAAGATCAGGGTGAAACGTCCCTTCTCGTTCTCAGAGCGGCGAACCTCGGTCAGTCCGAGCTTGTTGCAGTAGAATTCGAGCGATTCATCAATGTCTTTTACACGGACCATGGTGTGCAGGTAGCGCATGTTTTCTCTCGCTTGCTGGTTTACGTATACGGTACAGGGTCTCTACACGTTCTATTCGGCAATGTTGCACGTTAACCGGTTGTGCCGTTTTGCCGAAATCCCTCAAATCCGGCTGATTTCACCTGCTGTTGAAAATCAGAAACTGGGTCTTGCTATGCCACAAAGCGCCAATGCTATCTTTGAAACACACAGTGAGTCGGGCGGACTTGAGAAAAGGCTTGATGGGATGGACGACAAGTCCTCGACAACCAAGAGGTACGAGGCTGGCGATAAGGCGCCGAAGACGGATGACGTCGCGGAAACCGGGGAACTGGTAGAGATTTCCGGCGCCATCAAATGGTTCGACGTGGCGAAAGGCTATGGCTTTATCCTCCCAGACAATGAAGAGCATGGCGATGTGCTACTTCACGTAACCTGCCTGCGCAAGGATGGGTTCCAGACGGCACTCGAGGGAGCACGGGTCGTTTGCCTGGCCCAGCAGGGCGAAAAGGGGCTGCAGGCCTTTAAGGTGGTGTCGATCGATCTTTCGACGGCGGTTCACCCGAGTGAGGATCAGGCACCGCGCACCCATGTTACCGTTGTCGCAGAGAGCGGGCTGGAGCGGGCGATTGTCAAATGGTTCAACCGCACCAAGGGGTTTGGGTTCCTGACCAGGGGTGAGGGGACCGAGGACATCTTCGTTCATATGGAAACGCTACGTCGCTACGGTGTGACGGAACTGCGTCCCGGCCAGGTGGTTCTGGTCCGTTTCGGGCGGGGTGACAAAGGCCTTATGGCTGCCGAAGTCTATCCCGATCTTGGCACGTTGAACGCCGCGCACTAATCTTGCGCGGCTCCCGTACCTGAGAGAGTGCCAGCGATGCCGCGCTTTGTGTTTTCCCTGTCTCGCTGTTTCCTGTCTGCTGTCGTCGTCCTGATGGTCGCGGCAGCCGGGGCGCTAGCGCAGGGTTCGGCGATGCGGCTGCCGGTGGATCCTGAACCGCTTGTCGCCATCACATCGTCGGGCGAGATCCGGTTTGACATCGAGATCGCTGACGAGCCGCATGAACGTCAGCGCGGCCTGATGTTCCGCCAGTCCATGCCGGCTGATCGTGGCATGCTCTTCGTCTTTCCGGCGGAGAGCCGGCAGGGCTTCTGGATGCAGAACACGCCACTCGCACTTGACCTGATGTTTGTCGGTGCCGACGGCACGGTGCGGGCGATTGCACCTGGAACACCTTTCTCCACCGCGTCCATATCACCGGATGTGGAATCTCAATTCGTGCTTGAACTGCTGGCGGGAACCGCGCAGAAGATGGGTATCGAGGTCGGTGATCGTCTGCGCCATCCGCGCATCGGGACTGCCGGCGCACAATAGTCAGCAGCGGCGCATATCCACAGATGCATTCTTTCAAACATGACGGGTTCGAACTTTCCTTTATCGATGAAGGGCAGGGCGATCCAATTCTCCTGATCCACGGTTTCGCTTCCACCCACTATGTGAACTGGGTGGCGCCGGGCTGGGTGAAAACGCTGCGGGATGCGGGTTTTCGCGTGATCGCACTCGACAATCGGGGCCATGGCCGCTCAACCAAAAGCCATGACGAGGCGGTTTACACGCCCCGCAGAATGGCTGGCGATGCGGCGGCGCTGCTTGATCATCTGGACATTCCGAAGGCGCATGTGATGGGTTATTCCATGGGCGCGCGCATTTCCGCTTTTCTCGCCCTTGAACATCCCGCGAAAGTAGCGACGCTGATCCTGGGAGGGCTGGGGCTCGGCATGATCGAGGGTGTTGGCGAATGGGATGAGATCGCTGAGGCCCTGCTGACGGACGACCCCGATACCATCGCCTCGGAGCGTGGTCAGATGTTTCGCAAGTTCGCAGACCAGACGAAGAGCGATCGCAGGGCACTCGCAGCCTGCATCGCGACCTCGCGTGAACTTTTGACCGAGCAGGATGCGGCGAGGATAGCTGTGCCGACGCTGGTGGCGGTGGGAACGCGCGACGATATTGCCGGTTCGCCCGAAGGCCTTGCCGATCTGTTGCCTAATGGCGTTGCGTTTGCCATTGAGAGACGGGATCACATGCTGGCGGTGGGCGACCGGACATTCAAGGCGCGCGCGCTGGCATTTCTGGAGGAGCACCCTCTTGATCGAACGTAAGGCGATTTCATTCGTCGGGGCCGAAGGCAATCGGCTGACCGGTGACATATGGGATGGTGGCGGCCAGCCGGTCGTTTTCCTGCATGGCGGCGGACAGACCCGCCGCGCATGGGATGCAACGGCGCGTGATGTTGCACGGCGCGGCATGCGGGCAATCGCGGTCGACCAGCGCGGCCATGGCGAGAGCGCCTGGGTGGAAAGCGGGCATTACGGCTTTCATCACTATGGCGAGGATGCAGCGGCAATCTTTCGCCAGGTGCACGAGCGCTTTCACACGCGGCCCGCGGCTGTGGGCGCATCGCTTGGCGGTCTTGCCTCTTTGACGGCGGAAATGCGGGCTGGCCCGATGCTGGACGCGCTGGTTCTTGTCGATATCACGCCGCGCCTCGACCCTGCCGGGGTGGACCGGATTCAGGGTTTCATGGGCGCGCGGATGGAGGAGGGGTTTGCCTCTCTCGAAGAGGCGGCCGATGCCATTGCTGCGTATCTTCCGCACCGCGCACCGCGCCGCTCCCTCGAAGGTCTTCGCAAGAACCTGCGGCAGGGCGAAGACGGCCGCTATCGCTGGCACTGGGATCCGGCCTTCATCAAGGGCGCGGTAAACATCAATTCCGGCGCGGAAGCGCTGATGCAGGAACTGATTGCAGGCCTGCCGGAACTGCACCTTCCCGTTCTTCTTGTCCGCGGAATGCGGTCGGAGCTGGTGCAGGAATCTCACGCGCGGGAGTTCGTCTCACTCGCTCCGGCTGCATCTTATGTTGATGTTGGCGGTGCGGGGCACATGGTTGTCGGCGACCGAAATGACGTTTTCGCTTCGGAGATTTTGAAGTTTCTGGGCCGCGACCAGGCCGCCTGATCGCTCAGCGCCCCTGGAAGCGGGCGGACCGGCGTTCTCGAAAAGCCAGGCGCCCCTCCACATAGTCCGCGCTTTCGAAGGTAATGTCGCCCAGATCCTGCGCCTGCGAGACGTCGCCTGCGCGGCAGGACAGAGCGGCTGCGATGGACGCCTTCGAGGCCCGGATTGACAGGGGCGCGTTGGCGGCGAGCATTGTCGCTATCTCCTGTGCCCGGCTGACCAGAACGTCGGTGGGGACAATTTCGAGAAGAAAACCGCACTCCCTGGCGCGTGCTGCGTCGATCCGGGCGCCGGTGAATGTGAGGTAGCGTGCCATCTGCGCACCCGCTGTGGCGACGATGTCTCCCATAGCCTCAACCGGATAGGCAAGGCCGAGCCGGGCAGCAGGAACTGCAAAGAGCGCGTCCGGCGTCGAAATCCGCAGATCGCATGCCGCGGCCAGACCAAAACCACCACCGAAGCAGACGCCGGAAATGGCGGCAACCGTGGGCAGGCGCGTATTGCGGATGGCGGCAAATGCCTCTGCATTCAGCGCCTCATAGACCCGCGCCGTTTCCGCATCCCGACGTACAGTCTCGAATTCGGAGATGTCAGCCCCCGCGCAAAAATTGTCGCCCGCGCCGCGCAGGATCATCACGCGGGCCGTGTCATCGGCGTCAAGTTTTTCAATCGCGGCAATGAGATCGCGCCACATTGCCTGCGAGACAGCGTTCATCTTTCCCGGACGCGAGAGGATAATTGTGGCAACACCATCGGTGCAGGAAACGCGGAGGGCTGGCTCACTGGGATGGGCTGGCACTGTCATGCATCAATTTTCCTGTAAGTATGGTCACGGTTTTTTGCGGTTCAACTACAATGGCTTCTGACGTATGTTGCCATGCAAGGCAAGTTTACGCCTTGGAGCATCGGACCGAAAAGTGGAATCCGGTTTTCGGATTATTCCGATGCTCCATTAAGAGTTTAGATCGCCCTTTGAGCGTTCGGATGGGGGCACGGCGATCTAGAGCATTGCGCAGGCAGGTGGAATCACCTGAGGTCCGCATGAGCGCGGAAAACAGAGATATGGAACGTCCTTCGGATCGACATGACTTGCACGGGGTAATCTGTCGCAAAACCCCGAAAGACATGAAGTCTTCCTGCGGTGGCGCTTTGCGCATCCGCGCAAATCAGGCCGACCATTGCGGCCATATTCACAGGCCCTGAGCCCGGGTGGAGAAATCCAATGAACGCACGTAACGCAATTCGTCAGCGCAGTTCCGGCAAGAGCACGCCGCAGCCGGTGGATCCGATCTGGTATGCCGTGCGCGAAGAGGCAGAGGCCGCGGTTGCCAACGATCCGCTTCTGGCCGCGTTTCTCTATGCCACGATCCTCAACCATGATGATCTGGAGAGCGCGGTGATTCACCGGGTGGCCGAGCGGCTCGACCATCCGGACATGGGCGCGGATCTCATCCGTCAGACATTTCATGCCATGCTCAATGCCGATCCGGAGTGGCGCACGACTGTTCGTGTCGATATTCAGGCCTATTACGACCGGGATCCGGCCTGCGATCGTTTTCTGATGCCAGTGCTTTATTTCAAGGGTTTCCACGCGATCCAGACGCACCGGCTGGCCCATTGGCTCTGGAACGAGGGACGACGCGACTTCGCCCTATACCTGCAGAGCCGATCCTCCGCGGTCTTCCAGACGGACATCAATCCGGCAGCGCGGATGGGCAAGGGAATCTTCATTGACCATGCGACGGGGGTCGTGATCGGCGAAACTGCCGTTGTGGAAGACGACGTCTCAATCCTTCATGCGGTAACTCTTGGCGGTACGGGGAAGGAAACCGGTGACCGGCATCCAAAGATTCGCCATGGCGTTTTGATTGGCGCCGGCGCGAAGATTCTTGGCAACATCGAGGTCGGTCACTGCGCCCGGGTCGCTGCGGGGTCGGTCGTGCTAAATGATGTACCGTCCGCCAAGACAGTTGCGGGTGTACCGGCGCGGGTTGTCGGAGAGTCCGGATGCAGCGAACCATCGCGCTTGATGGATCAGACGCTTCACGGCGAAGCCTGAGAGGGCTCCTGTAACCTCAGGATTGTGGTTTTTCGTTCCGATGGCGCCTGGAGAGTTCCCGGCTGATCGGAAACGCCTGTTGACCTTCGGAAGCTTTACGGCTGAAATCCCGGTTTCAGGGTTTACAGTAGCGCTGGGCTCATGCCAGAAGCGCGCCACCACAGCAGTGCCGTCAATCAGCTATCCGGGTGTTTTGTCGGTTCTGTACGAAATCTGAAGCTGCGCATAAGGGTTGCTAAGAATATCCGACCCTGGCGATGCGCGATGCACTGGAGATGTTTCTTGAATCCCGAGGAAATCAGAAAGCTGGAAGCGTATTTCAAACGCACCTTCAACAATCCCGCCTTAAGTGTGAAGGCGCGCCCGCGCAAGGACGATTCCTGCGAGCTCTATCTGGGAGATGAGTTTCTCGGAATCATCTTCAAGGACGAGGATGAAGGAGAGCTTTCCTATAATTTCTCGATGGCCATTCTCGACATCGATCTCTGAGAAGCACTGCCAGATCATCTTTTTCGTAAGCCCGCATGCAACATGATTGCCTGCGGGCTTTCTGATTTCGGTCTCCGGTCGTCGGCGCGCGTCCTGTTAGCCAGGTGCATTGAGAAGGCGCGCAACCTTCTGCTTTATCGCACTATCCAGAACCTGCCAGTTTCCCAGGAGCGAAGCAGGGAAGCGGTAGGTCATGCTAAGGCGGTTTCCCACGTTAATGTCCCGCTCGCAGGGCGCGAGCGCTTCGCGGGCCGCTGCGCCTGTCAGACAACGGGCAACAAATGGCTGACCCGTGCCCGTACCCTCTGCGATAGCTAGCACTTCCCCCGCATATCCCGAATCCCTCTTGAAGCGATGGAACCGAATGTTCCCGGGGCCGGCCACTGAGCGCGTTTCGATGATCTGTCGGTAAACCGGCTCCAGCCTGTTGCTCATATCGCGCGACATCACCTGTTCCTCGAACGTGAGGAATATGATGTTCCGCGCTCCGTCGACATGATTGAAATCGTTGCGCCGCCCGGGAGTGTATCCCTCAAGCTCGGGCCATGACAGATAGAGATCGAGACGCAGCGTTACGCCATCCATGCGCGCACTCTTGAAGCGGATCGCATTTTCAGGAACCGTCAGAATATTGTTCCGGATCACGATCTCCCGAAGCCTGACCGATTCGGTGTGGCCGGCATTCGAAAGGCTGGCACCATACCAGCGTCCGAAAAGGAAGATGCCGAGAGACAGGACAAGGAGCACAAGGCAGAGCTGGAGCACGCGGATCGCAAGACGATGTCTCCGCGAAGCCGGCTCCGCGCCGGAATCACCAGTGGTTTCGCCGGTCGCCAGTGTCATCCCCTCGTGCACGCCTCCCACGGTGGGAGAATCATCATCAAGTTTCTGAATATCAGTGAAACCTTGGCTCTACATGGTAAAGGGACAGTAAATCCCGGCCGTCAGAGCTTCCTGAAGGATGGAGACGGAAGCGTTTTCCGGGGGTGCTATTCTGCTTTGGGGCGAGATGTTGCAGAGTGCGGTTTGGTCGAACTGGAGTGAACTATGCCGATTTATGCACTGGCGGGCGAAAGCCCCGTCTTCGAAGACAGGGAAACCAACTGGATCGCGCCGGATGCCTCGATTATCGGACGGGTGCGGCTTGGTCGCAATGCCGGTATCTGGTTCGGTGCCGTTTTGCGCGGCGACAATGAGCCCATCGAGATCGGAGAAAACACCAATATCCAGGAGCATTCGGTGCTGCACACGGATATGGGCTTCCCGCTGCGCATCGGGCGCGGGTGCACGATTGGCCACCGGGCGATCCTGCATGGCTGCACAATCGGTGAAAACAGCCTGATTGGGATGGGCGCAATCGTTCTCAACGGAGCCGAGATCGGCAGGAACTGCCTCATAGGCGCGGGTGCACTCGTAACAGAGAACAAGAAGATCCCCGACAATTCGCTCGTCGTGGGCTCACCGGCAAAGGTTGTGCGGGAACTGGACGACGAAGCCGTGCGCGCTCTTCAGTGGTCATCCGCTCACTACGTGGAGAACGGCAACCGCTTTCTGAATGAACTGAAGACGCTCTAGGGTCCTGACCCTAGGAGCCCGGAAAAAAGGCGGAGCCGACCCATGGGGTGGGCCGGCTCCTGTACCCGGTCGTTGGGGACGGGGAGGTGGGGACTCGACCGGGTGTCCCGGAGCGGACCCGGCTGCGCGGAGGTCAGAAGCGCAGTGTTGTCCGTCGGATGTCAGTCTGTCATGGGCGCGTCCCGTCCATTGCGCCCACGAGTATGGAATGTATCAGCGGCTCGAGGCAACGCTGCCGACAGCGATGGCCCGCCCATCGTTGATGGTGACCCATTTGCCGGAATGAGACGCCGACTGGCGTTTCAGATAGGTGTAGTCCGTATCGGTCCAAACTGAAACACGTGCTTCCAGATTGTCCAGAATATAGTCACCCATGCTGGTGACAACCGTCAGCACCGCATGTCCATCTCCGTTGGGCTGGCGCACGACCGTGATCAGCAGATTGCCGGCCGGTACGCCCGCGCGGATGAGGCGCCGACGCTTCTCAAGAACGTAGTCCTCGCAGTCGCCATAGGCCTGAGGGTAGGACCAGTATTCCTCTACACCCCACATTTCCATGTCGGTGCGCGGCAGAACTGTCGAATTCACAGCGTTGTTGACGTCGATCATGGCCTGCCAGAGCTTCCGCGTGAGCTGCACCGGGCGCGGGCGCGCGGTGGTCTGGCGGCACTCCACCGGTTCACGCTGACACAGCTCATAGTGCCCGATAGGCTGGCTGGTAAGGCCGCCGACCTTCATGAAGTTGGGTGTGGCGAACGCCCCCGTGGTGAACGTCCCCATTGCGATTGCGGCTGCGGCCATGAGCCGTGCGCTTGTTGAAAGCCCCATTGTCTTGTCTCCCCGTTTGACGCGACAATGGCAGAGGGGAATTTATTCCAGGCAAAATTGCACAGTATAAGTCTCGATAAATTCTATCTGTATTTTGAATTAATAAGAATAAAAAGTGATCTTGTTTTGATTTTTATTTGAATAAATTTTGCTTAAAATTGTAACGAAATTGAAGAAGCGATCCGGAGGCGGAATGGAGAATCTGCGCGCGTTGGTGTTCGACGTGCCGGGTATGAAGCCGACGGATGTCTGCATGGTGGCTGCGCGCAATGACGACCCCGGAGCCGCGCGCGTGGTGCGGGCTCAGGACGACCTTTGTTCCCTGGTTATGGGAGCATGGTGAAAGGTGCCAGAAACGACCTGCAGGTCGGAGCGGCCGGGGATGTGATTGCAGCGGATTTCGAGGTTCTGACCTCGGCCGTCGTCAGACTTCGACGGGGAGCGAGAATTCCGCTTCCAGAGCCTGACGGTCCTGAATGCTGGCAAATTCGATGGCCACTCCGTCGTCGAAGTGGCGGACCACCTGGCCACGCATTGTGCCAATATGAACCTGGGTGCCCCGTTCGGGCCTGACTTCGCTCTCAATGGCTGCGCCGGAGAGCGAAAGATCGATAATGCGGCAGCGGTATTCACGGCCGTCTGGCAGACGCAGGACACTGATCGGATTGCGCGGCGCGATGCGCTCGTGGCGACGATCCTCGGGCAGGTCCAGTTCGTGCTTGTTGGCGAGCCAGGTGAGCTGTGCGGCGAGCTTGTCGCGCTTGCGCTCCGATGCAACCACCGTCATGGCGAAACCGTCGCGGTTGACCCGGATGATTTCGCCTTCGATGCGGCCCACGTGATCGAGATAGGCGATAACACGTTCGCCCTGGCGGCCCGACCGCTGGGCGATCAGGCAGACATCGCCCGGCGACATGTCGGTCACGCGGCAAGCGTGTTCGCTGCGGTCTTCCAGCATGAAACGGCCGTAGATCGACACTTTCACGCGCTGAAAACTGCGTCGCTCATCATCCAGTGTGGACCGGTTTATCGCCGCTGACATGGTGGTATGCGCTCTTCGCTGTGGCGGTTCTGATGCCCAGTCGGGCAGCGCTACACTACGCCCAATCGGTTAACAACCGGTAAGAGCAACTATACGTTGCGGCCACCGTCGAAGACCACCAGATGCCGGAAGCGACGGCCCTGACCGGGCTCGATCAGACTGTCGGTAATGGACCGTCGTTCGGGCACCAGTGGCGGGACTTCAACGGCAGGGCGGTTTTTCAGGAGCACCGGCTCGCGATCGGCATCGATGAGGCGCAGGGACGTCACTTCGCAGTCGACGAGGGCTTCTGCACCCAGCCAGAAGGGCTTTTCGCAGGCCAGAAGCGAGCCCATCGCGCGGGGGCTCTCCATCCCACCTTCCAGAGGCAGGAGCAAGAGCTCGAACGACGCCTTGTCGCCGGCTTTGTTTTTTCCGTCGAAAGCAAGAACGACGACGGACTTCATGTCGAAAACGCTGCGTGCGAGTTTTCCGACCACTGTCTGATCGCGGCCCGCCCAAAGCGATGCGAAGGAAAGGCCCTTCAGCTCTTTTCCAAAAGTGGCACACAGCCGGGTGCCGGCGAGGCGGAAGACGGCTTCGCCCCGTGCGTCCTTTTCAAGGATGAACGTATCGGCCAGCAGGGACTTTATCTCTGCAGGCTCAACTTCCGTGCGCCTGGGGGCCGGACGGTTGCCGCGCAACCTGTTCCAATATTGGAACAACGTCACTGAACCATCGTGTCTCATGCCTCTTGGCTCCTTACTTTCGGCCCGGGCCTGTCCCATAGGCGGACAGGTGCGGGCATTTTCAATAGCGACATGTGGATGGCTGCAGGTTGCGTGCCAGACCGGCCGGGGTTGTTCACCTGCCCGTTTTGTTAAGGTTAAAAAAGGGTTTCAATTGCGTGGCCGGCGGGGCGCTGGCAGTGTCTGGCGGTCAGCAAGACCGAATCATTCACATACGGGCAGGGCCGAAGTTCGGAACAAGAACCGGCAGGGGGGCTCGACAAAGCCGTTCAGGTTGTTTTGCCTGGACGGCTTTTTTCTGTCCGGTGGGTCTGCTCGATCGCCCTGCGTCCATCCGGGCGCACAAAGGACGATGCAGACTGTTGATGGAGCATCGGAATAGCCCGAAAACCGGATTCCACTTTTCGGTCCGATGCTTTAAGCAAAATCATGGACAGAGATGAAGATCACACGATTCCGACGGCGGCAGCCGACAGGGTGGGGCATGGCGGGAATGATGGACGCGAGCCCGTCTTCAATCTGGCGCCGGCGGTTGCGGGCATCGGCCTTGTATGCATCGCCATCTACGCGGTGGAAGCATTCTGGCTGAACCTGGATCAGCAGCTCTGGCTGATGCTGCATTTCGCTTTCCTGCCCATTCGCTATACGGGGCCGTTTGCACTTGATTTTTCAGCCCTGATCAGCCCGGTCACCTATTCCCTCCTGCATGGAAGCTGGGGACATTTGCTGGTCAACCTGATCTGGCTTGCCGCTTTCGGTTCGCCGCTTGCCAATCGGATCGGCACCATGCGCTTCCTGCTTTTCTGGATTGCGGGCGCTCTCTCAGCGGTCGCGCTTCACTTTGTACTCTATCCGTCGTCGGTGGTTCCCCTGGTCGGGGCGTCCGGCTCCATTTCGGCAATGATGGGCGCTGCGGCGCGTTTTGCCTTCCGTGTGGACCGCCGCGCACCAAAGCCGGCTTTCACCGGACCGGTCCTGCCGGTATCGGTGGTCTTGAGATCCCGGATGGTTCTGGTCTTCCTCGGGGTCTGGATGGTTGTAAACCTCGCCACGGGCGTATTCAGCGGCACGACGATCGACGGGCCGCAGATCGCCTGGGAGGCGCATATCGGCGGTTTTCTTCTGGGCTTTTTCGGTGTTCGCGCGTTCGATCGCCGCCATGCTGCGCCGCAATATCCTCAGGACAATTGACGAGCAGGCGAGACGGCACTCCACCACTTGCAAAGCATTCGGGCTCGGCGCAACATTGGCTTGTTGCGAGGAGAAGGAGATTGCCATGACGGTAAAGGCCATTCTGGACGCCAAAGGGCGCAATGTCGTCACCATCGCCCCGGATATGAAGCTTGCGGATGCGGCGCAGCTCCTGTCGGAACGCGGTATCGGTGCGGTCGTCGTGACAAAGGCCGATGGCCGGATCGCGGGCATATTGTCGGAGCGCGATATTGTACGCGTGATTGGCAGGGATGGTGGCGGCGCTCTCGAACAGCCGATTTCCAGGGTGATGACGTCGAAGGTGCAGCGCTGTCATGAACAGAACACCATCAACGAGGTCATGCAGATCATGACCACGGGGCGTTTCCGTCATTTGCCAGTCGAGGAAAACGGCAAGATTGCCGGCATTATCTCCATCGGCGATGTCGTCAAAAAACGGATCGAGGATGTGGAACGTGAGGCGGAGGACATTCGCAGTTACATAGCCACCGCCTGAAAGATGAGAGGCTGCCTTCTGGCAGCCTCTCCTAGCCTTAGCGATTGTCGCCCTGTGAGCGAACAAGTTGCAACCCCCGCCGCGTGATGCGGTAGGGCCCGCCATTGCGCGACTGAATTGCGCGTTTGCGCTTGATTTTTCTGAAGACGATCACGTCAAGGCCGGGGAAATACCAGCCATCGCGCGTGATGCAGTTCAGTTCGATGATCTGACCGCGGTCATCTTTCTCAATGTCTATGCGGCCGCCCTGCGCCAATATGTGCAGGATGCGCTGTTCTGCGCGGGAAATGTCCATATCTAGAAGTCCTGGGAAAAAACCAGTGGCCGAATGGCCACAAAACATCGCCGCGCCATTCTGCGATGGCACGGGGTTTCAAGGTTTTCTCGCCCCGATCCTGTGTTGGTTCAGGTTCGGGGCTTCACCGGGCCTCAAGGCTGATGGACATAAAAACTCCGTTGGTTCGGGGTTTTCATAATGCAAACTTTGGCCGGAATAAAGCGCTCGGCTTGCCACGCGTGAGTGTTTGGTCTAGCGAATGCGCATTCATCATAGATCCATCCGACTGCACGGTACCGTGAACCCATGACAATCATCGATACGCGCACGCCCGATCCCAAGCGCTTCATCTCCGGAGCGACCGGCGACTGGGAAATCATCGTCGGCATGGAGATCCATGCTCAGGTTACCTCTGAAGCAAAGCTCTTCTCCGGCGCTTCGACGGCCTTCGGTGCGGAGCCCAATGCCAATGTCTCTCTCGTGGACGCGGCCATGCCCGGCATGCTTCCGGTGATCAACGAAGTGTGCGTGAAGCAGGCAATCCGCACGGGTCTGGGTCTCAAGGCGCAGATCAACCTGCGCTCTGTTTTCGACCGTAAGAACTACTTTTATCCGGATCTGCCGCAGGGCTATCAGATTTCCCAGTTCAAGCAGCCGATCGTGGGCGAGGGTAAGGTGACGGTGTCCGTCGGCCCCGCCAAGGACGGTTCCTTCGAGGAAATCGAAGTCGGCATCGAGCGTCTCCATCTGGAGCAGGATGCCGGCAAGTCGATGCATGACCAGCATCCCACCATGTCCTATGTGGACCTCAACCGCTCCGGTGTCGCGCTCATGGAGATTGTCTCCAAACCTGACATCCGTTCGGCCGATGAGGCCAAGGCGTTTCTGACCAAGCTGCGAACGATCCTGCGCTATCTGGGCACCTGTGACGGCAATATGGACGAAGGCTCCATGCGCGCCGACGTGAATGTTTCCGTGCGGCGTCCCGGGGGCGAGTTCGGCACGCGCTGCGAGATCAAGAATGTGAACTCGGTGCGTTTCGTCGGTCAGGCCATCGAATCGGAAGCGCGTCGTCAGATCGCCATTCTGGAGGATGGGGGTGCGATCGATCAGGAAACCCGCCTGTTCGACCCCGCGAAGGGCGAAACGCGTTCCATGCGTTCCAAGGAAGAGGCGCATGACTATCGCTATTTCCCCGATCCGGATCTGGTGCCGCTGGAGTTCGATCAGGCTTATGTGGATGCGCTCGCTGCCGATCTGACGGAACTTCCCGATGAGAAGAAGGCGCGCTTCATCGAAACATTTGGCCTCTCGGAATACGACGCATCCGTGCTGATTGCGGAAAAGGCCACGGCGGACTTTTTTGAAAAGGTTGCCGAAGGCCGCGACGGCAAGGCTGCCGCCAACTGGGTAATCAATGATCTTCTTGGCGCCTTGAACAGGGCCGGGCAGGGGATCGAAGACACGACAGTAACGCCTGATCAGCTTGGTGCGATCATCGACCTGATCAAGGACGGAACGATTTCCGGCAAGATTGCCAAGGATCTGTTCGAGATCGTGTTTGCAGAAGGTGGTGATCCGCGTGTCATCGTCGAAGAGCGCGGCATGAAGCAGGTCACCGATACCGGTGCCATCGAAAAGGCCGTGGATGAGGTCATCGCTGCCAATCCGGACAAGGTCGAACAGGCCAGGGCCAAGCCGACGCTTGCCGGCTGGTTTGTCGGGCAGGTGATGAAGGCCACCGGTGGCAAGGCCAATCCGCAGGCCGTCAACGCGCTTGTGAAGGAAAAGCTTGGGATCGATGCCTGACAGCGAGGAATTTTTCGTCCGCACGGCAGGCGAGCGCGACCTGCCTGCCGTGCGTGCGCTCCTCGTGGAGACGTGGCACGACACCTATGACCCGATCTATGGCCGCGCGCGCGTGGTAGAGATTACCGACACTTGGCATTCTCTGGATGCACTAAAGGCGCGTCTGAAGCGGCCGCATTCAGAATTCGTTCTGGCAGACAATGGCCGGCTGATTGGCGGTATGGCGTTTGCGGTGGCCGGAAATGACGGCAAGGAGATCCAGCTTCATCAACTTTATGTGCATCCTGAATGCCAGGGAAAAGGCATCGGAATGGCGCTTTTCTCCGAGATCGCTCAATGCTTCCCGGAAGCACGTGAAATCATGCTTGAGGTTGAAGAGGCGAACAGCAGGGCGAGAGCCTTTTACGCACATCTGGGATTTGAGGAGGTTGGGCGAAGCGGCGACTGCGGTGGTGCGGGTTTCGAGCTGCCGGCGCTCATCTATCGCCGGGGGCTTTGATGGTGACGGGCGGAGAAACGGGCGCCGAAGGGCCGTTGATTCGAATCGCCGAACGGCGCGATGTTGAGGCGATTGTCTCGCTCTTCGCTGCGGACGGGGAGGGTGGCCACGGGGATACGACCGATCCGAATGCCGCAGGCGCCTATCTTGCGGCATTCGAGCGCATCAGCCGGAGCCCGAACGACACGCTTTACGTTGCCGAACTCGACGGCGAGGTTGTGGGCACCTTTCAGACGACGCTTATTCCGGGCATGCCGGGGCGTGGCGGTACGAGCTTCCAGATCGAGGCCGTGCAGACCCGCAAAGACATGCGCAGCCGGGGAATTGGCGCGCTGATGATCACGCATGCTGTCGGTGAGGCGAAGGCGGCAGATGCGCGTCTGGTTCAGCTCATGTCCAATGCCGTGCGCGAGCGCGCGCACGGGTTTTATGAGCGGCTTGGCTTCGCAAAAAGCCATGTCGGTTTCAAGATGAAGCTGAAATGACTATGGAGCATTGACCGGGGGCCTTGCCTTCCGGCGCGGTGGACGCCATAACGCCAACCACGAGCCATCTCTGATGACGATAGCGAGCGACTTGAGGACGCCATGAAGAAGTTTCTGCTTCAGTTTTTTACCTGGTGGAACGGCCAGACGCTGGGCACGCGCTTCCACACATGGCGCAAGGGCACACGCGTTGGTGAAGATGAATTCGGCAATACCTATTATGAAGGCGGCAAGGATTCCGAGGGGCGCACGCGCCGCTGGGTGATCTATAACGGCATTTCCGACGCCTCGCTGGTGCCGCCCGGCTGGCATGGCTGGCTGCACCACCGCGTTGACGTTGCGCCCGTCAACGAGAATTACACACCGCGCGAATGGCAGAAGCCCCATCAGCCGAACCTGACTGGCTCGCCGGCTGCCTACCGTCCGCAGGGCTCGATCGCGAACACTGCCGATCGCCCGCGTGTCACGGGCGATTACGATGCGTGGACGCCTGGCGGCTGAACCTGTTTGCTGATCTCGCCACAATTGCGCATTAGTCGTAAGCTTTATCGTGGGTCGGGCGATTCCGCTGGACTCTCTCAGCGTGACAAGCAAACAGAACGGGTGTCGAGCCATATGAAGTCAGGCCAGAAGAAAAACGCCGGTTTCGGGCTGATCGTGGCATTGGGACTGGCCGTGTTGGCGACTGCGCCGGTCCAGGCCGCCCGGATCAAGCACCCGGTGGCCGAGTTTACCGGCATCGACAAGATCACCGGGCGTATCATCTCTTTTGACGTTTATATGGACGAGACGGTTCAGTTCGGTGCGCTGCAGGTCACTCCGCGCGTCTGCTACACTTCGGAAGAGACCGAAGAGCCGCGCACGGATGCTTTCGTGGAAGTGGACGAGATTACCCTGGACCGGGAAATCCGCCGTATCTTTACCGGCTGGATGCTGGCCGAGAGCCCCGGTCTGAACGCCGTCGAGCACGCGGTCTACGATGTGTGGCTGAAGGGCTGCAAGGAAGACACTGACGTCCCGCCGCCAGAGACCAATTGATCTGCTTCTCCGTTTACGGATTGAAGCGGGCCTCGCCGCATTGCAGTGCTTCCTGTAGGAGCTGCTCGTAGCGGTTCCGCGGCACGTCGATTGCGCCGAATTGCTTGAGATGCGGTGTCGTAAACTGAGTGTCGAGAAGCGTGAAGCCACGCTCACGAAGACGCTTCACGAGATGAACGAGGCAGATTTTCGAGGCATCGGTGCGGCGTGAGAACATGCTCTCGCCGAAGAAGGCGCGGCCCAGTGTCACGCCGTACAACCCACCGACCAATCCTTCATCCGTCCAGGCTTCCACCGTGTGGCAATGGCCGTTCTCGAAAAGAAGCCCGTAGGCTTCGCGGATCGGTGCATTGATCCAGGTTTCGGTGCTGTCGCGCCGTGCCTCTGCACAACCTTCGATGACGCCGTCAAAGTCCGTGTCGAAAGCGATCCGGAAAGGATTGCGGCGCAGCGTCTTGCCCAGGCTTTTGGGGACATGAAACGTGTCGAGCGGGATGACGCCGCGCATCTCCGGCCGCACCCAGAACACCTCCGGATCGTCGGCGCTTTCGGCCATCGGGAAGACTCCGGTGGCATAAGCGCGCAAGAGAAGATCCGGAGGAATCCGAAATCCTGGTGCGAAAGGTCGTGCCATCGTGCCCAACCGGCGAGGTTGCCGGAGAATCACATGGAGCGGCGGGCCTCAGCCCGTCTTCGCCAGGTAATTCTCCAGCCAGTGGATGTCGTAATCGCCGTTGGCGATGTCGGGATTGCCGACCAGGTCCTGGAACAGCGGCAGCGTGGTCTTGATGCCGTCGACCACGAATTCATCCAGGGCGCGGCGTAGGCGCATCATGCATTCCACCCGGTTGCGGCCATGCACGATCAGTTTGCCGATCAGGCTGTCGTAGTAAGGTGGAATGCGATAGCCGGAATAGACGCCGGAATCGACGCGGATGCCGAGACCGCCGGGCGTGTGGAAGTGCGAGATCGTGCCCGGCGAGGGGGTGAAGGTGCGCGGGTCTTCCGCATTGATGCGGCATTCGATGGCGTGGCCCTCGAAGCGCACTTCATCCTGCGTGCAGGAAAGACCGCCGCCCGAGGCAACGCGGATCTGCTCATGCACCAGATCGATCCCGGTAATCGCTTCCGTGACCGGATGCTCCACCTGAAGGCGGGTGTTCATCTCGATGAAGTAGAATTCGCCGTTCTCGTAGAGGAACTCGATCGTCCCTGCGCCGGAATAGCCAAGATCGGCAATCGCTTTTGACACGATCTCGCCAATGCGGTTGCGCTGTTCGACATTGAGGGCAGGTGAATTTGCCTCTTCCCAGACCTTCTGGTGGCGACGCTGGAGAGAGCAATCACGTTCGCCCAGATGGATGGCCTTGCCGGCACCGTCGCCCATGACCTGCACTTCGATGTGACGCGGCTTTTCGAGATATTTCTCGATATAGACCGCATCGTCGCCAAAGGCGGCGCCTGCTTCGGCGCGGGCGGTGGAGAGCGCTTCGGCCAAGTCGGCTTCCGTCTTCGCGACCTTCATGCCACGCCCGCCGCCGCCGGCCGATGCCTTGATGAGAACGGGATAACCGATATCAGCGGCGATCCGTTTGGCTTCCACATCGTCGGTGACGGCGCCATCGGAGCCGGGAACCACCGGAATGCCCAGCTCCTTCACCGTCTTCTTGGCGGTGATCTTGTCGCCCATGATGCGGATGTGGTCGGCTGAAGGGCCGATGAAGGTCAGGTTGTGAGCGGCCAGAATTTCGGAGAACTTGGCGTTTTCCGAAAGGAAGCCATAGCCCGGATGCACGGCGTCTGCGCCCGTGATCTCGCAGGCGGCCAGAATCTGGTGAATGTTCAGATAGCTGTCGCGCGAGGGCGGTGGACCGATGCACACGCTTTCGTCGGCAAGGCGCACATGCATCGCATCCGCGTCCGCCGTGGAATGCACGGCCACGGTCTGGATGCCGAGCTCCTTGGCGGCGCGCAGCACGCGCAGGGCAATTTCGCCGCGATTGGCGATGAGGATCTTGTGAAACATGCGCGCCTGCCCCGGACTACTCGATCACAACCAGCGGCTCGCCGAACTCAACCGGCTGCGCGTCCTCGAAGAGGATCGCCGTCACGGTGCCGGAGCGGGGCGCGGGGATCTGGTTCATGGTCTTCATCGCTTCGATGATCAGAAGCGTCTGGCCTTCCTTTACGGTCTGGCCTACCTGGATGAAGGCGGCTGCGCCCGGAGCTGGGGCGGCATAGGCGGTTCCGACCATGGGGGAGGGAACGGCATTCTTGGAATCGGCGGGGCTGGCAGCCGGCGCTTCTTCCTTGGCCGAGGCTGCAGGAGCAGCCGGCGCAGGCGCCGGAGCAGGTGCGGCGTAAGTCTGCACCGGCGCTGCTGCCTGCTTGGCCACGCGAATTCGCAGGTCGTCCTGTTCGACCTCGATCTCCGTCAGATTGGTGTCGTTCAAGATCGTCGCAAGCTCGCGAATGAGTTGCTGATCGACCCCCGTCTTCTTTGTCGACATATGCTTTGTCCTGCCTTGTTCTCAATCGGGCCGGCTTGCGGCCAGCGCGTCCAGCGCGAGTACATAACCGATTGTGCCCAATCCGCAAATCATGCCTTTTGCAGCCGGGGCAATCATCGAAACGTGGCGAAAGGCCTCGCGTGCGTGAATGTTGGAGATATGCACCTCAATCACCGGCAGCGGGCTGACGGCGCGGATTGCATCATGCAGCGCGATCGACGTGTGCCCGTAGGCGCCTGGATTGATGACGATCCCGGCGGCACCTTCACCGGCCTCATGAATCCAGTCAACGAGGTCACCTTCGTGATTGGATTGCCGAAACTCGATGTCCATGCCAAGCGATGCAGCCCTTTCCCGGCACGATGCTTCGATCCCTTCCAGGGTATCGCCGCCATAGATGCCGGGCTCACGCCTGCCGAGCGCATTCAGGTTGGGCCCGTTCAATATGAAGACTGTTTTCGCCATGAAATTGTCCCCTGACCCCTCGCGGCACGCTCAATACGCTCCTCTATAGAGGGCTTAGACCGTGCCGCAAAGATGGCAAGGGGCTTCTTTGTCTGTCCACAGCGCGCTCAAGGCGCCGATCAGTTGCTTTGCGTGCGTGCCTGGTCGATCTTCTCGGCAAGAACGTCCTTGCCCAGCGCGCCGAACACCACTTCATCGCCGATCACATAAGCGGGTGTTCCCGTGACGGCAAGCTGATTCGCCAGATCGTAGGTCTCGGCAAAGACCTTCTGGATCTCCGGATTCTCCATCTCCTTGCGCAGCGCGGCTTCGTCGATGCCCGTTTCTGTTGCGATCTTCATGGCCAGCTCGCCGTCGGCGCGCGTTTCCGCGCCCAAAAGCTTCTGGTGGAAATCGGCGTATTTTTCCGGGGCAATCGCATGAACGGCCATGGAAACCACATGCGCTTCACGCGACTGGGCGGAGAGGATCGGAAATTCCTTGAGCACGAAGCGGACATCGTCGTTTTCCTCGACCAGCGCCTGCATGTCCGTCATGGCGCGCTTGCAGTATCCGCAATTGTAGTCGAAGAACTCCACGACCGTGATGGCTGCGTCGGGATTGCCCACCACGCCGTCGTAAGGGCTGTTGAAAAGCTGCTCTTGTCTGTCCTTCATGACTGTCTGCTGGGCCAGTTTCTGCTCTTCACGCTGCTTCTTCTCCAGCGCGTCCTGAACCTCGAGCAGGATTTCGGGATTGTTGAGCAGGTACTCGCGGACAATCTGCTCCACCTGTGGCTTGCCGAGCGGTGCTGCAGTCTCGGCCTGTGCCGTGGTGCCGAACAATGTGACTGGCGTGAGCAGGGCGGCCGTCGCCGCAAGCACTCGGATATTTCTGGTGAAGGTCATGTCATGTTCCGATTCATCTAATTGGTGGGCGGGTGCGCTCATGGGTGTCGATGGCGCGTCAATGGTTCACGCTAACCCGGTTTTCTGTACTGAATGATGTCCTGGGCACGCAGCCAGCCAGGCGTTCCGCGCTTCATCCGCTTTTGTGCTCTGGTGGCGAAGATTTTTGCATCCTGATAGCGGCCGAGATGAAAATGGCCTTCCGCCGTTGCCAGTTCGGCCGCAGCGATGTCTCCGAGCTGGCCGTAGGCCTGCGCGAGATAACGATAGCCATTGGCAAATTCCGGCTCGCGCGAAAGACCAGTCTGCAATTCGGAGGCGGCTTTTTTCACCAGATCCGGCTTGCCGGTCGCAAGAAGGGCCTGCCCATAGCCCACCTGCAGAAGGCCAGGGGTTCCCGGTGCAAGCGAGAGTGCTCTCGCATAGGCATTGGCCGCTTCTTCTGCACGGCTGGCCTTGATGAGAATGTCACCACGCAGCTCCTGCAAATAGGCATTGCGCGGCATTTCCGCGATCAGGGCATCGACCTTTTGAAGTGCGGTGCGCGGGTTGCCATTGAGATAGGTGGCGATGGCATCGCCGTAGCGCGCCGGAATGCCGCGCGGATTGCCGCGGAACAGGCGCTGAACGGCCTGCCCACCTTCCATATAGGCGGCGATCTTGGCCCGCATCATGTCGTGACGAAGCTGTAGCTGCGGGGGATCCTTACGATCGAAGTAGCGGCTCTTGCGGGCGAGCTCTTCCAGATTGGCGATGCGCTCGCGCGGCATCGGATGGCTGATCTGGTAGGGATCCACGTTGACGCCGGCCAGCGCCATGCCGCCGGCAAGGCGCTCGAAGGTCTTGAGCATGCCGTTGGCCGACTGGCCCGTTCGATTGAGATAGTCGATCGCTGTGCGGTCTGCTGTTGCTTCTTCGGAGCGCTGGTAGCCGAGCAGGCTGCGCCGGGCCATTTCAGCGCCACCGGCTGCCATGCCCATGCCAGCCGTTGCCAGGCCGCGCGAGTCCGAAGCGGCGCCGGCCACACCTGCACCGATGCCGATCAGTGCGGAGACAATCGCCATTGTCTGTGCGCGCTGCAACTGCTGGCGCAGACGTTCCTGATGACCGCCGGCGATATGACCGGCCTCGTGAGCGAGGACGCCAATGACCTCGTTGGGCGTTTCCGCATCCGTCAGTGCGCCGGTGTGAATGAAAATCCGGCGTCCGTCGACAAAGGCGTTGAAGCTGCGATTGTTGACGAGGACGATGTCTATGCCAGACCGGGAGAGGCCCGCCGCTTTCAGGATCGGTTGGGCATATTCCGAGATCAGGGCTTCGATCTCCGCATCGCGCACGACGGTCACTCTGGACTGGGCAAAGGCAGAGGGTGTCGAGGCGACAGTGAGATAGGCCGCAACGAGGAAAAGCGAAATGGTTCGCGTGACTGTCGTGTAAACCATGGTGTTTCTCTCAAGCATCGCGAAAGTGGTAGACGAGCATGAGGGCGATGGAAAGGCAGAACCGCGTGCGATCATGGAGTTTTGATTACCAGCGTCGCCATGCCGCAAACAAAAGAAGCCGGCGCAGAACGCCGGCTTCTCGAGATCAAGTCGTCAGGAGCGCTACTAGAAGAAGCTCTTGCGCTGCCACCAGCCGGTCTTGCGCGGCCGGTCACTTTCTGCAGGCTCTGACGAGGAAACAACCGGTTCGGCTTCCGCAACAGCGCTCTCCTTGACCGGAGCGTCCTTTTCCTCAGCCTTGACTTTCGCCGTGCTGCGACGTGTGGCGGTCCGGCGCTTTTTCGGCGCAGGAGCGGCGGCCTCTTCCGATGCGACTGCCTCAGTGGCATCTTGTCCGGCAGGCACTTCCTCTGCGGGTGGCGTCGCGCCATTGGTCGCTTCGGTCTTCTGGCTGTCGTCGGCTGCGGCAGCGGCAGTTTTGCGCGTGCGGCGGCGCGGCTTCTTTGCCGGCTTCTCGTCTGCCGCCGGTTCCTGTGCCGCGTCGCTTGAACCGTCCTGTTGCGGAGCGTCTTCTGCCGCAGCTTCGACCTTGTCCGAAGTGTCGGCATTCACTGCCTGAGGCTCTTCATTCCCGCTTTCGGTCTCGGTCTCTGGAGCCTGTGCGTCCTGCGCCTGGTTCTCGCGGCGGTTCTTGCGACCACCCCGTTTGCCGCGGTGACGCTTCCTGCGCTCGCCTTCACCACCCTCCGCAGCCGCTGCCTCGGCAGGCTCTTCGGAGGAAACAGCGTCTTCACCGGCGCTCGCAGCAATGGCATCTGCGTCGATGGAGCCCTGTTCGGAGCTCTCATTCTGATTCTGATCCGCTGCTGCCTCACCGCCACCGTTGCGGTTGCGGCCGCCGCGCCGCTTGCGCTTGCGCCGCCGCTTGCGCGGTTCGCCATCCTCACCGTTGGTGGCTTCGTGTGACGGGGCGGCGGTCTCTTCCGGTTCTGCAACGTCGACCGGAGCCGTGGGGGCGGGCTGTTCCATGCCCGACTTGTCGGCGGGCTGCTGCCTGGTGATCGCAAAGTGCTGCGCACCGACCTCGTCGTCCGCTTCCACGGTTATGTTTACACCAAAGCGGTTCTCCATCTCGACGAGATTGGCGCGCTTGTGGTTGAGGAGATAGAGAGCCGTGGGGGTGGGGGTCCGCACTGCGATGTTGTTGCGGGAATCCTTGAGTAGATATTCTTCGATGGAGCGAACCACGAACAGAGCCACGGAGGAATCCGAGCGGATATGCCCGGTGCCGCCGCAATGGGGGCAGGGCTGCATCGTGCTCTCAAGAACGCTTGCGCGAATGCGCTGGCGGGACATTTCCAGAAGGCCGAAATGCGAGATGCGACCCACCTGGATGCGCGCACGATCGTTCTTCAGGCATTCCTTGAGGCGCTTTTCCACCGCGCGGTTGTTGCGGTTTTCCTCCATGTCGATGAAATCGATGACGATCAGACCTGCAAGGTCGCGCAGGCGCAACTGGCGCGCGACCTCTTCTGCCGCTTCCAGATTGGTCTGGAGCGCGGTGTCTTCGATGGAGTGTTCCTTCGTGGAGCGGCCGGAGTTGACGTCGATTGCAACCAGCGCCTCGGTCTGGTTGATGATGATGTAGCCACCGGATTTCAGCGTTACCTGTGGCTGCAGCATCCGGTCCAGCTGTGCTTCGATACCGTTGCCGGCAAAGATGGGTGTAACCTCGCGATAGGGCTGCACGACCTTTGCGTGGCTCGGCATGAGCATGCGCATGAAGTCCTTGGCTTCGCGATAGCCTTCCTCGCCTGCCACAAGGACTTCGCCGATATCCTTGTTGTAGAGGTCGCGCACGGATCGCTTGATCAGGCTGCCTTCCTCGTAAACGAGGGCAGGCGCGGTCGATTCAAGCGTGAGGGAACGCACCTTCTCCCACAGACGCATCAGATAATCGTAATCGCGCTTGACCTCCGCCTTGGTGCGATTTGCACCCGCGGTGCGCAGGATGACCCCCATGCCCTGTGGCACGTCAAGCTGCTTCACGACGTCCTTGAGGCGTTTGCGGTCCTGGACGTTCGTGATCTTGCGCGAAATGCCGCCGCCGCGTGCCGTGTTCGGCATCAGGACCGAATAGCGTCCGGCGAGCGACAGATAGGTGGTAAGTGCTGCGCCCTTGTTGCCGCGCTCTTCCTTTACGACCTGAACCAGAAGTATCTGGCGGCGCTTGATGACTTCCTGGATCTTGTAGTTCTTGCGGGCGGCACGGCGCGGGGGCTGAGCCTCCTCCAGCGCGTCGTCGGCTCCAACGGTATCGACATTGTCGTCCTCGTCGTCGCCATTGCCATCATCTCCATTGCTGTCGTCTCTGGAACGGCTGCGACGGGAGCGCTTTCCACGCGGTTCTTCTGAAACCACATCGCCGGCTGCATCCGCAGCCATCGCCGCGGACTTTTCCTCGCCATCGGTTTCGGAAGCCTCATCGTCATCGGATGGCTCTTCGGAGAGGGTTTCGCCATTCTCCTCGTCAGCAGCGACATCGTCCTGTTTCGCCGACTTCTTCCGGGTGCTGGCACGGCGGCGCTTGCGCCCGCCCTTCTGGGCCTGGCGCTGCTCGCCTTCTTCCTCGTCTTCGTCCGCCTTGGCTTCCGCCGCCTCGGCCTCGATGAGTGCCTGACGGTCGGCTACCGGGATCTGGTAGTAGTCAGGATGGATCTCGCTGAATGCGAGAAAGCCATGCCTGTTCCCACCATATTCGACGAAAGCGGCCTGAAGTGAAGGTTCAACGCGCGTTACACGCGCCAGATAGATGTTTCCGCGAAGCTGTTTCTTATCCTGAGATTCGAAATCGAATTCTTCGATGCGATTACCGCGAAGGACGACGACCCTTGTTTCCTCCGGATGGGAGGCGTCTATTAGCATTTTGTTCGGCATAAATTCTTGTCTCCCCGGCAGGGAACGATTGTCGGGCTGGACTCCACGCGTGTCGCCGCAAGCCAGTGTGACAATCTGTGCCGGATAATCTGAGG
The DNA here is from genome assembly GCF_900105565.1 of Nitratireductor aquibiodomus. Classification (NCBI taxonomy): domain Bacteria; kingdom Pseudomonadati; phylum Pseudomonadota; class Alphaproteobacteria; order Hyphomicrobiales; family Phyllobacteriaceae; genus Nitratireductor; species Nitratireductor aquibiodomus. The sequence continues at coordinate 537,448 of NZ_FNSL01000001.1, read as the reverse complement.
TTCGTCGGCGTTGAAGGCCGCGCGAAATTGGGCCGGAACACCGATTTCGCGGTGCATTTTAATCCGGATCTATTTCCAATCGCGCCTGAAGCCATTCCATCGCCCGGCAAAACCGTTTCAACCAAGGCCCGGTTTTACGGGCCAGCTTTTGCTCATAGCGAGCCGGCGCGGACGTTTCTTAAGGTCCGGCCGTTTCCAATGTCAGAGCCCTCATGTCTGGAGAACGCCCTGAAAAATTCCTTCTGAATCACCGCACGTTCCGGTTTGCGGCAGCGGAAAAGGTTCGCCCCGTTGCTCATCGCCGTCTGTCAGCAGAGACTCAAACCAGGCACGCGTATCGCGATGATTCATAGATGCTTTTATGATTTGACAGTTGTATTGGCAACCCTGATTTCCATTGACGGGTTGCGTGGCAGGTCGATGCGGAACCCGGCGCGTATTTGCTCAATCGATCTGGAAAGCGCATATAAAATGCCGGTTTCCCGGCGATTCGAGAGCAAAATTGCCATCTTTGTTCGTAGGGAATCGATGTTGATTCGATAAAAATTCGCACAATGCATCGCAGAGAGACGGTTTTGCACAGACCAGCACTTTTGTTTTCGGTTGTTCTTGCGGCGATCTTTCTTGTCTTCACCAACGCTTTTGGTGCTGATTCCGCGCTGAAGGCACATGATTACAAGATGGCGGGTGATGCGCAGTACACACGCATCGTCGTCCACTTCGACCGCAAACCCGACTTTCGATGGTTTCTTCTGCGCGATCCCAGCCGGCTGGTGATCGATCTCCCGCCGACGGACTTTTCTTTCGACCCGTTTGAGCTGCGCCCGCGCGGGCTCGTGGCCGCGGTTCAGTACGGTGCTGTCGATGCGCAGCGAGCCCGGCTCGTCTTCAGGGCGGTCGGGCCGTTCTCCGTGGAAAAGGCCGAAGTGAAGGAGAACGAGACTTCGGACGGGTTTCGCCTGATCATTGAACTGCGGGCAAGCTCGACCGAGGCGTTCGATGCGGCATTGCGTGCGAGCATGCTGAAACCGGAGACGGAAGCCCGGTTGGAGGCCCCGTCTCGGGCGCAGGATCGTTTCACCGTCGCGCTCGACCCGGGGCATGGTGGCGCTGATGGTGGTGCGCGTGGCGTCAACGGCACGGTCGAAAAGCAGATCACGCTTCTGTTTTCACTGGAACTCGCCAAGAAACTCGAGGAAACCGGGCTTTACCGGGTCGTTCTAACGCGAGAAGATGACCGGTTTCTGCGGCTCGACGAGCGGGTGCGGATCGCCCGGGAAAAAGGCGCGGACCTGTTCGTCTCCGTGCACGCTGACGCAATCGCAGTTCGCAGTGTGCGCGGGGCGACCGTTTATACGGTGTCCGACAAGGCTTCGGACGCCGAGGCTGCTGCCACGGCTGCACGCGAAAACCTCTCCGACGAGATCGCAGGCAAGGTGCCTGAAGAAGAGCAGGATGAAGTCGAAGACATTCTGGTCGACCTCATACGGCGCGAGACGCATGCGTTTTCCATACGCTTTGCGCGCACGCTGATCGGCAAACTGTCGGATACGGTTCAACTGGTGAAGAACCCGCACCGGTACGCGGGATTCCGTGTCCTGCGGGCGCCCGACATCCCGTCGGTTCTTCTGGAGCTTGGCTATCTTTCGAACCCGAAGGACGAGGCCCAGCTTCGGGACCCGGCATGGCGCGCAGCCACGATGGATGCGATCATCGAGGCGGTGGGTTATTTCGCGAAGGCCAATGGCGGGGCTCGCGGATGATGCAAAGACGTTGCAAGTCTGCAACGCTGGCATGGATTAATGCGGCTGGAGGTGTTGGGATGTCTGCCGCCGTATTTTGCCCACAAGGCTGAGGCAGTAAGGGAAAACGCAGGATTTTCCAGAAGCTCCGGGTGTTCCGGGCGGAAGATCGTGACAAAAAGTGGTACTATAGAATCGCTAACAACGAAGATGGGCGGACTGCGTTGCTGTGACGAGGCACCATGCGTCATTCCTCTTTGTGATGCGGACAGAACTTGAAAGGCGGCCCCGGCGATCCCTGACTTTGACAGGGCAAGGCTATGCCGGGGTGTAAATTGGAGCGGGCATGGTACGTCTCATCGGGTATTTCTTTGGCGTGGGCATCGTGCTGGCGCTGCTGGTGGCAGCGGGCATTGCACTTTATGTCGGCGATCTGACAAAAGATCTCCCCGACTATGAGGTTCTGGCGAAGTATGAGCCGCCGGTGACCACCCGTGTTCACGCCGCCGACGGCGCACTGATGGCGGAGTTTGCGCGCGAGCGCCGGCTTTATCTGCCCATTCAGGCGGTGCCTGACCGTGTCAAGGCGGCCTTCCTCTCGGCTGAAGACAAGAACTTCTACAATCATCCGGGCGTTGACGTGACCGGTCTCGCGCGCGCCGTCGTCACGAACATTCAGAATCTCGGTTCCGGCCGCCGCCCGGTGGGCGCATCAACCATCACCCAGCAGGTCGCCAAGAACTTCCTTCTGACGTCGGACCAGACGATGCAGCGCAAGATCAAGGAGATGGTGCTCTCTTTTCGCATCGAGCAGGCCTACTCCAAGGATCGCATTCTCGAACTCTATCTCAACGAGATCTTTTTCGGTCTTGGCTCCTATGGCATCGCGGGTGCTGCGCTGACCTATTTCGACAAGTCGGTCAATGAACTGACGCTTGCCGAAGCGGCCTATCTCGCCGCTTTGCCCAAAGGCCCGTCCAACTATCATCCATTCCGGTACACGGAGCGCGCCATAGAACGCCGCAACTGGGTGATCGATCAGATGGTCGCCAATGGCTACGCCACGGCAGAAGAGGGCGAGAAGGCCAAGGCGACCGGGCTTAACGTGTCTCCGCGTCGCCGTGGAACCTATCTCTTTGCAGGCGAGTATTTCACCGAAGAGGTCCGCCGCGACATCATCTCCCGCTATGGTGAGGACGCGCTTTACGAAGGCGGACTTTCCGTACGCACGACACTTGACCCGCAATTGCAGCTTTATGCCCGCAAGGCGCTGCAGAATGGCCTGCTTCGTTACGATACGCTGCGCGGCTATCGCGGACCGGTCACGCAGATCGACATTTCCGGAGACTGGGGTGTTCCGCTCGGCGAAGTCGACGCCCTCAGCGATGTGCCGGAATGGCAACTCGCCGTGGTTCTTGGAACCGAAGACGACAAGATTTCCATCGGGATCAAACCGCAACGTGTTGTCTCCGGTGCGCTGTCGGAAGAACGCGAGACAGGAACCATTGCGCTCGACGACATGAAATGGGCCATGCGCCATGTGGTCGATGGCAAGCGGGTCAAGGCGAACAGGCAGTCGGACGTGCTGAAGCCCGGTGACGTGATTTTCGTCGAGAAGAAACCGGATACGGAGCGGGCGTGGGAGTTGCGTCAGGTTCCCGAGATCGAGGGCGCTCTGGTGGCCATGGACCCGCATACGGGACGTGTCCTGGCGATGGTTGGCGGTTTCTCCTATGCCGATTCCCAGTTCAACCGCGCAACGCAGGCGTACCGCCAGCCCGGTTCGGCCTTCAAGCCCATCGTTTATGCTGCTGCGCTCGACAATGGCTATACGCCGGCGTCGGTTGTGCTTGATGCGCCGATCTCCATTCAGGTGGGCAATGATGTCTGGGAACCGAAGAATTACGGCGGCAAGTCGGCTGGTCCCTCGACACTGCGTGCGGGCATCGAGCGCTCACGCAACCTGATGACGGTTCGTCTGGCCAAGGATATGGGCATGCAGCTCGTGGCCGACTATGCGGAGCATTTTGGCCTCTACGACAAGATGCTTCCCGTTTTGGCCATGTCGCTCGGCTCCGGTGAGACGACGGTCATGCGCATGGTTTCAGCCTATGCGGTTATGGCGAATGGCGGAAAACAGATCGTGCCTTCTCTGGTCGACCGCATTCAGGATCGCTACGGCAAGACTGTCTACAAGCATGACCGCCGCGAATGCGTCGGCTGTGTTGCAAACGAGTGGACGGGGCAGGACGAACCGGAAATCATCAACGATCGTGATCAGGTTCTCGATCCCATGACCGCTTATCAGATCACCTCTATGATGCAGGGCGTGGTGTCGCGCGGTACCGCCGTCACCGTTTCAGAACTGGGCCGTCCGATTGCCGGCAAGACCGGCACGACGAACGACGAAAAGGATGCATGGTTCGTCGGTTATACACCCGACCTCGTGGTCGGGGTGTTCATGGGCTACGATACACCGCGTCCGATGGGGCGTGGCTCCACGGGTGGTGGCCTGGCCGCTCCGATCTTCAAGGAATTCATGGCGAACGCCCTGAAGGATATGCGCCCCGTGGATTTTCAGGTGCCTGAAGGCATGAACGTCATTCCCATTGATCGCAAGACGGGGATGCGCGCCCAGGCAGGACAGCCGGGCGTCATCATGGAAGCCTTCAAGCCGGGCACGGGGCCGGCCGACAGCTACTGGGTCATCGGCATGGAGGACCTGGAAGGCGCGGGCGGTCCCCGGGTCATTTCTCCCCAGGCTAACCGTGCGGTCAATTCGGGCGCCGGCGGCCTCTACTGACAATGTCGACCGATTATCGGCGTGTCCGCTTTACACAGGCGGGCACGCTCCATATGGTCCGACGCGATTCAGGATTTCGTTCCTGAAAAATCCAACAAAACCGAGGTGTGGATCTGCAATGCGTGCGGAAACCGAAAATCTTGTCGACGAAATCAAGCAGGCCATAAGCCTGCTGAGGAGGCATCTTTGACTGGGATGAAGCGGTAAAGAGGCTCGAATATCTGAATTCCCGCGCCGAGGAGGCTGATCTGTGGAACGATCCGCAGGAGGCCCAGAAGCTGATGCGCGAGCGCCAGATGCTCGAAGAGAACATCACCGGTGTCCGCAACCTGTCACAGGCGCTTGAGGACAATGTCGGGCTCATCGAACTTGGAGAGGAAGAGGGTGACACCTCGGTTGTCTCGGAGGCCGAAGCCGCGCTGAAGGGGCTCAACGACGAGATCGCGGCCCGTCAGGTCGAAATGCTCCTTTCCGGTGAGGCTGACGGCAACGACACCTATCTTGAAATTCACGCCGGCGCTGGCGGTACCGAGAGCCAGGACTGGGCGCAAATGCTTCTGCGCATGTACACGCGCTGGGCCGAACGCCGCGGCATGAAGGTTGATGTGATGGAAGTCCATGACGGCGAGGAGGCGGGCATCAAGTCTGCCACGCTGCTGATCAAGGGGCGCAATGCCTATGGCTGGCTTAAAACGGAATCGGGCGTGCATCGCCTCGTGCGTATTTCGCCATATGACAGCAATGCGCGGCGGCACACCTCCTTTGCCAGTGCGTGGATTTACCCGGTCATCGACGACACCATCGATATCGACATTCCCGATTCCGAGGTTCGCATCGATACCTATCGCGCGTCGGGCGCGGGCGGTCAGCACGTCAACACGACCGACTCTGCAGTCCGCATCACGCACATTCCAAGCGGTATCGTCGTTCAGTGTCAGAAAGAACGCTCGCAGCACAAGAACCGGGCGACCGCCTGGGACATGCTGCGGGCGCGTCTTTATGAGGAAGAACTGAAGAAGCGCGAAGACGCGGCAAACGCGACCGAAGCATCCAAGACCGACATCGGCTGGGGGCACCAGATCCGTTCCTATGTTCTGCAGCCCTATCAGTTGGTGAAGGATCTGCGCACAGGCGTGGAAAGCACCAGCCCTCAGGATGTTCTGGACGGCAAACTCGACGCGTTCATGGAAGCCGCTCTGTCGCAGCGTGTGCATGGCAGCGATGGTGCGGAGGTCGAAGACCTGGCGTAGATTGCCGTGCGTCCATCCGGACGCACAAAGGACGATCTAGACTATTGGTGGAGCATCGGAACAATCCGAAAACCGGTTTCCACTTTTCGGTCCAATGCTCTAATGCATGTCGCTTTCAAATGAATTCATTTGAAAGACAACGAACATGCATCATTTGAAAGTGTTACAGCGTCCTTTGCGCGTCTTATAAGACGCGCGGCGCTGTAGCCGGTCTGTCGGCAAAACAGGACAATACGGGCGGACGTATGGCGTTCGCCCGTTTTCACGTTCAGGAATCGCTTTCGAGATATTTGGCGATCTTTCGTCCCGCCGTGATGAAGCGGGACGGGTTGATGGCTGCGCCGGACCTGCGCACTTCATAATGAAGGTGCGGCCCTGTGGAGCGACCGCTGGAGCCTACCTTGCCCACCTTCGTGCCGACATCCACTTTGTCCCCGGTCTTTACGAGAATCTTGCTCATGTGAGCGTAGCGCGTCGTCAGGCCGTTTCCGTGGTCGATTTCCACCATGCGTCCATAGCCGCCGTTCCAGCCTGCCTTGACGACGCTTCCAGCGCCGGTCGCGTGGATTGGGGTGCCACGGCGGGCGCGAAAGTCGATTCCGGCGTGATGTGCCAGGCGACCGAGAAACGGATCCTTTCGTGCACCAAATCGGCTTGATATCGGTGCACCAGGTGTCGGGTTCGCCAGCGGGAGCCGCTTTGCCTTCGTCTTCACCTCGTTCAGATGGGACAGTGCTTCATCCAGTTCTCGTACCTGATCCTCAAAGACAAGGGCCGAGGTGGCAGCGAGAAGCGGACCACCAACGTTCTGCTCCCTGTCATCTTCAGGGATTGTCAGGCCAACATCTTCCAGGGTGCCGGCAATGGCGTCGGCAGTCTGATAGGCGTCTTCGGCGAGCAGCCTCACGCTGTCGATCTGCTCAGTTTCAATTGATTCCAGCGCGCGGTTGAGCTTCACAAACAGATAGTCCGCCTTGTCCGCTGCTGACAGCGGTCCACTCTGCTGGGATGTCTGGGCGCGCAGCGGCCAGGGAACCGTGTCTCTGGCCGAAGGAGCAAACGAGGCGACAGCGATGCTTCCGGTTTTTGTCGGGTCAAGCAACTGGTCGGTTTCAGCCTTGATCTGGGGCCTGGGGGCGGGCACCGGCGCATTCTCGGGAAGCAGTTCTGCTCCGGCTCGATTGAGCACCGGAGCGAGGCGGCTTTGCCGTTTGGTCAACTGGTCCTGTCGGGCAAGCAGTTCGCCAACCTTTTCCTGCATGAACTGCTGATCGAGGAGCTGCCGGCTTGTGACACGATCGAGCTGTGCACGCAGGGCGGAGATTCGATCCTCGTAAGCCTGCTGAAGGCGCGCCTGGCGGGCGACGGTCGCACCGATCAGATCGTCGCGGAGCACCAGATAGGAAGTGGCGAGAAGATAACCGATGGCAAGCGCTGCAACAGCTGAACCCGCCATTGCAGCAATCCAGGGCCGCACGGTGAAGTGCCGTATCTTGTCGCCCCGTGCGATGATGATCGTATGGGGCTCCTTGCGTTTACCAAAAACCGCGGATTGCTGTGGGCGCATCGAGAATCGAACTTATGTTCAAGGGACCAAATTCGATGCCGATTACACTTGATTAGGGTTAACAAAGCTTTTCGCGTGCCGCTGGATGCGTTGCCAAATGCACTTCGGCAGGCTCATTGCCAACGGCTTTTGCGGGCTTTCGTCATAAAACGGGCGGGGATAGGGGTCTGCGCCTATTCATCGCGCTGTTTTAGCGCTTTGACGGTGTCCAGCACCGCCTGCGCATGGCCCGGCACCTTCACCTTGCGCCACGTCTCGGCGATGCGGCCGTCCGGGCCAATCAGGAAGGTGGAGCGCTCGACACCCATATATTTGCGTCCATACATGCTTTTCTCGACCCAAACGCCATAGGCCTGGAGCGTCTCTTTGTCCTGGTCGGACACAAGGCCAATTGTGAGAGCGTGCTTGTTCTTGAACTTGTCATGGCTCTTGGGGCTATCGGGAGACATCCCGAGCAAAACCGTATCCAGAGCATCGAATTCGGGTTTAAGGGCGGTAAAATCGATTGCCTCGGCGGTACAGCCGCTCGTGTCGTCTTTCGGGTAAAAGAAGAGAACCACGGTCTTCCCGCGAAAATCCGACAGTCTGATTTCGCTGCCGCCGTCACCAGGCAATGAAAAATCCGGAGCTTCGCTTCCTTTGACGGGTTCTGTCATTTTCTTTCCCCTGTTTGTGGATAGCCGATGGATGGGAGAGATATAATGATGTCGGTGGATTCGTCCATGGCTGCTGAGTGTCGACGGGAACGGTTTTGGATCAGGAAGGTGCTCCTCACAGGAAGGTCAGGTTCAAGCGCGGCGAGATAGCGGCTCTGGAAACGTATCCGTCTACCCATGACAGGGCTCGCCGGGTTTTGAGACGCTCGGTCATGTGGCTATGGCTAAGGCGGTGCATCGGCGGTCTTTTCGTCCTGATCGCGCTTCTCGTTTCCCTTGGCGTGGCCATTCAACTCCTCGGAACCGGCTCCTTCGGCCAGGATCGATTGCGTTCGGCTGCTCAAAAAGCCCTGACAGCACTTGCGGGGTTCGAAGTGGAGGCGACCATGGGGAGCCTCCGGATCGTTCTGAGTGATCGCAGTCTGATCGCGCTCGAAATTCGCGATGTTAATCTGACAAAGGCTGAAACCGGTGAAACGCTGATCGACGCGGACACGCTGCATTTCGGTTTCAGGCTGCTGCCTTTGCTCAGGGGCCAGGTGCAGGTGGGCAGCGCGGAGATCACCGGCGCTCGTGTGCAACTGGCCAGTCTCTCCTCGCGCCCTGAGGAGGTGGCTGCGGTCGCCCGCTGGAAAAAGCCTGTCGATCCCCGCGTTATCGAGAAGGATGTCTTCGATGGCCTGCGACGCGTCTACGCGCTGACCGAACGTACGGGAACGCGCTATCTTCGTCTGCGCGACGTGGTGGTCGTTGTGGATGAGATCACCCAGCGCAGCCTCGCCATCGACGTCAATGCGTCGATGGCACCTTCCGGCAAACTGGACTTCAAGAGCAGTGTCACCTTCGATGACCGCGACATCGAACTGTCGGGAAGCGCTTTGCGGCCCGTGCGTGAGGGGCCGATCAAATCGCTCGATATCGAGATCGCCGCGCCAAAGCCGTCGCTTCTGGAAGCCGCGCGCACGGTTTCGGGGCAGACGCGGCGCACCGGTGGACTTCTCGAAGCGGTGCGCATTTCACTCAGCGGCGGGGAGACCGAAAGCGGCAACGGAAGGCTGCAATTTGAACTGGCTCTGGAGGAGGCGCCCTTCGATCTTGGCGAAGACGGTGTATTGACAGCGACAGGGCGCATTCGCGCCGTGGTTGAACAAGACGCGGGTGCAATTGCCATCAACCGGGCAAGCCTGATCATCGGCCGCTCGGCTTTCGACTTCACCGGCCGGATTGTTCCGGTAGAAAACCCGGATGCGGGGAGTGCGGTCTACCGTTTCGAACTTGTCAGCGGCAAATCGACGATCGCTCCGATCGATTCTCCCGAAGCCGCCGTTCCGTTCGTTGCCGGGGCTTCGGGCCGCATCGACACGGGAAGCGGCCGGATCATCGGCGATACGATCCGCATAGCCACAACGTCGGGCGTGATCACCGCAAGCGCTGCGGTGACGCTTGCGGCGGGCAAGACGCCGGGCCTTTCGCTCGCCGTTTACACCAAGGGCATGCCCACGCATGAGGTGAAGCAGTTCTGGCCGTGGTTTGCCGCTTCCGGTGCGCGGGAATGGGTGCTGGAAAACCTGTTCGGCGGGCGGGTTGTTGAAGGCAATCTGCGCCTGCGGGTTCCACCGGGGCGTTTCGGCAATGGCAAGCCACTGGACAATGAAGAAGTCAGCGGAGCCTTCGAGGTTGCAGATGCACGGTTCGACATCGCCGGCCGGATTCCGCCGGTGCGTGATGCCGTCGGCCGTATCGCCTTTCAGGGGGCCGATATCGACATCGGTATCGAAGCAGGGACGGTGTTCATGCCGAGCGGGCGCAAGGTTGCGGCGAGCAACGGATCGCTCAGGGTTCGCAATGCACATGTCAAACCACGCATAGGCAAGCTGGAGATCGACGTCGCCGGAAAGGCGCCGGCGATTATCGAACTCGCTTCCTATGAGCCGATCGACGTTTCCGACAGGATCGATCTTGCTCCGCAGGATGTGACAGGAGATGTCACAGGGCATGTGAAGGCGGACATTCCTTTGAGCGACGGAATACCGCGCGAGGATCTCGGCTGGCAGGCGACGCTCGAATACGAGAATCTCTCGATCTCAAAACCCTTTGACGGGCAGATGGTTGCCGATGCCAGCGGTGTCCTGATGGTAGAGCCTGGAAGGGCGGACATATCCGCCTCCGCAACCCTCAACGGCATTCCGGCACGGCTCGAACTCGTGGAGCCTTTCGGTGAGTCTGGAGTGGAGCGGTCGCGCAGGATTCAACTGACGCTGGACGACAAGCTGCGAAACAAAGTCGTTCCGGGGCTCGACGAGATTCTCTCTGGTCCGATGACAGTCGACTATTCCGAGCTTGACGACGGCCGCAAGGCGCTGTCGGTCAAGCTCGACAAGGCGCGTCTGACGCTGCCATGGATCAACTGGAGCAAGGGCGCGGGGATTCCGGCGACGGCGTCGTTTGTTCTCGATGAAAAGCCGTCCTCGATGGCACTGACGGATTTCAGGCTCTCCGGTGAAACATTTTCGGCCGCAGGGCATCTCTCCATCGCCGGTGGGAGTCTCTCCAGCGCACGTTTTGAAAGAGCGCGTCTTAACCGCGGTGACGACTTCTCGGTTTCGATCGATCGTTCGGAGAGGAATTACAGGGTGACCGTTCGCGGTGCAGCGCTGGATGGCCGATCTTTGATCAAGCACTATCTTGGGGCGGAACAGAGGGGCGCGGGAGGCGGCGCATCCGAAGCTGACAGCGCGAATGTGAACCTGGATGCGAAGCTTGCGCGTGTGTCCGGCTTCGGCGGGGCAGTGTTGCGGGACGTTTCCCTGAAGTATGCATCGTCGCAGCGTGGACCGGGCCGTCTTGATCTGACTGCAAAAACGACGTCGGGCGGCGCCGTGACGCTGGCGCGGGACGCAAGCGGGATCGTTGCCAATTCCTCCGATGCCGGTGCGGTCATGCGGTTTGTCGATTTCTACGAGAATATGGAAGGGGGGCAGATGGCCCTCTCGTTGAGCGAGGGGAATGGCGGGGTTCTGAGCGGCCGCGTCTCGGCCCAGAACTTCTTCATTGTCGACGAGCCCCGTCTCCGTTCGCTGGTGTCGGCAACCGAAAACAATGGCGAGGTGGATGCCAACAGGATCAGCTTCGAGCGCGGCTATGCGACGGTGCTCAAAGGCCCGGGCCGTCTCGAACTGAAGGATGGCGTGCTGCGTGGGCCATTGATCGGCACCACGTTTCAGGGAACCCTGTTTGACGCAGACGACAACATCGCGATCACTGGGACTTTCATGCCGCTGTACGGCCTGAACCGGATCTTTGGTGAGATTCCCGTGTTTGGCGGGCTTCTCGGGAATGGACGCGACCGCGGTTTGATCGGAATAACCTACCGCCTCTACGGCAAGCTGGCTGAGCCACAGATGGAGGTGAATCCCATCTCGGCCATCGCTCCCGGTATTTTCCGGCAGATTTTCGAGTTTCGATAAAAAAGCGTGCGCCCGACCGGACACACGCTCATCATTCAGATGCGATTGTTCCGCAGCTCAGACCGGGCGCAGAAGCACGTGCTTCTTCTTGCCGAGCGAGAGTTTTACGACGCCTTCTTCGGTGAGGTTGTCGAGGGTCACGGCCTGCCGGTCATCGCTGACGGGCTGGTCGTTGAGGCGCACCGCGCCACCCTTCACATGCCGTCGCGCCTCGCCATTGGAGGCGGCAAGGCCTGCGGTCACGAAAAGTGACAGAACGCCGACGCCTTCCTCGAGCGCCGAGCGCTCCACTTCGATGGTCGGCAGCGTCTGCGCTAGTGCACCTTCCTCAAAAGTCTTGCGCGCTGTCTCGGCAGCCTCATCTGCCGCATCGCGGCCATGCAGCATTGCCGTCACTTCGGTGGCGAGAACTTTCTTCGCCTCGTTGAGCTCGGCTCCCTGCAGTGCCGCAAGGCGCGCGACCTCATCGAGCGGCATCGTCGTGTAGAGCTTGAGGAATCGCTCGACATCTGCATCCTCGGTGTTGCGCCAGTACTGCCAGAAATCGTAGGCGCCGAGCATGTCCGGGTTGAGCCACACAGCGCCGTCGGCGCTCTTGCCCATCTTCGCGCCCGACGAGGTGGTCAGAAGCGGCGAGGTGAGGGCGTAGAGCTGCGGCGTGCCCATGCGGTGGCCGAGATCGATGCCGTTGACGATGTTGCCCCACTGGTCGGAACCACCCATCTGCAGACGGCAGCCAAGACGCCTGTTCAGTTCGACATAATCATAGGCCTGGAGGATCATGTAGTTGAATTCCAGGAACGACAGAGACTGCTCGCGGTCGAGGCGCAGCTTTACCGAATCGAACGACAGCATGCGGTTGACCGAGAAGTGGCGACCCACATCGCGCAGGAATTCCAGGTAGTTTATGCCCAGAAGCCAGTCGGCATTGTTGACCATCAGGGCGTCCTGCGGGCCGTCGCCGAAGGTCAGGTAGTTGGCGAACACCTTCTTGATGCCGGCGATGTTCTCGGCAATCGTTTCCGGCGTCATCAGCTTGCGCGCTTCGTCCTTGAACGAGGGATCGCCGATCATGCCGGTGCCACCGCCCATCAAGGCGACCGGACGGTGGCCGGTCTTCTGCATCCAGTGCAGCATCATGATCTGGATCAGACCGCCGGCATGCAGGCTCGGTGCGGTCGGATCAAAGCCGATATAGGCCGTGACCGTCTCGTTCCGGAACAGTTCATCGAGACCAGCGTCGTCGGAGGTCTGGTGAATGAACCCGCGTTCGCTGAGCGTGCGCAGGAAGTCGGATTTGAAGGCGGTCATGATCGTTCAGGCTCTTTGATTTTGGCGGATGCGACGCAGCATGACGCATCCGCGCGACGGTCTATTTCAGGCGTTTTGGGCGGGGTTCGGAAAGCTCGCCACGCAGACGGCGGTCCAGATAGTCCGAGCACTCCCCGATCAGTTCGTCGATGCGATCGGTATAGAAGTGGTTCACGCCGGGCATGGTTTTCTGGGTAATCGTAATGCCCTTCTGTGACTGCAGCTTGTCAACGAGGCCCTGAACGTCGGCGGGCGGTGCAACCTTGTCGGCATCGCCATGAATGATCAGGCCGGATGACGGGCAGGGGGCCAGGAAGGAGAAGTCGTAGAGATTCGGCTGTGGCGATATGGACATGAACCCCTCGATCTCCGGGCGACGCATCAGAAGCTGCATGCCGATCCATGCACCGAAGGAGTACCCGGCGATCCAACAGTTCTTCGAATCGGGATGCAGCGACTGCACCCAGTCGAGCGCTGCAGCCGCATCCGACAGCTCGCCGGTGCCGTGATCGAAGGCGCCCTGGCTTCGGCCGATGCCACGGAAGTTGAAGCGCAGCGTGGTGAAGCCCCGGCTCTGGAACATGTAGAAGAGATCGTAGACGATCTTGTTGTTCATCGTGCCGCCGAAATGCGGATGTGGATGGAGGATGAGCGCGATTGGAGCGTTCTTTTCCTTCGACGGCTGATACCGTCCTTCCAGACGTCCGGCAGGCCCGGCAAAAATGACCTCAGGCATGAGTACTCCACATTGGGCATCGCAGCATATCGGGTTACAAAGGGAACGATGTTCCTTAACCCTTGACGCGACGCCGACGCCTCCATAGAAGCTAGTTTAGAATTGTTCAAAAATGATGATGCGCAAGCGATCATCATGTCGGCAAGCCGGGTAAATAGGACGGCTCGCCCTGAAAATTCAAGGAAATTACGTCACTGCGGCCAAGTTTGGCCTGGAAGGCGTGAAGCAGACAGCGGATTCGCGGAGAAAAGCGGAAGGTCTATGTCGGCAACCCGGGCATATCTCGACTTCAATGCCAGTGCGCCGCTTCTCGAGCGGGCGCGGGTGGCGATGCTTGACGCGCTGTCGATGCCGGCGAATCCCTCGTCGGTTCATACCGAAGGGCGGGAAGCCCGTCGCGTGCTGGAAGACGCACGCAGGCACGTTGCCCGACTGGCTGGCGCGCGTCCCGAGCATGTGATCTTTACGTCCGGCGCAACCGAGGCTGCGGCAATGCTGCTCACCCCGCGCTGGAAAATGGGGCGGTCACCGCTCGGGTTCTCGGCACTTTATGTGAGTGCTTCTGACCATCCGTGCGTTTTGAAGGGCGGGCGCTTTTCGCCAAGCCAGATCAAGACGATACCGGTGCGGCCTGACGGTTTGGTCGACCTTGTCGAGCTGGAAGCCCTGCTCGCGGCGCATGACAACAATGCCGGTCTTCCGCTGGTTGCCGTGCACGTGGTCAACAACGAAACCGGCATTGTTCAGCCGGTAGAGGACATTGGCCGACTGGCCAAGGCCCACGGTGCCACCACCGTGTTTGATGCCGTGCAGGCTGCAGGGCGTATTCCTGTAGATATTTCATCGGGTTACGCTGACTACATCATTCTTTCTTCGCACAAGATCGGTGGGCCCAAGGGGGCTGGCGCCGTGGTTGGAAGTGCCGACCTGATGATGCCGGAGCCGCTGATTCACGGCGGCGGCCAGGAAAAGGGGCATCGCGGGGGCACTGAAAATCTCGCTGCCATTGCCGGTTTTGGCGCTGCTGCTGCCGAGGCATTTGAAGGGCTGGGCCGCATTGCGGCGCTTTCCACCATGCGGGACCGATTCGAGGCCGCTATTCTGAAGCATGTGCCGGATGCCGTGATCCATGGCCGCGACGTGCAGCGGGTCGCCAACACGAGCTTCTTTTCCATTCCCGGCATGAAGGCCGAAACTGCCCAGATCGCGTTCGATCTCGGCGGCGTTGCGCTGTCGGCGGGCTCTGCCTGTTCCTCCGGCCGGGTCGGTCCCAGCCATGTGCTGCAGGCTATGGGACAGGGCGACGAAGCAAGTGCATTGCGGGTTTCCATCGGACACGCGACGACCGAACAGGATCTGGTGCTGTTCGACGTGGCTCTGGCCGGTATTGCGAAACGGCGAAAGAATGCCGCGGGAACCGGGATTCAGGCCGCGTAGCGTGGTCGAAAGGAAAAAATCGATGGTGAAGAGAGTAAAAATGGAGAAAAAGACACATATTTAATATGTGACCGGATGAAACGTCCGCTCCGAAGCACTACACCCGGTTTGCAACAAGGCAATCAGGGTGTGCACAATTTGAAGACGGCCGGGCCTTGACCCCGGCATGGATGGAGAACGCATATGCCTGCCGTGCAGGAGACGATTGATCAGGTCCGCATGATCGATGTGGACCAGTACAAGTATGGTTTTGAGACGCTCATCGAGAGCGAACTGGCCCCCAAGGGCCTAAACGAAGACATCATCCGCTTCATTTCGGCCAAGAAGGAAGAGCCGGAGTGGATGACGGAATGGCGGCTGAACGCCTACAAGCGCTGGCAGGCCATGGAAGAGCCGAGCTGGGCGCGCGTCAGCTATCCCAAGATCGACTTTCAGGATCTGCACTACTACGCAGCGCCGAAGAATCAGACCGGCCCGAAGTCGCTGGATGAAGTCGATCCAGAGTTGCTCAAAACTTACGAAAAGCTCGGTATCCCCTTGAGGGAACAGGAGATTCTTGCCGGCGTGCGCAAGCAGGGCGAGCCGAGTGAACTGGACGAAAACCCGAGCGACAATGTCTACAGCTCCGGGCGCGTTGCGGTTGATGCGGTGTTCGATTCCGTATCGGTCGTGACCACGTTCAAGGAAGAACTCGCCAAGGCTGGCGTGATCTTCTGCTCGATCTCCGAGGCGATCCGCGAGCATCCCGAGCTGATCCAGAAATATCTGGGCTCGGTCGTGCCGGTCTCGGACAATTATTATGCTGCGCTGAATTCCGCCGTCTTCACCGATGGCTCCTTCGTCTATGTGCCGAAGGGCGTGCGCTGCCCAATGGAATTATCGACCTATTTCCGCATCAACGAGCGCAACACCGGCCAGTTCGAGCGCACGCTGATCATCGCGGAAGAGGGCGCCTATGTGTCCTACCTGGAAGGCTGCACCGCGCCGCAGCGCGACGAGAACCAGCTCCACGCCGCCGTGGTCGAGCTGATCGCGCTGGACGATGCGGAGATCAAGTACTCCACGGTCCAGAACTGGTATCCGGGTGATTCCGAGGGCAAGGGCGGCATCTACAATTTCGTCACCAAGCGCGGCGATTGCCGGGGCAACAACTCCAAGATCTCCTGGACCCAGGTCGAGACCGGTTCGGCGATCACCTGGAAGTACCCGTCCTGCATCCTGCGTGGCGACAACAGCCGTGGCGAGTTCTACTCGATTGCCGTTTCCAACGGCCATCAGCAGATCGATTCCGGCACCAAGATGCTGCATCTGGGCAAGAACACGTCGAGCCGCATCATCTCCAAGGGTATCTCCGCCGGCAAGTCGCAGAACACCTATCGCGGACAGGTTTCGGCGCACCGCAAGGCCGCCAATGCTCGCAACTTCACCCAGTGCGACAGCCTGCTGATCGGCAATGACTGCGGCGCACACACGGTGCCCTATATCGAAGCGAAAAACGCCACCGCGCAGTTTGAGCACGAGGCGACCACGTCGAAGATTTCCGAGGATCAGCTGTTCTACGTCATGCAGCGCGGCATTCCCGAGGAAGAGGCCATCGCGCTCATCGTCAACGGCTTCGTGAAGGACGTCATCCAGGAACTGCCTATGGAGTTCGCCGTCGAGGCGCAGAAACTCATCGGCATTTCGCTTGAAGGTTCGGTCGGCTGAGGCCGGCGCATTTGTTTGGAAAAAATCATGCTTGAGATCAAAAACCTGCACGCCCGCATCGCTGAGGATGGCACCGAGATCATCCGTGGCCTCAACCTGACGGTAAAGGCCGGCGAAGTGGCCGCGATCATGGGGCCGAACGGCTCCGGCAAGTCCACGCTGTCCTACATCCTGGCCGGTCGTGACGACTATGAGGTGACCGAGGGCGAGATCCTCTACAATGGCGAGTCCATTCTGGAGATGGATCCGGCCGAGCGCGCCGCCGCCGGCATCTTCCTTGCCTTCCAGTACCCGCTCGAAATTCCGGGCGTTGCCACGATGGAGTTCCTCAAGACCGCCATCAACGCGCAGCGCAAGGCGCGCGGTGAGGAAGAGCTGAAGATCCCCGAGATGCTGAAGCGCGTTCGCACTGCAGCCGACGAGCTGGAAATGAGCATGGACATGCTCAAGCGTCCGCTCAATGTCGGTTTCTCCGGCGGTGAGAAGAAGCGGGCCGAAATCCTGCAGATGAAGCTTCTGGAGCCAAAACTCTGCGTTCTGGACGAGACCGATTCCGGCCTCGACATCGATGCGCTGAAGATCGTCGCCGATGGCGTGAACGCCCTGCGTTCGCCGGATCGTGCCGTGCTGGTGATTACCCACTACCAGCGTCTTCTCGACTACATCGTTCCCGACACGGTTCACGTTCTCTACCGCGGCCAGGTCATCAAGTCTGGCGACAAGGATCTGGCGCTTGAGCTGGAGAAGAACGGTTACGCCGGCGTCATCGACGCAGCCGCTTGAGGTGACGAGATGAACCTTCATGCTCAAAACACGCTGACGGAGGCCGAGACGGCGCTGGTCAACGGCTATTCCAGCCGTTTTTCCGACCTGCCCGGTGATGCCGAGGTCACCGTCCGCCGCGATGAGGCGCTCGAGCTTCTCAAGCAGGGCCTGCCCACGCGGCGCGTCGAATCCTGGCATTACACCGACCTGCGCCGGCTTCTCTCCGTCGTTCCGGATTTCAAGCCGGTCGCCAATGCCGAGGCCGTTGCGCCGCTGATCGAAAACGCGCTCGTCCTGCCTGTGCTGAACGGCACTGCGCATGGCCGCGAGGCAGGACCCGAAGGGCTCACGGTCGCAACGCTCGCCGACAAGCTTCAGGAAGGCGCGCTGCCTGCCGAATGGCTGACGGCTTCCGACCGGTTCGACGCTGTCGGCGCGATCAATGCTGCCTTCGTTTCGGATGGCTACTGGCTCGACATTGCCGAAGGTGCGGAGCTTGACCGCCCGATCGAGCTTCAGAATATCCATGCGGGCGGTCAGGTGCATGGCCGTTTCGTGGTCAATGCGGCAGCCGGTTCAAAGGCGACCATCATCGAGCGCCAGACCGGTGCCGGTGATGCGCTTGCATCGTCCGTCACGCATCTGGACGTTGCCGATGGCGCGAATGTGCTGTGGATCCTGCTTCAGGAGCAGCCGGACGATGCGGCCTATCTTGGCCAGTTTTCGGCTTCGCTTGGCAAGGATTCGAGCCTCACACTCTTCATCATTAACGGCGGCGGCAAGCTGGTTCGTCAGGAAGTGAAGGTTACAGCGCGGGGCGAGGGCTCCGATTTCAGGCTTCGCGGCGTGAACCTGCTCGGCGGTGAGACCCATTGCGACGTGACCATGGTGCTCGATCACCTGGCACCCGACACGGTTTCCACCGAAACGTTCCGCAATGTCGTAACGGGCAAGGCCAATGGTGTGTTTCAGGGCCAGATCCGCGTTGCGAAGGTCGCTCAAAAGACCGACGCCAAGATGGCCTGCAACACGCTTTTGCTGACTGATGAAGGCGGATTCTCTTCGAAGCCGGAACTCGAGATCTTCGCCGATGATGTGGCCTGCGGCCATGGCGCGACGGTGACCGATATCGAGAAGGAGCATCTCTTCTACCTGATGGCGCGCGGCATCGATGAGAAGACCGCACGCGGTCTGCTGGTCAAGGCTTTCGTGGCCGAGGTCATCGAGGAGCTTGAGGACGAAACCGTGATCGAGGCGCTGGAGGCCAGGCTGGTCGACTGGTTCGCCCAGCACGGCTAGAGCGCCGTGCGTCCATTCGGGCGCACAAAGGACGCTCTACCCTATTGGAGCTTCGCATCGTGCTTTCCGAAAATCGATTTCGATTTTCGGGCCGATGCGATAATCCCAAACCACTCACACCCGCCTTTCTGAGCGAGGGGCGGGCACGCGGGGTTCGAAATGGACCAGAAGGTCGACACTATGCGTTATGACGTTGAAGCCGTTCGCCGGGATTTTCCCATCCTGGCGCGAGAGGTTTACGGCAAGCCGCTCGTCTATCTCGACAATGGCGCGTCGGCGCAGAAACCGCAGGCGGTGATCGATGCGATCACGCATGCCTACAGCAATGAATACGCCAATGTTCATCGTGGCCTGCACTTTCTCTCGAACGCCGCTACGGATGCCTATGAAAAGGCGCGTGAAACGGTCCGGCGCTTCCTGAATGCGGAAAGCACCGATCAGATCATTTTCACCAAGTCGGCCACCGAGGCGATCAACACCGTCGCCTATGGTCATGCGATGCCGAATATCGGCGAAGGCGACGAGATCGTTCTGTCGATCATGGAGCATCACTCAAACATCGTGCCCTGGCATTTCCTGCGCGAGCGCCATGGCGCGAAGCTCGCCTGGATCCCGGTCGATGAGGAAGGGGTGCTCACGGTCGAGGCGTTCGAGAAGACGCTGACCGACAGCACGAAGCTCCTCGCCATCACACATATGTCGAATGTGCTCGGCACCGTCACGCCGCTCAAGGAGATCATTCGGATCGCCCATGAGCGCGGCATTCCGGTTCTGGTCGATGGCAGCCAGGGCGCTGTCCACCTGCCGGTCGACGTGCAGGCGCTCGACTGCGATTTCTATGTCTGCACCGGGCACAAGCTCTACGGGCCTTCCGGCATTGGCGTGCTCTATGGCAAGAAGGAGCGCCTTGCCGCCATGCGGCCCTTCCAGGGTGGCGGCGAGATGATCGAGGACGTGACGCTCGACAACGTCACCTACAACGATCCGCCGCACCGTTTTGAAGCCGGTACACCGCCCATCGTGCAGGCGATCGGGCTTGGCGCGGCGCTGGAATATATCGAAGGCATTGGTCGCGAGGCGATTGCGGCTTACGAGGCCGATCTGGTGCGCTATGCGCATGACCAGCTTGGCCGCATCAATTCGCTGCGGATTTTCGGCAATGCGCCGGACAAGGGCGCCATTGTGTCCTTCGAGCTTCAGGGCATTCATGCCCATGACGTGTCGATGGTGATCGACCGGGCAGGTGTCGCCGTCAGAGCCGGGACGCATTGCGCCCAGCCGCTCTTGAAACATTTCGGCGTCACCTCCACATGCCGTGCATCGTTCGGCATGTATAATACACGCGAGGAGGTCGACGCCCTCGCTGAAGCGCTTGAGAAAGCGCGGCGTTTTTTCGGGTGAACAAGATGACTGATACACCGCAGGATACGGACCAGCCTGTCGAGGCTACAGCCCCTCGGGAGATGGAAGCCAAGATGTCTTCCATTCCGCAGGAAGAGCTTGCGCGGCTGACAGACGATATCGTTAGCGCGCTGAAGACGGTCTACGATCCGGAAATCCCGGCTGACATTTATGAACTCGGTCTGATCTACAAGGTCGATATCGAGGATGACCGGTCGGTCAAGATCGACATGACCCTGACCGCGCCCGGTTGTCCCGTGGCGGGCGAGATGCCAGGCTGGGTGCAGAACGCCGTAAGCAGTGTCGAGGGCGTGGGCGATGTCGAGGTGACGATGGTGTTCGATCCGCCGTGGACGCCGGACCGAATGTCGGAAGAAGCGCAGTTCGCTGTCGGGTGGTATTGAGTGCTGCTCTTGCAACGCGGCCGAATCCTGCCCATCTTTTGCACATGACCATTCCGCGAGCCTTGCACTCGCTGTGAACGGAGATTTTTATGAGCCGATTTCAAGTGATGACGATGACCGACGCCGCGGCAGACCGCGTGCGTGAAATCGTGTCCGCCCGAGACGGCGCCAGGGGCGTGCGGGTCGGCATCAAGAAGGGCGGCTGCGCGGGTATGGAGTATACGGTCGATCTGGTGACGGAACCTGATCCAAAGGACGACCATGTGGAACATGAGGGCGCGCATGTCTATGTGGCGCCGGAGGCGGCGCTTTTCCTGCTCGGCACCGAACTCGATTTCGAGGTGACGAAGCTGCGCACCGGCTTTACCTTCAAGAATCCCAACCAGACTTCCGCCTGCGGCTGCGGTGAATCCATCGAACTGAAGCCTGCTGACCTGAAAGCGCTGGCCGAAGCGCGCGGCACTGCCTGACGGGCGGGCGGTGGACGACGACGCCATACGCGATCTTTTCGCAGGGCTCGGTCCCGTTACCATCCGGCGCATGTTCGGCGGCAAGGGAATTTACCATCAGGGAATTGTTTTCGCATTGCTGGTTGGCGGCGAGATATTGCTGAAGGCCGACGCGCAGACCGCGCCGGCTTTCAAGGCGGCCGGTTCACGGCAATGGGTTCCAGCGGGACACAGGGGGCGGGGGCCGGTTGTCATGCCCTACTGGAGCATACCTGACCACGCGATCGACGACCCCGATGAAATGACACTGTGGGCACGCCGTGCGTTCAAGGCCGGGCTGCGAAGCAGGAAAAAATAATCATTCGTGCAAAAAAAAAGCCGCTGCGGGAAGGCTCCAGCAGCGGCTTAGTTCATTCCGTCATCCGGTTCGGCTTCAGGTCCTGACCGGGATCTTCATGAACGCTGGCACGTCTTCGCCGAAGCCGACAGTGGTGTCTTCCTCGCGCTGATGGCGTCGCTGCTCTTTGCGGGGTTCTGAGCGAGGTTCTGGTTTGTCCTGCTTTGCCTTGCGCTCGGCATTCTCGGATTTGATTTCGTCCTTGCGCGACTTTCTGCCGGAAGGTTTTTTGTCGTCGCCTGCCGCGTCCTTCTTGCTGTCGCGTTTTGCTCCGCGTCCGCGCTTGTGTTCGTCGGTTCCGTCTTCCGCCTGGAGCGTCGAGAGATCGCCGTCCAGCCATTCGACATCCTGGCCGATGAGCTTTTCGATCGAGTCCATGTATTTGCGATCGGCCTTGGTAATCAGCGTGAACGCTGCACCCTTGCGGCCCGCGCGGCCGGTCCGGCCGATACGGTGCACATAATCGTCGGCATGGGTGGGAATGTCGAAATTGAAAACGTGGCTTACATCGGGGATGTCGAGCCCGCGTGCTGCGACGTCGGAAGCGACGAGCAGCTTCAGATTCCCTTTGCGGAAATTCTCCAGCATCGTCATCCGCGCGCGCTGGTCCATATCTCCATGCAGTGCGCCGGCGTCATACTCGTGACGGACCAGCGAACGGAACAGCGTTGCCACTTCGCTCTTGCGATTGCAGAAGATGATCGCGTTTTTCAGCGTGTCACCCTGAGAATCGATTAGCGACCGGAGGCGCTCGCGCTTCTCCCAGGGTTTTGAGCCGCATTTGACAAAGCGCTGGGTAATGTTCGTCGCGGTTGTCGCCGGGCGCGAGACTTCCACACGGACCGGCGCCTGCAGAAACTGCTCGGTGAGCTTGGTAATCTCCGGCGGCATGGTGGCCGAGAAGAAGAGGGTCTGCCGTGTGAACGGAATGAGCTTGCAGATGCGCTCGATGTCGGGGATGAAACCCATGTCGAGCATCCGGTCGGCCTCGTCGATCACGAGGATTTCCACACCGGTCAGAAGAAGTTTCCCTCGCTCGAAATGATCGAGCAGACGCCCCGGCGTCGCGATCAGCACATCGGCGCCGCGCTCCAGCTTCTTCTCCTGCTCGTCGAACGAAACACCACCAATCAGAAGCGCAATGTTAAGCCGATGGTTCTTGCCATATTTGACAAAATTTTCCTCGACCTGCGCGGCGAGCTCCCGTGTCGGCTCCAGGATGAGTGTCCGGGGCATGCGCGCCCTGGCACGTCCGCGCTCCAGCCGCGTGAGCATGGGCAGGACGAAGGACGCTGTCTTTCCGGTCCCTGTCTGGGCAATGCCCAGCACATCCTTGCCGGTCAGAGCATGCGGTATGGCGCCTGCCTGGATCGGTGTGGGTTGCGTGTAGCCCGCATCGGCCACGGCGGAGAGGACCTTTTGGGACAGGCCCAGATCGGAAAATGTCAACGCTTCCTGAGCGGTGTCTTGTTCTTCTGCTGGCACGTTTCGGCTGTCTTTGTGTTTGCGGCGTGGTGCCGCCCTGTGAGGCCCTGGAACCCCGAATCCCCCGAGGGCGTACGGCCTGACGCGTGCGATGTCAACAGATCAGTTGCCGTAAAGTCAGCTATTGTTCAGTAACGGAACTGCTCGGAAAGGATGCGTTCGTTCCAGGAATGGCTCTCGTCGAACAGAACGGTCACGGTTTCCTGGTGCGATTCGCGGACCGTCACCGACACGACCGACTTGATCTCGGTGTGGTCGGCGACCGCGTTCACCGGCCGTTTTTCAGGCTCGAGTATATCGAAATGCACCGTCGCCTGGTTGGAGAGCAGGGCGCCGCGCCACCGGCGCGGACGAAACGGGCTGACGGGGGTAAGCGCCAGGAGGGGCGCGTCCAGCGGCAGGATGGGCCCGTGAGCGGACAGGTTGTAGGCCGTGGAGCCGGCAGGCGTCGCCACCATGACACCGTCACAGATCAGTTCTTCCAGACGCACCTTGTCGTCGATGGCAATGCGGATCTTCGCTGCCTGGTATGACTGACGCAGAAGCGAGACCTCGTTGACGGCGAGTGCCCGGACCCTGTTGCCATCGGCATCGATGGCCTCCATCTGCAGCGGGCGCACGGTTTCGGGGATTGCAGCGGCGACGCGCTCGCGCAGGCCGCGCTCCCGGTATTCATTCATCAGAAAACCGATTGAGCCGCGATTCATGCCGTAGATGCGCTTTCCCGCACTCATTGTTTCGCGCAGCGTGTGCAGCATAAAACCGTCACCGCCAAGCGCCACGATGACGTCAGCATCCTCGGGCCTTTCCTGGCCATAGAGCGCCGACAACCGCTTTGCCGCTTCCTGGGCATCCTCGGTATCGGCGGAAACGAAGGCGAGGGCCATTGTTTGTTGGGTCATGGCGGTCGGACAGGCCTTGAATTCGCGGCGGGCAGCTATCGGTTAGCATGTGGGCGTTTGCCTGCAAAGGCAAACAAAGTCGCATTCATATGGGGATCGGACATAATCGATGCCAGTTTTGATTTCACTCTTGCGCGGTTTGTGCTAACGGAGCGCCGGATGCCCTTGTAGCTCAGTTGGTAGAGCACCTGATTTGTAATCAGGGGGTCGGCGGTTCGAGTCCGTCCGGGGGCACCATTTTTCACAGACAGCTATCCAACTCCCAGGCCCCGTTCCGATTGCGTGGTGGGCGCTTCATAGACCGTCGCAGCTTTCGGCGATCTGGGTCTGATTGCTTTCCCGGACCCTCGCTCCCTTGATCACAAAGCGCTCACTCGTGAGAACGGAATTGCCCGGGAAGTCGTAGCACACGGTCACAACCGTTTCGGTGTCCAGCTCTTCTTCCACGCGATAGCGGATGTCGGTGCCGCTGCCTGTCGCGTCCTCCCAGGCGTCGAGCGAACCGAGAAACTCTTCTTTCGTCTGCTCAATGCCTATGTCGTTCAGGATGATCCGCGCATCGTCGGCAAGGAGATCTGCAAGTGCCTCGCGGTCGGTGGTGCGCAGGGCGTCGAACCATCGGGCGAGAACGGTGCCGTCATCGGCGAGCGATGGTGAAACGGTCAGGGCCATGGCGGCCAGAAGCAGTCGCATCCGGTGCAGCATCATAGAGAAACCATGTCCAGTGCTGTTGCGTTCGGTTCGGCTGAGGCCATCCTAGAGCATCGGACCGAAAAGTGGAATCCGGTTTTCGGGCTGTTCCGATGCTCCATCAATTGTTTAGATCGTTCTTGGTGCGCGCGGATTGGCGCGCGGCGATCCAGCCGTTTTGGCGCGGTTCTTGAAACCCGTGAACAGACGGAGCTATTCCGTGTCCGAAATGATCTTCAGGTGCAGGCAGGCCGCATAGAGGGAGACCGCCGCGGCATTCGACACGTTGAGCGAACGGATTGCGCCCGGCACATCCAGCCGCGCCAGGGCGGATACGGTCTCGCGGGTTTTCTGCCGCAGACCTTTGCCCTCGGCCCCCAGGACCAGAGCGATCCGGTCAGCCTCGAATGTGCTTTCGAGGCGCTTCGGCCCATCCGAATCGAGGCCGATCGTCTGGAAGCCGGCCTGCGCAAGTTCCTCGAGCGCCTCGGCGAGGTTGCGCACGGTCAGATGATCGATGTGCTCGAGCGCGCCGGAAGCCGCCTTGGCGAGAACACCGGATTCGGCAGGGCTGTGGCGTGCTGTCGTGACCAGTGCGTTGACGCCGAAAGCAACGGCGGAGCGCATAATGGCGCCGACATTGTGCGGATCGGTAACCTGGTCGAGAACGAGAACGAGGGCCGCCCCGTCGAGATCACGCAGTGGCGCGGGCTTGAGTGGCTCCGCCTCAAGCAGCGCGCCCTGATGCACGGCATCGGGGCCAAGTAGCCGGTCGATCTCGCGTGGCTCGACAGTTTCCACCGGGAAGGACAGGGCCTCAGCGTCCGCAAGTTCAAGGCGCGTGGCCGCGTTCCGGGTAATACAGAGACGCTTGATTCGTCGCTTCGGATTGTCGAGCGCGGCCCGTACCGTGTGCAGCCCGTAAAGGCGGACGATCCCATCCCCCGCGCCGGGCCCGGCAGGGAGCGCATGCTTGCCCGGCTTCTGCTGGGCACGGTCCCTGTGGGCGCGTCTGAGGCGCGCGTAATGGCTGTCTTTCGGGGTCCGGGAGTTGTGATCGTCGCTCATGGCCCCTCTATAGTCCTGCGGCGGCATTCTGGAAACCGGATTCGCAGGATGCAAGTTTTTCGGCGAAGATTTGCGACAGGCGGTTGACACCGGAGAGCCGCCTCGTCATAAGGCGCATCGCGGAACGGAGCAGGGCGATTTGCCTTTCGAAATTCCGCCACGTCGCTGAAGCTCCGACGGAAACGGAGGGGTGTCCGAGTGGTTAAAGGAGACGGACTGTAAATCCGTTCGCTATGCGTACGCTGGTTCGAATCCAGCCCCCTCCACCACCGTCGATCAGAGCCAGCGAAACGAACCCGGCGGGTATAGCTCAATGGTAGAGCAGCAGCCTTCCAAGCTGAATATGCGGGTTCGATTCCCGCTACCCGCTCCAGCGTTCCATCTTCGGCCTTTCATCCCCCGGCGTCTTGTCTTTCTGTGTTTGTTTGTCGCATTCGGCCGCTTTCGGCTAGCTCCTGCGTTGGACGTGCTGCATGATGCTCTTGCCGGTTTGTCCATAAGGGCGCACAAGCTGTGGAGCTTTTGTCATGTTGATGTCCGAGGTGGGGCTTGCTGAGGCACCGGCCGTTTTGCCGGGAGCGCGTTTCTCCGACACTTTTGACGCAGTTTCGCGAGAGCGGATCGATGCCGGCGTCGCCATGGAGCGCGGGTTCAAGACGGTCCCCGGTTGGGTCGACAGTCTGATGCGCCTGCGCGATCGTCTGGTGGCGCCATTCGGACTTAAAACGAGGGACGAGACGGCGCGCGCGGACAGGGCGGTGCCGTTTCCCATACTGGAGCATACACCGGAGCGGATCGTCATGGGGACCGATGACAGGCATCTGGATTTCCGCGTGATTCTTGGTGCAAACCCGATGGAACGCGGAGGTACGCGTGTCTCCTGCACGACGCTGGTCCGGCCGCGCAATCTGCTCGGGTGGCTCTATCTTTTGGCGGTTCTACCGTTTCACAAGCTGATCGTGGCGGCCACCGTGCGCCGCATCGTAGCCTGAACCCGGTTTTGTAACCGGGCGAGGGTGGCCTGCTTCATCACGAGTCCCGAACAGGCGACTGAAACACCCGATAGCAGGGGCAAATCGGCCTGCGGGGCCGGCCAAGCGGTAAAGGGGCTTGTAATTTTGCGACTTTGTCGGTAATCGCCCCGCATCTAAAACCCAAACGCATCCACGGCGCCAAAGGAAGTTGCAATGGCCAAAGGTAAATTTGAGCGTACGAAGCCGCATGTGAACATCGGCACGATTGGTCACGTTGACCACGGCAAGACGTCTTTGACGGCTGCGATCACGAAGTATTTTGGCGAATTCCGCGCGTATGACCAGATTGATGGCGCGCCGGAAGAGAAGGCCCGCGGCATCACCATTTCGACGGCGCATGTGGAGTATGAGACGGAGGCCCGTCACTACGCCCACGTCGACTGCCCCGGCCACGCCGACTACGTGAAGAACATGATCACGGGTGCTGCGCAGATGGACGGCGCGATCCTGGTCTGCTCGGCCGCCGACGGCCCGATGCCGCAGACGCGCGAGCACATCCTGCTTGCCCGCCAGGTTGGTGTTCCGGCCATCGTGGTGTTCCTGAACAAGGTCGACCAGGTCGACGACGAAGAGCTTCTCGAGCTGGTCGAGCTCGAGGTTCGCGAGCTTCTGTCCTCCTACGACTTCCCGGGCGACGACATTCCGATCGTCAAGGGTTCGGCACTTGCTGCTCTCGAAGACTCCAACAAGGAGATCGGCGAGGACGCAATCCGCAAGCTGATGGCCGAGGTTGACGCCTACATCCCGACGCCTGAGCGTCCGGTTGACCAGCCGTTCCTGATGCCGATCGAGGACGTGTTCTCGATTTCGGGCCGTGGCACGGTTGTGACGGGTCGCGTCGAGCGCGGCATCATCAAGGTCGGCGAGGAAGTCGAGATTGTCGGCATCAAGGATACGACGAAGACGACGGTTACCGGCGTCGAGATGTTCCGCAAGCTGCTCGACCAGGGCCAGGCCGGCGACAACATCGGCGCGCTGATCCGCGGTGTCGACCGTGAAGGTGTCGAGCGCGGCCAGGTTCTTTGCAAGCCGGGTTCTGTTACGCCGCACACGAAGTTCAAGGCAGAAGCCTACATCCTGACGAAGGAAGAGGGCGGCCGTCATACGCCGTTCTTCACCAACTACCGCCCGCAGTTCTACTTCCGCACGACGGACGTGACGGGCGTGGTCTCGCTGCCGGAAGGCACGGAGATGGTGATGCCCGGCGACAATGTGACGGTCGACGTCGAACTGATCGTGCCGATCGCCATGGAAGAGAAGCTGCGCTTCGCTATCCGTGAAGGCGGCCGCACCGTCGGTGCCGGCATCGTCGCATCGATCACTGAGTGATCGACGCGGCGTTGCCGAAAGCAACCGACGCGGATAATGCCAAAACGGGCGCAAGCGCGTTTTGGTGCGGTGCCGGCATCGTCGCATCGATCACGGAGTGATCAGGCAGGAGCCGTTGTCATAAATGACGACGGCGACACCTAGGATTTTCAGGCGGGGCGCTGGATACAGCGCCCCGTTTTTTTATGCCTGAAGGGTGAGGGACAATGGCGAGAGTGCTTCTTGGCCTGTTGATCGTTTTCGTGATGGCGGGGATGCAGCAGGCATCGGCGGCGCGAAACTGTCCCGAACGCCCGCCGTGCAAAGGGTGCGGCTGTAAGGGCGGTCCCGGATATCGCGCGCCGGATGGGAAGTGCGTCAGTTTCAAGAACATCCATCGCAAGTGCGGTACGCCGCCTGAAAAGCGCTGCATCTTCGAGAACGCCCCGGGTACGGGAGCCAACAAAAGCTGTGCCCTGAAAAGTCAGCGAAAAAAGTGAAGTTTTCGGAGCATCCGGGCAAACTACTTCTTGAACTGAAAATGCGTTTGGGCAATAAGGACGCCGATAGGGGTATAGCTCAGTTGGTAGAGCGGCGGTCTCCAAAACCGCAGGTCGGGGGTTCGAGCCCCTCTGCCCCTGCCAGGACACTGCATCGATGAACCGAACCAGATTGCCTTGAGGCTTCTTGTCGCCACAATATTCCGTTGGGGCTTGCAAGAATCGGACTTCGGTTCTATGTAGGACGAACAGACACGCGGTGCGTGGAGCCGGGAAAGCGGCTTTACGCGCCTTTGTCGTATGGGTGAAATGTGGAAAACGATTCGGTTTTTCAGGTTTCTTCCGGGCTTGGGGCTGGCCTCGCCGGTCTCGTGCATCTCTCCCGATCTGATCGGGGACAATAAATAACCTGGCTTACCAGGCTTTAGAACCAAGAGCGGCATATGGCGTCGAAAACCACGAATCCTTTCACGTTTCTTCAGCAGGTTCGGTCCGAAACCGCGAAAGTAACGTGGCCCTCGCGGCGTGAGACACTGATCTCTACGGTGATGGTCATCGCATTCGCTACGCTGGCGGCGATCTTCTTTTTCGCTGCCGATCAGCTCATGGCCTACGGCATCGAGCTAATCCTTGGCATTGGCGCCTGATCCTGGACGATTGACGGAGTGCGATTGAAATGACTGCGCGTTGGTACATCGTCCACGCCTATTCGAATTTTGAGAAGAAGGTTGCCGAATCCATTGAGGAGCAGGCGCGCCAGAAGGGGCTGACCAACAAGGTCGAGCAGGTTGTTGTTCCGACCGAGAAGGTCGTGGAAGTGCGTCGCGGCCGCAAGGTTGATGCCGAGCGCAAGTTCTTCCCCGGTTACGTTCTCGTCAAGGCGCAGCTCACCGATGCCGTCTTCTCGATGATCAAGAATACGCCTAAAGTGACCGGTTTTCTTGGTGACTCCAAGCCGGTGCCGATCACCGAGGCGGAGGCCGAGCGTATCCTGACCCAGGTTCAGGAGGGCGTGGAGCGTCCCAAGCCTTCGGTCACATTCGAGATCGGCGAGCAGGTGCGCGTGGCCGACGGCCCGTTCGCCTCGTTTAACGGCTCCGTTCAGGAAGTGGATGAGGAGCGCTCGCGGCTCAAGGTCGAGGTTTCGATTTTTGGACGGGCCGTGCCCGTCGATCTGGAATTCGGTCAGGTCGAAAAGGGCTGACCGTGTTGCCCCTCAAGGGGCTTCGTCGGTGGAAGGGAAGAGCGGCTTAGCCGGCTGCTGATTTCCGGACCACCAAACTGCAGTGCCGGCCCGTTCTTCCTGAGGTGGCCGGCGTGAACGACAAGGCAGATGAGATATGGCTAAGAAAGTTGCAGGCCTGCTCAAGCTTCAGGTTCCCGCGGGTTCGGCGACACCGTCGCCCCCGATCGGTCCTGCGCTTGGTCAGCGCGGCATCAACATCATGGAGTTCTGTAAGGCATTCAATGCGCAGACCCAGGAGATGGAGAAGGGTTCGCCGATTCCGGTCGTTGTGACCTACTATCAGGACAAGTCCTTCACCTTCACGATGAAGACTCCGCCGGTGAGCTACTTCCTCAAGAAGGCGATCAACCTGAAGTCCGGCTCCAAGGAGCCCGGCAAGGTGGTTGCAGGCAAGATTTCCCGCGACAAGGTGCGCGAGATCGCCGAAGCCAAGATGAAGGACCTGAACGCGACCGACGTCGACGCAGCGATGCGCATGGTCGAAGGTTCCGCCCGGTCCATGGGCCTGGAAGTGGAGGGCTGAGGATATGGCGACGAAACTTTCCAAACGCGTTGCGAAGGCCCGTGAAGGCATTGATCGCGACAAGGAATACGCTCTCGACGAGGCCGTTGCGCTCCTGAAGGACCGTGCGACCGCAAAGTTTGACGAGACCATCGAAGTGGCGATGAACCTCGGCGTTGATCCGCGCCACGCGGACCAGATGGTTCGTGGCGTTGTGAACCTGCCGAACGGCACGGGCCGTACGGTTCGCGTTGCTGTCTTCGCCAAGGGTGACAAGGCGGACGAAGCCAAGGCAGCCGGTGCCGACATCGTTGGTGCCGAGGATCTCGTTGAGGTCGTTCAGAAGGGCGAGATCGAGTTCGATCGCTGCATTGCGACGCCGGACATGATGCCGCTGGTCGGCCGTCTGGGCAAGGTGCTCGGCCCGCGTGGCCTGATGCCGAACCCGAAGGTCGGAACGGTTACCGCTGACGTGACCGCTGCGGTCAAGGCTTCCAAGGGTGGCGCCGTCGAATTCCGCGTCGAGAAAGCCGGTATCGTGCATGCAGGCGTTGGCAAGGCTTCCTTCGATGCCAAGGCCATTGCCGAGAACGTGCGCGCCTTCACTGATGCGGTGATCAAGGCGAAGCCGGCAGGCGCAAAGGGCAACTATGTGAAGAAGGTGGCAATCACCTCGACCATGGGCCCGGGCCTGCGCATCGACGTGGGCAGCCTCTCGGCCGAAGGCTGATGAATTTCGGGGAGGGCGCTTAGGCGCCTTCCCCAAGACTTTCCAGATCGCAAGTTCTGGAAACCGGAAGGAAACTTCCGGAACATCCTGTCCGAGATTGCAGGCGGTTCGCCTTAATCCCTTTTCGGGGGTCTGCATGAGACGGGTGGGACCGGAGACCGGGGCATGCCCCGTTTGAAGGTTCGAACCGTGTTGGCCTTTTGTCCGATGCCGGAATTCCGGTTGGCGAAAGGGGACAGGATCCTCGAGCGTCGCTTGGGTGATCCGAGTTTGCGGATGCCCTGCGGCAAAAGGCAAACCGGCGGATATGTCTTTCGGGACTTTCCGTCAAATGGAGAAGGCAGTGGACAGAGCGGAAAAACGCGAATTCGTCGCGGATCTGAATCAGGTGTTCAGCAACACCGGTTCGGTCGTCGTGGCCCACTATGCCGGTCTGACCGTCGCACAGATGAACGATCTTCGTTCGAAGATGCGCGGTGCAGGTGGCACAGTCAAGGTTGCGAAAAACCGTCTCGCCAAAATCGCCCTTCAGGGAACCCCGTCCGAAAGCATTCAGGCCCTTTTCGAAGGCCAGACCCTGATTGCCTATTCGGACGATCCGGTTGTCGCTCCCAGGGTCGCCAATGACTTCGCCAAGGGCAATGACAGGCTTGTCATTCTCGGCGGTGCCATGGGTGAGACCGCGCTCGACGCCAACGGTGTGAAGGCACTTGCCTCGCTGCCGTCGCTGGACGAGCTGAGAGCGAAGCTGGTCGGCATGATTTCGACGCCGGCTACCCGGATCGCACAGGTTGTCAACGCGCCCGCGGGTCAGCTCGCGCGCGTCTTTGGCGCCTATTCCAAGAAGGACGAGGCGGCGTGATGCCGGTCCTCAAGACCAACAACACAGTTCGAACACAAAAGGAAATGTACAATGGCTGATCTTGCTAAGATCGTTGAAGACCTGTCGAGCCTGACCGTCCTCGAGGCGGCCGAGCTCTCCAAGATGCTTGAAGAGAAGTGGGGCGTCTCCGCTGCTGCTCCGGTGGCTGTTGCCGCTGCTGCAGGCGGTGCTGCCGGTGGCGAAGCTGCTGAAGAGAAGACCGAATTCGACGTCGTTCTCGCCGATGCAGGCGCCCAGAAGATCAACGTCATCAAGGAAGTCCGCGGCATCACGGGTCTCGGCCTGAAGGAAGCCAAGGATCTCGTTGAGTCCGCTCCGAAGCCGATCAAGGAAGGCGTCTCGAAGGACGAAGCCGAGAAGATCAAAGCCCAGCTCGAAGGCGCTGGCGCTAAAGTTGAGCTGAAGTAATTCAGCGTCCGGTCCGCGCGGGTTTTCGATCTGCGCGGACCGGAACACTGAATAACGAACCGAAACCTCTTTCCTGTGAGCCGCGAGCGGCTTTCAGGAAACGGGTTTTTATCCGTTTGGATTGACCGCCGGGATGGCGGTTCACGTGGTGCATGCAAGCCAGGCAGGGCAAGGAGCGACGATGGCCGAGACCCAAACGTTTAATGGTCGCAGGCGGGTACGCAAGTTCTTCGGAAAGATTCCGGAAGTTGCGGAGATGCCGAACCTTATCGAGGTTCAGAAGGCATCCTATGACCAGTTCCTGATGGTCGAGGAGCCCCAGGGCGGGCGTCCTGACGAGGGGCTGCAGGCGGTGTTCAAATCGGTGTTCCCGATTTCGGACTTCGCCGGAACGGCAATGCTCGAATTCGTGAAGTACGAGTTCGAGGATCCGAAATTCGATGTCGACGAGTGCCGGCAGCGCGATCTGACCTTCGCTGCGCCGCTTAAGGTGACGCTGCGCCTGATCGTCTTTGATGTCGATGAGGATACCGGCGCCAAGTCGATCAAGGACATCAAGGAGCAGGACGTCTATATGGGCGACATGCCGCTCATGACGTCCAACGGCACCTTCATCGTCAACGGCACCGAGCGCGTCATCGTTTCGCAGATGCACCGCTCTCCCGGCGTGTTCTTCGATCACGACAAGGGCAAGTCGCATTCTTCGGGCAAGCTTCTGTTTGCCGCCCGCGTCATCCCTTATCGCGGTTCCTGGCTCGACATCGAGTTCGACGCCAAGGACATCGTGCATGCGCGCATCGACCGCCGCCGCAAGCTGCCGGCGACGTCGCTTCTGATGGCGCTCGGCATGGATGCTGAAGAGATCCTGTCCACCTTCTACGATCAGCTCACCTATGTGCGCGACGGTGAAAACTGGCGCGTGCCTTACACGGTCGAGCGCTTTAAGGGTCTGAAGGCAACTACGGACCTGATCGATGCTGACAGCGGGGAAGTTGTCGTCGAGACGGGCAAGAAGATCACCGCGCGTCAGGCAAAGCAGCTTGCTGAAAAGGGCCTGAAAGCGATCCGCGCCACGGAAGACGATCTCTTGGGCAATTACCTTGCAGAAGACATCGTCAATCCCGAGACAGGCGAGATCTTCCTCGAGGCCGGTGACGAGATCGACGAGAAGACGCTGAAAGTCCTGCTCGAGACGGGTGCGACCGAGGTGCATTTCCTCGACATCGACCACGTCAATGTGGGTGGCTACATCCGCAACACGCTGGCTGCCGACAAGAACGAGTCGCGCCAGGACGCGCTGTTTGACATCTACCGTGTCATGCGCCCGGGTGAGCCTCCCACGCTTGAGACGGCGGAGGCGATGTTCCATTCGCTGTTCTTTGATGCCGAGCGCTACGACCTTTCGGCCGTCGGTCGCGTGAAGATGAACATGCGTCTTGAGCTCGATGCGGAAGACACCGTGCGCGTTCTGCGCAAGGAAGACATCGTTGCCGTGGTCAAGACACTGGTCGAGCTGCGCGACGGCAAGGGCGAGATTGACGACATCGACAATCTCGGCAACCGCCGTGTGCGTTCCGTCGGCGAGCTGATGGAAAACCAGTACCGCGTCGGTCTTCTGCGCATGGAGCGCGCGATCAAGGAGCGTATGTCCTCGATCGAGATCGACACGGTCATGCCGCAGGACCTGATCAACGCGAAGCCGGCGGCCGCCGCCGTGCGCGAGTTCTTCGGTTCCTCGCAGCTCTCGCAGTTCATGGATCAGACCAACCCGCTCTCCGAGATCACCCATAAGCGTCGCCTTTCGGCGCTTGGACCGGGCGGTCTGACGCGTGAGCGTGCGGGCTTCGAGGTGCGCGACGTGCACCCGACCCACTATGGCCGCATCTGCCCGATTGAGACGCCGGAAGGCCCGAATATCGGTCTGATCAACTCGCTGGCCACCTTTGCCCGCGTGAACAAGTACGGCTTCATCGAAAGCCCGTATCGCAAGATCGTCGATGGCAAGGTCACGCAGGACGTCGTCTATCTGTCGGCCATGGAAGAAGCCAAGCACTATGTTGCCCAGGCCAATGCCTCCATCGGCGAAGACGGCAGCTTCACGGACGAGTTTGTCATCTGCCGCCACGCCGGCGAGGTGATGATGGCGCCGCGCGAGAATGTCGACCTGATGGACGTGTCGCCGAAGCAGCTCGTTTCGGTCGCGGCCGCGCTCATTCCGTTCCTCGAGAACGATGACGCCAACCGCGCACTGATGGGCTCGAACATGCAGCGTCAGGCCGTGCCGCTGGTGCGGGCTGAAGCGCCGTTCGTCGGCACCGGCATGGAGCCGATCGTGGCGCGCGATTCCGGCGCTGCGATCGCCGCACGCCGGACCGGTGTGGTCGACCAGGTGGACGCAACGCGTATCGTTATCCGCGCAACGGAAGACGTCGACGCGTCGCGTTCGGGCGTCGATATCTATCGTCTGATGAAGTTCCAGCGTTCGAACCAGAACACCTGCGTCAACCAGCGTCCGCTGGTGCGCGTGGGCGATCTGATCAACAAGGGCGACATCATCGCCGATGGTCCGTCGACGGATCTTGGTGACCTGGCGCTCGGCCGCAACGTGCTCGTCGCGTTCATGCCGTGGAACGGCTACAACTACGAGGACTCCATCCTTCTGTCCGAGCGCATCGTTCGCGATGACGTCTTCACCTCCATTCACATCGAGGAATTCGAGGTGATGGCGCGTGACACGAAGCTTGGACCGGAAGAAATCACGCGCGACATTCCTAACGTTTCGGAAGAAGCGCTGAAGAACCTCGACGAAGCCGGCATCACCTATATCGGCGCTGAAGTTCAGCCGGGCGATATCCTGGTCGGCAAGATCACACCGAAGGGCGAAAGCCCGATGACGCCGGAAGAAAAGCTTCTGCGCGCCATCTTCGGTGAAAAGGCTTCGGACGTTCGTGACACCTCCATGCGCATGCCGCCTGGCACGTATGGCACGGTCGTGGAAGTGCGCGTCTTCAACCGCCACGGTGTGGAGAAGGACGAGCGCGCCATGGCGATCGAGCGCGAGGAAATCGAGCGTCTCGCAAAGGACCGTGATGACGAGCAGTCGATCCTCGACCGCAACGTCTATGCGCGTCTGGCCGACATGCTGGATGGCAAGCAGGCGATTGCCGGCCCGAAGGGCTTCAAGAAGGGCGGCGCGCTTTCCGCGGAGGTTCTCGACGAGTATCCCCGCTCGCAGTGGTGGCAGTTTGCTGTCGAGGACGAGAAGCAGCAGGAAGCGCTCGAAGCGCTGCGTGCCCAGTATGACGAGTCCAAGAAGGCGCTCGAGCAGCGCTTCATGGACAAGGTCGAGAAGGTGCAGCGCGGCGACGAGATGCCGCCCGGCGTCATGAAGATGGTCAAGGTCTTTGTCGCCGTTAAGCGCAAGATGCAGCCCGGCGATAAGATGGCCGGCCGTCACGGCAACAAGGGTGTCGTGTCGCGCATCGTTCCGGTCGAGGACATGCCGTTCCTGGAGGATGGCCAGCATGTGGACATCGTGCTCAACCCTCTGGGTGTGCCGAGCCGCATGAATGTCGGCCAGATTCTGGAAACGCATCTGGGCTGGGCCTGTGCGGGCATGGGCCAGCAGATCGGCGAGCTGATCGACAGCTACAAGGAAAGTGGCGACATCAAGCCGCTGCGCCAGACGATCGAGGCCGTCATTCCGGAGAACGACCGCAACGAGCCGGTTCGCCAGTATGACGATGAAAGCGTCGTGCGGCTGGGTGAGCAGATGCGTCGCGGCGTGTCCATCGCCACGCCGGTCTTCGACGGTGCGCATGAGGCGGACGTCAATGACATGCTGGCGCAGGCAGGCATGCAGACCAGCGGTCAGGTTACGCTTTACGATGGGCGTACGGGTGAGCCGTTCGACCGTCAGGTGACCGTCGGCTACATCTACATGCTGAAGCTGCACCACCTTGTGGACGACAAGATCCACGCCCGTTCGATCGGGCCGTACTCGCTCGTTACCCAGCAGCCGCTGGGCGGCAAGGCGCAGTTTGGTGGCCAGCGCTTCGGTGAGATGGAGGTCTGGGCGCTGGAAGCTTACGGTGCGGCCTACACGCTGCAGGAAATGCTGACCGTGAAGTCGGACGACGTGGCAGGCCGTACCAAGGTCTACGAAGCCATCGTGCGCGGCGACGACACGTTCGAGGCGGGCATTCCGGAGAGCTTCAACGTTCTCGTCAAGGAAATGCGTTCTCTCGGCCTCAATGTGGAGCTGGAAAACTCCCGCATTGACGCGGCCGAGGCCGAGCAGCTGCCCGACGCTGCGGAATAAGCGTTATCGCGTGTCGCAGGAAAAACCTGCGGCACGCATCGTCGTTCGCAAGGCAGCATAGCGGCCAAGCATTTGAACCGGTGAGACACGCGGCGGCAGTCTTCACCGAAGTTTAAAAGGGACAAGGCGTCCCGAAAAGGAGATCGGCATGAACCAAGAGGTCATGAATCTTTTCAACCCTCAGGCGCCGGCACAGACTTTCGACTCGATCAGGATTTCTCTGGCCAGCCCCGAGAAGATCCTGTCCTGGTCGTATGGCGAGATCAAAAAGCCCGAGACCATCAACTATCGTACGTTCAAGCCCGAGCGTGACGGTCTCTTCTGCGCACGCATCTTCGGTCCGATCAAGGACTATGAGTGCCTGTGCGGCAAGTACAAGCGCATGAAGTACAAGGGCGTCATCTGCGAGAAGTGCGGCGTTGAAGTCACGCTGTCGCGGGTGCGTCGCGAGCGTATGGGCCACATCGAACTGGCCGCACCAGTCGCGCATATCTGGTTCCTGAAGTCACTGCCGTCGCGCATCGGCACGCTGCTCGATATGACCCTGAAGGATATCGAGCGGGTTCTCTACTTCGAGAATTACATCGTGACCGAGCCCGGCCTGACGGCGCTCAAGGAGAACCAGCTTCTCTCCGAAGAAGAGTATCTGATCGCGGTCGACGAGTATGGCGAAGACCAGTTCACCGCCATGATCGGCGCCGAGGCGATCCATCACCTGCTGGAATCGATGGACCTCGACACGATTGCGGGTGATCTGCGTTCGGAGCTGGCATCCACCACGTCGGAGCTGAAGCAGAAAAAGCTTCTGAAGCGCCTCAAGGTGGTTGAGAACTTCCTCGAGTCGGGCAACCGTCCCGAGTGGATGATCATGAAGATCGTGCCGGTCATCCCGCCGGACCTGCGCCCGCTGGTTCCGCTGGATGGCGGTCGCTTTGCGACGTCCGATCTCAACGACCTTTACCGCCGTGTGATCAACCGCAACAACCGTCTGAAGCGCCTCATCGAGCTGCGCGCACCGGGCATCATTATCCGCAACGAGAAGCGCATGCTTCAGGAGGCTGTTGACGCGCTGTTCGACAATGGCCGCCGCGGCCGTGTCATCACCGGTGCCAACAAGCGTCCGCTGAAGTCGCTCTCCGACATGCTGAAGGGCAAGCAGGGCCGCTTCCGCCAGAACCTGCTCGGCAAGCGCGTCGACTATTCGGGCCGTTCGGTGATCGTGACCGGTCCCGAGCTCAAGCTGCACCAGTGCGGTCTGCCGAAGAAGATGGCGCTCGAGCTGTTCAAGCCGTTCATCTACGCGCGTCTCGACGCGAAGGGCTATTCGTCCACCGTCAAGCAGGCAAAGAAGCTGGTCGAGAAGGAAAAGCCGGAAGTCTGGGATATCCTGGACGAGGTGATCCGCGAGCATCCGGTTCTTCTGAACCGCGCGCCGACGCTGCACCGTCTGGGCATCCAGGCGTTCGAGCCGGTGCTGATCGAAGGCAAGGCGATCCAGCTTCACCCGCTGGTCTGTACGGCGTTTAATGCCGACTTCGACGGTGACCAGATGGCCGTTCACGTGCCGCTTTCGCTGGAAGCCCAGCTCGAAGCGCGCGTTCTGATGATGTCGACCAACAACATCCTGCACCCGGCCTCCGGCGCACCGATCATCGTGCCGTCGCAGGACATGGTTCTCGGACTCTACTACCTGTCCATCATGAACCAGAACGAGCCGGGCGAGGGCATGGTCTTTGCCGACATGGGCGAGCTGCACCATGCGCTGGAGAACAAGGTCGTCACGCTGCACACCAAGATCAAGGGCCGTTTCAAGACGGTCGATGCGGAAGGCAATCTCGTTTCGCAGATCCACGAGACGACGCCTGGCCGTATGATCGTTGGCGAGCTCCTGCCGAAGAACCACAATGTGCCCTTCGACATCTGCAACCAGGAACTGACCAAGAAGAACATCTCCAAGATGATCGACACGGTCTACCGTCACTGCGGTCAGAAAGAGACGGTTATCTTCTGTGACCGCGTCATGCAGCTCGGCTTCGGCCATGCCTGCCGCGCCGGCATTTCCTTCGGCAAGGACGACATGGTCATTCCGGACACCAAGGAAAACCTGGTGGCCGAGACCGAAGCGCTCGCCAAGGAATACGAACAGCAGTACAATGACGGCCTGATCACGCAGGGCGAGAAGTACAACAAAGTCGTCGACGCCTGGGCCAAGTGCTCGGAAAAGGTCGCCGACGAGATGATGAAGCGCATCAAGGCGGTCGAGTTTAACGAAGACGGTCGTCAGAAGCCGATGAACTCGGTCTACATGATGTCGCATTCCGGTGCCCGTGGCTCGCCGGCGCAGATGCGTCAGCTTGCCGGCATGCGCGGCCTGATGGCCCGTCCGGATGGCTCCATCATCGAGACGCCGATCATCTCGAACTTCAAGGAAGGCCTGACCGTGATGGAGTACTTCAACTCCACCCACGGTGCCCGTAAGGGTCTGGCCGACACGGCTCTGAAGACGGCAAACTCGGGTTATCTCACCCGCCGTCTGGTTGACGTGGCTCAGGACTGCATTGTCACCGTGCCCGATTGCGGCACCGACAAGGGCCTGACCATGCAGCCGATCGTCGACGCCGGTCAGGTGGTTGCTTCCATCGGTCAGCGTGTGCTGGGTCGCACCGCGCTTGATGACATCATCAACCCCGCAACCGACGAGGTCATCGTTTCGGCCGGGCGTCTGATTGACGAGCGCGATGTCGAAGCCATTGAAAAGGCAGGAATCCAGTCTGTCCGCATCCGTTCGGCGCTGACCTGTGAAGTCCGCAGCGGTGTCTGCGCGATCTGTTACGGTCGTGACCTTGCGCGTGGTACGCCGGTCAATATCGGCGAGGCCGTTGGTGTCATCGCCGCCCAGTCGATCGGTGAACCGGGTACCCAGCTCACCATGCGTACCTTCCACATGGGCGGTACGGCGCAGGTGGTCGATCAGTCGTTCCTCGAAGCTTCCTTCGAAGGCACGGTCAAGGTCCGCAACCGCAATGTGGTGCGCAATTCCGAAGGCGATCTCGTGGTGATGGGCCGCAACATGGCGGTTCTGATCCTGGACGAGAACGGCGAGGAGCGCGCAAGCCACCGTCTCACCTATGGCTCGCGTCTGTTCATTGACGAGGGCGACAAGGTGAAGCGCGGCCAGCGCATCTCCGAGTGGGATCCCTATACGCGCCCGATGCTGACCGAGGTGGAAGGCACCGTTGCGTTCGAGGACCTGGTCGATGGTGTGTCGGTTCAGGAAACGGCGGACGAGTCCACCGGCATTACCAAGCGTGAGGTCATCGACTGGCGGTCGACGCCGCGCGGAACCGACCTGAAGCCGGCGCTAACGGTGCTCGATGCCAAGGGCAAGGTGGCAAAGCTCGCCCGTGGTGGCGATGCGCGCTTCCTGCTGTCGGTGGAGACGGTTCTTTCCGTGGAGCCGGGCTCCAAGGTCAAGCCGGGCGACGTTATTGCCCGTATCCCGACCGAGAGTGCCCGCACCAAGGACATCACCGGTGGTCTGCCGCGCGTTGCGGAACTGTTCGAGGCCCGTCGTCCGAAAGATCACGCCATCATCGCCGAGATCGATGGCACGATCCGCTTCGGCCGCGACTACAAGAACAAGCGCCGCATCGTCATCGAGCCGCATGACTCGACGCTGGAGCCCGCGGAGTATCTCATTCCCAAGGGCAAGCCGTTCCATCTTCAGGACGGTGACCAGATCGAGAAAGGCGACTTCATTCTCGACGGCAACCCGGCGCCGCACGACATCCTGGCGATCAAGGGCGTGGAGGCTCTGGCTTCCTACCTGGTCAACGAAATCCAGGAGGTCTATCGCTTGCAGGGCGTGTTGATCAACGACAAGCACATCGAGGTGATCGTTCGCCAGATGCTGCAGAAGATCGAGATCACGGCACAGGGCGACTCGACCTACATTCCGGGCGACCATGTCGACTCGGTCGAGTTCGAGGAGATCAACGAGCGTCTGGTGGAAGAGGGCAAGAAGCCGGCCGAAGGCCAGCCGGTCCTCCTCGGCATCACCAAGGCTTCGCTGCAGACACCGTCCTTCATCTCCGCGGCCTCCTTCCAGGAGACCACACGCGTGCTGACCGAGGCGGCTGTCGCCGGCAAGATCGACACGCTGCAGGGCTTGAAGGAGAACGTCATTGTCGGCCGTCTCATCCCGGCCGGTACGGGTGGCGCCATGAGCCAGGTTCGCCGGATCGCGCGCTCGCGCGACGATCTGATCCTGGACGAGCGGCGCAAGAGCTCGGGCGCCGAGATGGCCGATCCGATGATCGCCGACATGACGACGAGCGCTGCCGAATAATCGGCAGATCGCTTCTCAGAAAAATGCAAGAGCCGGGCCCTGCGCCCGGCTTTTCTTTTGGCGGTCCACCGTCATGGTCGCATGCCTGTCATCGGACTGGATCATGAGG
Source organism: Nitratireductor aquibiodomus (assembly GCF_900105565.1). Lineage (NCBI taxonomy): Bacteria > Pseudomonadati > Pseudomonadota > Alphaproteobacteria > Hyphomicrobiales > Phyllobacteriaceae > Nitratireductor > Nitratireductor aquibiodomus. Next base: position 496,523 of record NZ_FNSL01000001.1, on the reverse strand, counting down.
CTTCCGGGCGTGCATTCCCGCCCGTTTTTTGGAGAAGTTCTCATGTTCAAGAAGTTGGTCCTCGCTGCGGCATTGTCCGTTTCGGTGCAGTCTCTCGCCCTCGCAGACGCCATGATGAAGCCCGCCTATCTCGGCGAAATCGTTCTTCCCAGCGGCCTTATGATCTCGGGCGTCGAGTTCGGCGGCATATCGGGCCTGGACTATGATGCAGAGGAGGGGGTGTTTTATGCGATTTCGGATGACCGGTCGGAGAAAGCGCCGGCGCGGTTCTATCGGCTGAAGCTTGCGATCGAGAAAGATGGCGTAATGGGCGTCGATATCATCTCCAGCCATGTGCTGCAGGAAGAGAACGGCGGGCCGTTCGCGCCCAAAACGATCGATCCCGAAGCTATCCGCTTCGACGCTTCGCGCCAGAGCGTTGTCTGGTCGAGTGAACGCGACGCCGCGGGCAATCCGACGCTCTACGAGGCTGGACCGGACGGTGCATTCAAGCGCAGCTTCGCGATCCCTGAAGCCTATCTGCCGGACGCCGCCGGTGAACGAGGCATCCGCAACAATCTGGGGTTTGAAGGGCTGACGCTCTCGGTCGATGGAGATACCGTCTGGGTCGCGACCGAGAATGCGCTCGTTCAGGATGGCCCAAAGGCGACGCTTGAAGCCGGAAGCCCGTCGCGCATTCTTGGCTTCAATGTGGAAAGTGGCGAGCCGGTCGCCGAGTATGTCTACGAAACCGGCCCGATTCACCGGAAATCCGAAACCGAGCCCTATTACAACGATAACGGTCTGACGGAGATACTGGAGATCGAGGCCGGCAGGTTTCTTGCGGTCGAGCGCTCCTTCGCGCTGGGGACTGGAAACGAGATCAATCTCTATCTCGTAGAAACGGCAGGTGCGAGCGACATTCTCGGCGCGGAGAGCATTGCCGACCGTGATGTCACGCCGGTCAGGAAGGCGCATGTTCTGAAGATCGGGGAAGGGGATTTCGGGCTCGACGTGGACAACATCGAAGCGGTCTCCTGGGGACCGGATGTCGTCGGCAAACGAACTCTCGTCATGGCCTCCGACAACAACTTCAATCCCAATGGCCAGTTCTCACAGTTTGTTGTGTTCACGCTGGAACCGGCGCTAAACTAGATCGCCGTGCGTGGCCTGCGGAATAAGCCCGGCTGGCAGCCGGGCTTCTTCGGAGACTGCATCATTCGACCATTTCACGGAAACCCCACTCGGGGCACTCTGCCGTTTTCCCAATGCGTGTGGATGTCCGGGCGGTCCCATCTGACTGTGAACGCCGTGGGGTCAGGACCTAGATTGGTTCGTCAAACGTGACGATCGCGATTTCGCCTTCAAGCGCACCCTGCCAGGCGGAGAGGTGAGGCTCCTCGTCCGGCTCCCCCTCCATGTCCCCGATTCGATCGAGCTCAGCCTCGGCGTAGCCTTCGCGGGCAAGGGCCTCCAGAGCGAGCCGCACGGCGGTGTCGTCGTCGGGTGCGAGCAGCATGATGTGCACACCTTCACTTTCCTCGCCCTTTTCCCGCCAGACGCGGCCGGTAATGATGGTGACCGCGCGTTCTTCCGATTCGTTCATCGTTTTTCCTGATTCTTACCAAACGGTGAATGCCTGTATTGCGAGGCCCGTTTTTCGCATGCGACCCTGGAAAATGACAGGGGAACGACGCGGTTTCGCTTCGAAAACCCGCCCGATTGAGCAATATTGTGTCGTTGCGCCTCGCTACCGCCGTGGTGCCGGTGTTTGCGCCAGATAATTGCGCGGTTGGGGTTGACGGTTAACCGACATGCGAGTAATACCCGCTTCGTCCGAGCCGATGTGAGGCTTTTTCTTTCGGGGCGACGCGCCCTGGATTAGGTCTCAAACAGGGTTCGTTTTTGCGAGCGACAGAATTTGCGGCGCATGAAGCGGAAACGCTTCCTCTGCTGTATGTCCGGGCAAGACCGTTAAAGCGGTTTGGCAGCCCGGATTTATGCATGTACGCAGACTGTTCTTGAAGCGGCCCTCGGGCTTGAGACACGGAATTGTAACAAGGGAAGGTTTGATGCCTACCGTTAACCAGTTGATCCGCAAGCCGCGCATTGCGCCGGTTAAGCGCAATAAGGTTCCGGCCATGCAGGCCAACCCGCAGAAGCGGGGCGTTTGTACGCGCGTCTACACCACGACGCCGAAGAAGCCGAACTCGGCTATGCGTAAGGTGGCTAAGATCCGCCTTGCCAATGGCTTCGAGGTCATCGGTTATATCCCGGGTGAGGGGCATAACCTTCAGGAGCACTCCGTGGTCATGATCCGCGGCGGCCGCGTGAAGGACCTTCCGGGTGTGCGCTACCACATTATCCGTGGTGTGCTCGACACGCAGGGTGTCAAGAACCGCAAGCAGCGTCGTTCCAAGTACGGCGCCAAGCGTCCGAAGTAGGTTTCCCGGCTTCGGCGCTTTGTTTTTGAGCCGGGCCTTCGAAGGTAAGAGACGAAAAACATGTCCCGACGCCATCGCGCAGAAAAGCGAGAGATCAACCCCGATCCGAAATTCGGTGACACGGTTGTAACGAAGTTCATGAACGCCATCATGCTTGATGGCAAAAAGTCCGCTGCAGAGCGTATCGTTTACGGTGCGTTCGAGCAGGTTGAGGACAAGCTGAAGCAGGAGCCTGTTGGTGTGTTCCATCAGGCGCTCGAGAACGTTGCTCCGCACGTTGAGGTTCGTTCCCGCCGTGTTGGTGGTGCGACCTACCAGGTGCCGGTTGATGTTCGTCCCGAGCGTCGTCAGGCCCTGGCCATCCGTTGGCTGATTTCTGCTGCACGCAAGCGCAACGAGACGACCATGGTCGATCGCCTTTCCGGCGAACTGCTCGATGCAGCCAACAATCGCGGCACTGCCGTCAAGAAGCGCGAAGACACGCACAAGATGGCTGAGGCCAACCGCGCGTTCTCGCACTACCGCTGGTAGCCTTACGGATCGAAGAGGTACACGACGATGTCCCGCGAATATAAGCTCGAAGACTACCGCAACTTCGGTATCATGGCGCATATCGACGCCGGCAAGACGACGACGACCGAGCGCATTCTTTTCTACACCGGCAAGTCTCACAAGATCGGCGAAGTGCATGATGGCGCTGCGACGATGGACTGGATGGAGCAGGAGCAGGAGCGCGGGATCACGATCACGTCTGCTGCCACGACCACCTTCTGGGAAGGCCGTGACGGCAAGAAGCGCCGCTTCAACATCATTGACACGCCCGGACACGTCGACTTCACGATTGAAGTGGAGCGTTCGCTGCGCGTTCTCGACGGTGCGGTTGCGCTGCTTGACGCCAATGCCGGTGTCGAGCCGCAGACGGAGACCGTCTGGCGCCAGGCGGACAAGTATAAAGTCCCGCGCATGATCTTCTGTAACAAGATGGACAAGATCGGCGCTGACTTCTACCGCTCGGCGGAGATGGTGAAGACCCGTCTTGGTGCGCAGGCTGTCGTCATGCAGCTCCCCATCGGTGCTGAGAACGAATTTGCCGGTGTTGTTGATCTGATCGAGATGAACGCGCTTGTCTGGCAGTCCGAGAACCTGGGCGCTGCCTGGGACATCGTCGAGATCCCCGCTGATCTTCAGGCGAAGGCCGAAGAGTACCGCGAGGCTCTTATCGAGGCTGCCGTCGAGATGGACGAAGGCGCGATGGAGCGTTACCTCGAAGGCGAGATGCCCTCGAATGACGAGATCCGTAAGCTCATCCGTAAGGGCACCATCGAGGTTAAGTTCTTCCCGATGTTCTGCGGCTCCGCCTTCAAGAACAAGGGGGTTCAGCCGCTGCTCGACGCCGTTGTGGACTTCCTGCCGTCTCCGATGGACGTTCCGTCGATCAAGGGCATCGACCCCAAGACCGAAGCAGAGATTGCTCGCAAATCGTCTGACGAAGAGCCTGTCTCCATGCTGGCCTTCAAGATCATGAACGATCCGTTCGTTGGCTCGCTCACCTTCTGTCGCATCTATTCGGGTGTGCTGAACAAGGGTTCTTCGCTGGCCAACACGGTGAAGGACAAGCGCGAGCGCATCGGCCGCATGTTGCAGATGCACTCCAACTCCCGTTCCGATCTCGAAGTGGCTTACGCAGGCGACATCGTCGCCCTGGCCGGCCTCAAGGAGACCACGACGGGCGACACGCTTTGCGATCCGACCAAGCCGGTCATTCTCGAGCGCATGGAGTTCCCGGATCCGGTGATCCAGATCGCCATCGAGCCGAAGACCAAGGGCGACCAGGAGAAGATGGGCCTCGCGCTCAATCGTCTGGCAGCCGAGGATCCGTCCTTCCGCGTCAAGTCCGACGAGGAATCCGGTCAGACCATTATCGCCGGCATGGGCGAGCTTCACCTCGACATCATCGTCGACCGCCTGAAGCGTGAATTCAAGGTTGAGGCCAATGTGGGCGCTCCGCAGGTTGCATACCGCGAGACGATCACCCGCGAAGCCGAAATCGACTACACGCACAAGAAGCAGTCCGGTGGTTCGGGCCAGTTCGCCCGCGTCAAGATCGTGTTTGCGCCGAACACCGAGAGCGAGGAATTCGAGTTCGAATCCAAGATCGTCGGCGGTTCGGTTCCGAAGGAATACATTCCCGGCGTCCAGAAGGGCATCGAGAGCGTTCTTTCCTCCGGTCCGGTTGCGGGCTTCCCGATGCTCGGCGTGAAGGCCACGCTGATCGACGGTGCCTATCACGACGTCGACTCTTCGGTTCTCGCCTTCGAAATCGCTGCTCGTGCAGCATTCCGTGAAGGCGCCCAGAAGGCAGGTGCTCAGCTCCTTGAGCCGATCATGAAGGTCGAGGTGGTGACGCCGGAAGAGTATGTGGGCAGCATCATTGGTGACCTGAACGGGCGTCGTGGCCAGATTCAGGGCCAGGAAGCACGCGGTATCGCTACGGTGATCAACGCCATGGTGCCGCTGGCCAACATGTTCAAATACGTCGATACACTGCGTTCGATGTCGCAGGGCCGCGCCCAGTACACGATGCAGTTCGATCATTACGAGCCGGTCCCCAGCGCGGTGGCGCAGGAGATCCAGAAGAAATACGCGTAATCCGCTCAGATACGTTCGTTACGGATTATCGAGAGTTGAAAGAGCCCGGACGGGCACAAGGAATGGAGAGCTCACATGGCCAAAGGTAAATTTGAGCGTACGAAGCCGCATGTGAACATCGGCACGATTGGTCACGTTGACCACGGCAAGACGTCTTTGACGGCTGCGATCACGAAGTATTTTGGCGAATTCCGCGCGTATGACCAGATTGATGGCGCGCCGGAAGAGAAGGCCCGCGGCATCACCATTTCGACGGCGCATGTGGAGTATGAGACGGAGGCCCGTCACTACGCCCACGTCGACTGCCCCGGCCACGCCGACTACGTGAAGAACATGATCACGGGTGCTGCGCAGATGGACGGCGCGATCCTGGTCTGCTCGGCCGCCGACGGCCCGATGCCGCAGACGCGCGAGCACATCCTGCTTGCCCGCCAGGTTGGTGTTCCGGCCATCGTGGTGTTCCTGAACAAGGTCGACCAGGTCGACGACGAAGAGCTTCTCGAGCTGGTCGAGCTCGAGGTTCGCGAGCTTCTGTCCTCCTACGACTTCCCGGGCGACGACATTCCGATCGTCAAGGGTTCGGCACTTGCTGCTCTCGAAGACTCCAACAAGGAGATCGGCGAGGACGCAATCCGCAAGCTGATGGCCGAGGTTGACGCCTACATCCCGACGCCTGAGCGTCCGGTTGACCAGCCGTTCCTGATGCCGATCGAGGACGTGTTCTCGATTTCGGGCCGTGGCACGGTTGTGACGGGTCGCGTCGAGCGCGGCATCATCAAGGTCGGCGAGGAAGTCGAGATTGTCGGCATCAAGGATACGACGAAGACGACGGTTACCGGCGTCGAGATGTTCCGCAAGCTGCTCGACCAGGGCCAGGCCGGCGACAACATCGGCGCGCTGATCCGCGGTGTCGACCGTGAAGGTGTCGAGCGCGGCCAGGTTCTTTGCAAGCCCGGTTCGGTTACGCCGCACACGAAGTTCAAGGCAGAAGCCTACATCCTGACGAAGGAAGAGGGCGGCCGTCATACGCCGTTCTTCACCAACTACCGCCCGCAGTTCTACTTCCGCACGACGGACGTGACGGGCGTGGTTTCGCTGCCGGAAGGCACGGAGATGGTGATGCCCGGCGACAATGTGACGGTCGACGTCGAGCTGATCGTGCCGATCGCCATGGAAGAGAAGCTGCGCTTCGCTATCCGTGAAGGCGGCCGCACCGTCGGTGCCGGCATCGTCGCATCGATCACTGAGTAAGAACGGCAACCTTCCGGCGCGGCGCGGTTACCCGCGTCGCAGCGGAACAAGGAAGTGACACATGAACGGACAGAATATCCGTATCCGCCTCAAGGCGTTTGATCATCGCGTTCTTGATGCCTCGACGCGGGAAATCGTGTCTACGGCGAAACGCACGGGCGCGAACGTGCGCGGCCCGGTGCCGCTGCCCACGCGCATCGAGAAATTTACTGTGAACCGGTCTCCTCACATCGACAAGAAGAGCCGCGAACAGTTCGAGATGCGCACCCACAAGCGGCTGCTCGACATTGTCGATCCGACGCCGCAGACGGTCGATGCGCTGATGAAGCTCGACCTCGCTGCCGGTGTGGATGTCGAGATCAAGCTCTAGGGCGCAAGACAGAAAGTCAGGAACCCGAGCCTCTATCCGTGACAGCGGACGAGGGGCTGGGAACCCCGAAAGGAAATCGAACCGATGCGTTCAGGTGTTATCGCACAAAAAATCGGTATGACACGCGTCTACAACGAAGCGGGTGAGCATGTGCCCGTGACGGTTCTGCGCATGGAGAACTGTCAGGTCGTTGCGCAGCGTACCGAGGAAAAGAACGGCTACACGGCTGTTCAGCTTGGCGTTGGACTGGCCAAGGTGAAGAACACGTCGAAAGCGCTGCGCGGCCATTTCGCGACCGCTTCCGTCGAGCCAAAGGCCAAGGTGGCCGAATTCCGTGTGTCGCCCGACAATCTTCTGGATGTCGGCGCTGAGATCACGGTCGAGCATTTCGTCCCCGGCCAGAAGGTCGACGTGACGGGCACCTCGATTGGTAAGGGCTTCCAGGGTGTCATGAAGCGCCACAATTTCGGTGGCGGTCGTGCAACCCATGGTAACTCGGTTTCGCACCGCTCGCATGGTTCGACCGGTCAGCGCCAGGACCCCGGCAAGGTGTTCAAGGGCAAGAAGATGGCCGGTCATATGGGCGCGCACCGCGTGACCACGCAGAACCTGGAGATCGTCTCTACCGATACCGAGCGTGGCCTTATCCTGGTTCGCGGCGCGGTTCCCGGTTCCAAGGGCGCCTGGATCACGGTTCGTGATGCCGTCAAGGCTCCGCTGCCAGACAACGTGCCAATGCCGGCCGCTATCCGTAGCAATGGCGCGGCAAAGGCTGAAGAAGCTGCCGCCACCGAGGGGGCTGAATAATGGACATTAAAGTTACGACCCTCGCAGGCAAGGATGCCGGGAAGCTGAAGATCTCCGATGAGATTTTCGGACTCGATCCCCGCGAAGACATCCTGCACCGCGTCGTGCGCTGGCAGCTTGCCAAGAAGCAGCAGGGCACGCACAAGACCAAGGGACGCTCCGAAATCTCGCGTACCGGTGCGAAGATGTACCGTCAGAAGGGTACGGGCCGCGCCCGCCACTCGTCTGCCCGCGTGCCGCAGTTCCGCGGCGGTGGCCGTGCTCATGGCCCGGTCGTTCGCGACCACAGCCACGACCTTCCCAAGAAGGTTCGTGCGCTCGGTCTGAAGCACGCCCTGTCGGCGAAGGCGAAAGACTCCAGCCTGATCATCATCGATGATCTGGCGCTGGCTGATGGCAAGACGAAGTCCCTGGTGGACAGCTTTGCCAAGCTCGGCCTGAGCAACGCTCTGCTGATCGGCGGCGCGGAAGTCGATGCCGGCTTCAAGCGTGCTGCTCAAAACATCGCCAACATCGACGTTCTGCCGGTGCAGGGCATCAATGTTTACGACATTCTGCGCCGCGGCACGCTGGTCCTTTCCAAGGCCGCCGTCGAGGCCCTTGAGGAGCGTTTCAAATGACGGAGCTTCGCCACTATGACGTGATCGTCAGCCCGGCGATCACCGAGAAATCGACCATGGCGTCGGAAAACAACCAGGTGGTCTTCAATGTGGACCGCAAGGCGACGAAGCCGGAAATCAAGGCTGCAGTCGAGGCGCTCTTCGGCGTCAAGGTTACCGGTGTCAACACGCTTGTTCGCAAGGGCAAGGTGAAGCGTTTTCGCGGAACGATTGGCCGCCAGAGCGACGTGAAGAAAGCGATCGTCACGCTGGCTGAAGGTCATTCCATCGACATCGCGACTGGCCTCTAATCGGGCGGCGAGGAAGAGACAATGGCACTTAAGAAGTATAAACCGGTAACCCCAGGCCAGCGCCAGCTGGTCATCGTTGACCGCTCCGGCCTTCACAAGGGCAAGCCCGTGAAGGGTCTGACGCAGGGTCTGACGGGCAAGGGCGGCCGCAACAACACGGGTCGTATCACCGCTCGCTTTCAGGGCGGTGGTCATAAGCGCACCTACCGTCTGATCGACTTCAAGCGTCGCAAGCTTGACGTGTCGGCAACGGTCGAGCGCATCGAATACGACCCGAACCGCACCGCGTTCATCGCGCTGGTTCGTTATGAGGACGGCGAGCTGTCCTACATTCTGGCACCGCAGCGTCTGGCTGCCGGCGACAAGGTCGTCGCCAGCGACAAGCCGGTCGACGTGAAGCCGGGCAATGCGATGCCGCTTTCGGCAATGCCGATTGGCACGATTGTGCACAATGTCGAGATGAAGCCCGAGAAGGGCGGTCAGATCGCTCGGTCTGCCGGCGCTTACGTTCAGCTCGTCGGCCGTGATCAGGGCATGGCGATCCTGCGTCTCAACTCCGGCGAACAGCGCCTCGTTTCGGGTCGCTGCTTTGCAACGGTTGGCGCCGTTTCGAACCCGGACCACGGCAATGTGAGCCTGGGCAAGGCCGGCCGCAAGCGCTGGATGGGCAAGCGCCCGCACAACCGCGGCGTCGTCATGAACCCGGTCGATCACCCCCATGGTGGTGGTGAAGGCCGTACCTCCGGCGGTCGTCACCCGGTGTCGCCCTGGGGCAAACCCACAAAGGGCATGAAGACCCGGTCGAACAAGTCGACCGACAAGTTCATCATGCGCTCGCGCCACAAGCGCAAGAGCTAAGGAAAGGTAGCGGCAAGTGTCCCGTTCAGTCTGGAAAGGCCCCTTCGTCGACGGCTATCTCCTGAAGAAGGCCGAGAAGGTGCGCGAGAGCGGCCGTAACGAGGTTATCAAGATGTGGAGCCGCCGCTCCACCATCCTGCCCCAGTTCGTGGGTTTGACCTTCGGTGTTTACAACGGCCAGAAACACATTCCCGTCTCCGTCTCCGAGGAGATGGTCGGTCACAAGTTTGGTGAGTTTGCTCCGACCCGCACCTATTACGGCCATGGGGCGGACAAGAAGGCAAAGAGGAAATAACGATGGGCAAGGCCAAAGCGCCGCGCAGGCTTGCTGACAATGAGGCCCGTGCCGTATTGCGCACGATCCGCGTCAGCCCGCAGAAGCTGAACCTCGTTGCCGCGATGATCCGCGGCAAGAAGGTGGCGACCGCGCTCGCCGACCTGGAGTTTTCGCGCAAGCGGATCGCCGAGACCGTCAAGAAGACGCTCGAATCGGCAATCGCGAATGCGGAGAACAATCACGACCTGGACGTGGATGCGCTGGTCGTGGCCGAAGCCCATGTCGGCAAGTCGATCGTGATGAAGCGGTTCCATGCGCGTGGCCGTGGCCGCGCCAGCCGCATCGAGAAGCCGTTCTCGCACCTGACGATCGTCGTGCGCGAAGTGGAAGAGAAAGTGGAGGCCGCCTGATGGGTCAGAAAATCAATCCGATCGGGTTCCGTCTCGGTATCAACCGCACGTGGGACTCCCGCTGGTATGCCAATGACGGCGAATACGGCGATTTGCTGCACGAGGATTTCAAGATCCGCAACTACATCGAGAAGGAGCTGAAGCAGGCTGCCATCTCGAAGGTTGTGATCGAGCGTCCGCACAAGAAGTGCCGCGTCACCATCCACTCCGCACGCCCCGGCCTGATCATCGGCAAAAAGGGTGCGGACATCGAGAAGCTGCGTCGCAAGGTCTCGCAGATGACGAATGCGGAAACGCATTTGAACATCGTCGAGGTCCGCAAGCCGGAAATCGACGCTGCGCTGATCGCGCAGTCGATTGCCCAGCAGCTCGAGCGCCGTGTCGCGTTCCGCCGCGCCATGAAGCGTGCCGTTCAGTCGGCCATGCGTCTTGGTGCCGAGGGCATCCGCATCAACTGTGCGGGTCGTCTTGGCGGTGCGGAAATCGCCCGTATGGAATGGTACCGTGAAGGCCGTGTTCCGCTGCACACGCTGCGCGCTGATGTCGACTATGGCACGGCCGAGGCAAAGACCGCTTACGGTATTTGCGGCGTCAAGGTCTGGGTGTTCAAGGGCGAGATCCTCGAACATGACCCGATGGCTTCCGAGCGCCGCGCCACCGAGGGTGACCAGGGCGGCAGCAGCAACCGGCGTCGTGAGAACGCTTAGGAATTTTGGAGTAGAGAACGATGCTGCAACCAAAGCGCACAAAGTTCCGCAAGCAGTTCAAGGGCCGTATTCACGGCGCTGCCAAGGGCGGCACGGAACTCAACTTCGGGTCCTTCGGTTTGAAGGCGCTCGAGCCGGAGCGCGTTACCGCGCGCCAGATTGAAGCGGCCCGCCGCGCGATCACCCGCTATATGAAGCGTCAGGGTCGTGTGTGGATCCGCATTTTCCCGGACCTCCCGGTCACCTCAAAGCCGACCGAAGTCCGCATGGGTAAGGGCAAGGGCTCCGTTGACTATTGGGCCTGCCGTGTTAAGCCCGGCCGCGTCATGTTCGAGATCGACGGTGTCGGTGCAGACATTGCGCGTGAAGCGCTGCGTCTGGGTGCTGCGAAGCTGCCGGTCAAGACGCGCTTCGTGCAGCGTATTGCAGAGTAGGAAAGGCGGACGCTATGAAGGCTGTTGATGTCAGGGCGATGACGCCGGACCAGCTCACCGACGAGCTGACGAAACTCAAGAAAGAGCAGTTCAATCTTCGCTTCCAGAAAGCGACGGGACAGCTCGAGAAAACCGCGCGCGTGAAAGAAATCCGTAGGGATATTGCGCGCATTAAGACAATCGCGGCCGAGAAGTCGGCCGGTAGCAAGGCCTGAGGACAGCGAACATGCCAAAGCGCGTTTTGCAGGGCACCGTGGTGAGCGACAAGAACGACAAGACGGTTGTCGTCCGTGTCGAGCGTCGCTTTACCCATCCTATGATGAAAAAGACGGTGCGTATGTCCAAGAAATATAAGGCACACGACGAAGAGAACGCGTGCAAGGTCGGTGATCTGGTGACCATCCAGGAAACCGCGCCGATTTCGAAGGACAAGAATTGGGTCGTCCTTAAAGACGCCCAGGCACAATAAGTATTGAAATTGCCGGAAAGCGGAGTATCTGAACCGCTTTCCATTGAACGAGAAGGCGGCCAGTCATGATTCAGATGCAAACAAACCTCGATGTGGCGGACAATTCCGGCGCCCGTCGTGTCATGTGCATCAAGGTGCTTGGCGGTTCGAAGCGGAAGTATGCCTCCGTGGGCGACATCATTGTCGTCTCCGTGAAAGAGGCGATCCCGCGCGGCCGCGTGAAGAAGGGCGACGTGATGAAGGCGGTTGTTGTGCGCACGGCGAAAGACATTCGCCGCGCTGACGGCAGCGTCATCCGTTTCGACAAGAACGCAGCCGTTCTCGTCGACAACAAGAAAGAGCCCGTCGGCACGCGTATTTTCGGACCGGTTCCGCGCGAACTCCGCGCCAAAAACCACATGAAAATCATTTCGCTCGCGCCGGAAGTGCTCTAGGAGGCCGGGGATATGCAGAAGATTAAAAAAGGCGACAATGTCGTCGTTCTCGCCGGCAAGGACAAGGGCCGTACCGGCGAAGTGGTGAAGGTGATGCCGAAGGAAGACAAGGCGCTCGTGCGCGGAGTCAACCTGGTTCGCCGCCATCAGAAGCAGTCCGCTCAGGCAGAGGGCGGCATCATTACGAAGGAAGCGCCAATCCACCTGTCGAACCTGGCGCTGGCTGATCCGAAGGACGGCAAGCCGACCCGTGTTGGCTTCAAGGTCCAGGAAGACGGCAAGAAGGTGCGCGTGGCGAAGCGCTCTGGAGAATTGATCGATGGCTAATGCTCAGTACCAGCCGCGCTGGAAGAAGAAGTATGACGAGGTGATCCGCAAGGAGCTCCTCGATACCTTCAAATATGACAATGCGATGCAGGTGCCGCGCATCGACAAGATCGTCATCAACATGGGTGTTGGTGAGGCGACGGGCGATTCCAAGAAGCCGACATCGGCTGCCGAGGACCTCGCAAGGATCGCCGGTCAGAAGCCGGTCATCACCCGTGCTTCGAAGTCGATCGCCGGCTTCAAGGTGCGCGAGGGCATGCCGCTCGGTGCCAAGGTGACGCTCCGCAAGGATCGCATGTATGAATTTCTGGACCGCCTCGTGACGATCGCGCTTCCGCGCGTCCGCGACTTTCGCGGCCTGAACCCGAAGAGCTTTGACGGACGTGGCAATTTCGCCATGGGCCTGAAGGAGCATATCGTGTTCCCCGAGATCAACTACGATCAGGTCGATCAGATCTGGGGAATGGACATCATCGTTTGTACGACTGCAAAGACCGACGACGAAGCGCGGGCCCTGCTCAAGGCCTTCAACTTCCCGTTCCGGCAGTAACGGCAGGCGAGAAGAAGGACACTTTAAATGGCAAAAGTCAGCGCAGTCGAAAAGAACAAGCGTCGGCGCAAGATGGTCGATCGCTATGCTGCCAAGCGTGCAGAGCTCAAGGCGATCGTCAAGGATCAGTCGAAGCCCATCGAGGAGCGCTTCCAGGCGCAGCTCAAGCTTGCTGCTCTCCCGCGCAACTCGTCCAAGACGCGTATCCGCAATCGTTGCGATGTGACCGGACGTCCGCGTGCGTACTACCGCAAGCTGAAGATGTCGCGCGTCGCGCTGCGTGAACTGGGCAATAACGGGCTCATCCCGGGCCTGGTCAAGTCGAGCTGGTAAGGGGTAAGAACGATGTCCGTGAATGATCCGCTCGGCGATATGCTGACCCGTATCCGCAACGCCATCGGCCGCAACAAGCCGAAGGTGTCTACCCCGGCTTCGCGTCTGCGCGCCCGTGTGCTCGATGTTCTGAAGTCCGAAGGCTATATCCGCGATTATAGCCAGATCGACTATGACAACGGCAAGTCCGAGATCGAAATCGAGCTCAAATACGCCGAAGGTGGCTCCGTCATCCGCGAGATCGCGCGTGTTTCGAAGCCGGGCCGTCGCGTATATGTGTCGGTGAAATCCATCCCGCAGGTCGCCAACGGTCTCGGTATCGCCATCCTTTCGACGCCCAAGGGCGTGATGGCCGATCATGAGGCGCGCGAACAGAATGTGGGTGGCGAGGTGCTCTGCCAGATCTTCTGATCCGGCAGACAGCGCACGCAAAGAACGAGGGCAGACAAATGTCTCGCATTGGCAAAAAGCCGGTCCCGGTTCCGCAGGGCGTCACCGCTCAGGTCGAGGGCCAGACCGTGACGGCCAAGGGGCCGAAGGGTGAGCTGAAGTTCGTCGTCAACGACGAGGTTCTGGTGAAGCTCGAAAATGACGCTATCGCTGTTGACCCGCGCGACCAGTCCAAGGACGCACGCTCCAAGTGGGGTATGTCGCGCACGCAGATCGCCAACATTCTTCAGGGTGTGAAGGATGGTTTCGAGAAGCGTCTTGAGATTAACGGCGTTGGTTATCGTGCCGCGATGCAGGGTAAAAACCTGCAGCTTTCGCTTGGCTACAGCCACGAAGTGATTTACGAGGCTCCGGAAGGAATCAGCATCAGCTGCCCGAAGCCGACGGAAATCGTGATCGCCGGCATCGACAAGCAGGTAGTTGGTCAAGTTGCGGCCGAGATTCGCAAGAAGCGTGGCCCCGAGCCGTATAAGGGCAAGGGCGTCAAATATGCGGACGAGACGATCGTTCGCAAAGAAGGCAAGAAGAAGTAGGAACCCGAACCATGGTCTCGAAAGTCTCCGTCAAGCGACGTGCGGGACGTGTTCGCCGGAAGATCAAGGCGGTCTCCAATGGCCAGCCCCGTCTTTCGGTCTACCGTTCCTCCAAGAACATCTATGTCCAGGTTATCGACGACGCCAAGGGCCACACGCTCGCGGCCGCGTCGACCCTCGACAAGGATCTCAAGGGCCAGATCAAGACCGGTGCCGATTCCGCTGCTGCTGCAGCCGTTGGCAAGCTGGTTGCCGAGAGGGCCAAGAAGGCAGGCGTAGAGGAAGTGGTCTTCGACCGTGGTCCTTACCTCTTCCACGGTCGCGTCAAGGCACTTGCCGACGCAGCCCGCGAAGGTGGCCTGAAGTTCTAAACCGTTCGGGCGTTCCCTGAAAGGAGCGCCCGGATCATCATTATCAACCCCGTGCTTCCGGAAAAGAACAAGGAAAAGGGCAATGGCACAAGGACGTAGGGACGATCGCCGCGAGCGCGAAGAGCGCGACAGCGAATTCGTCGACAAGCTTGTACATATCAATCGCGTCGCCAAGGTGGTGAAGGGCGGCCGTCGTTTCGGCTTCGCCGCACTCGTCGTGGTCGGCGATCAGAAGGGTCGCGTCGGCTTCGGTCACGGCAAGGCACGCGAAGTGCCGGAGGCCATCCGCAAGGCCACCGAGAGCGCCAAGCGCGACATGGTTTTCGTTCCGCTGCGTGGCGGCCGTACGCTGCATCACGACGTTTCGGGACGTCATGGCGCCGGCCGTGTTCTCCTGCGTGCTGCAAAGCCCGGTACCGGCATCATCGCCGGTGGCCCGATGCGCGCGGTTTTCGAGACGCTCGGCGTTCAGGACGTGGTGGCGAAGTCGCTCGGCTCCTCGAACCCCTACAACATGGTTCGTGCCACTTTCGATGCCCTGAAGCATCAGTTGCATCCCAAGGACGTTGCTGCACAGCGCGGCATTAAATATTCCACGCTCCAGGCGCGCCGCGGCGCTGCTGCAGGCGGCGAGGAATAAGGATCACGGCAGATCGGCCCGTCTCTCTGACGGGCTTTGATCGCCAGGTTTGCAAGGATTGATGAACATGGCAGAGAAAAAGAAGGGCAAGACGGTCACCGTTGAACAGATCGGCAGCCCGATCCGCCGCCCGGCCAGCCAGCGCCAGACGCTGATCGGCCTTGGTTTGAACAAGATGCACCGCCGTTCCACGCTTGAGGACACCCCGTCCGTGCGCGGCATGATCGCGTCGGTGCAGCATCTCGTCCGCGTCGTGGACGAGGCCTGAGGATCCCAGGAGCGATATTATGAAACTGAATGAACTCAGGGATAATGAAGGCGCCACCAAGTCGCGCAAGCGTGTTGGTCGTGGCATTGGCTCCGGTACCGGCAAGACCGGTGGCCGCGGCGTGAAGGGTCAGAAGTCACGCTCGGGCGTGTCCATCAACGGCTTCGAGGGTGGTCAGATGCCGCTCTACCGTCGTCTGCCCAAGCGCGGCTTCAAGAACATCTTCGGCAATGACTTCAATGAAGTCTCGCTTGGACGTATCCAGGCTGCCATTGATGCGAAGAAGCTTGACGGCAAGGCCGTTATCGATGTGGCTGCACTGGTTTCTGCAGGCGTTCTGCGCCGCGCAAAGGACGGTGTTCGCGTACTCAGCGACGGGGACCTGAAGACAAAGGTCACGCTCGAAGTTGCCGGTGCCTCCAAGGCTGCCGTCGAGAAGATCGAGAAGGCCGGCGGAACGGTCAAACTGCTTGAAGCAGCGGCCAAGGCCGAGTAATCCGATCCACAGGCGGCGGGCGATTGTCCGCCGCTTGCATCTATGCCTGTCAGACCCTATTTCGGGTTTTCGACAACGTGTGCCCGTATCGATTCGATAATCTGCGGGGGCATGACGAAGCGGAGAATTCTTCATGGCATCGGCAGCGGAACAGCTTGCGTCCAACCTCAATTTCGCGGCCTTCGCGAAGGCCGAGGATCTCAAGAAACGCATCTGGTTCACGCTCGGCGCGTTGCTGGTTTACCGGCTCGGAACCTATATCCCGATGCCGGGCATCAACCCTGATGCCTTTGCGCAGGCCTTCCAGCAGCAGTCTGGCGGCGTCCTGGGCATGTTCAACATGTTTGCCGGCGGCGCAGTCGAGCGCATGGCGATTTTCGCGCTCGGCATTATGCCGTATATTTCCGCCTCCATCATCATGCAGCTCATGACGTCGGTCGTGCCGTCGCTCGAGCAGCTGAAGAAGGAAGGCGAGCAAGGCCGCAAGGTCATCAACCAGTACACGCGTTACGGCACGGTCATTCTTGCGACGGTTCAGGCTTATGGCATTGCCGTAGGCCTTGAAGGCGGCGCGAATATCGTTGCCGATCCGGGCTGGTTCTTCCGCATTTCCGCCGTCATCACGCTTGTCGGCGGCACCATGTTCCTGATGTGGCTCGGTGAGCAGATCACCGCTCGCGGCATCGGCAACGGCATTTCGCTCATCATTTTCTCGGGTATCGTGGCTGGTCTTCCGTCCGCCATTGGCGGCACGCTGGAGCTTGGCCGCACGGGCGCTCTGTCCACCGGACTGATCCTGGCAATCATCGTGCTGGTGGTTGCGGTGATTGGCGTGATCGTGTTCTTCGAGCGGGCCCAGCGCCGTCTTCTGATCCAGTATCCGAAGCGTCAGGTGGGCAACCGCATGTTCCAGGGCGATACCTCGCACCTGCCGCTCAAGCTCAACACCGCCGGTGTGATCCCGCCGATTTTCGCATCGTCGCTGCTCCTCCTGCCAGCGACTGTGGCGGGCTTCTCCGATACCACGCAGCTGCCCGGCTGGGCGTCGACCATGCTGGCCTCGCTTGGCCACGGTCAGCCGCTGTTCATGTTCCTCTATGCCGCGCTGATTGCATTCTTCGCGTTTTTCTACACGGCCATCGTGTTCAACCCGAAGGACACGGCCGATCAGTTGAAGAAGCATTCCGGCTTCATTCCGGGCTATCGTCCTGGTGAGCGCACGGCAGAGTACATTGACTATGTTCTGACGCGCATCACGGTGATCGGTGCAATCTATCTTGTTCTGATCTGTCTGCTGCCCGAGTTCCTGATTTCGGCGACCGGCGTTCCCTTCTATCTCGGCGGCACGTCGCTGCTGATCGTGGTGAGCGTCACGCTCGACACGGTTGCGCAGATGCAGGGTCACCTCATTGCCCATCAGTATGAGGGGCTGATCAAGAAATCCAAATTGCGTGGGGGTAAGAGGGGACGATGAGGCTTATACTTCTTGGACCGCCGGGGGCGGGCAAGGGCACGCAGGCCCAGCGGCTGGTCGAGAAGCACGGTGTTCCGCAGCTCTCCACTGGTGATATGTTGCGGGCCGCAGTTGCGGCTGGGACGGAAGTAGGAAAGCGCGCGAAGGCTGTCATGGACGCCGGCGAGCTGGTGTCCGATGAAATCGTTAACGCGATTGTTGCCGAACGTATCGATCAGTCCGACTGTGCGAACGGTTTTATTCTCGACGGATATCCGCGCACTCTTGCGCAGGCTGATGCTGTTGAGGCGATGCTGGCCGAGCGCGAGGTCAAGCTTGACGCGACCATTGAGCTTGTTGTCGATGACGCGGCTCTGGTAGGACGCATCGAAAAGCGCGCTCAGGATGCGATCGCTGCCGGTCAGACACCGCGCAAGGATGATAATGCCGCAGTCTTCGACGAGCGGTTGCGCGAATATTACAAGAAGACCGCAGCGCTGATCGGCTACTACCATGCCAAGGGGTTTCTGCGGCGCGTCGATGGAATGAAGTCCATCGACGAGGTGACGGCGGAGATCGAGCAGGTCCTCGCGTCACTTTGAGCCGGCGCATTCTCCGGCGGTGCTTGACTGTGTGGCGTTTATCGATTAATGCCACTCGGTCTCCTGATCGAACGAGTCGTTGGTCGGGCCGTCAGGCTCGGCCTTCTTGTTTGTAGGAACAATCATCTCCCGCAAGGGCCGGCCTCCACCGGACGCGGGCAAACGAAGCGCCGGGAAACCGGCTCACATGGAGAAGAAGATGGCCCGTATTGCAGGCGTCAATATTCCGACCAACAAGCGCGTCGTGATCGCGCTCCAGTATATTCACGGCATTGGTCCGAAGACCGCCGGGGATATCGTCAAGCAGGTCAACATTCCGCTGGAGCGCCGCGTCAGCGAGCTCACAGATGCCGAGATCCTCGCCATCCGCGAAACGATCGACCGCGATCTGCGCGTTGAGGGTGATCTTCGCCGCGAAGTTTCGATGAACATCAAGCGTCTGATGGACCTGGGCTGCTACCGCGGCCTGCGTCACCGTCGTTCGCTTCCGGTTCGCGGTCAGCGCACGCACACCAATGCGCGCACCCGCAAGGGCCCTGCCAAGGCAATCGCCGGCAAGAAGAAGTAATTTGGGTTGGCCGCGCTTCCAGGAAGCGCGGCTTTTCTCAGGTGGAGCCGCTGGTGCTACGGCGGTGTAGAGATCGACTGAAAGGAAAAGTATGGCCAAGGAAGCCGCACGCGTTCGTCGTCGCGAACGTAAGAACATCTCGTCGGGTGTTGCTCACGTTAATTCGAGCTTCAACAACACGATGATCACCATCACTGACGCACAGGGCAACGCGATTGCCTGGTCGTCTGCCGGCGCGCAGGGCTTCAAGGGCTCGCGTAAGTCCACGCCTTTCGCGGCACAGGTTGCTGCCGAGGATTGCGCCCGCAAGGCTGCCGAGCACGGCATGCGCACGCTCGAGGTTGAGGTTTCCGGTCCGGGTTCGGGTCGTGAGTCCGCGCTTCGCGCATTGCAGGCTGCCGGCTTCACCATTACCTCGATCCGTGATGTGACGCCGATCCCGCACAATGGCTGCCGCCCGCGCAAGAAGCGCCGCGTCTAACCAGAGTTTTGTCGCCGCATGAGCGCTACGGCGCTCCTCTACGGTTTCCAGAGCGCCCGTCACGAATGGATGGTGGCGGGGTAACGGAAGGAACCCGGAATGATCCAGAAGAACTGGCAAGAGCTTATCAAGCCGAACAAGGTCGAGTTTTCGTCCAAGGGCCGCACCGTCACCACGCTGGTGGCCGAGCCTCTTGAGCGTGGCTTCGGTCTGACGCTCGGCAATGCACTGCGTCGTGTGCTCCTGTCGTCGCTTCGCGGCGCGGCCGTGACCGCGGTGCAGATCGACGGCGTGCTGCACGAATTCTCGTCGATCCCCGGCGTGCGTGAAGATGTGACGGACATCGTCCTGAACATCAAGGAAATCGCGCTCTCCATGGAAGGCGAAGGCCCCAAGCGCATGGTTGTGCGCAAGCAGGGACCCGGCGCCGTGACGGCTGGCGACATCCAGACCGTGGGCGATGTGGAAGTTCTTAACCCCGACCATGTGCTCTGCACGCTGGACGAGGGTGCGGAAATCCGCATGGAGTTCACCGTCGACAATGGCAAGGGCTATGTCCCGGCTGACCGCAACCGTGCAGAAGATGCGCCGATCGGGCTTATCCCGGTCGACAGCCTCTACTCGCCGGTCAAGAAGGTCTCCTACAAGGTCGAAAACACCCGCGAGGGCCAGGTTCTCGACTACGACAAGCTGACCATGACCCTTGAGACCAACGGTTCGGTGACGGGCGAGGACGCGGTGGCTTTTGCCGCACGCATCCTGCAGGACCAGCTTGCGCTGTTTGTCAACTTCGAAGAGCCGCAGAAGGAGCAGCCCGCCGAACAGGTGGCCGAGCTCGCTTTCAACCCGGCGCTTCTCAAGAAGGTGGACGAGCTGGAGCTTTCGGTTCGCTCTGCAAACTGCCTGAAGAACGACAACATCGTTTACATCGGCGACCTGATCCAGAAGACGGAAGCCGAGATGCTGCGCACGCCGAACTTCGGCCGCAAGTCGCTCAACGAAATCAAGGAAGTGCTGGCCTCGATGGGGCTCCACCTCGGCATGGAAGTCGAGGATTGGCCGCCGGAAAACATCGAAGAACTCGCCAAGCGTTACGAAGACCAATACTAGGCCCGTAGAGCCCGCCAAGTCCGGGCGACGGGGATTGAAGGAGAAAGGCCATGCGTCACGGAAAATCCGGCCGCAAGCTGAACAGGACGGCAAGCCACCGCAAGGCGCTCTTTGCCAACATGGCGGCTTCGCTGATCGAACACGAACAGATCGTCACCACTCTGCCGAAGGCGAAGGAACTTCGCCCGATCGTGGAAAAGCTGGTGACGCTCGGCAAGCGCGGCGACCTGCACGCCCGTCGTCAGGCCATCTCGGCCATCCGCGACGAGAGCCTTGTCAAGCGCCTGTTCGACACGCTCGCTCCGCGCTACGCAGAGCGCAATGGCGGCTACACCCGCATCATGAAGGCCGGCTTCCGCCACGGCGACAATGCGCCGATGGCCGTCATTGAGTTCGTTGACCGCGATGTCGAGGCGAAGGGTGCTGCCGACCGTGCGCGTCTCGAAGCCGAGGGCGGCAACGAAGAGGCCGAAGCCGCATAATTTTGCGCGCCTTGAGCACACTTGAAAAAAGGGGCTTCGTGGCCCCTTTTTTGTTGCGCAAAATCGCGGCTTTGACGGGCTCGCGCCTTTCAATATGCACAATGCTCTGAGAAAACCGGCTTGGGTCTTCACACGATCACCTGCATTCTCCCAAAACGGATAGAGGCAAGGCATATGCGGATGCGTTCTGTTTTCTCAAGGGTAGCTCTTCTTGTGTTTGCTGCTGTGGTTGTCGCCACTGGCTCGGTTCTTGCACAGGAAGGCGGGAGCGGGACCCTGCGGGGATTTCTCTCTGATCTTCTGAAAGGAGACGGGCAGAAGCAGCTTGTCGCGCCGCAGCGCGATGCGGCAGAACGTCGTGTGCCGTTCGGGCAGGGGGAGCTTCAGCTTTCCTTCGCACCGCTCGTCAAGGAAACATCGCCGGCCGTGGTGAATGTCTATGCCTCGTCGACCGTTCAGGTGCGCTCGCCCTTCATGGGCGACCCCTTCTTCGAGCAGTTTTTCGGGCGTCCGCAAATGCCGCCCCGTGTACGCTCTTCACTCGGTTCCGGCGTGCTTGTCGACCCGAGCGGTGTGATCGTCACCAACAACCACGTCATCAGCGATGCCGACGAGGTGAAGATTGCACTGGCGGATGGGCGTGAATTCGAGAGCGAGATACTGCTGAAGGACAAGGCTCTTGATTTGGCAGTGTTGAAGATCTCTGGCGATGACGCGTTTCCCGCTGTCGGACTGGGCAACTCAGACAGTCTCGAAGTGGGCGATCTGGTGCTTGCCATCGGCAATCCGTTCGGCGTGGGCCAGACCACAACGAGTGGCATCGTTTCAGCACTCGCGCGCAGCCATGTCGGTGTGTCGGATTTCGGTTTCTTCATCCAGACGGATGCGGCGATCAACCCGGGCAATTCCGGCGGTGCGCTGATCGACATGCGCGGCCAGGTAATCGGCATCAACACGGCCATTGTCAGCCGCAGCGGCGGCTCCATCGGCATTGGATTCGCCATTCCCGCCAACATGGTGCGGGCGGTGGTCAATGCCGCGCTTTCCGGCGCCGATACGTTCGAACGGCCGTTTTTCGGCGCTTCGTTTGACCCGGTAACCGCTCAGATCGCCGAGGCACTGGGCATGGAGCGTCCCGTTGGAGCTCTCGTGCGCGAGATTGCGCCCGATAGTCCTGCCGAGCGTGCCGGCCTGCGCCCGGGTGACGCGGTGGTGGCCATGGACGGCGCAGACATTCAGCATCCCGATGCGCTCGAATATCGCCTTGTTACGCATCCGCTCGAAGAGACGGGCGTGATCAGGGTGCTGCGCGACGGGACGACGCTCGAGTTGAGCTTTGAACTCGAAAGGCTCTCCGATGGTGAGGAGGCGAAGCCTGTCACGCTGGACGGGCGCGGCCCATTTGCCGGTGCTGCGATCGCCACGCTCGCTCCGCGCCTGGCCCAGCGCCTAAAGCTGCCGTTGAACAAGAAAGGCGTCGTTGTGCTGGAGGTCGACCGGCGCTCGCCCGCAGCCAGTGTGGGTCTGCGGCCGGGTGACATCATCCGCGAGATCAACGGCATCGAAATCGAGGACAGCGAAACGATGCAGATCGTGGCCCGGGATACCGGGCGCCGCTGGGACTTTGCCGTTGAGCGGGATGGACGCATATTGCGTCAACGTCTGCGCTTTTGAGTTTGGATTCGATGAATGACCGATGAGTGATCTGTTCGCCACTGCCGAAGATAGCGGCTCGAATGTGAGCCGTCCGCTTGCCGACCGGCTGCGCCCGAAAAAGCTCGATGAAGTGGTGGGGCAGGAGCATCTGACCGGTGATGATGGTGTGCTTACCCGCATGATCGCGAGCCGCTCACTCGGCTCGCTCATCTTCTGGGGGCCGCCCGGCACCGGCAAGACCACGGTTGCTCGTCTCCTTGCCGGTGAGACAGAGCTGGCCTTTGAGCAGATATCGGCGATTTTCTCAGGCGTTGCCGATCTCAAAAAGGTTTTCGAGGCAGCGCGGCTCCGGCGCAGCCAGGGCAGGCAGACGCTGCTCTTCGTGGACGAAATCCATCGTTTCAACCGTTCACAGCAGGATTCCTTCCTGCCGGTGATGGAAGACGGCACCGTGGTTCTCGTCGGGGCGACGACTGAAAACCCATCCTTTGAGCTCAACGCTGCTCTTCTGTCGCGTGCGCGTGTGCTCAACTTCAACACGCTTGGACCAGAAAGCCTCATGCGGCTTCTTGAGCGTGCGGAGGCACTGGAAGAAAAGCCCCTGCCGCTGGACGAGGAAGCGCGGGCCGTGCTTGTGCGCATGGCTGATGGTGATGGACGCGCCTCTCTGACCCTTGCCGAAGAGGTCTGGCGCGCCGCCCGCGAAGGCGAGGTGTTCGATGCCGAGGGGCTGCAGCGTGTCGCCCAACGCCGCGCGCCTGTCTATGACAAGGGCCAGGATGGGCACTACAATCTCATCTCGGCGCTGCACAAATCCGTGCGCGGTTCCGATCCCGATGCCGCGCTTTATTATCTGTGCCGCATGTTCGATGCGGGCGAGCACCCGCTCTACATCGGTCGCCGGCTCGTGCGCATGGCCGTGGAAGACATCGGCCTTGCCGACCCGCAGGCCCTTGGCATCGCCAATGCAGCCAAGGATGCCTACGAATATCTCGGTTCACCGGAAGGGGAACTGGCCCTCGCGCAGGCCTGCGTCTATCTGGCGACCGCGCCCAAGTCGAACGGCGTTTACACGGCCTTCAAGCAGGCCTTTGCCGATGCAAAGGCAAATGGGTCCCTGCTGCCGCCCAAGCACATCCTCAACGCACCAACCAAGCTCATGAAGGAGACCGGCTACGGTGCCGGTTATGCCTATGATCACGACCAGCCGGACGCGTTCTCCGGGCAAAACTACTTTCCTGAAGAGATGGGGCGCCGGCACTACTACGATCCGCCCGAACGGGGTTTTGAACGCGAGATTCGCAAGCGGCTCGACTATTGGACGCGGCTGCGCAAAGAGCGGGGAGAGCCGTGATGTCGAGGGTTGTTGATTTTTGCGCAGCTTCTGCGAAAAGGGCGCCATGAACCATCTGCTGATCGTTGCCGCCGGAGGGGCAGTCGGCGCGAGCCTAAGACACCTGACCGGCCTTGCTGCCATGCGCCTTCTGGGGATCGGCTTTCCGTGGGGAACGCTGACGGTCAATCTCGTCGGGTCTTTCATCATGGGCGTGTTTGTCGAATGGCTGGCCCGGCGCGCGGGGGCTACGCCGGAGTTGAGGCTTTTCGCGGCAACGGGGCTGCTTGGCGGGTTCACGACCTTCTCCGCCTTTTCGCTCGATGTTGCCGTTTTATGGGAAAGAGGCGAGGGCCTGTTGGCCGCGTCCTATGTACTTGTCAGCGTTTGCGGTGCGATTGCAGCGCTGTTCGCCGGCCTTTATCTGGTTCGGCATTTCGCCTGAGGCGATGTTTTTAATGGATGGGTGAAATGGCCGGCGTACAGCAGATCGAAGTGGACAAGGACGAGAGCGGAATGCGGCTGGACCGGTGGTTCAAGGCCCATTTTCCCGGTCTCGGCTTCGGACATTTGCAGAAGCTCCTGCGCTCCGGGCAGATTCGTGTGAGCGGCAGCCGTGCCAAGGCCGATACTCGGCTTGAGCCCGGGCAGATGGTGCGCGTGCCGCCCCTCGATGTGGATCGCAAAGGGGACGGGCAGGCAACAGCGCACAGCCTGCGCAACACCGGCGATGGCGAAGCGCTGATGCAGATGCTGCTCTACGAAGACCCGAAAGTTTTCGTCTTCAACAAGCCGGCCGGTCTTGCCGTGCAGGGCGGCTCCGGTGTGAATCGGCACGTTGACGGTATGCTGGAAGCCCTGCGCAACAAGAAGGGTGAAAAGCCGCGCCTGGTGCATCGCCTCGACCGCGATACGTCGGGTGTCCTCGTGGTGGCGCGCACCCGTCAGGCGGCCATGCGGCTTGCCGAAGCGTTTCGCGCGCGCGACACGAAAAAGACCTACTGGGCACTGGTGAAGGGTGTTCCAAACAGGGACGAGGCGCGCATATCCACCTGGCTTGCCAAGGAGCAGACGCCAGACGGTGACCGGATGCGCGTGGTCAAGCATGGCGAGCCCGATTCCGATCACGCGGTTTCAAATTACCGGGTGGTGGAGCGGGCGGGTTCCGCTCTCTCCTGGCTCGAGATGGAACCCTACACAGGGCGCACCCACCAGCTTCGCGTTCATGCTGCCTATATCGGATGCCCGATCATCGGCGATCCGAAATATTTCGAAGCGGATCAGAACTGGGAGTTTCCAGGAGGGATCCAGAAACGGCTTCATCTGCATGCACGCCGCATCGTCATCCCGCATCCGGGTGGGGGCAGGATCGACGTGACCGCGCCGCTGCCGCCGCATATGCGCCAGAGCTGGAATCTTCTTGGCTTTGACGAAGCCTCCGCCGAGGATGGTGCATGACCACGCTTTCCGCCGACGCCACCTCAACCAGGCGTGATGCGATCGACGCCTTCGCTACCATTGTCATGCTTGGGCTGACCCTGACATGGGGCGTCAACCAGGTGGCGATCAAGCTGGCCAATATCGGCTTCAACCCGATGTTGTCCATGTTTCTGCGCTCGGCGGTGGCCACTCTGCTCGTCTTCCTTTGGTGCCGATACAGGGGCATTCGCCTGTTCGAGCGCGATGGCACGCTCTGGCCCGGGATTCTGGCGGGTCTCCTGTTCGGTCTGGAGTTCATTCTGGTCTTCTTCGGCCTCGATTACACATCGGCGGCACGCGGTGCCCTGATGCTCAACACGATGCCATTCTGGGTGCTCGTCGGCGGCCACTTCTTCCTTGGGGAGAAGATGTCAGCGCTCAGGTTCGGCGGGCTTCTGCTTGCTTTTGCCGGAGTGGTTCTTGTCTTCTCCGATAATCTCAGCCTGCCGGGACCGGATGCACTTTTCGGCGATGTCTTATGTCTTGTCGCAGGCATTGCCTGGGCTGCAACCATCGTCGTCATCAAGCAGTCCAGCCTGTCGAACGCAGGTGCGGAAAAGACGCTGCTTTATCAGCTCTCCGTTTCCGCGCTGCTTGCGATCCCCTTCATTCCCTTTGGAGGGCCGCTCTTGCGTGAAGTCAGCACCCTGGCGACGGGCGCGCTGGTGTTCCAGGCAGTGTTTGTCGTCTCGTTCACGTATCTTGTCTGGTTCTGGCTGATGCGGCGCTACCCGGCGTCGGGGCTGTCGAGTTTCACTTTTCTCACACCTGTTTTCGGCGTTCTGTCGGGAGGTCTCCTCCTGGGCGAACCCCTGACACTCAAAATCCTTCTGGCGCTTTGCCTGATCGTACTCGGACTTACCGTTGTCAATCGGCCTCGCCGCCGGGTGATTCCGGGTTAGCCAAATTGCAAACACACACTATATGAAGACCCATGCGTGACCTTCTGAACGATCTCGAAAGCGGAAAGACCCCGGCGGAGCTCGATCCCATCCGGCGGGCGCAGAGCGCCATCAGGAAACCGCTGCCAAAACGTTTTTACAAGGACGTTTCGGTGACGCCTGAGGAGGATGGTGGTTTTGCTGTCCGCCTCGATGGAAAGCCCGTGCGAACGCCCGGTGCAAGTGCAGTGCGCCTGCCAAATGAAGCGACAGCGCTTCTGTTGGCCGGCGAGTATCAGGCACAGGGTGAGCATATCGACCCTGCTTCCATGCCCGTGACGCGGCTCGTCAACACGGCGATAGACGGGGTTGCCGTTCACGCTCAGGCTGTCCTGGAAGATGTCCTGCGCTATGCCACGGGCGACCTCGTTTGCTACCGTGCGCCATCGCCGGAGCGTCTGGTGACACTGCAGGCCGAGGCTTGGGATCCGGTTCTGGACTGGGCGCAGCAGCATATGGGCGCGCATTTCGTGCTCGCCGAAGGGGTCATCCATGTGGAGCAGCCCCGCGAGGCTATCGCCGCGGTCAGCGCATATCTGCGCCAGAAGAATGAGCCATACCGTCTGGCCTGCCTGCATGTGATGACGACGCTGATGGGGTCTGCGCTGCTTGCACTGGCCGTAGAGGCTCAAGCGCTGGAGCCCCAGGCAGCGTGGAAAGCCGCTCATGTGGATGAGGACTGGAACATTTCGCTGTGGGGCGAAGACAGTGAAGCCGCGCAGCGGCGTTCTGCCCGCGAGCGCGACATGATGTCAGCGGCAACGCTGCTTTCTGCACTCAATTGAGCCGGTGCAGGGGCGTTACCGGCCCCTGTCTCAGTTGCCGCCGAACATCTGATAGAGAACGCCTGCGATCTCGCTTTCGAGCGGGAACGAAAGCATGCCCATGACCGAGTAGCCGAGCAGCCAGGGCATCAGATAGAACCGGATCATAAAGAAGAACCACGCCACATAGACCGGCACCAGCGGCTCCAGCAGGAAGCCCGGCGTCACGGGGCGGAAGAGTTTCAGGATCGGGTTCGTCACGCGTACGAAGAAGCGCATGAAGAAGAAGCTTGAATCTTCCGCCAGGAAAATGTTCATGGCCGCGCGCCC
Source organism: Nitratireductor aquibiodomus (assembly GCF_900105565.1). Lineage (NCBI taxonomy): Bacteria > Pseudomonadati > Pseudomonadota > Alphaproteobacteria > Hyphomicrobiales > Phyllobacteriaceae > Nitratireductor > Nitratireductor aquibiodomus. The sequence goes on along the minus strand of NZ_FNSL01000001.1, from coordinate 469,357 downwards.
GATCAGCGTCCACATGATGACGCCAAGGATGTAGTCGAGCGCCAGCACCCAGAATGGAAATGCAGCCATTGTTTCGGGCATGGAGTGCCTCCCCGGACATGATTAGGGGGCGGGTTTTCCCGCCCCCGTTTTCGGAGCCTAGAGCATCGGACCGAAAAGCGGAATCCGGTTTTCGGGTTATCCCGGTGCTCCTTCAATCGTCTGGATTGCCATGCGCCTGCATGGGCGCATGGCGATCTGGCACAGGTCAGTGCTTGGCAGAAAGAATGGCCGGGCCTGTCGGCACACGGGTTTCTTCCACCATGCGCTGGATTTCTTCGTCCGGAGCGGGCGTCAGCAGGGTGACGACCACCATCGAGACCAGGCTAACGGCCATGCCTACTATGCCGAAGCGGAGATGGTCGATGCCGAACCATGGCGTTCCTCCGGTGTAGACGTAGTAGAGATAGAGGCTGCCTGCGGTGAACCCTGCTGCCATACCGGCAACCGCGCCGGCCCGGTTGGCCCGTTTCCACCACACACCGAGGGCGAGCGGGAAAAACAGACCGGAACAGGCGAAGCAGAATGCCCAGGCCACGGCACCGAGAATGCCGGTGAGCTGGAGAGACGCGATCAACGCGCCCAGCGCCCCGATGCCGACAAGCAGAACGCGCGCGACAATCAACCGGATGGCAGTGTCAGCCTTTGGATCGATGATCTTGTAATAGAGATCATGGCTGAGGGCGTTTGCGATGGCCAGGAGAAGGCCGTCCGCAGTAGACATGGCTGCCGCCATGCCGCCGGCTGCAACGAGACCGGAAATCACATAGGGCAGGCCCGCGATTTCAGGGGTGGCCAGAACGACGATGTCGGGCCGCATGAAGAACTCGTTGAGCTGCAGGATGCCGTCACCATTCTGATCCGCGATGGCGAGGAAGCCAACGCTTGCCCAGTTCTGGATCCATGCCAGTGAAGCCACTTCCTCGAACGGTTTGCCGATGATCGCCGTCGGCAGATTCGGATCGAGAAGCTGCAGCTTGGTGAGCGTGGCGAGGGCCGGGGCTGTGAAGTAAAGCAGGAAGATGAACAGCAGCGACCATGCGACCGACTTGCGCGCCGAACGAACGGTCGGCGTCGTGAAGTAGCGCATCAGGATGTGGGGCAGGGAAGCCGTGCCGCACATCATGCACAGAGCAAGTGTTATGAACTTCCACTCTGCATAGTCACCAACCGGACCTGTGTGCGGTGTGGTGAGCACCGAAAGGCCGGCAATGGCTTCCGCTGGCGGATTAAGCCCATACTGTGCCTCGAGCTGCGCCATGGTGGACGCCGCTTCGCCATAGGTGAAGTGCGGGATGATACCGAAGCCCTGTGCATTCGACATCCAGATGACCGGCACGAGATAGGCGATGATCAGCACGATGTACTGCGCCACCTGGGTCCAGGTGACGGCGCGCATGCCGCCCAGCATTGAGCAGAGCAGAATGCCCAGAAGTCCGAACCAGACGCCGTAGGAGAATGGAATGTGCAGGGCGCGCGCGGCAATCGTGCCCGTTGCGTTGATCTGCGCCGTCACATAGGTGAACGAAGCCACAACCAGAACGATTACGGCGCACAGGCGCGCAAGATTGCCGCCGTAACGTGTGCCGATGAAATCAGGCACCGTGTAGCAGCCGAACTTGCGCAGATAGGGCGCCATCAGCGAGTTGACGAGCACATAGCCGCCCGTCCAACCGACGATGAAGGCCATGTAGCCATAGCCGCCGAAATAGACACCGCCTGCAAGGGCAACGAAGGATGCGCCCGACATCCAGTCGGCCGCTGTTGCCATGCCGTTGTAGACGGCCGGCACCTGCCGCCCCGCCACATAATAGGCATCAACCTCCATGGTCCGCGACAGCCAGCCGATGAGGGCATAGATCGCGATGGTGAAGGCGACGAACAGAATGCCGATCGTGTCGGCGCCTACGCCAAGCTGTTCCAGAACCGCCATCAAGAGGATGAAGGCGAGGAAGCCACCGGTGTAGAGTGCGTACACCCGGCCGATATTGTCGATGAACCGTCCCTGTATCAAAGCCATGCCGGTTCCTCCCTATTCTTCTTCGCCGAAGCCGAATTCGTCGTCGATGGCATCCTGGCGCCAGTTCTGCACCCAGATGATGACGACAAAGGCGATGAGCGAACCCTGGGCGATCATGTAGTAGCCGAAGGGAAAGCCAAGAAACGTGAATTGATTGAGTGTCGAAACCATTGCTGGAATGACAAGTGCGAAGAACGCCCACAGGGCCAGAACCACGATTGTCAGGTTCCTGGTCTTGGCCCAGTAACGATCCCTCACATCATCTGCGTTATTAGCGGACATGGTGTCCTCCTCCCTAAGAACGTCAGCGACGAAAGTCGTTAACTGCCGCCATTGCGGTTCTACTGATTAGGAATCACAATGGCATGTCTCAAGCATTGGGCATCTTCTGATCAATGGAAATCGAGACATTGGTCGTATGACGGGAGGACGTGTCTTATGGGTGTTGCCTGGTCCAGGGGGATGGCATTCCTGCGTGAAGCTGCCGGGCGTCTCAGCCTGCGGCGGGACAACAGCGTAATTGACGATATCCCGTCCCTGTGCAGTTTCGTCGCGACACGTTCTTCATTCGTTGCCCAGAAGAAGCTTTACGGATACCTGAAAGCCCGCATGGGCACGCGCTATCCGTCTATGTTCGAAGACGACGTTTTCATCGGTTCCATCAACATTGCCAAGCTCCACGTTTTCGCGGCCTGCCTGTCTGACCTTACCATTCACGCGGTTGCAAAGGTCGGAGCCGAAGGCGCCCTGAGTCAGGACGAGGCGGGCGCGCTCGCCCGTCACTGCCATGCAGCGGGGCTGGCCCAAAACGCCGAGGCGCTGCCTGATGCGCAAATCGTGGAAGAGTGGCGGGAGCGATTTCACGATCGCATCGCCGATCTGCACTGGCAGAATGCGGCAACCAGTGGTGACTGTTTTGCGGAAAGTCCGAAGGCGCTGTTCAAATGGGCGCCGATTGCCGATGAACTGAAACGCTTCGACCGGGAAATTGTCGAAAACTCGATCCGCTTTGCCTTTGGCGAGGTGACGCGTGCATTTCGGGAACGTGCAGATCTCCCCGCTCTGGCGCGGGACTGGCAAAGCCGCGGCACCAGAGGCTGAAACAAAAAGGGCCCCGTCCGAAGACGGAGCCCCGATCGCCCCAACAGCTGCGATCAAACGGAGTAGTACATCTCGAACTCGACCGGGTGCGGCGTCATTTCGTAGCGCAGCACTTCCGCCATTTTCAGCTCGATATAGGCGTCGATCTGATCGTCGTCGAACACGCCGCCTGCCTTCAGGAAGCCGCGGTCTTTGTCGAGGCTCATGAGCGCTTCGCGCAGCGAGCCGCAGACGGTCGGCACCTTTTTCAGCTCCTTCGGCGGCAGGTCATAGAGATCCTTGTCCATGGCCTGGCCGGGATGGATCTTGTTCTTGATGCCGTCAAGGCCGGCCATCAGCATGGCGGCGAAGGCGAGGTAGGGGTTCGCGCCCGGATCGGGGAAGCGGACCTCGACACGCTTGGCTTTCGGCGAGGAGCCGAACGGGATGCGGCATGAAGCGGAGCGGTTGCGGGCCGAATAGGCAAGCAGAACCGGTGCTTCGAAGCCCGGAACCAGACGCTTGTAGGAATTGGTGATCGGGTTGGTGAAGGCGTTGATCGCCTTGGCGTGCTTGATGATGCCGCCGATATAGTAGAGGCAGTTCTCCGACAGGCCGGCGTATTCATTGCCGGCGAAGGTCGGCTTGCCTTCTTTCCAGATCGACTGGTGCACATGCATGCCCGAACCGTTGTCACCATAGACGGGCTTGGGCATGAAGGTTGCCGTCTTGCCGTAGGCATTGGCCACCTGGTGGACGCCATATTTGAACTTCTGGACACTGTCGGCGCTTTTCAGAAGCGTCTCGAACTTGATGCCCAGCTCATGCTGTGCCGCACCCACTTCGTGGTGGTGCTTTTCAACGATAACGCCCATTTCGGTCAGAACCGTCAGCATTTCGGAACGCATGTCCTGCGCAGAATCGATCGGCGGAACCGGGAAGTAACCGCCCTTTACGCGCGGACGGTGACCCAGATTCCCCGTTTCATAGTCCGCATCGTCATTGGTGGGAAGCTCGCTGGAATCGAGCTTGAAGCCGGTGTTGTACGGATCGGCCTTGTACTTCACGTCATCGAAGATGAAGAACTCCGGCTCGGGGCCGACGTAAACCGTGTCGCCGATGCCCTCGGACTTCAGGAATGCTTCCGCCTTCTTTGCCGTGCCGCGCGGGTCGCGATTGTAGGCCTCGCCCGAGATCGGATCGAGAATGTCGCAGAAAATCGCCATCGTCGACTGTGCGAAGAACGGGTCCATGTGAGCCGTGTCGGGCTCGGGCATCAGCACCATGTCGGACTCGTTGATGGCCTTCCAGCCGGCAATGGACGAGCCGTCGAACATGACGCCGTCGGCGAACATGTCCTCATCCACGGCGGAGACATCCATGGTGACGTGCTGCAGCTTGCCTTTGGGATCGGTGAAGCGCAGATCGACAAACTTCACGTCGTTTTCCTTGATCTGCTTCATGATGTCTTGTGCAGTGGTCATATTCGCCTTCCTATTTGCGATGGTCTTGCCTGATGATCCCGGAGGTTTTCCGGGAAAGAGAGTGGTTGTGGATCAAACAGCGTCAGCGCCGGTCTCGCCGGTGCGGATGCGTATGACTTCTTCCACATTTGTCACGAAAATCTTGCCGTCGCCGATACGCCCGGTCTGGGCGGCCTTGCGGATCGCCTCGATCGCGGCGTCCACGGTCTCGTCCGGGAGCACGACCTCGATTTTCACCTTCGGGAGAAAATCGACGACATATTCGGCCCCTCGATAGAGCTCCGTATGCCCCTTCTGGCGACCGAAACCCTTGGCCTCGATCACGGTTATGCCCTGAAGGCCGATTTCCTGAAGGGCTTCCTTCACTTCGTCGAGCTTGAACGGTTTGATGATCGCTTCGACCTTTTTCATGCCTCAGTGGCCTCCAAATGAGTTCAGGAACGGTGATCCCGCGCCCCTTGTTGCTCCGGTTTGGTTGAAGCACGAAACATGCCAACTCGTGCGGGAGCCTTGCATGAAGCGTGCCAGTCGCTGCATTCTGTGTCCGCACGGGCGAAATCGCGTGGATTGTTCGGGCAGCGACATGTCAGGTCGGGCCTCCGGAGCTTATCGAGGAACCATGCGGTGTGCTGCGCAGTTTGCGGCTTGCCTAAAAAATATGCAATGCGCCGAAGAAAGCGGCAAGATGTGATGCGTTTGGAGATTTTGACGCCTGAAGAAATGGGCAGTGTGGATCGCAAGGCGGTCGATGCCGGACCTCTGGACGGCTACGGTCTGATGCAGAATGCCGGTGCGGTGGTGGCTGCTGCGATCCTCGAACGTTTCGCCGAGGCGGAGGGATTTCTGGTTCTGTGCGGCCCTGGCAACAATGGTGGCGATGGTTATGTCGTTGCCCGCCTGCTTGTGGAGCGGGGTGTACAGGTCCGGCTGTTTGCCGAAACCGAACCGGCGGCGGGCAGCGATGCGGCCAGGGCGCGCCGGGCTTGCCCTGTTGAACCGAAGTCGTATTCGGAGTTCGAACCCGTTGAGCGATGGCTTGTGGTGGATGCGCTGTTCGGCGCTGGTCTGTCGAAGCCTGTCGAAGGGCGCGAGGCTGCAATCATAGAACGGGTGCGCACCAGCGGGCTGCCCGTGGTGTCGATCGATTTGCCGTCCGGCGTTTCCGGGCTTACCGGGAAGCCGCTTGGCGCTGCGTTTCAGGCGGATCTGACCGTGACTTTCTTCCGCAAGAAACCGGGGCACGTGCTCGTGCCCGGCCGGCAGATGTGCGGTGAGCTTCTTGTCGCGGATATCGGCATAGCCGAAACAACACTGAATCGAGCCGAATGCAAGACCTGGGAGAACCATCCCGCGCTGTGGCGGGCAGCCTTGCCGGAGATCGGCATCAGCGCCCACAAATATTCGCGCGGGCATGTGGCCGTCATATCCGGCGGCGCCACGTCCACGGGAGCGGCGCGTCTTGCAGCGCGCGGCGCAGCGCGGGCGGGGGCAGGCGCCGTGACCGTGCTTTCACCCGCCAACGCGCTTTCCGTCAACGCAATGCATCTGACCTCGATCATGCTGCGCAGGGCCGATACGGTCGAGGAACTGGAGGCGTTCCTCAGTGATCGCGGCCCCTCCGGCGCTGTGCTGGGGCCGGGGGCAGGAACAGGCGAGCGAACGCGAAGTTTTGCGCGGAGCCTTCTCGACCGGGCGGGCGCCGCGGGCGGACTGGTTTTCGATGCGGATGCAATCACCGCCTTTCGCGGCGACCCGGAGACGCTTTTCGCCATGATCAAAGCCTCCGCCGCGCAAGTCGTTCTGACACCGCACGAAGGGGAATTCGGGCGCCTGTTTCCAGGTCTTGAAGATGCGCCGGAGGTCTCGAAAGTGGAGCGGACCCGGGAGGCAGCCATGCGATCAGGTGCAGCAATCGTGCTCAAGGGACCGGATACGGTGGTCGCGGCGCCTGACGGGCGGGCAGCCATCAATGTGAACGCAACGCAGCACCTGGCGACAGCCGGCTCAGGCGATGTCCTGTCCGGGATCATCGCTGGTCTGATGGCACAGACGATGCCGGCGTTTGAAGCGGCCTGCGCGGGTATCTGGCTTCATGCGGAGGCCGGCAGAGTGTTCGGCCGCGGGCTCATCGCAGAAGATCTGCCCGAGATGCTGCCCCAGGTTCTACAGTCTCAGTTCCCCGAACACGTCCGCTGAAAGGTCGAAGCGAGCGGGACGTACCGGCGGGGAGAAACGAACGGGGCGTATCTGGCTGTGGAAGAGAAATGGGCGGGTCTACGCAGACGGCTCGACCCGCCGTCGCCGCGTTGGAAGATTTTGCAGTCAGGTTTTTCCACCTGACCGCAATATACTTCAGTAACGGCGCATCAATCCAACCAGGCGCCCCTGAACCTTGACTCGGTCAGGGCCAAAAATCCGCGTCTCATAGGCCGGGTTGGCAGCTTCAAGGGCAATCGACGCGCCTTTGCGGCGAAAGCGTTTCAGGGTTGCTTCTTCCTGATCCACCAGCGCGACCACGATCTCGCCCGGATTGGCGGTCTGGGTTTCGCGGATGATGACGGTATCACCATCGAAGATGCCTGCCTCGATCATGGAATCGCCCCTGACCTCCAGCGCGTAATGATCGCCGCCGCTCAGCATGTCCGGGGGGACGGCGATGGAATGTGTCTGGTGCTGAATGGCGTCGATGGGAACGCCGGCAGCGATGCGCCCCATCACCGGCACGGAAACGACGCCGGCCAGACCGTCATCATTGCTGGCGGCGGGTTTTGGCTGGGGCGAGGGGGCTTTGCCGAGGCTGCCTTCAATGACGCTGGGCGAGAATTTGCGTGCGCCGGGGTTCAGGCCGGGAGCAATCGAATCAGGGAGGCGCAGAACTTCCAGTGCACGGGCCCGATTGGGAAGCCGGCGAATGAAGCCACGCTCCTCGAGCGCGGTGATCAATCGATGAATGCCGGATTTCGAGGCAAGGTCCAGCGCTTCCTTCATTTCATCGAAGGAGGGCGGGATTCCTGTCTCCTTCAGCCGCTCGTGGATGAACAGGAGAAGTTCGTGCTGCTTGCGGGTCAGCATGGGCGCCACCGAGAATCAGTTAAAAACAAAACCAGAACATACTCTATATGTTCCAGTTGTGTTCCGCAACTCCCGGCATTTGCGCGCGGTTTACCGGGGCTACGGTGCCGCAAACAGCGCCTTGGCGCCGTCGGCGACGAACTGCACGGCGAGCGCGGCCAGTATAACGCCGAGAAGGCGTGTCAGGATCGAGCGTCCTGTCTCGCCGAGGAAGCGGTCGACGCGCTCGGCAAGCGTGAAGACGGCGTAGGTGATGACGATCGTTGTCGCCAGGATTGCCAGCAGTGCGGCACTTCCGGCCAGTCCGCCGAAGGAACCCGAAAGCAGAACGGTGGCCGAAATCGCGCCGGGGCCGGCTATCAGGGGGATCGCCAGCGGAAAGGCGGCGATGTTTCGGATCATGTCGCGGGTGATGGCGCGCTCGGCGCTTTTCTCATGGCGCTCCTGGCGGCGCTCGAAGATCATTTCGAAGGCGATGAAGAAGAGCAGCAGGCCGCCCGCCACGCGGAAAGCGGGCAGTGTGATCCCGAACACGGAAAGTATGGCGCTGCCGGCCACACCGAAGAGAGCGAGGACCGCGAAGCCGATGATCGCCGCCCGAACAGCGACCTGGTTGCGCTCCGACCGGTTCATGCCCACCGTCAGGGCGAGAAAGAGCGGGGCGAGGCCTGGTGGGTCCACGGTCACGAGCAGTGTGACAAAGGCATTGAATACGGTCTCGTAGCCTGGCATGAGGTCCTCCCTTGCACTTGTCTAGCCCAGTGGGGAGGCTTCGGAAAAGACCCGATTGTGTCTCCTGGCGGGCAGTCTGCGGCAATTTGTCAGTGACATCATTCACAGACCTGCCATATGCATCTGAAATCGCGTTGGATTTCCCCGGCTTCAATCGCTGCTCCGATTGGAGAATCAGTGGCGCTTCATATATAAGAAGTCAGTGATTCCTTATTCTGTGTGTGACACGATTTGACTGACCAGACGACGCCGACCGGACCGGGCGAGCCCGACGACATCGAGCCGATTTCCATCATCGAGGAGATGCAGCGCTCCTATCTCGATTACGCGATGAGCGTGATCGTGAGCCGCGCTCTTCCGGATGCGCGCGACGGGTTGAAGCCGGTGCACCGGCGCATTCTCTATGCCTCGCATGAGAGCGGTTATCACTGGAACCGCAAATATGTGAAGTCGGCCCGTCCCGTTGCCGACGTGATGGGTAAATACCACCCGCACGGCGACGCCGCGATCTATGACGCGTTGGTGCGCATGGCGCAGGACTGGTCCATGCGTCTGCCGCTGGTCGACGGGCAGGGCAATTTCGGCTCCATCGACGGCGATCCGCCGGCGGCCATGCGTTACACCGAATCGCGCCTCACAAAGGGCGCGCACGAGCTTCTGGAAGACATCGACAAGGAAACGGTCGATTTTCAGGACACGTATGATGGCTCCTCCAGCGAGCCAAAGGTGCTGCCTGCACGGTATCCGAACCTCCTGGTCAATGGCTCCGGCGGTATCGCGGTTGGCATGGCGACCAACATTCCGCCGCACAACCTGTCGGAAGTCATCAATGGCTGTGTGGCCATGATCGACAATCCGGCGATCAGCCTGCCCGAGCTGCAGGAGCTGATCCCGGGGCCCGATTTCCCGACCGGCGGTCTCATCCTCGGGCGGTCCGGCATCCGCAGCGCCTACGAGACAGGCCGTGGCTCCATCATGATGCGCGGCAGGGTGGCCATCGAGCCCGCCCGCAACGACCGCGAAGCCATCATCATCACGGAGATCCCCTATCAGGTCAACAAGGCCTCGATGATAGAAAAGATGGCCGAACTGGTGCGCGACAAGCGCATCGAGGGCATCTCCGACATCCGCGACGAGAGCGACCGTCAGGGCTATCGCGTCGTGGTCGAGCTGAAGCGCGACGCCGTCGCCGATGTCGTGCTGAACCAGCTTTATCGCTTCACGCCGCTGCAGACCTCCTTTGGCGCCAACATGGTCGCGCTCAACGGTGGCAAGCCGGAGCAGATGAACCTGCTCGATCTCCTGAAGGCCTTTGTCCACTTCCGCGAGGAAGTCGTCAGCCGGCGCACGAAATATCTTCTGCGCAAGGCGCGCGACCGCGCGCATGTGCTGGTCGGTCTTGCCATCGCCGTCGCCAATATCGACGAGGTGATCAAGCTTATCCGTCATGCGCCCGACCCGCAGACGGCGCGCGAACAGCTGATGGAGCGCCGCTGGCCGGCGGAGGATGTCGAAGCCCTCATTCTCCTGATCGATGATCCGCGTCACCGCATCAACGATGATGGCACCTATAATCTGTCGGAAGAGCAGGCGCGTGCGATTCTCGAGCTGCGCCTGCAGCGTCTGACGGCGCTCGGGCGCGATGAAATTGCCGACGAACTGAACCAGATTGGCGCGGAAATCAGCGATTATCTGGAAATCCTGTCGTCGCGGGCGCGTATTCAGCAGATCGTCAAGGACGAGCTCATCGCCGTGCGCGACGAGTTCGGCACACCGCGTCGTTCCGAGATCACCGAAGGTGGTGCGGATCTGGATGACGAAGACCTGATCCAGCGTGAGGAAATGGTCGTTACCGTCACGCGCAAGGGCTATATCAAGCGCGTGCCCCTCTCCATCTACCGGGCGCAGGCGCGCGGCGGCAAGGGCCGATCGGGCATGTCGACCAAGGACGAGGATTTCGTCACGCGGCTGTTCGTGGCCAACACGCACACGCCTATTCTGTTCTTCTCCTCGCGCGGCATCGTCTATAAGGAAAAGGTCTGGCGCCTGCCGGTTGGTACGCCGCAATCCGTCGGAAAATTCCTGCGCAACATGCTGCCGCTCGAGGAGGGCGAGAGCATTACGACGATCATGCCGCTGCCGGAGGACGAGGAGAGCTGGGGCGCGCTCGACGTCATGTTCGCCACCACGCGTGGCACGGTGCGCCGCAACAAACTGTCCGATTTCGTCCAGGTCAACCGCAATGGCAAGATCGCCATGAAGCTGGATGACCCGAGCGACGAGATTCTCGGAGTTTACACCTGCACGGAAGACGACGACGTGCTTCTGACCGCAGCGTCGGGCCAGTGCATCCGCTTCTGTGTCACAGATGTGCGCGTCTTTGCCGGTCGCAATTCGATCGGCGTGCGCGGCATCAATCTGGCCGAAGGCGACCGTGTGATTTCCATGGCGATCCTCTCGCATGTCGAGGCAAGTCCGGCCGCACGCGCCGCCTATCTCAAGCAGGCGGCAGCGGAGCGCAGGCAGGCAAGCGGCGAAGACGAAGACATCGCCCTGACCAATGAGGATCTCGGCGAAGAGGAAAGCCTGACGCCTGAACGCTATGAGGAGCTTAAGGCGCGCGAGCAGATGGTGCTGACCGTCAGCGAATTCGGCTATGGCAAGCGTTCTTCAAGCTATGATTTCCGGGTCACCGGCCGTGGTGGCAAGGGCATTCGTGCGACGGATGTCGCTAAGACCGATGAGATCGGTCCGTTGATCGCGGCGTTCCCGGTGGAGCAGGATGATCAGATCATGCTGGTTTCGAATGCGGGTCAGGTCATTCGTGTTCCGGTTGACGGTATCCGCATCGCCAGCCGCGCAACAAAGGGCGTGACGATCTTCAACACGGCCAAGGGCGAAAAAGTGGTTTCGGTCGAGCGCATTTCCGACACGCAGACCGAAGAGGAAGAGATCGCCTCTGCCGATGACGCCGCCAACGGAGAGGCGAGCGACCAGAATGGGGATGGCGCTGCCGAGTGATCGGCCTGCGGCATCCCCGATTCCGGTTTAACGGAAGCGGCGGTTTGCAGAGCTGCGAACGCGGTTTTCGAGTTTGACGCGGCCGGCTTCTTCGTGGAGGCCAACAACGGTGGCAATCAGCATTGCGACGGTCATTGCGGCGGCTAGCGTAAAGATCAGCATGGCTTCACTCCTTTTGCTCTGTTAACGAGGAGAGACGCCATTTGGTTTCATACCCTGGACCGGCGCCCCTTCAGCCATTGGTGTTCTGACTACCCGATCAGGTTCGAACCGGTGTTGAACGGACTGTTCATGTGCGGTTCATCTTTTCGCCGCCATTGCTGCGAAGAGGTGCGATTGCTGAATTGCCTTCATCCGGCAACACGGATACAAGCACGCCATGACCGAACGAACAGCATTTTATGCAGGATCCTTCGATCCCCTGACGAACGGCCATCTCGATGTGCTCAAGGGCGCGCTGACGGTGGCAGACAGGGTGGTGGTCGGCATCGGCGTTCACCCAGGCAAGAAACCGCTTTTCAGTTATGAGGAGCGCGTGGCGCTGATCCAGAAGTCTGCAACGGTCGAGCTGGGTGGTGATGCCCGACGCATTGAGGTTGTGGCATTCGACAAACTGGTGATTGATGCCGCACGCAGACATGGCGCCTCGATCATGATCCGCGGTCTGCGTGATGGCACGGATCTCGACTATGAGATGCAGATGGCCGGCATGAACGAAACCATGGCGCCCGACCTGCAGACGGTTTTTCTGCCCGCCAGCCCATCCGTGCGCACCATTACCGCCACACTTGTACGTCAGATCGCTTCCATGGGCGGAGACATCGCGCCATTCGTGCCTTCCGCTGTTCTGGAAGCGCTCGAAGCCAAGTTCCCCGCCTGAAACCAAAAGGAGAGTTTCATGCAGCTTCGCAAGCTAGCCTCGTCTGCGCTCGTGGCCGGTGCCCTTGTGGCTTCTCTCGGTATGGCTTCGGCCGCCGAACCTGAAAACACTTTGATCCTCACGCTCAGGAACGGTGAAGTAACCATCGGGCTGCGGCCGGATCTTGCGCCCAGGCATGTGGAGCAGGTCAAGGCCCTCGTTGAAGAGGGCGCTTATGACAATGTCGCTTTCCATCGCGTGATCGACGGGTTCATGGCGCAGACCGGTGACGTCCAGTATGGCGATGTAGAAGATGGCTTCGATGCGCGTCTTGTCGGCACCGGTGGCTCCGAAAAGCCCGATTTGCCGGCGGAATTCTCCGAAGCCGCGTTTGCGCGCGGAACCGTGGGCATGGCCCGTTCGCAGAATCCGAACTCTGCCAATTCCCAGTTTTTCATCATGTTCGCGCCTGCCGAACACTTGAATGGACAATACACGGTGATCGGCGAAGTCGAATCGGGCATGGAACTGGTTGACGCGATCAAGAAGGGTGACGCCGCGCAGAACGGCATGGTGCAGAGTCCCGACAAGATTCTCGATGCGCGCATGGCGAGTGACGACGCGAACTAACCGCGTTGACCAAAGAAAGGTATAGGAATGGCTGATATCAAGGATCCGGAAAACACCATCGTCATGGAGACGACCAAGGGCAAGGTCGTTATCCAGTTGTTTCCGGATATTGCTCCCGAGCATGTGAAGCGCGTCAAGGAACTTGCGCGCGACAAGTTCTACGATGGCATCGTGTTCCACCGCGTGATCGACGGATTCATGGCACAGACGGGTGACCCGACGGGTACCGGTATGGGCGGTTCCGACAAGCCGGATCTCAAGGCCGAGTTCTCCAACATGGCCCATGAGCGCGGCACATGCTCGATGGCCCGTTCGCAGAATCCGAACTCCGCCAACTCCCAGTTCTTCATCTGCTTCGACAAGGCGCCATGGCTCGACCGTCAGTACTCGGTCTGGGGCCAGGTGACCGAAGGCATGGACTGCATTGACAGGATCAAGCGCGGCGAGCCGGTCTCGGAGCCGGATTCCATCATTTCCATGCGGGTTGCGGCTGACGCTGCCTGAATTTTCGATGCCGGGCGGAGCAGCGCCGCCCGGTCTTTCTTACCGGCCGGTTTGCGATGCGTGTAGACATCTTCGATTTTGAGCTGCCGGAGGAACGGATTGCGCTCAGACCGGTCAGTCCGCGCGATTCCGCGCGGCTTTTGACGGTCCAGGACGGTAGAATCCGTGATCATGTGGTGCGTGAGCTGCCCGAGATTCTGCAGCCCGGCGACGCGCTGGTCTTCAACGACACAAGGGTTATCCCAGCCCGCCTTGGCGGCATTCGCCGGCGCGGTGAGGCGCAGGCGCGCATTGAGGCGACGCTGCACATGCGCGAGGGGCCGGACCGCTGGCGCGCTTTCCTGAAGCCCGCGAAGCGCGTGAATGTGGGCGAGCGCATCCAGTTCGGCCATGATGGCGAAAGCTGTTTCCTTGGTACTCTTGAGGCGACCGTCGCGGAAAAGGGCGAGGGCGGGGAAGCGCTTCTCGTTTTCGATTTTTCGGGGCCTGTCCTCGATGAAGCCATCGCTGCGGCCGGCCATATGCCGCTGCCGCCCTATATCGCCGGGAAACGCGCCGAGGATGCGCGCGACGAGGTCGACTATCAGACGATCTATGCCCGTGAAGAGGGCGCCGTCGCGGCGCCGACTGCCGGACTGCATTTCACACCGGAGCTGATGCAGGCGCTGGATGCAGCCGGTATCGAGCGGCATTTTGTGACGCTCCATGTAGGGGCGGGCACCTTTCTGCCGGTCAAGGTCGACGACACGGACGACCACAGGATGCATTCCGAACGCGGCGAGGTGAGCGCCGAGACGGCAGAAGCGCTGAACGCTGTCAGGGCGCGGGGCGGGCGCATCGTCTCGGTGGGCACCACCTCGCTGCGGTTGCTGGAGAGTGCTTCGCAACGAACTGGAGTTCTGGAAGCATGGTCCGGTGCTACGGACATTTTCATCACGCCCGGCTATCGCTTTCGCACGGTCGACGTGCTGATGACCAATTTTCACCTGCCGCGCTCGACACTCTTCATGCTCGTTTCGGCCTTCAGCGGCACGGAGACGATGAAGCGCGCCTATCAGCATGCGATCGGCAATGACTACCGTTTCTATTCCTATGGCGATGCCAGCCTGCTTTTCAGGGACGATCAATCGTGAGTGACCGGTTTACCTTCCGCCTTCTGGCAACGGACGGCGATGCCCGGCGCGGCGAGATTTCAATGCCGCGCGGTACCATCCGCACGCCGGCCTTCATGCCGGTGGGAACGGCAGGCACCGTCAAGGCCATGTATATGGATCAGGTGCGCGGTCTCGGCGCTGACATTATCCTTGGCAACACCTATCACCTGATGCTGCGGCCGGGCGCGGAACGGGTGGCGCGGCTTGGCGGTCTGCATGAATTTGCACGCTGGCCTTATCCGATCCTGACGGATTCGGGCGGGTTTCAGGTCATGTCGCTGGCGGACTTGCGCAAAATCACCGAAAAAGGCGTAACCTTCCGCTCTCATGTGGATGGCCAGGTGTTCGAGATGCCGCCTGAGCGCTCCATAGAGATACAGGGACTGCTCGGCTCCGACATCCAGATGCAGCTCGACGAGTGTGTTGCACTGCCGGCGGAAGAATCCGAAATCGAACGGGCGATGGAGCTCTCGCTGCGTTGGGCGGAGCGCTGCAGGATCGCGTTCGGCAACCAGCCCGGCAAGGCGATGTTCGGCATCGTGCAGGGTGGAGACAAGCCGCATCTGCGCGAGCGCTCGGCTAGAGCGCTGGCTGCGATGGAGCTGAAGGGCTACGCCGTTGGCGGACTGGCCGTCGGTGAGCCGCAGGCCGTCATGCTCGACATGCTCGAAGCCACGTGCCCGGTGCTGCCCGGTGAAAAGCCCCGCTACCTGATGGGTGTCGGCACACCGGACGACATCCTGAAATCGGTCGCGCGCGGGATCGATATGTTCGATTGCGTGATGCCGACACGCGCAGGCCGGCACGGTCTTGCCTATACGCGACGCGGCAAGATCAACTTGAAGAATGCCCGACACGCCGAGGACATGCGCCCGCTGGACGAGGAGAGCGACTGTCCGGCCGCACGGGATTATTCCCGCGCCTATCTTCATCATCTGGTGAAGGCGGGCGAATCCCTGGCCGGCATGCTGCTGACCTGGAACAATCTCGCCTATTACCAGTCGCTTATGCAGGACATTCGTGACGCCATTGAAGCAGGGCGGTTTCAACAACGCTCGGCCGAAATCAGTGCAGCGTGGGAAAAAGGCGATCTGCCGCCCCTCTGATGGAGGCTGCTCATATTTTCGGCAGAGCAGCGCGCATCCGGCTTAGGGTCAGGGCTTATTAATATGGCAGCAATGGTCGGCCTGATTTGTGCGGATACGCGAAGCGAGGCCGCAGGAAGACTTCATGTCTTTCAAGGTCTTGCGACAAAGTAGGCCGTGCAAATCAGGCCGATCCGAAGGACGCTCGATAGACCGGCGACCTGCTGTGTCAAACCCCTTGACCGGGGGGAGGACCCCGCTCTGCGGGCTTCTCCTTGCATCTCTTGGTCTATCGATCGCCATTGCGGCCATATTAATGGGTCCTGACCCTAAAGATTGGGCATGGAAGCCGTCAATCTTCCCGATTTCCCGCAACCTACAGAAACAACTTGCTTTTTTGAGGCATCCCCGCTGAAATGCTCTTGAGAGGAGCATTTCTTGACGCTATTTGACGAGATGCGCCTGGGGGGCCAGGCCCGAGATCCTTACGAAGATTACCAGAGCTGGTTCGACCGGCAGGACCCGAAACGCCTGAAACAAAAGGCGGACGATGCGGAGCGGGTTTTCCGTAGAACCGGCATCACTTTCGCCGTATATGGCGAGCAGGAAGCAGCCGAGCGGCTCATCCCCTTCGACATTGTCCCGCGCATTATCTCCGGCAAGGAATGGCGCCGGCTCGTGCAGGGCATCGAGCAGCGTGTCCAGGCGCTCAATGCCTTTCTCGAGGATATCTACCACCGGCAGGAAATTCTGCGCGCCGGGCGCATTCCCAAAGAAATCATATCCAACAACGAGGCTTTTTTGCCTGAAATGATCGGTGTGCGGCCGCCTGGCGGCGTCTACACGCACATTACCGGTGTCGATATCGTGCGCACTGGCGAGAATGACTTTTTCGTCCTGGAGGACAATGCGCGCACGCCGTCCGGCGTCTCCTACATGCTGGAGAACCGCGAGACGATGATGCAGCTCTTCCCGGAGCTCTTTCAGCAGGTGAAGGTGCTGCCGGTGGAGAACTATCCGCAGCTTCTGCGGGAATCCCTAAGAAGCGTGAAGCCCGAACATTGCGATGGCAAACCGACGATCGCCGTTCTGACACCCGGAAGCTTTAACTCGGCCTATTTCGAGCATGCTTTTCTGGCCGATCAGATGGGCGTCGAACTGGTGGAGGGACCGGATCTTCGCGTGGTGGACGGGCATGTGGCGATGCGCACGACGCAGGGCTACCGCCGCATTGACGTCCTTTATCGCCGGATCGACGACGATTATCTGGACCCGCTGACCTTCCGGCCCGATTCCGTCCTCGGCGTGCCGGGCATCATGGATGTCTACCGCGCCGGCAAGATCACGATTGCAAACGCGCCTGGGACCGGAATCTCCGACGACAAGGCGATTTACTCCTACATGCCGGAGATCGTCGAGTTCTACACCGGCCGCAAGGCGATTCTGCAGAACGTGCCGACCTGGCGCTGTTCCGAGCCTGACAGTCTCACTTACGTACTGGAGCACCTCGACGAACTTGTCGTGAAGGAGGTTCATGGTTCAGGTGGCTATGGCATGCTGGTGGGGCCTGCCGCTTCGAAGAAGGAGAGGGCGGCTTTTGCGAAGAAGCTGAAAGCGAGGCCGAAGAACTATATCGCCCAGCCGACGCTTTCGCTTTCAACCTGTCCGATCCTCACCAGCAAGGGGCTTGCGCCACGGCACGTGGACCTTCGTCCCTTCGTGCTCGTGTCGGATCGCATCCGCATTGTGCCAGGCGGTCTGACCCGCGTGGCGCTGAAAAAGGGCTCTCTTGTGGTCAACTCCTCCCAGGGTGGCGGCACCAAGGACACCTGGGTTCTCGATGATTAAGGCGCTCTGACATGCTTCTTGGTCGCTCCGCGAACGGACTTTTCTGGATGGCGCGCTACATCGAACGCGCGGAGAACATGGCGCGTTTGGTCGATACCGGCCTTAGACTGGCTCTGACCCAGACCAGCGCTTCGTCGGACGAATGGGCTTCGGTTCTTACCAGTGCCGGGGTGCGTGATCTGTTCGAAGAGGAGAACGACGCGTTCGATACGGCGACAGTGACGAATTTTCTGCTGCGGGATACCAGCAATCCCTCGAGCGTCCTATCCTCCATAGACACCGCGCGCATGAACGCGCGCATGGTGAGGACCGCGCTTACGCGCGAGACATGGGAGAGCGTCAACGAGGCGTGGATGTCGATGCACCGCATGCTGAAGAGACGTGTGGACGAACAGGACCTTCCAGCCGTTCTCGACGCCGTAAAACGTGAAACGGCGCTTATCCGCGGCGCGTTTCAGGGCACCATGCTGCGCAACGAAATTTTCGATTTTGCCCAGATCGGCACTTTGATCGAGCGGGCCGACAACACGGCGCGCATACTGGACGTGAAGTATTACGTGCTTCTGCCATCGGCGGCATGGGTGGGCTCGCCGCTCGACAATATCCAGTGGCAGACGATTTTGCGATCGGTGTCGGCACTTCGCTCATACCGCTGGACCCATGAAGGGGACTTCAATCCCGCAAACATCGCCGATTACCTCATCCTCAACCGGCGAATGCCGCGTTCGCTGGCCTTTTGTTATCGGGGCATTCAGGATTCGCTGGACTATCTGGCCGATGAGTATGGTGTACGTCAGAGTTGTAACGAAATGGCCGATGCGAAGGTCGAAAAGCTGAAAACTGCGGCTGTCTCGGATGTATTTGATGAAGGCCTGCACGAATTCCTGAGCGATTTTATCCGCGACAACGCAGCGCTGGGCAGTCAGATCGCCACAGATTTTCGCTTCCACTGAGGGCAGCCAGATGCGCCTGAAAATCAAGCACCGCACGGAGTATCGATATGATGCTCCTCTCTCATACGCCCTTCAGCGCCTGCGCCTCTTTCCGCAAAGCGGCCCGACGCAGGAGGTGGTGGAGTGGTCGCTGAAGACCGAGGGCGCCACGCAGGAAGCGCAGTTTATCGACGGTTTCGGAAATGACACGCGTCTTGTGAGCATTGATGGCGAACCGCATACAATCGTGATCGAGGCGTCCGGCGTGGTTGAAACGCGCGATACGGCCGGCGTAACGGGCAGACATCAGGGACTTGCGCCGCTGTGGCTCTTTCAGCAGCAGACGCCGCTTTGCACCGCCGGGCGTGGCATTTCGACCCTGCTACGCGGCATCGACGGCGAAACGGATGTCGAGCGCCTCCATAATCTCATGAGCGAAGTGCGTGATCGCGTAGCCTACAGAATCGGAACCACCGATGCCGGTACGCCAGCCGAGACCGCCCTGGCGAACGGAGAGGGGGTCTGTCAGGATCACGCCCACATTTTTCTCACTGCAGCGCGTATGATGGGATTTCCGGCTCGCTATGTAAGCGGTTATCTGCGCATGGATGACCGGGATGAACAGGCAGCGAGCCATGCCTGGGCCGAGACACATCTCGAAGGGCTGGGCTGGGTGGCCTTTGACTGCTCCAACGGCATCTCGGCGGATGATCGCTATATACGGGTTGCGACAGGGCGGGATTACCGTGATGCGATGCCGGTGATGGGGATCAGGATCGGGCAGGCGCAAGAAGAGCTTGCGGTTCAGATCACGGTCGAGCAGTAATCTTTTAGAGCGAATCTGAATGAGGTACGGTCCGGATGACCTATTGCGTCGGGCTGAAAACACAGCATGGCCTGGTGTTCATGTCCGATACGCGGACGAATGCCGGTGTCGACAACATTTCCACCTTTCGGAAGATGCATTGCTGGCAGGAGCCGGACGACCGCGTTCTGGTGCTGCTTTCGGCGGGTAATCTGGCGACCACGCAGGCCGTGGTCAGCCTGCTGGACGAACGGACCAAGGCGCCCGATGAGCGCACGCCCTCAATGCTCGAAACTCCGTCCATGTATCAGGCGGCGCGCCTGGTGGGGGATACCGTCAAGGAAGTCATCCGCCAGTCCGCGCCGGCAGGCCAGAGCGCAGACGCATTCGGTGCCTCTTTCATTCTGGGTGGCCAGATTCGCGGTATGGAGCCGCGTCTCTTCCTGATTTACCCGGAAGGGAATTTCATCGAGGTCAGCGCCGACACGCCTTTTTTCCAGATCGGTGAGACGAAATACGGAAAACCCATTCTGGTTCGTGCCTTCGACACGGCCATGAAGCTGGAAGAGACGGTGAAGCTCCTGCTTGTCTCATTTGATTCGACGCTCAAATCCAACCTCTCCGTCGGTCTGCCGCTCGACCTTCTCTTCTACGAGAACGACACATTCCGCATCGGCTATGAAAAGCGCATCGAGGCGGATGACCCGTATCTGCGGGAAATCTCCGAGGGATGGTCCGACGCCTTGAAGACGGCGTTTAAAAGTCTCCCTGACTTTACGCGCTGAGATCCGCGGCGAACCGGTTCGCCGCTTGGCGCATCAGATAGCAAGAGCGTCTGCCTCCTTCAGGCTCACACCTGTGATCCGATAGGTGCCGTCGGTCTGCCGCTCAAGGGTATAGACCGCTTCATAGCTTTTGCCGTTCGGACCCGTGGTCAGCACGCGCTGAATGACCGTCGACGCGTTCGGCTCGGCAGCCTTTCCGAATGCGTAATTGCGCGGGCGGTAGACGGGCTGATAGCCGCGCGTCACCATCGCCATGAAGCGATCGAGCGTCGGGAAGAGCGCCTTGATGTTGGGCGCGGCGTAGGAATAGGCGCGTTCATTGTCTCCTGCCAGAAAGGCTTCGATCTGGTTCCTGATGGATGACTGCGCTGCGCGAATTTCCGCCTCGCCGGCGAAAGCGAAAACAGGCGTCAGCAATGTCAGCGCGATGGTCGGCAGCAGGTTTCTCATGGTGTGTTCCTCTCTTTCCGCGTGTGTGCGGCTTTCTCCCGAAGCCGGTTCTGCATTTTAGTCTGTTTTGGGAGCCACGAGACATGACCGGAAATGGTTTCGCCGCCGATTGCCGGAGTGCGTTCGTCGTGCTGCTCCCCGCAGAGTGCACTTGCTCTATGTTCGTTTTTGTCCTTATATGATAAAAACGAACATAGAGACGACAATGAACCCTTCATTCCTGACGCCGCGACTCTCGGAGATCCTTGAACAGGCAAAGGAGCATGGCCGTGTTCTGGTGGATGACCTTGCCGAGCATTTCAGCGTGACGCCGCAAACGATACGGCGCGATCTCAATGAGCTCTGCGACCGGCGCCTGCTGACGCGAATCCATGGCGGTGCGCTGCTGCCCTCCGGTATCGAGAACATGGAGTATGAAGCGCGGCGCAAGATTGCTCTGGATGAAAAGCGGGCGATCGGCCAGGCGGCAGCGCGTCTCATTCCCGACAGGGCGTCGCTCTTCGTCAATATCGGCACCACCACCGAAGCCGTGAGCGATGCGCTTCTCGATCATGAAGGACTCATGGTTATCACGAATAATATCAATGTTGCCAATAGGATGCGTGTATATCCTTCACTCGAGGTCATTATCGCTGGCGGTGTTGTTCGCGGTTCCGATGGCGGCGTTGTCGGCGAGGCCGCTGTCGACTTCATCCGGCAGTTCAAGGTGGACTATGCCGTGATCGGCGTCTCATCCATCGATCCGGATGGCGCGCTTTACGATTTCGATTTCCGCGAAGTGAAGGTGGCGCAGGCGATCATTGCCAATGCAAGACATGTCATCCTGGTGTCCGACTCGACCAAGTTCGAGCGCGGCGCGCCGGTGCGCATCGGGCATTTATCGCAGGTCGACACATTCATCACCGACCGCTGCCCGCTTCCGGCGATGCGGACCCTGTGCGAGGACGCGGGTGTGCGGCTTATTGAGACCGGCGCCCAGTAATTTTATTTTCGTTTGACATTCATTCTGCTTTCGAAATAATTCTTTTGTCTCCGCTGGAGGAGGACTGCTTCTACAGCCTGAGAGATAAGGGAGGATTGCGTGTCCGGTTCCGCGCCCAGTTCATTGTCCGCCAGCTCTGCCATGTTCGACGTGTTCGTCATTGGCGGCGGCATCAATGGCTGTGGCATTGCACGCGACGCGGTCGGGCGTGGTTACTCCGTCTTTCTGGCGGAGATGAACGATCTTGCGAGCGGCACCTCTTCCGGCTCTACCAAACTGATCCATGGCGGTCTGCGCTATCTCGAACATTACGAGTTTCGCCTCGTGCGCGAAGCGCTGATGGAGCGCGAGATTCTGTGGCGCAACGCGCCGCACATCATCTGGCCGATGCGTTTCGTCCTGCCTTTGCACAAGGGGCTGCGCCCAGCCTGGCTCGTGCGGCTCGGGCTCTTCATCTATGATCATATCGGCGGGCGAAAGCGGCTTCCAAAGACACGCACGCTCGACATGCGGTCCGACCCGGCGGGTAAGCCGCTGAAAGCCTCCTACCGGCGGGCCTTTGAATATTCGGACTGCTGGGTGAATGATGCGCGTTTCGTTGTGCTGAATGCCCGTGACGCTGCAAATCGGGGTGCCGATGTGCGGGTGCGCACACGCGTGATCTCGGCCGAAGACGAAAACGGGACCTGGAAAGTTCGTATCCAGAACCTCTTGACCGGTGAGACCGAGACCGTGCGGGCGCGTTATCTCGTCAATGCAGCCGGTCCCTGGGTTGATCACGTCATTTCGGGCGTGCTGGGCCAGAACGACGTTCACAATGTGCGGCTGGTCAAGGGCAGTCACATCGTCGTCGGGCGCAAATTCGATGATCCGCGTGCGTATTTTTTCCAGAATGCCGATGGGCGGATCATCTTCGCCATCCCATACGAGGAAGATTTCACCCTGATTGGAACCACGGATCAGGATTACGACGGCGATCCGAAGGATGTGGCCATCAGTGACAGCGAGGTTGACTATCTCTGCGCCGCTGCAAGCGAATATTTCTCCGAACCGGTGACCCGCGACGATATCGTCTGGACCTACTCCGGGGTGCGCCCTCTATTCGATGACGGCGCCTCGAAGGCACAGGAAGCGACGCGGGACTATGTGCTGAAATCGGAGACCGCGCGGGGCGGTGCGCCCATGGTGCACGTGTTCGGCGGCAAGATAACGACCTACCGCAAGCTGGCCGAATCCGCCCTTGAAAAAATCGCCGGGGCGCTTGGTCCCAAAGGGCAGCCGTGGACGCATGCGGGCGCGCTGCCGGGCGGCGAGTTTCCTTTCGACGGCTACGACGCACAGGTCGAGGCGCTGATGCGGGACTATTCCTTCCTCGACAGGCATCATGCGGCGCGGCTTGTCAGGCTCTATGGCCTGTGTGCCCGCGATCTCCTCGGAGAAGCGCGGTCGGTCGATGATCTGGGCCGGCATTTTGGTGTCGATCTCTACGAAGCCGAATTGCGTTATCTGGCCGCTCACGAATGGGCTGTCAGCGGTGATGACGTGCTTTGGCGCAGAACCAAACGCGGTTTGCGCCTGTCGCAGGAGGAGGCGGCAGCGGTCGACACTTTCATGCGTGAAATTTCGGGAATGCACAACCAGGCGGCAAACGCTGGGGGAGGACATGCTTGAACTGCGCGACGTTTCAAAGGTCGTATCCGGCGAAACGCATATAGACGACGTTTCGCTGAGGCTGGAGCCGGGCTCGTTGAACGTGCTGCTCGGGCCGACGCTGGCTGGCAAGACCAGCCTGATGCGGCTTATGGCCGGGCTTGACCGGCCAACCGCGGGCAGCGTGTGGATGGATGGTGCCGATGTGACCGGCGTGCCGGTGCAGAAGCGCAGCGTTGCCATGGTCTACCAGCAGTTTATCAATTATCCGGCGATGACGGTCTATGAAAACATCGCTTCGCCGCTGCGCGTTGCGGGTGCCGAGAAGCGCGTCATCGAGGAAAAGGTACGGCAGGCGGCAGAGCTTCTGCACCTGACGCCGCATCTGGACCGCACGCCGCTGGAGCTTTCCGGTGGCCAGCAGCAGCGCACGGCACTGGCCCGCGCCATGGTCAAGGAAGCGCGTCTGGTGTTGCTGGACGAGCCGCTGGCCAATCTGGATTACAAGCTGCGCGAGGAACTGCGCGCTGAACTGCCAAAGATATTTGCGGCGTCCGGTGCGATCTTCGTCTACGCCACCACTGAGCCGAGCGAGGCGCTGCTTCTTGGCGGCAGCACGGCGACGCTGAGCCAGGGGCGCCTGACGCAGTTCGGCCCGACCATCGACGTGTTCCGCAAGCCGATCGATCTCGTCACCGCGCGCACCTTTTCCGACCCGCCGCTGAACACCGTGGCGGTGACGAAGGCGGGCAGCAGGTTCGCACTCGACGAAACCGTTCAACTGCCCGTTCCACAGGGCCTCGAAGGCGCGCCCGACGGACAGTACACGCTCGGCTTCCAGCCCCATCATCTGTCGCTGGCGGCGCGCGCGGACGACGGGGTTTCGGTCCGGGCCACCGTGTCGGTGACTGAAATCACCGGTTCCGAGAGCTTTGTCCATCTCGATTTCGCAGGCCACCGCTGGGTGATGCTGGAAGAAGGCATTCATCGTCTGGAGGTCGGCGAAACGGTCGATGTCTTTATCGATACGCGCCACGTGCTGGTGTTCGACAATGCAAACCGGCGTGTGACGTCCGGTACCAGCCAGGCTGCGTAGGAGGCGGGAATGGCGCGAATTGATCTGAACAACATCCGCCACGCCTACATGCCCAACCCCGTGAGCGATGACGATTTCGCTTTGAAGCGGGTTCACCACACCTTCGATGATGGTGGCGCCTATGCTCTTCTGGGGCCGTCGGGCTGTGGCAAAACCACGCTTTTGAACATCATCTCGGGGCTGCTGCGGCCAACCGAGGGAGATATCCTCTTTGATGGACACAAGGTGACGGACCTTTCCACGGAAGACCGCAATATAGCGCAGGTTTTCCAGTTTCCGGTCGTCTACGACACGATGACGGTCTACCAGAACCTCGCCTTTCCCCTGCGCAATCGCGGCGTGGCTTCCAATGAGATCGAGCGGCGGGTGCGCGAAACGCTCGAAATGATCGATCTGGCGGACCGCGCTGATCAGAAAGCCAAGGGACTGACGGCAGACGACAAACAGAAAATCGCGCTCGGTCGCGGGCTGGTGCGCTCGGATGTCAGCGCCATCCTGTTCGACGAACCATTGACGGTTATCGATCCCCACATGAAATGGGTGCTGCGCTCGCAGCTGAAGGAACTGCACCGGCGCTTTGCCTTTACCATGGTCTATGTGACCCACGATCAGACCGAGGCGTTGACCTTCGCCGATCAGGTGGTGGTGATGAACGAGGGCGAGATCGTTCAGATCGGAACGCCGGAAGAACTGTTCGAACGTCCCAATCACACCTTTGTCGGATATTTTATCGGCTCCCCGGGCATGAATGTTCTTCCTGTCCGGATCGACGGGCAGGGCGCCCATATTGGCAGCCATGCCATCAGCTTGGCCGGGCCGATCGCGGCGGACCGTGCGGCGCGCATGGAACTGGGCGTGCGCCCGGAATATGTGCGCATCGGCAACAAGGGCATTCCGGCACAGATAACGCGCGTCGAGGATACGGGGCGGCGCAAGATCGTTCATGCGACCATCGAGGGGCAACCCATTGCCGCGATTGTCGCCGAGGATACTGCCATTCCCGCTGAACCGCATATCAGTTTCGATCCCGCCGGCATCAACATCTATGCAAATTCATGGCGTGTGGATCCGGCGGCTGCGCGCCAGGGAGGGGCAGCATGACCAAGACATGGAACAATCGGGCCTGGTTTCTCGTCCTGCCGGTCCTGCTGCTGGTCGCATTCAACGCGATCATACCGCTGATGACGGTGGTGAACTACTCGGTGCAGGAGACGTTCGGCAACAATCTGTTCTTCTTCGAAGGTGTCAAATGGTATGAGGATGTGCTCACCTCCGACCGTTTCCACGCCTCGCTTTTCCGGCAGTTTCTGTTCACCGGGATCATTCTTCTGATCGAGGTGCCGCTCGGCGTCGCCATTGCTCTGACCATGCCGCGCTCCGGGCCATGGGTGTCTGTCTGTCTTGTGCTGATGGCGCTGCCGTTGCTCATTCCGTGGAACGTGGTGGGTGCGATGTGGAACATCATGGCTCTGCCGGATATCGGCCTTCTGGGCTATGGGCTGAATGCCCTCGGCATTCCCTACAATTTCACACGCCAGCCCATTTCCGCCTGGTTCACGGTGGTGTTGATGGATGTCTGGCACTGGACCTCGCTCGTGGTGTTGCTTGCCTATGCCGGCCTGCGCTCCATCCCGGAGGCCTATTATCAGGCGGCGAAGATCGACGGCGCATCGCGCTGGTCGGTGTTCCGCTACATCCAGTTGCCCAAGATGAACCGCGTTCTCACCATCGCCGTTCTCCTGCGCTTCATGGACTCCTTCATGATCTACACGGAGCCCTTCGTGCTGACCGGCGGTGGCCCCGGCAATGCCACGACCTTCCTGTCCATCGATCTGGTGAAGGCGGCGCTGGGTGAATTCAATCTCGGCATCGCCGCCGCCATGAGCATCATCTACTTCCTCATGACATTGCTGGTGAGCTGGATCTTCTACACGCTGATGACCCGGGGAGAAGACCAATGAGACTGACCCGCTGGCTCGTTCCCACGCTCTACATTGTCTTCCTGCTTCTGCCGATCTACTGGCTGGTCAACATGTCGTTCAAGACGACAAACGAGATCCTGGGCGGCTTCAGCCCCTGGCCGAAGAACTTCACCATCGACAGCTATGTGGAGATCCTCACCAATCCGGTCTGGTATAACGGTTACATCAGCTCTATCAGTTATGTCCTTATAAACACTGTCATTTCCGTCGCCTTTGCGCTGCCTGCCGCCTATGCGTTCTCACGTTATCGCTTTCTTGGCGACAAGCACCTGTTCTTCTGGCTTCTCACCAACCGCATGGCGCCGCCGGCGGTCTTTGCCCTGCCGTTTTATCAGCTCTATTCGGCCGTCGGTCTGTTCGACACACCCTGGGCCGTGGCGCTCGCGCACTGCCTGTTCAACATTCCGCTCGCCGTCTGGATCCTCGAAGGGTTTATGTCGGGCGTGCCCAAGGAGATCGACGAAACGGCCTATATCGACGGCTATTCATTCCCGCGCTTCTTTGTCAGAATTTTCATGCCGCTGATTGCATCGGGCATCGGGGTGACAGCCTTCTTCTGCTTCATGTTCTCATGGGTGGAACTGCTTTTGGCAAAGACGCTGACCTCTGTCGCCGCCAAGCCCATCGCGGCTGTCATGACGCGCACAGCAAGCACGTCCGGCTATGAGCTGGGACTTTTGGCTGCGGCCGGCGTACTGACCATCATTCCGGGCGCGATCGTGATCTGGTTCGTACGCAATTACATCGCCAAGGGCTTTGCCCTCGGGCGCGTGTAGGGAGGAAATCATGCCCCATTGGCTCGATCTCACATGGATGGCCTGGACCTGGCAGACCGCCACGTTCTTCCTCGTCATCTTCGCGCTTCTATGCGCCATGACCGTCTGGGAATGGGCGAGCCCCGGTGGAGGGCCGCGGCACGGGATTCTCGGTCTGGACACGACACGCGGCGACCGTCTGTTCATCTCTCTGCTTGGCAGCGCCTTCATCCATCTTGGATGGCTAGGGCTGACGGATATGCCGCTTTGGGGCGGTACGATTTTGTCGCTGATCTACGCCTACGCGGTGTTTCGCTGGGTGTAGGTCCATCGGCAAAGCAAAGCGGAACGGCAGGCCGCTCCGCAAACCGGCGCAACGGGACCGGAACAAACCCACCCGAACCGCCAACCATGTTCAGAAAATGAATGTGGAAACAGGAGGAGGAGTTTGAAATGAAAGCGCATTTGAAAGCTTCAGTCGCTGCGCTCGCTCTGCTCTGGCTGCCCGGCCAGGCCATGGCGGACATGGCGGCAGCCGAAAAGTGGATTGATGACGAGTTCCAGCCCTCTTCACTCAGCCGTGAGGAGCAGCTCGCAGAAATGGAATGGTTCATCAAGGCTGCAGAACCGTTTCAGGGAATGGAGATCAACGTCCTCTCCGAAACCATCCCGACCCACACCTATGAATCCGAAACGCTGACCAAGGCGTTCGAGGAGATTACGGGCATCAAGGTGAACCACCAGCTTCTGGGCGAAGGTGAGGTGGTTCAGGCCGTGCAGACGCAGATGCAGACCAACCGCAACCTCTACGATGCCTATGTCAACGACGCCGATCTGGTGGGCACGCATTCCCGCCTGCAGAGCGCCGTCAACCTCACCGACTGGATGGGCGGCGAGGGTGCGGACGTCACATCGCCGACGCTCGACCTGGAAGATTTTATCGGTGTGGCGTCGGCCACGGGTCCCGACGGCAAGCTCTGGCAACTGCCCGACCAGCAGTTCGCAAACCTGTACTGGTTCCGTAAAGACTGGTTTGATCGCCCTGAAATCAAAGAGAAATTTAAAGAGAAATACGGGTATGAACTGGGCGTCCCCGTCAACTGGTCTGCCTATGAGGACATTGCCGACTTCTTCACCAACGACGTGAAGGAGATCGACGGCGTTCGCGTGTACGGCCATATGGACTACGGCAAGCGCGCACCGGATCTCGGCTGGCGCATGACGGACGCCTGGCTTTCCATGGCCGGTGCGGGCTCCAAGGGTCTGCCCAATGGCCGGCCGATCGATGAATGGGGCATCCGGATGGAGGAGGGTTCCTGCAACCCATCCGGTGCATCCGTCAGCCGCGGCGGTGCTGCCAATGGACCGGCCGCCGTCTACGCCATCCGCAAATGGGATGAGTGGCTGCGTCAGTATGCACCGCCCGGTGCCGCCGACCTCGACTTCTACCAGTCGCTGCCGGCATTGAGCCAGGGCAATGTCGCCCAGCAGATATTCTGGTACACGGCCTTCACCGCCGACATGGTGAAGGCGAAGAGCGAGGGCAACAACACCGTCGATGACGAGGGCAATCTGCTTTGGAAGATGGCGCCTTCGCCGCATGGGCCCTATTGGGAAGAGGGTATGAAGCTCGGCTATCAGGATGTCGGCTCCTGGACCCTGTTCCAGTCCACGCCCGTGGACCGGCGCAAGGCGGCGTGGCTCTATGCCCAGTT
Source organism: Nitratireductor aquibiodomus (assembly GCF_900105565.1). Taxonomy (NCBI): domain Bacteria; kingdom Pseudomonadati; phylum Pseudomonadota; class Alphaproteobacteria; order Hyphomicrobiales; family Phyllobacteriaceae; genus Nitratireductor; species Nitratireductor aquibiodomus. The sequence continues at coordinate 440,677 of NZ_FNSL01000001.1, read as the reverse complement.
CGTCACGTCGAAAACGGTTGATGTGAAGAAGAGCCATGTGGGTCTCACGATCATCCGCGATTCCACGGTGAACCACGAATCCTTCACCGAACGGTCTCCGAAGCTCGGCGGGCTCGTTGAGTTCTACCGCTCACCGGATCGGGTCCTGTGGACGGACACCGGCGTCAATGTGCCGGACTACCCGAAGCTCGCCCAGATCTGGTGGCAGCAGATCGGCGATGTGAACTCCGGCGCCTTCACGCCGCAGGAAGCAATGGACCGTCTGGCCGGCGAGATGGACCTGACCATGGCCCGCATGCAGGCAGCGGACGAAAGCGCCAATGTCTATGGTGGCTGCGGGCCGCGTCTGAACGAGGAGAAGGACCCGTCCGAGTGGATCGGCAAGGGTGGCGCCAAGGCCAAGCTTGAAAACGAAAAACCCCAGGGCGAAACCATCGTCTATGAGGAAATTGTCAAGCGCTGGCAGTAAGGCCGGTTGCAGTCGGCTTGATTGACATGACAATTGCACGGGGAGGCGGTCAGTCCGGCTCCCCGTTTTCGACAGTTTTGCAGACCGATCCGGAGGACTCATGAGCGGCTATGTATTGGCGATAGACCAGGGCACCACGTCGAGCAGGTCCATCGTGTTTGACGCGGCCATGAAGCCGCTGGCGACGGGCCAGAAGGAGTTTCCGCAACACTACCCGGATTCGGGCTGGGTCGAGCACGATCCCGAAGACATCTGGAAGGGCGTGGTCTCCACCGTGCGCAGCGCTTTGCGCAAGGCGAAGCTCTCCGCCGGAGATGTTGCCGCCATCGGTATCACCAATCAGCGCGAAACGGTCGTCGTATGGGAGCGCGATACGGGCAAGCCGATCCACAATGCCATTGTCTGGCAGGACCGCCGCACTGCGCCCATGTGTGAAAAGCTGAAGGCCGAGGGGCTGGAAGAAACTTTTACGGCAAAGACCGGCCTGCTTCTTGATCCTTATTTTTCGGGAACCAAACTCGCCTGGATCCTCGATGAGGTCGAAGGCGCGCGCGAACGGGCCGAAAAGGGAGAGCTTCTTGCAGGGACCATCGACACATTCCTGATCTGGCGGCTCACCGGCGGCAGGGCGCATGTGACCGACGCGACAAATGCATCGCGCACGCTGCTTTTCAATATCGGGACAAATACGTGGGATGACGAGCTTCTGAAAATCCTTCGCGTGCCGAAGGTCCTGTTGCCGGAGGTAAAGGATAGCGCGGATGATTTCGGCGTGACGGAGAAGGCTCTTTTCGGTGCGGCCATCCCGATCCTTGGCGTTGCCGGCGACCAGCAGGCAGCCGTCATTGGCCAGGCCTGTTTCGAGCCGGGAATGCTCAAGGCAACCTACGGAACGGGTTGCTTCGCGGTGCTCAACACCGGCGAAACCATGGTCGCCTCGAAGAACCGTCTGCTCACCACCATTGCCTATCGGCTGAACGGCGTGACGACCTACGCGCTCGAAGGGTCGATTTTCGTTGCGGGTGCTGCGGTGCAATGGTTGCGCGACGGCCTGAAGGTCATCGGCAAAGCCGCCGATTCCGGGGCGCTTGCCGCGAAAGCCGACCCCACACAGCACCTTTATCTCGTTCCCGCCTTCGTGGGGCTCGGCGCGCCATACTGGGACGCGGAAGCCCGCGGCGCAATCTATGGCCTCACGCGCAATTCAGGCCCGGCCGAGTTTGCGCGGGCGACGCTCGAATCGGTCGCCTACCAGACGCGCGACCTGCTCGATGCCATGCGCAAGGACTGGCAGGACGGGGCGAACGATACGGTTCTGCGCGTCGATGGCGGCATGGTTGCCAGCGACTGGATGCTGCAGTGCGTTGCCGACATGCTCGACGCACCGGTGGACCGACCGACTCAGCTTGAGACGACGGCGCTGGGAGCTGCCTGGCTCGCGGGCGCGCGGGCGGGCGTGTGGCCGGATGCCGGTGATTTTGCGCGGAGCTGGGAGCTTGATCGGCAGTTTCGGCCAAAGATGGGCGAAGCCGAGCGTGAGGCCAGGCTAAAGGGCTGGCACGATGCGGTGCGCCGCACGCTCAGCACCACCTGAAGTCGCCCCGGATGGTGCTGGTCGGGAGGAGCGGAAAAAAGTCGGGAGAAAGACACTTTTTTCCGGTTGACCGCTGATAAGCGCCTCTCTATGTTCCGCCGCAATTTCCGGGGTTCGGAAGAACCCGCCGGGAGCGCGTAGCTCAGTTGGTAGAGCAACTGACTTTTAATCAGTAGGTCCAGGGTTCGAGCCCCTGCGCGCTCACCACCATCTCCGTCACACCGCCGTTGAACGTCATTCTCCCGCACAGGCTGGCTGCGCGGGTGCTCATCCGTAGCGACGGTATGCCACGCAAAGGTGATTGGCGTGTGCGGAACCGTCTGCTTATACGGGTGAGTTCTTTCTGCAGCGCGCATTGCGCGGATTTGATTTTGAGATGAAGCATGGCGATTGATGTTGGATATTTGAGTGCCGCAGGTGCGGGCGCGCTGTCGTTCCTGTCCCCGTGTGTCCTGCCGCTCGTTCCTCCCTATCTGTGCTACATGGCCGGTGTCTCGGTGGAGCAGTTCCAGGGCGAAGGCGCAGATGGAACCGGCGCTTCGTCCGGCGGCGCAACGCGGTTTGCGCTCTTTGCGGCATCCGTCTCCTTCGTGCTCGGCTTTACCACGGTCTTCGTGCTTCTGGGGGCTGGAGCGTCCACGATCGGCGCCGTGCTGCGCGCGTGGCAGCAGGAACTCGCCATTCTTGCCGGCATCGTCATCATCATCATGGGGCTGAATTTCCTGGGCGTGGTGCGGATTCCTTTTCTGTCGCGCGAAGCACGCTTTCAGGCGGGGGGAAAACCGGCCACCAGGCTCGGAGCCTATGTCATGGGGCTGGCGTTCGCCTTCGGCTGGACACCGTGCATCGGACCCGTTCTGGGACCGATCCTGACGCTGGCAGGCGGACGCGAGACCGTTGGCGATGGCGCGCTGCTGCTCGCCGTTTATTCTCTGGGGCTTGGGGTGCCGTTTCTTCTGGCGGCACTGTTTTCGGGCAGTTTCATGCGCTTCCTCGCCCGGTTCCGCATGCAGCTCGGGCGAGTTGAAAAAGTAATGGGCGGACTGCTGGTCCTTGCCGGTGTCCTTTTCTTAACCGGCGGCATGCAATCCATGGCTTTCTGGCTTCTTGAAACCTTTCCGGCCCTCGGCAAACTCGGCTGAGAGTGGATTGGTGCCGCAAGGGCAGGATGCTAGGAGCCTGACCCTAGATCGGACGCACAAAGGACGATCTAGACCAACGATGGAGCATCGGAACGATCCGAAAACCGGATTCCACTTTTCGGTCCGATGCTCAAGATCGCCGTGCGTCCATTCGGACGCACAAAGGGCGATCTAAACGATTGATGGAGCATCGGAGTAATCCGAAAACCGGATTCCACTTTTCGGTCCGATGCTCTAAGAAAAGGCGACTCGTCAGAAGCACAACGGATTTCCTTCCATGAGCGAACGCACCTGCCTTTCCGTCATTCTCGCAGCAGGCGAGGGGACGCGGATGAAAAGCGCCACGCCCAAGGTGCTGCACAGGCTCGCCGGGCTGGAAATGCTCGGTCACGTGACACGCGCGCTTGACGGTGCCGGAGCTGGCAACAAGGCGCTGGTCGTAGGGCACGGCGCCGAAGCCGTGTCGAAAGCGGCGGAGGGGTTTGCGCCGGGGGCCGAGACATTCGTTCAATCGAAGCGTCTGGGCACAGGCCACGCAGTGCTCGCAGCCCGCGCGGCGATTGCACGCGGGTATGACGATGTTCTCGTGACCTTTGGCGACACACCGCTCATTTCGCTGGAAGCGCTTCAGACACTGCGCTCAGGGCTGGCCAGGGGAGCCGACATCGTGGTCATGGGGTTTCGCACGGATCGCCCGACCGGCTATGGCCGGCTGATCGAGAATGGCGACGCGCTGATTGCGATCCGCGAGGAGAAGGACTGCTCCGATGAAGAGCGCCGGATAACGTTTTGCAACGGCGGTGCCATGGGCATTGCCGGCAATCGCGCGCTGGAACTCCTTGAGGCCATCGGCAACGACAACGCCAAGGGCGAATATTACCTCACCGATATTGTCGAGATCGCAACCAGTCGCGGGTTGACGGTTCGGGCAATCGAAGCCGATTACGAAAGCGCGCTCGGCATCAACAATCGGGCCGAACTTGCCGCTGCAGAAGCGATCTGGCAGCAGCGCCGGCGCGAAGCCATGATGCTGGATGGCGTAACGCTGATCGCTCCCGAAACCGTTTATTTCGCACATGACACCGTTGTCGGCCGCGACACGGTCATCGAACCGAACGTCTTCTTCGGACCCGGCGTGACGATAGGCGAAAACGTGACGCTGAAAGCCAATTCCCATCTCGAGGAAGCGCGTGTCGACGCGGGAGCCTCAGTCGGACCGTTCGCGCGGCTGCGTCTGGGCGCCGAGATCATGGATGGCGCGAAGGTTGGCAATTTCGTTGAGATCAAGAAGACGCGTGTCGAACCCGGCGCCAAGATTCCGCACCTGTCCTATGTGGGCGACGCCCGGGTTGGTGCGAAGGCCAATCTTGGAGCCGGTACCATCACCTGCAACTATGACGGCTTTTCGAAGCATTTCACCGATATTGAGCCGGGCGCCTTTGTCGGCACCAACTCTTCCCTGGTTGCTCCGGTGACCATCGGCGCGGGTGCCTATGTGGCGTCGGGCAGCGTGATCACGGAGTCCGTACCAGCCGACGCACTCGCTTTCGGCCGCGCGCGTCAATCCAATCGTGAGGGTCTTGGCAAACGTCTGCGCGATCGGCTGGCGGCGCTCAAGGCAAAACGCTCAAAAACTTGATATCCAGGCAATATAGGCATCTGATCAGGCCTGATACGAACTGAAAGACTTGTTGATTTTCATCCCCTTCCTGCGCGCTCTAGAACAATCGCGTGAATCGGGGTTTGATCATTTGGTGGGAGGCTGAGACAGCCATATGTGTGGAATCGTAGGCATTGTCGGACAGACGCCGGTGGCACCGCTCATCGTCGATGCACTGAAGCGGCTGGAGTATCGCGGATACGATTCCGCCGGTGTTGCCACACTGGATCTGGGCAAGCTCGACCGTCGTCGCGCGGAGGGCAAACTCGTCAATCTCGAGAAGAGGCTTGGCGAGGAGCCGCTTGGTGGGACGATCGGCATCGGTCACACACGCTGGGCGACGCACGGTGTTCCCAACGAGACCAATGCGCACCCCCATTTCGCCCAGGATGTCGCTGTCGTTCATAACGGTATCATCGAGAACTTTGCAGAGCTTCGTGACGAACTGAAAGCGGATGGTGTTGCGTTCTCGTCCCAGACCGACACGGAAGTGATCGCACATCTGGTTGCGAGCGGGCTGAAGAACGGGGATGCGCCGCAGGCTGCGGCATTTGCGGCGCTGAAGCGTCTGCGCGGTGCATTCGCCCTGGCAATCATGTTCCGGGGCGACGAAGACATGATCATCGGTGCCCGAAACGGCCCGCCGCTCGCTGTCGGTCACGGCGAAGGGGAGATGTATCTCGGCTCCGACGCCATTGCACTGGCGCCTTTCACCAACGCCATCACCTATCTGGAGGATGGTGACTGGGTGGTGGTGCGCCGTGGCGGCGTGGAGATTTTCGGCATGGACGGCCAACCCGTCGAACGGGCGCGTCAGCAGTCGGTCGGCACCAGCCTTCTCGTCGACAAGGGCAATCACCGGCACTTTATGGAAAAGGAAATCCATGAACAGCCGGAGGTGATTTCCCATACACTCGCCCACTATCTGAACTTTGCCGAAGGCACGGTCGCAGACTTCGACCTGCCGTTCGACTTCGGAAAGATCGAGCGTCTGGCGATTTCGGCCTGTGGCACGGCCTACCTTGCGGGGCTGATCGGAAAATACTGGCTTGAGCGCTATGCACGTCTGCCGGTGGATATCGATATCGCTTCCGAGTTCCGGTACCGTGAAATGCCGCTGCCGAAGAACAGTGCCGCACTGTTCATCTCGCAGTCCGGCGAAACCGCCGATACGCTCGCCTCGCTGCGCTATTGTCGTGGCGAAGGCGTTCCGATCTCCGCCATCGTCAATGTGCGCGAATCGACCATTGCCCGCGAGAGCGACGGTATCTTCCCCACACTGGCCGGCCCCGAAATCGGCGTTGCCTCCACAAAGGCGTTCACCTGCCAGCTCAGCGTTCTCGCTGCACTGACGCTCAGGGCGGCAAAGGCGCGCGGCACGATTTCCGCGGAGGAAGAGCAGTCGCTTGTGCGTCAGCTGTCGGAAGCCCCGCGTTTCGCGTCGCAGGCGCTCAAGCTGAGTTCGGGCATCGAGAAGGTCGCCCGCGAACTCTCCCATGTGCGGCACGTCCTCTATCTTGGGCGGGATACGAACTATCCGCTGGCACTGGAAGGCGCGCTGAAGCTCAAGGAAATTTCCTACATTCATGCCGAAGGCTACGCGGCTGGCGAACTGAAGCACGGCCCCATCGCGCTCATCGATGAGCAGATGCCGGTGATCGTGATCGCCCCGCATGACCGCATTTTTGAGAAAACCGTCTCGAATATGCAGGAAGTCGCCGCCCGTGGCGGGCGGATCATTCTGATCACGGACGAGAAGGGCGCGAAAAACGCAACGCTCGACACGCTGGAGACGGTGGTCCTGCCGGACGTTCCCGAGTTCGTTGCGCCGATCATCTACGCGCTGCCAGTCCAGATGCTGGCCTATCATACGGCGGTCATCATGGGCACGGATGTTGATCAGCCGCGCAATCTGGCGAAATCGGTTACGGTCGAATAGCGAAAGAGGGACTGTCATATAGCGGCCCGAATTCCTATTCTATTGTTCAGCCTGGTGGCGTAGTGTCCACCGGGCTGTTTTTCGTCAATCCATCATATTCGAGGCCCGTTTCCACATCATGATGACTCGCCTGCGCAACTACTTCCTTACGGGCTTCATTGTCACCGCGCCGCTGGCGATCACGGCCTATCTCGCCTGGTCGATGATCGGCTGGGTCGATTCCTGGGTCAAACCCTACATCCCGTCCCGCTACAATCCGGACAATTACCTGCCGTTCGCAGTTCCCGGGTTCGGCTTGATCGTCGCGCTGATCATGATCACGCTGATCGGGTTTCTGACCGCCAACTTCATCGGGCGCACCATTCTTGCCACAGGCGAAAACGTTCTCGGGCGCATGCCGCTCGTACGCAGTGTCTACCGTGGCTTGAAGCAGATTCTTGAGACCGTGCTTTCGGAACGGTCCGACACCTTCAAGAAGGTCGGACTGATCGAGTATCCGCGCAAGGGACTGTGGGCTTTGGTGTTTATCGCCACGGAAACGCGGGGCGAGGTTCAGGCGAAGATCGACGACGATGCTGGGCAGACCATCGCCGTGTTTCTGCCGACCACGCCGAACCCGACCTCCGGTTATCTGCTCTTCGTTCCCAAGAAGGATGTGATCGAGCTCAAGATGACCGTTGAGGAGGGGGCAAAACTCGTCATATCGGCGGGTCTTGTCGCCCCGGAGTATCACGCAAGGACCGCCGCTCTCGCTGACGAAGCAAAGGAAACCGGTTCTCAGCCGGCACGCAGCAAGCGGATGGCCTCGTCGCGTCCGAACAAATAGAGCAGCAACCGCAGTGCCTCGCCGCGCGGGGACTGGAGTTCGGGATCGCGTGACAGGACAAGCCGTGCATCGTCACGGGCGGCCTGCAGCAGGTCCACATGGGCCTCGATCCGTGCGACGCGGAACCCGGGCGTTCCGGACTGCTTGGTGCCCAGAAGATCGCCTTCACCGCGCAGTTTCAGGTCTTCCTCCGCGATTACGAACCCGTCCTCTGTGTCGCGCATCACCTCAAGCCGCCGCGTGGCCGTTTCCCCGAGCGGCCCCTTGTAGACAAGCACGCAGGAAGAGGCGAGGGCGCCACGGCCCACGCGCCCGCGCAGCTGGTGAAGCTGGGCGAGGCCGAAGCGCTCGGCATGTTCTATGACAATGATCGTCGCGTCCGGCACATCGACGCCCACCTCGACCACCGTCGTGCCGACCAGAATGCGTGTTTCGCCGGTCTTGAAGGCGCGCATCGCCTCGTCCTTGTCGGCGGCTTTCATGCGTCCGTGAATGAGCCCGACGGCGTTCCCGAAGACTTTCTGCAGCGCAGCGTGGCGGTCTTCGGCCGACATCAGCTCAAGTTCTTCCGATTCCTCGACGAGCGGGCAGATCCAGTAAACCTTCTGGTCCTCTGAAAGCGCTTTCCTGAGCCGGTCGACCAGTTGCGGGAGACGCTCCACCGGCAGTGTCACGGTGCGGATTGGCTGTCGCCCCGCGGGCTTTTCAGTCAGGCGCGAGACATCCATGTCGCCAAACGCCGAGAGCACGAGCGTGCGCGGGATCGGGGTTGCCGTCATGACGAGCATGTCCGGCGCATTGCCCTTTGCGGTCATGGCCAGCCGCTGATGCACGCCGAAACGATGCTGCTCGTCCACGACTGCAAAGGCGAGATCGCGGAACTGGACCGTTTCCTGGAAAAGTGCGTGGGTCCCGATCACAAAATCGACCGCGCCCGATGCGATTTCATCGAGAATGCGCTGGCGTTCCCTGCCTTTTTCACGACCGGTCAGAACCGCGATCCGTAGCCCGGCAGATTCGGCCAGCGGTGCGATTGTTGCCGCGTGCTGGCGGGCGAGGATTTCCGTCGGCGCCATGAGAGCCGATTGTCCGCCCGCTTCCGCCGCGCGTGCCATGGCAAGAAGTGCCACCACTGTCTTGCCCGCGCCCACATCGCCCTGAAGCAGGCGAACCATTCGCTCCGGGCTCGCCAGATCCGCGTGGATGTCCTGCACGGCCTCTTCCTGTGATCGCGTCAGTTGATAGGGAAGGGCAGCCCGGATTTTCGCTTCGAAACGCCCATCACCCGCTAGCGGACGACCTGAGAGGCGCTTGACCTTCGCACGCACCAGTGCCAGCGAAAGCTGTCCGGCAAGGAATTCGTCATAGGCGATGCGCCGCCAGTAGGGATTTTCAGGCTGGACGTCCTCCGGTGCGTCCGGATCATGCAGCCTGTTCAGCGCCTCGCTGAAAGCCGGCATCCGGTTGCGGGAGAGAAAGCTCTCATCCTGCCATTCCGGCAGGTCGGGGAGGCGCTCCAGCGATTGTGCAATTGCCCGGCGCAGGACTTTTGCCGAGAGACCGGCCGTCAGTGGGTAAACCGGCTCGAGCGTCGGCAGTGTGTGCGCCTCTGCCACCGGAACGACGAAATCGGGATGCACCATGGATGCGCGTCCGTTGAACCATTCCATCCGTCCGCTCACCAGAACCTGCTCGCCTTCCGGAAGGATTTTTTCGATCCACGGCGCGCGGGCGTGGAAGAAGGTGAGGGCGATCTCGCCAGTTTCGTCGAAGGCGAAGACACGGTAGGGCACGTTCCTGCGGCCGGGCGGAGAAGGGTGGTGACGTCCGACCGTCAGGTCGAGCGTAACGATTGTTCCCTCTGCAGCGTTGGCAATGCCGGGTCGGTTTCGCCGGTCAATCAGCGAATGCGGAAGCACGAAGAGAAGATCGCCGACACGAAGTTCCCGCCCCGCGACATCGCCGGGAACGATGTTTGCCATGAGGTCGGCCAGTTTCGCGCCGACGCCGTCGAGCGTCGTGACAGGAGCGAAGAGAGGGTCGAGAACGGAAGGGCGCATCCTGTCATGATTAAGGCCCAAATTCGGCGACGCAAGGCTGACAGACGCTCATGCACACGCTATATCCGCCCGGGCGACCGACCGCCGCAGACCATGAAGGCGAAACCCATGACAGGCACAACCCGTTCCAGCCACGATCTCGACCCGCGCCGACGCCGCGCGCTTGTGCGTTCCTGGCGGCGCGGCATGCGCGAGATGGATCTGGTGCTCGGCGGATTTGCGGATGCTGAGATCGACCGTCTGAGCGACGAAGAAATGACCGAGCTTGAGGCCATTCTCGATGTTCCGGACACGAATCTCTTCAAATGGGTGACGGGCGAGGTGGCGGTGCCGCCGGAGTACGACACGCCTCTCTGGGCGCGCATAACCGCATCGCACGGGCGCTGAGGTTCAACGCTGATGAGTTTGATGGATTCGCCAAAACTGCCGCGTCAGGGCGTCGGTGCGCTGACAGTTGATGGTGTGGCCGACGGGTTCGAGGCTTTTGCACTGGCAGCCGTCGCCCGCGAAGTGGCGCCCGATGGCCCGACGATTTTTATCCTGCGCGACGGGCAGCGTCTGCCTGCGCTGGTCGACACGCTGCGCTTTGTCGATCCGGGATTGCCCGTGCTCGACCTGCCGGCCTGGGACTGCCTGCCCTATGACCGCGTGTCACCGGGCGGGGATGCGGCCGCGCGGCGGCTCGCCGCGATGGGGGCGATGGCGGAGCTGCGCAGGAAACCGCACCGTTCTTTGGTGATCGTGAGCGCCAATGCGCTGTTGCAGCGCATGCCGCCGGCAGATCAGATCGGCGCCCAGGGCTTTTTCGCGCGTCCGGGCAATCAGGTCGACCTGACCGCGCTCACGGCACGCCTTGAAACCAGCGGGTTCGAACGCGTTTCGACAGTGCGCGACGTGGGCGAATATGCGGTGCGCGGCGGAATTCTGGACCTCTTCGCTCCTGGCTGGGATGAGGCGCTACGGCTCGATTTCTTCGGCGACACGCTCGAATCGATCCGTGCCTTCGACGTTGCCACCCAGAGGACGACGGGGCAGCGCAAGGAGATTGCGCTTCAGGCCATGAGCGAGATCACGCTCAGCCCGGAGGTCATCAGCCGGTTTCGCCGCAATTATATCGAGACTTTCGGCGCGCCTTCACGCGACGATGCGCTCTATGCGGCCGTGAGTGAGGGCAGGCGTTTTGCGGGCATGGAACACTGGTTGCCACTCTTCCATGAGCGGCTCGACAGCGTCCTCGATTATCTTCCCGAGGCTCCGATCGTGTTCGATCATCTGGCGGAAGAGGCGCTGGGTGAGCGTCATGCGCTCATCGTCGATCACTACGAGGCACGCCGCGCACAGATGGAGGGTAGCGAGCTTGGCGGAGCGGTGCCTTACAAGCCGGTCGCGCCGGAAACGCTTTATCTCGATCGGGAAGAGGTGAGTGCTGCATCACGCGACAGGCGTGTGATTCATTTCACTCCCTTTGCAACGCCGGAGACGAGCAAGGCCCGCATCCACCATGCGGGCGCGGAGGCTGGGCGCAATTTTGCCGAGGAGCGGGCCGATCCCAATGCCAATGTGTTCGATCATGCGGTCAGGCATATCGGAGCGCTGCGCGCCAGCGGCAAGCGCGTTCTGATCGCGGGCTGGAGTGAAGGTTCCGCCGAGCGGCTTTCGCAGATCCTGGCCGAGCACAATCTTGGCAACGTCGCGCGTATCGAAACGCTGGCAGAGCTGGAAAAGCTTCCAGAACAGCAGGCAGGCATCGGCGTTCTGCCGCTGGAAACCGGGTTCGAAACGGCCAGACTGGCCGTCATCGGCGAACAGGACATTCTGGGCGACCGTCTGGTGCGGCGCGCCAGGAAGCGCAAAAAGGCGTCCGACTTTATCTCCGAAGTGGCAGCCCTTTCAGCCGGAGACATCGTCGTTCACGCCGATCACGGCATCGGCCGGTTCATTGGGCTCAAAACCATCGAGGCCATGGGTGCACCTCATGACTGCCTTGAGCTGCGCTATGCCGGCGATGACCGGCTGTTCCTGCCGGTCGAAAACATCGAGCTTCTGTCGCGCTACGGGTCGGATGGGCCGGACACCATGCTCGACAAGCTGGGCGGTGTGGCCTGGCAATCGCGCAAGGCGAAGCTGAAAAAGAAGCTTCTGGAGATGGCGGGCCATCTGATCCGCATTGCCGCCGAACGCGAGATGCGGCCCGGCGTCAAGCTTGCACCGCCCGAGGGGCTTTATGGCGAGTTTGCCGCGCGCTTTCCCTATGAGGAAACCGAGGACCAGCAGACTGCCATTGATGCGGTGATCGACGATCTGGGCTCTGGCCGGCCCATGGACCGCCTGATCTGCGGCGATGTGGGGTTCGGCAAGACGGAGGTGGCGTTGCGTGCGGCATTCGTGGCCGCCATGGAGGGGCTGCAGGTGGCCGTGGTCGTGCCCACGACGCTGCTTGCCCGCCAGCACTTCAAGACCTTCCGCGACCGGTTCGCCGGTCTGCCCCTGCGTGTGCGGCAGGCCTCGCGTCTGGTCGGCTCGAAAGAGCTCGCCGAAACCAAGAAAGGCATCGCCGATGGCACGATCGACATCGTGGTCGGCACCCATGCGCTTCTGGGTAGCTCCGTCACCTTCAAGAATCTCGGCCTTCTGATCATCGATGAAGAGCAGCATTTTGGCGTCAGGCACAAGGAGCGGCTGAAGGATCTCAAATCGGATATCCACGTGCTGACACTGTCGGCCACGCCGATCCCCCGCACCCTCCAGCTGGCGCTGACCGGCGTGCGCGAGCTGTCGCTCATCACCACGGCACCGGTGGATCGCATGGCCGTGCGAAGCTTCATCTCGCCGGTCGATCCACTCGTCATCCGCGAGACGCTTCTGCGCGAGCGCTATCGCGGCGGGCAGAGCTTTTATGTCGTCCCGCGGGTCTCCGATCTGGCGGAAGTCAGGGAGTTTCTGAGCGAGCACGTGCCGGAACTGAAAGTTGCGACAGCGCACGGGCAATTGGCGCCGGGCGAACTCGACGACATCATGAACGCCTTCTATGACGGTCAGTATGATGTGCTTCTGTCCACGACCATCGTCGAGTCCGGCCTCGACATCCCGACAGCCAACACGCTGATCGTACATCGGGCGGACATGTTTGGCCTGGCGCAACTCTATCAGCTGCGCGGGCGCGTGGGCCGCTCGAAGGTGCGCGCCTATGCGCTCTTCACCCTGCCGCCAAACCGGACGTTGACCGCCACGGCCGAACGGCGCCTTAAAGTGCTCCAGTCGCTCGACACGCTCGGCGCAGGATTCCAGCTTGCAAGCCACGATCTCGACATTCGCGGTGCCGGCAACATACTGGGCGAGGAGCAGTCCGGTCACGTCAAGGAAGTTGGCTATGAACTCTACCAGCAGATGCTGGAAGAAGCCGTTGCCGAGCTGAAGGGCACGGAAGAGGCCGTAGACACTGGCTGGTCGCCGCAGATCACGGTCGGCACGGCGGTGATGATTCCGGAAGCCTATGTTTCGGATCTGCAGTTGCGTCTGGGGCTATACCGCCGCATTGCAGAGCTCGAAACGCCTGAAGAGATCGATGCTTTCGGCGCCGAACTCATCGACCGTTTCGGCCCGCTTCCGCAGGAAGTGGAGCATCTGCTCAAGATCGTCTTCATCAAGGCTCTGTGCCGCAGGGCCAATGTCGAAAAGCTCGATGCCGGCCCCAAGGGGACCGTGGTGCATTTCCGAAATCAGGAATTCCCCGAACCGGTGGGGCTCGTTCGCTTCATCGGCGAGCAGGGATCGCTCGCCAAAATCCGGCCCGACCAGAGCATCGTCTTTATCCGTGACTGGCCGACGCCCGAGAAGCGGCTTGCCGGTGCTGCCGTCATCATGACGCAGCTCGTGCGACTGATCCAGAAGAAGGCGGCCTGACAGGGCGGGCGGCGACCGCTTGTCTTACCCCGCCTCAGAGGTCACGCCTGGCCGTTGTCCAGCGTGCCGTCAGCCTTGGCCTGTGCCACCTGGCGGATGGCATCGGCAAGTGTTGCCGGTTCCTGCGCTCCCACCACCGCATACCTGCCCTCAAGCAGGAAGCACGGCACGCCGGTGACACCCATCTGTTGAGCGGTCGCGATCTCCTGTTCGACCTCGGTCCGGTCGGCGTCGGTCGCAAGCAGCGTCTCGACCACCGCAGCGTCCATCCCTGCCTCTTTTGCGGCCTGGATCAGGACGGTGGCATCCCCGATATCCGCGCCTTCCTCGAAGTAAAGCGCGAAAAGGCGGCCGACGAGGCGATCCTGCACGCCCGGTTCCGCCGTTGCCGCCCAGCGGATCACCCGGTGTGCGTTGAGCGTATTGGGTGAAAGCGCAATGGCGTCGAAATCGAAGGATATCCCCTCGGCCTCTCCGATAGTGCCAAGCTGCTCGTGCATCTGTCGGATACGGGCTTCATCGCCAAACTTGTCGGTGAGATAATCCCGCCGGCTCTTGCCTTCTGGCGGAATGGTCGGGTCGAGCTGGAACGGTCGCCAGCGCAGATTGACGGAAATCTCTGGAACTGCCTCCAAAGCCTTTTTCAGACGTGCGCGCCCCACATAACACCAAGGGCATACGGCGTCGGAAACGACGTCGATCGTAACAGGAACAGTCATGGTCTCAGGCTTTATTCAGCGTCTTTGTTGTGCCACCAGGTCTGCAGCTTGTATCCGTAAAGCGGTGTCTTCTCGGGATGCGCCAGATCGCTCCAGTAGGCGACCCATTCGTCGCTGTCATGCTGCATGGGCACGACATAAGCGCCGGACATCAAAAGCCGGTCGAGCGCGCGCACGGCTGCTGCATAATCGTCCATGTCCCGCGCATTGAGCATCGCGTCGATCATCGCATCGATCGCCGGATCGGCCGCGCCTGAAAGGTTGAACGTGCCTTCCGCCTTCGCAGCTTCAGAACCCCAGCGGTTGATCTGCTCGATACCGGGTGACAGCGAACCGGAAAAGCCCACGGAGGCGATGATCACGTCGAAGTCGTAGCGTTGTTTGCGCTGCTGGGCCTGTGAATCGTCCAGCAGGCGGATCGAAACATCTATGCCGATCTTCTTGAGCACTCTCTGAAAAACGGCGGCCAGTTTCTCGCCTTCCTCGGAGGTCACGAGGATTTCGAAGGTGACGGCCTCGCCATCGGCATTCACCAGCGCATTGCCTTCGAGGCTGTAGCCGGCCTGCTGAAGCATCTGCAGCGCTTCGCGCATTTCACCACGCCCGATGGGCGCCCCGGCCATCTCCGCCTTGCCATAGGTCCCGTCCATGACGTCCGGCGTCACGCGGTCGGCAAAGGGTTCCAGAAGCGCGCGCTCGCGCTCGTCGGCGGGCTTTCCAAGGGCGGAGAGATGCGATCCCTGCCAGTAGCTGAGCGTGCGCTCATATTCGCCGCGCAACACGTTTGTGTTGACCCAGCCAAAATCATAGAGCTTGGAAAGTGCGCGACGCACCTGCGGATCGGCGAATTTTTCGCGGCGTGTGTTGAAGAAAAAGCCCGTGACCGCGGGCGGGATGCCATTGGTGAAGGTTTCGCTGACGACCTTGCCTTCGCGGGCAGCCGGAAAATCGATGCCGCGCTGCCGGCGCACCGGGTCGGATTCTGCATAGACCGAGCAAATGCCCTTCTTGAAGGCCTCGATAAGCGAATTTGCGTTCAGAAAGTACTCGATGGTGACCTTGTCGAAATTGTCGAAACCGCGCTTCGACGGGATGTTTTCGCCCCAATACTCTTCGTTTCGGGTGAAGACGATGCGCCGACCGGGCTCGACCTCCGAAATACGATACGCGCCGCTGCCGATCACCGGTTTGAGCGTCGTCTGATCGAAGGTTTCGATGTCGAATGCGTGTTCCGGGATGATCGGGGTCATCGCAACGATCAGCGGAAACTCGCGATCCGCCTTGTCGTTGAAGGTGAAGCGTACACTGCGATCGCCGGTTTTCTCGATTTTCTCGATCTTTGCCATGCGGCTGGAGTAGGGCGGGCGTCCCTTGTCCGTGTACGCCTCGTAGGTGAAGATCACGTCTTCCGGCGTCACATCCGTTCCATCCGACCATTTGGCGTCCGGATTCAGGTTGAATTCCGCATAACTGCGCGCCTCGTCCATCTCCACGCTTTCTGCCAGCAGGCCGTAGAGTGAAAAGGGCTCGTCGGCACTGCGCATCATCAGGGATTCAAACACCAGATTGCCGAAAATGGTGTCGATTACGCCGCGCGCCGTGGTGCGCATGCTTTTGAGAATGAAGGGATTGAGATTGTCAAAGGACCCCACGACGCAATAGGTAATGTCGCCGCCCTTCGGCGCTTCGGGATTGGCGTAGGGGAAATGCGAGAAACCGGCCGGCAGTTCAGGTGCACCGTGCATGGCGATGCCATGTTTCGGCTGCTCATCCGCCGCGACAGCCGCACCTGTTGCGATCACACTCGCCAACAGGGCGAAACAAAGGGGTTTTAGGGCTGCAGACATTGAGACACCTTGGCCGGGAATTGCGCGTTTCCATGATTCGCCGGGGAGCCTAGCACACAGTGTGACCTTTTCCGGGCTTCCGGCAGATCGTGTGATGTTTGCCGCACACTGTCATAAAGTCCAGGGAAATGCGCGGACGGACTGGATTCGCACCGCATGGCGGTGTAACACGCGGCCAAGGGTCATGCTGTCGCCGCATTTTAACAACAGGTGACGCAGTGATCGATATTCTGGCGCTGTGCATTTAGAGGAACTGAGCCATATGAAAAGCCTGAACGCGAAAGCAATCCGCACCCTGTTCGCCCTTGCCGGCGCCGCCTGCGTGGCCGCAAGCGGAATTGGTGTTGCCGCCGCGCAACAGCAGCAGCCGCCGCAGGGCTGGTTCAAGGCCTGCACCAAACAGGAAAACGTGGATATCTGCAATGTGCAGAACGTTCTCGTGGCGGAAACCGGCCAGATGATCACAGGCGTCAGCCTGATCGAAGTGAAGGGCAAGGTGAACCGCAAGGTCTTCCAGATCACCGTTCCGACCGGCCGCATGGTGCCTCCCGGCATCGGCCTGCAGATCGACGGTGGCCAGACCCAGAAGATCGACTACGCGATCTGCCTGCCGGATCGCTGCATCGCGGAAGCCCCGCTGACCGATCAGCTCGTGGCTTCCTTCAAGCGCGGCTCGGAACTGACGCTCACCTCCGTCAATTTCCAGAACCAGCCGAACCCGATCAAGATGTCGCTGTCCGGTTTCACCAACGCCTATGACGGCGACCCGCTGCCGCAGTCCGACATCGAGGACCGCCAGAAGAAGCTTCAGGACTTCGTGAACAAGAACAACGAAGAGTTTACCGAAAAGCTGCGTGAAGCTCAGGAGAAGGCCAAGAAGGCTGAATAGTCTTCATTCTCCTTCGGAATCTCATTAAAAAACAGGGCCTTCGCGGCCCTGTTTTCATATGCACTTCAATAAAAGCAGTCAGTGATGCATGCGCTCGCGGGGCTCGTAGTGACCGTCGCCGGTCTCCACGAAGAATTCTGCGAGCTGCGGGTGCCGGACGGGCACGCCGGATTCATCGGGCATCAGGTTCTGCTCCGAGACATAGGCCACATATTCCGTCTCCTCGTTCTCGGCGAGGAGGTGGTAGAATGGCTGGTCCTTGCGCGGACGCACTTCTTCCGGGATCGCCTGATACCAGGCTTCGGTGTTGTTGAATTCGGGATCGACATCGAAAATCACGCCACGAAAGTCGAACACCCGGTGGCGGACGACCTGACCAATGCGAAATTTTGCAGTTCCAATAGTTTGCATAATTGTACCTCTGGCCCCTATGTGGCGCAGCCGCCGCCACAATTCAATCCCGCAGGCTTGACGGGCAGGGCATGCGCGGGCTAGCCGCCATCTATGGGCGAAACGTTTTCAACCTGCCTCTGCGGGTGAGCGAACCGAGCGGTGGCCCAGACAGGGATGGGCCATGACCGGTGTCACAGGACTTGTTCTGCCGTTTTTCGGATTGATCTTCATCGGCTATGCGGTGGCACGGCTGAAGCCCCATCCGGCCGACGCGCTCGGCTGGATGAACACGTTCGTCATTTATGTGGCGCTTCCGGCTCTCTTTTTCCAGCTTCTTGCCAAAACGCCCATCGAGCGTCTCACGGAGTGGGGCTATATTTTCGGCGCGGTCGCCTCCACCTATATCGTCTTCGCCATCATGTTTGCCGGTTCGCTTCTGATCAGCCGAAGCTCGATCGCTGAAAGCACCATCAAGGGGCTTGCCGCCAGCTACGGCAATATCGGCTATATGGGGCCAGGCTTGGCGCTGCTTGCCTTCGGCGAAGAGGCAGCAGTTCCCGTGGCGCTGATCTTCTGCTTCGAGAACATGGTCCACTTTGCGGTTGCGCCGATGATGATGGCGATCTCAGGCGGCAGCGGCCAGAAACCGGGGCGGCTGGCTCTGGAAGTGGTGCGCAAGATCGTGCTCCATCCGTTTATTGTGGCAACAGCGGCAGGCGTGGCCGCGGCAGCGATCAATTTTGCCCCGCCATTGCCCGTTGAGCGGCTGCTTGCCTATCTGGCATCGGCTGCTGCTCCCTGTGCGCTCTTCGCCATGGGGGTCAGCCTGGCGCTCAGACCGCTGAAGCGTGTCCCGCACGAAGTCGGCGCCATCGTTTTCCTCAAGCTCATCCTCCACCCGGCCATCTGCTATGTCATGCTGAGCTGGGTCGGAAACTTCTCTGAGAGCTGGGTATTTTCAGCCGTACTTCTTGCCTCGCTGCCCACGGCAACCAACGTGTTTGTCATAAGCCAGCAATACGGTGTCTGGATGGAGCGCGCTTCGGCAAGCGTGCTCATCACCACGCTCGTGTCGGTCGGCACGGTAACAGCGCTCCTCTACGCCATCACGAACGGGCTCCTGCCGCCGGACCTTTTCCCTTAAACGGCAGAAGCGCGGAGAAGCCGCTGCCGGGCCGCATGCCTTCGCGCATGAAGAGGGCGCGCAGCGGCGGAATGCTTCCGATGACACTGAGCCCGGCGCTGCGGGCAATCTGTGCGGGAAGAAAGCCCGAAAGAAGCGAAGCATTCAGAAGGTTGACCGAGTTGCTCCGGGCAAGAATATCCGGGCGCCTGGCAGCGTGATAGCGGCTCATGGCGGCAGGTGACCCGGGATCGTCGGGAAAAGCACTGGCCACGGCCACGAGGTCCTCGACGTCCCGAATGCCCAGATTGAGCCCCTGTGCCGAGATGGGTGGGAAAACATGCGCCGCCTCACCGACAAGCGCCACCCGGTTCTGTCCGAAGCGCGACGGCATCAGCGTGCCGAGCGGATAAATCTGGCGGCCGGGTTCCACGGTGACGCGGCCCAGCATCGACGAAAGCCGTTCCTCGACCCTGCGCGACAGCTCTTCGTCGCCGAGTGCGTTCATCGTCTCGGCATCTTCGGGGTTCAGCACCCAGACAAGGCTCGAACGCATTCCGGGGAGGGGGACCTGTGTGCAGGGGCCGCTCTGGGTGTGAAACTCGGTCGATACAAAGCCGTGCTCACGCGCATGCTTGAAGTTGAGCACCAGGGCGGCCTGGGGAAGGGCTCGGGTCTTGGCAGAAATACCGGCGGCTTCCCGCGCCGGCGAGCCGCGCCCGTCGGCGGCCACCGCAAGCTGCGCCACAAGGCGTTCGCCGTTTCTAAGCGTTGCGGTCACGCGGTCGCTTTCGCAGGCCCATTTCTCTACAAGGCTTTCGTGCCAGTCGATCAGGGGCGAGGTTCTTGCCGCCTCTGCGAGCTCTTCCGTCAGGCGCGCATTGGGGATGTTCAGCCCAAAAAACTCTTCGCCGATCTCGCCTGCATGAAAGGTCACCGTCGGGCTGCGGATGAGACGCCCCGTCGCGTCCACAAGCCTCATGGCGCGCAGCGGCGCGGTTTCCGGCAGCAGCCGGTCAAGTATGCCAAGGGGCTCGATCAGGTCGAGCGACGGGCGCATCAGCGCCACGGTCCTCCGGTCACGCCCCTCGGGGACGGGGCCCACAAGCGTTACCGCGTGGCCGTGATGCGCGAGCATCAGCGCGGCGATCAGGCCGGCTGGCCCTGTCCCTGCAACGAGTATCCTGCGGTTGCGATCGCTCACGGCTTTCCATCCATCTCTGTTTCTGTCTTGATCGACAGCAGCGCTTCCTGTCTTTGTCATGATGGGTCGGTTCGGCGCAAGCTTCAACGTGGCGAAAGAACCCAGTCTGGTGGATGAGGTTCGGATGTGAGTTGCAAGGATGACGATCTGACTGCTCTGGCGGGTTCCGGGCGCACCGTGCACCGCATGGCACGTCTGGCTTATCCGCTTTCGCTGTCTGCGCTTTGTCTGGCCATTGCAGCGTCCTGGGCCGTTCTCGCACTCATGGGCGTGAGGATCGCCGCCGTCGACCCGCGGGCGGCCGGGCCGGGGGCGGCCTTGCTTGAACACATTCCCGACATCGCATTGCCGGCTTCCTTCGAGACTTTTTTGTCCCTCTGCCTTGCTCCGGTCGGCGCCGGCAACGGCTGGACGGCCTTCTTTCTTCTCGCCTTCATGTGGTTCCTGATGGCGGTTGCCATGATGCTGCCGTCGGCTGCGCCGTTGGTCCGCACCTATTGCGAGATTGCCGATACCGCCGCCCGAAAGGGTGAAAGCGTGGTGCATCCCGTCATTCTCGTGGCCGGGTATCTCTCCGTCTGGCTGGCGGCATCGTTCGGTTTCGCAGCATTGGCACTCGGTGTCTTCCGAAGCTTCAATGGCGAAACTTTCCTGTCTCCCTGGACGGGCCATGCCGGCGCAATTGTTCTCGCCATTGCCGGATTTTATCAGTTCTCCGCCTTGAAAGAGGCCTGCCTCGTCAAGTGCCGCAATCCCTTTGCCACCCTTTTTGGCCGCTGGAGCACACGCCCTGCCACAATCTACCGGCTCGGCCTGCAGCAGGGGCTCTGGTGCCTCGGCTGTTGCTGGGCGCTTATGCTGGTCATGTTGGCCGTTGGCCTCATGAATGTATTCTGGATGGCGCTTCTCGGCGTGTTCACGCTGGTCGAGAAATCTGGTCATAGCCGCGTTTTCACACGCGTTTCGGGCGCGCTCCTTCTTGTGTGGGCGCTTACGCTTCTTGTAATCTCACTTTAGAAGAGGGGCCGATGCCATGGGAAAGAAAGACTGGGCGCTGAAAGGCGAGCTGGTACTGTCGTGCAATTGCACCGTGTTCTGCCCCTGCGTGCTTTCGTTGGGCAACCATCCGCCCACCGAGGGATACTGCCAGACCTGGGCCGGGTTTCGGATAGACCAGGGGCACTACGGCGAGACGGACCTTTCCGGCCTCAATCTCGGACTTGTCATGGAGATTCCGGGCTATATGAGCCGTGGCAACTGGACAGCGGGCATCTTCCTGGATGAACGCGCGTCGATCTATGCGGAAAAAGCCATCGGCAAGATATTTTCCGGCAAGGCCGGCGGGACGACGGGGCTTCTCTCCATTCTCGTGGGGCAGTTTCTGGGCATTCAGCGGGCGCCGGTTCACTATGAAACCGACGGGAAGACCCGCATTTTCCAGATTCCGAAAATCATCGACGGCGCCATTACGCCGATCGCAGGTAAGGATGCCGACGGCGACACGGTCATCACCAATTCGCAATACTGGATCGCGCCGGAGATTACCGTTGCCCGATCCGAGAAGAGCCGCATGCGCGCCTTTGGCCGCAACTGGAATTTTGCCGGGCGGTCGGCAGAGATATGCCCGCTCGACTGGCGAGGACCTTAAAGCAATTTCAGGAAAAGCGGGAACCGGTTTTCCGTTCGGAATTGCGCAAAAACAAGAGGATAGAGCGTTTTTTGCGATTTACGAAAAGCGAAAGCGCTCTGGGGTCAGGACCTGGGCACAGAGCATGAAGACTAAAAAAGTCACGGCCCCGCAGGCCAAAGCGTTTTCCGTTCACCTTTTGACGGCATCCGGATCCTTTCTCGCTTTTCTGTCGCTGGTCGCTGCCAGCGAAGGGCGGTGGGTTGCCATGTTCTGGTGGCTCGGCTTCGCGCTGTTCGTCGACGGGATCGACGGGCCGATTGCGCGCAGGCTCGATGTAAAGCAGGTTCTGCCCACCTGGTCGGGCGACATGCTCGACAACATCATCGACTATGTCACCTATGTCCTCATTCCCGCGTTCGCGCTCTACCAGAGCGGATTCATGGGCGAGGGGCTTTCCTTCCTGTCGGCGGCGATCATCGTCGTTACCAGCGCGATCTATTATGCCGATACCGGCATGAAGACCCGGGAGAATTTCTTCAAAGGTTTTCCCGTGGTCTGGAACATGGTGGTCTTCACCCTGTTCGTGGTGGAGCCGGGTGAATATGTCGCGTTCGCCGTTGTTCTCATCTCGGCTGTGACGACCTTTCTGCCCGTCTTTTTCCTCCATCCGGTGCGCGTGCAGCGACTGCGCGCGCTCAATCTGACCATCTTCTTTGCCTGGTGCGCATTCGGCGTTCTTGGTCTTGTTCAGCATCTCGATGCGCATCCGCTGGTTCGGATCGGCATCGGCGCCACCGGCGTTTATCTCTTTGTGATCGGGGGCATCATGCAGGCTTGGCCGAATCTGGGCAAAGGGCGTAATGAGTAAAGGGGCCGTCGCGTTTGAAGCTCTTTCAAGCAAAGCGGCTCTAATTAACGACAAAGCCGTCTGCCTATGATCGAGTTGGGAACAAAATAAAAATGTCCGAAATGGGAGCCGGCGTGGATCAAGCACACGAAGGCAAGGGCAGCGAACTTCTGGAAGTTCGCGGGCTGACAAAGATATTTGGCGCCCTGAAGGCGTGCGACGCGATCGACCTTTCGATTGGTAAGGGCGAGATTCATGCACTCCTCGGTGAGAACGGCGCCGGCAAGTCGACACTGGTCAAGATGCTCTTCGGTGCGCTCGAACCGGCCGCGGGCGACATTCGCTGGAAGGGAAAGCCGGTGTCCATCCAGTCGCCGGGCGAGGCCCGTCGTCTCGGCATCGGCATGGTTTTCCAGCATTTCTCGCTGTTTGAAGCCTTGACCGCGGCTGAAAACATCATGCTGTCGCTGGACGACAATACGCCGATCCTGCAGGTGGCCGAACGCGCACGCGATTTGTCAAAGGCCTATGGCCTGCCGCTCGATCCCTTTGCCCATGTAGGCGACCTTTCGGTCGGAGAGCGTCAGCGGATCGAGATCATCCGTTGCCTGCTGCAAAAACCGGATCTGATCATTCTCGACGAGCCGACGTCGGTTCTGACCCCGCAGGAGGCGGACAAACTCTTCGAGACGCTGGAAACCCTGCGCGACGAGGGCAAATCGATCCTCTACATCTCCCACCGGCTGGAAGAGGTGAAAAGGCTTTGCGACCGTGCAACCGTTCTGCGCCACGGCAGGGTGGTTTCGCATTGCGATCCACGGCAGGAGACTGCCGCCTCGCTTGCCCGCATGATGGTCGGCGATGACGTCGATGCAGTCAGGCGTACCGGCAGCGTTGATACCGGCGGCGAGGCGCTGCTGGAAATCACGGCGCTAAAACGGCCCGCCGCAAACCCGTTCGCCATGCCGCTTCGAGGGATCAGCCTTTCGGTGCGCGCCGGCGAGGTCATGGGCATTGCCGGCGTGGCGGGCAATGGACAGGGAGAACTGTTCGAAGCCCTGTCTGGGGAAGTGCTTCAGGAACAGGCGGGTGCCATCCGCATTCGCGGCAGGGATGCGGGGCGAACCGGCATTTCCGGTCGTCGCCTGCTGGGCGCCGCCTTCGTGCCTGAAGAGCGCCTTGGTCATGGCGCGGCGCCGCAGATGCGACTTTCAGAGAATCTCTTCCTGTCGCGTCATATCACCGATGCGGGCGCTCTCGTCGGGGCGCTCGGCACCGTGCGTTCGGGCGCGCTGGCGAAGGCCGCTTCCCGCATCGTCAAGATAATGGACGTTCGAAAAAGTGGCGAGGATCCAGAAGCCTCCGCCCTGTCGGGCGGCAATCTGCAGAAGTTCATCATCGGCCGCGAGCTCGATCGCCAGCCCGCAGTGATGGTGGTGAACCAGCCCACCTGGGGCGTCGATGCGGGGGCCGCCGCGCGCATCCGGCAGGCCCTGATCGACCTGGCGCGCTCGGGCTCGGCGGTTCTGGTCATCAGTCAGGATCTGGATGAACTGTTTGAAATCTGCGATTCCGTGGCCGTCATGCATGACGGACGACTTTCGGCGCCGATGCCGATTGGCGAGGCAAGTTTTGAAAAAATCGGCCTGCTGATGGGTGGCGCCGAACCCGAACGGCCCGAAAGCGCGGAGACCGCATGATGCGACTGGAACTCGTCAAGCGTCCGCAGCACTCCGTTCTCTTCAGCGCCATCTCGCCGCTGATCGCCCTGGTGCTTACCATGATTGCCGGCGCGATCATGTTCTCCATTCTCGGCAAGAACCCGCTCGATGCGCTCTACTACTATTTCATCGATCCGCTGCGCGAGACATGGTCGCTCCATGAGCTCGCGATCAAGGCGGCACCACTGATCCTGATCGCCGTCGGCCTGTCGGTCTGTTTCCTGTCCAACAACTGGAACATCGGTGCCGAGGGGCAGTTCATAGCCGGCGCAATAGCTGGCAGCATCCTGCCCGTGGTGTTTCCCGATTTTCAGAACTGGCTCGTTCTGCCCCTGATGCTCGCCATGGGCATGGCGGGCGGCGCTGCCTATGCGGCCGTGCCCGCCTTCCTCAAGGCCCGTTTCAACACCAACGAGATTCTGACAAGCCTTATGCTGGTCTATGTGGCGCAGCTCTTTCTGGACTGGATCGTGCGCGGTCCATGGCGCGATCCGGGCGGAATGAACTTCCCCGAGACGCGCGATTTTCACGCTTTCGCCATTCTGCCCGAACTGATGCCTTCGGCCGGCAGGGCCAACTGGGGCATCGTCTTTGCCGTTCTTGCGGCCCTGATCCTGTGGTTCGTCCTGCGCAAGACCCGCAAGGGATTTGAAATCCGCGTCCTGGGCCAAAGTCCAAGGGCAGGGCGGTTTGCCGGCTTCAGCTCGTCGCGCATGGTCATGATGGCCTTTCTCATCTCCGGCGGCCTTGCCGGCCTTGCCGGCATCTCCGAGGTCGCAGGTGCGATCGGTCAGCTCCAGCCCTCCATCTCACCCGGCTACGGGTTCACCGCAATCATCGTCGCCTTCCTTGGGCGACTCAATCCGCTGGGCATCGTGGCGGCAGGCTTCGTGCTCGCGCTCTCCTATCTTGGCGGCGAGGCCGCGCAGATTTCACTCGGGCTATCCGACAAGGCCGCCCGTGCATTTCAGGGCATGCTGCTTTTCTTCGTGCTCGGCTGCGACACGCTGATCCACTACCGGGTCCGGCTCGCCGGACGCGCCTTGCGGGGCGGGGAGGCCGCGAAACATGCTTGAATCCGTTCTGATCACCATTGCCACAGCGGCAACACCGCTTTTGATCGCCGCAATGGGCGAGTTGGTGGTGGAGCGTTCCGGCGTTCTCAATCTCGGCGTCGAGGGGATGATGGTGATGGGCGCCGTGACAGGGTTCGGCGTCGCCATAACTACCGGTTCCCCCTGGCTCGGCGTGTTCGCGGCCGTTCTGGTTGGCGCAGCCTTCGCCCTCCTCTTCGGGTTCCTGACACTCTCGCTCGTGACCAATCAGGTTGCGACCGGCCTGGCGCTGACGCTGTTGGGGCTTGGTGTTTCCGGCATGATCGGCGAGGCATTCATCGGTTTGCCCGGTGTCAGGATGACACCGCTTGTCATTCCGGTCCTGTCCGATCTGCCCGTGGTCGGCCGCTTTCTCTTCGCGCAGGCCCCGCTCTTTTATATTTCGATCCTGCTGGTCATCGGCGTCAGCTATTTTCTCTTCAGCACCCGTGCGGGTCTTACGCTGCGGTCGGTGGGGGACAATCACGATTCCGCCCATGCGCTCGGCATCAGGGTCATCGCCGTACGCTATGCGGCGGTCGTCTTCGGCGGTGCGTGCGCCGGGCTCGCGGGCGCGTATCTTTCGCTCGTCTATACGCCGCAATGGATCGAGAACATGACAGCCGGCCGTGGCTGGATCGCGCTGGCGCTGGTGGTGTTCGCATCGTGGCGACCGTGGCGCGTTCTGGCCGGAGCCTATCTCTTCGGCGCCGTCTCAATCGGCCAGCTGCATGCACAGGTGATCGGTGTTTCCGTGCCTTCACAGTTCCTGTCCGCATTGCCCTATCTGGCGACCATCGCCGTTCTTGTACTAATCTCGCGAAACCGGCGCCTGACGATGGTCAACACGCCCGCATGCCTCGGCCGGCCCTTTGTGCCTGCCAGATAAGCCCCGCACTCAGTCAACAGAGAGGACGTCAACAATGAAGAAACTCGTTATGGCTCTTGCCGCAGGCGCTGCGGCCATCGCCTACGGTGCGGCGCCCGCCGCGGCGCAGGACAAGACCAAGGCCTGCTGGATCTATGTCGGCCCCATTGGCGATTTCGGCTATTCCTACCAGCATCATCAGGGCCTGCTCGATGTCGAGGAGCATTTTGGCGACAAGGTCGAAACGGCCTATCTCGAAAGCGTCCCGGAAGGGGCGGATGCCGAGCGCGCGCTGGAGCGTTTTGCCCGCTCGGGGTGCGACATCATCTTCGCCACCTCGTTCGGCTTCATGGATCCGGTGCAGAAGGTCGCCGCGAAGTTCCCCGACATCAAGTTCGAGCACGCAACCGGCTTCAAGCGCGATCACCCCAATGTGGCAACCTTCAATTCGCGCTTTCACGAAGGCCGCTATGTGCAAGGCGTGATCGCTGCAAAAATGTCGGAGAAGGGCGTGGCCGGCTATATCGCCTCCTTCCCGATTCCCGAAGTGGTGATGGGCATCAACGCCTTCATGCTCGGCGCGCAGTCGGTCAATCCGGATTTCCAGGTCAAGATCGTCTGGGCCAACACCTGGTTTGACGCCGGCAAGGAAGCCGACGCAGCCAAGGCGCTGCTTGATCAGGGCGTCGACATCATCACGCAGCACACCGATTCCACGGCGCCGCTGCAGGTCGCTGCCGATCGCGGCATCAAGGGTTTCGGCCAGGCCTCCGACATGATCAAGTTCGCGCCTGAGACCCAGCTGACATCCATCGTCGATGACTGGGGGCCGTATTACATCGAGCGCGTCCAGGCCGTGATGGACGGTACGTGGGAGCAGCAGGATGTCTGGGGTGGCATGAAGGACGGCCACGTCGTCATGGCGCCCTACACGAACATGCCCGACGATGTGAAGGCGGCTGCCGAGGCCATCGAGGCCAAAATCAAGGATGAAAACTTCAACCCGTTCACCGGCCCTGTCTACAAGCAGGATGGCACGCTTTGGCTCGAGGAAGGCCAGGTTGCACCGGACGGCGAAGTCCTGAGCATGAACTTCTATATCAAGGGCATCGACGACAAGCTGCCGAACTGATCTTGACGGTATTCACATTCTCGGAAAAGGCGGCTTCGGCCGCCTTTTTGCATCTGCGGGGATGAATACCGGAGCATGCTGACGGTATCCTGTCAGGAGGGGCTTGATAGAGTGCGGCATCGAGTAGGAGAAAACCCGATGTTGACTTTCTATCATGCACCCTGGTCGCGCTCATCAAGCATCCTCTGGCTCCTGGAGGAGTTGCGGGTTCCCTATGAACTGGAGATGATCGACATTCGCGCTCGCGGCGGTGTGCCGGAGAGCTATCGTTCCATTCAGCCCAGCAAGAAAGTTCCGGCCATTGTCCATGACGGACAGGTGGTGACCGAACGCGCCGCCATCACCATCTATCTTGCCGACCGGTATTCGCAGGCTGGACTGGCACCCGCGGTCAATGACGCGGATCGGGCGGCCTATCTGGCGGCTCTGGTCTATTGTGATGCCGTTTTTGATCCTGCCATCTGCGCACATGTGCAGGGGCTGAAATATGAGAGCAACGAATACCCGTTTGGCACCTTCGCCGACATGCTGGCTTACGTCGAACTGCGGCTTGCAAACAATTCCTATGCGGCAGGCGCGCGTTTCACCGCTGCCGATACACAGCTCGCATCCGGGATCAATTACACCATGAACATCCTGCGCGCTCTGCCCGAAAAGCCTGTCTTCAAGGATTATCTGGCGCGGGTGGAAACGAGGCCCGCCTATCGCAGGGCACAAGAGCTGGACGCGGAACTTGCCTCCAGCGTGCCGTTCTTCTCCGGTCAGCAGGCATAGAGAAACCGGCGGAAAGGTGGAATGCGGACTTCCGGATGAGACTGCCGGTGGCAGATGGAGTGAGAAGCGGAAATGGGCCCTTGGGCCCATATCTCAAGGCTTCACGGCGTTCTCCAGCAGCGTTTCGATGAAACGCGGAAGGGCGAAGGCTGCCCTGTGGTGGGCAGGCGTGTAGTACCGTGTTTCAATTCCCGACATACGTTCTGCAAGCGTCTCCTCGCTGACTGCGAGAGAGGCGGGATTGTCAGTCGACCAGCCGAGCGTCATGTGCCCGCCGAAATAGGTGGGGACGGAGACGAGGTAACAGGTAGCAGTCCCAAACACCGAGGACAGCCCCTTCATGGCCTTCGAAAACTCGTCGGGCTGCAGAAAAGGGACGCCATTCTGCGAAACCACGATGCCGCCCGGGCGCAGGATGCGTTTCAGACTCCCGTAGAACTCGGTCGTAAACAAAACCGCGCCGGGGCCGGTGGGATCCGTTGAATCGACGAGAATGACATCGAATCGCCTGTCTGTTTCCGCAGCAAAAACCGCCCCGTCGGCGATCTCGACCCTGAAACGCGGGTCGTCGAAAACGGGTGCGTTGAAGTCGGCAAAATGCTCGCGTGAGAAGTCAAGGACGGACGCGTCGATCTCCACCTGGGTGAGGGTGCCGACACGCCTGTGCTTCAGCACCTCCTCCGCGAGGCCGCAATCGCCGCCGCCGATGATCAGCACATCGGCGGGGCTTTCGTGCGCGGCAAGCGGCACGTGCGCAAGCATCTCATGATAGATGAACTCGTCACGACTGGTAACCTGCACAGCACCATCGAGCACCAGAACCTTGCCGAAGACAGGGTTTCGGATCAGCGTGAGCTGATGATGTCCCGTTCCCTCTTCGTAAAGCACATCCTCGGCATCGAAAACCATGCCGACGCCGTCATGCAAGGTTTCCGAGATGGTCTTGCGCCCGCTCACGCGTTTCGTCCCCGAAGCAGCT
The DNA here is from genome assembly GCF_900105565.1 of Nitratireductor aquibiodomus. Taxonomy (NCBI): domain Bacteria; kingdom Pseudomonadati; phylum Pseudomonadota; class Alphaproteobacteria; order Hyphomicrobiales; family Phyllobacteriaceae; genus Nitratireductor; species Nitratireductor aquibiodomus. The sequence continues at coordinate 411,864 of NZ_FNSL01000001.1, read as the reverse complement.
CGTTCACGTCCATCCGGCCGGGCGCGAATGCTTCCTTCAGCACATCGATGCAGCGTTCCGGCTGTGCGTCGCCGCACATAAAAATGTCCAGCGCCGCATATTGCCGCTCGGGCCAGGAATGGATCGAGATATGGCTTTCGGCCAGAACGGCAACGCCGCTTATCCCGCCATTCGGCTCGAATGGGTGCAGATGGATATGCAAAAGAGTGGCGCCGGCTGCGTTCACACAGTCGATCAGCGTCTTTTGAATGTAAGGCAGATCGTCCAGGCGCTCGGCCTCGAACAGATCCACGATGAGATGCGAACCGGCGCAAAGAACGCCGTCCTTCTCGATAAAGTGATCCTTGTCGTCGCAAGCCGCAGATGCGGGCTGCGCGGTGATGCTTTCTTCCTTTTGGGCGGTGTTCAGTACAACTGAATCCATCCCCAATTGGAAAAGGGCGTCTTGAGACATGGCGTCCTCTCCAACCAGCAGATGCTCAACCTGATCATTCAGGAGTGTGCCCGTATATATGCAACGAAACCGGGGACGCAAGCACAATCACACGTCTCATGGCGGACATTGAGGCGCAGCGGGGAAAGCCGCGAAACTGCGTCGGACGGCGAAGTCGGATCGGCAAGATGCACGCCTTTTCATGATATTTCGCGTCCGGTACTAATATAAAAGGCGCCTTTATTTCATAAAAAATCACAATCTCTCCCGATCAATTTGCTGTAAACAGCATCTCACTTTTAATTTACAAACGAATATTGATCATATCTTTTCCTCATGGCTGATATTTTTTCTGAGTGGTTAAGAACCAATCGTGTTGATGATGCCTTCCTCAGGCGAAACCTGAGTGATGATGCAATTCCGGTTTTTCTGACGGGCGCCGGGGCATCAGGTCGCAGCGTGCCTCCGGAAACAAGCGGTGAGGCAGCGTGGGAGATGGCAGCACAGGCGCTTACTGCGGGTATTCCCGAACTGTCTCGGTTGATTCGGTTCGTGCAGACGCGGGTGCCGAGAAGTTTTGAAGTGCAGCAGGGCAGGGATGGCCGTGCCTTCACGTACGATCGGGGCGCCCGGGGCGCCCGCGGGCGAAAGACATTGCCCTTTGTGAGTTGTCCCTACCGCGGAACAGCTTCGGACATTCTCACGGTCGCACATGAGTTTTCCCATGCCCTGCAGATTGTCAGCTCCGGGCGCTCGACCATGCCGCCATTATCCCGTGAAGTCTGTGCGTTTGTCGGCGAGCAGCTTCTGTTAGGCTGGGTGCGTCAGGCTCGACCGGCATTATCGCCGCATCTGGAAACTGCTTGGTTAACCGACAACTCTCGCTATCTCGGTACGGATCTACAGTTGCTGAGAACCGCTCTGGAATGCGGAAGCGACACCTACGATTACGCATGGAACTACCCGATTGCACGTCTTCTGGCGCAATCGATTGGTCAGGAATGGACTAGACAGAAAATCGCCGCGTTCTTCAAGAGCGGCGAAAAGGCCCCAGCTCTCCTCAAAGCTTATCACGATCGCCCGCGCATTCTGCCGCAGCGCTACGTTCTGCCCGGCATGCAGGATACGGGCGGAACCGTCTCCAGTCTTTACCGCCAGATCGGTGGCCTTCTACTGCTCGATCTTCAGGACCTTGATGCAGGTGCCGTCGATCACTCGATTGGCGATCGCTACGCCCGCCTGCTGCAGTCCATGCAGGACGGCAGTGTTTTCCTTGCGCTCGACCGTCAACAGGTGCCTCTGGGGTATGTGCTGTGGCAGTGCAACGGGGAGGGCGAGACAGTCCACCTTGAGCACCGAATAGCGTGCAGGCAACGGCTTCCGGATATGCTCGCGTCTCTTGGGAACCATTGTCCGCAGGTCGCGATGGAGCTCCGGCACACGAAACCAACCGCTTCATCACGGGGGATCAGGCAATGACGGCCGTCGATCTGTATTCCGGCATTGGCTATGTCCTGGAGCTTCTCGCGCGCTCCGAGAGCCATCGCGCCTTCTCCGTAGTGCGTTATCTCGACGTGGAAATCCTGCCGCCTCTTCATCTTGGCCAAGCGCGGTTTTATCTGACGCCGGACGGGATCCCCACGGGCTTCGTTAGCTGGGCGCTGCTGGATGAAGGCATCGAGCGAACCATCTTGCAGAGCGGCCGCGCACTCGCATTCCACGAATGGAGATGCGGCGACCGCCTGTTCTTCAATGACTTCATCGCTCCCTATGGTACTGCGCGCGAAATCATTGCCGATTTGAGAAGCAATATTTTTCCCGGTCGTCGCGCGACCAGCGTACGCAGACATACCGATGGCGCTCTTCGAACCGTCAAGTACTGGAAGAGTTCCGCGTGAGCCGAACAACCGGGCCCTGAGGCATTTTGCAGGTCTCCCGTAGCCCGGAACGAATGCCCTCGACACGTTTTGTATCGGGCGCATGCCGGTGGACATTATTCGCCGGTCAAACCGCCGGTTATCCGGCTTCATACTCAAAAGCACATTTGAAATAGGGATATTGGAAATGTTTGAAAATTTTCAGATTGATACCGTCAGCATTGATGCGCCCGTGAGCTTCGGCGGTGGCGGCGAAGGGACCGAGGGTCTGGGCCACACCATTGGTGCGGCCATCGGTTCGGTTGTCGGCGGAGCCGTCGGCGGTTTTTTCGGAAGCGTGCCAGGGGCTGAAGTCGGTGGTGTCGTCGGAAACTCCGTTGGCGGAATTATCGGCGGCGCGATCGAAGACACCGTCGCCTGATCCTCAGTCGCAATAGAAGACATCGCCTGACGCGGCGATGTCTGCACTGAACGGGGTCGGGGGCCTGAACGCATCAGGGCCCCGACTGCCGGACACCCGATCAGCAGGTCTCCACATGACAAAACGCCTTCCATCGGCCGATCAGGGTGTCCCACTGTCCTGGTTCGCAACGACGCTGCGCAAACATATCCCGCTCTATGCGGAGCTCACCTTTCTGGCCGTCTGCGTTCGAATGATCGGTCTCCTTGAGCCGTTTGTTTTTCAGGTGGTTATCGACCGGATATTGCCGTTCCAGCGTGAAGCGTCTCTGATCGTCGTGGTGGTCGTCATGGTGGGCGCAAACCTCTTTCAGGTCAGTTTCAACCTTCTCGCAGCCTTTCTGGGCATCTCTGTCGCCAACCGCCTGACGCTGGAACTGGGAACAAGGCTGTTCGATCATCTCTTCCGCCTGCCACTGCAGCACTTCCGAAGGTGGCCTGTGGGCGAAACTCTGTCCCGGATCGGCGAGACGGATACGATTCGCGCCTTCCTGATCGGATTGACCACCGGTGCGTCGCTGGATCTGTTCTTTACTGTGCTCTACGTCGCGGTTCTTCTGTCGATCTCGGGGCAATTGACCGTGGTCGTGGCCGTAGCGCTGCCGCTTCAGGCACTTCTTTATCTGGGTTTTGGACCCGTGTTGCGAAGGCGCCTGCGCGCCCAGTTCGATGCGGGTTCGCGCCATCAGGCTCGGCTGGTGGAAAACCTGTCCGGCATGACTGCGGTAAAGGCGCTCACCGCGGAGGGCGCGATGCTGTCGCGTCTGCGCCAGACACTCTCCCAGACCCTCCAGGCTTCGCGCCGTGTCTACACGATGAATGCCGTCAGCGGCCAACTGGCCATGCTGTGCGAGAAGGGCGTCTTCATCGGCGTCATCTATGTCGGTGCGCAACAGGTCTTTGCCGGCGATCTCACGCTCGGGCAGCTCATTGCCTTTCAATTAATTGCAGAGAAGATCGCCGCGCCCATCGCCGGCTTCTCGAAGCTGTGGCAGGACTGGCAGAACCTTCGCGTCTCGCGCCAGCGGCTGGGCGATATACTGAGCAGCACGCGTGAGCCTTTCGGCGAGAAAAACAGGCTCCCCGCCGAACTTAAACCCCGGCTGGAGTTTCGCTCCGTCTCCTTCACCTATGCGGTCGATCAACGACCGGTCCTGGATGGGGTCGACCTCGTCATTCCGCCGAACTCATGCACCCTCGTGGTCGGACCGTCGGGGGTGGGAAAGTCGACATTCGGGCGCCTGGCTGCCGGTCTGGAAGTACCGCAGGGGGGCACCGTCCGCTTCGGTGGCGAGGACCTTTCAGAATTCGAACCGGAGAGCGTCCGGTCGCGGATCATCTATGTCCCGCAGGATCCGTATCTCTTTTCGGGAACGCTGCGCGAGAACCTTCAGCTTCGATGTGCGGAAGCCACCGACGCGATGCTGCGCGAAGCGCTGGTCGTGGCGGCGGCGGATGACCTCGTTTACCGGCTGCCGCTGGGGCTCGATACGCCGGTTGGAGAGCAGGGGAATGCCCTGTCGGGCGGGCAGAGGCAGCGCATCGCCATCGCCCGCGCCGTGCTCCAGAACCCGTCCGTTCTCATACTCGACGAGCCGACCAGCGCGCTTGATGAGGTGGCGCAGGGCCGGATGGTGGGGGAACTGATGCGGCTCAGGGAAAAGATGACGGTCATCGTCATCACCCATCGGCCAGACGTTTTTTCGCAGCGGGATCACATTATCGATTTTGGTACGGGAGTTGCTCATGCGGATGCTTGACGAACCGGGCGGCTCTTCACCGACATTGCATGTTACCGTGGTGTTCAGCATGGCTGTTTTTGCCATCATCCTGATCGCTGCATGCATCCTGCGCGTAGAGGTGACCGCCCGCGGCACCGTCCGGATCGTGCCGCTTGATCGGGTGCAGGTGGTGCAGGCCGAATATCCCGGCTCCATCACTGGCATCCTCGTGCGGGACGGAGCAAGTGTGAAAAAAGGCGATCTGCTGCTGACGCTCGACGCCACCGCAGCCGGGGCAAAGCAGGCAACGCTGGTTGAGGAAGAGGCCCGGCTCAAGCGTGAGACAATGCGGCTCGCCACTTTTCTCTCGCGCCTTGCTGAAATGCGGGATGGTGGCTCACCGCCGCGAAAATTCGATGCGGGCGACCTTCTGCCCGGTGGCGAAGATGGCGATGAAGAGGCCGTGCAGGCACGCCTGCTTGCCGTCGAACTCAACGACTTTACCGACGGCCTGGCCGGTGCGGATGCACGCATCGACGTCAACCGAAAGGCGCTGGATGTCCTTCTTGAACGGATTGAGCAGGCAGACGCCGCGCTGGCGGTTCAGGAGGAACGGCTTCAGGCGGCAGAAAAGCTCATGGAGCGTGGCATTTCCTCTAGGGAGGCGTATCTCAAGGTCCGTGCGGCTTATGACGACCTGCAGGCGGAAAAACATGTGGTCGAGCGCCAGATCGCCAAAACGAAAGCTGAGGCGTCCGTTCTGGAAACCGAGCGGGCAGGGCTCTTCAGCGCGAACCAGAACAGGGCCATGCAGCGACGGGACAAGATTGATGCCCGGCTGGCTGCGTTGCGCCAGGAGCGCAGAGCACTGGACGAACGGATCGCGGCAGCGACGCTGAGAGCTCCGGTATCGGGAACGGTCGAGCAACTCGCGGTATCGACAATCGGCGGTGTGGTTCAGTCCGGGCAGGATCTCATGCGGGTGGTCCCGCGGGATAGTGAGCTTGAATTTGAAGCGCTGTTTTCCAATCAGGACAGCGGCTTCCTCAAGGTCGGACAGAGTGCGCGCATCCGGCTCGATGCCTATCCTGCCGAGCGATTTGGTTCGGTGATGGCCGTTATCACCGACATCGCCACCGATTCGATCGAACTCGGGGCCAGCGGCCGCTGGGGATTTGTTGTGCGCTTGAAGCCTGAAAGCGATGCACTGGTATCGCCGTCAGGCCGTCTTGCTCTGCGTCCCGGGATGACCGGCAATGTCGACGCGATCACCGGAGAGCGCCGTCTCATCAGTTACTTCCTGGCGCCAATCACGGCCCAGTTCGGCCAGAGCCTCGGTGAACGCTGATCCGGCCTTTCAGGATCGTGCTTCAAAATCCGCCGCCGATGGCTTCATGCGCCGGCTTGTTGTATTGCTTTGGCCGGTCTGACTGATTGGGGGAACGATGACAGACGGAACGGTTTTACTGGAAAGCACGGAACTGCGCGTTCGCGTGTCTCCGCGTTTTGGTGTGGTTCTTGATGGATACCACCGCAACGGGCATCCGATCCTGCGGCCGTTCGCCGGGGAGGAGGGGGCGTTTGGCCCGACCGATACGGCCTGCTTTCCGATGGTGCCCTTTGCCAATCGGGTCGGCGGAAATGCCTTTGACTATGAAGGCCGCACATACAGGTTTGAACCCAACGACGTGCCGCCCTTCTACCTGCATGGCGAAGGCTGGAAGAGCGACTGGACCGTCACTGAGCGTACCGCACATTCCGTGGCCATCGACATGCAGCGTGAGGGCGATGCACAGTCACCCTACACCTACAGGGCGACACAGCGGTTTGCGCTTGATGGCAGCCGGCTTACAATCTCCATTGCGGTGGAAAACAGGGCGCGCCACGCCATGCCGTTTGGCCTTGGTCTGCATCCATATTTCCCCCGGACACCCCGGATGACCTTGCAGGCCCGCGCACAATCCTGGTGGACGGAGGACGACTACCACGTTCCAGACCGAAACGAACCGCTGCCTGATAAGGTGGATTTCTCAAAACCGCGCCTCCTTCCGGATCACGGGCTCAACAATTGTTTCGAGGGATGGGATTGCAGGGCCAGTCTGGTCTGGCCCGAACACGGTCTCAGCGCGATCATCGACACCGACCCCGTCTTCTCGCGCTACATGCTTTTTTCACCGCCGCCGGACTTTGCATTTCTGTGTTTCGAGCCCATGAGCCACACGGCCAACGGTTTCCATCATCCCGATTTCGGAGGCCTGCGGCGGCTCGCACCGGGCGAGACGATGGGCGGTAGCATGCGCCTGAGGGTGAAGGAGAGCGCGTAACGAAGGGCAGAGCAGGTCGTTCCTGCTTTTTTCGAGGCTGCGGTTTCTTACGGTTCAGCCCATCATCGCCATTCAACAGAAATCGGCACGCGACGTCGTCCGGACTTTTCCGCACTGACGTCGATGCGGACCGTCGTAGCATGCGAGCAGCCGATCCAGCGGTGTTCATCCATGCTGATTATGGGAGTAGGTGCGTTTCCTGCGTTGTTCCTCGCGTGAGATAAGTCATTGTTATCTCACGCAAGCCGTACTTCAAACTTGTACCCATCCGGTAACCCACCCGGCTCTATAAGAAGATCGCATAAGATAGATTATGGAACTAATCGATACTGACGGAGAAGGTTTCTCAGGGCGCGCTGCCTCTGCCGGTTACACCGCAATATCGGCCTTCTGCACACCTGCCGCCGTGAAAAGCGCGCCCGGTTCGGCGGAGAAAACGGCATCGTGCGCGCCGGCCGCAGCCCAGACAAGATCGAAGCCCGCCAGGCTCTCGTCGCCAAAGCGTGCGACCTCGTCGGGCTGTCCGAGTGGCGATACGCCGCCAATGGCGAACCCGGTGACGTCGCGGATGTGCCGTGGGTCGGCGCGCTTCAGGGTTTCGCCGACCAGTGCCGATGCCTTGGCAGTGTCGAGCTGGCGGCTGCCGGAAACCAGAAACAGATAGAGCTTCTGGCTTTGCTCGCCCCGAAAGATCAACGATTTGACGATCTGCGCGACACTGCAGCCGCACTGGCTGGCCGCTTCCTCGGCGGTTCGGGTCGATTCACCCATCCGCTTGACCTCGATTGCCAGTCCGGCAGCTTCGGCGGCCGCCTGTACGCGTTTGATGCTCTTGCTCATTCCGTGTCCTCCTCAATGGGCAATTCGAGCACCATGCCGTCAAAGGCCGGCTCCACGTGATCCGGCGTCTCCCGCAGCACGGTTTCATAGTCGAGCGGTATGTGCATGTGTGTCAGCACGGCGCGCCGTGGTGCCAGTCGCTCGATCCACTCCAGCGCTTCCCCGAGCGAAAAGTGACTTGGGTGCGGCCGGTATTGCAGCGCATCGATAATCAGCGTGTCCGCGCCCGATATCAGTGCCGGTGTGTCGTCCGGAAATGCGCTGACATCGGGACAATAGGCCAGACCGCCAATGCGATAACCGAGTGAAAGAATGTCGCCATGTATCTGAGGCAGCGGCTGAAACAGAAGTCGCCCGCCAGCGCCGTCGATTGAAAACGCCTCTTCGTGGCTGATTGGATGCGCCTTCAGGATCGGCGGATAATTGCTGCCCGGCGGCGTTTCGAAGCAATAGCCGAAAGCTTCTCTCAGACGTTCCAGCGTCGGCTTGTCCGCGTAGATGTCCATCAGCTGCCGCTGGTTGAGGACATAGCCGCGCAGATCGTCAATGCCGTGGATATGGTCCGCATGGGGGTGCGTGTAGACAGCCGCATCCAGCCGGTCAACGCCGGCGGCGATCATCTGCTCGCGGAAGTCCGGTCCCGTATCAATGACGACCCGCGTTATCCCGCCATTTTCCGAGATGCGTTCCACCAGTGCCGCGCAGCGCCGTCGCCGGTTTTTGGGATTGGCGGGGTCGCAGGCTCCCCAGTCACCGGTGATGCGCGGCGTTCCTGGCGAAGAACCGCATCCCAGGATCGTCAGGCGCAGAACATCGCTCACCGCGCCGCATCCCGTGGCACTTTCCTGAAAAGACGGAAGAAGTTCTCTGTCGTCAGATCAGCCGTCTCTTCATCGGAAAGCCCGATTGTTTCCGCCAGAACATGTGCCGTATGTGCGACGAAAGCCGGTTCGTTGCGCTTGCCGCGCTTTGGCACGGGCGCGAGATATGGCGCATCCGTCTCGACCAGAAGCCGGTCATGCGGCACGGTTTCCGCGATGTCGCGCAGTTCCTGCGAGTTGCGGAAGGTCAGAATGCCGGAGAACGAAACATAACCGCCGAGTTTGACACCGGCCTGTGCCAGTGCTGCACCGGAGGAAAAACAGTGCAGAATGAAGGGGAAGGCCCCCTTCCCTGTTTCTTCTTCGAGAATTGCGATCATGTCGTCATCGGCATTGCGGGCGTGGATGACGAGCGGTAGACCTGTCTGGCGCGCGGCCTGGATATGCGTGCGAAAACCCTGCGCCTGTGCCTCGCGCGGCGCCTTGTCATAGAAGTAGTCGAGCCCCGCTTCGCCGATGGCCACCACCTTGGGGTGTCCGGCAAGGCGCACGAGCTCATCGCATGTCACATCGAGCTCCTCATCCGCATTATGCGGATGGGTGCCCACAGAGCAGAAAACGTTCTCATGTGCCTCGGCAATCGCCAGAATCCGGTCGAACTGACGCACACGGGTGGAGATGGTGACCATAAGCCCGACACCGGCTTCGCCCGCGCGCTCGATGAAACCGGCCCGGTCCTCCTCGAAATCGGGAAAATCCAGATGGCAGTGGCTGTCGACCAGCATCCCTATCAGGCTCCTTCGCCTTCCGCTTTCGGCTCGACATAGCGTGGAAAGACCGGCTGCGGTGCCGGCAGTGCGCTGCCGGAAACGAGCGCATTCTCCTCGCCAAGATGCGCAAAGGACCGGGCATCCTTTTCCACGGCCAGCAGGTCGAGCAGCTTTTCAGCAGAGCCCGGAATGAAGGGCTGGCAGAGAATGGCCACACGGCGCACCAGTTCGGCGGTCGTATAGAGCACGGTCTGCATGCGGGCCGGGTCGGTCTTTTTCAGCGCCCAGGGTTCCTGCCCGGCGAAATAGCGGTTCGCTTCGGCCACGACGCCGAAAATCGCGCCGAGCGCCTGGTGCAGAGCCTGCGTTTCCATGGCGGTGCGTGCCGTTTCAAGGGCCTCGCCGGCACGCGTCAGAATTGCCTGATCGGCCGCATCAAGCGTGCCCTTTTCGGGAACCTGACCGCCGCAATTCTTGGCGATCATCGACAGGGAACGCTGTGCAAGGTTCCCAAGATCGTTGGCCAGATCCGCATTGGTGCGGTTGACGATGGCATCATGGCTGTAGCTGCCATCCTGCCCGAAAGGCACTTCGCGCAGGAAGAAATAGCGCACCGCATCGAGCCCGTAATGCTCAATCAGCGCAAAGGGATCGACCACATTGCCGACCGACTTCGACATCTTCTCTCCGCGGTTGAACAGGAACCCGTGCGCGAAGACGCGCCTGGGCAGCTCGATCCCTGCCGACATCAGGAATGCAGGCCAGTAGACCGCGTGGAAGCGCACGATGTCCTTGCCGATCACATGCACGTTGGCGGGCCAGTAGGACCAGCTCTGCGCATCCGTGTCGGGATAGCCGGCAGCGGTGATGTAGTTGGTGAGCGCGTCGACCCACACATACATCACATGCTTTTCGTCGCCCGGCACCGGAACGCCCCAGTTGAATGTCGAGCGCGAGATGGAAAGGTCTTTGAGGCCCGAGCGCACGAAGCTCATCACTTCGTTGCGGCGTTCGGCCGGACCGATGAAGTCCGGATTGGCCTCGTAATGGGCAAGGAGCCTGTCCTGATAGGCGGAGAGGCGGAAGAAATAGGTTTCCTCCTCGTTCCATTCCACCGGTGAGCCGAGCGGCTCACGGCGCACGCCATCCTCGCCGATTGTCGTTTCGCTTTCGTCGAAATAGGCTTCCTGGCGCACCGAATACCAGCCCGAATAACGGTCCAGATAGATGTCGCCATTGTCGGCCATTTTCTGCCAGATGGCCTGGCAGGCGCGGTGGTGCCGCTCCTCGGTGGTGCGGATGAACTGGTCGTTCGAGCCGCCCAGCGCGGCAATCATGTCGCGGAACACGGCGGTGTTTCGGTCTGCGAGCGCCTGCGGCGTGATGCCTTCCTTGTCGGCGGTCTGCTGCATCTTCAGTCCGTGCTCGTCGGTACCGGACAGAAAGAAGACGTCCTTGCCGTCAAGCCGCTGGAAGCGTGCCATCGCATCCGTCGCGATCACCGTATAGGCATGACCGATATGCGGCTTGCCATTGGGATAAAAAATGGGCGTGGTGATGTAAAACTTGTCGCGGGCCATTGGGAAGAACGTCCAGGAAACACATTGCTTGATGACGCCCAGATAGCGCATCGCGCATGCGCATGCCAGCCCAACCAGCGTCTTCAGGCGTTGAATGCGGCATTAAGCTTCGCGGCAATGCCTGCAGCATGCTGCTTGCGGTCGAGGTTGAAGGTCTCCGCATCGCGGATTGCCGTGTTTATCTCGTCCCAGAGGTCAGCAGCCGCAGCAGCCCCCCTTGTGTCACCTGCTTCGGCCCGCGCGGTGGCGTGCTGATTGATCATATCCAGAACCGCGCGGTTGAAGATCGAGAACTGAACGTCCCGGTCGCGTCCGCTGACCGCTTCGCCAAGACGCAGTGCTTCGGCGGCGTCAAAACTGCGTTCCGCGACCAGCTTCTGCAAAACATCGGCGATTTCGGCGCCGCCAAACTGCGACAGGAGAATCGCATTGCGCACGCTGCCCTGCGCGCGCGCCGCAATCTCTTCGTCGCTGCCTGCCTCCGCCGCGCCGAACTCGCGCAGCAGGCCTGCGAGGTCGGGCGCGTCGAGTGGTTGAAGCCGAACGATCTGGCAGCGCGAACGGATGGTCGGCAGAAGCCGCCCGGGCGAATGGGCTATCAGAATGAACACCGTGCGCGGCGGCGGTTCTTCGAGGCTTTTGAGCAGCGCGTTGGCGGCGCTGACATTCAGATCGTCGGCCGGATCGACAATCACGACCCGGTAACCGCCATCATGCGTGGTCAGGGAGAGAAACCGCTGGATACGGCGGATTTCATCCACCGTAATCACGGTCTTGAATTTCTTGTCCCGTTCCACGAAGGGGCGCGTCAGGTGCAGCAGCGAGGGATGCGCGTCCTGCGCGATCAGGCGAAAGGCCTGTCCTTTGGGGTCCGGAGCGGAAAACCGGGAAGGCGCGCTCTCCGCCTGCGGGTGGGAGAATAGATGATTGGCAAGGTGAAAGGCGAGCGTCGCCTTGCCTATACCGGGCGGACCCGCAAATAGAAGGCCATGATGAAGTTTCCCGGCCTGGTAGGCTCCGGCCAGCATGTCGGCCACCCGCTGATGCCCGACCAGAATCGGGTTTTCCGAAGGCTCGGGTATGTCCGGCAGTGTATCGAAGCGCTCGGGCGCCGTCCGCTCAAGCATCAGGCCTGCCTCCGTTCGCGCCCGGTCTGTTCCCTGACCATGGCCTGTTCGACGGCGCGCTGAATGGCTGCGGTGACCCTGTCTGCCGGCATGGATGCGTCAACGACCACACAGCGCCCCGGTTCCGCCCGGGCGATTTCGAGAAATGCTTTTCTACGGCGGCGGTGCGTTGCCAGCGCCTCTTTTTCAAAACGGTCCGGCGCGTCGGTGCCGCGCCGTGCGCTGGCCCGGCGCAGCCCCTCTTCAGGATCGATATCGAGGATGACGGTCAGGTCCGGCACCATGCCGTTCACGGTGACACGCTCGAGCTCGCGCATGAAGTCGTCATCGAGATTGCCCGTGACGCCCTGATAGACGCGCGAGGAATCCAGAAATCGGTCGCACAGAACGACCGCTCCCCGCTCGATCGCCGGGCGGATCACCTGCTCTACGTGGTCGGAACGTGCGGCTGCAAAAAGGATCGCCTCCATCGCCGGTCCAAACGGCTCCGCAGCGCCTGAAAGGAGAACATGCCGGACGGCTTCGGCTCCCGAAGAGCCACCAGGCTCACGCGTGATGATCACGTCGTGTCCCTGATCACGCAGGCTGGCCGCCAGTTGCGTGATCTGAGTCGATTTTCCAGCCCCCTCGCCTCCCTCGAATGTGATGAAGAAACCGCGAGACAAGAGACCTTATTCCTTTTTCACCTTTTGTGCGGCGTCATTGCCGGACGCAACCTACTTAAAGCATCGGACCGAAAAGTGGAATCCGGTTTCCGGGTTATTCCGATGCTCCACTATTATTCTAGATCGTCCTTTGTGCGTCCGGATGGACGCACGGCGATCTATGGCATCGGACCGAAAAGTGGAATCCGGTTTTCGGATTATTCCGATGCTGCATCAATGGCCTGGATCGTTCTTTGTGCGTCCGGATAGATGCACGGCGATCCAGGCCTTCGTTTCACGAAGGTCTATGCAGATATGTGTTCTGTAAACTGCTGTTTGATGCAGGTGTACGTCTCAGGAACGGTATTTTCGCAGCCAGCCGATCAGCAACTCGCCCATTGCGTCCAGTGCCCGGTCTGGCAGGCCACCCTCCTTCACGCTTTCAGCGGCGTAGAGAGGCGTTTCCTGGCTCAGCGTGTCGCCGATCCACACTTTCAGCGTGCCGACCTGCATGCCCTCCTCCACGGGAGCCGGAATCGGTCCCTGATAGACGATGCGCGCGCGCAGCCGATCGGCATTGGTGATCGGGCGAAAGATCGCGATCGGTCCGTCAGCCCGCACGGCAAGCTCTGCCCTGTCACCTCCGAAAACCGACACCCGGCCAACCGTTTCGCCGGCTTCAAAAAGTTCGATCTTCTCAAAAGCGCGAATACCCCAGTCCAGCAGCTTGCGGGCCTCCTCGGCCCGTTCGCTCTCGCTCGACAGTCCGCTCATCGCTGCAAAGAGGCGGCGGCCGTTGCGGTTCACCGCCCCCACAATGGCGTAGCCGGAAGCCTCTGTATATCCGGTCTTGAGGCCTTCGGCGCCAATGTTCATGCGCAAAAGCGGGTTTCGGTTGCGCTGCAGGATCTTGTTCCAGGTGAAAGCTTCCTGCGCGTAATATTTGTAGAACTCGGGGTATTCCTTCTGCAGATGCATTGCCAGCGTGACGAGGTCCCGCATGGTGACGTGCTGCCCCTCGGCGGGCAGGCCCGTGGCGTTGACAAACTCGGAATCCGTCAGGCCGATTTTGCGCGCCCGCTCGGTCATCAACTGGGCGAAGTTCTCTTCAGAACCCGCCATGCCCTCCGCGATGATGATACAGCCGTCATTGGCGGATTGCACGATCACGCCCTGTATCAGCGCTTCAAGAGGCACGGAGGACTTGATCTCCGCGAACATGGTGGATGTTCCAGAAACAGCCCCGCCGGTGCGCCAGGCATGCTCGCTGACATAGAACTCGTCACTCAGGGAGAGCCGCCCGCTCTTGATCGCATTGAAGACGACCTCCATCGTCATCAGTTTCGCCAGCGAGGCTGGCGGAATGCGCTCCTCGGGATTTTTGGAGAAAAGCACCGTGCCCGTTTCAGCTTCAACGAGAAACGCCTGCTTTGCCCGGGTTTCGAAGAGTTGAGCCATGGCCGCCTGGCTTCCCAGAAGCAGCACGCAGCAGGCTAAAAACAGTGTCTTTTTGAACGCGGCAAACAAATCAACGCCCCCAAGCGCAGGAAATCTCCCTGAATCTAGCGGTATGAGAGCGTGAAAATCAACCGTTGCGGCGCAGTTAGCCGCCGGCTGACGCATCGGGCGGAAAAGCGGAATCCGGTTTTCGGACTGTTCCGATGCTCCATCCATACTCTAGATCGTTCTTTGTGCGTCCGGATGGACGCAGGGCGATCTAACGAACGATGAAAGCGTCCCCGGCACCCGTTGCCCACGCGGCCTGCAGCAGTTCGTCTATCCGGGATTGTGCATCCGGCGTTACCGACAGCGCGTAGTGAACCACACCGGCTTCGTCGGATACGGTTTCGATACGCGTTTTGCCATATGAGTCCAGTTCGCGAGCCCGCGTCTCGGCTTCTGCTTTCACCGTCCAGGTGCCGACACTCACGAAAGTGTCCGGCTCTGCGACGGGCCCCGGCAGCGCCCCTCCGTTTTGCCTGCGCCACCAGCGCGCAACGTCCTGCGAACGGGGGTCTGCGCCCTGCAGAACGCTGTCAAATGCACCCGCTGCAGCGCTGATACGCTGATCGGCATAGGAGAGTGCGGCCACATCCTGCGGGACACCCTCGAGCGGCAGCGTACGCGGACGGTCAGGGATAATCGGACCGGATGCCGGCAGTTCAAACGTTGCCGATGCGGCAACCGGCTGGGGCGGCGTCAGGCCTGGCTGGCTGGCGAAGGCATCCGCAGCCCTCACGCCCGGGAGGGTGGCGGTCGGTGTCGGGCCGTTCATCGCCACCATCACACCGGTCGGCAGGCCGTCGGAAGGATCGGGGGCCGCGCCGCCCGGCCGGTAGGAGGCCATCAGATATTCGTCATCGCGGCCTTCCAGCGGAGCAGGCCCCACATATTCGACCTTCACCTCGGCCACGCCGGCGCTCTGATAATCGAGAAGCTGTGCGGCGCGCTTTGAAAGATCGATGATGCGATTGTGCGCAAAGGGACCACGGTCGTTCACGCGCACCAGAACCGAATTGCCATTGTCCATATTGGTGACGCGCGCGTAACTCGGCAGTGGCATGGTCGGATGCGCCGCCGTCAGATGCGTCATGTCGTAGATTTCGCCATTGGCGGTCAGCCGGCCGTGAAACGCATCGCCGTACCATGATGCCGCACCGACCTTTTCATAGTCGGGGTCTTCCTTGGGGCGATACCACTTTCCCTTGATCTGGTAAGGCTTTCCGACCTGATAGCGTCCACCGCCCCGGCGCAGGTTCGATGTTTTTGTCGCGACCCGCGGGCTGGCCTTCACGCCATATTCGGATTCGGCGAAATACTCTTTGGATTTGCTTTTGCTGACGGCCACCTTCGGTGTCGTCGAATTGCATGCCGAAAGCAGTGCCGCGCATGCGGCAATGGCGATACCGGATGATAAGCGACGGACCGTCATGCGGCGCGCGACAATCGAAAAATTCATGCGCCCGCATCTCCCCCGGGCATCGAAATCTCGTTCATGATCGCGAGATATCCCCACTCATCAAAATTACCGGAAACGAGGCGTTCCAGTCTTGAACAGTACAGGATGCCCTCCGCACCCTGCCCCGAAATACCTTAGCAAGCTGTTAATCATTTGTGGCAGCAAAGGGGCAAATCGCCAAAATTGCGACAGGCCATGGCATTTCTCGTCGCTGGTTTAGTGTGACAGCGACAAAAACGCAAATGACGGCACCGGTGCCTGCCGTCACAATCACATGCGGGCCAGTTCCTCGCTCACTATCCTCTGAACCAGTCTTATGCGGGGACTCGCCTCCAGTCCCTGGTGGGTGATGAGCCAGATCGGCACCGTGATTCCGGGCAGATCGAGCGGCAGGCGCGTCACCCCGGGGGTGCGCTCGGCCACTTCGCGCAGCATGGCGGCAACACCGAGACCCTGCCGGACCATCTGCCAGACGGCGATCCCGGAGTTGGAAAGCAATCGGAAATCCGACACGCCGATGGGGATGCCCATGCCGTTCAGGTAAGCCGTGTAGCGCTCGACATCCTCTATGCCGATAAGGTCGGAATGCGCCAGTTCATCCACGCTGCGCGGCAGGCCATTGCGCTCGACCCAGTCGTGAGAAGCGTAGAAGTGCGCTTCGGTATCGCGCAGGCGCTGCCCGACCAGCCTCTCCCGGTCGGGAGCGACGTGGCGGATCGCAATATCGGCCTCCCGCCGGTGCAGATCGCTTAGATCGTTGGAGGCTACGACCATCACGCTGAGTTGCGGTGCCTCGAGCCTTATGCGGTCAAGAATTTCGGGCAGGACGTAAGCGGAAAACGTGTCCGTGGCCGAGATGCTGACCCGCCCGGTCAGTGCCTGCACGTTTCCACTTGCAGCCAGGGAAAATGCATCTGCGGCGTCGCCCATGCGCTCGATGTGCTCAAGCAGGGCTGAGCCCGTCGGGCTCAAAGACAGCCTCCGTCCAATCCGCTCAAACAGCTCAACGCCCAGCTCTCCTTCAAGGGCGATGATCTGCCGCGAGAGCGTCGGCTGGGTCAGCGAGAGATGCCGGGCCGCAGCCGAGAGCGACCCCAGCGTCGCCGTGGCGTGAAATGCACGCAGAAGGTTCCAGTCCAATGCTTTCATGCATTTACGTATATATATCGTGCCGATTTAATCAATTGTGGCGCCAGATGCATATGCTAGGCTCCGGCCGATCAATCTGGAGGCTCGCATGACGGCAATTTCGGACGCCCGTTTCTGGGACAGAACCGCCAGAAAATACGCCGCATCGGCTGTTGCCGATCCGGAAGGATATGAGCGCACGCTGGCGCGCACGCTCGGCTTCCTCCGGAAGAACCACAGCGTGCTCGAACTTGGCTGCGGCACAGGAACCACCGCCCTGCGCCTGGCGCATGCAGCCCGCTCTTACCTAGCAACTGACATCTCCGAAGCAATGATTGCCATTGCCAGCGACAGGCTGCGGGAAGCCCCCTGCCCCGGCCTGGCTTTCCGTCAGGCTGTCGCGGAGGATTTTTTGGCGGGAGATGACCGCTTCGATGTCATCCTTGGGTTCAACTACCTGCATCTCACGCGCGATCCCCGGGCCACGCTGCGCACCATCCGCCGGCTGCTCAAGCCCGAGGGGATATTCATCTCCAAGACCCCGTGCGTCGGCGAGATGAACCTGGTGATCAGGCGTCTCCTGCTGCCGGCCATGCGTGCCGTCGGCAAGGCGCCGCATGTGAGTGTTTTTTCCGTCAATGAGTTGAAACAGCTCATGAGCGACGAGGCCTTCACCATCGCCGAACTGGAAAATCACGCCAGCAAAGGTTCAACGGCCCGCCCCTTCATCGTGGCCGTGAAAGCGTAGTCGGCCGCCTCCTGGACGCGCCCCGCCCGGCGCGAACCCGCGTCCTGCGCACCATGTCCACCTGCATGCAGATCAGGCGAATTGCGCGAGGCCGTGGCCGACGGACCAGTTCTCTTTCGCGGCCTCGACGATGTTGATGAACACATCCTCCGGACGGATGCCCGGGTGTTCGCCCAGCAGGTCTGTGGCCCGCCGGAAGAACGCCTTCTTCTGGTCCGGGGTGCGCGTGTCGAACACAATGATCTGGATGTAGACCAGATCCTCGCTCCGTGCGACGCCAAACGCCGTACCATGGCGGAAGTTTGAGGCATCATGCTCGGTGATGGTCATGAACTGGTCGTCTTCCGGCACCGTAAGTGCGTCGCGCATCGCGCGGTAGAGGCTGTCGAGGATCGCCTGCCTGTAGGCTTCCGATTTTCCCGCACGCAGTGAGATGTTGAGACGTGGCATGGTGGTCCTTTCCGTGTGGTTTGAACAGGACACTAACCGTCGCCTATATATTTTGATATGGCATCGATTTTGATATCAATGATAATATATTGAAATGACGACACGCACCCTCGACATTGATTCCGTCCGCGCCTTTCTCCACATTGCGGAGCTTGGCAGTTTCACGCGCGCTGCCGAAGCCATGAGCACGACTCAGGGCGCGATCAGCCTCAGACTGAAGCGTCTGGAAGACCGGCTCGGCTGCCGGCTCATCGAGCGGACGCCGCGTTCTGTGCAGCTTTCGGCACGGGGCGCGGCCTTTCTGGAACGGGCGCGGGAGCTTATGGAAACCCATGACCGTGCGCTCGCTGCCTTTTCTTCCTCCCGGCAGAGGCTCACCATAGGCATCAGCGACCATGTTGCCGGGCCGGAACTTCCCGCACTCATTGCGCGCATGAACGCGCAGGACCCGCATTTGCTGATAGACATCCGCATAGGATCGTCGGGCGACCTGCTTCAGAGCTTCGACCGGCGCGAGCTCGACGCGGCCCTTGCCCGTCTGCATGTGGGGCGCAGCGACGGAGAGGTTATCGCTGAAGAAAAGTTCGGCTGGTTTGCATCGCCGGGCTGGCAGCACCGCGCGGGCGAGCCCCTGCCGATCGCCACAATGCCAGAGCCCTGCGGCGTACGCGCCATGGCGAGCCGGATTCTTGACGAGGCGGGCGTTGCTTGGACGGAGACATTCGTTGGAGGCGGTGTTTCGGCGGTCTCGGCCGCTGTTGTGGCTGGTCTGGGCATTGCCGCCCTTTCTCCCCGCATGCTGCCCTTGGGCGCGGTTGATGTGGGCCCCCGGCTCGGCCTTCCCGATCTGCCCCGTTTGCCGGTTCTGCTCCATTCGAGAGTTACGGACGACCGGTCCCGGGAGGCCCTCGCCGCCCTGTCCGCTGCCTTCAGGAGCGCGGTGCGAGGGTAGATTGGTGTGAAACGGATAGGCGAAAAATGGCGAGCTGGGAGTTGCAAAACTGAGAACTGCGTCTGTGCCATAGCCCCCAAGAATTGACTCAAGAGCGAGTGGCCACAACGGGGCGGAAACCGGTCACTCGTACGAAAGCGACAATCTGGTAGCTATGCGGACGAAGCTGTCGCTTGCCAATGCTGCGTGGGTGCGAGTTGGAAGCGCTTTCCCGTTTGTACCAATCTCATCTCCGCTCAATGAGGGGCCACGGCCTTTCGCCAGATACCGAACGCTACACCCAGGACAAAGAGTGATGCCAAGGCGATCACACCGATGAATGCCTCATCGAAGGCCCCTCGTGCCAGCGCTCTCAACTGTGTGGCAGCGGCATCGCCCAAGCTTTCGGAGGCCAGCAGCGCCTCGTCGAAACTGTCGGCTACCGTAGCGTCCACCCCAGCGGGTACAGTCATAGCGCGGGTGTAGAGCGCGGTCATGACACTGCCCAAGACGGCGATGCCAAGAGCGCCGCCGAGTTCAAAGGACACTTCTTCGACCGATGCCGCCATGCCGGCGTGTTTTTCGGGTGTAGACAACATGATGACACTCGACGCCGCAGTCATGCTGGCACCGAGGCCAAAGCCCATGGCCGCCAGGACAGAGAGCCAGACCACAGGCGCGCCATCGTAGGTCAGAAGGTAGACGACCAAGGCCAGCCCTGTCAGCGTCAGGGCCGAGGTCAGGACACGGGTAGCGCCGAAGTGTGGCATCGCCAACCCCGTCAGGGGGCCTGCGATGAAGGATGCCGCTGGGATTGGCAGGATCATCAGGCCTGCCTCGAGCGGCGACAGGCCGAGCACCAGCTGGAGGCGCTGGCTGAACACCAATTCGACGCCGATCAGCGCCGCTGACGCCACGAGAGCCGCAACCACGCCGGATGTGAAACGGGCGTTGCGGAACAACTCGAAGTCGATTAACGGGTGGGCGCTCCGGCGCTGGCGGCGGACGAAGGTCGCCAGCGCCAGCCCCCCGATGACAAGAGCGATGCTTGAAGCCAGCAAGGAAGGGTCACGATTGGCGACTTCTTTGATCGCATAGACCAGGCCGACCAGCCCGACCATCACCTGGGCCGAGCCGATCAGGTCGAAGGGATGGGCATTTTCGGGTCGCCTGTTGACGAGAACGAACGCGCCTGCCAGCAGCGCGCACAGGACAATCGGCACGTTGATCAGAAAAACCGAGCCCCACCAGAACCACTCCAGCATCACCCCCCCGACGATCGGCCCCATGGCCGCACCGCCGGAGGCGACCGCAGCCCAAATGCCTATTGCAAAGGCTCGCTCGCTCTCGTCGGTGAAGGTCAGTCGGATCAGCGACAGAGTGGCGGGCATCATCATCGCCGCACCGATCGCAAGCAACACACGGGCCGCGATGAGTGCCTCCGGCGTCGGCGAGAACGCTGCCACCAGCGAGGCGATGCCAAACACCGCCAGCCCCGACATGAACATGCGCTTATGGCCGACCCTGTCTCCCAGTCCGCCGAGTCCCGGCAGCAGCCCGGCGACCACCAGCGGGTAGGCATTGACGATCCACAGCTTCTCGATCGCCGTGGCTGCGAGGTCGTGGGTCAGGCGTGGCAGGGCCGTGTAGAGCACCGTCATGTCAATGACGATCAGGAACAAGGCGCTCGACACTGTGGCGAGCACAAGCCAGCGGTTGCGGGGGGGCATTTGGGCTATCCTCTTGAGACTCAGATTCGGGTTGGATCTTCTGAATGGGTCATATAATTACAGTCGCATCGTATTGAAAGGGAAAAAGATGGCCGGACGACCTCGCTCCATTGATCGCAACAAGGTTCTGGATGCCGCCGAGGCGCTCGTGATGGCCAGAGGGGCGGGCGCGCTCAGCTTCGATGCCGTGGCAAAGGCTGCGGGGATCACCAAGGGGGGCGTGCAATACGCCTTCGGCTCGCGCGACAACCTGATCCGGGCGATGATCACCCGATGGGGTGACGCCTTCGATGACGAGGTGGCCGCGCGGGCCGGGACTGATCCGTCGCCGCAGGGCCTGATCCGGGCACACCTTGCGGCAACGCGCGATTCGAACGCCGATGATCATTCACGCTCAGCGGTGATGATGACGGCGCTTGTCCAGCACCCCGATCAGTTGTCCGATACACGCGACTGGTATGAGACCCGCCTCGCTGGCCTCGATTTGGCCAGTTCGGATGACCGCAAGCTGGCACTTGCTTTTCTCGCCGGTGAAGGCGCGTTCCTGCTCAAGGCGTTGGGTCTGCTTTCCGTCTCTGAGTTGCAGTGGAAGGCGTTGTTCGAGGATCTACTTGCCGCTACAGCACCCGGTCAATCAGGTGTGGCCCCGGACGAAGACTGAGCTATTGGAATTGCGGTCGGAAACTCATCATCATTATTGGTATGACCGGCAACATTGGTCTCAGAGCAGACATTCGCTGCGATGGGTTCGGATGGCTGCTATGGGAGCGAGAGGTCATCCTGATCTTCAAGAGATCTAGGGCCGTAGCGTATGATCGGCCGTCCGTGGCGTCGGTTGGTGTGAGCGCGCAATCAGCAAAAAATGGCGGAGGGAGTGGGATTCGAACCCACGAGACGGTCACCCGCCTGCCGGTTTTCAAGACCGGTGCCTTCAACCGCTCGGCCATCCCTCCGGTCACTGTCGGGCGCTTTTACAGCTCTGCCCGGCTCTGCGTCAACTCGTTCGATCCACCTCTGTGCGAATTGTGCCTGGGACCGCGGCAAAGTGTTCTCAGGCGGCCGGAAGTGCGATTTGCTTCCCGCTGCGTGCTTGCCTAGAAATAACCTTCCAGACTCACTCAGCGCATACGCGCGAACAGGCGATCTCTTCATGGCAGACATCACCCCCGTTTTCGACGGCCACAATGACGCGCTCCTTCGACTTCATCTGAGTGGACGGCAGGACGCCGAAGAGCTTTTTCTGAATGGCATGGACCAGGGGCACATCGACCTTCCCCGCGCCCGTAAAGGAGGCCTCGCCGGCGGCCTCTTTGCGATCTTTCCCCCGCCACTTTCAAACATGAAGGTAAACGGAAAACGCCCCGAAGACGTTACCTTTCCGCAACTCAAACAGGCCGATGCCCTCGCCTCGACGCTTGCCATGGCTGCACTCCTGCAGCGTGTCGAGCGCGCTTCGGAGGGCCGTTTCGCGATCTGCCGCGACGCGGACGCGATTCGCGCGGCGATGGCATCCGGCGCGCTGGCCGCCGTATTTCATGTCGAGGGCACGGAAGCGGTCGGAGCCGATCTCGACCTGGTCGATGTTCTCCATGCCGCCGGGCTGCGTTCACTCGGCCCCGTCTGGAGCCGCTCCAACATTTTCGGCCATGGCGTGCCGTTCCGCTTCCCAGCTTCCCCCGATATCGGCGATGGATTGACCGAGGCCGGCAAGGCACTGGTGCGCAAGTGCAATCGCCTGCGCATTCTGGTCGATCTCTCCCACCTCAACGAAAAGGGGTTTCGTGACGTTCAGGCGATCAGCGACGCGCCGCTCGTCGCCAGCCATTCCAACGTTCACGCCATCTGCCCGCAATCCCGCAATCTGACGGACTGGCAGATGCGCGCGATCCGGGAAACCGGCGGACTGGCCGGGCTGAACTTCTCGGTCAGTTTCCTGCGGCCCGACGGCGGCACGAATGCGGATACGGAGTTCGACGTTCTGCTGAGACATCTGGATGCCATGCTCGAAGCGCTTGGCGAAGACGGGGTGGCATTCGGATCCGATTTCGACGGTGCACTGGTGCCGCGACAGATCGGAGACGTCACCGGCCTTCCGAAACTGATTGAAGCGATGCGCGCGCATGGTTATGGACGCGAGCTGATCGAGAAAATCGCCTGGCGCAACTGGCTGCGCGTGCTGGAACGCACTATTGGTTAGGGCAGTTCTGCGAAAAGCGGGCACCGGTTTTCCGTCCGGAGTTGCGTAAGATCAACGGGATGGAGCGCTTTTTGCGGTCCAATGAAATGCGAAAGCGCTCCGGATTCAGTCTCCGGGCCAACACAGGAAGACAAGGATGCAGCCTTCTAGGGATATCGTCGGCCTTCTCGAGATCATGAAGGCGCTACGCACGCCCGAAACCGGTTGTCCCTGGGATGTCGAGCAGGACTTCGCGTCCATCGCGCCCTATACGATTGAGGAAGCCTACGAAGTCGCCGATGCCATCGAGCGCAATGATCTCACTGATCTCCGTGATGAGCTGGGCGACCTTCTGCTGCAGGTCGTGTTTCATGCCCGCATGGCGGAAGAAGAAAACCAGTTCGATTTCGGTGACGTGGTGGAGGCGATTACCCGCAAGATGATCCGGCGTCATCCGCACGTGTTCGGTGATGCAGAAGCCCGCAGCCGGGGCATGGCAAAGGGCATGTGGGACGAGATCAAGGCGCAGGAGAAGGCCGAGCGGCTCGCACGGCGACGGCAGAACGGCAGCCCTGCCGAACCTGTCGCTTATCTGGATGAGGTGCCGCGCGCCCTGCCCGCGCTCATGCGCGCGCACAAGCTCCAGCAGCGCGCTGCCCGAGTCGGTTTTGACTGGGGGCAGGCCGGGCCGGTTCTCGACAAGATCGAAGAGGAAATCGGCGAGCTGCGCGAAGCCCTTCAGGAACGGGACGACGTTCATACCGCGGAGGAGTATGGCGACCTTCTGTTTGCCGTCGTCAATCTGGGGCGGCATCTGGGGCATGATGCAGAGGCCGCGCTCGCCCGCACCAACGACAAGTTCCGCAGGCGCTTCGATTTCGTCGAACGTGAGCTGACAAAGGCAGGGCGTTCGCTTGACGAGGCGAATCTCGCAGAAATGGAAACACTCTGGCAGCGCGCAAAAACCGAAGCGGACTGATCGGCTTTCAGAGTCGCAAAGCCCTTTTCTTTCAGACGGATAGAGCCTTTACCTGGAGGTTTTGTTTCCAGAAAGCTGCTCCTGCACCTCCTGCCTTGCGGTTTCCGTCATCCGCACCTTGAGGGAGATGCTGCCATCGTCATTGTTGCTGCGCTCGACAACTTCGCCGTTGCGATAAATCCAGTCGAGAAGCGACATCCGGTCGGGCGGAAGCTCGATGGAAGTCATGACGACCTGGCCTGAAATGCGCTCTTCAATCAGCGCCAGAAGGTCTGAAATGCCCTCGCCCGTGATCGCGGAGATCGCCAGCGGCGCGTCGCTTGCGCGCGTCCCCTCCAGCAGCGCGCGGCGGCGCTCCGGGTCCAGGCTGTCGATCTTGTTCCAGACCTCCAGAACCCGCATCCGGTCCGCCGCATCGACGCCCAGGTCGCCAAGGATGGCTTCCACATCCATGGCCTGGGCCGCCGTGTCGGGGTCAGAAATGTCGCGCAGATGCACGATGAGGTCAGCCTCGATCACCTCTTCAAGCGTGGCGCGGAACGCCGCCACCAGATGTGTCGGCAGATCGGAAATGAAGCCGACCGTGTCGGAAAGAATGATCGTTGTGCCATGTGGGAGCTGCACCCGGCGAAGGGTCGGGTCGAGCGTGGCAAAGAGCATGTCTTCGGCAATCACGCTTGCGCCCGTCAGCCGGTTGAACAGCGTCGATTTTCCGGCATTGGTGTAGCCGACGATTGCGACAATCGGGAACGGAACCTTGCGGCGCTTGGCCCGGTGAAGGTCGCGCGTGCGGCGGACCTGTTCCAGATCTTTCTTCAGGCGCATGATGCGCTCCTGAAGCTGGCGCCTGTCGGCCTCGATCTGGGTTTCGCCCGGTCCGCCCATGAAGCCACCGCCACCACGCTGCCGCTCCAGGTGGGTCCAGCTGCGCACCAGCCGGCCACGCTGATATTCCAGATGCGCGAGATCGACCTGAAGCCGCCCTTCCTTGGTGCGCGCGCGGCGGCCGAAAATTTCGAGGATCAGACCCGTCCGGTCGAGAACCTTGGCCTTCAGCGCCTTTTCGAGGTTGCGCTGCTGAACCGGCGTGAGCGGATGATCGATGATCACCACCTCGACGGCCTCTTCTTCGACCCGCGCGGCTATTTCCTCGAGTTTTCCCGTGCCGAGCAGCGTTGCCGGGCGTGGCGTGCTCACGCTCACGATCTCTGCAAAAGCCACATCGAGATCGATGGCTTCGGTGAGACCGATCGCCTCTTCATGGCGTGCTTCGGCGGCACGCGAAGAGGCCGCGCTGCTTTCGGCAGCCCGGCGTTCGGATGTGAGAACAGGCGATATGACAGCGGCCCGGGTGGGATCGGGCTCGATGGTCAACCGATCGTCACCGCGCGCTGCTTCGGCTGGCTTGCGTGTGTCGGCCAATCAGGAGTCCCGATTGCTTTCCTCGGCGTCGTAAAGCTGAACGGGCTGGCTCGGCATGATCGTCGAGATCGCATGCTTGTAGACGAGCTGCGAATGTCCGTCGCGGCGCAGGAGCACGCAGAAATTATCGAAGGAAGTAACAATGCCTGTCAGCTTGACACCGTTGATGAGAAAGATCGTGAGAGGATTCTTGCTCTTGCGAACGGTATTCAGGAACAGGTCCTGCAGGTTTTGAGTTCGTTCCGCCATTTTTGGTCTTTCACCCATTCGCTGCCTTGGAGCAGCCAGTAGCGCAAATATGACACGCTCCTGTCAAGAAAGTCTGCGACAGAGACTGCGTGATCAATTGATGCCAGTCGTCGCCCGTTATACCGAGCCGCATCATCATGCGCGTTGGTTAACAGCTAGGACTTTTTTCCGCAATCGCAAAAAACGCCTCTCGCAGGGACCGCGCGACAGTCCCTGGATGCCCATTGGCCACGGGTTTGCCGTCGATGCTGACCACCGGCATGACCACACTGGTCGCGCTCGTCACGAAGGCTTCACGCGCGCTCTGGGCTTCTTCAACCGAGAATGCGCGCTCCTCGACCTTGAGACCGAGATCGTCGGCGACCTTCATGACGGTCGCCCGGGTTATCCCGCGCAGAATGCCGAAATCGGCCGGCCGCGTTACCAGGCCGCCATCCGCGGTAACGATCCAGGCATTGGTGGACGCGCCCTCCTTGACCGTTCCGTCCGGATCGACGAACCAGGCCTCCTGCGCACCGGCGTCGACCGCCGCCTGGCGTGCAAGAACGTTTGGCAGAAGGCCGATCGTCTTGATGTCGACCCGCTCCCAGCGGTTCTCGGGGACGGTGATCACCGTCATCCCCTTTTCGGCCTTCTTTGCCGCGGCTTTCGGGTCCATGCGCTTGGCCGTTACCACCAGCGCGGAGCGAACCGGCGTGGTCGGGAAGGCATGATCACGCGGTGCGACACCGCGCGTGACCTGCAGATAGACCATACCGTTGTGAACATGGTTGCGGCGGATGACCTCGCGCATGATGAACTCCAGCGCCCCGCGCTCCACCGGCCAGTCCATGCGAAGCTCGCGCAGCGACCGGTCGAGCCGGTCCAGATGCCCCTTCATGTCGATGATGAAACCGCGGGAAATCTCGCACACCTCATAAACGCCGTCGGCGAGCTGATAGCCACGGTCCTCCACGTGAACCATCGCGTCACTGTGATTCGCATAACGCCCGTTCACATAAGCAATGCGTGGCATGTCTGGGTCTCCGTCTGATGGAATCTGCGGGCTGGAATTGTTGCCGCTTATAAGAGAAATCTGTTTTGCCGCCCTGCGCCGGGTTTTTCAAGCGCCTCAGAAGAACTCCAGGCTGACGCGGAACATCTGCTCGACCTGGCGCACGGCACTTTCGAGCGCAAAGATCACCACCCGGTCCTTCGGCTTGATCTTCAGAGACCCGCTCGGCTTGATCACCGCACCGTCACGATAGACTGCGCCGATGCGCATTCCGTCGGGGAACTCCACCTCGCTGAGCGGCGGCCCCACAAGCGGCGAGGTCTCGAGCGCCTCAGCCTCGATGACCTCGGCCGCCCCGCGCTGAATGTTGTGGACGGCGCGAATGCGGCCGCGCCTGACATGCTGGAGCACTTTCGAAATCGTCACCGAACGCGGATTCACATGGGCGTCGATTCCCAGCGTTTTGGCAAAATCGTGATAGGTCGGATTGTTGATCAGAACGAGGTTGGAGCGGCAGCCGAGGCGCTTGGCGATCACGCTCGACAAAATGTTGACCTGGTCGTCATTGGTCAGCGCGACCATCAGGTCGGCATGCTGGATGTCAGCTTCCAGGAGCAGCTTCTGGTCGAGCGCGCTGCCATGCAGAACCACGGTGCGACGCAGCTTGTCGGCCAGCGCGACCGCGCGTTCGCGCGTGTTCTCGATCACCTTGACCTTGGTGCGGCTCTGCTTCTTTTCCATGGCGCGCGAAACATAGAGGCCGATATTGCCGCCACCGGCGATGACGATCCGCGTAGCCTCGCGCTCCTCATGTCCGAAAAGGCCAAGCGTGCGCCGCACCTGGTCCTTGGTCGTCACCACATAGGCGAGATCGCCGGCAATGAGCTGGTCGCCCGAATGCGGGATGAAGAGCTTGCCCTCGCGCGAGACGCCTACAACGGTAGACGGCAGGTCGGGGAAAAGCTCGGTCAACTGCGCCAGCGGCGTGTTGATGACGGGGCATTCCTCCAGACATTCGATCGCGACCATCGATACCCTGTCATCGGCAAAGCTCACCACATCCGTCGCACCCGGCAGCGCGATGCGGCGCATCACCATCTCGCCGACCTCGACTTCCGGCGAAATGATCACGTCGATGGGCAGGTGATCGCGCGAGAACAGGTCCATATAGTGCGATTGCAGATATGACTGCGAACGAATGCGCGCGATCTTGGTCGGCACATTGAAAAGCGAATGCGCCACCTGGCAGGCGACCATGTTCACTTCGTCGAACAGGGTCACGGCGATGATCATGTCGGCTTCGCTTGCGCCGGCGGATGCGAGCACGTCGGGATGCGCGCCATGGCCGACGAAGCCGCGCACGTCAAGCGTATCGCGGACGGCGCGAATCAGTTCCGGCGACGTATCGATCACGGACACATCGTTCTGCTCGGCCGCCAATCGTTCCGCGATACCGAAACCAACCTGGCCCGCGCCGCAAATAATGACTTTCATCGCCTGTTCCCTGCCTCATCAAGACCGGATATCGGGTCTGCAAGGCCCCTGCTCTAGCGCTTTTCCAGCGACATGGAAACCTGAAAGCCGGATGCCCGCTCCGCGCCACTAGACGCCGAGCGATTTGAGCTTTCGGTGAAGGGCCGAGCGCTCCATGCCGACAAACTCCGCCGTACGCGAAATGTTTCCGCCAAAGCGGTTGATCTGCGCCAGTAGATATTCCTTCTCGAAAAGTTCGCGCGCCTCGCGCAGCGGCAGGGCCATGATGTGCTGGTCCGATTGTGTAGGCAGGCGCGGCATGACATCGCCGATTTCCGCCGGCAGAAGATCTGCCGTGATCGGCGTATCCGGCCCGTCCCCGCGCGTGAGGATCATCAACCGCTCGATATTGTTGCGGAGCTGGCGCACATTGCCTGGCCAGTTGTGTGCCTGGAGAACGGCCATGGCATCGTTGCCCAGCGGGCGCGGCTTGATGCCGGCCTGCTCGCCGATCTGCTGCATGAAATGATCGACGAGCAGCGGAATGTCCTCGCGGCGGTCCGCCAGTGGCGGCACCACCACGGGCACGACGGCCAGCCGATGAAACAGGTCTTCGCGGAACCGGCCGTCGGCGATCAGGGATTCGATGTTCTGCGCCGTCGAGGAGATGATGCGTACATCCACCTTCACCCGCCGTGTGCCGCCCACTCGCTCGAACTGCTGATCCACCAGAACACGCAGGATCTTGCTCTGCGTGCCGAGCGGCATGTCGGCCACTTCGTCGAGATAGAGCACCCCGCCATGTGCTTCCTCAAGAGCCCCAACCTTCCTCTCGCCGCCGTCGGATTCGGTGCCGAACAGCTCGATTTCCATGCGTTCCGGTGTGATCGCGGCTGCGTTCAGCGTCACGAACGGGCCGTTGCTGCGTGGCGAGGCGGCATGGATCGCCCGGGCGACCAGCTCCTTGCCGGAACCGGATGGCCCCGTCAGCATGATGCGGCTGTTCGACGGTGCGACCCGTTCGATGGTCTGGCGCAAGTGGTTGAGTGTTGCCGAGTCCCCGACAAGGTCGAACGATGCGCCACTGCGCTTCTTCAGGTCGCTCATCTCGCGCTTGAGCTTGGAGATTTCAAGCGCGCGCTCGCAGATCAGGATCATCCGATCCGTCTTGAAGGGCTTCTCGATGAAGTCGTACGCGCCGCGCTTGATGGCCGACACGGCCGTCTCGATCGTGCCATGGCCGGAAATCATCACGACGGGAATGTGGGGATGCAGCTCCTTGATTTTATCGAGCAGAGCCAGACCGTCGAGCTTCGATCCCTGCAGCCAGATGTCGAGAAGGATCAGACGCGGAACACGCTCAGAGATCGAGGCGAGCGCGCTGTCGCTGTCATAAGCGGTGCGCGTCTCATGGCCTTCATCGCTCAGAATGCCGGCTACGAGTTCGCGGATGTCTTCCTCGTCGTCTACGATCAGAATATCGGAAGCCATGATTTACCTTCTTGTCGTGTCAAGAGCGCCGCCATTCTCTTCGGCGGCGGGAAGTATGATGCGGATCATCGCGCCGATGCCGCCATGGAAACCGGCGGGTGCATCGTGCAGTTCGAGGCGCCCGCCATGGTCCTCGATGATCTTCTTCACGATCGCCAGGCCGAGGCCCGTGCCCTTTTCCCGCGTGGTCATATAGGGCTCCAGCAGACGCTGGCGGTTTTCACGCGGCAGTCCCTTGCCGTTATCGATCACCTCGATCTGGATGAAACGGCCGTTCATGCCGGCATTGATGCGGATCGCACCCGGCTGGCCGTTGCTGCGCTCGGCGGCGTCGATTGCCTCGGCGGCGTTTTTGATAATGTTGCCGAAAGCCTGCCCCATGAGGCGCGCATCAAACCGCCCCATCAGCGGCGTCTCGGAAATATCGCGCTCGAAGCTGATCTCATTGCGGGCCACTTCCACCAGGAAAGAGGCCTCACGTAATGGTTCCCGCAGGTCAAGGCGCTGAATATCCGGCTTCGGCATCCGTGCGAAGGCGGAGAACTCGTCCACCATCCTGCCGATATCGCCAACCTGCCGGATGATCGTGTCCGTGCACTGATCGAAGATTTCCCGATCGTGCTCGATTACCTTTCCGAACCTGCGGCGGATTCGTTCGGCCGACAACTGGATCGGTGTCAGCGGATTCTTGATCTCATGAGCGATACGCCGCGCCACGTCCGCCCAGGCCATGGAACGCTGTGCCTGCATCAGATCGGTGATGTCGTCGACCGTAACCACATAGGAATGCTCGTCATCCTCGTTGACGCCCTCTTCCGTCGTAATCTGAATGTTGAAGGTACGTTCCGACCCGCCTCGAAAGAAAGTTGCCTGTTCGCGGTAGACGGGGCGACCGGACTTGCGCCCCATTTCGAACACACGGCCGACATGCGGTAGAACGGCGGAAAGGTTCCTGTTCACCGCCTCGTGAGCAGATATGCCGAGCATGGACTCCGCAGACCGGTTGACCATGGCGACCGAGCCGTCAGCCTCCACACCGATGACCCCGGCGCTGACACCGGAAAGGACCGCTTCGGTAAAGCGCCGACGCTCGTCGATCACGTCCTTGGCGGCGATGAGCTGATCGCGCTGCGATTTGAGCTGCTGTGTCATCTTGTTGAACGTGTCGCCAAGCAGACCGACATCCCCGTCGGAAGAACGGACGGGGACCGTGACATCGAGATCGCCGGTCGAGACCGCCCCGGCCGCGCCGATGAGCTGCCGTATCGGGCGCACAAGCCGGTCAGCCACGGCGATGCCCGTCCAGATGGCCGCCAGTACAATCGCCAGCGTTACCACCAGATAGAGCAGCGCAAAGGCGATCTGCGTGTTGCCCCGGTTGCCTTCGAGAGATCGGTATTCGTCGGTGTTGGTGCGCACGATCTGCCGCGCCTTGAGCACTTCGGGATCGAGCAGCGCACCGGTGTAGAGATAGGCATCAGGAATGTCCTGAAGCTTGTAGACGGCGGTCACCAGATTGGTGCCGCCAATCTCGTTGAAAGCGATCTGCGAGCTGTTGGCGAGGTCCATCGCCTTGGCTCCCGGGCGCGGCAATGGAATGTCTTCGACCATCTGCGCACTCATGATGACGGAGCCGTCTTCGCGAACCAGTTCGGCGTCCGCAAGACCACGCAGCATGGCTTGACGCGTCATGAAATCACGAAAACCGTACCGGTCGAGATTGTAGAGGGTGCGCGCCTGGTCCAGTCGAACCCCCATGCTCTCGGTCGTCCCCTGCAGGCTGCGTGCATTCTGCTGCACGTAGGCATCGGCAATCGAGAGCGAGGAATAGACAATCACCTTGGTGCGCAGCTCGAACCAGCGGTCGAGCCCGAGCTCCAGGGTCACCGAGGCGATCACCGCCACGAGGATCGCCGGAATTGCCGCCACGAGCGAGAACATTGCGATGATGCGCACGTGCAGGCGGGACGCCGCCCTCTGTCCCTTGCGGGATTTGTAGATGCGCAGTCCTTCGAGCACGATCAGCCCAAAAAGCAGCATGATGAAGGCGAAATTGACTGCGATCAGCAGAAGTGTTGCGCGCTCATCAGGGGTGAACGGGGTAAGACCAAGAAGGACGGTAAAAGAAATGGCGGCGGTCACAAGCGCGCCGATGGCCGCAGCAACGCCGACGTAAAAAGTGGCTGAGCGCCCGCGCCGAACAGGCGAAGCCGCAACAAAAGCCTGCGTCGGCGAACTCTCTGACAAGCTGACCATTACCCCTGCTTCTACTCTTCCATGCCGCATCTATGTTGCACATATGCAACGACTGTAACCGACTGGCAACAGTTGCTTTTCCGAACATTGCGGCATTGCTGGGGCAGAACGGGGATCGAGGCCATATTAACAGGCCCCGACACTGGGTGGGCTGATATCAGTCAAACAGCCGGCTTACGGGCATGTCAGCCCGCACCGCGATAGATGTTGATGCCATAGTCGCGGATCTTCTTGCGCAGCGTGTTGCGATTGAGCCCCAGAAGGTCCGCTGCCTTGATCTGATTCCCGCCGGTCGCCGTCAGCGCCGCGATCAAAAGGGGCTGCTCCACATCCGCCAGCACACGCTGATAGAGTCCTGCCGGTGGAAGCTGATCGCCGAACTGCGTGAAATAGCGTTGAAGATACTGCTCCACCGCCTGCGTGAGGGTCGTCTCTTCGGGCAGGGCTTCCGACTGGCTGGCCCGCAATGCGCCGGCGGCGCGCAGTTCCTGTTCGATGATTTCGGCAGAGATTTCATCCTGCGGATAAAGCGCCGCCAGGCGGCGCACCAGATTCTCCAGTTCGCGCACATTGCCCGGCCAGCGATAGTTCTTGAGGCGATTGAGACCCTCCGAACCGATCCGTTTGGGCTGCAACCCTTCCTGTTCTGCCCGCGCAAAGAAGTGCCTGACGAGATCAGGAATGTCTTCCGCCCGTTCCCGCAGCGGCGGGAGGCGCAGGGGCACGACGTTGAGCCGGTAAAAAAGGTCCTCACGAAAGAGCCCCTGATCGATCAGCGTTCTGGGGTCCTTGTTGGTGGCCGCGACGATGCGCACATCGGTGCGGATCGGTGTCCGCCCGCCAACCGTCGTATACTCGCCCTGCTGCAGCACACGCAGGAGACGCGTTTGCGCCTCCATGGGCATGTCGCCGATCTCATCGAGAAAGAGCGTCCCGCCCTCCGCCTGCTCGAAGCGGCCGAAGGAACGCGCCTGCGCCCCGGTGAAGGCGCCTTTTTCGTGTCCGAAGAGCTCGGATTCGATCAGGTCGCGCGGGATGGCTGCCATGTTGATGGCCACGAAGGGGCCCTTGCGCCTGCGGCCATACTCATGGAGCGCGCGCGCCACAAGTTCCTTGCCGGTGCCCGATTCACCACTAATCATGACCGTGAGGTCGGTCTGCATCATGCGCGCAAGAAGGCGATAAATCTCCTGCATCGCGGCAGAGCGCCCGATCAGGGGCAGTGCATCCGGCGCTTCGGCGCTGGCGGTTTCCTTCTGGCTCGCCTTCGGTTCGGAAAGTGCGCGCCCGACGATGTTGACGAGTTCCGTCAGGTCGAAGGGCTTCGGCAGATATTCATAGGCTCCGACCTCGGAGGCGCGTATGGCGGTCATGAACGTGTTCTGCGCGCTCATCGCGACAACCGGCAGGTCCGGTCGCGCCTTGCGGATTCTGGGCAGAAGGTCGAACGCATTGCCATCGGGCATGACCACGTCGGTGATCACCAGATCCCCCTCGCCCGCCGAGACCCAGCGCCACAGCGTCTCGACATTCGACGTCACCCGCACGTCATGGCCGGCACGCGACAGCGCCTGGTTCAGAACTGTGCGGATGGCTGCGTCATCGTCGGCGACAAGAATGCTGGTCATGCGGGCCTATCCTCTTCGTGATGAAGGGCATCCTTGCGGCGCGCTTCGCGCCAGGCGGGCATCAGAATGCGGAACACCGTGCCGCGCTGGCCGGAGGATTCGCATTCGATCACCCCGCCATGCGCGCCAACGATCTTGGCCACCAGCGCCAGCCCGAGGCCGGACCCGTTCTGCTTGGAGGTCACGAACGGATCGAAGATGATCTGCCGAAGGTCTTCCGGAACGCCCGGTCCGTTGTCGTAGACGCAAAACTCCAGCGGCAGGGCCACACGGTCAGGCGAGCCGGGTACCGACAGGCGGATGCCGGGGCGAAATGCAGTCGTCAGCCTTATCTCGCCATCGTCCCGGTCGCCGATCGCTTCGGCGGCGTTCTTCACCAGGTTCAGAAAGATCTGGATAAGCTGATCGCGATTGGCCCATACGGGCGGCAGCGATGGATCGTAGTCCTCGACAATGCTCACCTTGCGGGCGAAGCCGCTTTTGGCAACAGCCTTCACATGATCGAGCACGAGATGAATGTTGATCGGATCGCGCTCCACCGGCCTTTCGTCGGAAAACACTTCCATGCGATCCACCAGCG
Source organism: Nitratireductor aquibiodomus (assembly GCF_900105565.1). Taxonomy (NCBI): domain Bacteria; kingdom Pseudomonadati; phylum Pseudomonadota; class Alphaproteobacteria; order Hyphomicrobiales; family Phyllobacteriaceae; genus Nitratireductor; species Nitratireductor aquibiodomus. The sequence goes on along the minus strand of NZ_FNSL01000001.1, from coordinate 378,074 downwards.
CGACGATCCGGTCCGTCTCTTCCGTGATGAGCCGCGTCAATGCGCGATCCTCGTCGGACACCGCGTGTTCGAGCAACTGTGCCGCGCCGCGAATGCCCGAAAGCGGGTTCTTGATCTCATGCGCCAGCATGGCCGCAAGCCCCGTTACCGAGCGGGCAGCACCCCGGTGCACCATCTGCCGGTCGATCTTGTCGGCCATGGAGCGCTCCTGCAGGAGGAGCGCGACAGCACCCGGCACTTCGGAAACCGGCGCGGCATGAATGTCCACCATGCGCTCCGCACCGAGCCGGGGCGAAGAAATGTCGACACGATATTCGTTGATGGCCACGCGCTGCTCGCGCACCTGTTCGACAAGGGCGATCAGCGGGCTCCCAAAGGGCACGAAATCGGCCAGCCGGCTGCGCGCGAGAATGGCAGCGCCCGAGCGGAAGAAATCCTCCGCTTCGGCATTGACCTCGATCATGAAGCCATCCTGATCGATCATCACCACAGGGTGCCGCAGCGTGTTCAGGAGCAGGCTGGCGGGGCCGGTGTCCATGCGTGTGCGCTCACCCGGTCGGTTCATGCGGCCAGACGCTCCTCTTGCCTGCGAAACAGGTCGCGCAGAAGGCGCGACACTTCAAGGTGATCGGTGCCCGTCATGATCGCCTTTCTGGTCTCGGCATCCACCGCGTCGAGATGGCGTTCCATGTACCAGCCGAGATGTTTGCGGGCATGCCGCGTGCCGTGCTCCGTGCCGTAAAGCGCGAGCATCGCCTCATAATGGTCGATCACGTAGTCAGCGAGGTTTTCAGGCCGGCGTTCGGCATTCGCAGCAACCGCACCCGCAACCCACGGCACGCCGTAATGCGCCCGGCCGATCATCACCGCATCCGCACCCGACGCGGCCAGTATGCCGGCGGCATCCTCTGCCGTGGTCACGTCGCCATTGGCCACGACCGGAATACCGACAGCCGCCTTGACCGCCGAAATCGCCTGCCAGTCCGCCCTGCCCTTGTAAAACTGGCAGCGCGTGCGCCCGTGAACCGTCACCATAGCGACACCGGCATTCTCCGCGCGGCTTGCGATTTCCGGCGCATTGAGCGCATTCTCGTCCCACCCAAGCCGCATCTTGACCGTTACAGGCACCTGCACCGCCGCCACGACAGCCTCGATCAGGCTTAGCGCATGGTCGGGCTCACGCATCAGCGCAGAACCCGAATATCCACCCGTCACCTTCTTGGCCGGGCAGCCCATGTTGATGTCGATGATGTCGGCGCCCTGCGCTTCCGCAATGCGCGCCCCTTCGGCCATCCAGTGCGCTTCCCTGCCGGCGAGCTGCACCATGTGCACATCCACGTCCGGCCGGCGCAGGCGGCGTGCCGATTCCGCCTTGCCGCGCGCAAGTTCACCGCTCGCCACCATTTCAGAGACGACAAGCCCCGCCCCATGCGCATGCGCGCGCGCCCGAAAGGCCAGATCCGTCACGCCCGACATGGGCGCCAGAAACACCCGGTTGCGGATCGTCACCGACCCGACCGAAAGAGGCCCCGAGAGAATTTCAGCTGATGGATTGCACAAAAGTGATGCACCTATATCCTGTGCTTAATATTTAGCCAATTCGCCCCCTGCCCGCAACAGCCAATTCGCATCGGGCAACACAGATTGTAAATTCGGCTGGCCTTTCGCGGCGTGTCTTATTATGCGTCTGCCCTATGGACAAGCAGATGCACCAATCCGAGACCCTGGACGAAGCCGATCCGCTGGCCTCCCGCCCGGCGGGAGAGGTCGCTGCCGTGATTGTCGCCGCGGGGCGCGGCGAGCGGGCCGGGCAATCCACAGAGGGGCCGAAGCAGTATCGCCTGATCGGTGGCAAGCCGGTTCTGCGTCACACGCTTGAGACCTTCCTCGCCGATCCCCGCATCGGCCGCATCGTGGTCGCAATCCATCCCGATGACGAGGCGCTCTTTGCCGAAGCCACGGCCGGCCTTTGCGATCCGCGTGTCCGGGCGATCCATGGCGGTCATTCCCGACAGGCCTCCACCCGGCTCGCCCTGCTTGCGCTTTACGATCCCGAACCCCAGACCGTGCTTATCCATGATGGCGTGCGCCCCTTCATCGACCGTGAACTGATCGACCGCATCATCGGTGCGGTGGAAGAGGGCCGAGGCGCCCTGCCCGCCCTTCCCGTCGCCGACACGGTCAAGCGCGCCGGTCCCGCAGGGTTCATCGCCGAAACCGTGCCGCGCCACGATCTGCACGCCGCCCAGACACCCCAAGGCTTTCCTTTCGCACTCATTGCCGCTGCCCACGACCGCGCACACAAACTCGGCCGCGAGGACTTTACCGACGATGCCTCGATCGCCGAATGGGCAAAGATACCCGTTCGTCTCGTTGCCGGTGCCGTGGACAACATCAAGCTTACCTGGGCGCGCGACATTGCGCTCGCCGACGAGCGCCTGAACCGCCCGTCGGCCTTCCCGGACGTGCGCACCGGAAACGGTTACGATGTTCACACTTTCACCGATGGCGACGCCGTCATTCTTTGCGGCGTGAGCATACCGCACACAAAGCGCCTTTCCGGCCATTCGGATGCCGATGTCGGCCTTCACGCGCTCACCGACGCGCTGCTTGCCACCTGTGGCGCCGGCGATATCGGCACGCACTTTCCGCCATCGGATCCGCAGTGGAAAGGTGCTGCCTCGCACATCTTCCTCGAGCACGCGGCCCGGATCGTACGCGAGGCCGGTGGCCGCATCGCCAATGCCGATGTCACGATCATCTGCGAGGCACCGAAAGTCGGCCCACACCGCGAGGCAATGACCGCTGCGCTGTCCACCATGCTCGGCATCGCGCCGCATCGCATTTCCATCAAGGCGACGACGAATGAAAAGATGGGCTTCATCGGCCGTGAGGAAGGCATTGCTGCTATCGCCACGGCCAGCGTGATCTATCCCGGCGAGGTGCCGGCATGAGTGAATACGAGGATCGGGCTCGCGCCGTTCTTTCCGCCTGTGAAGCGAGCGGCATCATGCTGGCCACGGCCGAATCCTGCACCGGCGGCATGATCGCCGCGGCCCTGACGGACATCGCCGGTTCCTCCTCCGTCGTCGATCGCGGTTTCGTCACCTATTCCAACGAAGCCAAGATGGAGATGCTCGGCGTCTCATCCGAAACGCTCGCCGCCCATGGCGCTGTTTCGCAGGAAACGGCGCTGGAGATGGCATCCGGTGCGCTCGCCCGCTCACGCGCTGGCGTGGCCGTTGCCGTCACCGGCATTGCCGGCCCTGATGGCGGCTCAGCGGAAAAGCCTGTCGGTCTCGTCTGGTTCGGCCTTGTATTGAAGGGCCGCGCGCCCCTGGCGCAATCCCACGTCTTTGCGGGCCGCGACCGCGCCGGTGTGCGCGCAGCGACCGTCGAGGCTGCTCTCGACATGGTTCTGTCGGCTTTGAAGGACGGCTGAATTCAGGCGCTCACGCCATAAACCACATCAGCGCGGCGCTCGAAGGCCTCGGAAAACATGCGGAACGCGCGGTCGAACATCGCGCCCATGACAGCGCCGAGCATGCGGCTCTTGAATTCATACTCGATGAAGAAGTGAATATCGCACTCCGCCTCACCGGCCGGCTCAAAGCGCCATTCGTTCTTCAGGAAGCGGAACGGCCCATCCACATAGCGCACATCGATGGCCGCATCGTCCGGTTTCAGCGTCACCTGGCTGGTAAAGGTCTCGCGCAGCGCCTTGTAACCCACGGTCATGTCGGCGACGAGCAGCGTTACGCCATCGCGCTCCCTGCGTGTGCGCACGCTGAGCGCCTCGCACATGGGCACGAATTCGGGATATTTCTCCACATCCGCGACCAGCGCGAACATGTTCTCGGGCGTGTGCGCCACGCGGCGCACGGTCTCGAATTTCGGCATCAGTTCGCGGCAGCGCCTGCGCCTTCGAGGCGGGCGTCGCGCGCCGCCTTCAGCTTTGCGAAGTCCTCGCCTGCGTGATGCGAGGAGCGCGTCAGCGGGCTCGACGACACCATAAGGAAGCCCTTCGTGTAAGCCACGGTCTCATAGGACTTGAATTCTTCGGGCGTCACGAATTTCTTCACCGGATGGTGCTTGCGCGTCGGCTGCAGATACTGGCCGATGGTCATGAAATCCACATTGGCCGAGCGCAGATCGTCCATGAGCTGCAACACTTCGTTGCGCTCTTCGCCAAGCCCCACCATGATCCCGGATTTGGTGAACATGGTCGGATCCAGCTCCTTGACCTGCTGGAGCAGGCGCAGCGAATGGAAATAGCGCGCGCCGGGGCGCACCTTCAGATAATTGCCCGGAACGGTCTCCAGATTGTGGTTGAAGACGTCGGGCCTGGCAGCAACCACCACTTCCAGCGCGCCATCCTTGCGCAGGAAGTCGGGCGTCAGGATCTCGATGGTCGTTTCGGGCGATGCGGCACGGATCGCGCCGATCACATCGGCAAAATGCTGCGCACCGCCATCGGCTAGGTCGTCGCGGTCGACCGAAGTGATCACGACATGCTTCAGCCCCATCTCGCGCACCGCCTTGGCGACGTTTTCAGGCTCGTTCATGTCCACCGGACCGGGAATGCCCGTGGCGACGTTACAGAAGGCACAGGCGCGCGTGCATATTTCGCCAAGGATCATGAAGGTCGCGTGCTTCTTGTCCCAGCACTCGCCGATGTTCGGGCAGCCCGCCTCTTCGCACACGGTCACAAGCTTGTTGGATTTCACGATCTCGCGGGTTTCCAGATAGCCCTGCGAGGTCGGCGCCTTGACCCGGATCCATTTGGGCTTGCGCAGCACTTCCTGATCGGGCCGGTGCGCCTTTTCAGGGTGCCGCGGGCGCGGCTTGGCGGTGACAGTATCGAGAATCGTGACCATGTTTGTCCTATCGCGCCCGGCTGGAAGACGAGCGTCCGAATACCCAGAGGATCAGGATCGCGCCAACAATGGCGATCACCAGATTGCCCAGAAAACCGTAGAACGAGATGCCGACCAGACCGGCAAGCGTCCCGCCGACGAAGGAACCGGCGATGCCAACAAGGATGTTGGTCAGAAAACCATGATCGCGGTTCATCGTTTTCTCGGCCACGTAACCGGCCAGAAAGCCGATGACGAGCAGGCCGAAAAAGCCGACGCCGGGCATGCCCAGAAGACCGTAGCTCTCTTCCATCATCCTGTTCCTCGTTCGATGTTCCCCCGCATATAGTCCAGTTGGTGCGGGGGAAACAGGGCCCTTCAGCCCATTTTACGCGTTGAGCGTACGCCCATAGGCATCGAGCACACTCTCCTTCATCATCTCCGACAGGGTCGGATGCGGGAAGACCGTGTGCATCAGCTCTTCTTCCGTCGTCTCAAGGTTCATCGCAACGACGAAGCCCTGAATGAGCTCGGTAACCTCGGCACCAATCATGTGCGCGCCGAGAAGCTCGCCCGTCTTCTTGTCGAAGATCGTCTTGACGAAACCCTGGTCTTCGCCGAGCGCAATCGCCTTGCCGTTGGCGGCAAACTGATAGCGGCCAACCCGGATGTCGCGGCCGGCTTCCTTGGCTTTGGCTTCCGTGAGGCCGACGGAGGCAACCTGAGGATGGCAATAGGTGCAGCCGGGGATCAGCCCCTTGTCGAGCGCATGGACACCCGGCACGCCGGCGATCTTCTCGATGCAGATCACGCCCTCATGCTCGGCCTTGTGCGCCAGCATGGGCGGGCCCGCCACATCGCCGATTGCGTAGATGCCCTCAACATTGGTGCGACCGTACCCGTCGACCGCCACACAGCCGCGATCCGTCTTAACCCCGAGCGATTCGAGGCCGAGATTTTCGATGTTGCCCTGCACGCCAACGGCGGAGATCAGCTTCTCGGCCGAAATCTTCTCAACCTTGCCGTCCTTGGTTTCGATATGGGCGGTGATCCCGTCCTTGGTCTTCTCGACCTTGGCAACCTTCGCCTCAAGCTTGAACTGGATGCCCTGTTTCTCGAACTGGCGCTTTGCAAACTTCGAGACTTCCGCATCCTCGACCGGCAGGATCTGCGGCATCAGCTCTACAACCGTCACATCCGCTCCCATGGTGCGGTAGAAGGAGGCGAACTCCATGCCGATGGCGCCGGAGCCCATCACGACGAGTGATTTCGGCATGGTCTTGGGAACCATCGCCTCGAAATAGGTCCAGATCTTATCGCCATCCGGCTCGATGCCCGGCAGAACGCGCGGACGCGCACCCGTCGCAACAATGATGTGCTTTGCCTTGTAGGTGCCGGCACCCTTGGTGTTCTTCGGCATGGGTGGCTGCGGCTGCATCGCCTTTTTGGAGGGCTCGGAAACGACCACCTCGCCCGGCTTGGAAAGCTTCGCCTCGCCCCAGATCACGTCGATCTTGTTCTTCTTCATCAGGAAGCCGACGCCGCCATTCAGCCGCTGGGAGACCTTGCGCGAGCGGTCGACGACGGCATTCACATCCGCGGAAATCTTGCCGTCGATCGTCAGACCGTAATCCTTGCCGTTTTCGGCATAATGCTTGATCTCGGCCGAGCGCAGCAGCGCCTTTGTCGGAATACAGCCCCAGTTGAGACAGATGCCACCCAGATGCTCACGCTCCACGATTGCCGTTTTTAAACCAAGCTGTGCAGCGCGGACGGCGGTAACATAGCCGCCGGGTCCCGATCCGATGATGATAACGTCGTAATTTTCAGCCACAGCTGGTTTCTCCTTGTCGTCGTATCATTGTCCGGGCGCGGCTTTCACACCGCCGCGCCCCGAGAGTTTTCAGGCCCGCTGCGCCCCGCGCAGGCCAAAAGCTATGAGCAAAAGAAACACGCCGTTCGAAAGCAGTTCGACGGCGAGAAGGATGCCCAGAATTGTTGCCGCGGCCCATGGCATGTCCGCAAGGATCATGACGCCGAGCAGAAGCGAGACGATGCCCGAGAAGAGCACCCATCCCCAGCCGGAAAGCGGCCGGAATGCGAAGGCATACATGACCTTCACCACACCGAGCACCAGAAACATGATGGCCACGAGAATGGTCAGCGAAATGATCCCGGCAGCCGGCTTGGCGATGATCGAAATCCCGACGGCAAGCGTCAGCAGCCCCAGCAGCAGGGCCCAGAGAAACCCGCCCCACCCCCGAACACGAAACGCCTGCACGATCTGGAGCACGCCGAAAAGCACGAATGTCCAGGCTGCCAGTATCGCTGCAGTCATGGTGGCTGCGAACGGATTGAAGAGAGCCAGAATGCCGCCGATCAGTGAAATGGCCCCGAGCAGGGCCAGCCAGCCCCACGAAGCATGTACGCTTTCATTTTCCACAGTGTTGGCCATGCTTATCCCTCCTTTATCAAAGTCCAAGCATGTCTCTCACGACCGGGGCGAGCCCCCGGCCAATGGAGCCTGTGTTTTCGGCGTCCAGATGAACGCCGTCAAGCGGGCTCGTCTGAGCCACGCTTCCTGCATCGAAGAAGCCCGCACCCGTCTCATCCGCGAGCGCAGCATAAAGACCGGCCAGCTTCGCCGACTCGATACGGGCGCTTTCAAAAAGGGCCGCGAAGTCCGGTTCTGGCGTTTCGCAGGCGGCCGGCGGCGACATGATGAGCACCTTCGGTGCCGGCTCGCCCATCGGATAATCATGACCGCGCACGATGTCGATCAGACGCTGCATGCCCTGTTTCGCGCCGAAAGCACGGCCGCAGATGAAGGGTTTCATGTCGTTCGTGCCGAGCATGATGACGACCAGATCGAGCGGCGCATGGCTGGTCAGAAGCGTAGGCAAGACGCGTGCGCCGTTGCGGTCGGCACCGGATGCGAAATCGTCAAACACCGTGGTGCGGCCATTCAGCCCCTCGGCGATCACACGCGCACCGCCGCCCAGTTCCGCCTGAAGCACGCTCGGCCACCGATCATCGAAGGGATGCCGTCCGGGGCCGGCGGGGTCATACCCCCATGTCAGCGAATCGCCAAAGCACAGGATGGTCTTCATCGTTTGTCCCCGGAAAGCAGGTCCATATCGCCTAGATCAGCATGGTGAGCGGATTTTCGATGACCTTCTTGAAGGCGGCGAGGAGTTCGGCGCCAAGCGCGCCGTCCACCGCACGGTGATCGGTCGACAGCGTCACCGACATCACCGTTGCAACCTTCACCTCGCCATCCTTCACCACGGCCCGCTGCTCGCCAGCACCGACCGCGAGGATCGTCGCGTGCGGCGGGTTGATGACGGCGGCGAAGTCCTTGATGCCGAACATGCCGAGATTGGAAACGGCCGTGTTGCCCCCCTGGAACTCTTCCGTCTTCAGCTTGCGCGAACGCGCCCGCGTGGCCAGATCCTTCATCTCGTTCGAGATGGCCGACAGCGTCTTCTCGTCGGCGCGGCGAATGATCGGCGTGATCAGCCCGCCGGGGATCGACACGGCAACGCCCACATCGGCGTGTCTGTGCTTTACCATGGCGCTTTCGGTCCAGGAGACATTCGCCTCCGGCACCATGGCAAGTGCCTTGGCGTGGGCCTTGATCACCATGTCGTTGACCGACAGCTTGTAAGCCGGCTTCTCGCCATCCTCGGTCTTCACCTTCGGCGCGGCCTCGTTCAACTGCTTGCGCAGTGCCAGAAGCGCGTCGATCTCGCAATCGAGCGTCAGGTAGAAATGCGGAATGGTGGACTTGGCCTCGACCAGACGACGGGCGATGGTCTTGCGCATGCTGTCATGCGGGATCAGCTCGTAAGAACCTTCCTCGAACAGTTTCATGACCTGATCGTCGGACATGGCCTGCGCCGCGGCGGGAGCCGAAGCCGGAGCGGCGGCAGCCTTCGCACTGCCATCCTTGCCAGCCGCTTCCACATCGGCTTTCACGATCCGGCCCTTGGGCCCGGAACCTGAAATCGCCGAAAGGTCGAGACCCGCTTCCTTTGCAAGACGGCGGGCAAGCGGAGAGGCGAACACACGCTCGCCATCGCCTGCCGGCGCCGCTTTCGCTTCCGCAGGCTTTGCCTCGGGTTTGGCCGCGGGAGCTTCTTCCTTTGCAGGCTTTTCAGACTTGGGTTCAGGCTTGGAGTCGGAACCGCCCTCGGCCGCTTTCGCCGCCGCGCCGGCATCCTCTCCTTCTTCGGCGAGAACCGCGATCAGCGCATTCACCTTCACGCCTTCAGTGCCTTCCGGCACCACCAGTTTCGCAACGGTGCCCTCGTCGACCGCTTCCACTTCCATGGTCGCCTTGTCGGTCTCGATCTCGGCGATCACGTCGCCCGGCGCGACGCTGTCGCCCTCCTTGACCATCCATTTGGCGAGATTGCCCTCCTCCATCGTTGGCGAAAGGGCAGGCATGGTGACTTTGATCGGCATGGTATCCTCCCCCTTAGCTGCGATAGGAAACGGCTTTCACCGCTTCAACCACTTCGGCGACGTTGGGCAGCGCGAGCTTTTCAAGGTTCGCCGCATAAGGCATCGGCACATCCTTGCCCGCAACCGTGATCACCGGCGCGTCGAGATAGTCAAACGCCCGCTGCATCACCTGGCTGGCGATATGCGCGCCGACCGAAGACTGCGGGAACCCTTCCTCGACCGTCACCAGACGGTTCGTCTTCTTCACCGAAGCGATCACCGTATCAAGGTCCATCGGGCGGATCGTGCGCAGGTCGATCACCTCCACGTCGATCCCCTCACCCGCCAGCTCTTCAGCCGCCTTCACCGCATAGGTCATGCCGATGCCAAAGGAGACGATGGTGGCGTCCCTGCCTTCCTTGTGGATGCGCGCCTTGCCGATGGGCAGCACGAAGTCATCCATCTTCGGAACGTCAAAGCTCTGGCCATAGAGAATCTCGTTTTCGAGGAAAATGACCGGATTCGGATCGCGGATCGCGGCTTTCAAAAGCCCCTTCGCGTCGGCTGCCGTATAAGGCATCACCACCTTGAGCCCCGGGATATGCCCATACCAGGCCGCGTAGCACTGCGAATGCTGTGCGGCCACGCGGGCAGCCGCCCCGTTCGGTCCGCGGAACACGATGGGCGCACCCATCTGGCCGCCGGCCATATAGAGCGTCTTGGCTGCGGAGTTCACGATCTGGTCAATCGCCTGCATGGCGAAGTTGAACGTCATGAATTCGACGATCGGCTTCAGCCCGGCAAAGGCCGCACCAACACCGACGCCGGCAAAGCCGTGCTCGGTGATCGGCGTGTCGACCACGCGCTTGTCGCCGAACTCCTGCAAGAGCCCCTGCGTCACCTTGTAGGCGCCCTGATATTCGGCCACCTCTTCACCCATGACGAAAACGTCGCCGTCACGGCGCATTTCCTCGGCCATGGCGTCGCGCAGCGCCTCGCGCACGGTGGTCGAAACCATTTCCGTGCCTTCGGGAATGTCCGGGTCCGCCGCGATTTTCACCTCGGGCGCCGCCGGCACGGAACCACCGGACTTTTCTTCCGGTTCAGCCTTCGTGGCGCTGTCATCGGCAACCTTTGTCTCTTCGGCAGCCGGCTTTGATGCCGCCTTATCGAGATCGGCGTCGCTTTCGCCATCTGCCAGCAGCACGGCGATCGGCGTATTCACCTTCACGCCTTCGGTGCCTTCGGAGATCAGGATTTTTCCGAGCGTGCCTTCGTCCACGGCTTCCACTTCCATGGTCGCCTTGTCGGTTTCGATCTCGGCGATCACGTCACCGGGCGCGACGGCATCGCCTTCCTTTTTGATCCATTTGGAAAGATTGCCCTCTTCCATGGTCGGAGAGAGCGCGGGCATGAGAATTTCGGTTGGCATGTCGGCCCTCTCCTCAAAGCAGAATGTCGGTGTAGAGTTCAGACACATCCGGTTCCGGATCCGTCTGCGCGAATTCGGCCGAATCGCCGACGATCTCGCGCACCTCCTTGTCGATGGCCTTCAGTTCGTCTTCATCAGCCCATTTGTTCGCCATGAGACGCTGCTTCACCTGCTCGATCGGGTCGTGATCCGAGCGCATTTTCTGCACTTCATCCTTGGAGCGGTATTTTGCCGGGTCAGACATGGAATGGCCGCGATAGCGATAGGTCTGCATTTCCAGAATGATCGGCCCCTTGCCCGAACGGCACCAGTCCACGGCCAGATCGCCTGCAGCCTTCACCGCGCGCACATCCATGCCATCCACCTGGATGCCCGGAATCTTGAAGGAAAGACCGCGATGGGAGAAATCGGTTTCCGCAGAGGAGCGCGCCACGGCAGTGCCCATGGCATAGCGGTTGTTCTCGATGATGTAGACCACCGGCAGCTTCCACAGCGAGGCCATGTTGAAGCTCTCATAGACCTGGCCCTGATTGGCAGCACCGTCGCCGAAATAGGTGATCGAAACGCTGTCGTCGCCGCGGTAGCGGTTGGCAAAGGCCAGCCCCGTGCCCAGCGGCACCTGCGCGCCCACGATGCCATGGCCGCCATAAAACTTCTTCTCCTTGGAGAACATGTGCATGGAGCCACCCTTGCCCTTGGAGTAGCCATTGCGGCGCCCCGTAAGCTCGGCCATCACGCCGCGCGCTTCCATGCCTGTTGCGAGCATGTGACCATGATCGCGATAACCGGTGATCACCTGGTCGCCGTCCTTCATGCTCATCTGCATGCCGACGACAACAGCCTCCTGACCGATATAGAGATGACAGAAGCCGCCGATGAGGCCCATGCCATAGAGCTGGCCGGCCTTTTCCTCGAAACGACGGATCAGAAGCATTTCACGATAGGCGTGAAGCTCCTGCTCTTTGTCGAAATCTTCTGGCTTTGGGGGTTTGGGTGCCTGAACGGCAGCCCCTGCCGCTCCTTTTTTGGTCGAGCGTGACCTCGCGGCACTTGTCTTGCTTGCGGCTCGCGCCATGCCTTTACTCCCTAGCTGACATTCCGGGGAATTTATGCAACGGTGGAGCCTGGCAAAGGTTGCGCCATGAGCCTCCCGTCATCTCCCGCTTATGGTAGATGAAGCTAGCACGTGGAACACAATTCGGCCATTCAAAATCCGCATAGCTGCCATGCAGCTAAATGCTTGGATTTTCACATCTTATTGTTGATTAAGTGAAATTCAGTTAATTTACTGACCGGCACCGATGAGGACAATCACCTCATTCTCCCGGGCCAGATTCAGCGCCCGGCGCGCCTGCTCATCGAGCATGTCTTTCTCCAGGCTGCCATCGTTCACCAGTGCAACCCGATGCTCCAGCTCCCGGCGCTTGGCGACAAGGGCGTCAAGCCGCTCCTGAGCTTCCGCGATACGGGTCTCAAGCCTGTATTTCGAGTAGATGCCATAATCGCCATTGTAGGCATGAAAGCCGAAATAGGCGAGAAACAGCCCCGTGATCGTCGGAACGATCAGACGGCCAGTGTTGCGGCGTTTGTGATGACGTGTCCACATGCGGAAAAAACCCTTCTCCCGCATGTGACCATATGTTGCTTAAAGGACCGTTATTTCCCTACGGTCACCTGCAAACTTTATCCGCGCAGGATCGATTTTCCGGCGTAGCGCGCCTGCGGACCGAGCTCTTCCTCGATGCGGATAAGCTGGTTGTACTTCGCCGTCCGGTCCGAACGTGCCAGCGAGCCGGTCTTGATCTGCCCGCAATTGGTGGCAACGGCCAGATCCGAAATGGTCGAATCCTCGGTCTCGCCGGAGCGGTGCGACATCACCGCCGTGTAGCCGGCCTTGTGCGCCGTCTCCACTGCGTCGAGCGTTTCCGTCAGCGTGCCGATCTGGTTCACCTTGACGAGGATCGAATTGCCGATGCCCATCTTGATGCCGTCGCGCAGGCGCGCGGAATTGGTCACGAACAGATCGTCACCCACGAGCTGCGCCTTGTTGCCCACCAGATCGGTCAGAATCTTCCAGCCTTCGAAATCGTCTTCCGACATGCCGTCTTCGATGGAGATGATCGGATAGTTGCCGACGAGCTTCGCAAGGTATTCGGCCTGCGCCTTGCCGTCGCGCGTCTGGCCTTCGCCCTCGTAGACATACTTGCCTTCCTTGAAGAACTCGGTCGCGGCGCAGTCGAGCGCGATGCCCACATCCTCGCCCGGCTTGTAGCCGGCCTTCTCGATCGAGGCGAGAACGAAGTCGAGCGCATCTTCAGCACTCTTCAGGTTCGGAGCAAATCCGCCTTCGTCGCCCACATTGGTGTTGTGGCCGGCGTCTTTCAGGCCCGCTTTCAGCGTGTGGAAGATTTCCGAGCCCCAGCGCACGGCCTCACGAATGGACGACGCGCCGATCGGCATCACCATGAATTCCTGGAAGTCGATCGGGTTGTCGGCATGCGCGCCGCCATTGACGATGTTCATCATCGGCACCGGCAGGACATGCGCGGAGGCCCCGCCCACATAGCGGTAGAGCGGCAGGTTGGAGGTCTCGGCGGCAGCCTTTGCCACCGCAAGCGAAACACCGAGGATCGCGTTTGCGCCAAGGCGGCTCTTGTTGGGCGTGCCATCGAGATCGATCATTGCCTGGTCGATCTGCATCTGGTTTTCCGCCTCGAGCCCGCTCAGGGTCTCGAAAATCTCGCCGTTGACCGCATCGACCGCCTGTTCGACGCCCTTTCCGAGATAGCGCTTGCCGCCGTCGCGCAGCTCCACGGCTTCATGCGCGCCGGTGGAGGCGCCCGAAGGCACGGCGGCGCGGCCCATGGAGCCGTCTTCCAGAACCACATCGACTTCGACGGTCGGGTTGCCCCGGCTGTCCAGTATTTCGCGTCCGACAATGTCGAGAATGGCAGTCATTTTAACTCTCTCTAATCTGGAGGTTGGTTCCGGCAGTGTTTACCGGAAGGAACGGCTCGCGCCTGTCTTAGCGCAGGCACGTGAAAACTCAATGTCGTGAGCGGGGTCAGTTCGCCTTGGCAATGCGGTCAAAGGCCATCAGGCGCTCAAGAAGTCCCTTCATCTCATGGAGCGGCACCATATTGGGACCGTCAGACGGCGCATTGTCGGGATCCTGATGTGTTTCCATGAAAACACCGGCAACGCCGACCGCAACGGCAGCGCGCGCAAGCGTTTCCACAAATTCTCGCTGACCGCCGGACGAACCTCCACGGCCTCCGGGCTGGGCGACCGAATGCGTCGCATCGAAGATGACCGGTGCGCCCATAGCCGCCATCTGCGGCAGGCCGCGCATGTCCGAGACAAGCGTGTTGTAGCCAAACGAGGTACCCCGCTCGGTCGCCATCACATTTGGATTGCCAGAATCCGTCACCTTCGAGATGACATTTTCCATATCCCACGGCGCCAGAAACTGCCCCTTCTTGACGTTCACCACCTTGCCGGTCTGCGCCGCCGCGATCAGGAGATCGGTCTGGCGGCAAAGGAATGCCGGGATCTGCAGCACATCGACCACTTCGGCGACAATCCCGCACTGTTCCTCTGTGTGAACGTCCGTAATCACTGGGACATCGAATTCCTTGCGAATGTCGGCGAAGATCGGCATGGCCGCATCCAGCCCTGCCCCGCGCTTCCCGGAGAGTGATGTGCGGTTCGCCTTGTCGAAACTGCTCTTGTAGACGAGCCCGATGCCCAGTTCGTCCGTCATCTCCTTGAGAGCACCGGCCATGTCGAACGCGTGCTGACGCGTTTCCATCTGGCATGGACCGGCGATCACCGCCAACGGAGCATCATTGCCGAAAACGACCTTGCCGACCGTCACACGAGGATTGGGTTTCATGGGGAAGACTCCTCAAAGACAAACACGGCACCCTGCCCTGCCGCCGGCGGCACGATGACCGCACCGTCATGTTCGGCAAACAGAACCTGTCGCACCTTCAAATGGTCGCGCAGCCCGGCCAGATCCAGGCATTGGAAAACGATTGCAGCCAGATCGAACCGGCCGGACGCCGGCACCCGGTCTAGGCCGTATCTGGTTTTGTAAATATCCGGCGTAATCAACGTCAGCTCGCCATTGGCAAGCTTCAGCACGATCTCTTCGGTCGCCGGTATCTGGTGCCCTTCACCGGAGAACGCGTCGAGAAAGCCCGCATAGTCATCTGGAGCGGCGGCGAGCATGACGATCCGCGCGGTTCCCGTCACGCCGTTGGCATGAGTTTCGAGCGCACCGCGGCCTGCAGCCGGTAAGTTCACGCGCTGGCACGTGAAGAAGAAATGGCCGTTGGCGTTTTCCGGTGCGGCAAAGGCCAGGCGGAACGAAGCCGTGGCTTCGCGCCCATCGACATCGCGGAAGGGGCGCGAGAAGGAGAGTGGGCTTCCAGCGGAAATTCCCGCACCAGCAAAGCGTGCATGATCTTCATCTGCGTCCGTGGTTCCAAGAACCACGGCGGAAAACCCCTCATCGCCGAATTGTTTACGAAACACGCTGTCGCGCTGGACGAAAACATTGCCTGCGGATTCCGCCTTCCGCGCGGCCTGCGGCGCGACCCGGCTCAAGGGTTCGAGATAGGACCCATCTGCGAAGAAGACGCAGCAATTGCCGGTGCCGAAAGGGTGTGCGGCATCCGCTGCCACAGTGAAGCCGAGCGCTTCCAGACGTCCGCGCGCAACCGCCAGATCGGCGGTTGGCAACACACAATGATCGAGGCTGCGATCGATGCTGCGCGGAAATCGCATCTTGTCTTCAGATACCATGCACCGCATGTGCCCGAAGCCCGGGCGCTTTGCAAGTGCCGAGCCGGGCAAGGAGTGGTTCCCCGCCGGAGCGGCGGGGAAACGAGATCACACGAGGCGCGACTGCTCTACAGCTGCTTCAATGAAAGAAGCAAAGAGCGGATGCGGCTCAAAGGGCCGGCTCTTCAGCTCGGGGTGATACTGCACGCCGATGAACCAGGGATGATCGGGATACTCGACCGTCTCCGGCAGAACGCCGTCCGGTGAAAGACCGGCAAAGACCAGTCCGCACTCTTCGAGCTTCTGACGATAGCCGATATTCACCTCATAGCGATGGCGGTGACGCTCGGAAATTTCTTCCGAACCATAGATCGCCGCAATCTTGGAGCCTTCGACAAGTTTGGATTCATAGGCGCCGAGACGCATCGTGCCGCCGAGATCGCCGGAGGCCGTGCGCTTCTCGAGCATGTTGCCCTTGAGCCACTCGGTCATCAGACCGACAACCGGCTCGCTGGTCGGGCCGAACTCCGTGGAAGAAGCCTTTTCGATCCCGGCCAGAGACCGGGCCGCCTCGATACAGGCCATCTGCATACCGAAGCAGATGCCGAAATACGGCACCTTGCGTTCGCGTGCGAACTTGGCCGCAAGGATCTTGCCCTCCGCGCCACGCTCGCCGAAGCCACCGGGCACCAGAATGCCATGCACCTTCTCAAGCCACGGAGCAGGATCTTCCTTCTCGAAGATTTCCGCCTCGATCCATTCGAGCTTCACCCGAACCCGGTTTGCCATGCCGCCATGCGAAAGCGCTTCGATCAGCGATTTGTAGGCGTCTTTCAGTCCGGTGTATTTGCCGACAACGGCAATCGTGACCTGACCTTCGGGATTGTGAATGCGGTCGGCAACCTCGTCCCAGCGCTCCATGCGCGGTTTCGGCGCCGGATCGATGCCGAAAGCGGCCAGCACTTCCGAATCGAGCCCTTCCTCGTGATAGGCTATCGGCACATCGTAGATATGCGCCACATCGAGCGCCTGAATGACGGCTGATTCGCGCACATTGCAGAACAGCGACAGCTTGCGCCGTTCTTCGGCGGGGATTTCCCGGTCTGCGCGCACCAGAAGGATGTCAGGAGCAATGCCGATGGACCGCAATTCCTTCACGGAATGCTGCGTCGGCTTGGTCTTGAGTTCGCCGGCTGCCGGAATCCAGGGCATCAAGGTCAGATGCACATAGACCGTGTTGCCGCGCGGCAGTTCGTTGCCGAGCTGGCGAATCGCCTCAAGGAACGGCATCGCCTCGATGTCGCCGACGGTTCCGCCGATTTCGCACAGAACGAAATCGTAATCGTCATTGCCTTCGAGGACGAACTGCTTGATCTCGTCGGTAACGTGCGGGATCACCTGCACCGTGGCGCCCAGATAGTCGCCACGACGCTCTTTTTCCAGAATGTTCTGGTAGATCCTGCCTGTGGTGATGTTGTCCTGCTTGTTGGCCGAACGCCCGGTAAAGCGCTCGTAATGGCCAAGGTCCAGGTCGGTCTCGGCACCGTCATCGGTGACGAAAACCTCACCGTGCTGATAGGGCGACATCGTGCCCGGATCAACATTCAGGTAGGGATCGAGTTTACGGATGCGAACGCGGTACCCACGGGCCTGTAACAGCGCGCCAAGGGCCGCTGCTGCAATGCCTTTTCCGAGGGAGGAGACCACGCCGCCGGTTATGAAAACATATCGCGCCATGGGACTCATCGCTTAACCGGACACAGGCGATTCCGCCAGCAAAAAATAACGAGACGCAAATCTTTTTGCGCACCGCGGTGAATAAGTTCTGCGATTGGCAAAGCCGGTCGCAGCTCAGGCGACCGGTCAACCTCGCGGCACGGAGCTTACTGCCCCGTGGGAACCTGATCTTCAGGATTGGCGTCAGCCGGAGCCGAAGGCTCCTCGGTGGGAGCAGAGGCGCCCGCACCGCCAAGCTGGTCAAGAACGCCCCCCGAACCTTCCGTCTGCTCGCTTCCGGCAGGAATACGGTCCAGAATGTCCGTCGGGCTCGCGCCGTAGCGGGCGATCAGCGACAGGGCCAGCGATGTCGCGAAGAACGCGGCCGCCAGAATGGCCGTCGTGCGCGTCAGGGCATTGGCCGCGCCGCGCGCGGACATGAAACCGGAACCGCCGCCGATGCCAAGCCCGCCACCCTCGGAGCGTTGCATGAGGACGACGCCAACCAGCGCGACCACGACGATCAGATGAATGACGATGATAACGGTCTGCATGTTTCCTTCCGGCTCTCCGGCTCGAAGCATCCGCCTCAATGCGGACGCGGCTCATTACACGGCTTTTGCCGATTTTCCAAGACCGCTCACAATCCGTGTCCTGGCACCTGCATGTTTTTCCAGAAAACGGGACCATACGCACCCGTTTTGCGGAGTTTATGACGGTTTTCGGTCAAACCGGCCGGAATTTCCGAATTCCCGTCAAACCCCACCTCACATAGGCGCTTGCGGCTGTAACGCAAGCGTTTTCTCTGCCTCAGACCGGACAGGCAGCCGCAATCGCCAGAAAATCCACCGCCTTCAGACTCGCCCCGCCGACAAGCGCGCCGTCCACATGCTCGACCGAAAGCAGTTCCGTCGCGTTGCCCGGTTTGACCGACCCTCCATAAAGAAGCCGCATCTTTCCGGCCTCCTCTCCCAAAAGCTTTTCCAGCTCGTCGCGGATGTGCCTGTGCGCTTCGGCAACGTCCTCAACCGTTGGCGTCAAGCCGGTTCCGATGGCCCAGACCGGTTCATATGCAACCACCGTGTTCTTCGCCTGTGCGCCTTTGGGAACGGACCCGAGAATTTGCCGTGAGAGGACCGAAAGCGTTTCGCCCGCTTCACGCTCCGCCTTTGTCTCGCCGATACAAATCACCGCCGTCAGCCCGGCACGCCAGGCGGCTTCCGCCTTGTCGGACACGAGGGCGTCAGTTTCGCCGTGATCCGTGCGGCGTTCCGAATGGCCAACGAGAACATGGGTCGCGCCCGCATCCGCCAGCATTTCGGCCGAAACATCGCCGGTATGCGCACCGGATGCCGCCGTGTGGCAATCCTGCCCGCCGAGATGAACGCTGCCGCCCAGCGCATCCCGCGCCAGCATCATCAGCGTTGCCGGCACGCACAGAAGAGCTTCGGCGCCGTTGAACGTTCCCTCGCCTATGGCCTTCAATTCGCCAGCATCGGCGCTCAAACCGTTCATTTTCCAATTGCCTGCGATCAGGGGGCGAATTCCGGGCGTCATGGGCGGTGTCCTCAGCAAAACCAAACTCGGCAGCTTCCCTAGCAAAAACGCGGGCTGATGCAAAAGCAATTGGGACGGCAATTCCCACTCCGCTATCGACACTCGGCGTCTGGGACGCTATTGCGCTTCGTTGGGAACACTGCCCCAATACACCAAGGAACTTCGGAAAAGCCATGCTCGACAGTCTGAGAAACGCCGCCTCCACCTGGATCGCCAAGCTGCTCCTTGGCCTGCTTGTCGTGAGCTTTGCTGTCTGGGGTATTTCCGGCCAGGTTCTGAATGACCAGTCCCGCAACGTTCTGTCCGCCGGCAGCTCCTCCGTTTCCATGCTGGATTTCCGGCTTGCCTATGACCGGCAGATCAACGCTCTTTCACAACAGCTTGGAACCCGCGTCACGCGCGAGCAGGCTGTCGCCTTCGGTCTGGACGATCAGGTGCTGCAGCAGCTTGCAGCCGGCGCTTTGCTGGACGAAGAGGCCCGCCGGCTTGGCCTTGGCCTCTCGGGTGACAAGCTCGCCCAGTTGACCGCGGACGACCCGGCATTCCGCGGGCCCGATGGCCGTTTCGACCGCCAGCAGTTCGATTTCGTGCTGCGCCAGATCGGCATGCGCCCCGAGGACTATCTGAAGAACCGTGAGCAGGTGGCCATTCGCCAGCAGATTGTCGAAGCCGCGACAGACGGCATGAACGTCCCGGATGAGCTGTTCAAGAATCTTGCGCTCTATCGTGGCGAAGACCGCACCGTCGAATATCTCGCCGTGCCGCGGGCTCTTGTCGAACCAGTCGCACAGCCGGACGATGCCACGCTGCAGGCATGGTTCGATGAGCGCAAGGACGCCTATGCCGCCCCCGAATATCGCAAGTTCAGCTATGTGAAGCTTGAACCCTCCGATATCGCGGACCCGGAAGGCATTTCCGATGCGCAGGTGCAGAAGGCCTATGAAGATCTGCGCGATCGCTACACGACGCCGGAGAAGCGCACGATTGACCAGATCGTGTTTTCGGACCGTGCTGCGGCTGAAGCCGCGCTCAAAGACCTGCTGGACGGCAAGAATTTTGCAGACGTGGCAACGGCTGCCGGCAAAAGCAGCTCGGACATCGCCCTTGGCACGCTCGCCCGCAGTGACGTTGCAGACGATGCTGTCGCCGATGCGGCGTTCTCGCTCGAAGCAAACCAGTTCAGCGATGTGATCGACGGGGCTTTTGGACCCGTCATTATCTATGTCTCGGACATCCAGTCTGAGGTTGTGCAGCCACTGAGCGAAGTCGAGAGCGAAATCCGCCAGGACCTGGCGCTCGAAGAGGCTGCGCGCGTTCTGCTTGATGTTCATGATTCCTATGAAGACGCCCGCGCAGGCGGCGCTTCCATGGCCGAAGCTGCGGAAAGACTGAAGCTTTCCATGCGGACCATCGAGGCCATCGACGCAAGTGCGCGCCGCCCTGATGGAACCATTGTGGGCGACCTGCCCGTTTCAGCCGAGCTTCTGCGCGAGGTTTTCGAAAGCGAAACCGGTATTGAAAACGCACCGCTTTCCATGGGCGGCAACGGCTTTGTGTTTTATGAGGTCGAGGGCATCACGCCGGAACGCGATCGTTCGCTTGATGAAGTGCGCGATCAGGTCACGCAGGACTGGCTGAAAGCGGAAACGGACCGCCTGCTGGCCGAGCGTGCCTCTGAATTCGCCAAGCGTCTTGAGGAAGGTGCTTCCCTGGAGGAAATCGCGACCGAAATCGGCCAGGAGAAGCAGGTCAAGCGCGGCCTCAAGCGTAATGCCAACGACGCCGACCTAGGCCAGGCCGGTGTTGCGGCGGTGTTCTCCGTTCCGCGTAACGGAACCGGCGTTTTTGCGAATCCGGCTGGCGACGGCCAGTTCCTGTTCAGGGTCACGGAAGTGTTCGAGCCGGCCAGCGCGACGGCAGAGAGCATTCCCGACAATCAGCGCGCCACGATGCGTTCGGCACTTGCCGATGACCTGCTCGACCAGATGGTTGCGCGCCTGCAGGGCAAATATCCGGTTACGGTGAACCGGGCGGCCATGCAGGAAGCCCTGAGTTTCTGAGGCGGCAGATGAACGGATTCAAAACCTACATCGCCAAGGCCGCTTCCGGCGCCTCCCTGAGTTTTGACGAGGCGAGGCAGGCCTTCGACATCATGATGTCGGGCGATGCGACGCCAAGCCAGATCGGCGGTTTTCTCATGGCTCTGCGCGTGCGCGGCGAAACCGTGGAAGAAATTTCCGGCGCCGTTGCCACGATGCGCGACAAGATGCTGCCGGTCTCTGCTCCCGATGATGCGGTGGACATCGTCGGCACAGGCGGCGATGCCTCCGGCTCTTACAACGTTTCTACCTGCTCGGCCTTCATCGTTGCGGGTGCCGGCGTGCCCGTCGCCAAGCATGGTAACAGGGCGCTCTCTTCGCGGTCCGGTGCGGCTGACACGCTGGCTGCCCTTGGCATCAATATCGAGCTGACCCCGCAGGAGATCGCCGATTGCATCAACGAGGCGGGGCTGGGTTTCATGTTTGCGCCCGCCCATCACTCGGCCATGCGTCACGTCGGGCCATCCCGCGTTGAGCTCGGGACCCGCACGATCTTCAATCTTCTCGGGCCGCTTTCCAATCCGGCGGGTGTCCGCCGCCAGCTTGTGGGCGTGTTCGCACCGGAATGGGTGGCGCCGATCGCCCACGTGCTCAAACAGCTGGGCACAGAATCCGCATGGGTCGTTCACGGCGCCGGGCTGGATGAGATGACCACCGCCGGGACGACGCAGGTTGCGGCGCTCGAGGACGGTGAAATCCGCCATTTTGAGATCATGCCCGAGGATGTCGGCCTGAAGCGGGTCACGATGGCGGATCTGAAAGGCGGCGAAGCGGCGTACAATGCCAGGGCGCTGAAAGCGGTTCTGGAAGGCGAGAAGAACGCCTACCGCGATATCTGCCTGTTGAATTCGGGTGCGGCGCTGGTTGTCGCAGGACGCGCAAAGACCCTGAAGGATGGCATGAAGCTGGCCGCTGAATCGCTTGACCATGGGCATGCGCTGGCCACCCTGAATCAGCTGATCGAGGTTTCAAACAGGGGAGCCCCGAGCGGTGACGACTGATATTCTACGCAAAATCGAAGCCTATAAGCGCGAGGAGATCGCTGCGGCCAAGACCACCACGCCCCTGCCCGATCTTGTTGCCAGAGCACGCGACGTCGAGGCACCGCGCGGCTTCGCCGATGCGCTTCTTCACAAACAGGCGACCGGCCGCTTTGGGCTTATTGCCGAAATAAAGAAGGCGAGCCCGTCGCGCGGGCTCATTCGCGCAGATTTCGACCCTCCCCGACTGGCCGCGGCCTATGAAGACGGCGGTGCCGCATGCCTTTCCGTGTTGACCGACGGACCTTCCTTTCAGGGTGCGCCTGCGTTTCTCGAAGCTACCCGCTCCGCATGTGCGCTGCCGGCGCTGCGCAAGGATTTCCTGTTCGAACCCTATCAGGTTTATGAAGCGCGCAGCTGGGGGGCGGACGCCATCCTGATCATCATGGCCAGCGTTTCGGAAGATGAAGCCCGGGCCCTTGAGGATACGGCCCTCGAACTCGGCATGGACTGCCTGATC
Organism: Nitratireductor aquibiodomus; assembly: GCF_900105565.1. NCBI lineage: Bacteria > Pseudomonadati > Pseudomonadota > Alphaproteobacteria > Hyphomicrobiales > Phyllobacteriaceae > Nitratireductor > Nitratireductor aquibiodomus. The sequence continues at coordinate 355,680 of NZ_FNSL01000001.1, read as the reverse complement.
GAGGTCCACGACGAGCGTGAGCTGGAGCGGTCTCTCGAGCTTTCGTCACGCCTCATCGGTATCAACAATCGCAATCTGCGCACCTTTGAAACAAGCCTTGAAACCAGCGAACGGCTGGCCCCACGCGTGCCTGAAAACCGGCTGGTGGTTGGCGAGAGCGGCATCTTCACCAATGAAGATTGCCGTCGCCTGGCGCGTGCCGGCATGAACACCTTTCTGGTCGGCGAAAGCCTGATGCGGCAGGAGGATGTCGCAGGCGCGACCCGTGCCCTGCTGGGGCTCGATACCGCAAATCCGGCAGGCTGAACGATGAGCGACGACACCGGAAAGCTGACGCATATCGGCGCTTCCGGAGAAGCGCATATGGTGGATGTGAGCGGCAAGCAGGAAAGCCGCAGGGAGGCCGTCGCCGAAGGCGCTGTCGTCATGCAGGCGCAAACGCTGGAAGCCATCCTTTCAGGCAATGCCAAGAAGGGCGATGTGCTTGCCACCGCGCGCATAGCCGGCATCATGGGCGCCAAGAAGACATCTGACCTCATTCCGCTATGCCATCCGCTGGCACTTTCCAAAGTGGTGGTGGAAATCGAGGCGGATAACGCGCTGCCCGGCCTGAGAGTGCGAGCCCGTGTGCGGGTGACCGGCCAGACCGGGGTTGAAATGGAAGCGCTGACGGCCGTCTCCATCACCTGCCTGACCATTTACGACATGGCAAAGGCGCTGGATAAGGGAATGATCATCAGAGACGTTCGCCTTCTGGAAAAGACCGGCGGCAAATCCGGCGACTGGCGCGCACCGGAGCCTTCGACATGACGCTTCTGCCGGTGGATGAGGCTCTGGAGCGCATTCTCGACGGCGTGAAGGCCCTGCCCGGTGAAATGGTGCCGATCGAAGAGGCGGACGGACGTGTTCTGGCCACCCCGCTTTCGGCGATGCGCACACAGCCACCTTTCGACGCGTCGGCCATGGATGGTTACGCCGTGCGGGCTGCGGATGTCGAAACACCGCGTGAGGTGCGGTTGCGGGTGATCGGGGAATCGGCTGCCGGCAATCGGTTTCACGGCGCGGTCGGCGCTGGCGAGGCCGTTCGCATCTTCACCGGAGCGCCGGTGCCGGAAGGCGCCGATACGGTTCTCATTCAGGAAAATGCCGATCTTCAGGATGATGGCAGCATCGAAGCAACGAGCACGGTTGCCAGCGGGCGCCACATCCGCAGGGCTGGGCTCGATTTTGTCGAAGGCGATGTCGTTCTTGAACAGGGGCGCCGGCTCGGGCCGGCCGGTGTCGGTCTCGCCGCTGCCGCCGGCCATGCGATGCTTTCGGTAACCGAGCGTCCGCTGGTTGCCATCATCGCCACGGGCGATGAGCTGGTGCGACCGGGCGAGGCCTGCGGCCCCGATCAGATCGTGGCCTCCAACGGGTTCGCCATTGGGGCTCTTGGCAAAAGCGAAGGGGCCCGGATCCTCGATCTCGGCATTGTCGGCGACGACAGCGCCGCGATCACCGCCGCAGTGCAAAGGGCCGTCGCGGCGGGCGCGCATGTGCTTGTAACCCTTGGCGGCGCCTCCGTGGGGGCTCGCGATCTGGTGCGGCAGGCTCTGCTTGACGCCGGCATGTCGCTCGACTTCTGGAAGATCGCCATGCGCCCGGGCAAGCCGCTCATGTTTGGCCGGCTGGAACATCGGAACAGCCGAAACCCGAATTCCACTTCCCGGCCCGATACCACCGGAACCATGCGGGTGCTTGGCCTTCCCGGCAATCCGGTCTCAAGCCTTGTCTGCGCCCATCTTTTCCTGCGCCCGCTTGTTGCCCGCCTTGGCCAGCGCAGCCACACGCCGGATCTGCGCGCTGCGGTTCTGGCGAGTGCCCTGCGCGAGAATGACGATCGCCGCGACTATATCCGCGCTTCGGTCGCTTCCGGCCCTGAGGGGCTGATCGCGACGCCCTTTTCGCTGCAGGATTCGTCCATGTTAACCACCCTGGCCGCGGCCAATGCGCTTATCGTGCGCGAACCAGGCGCGCCGGCTGCCGAGCCGGGTTCACGCTGCCGCGTTCTGATGCTGGCATAGCCTCCAGAGCATTTTGCAGTCAGGTGGAATCACCTGACGTCAGCGCAAATGCGGGAAATCAGAGAGACAGAACGGAGCAGTGTTTCCGTGAAACGGTGAACCGCTCCAGGTATCCGCCGGCGGCGCAATTGTATTTCAGGAGAGATCCGGGCTGATGACCTTACCCGTCCCCGCGGCCGGGAATGGGCAGCGTCACCTCTCTTCCGCCAAATCCATGAACGGAATCGCGTGCGCGAATGGTGACATGGGTCAGCCCGTCAGGCAGTGACACGCCAGAGAGGCTGCGGGTAAATGGCTGTTCGTTCACATGCGGGTGCAGGAGTTTGCGTGACCCGAGGACATTGCCGGCATCGTCGAGCACGTCCCATTGATCCGCGTAGTGCTCCCACCCTTCATCTGCATGTTCCACGGTGACGTCGAAGCGGTAGGTGCCGCCGGTCTCGGCGACGATTTTCACGTCGACGACGTCCGCTTCACCGGCGGTCACTGCCGATGTGAACGTCGCGAACACGATTGAAAATGCGAAAAACCCGGCGCGCCATGCCCAGATACCAGGGAGACGTCCATGGATCGGGGCGGCACTGCCGGGTTTCAACACGACCCTGTTCCCGATCAGAACGGGATTTCGTCGTCGAGGTTCTGCGAGTAGCCGCCTCCGCCTCCGCCGCCGCCGCTGTCGGCAGGGCCGGACTGGCCAAAATCGGAGCTGCGATTGCCGCTGCCGCCACCATAGCCGACCTGACTGTCACCGCCCTGGCCGCGCGTGTCGAGCATCTGCAGTTCGCCGCGGAATTTTTGCAGCACGACTTCGGTCGTGTAACGCTCCTGACCGTTCTGGTCGGTCCATTTGCGCGTCTGGAGCTGGCCCTCGATATAGACCTTGGCGCCCTTCTTCAGATACTGCTCGGCAACCTTGGCGAGATTGTCGTTGAAAATCACCACATTATGCCATTCGGTACGCTCACGCCGCTCGCCCGACTGGCGATCACGCCATGTTTCCGATGTGGCAATCCGCATGTTGACCACCGGATCGCCGGAATTGAGCCGGCGAATTTCCGGGTCGGCGCCCAGATTTCCCACCAGAATGACCTTGTTGACGCTGCCCGCCATAACGCTTCTCCACGCTTGTCCGAAATCTGCCGCGCACCTTATCGCAAGCGGAACTGCCGCGCGCTCTTCGCCTTTGCCCGCTCCGCTGTCGTCCACAGCTCATTTGTTCTTATTATGTTCACATTCGACGAACATCTGTCAATGCCTTCAAGGGCGCCGTCCGGGGCACCTTCCGCGGCCCCCTGCGCGATGCTTCGGTCCGGCATTGCAAGGAAAAGCCCCGCCGCCTTCTGGTCGCGCGGGGCTCCGGGTCTTCTGACCCTCCATACCGGGAATGGTTTACCGGTGTCGTCAGGCAGGGCGGTTTCACCAACCCTGTCTTCAAGTAAATCTGATTTTCGGGGGCAGCCAGCCGCCAGCGTTGTCATGCCTGCCGGCGAATGCGTTCTCCAGAAACGTCATGCGCCCTGGACCGGAACCGAAACACATGCGTCGCGCAATGCGCCGAATGCGTAGCGGACCGATCAGCCAGCTGTGGCTTCGCGATCGAGGCGAAGCCTGGTGGATCGGTCAGGTGGATTCATGCCTTCCTCCTTCTTCGCGTTTCGGACATTTGCTCGGCGTCAGCGTGCTCAAGCGGCGATGCGCAGCCGATGCGCCCACCGGCGCCTCCTGCGAGTGCTCAAAAGCCGCGAGCGCTGACCGGGGCATACTGCGCCTTCGGGTTTCGCCGGTCAAGCGAATGGCCCGCTATGCCAGCAAATGTGATCGCCTGTAACGAACCGTACGCTCCTGCCAGAATTGTCAGGAGAACGTTCGGTCTTTGTTCTTTTTGCTTGCCCATCAGCCGGGCAAGCGTGTTAAAGGAAGAATATGCGCCCTTCCGCTCGTTGAGTGGCATTGGCGTATCTGCGGCGAAGCGATACCGGCTGGCGTCATCCCTGGCGCTGCGGTCGACATTTGCGTGCCGCTTCCTACATGATGCACGGACCGGCATGCTGCCGGCCAATCCGGTTTCTCAAGACAGGCAGCGACGGGGCATGCCAGAACACAAGTCCATTACCATTCGCGGTGCGCGCGAGCACAATCTGAAGAATGTCGATCTCGACCTGCCGCGCGAGAAGCTGATCGTCATGACCGGCCTGTCGGGCTCCGGCAAGTCGTCGCTCGCCTTCGACACGATCTATGCCGAGGGGCAGCGACGCTATGTGGAGAGCCTTTCGGCCTACGCGCGCCAGTTCCTGGAAATGATGCAGAAGCCGGATGTCGACCAGATCGACGGGCTTTCTCCGGCCATTTCGATCGAACAGAAGACGACGTCGAAGAACCCGCGCTCCACCGTCGGCACGGTGACGGAGATTTACGACTATATGCGCCTGCTCTTCGCGCGTGTGGGCGTGCCCTATTCACCGGCCACGGGCCTGCCCATCGAGAGCCAGACAGTGAGCCAGATGGTGGACCGGGTGATGGCACTGGAGGAAGGCACGCGGCTTTATGTGCTCGCTCCCATCGTGCGCGGACGCAAGGGCGAGTACCGCAAGGAGATGGCCGAACTCCAGAAGAAGGGCTTTCAGCGCGTCAAGGTGGACGGCACGTTCTATGAGATCGCCGAGGTGCCGGCACTCGACAAGAAATACAAGCACGACATCGACGTGGTGGTGGACCGCGTCGTGGTTCGGGATGATCTGGCAACGCGGCTCGCGGATTCGCTCGAAACCTGCCTAAAACTCGCCGAAGGGCTGGCGATTGCCGAATTTGCAGACAGGCCGTTGTCCGACGAGGCGACCGCAAAGGGTGGCGGGGCCAACAAATCGAAGAACGAGACGCACGAGCGCATCGTCTTTTCGGAAAAATTCGCCTGCCCCGTCTCCGGCTTCACGATTCCGGAAATCGAGCCGCGGCTTTTCTCGTTCAACAACCCGGCGGGCGCCTGCCCGACCTGCGACGGGCTCGGCAGCCAGCGCGCCATCGATCCGAATCTGGTGGTGCCGGACGACAATGCGATCCTGCGCGAAGGGGCGATTGCACCCTGGGCGAAATCGACCTCGCCCTATTATCTGCAGACGCTGGAGGCGCTTGGACGCGAATACGGCTTCAAGGTGGGCGACCGCTGGCGCGACCTGCCGGCCGACGGGCAGGATGCGATCCTGAATGGCACGGGCGAGAAGAAGATCGTCTTCGACTATGATGACGGCCTGCGCAGCTACCGGACCACAAAACCCTTCGAGGGTGTCGTGGTCAATCTCCAGCGCCGCTGGAAGGAGACCGAATCGGCCTGGATGCGCGAGGAGATCGAGCGCTACATGTCGGCCCACCCCTGCCCGGCGTGCGGCGGACACCGCCTGAAGCCCGAGGCGCTGGCGGTGAAGATCGACGGCCTGCATATCGGCCAGGTCACCGAAATGTCGATCCGCAAGGCGGGTGCATGGTTCGAGGATCTGCCTGAGCATCTCAATGACAAGCAGAACGAGATCGCGGTCCGCATCCTGAAGGAGATCCGCGAGCGGCTACGCTTTCTCAACGATGTGGGCCTCGACTATCTGACGCTTTCGCGCAATTCGGGCACGCTTTCGGGCGGCGAGAGCCAGCGCATCCGGCTTGCCTCACAGATCGGTTCCGGCCTGACCGGCGTTCTTTATGTGCTCGACGAGCCGTCCATCGGCCTGCATCAGCGCGACAATGACCGGCTTCTCGCAACGCTCAGACATCTGCGCGATCTCGGCAATACGGTGATCGTGGTCGAGCATGACGAGGACGCCATTCTGACGGCTGACCATGTGGTCGACATCGGCCCTGCCGCTGGCGTCCACGGCGGCCAGATCATCGCCGAAGGCACGCCGCGCGACATCATGGCCAGTCCGGCCTCCATCACCGGCAAATATCTGACCGGTGCGATGGGGATCAAGATGCCCGAGCAGCGCCGTGAAATCCCGAAGAAGCGCCGCATCCGCGTCGTGGGCGCGCGCGGAAACAATTTGAAGGACGTGACGGCGGAAGTGCCGCTCGGAACGTTTTCCTGTGTCACCGGCGTTTCCGGTGGCGGCAAGTCCACACTTCTGATCGAGACACTGTTCAAGTCCGCCTCGCGCCGGATCATGGGCTCGCGCGAACAGCCCGCCGAGCATGACAGGATCGAAGGGCTCGAACATCTCGACAAGGTGATCGACATCGACCAGTCTCCGATCGGGCGCACGCCCCGGTCCAACCCGGCCACCTATACCGGCGCGTTCACGCCGATCCGCGACTGGTTTGCCGGCCTGCCGGAAGCCAAGGCGCGCGGCTACCAGCCCGGGCGCTTCTCGTTCAATGTCAAAGGCGGCCGCTGCGAGGCCTGCCAGGGCGACGGTGTCATCAAGATCGAGATGCACTTTCTGCCGGATGTCTACGTCACCTGCGATGTCTGCCATGGCAAGCGCTACAACCGCGAGACGCTCGAAGTCACCTTCAAGAGCAAGTCGATTGCCGATGTGCTGGAAATGACGGTGGATGAAGGCGTGGAGTTTTTCGCGGCCGTTCCTGCCGTGCGCGACAAGTTGGTCACGCTCGCCCGCGTCGGCCTCGGTTACATCCATATCGGCCAGCAGGCCACCACGCTTTCTGGCGGCGAGGCGCAGCGCATCAAGCTCGCCAAGGAACTGTCGAAACGGGCCACGGGCCGTACGCTCTACATTCTGGACGAGCCAACCACGGGCCTGCATTTCCACGATGTGGCAAAGCTGCTTGAAGTGCTGCATGAACTGGTCGACCAGGGCAACACGGTCGTGGTGATCGAGCACAATCTCGAAGTCATCAAGACCGCCGACTGGATCCTCGATCTGGGTCCCGAAGGCGGCGATGGCGGCGGCGAGCTTGTTGCCTCCGGCTCCATCGACGACGTGATGGCCGAGCCGCGCAGCTATACCGGCAAATTTCTGAAAGAACTTCTTGAGCGCCGGCCCGCCGGCAAGGCACAGGCAGCGGAGTAGACCGATGACCACAGGCACCATTCGCGCCGGCATGGGCGGCTGGACGTTTCAGCCATGGGAAGGCACGTTCTATCCCGACGACCTGCCGAAGAAGCGACAGCTCGAATTTGCCTCACGGCAGGTGCCGACAATCGAGGTGAACGGCACCTATTACGGCAGCCAGAAACCGGCCACCTATGCCAAATGGGCAAGTGAAGCGCCGGACGGGTTTGTCTTTTCACTCAAGGGAAACCGCTTTGTGACGAACCGCAAGGTTCTCTCGGAAGCATCTGAATCTCTTGAAAAATTTCTTGGATCGGGAATTTCCGAGATCGGCGAGAAGCTGGGCCCGCTGGTCTGGCAGTTCGCGCCGACGAAAAAGTTCGATCCCGAGGATTTCGAGGGTTTTCTGAAACTGCTGCCGCACGAGCGCGACGGCGTGCCTCTCCGACATGTTCTGGAGGTGCGCAACGAGACCTTCTGTACACCGGAATTTCCTCAGCTTGTGCGCAAATACGGTGCGGCAGTCTGCTATGCGCATCACAACACTTACCCAGAGATCGCCGACGTGACCGGCGATTTCGTCTATGCCCGCCTGCAGCGCGGTGAGGACGACATCCCGACCGCATATCCTCCCGACGAGCTCGATGGATGGGCGAAGCGCGCGAGGCTCTGGGCCGCGGGCGGACAGCCGGGCGACCTGCCCCTCATGGACCCGGCCTTCACACCGGAGACAAAGCCGCGCGACGTGTTCGTCTATTTCATCCATGAAGGAAAGATTCGCGCGCCGCATGCCGCCAGGGCTTTCATGGAGCGCGCGGGTTAGATCGCCGTGCGTCCGCCCGGACGCACAAAGGACGATCTAAACGATTGATCGAGCATCGGAATAGCCCGAAAACCGGGTTTCACTTTTCGGTCCGATACTCTGGCTCATGTCTGCGTGATTTTATGAGTTGCCTTTGGTGTTCGCTCTAAAACGCTAATTTTGCTGATGTTTTTTCGCTTCTTCGGGAGCGTTCCGCGTGCGTTTGTATGGTCCCAGCCCGCGGGCGGCGCGTGAAAACTGGCGTTGCTCATGCCATGGCCGATGGGGCTCGCTGATCGCATAAGCGATGTTGAACAGAAGCGCGTCGCGCCCCTTTCGTTCAATGCGTATCTCGGCACTGCCCCGACGGGCCAGGTCACGCGCCGTGATTGTCTGCGCGCCATCGGCCCCGCAGGGCCGATCGATGCGCGCATCATTGATGACGACGAGATCGGCGGCTCCGCACAGTTCACGAAAAGACCGTCTCGGCATCGCTGCATCCGTTTTCCTTACATGGCCGATAATCGCTCCGCTTTCGTGGCGCAGGACGCAAATGGCGTCGTTGCACAGGAAATGATGCGCTGACGCCCGGGCAATGAGTTCGGCAGTGCTCGCGCTGCTCAACCCGTCCGGTTTCCGGACAGTTTCGGTGCCTTCCGCGCGCAGCCAGTTCTCCAGCGAAAACGCATTGGGACGCTTTCGATTGACGGCGAGCGCGCCATCCTGTGTGCGTACCGCCACGAGGCGTGCGTCTTCGGAGATGAGGACGTCAGGCAGACTGCGCGTCGCTATGAGAAAAAACCCCATCGCCAGGAACGGCAATGCGGCAATCCTCAACCTCGTCGTGGTCATGGTGAGAACAACGAGTGCCGCTGTCAGGCTCAGTGTGGCGCCAAGCGGTATCGCCCCGGTCGCATCGATGGGGGTCCGCTCGGAGAACCATCGCGCGATGCTCATGACGGTGGAAATGCCCCACCCCATCACGGCCAGCGGCCACCCATCGAGATTGAGCGGCATGGTCGCAATTGCGGCGACGGCCGAGGGCATCACCACCAGGGAAACGACAGGCATCGCCGCCAGATTGGCGCCGAGGGCCAACGGCGAGGCCCGCTGAAAGTGCCAGACGCCATAAAGCGTTGTTGCGGTGCCGGCGATCAGGGATGTGAGCGCAATTCCGCCAATAGACAGGAGAACGAGATGGATGAGCTTCGCAGCACCTCTCCGCTCGACATATGGCTTTCGGGCGAGCCGCTTCTCGCGGTGCGCGTTCCACGCCGCATAGCCTGCGATCAGGGCGGCCGTTGCCGAGAAAGACATCTGGAAACCCGGCCCGACAACCTCATGTGGCGTCGTGATGATCACTGCCAGTGCCGCAACCGCGAGATTGCGCATGGTCAGGGCAGCGCGGTCGAACAACAGCGCCAGCAGCATGACCGCCAGCATGAGAAAGCTGCGCTGCGCCGCCACACCGCTGCCGGAAACAAGCAGATAGAAGAAGCAGACGAGCAGCGCCGCTGCGGCGGCGTATTTGCGCACGGGATGGCGTGAAGAAAAGCCCGGGAACACGGCAAAGCCCAGCCTTGCGGCTCCGATGATCGTGAAAGCTGCAAGCGCCATGTGCAGCCCCGAAATGGCAAGGACATGCGCAAGCCCGGCGCGGCGCAGGTCTTCATTATAGGCTTCGGGGATGCCGCCCCTCATGCCGGTGATCAAGGCGGCTGCAACCTCGCCTTCGGCCCCGCCCACCCGCTCGCGCAGCCTCGCGGCCAGGCTTTCCCGCAGTCCCTGCAGGCTGGACGACATCCGCTGCACCCACTGCCGCGCCCCGGGCAACGGCTCGATCTCCACAGGTTCGGGATCACGCATGAAAAAGCCCACGGCCCCGAGGCCGTCAAAATAGCTCTCGAAAGAAAAATCATAGGCGTGCGGCCGCACCGGCCCCGAGGGCGTCATCAGGCGCACGAGGCCCTCGATCCCGTCACCCGGCCTCAGCCCGGCCGGGATGGAGCGCGCCGACAGGCGCGCCCGCGCTGGTGCATAACGCAATTGCGGGCGTCTGGTGGACACCACATCCACTGTCAGGCGGAAACGCCCATTCGCACGATGCTCAATGCTGATGACGCGGGCGGTGAGCCGGGTGGTCACGTCGGCGCCGAGCATGGGCGTGCCGGTCCGCCAGCTCTCCACTTTGGCGCAGGCGAGCCCCAGCAGAACGATGAGGGCTGCAAGAACGGCACCACGCAGCAGCGGCTTTCCCGCGGCCAGAAATGCCACAAGGGCAAGCGCGAGCAGACCGCAGACAATGGCATAGGCCGGTGGTTCGACCGGCAGGGCGAAATAAGCGAGCGCGCCACTGCCCAGCAGGACAGGAAGCCAGAGGAACAGAGTGCCTCTTGCCGCTTCCCGCGAAAGCGCGGCACGCATATCTGCATTCAGGCGCTTGCCGAGCGGAGCGACGAGGCCATGGATTCGCGCTGCGACCGGCGCATGCGCAGGGCGCGCCGGCGACACCAAGATGCCCTGCGTTGCGTCTTCAGCTTCCGGCGTCTGCGTGCCGACCGCGAACTGCGCCCGCTCGTCGCTCTCCGCAATCGCCAGTTTGCCCCCCATCGGCCTGGCCTCCCGTGCAATGCTTGCGCCCGGACCGTTCTATGCTACATGACAGCCAACCGAAGGCCACCTGCGGTATCACACACCCAGCGGATCGTGAGACCGCGCCAATTCCCGGGATAGATTCATGACCACACCCGTCGTCACGCGCTTTGCACCCTCACCCACCGGATTCCTTCATATCGGCGGTGCGCGCACGGCCCTTTTCAACTGGCTCTATGCGCGCCACACCGGTGGAAAGATGCTGCTGCGCATCGAGGACACGGACCGGCAGCGCTCGACCGATGAGGCCACGGCGGCCATTCTGGACGGGCTTGCCTGGCTGGGGCTCAACTGCGACGGAGAACCGGTCTCGCAGTTCGAGCGGGCGGACCGGCATCGCGCGGTCGCCGAGGAACTGGTCGCCAAGGGCGAGGCCTATTACTGCTACAGTTCCCAGGAAGAGCTTGAAGCGATGCGAGAAAAGGCGCGCGCCGAGGGCCGCCCGCCCCGCTATGACGGCACCTGGCGCGACCGTGATCCTGCAGAGGCTCCCGAAGGCGTCAAGCCGGTGATCCGCATCAAGACGCCCCGGGAGGGCGAAACCGTGGTCGAGGACCAGGTGCAGGGTACAGTGCGCTTTCCCAACAAGGACCTCGACGATTTCATCATCCTGCGCTCCGACGGTTCGCCGACCTACATGCATGCCGTCGTGGTGGACGATCACGACATGGGCGTCACGCACATCATTCGTGGCGACGATCATCTGACCAATGCCGCGCGCCAGACGGTGATCTACAGGGCCATGGGCTGGGAGGTGCCGGTGATGGCCCATATCCCGCTTATTCATGGGCCAGACGGGGCCAAACTCTCCAAGCGCCACGGTGCGCTCGGCGTCGAGGCCTATCGGGAAATGGGATATCTTCCCTCCGCCCTGCGCAACTACCTGGCACGGCTCGGCTGGAGCCACGGAGATGACGAGATCATGTCCGACGAGGACATGATTCGCTGGTTCGACATCGTGGACGTGAACAAGGGCGCCGCGCGTTTCGATTTCCAGAAGCTTGAAGCGCTCAACGGCGTGCATATGCGGCAGATGGACGATGCGAAGCTGCTCGACGTGCTGGTCGGCACATTGCCCTATCTCGACGGTGGGAAAGCGCTTCTCGACGCACTCGACGAGACGCGAAAAAACCAGCTTTTACAGGCCCTTCCAGGCTTGAAAGAGCGCGCCAAGACTCTCGTAGAACTCGTTGATAATGCGGCTTTTCTTTTCGCAAAGCGCCCGCTGTCGATCGACGAGAAAGCCGCGCAGCTGCTTGACGAGAATGCACGCCAGCTGCTTGCGGAAATTCTTCCCGTATTGCAAAATGTCGGCGATTGGACCCTTGCGAACATCGAAGCTGCTGTCCGCGTCTTCGCGGAACAGACCGAACGCAAGCTTGGCAAAGTTGCCCAACCCTTGCGGGCAGCGCTCGTCGGGCGCACCACATCGCCAGGCATCTTCGATGTTCTCTCCGTTCTTGGGCGAGAGGAGAGTTTGGCGCGCATCCGCGATCAGGCTGCCTAGCTTCGTCCCGCAAAGGACCTGGCTGGCGGAGCGGGTTCGATCACCGAGAGCGTGCTGCACTGCAATATTCAGATGCTGCACGCGCTTGGCACCACGGGGGAAATGCGTTAGCTATTTCGCGCGCTCGACCGCCGGCCATTTTTATTTGGGCGACAGTTTTCTGGCGCCAAGTTCCTTGAAGTGAGAGGTGATTGCGATGACCAAACCAACTGCGAAGCTGGAAATTGGCGGCCAGGAAGAAGGGCACGAATTTGAGGTTTTGAAGGGCAGCGTGGGCCCGGATGTCGTCAACATCACCTCGCTCTACAAAGACACCGGAATGTTCACCTACGATCCGGGCTTTACCTCGACCGCAAGCTGCGAATCGAAGATCACCTATATCGACGGCGACGAGGGAATTCTGCTGCACCGCGGCTATCCGATCGAGCAGCTTGCCGAACATGGTGACTTCCTTGAGACCTGCTACCTGCTGCTCTACGGCGAACTGCCGACCAAGGCGCAGAAAGAGGATTTTGACTATCGCGTGACGCACCACACCATGGTGCACGAACAGATGAACCGCTTCTTCACCGGTTTCCGCCGCGATGCGCATCCGATGGCCGTCATGTGCGGCGTGGTTGGCGCGATGTCGGCCTTCTACCACGACTCGACCGACATTTCCGACCCGCATCAGCGCATGGTGGCGAGCCTGCGCATGATCGCCAAGATGCCGACCATTGCCGCCATGGCCTACAAATATCACGTGGGTCAGCCGTTCGTTTATCCCAAGAACGAGCTCGGCTATGCCGCCAACTTCCTGCACATGTGCTTTGCCGTGCCGTGCGAGGAGTACAAGGTGAACCCGGTTCTGGCGCGTGCAATGGAGCGCATCTTCATCCTGCACGCCGATCATGAACAGAACGCCTCCACCTCGACGGTGCGTCTGGCCGGTTCTTCCGGTGCCAATCCGTTCGCCTGCATCGCAGCCGGCATCGCCTGTCTCTGGGGCCCGGCTCATGGCGGCGCCAACGAAGCAGCGCTCAACATGCTGGACGAGATCGGTTCCGTCGACCGTATTCCCGAATTCATCGACCGCGCCAAGGACAAGAACGATCCCTTCCGCCTCATGGGCTTCGGCCACCGGGTCTACAAGAATTACGATCCGCGCGCGAAGATCATGCAGAAGACCTGCCACGAGGTGTTAAGCGAACTGGGCATCAAGGACGACCCACAGCTCGACATCGCCATGGAGCTGGAGCGCATTGCGCTGACGGATGAGTATTTCATCGAAAAGAAGCTCTATCCGAACATTGATTTCTATTCCGGCATCACGCTGAAGGCGCTGGGCTTCCCCACCACCATGTTCACGGTGCTCTTCGCGCTCGCGCGCACCGTCGGCTGGATCGCCCAGTGGAAAGAGATGATCGAGGATCCGAAGCAGAAGATCGGCCGCCCGCGCCAGCTCTATACGGGCGCTACGCAGCGCGACTACGTGCCAATCGCCAAGCGCTGATCGCTTATACGATGCGACGAAGCCCCGCTGTTTTTCGGCGGGGCTTTTTCTTTATGGAGCGGCTCTGGCTTCCAGCGTGAGATGCGGCAGCCCGTTGGATGTCCGCTCGCGGGAATGCCCGTCCGGACCGACAGTTCCGCGAATGCGTTTGCGGTGGTTGGAGAAGCTGTCGAACGTGACGACGTCCACGGGTTCGTCCAGGTCGATCACAACGCGAAACCAGCCGGGGCGCAGCCTTTGCGAAGCGATCAGGGTTCCCTCAAACGGCCGCGAGAGATAGGTTCCCTGCACGCGCTGCCCGGGAGCCCATGCATCAGGCCCATTCTGCCCGATTGCCGCGCAAAGCGTGTTCCAGTCGCGATATCCATGCTGGTGCGCAATGGTTTCGAGCGCCTGCGCATGCGATACGACGCGCCCGCGATCCTTCAGATGCTGACGCAGGCGCTTTGCGAGCGCCTTTGCCTCTGCCATCGTCGGCAGTTCGGGATTCATGCCTGCTCTCCCCTCACTGCCGGGAAAAGCCCCCATCCCAGCCTGTTTCCCCGAGCCGTGCGGTAAAGCACGATGACGGTAAGGACGAAAAGCATCGCTTCAGCGGACGGCCCGGCAACCCAGATACCGGCCTCGCCGAAAACTGCCGCGAGCGAGAAGGTGAACGGGATCGCAAAGAGGTATGGCTTCGAAAGACCGAGCAGCGCCGCCCGACCCGCATCACCGATCGCCTGAAAATGCATTGCGATCATCATCAGCGGGCCAGTGGCGAAGAACAGACCTGTCATCACGGGAAGGATGCGCGCCACTTCGGCCACGACCGCTCGATCCCCGACGAAGACCCGCCCGATCGCAGAGGCGAAACAGGCCATCAGAACCTGAAGCGCAAGGCAGTAGACGAAGGCGACGACAACAGCAAATTGCAGGCTCCTGTTTACACGCAACAGCCTGTCTGCGCCGAAATTGTTGCCCGTGATCGTCTGCATCGCATGGCTCAATCCAAGAAGCGGCAGGAAAGCGAAGGTCATGACCCTCGTTATGATCCCGTATGCCGAAACGGTGGTCCCATAGCCCGGCGCCCCTACCCATTGAAGCGCTGTAAGGATCGTTGCCGCCCCCAGCGCGAGGCCGATAAAATTCAGGCTCTGCGGCGCTCCGAGTGCCAGGATGCGTGCCCAGCCTCCATGCAGCCCGTGGCGCACAAGGACTGAAAGAGGCAGTTGCGTCCGGCCCCGCAGACGAAAGGCAAGAATGCCTGCGAATGCGAGCGCCTGGGCGAGTGCGGTTCCATAGGCAGAGCCGGCAACCCCCATGCCGAGACCGGCGATCAGCATGTAGTTGAAGCCGATATTGGCAATTGAGACGAGCAGGCTCATCGCGGCCATCAGGTTGACGCGGCCCTCATTGCGCAATGCGTCGGAGTTGACGGAAAGCAGGAACAGAAGAGGTGAAAAGAAGACCGTGATCCGCAGATAAATCAGCCCCATCTCCGCCAGTTCCTGGGAGCCACCGGCAACAAGCAGGGAGATCGCCGGTCCGAACGGAAGGAAAAGCAGCATCAGAAGAAGGCTGACCAGAAGCGCAAGGCCGTGCGCGCCGGCGAACACTCCGGCTGCCGCCTGTGTTTCGGCCGCGCCAAGACGACGTGCCAGAAGGCTCGACATGCCGCTCGAAACAAGCGTCGCCAGTGCGACGACGAGCATATAAAGCGGAAACATGAGCGTGACGGCGGCCAGCGCATCCGGTCCGACGAAATGCCCCAGGAAGAGCGCGTCGCAGACAGCGAGCAGTCCGTTCATGCCCATCACGAAGATGATCGGAAGCGCGGTACGCGCATAGATGGGTCCGAGAGGACCTTCGGTGAATGCGTTAATGGGCTTTTCAGACAAATCCCCGTTCTCCTGTCGCCAGAGCCGCGCTGAAAAGGACGGGGGTCCGCATTGCCATCCGCGCGACATGCGTGGAGGAGGATTGAAAAGGTCTGAGGCAGAACTTCACCGTGACATGATGTCAGCGGACGGCAGGCGTCTGCAGCCGATCCGCTCTCTAGCCGGAAGCCGCCTTGACGTCAATGATCTGCGTGCTTTGCGAGCCTGTTGCCGGAAAAGCCTGCAAAATCTCAGGCGGCGCCTGAAACATGCCGGAGAACCACCTGCGCAGCGATCTCACCGGACGGACGTGCGGTGGCCAGTGCTTCGGCGATCTCCTGGAAGCCGGCCATCTGCGCGGCCCGACCCGGCTTGTCGTCCCACAATGTCGTGATCTGGCGGGCCAGATAGGACGGCCGGACATATTGATTGAAATGCTCAGGCACGACCGGCCAGCCGGCAATCAGGTTTGGCAGGGCCGCCGACCACACGGTGATCAATGGAATAAGCGCACGCGCCGCGAAATCCGTCTTGTAGCAAAGAATGGTCGGCACCCGAGCCAGGGCCAGCTCCAGCGAGACGGTTCCGGAGCATGCCAGTGCTGCATCGGCCTCGGCAAACGCCCGCCATTTGCGTTTCTGATCGAGGATGATTTCGGGCTTTTGCGGCCAGTCCTTCACCGCAGCCTCGATCATGGAGGAGACGTGCGGGACGGTGGGCATCAGCACACGGAAATCGTGCCCCGCCTCATGAAGGTGGCGCACGGTTTCCCCAAAAGGCTGGAGAAGACGCGAGACCTCGCCCCGGCGCGATCCGGGCAGGAGAAGCAGGGAGCGCTGTTCGTCAGGCGCTTTGGCCGCCCCAGACAGATGCGCCTGCGCCGCAGCAAGGATGTTCGGGTCGCTTGCCAGACGATGGCCGACAAAGGTGCCGGCCGGGCCGCCAAGCCGTTCCAGTTCGGCAGGTTCGAACGGCAGAAGACAAAGCACCTCGTCGACATGCGGGCGCATGGCGGGCGCCCTTCCCGGCCGCCACGCCCAGACGCTTGGGCAGACATAGTGGATGATCGGGATGGAGGGCGCGAGCGCGCGCACCTTCTTTGCGACGCGGAGGCTGAACTCAGGACTATCGATGGTGATCAGGCAGTCGGGCCCTGCATCTGCGACGGCTCTTGCCGTCTGGCCGATGCGGCGTATCAGTCGGGGCAGATCGCGCACGATAGCGCTGATCCCCATCAGAGCAATCTCCTCGGCATCAAAGATCGACTCCAGGCCCTGTGCAACCAGCCCTCGCCCGCCAACACCCAGAAGCTCGACGTCCGACCCGCTTTCCCGACGGAGCGCCTCTATGAGGTCTGCACCCAGAAGGTCCCCGGATTCCTCGCCGGCAATGATGGCAATCTTCAAAGGGCGGCGCTCAACGCTCATCGTGCGCCTCCGGATCGAGCCCGATCACGAACAGACCATGCTCGTCTGCCAGCCCGATCGTGGTCGCATAGTCGAGGATCAGCGAACGCCCGGCCTCGACGCCGACGCCGGCGAGCCCGGCGGCATGTGCCGCCCGTATCGTATCGGGGCCTATGGTCGGCATGTCGGCGCGTTTCTCCTGATCCGGCTTGACGCACTTCACCAGCGCCCCGCCCGCCTTTCCCGCAAGGCGCCCATGGTTGCGCATGCCCCGCATCCGCTCAAGCAACCCTGCAGTTCCCTCAATGCCTTCGAGCGCCACGGCACGGCCGCCCACGGCGATGGCGGCCTGACCGATGTCGAGCGCACCGATCATGCGGGCTGCCTCATAGGCGGCGGCCAGGTCTTTCCTGTCGGAGGCCTTTGGCCCGCTGCGGGTCATGACCCCTTCGGGCGCGAGAAGCTCCGGTGCAATCTCGTGCGCGCCCAGAACGCGAATGCCTTTGGATTCGATATGCGCAATGACCGCGCGCAGGAGACCATCGTCGCCCTTTGCATAGGCTGCCAGAAGTTTGGGAAGAGCGCAGAACACATCCCATCCAAGCCGGACCTTCAGGATCGGCGGGCGGCGGCTTACCCCCCCGGCAAGCACGAGATGGGTCACGCCTGCGCGCTTGAGCCTGGGCAGGAACAGTCCCAGACGCTCGGCCGGCGCCGGCCATAGATCGAAATCGGTGACGTTCTCGCCATCCAGCCAGTCCGCCTCGCCTTCAATGGCAACGACGAGCGGCCTGTGCCCGCCCTTGACGAGCGTGCGCACCACATCCCGTGGCAGGGCTCCGCTGCCGGCGACGACCGCAACTCGGGCATCGCGCGGCAGAACCGGGTGGTTTTCAGGCTGTGTCATCATCCTCGGACGCGCCTTTGCCACGCGCCGGGAGTGTGAAGTGGCGCTTGTCCCTGCCGGAAACGAAGGCGACAATGTCGCCGATCAGCTCCGAAGAGGGATAAGCGTTCCGGACAGCGACGGCGTTTTCTTCCAGCGATGCCCCTTCCGCAAAGAGCGTCCTGTAGGCCCTGCGCAGGGCCGCAATGTCCTCGCGCGGCATGCCCGAGCGTTTCAGACCGACAAGGTTGAGGCCGCGCAGGCGCGCCCGGTCACCCACTGCCATGCCATAGGGGATGACATCGCCCACCACGGCGGCAAATCCGCCCAGAAAAGCGTGATGGCCAATGCGTACGAACTGATGAACGGCGGCATAGCCTGAAATGATCACATGATCGCCGATCTCTGCATGCCCGCCGAGACCGGCATAGTTGGCCATGGTCACGTGGTTGCCGACGTCACTGTCATGCGCGACATGCGAATAAGCCATGAAAAGGCCGTGCGAGCCGACCGTCGTCCTGCCGCGGCTTGTGTCCGTTCCAGCGTGAAAGGTCACGCCCTCGCGTATCACGCATTGGGCGCCGACATCGAGCGTGCTCTTGCCGCCCTTGTGCTTGAAGTTCTGCGGCGGAGCGCCGAGAACGGCCTGCGGGTAGACTTGGCAGGCCTCGCCCAGCGTCGTGTCGCCCATGATCGTCACATGGCCGATCAGTTCCACGTCGTCATGAAGCCTGGCGCCCGAAGACACATGGCAAAACGGGCCGATACGAACCCCTTCGCCCAGTTCGGCACCGGGCTCGATAACGGCCGAAGGGTGAATGACAGTCTCGCGCGCCATAAAATTCCCGTCAGTTCGCCTGTTCAACAGACATCATCGCCGAGATGACCGCCTCGGCAACCTTGGTGTCATCCACCTTTGCGACGCAATCGAACTTCCAGATGCTGCCGCGCTGTTTAACCTTGGTCACGTGGATTTCGAGACGGTCGCCAGGCACGACGGGCTTGCGGAACTTGGCATTGTCGATGGTCATGAAATAAACGAGCGAAGGGGTTTCGTCGCCGGCATTGTTGATACAGATCGCACCGGCGGTCTGCGCCATTGCCTCGACGATCAGAACACCCGGCATGACCGGCTGCGCCGGAAAGTGCCCCGTGAAATGAGGCTCGTTCATCGTGACATTCTTGATGCCGATGGCCGAACGGTCACCGTCGATCTCGACAATCCTGTCGACCAGAAGGAACGGGTAACGATGCGGAAGCAGCCGCATCAGATCCATGATGTCCAGGCTTTCAAGCGTGGTCGAAGCGGTGTCACTCATCCCCGTCCCTCATTTTCTTCCTCTTCCCGTCTACCAGCCCCCGCAAGGCAGCCAGCTCACGAAACGCCTCGCGTATCGGCTGGGCGGGGGAACCGGCCCAGCGCTCGCCTGCCGGCACGTCGTTCATGACGCCGCTCGACGCGGCAAGCTGCGCACCGGTGCCGATATTGATGTGATCGGCTATACCGACGCGGCCGCCCAGCATGACGAAATCGCCGAGCGTCACAGAGCCCGAAAGGCCGCAATTTCCGGCAATGACGCAGCTACGGCCGATGCGGACATTGTGCGCCACCTGGACCAGGTTATCGATCTTCGTGCCCTGCCCGATGACCGTATCCACGAGCGCGCCGCGATCAACGGTGGTGTTGGCGCCGATCTCGACATCGTCCTGAATGACGACCCGGCCGATCTGCGGCAGTTTTTCCAGTCCCCTTGCGCCCGGCAGATAGCCGAAACCGTCCTGGCCGATCCGCACGCCGGCATGGAGGATGACGCGATCACCGATCATGGCGCACTGAACCGAGGCCCCGGGGCCGACATAGCTGTCCCGGCCAATCCGGGTGAATGCACCGACCACGGCATTGGGCGCGATGGTCGTGCCGCGTCCGATCATGACGCCCGCGCCGATGACGGCGCCGGGCTCCACAATCACACCATCCTCAAGAACCGCATCGGCCGCCACGCTCGCTCGGGCGGATATCCCGGTCTCACCGGTCATCGATCCGGGGCTCATAGCCTGAGGAAAGAGAAGCCGTGTGATCTCGGCGAATGCGACCTGAGGTTTGTCGACGATCAGAACCGCGACAGTATCGGGGCAATGGCCTGCCGCCTCGCGCTTGCACAGGACAGCGGCGGCCGTCGTGTTTCGCACGAGCTCGGCATTGCGTTTGCCCTCGATGAAAACGAGCATGCCTGCCCCGCCCTCGGACGCGGCGGCAACACCCTCGATCACGACCTCTGCGAGCTCGGGGCGAACAAGCTCAGCTCCCGTCAGCGAGGCAACCTCGCCTGCCGTGATGCGGCGTGCGGGAGGAAAAAAATCAGGGTCCTTCATGGAAACCTTTCGCCCGGGCCCACAGGGCCCGGGCTAAACGGAACTGCTCCAGCAACACGCAACGGCTAGAAGCGTGTCGAAATACCGAAGTTGAAATGCTCCACGTCGTCCGTCTCTTCCTTCAGGACGGGGTAAGCATAGTCAACACGCAGCGGACCGAAGGGCGAAGCCCAGATCAGGCCGGCGCCCACGGAGGCGCGCCACTGCAGATCGGTTCCGATCGCGCCGGCAACGTCGCTGCCGTAGAGCGTGGCGGCGTCGGCGAAGACCGCGCCGCGAAGGCCGAAGCTCTCGGGCAGGATCGGGAACGGGAACTGGGCTTCGGCGGAAGCGTTGAAATAGGTCTTGCCGCCGATGTGATCGATGCCACCACCCGTCGAATTCTGATACGGGCCGATGCCGTTGTAATCAAAGCCGCGAATGATGCGATCGCTGCTCGAGAAATGATCGAACACGCGGAGATCGCCATCAAGCGCCTGAATGTGACCGGCGCCGACCGTGAACAGGCCGACCAGATCAAGCTCTTCCGACAGCGTGTGGTAATAGGTGCTGCGCGCGGTGGCCTTGATGAACTTGGCATCGCCACCAAGACCGGCAACCTCAAGCGTCAGGTTCGCATAAAGACCCGAATGCGGATTCTTCATGTCGTCGATCGTGTTGTAGATCAGCGAACCGCTGACCGACGACTTGATCCACTTCTCCTGACCGATCGCTTCGACGAGCGCCGGAGCGAGGTTACAATTGGCGTCGTTGGCGGGATTCCCGTCGTTCAGGTTCGCGCAGTTGCCGATGCCCGTATATTCCTCCTGGGAGAGGTTGTAGGCGAGCTGCGTTGACAGCGCCTCGGTGATCGGCAGGCCGAAGCGGACCGTCGCACCCGTCGTGTCGCGCTCATACTTGTCGTCGAACTTGCGGGTGCGGCGATAAACGTCGAAACCTGCAGAGATGCGGCGACCAAGGAAATATGGCTCGGTGAACGAGAACGAGTAATCGCGCGAGTTCTTGCCGCCGCCGGCAGCAACGCGGACATACTGACCGCGACCAAGGAAGTTGCGCTCCGTAACGGAGCCTTCCACGGAGAAGCCACCGCTGCTGTCGACACCGCCGCTGGTCGAATAACCGGCGCCGATGGAGAATTCACCCGTCGACTTCTCGACCACATCAACCACCAGGACAACCTGATCGGGCTGCGATCCCGGCACGGTCGAGATGTTGACCGTCTGGAAGAAGTTGAGCGCTTCAAGGCGACGCTTGGCACGCTGCACCAGCACCTGGTTGAAGGCATCGCCCTCGCTCAGGTCGAATTCGCGGCGGATCACATAGTCGCGGGTGCGCTGGTTTCCGCGGATTTCGATGCGCTGGATATAGGCGCGCGGTCCCTCGTCGATCGAATAGACGACATCGATCTCGCGGGTTTCGAAATTGCGGTTGCCGCGCGGCGTGACCTGCGCGAAGGCATAGCCCATGCCGGCGACGTGCTCTGTCAGGGCAATGATGGAATCTTCGACATTCTTCGCGCTGTAGACGCTGCCCTGACGGGTTTCGATCTGCGAGCGAAGGGTCTCCGGGTCGATGCCGGAAATCGTGCTTTCAACGTCGATATTGCCAAAGCGATAGCGCTCGCCCTCTTCCACCGTGAAGGTGAGTGTGTAGGCGTTCTCGGTCTCGTCGAGATCGGCAGTCGCGGAAATGACGCGGAAATCGGCATAGCCACGATTGTAGTAGAAGCGACGCAGGGTCTCTTCGTCTGCACGCAGACGGTTGTCGTCGTAGATGTCGTTGCGCAGCAGGAAGGAAAGGAAATTCGACTGCTTCGTCGAAATCACGTCCTTCAGACGGCCATCACGGAATGCGTTGTTGCCGACGAAGTTGACTGCCGCGATCTTCGTACGGCCGCCTTCCTGCACCTCGAAGATGACATTGACGCGGCCATCCTCGAGTTCCTGCGTACGGCTGCTGACGGTCGCGTCATCACGACCGATGCGCCGATAGGCCTCACGAATGGTCTCTTCGTCAGCCTGAAGCGCCTGATTGGAGAAGGATTTGCGTGGCTGCAGCTGGACGGCGCGCGCCAGGTTAGCGTCCTTGATCTTCTTGTTGCCCTGGAAAATCACCTGATTGACGATCGAATATTCCTCGACCGTAACGATCAGCGTGCCGCCGGACTGATTGATCGACACGTCGGCGAACAGACCGGTGGCGAACAGGCGCTTCACCGCATCGTTCACATCATCCTGCGAGAACGAACGCCCCGGACGGATGCTGATATAGTTGCGAATGGTTTCCGCGTCGACGCGACGGTTTCCACGCACCTCGATTCGGCTGACCGTGGCAGCATGCGCCACCTCCATTGCGGCCAGCTCAACGGCGATCGTCCCCGTCATCGCCAACCCCGCCGAAAGGGCCACTGCCGAAACGGCGTTCTTAAAGCTCGAAGATGCCTTCATTGGGCCTGAAAACCTCTATTCTCTTTGTCCCCGCAGCGAGAAATAGGAACAATCCTGCAAAGCAGCTAACCTAATAGCCAGATTTTCCCTACACGCAAGCCTTCTGGTTAATTTGCGTTTACGAACCACCGCTTAGTGGCATTCGCATCACGCCAAAATCGAAGCCATGGTAAATATCGTCTCAATTTTTACACATTTTGCCTTCCCGAGCCTCCCTAGCACCCAAACAGGTCGTTCCAAAAAACAAACCCCATGAATGCGAGAACGGCGAACAGACCAACACGGTAAACCGCGTCCATGACCCTCTCGGACACGGGACGGCGCATCACAGCTTCTATGGCGTAGAACACCAGATGCCCGCCATCAAGGGGGGGAATGGGCAAAAGATTAAGAACGCCTATCCCGACTGACAATAATGCAACAAGTTGCACCAGCCATTCGAACCCGAGTTGCGCGGCCTTTCCGGCCATGTCTGCAATCTTGACCGGGCCGCCGAGCTGGCAGCGATCTTCCCGGCCGGCTACGAAACGCTTGAGAAACTGGCCGGTGCGGTAAATCACATAGCCGGTTTCACGCACCGCCTCGCCAAGCGCCTCCAACGGCCCGAATTCGATCAGGCGCGGCTGTCCCGTCTCCTGATCGTTGACGACGCCGATAATGCCGATCTTCACCGTGTTTCCCAAGGCATCCTTCTGTTCGAGGAGATCCGGCGTCGCCGTCAGGGTCAACTCCTCATCGCCCCTTCGGACAACGAAGGACAGTTCGTCGCCCGCGCGGCCAGAAACGATACGCTGGACATCGCCGAAGGTGCGAACCTGGCTTCCGTCGACCGAAACAAACCGGTCCCCCGGCTGGAAGCCGGCAACGGCGGCGGGAGTGTCCGGGCGCACTTCGGCGACCATCGGCTCCATGACATACCGGCCGAAACCCGCAAACATGACCGCGAATACGGTAATGGTCAGAAGAAAATTGAAGAACGGACCAGCAAACACGGTTGCCGCGCGCTTCCACACCGGCTGGGTGTGGAAGGCGACCCGCAGCTCTTCCGGCGACAGATGCCCGGTTGATTCGTTGTCGGGCGTGCTGGTGACCGACATATCGCCGGTAAACTTCACATAACCGCCGAGCGGTATGGCCGACAGTTTCCAGCGCGTACCGTGCCTGTCATTGAAACCGAAAAGCTCGGGCCCGAAACCGATCGAAAACGCCTTCACACCAATGCCGCACCAGCGACCGACGAGATAGTGTCCCATCTCATGAACGAAGACGACCACGGTCAGAACGAACAGGAACGGGATGATCGTCCCGACCAGCAGGCCGTTCGTGCTGAAGATGGAGGCAAGAAAATCGGTCACGTCGTTCTCATTCGATCACAGTGTGCTTCAGCGCATCAATCTGGAAGGTCTTCACGACTCTCAGAAGGTCTGCAGCATTGTTCCAATAAGTTGCCGGTTAACACGGTCGCGCGCCGCAGAAGAGCCTCCCGAATCCCGACTTCCCCACACTCCATGCCATCGCGGCCGATCCAAGGCAAATGGTTACGGTTTCCTCAAAAGTTGAAAAGGGCGTGAGCCGGGGATTCCGCCCCGCCGAGAAGAGCAGCCAGCAGATAGAGGGCAAGTGCAGCCGCCATCAGCCCGTCCACGCGATCCATAACGCCGCCATGACCGGGGATGAGATTGCTGGAATCCTTCACCCCGCTGCGCCGTTTCAGGGCCGATTCGAAAAGATCGCCGATCTGAGAAATCACGGCGAGCACGAGCGCGATCAAGGCAATCAGCAGCACGCCGTGGACCGCATTCTCATGAAACGCAAAAGCCCCTCCGGCAAGAACGGCGAACACCGTGCCGCCGACAGCGCCGCTCCACGTCTTTCCGGGGGAAATGGATGGCGCGAGTTTCGCTCCGCCGAGAGTACGTCCGGTAAAATAGGCCATGACATCGGTGGTCCACACCACAGCGAACAGAAACAGGATCGCAAACAGTCCCGACTGGTCATCGGCGCGCAAATGCACGAGCGCCAGTGCGGGGGCGGCCGCATAGCCGAGACCTGCAACCGTTCCCAGCCCGGCACCGGACATCCAGCCGTGCAGGGCGAGCACCAAGAGGGCAGCCGCAAGGACAAGAAACAGGATTGTCGCGGGCTGACCGAGAATCATCACAAGCATGACCCCGGCCAGCAGCGCGCCGGCAAAGGCCGTATGCACGCCGGGACCGGGGCGCATGGAGCACCATTCATAGAAAATCGCGCCGGCCACGGCCGCCGACATCAAACGAAACGGCAACCCGCCAAGATAGGTGATCAAGAGAACGACGAGACCCAGAACGATCGCCGAGACAATCCGCAACTGCAGATTACTGCGCCCCGGGCGGGGTGACGGCGCCCCCTCCTCCCCACGCCCGCTCATAGGACGGCTTCGCGCGCTCCGACGCCGCCGAAGCGGCGCTCGCGGGCATTGAAGGTGGCGATGGCTGTCTCCAGATCGGCGCGGCCGAAATCCGGCCAGTGGCACGGAAGGAAAACAAACTCGGCATAGGCCGCCTGCCAGAGCAGGAAGTTCGACAGGCGCTGCTCGCCGCTCGTGCGGATGATCAGATCGGGATCGGGGATGCCGGCCGTATCGAGGTAGCCGCCGAACGAATCGAGATCGACTTCGTCGGCTCCGATTCTACCGGACTGCACGTCGTGCATCAGTGCCTTTGCCGCCCTCAATATCTCGTCGCGCGCGCCGTAGTTGAAGGCGATCACCAGGTTCATGCTGGTGTTTTCCGCTGTCAGGTTCTCGGCCTCGAGCAACAACGACCTGATGTCGTTCTCCAGGTTTTCGCGGTCGCCAATGATGCGGACGCGAACGCCATTCTGATGCAGTTCGGCAAGGTCGCGTCGGATGAACAGCCGCAAAAGCCCCATGAGGTCGTTGACCTCGGATCGCGGCCGCGACCAGTTTTCAGACGAAAAAGCGTAGACGGTGAGCCAGTTGATGCCCAGTTCGCCAGCCGAACGCACGGCATTGCGCAGCGCCTCCACGCCGGCACGGTGACCGGCCCGGCGCGGCAGGCCCCGCGCTTCGGCCCAGCGACCGTTTCCGTCCATGATGATGGCTACATGCGCCGGCTTCAACTGGCAGTCTCCCCTCGCCTCTCAAGCAGCTTTTCAGCGGCCCTGCCGTTTCCAGCCCTTTTCTCCGCGTCCGAAAACCGGGAAAGCGCTGAAAGCGGTCCGCTAGACCTGCATGATCTCAGCTTCCTTGTCAGTCAGGAGTTTGTCGATGGCGGAGATCGTGTCATCCGTCATTTTCTGCACCTGATCGGACTGCGTGTGCAGTTCGTCCTGGCTGATATCGCCGTCCTTTTCGGCCTTTTTGAGATGTTCCATGCCATCGCGGCGCACATGGCGCGCGGCGACCTTGGCGCTCTCGGCGTATTGATGGGCGATCTTCACCAGTTCCTTGCGCCGCTCCTCATTGAGCTCAGGAAGCGGAATGCGCAGCGTCGAACCGTCCACGATTGGGTTGAATCCGAGATTGGATTCGCGGATCGCCTTGTCCACGGCATTGACCATGCTCTGATCCCAGACCGCGACAGAGATCATACGCGGCTCCGGCACGGAAACCGTCGCGACCTGGTTGATCGGCATGGGCGAGCCATAGGCTTCCACATGGATGGGATCGAGAAGGTTGGCCGAAGCACGGCCAGTTCTCAGCGAAGCAAGGTCGTGCTGGAACGCGGTTGTCGCCCCGTCCATGCGACGCTTCAGATCTTTGAAATCAACGCCGTCCGCCATCATTAAATCTCCTTACGCACCGGCACGCTGTTCTGGTTCGGCGTCATCGGACACGATGGTGCAATGCCCGCCGCCTTTCAAGATGGCGTTAAATCCGCCCTCTTCGTGAATCGAGAAAACGATTATCGGAATGTGGTTCTCACGCGCAAGAGCAATCGCAGCAGTATCCATGATGGCCAGCCCATCACGGATCACCCGCGCGTGGCTCAGGCGCTCGTAGCGCGTCGCACTCGGATCCTTGCGCGGATCGGCGGAATAGACGCCGTCGACCTGCGTCCCCTTGAAAAGTGCGTCCGCGCCGATCTCGGCTGCCCTTAGTGCTGCTGCCGAATCCGTGGTGAAGAACGGATTGCCGGTGCCGCCAGCGAAAATCACCACCTTCCCGGCATTCATATAGCTCATGGCCTGGCGCTGGGAGAAGCTTTCGCAAAGCTCCGGCATAGCGATGGCCGACATCACCACCGCATCAACCCCCATCTTCACCAGCGAGGTGCGCAGCGCCAGCGAGTTGATGACGGTTGCGAGCATGCCCATGTGGTCCCCGGTAACCCGGTCGCCGCCCTTGGAGGCCACGGCAACGCCGCGGAAAATATTGCCGCCGCCGATAACCACGCCGACCTCGACGCCAATCCTGCGCGCTTCCAGAATGTCGCGGGCGATGCGGTCAACGACCGAAACATCGATGCCGAACCCCTGCTCGCCCATCAGTGCTTCGCCGGATGCCTTCAGGACAACACGCCGATAGCGTTTCTCGGTCATCTTCAAAGTCTCCAAATTTGACCCTGCGTTACACGAAGGGCGCCGCGTTGTCACGCGGCGCCCTTTGTCTTCAAACAGTTATTCGCCCGTCTTACGACTTTGCAGCAGCAGCCACTTCAGCCGCGAAGTCGGTCTCTTCGCGCTCAACACCCTCGCCGAGTGCGAAGCGGACAAAGCCGACGATCTTTGCCGGAGCGCCGATTTCCTTTTCAGCTTCGGCCAGCGCCTTCTCGACAGTCAGATCCGGGTTCATCACGAATGCCTGCTTCAGGAGGACAACCTCCTCGAAGAATTTGCGCAGACGGCCTTCAACCATCTTCTCGATGATGTTTTCCGGCTTGCCCGACTGGCGCGCCTGGTCGGAGAAAATCTCTTTCTCACGGGCAACGGCTGCCGGGTCGACATCAGCCTCGGTCAGAGCCAGCGGATTGGTCGCGGCAACATGCATGGCAACCTGACGGCCGAAGGCGCGGGCAGCATCGGCATTGCCGGTCGTCTCAATCGCCACCAGCACGCCAAGCTTGCCAAGACCGTCGGTCACGGCATTGTGGACGTAGCTTGCGACGGCGCCATTCTCCACGGACAGCTTCGCCGAGCGGCGCAGCGTCATGTTTTCACCAATCGTGCCGATGGCGTCCTTCACCGTGTCGGCGACGGATTTGCCCGTCGCGGGATAGGTCGCCGACGAGACAGCGTCGATGGAACCGTCGGTGCCGAGTGCAACGGTCGCAATGTTGCTGACCAGTGCCTGGAACGCGTCATTGCGGGCAACGAAGTCGGTCTCGGAATTGACCTCGACGACAACGGCGCTGTTGGCGTCGGATGCAACGCCGATCAGGCCCTCGGCAGCCGTGCGGCCGGCCTTCTTGTCGGCCTTGGCGATGCCCTTCTTGCGCAGCCAGTCCATGGCTGCTTCCATGTCGCCATTGTTCTCGGTCAGGGCCGTCTTGCAGTCCATCATGCCTGCGCCGCTCTTCTCGCGCAGTTCCTTGACCATTGCTGCTGTAATGCTCATCGTCGCCTCTTCATAAATCTTCTAACAAAAACGGCCGCGTAGCTTCCTGTCTGCCGCGCGGCCGCCGCGGAGCCTCAGCCCCACATTTTCGGAACGGCGCTTATCAGGCGTCCTTGTTTTCTTCTGCTGCCGGCGCTGCGGCCTCATCGTCGAGGGTCGGTTCTGCCGGAGCCTCGACTGCTTCGCCGATATCGAGGCCGAGAGCACCCTGCTGGCGCTCAATGCCGTCGATTGCCGCCTTGGCAACGAGATCGCAGTAAAGAGCGAGCGCACGTGCGGCATCGTCGTTGCCCGGGATCGGGTAGTCGACAACGTCCGGATCGCAGTTCGAATCGACAATGGCGACAACCGGAATGCCGAGGCGCTTGGCCTCCTGAACGGCAATCGCTTCCTTGTTGGTGTCGATCACGAACATCAGGTCCGGCGTGGAGCCCATGTCGCGGATACCACCGAGGGCACGGTCGAGCTTCTCGCGCTCGCGCTCAAGGTTCAGGCGCTCCTTCTTGGTGAAGCCCTGGGCATCGGCAGCGAGCAGTTCGTCGAGCTTGCGCAGACGCTGGATCGAGTTGGAAATCGTCTTCCAGTTGGTCAGCATGCCGCCAAGCCAGCGGGCGTTCACATAATACTGTGCCGAACGCTTGGCAGAATCGGCAACGATCTCGGATGCCTGACGCTTGGTGCCGACGAACAGGATGCGGCCGCCCTTGGCGACGGTGTCGGAGACAGCCTTCAGCGCCTGGTGCATCAGCGGCACGGTCTGGCTCAGGTCGATGATGTGAACATTATTGCGGGCGCCAAAGATGTAGTTGGACATCTTCGGGTTCCAGCGGTGGGTCTGGTGACCAAAGTGAACACCAGCTTCCAGAAGCTGGCGCATGCTGATATCGGGCAGTGCCATTCGTTATCCTTTCCGGTTGAACCTCCACGGACCGTCAGGCGGAAACCGCCACCGGAGGCGCTGGCCGGATGTCTCCCGACCGGAACCAAGATCCGTGTGTGGAATGCGCGCGCATATAGAAGCTTATGGCGCAGAATGCAAGCGTTTGGCCGGCGAAAGGGCCTAATCAGCGCAATCGCGCGCCTCTTTCGTCTCATCGAACATGGTCAGATCGACAAGCTGGCCGCGAATCGAGAACTCGCCATAGTTCATGTCGAGGCTGCGCGTGACGCCGCTTTCATGCAAAAGAAAGCTGATCTCGTAATCCGGCAATGCCTCGCCGCGCTCCTGCGTCGGATCGAAATAGGCAATGCTCACCGGCCAGTAAGACTGGTTCGCGAGCGGCGCCGCGGCCGAACGTTCCGCTTCGTCCTCTCCGATCGGTTTTGGCCCTCCGATGGTCACGGACGTGATCATGACGCGGTCAGCATCCTCGGAGCTGTCATAAAGCGTGGTCTGGTAAAATCCGCCGCCGGATTCGGCCTTTGCCAGCACCTCTTTCATGTGCTGAACCGGGAACTGCGTCTTCTCAAGCGTCTCGCTGCGAGGTTCGGGTTTTGAAAGTTCCACAAGTGTTTCGCCGTCGCCGAGGCGGGCAACACCCTTCACTTCCCGGTCGAGCGCGTTGTCGAGATACATCTTGTTGACGAACTGGAAGACCTTTCCGCTGCCGTCCTCATAGGTGGATGTCTGCTGATCGGAAAGCCGCGATGCCTCGTCCGTTTCAAGCCGCATGACGAAGCGGAAGGTGGTCGTGTAGCCCTCACAGGAGGAGCCTGCAAACTCGTAGACCATGCGCCCGGTAATGCCGTTGATGCCGGAACGGTCGCTCGCCTGTTCCAGAGAAAGGTCGTAGACGGCCCGATGTGGCAGCAGTTTTGGTGCGGCCAGGGCAACACCCGGCCCCGCAATCGGAACGAAGAGCAGGGCCAAGGCAAATAGGCGCAATGAGCGCATGAACGACCTCCGGAATTCGGCTATTACGGTCGCAGCGTGTCGTGACCGTCTGGATGGTTCCCGTTTGAACGAGAGTCGTGGCGGAAGCGAGGCAAATATGCAACCTCTGCCGCTGCGGCACATTCCCCCTTGAGCGCAGATTCGATTGCGAAAGTGTTGCAACTGACGTTTAGTTCCGCCTGCGCGGCGGAGTTGCCGCATCCAGAATCTTATAAAATGCCGGGAGAGCAATATGGCACTTAAAATCGAGAAAAGACTGCTGGAACTGGGTGTCGAATTGCCCGAAGCGGCAGCGCCGGTTGCAAACTATGTGCCTTATGTCCAGACCGGTTCGCTGCTGATGACCTCGGGGCAACTGCCCATCAAGGATGGCAAGCTGATGGCCATGGGCCTTCTGGGGCGTGAACTGGGAACCGAAGCGGGCAAGCTCGCCGCCAAATGGTGCACGGTCAATGTGCTGGCACAGGCGCGTGCCGCGCTTGGCGACCTGGAACGGATCAAGCGTGTGGTGCGCATCTCCGTCTATGTCGCCTCGACGCCGGACTTCACCGACCAGCATCTGGTAGCCAACGGCGCTTCGGATTTCCTCGTGGCGGCGCTTGGGGACCGGGGACGCCATGCACGCGCAGCCGTCGGCATGGCATCACTGCCAATGAACGCGCCCGTCGAGATCGATGCCATCATCGAGGTTGCCGCGTAATGCCCGATCTTGACTGGCTGGCGGCACGGCCCATCGCGCATCGCGGTCTTCACGACATGAACAACACGCGCTGGGAGAACACGCTCCCGGCTTTTGAGGCGGCGGCCGATGCCGGCTATTCCATCGAATGCGATGTGCATCTGTCATCCGACGGGGTGCCCATGGTCTTTCACGATCATGCACTGCGCCGCCTGACGGGTCAGGACGGGACGATTGCCGGAAAGACGGCGGCGGAAATGAGCGCGCTGAAGGTCGGCGATACCGCCGCTCATGTGCCGACCCTTCGTGAAATGCTGGACCTGGTGGCCGGTCGCGTGCCGCTGGTGATCGAACTCAAGGGCTCCGAGGGCCATGACGACGCGCTCGTTGCCCGTGTCGCTGAGACGCTTGAGGGGTATTCGGGCCCCGTGGCACTCATGTCGTTCGAGCATCGACTAGTGCGCCAGTTTTCCCGACTGGCACCCGGACTACCGTGCGGCCTGACGGCCGAAGGCACCGCACCGGAGGCCATGGAAGCGCATTTTTCCATGCTGGCGCATGACATCTCTTTCGTCTCCTACGCGGTCAAAGAGCTACCGAACCCGTTTGTCGCATTCGTGCGTGAACGCCTCTCCATGCCTGTCATCACATGGACGGTGCGGGATCGCGAGGCCGTCAAGCGCACCTTCGCTTATGCCGATCAGATGACGTTCGAAGGTTTCACACCCTGACTGCGCCAAGCGTTCGCAACCTCTTGAAGCCGCACCCGGCGGACGCTTAGTTAAGCTATATGACTGCAACAGAAACCAACACGCCAATGTCGGGCGACGTGACGCTGACGGTTTCACCGTCACTCGCCGATATGCCAGAGGCTGACTGGGCAGCTCTTTCCGGGGCGCGTCGGAACGGAACGGGTTCACCCTACAACCCATTCGTTTCATACGCGTTTCTGTCGAGTCTGGCAGACAGTGGATGCGCGGTGCGCGAAAGCGGATGGCTTGGGCAGCATCTGTTTCTGCGCGCGGCAGACGGCACGCTTCTGGGGGCGGTGCCGTGCTATCTCAAATCTCACAGCCAGGGTGAATATGTCTTCGATCATGGCTGGGCGGATGCCTTCGAGCGTGCCGGCGGGCGCTATTACCCAAAACTGCAGGTGTCGATACCCTTCACGCCTGCGAGCGGTCCGCGCCTCCTTGTGCGCGAGGGAGCATCATCCCGCGCCGTGCGCGAGGCACTGGCGGAAGGAATCAAGACCCTGACGGACCGGCTGGGCGTTTCGTCGGCGCATGTCACCTTCGCGACAGACGACGACATCGCCGCGCTGGACCGCGCGGGGTTTCTGATGCGCACCGATCAGCAGTTTCACTTTTTCAATCGTGACTATGGTCACTACGACGACTTTCTTGCCACACTCGCTTCACGCAAGCGCAAGGCGCTGAAAAAAGAGCGTCGTACCGCGCTCGAAAATGGTATCGAAATCGACTGGCTGACGGGAGCGGATCTGACAGAATCCGTCTGGGACGACTTCTTCAGCTTTTACGCCGATACTGGAAGCCGCAAATGGGGGCGCCCCTATCTCAACCGCCGGTTCTTTTCCCTTATCGGCGAGCGGATGGCCGACGACATCCTGCTCGTCATGGCCCGCAGGAATGGCCGCTACATTGCTGGCGCGATCAACTTCATTGGCTCAGACACGTTGTTTGGCCGGAACTGGGGCTGCGTCGAACATCACCCCTTCCTGCATTTCGAGGTCTGCTACCATCAGGCAATCGAGTTTGCCATTGCCCGCGGACTGACGCGTGTGGAGGCCGGCGCACAGGGCGAACACAAGCTCGCGCGCGGCTATGAGCCCGTCACCACCCGGTCGGCCCATTATATTCCCCACCCGGGCCTGCGGCGCGCGGTGGCGCAATATCTGGAAATGGAACGCCGGGACGTGGCGGAAATCAGCCACATGCTGGAGGCCCATACACCGTTCCGCAAAGGCTGATGGGCTTCAGTGCATGACCGATTTCGAAAAGAGATTGATCACCAGAACGCCGGCGATGATGAGCCCGACGCCAAAAAGCGCCGGAGCGTCGAGCGCCTGCTGAAACCAGAGCCAGCCTATGGCGGTGATGAACACGATGCCGGCACCCGACCAGAGTGCGTAGACAATGCCGACCGACATGGTGCGCAGCGTGAGCGAAAGGAAGAAGAAGGCAACCGCATAGCCGATGAGCGTGACCAGAGACGGCATGAGGCGCGTGAACCCCTCGGTCTGCTTGAGTGCCGTCGTCGCCACCACCTCGAAAAGAATGGCAACGATCAGATAAAGATAGGTCACGGTCTGCACCTTCTGGATAACGCTACGAATCACTCAACACCGGGAGTTGACGGCCCGGACATTAGCGCAGAAAAATGCGGCGGCAATTGCCTGACACAAGAGGTTCCTATGACCAGTGCCGCCTATGACAACGACAACGTATTTGCAAAAATCCTGCGCGGCGAACTGCCCTCTCACAAGCTCTATGAGGATGACGAGACCCTTGCGCTGATGGACATCATGCCGCGCGGCGATGGCCACTGTCTCGTCATACCGAAGAAGCCCTCACGCAACATTCTTGATGTCGATGCAGACAGCCTCGCGGCGGTGATGCGCACAGTCCAGAAGCTTGCCCGCGCCGCAAAATCAGCCTTCGATGCGGATGGCGTGACCATCCAGCAGTTCAATGAACTGGCCGGCGGTCAGGTCGTGTTTCACCTGCATGTCCACATCATCCCGCGTTTTGAAGGCGTTGCACTGCGCCCGCACACCGGCGAGATGGCGGATCAGGCGGTGCTCGCCGAACAGGCTGAAAAAATCCGATCCCAGCTTTAGGTCAACCGATCAGGTAAAGCCCGGTCAAAAGAACGGTTTCGGCAACAACGATTCCGGCGAGAATCTGTTTGCGGGCGAGAAGATAGGCGGCGAACCCTGCAATCGCCGCACCCACCCTCAGGACAAGAGGGGAATCGGCAAGCGCGCCACTTGGGAAAACGATGAGATTGGCAATGACGGCAGCCACAAGCGCCGTCGCAACACAGCGCACAAAGACCAGAATGTCTGATTCCTCAGACATTTTGCCTCCGAGGTAGACACCGAGATAGCGCCACAAATCCGTTGCCAGCCAGCCGGCAAGCAGGATGAACAGATAGGGCCACCACCAGGCATCGAACGCGTCGAAACTCACTTGCCCATCTCCCGCTTCACACGCGAGCGGTGCCAGATATAGGCGGCGCCCCCTGCCACGCCGCCGGCAGCGAGCAGGTCGAAGCCCGGCAGGACAATATGGAACACCGGCCCGCTCGCCAGCCCCAGGATCATTGCCACATGCCCTGCCCGTTCGCGTGCCGACCCCCATAGCGAGGTCAGAAAATATATCGGCGTCAGGAAGAACAGCGCTGCCGTCACCTGCACGGGCAGGCTTTCAGCCAAAAGGAAGACGGTTGCGACCACGCCCATGTTCACCAGAATGAGCGTGGAACCTATACCGGTGTAGTACGCCGTCCGCAGATGGCGCGGTACATGCCTGAAACTTTCCATGGCGAGCACCCAGGAGGTGATCGCGACAAAGTGGGAAAGGACGTAGAGAACCCATTTTCGGGTTCCGGGCGTACGCATTTCCGGCGTCAAGGCAACAACCATTGGCGCCAGACGAACTGATGAAAGGGCGACAGCGAAGGCTGCGGCGATCAGACTGTTGCCCGCCAGAACCGCGCCGACCAGAACGACCTGTGCAGGCAGGGCCCAGACAACGCCCGTCATGAAAACGGTCTGGGGAAGCGTAAGCCCGGCTTCTCGCGCAAGGCCGGCAAACCCGATGAACGCGCTTACCAGCACCAGGCCCGGTATCGAGAAGCAGCGCCGCACGCCCCGCAGATACCAGGCAAAGTGGCTTTCTTCGCTGCTCGATTCGGCTGTCGCATTCTCACTCATAGCTCCAACGACCTAGCACAGCCCTGCCCGGTGGGCGATACGACGAAGGCGTGGGTGCTTGGGACACCCACGCCTTCGAAATTAGTCCACTCGAGAACCGTTTCCGGCTATCAGCTCTTGCGCGGCAATTGCGGCACGAGGCTGCGCTTGGGCGGATCCTTGGGCTTTTGCGCCTTGGGTTTGGCAGCCGATTTGGGCTTGCGCGTTTTCCTGGCAGCCGGCTTCGCCTTCTTCCTGGCCGGAACCTCCTCGCGCGGCTTGATCGGCGCATCGTCGGGCACGGCGTCAAGCTTCATGCGGCTCTCACCCGTATCGTCCTTCTCGACGGTTACGCGGACCGTACCGCCCTTCTTGAGCCGGCCGAAAAGCACCTCGTCTGCGAGTGGCTTCTTGATATGCTCCTGAATGACACGTCCAAGAGGACGCGCGCCCATCCGTTCGTCATACCCCTTGTCGGCAAGCCAGGCGACGGCATCCTCCGAGAGATCGAAGGTGACGCGGCGCTCGGCAAGCTGTGCCTCGAGCTGCATGACAAACTTCTGCACGACCTGATGAATGACCGGGACCGGCAGAGCGCCAAACGGAATGACGGCGTCCAGGCGGTTGCGGAACTCCGGGGTAAAGAGGCGGTTGATCGCCTCCATATCGTCACCTTCACGCTTCGACGATCCGAAACCGATGGCTGGCTTGGCCATATCGGATGCGCCCGCATTGGTCGTCATGATGAGGATCACATTGCGGAAATCGATGCTCTTGCCGTTGTGGTC
The DNA here is from genome assembly GCF_900105565.1 of Nitratireductor aquibiodomus. Classification (NCBI taxonomy): domain Bacteria; kingdom Pseudomonadati; phylum Pseudomonadota; class Alphaproteobacteria; order Hyphomicrobiales; family Phyllobacteriaceae; genus Nitratireductor; species Nitratireductor aquibiodomus. The sequence continues at coordinate 320,338 of NZ_FNSL01000001.1, read as the reverse complement.
CGTAAGCTTGCCGTGATCCATCACCTGCAACAGGATGTTGAACAGATCCGGATGCGCCTTCTCGATTTCGTCGAGAAGCAGCACGCAATGCGGATGCTGGTCGACACCGTCGGTCAGCAGGCCACCCTGGTCGAAGCCGACATAACCGGGCGGAGCGCCGATCAGCCGCGAGACCGTATGGCGCTCCATGTATTCCGACATGTCGAAGCGCAGGAGCTCCACACCAAGCGATGCCGCAAGCTGTTTCGCGACCTCGGTCTTGCCAACACCCGTGGGGCCCGAGAACAGATAGGAGCCAATCGGCTTCTCAGGCTCCCGCAGGCCGGCACGTGCCAGCTTGATCGCCGAAGAAAGCGCCGTGATGGCTGCGTCCTGCCCGTAAACGACCCGCTTCAGCTCGTCTTCGAGCGTCGCCAGAACCTTCTCGTCATCGGCCGAAACGGTTTTCGGCGGGATGCGGGCCATGGTGGCAATCGTCGCCTCGATTTCCTTGACGTTGATCGTCTTGCGTCGTTTCGATTCCGGCAGCAGCTTTTGCGATGCGCCGGTTTCGTCCAGCACGTCAATTGCCTTGTCGGGCAGTTTGCGGTCGTTGATATAGCGCGCCGAAAGTTCCACCGCCGCCTTCACGGCTTCATTTGTGTAGCGGACCTTATGGAAATCCTCGAAATAGGGTTTTAGCCCCTTCATGATCTCGATGGCGTCCTCAACCGTCGGCTCGCTGACGTCGATCTTCTGGAAGCGGCGTACCAGCGCACGGTCTTTTTCGAAAAACTGCCGGAACTCCTTGTAGGTGGTGGAGCCAATGCAGCGAATCGAGCCGGACGATAAGGCAGGCTTCAGGAGATTGGACGCGTCCATCGCACCGCCGGACGTTGCGCCTGCGCCGATGACCGTGTGAATTTCGTCGATGAATAGAACCGCGCCGGGATAATCCTCCAGCTCCTTCACGACCTGCTTCAGGCGTTCCTCGAAATCACCACGATAGCGTGTCCCGGCCAGAAGCGTGCCCATATCGAGGGCGAAAATCGTCGCGTCCGCCAGAACATCCGGCACATCGCCCTCGACGATGCGCTTGGCGAGCCCCTCGGCAATCGCCGTCTTGCCGACGCCGGGATCGCCAACGTAAAGCGGGTTGTTCTTGGAGCGGCGGCACAGGACCTGGATCGTGCGGTTGATCTCGGGCGCGCGCCCGATCAGAGGATCGATACGGCCTGCCCGCGCCTTCTCATTGAGGTTGACGCAATAGGCGGTGAGCGCGTCCTGCGCCTGTTTCTTCTTGCCGCCCTCTTCCGCCTCCGCACCCGGTGCGCCGGCGTCGTCGTCTTCTGCACCGCGGGGCGTTCTTGCCTCCGACCCACCGGGCCGCTTGGCGATGCCATGACTGATATAGTTGACCGCGTCGTAACGGGTCATCTGCTGTTCCTGCAGAAAATAGGCCGCATGGCTTTCGCGTTCGGCGAAAATCGCCACGAGCACGTTCGCCCCTGACACCTCTTCGCGCCCGGACGACTGCACATGGATGACAGCGCGCTGGATGACGCGCTGGAAGCCTGCGGTCGGCTTGGAATCCTCGTCATAGCCCGTGACGAGGTTATCGAGTTCTCCGTCGATATATTTGACCACCGTATCCTTGAGCGCATCGAGATCGACATTGCAGGCCCGCATGACGGCCGCAGCGTCCGAATCGTCGATCAGCGCCAGGAGCAGGTGCTCGAGCGTCGCATATTCATGGTGGCGCTCATTGGCGAAGGTGAGCGCCTGATGCAGTGCCCGCTCCAAGCCTTGGGAAAAAGCCGGCATTCAGTACCTCATTTCTTTTCCATCACGCATTGAAGTGGATGCTGATTCTGCCGGGCGAAATCCATCACCTGCGTCACCTTGGTCTCAGCCACTTCGAACGTGAACACGCCACATTCACCAACACCGTGATTGTGTACGTGCAGCATAATTCTGGTCGCGGCCTCGCGATCCTTCCTGAAGAATCGCTCAAGCACGTGAATGACGAACTCCATGGGCGTGTAATCGTCATTCAGCAACAACACACGATAGAGGCTCGGCTTCTTCGTCTTGGTTTTCGTACGCGTGATGACCGCAGTCCCGCGGTCGGAACTGTCACCGTCATCCTCGCCATCCTGCATTCGCCAGGCGTCGTGCTGCATGGCTTCACCGATATTCAAAAATTCCATTCCCTGTGCCGAGCCCTTACGTGGGACATGTAGGTACCCTTCCGACAATTTTAAGCCCTTATGCGTTCCTGACAATATGGGTGAAAGCCTTTTGCGTTCAAAACTACGCCATCATGACAGTTGATCCGTCTTCGCCACCCTTTGACCGGAAAGATCGTTCGATTTCGAGTCAATGTTAAGAAATTCCGTCAACGAATGGCTCACCATAAACGGATTGGTAACGCCGACGCCGATAGGGTGATGGGAAATGGGCCAGCGAGTGGGGATGCTTCGCGGCCTGAAACCAGATGCAAATGGGTGTAATCGTGCGTCAGGCGTTGTTGGGTAGAGCGAATCTTGTGCGGCTCTCAGGCAGGATTCTCACGGCACTTTTCGTTTCAGGTGTCGTCATGCTGGGCGCGGCGGAGCAGGCTTCCGCAAACGCCAAATATGCGGGCATCGTCATGGACGCAAAGACCGGCAAGGTGCTTTACGAATCGAATGCCGACGCGCCACGCTACCCAGCCTCGCTCACCAAGATGATGACGGCCTACATGATTTTCGAGGCCCTTTCGAGCGGACGCATCAAAAAGGATACGCGCATCCCCGTGTCACGCAATGCGGCGGCCGAGCCACCGACGAACATCGCGCTGCGCCCCGGCGACAGCCTGACTGTCGATCAGGCAGTCCGGGCACTCGTAACCCGCTCCGCAAACGACGCGGCAACCGCCGTTGCCGAGTTTCTCGGCGGTTCGGAAGCCAAGTTCGCATCCATGATGACGGCGAAAGCGCGTCAGCTCGGCATGTCCCGCACCACGTTCAAGAACGCGCATGGCCTTCCCAACAGCCGGCAGAAGACAACCGCGCGCGACATGGCCAAGCTCAGCATCGCCCTGCGCGAGCACTATCCGCAGTACTACAGCTATTTTCAGACCACTTCCTTCACCTACAAGAAGCGCCGCTACGGCAACCACAATCGCCTTCTCGGGCGCGTCAACGGCGTCGACGGCATCAAGACCGGCTATACCCGCGCTTCCGGTTTCAATCTTGCCAGCTCCGTGCAGGCAAATGGCCGCAGCATCGTCGCCGTGGTTCTGGGCGGCCGCACGTCGCGCAGCCGCGACGCGCACATGGCCGATCTGATCAAGCGCTACCTGAACAAGGGCTCCACCGGGCGGGACCGCATGCTGATCGCCAAGGCGCCAGGCGGCGCCCGCACCGCGCTTGCAGCAATGATTCCCGGCAAGCAGGTGCCTCTGCCGACCGAGCGTCCGGAAGCCGAAACGCTGACGGCCTACGCGCCGGAAGCCCCGGTCAAGGCCGCTGCCGTGATGAACACTGCCGTGCCGCGCCCCCGTGCGGCTGTTGCGGCGGTCGACCCTATGCCCACGGCTTCCACCGCGCCCGAGCCGCAGGGAGGCGCCTCCGCAGGTGGCTGGGTGATCCAGGTCGCATCAATGCCGAGTGAAGACGAAGCCCTCATGTTCCTCGCCGAGACCGAGAAGAAGGCCGGTCAGGTGCTTGCACGTGCCGTGCCGATCACCGAAACGTTCGAAAAGGGCGGCGTCACCTATCACCGCGCGCGTTTCGTCGGGTTCGACAGCAAGTCCGATGCATGGGGCGCCTGTGCGTCGCTCAAGAAGAAAAGCATCTCCTGCTACGCCGTGCAGCAGTAAGACCGGAGTTGAAGATGAGTCAGGACAGCGTCGCGCGTAGCGGGAATTCAGTGATGAGTGGACAGCAGAATGTCGCGCGCCTCGTTGATGCGGGCGGCAAGAGACGAGGTTCCTCCCATGTCGGGATGCAGGCGCTGCATCAGGCGGCGGTGAGCCTCTCTGATCTGCGCAACGGTCGCACCTCGTTCAAGACCAAGGACCTCATAGGCCTCCTCCTCGGTCATGGGGCCCGTGCCCGGCGCAACTCCCTCCCCCCGGTCGCCATCCGACTGCGTGCTGTCGCGCCAGGCGGGGAATTCGCTGTCAAGATAGGTTTCGAGAAGCCTTAGGCTCTCCTCGTCGCGTTCGAGCTCGGCGTAGAGCGAAAGCAGTTCTTCCTGCGTCATGTCCGCGAGCCGGCGTCCTTCGTGCCGACCGGCCAGGACCACACCGGACAATTTTCCGCTATCGTGATCGAGTTCCATCTCAATGGCAGCGGAGCGCACGGTTGAGCGCTGGCCAGGTGTTTTGGCCCGTCCCATCCTCAGCCGCGCTGAACCGAACCAGGCGGCGGCTGCCGAAAGCAGCATTCCGCCGATTCCCGCCCTGCCCGCAAAAAGCATCACCACGCCGGAAAGCGCCAGCACCGCCGGGCCGGCTATTCGCAGTGTATCTGCCACCCGCTTCGGGCTCGCATTGACGAATGCAAGCCCCCCGAGAACCAGAAGCAGCAGAAGCCCAAAGAGAAAGAAGGGAAAGGTCATCGGTCTTTTCCGCCGCGCAGGTGCTCCAGCATCCGGCGATCTTCCGGCCGGTTGCGATCGCTGAGTGCCTTCAGCCCACCCGTTGCATAGACGGCGACGGCGGACAGGAGCCTGCCGAGTTCCGCTGCCGAACGTGAATCGAACCGAAACCACGCCCCCTTCGACAGTCGGGCGATCTCACGGAAAGCGCGCTCTGCGACGGGATCGTACCCCTCCTGAAAGACGAAGACCGGGACGCCACTCAGGCCAAGCCGCCCGGCCCTGTCGGAAAGTTCGTCCACACTCTCCTCCATGGCATCGCCAATATAGACAAGCGCGTTGATCTTTTCGCGCGCCGTCTCCTTCAGCGCATGCGCGAGCACCTTGCCGATCTGCGTGTGGCCGCCACGGCAGTCAATCTTTGTCATCAGCGTTTTCAGTGCATCGGTATCGCGCACGAAACGCGAGGCGCGGCTTTCGCCAAAACCGCGGAAGTAGACGAGCTGGACACTGAGTGCACCGGCCTTGCCGACTGCGTCGAACATTTCCGCCTGAAGCTTGCAGGCGAGATCCCAGGTCGGCTGACGGCTCATCGTCGCGTCGAGCGCCAGAATCAGGCGGCCTGTGCCCATTCCGTGTACCGGCGCAACGGCACGGGCATGCCGAACGAAGGCGTCGATCGCGCCCGAAGTGGACCTGGGCGCGGTGAGATCGGCTTTGGCGCGGTGTGGTGCAGGCGTTTTCTTGTCGCTCATAGTGAGAAAGATGGGCGTGTTCGGACCGGTTGCAAGGCTGACGACAAGCCTGCGCCAGAACGGTCGCTACAGCAAGCCGAGTTCAGAGAGTTCGCGGCGCAGTTCCTGAGGCATCGCGGCATCGTCTCCCGCGCTGCCAATATCGCCCGGTGCGTCCTTCGCATCCAGATAGCGCCACCCCTGAAAGGCCCGGCGTGGCTGAAACTGCGTGCGCACCAGTCTGGGCTCCAGAACAAGATGGCAGCGGGACACACCCTCCGCGTCACGAAACGGCCGTATGTCAACAAGCCGTTGTCGGCATTGAACCGACCCCTTGATCACCCAGTAGAGCGAGCCGCCTTCCGTCAGTTCCTCCACGCGTTTGGGCACCATGCGGGTCGTGTGGAAGTGTTCGGCCGGCTCGCCACGCGCCTTTTTTTCGCGAACGCGCAGCTCGATCCAGTCTTCCAGTTGCTCGACGCTTTCACAGCCGACGCACAATTTTATGAGATTCAGTGCCATGTCCTGAATGTCGGGTGGCAGGCAGTGAAGGTCAAGCGCGGCCCGTGCGCTCTCCACAGTGTCTGAACGCGCTCAGCACTCGACGACATTGACCGCAAGGCCACCAAGGCTTGTTTCCTTGTAGCGTTCGTTCATGTCCATTCCGGTCTGCCGCATGGTCTCCACCGCAGCGTCCAGAGAGACGAAATGCTTGCCGTCGCCCTTTACGGCCAGTGAAGCCGCGGTGACGGCTTTTACGGAGCCCAGCGCATTGCGTTCGATGCAGGGAACCTGCACCAGCCCGGCGACCGGGTCGCACGTCATGCCCAGGTGATGTTCAAGCGCGATCTCGGCGGCATTTTCGACCTGCTCCGGCGTACCGCCCAAAACGGCGGCAAGGCCTGCGGCAGCCATGGCGGAGGCCGACCCGACCTCGCCCTGGCAGCCCACCTCAGCCCCGGAGATGGAGGCGTTGTGCTTGACGATGCCGCCAATGGCCGCCGCCGTCAGCAGGAAATCGCGGATGCCGTTGGTGTCCGCATCCACATGGAATTTCTGCCAGTAGCGCATGACGGCCGGCACCACACCTGCCGCGCCATTGGTCGGTGCGGTCACCACACGTCCGCCGCTGGCGTTTTCTTCGTTCACCGCCATGGCGAAGACGGAGAGCCAGTCGTTCGCTGCCAATGGGTTGGGCCGATTCTGACGCCAATCCTCGTCCAGCTTTTCATGCAGATGGCGTGCGCGACGGCGTACATTGAGGCCGCCGGGCATGACACCGTCCTGCGAGAGGCCGCGTTCGATACACGCGTCCATCGCCTGCCAGATGCGGTCCAGCCCGGTATCGAGCTCGGCCCGCGTCATGTGTTTTTCTTCGTTCGCCCGTTTCATCTCGGCAATGGAGAGCCCGCTCTCAGCCGCCATGGCGAGCATTTCGCGGGCGCTGGCGAAGGGAAACGGTACATCGTCCTTTGCGGGCTTCGCGGATTCGTTCTTGAGTGTCTGAAGCTCTTCCTCGGAAACCACGAAACCGCCACCGATGGAGTAATAGATCCGCCGCAGGAGAAGCCTGTCGTCCGCATCATGAGCGTTGAATGCCATGCCGTTGGCATGTCCCGGCAAGGGCTGCTTTTTGTCCAGCACAAGATCGGTTTCCGGGTCGAAGTGGTAAGGCGGATGCCCTGCCGGCCGCACCATCTTTTCGGCGGCGATGGTGGCGAGTTGCCCGTCCATCCGGTCGGGATCAACGGTCAGCGGATTGTAACCTGCAAGCCCGAGTATGACCGCCCGGTCCGTGCCGTGCCCGACACCGGTAAAGGCGAGAGAGCCATGCAGGCTCACCGAGAGCCGGTGCACGGCGCTTCCCGCCGGGCGCGGCCAATCATCGCCCGCGATCTCGGCCAGAAATCGCTCCGCCGCCGTCATCGGCCCCATCGTGTGCGAGCTGGACGGTCCGATGCCGATCTTGAACAGGTCGAAAACGGAAAGGAACATGGGCGAAGGCTCCGGACTGTAACCACACGGAGGATTCCCGTGGTCTGCGGCCATTGGCAGGTTGTGGCGCGGCATGCTCTGGTGTGACCGCGACATGCGAAGATGTAGGCCATTTCCCCGAACAAGCAAAGGGCGCAGCGGTTGCGCTGCGCCCTTCAACTTTAAAGAACCGATATTGTGCGGTTTTGCTGGTAGTTCAGCCTGCCGTTGCTACGACCGCTGCCGTTTCGGCGCCAATCAAGAGCCATGCCAGAAAGATTATTCCCGCAAGCCCGATCACTGCTTTGGCGGTCACGCCCCAGCAGGATCTCTCAACGCTATCGTCCATGCATATCCCGTTTTGTTATCCGATCTCCGAACGGGATGATCCCGATCGCCGATCCGTGACGGCGGGAGATACTCCTCCGCGCAGGCTTCCGCAAGTCCAAAAACGGCAAAATGACGGCTGCAAAACAGGTAAGAAGCCTTAGAAAACCGGGCTTCTATAGCGCAATCAATCACTTGCAGGCGTAAAGGAATTTTCAAGAGTTGCGGCGAAATGCGGACAAATTTGCTGCATCGCACCATCGAACACCGAAAAAGACACCAAGACTCATTCCGAGGACACCTCGGGGGCCGGCAAAAACGCGTCTGTTCTGCCCGTGATGCTGGGGTGCCCCATGGGGTGGTCCGGTTTAATTGTTAGTGCATTGTCGGTCTGTGATCCATGGGAATGAAGCTTTCCGGCGCAGGTGGGCGGTATCCCAATGCACTGTGCGGCCTGACAATGTTATAGTGGATGCGCCATTGCTCGATCAGGGTTTTGGCTTCCTTTAAGCTGTAGAAGATTTCACCGTTCAGCAGTTCGTCGCGGAACCGGGCGTTGAAGCTCTCGCAGTATCCGTTCTCCCAAGGCGACCCTGGCTCGATGCAAGCCGTCTTGGCGCCGACAGCAGCGATCCAGTCCCGAACCTTTTGAGCGATAAATTCCGGGCCATTGTCGGATCTTATGTATTCCGGCGGGCCACGCAGGATGAACAGATCGGTCAGTGCATCCAGCACATCTGTTGAGTTGAGCTGGCGATTGACGCGGATCATCAGCGCCTCCCTGGTGTATTCGTCGATGACGTTGAGCGTCCGATAGGCACGCCCGTCAGCGGTGCGATCCTGGACGAAGTCGTAGGACCAAACGTGGTTGGGTCTCTCGGGTCGAAGCCGAACGCAGGAGCCATCATTCAGCCAGAGCCGCCCTTTCTTCTTCTGTTTGTGCTGGACTTTTAGCCCTTCACGTCGCCATATGCGTTCCATCCGCTTGTGGTTCACGTGCCAGCCTGCATTGTTCAGCAGGCCGGTGACCATGCGATAGCCGTAGCGTCCGTACTTGTTGACCAACTCGATGATGTCGTCAGTCAGCCGTTCTTCATCAGCTCGGCCTTGCTGCACTTTGCGCTGTGTAGATCGGTGCTGACCGAGTGTACGGCAGGCGCGACGCTCAGACACGCCAAGCTCCTGCCGTACATGGTCGATGCACGTGCGACGACGTGAAGGGCTTAGAAGTTTCCCCGCGCGGCTTCTGTCAGGATGAGCTTGTCCAGAGGGAGGTCGGACACCGCACGCCGCAGCCGCTGGTTCTCTTTCTCCAGTGCCTTCAGGCGGGCAAGCTGCGACCGCTCCATTCCACCATAAAGTTTCCGCCAACGGTAAAATGTCTGCTGCGTGACACCGATCTGGCGAACAGCCTTGGCAATCGTCGCACCTTGACCTTGCAGTACTTCAACCTGCCGAAGCTTCGATACAATCTCTTCGGGCTTTTCACGTTTTCCAGCCATCGCTGATCCTCCAATTTGCGGGACAATTCTATCCCAGTTGGTGGACCACTTTCAGGGGGCTACTCAAGTCGCCGATATCCTCCCGGGCGAGCGCCACCCAAACATCGCGCATGACAAGCCCTTTGCGGATATCCTCCAGCGCGTTTGCAAAAATGATCTTCATCGCCTGCTGCTGATTTCAAGACACCTCTCTTTCAAGGAGAGAGTGCCGTATTGATCAAGCAGCGTTTGCGCCGTCAGCACGACCGCCGCTCAAAGGCGGAGACCGGGGCAGCGCTTACCAGCGTTTCCAGGGTGCTTTTCCCCCATCCCAGAGCTTTTCAAGTTCTCGCTTGTCGCGCAAGGAATCCATCGGTTGCCAGAACCCAGTGTGGCGATAGGCGGCGAGCTGACCACTTCTTGCCAAGTTCTCGAGCGGCTGGCGTTCCCAGATCGTGGTGTCGTCCTCGATATGGTTGATCACCTGCGGGTCCAGGACGAAGAAACCACCATTGATCCAGCCCATTTCATTCGCCGGCTTCTCATAGAAGCCGGTCACGTCTTCTTCCGCACCGATCTCGAGAATTCCGAACCTGCCGGGAGAAGGCACTGCAGTGACCGTAGCGATCTTGTCGTGGCTTTTGTGGAAGGCAACGAGCTTGGCGATATCGATGTCTGCCACGCCATCACCATAGGTCATGCAGAACGGCTCATCGCCCAGATAGTTCCTTATCCGCTTGAGGCGCCCGCCGGTCATGGTGTGCATGCCCGTATCGACAAGGGTAACCGACCAATGTTCGCTCGGGCTGCCGTGAAAATCGATCTTGTTCTCGCCGAGATGAACCGTCATGTCGTAGTTCTCGGCGAAATAGTTCGCGAAATAGCTCTTGATCATGGAGGCTTTGTAGCCGCAGCAGACGACGAAGTCAGTCAGGCCGGCAGCCGCATAGATTTTCATGATATGCCAGATGATCGGTCTGCCACCGATCTCCACAAGCGGCTTTGGGCGCAGCCCGGTTTCTTCCGACAGCCTGGTGCCCAGACCGCCTGCCAAAATCACTGTCTTCACGAGTCTTGCTCCGTCTTGCTGGTCCGCCTGGTTTTGGCGGAAGCCTTGTTTTGCTTTGCACCCTCGATCCGATGCTCGATAATCGAGATGGGCAGGCTGCGGGTATTGTTGAAAATTCTGCCGATGTATTCCCCCAGCAACCCGAGGATGAAGGAATTCAGCCCGATCAGCACCAAAAGCAGGAGAACGACCGTGGTGAAGCCACTCGGCAGGCTACCGGAGAACAGCATGGCGGTCGTGAAATAGTAGATCACCATCAGACCGGAAACTGCAGTCACCACCAGACCGAAGATAGTGATATAGCGCAATGGTTGCGTCGACTGCGCCGTCAGACCGTCGATGGCTAGGTCGATCAGCTTGCGCACGCCGAACTTGCTGCGTCCGGCCACCCGGCTTTCACGGTCATAAGCGACACCCGTCTGCGCATAACCGAACGAGGAGATGATACCCCTGAGATAGGGGGTCTGCTCGTCTATGCCCCTGAGATGCTCGATGATGACGCGATCGATGAGCCGGAAGTCGCCGGCGTCGCGTGGCACTGGCGTCGGGCTGAGGTTTGTGATGACCGCATAAAAGGCCCGTCTAGACAGGTTGAGAACCGGATTCTCCTGGCGCCTGCGCCTGATGCCGTAAACCACCTTGTATCCCTGTTCCCACAGGCGAAGAAAATCCGAGATGACACGCGGCGGATCCTGAAGATCAGCATCGATTTGGACCGCAGCCGCGCCATTGGCGTTGAGATAATTGGTCAGGATCGACTTTTGGAAACCAAAATTGCGCGAGAACCGCAGAACCCTGATCCGGTCGTCCTCTCTGGCGCGCTCGCACAACAGCTCAAACGTGCGGTCAGTACTCGCATTGTCGGTGAAGAGGAACTCGAAATCGTACCCGTTCTCCCGCTCCGCCAACTCGCTGAGAGCCGCGTGGAGAGCAGGAATGTTTTCCTCTTCATTGTACACGGGAACGGAGATCGTGATCAGCTTACGCTGCGTTTTCCGCCTGGTCGCGCGGGGCAGATCTGTGGTGGGAGCGTTGTTGCCGGGATGCGCTTTCACAGTCTTTCCCCCGGCTTCTCACTGTGGCCGTTCGACAGGATGCGGGCAATGCCTTCCTTCAGCGTGATCTGCGCCCTCCAGCCGATAATTTCGGTCGTCCGCCCCGGATCCCCAACTGACCAGCCATTCTCGCCGTCGCGCATCCTGATATCGCCAAACCCCAGCAACCCCAAGTCCTTCCCCAACAACTGACACGTCATTTCCGCGAATTCCCTAACTGTAACTCCCGTTCCGGTGGCAATATTGAAAACGCCTGCGCCACCGCGCGCGCCGATGAAGTCCAGCGTTCCCCGAATGGCGTCGCAAACATCGTCGACATGGATGAAATCCCGTACCTGCGTTCCCGCTGACAGGGGGACCCGCTCCTCGCGGGACAAGCGCTCTCTTAGCGAGGGGAGCAATCGATGTGGAGATTCACCCGAGCCGTAGACGTTGAACAAGCGCAGGCCTGCAAACGCAACGCCACGCGCTCTGGCAGCAGCCAGTGCCGCGATCATTCCCGCGGCCTTGGTCGCTCCGTAGAGCGCTCCCGTCTCCAATGGCGCTGTTTCAACCAGCCGGTGTGGCGCTTCGACCGGCGCGTACTCCGAAACCGAGCCGATATGAAGCAGCGGGATCTTTCGTTGCGCAGCCAGCGCAGTCAATGCGAAAGGCAGTGCGACATTGGCTTCGAAGGCCAGGGTGGGATCGCGATCTTGGGGCGAAACGCCGTAAGAGGCTAGGTTCACGATCGCGGCAAATTCGACACCGGCAAGATCTTCAGACAAGCGCTCCGGCTTACAGGTGGCTATGATGCAATCATCGCTCCCCGCACATTCGCGCTGCTTCGCGCACTCTCGCATCACAGGCAGGGCTTGCAATCCATGCCGCCGAAGATATGGGACCAGATGGCGCCCGATGAAGCCGCTCGCTCCAAAAACCAGAACCGTCAAATGCCCCTCCCCGTGCTCAGATGCCCAAGAGGGCACGATACCGGGAAATCTGACGGTCGGTCAGCGCTTTCATGTCCGATGATCCCGCTTGATGTGCGGCATACCATTCGCCGGTCAGCCGCACCGTCTCGTCGAAGGAAAGCGGTGGCTTCCACCCCAGGCCCGACTTGGCCTTCTGGCTGGAAAGGTGCAGGAAATGCGCCTCCGGGAAGGCCCCCGTCCCGTATTCAAGCCGCGCCGGCCGCCAATGTCTGCCAAGCGCCTCTACCAGTGCCGAGACTGGTTGGTTACCCTCATCCTCGGGACCGAAGTTCCAAGCGCCGACCGCTCCCCTGTCAGCCAGCAATCGCTCTGCGAGGACGAGATAGCCATGGACCAGTGCGAGAACATGCTGCCATGGGCGCGTGGCGCTGGGGTTGCGCAGCACCAGCGGTGCGTCGGCCTCGAGGGCGCGCGCGAAATCGGGCACGATGCGGTTAGGAGACCAGTCCCCTCCTCCTATGATGTTGCCGCCGCGCGCCGATGCGATGGCGACGTCATTGCCTCTGGCTGCCATGGTCTGCTGATAGGTTGCAATGACCACTTCCGAGCCGGCCTTGGAAGCACTGTAGGGATCCTTGCCGCCCAGCCGATCGTGCTCGCGATAGCCGTAACACCACTCCCGGTTCTCGTAGACCTTGTCAGTGGTCACGCAGACCACCGCCCTGGTCGCTGCGCAATTGCGCGCCGCCTCGAGTACATTCAGCGTTCCGATGACGTTGGTCATGAACGTGTTGTACGGATCGCTGTAGCCTTCGGATACGATCGGCTGCGCTGCGAGGTGAAACACGATTTCGGGCTTCTCACTTTCGAACAGTCGGTTCACGGTCTCGGGATGGTTGATGTTGCCCATATGCGAGGAGACACGCTCCGCGATGTTCAGCGTCTCGAAAAGGTTCCTGTCCGTCAATGGTGACAGGCCCAACCCGGCAACCCTGGCACCCAGAAGATCAAGCCATGAACAAAGCCACCCGCCTGTGAAGCCGGTATGTCCGGTGACAAGGACCCGGCGCCCGGCATAAGGCTGCTCAAAGGGTAGTGTTTCACGACTTGTGTTCACAGGCGTCTCCGGCGTGCGCATGGGTTCCCGGGCTTTCGATCCGATCTATACGCAGAATTTCAGCGTGTTCGGGGAACTCTCCAAAACCTTGAACACGCCGTATTGTCCTTGCGCGGCGCAAAGCGCGTCGTTGCGCTTAAAGTTCATTCGGTAGCCAAGGGATTGCACCGAGTTCTTCCAGAATTCGGCAGCGGAATAGTGATAGGAACGGATAGAGGTGCCGGTCAACGTTTCGGGACGAATGCCATACTCGATCTCTAAACGTTTGAAACCATATCGGTAGTAATTGTCCAGCACGGCTTCGGTCAGCTTGTTCACGATAATCCTGTCGAACACTGCGTCGGACTTCCATCGTTCGGTGACATTGACCGACTTTTGCCATTCGACCGCACAAAAGACGAATATGCCACAACACAAAATAACACGGCTCGATGCATTCAAGGATATTCGAAGAACAAGCGCGCACAGAAGGAAAATGAATATGCCTACGTAAATTTCATATCTTGCCACTTTTCCGATGAATCCCGTACCGGTGTACGGAGAAAAGGAAAAAAGAACAACAATCGAGAACACCATTGAATAGAAAACGGCGGAACGACTAGGGCCTTCGTCTTCCGATAGGACGAAGGCAATAATCATCAGATACGCAAAAACGCCATAGATATAAAGAGCAGCAAAAACCCGAGCGTTATTCGACGCCCCAGGTACAGCTAGGAGAGGCGATGCGTACACAACAAAAACAACAAAAAACAGTTTGACCAACCTCCAAACTTTCTCATTGGCATCTCCATACGAAGCCGAAAGAGAAAACGCCAGCAAGAAAAGGAAAGAATGAAGAGAGAACGAATTGTACTTGAATATCGCAAAAGACAAGACGGACTCTTTATATGCATCAAATGCAGACCAAATACCAAAACTGCCGTCGAGATAGAAGTCCGTCCTCCCTCGAAGTCCGTATCCAAAAAAATCACTATAGAAACTCGTTCTTGAAAATAAATCAATAATAAAAAAAGACAACAATGCTAAAATTGGAGAGGATACAGCGGCCAATATCACCCTTTTTTCTTCAGTTCCGCGCAAGCAAAAAACGACCACTGACATCAAAACAAATATAAAATATGCAATAACCTGATACGACGCTATCAATGAAACGCTCGCAAACAGAGATGCGGACAAAAATCCTATTAAAGAAGCGATGGACCATCTATCAACGAGAGATTTTAATGAAAAAACGTACAGCCCCATAATTGGAAAACTAACAACAAAATAAAGAGCAACAACGTCATAAAACATCAAAGAATCCGCCATCGCGATAGATGACGAGCAAAGTAGTGAAAAGTACACCTTGTAATTCTTCTCGATTCTGATAAATGAGGAGAAGTACCAGAAAAAAATAAACCCTAGGCTTCCTGAAAAGAAGTTGACGATGTGCCGGAAGCCGACATCGTTCAGGAATGCGCCCTGAAAAATTGCGTACACAATGCCGCTGACGAAGCGACCGTCGCCGAAGTGTGACCGGTTCTGATAGGCGTAATAGTCGTCACTCGTGATGAAGGAGGACACCACGCCGATCAGCAGGAGATTGATGAGCCCCGCAACAAAGGCAGCGTATAAGATGCTTACGTCTGCACCATCCGCCTTGTCAGTTACGGGGCTGCGATCCTGTTTCACGATATCCGTCATCTGCCGGCCCTGCCGTCGCCCCTAAAAGTCCAGTACTTCATCAGAAAATAGTTCGCGAGCGGGATGACGAGCGCAACGGCGATCGACGCCCAGAAATGACTGATGCGGTTGCTTCCCTGCGACATCGCGATGATCGAATAGCTGAGCAATATTCCAAGGCAAGACTGGACCGTGAACTTGATCACCCCGGATGCCTTGTGGCTATGGATGGAGAACGTGAACATGCTGTGCGCAAGGTAGGATACCACCATACCGACAAAGTAGGCGCACACGGACGCCACAGGTGCTGGCAGCGCCTGTGCGTAGACCAGGCCATTAAAGGCCGTCACGTAACTCAATGTCGCAAGGCCGCCCGAAATAAGGAAACGCACGAACTCGGTGTTAAAACGAAGCTCCGGGAAAGGCACGATAATCACTTTCGGCCTTGCACGTAGTACTGGCCGCCGAAAGGCAGACGGCCCAGCAGTCCGTCTGCGGCGAAGAGGATGTCATTCAGCGGGGGCAGAGTCAGTATGGATCTGGCCGTGACATCGCAGAAACCGGCTTCCGACAGCAGCGATACGGTTTTGGGACGGGACAGAAGCACTGCATCGGCATCAAATGGACATTGGTTTACCGCGCGGCGGGTCAGAGGATTCCACGGATTGTGCTCGAAGACCAGGAACACGCCACCCGGTCTCAGCACCCGATGAGCTTCGCATACGAACCTCGCCCAGTTCCCCGGCGGGACATGATGCATGACGCAGATCGTGTAGGCCACGTCGAAGGATCCATCACTGAACGGCAAAACCTCGCCTTCATAGTGGCGATAGGTCACGTCCGGGTGACGCTCACCTGCCTTTTCGACGGATGCCCTGGAAATGTCGACACCAGTGATCGACTGGAAATGTTCAGCCAGAAGACCGTGATAGTTTCCAACGCCACAGCCAATATCGAGCAGGTCCAGCCCTTCCGCTTCGGCAAGTTCCGCGTCGACAATCTGTCGAATATAGCGCGCCTTGACGCGTGTGAAAAAGTCGACATCGAGACCGGTAAACGATACGGAACGGTTGACGGTATCCGCGTAGTTGCCCTCGTAGGCGTCAAACACTTCTCCCACGGCCTGGTTTTCTGACGGAGAATTGACTTGTCTATGCATCGCCCAAACCTAGGAGTTCCACCAAATCAACTCGAGAAGCCTATAGATGCGTATGCTTTGTCAGAAATTGCCGTAGCGTCGCCACCTACCCGATCGACCGATAGCACGTTGAATTGTTCAACTGCAATGCTTATTGTCATCCATGTTGAATAGGGAACCGTTGTAGATGGTAGTGAGGGGGTATCTTTCATTTTAGAGATGCAGGATTTGGGTTAGATTGAGCAACATCAAACGGTTAGTGCTCGTTGGAGCTTTTCAACGATGAAATCCATCGATGAAAAACACCTGAAAACCCGCCAACAATCTTTATTGGCGAGCCCCCCATGGGGTGGTCCGGTTTAATTGTTAGTGCATTGTCGGTCTGTGATCCATGGGAATGAAGCTTTCCGGCGCAGGTGGGCGGTATCCCAATGCACTGTGCGGCCTGACAATGTTATAGTGGATGCGCCATTGCTCGATCAGGGTTTTGGCTTCCTTTAAGCTGTAGAAGATTTCACCGTTCAGCAGTTCGTCGCGGAACCGGGCGTTGAAGCTCTCGCAGTATCCGTTCTCCCAAGGCGACCCTGGCTCGATGCAAGCCGTCTTGGCGCCGACAGCAGCGATCCAGTCCCGAACCTTTTGAGCGATAAATTCCGGGCCATTGTCGGATCTTATGTATTCCGGCGGGCCACGCAGGATGAACAGATCGGTCAGTGCATCCAGCACATCTGTTGAGTTGAGCTGGCGATTGACGCGGATCATCAGCGCCTCCCTGGTGTATTCGTCGATGACGTTGAGCGTCCGATAGGCACGCCCGTCAGCGGTGCGATCCTGGACGAAGTCGTAGGACCAAACGTGGTTGGGTCTCTCGGGTCGAAGCCGAACGCAGGAGCCATCATTCAGCCAGAGCCGCCCTTTCTTCTTCTGTTTGTGCTGGACTTTTAGCCCTTCACGTCGCCATATGCGTTCCATCCGCTTGTGGTTCACGTGCCAGCCTGCATTGTTCAGCAGGCCGGTGACCATGCGATAGCCGTAGCGTCCGTACTTGTTGACCAACTCGATGATGTCGTCAGTCAGCCGTTCTTCATCAGCTCGGCCTTGCTGCACTTTGCGCTGTGTAGATCGGTGCTGACCGAGTGTACGGCAGGCGCGACGCTCAGACACGCCAAGCTCCTGCCGTACATGGTCGATGCACGTGCGACGACGTGAAGGGCTTAGAAGTTTCCCCGCGCGGCTTCTGTCAGGATGAGCTTGTCCAGAGGGAGGTCGGACACCGCACGCCGCAGCCGCTGGTTCTCTTTCTCCAGTGCCTTCAGGCGGGCAAGCTGCGACCGCTCCATTCCACCATAAAGTTTCCGCCAACGGTAAAATGTCTGCTGCGTGACACCGATCTGGCGAACAGCCTTGGCAATCGTCGCACCTTGACCTTGCAGTACTTCAACCTGCCGAAGCTTCGATACAATCTCTTCGGGCTTTTCACGTTTTCCAGCCATCGCTGATCCTCCAATTTGCGGGACAATTCTATCCCAGTTGGTGGACCACTTTCAGGGGGCTACTCAAGTTTGTGGAAACGGTCTTCTAGCGGTCCGAGAACGAGCGCGCCAAGCGTCGTCCAGGCGGACAGAAAGAGAACCAGAAAAGAGAAACCGCCTGCCATCATGGACAGGCGGCGCCAGCCGAAAAAAGCGGTGACGAACGATACCGCAATCAGGATTGCGGCAAGGCCGAGTGGCTGCAGGAACAGCCAGCCAATCGCAGAGATGAAATGGAACATGACGCGGCCTTTCTATCAGGAAGCGAGCCGCGCCATGGGCATTACCACCACCTGTTCGGTGCGAAACGGCCTGCGGCCTGTTCGATCACGTGTGCTGTGCGGAACAGCGTTTCTTCTTCAAACGGCTTGCCGATGAGCTGCAGGCCGAGTGGCAGACCCTTTGCGTCAAGTCCGGCCGGCACCGCGATGCCGGGAAGGCCCGCCATGTTCACCGTCACGGTGAAAATGTCGTTCAGATACATCTTCACCGGATCGGACGCCATCTCCTGATCCGCAACGCCGAAGGCGGCCGAGGGCGTGGCAGGTGTCAGGATCGCATCCACGCCCTGATCGAAAACCTGCTCGAAGTCGCGCTTGATGAGCGTGCGCACCTTCTGCGCCTTCAGGTAGTAGGCGTCGTAGTAGCCGGCCGACAGCACATAGGTGCCGATCATGATGCGGCGCTTGACCTCACGGCCAAAACCGGCGGCACGGGTCTGCTCATACATGTCGGCAATGTCCTTGCCGGGCACGCGCAGGCCATAACGCACGCCGTCATAGCGCGCGAGATTGGAAGAGGCTTCTGCCGGTGCCACGATGTAATAGGCCGGCAGCGCGTATTTTGTATGCGGCAGCGATATGTCGACAATCTCCGCGCCCGCATCGCGCATCCAGTCGATGCCCTGTTTCCACAGTGCCTCGATTTCCTCCGGCATGCCGTCCAGGCGGTATTCGCGCGGAATGCCGATCTTCATGCCCTTGACCGACCGGCCGATGGCAGCTTCATAGTCCGGTACCGGAAGATCGACTGAGGTCGTGTCCCTGTCATCGACGGACGCCATGGATTTCAGAAGGATTGCCGCATCGCGCACGTCGCGCGCAATCGGCCCTGCCTGATCGAGCGAGGAGGCGAAGGCCACCGTGCCCCAGCGCGAACAGCGACCATAGGTCGGCTTGATGCCGACCGTGCCGGTGAAGGCGGCGGGCTGGCGGATCGAGCCGCCGGTGTCCGTTGCGGTCGCACCCGCGCACAGGAGTGCCGCTACGGCTGCCGCCGAACCGCCCGAAGAGCCGCCGGGAACGAGGTCGGCATTGGAGCCTTCGGCGCGCCATGGGTTGATGACCGGACCATAATAGGAAGTCTCGTTCGACGAGCCCATGGCGAACTCGTCCATGTTGAGCTTGCCGAGCATCACTGCGCCATCAGCCCAAAGATTGGCCGTGACGGTGGATTCGTATTTGGGCCTGAAACCATCAAGGATGTGGCTTGCTGCCTGGGTGTGGACGTCCTGCGTGGCAAAAAGATCCTTGATGCCGAGCGGAATGCCTTCCAGCGCGCCCGCCTCGCCCCTGGCAATCTTTTCGTCACTCGCCTTTGCCATCGCCCGCGCCTTGTCGTGCGTGACGGCGACATAGGCGTTCAGCTTTTCGTTGGCCGTGTCGATGGCCGAAAGATAGGCCTCGGTCAGTTCGGTGGCGGTGAAAGCTTTGGCGGCGAGCTTTTCGCGCGCTTCGGCGATTGTGAGTTTGGTGAGCTCTGTCATGGAAGATCCGTGAAAATCCGGAGGCCCGTCAGGGCAAATGGGTTGGGAAGCGGGGCGCTCTTATTCGACCACTTTGGGAACGACGAAGAAATTGTCTTCCGAAGCAGGCGCATTGGCGACGATATCGTCAGCCTTGCTGCCGTCGGTCACGCCGTCCTGGCGCTTCTTCATCGCCATCGGGATGACGGAGGTCATCGGCTCGACGCCCTCGACATTCACTTCGTTCAGTTGCTCGACGAAACCGAGAATGGCGTTCAGTTCGCCGGTCATGCGCTCTGCATCGGCCTCATCAACGGCAATGCGGGAAAGGCGCGCAACGCGCTTCACGGTATCGATGTCCACGGACATGGTTTTCTCCAGGCGCTTATTGGCTGCGCCACGGCTATAATCGGCGCGCGGGCGGCGTGCAACCGCCAACGCGCTCCGGCGCACCGGAATTGCTATAGCGAAATCGTCTCGCCGACCTTCAGCGCCGGCACGTTCACGCCCGAACCTTCCATCCCCTCGATGAATTTCTGCGCGGTCTGATCAATGATCGGGAACGTGCCGAAATGGCAAGGCAGCACCGTCTCGAACTTGAAATAGCGCCGGCAGGCAAGAGCCGCGACCGCCCCACCCATGGTGAAGCGGTCGCCAACCGGCACGAGACCGATATCGGGCTGATGCAGTTCCTGAATCAGCGCCATGTCGCCGAAAATGTCGGTGTCGCCCATATGATAGAGCGTTTTGTCCCCGGGGAAGTGCAGGACAAGACCGGCGGGATTGCCCAGATACGTGTTCGCACCGCCCTCGCCCGCAGACGATGAGGAATGCAGCGCGTTGACGAAGGTGGTGGTGAAGCCGCCGCAATCGACGGTGCCGCCGTGGTTGCCGGGGTTGATGCGGTTCTGGTCCACGCCCTTGCCGACAAGGAACATGCAGATTTCGAAATTGGCGACCAGCATGGCGCCGGTGTTCTTCAGAATATCAACCGTATCGCCGATGTGATCGTCATGACCGTGGGTGAGCAACACATGTGTCACGCCTTCAGCCGGCTCCTCCCACCCATTGTTCCAGGAGGGGTTTCCGCTCAGAAAGGGATCGATCAGGATATGCGCATCGCCCGCATCCACGCGAAATGCGGAATGGCCGTACCAGGTCAGCTCCATGGAATTATCCTCCTTGCCTGTTGTCGCCGCGCCGTCAGTGGCGGCTATCGCGCAATGGCGGCTTTTCGTGTAACCGCCGCAGCGCTAGGGTCAGGACCTATTAATATGGTCGCAATGGTCGGCCTGATTTGTGCGGATACGCGAAGCAGGACCGCAGGAAGACTTCACGTCTTTCAAGGTCTTGCGACAAAGTAGGCCGTGCAAATCAGGCCGATCCGAAGGACGCTCGATAGACCGGCGATCTGCCGCGTCAAACCCCTTGACCGGGGGGAAGACCCCGCTCTGCGGGCTTCTCCTTGCATCTCTTGGTCTATCGAACGCCATTGTGATCATATTAATAGGTCCTGACCCTAGAACGATTCCACAGTCGTAATCGGAGAACACAGTTTTGTCAGTGGTTGACCTGCAGGAACTCCCCGCTTTTCTCGATGCAGGCCAGACGCTGGCCGGGCTCGATCTCGGCACCAGGACCATCGGGCTTTCGGTCTCTGATCGCGGACTGTCCCTGGCAACCCCCCGTCAGGTGATCA
The DNA here is from genome assembly GCF_900105565.1 of Nitratireductor aquibiodomus. Lineage (NCBI taxonomy): Bacteria > Pseudomonadati > Pseudomonadota > Alphaproteobacteria > Hyphomicrobiales > Phyllobacteriaceae > Nitratireductor > Nitratireductor aquibiodomus. The sequence continues at coordinate 299,326 of NZ_FNSL01000001.1, read as the reverse complement.
TGCGCAAGAAGTTCACGCAGGACGCCGAAGCGCTGCTTGCCGCCTTCAAGCGCGACAATGTCGGCGGCATCGTCATCGGCCTGCCCGTCAACATGGATGGCAGCGAAGGTCCGCGCGCGCAGTCCACGCGCGCGTTCATTCGCAATCTGGAGCGGCTGACCGAGCTTCCGGTCGCTTTCTGGGACGAGCGCATGTCGACGGTTGCCGCAGAACGGGCGCTGCTGGAAATGGATGTATCGCGCAGGAAACGGGCGGAGCGGATCGATTCGGCCGCCGCCGCCTTCATCCTTCAGGGTGCGCTGGACAGGTTGCGCGCTTCGGGCGTTGCGTCGCCGGACCGATAGGCGGCGCGTTTCTCCCTGAACCAGCCCCAGAGGGCACGTCGGCGCCGGAAGGCGACGATGCCCAGAAGGATGAAGCTGTCGAGCACGCAGGCGCGCGCCACCATGCCTGGAATGATCGCGGGATCGATGCCCAGAATGTCGCCATAGATCTGGAACAGGAGATCGTTCATCTCCCGGCTGAAAAAGCCGAGGCCGAAATTGATGTCATGATAGGACAGGCCGTACCAGCCCCAGAACAGGCCGAGCGGGAGCGCCCAGAAGATTAACAGGTAGCGCATCACGGGCTCCCGTGGTCGTTGGCGGGTGGTGAGAAACGCAGCCGGTGCCTTCGCGCAACACGGTCAGCCATTGTGTCGTGCGCGGCGTCAATGGTGCGCAGCGTCGAGACACGGGATGTGGCCCGCAGGGCCGGTGCCGCTTCTCCACTATCCACACCCGCTCCCTCACGGCGCAGAACCAGATGCGTCGCCAGCACGGCCAGGAACTTCATCATCATCGCGGCCGAGGGAGCGACTGTTGCCACCTTCGCGGCGAGCCCCGCGTAAGCGACATCCACCAGAAGCATGACGAGCGCAGCGGCGCAGGCAAGCCCGGCGAGATTTGCGGTCTCGCGCCGGTCCCCCTCCTCTAGCAGCGACACGAGCAGCGTCCATGAAAAGAGGGCGGCGACGAGCGCGTTGCCGAGCACCACGCCCAGATGGCCGAAAAACTGCGATGCGTGCCAGACGCTTTCCGCACCTGATGTGCCAACGGGCACGACGATGCCTTCGGCGAGCGCCGCCGATCGGGCGGCAAGGCCGAAATTGACGGCCCAATAGACCGACAGAAGGATTGCGAATGTACGGTTCATGAGTCTCGTCTCTGGATGAGAAGCACACTGAACCGACGCAAATCGACCTGCAACGCTTACCAATCGTTAAGGTTAACTTTCACAGGCGGCGCGCACCAGTCCCGCGCTTTACAGTTTCAATATCGAACATTAGCTAGGGTCAGGACCCATTAATATGGCCGCAATGGCGTTCGATAGACCAAGAGATGCGAGGAAAAGCCCGCAGAGCGGGGTCTTCCCCCCGGTCAAGGGGTTTGACGCGGCAGATCGCCGGTCTATCGAGCGTCCTTCGGATCGGCCTGATCAGCACGGGCTATTTTGTCGCAAGACCTTGAAAGACGTGAAGTCTTCCTGCGGCCTTGCTTCGCGTATCCGCACAAATCAGACCGACCATTGCGGTCATATTAATGGGTCCTGACCCTAGAAGAACCCTCCTGCCGCCGGATTCCCCATGTTCGCTATTTTCGAAAGCATCCTTCCGATCTTCCTGCTCATCATTGCGGGCAATATGCTGCGGCGGTCTCCCCTCATCCGGGATGAGACGTGGCCGGGGCTCGAGCAGCTTTGCTACTGGTTCCTCTACCCGGCGCTGCTTTTCATCACGATTGCCAACGCCGATTTCTCAAAACTCCGGCTCGATGCCCTGCTCGGCGCGCTGTCGGTCTCGGTCTTTGCGATGATCTTGCTGGTCCTGGCGCTGTGGCCGGTGCTCAGGGCGAGCCGGTTGATCCGGCACAGTCAGTATTCCTCGCTGTTCCAGACAGCCATACGCTGGAACGGGTTTATGGCACTGGCTGTGGCGCAGAAACTCTTTCCGCCTGAGGGTGCCGCCGTGGTCGCGCTGGTGATGGCGACGATCATCATTCCCATCAACATCGCTTCTGTGTTCGTTGTGACGCGCTTCGCCGACAGCAGCGCATCCTGGTCGAAAGTGCTTCTGGACGTTGCGCGCAATCCGATGGTGCTGGCGGCGGCGGCGGCCGTCGTGCTGCGCTTCATGCCGTTCGGTCTCTATCCGCCGCTGAACCAGACGCTGGACCTGGTCGGACGCGCCGCGCTCGGCATGGGGCTTTTGACCATAGGTGCGAGCCTGCGCCCGGGCGATTTCCTCGCCGCACGGGCGGCACTTTGGACATCCGCTTTTCTAAAGCTGGTGTTCTTTCCGGTGTTGATGATCTCGATCGCGCTTGCCTTTGGCGTTTCGGGCCCGGCGCTCGATTATCTGGCACTTTGCGCTGCGGTCCCGACCGCAATGAACGGTTATCTTCTCGCACGACAGCTTGGTGGCGATGCACCTCTCTATGCGAGCATCACCACACTGCAGACGGCACTCGCCTTCTTCACGATACCGCTGGTTCTGACAGTCGTGGCTCAGCTCGCCTCGGGGTAGAGCACATCGAGGATGGAAGCCGCGTCATGGCGCGCATCCAGCATGCCATAGGTGCTGCGCCACTGGCCGGCCAGACGCGTCTCGATGAAGGCATCGGCAACACGGCCGGCGCCCATGCGCTTGAGTTCGGCCGCTGCAGCGGCGAGCGCGAGCTGCTCGGTCAGGATGCGCGCCGAGCCCTCGTCCGTCTGACACACGCGGGCTGCGGCGGCCAGAACCTCGAGCGTCGCTCCACCCTTTTCGCCAAGATCCCTGCCGATCATGCCCAGCACCTCGTCAAAAAGCCCGGCGTTGCGTTCGAGGACCCGCAGAACGTCGAGCCCCATCACATTGCCGGAGCCTTCCCAGATCGCGTTGACCGGGGCTTCACGGAAGTGACGGGCGAGCGGGGCCTCCTCGACATAGCCATTGCCGCCCAGGCACTCCATCGCCTCATAGGTGACGGCGGGCGCCAGCTTGCAGACCCAGTATTTGACGACCGGCGTCATGACGCGGGCGAAAGCCGCATCGCCGCGGCTGTCGGCCGCCTCGTCGAAGGAGCGCGCGAGCCGCATAGAAAGCGCCGTTGCGGCGGCGACGTCCAGAGCCATGTCGGCAAGCACCCGCATCATCAGCGGCTGCTCGATGAGCCGCGCGCCGAAAGCCTTACGGTGGCGCGTGTGATGCACTGCTTCCGCCAGTGCCGCACGCATCATGCCCGCTGAGCCCAGTGCACAGTCGAGCCGCGTCAGCGTCACCATGTCCATGATGGTGCGGATGCCACCACCCGGCTCGCCAACCAGTTCGCCCATCGTTCCGTGGAACTCCACTTCCGAGGACGCGTTCGAGCGATTGCCGAGCTTGTCTTTCAGGCGCTGGAGATGGAGGCCGTTTCCAGTGCCATCTTCAAGCACGCGCGGAACGAGGAAACAGGACAACCCCTTGTCGGCCTGCGCCAGAACGAGAAAGGCGTCCGACATCGGCGCCGACAGGAACCATTTGTGTCCGGTCAGGCGATAAATCTTGCCTTCAAGGCGTTCGGCGCGGGTCGTGTTTGCGCGCACATCGGTTCCACCCTGTTTCTCGGTCATCCCCATGCCGATGGTGATGCCGCTTTTCTGAGCGACGGGCTTGTTCGAATGATCGTATTTGCGGACGGCCACACGCGGCGCCCAGCGGCGAAACAGCGTGTTGTCCGCCATCAGCGCCGCCAGCGAGGCATTCGTCATGGTCAGCGGGCACAGATGCCCGCATTCAAGCTGCGCAGTCAGATAAAAGCGCGCGGCGCGTATCTGGTGGCGATGGCCCGCCTCCGCTTCTGTCTTCTCCCAGATGGAGGAATGAAGCCCATTGGCGGCCGAACGGCGCATCAGTGCGTGATAGGCGGGGTGATACTCAACCAGATCGAGCCGGTTGCCGTATCGGTCATGGGTTCTGAGCTGGGGCGTCTCGGCATTGGCCAGCCGGGCCAGGTCGAGCGCCTCCTGATTGCGCACGAAACGCCCGAGCGTATCGAGCTCTTTGCGCACGGGTTCGGAAAACCGCTCCGCCGCCTGCATCAGCAAAGGATCGCTGCGCCAGGCATTGGTCCCGGCGATCGGAGGCGACTGGTTGGTTACTTCGTGCGTCACGGCTTCACTCTATCACAACAAAAATGCGGCGCGTCGGGAATCAAGGCGCGCTCGACGCTTCATAGTGGCAAGCACACCTTGCCAATCGATGAAAGCGCGATGAACCACAAAAACACAAAACCTGTTATTTGTGCCCCGTTGATGTGCTTCGCACGCGATGCGCGCTTGCAGCCCACCAGACTGCGGCCTATAGCAGGCTCTTGAGATGACAAACGCCTCTTTCCCACTTTACCCGCACCGCCATCTGCTTGGCATCAAGGGGCTGTCGCCCCTCGACATCGAAACCCTTCTCGACCGGGCTGACGCCGCCGTTGCCATTTCACGGCAGCAGGAGAAGAAAACGGCCGCGCTGCGCGGCCGTACGCATATCAACCTTTTCTACGAAGCCTCGACACGCACCCAGTCTTCGTTCGAACTGGCCGGCAAGCGGCTGGGCGCGGATGTCATGAACATGTCGGTCGCAAGCTCCTCGACAAAGAAGGGCGAGACGCTGCTCGACACCGCGATCACGCTGAACGCCATGCGGCCCGACATTCTGGTGATCCGGCACGCGGCGGCCGGTGCTGCAGCCCTGCTAGCACAAAAGGTTTCGTGCTCGGTCGTCAATGCCGGCGATGGTGCCCATGAGCACCCGACGCAGGCGCTGCTTGATGCGCTGACGATCCGCCGCGCGAAAGGCCGAATCGGCGGGCTCACCGTGGCGATCTGCGGCGATGTGCTGCATTCGCGCGTGGCGCGCTCGAACATCGTTCTGCTGAATGCAATGGGCGCGCGGGTGCGGGTCGTTGCGCCCTCGACGCTTCTTCCCGCCGGCATCGAACAGATGGGCGTCGAGCCCTTTACGCGCATGGATGAAGGCCTGAAAGGGGCGGACATCGTGATGATGCTGCGGCTCCAGCGTGAGCGGATGGCGGGATCGCTTATTCCCTCGGTGCGGGAGTATTTCCGCCATTTCGGCCTCGACGCAGAGAAACTGAAGGCCGCCAAGGACGACGTGCTGGTCATGCATCCCGGCCCCATGAACCGCGGTGTGGAAATCGCCTCCGAGATCGCCGACGGGCCGCAAAGCCTCATTCAGGAGCAGGTGGAGATGGGCGTGGCCGTGCGCATGGCCGTGATGGAAGCGCTGCTCGATCCGCGACGCAACGCCGAGGGAGGCCCGGCATGAGCGCGACCGTCTTTCAGAACGCCCGTATCGTCGACCCCTCGCGCGGCATGGACGAAAACGGTTCGGTCATCGTCGCCGACGGCAAGATCGTTGCCGCCGGCGCCGACGCGCACAATAAGGGCGCGCCCGAGAACGCCCGGACCGTCGACTGCCGGGGGCATGCCATCCTTCCCGGCCTGGTGGATTCGCGTGTGTTCATCGGTGAACCCGGCGCCGAACATCGCGAAACCATCGCCTCGGCGAGCCGGGCCGCTGCCGCAGGCGGCGTGACCTCGGTCATCATGATGCCCGATACAACGCCCGTGATCGACGATGTTGCGCTGGTTGAGTTCGTTAAACGCACCGCACGCGAAACGGCGACAGTCAATATTTTTCCTGCCGCCTCCGTGACCAGGGGCTTTGCCGGCAAGGAACTCTCCGAATTCGGCCTGCTGCGTGAGGCGGGCGCGGTCATGCTGACCGAGGGGCGTTCGACCATCGCCAACGCGCTGGTGATGCGGCGCGCCCTCACCTATGCCCGCGATCTCGGCATCACCATTGCTCACGAGACGCAGGACCCGCATCTGGCGTCCTCCGGCGTTATGAATGAAGGGCTTTTCGCAAGCTGGCTCGGGCTGCCCGGCATTCCACGAGAGGCCGAGACCATACCTCTCAGCCGCGATCTCATGCTCGCCGGACTGACCGGCGGACGCTATCACGCGGCCAAGATTTCCACCGCCATGTCGGCGGCAGCCATTGCCCGCGCCAAGAATGATGGCGCGGATGTCAGTGCCGGCGTCTCGATCAACCACCTGACTTTAAACGAGAACGATATCGGCGATTACCGCACCTTTTTCCGGCTTTCGCCCCCCTTGCGCACTGAGGATGACCGGCTCGCCATGGTGGAAGCGCTCAAAACGGGGGCGATCGACATTATTGTCTCCTCGCACGATCCGCAGGACGTGGATACGAAGCGCCTTCCCTTTGCCGAAGCCGAGGCCGGTGCCATCGGGCTTGAGACGCTTCTGGCGGCGGCCCTGCGCCTTTATCACAATGGCGACCTGCCACTCATGCGTCTTGTCGAGTGCCTGTCCACCGCACCGGCGCGTCTGTTCGGCCTGCCCGGCGGGACGCTGAAACCCGGTGCAGACGCCGATCTGGTTTTGGTGGACCTCGACGCGCCGTGGATCGTGCGCGAGACGGATATTCGCTCACTTTCCAAGAACACGTGTTTCGAAGGTGCGCGAATGCAGGGCCGGGTCTTGCAAACAATGGTTGCAGGCCGCACAGTGTTCACGGCCTGAGTGAACGCAGTTTCAGGGGAGAGAGCCCGATGCCGGATCCCATCAGTTGGCAGCTAGCATTGCCATATCTCTTGGCCGCGCTCCTTTTCGGCTATCTGCTCGGTTCCATTCCGTTTGGCCTTGTCGTAACGCGGCTTGCGGGCCTCGGGGATGTCCGCAAGATCGGCTCGGGCAATATCGGCGCAACCAATGTGCTGCGCACAGGCAACAAGAAGCTAGCGGCCCTCACGCTCCTTGGCGACGCGCTGAAAGGCACGGTCGCCGTTCTGCTGGCCGGCCTTTATGGGCCCGATCAGGCTGTCGCGGCGGGGCTTGGCGCGTTTCTCGGCCATCTCTTTCCGGTCTGGCTCGGATTTCGCGGTGGCAAGGGCGTCGCCACCTATCTCGGTGTCCTGATCGCCATAGCCTGGCCGGGGGCTCTCATCTTTGCCGCAGTCTGGCTCGCGATTGCCGTCATCACCCGGTATTCCTCGCTTTCCGCTCTCGTTGCCGCCATCGCCGTTCCGGTCGGCCTCTATCTTCTGGATTATGTCCAGGCGGCAGAACTTTTCGTTCTGATGAGCGTGATCGTGTTTATCAAACACCGCACCAACATCTCCCGGCTGATGGCGGGCACCGAAACCCGTATCGGGGGCAAGGGGTGAACGCGCCCGGCGAAGGCGCGCGGCTTAGCGACCGACAGCGCCTCGCCTGGCTTCAGCTGCTGCGCAGCGAGAATGTCGGCCCGGTGACATTCCGCCAGCTCGTCAATCATTATGGCTCTGCCGAAACGGCTCTGGAGATGCTGCCCGAGCTCGCGCAGCGTGGCGGGGCAAAAAGACAGATCGTCATCGCCTCACGGGCCGATGCAGAGCGCGAAATGGAGGAAGCCCGTCGTCTGGGCGCCGCCTTCGTCGCCGTGGGCGAACCTGACTATCCGCCGCTGATGCGGCGCATGGACCAGCCCCCGCCCCTTCTGGCAATGAAGGGTGACCTCTCCATCGTGCACAGGCCGACGGTTGCACTGGTCGGCGCGCGAAACGCCTCCCTCACCGGCATGAAGATGGCCCGGCAACTGGCGGCCGCACTTGGAAGCGCCGGTTTTTCCGTTGCTTCCGGGCTGGCGCGGGGCATCGATGCCGCCGCTCACCAGGGCAGTCTCGACACCGGCACCATCGCCGCCCTTGCCGGCGGGCTGGACAAGCCCTATCCGCCCGAAAACTGCGCTCTTTTCGAGGAAATCGCAGAACGCGGGACCGTTCTCAGTGAAATGCCATTCGGATGGTCACCCCGGGCGCGTGATTTTCCGCGCCGCAACCGTCTCGTCGCGGGGATTGCCTTTGGCCTCGTTGTGGTGGAAGCCGCCAGGCGCTCCGGCTCCCTGATTAGTGCACGGCTGGCGGGAGAGATGGGGCGGCTTGTCTTTGCAGTGCCTGGATCGCCATTCGACCCCCGCACCGGCGGAACGAATGCTCTGCTCAAGGACGGAGCGATCCTCGTCACCGAAGCCGACGACGTGATTTCCCACATCGCGCCGCTGCTGGACAGGCCGATTTCGAGACCGGAAAACCTGGAAGAACCGCCGTCATTTTCGGCCGCTCCGCCACCCAGTGACAGCGACCGCGATCGCATTACCCAGGTGATGGGACCGTCACCCGTGCTGATAGACGAGATTATCCGTCATACGGGACTGCATCCATCGCAGGTGCTGACCGTCCTGCTCGAGCTCGATCTGGCTGGCCGGCTTGAACGGCATTCAGGAAGCGCGGTTTCGCTTCTTCCCCCGGACGTCTAGGTTGAGCCCGTTCCTTTCGAAGCGGTACGGCTGGTCGCCGCGGATGATGTCACCCGCCTCCAGATATGCCATCTCGATCATGTAAGCGAGCATCTCGCAGCGTTCTGCGAGCGCCATCGTCCGCAACTGACCGAGCATCGCCTGCATGTAGTCGAGTGCGTCTGTTCGGCCCCCGCCGCAATGTTCGCCCATTCGCCGACACTCCCTTCCAGAGCATCGGACCGAAAAGTGGAATCCGGTTTTCGGACTATTCCGATGCTCCACCAATAGTTTAGATCGTCCTTTGTGCGTCCAGATGGACGCACGGCGATCTAGTGCATCGGACCGAAAAGTGGAAACCGGTTTTCGGACTATTCCGATGCTCCATCAATCGTTTAGATCGTCATTTGTGCGTCCGGATGGACGCAAGGAGATCTAGCGTGGCACCCCTTCGTGTTGCCCGATGCATTTTCGTGCTGCCTTCGTATGCTTTCGTGTTGCCCGCTACCTGCCGTCCCCGATCATTCTCCATTAAGGACCCAGATGGAGTATACACACCATTATAAACAAATAAACGGAAAATTTACGATAAACAAACCCTGTCCACAGGCGCTTTACAGCGGACGAAATTCCCATTGGCCCTTGACCGCACGAGAAAGCACGGCCATTTGACGAGGCTGGATTCGTTCAAATTGCGAGGCGCCGCGACACGCCGGATGCCTGCGGGGAAATCTGAAAGCTTATGGATCTCGTTATCGTCGAGTCGCCGGCAAAGGCGAAAACCATCAACAAATATCTGGGCTCGAACTACAAGGTTCTGGCTTCGTTCGGGCATGTGCGCGACCTTCCGCCCAAGGATGGCTCCGTGCGTCCCGACGAGGATTTCGCCATGTCGTGGAGCGTGGACAGCCCTTCCTCCAAGCGGCTCAGCGACATCGCCAAGGCTGTGAAGGATGCCGACACACTGATCCTCGCCACCGACCCCGACCGCGAGGGTGAGGCGATTTCCTGGCATGTACTGGAAGTGCTGAAGCAGAAAAAGGTGCTGAAGGACAAGCCGGTCCAGCGCGTCGTTTTCAACGCCATCACCAAAAAGGCCGTGCTCGATGCGCTCTCTCATCCGCGTGAGGTGGATGCGCCGCTGGTCGATGCCTATCTTGCGCGCCGCGCGCTTGATTATCTGGTCGGCTTCACGCTCTCGCCCGTCCTGTGGCGCAAACTGCCAGGCGCGCGCTCGGCCGGCCGTGTGCAGTCGGTGGCGCTGCGGCTTGTCTGCGACCGCGAGGCGGAGATCGAGCGGTTTATCCGCGAGGATTACTGGCAGATCGCCGCCACACTCGCCACACCGCGTCAGGAGAGTTTTGAGGCGCGGCTGACGACAGTCGATGGCAAAAAACTCCAGAAGCTCGACATCAAGAGCCAGGAGCAGGCTGACGACATCAAGGCGATGCTTGAAGGTGCCTCCTTCAAGGCTGTTTCCGTCGAAGCCAAGCCCACCCGGCGCAATCCCGCACCGCCCTTCACCACCTCCACCCTGCAGCAGGCCGCCTCCTCGCGCCTCGGTTTCGGTGCGTCGCGCACCATGCAAGTGGCGCAGCGCCTTTATGAGGGCATCGACATTGGCGGCGAGACAGCCGGCCTCATCACCTATATGCGTACCGACGGCGTTCAGATGGCGCCCGAGGCGCTCGATCAGGCGCGCAAGGCGATCGGCGTGGAGTTCGGCGAGCGCTATTTGCCCGAGAAGCCGCGCTTTTACTCGGTGAAAGCCAAGAATGCGCAGGAAGCGCACGAGGCAATCCGTCCGACCGATTTCTCCCGCACGCCCGATCAGGTACGCCGCTATCTCGATGCCGATCAGGCCCGTCTCTATGAAATGATCTGGAAACGGGCCATCGCCAGCCAGATGCAGCCGGCCGAGATCGAGCGCACCACGGTCGAGATCGTGGCCGAGAATGGCGGCCGCAATGCCGGCCTGCGTGCGGTCGGGTCAGTGATCCGGTTCGAGGGTTTCCTTGCCGCCTATGCGATCGACAAGGACGAAAACGCCGAGGACGAGGAAAGCCGCCGCCTGCCCGAAATCCACGAGGGCGAGGCGCAGACGCGCGAAAAGATCGACGCCACCAAGCATACGACCGAGCCGCCGCCGCGCTACTCGGAAGCCTCGCTGATCAAGAAGATGGAAGAGCTCGGCATCGGCCGCCCCTCCACCTATGCGGCGACGCTCAAGACGCTTGAGGATCGTGACTATGTGACGATCGAGAAGCGCAGGCTCATGCCGCAGGCCAAGGGCCGGCTCGTGACCGCATTCCTCGAAAACTTCTTCGAACGCTATGTGGAATACGATTTCACGGCGGACCTTGAGGAAAAGCTCGACAGGATCTCCGACGGCCAGCTTTCCTGGAAGGAGGTTCTGCGTGACTTCTGGCAGGACTTCTCCGGCCATGTGGACGAAATCAAGGAACTGCGTGTCACGAATGTTCTCGATGCGCTGAACGAGGAGCTTGCGCCGCTGGCGTTTCCGGCCAAGGAAGACGGGACCGATCCGCGCGCCTGTCCGCGCTGCGGAACCGGTCAGCTTTCGCTGAAACTCGGTCGCCACGGCGCGTTTGTCGGCTGTTCCAACTATCCCGAATGCGGCTTTACCCGTCAGTTCGGCGAGGCCGGCAATGGCGAGAATGGCGAAAACGGACTCGATGGCGACAAGGTTCTCGGCAAGGACCCGCACACCGAAGAAGAGATCACGCTGCGCTCCGGTCGGTTCGGCCCCTATGTCCAGCGGGGCGAAGGCAAGGAAGCCAAGCGAGCCGGCCTGCCAAAGGGCTGGTCGCCCGGTTCCATCGACATCGAGAAGGCACTGGCGTTGCTCGCCCTCCCTCGCGATGTCGGCCAGCATCCCGAATCTGGAAAGATGATTTCAGCCGGTATCGGGCGCTATGGTCCCTTCCTGCTGCATGACGGGGCCTATGCCAATCTCGAGAGCGTCGAGGACGTGTTCTCCATCGGTCTCAACCGCGCCGTCACCGTGATTGCGGAGAAGAAAGCCAAGGGCGGACGTGGACGCTCGACGCCCGCAGCCCTCAAGGAGCTTGGCGATCATCCCGACGAGGGCGGCAAGATCACCGTCCGCGACGGGCGCTATGGACCCTATGTCAATCACGGCAAGGTCAATGCGACACTTCCCAAGGGCAAGGAGCCGATGGATGTGACGCTTGAGGAAGCGCTGGAACTGATCGCAGCCAAGGCTGCCAAGGGCGGCAAGAAGAAGCCTGCCGCAAAGAAAAAGGCGCCCGCGAAGAAGGCGACAACGACCAAGAAGGCCACCGCGGCAAAGAAAAAGACCGCAGCCAAGAAAGAGGAATAACGCCTTGGCGCGCAGCATTTCCGGCAAGTCGAAAGCAAAGACCCGTTCCCTCGGCAAAGCCGGTCGGACGGAGAGTTCCGCCAAGGCGCCTTCCGGAGACGGGCTCCCTAACCGTGACGCGGTGCTGCGCTTCATCTCCGACAATCCGGACCGCACGTCGAAGCGCGACATCGCCAAGGCCTTCGGCCTAAAGGGGGGCGACCGGATCTGGCTCAAGGACATTCTGCGCGACCTTCAGGACGAGGGGCTTCTGAAGAAAACGCGCAAGCGCCTTCTTCGCCCCGGCGCACTGCCACATGTCGTGGTGCTCGATGTCTTCTCACGCGATGCCTCCGGTGCCCTACTGGCCCGGCCTGCCGAACGGGAGGACCAGGACGAGGGCGCAGGTCCCCTGCCCCTCGTGGAAATCCGCACCCAGAAAGGCGGCAAGGCTGCGGGCATCGGCGACCGCGTCCTGGCGCGTGTCTTCCCGACCGAAAGCAGCGAAGGCCCCGCCTATACGGGCCGCGTGATGAAGGTGTTTGAAAAGCGCCGGCAGAGCATTCTCGGTGTCATCCGCAAATCGAAGGATGGCGCCTTTCGCATCGAACCCGTGGAGCGCACGCAGCGCGAGCTCATCATTGACGGAAACGATCTGAACGACGCGCAGGATGGCGATCTGGTCGAGACCGAGCCCATGTCCGGCGGGCGCTATGGCCCCGCGCGCGGCAAGGTAACTTCGGTCATCGGTTCGCTTTCCAGCGAAAAGGCGGTCTCCATGATCGCCATTCACGCGCACGAGATTCCGCATGTCTTCCCCGACGGCGTGATCGCGGAGGCGGAAGGAGCAAAACCCGTCACGCTTTCAGGCCGCGAAGACTGGCGCGACATGCCGCTCATCACCATCGACCCGGCCGATGCCAAGGACCATGACGATGCGGTGATGGCCGAGCCCGACCCGGACGAGAAGAACCCCGGCGGCTTCATCGCCACGGTCGCCATTGCCGATGTGGCGCATTATGTGCGTCAGGGCTCTGCACTCGACCGGGAAGCTTTAAAGCGCGGCAATTCCGTCTATTTTCCGGACCGTGTCGTTCCGATGCTACCGGAGCGCATTTCCAACGATCTGTGCTCGCTGCGCGAAGGCGAGCCGCGCCCGGCTCTTGCGGTGCGCATGCGCTTTTCGGCGTCTGGCCAGAAGGTCGGGCACAGCTTTCATCGCGTCATCATGCGCTCGGCGGCAAAACTTTCCTACCAGCAGGCACAAAAGGCGATTGACGGCGAACCGGACGACAAGACGGGCCCGCTTCTCGAGCCCATCCTGAAGCCGCTCTGGGATGCCTATGCGGTCTTGAAGCGCGGGCGCGATAACCGCCAGCCGCTCGAGCTCGACCTGCCGGAGCGCAAGATTCTCCTGAAGGAGGACGGCACCGTCAATCGCGTCGTGGTCCCCCCGCGGCTCGATGCGCACAAACTCATCGAAGAATTCATGGTGCAGGCCAATGTGGCTGCGGCCGAGACGCTTGAGGCCAAGCGCCAGGCGCTGGTCTACCGCGTCCACGATGCCCCGTCGCTTGCCAAGCAGGAGGCGCTGCGGGAGTTTCTGCGCACTTTCGAGATCTCGCTGGCGCGCGGCGCGCAGCTCAAGCCCGCCCAGTTCAACGCCATCCTCGCCCGCGTGCGCGACACCGAGCACGAACAGCTCGTCAATGAGGTGGTCTTGCGTTCGCAGAGCCAGGCCGTCTACGCGCCTGAAAATCTCGGGCATTTCGGCCTCAACCTGCGGCGCTATGCCCATTTCACCTCGCCGATTCGCCGGTATGCGGATCTGATCGTCCATCGCGCGCTCATTGCGGCCCTAGGGCTCGGCAAGGATGGCCTGACCCAGGAAGAGGAATCCCGGCTTGAAGAAACCGCAGCGCTGATTTCGGCGACCGAGCGGCGCGCCATGGCGGCGGAACGCGATACGGTGGACCGGCTTGTTGCCGAACATCTTTCCGGCCGCGTCGGCGAAGAATTCGATGCCCGCATCTCCGGCGTGGCCAAGGCGGGACTTTTTGTCCAATTGCCGGATTATGGCGCAGATGGCTTCGTGCCCGTCTCTACGCTTGGAGACGAATATTATATCTATGACGAAGCCCGGCATGCCATGGTGGGCGAGCGCAGCGGTCGTGGCTTTCAGCTCGGTGACAGCGTGTCCGTCCGGCTGGTCGAGATCGCGCCGCTGGCCGGCGCCATGCGCTTTGAAATGCTGAGCAAGCCCGAGAAGCTGCCGGGATCGATGAAATCGTTCCACAAGGCAAAGGGTCGCTCCGGGCGCGCTGCCGGCAAGAGCCGCCGCGCCTCGCAGGGCAGGAGACGATGATGGAAGAGAAAATCTACGGCGGCGCAGCAGCGCCAAAGAAGCCCGAGCGTCCCCTGATGGAAGCCATGAAACGCGGCTTTATGGGGCGCTGCCCCAGTTGCGGCGAGGGAAAACTCTTTCGCGCCTATCTGAAAACCGCCGATCAATGTCCTGAATGCGGAGAAGAACTTCACCATCACCGCGCCGACGATCTTCCGGCCTATCTGGTGATTTTCATTGTCGGTCACATCGTCGTCGGTGCCTTCATGGGAATGGAGGCGTTCACCGACTGGCCCGGCTGGGTGCATCTGTCGATCTGGGTGCCGGTCACGCTGATCATGTCGCTCATTCTGATCGGACCGGTCAAGGGGGCGATCGTCGGCCTGCAATGGGCCTATTACATGCACGGCTTCGGCGATGAGGACGAATTAGCGGAAGCCCACCCGGAACTTCCCGAACACTCCGGGAGGCGCTCATGAGCGGGCGGCCCAACCGCATGGACGGCCTCGACAAGGCCGCCGTCGACCGCGCGGAAGCCAAAGATTTTTCGCTCGGCGGCAAGCCCATGAGGCCGCGCGACGCGGCAACCCTCATCCTGCTCGATCGCAGCGGTGACGAGGTCCGGGTGCTGATGGGGCGTCGCCACCGCAAGCATGCCTTCATGCCGGGCCGTTTCGTGTTTCCCGGCGGGCGCACCGATCCCGCCGACGGCCGCATTCCCGTTACCTCTGGTCTGCACCCTGACGAAGAGCGCCGGCTGATTGGCACCGGTTCTCGCGCTACGGCAGCGCGTGCGCGCGCCGTCGCCATGTCGGCAATCCGCGAGACTTATGAGGAAGCCGGTCTTCTGATCGGCGAAAAAGGCACATTCAGCACGACAGCGAAGGACTGGCAGGGTTTTGCCGAAAACGGCGTCTGCCCCTCGCTCTCCGGCCTGCGTTACATCGCCCGTGCGATCACGCCGCCCGGTCGTGTGCGCCGCTTCGACACCCGCTTTCTGGCTGCCTGGCGCGATGACGTGGCCGTGGAACTGCCCGATGGTGGCCCGACCCACGAGCTGGAAGAGCTGGTCTGGCTTTCCATTCCAGAGGCAAAGAAAACCGAGGTTCCGCTCATCACCTGCACGATCCTCGATGATCTGGAGCAGCGTCTCAAGGTTGATCCGGAACTCAAGCCGGGAGCGCCCGTGCCCTTCTATTCCATGCGCTACAACCGCTTTGAGCGGGCGCTGATCTAGGGTCAGGATGATCTGCGCTCCGGACTGGTGCGTGGTTCGACAAGCTCACCATGAGAAACGGTGGCGCTAGCAAACAATGCCTCTCTGCAGCTGCTCCAGATGAAGCCCGGTGAAACCCTCCCTCATGGTGAGCTTGTCGAACCACGCACATGCATTGCAGCCACCGATCAAGCGAAACATTGAGATAAAGGAGGGGCGGCCCAGCCTAAAGCAGGCTCCAGCCAAAGCGGGCGGCGACAATGATCATGAAGAGGCCGAACGCCGTTTCGAGCTTTCTCTTGTCGAGCGCATGGGCAATCCGCACGCCAAGCGGTGCCACAAGGAGCGTGATCGGGATGATGAGCAGGACGGCAATCCAGTTCACATAGCCGGTGGAGGCAATCGGCAGAAGCGCTTCGCCCCATCCTGCCCACACATAGCCGAACAGACCCGGGATCGAAATCAGAACGCCGACGCCTGACGAGGTCGCCACAGCCTGGTGCATGGGCCGGTTGAAGAGCGTCATGAAGGTGTTGTTCATAACACCGCCGCCAATGCCCATCAGGGTCGACAGAAATCCGATCAATGTGCCGACAAGCGAGCGCGCCGGGTTTCCTGGAATGTCGGCTCCCAGCCGCCAGGTTTCACGGTTCAAGAGAAGCCGGACACCGACCAGAAGAGCAATCACCGCAAAAATCGCCCGCAGGCCGCCGCTGGACACATGGGCAGCCACAAGCGTTGCCAGCACCACACCGACCGGCACGGCGATAACGAAACTCCGCAACAGATCCATATCCACAGCACCACGCAGATAATGCGACCGGAAGGAGCGCAGCGAGGTTGGAACGATGATGGCAAGCGACGTACCGACGGACAGGTGCATGCGCACCGCCTCGTCCACGCCGACGAGCCCGAACACCTGGTAGAAGACCGGGACAAGGATCGCGCCGCCACCGATGCCGAACAGGCCGGCAAGGATGCCGGCCACGACACCCGCTGCCGCCAGCGCAGCAGCAAACATGGCGATTTCGCCCATCGGCAGATTCATGATGTCCCCCTCTCAAATCCGGCCCAGCGAGGCTGGATCACCGTGCGTCCAGCCGGACGCAAAGGGTGATCTAAGCTGTTGATAGAGCGTCGGAATAGCCCGACAACCGGATTCCACTTCTCGGTCCGATGACCTAGCTAACGCCGATGCCGCACAAATGCAATTTCCACGTGGTGGGATCGAGATCAGGCCGCGTCGCGTCGGGTGCCAAGATCGACAGCTGAAAAAGCCTCGCGCAGAACTTCTGCGCCGGCACCCGGCTTCGTCGCCTTGCTGGAGAGTATCTGCCGATAGCGGCGTGCGCCGTCGAAACCATGAAAAAGACCAATCATGTGCCGTGTCACATGCGACAGCCGTCCGCCACTGGCGATGTGCCGCTCGGCATAAGCCGCCATTGTCTCGATCAGCAGGGCGTAATCGACCGGCGCCCGTTCGCCCCCCTCAAGCAGAGCATCAACGCCCGCCAGAATGGCCGGGTTCTGATAGGCCGCGCGCCCCAGCATCACGCCGTCCACGTGCGCAAGATGCGCTGCCGCCTCGTCAAGGCTGACAATGCCGCCATTGATGCCGATGAACCGGTCCGGATTTGCCTGTTTCAGACGATAGACGCGATTATAGTCGAGCGGCGGAATTTCCCGGTTTTCCCTGGGGCTCAACCCCTGCAGCCACGCCTTGCGCGCATGCACCCAAAGCGCATCCGCCCCAGCCGACCAGGCCGCATCGGCAAGCGCATCGAGCGCGGTTTCGGTATCCTGATCGTCCACCCCGATCCGGCATTTCACCGTTACAGGCAGAGATACACGCGCCTTCATTGCCGCAACACCGGCCGCCACGACCCCCGGCGTCTTCATGAGGCAGGCACCGAATGTTCCCGACTGGACCCGGTCTGACGGGCAGCCAACATTGAGGTTGATCTCGTCGTATCCGAACCCGGCACCGATCTCCGCAGCTTCTGCGAGTTTTTCGGGATCGGAACCGCCAAGCTGAAGCGCGACGGGGTGTTCGCTCCGGTCAAAACCGAGCAGGCGTTCGCGATCGCCATGAATAACAGCATCGGCGACGATCATCTCGGTGTAAAGCAACGCCCCGCCCGTCAATTGTCGATGAAAGAACCGGCAGTGCCGATCCGTCCAGTCGATCATTGGGGCGACAGCAAAAAGCCGAGATGCGCAGATATGTGAATTTCCTGCTTTTTCCAATACTTAGCCTATGTTTTAAATCTTTAGCCCGCCTCATTTCGGCTGACTTCGCACCCATTTACCCGGAAAGCACAACCAATGTTGTACCGATCTGGGCGCGACCGCAAAGCGTTCACGCAAGGACAGGTCTGTAGCATGGCTCGCGCAGCTTGTCATAAGGCCGGCGGCGAGATCGTGCTGCACGAGAACAAGCCCTTCGAATTTCGATCGACAGCCAACGCATGGCTTAGCCAACGGGACGATCGGCCTGGACAACCCGGTGCGCTTAAGGCGGCGCTCAAATCCACGTCGAGCCGCAACCAGGCGCCGGCACTCTCCGACGCGATCGAGCGGTGCTTCAACAGGCGAAAGCGTTTCAGGCGCATTGCGGTGGATGCGATGAATGTCGATTTAGTCTGGAAGTCGGAACAGGACTGCTGACCTGCTGAGGGCTGCGTGGGCACCGAGATATGGCTTGACCTGCCCCTTCCGAAGGCGATCTTAAAGTTGACATTTTAATTCATATTTATATTCTCGTGAACCTTCACTGGTACCGTCAAATCTGTTTTGTGTCTGCTCTTCTGATGGGAGTGGCTTTGCAGAAACTTCTCGCCGCACTATGGAATTCCATTTTCGCACTGCCCCCTCACTCATCAATCCGCCGCTTAGCGCGTCAGACCTGACATTGAGACAAGTCTAACGAGAGATCCCATGTCGGGTAGTTTCCACAATTGGCTCGCCGATCTGTTCAAATCGCAACACCAGGAACTGGTGCGTTTCGCCGCACGCCTGGTGGGCGGGCGCGACGGTGGAGAAGAAGTCATCCAGAACACCTATCTGCGGCTTGTGCGTCGCTCGAAACAGGGTGACGTCATCGACTATCCCAGAGCATATGCATACTCCGTGGCGCGCAGGGCGGCTTTCGATTTCACGGCAGAGCGAAACAGGGAATGGCTCCAGCGGGTCGATTTCGAGGATGCGGCTGTGGACGGAGCAAGCACGGATCCGACCCCGCTTCTCGACCGTCGCCAGAGGATTCTGAAGCTTTCCGTGGTTCTCAACGAGCTCCCGGAAGCCTGTCAGAGAGCCTTCATTCTCAACAAGATCGAAGGGCATACGCATCGCGAAATCGCCAGCCGTCTTGGCATCTCGATAAGCATGGTCGAGAAGCACATCATTCGCGCGATGATACACTGCCGCGATACGCTGCGGGACGATGAAGCGCTTTAGGCTCTGTTAATCTGATGGATCGTTGAGGATTTTCCCGGCGAAACCGGTCTAAAGCCATAGGAACGCAAGATCTGAGGAGAACCCCGCCCATGCCAGAAATCCGACAATCGCGCTACGCGCCCAGAGAACTGTCGGACGAGGCCATTGCCTGGATTGTCAGATTGCATTCGGGTGAAGTGGGAAACGCGGAGCGCAGCGCTTTCGCCGAATGGCGACAACAGAGCGATGCCCACGAACAGGCAGCCCGGGAGGCCGAAGCCCTGTGGGACGACGCGTCGCAACTGCATCGCGATCCGCGCAACGGCTTCATTCATCCGGGCCGGCGGCCGTCGGGTCCATCGCGCAGAGCGGTTCTTGGCGGGCTTGGCGGCCTCGCCTGCGCCGGGATGGGCGCCTGGGCAGTCAGCCGACAGATGTCTCCGGCGGGCGAGCATGCGACTGGTATCGCCGAGACCCGTACGATTGAGTTTATTGACGGCTCCAGAGCGACACTGAATGCCATGACGGCGCTGGATGTCGCTTTCACGGCGGACCGTCGACAGATCACGCTGATCAAGGGACAGGCCTATTTCGAGGTTCGTTCGGATGCCGCGCGCCCATTCATCGTGCAAGCCGGAAATCTCGACGTGCGGGCGCTCGGCACCGCATTCGACGTGAATGCTTCTCTGCCCGGTCAAAACATTGCCGTTGCAGTGACGGAGCATGCCGTTCAGGTCGGCGCATTCCGAACAGATGCAGCGCACAGGCCCCCACTCGTGATCTCGGAGGGGGAGCGTGCGGTCATGGCGCGTGACGGAACGCTGAAGACACGGGAAAGCCAGTCCGCCGACATCACACAGGCATGGCGTTCAGGACTTTATATAGCCGAAGGGCGGCGGCTGGACGAAGTCCTTTCGGCGCTCAGCGCCTATCATCCCGGCTGGATCATCGCGCGGGACGACGCCCTGAAGGCGCTGCGGGTCAATGCCGTTCTTGATTTGCGCTCACCATCCGCTTCGCTTGATGCCCTGGCAGATGGTCTGCCCATACGGGTGCTGCACGCATCCAGATATCTTACAATAATTTCAAATAGTTAGATTTTTCTTAGATTATTTCCGATTTTTGTTGAGGATTTTAGTCAGGAAACCTGTCTTAGCCAGTGAGGGGTGTTGTGCACTGTGCATGCCAAGCCCCGCTGAAGATAATGGAGACAGGGTGTATGTTGTCTGGAACGGGGCAGAGTAAGTTTCTAAGGGCGCTGTTGGTCGCCTCTACGGCAATCGTGCCGGTTTGCGGTGTGGTTTCCGCCAGAGCGCAGACGACCGCGCAGGTGACGGCGTTCAATATTCCGGCGCAGCCGCTCGCGGCCGCGCTCAGCGCCTTTGCAAACCAGGCGGGACTGAAGCTCGCCTATCCGGCGTCCCTCGCATCAGGGCGCACCGCCCCGGCAGTGCAGGGCTCCTATTCCAGCAATGAAGCGCTTCGGCGTCTGCTTTCGGGAACGGGCCTCTCGCATCAGATCAACGCTTCGGGAACCGTCACCATTGCCGACCGGGTTTCGTCGGCACATGCTCCCGTTGCCGCAGACGGGTCGCTGATGCTCGGTGTGATCGAGGTACTGGGCGGCAATGCAAACAGCGCCGTCTACGCCCCCTATGCAACGGCGGCAGCGACCGCTCATATCGATGAGGCGACAATCGAGCGCTACCGTGGCTCCGATCCTACAGACATGTTTCGCGGGATGCCGGGCGTCGCCTCCGCCAACGCACGTAACGGCTCTGGCGGCATCGACATGAACGTTCGCGGCATGCAGGGTCTCGGACGCGTCGTAACCAAAATCGATGGCAGTTCCAATTCCGTGACGGTGCCGCAGGGTTATCAGGGTTACTCCAACCGCACTTTCGTCGATCCCGACTTCATCGGCGGCATCGACATCACGAAGGGATCGGACGCAGCCTCCAACGGCATTGCAGGCACGGTCTCGATGCGCACAATCGATGCGAAGGATATCGTTGAAGAGGGCAAGCGCTTCGGTTTCCGCGTCAAGGGCGGCTTTGGAACCAATTCGTCCAAACCCACTCCCGGCGCGTTTGGCGGCTATCAATTCCCCGGAAATGCCTGGTCACCTCCGGTGGCGACCCCCTCGCCCGATGGCATGGACCGTCCCTCGTTCCTGAAGCCGACAAATGGCCACGGAAGCGCCGTCGCGGCATTCTACGATGAGAAGTACGATTTTCTTGTCGGCTATGCGTACCGCAAGCGTGGAAACTACCATGCGGGCAAGAATGGTCCCGTGGCCAAGCCCTACAAAAGCGGTCCAAGGGAGCTTTGCAACTCTTGGGGCTGGTGTACCAACTGGCCGGAATATGTCGAAGTCGGCGGCATCGCCAACTACCGCCCCGGCGAGGAAGTTCTGAACACCGAGCTCGAAACGAAATCCACAATTGCAAAGGGAACGCTTCGGTTCGGTGACGGACAGAGCCTCAAGCTTGGCTATACAGGCTTCAGGAGTGAAGCGGGCGATCAGATTTCCTGGCGCATGCAGACCAATCGCGACCGCCCCGTTCAGCGGGATCAGACGAGCGGCACCTCCGTCGACACCTATACCGCACGCTACAAATGGCAGCCTGAGGAAAACGACCTCATCGACCTGACGGCCAATGCCTGGCTGACGGACATGGAACTGCGCAAACCCTGGAACCGTGGTACGCGCACTTGGCCGACGCCGGACCAGTTCGGCCTTCCAATGGACTTCCGGACCGGTTCGGACGTGCTCATGTGGGGTCTCGACATCGGCAACAAATCCAGGCTCGACACGCAGTTCGGCGATGTGAATCTGGATTACGGCCTTTCCTACAACTACATGACCACGGAACCCAGCGCCTATACCGATGAGCTTTCCGGCCCCTATTCCGCTTACGGAAACAAGAAAGAACTGGGTGCCTTCGTCAAGGCGAACTGGAAGCCGATCGACTGGCTGACCGTCGACGGTGGTCTGCGCTACGATCACTACTGGACGCAGGACAAGCGACCGGTCGGTCCGTCTCATTACATCGAGAATTCGGGTAAGCGCTCGGCAGGCGGTCTGAGCCCGTCGCTGGGCCTTACGTTCGAGCCGTTTGAAGATACGCAGATCTACGGCCGCTATTCCTATGCGCTTCGCACGCCCAGCCTGCTGGAAACCGTGTCGGGGGGCATTGCTGTCAGCACGATAACCGATATCGAACCGGAGCGCGCGAGCAACTGGGAGTTTGGGGTCAATCACACCCGACAGGGCCTCTTCAGCGCCGACGATCGCGCCATGGTGAAGCTGGGCTATTTCGACTGGACCATCGACAATTATGTTGCACGCCACGTCGGTTACATGCCGAACGGCTACTTTGGCAGCTTCATGTACAATATGGACAAGGCCAAGTTCTCCGGCATTGAATTGTCCGGTCGCTACGAGAATGCCGGGTTCACGGCCGAACTCTCCGCGAATTACTATACGAATGTGGAGTTCTGCCCAAAGGACACCGGCTGCGCAAACGAGACCATCTATTCGGACTTCGCGACCAATCAGGTGCCGCCGGAATACATGATTGGGCTCTCGCTTTCGCAGAAACTGCTTGAAGACCGGCTGACGCTCGGCGGACGCGTGACCCATGTGGGCCCGCGCGCGGCCGGACACACAAACATCGACGGTCAGGGCGCAGGGCAGTTCATCTCGCTCATCAAATGGGACCCATACACACTTGTCGATGTGTTTGCGGAGTACAAGTTCACCGACAATCTGACCGCCACTTTCCGGGTCGAGAACCTCACAGACGAGTTCTACGTGGACCCGATCAGCCTCATGCAGCGGCCCGGACCGGGACGCACCTTCTATGCGTCCATGACGGCGAAGTTCTGAAACCACTCCCACGCGGGGCGGCACAGCCGCTCCGCGCATCTCACGATCCAAAGGCATTATCCATGAATGAACGCGTCATTCTCGACAACCCTGATGGCAAAACCCGCTCCAAACTCCTGAAGGAGCGCACAGCCACAACGCACGACCGCCTCGACAAGGCGATCATGGACCGCGAGCCTTTCGCCAGCCGCGAACGCTTCGGGCAGTTTCTGCGCATGCAGTATCTGTTTCACCGCGACATCGACGCGCTTTATTGCAACCCGGCTCTCTCCGCTCTTCTGCCGGATCTCGATGTGCGCAGACGCTTCTCGCTCATCGCGCAAGATCTCGCCGATCTCGAAATTGGGGCACCGGCACTGAACGAGGCGCCCATTTTCACCGCTGAAACCCAACCGGACATGCCCGCCGCGCTTGGCTGGCTCTATGTGGCGGAAGGCTCAAACCTGGGTGCCGCCTTCCTGCTCAAGGAAGCCCGGACACTCGACCTTTCGGAGGATTTCGGCGCACGGCATCTGGCCGCCGCTCCCGAAGGGCGCGGACGGCACTGGCGCACCTTTACCGGTGCACTCGACGCGCTCTCACTCCAGGAAACGGAAGAACATTCGGTTGTTGCAGGTGCGGAGAACGCATTTCATCGCGTTCGCACCCTTGTCGAGGAGGTGTTTCAATGAATACGATCCCTGCAGCCATGAAGGCTGCCACCGCCCCGCAGATATCGGGGCAGGAGCAGGTCTCTCTCACAAGCTGGTCGGTCGATGGAGGTCGGTCCTTGAAGATCGCGCCCGCATTCGAACATGCAAAGCGTACGATGCTGCTCATTATGGGCCTCGTCATGCTGCTTCTGGCCGTGATCGGGGCATTCCTGCCAGTCATGCCGACCACGATATTCCTGATTCTGGCCGGGTGGTTCTTTGCGCGTTCCTCACCCGCGCTTGAACGCAAACTGCTCGAACATCCGAAACTCGGTCCCGTTTTGCGCAACTGGCGCGACCATGGCGTGATGTCACGCCGCGCCAAACTTCTGGCGGCGGGCGGTATTGCCTTTGGTTATGGCGTTTTCATCCTGCTTTACGAACCGGGCCTTCTGCTGGCGCTCGTCGTTGGGGCAGCGACAGGCAGCGTGGCGATCTGGATTGCGATGCGCCCCGAGGCCTGAAGAAGCAAGCGCGCCAGCCTGACAATCTTACCGAACGCAATTTTCATCAAGCGACGATGCGTGCCCCACCGCAAGTGGGAGCAATGCGGTGCCGCGCCAGCAAAAAAGACCGATCATGACCGCTTCTCATCATTCCCGCGAAACCGTGCTTCACCGGACTGGCCTCCGGTTTGCCCTGGTGCTCTCGGCCGCTTTGCTCCTGGCGCCGGCAAACCCGGCCATGGCACAGGACGTGGCCGCGCCGGATACGGAAACCAGCGCGCCTGCCGAACCACAGTCCCCAACGCCGGCAGAAAGCACCGGTTCAGGCAGCGCGGAGGCGGACGCTCCCGCGTCCGGGGCGGCACCGGCACCCGAACAGAAGCCGCAACCAGCCGACACACCTGCCGCAGACACCCCCGCCAGCGCCGCACCCGCAGTGGAAGCAGAGCCGGTGGCCGCGCCAACGCTGGCCGAACCGGCCCCCTCGCTTCTCGACGATCCGGCGGCGGCGCTCTCGCAAATGCTCTCCCAGCCAGAAAAGCGTTCCGATCTGCCGCACGACCTTTCCCCCTGGGGCATGTTCATGGCCGCCGACTGGGTGGTGAAGGCGGTGATGATCGGCCTCGCCCTTGCATCGCTCCTGACCTGGACCGTCTGGCTCGCAAAAAGCATCGAAATTGCCTGCGCACGGGCCCGCGCAAAGCGCGTTCTGGGGATCATCACACGGTCTTCCAGCCTGAAGGATGCGGGAAGCGCCCTTGCCCGACGCGGCGGACCCGCCGCCTATATGGTGCGGCTGGCCGAAGAGGAAATGCAGCAGTCCGCCGCAGCGCTCGACCATGCCGGCAATGACGGTGTGAAGGAACGCATCGCTTCGTCGCTCGGCCGGATCGAGGCACAGGCCGGACGCCGGCTGACGCGCGGAACCGGTGTTCTGGCGACGATCGGTTCGACGGCGCCCTTCGTCGGTCTTTTCGGCACGGTCTGGGGCATCATGAACTCCTTTATCGGCATTTCGGAAGCGCAGACCACCAATCTGGCCATCGTCGCGCCCGGCATCGCCGAAGCCCTTCTGGCCACCGCCATCGGCCTCGTCGCGGCCATTCCGGCCGTGGTCATCTACAACGTCTTCGCGCGCAGCATAACGGGATATCGCCAATTGCTTGGCGATGCGGCCGCCGGTGTCGAGCGGCTTGCCAGCCGCGACCTCGACTTCCGTCTCGCCGCCGCCTCGATGCAGGAAGACACCCAGAAGATCGCGGCAGAGTAGAAGCCATGGCCGGACGTATGAAGGAACGGGCAACCGACGATCTCGAAGAGAATCACGAAATCAACGTCACACCCTTTATCGACGTGATGCTTGTGCTGCTCATCATCTTCATGGTGGCCGCGCCGCTGGCCACCGTGGATGTGAAGGTCGATCTGCCGGCATCCAGCGCCAAGAAGGAAGAGCGCCCCGACAAGCCGCTCTACCTGACGCTGACATCCGAACTCGCGCTTTCGCTTGGCAACGATCCGGTGACGCGCGAGGGGCTTGCCGCCGCCATGCAGACCGCTTCGGAGGGGAACCTTGAGACGAGGGTGTTTCTGCGAGCCGACAAGACAGTGGCCTACGAACATCTCATGGAGGTGATGAACCTGCTTCGCGATGCGGGCTATCTCAAGATCGCGCTGGTCGGCCTGGAAGGTTCATCGCCAGCACCGGCGCCCCCCGAACCAAAGGCAGAGCAGCAGCCATGAGCGCCTGGAACGGTTCTGCAGGACGTCTTGCCAGACTGACGGAACTGGCTCTCTGGACAGGTGCCTGTCTCGCGGTTCTGGCCGTTCATGTCGGCGCGGTGGTTCTCCTGACCCGTGAGGAGCCGGTGACGCCCGTGGCCAACGAGCCACCCGCCGCCATCATGATCGAATTCGCCGAAGCGCCGGAGGCAGTGGCCACCGAGGAAGAGGTGATGGCTGCCGAACAGGAAAACTCGACCGAGAGCACCGCCAGCGCAGGCGAAGAACTCCCGGAAGAAGAACCGCCCGAAGAGGTGGCAGAGCCCACCGAGACGGAGGTGAAGGAAGATCAGCCGGAAGTCAGTGAGATTGCGCAGCTGCTCGAAAACGTGGCCGTTCCGCTGCCGACCCCGCGCCCGCAGCCGCCCGCGCCCATCAAAGTGGAGAAGAAAGAGCCCACCAAGAAGGTCACGAAGCGCCGCAAGAAGAGAAGTGCGGCCTCGACACAGGCGACCAAGGCGCAGGCCAATGTGCGCAAGTCGAACCGCACCGCAGCCCGCCAGAATGCGTCGGGACGCTCTGCACCCAACATTTCCCCGGCCCGCTGGCAATCGCGTCTGATGGCGCATCTGGAGCGGCGCAAGCGCTATCCCTCATCGGCAAGGGCGCGGCGCGAACAGGGCACCGTCTATGTGCGCTTTCGCATCGACGGCAATGGCAATGTGAGCGGGATTTCGCTTGCGCGATCGTCCGGTTATCCGGCGCTCGACACGGCGGTTCTCTCGCTGGTGCGCCGTGCCTCTCCCGTTCCGGCTCCACCGCCCGGCGTGAACCGCACACTCACGGTTCCAGTCCGGTTTTCACAAAGGTAGTGTTGGTTGGCGAACCCCGTCTCTCTGTTGGTTCCGTCGCATTCCCCTACGCGGAAGCGCTACTACTGCGCGCGGAACAAGCGGGGCTGTGTTTCCGGCATCATGGGCGGAACGGCCTATAGGAAACGACGGTCGCTTGTTCAGCCGCCACCCTCGCCTCAAGATGTCACGGCCCCACCCGTTGCATGTAACCTTCGGCGCCATCTCCGCAGGTCGCCTGCCCTGTACGGGCGATTGTGTTGATCCGTTTTGGACTGCGCTTCGTATTCTCAGGCAAGAGGGAGACGGAAAGATATGGCACGCAGGAAACACAAAGGAATCGTCTGGGTCACCGGCGCCAGCTCAGGCATCGGACGTGCGCTGGCGCTACGCTTGGCGCGCAATGGATGGCAGGTTGCCGCGAGCGCCAGAAGCGCGGCAGCTCTCGAGGAACTCGCTGCCGATCAGGAGGGCAGTATTTTCCCCTACCCGCTTGATGTGACCGACATGGCGCGAACGAAACAGGTGCATGCGGAGATCGAACTGGCAATGGGGTCGATCGACATGGCTGTTCTGGCCGCTGGTACCTACAAGCGCGACGGGGCTTTTGACTTCCGTGCTCAGGTCGCGCAGTCGATGATCGCGGTGAATCTGCAGGGCACCTGCAACGCGCTTGAGCCGCTCCTGGACAGTATGATGAGCCGCAGGCGGGGAAAGATCGCCATCATGGCTTCCGTTGCCGGCTATAACGGCCTTCCCGGCGGCGCTACTTACGGAGCGACCAAGTCTGCGCTCAACAATCTATGCGAAGCGATGAAACCAGAGGCGGAGCGCCGCAATGTTTCGTTGAGCGTCATCAACCCCGGTTTCGTCGATACTCCCCTGACGGCCAGGAATGACTTCCCAATGCCGTTCCTGATTTCGGCGGATGAGGCGGCAGCCAGCATAGAGAAGGGGCTTGAGGATGGACGGTACGAGATCATCTTTCCCTGGAAAATGAAACTCGCGATCAAATTTCTGCACGCGCTGCCGGCCATGCTTCGCTTCACGATTACCCGCCGCCTTGTAAGGGCGCCGGACTGACCCGTGCGCACACCGCAGCGCTACCGCGACAAAAGCTCGTATTGAGCCACGTCGATGCGGCCGCTCTGGAAGCCGACCCGGCAATAGGCAAGGTAGTAAAGCCACAGGCGGCGGAAACGTTCGTCGAAGCCGAGCGCGGCGATGGCTTGCCAAGTTTGCTCGAACCGCGTCTCCCATTCCGTCAGCGTACGGGCGTAATCCTGTCCGAAAAGGTACCGGTCGGAAAGCGTCAATCCTGCGGCGGATGCAGCGTTCTCGAAAGCGCGTGGCGAGGGCAGCATTCCGCCGGGGAAAACATAGGTCTGGATGAAATCCGCCCTGCGGCGATAGGATTCAAAACGGCTCTCATCGAGAGTGATGACCTGAATGACGGCTCGAGCGCCTGGCGCCAGCAAAACACGGAGGCGATCGAAATAAAGGGGCCAGTTCTCCTCGCCCACGGCTTCAAACATCTCGATGGAGACGACTTTGGAGAACCTGCCTTCGCAATCGCGATAGTCCTGAAGCCGAATGTCGGCCCTTTCGGTGAAGCCGGCTTTCTCCAGCCTGTTCCGCGCATAATCGGCTTGTTCGCGAGACAGTGTCAGCCCGGTCACGCGGCAACCCGTTTTTCGGATGACGTGTTCTGCAAATCCACCCCAGCCGCATCCGATCTCCAGTACGTGGTCATCCGGACCAATCTCCAGCCGGGATATGATGCGGTCGTATTTAGCGGCCTGCGCCTCTTCCAGATTCTGCGCATCCGGAGTGTATATCGCAGAGGAGTAGGTCATCGTGTTATCGAGCCAGAGGCGGTAGAACGCATTTCCCAGGTCGTAGTGAAAGGAAATGTTTCGACGGCTTCCCGCCCGCGAATTGCGGCGCAGGCGGTGCCTGACGGTCTCCAGCCGCGACATGATTGTTGAACTGCCCAGGATATCGCTCCACCGCTCCTCGTTGACCAGCGCAAGCTCGAGCAATGCGTCCAGGTCGGGCGTATCGACATGGCCGTCGATGAAGGCCCGTGCGAAGCCGTTGCTGCCTCCCGTCAGAATTTGCATAAATCCGCGGCCGCTCTTGAAATTCAGTGCGGCTGTCGGTCCGGGGCGTGCGCCGACGGCGGTATGGCGCCTGCCATCGGGAAATCGCAGGGTGATCTGCCCGCAGCCAACGGCATCCGCCCAGCGGCAGACAATGCGCTGCCACAATGGGCTGGCTGGTTGGGCGGGCAACCTGGAGGCGTCCTCAATATGACTCATGATGATCTGCCTTTTTGATCGGATTTGATCAGGGTTTGAGCGACACGCTCTCCCGATGGCGCATGCCGGTGAAAGGGCACTTTCTTCAGCCAGAGGCGCATTGCCTCGAAGTGAATTGCAGCGGTAACCTTGAGGGTCATCAGCGGGTGACTGAGCAGGAGGCCAAGCAGAGCGCGATCCGTCAACTCCCTTCGTTGGCCTGTGAAGGATGCGTGCAGGACGGGCTCGCTGGTTTCTGTCTCGTTGATCGCGACCACCACATCCTGCGCCGGCGGCATGATGTGGAAGTGATACCGGCAATCCATCGAAAGGAAAGGCGAGACGTAAAGAGCCTTGTCGCAGGCATGGCGAATCCCCTTCGGGCCGACACGTTCCACCGGGATCACATAGGTGTGCCGCTCGCCAAAGGTGTTGCACACCTCGTAGAGTATCAGTCGAATATTTCCATAAGTGTCGTGGCAGAAATACACGGACAGTGGATTGAAGACGTATCCAAAGATCCGTGGATAACAAAGCAGGAACACGCGCATCGACCCCGGATCCAGGCCGGCCTTTTCGATCTGCGTGTCGACCCATCGACGCAGGCCGCCCTTTGTGCCATCCCCGTGATCGCCGTCGTTGAAGGAAAACACGCCGGCACCATTGTAGCCGAAAAGCTTCATGGCTTTGGACAGGGCCGGTATCTCGTCAAGATCGAGATAGAGCGCGAACACCCGATAGAACAGGCGGTGCACCTTCGGTCGATGGCGACGGTGTATGACCCGACCGGAATAAATGGCGGAGCTCCGTTTCATTCTGCTGCGACAAGTTCCGGCATTGCCATCTCTTTCCGACCCGGGCGGACGTTTCTCCAGGGGGGCGACACGCCTGCCAGTTGTTCCGCGGCGCTGAGCCCCGAGCGGATCCCGTCTTCATGAAAACCACTGCCGAAATACGCACCGCAGAACCACGTACTGCGGATACCTTGCAACCTCCAGAGCTGCTTCTGAACAGCAAGCGCCTTCGTGTCGAACAGAGGGTGCGCATATTTGAAGGAGGTAATCCGGTCCTGCTCAGGAACGTCAAAAACGGGATTGAGGGTGACAAACAGTGGGTGAGCCGGGTCCAGGTTCTGCAGGCGGTTCATCCAGTAGGTGACACAGAGCTCTTGTGCACCGGACTGCCCCGCTGCCTCGACATAGTTCCAGCTCGACCAGACGCTGCGGCGCTTCGGCATGAGACCCGGATGCCGGTGCAGAACCGCTTCGTTGGCCGTATAGGAAAACGCGCTCAACAGCCGGTGTTCGTCTTCGCTCGCATCTTCAAGCATGCCCAGGGCCTGATCCGCATGGGTGGCGATCACGACATCATCAAACGTGTCGGAGCCTCCTTTCGCGTCGGTAATTTCGACCCCGCGATCCCGGCGCCGCACTCGCGCCACGGGCGTTGAGAGACGCACCTCACCATCGAAATCTTCAAGGAGCCGCTCGACATAGGTGCGACTGCCACCGGTAACGGTGCGCCAGCGGGGCCGGTCAACCAGCGACAGCAGGCCGTGACGCTCGAAGAACATGATAAACGCATGGAGTGGATATTCTCGCATCTGCGCTGCCGTGGCCGACCAGATCGCCGCCCCCATGGGCAATAGATGGTTATTTATGAAACTGTCGCTGTACCCTGCCCTCTCAAGAAACGAGCCGACGGTTTCATTGTCATGGTTCCGCTCGATCAATATCGAGGGTGCCTGTCGATAGAAGCGCAATATGTCTGCGATCATGCGCCAGAAGTCGGGCCGCAACACATTCGACCTCTGACCGAGGAACCCCTTGAGGCCCGAGCCGGAATACTCGAAACGGCCACCGTCCAGCGAAGCGGCGAAGGACATGTCAGAGAGTTGGGTCGACACGCCAAGATGACCGAACAGCGAGACAAGCTCGGGATAATTCCGATCGTTGAAGACGATGAACCCCGTATCGACCGCGACGGGGCCGCCGGGGGTTATGACATCATAGGTGTTCGCATGTCCGCCCGGCCGATGATCCGCCTCATACAGCGTCACACGGCGAGAGCGAGAAAGGAGCCAGGCTGCCGAGAGCCCGGATATGCCGCTCCCGATAACGGCCACTCGACTGTCGGTCGCTCTGTGTTTCTGTGGCAGCAACGGAAGCCCTCCTTGAGATTTATAAGTGTCTACGGGCGCTGAACCTGTTTGGATCTTCGGAACGCAAAAAAATTGCCTGCTGTGATCCGGGATGCTCTAAGTGTCGTAGCTAGGGGCATGAACCTGGAACTCCGCCCGACAAAGTCTGCCAGCCAGACGCTACAAGCTTTTTCCGTCGTGCATGCCGCTCGGCATCACACACACGTTCCGCGGGGCTTGATGAAGCAGAATTCCAAATCGGCGGCTAAGGACGATCTTGCGCGGTTGATCGCCCGCGTCGGCAGCAGCCGCGACATGGAGGCTTTTGAGCGGATATTCCGTGCTTATGCGCCTCAGGTCCGTGCATTTATGTTGCAGCGTGTCCGCGATCCGCAGCTCTCGGAAGAACTGATGCAGGAAACGATGGTCACGGTCTGGCGGAAGGCTGCCCAGTTCGACCCCTCCAGAGGCACGCCCAGCGCGTGGATTTTCACCATTGCGCGTAACCTGCGTATCGACAACTACCGTCGAAGCCGGCGCCCCGACTTTGATCCCAACGATCCCGCATTTGTGCCGGAGCCGGAGCCTGCGGCCGACCATGCCCTCGAAACGCGCGATGAGGAAACACGTCTTCATGCCGCGATGACCGGGCTTCCCTCCGAGCAGCGTGATCTTCTGAAACTTGCATTCTTCGAGGATGTCTCGCACAGCGAGATCGCGGACCGTCTCGGCCTGCCGCTGGGCACCGTGAAATCGCGCATCCGGCTTGCTTTCTCGAAACTGCGCGCAGCGCTGGGGGACCGGCCATGACGATACGGCACCACGTCAGCGACGAACTGCTTCTGGACTATGCCACCGGTGCCCTTTCGGAAGGCTGGCGCATCGCTGTAGCGACCCATCTCGCGCTTTGCCCGCAGGGCCGGCGCCGTCTCTCTTTAATGGAAATGGCAGGGGGTGTGCTGGTGCGCGAACATCCACCAGAGCCCTTGCGATCTAACGACGATGAAGCCTGGATATCGATCAAGAAGCGCCTGGGCGTTTCCGAAATGCAGCCTGCCGTCCTTCAGGCGGACGACCTGGCTGTGCGAGGCGGGGCCGTCGTTTTACCCGAACCTCTGCGGTCTTATGTGGGCGGAGATTTAGAGTCCGTGAAATGGCGACCACTCGGCCGTGGCGCATACCATATGCCGATCGAGCTGGAGGACGAGAGCACCAAAGTACGGCTGCTGCGCATTCCAGCAGGCAAACCGGTGCCTGAACACGGACATCGCGGCCGGGAGTTGACGCTGGTCCTTTCCGGCAGTTTTCACGATGGCGAAGCGCTGTTTGCGCGCGGCGATCTGGAAGAGGCAGACGAGACGCTGCAGCACCAGCCGGTGGCAACGGAAGGTGAGGACTGTATCTGCCTTGCCGTGACCGATGCCCCGTTGAAGTTCCGGAGTTGGCTGCTGCGTGCCATACAGCCGATCCTGGGAATCTGAACCTGACTGTAGACCCAAGCACCGGAGAAACCAATGAGCTATGTCATTGCTTATGCAGCCACGGCGATCGTCTTCTTCGGGTTGGACTATAT
Organism: Nitratireductor aquibiodomus; assembly: GCF_900105565.1. Classification (NCBI taxonomy): domain Bacteria; kingdom Pseudomonadati; phylum Pseudomonadota; class Alphaproteobacteria; order Hyphomicrobiales; family Phyllobacteriaceae; genus Nitratireductor; species Nitratireductor aquibiodomus. The sequence goes on along the minus strand of NZ_FNSL01000001.1, from coordinate 266,998 downwards.
CTGGCTTTCGCGCGTCGCGGCGGGGTTTTACCGTGACCGCATGGGGCACCTTCTGCTGGATCAGCCAAACTTCGCAGCGGCGGGAATGTTCTATCTCTTCTATGTGGCAGGTGTTGTCTACTTCGCGGTCGCACCTGCCCTCAGCAACGGAACGGCGACGAGCGCCCTGATCGCGGGTGCGCTTCTGGGACTCATAGCCTACGGGACTTACGACATGACCAACCTCGCCACGATCAAGAACTGGTCGGTTGCCGTAACCGTTGTCGACATGGCCTGGGGCACGGTGTTGACCGGGGTCTCTGCCTGGGCCGGCTACACAATGACGCTGCACCTGACCGAAAGGTTCTGACTGGACACCACGCGGGAGCGAATTCGGCGCCCGGGCGTTTGCCTCCATGGGGAAAATGCGATGATTCATGATTGCGAAGCCAGCGCTGAAAGAAGCCAGAAAAACGCAAAGGGCATTCGTCTGTAGAACCTGGTCTCCGCCTCAGCTAATGACGCGAGACCGCTCTATCCAAGGCGTGTGAACCCTGCCCTTCAGCTCAATGGAAATCGGCAATTCCGGCCAGACGATCATCGCCGAAACAGAGCATTTTAGAGAATTTTCAATCGCTTACATGTGCCACATAAACTACACCGTGATTGTGTGGTCCGGCACTCCCCGCTCACCAGGGCATGGCACTCATTTCGCCTGCATTTTAAGTGTATGTGCGAGGTATCACTCAGCGCTGCTCTTCTGCTCGAGCTCGCTACAATGGACGGACCGTCATCTCACACGAAACCGTCCGGCGCGGTTTCTTCTCGCACGCTGCAGTGAGCAAGATGCTTCGCAGGCCTGGCTCCGTCCATGTCGCCCTGCCCCTAACGGCGAATTTCTGCCCGTTCCAGCATGTAACGCTCCGCCGCTTCCATGTGGTCGCGCATGACCTTTTCCGCCCGCTCGCCATCACCCGCCTTGATCGCCCGCATCAGGCTGATCTGGTAATGCAGGCCCGCCTCGCGGAGCGCCGGGTTTGACTCCTTGTAGATCGCCCGGCACACGGTCATGTCGCGCAGAAGGCTGACAAGGAAAATGCAGTTGAAGCCAAGCAGCGCATTTTCCGCGTGGCGTGCGAGCTCGACGTGAAAGTCGAGTTCGGCGAGACGCTGCCGGTATTCCTCTTCCGCCGTCTCCGGTTCTGCCTCGTAGAGCCGTATCTTGGCCTGAAGTGCGGCAAAGGCCTCGGGCGAGAGCCGGCCGGCAACACTCGCCGCAAGCTGCGGCTCGAGAACCTTGCGGATCGCATAGATCTCCGCGATGGACGGTGGCTGGAACAGGAAGAGGTTGTCGAGCAGCCGAATGGCCTGGTCGGCCCCGACAGTCGAGACGAAAACCCCGCCGCCCGGTCCCGTCTTGCTGACGATCAGCCCCTGGAACTCGAGTATTTTCTGCGCCTCCCGCAGCGTTCCGCGCGATGCTTCTTGCGTTTCAGGCAACAGCCACTCATGCGGAATGCGATCGCCGGGCCTTAGCCCGTGCGTGACGATCATCTCGCGTATGCGGTCGGCGATAATATCCGGGCGCTTGCGGCGCTTGAGCACCGTGGAAAGTTGCGAAGGCCCGGGAGCCGGTGGCGAACTGCTGCGGTCAGGCATCCTCGTTCTCTTTGACGGGGTGATGGCAGGCCGCCATGTGCCCCGGGTGGCCGGGTGCAGCCTCGAGTGGTGGCTGCACCGATTTGCATCGGTCGGTTCCGCGCGGGCAGCGGGCGAAGAATGCACAGCCTGGCGGCGGATCATACGGATCCGGCAGTTCTGTATTCGCATCTTCCGGGATGAGCGACCGTTTTCCCGGAACCGGCGCCGATTTCAACAGGAGATGCGTGTAGGGATGGCGCGGCGCTGCGAAGATGCGCTCCGACGCCCCGAGTTCGGCAAGCCGGCCGAAATAAAGCACCGCCACCCGGTCGCTGACGCTTTCGATCACCGAAAGATCGTGGCTGATGAAGACGTAGGTGAGGCCGAACGTCTTCTTGAGGTCGTCGAGAATGTTCAGAACCTGCGCCTGAACCGACACGTCGAGCGCGGAAACCGGCTCATCAAGCACGATCAGCTCGGGGTCGGCGGCCAGCGCACGGGCAATGCCAATGCGCTGCGCTTGTCCGCCGGAGAACTCGTGCGGGTAGCGCTCCAGGAATTCCGGCGCGAGATTGACTGCCTCCATCAGTTCCTCAAGCCGTTTTTCGCGCGCCTCGCGGCCCAGTCCGAGCAGATTTCTGAGCGGCGCTTCAAGAATGGTGCGGATCGTCTTGCGCGGATTGAGCGACGCGACGGGATCCTGAAAGACATACTGCACGCGCCGCGCAAGCTTCTGCGGGTCGCGCCTGGCTTCGACAACCAGATCCACCCCGTCGAAGGTGATCGCGCCGCCGGTGGGCGTATCGAGGCCGACGATCAGGCGCGCAAGTGTCGACTTGCCGCAGCCCGATTCCCCGACCACCCCAAGCGTTTCGCCACGGCGCACGTCGAACGATATGCCCTGCACCGCATGCACCGCCGGCAAGGGCTTGCCGAACAGTGTGCGGCCGCCGCCGAAGACCCGCTCGGCCTTGTCAATTTCCAGAAGGGCCGTGTCAGCCATCGGCGGTCTCCCCCGTCATTGGATAGAGGCAGCGCACGGCCTGCGTATCGCCAAGGCTGGAAAGTGCGATATGCCCCCTGCGGCAGTTGGGCTTCACCCGCGGGCAACGTGCTGCGAAGGCACAGCCCGGCGGCAGATCGTTGACCACCGGCGGACGCCCCTCGATGGCGTCGAGCCTCCGGCCGGGCTCGCCCAGAACCGGCACGCAATCGATCAGCTTGCGGGTGTAGGGATGCGCCGGCGCATTGAGCACCTCCTCCGTCGTCCCCGTTTCGACGATGCGTCCTGCATACATGACGGCAACCCGGTCGCACACGGCCGACACGACCCCGAAATCATGGGTGATGAACAGGATCGCCGCATTGCTTTCGCGTCTCAGCGTGTCCATCAGCGACAGGATCTGCGCCTGCACGGTCACGTCCAGCGCCGTTGTCGGCTCGTCGGCGATGATGATCCTGGCATCATTGGCAAGAGCCATGGCGATGCACACGCGCTGGCGCATGCCGCCGGACAGTTCGTGCGGATAGACCTTCAGCCGCTCCGCCGGATTGGTGATGCGCACCAGACGCAGCAGCTCCTCGGCGCGTGTATCCGCCTCCGACCGCCGGATCGGTCGGTGCGCCATGATCGCCTCCGTAAGCTGGTCGCCGATGGTGAACAGCGGGTGCAGGGTGGACAGCGGGTCCTGAAAGACATGGCTGACATCCGCTCCGCGCAACGCGCGGATACGCTCATCGCTGACGGCGAAAAGGTCTTCGTCGCCTAGCCAGGCGGCCCCGCCGGTGATGCGGCCGGGCGGTGTCGGCACCAGCCCCATGAGCGACATGGCCGTCACCGATTTGCCGGAGCCGGATTCGCCGACAATGCCGAGGCATTCGCCCTGCTTCAGGTGCAGGTCGATGCCGCCCACCGCCCGATAGACGTCATCGCCGATGTGAAACTCCGTGTTCAGGTCCGCCACTTCCAGAACACTGTCGTTATGGGCGCGGGTTTCCGGCACCGTGCGGCGTTCCACTGCCGTGCGGGCCACGGGCCGCGTCAGCGCACCCGATTTCAGCCGCGGGTCGAGCACGTCACGCACGCCATCGCCCAGCAGATTGATGCTCATGACCAGCGCGAAGATCATCAGGCCGGGAATGATCGACACATGCGGTGCGGTGAAGAGGATTTTGCGGCCCTCTCCCAGCATTGAGCCGAGATCCGCCTGCGGCGGCTGTGCGCCGAGCCCGAGGAAGGACAGGCCGGCCGTTTCGAGGATCATCCAGCCGATGGTGGTCGACATGGTGATGATGATGACCGGCAGAACGTTGGGCAGGATCTCACCGAACAGAATGCCCGCGTTGGACTTGCCCGAAAGACGCGCTGCATCGACAAATTCACGCCGCGACAGCCCGATGGTGATGCCGCGAATGTTGCGTGCGAAGAAGGGGATGTTCACCACCGCGATGGCGTAGAGCGCATTGAGCAGTCCCGGTCCGAGCGCCGCCACGATGGCTAGTGCCAGCAGGATGTAGGGGAACGCCATCACCATATCGATGCCGCGCATCAGGAAGGCGTCCACACGGCCGCCCGCATAGCCTGCCACCAGCCCGATGAGCGAGCCGAAGAAGGCGGCGATCAGCGTCGCCGAGATGCCCACGGCAAGGCTGACGCGCGTGCCCCAGACAAGCCGCGAGAGAATGTCGCGCCCGAGCGCATCCGTGCCGAGCAGGTGCCCTTCGGAGAGCGGGCGCAACAGCCTGTCGGCCGGCGCTGTCGCGTCCGGGTCGGGTAGCGGCAAGAGCGGCGCCAGAAGCGCGGCCGCGATGATCAGCACCAGCAGCGCCAGCCCGGAAGCCGCAAGCGTGTTGTTGAGAAGCAGGCGGACCGGTCCGGGGCGGCCTGCCCCGCGCGCCCTGCCCTTCGCGGCGGTGGAAACGGCTTCACTCATCAGCGCATCCTCGGGTCAAGAAGCGTCTGCACCACATCGGCGGCCAGATTGAAAAGAACATAGGCGGCGGCCACCACCAGAACCCCGCCCTGCACCAGAAGCAGATCGCGGGTGGAAATGGCGTTGACCAGCATCGAACCGATGCCCGGCCACTGGAAGACGGTTTCGATGTATACCGCACCGCCGAGCACGAACCCGGCCTGAATGCCGATCACCGGAATGACGCTGACAAGTGCGGCCTTGAAGGCATGACGGTAAATCACGCGTCTTTCGGTCAGCCCCTTGGCGCGCGCGGTGCGTATGTAGTCCTGCCGCAGCACTTCCAGCATGGCCGTGCGGGTCAGCCGCGCGATGACGCCGGTGGCGACGACCGCCAGCGTGAGCGCCGGCAGGAACAGGTGGTGAAGCAGGTCCGGCAGATCGCCGCCGCCATAAATGGCGTACATGCCACTGGCCGGGAACAGCCGAATCTTGACGGCGAAAGCCAGGATGAGAAGCAGGCCGAGCCAGAAGGACGGTATCGAAATGCCGATCAGCACCAGAACGGTGATCACCTTGTCGGCCAGACCATACTGGCGAACGGCAGAGACGACGCCCGCCAGAAGTCCGAGGATCGAGCACAGCACCAATGCCGTTCCGGCCAGGATCAGCGTGGCCGAGAAACGCTCCAGCACCTCGTCCAGCACCGGCCGGTTGAGCGCATAGGAACGTCCGAGATCGCCCTGAAGAAGGTTCCCGAGCCAGATCAGATATTGCTGGGGCAGTGGCTTGTCGAGGCCAAGATCGGCGTTGATCCTGGCCACGTTCTCAGGCGTCGCATAGGAGCCGAGAATGGCCGTTGCCGGGTCGCCGGGGATCATCGCCATGATCAGAAAGACGATGATCGAGAGCCCGAACAGGACCGGGATGGCGGCAAGGAGGCGCTTGGCTATGTAGGCTGCCATGGCTGGGGCCTCGTTTCAGGTTCGGTTATGGGCGCGGTTCGCTTTTGATGCGATGCCCTGCATGCCGCCCTCGCCCTTCAACAGGCTCAGGATGAGGGCTGTGCAGGCTCGGTGCGTCGGTTGAACAACCTGCATGCGCGCCGTCGCCCCACCCTCATCCTGAGCCTCTTGAGCTTGTCGAAAGGCGAAGGACGAGGGTGGGAATGCACGTTCACGCCCCTAGGGCTTGGCCACGTCCTGCAACATCAGGAAGAAGGAAGGCTGGAGCTTGAAGTTCTCGACATTCGCGCCGGTCACCGCATTCTGCTTCCAGTTGGCGACGAAGACCCAGGGCGCATCCTCCTGAACGATCTTCTGCATCTCCTTGTAGAGTGCGGCGCGCTCGGCCTGATCGGTCGAGGTGCGAGCCTTGTTCAGGAGTTCATCCACTCTCTCATTGGCGTAGTAGCCGGAGTTGAACCCGCCCTTGTCAGGCCAGGCTTCCGAGCGCAGCGCCAGGAAGGGCAGCGTGTCCGGCGAGTTGGTCATCCATGCCATTTCGGCCATGTCCGCCTTGCCTTCCAGCCCCGGGTTCACCTTGCCGAGGAACGTGTTCCACTCATAGGTCTCGATGTTGACCTTCATGCCGACGGCCTGCAGATCGGCCTGGATGGCAGTGCCCATGGCGATGGGATCGAGCATGCCCGAACCGCCCTCGGTGACGTAGAAGGTCAGTTCCTCGCCATCATAACCGGCCTCTTCGAGAAGCTGCCTGGCCTTGTCCGGATCATAGGGATAGGGCTGCAGTTCTTCATTATAGGCCCATGCGAAGGCCGGCGGTGTCGGTCCCGCGGCCACGTCCGCCGTGCCCTGGAGGATGTTCTCGACCAGCGCCGTCTTGTTGATGGCGTAATTGGCAGCCTGGCGCACCGCCTTTTCGGTGAACGGCCCCTCCTTCATGTTGAGGATGAGGAACCAGACATGCGGGCCCGCCTGCTCGTAAACGCTGAAGTTCGCCCCATCGCGGAACTGCTGCAGGCTGTCCGGTGGCACCTCCACCATCACGTCCAGACCACCGGAGAGCATTTCGGCAATGCGGGTGTTGGTGTCGGTGATCGGGCGGTAGATGACGGCCTCGAGCGGCGGCGCGCCATCCCAGTAATCTTCGTTACGGGTAATGACGACGCGCGAATTGGCCTGCCATTCCTCGAACCTGAAGGCCCCCGTTCCGACCGGATTGCGGCCGTAATCCTTGCCGTGTTCCTTGACCGCCTCGGGCGAAACGATCAGCCCCGTCGGATAGGACAGGTTCGACAGGAAGGGCGCAAAAGGCTCTTTCAGCGTGAACTTGACGGTCAGGTCGTCCACCGCCGTCACCTCATCCACGGACGAGAAATAGAAGGCGAGCGGGAACGGTCCCGTATCGTGATAGGGGTGATCTTCTTTCAGCATGCGGTCGAAGTTGAACTTCACCGCTTCCGCGTTGAGCGGCGTGCCGTCATGAAACGTCACCCCCTCGCGCAGCTTGAAGGTGTAGGTGATCCCGTCATCGGAAATCTCCCAGCTCTCCGCCAGCGCCGGTTCCGGTTCCAGCGTGCCGTCCTTGTAACGGGTCAGGCCGTCATAGACGTTCATCAGGATGCGAAAGTCGTTGACTGCCGTCACCGCGTGGGGATCGAGCGATTTCGGCTCCGCGATCTGCCCGACGACCAGAACGTTGGGCGGTGTCTGCGCAAAGACCGGCGACGCAAAGAGCATCGAACCGGCGGTGATGGCGGCTGCAATCAGTTTCCTCATGGGGGCTCCTCCCTCTGTTGCGCATAATTAATCCTAACAATCTATCCATTGGCAAGCATTTATTATAATAAATCGAAAACGCACCGCTTTTCTGCACTCCGGACGCGGAACATATGTTTGAAAAACAGGCAGGTCTCATGGCCAACACACCCGGTATCAACTCACAGCGCCTGCGCGCCCTGCTCGACGGGGTCAACACGTTTGGTCGCAATCCACAGACCGGCGGCTATAACCGCGTCGGCTACAGCGATGCGGACATGGCCGTGCGAAGCTGGTTTCTGGAGCAGATGCGCGCCGATGGTCTGGCTGTCCACCGCGACCCCGTTGCCAACCTGTTCGGTAGATACGGACCGGCGGACGGCCCATGCATCATGGCCGGCTCGCATCTAGACACCGTGCCCGAGGGCGGCGCCTTCGACGGTGCGCTCGGCGCCTGTGTAGCGCTTGAATGCGTGCGCGCCATGAAGGACGTCGGTTTCACGCCGGCGACCGCGATCGAAGTGGTCGCCACCGCCGAGGAGGAAGGACGGTTCGGCGGCATGCTGGGCTCGCAAGCGATTGCCGGCGTCGTGACCGCCCAATGGCTGAATGAAGCCCGCGACGCCGACGGGATCCGCCTTGCAGACGCGATGCGCGATCAGGGTCTGAACGCCCGTGATGCGCTCGACGCCGCCCGGCCTCCCCGTGACGTTAAAGCCTTCCTCGAACTGCACATCGAACAGGGTCCGGTGCTGGAACAGGCCGGCATCCCCGTCGGGATCGCCGACAGTGTCGCCGGCGTTATCAATCTCGCCGTGTCGCTGCTCGGCCGCGCCAACCATTCCGGCACCACGCCGATGAACCTGCGCGCCGATGCCTTCGCCGGTCTCTCGGCGGTCGGTCAGGCGGTGCGGAGTATCAATGCCGAACATGGCGGCGAGCGCAGCCGCATCACCATCGGCAAGGTGACGCTTCAGCCCAATTTTATCCACACCGTGCCGGGCCGCGCCGATTTCATAATCAACATCCGCGATACCGATCCCGGCACGATGGCGGCTCTCGCCCAGGCCATGGAACAGGCCGTGCGCGATGCCGCGCAGGCAAACGGGCTGAGCTTTTCCATCGAGGAGCAGAGCCGAATGGAGCCGGTTCGTCTCGACGGCACGCTGGTCTCGCTTTTGAACGAGGAAGCGCATCGGCTCGGGCTTAAAACCCTCACCATGCCATCCGGCGCCGGCCACGACGCCCAGACGATGCAGGCCCTGAGCCCCTCGGGCCTGATCTTCGTTCCAAGCCGCGACGGCATCAGCCATGCGCCCGAGGAATGGACCGACTGGGAAGCCATCGAAAAGGGCGCTCAACTGATGCTTTCAGCGCTGGTCCGGCTCAGCGCTATCGCCGCAGATTAGTGGCATGGCGGCACGGCCATAATCTTATGGAGCTCTGCCGCTGACAGCCAACAGTCCGACTGGGGCTCATCAATGGCTCACGGCTCGGATAAAAGCCCTCTTTCTCAAGGCTTTTTCATAAACCACAGCTCACGCAGTCAGGACGCTGCGCCGGTGAGCGCTCACCGTTCCGTAGCCATCATCGCTGCCTTCAGCGCGGCCGGACCTTCGAGCACCGCTTCCACAGACGGTGAAAAGCCTGCAGCAAGCATCCGCCGCGCCATCATGTGCTCGCCGGGCCGATTGACGGTTTCCACGGCGACCAGATGGTCGCCCGAGAAGAGGTAGACGCCAAAGGCGCCGCTCTCGGGATCGCCCGTCACGATCTCCCGATCCACATCGAATGGGAGACCTGCCATCTGCAGCTTGCGTTCGCCCTGATCGGACCAGAACCACGGGACCGCGTCGTAGGCTGCCTCTTTGCCGAGCATTGCCTTTGCCGCAATGCGCGCCTGATCGGTGGCGTTCTGGACCGATTCAAGACGCAGTGTGCGTCCGGACGCAGCGTGCGGGAAGGAAACACAATCCCCGATCGCGTAGACGTCGGCAGCGCTGGTGCGGCAGCTGGCATCCACGCGAATGCCGTTGTCGCAGGCGAGGGCCGCGGCTTCGGCCAGAGGGGTGTTCGGCAGCGCGCCAATGCCCACCAGCAGGATATCGGCGGAAAGCTCCTGCCCATCCGATGTGATGACACTGCGAAGGTTTCCCTTCTCGCCGACGAGCCGCGCGACACCCGTGTTCGTCAAAATCCTGACACCGAGGCTCTCATGATAGGCGCGCATGTGTTCTGCGACGCGCGCACTCACGGCGCGGCCGAGGATGCGTTCGGCCGCCTCCACCACCGTCACGCTCTTTCCGGCCATGGCAGCCGTCGCCGCCACCTCAAGCCCGATGAAGCCGCCTCCGATCACGACGATGTTCTGCGCCCCGGCCAGGGCATCGCGCAGGATGCGGGCGTCGGCGCAGTCGCGCAGATAATGAACGCCGGCGCCTTCAGAACCGGGCACCTTCAATCGGCGGGGTTCAGCACCGGTGGCAAGCAGAAGTCTGCTCCAGCCAAGTTGCCTGCCATCGTCGAGTGTCAGCGTGCGGGTTTCCGGCGCTATGCCGGTAACGCTGACACCCGTCTCAAGCTCGATATTCTGTGTGTCGTAAAACAGCCGGGCGCGCAAAATCTGCGGTTCGGCATCCGGCGACTTCAGGAAAACCTTGGAAAGCGGCGGCTTGTGATAGGGCAATTCCGGATCGCCCGAAACGAGCGTCAGCCGGCCTTCATACCCCTCCTCGCGCAAACTCGCGGCAGCCTGTACGCCGCCATGGCCTGCACCGATGATAATGATGTGCTCGTCCAGGGTCCCGCCTCCGGCTCTTTGAAATCCCGATGACAACGGGTCCGACATAGAGAGCGCGGGGCACATGGGCAAGCCCGCGATTGCGCCGCAGACGGGACTGCTCCTGCAGTTTCCCTGGGTTGGCACAAACGAAACTGCCCTCCGGCGGGGCTCATGCCGGAGGGCAGCGCTGCAACAACCCTGTCTAGAACAGGGCCGCGGTCTTCTGCAGCGTTATCCAGACACCCCACAGAATGGGGATGCCGACGATGGCCCACGCGGCAAGCGCCTTGCCATCGAAACCACCCCTGCCGATACCGAACGAGCCGGTCGGGCCTGCATCGGCAGCCGCCGATTTCGCCTGAAGTTTCGCGACCTCCTCATCCGACATGTACCATTTGTCCGAAAGCGGCTTGACCAGCATGTTGCAGATCAGGCCAAGGAGAAGCATGCCGGCCAGGATATACATGGTGAAGTCGTAGACCTGCTCGCGCGGAATGCCCGCATTGAGCTGCGCTTCACGAATGTAGTTCACCACGACGGGACCGATAATGCCGGCCGTCGCCCAGGCCGTCAGCAGACGGCCGTGGATGGCGCCAACGAACTGGGTGCCGAAAATATCGGCCAGATAGGCCGGCACCGTGGCGAAACCACCGCCATACATGGACAGGATGATGCCGAACATCAGAACGAAGAGCACCTGGCTGCCCATATGCGCGGCCGAGGGGGCAAGCGCATAGAGCACAATGCCGATCAGGAAGAACGCGTAATAGGTATTCTTCCTGCCGATCCTGTCGGAGAGCGACGCCCAGAAGAACCGCCCGCCGATGTTGAACAGCGACAACAGACCGGCAAAGCCCGCGGCAATCGCCGCAATGGCGCTCTTCTGGGAGGCATCGAGCTCGTTGAATGTCAGTTCCGGCATGCCGAGCAGGCGTCCGCCAAAGATTTCCTGAAGCATGGGTGAGGCCATGCCGATCACACCGATACCAGCCGACACGTTGAGGGTGAGAACCGCCCAGATCAGCCAGAACTGTTTCGTCCTGTGTGCGTCGCGCAAATGGACATGGCGCGACGTGATCATGGATTTCGCGCTCTTTGCCGGCGGTGTCCAGCCTTCCGGTCGCCAGCCGGATGGCGGAATACGATAGCCGAAGGCGCCGCCCATCATGAAGACGAAATAGATGGCGGCCATGACCAGAAAGGTCTGCCAGACGCCAACGGAGCCCGCGGTCTTGAACGTGTTCATGAGCATGTCGGCCAGCGGGGCGCCGATCATAGCACCGCCGCCAAAGCCCATAATCGCCATGCCCGTTGCCATGCCCCGACGATCCGGAAACCATTTGATCAGTGTCGAAACCGGCGAGATATAGCCAAGGCCGAGGCCAATGCCGCCGATCACGCCGGCGCCGAGCCACATAAGCCAGAGCTGGTGAAGCATCACGCCGAGCGCTGCAACAGCGATGCCGCCGCACCAGCAGAAAGCCGCAACCACGCCCGCCTTGCGCGGGCCGGCGCGTTCGAGCCAGCCGCCCCAGATCGCCGCCGCCGAGCCGAGCAACACGAAAAACAGCGTGTAGATCCAGCCCAGATCAGAAACGCGCCAGTCGCAGCTCGTCGTGAAAAGCGCGCTGATGAGCGTCATGTCCTCGCAGACGACGCGCTCGGAAATGCCGATGGCCTGGGTCAGCGGTAGCCAGAACACGCTAAAACCATAAGCCATGCCGATGCAAAGATGGATCGCAAGGGCCGCCGGCGGAACAAGCCAGCGGTTGAAGCCCGGCTGGGCAATGATCCTCTCCCTGTCCAGAATACCGCCGGCGGGGGCGCCGGATAATGTGTCACTTGCTACGGACATAAGTCTCCTCCTCCTGCCGGGTTTTCCGGCAGCCGTCCTGCTGGTTACGCGCTTGAAAGTTCCCGATTGATGCCGACCCGCCGCCCTCCGCGACAGTGGCTTCCGGGTCGGGCCCCGGTCATCGATAGCGTCCTCCTCTTACCTCGTCTGGAGGTAAGCAATGGCCGTGCCAGATGATTGCTGTGAACGATTTCAGATGCTTATCGGCTGACAGATCAGCTCAATGGACAGTTTGTCCGAGGCGGTCGGACATTTTGTCCGAAACGCTTCGAGCATCGCACCGAAAAGTGGAATCCGGTTTTCGGGCTACTCCGATGCTCCATCAATCGCGTGGATCGTCATGCGTCCATCCAGACACATGACGATCTAGCGCGCCTCCGGCAACCAGATCGTGAAACAGGTGCCCTCGCCCGGCCTGCTCTCGACTGAGATCTTGCCGCCCTGACGGCTGATCAGCGTCTGGCTGATCGAAAGGCCGAGCCCGGTCCCCTCCTGCCGCTTTGTGGTGAAAAACGGATCGAACGCCCTGTCGAGCATTTCGGGCGTCATGCCGACGCCCGTATCTGAAACCGCGATAACGAGCCCCTTGTCTCCGTCCTGCTCTTCATCGCGGGTGGCGAGCGAGAGAGAGCCTCCGTCAGGCATTGCATGCACGGCATTGACGATCAGGTTGACGAGAACCTGCTGGAGTTCCGTGCGGTTCATCAACACAAGGCGGGTCGCGCGGTCTTCACGCATGACCACGATTTCTGCCTTGTTGAGAAGGTGCTGCACCAGTGGCAACGTGTCGGAAATCACATCCGTCGGGGCGTGACGCTCCAGAAAGCCAGCATATTCCTCCGGCTTGGCAAACTGAAGCAGCTTGGTGACGATCTGGCTGATCCGGTGGATCTGTTCATCGAGCAGGCGAAATTCCGTCCGCGCCTCATCCGCGCGATCCCCCATCACCTGACGCACCACTTCAAGATTGCCCTGCATGACTGCGATTGGATTGTTGATTTCATGGGCAACGCCAGCCGTAATCTCGCCAATCGCAGCGAGTTTTTCGGACACGATGAGCTGACGGGTCGTGGCCTCAAGCTGCCGGTTTGCAAGCCGCAGCTCGCGCGTGCGCTCTTCCACCCGGGCGTTCAATTCCTCGTTCCAGGCGCGCAATTGCCTGTCGCGTTCCTGCAGCTGCTCAAGAAGCAGGTCGAGATGCTGTGCCACCCGGCCGATTTCGTCATCAACGCCGTGAATGCCCGTGCGTGCGCCCAGGTCCCCGCCTTCGACCTCCGAGATCGTGCCGGCCATGCGCTCCAGCGGCTTGAAGATCGAGCGGGCCCAGCGCAGGAACAGCGGAACACTCAGCGCGGTGATCGCCAGGAAGGCGATGGCGATCATCAGCAGCGTCGTGTACTTCGTTTCCGTGAAGGGCGCTTCCAGAAAGCCGACATAGAGCATGCCGACGCGCGTGCCGTAGCTGTCGGTGATCGGCTCATAGGCGGAGATGTACCAGTCATTGACGACAAAAGCGCTGTCGAGCCAGACGCGCCCCTGACCGAGCACTGCCGAGCGGACGATGCTCGAAACGCGTGTGCCAAGGGCCCTGCGCCCCTCAAAGAGCCGTACATTGGTGCTGATGCGCACATCGTCGAGGAACAGTGTTGCCGTTCCCTGGCTTCCCTCCGGCAGGCTCGCTTCGCGGTAGACGAGATCATTGATCGTGTCGATGAAAACGAGATTGCGGTTCAGGAGATTACCGCCGACAAGGGCGGCCGGGCTGTCATCGGCAAGACGCACCGGCGTTGCCGAATGAACGACCATGCCGCGCGTTTCGGCTGCCCGTTCGGTCGGCACGGCATTGGGCGTTGGCACCAGTTCCAGCCGGGCACGCGCGGCGAGTGCGGGCGCGATTGCGGTCAGTTCCTCCCCCGAAAAGATATCGATCCCCGTAGACGCCTCTCCTGAAAGCGCCCTTTCGATGATCGGCCAGTCAGACCGCGGAGCGCCGGCAAGCTTTGGAGCGGATGTTACGACCCTGCCATTCGTCGGGATCAGATACAGAAAATCGAGATCGAGCGCGCGGCGATGTTCTTCCAGGAGCGCTTCCAGGCCGCCGCCTCCGGCCTCCACGATATCGCGGAACCTCGCCGAGCCGCCAAGGGCCGTGATGCGTTCACCGGTGTTTTCCAGAAGCCGCGCGAAATACTGATGCGCGATGGTCAGATCGCCATTGACCTTGGAGATCAAGGCTGCGTCGAACTTTGCATTCCACCGATAGACCGCCATGCCAAGAAGCAGGGGCAGGATCACAAGTGTGGGCAAAAGAGCGATCACAAGCAGGCGAAAACGAACCGAGCGCCCCTGCCCCCTGCGCCGGTCCGGGTCTAATCGGTCAGACATTCCAGGCCGCGCATTTGCGGTCGATTGTCTTGCGGGAAACACCAAGCTGGCGCGCGGCAGCCTCACGGTCGCCGTCCAGCCGGTCGAGAACGGCCAGTATGTGCCGGCGTTCGATATCGGCAAGGCTCTCGCCACCGGTTCCGCTTTGCTGCATTGTACGAACCCCGCCGCCGAAGTCGTCTGGGAACCGGCCCAGAATCAGCGTGCGTTCGACAAGATTGCGCAGTTCGCGCACATTTCCGGGCCAGGAATAGGCCGCAAGTGCCGATCGTGCATCTGCCCCGATGGATACTTTCGGCGTTCCCAATTGCTGCGACAGCTTGGCCATGAACAGATCGGCAAGTTCCTGCACGTCCTGGCCACGATCCTTGAGCGGCGGCAGGTGGATCTGCATGACGTTGATGCGGAAGAACAGATCGGCGCGAAACTGGCCGGCTTCGACCAGTCTTTCGAGTTCGGCATTGGTGGCAAAGACGAAGCGCAGATCGACAGGGATTTCGCGCTCCGAGCCCACCGGCCTGATCCGGCGATCCTCAAGCACGCGCAAAAGCTTGCTCTGCGTGGCCGGCGGCAACTCACCGATCTCGTCGAGAAACAGCGTTCCGCCCTGAGCATGCATGAAAAGACCTTCGCGGGCCGTGTCCGCGCCGGTGAACGCACCCTTGAGATGACCGAAAAGCTCGGTTTCGATCATGTCCGGCGGAATGGCGGCGCAGTTGACGGGGACGAAGGGTTTGTCCGCCCGGTCCGAGAGCGAATGAAGCGAACGCGCGGCGACTTCCTTGCCCGTGCCCGACTGGCCAGTCAGAAGCACCGACGTCGGCAGCGGTGCAACGCGTGCAATCGTCTCCCGCACATCGCTGATCGCTTTGGAGCCGCCGATCAGCTTGTCGCGCAGCAGAACGTGATCGGAAGTGGATTTCAGTTCGTAGCGCAGGACATAGTTTTCGCGCTGGAGGCGCATCTGATCGAGACAGCGCGCCACGGCGTTCAAAAGCTGGTTGGAGCGGAATGGCTTCAGAATGAAATCCACCGCGCCGGCACGCAATGCCTGGATGGCGGTCTCCAGATCCGCATAGGCCGTCATGAGAATGGCATTGGAGAAAAAACCGATGGCGCGCTGCTCGGCAAGCCAGTCGACACCATTCTTGCCCGGCATGATGTTGTCGAGAATCACCACGTCATAATGGTTGGTGTCGAGCTTGCGCGATGCCTCTTCGGTGTCGACGGCCTCATCGAGACGCTTGCAGCGGGGGCCGAGTGTACGCATGAGAAAATTCCTCATGCCCGGCTCGTCATCGATCACGAGGATGGAGGCCTGTGCCAGCCATGGGCCGAATTCCGGGTCCGCCGCCATGTTGCGTGGCGCTCTTGCAGCCTGTCCGCTTGCCATATCCTCCCGATCCCCCTCCGGTGTTGAGCCGCATGATTAGCCAAGCTCCTTAGGAAAGCAAATAGGGTCCCGCCTACTCTCCGCCGCCTGCCTGAAAGGATTTGCGCCACTGGTCCAGAAACGCCCGGCGCTTGGCCTGATCAAGGCCGACCAGAAGTGCTGGAGAAAGCGCTATGGGCCGGAATGCGGCCTCTCCCGCTGTCGGTCCGGACCCCGTGTCTATGAGATTGAGCATTTCGGGACCGTTGAGCGATGAAAACAGGCGTGACGGTCCGGAGAGAAGCCGTTGTCCGGTATCGGTCAGTGCAAGTGCGATCAGCGCGTTGGCAGCACGCTTGTTGCGCGCGTGACGCGAGACGAACGCAGCGCGCGACAGGGCGAGCGTATAGTCGGACGGAAAGATGATGCCGATCCGCGGGTCCTCTTCCTGTCGGGCAAGGGCATACGAGCCCAGAACGTTGTAGCCGAGCACCAGACGCCCGGTCCGCACACCGTCGATCACCTCGGAACTGCAGCAGAAAAGTTTTGCCTGATTTTGCCCGAGGCTTTCCAGCAACCGCCCCCATGTGGAAGCCTGCGCGGCATCCTCGAATGCGAAGATGTATCCGACGCCCGAGCTCTCGATATCGTAGGTGCCGATGCGGCCGCGAAAGCGCTCCGTCTGGCGCAGAAGGTCAACCAGTTCGAAACGGTTGCGAGGCACTTCCCCGGGTCTCAGTCCCTGCCTGTCATAGACGATGACGGCGGGCTCGAAGGTCAAACCGACAAGCTCGTTGCGCCAGGACGCCCAGTCCGGCAGATCCGGGGGCAGACTGAAACGGAACGGCTCCGAGCAGCCATCGTTGACGAGGCGCACCTGTTCGGGAATGGCGGATGAAATCACCGTATCGGCGAAGAATGTCCCGGCTTCGCAGGCCTCCGCGACAGTCGCATAGAGATCGAGACTGGTCATCTGACGATAGACGACCGCTGTCGAGGGATTGGCGCGCTGAAATTCGCGGATCAGCGGCTCTATGAAGACCAGATCCGTCACGCTGCCGATAACCAGGGTCTCGCTCCCCTCGCCGGTCGCTTCAAACAGCGTGTCTTCAGCCATGCCCGCCACCGGCGCGAACGATATGAGAAGCAGGAAAAGGCCGGTAATCAGGCGTCTCATGGCGCTTCCGCTCCTTCCTGTGCGAGCGGCAGATCAAGGCTGATGGTAAAGCCCCTGTCGCCGCGATCCAGCATGATGCGCCCATGGTGGAATTCCGCCACCTCCCGCACGATTGCGAGCCCCAGCCCGGCGCTTTCCGGCTTGTTGGGATTGATTGCGAAACGGTGGCCGATATCCGCGGGATCGCTGGCAGGCAGCCCCTCACCCTGATCGGTAACCGCGATGCGTGCACGGTCGTCGCTCAACGCGACCACAAGATCAATGGGCGGTTTTCCATGCGCATGAGCATTGTTCAACAGGTTCTTGACCGCTTCGCGCAGACTGAACGCATCTCCACGCACCACGACAGGTTCTTCCGGCAAATCGAGCCGTATGCGCGGTTTTCGACCACCCACGATCTGAACGAAATCACGCTCCGCGCCGACAGCGATGCGCCGGAGATCGAGTGGTTCGAGACGGGCGGTGTCGGCACGGTGCGTCACGAGCGCATGGCTCAGGAGCTGGTCCGTCAGACGGTTCAGGCCGATGGCGCGGCTGCGAATGCGGCGGTGCAGCGCTTTCAGCCGCTGCGGGTCGTCTTCATCCAGCGCAAGTTCGCTATGCGCCCTCAGGGCGGTGATGGAGGTGCGTATCTGATGGGCGGAATCGGCAACATAATCCTGCATGGCACGCACACGCCGGTCGAGACGACCCATGAACCGGTTGATGGAGGCCACCAGCGCCGACACCTCGTCGGGCGCATGCATGGAAAAGGGCGAGAGGTCGAGCGGATCCCGCTCGAGAATCGCCGTCTGAATGCGTTCCAGCGGCCGCATGGCATAGCGCATGGCAAGCAGCGCCAGGATAAGGATGGCAAAACCGGCGCCGGCGATGACCGCAACCGCCTGTGTGGCCATGCTGCGGGCCAGCTGCTCGCGGCTTCCGGTCGTGTGCGCGACAACGATGTATATGTCGCCGCTCACCGCGCGTTCGGCAAGCCTGCGCAACATGGCAAGCGCGCGCACCCGCTCGCCGCCGAAATCCACCTCATAGGCAAAACCGCCCTCAGGGATCGTGTCCGCCTCGGGCATCGGAAAGTCCTCGTAACCCGTAAGGGTCGCCCCGTCGGGCTGCGCAACGCGGTAGAACACACGCTCATCCTTGGCGAGCGACAGGAGTTCAAACGCCGAAACCGGTATGTCGACGCGCACCTCGCCCTCGATGACGAAGATGCGCTCCGCAATCTGCAGCGCGGCCCCCTGAAGCAGTCGGTCGAACGCTTCATTGGCCGCCTGCCGTCCATAGCCATAGGCCGCATAGATGGTGGCGCCGACAGCCAGCGTGAGCACCAGGGTGAGCGAGATCGTCAGGCGATAGGCAATCGACAGGCTGCGACCGGGCACGGCCTGACGCACGGGATGCGCCATCAGGTCCCCGGCTCCATCGTAACCGCCTGATAGCCGAGCCCGCGCAAAGTCCGGATTTCCAGGCCCGATCCCTCGATCTTGCGCCGCAGGCGCCCGACATAGAGTTCGACCGCGTTTGGATTGCGTTCTTCGTCATGGCCGAAGAGCCGTATCAGCAGGTCTTCCTTCTCAAGCACCCGATCGCGGTTGGTGAGAAAGATCTCCAGAAGTGTCTGTTCTCTTCGCGTCAGTTCGCAGGGTTCTCCATCGATCAGGACCCGGCGGGCGGCCATGTCGAAGCTCAGCTTCCCCACGGCCAGTGTGCGGTCGGCATCACCGCTGCGCCGGCGGATGATCGCGCGAATGCGCGCTTCAAGCTCGCCCAGATCGAATGGTTTGATCATGTAGTCGTCGGCGCCCAGATCAAGCGCATCGATCTTGTCATTCACGGCAAGCCTGGCCGTCAGCACAAGCACCGGTACGCGGTTTCCCGCTGCCCGTAGCTTTTTGAGGAACGCAATCCCCGACCCGTCCGGAAGGTTGATGTCGAGCACGATCAGATCGTGGCGCGCCATGGCAACGAAATGCTCCGCGTCCTCAAGCGTTTCAGCGCGATCGCTCACATGGCCGGCCTTCTCAAGCCGCCGTTCTATGGCCTCAGCGACATCGCGCGTATCTTCGACAATCAAGAAATGCATTTTTCCAGACAATGACAGCTTGTTGACAGGCTTACCCTATAGGCTCTCATTCGTCATGAGAACAATCTCGTGTCATACCGTTCCGGCCAATGGGAGGGCGGCGGTATTGAAAAGTTTGAGGACGATTTCGCCATGTCTCGGTGGAATCACTCAAGGAGGAGAAAATCGATGAAAAAGCTGCTCGGCCTCGCGGCCGTCTTCACGCTCGCATCCAGCCTGTCGGCGTTCGCGTTCGAACCGAACAACACTGAGTGCATCGCCCCCGCCAATCCCGGAGGCGGCTGGGATTTCACCTGCCGCCAGGTCGGCAAGACACTTCAGGATCTGAAGCTTGTGCCCGGCACGATGCAGGTTTCCAACGTTGCCGGCGGTGGTGGCGGCGTTGCTTTTGCTGAAGTGGTCGGCAAGCGCAATGCCGAGAACAACCTGATCGTCGCCGCCTCTTCGGCCACGGCCACACGCCTCGCACAGGGCGCCTTCCCCGGCAACACCATGGACCAGGTGCGCTGGGTGGGTTCGGTCGGTGCGGATTACGGCGTGATCGCGGTTGCCAAGGATTCGCCGATCAACACGCTTCCTGAACTGATGGACAAGCTCAAGGCTGATCCCTCTGCGGTATCGGTCGCGGGCGGTTCCGCCGTTGGCGGCTGGGATCACCTCAAGGTTCTTATCGCTGCGTCCAAGGCCGGCATCGAGGATGTTCGTCAGGTGAAATACGTTGCCTTCGACGGTGGCGGCGAGGCTGTGACGCAGCTTCTGGCCGGTTCCGTGCAGGCCTTCACGGGTGATGCTTCGGAGGCCAAGGGCTTCGTCGATTCCGGCGATATCAAGGTGATTGCCGTTCTCGCGCCGGAACGCCTCGAAGGCGATTTCGCGTCCTTCCCGACGGCAAAGGAGCAGGGCATCGACGTGATCGGCGCCAACTGGCGCGGCTTCTACGCGCCCGGCGACATGTCGGATGACGCCTACGCCTACTGGGTCGATGCCGTCAGCAAGGTCTATGCATCCGACGAGTGGAAGGAAGTCATGGCACAGAACGGCCTCGCCCCGCTCAACCTGCAGGGTGAGGAGTTTCAGGCCTTCGTGAAGGAATCCATCGCTTCCATCACCGATCTGTCGAAGCAGATCGGCATCGTGAAGTAACACGCGACAGAACTCACTCGGGCCTGCCGGGACATCCCGCAGGCCCGAATTGTATCAAGAACAATAGGGGAGCGCGTCCGTCATGAGCGACCGTATCTTCGGGGTCTTCGGCTTCCTTCTCGCCGCCTTCTATATGTGGCAGGCAACGCAGATCGAGCTGAGCTTCATTTCCGATCCGTTCGGACCAAAGGCCTTTCCATTCATGATCGGCACAGTGCTGGCGATTTCCAGCGTGATCATCGTCCTCAAGCCGGACACCGAGCCCGAATGGCCCACTTTCTCACGTCTTTTCGAGATCGGCATGGCCACCGCGGTGATGGTCGCCTATGCGCTGTTTCTCAAAGAATACGGCTTCGTCGCCTGCACCGCTGTTGCGGCGAGCTATCTCTCCTGGCGCCTGGGCTCCCATCCGGTAGCCGCCTTCACCGCCGGCGTGATGATTGCCGTCGGCATCTATGTCATTTTCCATCTCGTCCTGGGGCTGTCGCTGGCACGCGGCCCCTGGGGCTTCTGAGACGGGAGGCCCTTCATGGACACACTTGCTTCACTCGCAGACGGATTTGCCGTCGCGCTCACCTGGCAGAACCTTTTTCTGGCTCTGATCGGGTGTTTTCTCGGCACCATCATCGGTGCTCTGCCGGGTCTCGGCCCGTCAAACGGCGTTGCGATCCTCATACCGCTCGCCTTCACGCTTGGCCTGCCGGCCACGCCAGCGCTCATCCTTTTGACCAGCGTCTATTACGGCGCCATGTATGGCGGCCGTATCTCGTCAATCCTGCTTAACATTCCAGGCGACGAACCGGCCCTCATGACAACGCTCGACGGGCACCCGATGGCGAAGGCCGGCAAGGCCGGCGAAGCGCTTGCCATTTCCGGTCTCGCCTCGTTTGTCGGCGCCTTCTTCGCCACATGGGGGCTGGTCTTCCTGGCACCGCAGCTCGTCAAGGTCGCGCTGCTGTTCGGACCGGCCGAGTATTTCGCGCTGTTCGTGCTGGCCTTTGCCACGCTTGGCGGCATTGCAAGCCGAAACCAGGCAAAAGCGGCACTCGCCGCCGTTCTCGGACTGGGCATCGCCACCATCGGCGTCGATGGCCAGACGGGCGTACCGCGCTTCTCGTTTGGTGAAGTGCATCTTTATGACGGCATCGATTTTCTGGTCGCCATCGTTGGTCTCTTCGCACTTTCGGAGGTTTTCATCTTCCTGGAACATCGGGCCGGCGGCGGTGCCGACGACAAGGCCGTGAAAGTGGGCCGCATCGTGCCGCCATGGAAGATGGTGCGCGAGACGATCCCCGCCATGGGCCGCTCGACGATCTTCGGCTTCATTGCAGGCGTGCTGCCGGGAGCCGGTGCCTCGCTCGGCTCCTTCATCTCCTACACGTTCGAAAAGCGCATCTCCGACCGCAACGGCACGTTCGGAAAGGGCGACCCGCGCGGTGTGGCAGCACCGGAAGCCGGCAACAACTCGGCGGCTGGCGGTGCACTTGTGCCTATGCTGGCGCTTGGCGTTCCCGGCTCCGGCACGACGGCCGTCCTGCTCGCCATGCTGCTCGCGCTCAACATCACGCCCGGCCCCCTGCTCTTCCAGCAGAACCCGGATGTGGTCTGGGGCCTGATCGCCGCGCTCTTCATCGGCAACATCATGCTTCTGGCCATGAACCTGCCGCTTGTATCGCTTTTCGTGCGGGTTCTCCTGATCCCGACACGCTATCTGATGCCTGCCGTGGCGATGATTTCTTTCGTCGGCATCTACGGCATTTCAGGATCCACCTTCGATCTGGTGGTAATGGTCATCTTCGGTGTGATGGGCTGGGTCCTGCGAAAGCTCGACGTGCCGCTGGTGCCGATAATTCTCGGCGTGTTGCTGGGCGACCAGATGGAGAAGAATCTGCGCCGCGCCATGACCATTCATGATGGCGACTGGACGATGCTGTTCAACTCGTGGCTGGCCATCGGCCTCTGGACCTTTGCCATTGTCGGCTTTGTCCTGCCGCTCATCGTCGGCCGTTACTTCCGGCCGAAAATCGCCGATGAACCCATCGCGGAAGGCGCCGATCCCGACTGACCGGCGCTTTCAGATCAACTGCCTGAGGCGGCGTGGCTCCTGAGCCGCGCCGTTCTCAATGTCAGGAACCCCGTTGCAAGAACGATGATGGCCGCGCCGATCACCGTGTTGAGGCTAGGTATTTCACCGAAGAAGACGTAGCCGACAAGCCCGGAAAGAATGAGGCTTGAATAGCCAAGCGGCCCGAGAAAACCGGCATCGCCCAGCCAGTGGGCGCGCAGGAAACAGAACTGTGCGGCCTGCGAAAAAACGCCCACCGCCAGAAGAAACGGCCAGTGCCCCGCAGCGACCGGCTGCCAGCCAGAGAGCGCGGGCCACGCGGTGATCAGCGCAAGCCCACCCGTATAGAACAGCATCATGACGACCGGTGGCGTTCCCTTGAGTTGTCGTGTGACGATGATGGCGCCGGTTCCGGCCAGAACGGCAGCGAGTGCGGCCAGAAGGGCCGGCGTCCACGGCACATTGCCCGGATTTGCGGCAATGAACGCGCCCACGAGGCCCAGCCCTGCCGCCAGCCAGCGCGAACCGGAAACAGCTTCGCGCAGGATCAGAGCCGAGAGCGCAACAAGAACCACCGGCCGCGTGAAATTCATCGTCATGTAGAGCGCGAGCGGCAGATGCGCGACCGCGTAAAACCCGCCCGTCAGCGCCACCGCCGAAAGAATCACACGGAACACATGCAGTGGAACCCGGTCGATCCGCGCCAGCACGGCGGACTGGCGCGCGAGCCATGGCAGGATCAGGCAGAACCCGACCAGCGCGCGCAGGAAGACGAGCTGCCACGGCGGATAGCCAGCGCCCAGCGCCTTGACGATGGATATGGCCCAGATGTTGAGGCTCATATCCGCCAGAAGCCATGCGCCGGCGCGCAGATTGTCCTTTGCGGTTGCTCCTGCGCTCACGGCCTGGCCACGAGGTTCGCCATCAGGCGGAACGCGCCCGGCACAAGCTTCTCCATCTGATGGTGCAGGATGAGCGCCACATGTGTGTGCCGCCCCTTGCCGATGCGGGCCGAAAGAAGCGCACCCTCATGCGCCGCCTCATCGGGATCGGCCATGGAGAGAAGCGGCTCGTAGGCCTCGTCCCAGCTCTTGGCAAAATAAAGCCCGCGCTCCTTGTGCCAGCCCTTCCAGTCCTCATCCGTGATGCGGTTTGGCGTGTTGAGCAGCGGATGGCTGGGCACAAGATGGGTCACCTCCGCGTTCTCGTCGGTCACGCGCCAGCGCAGCGACGGTTTGCCGATCTCCAGCCGGCGCGGCGGCACCTTCTCCGGGTCCCAGTCGTCCCACGGTCGATGATAAAGCGTGACCAGATTGCCACCGGCCTCCACCCAGGCCTTCACCTGCGGCATGGCGTCCTTCAGCGCCGGTCGCGCACGCATCGCAAAGATGCCGACCACCACCGTGTCGACGCTTCTCAGGCTGTCAGCCGTCAGGTCATTATCGGCGAGATCGGTCACATCCAGGCCCAGCGCACGCAGCCAGTGGCCAACGCGGTCATTGCCGCCACCGATATAGCCGATCCGCACATCCGGTAAAGCCACATCCAGAACCCGCACAGACAGCTGCGCTGGAAACGTGCGCGCGCGCGCATCGATATGCGGATAAGCGATCCTGTTCACGGTTTCGGCGTGCGCGCCATCAATCTGCAACGGAAGACTGCAGAGACCCGATGCAACATCCTGCGGTGCCTCCACGCGAAGGCCACCGGCTACCGGTTCTGCGTTCCAGCCGGAGGGCAGTGCCAGTGCGGCCTGCCCCGAATGCGGGAAAACGTCCGAGATGCGCAGATCGATCTGGCGCGTTTCAGCCGCCGCGTTGATCAATGCGCGGTCGGGAGACAGTGTGGCCGACCGCGCAGGAAGCACGACAGGCGCCCGCTCCAGCGGCAGAAGCGTTTCTGACGAAACCCCGCCGACGGTCACGCCGACACGTATGGCTGGCAGGCGGGCGACACCGGGACTGTAAACCGCCGGATAACAATCCGTGCTTTGTGCACCCGCCGGAACATGGACAACACCATCCGAATGCCGCCAGCCCTCCGGCAGAACGGGTGTGACCTCGGCCACTGGACCCGTCGTTTCGATGGACAGGGCAACCTCTTCGCCCGGACGCAGAACATCACGTTCAAGCGTTGCGCGTACCGAAACGCCACTGGCAATGCGCATGACGTGTGAAAGCTGGATTTCCTTGGCGGCAAGGCGATGGTGCACCTCGCCGCGCGCCCTGTCCGGACAGGCGTCGCGGGCGGCGCGGACTGCCTTGAGTGCCATAGCCGCCTGAAGCGCCACCCTGTTCATATCCGGGAACGCCGCAAATGCAGCCTCGCAGGCCGATTGCGCCATTTCGAGATGGTCGGCGATTTCAGGTGCACCGGCAAATTCTGCCAGATCGGCGAGCGTCGCCGGCAGCCCGTCGGTCAGCTCGTTGTCGGGCCCGTCCACCTCGGACCGCACCAGATGCAGCGGCCAGTCGTTCGGCTCGCCATAAGGCACCCAGCGGCCCATGCCCTGCGTCAGATGGAAGGCGCGCGACTGTTCACCGATCTGCGCCCAGCTCCAGCCCGTCACCGGGTCTTGTCCGGTGCCCTTAACTGTCAGCGTGGCGCTGGGCGGCGGCAGATCGTCATCGTAATTGTCTCCCGCCCCCGACCATGCCGGAAGATAGAGCTTCTTCACCTGCCAGACAGGCAGATCCACATCCGGGAATGTCGGATCGGCGGCAGCGCTCATCACCTCATGGGCGAGCCCCGTCATGGCGCGGTGGTGACCATGCTGGCCCGGTATGTCCAGAAATGTGGGGCAGATGATGTCCGGACGTTCGGTACGGATGATCTCGACAAAGCGTTTGAGCGCCCTCTCACGGCCCCACTTCTCAAGCGTCTCGGTACCGCTCTTTGAGAAACCGAAGTCGAAGATCGTGTCATCGGGCGTTTCGGAGAGCCAGTAGAGGTTGAGCTTGAGCACATCGGCCGCGCGCTCCATTTCCGCCGTGCGCACGACGCCCAGATCGTGCGTCACCTCGGAGCCGATGGCGTTCTGCCCGCCCTCGCCGCGATTGGCGCAGGCATAGGAGAGCGCGATACCGTCGCGCAGGGCCAGCGCCACCAGCATTTCCGACGTCTCGTCGTCGGGATGCGCGCCCGTGTTCATGAAGGAGACGCACGACCTCAGCGGCGCAAGGGCCTGCCAGAGCCTGACGATGCGCGGATTGCGCATCTGCGTTGCAATACGCTCCTGATCGGAAACGGGCATTTCTGAACCTCCCAGAGAATCAAGTTTTTGCGGCAATGCGCGGTGTGATGGTGTCGTGGATGACGAGCGCTGCCCCGCCGAGCGCGGCGGTGAGGCGCCCGCAGGAACCGCGCTGGACACGCGGTGTGGCTCGTCCGGCCCGTGCAGCAACAGAGCCGCCAGGAAGATCGAGCGAGGCAATAAGGTGATCGAGAACCGCATCCGGCATGGCACCGCCAAGAATGACGGTTTCAGGATCGAAAAGGTTCTCGATCAGACCGACCGCCTGCGAAAGCGGACCTGAAGCCTCGTCGATCCACTCCATCAAATGCGCGTTGCCTGCCCTGTAGAGGTTTTCGATATCGGAGGCGCTGCCGATCTCGATACCCGCGCCTGCAAGCCGCGTGCGGGCGGCGATGCGGCTGGCATAGGTTTCAAGACAGCCATGATTGCCGCAGGCACAAAGACGCCCGCCGGGCCGGACAATGACATGGCCGATCTCGCCGGCATTGCCGAACGCCCCGCGCTGCACCTCGCCCTCTGCAACCACGCCAAGGCCAAGCCCTGCGCCAAAATAGATGAAGCAGAAGGTGCGAAGCCCCGTTGCGACGCCACGCACGCGCTCGGCCACGGCGGCAGCCGTCGCGTCGTTTTCTACCACCACAGGCATGTCGAGCGCTTCCTCGAACACGGCAACGGGGTCGCTGTCCTCCCAGCCGTGAAGCGCAGACTGTCCGGCACCCGATATGCCGACCTTGCCGAACGGACCCGGCATCACCACGCCGGCGCCCAGAATCTTCTGGGTCTTGCCGCAACGCCCCTCGAGCGCGCTGGCACGTATACGCCGGGCAACGGAAACAACCGTGGAAGGAGCATTGTCCGGCAACGCCTCGCGTGTGGTGAACAGCGTTTCACCCTCAAGGTTCACCAGCGCACCGAACATCGCGTCCGGCCTGACCTCGATGCCGAGCGCCACCGCGCCGTCCGCGTTGAGCCGATATTTTAGAACCGGTAACCCCCGTCCCTCGGACTGGCGCCCGGCTTCGATCAGAAGCCGGTCCTCCTCCAGTTCGGCAATGATGTTGCTCACGGCCTGCGTCGACAGGCCCGATATGCGCGCAATCTCCGCACGCCCGATGGGCTGTCGCTCACGCACATGGCCCAGCACCACCTGACGGTTGTGAAGCCGGGTGCGTTCAGCGTTCGATCCGACAATGCGACGGGGGTTGCTGATCTTCATATGCGCTTATTAATTCAACTTACTTGAATATTCAACTTGATTGAGTTAATCGTCAGCGAATGGACATGCCGCCTCATTGAGACGGGTGAACAGAGGGTGACTGCTTTGCCAGACAGCATTTGGCTGGCGATCAAAGGGAGCGAACAGAATGAAACTCAACAGACTACGGACCTTCATGATGGGTGCTGCCACGGCAGCCATGACCATGGCTTCTGGCGCAGGCAGCGCTTCGGCGGTCGAGATCGAGTACTGGCAGTACTTCTTCGAAGCGCGCGTCGACGCGATGGACAAGCTGATCGAGAATTTCGAGGCAGCCAATCCCGACATCACCGTCAAGATGACGCATTTCCCCTATGACAGCTATCGCACCAAGGTGGCTGCTGCCATTCCCGCCGGTCAGGGCCCCGATGTCGTCCAGCTCTTCTATGGCTGGCTGAACGATTATGTGGAAGCCGAGCTCATCCAGCCCCTGCCCGCCGACACCTTCCCGCCGGAAAAGATCGAGGAAGAGTTCTTCCCCATGGTCAAGGCGATGCGGATGGGCGACAGCTACTGGGCACTGCCCACTGCCGTGCGCTCGCTGGCGCTCTTCTACAACGAGCGCATGTTCGAGGAAGCCGGCATCGAGAATCCACCGGCAAATCTCGACGAATTCGTTGAAGCCGCGAAAAAACTGACCGAGAAGGACGGTGCCGGGAACCTCACCGCCGTTGGCATCACCACCGGCATGACCGCGCAGGATCACCACTGGATCCGCGAAGTGCTGATCCGCCAGTTCGGCGGCGAGCCCTATCTGGATGACTACAAAAAGGTCAACTACAACAATGAGGCCGGACTGAAAGCCTTTGGTTTCTATAACGATTTGCAGGCCAAACACGGCGTGACCAAGGCCGCCTTCATGGATGAGCCGCAGGCCGCCTTCAAGGCCGGCCGCGCCGGCATGCACATTGACGGCTCGTTCCGCATCGGCGCGCTGGAAAGCGTGCGCGGCCTCAAATGGGGCGTGGCCGAGCTTCCCGCCGGTCCGGACGGCACCAGGTCGAACTATTCCTCCTACTGGGTGAACGCGATCACCTCGAAGGCGGAAGGCGAGAAGTTCGATGCCGCCGTCAAGTTCATGGAGTATCTCACCTCCGACGAGGCCATGCAGATATGGCTTGAGACGGTTGGCGAGCTTCCTGCAAAGCCGTCAGCCGCAATGACCGACGAGAACGTCAATCATCCCGTCTACGGCCCCTTCATCAAGGGTCTCGAATACGCAAAGACCACGGTCTTCGCCAATGAGAGCGCCCAGCGTCAGACGATGGTGGACATGATGCAGCGCATCGAGCTGCAGGGTCAGGCGCTTGAAGAGAGCGTCTCCCAGGCCGCCGGCGAAGAGCAGAAAATCCTCGACGAGTACTACCAGAAATAAGGCCTTATGGGCGTCCGGCCTGCCGGACGCCCAACGCAATTCGGGACGGGGCCATGCGCTTTTACAACAATCTCACCATCTCGCAGAAGCAGATCGTCTGGGCCTGGATTTTTCTTGCCCTGCCGGTTCTCTTCTACGTCGTCATCCGCTTTTATCCGACAGCCAATGCCTTCGTTCTGTCCTTTCAGGAATGGAACCTGCTCGGCGATCGGAAATATGTGGGCCTTGAAAACTACGCCAAGCTGTTCAGCGATCCGGTCTTCTGGAAAGTGTTCAAGAACACTTTCATGTATCTGATCCTGGGCACGCCGGTCAGCCTCGTCCTGTCCTTCATCATCGCCTATCACCTCGACAAGGTGCGCTTCATGCACGGCACCATCCGTGCGCTCTATTTCCTGCCCTTCATGACAAGCGCGGTGGCCATGGCCTGGGTGTGGCGCTGGTTCTACCAGCCGGTCCCCATCGGCGTGTTCAACAATTTTCTGGCGAGTTTCGGCATCAGCCAGATCGAGTTTCTGAGCTCGACAACCAATGCCCTGCCCTCGGTTCTGGCCTGCGCCGTCTGGGCCGGTCTCGGCTTTCAGGTCATCATCTTCATGGCCGGCCTGCGCGCCATTCCGCAAAGCTATTACGAGGCCGCGCGCATCGATGGCGTCTCCACATGGACCGTTCTCACCGAGATCACCATCCCGCTTCTGAAGCCGACAATCGTGTTCCTGGTCGTTTTCTCCTCAATCGGCTTTCTGCGGATCTTCGATCAGGTCTTCAACATGACCACCAACAATCCGGGTGGTCCGCTGAACTCCACCAAGCCGCTGGTGCTTTTGATCTACGACACCGCCTTCAACGGCTTCAACATGGGCTATGCGGCAGCGCAGACCGTCGTGCTCTTCACCATTCTGCTGGTCGTCAGCCTGATCCAGCTTCGACTTTTGAAGGATAGCTGACATGGCCAGTCAGGACATCGCCGTAAAACCTTCCACCGACGCGCTTTTCTCCGGATCCTCGCGTAATTCCAGGCGCAATATGGGCCAGTTCATCCGCTGGGCGCTCCTGTTCGGTGGCGGCATTCTCATGATCATGCCCATCGTGTTCATGGTTTCCACCTCGCTGAAATTTCCCTTCGAGGTCTACAATCTGAACCTGATCCCCGAAGAGCCGACCATCGAAAACTACACCTATGTGCTCGAAGACGGTCGCTTCTATCGCTGGTTCGTCAACTCGCTGGTGATCTCCATCGTCACCACCGCATCCGCCGTCTTCTTCGACGCGCTGGTGGGCTATGCGCTATGCAAGTTCAGGTTTCCCGGCCGCTATCTGGTCTTCATCGCGATTCTCTCCACGCTCATGATCCCGACCGAGATGCTGGTCATCCCGTGGTATCTCATGAGCAAGAGCTTCGGCTGGCTCGACACCTATTGGGGCATCATGTTCCCGGGCGTCATGACCGCCTTCGGCACCTTCCTCATGAAGCAATTTTTCGAGACCGTTCCTGACGATTTTCTCGAGGCTGCGCGCATCGACGGGCTGAACGAATTCCAGATCTGGTGGCAGGTGGCCATGCCGCTGGTGCGCCCGGCGCTCGCCGCCCTTGCGATCTTCGTTTTCCTCGGCAACTGGACCGCCTTCATCTGGCCGTTGATCGTCACCAATTCGGTCGAGATGTACACGCTGCCGGTCGGGCTTTCGAGCTTCGGCGACGAGGTGGACGTGGCCTGGGAACTGATCATGACAGGTGCGGCCATCTCCACGCTGCCGACACTGGTCGTTTTCCTCATCTTCCAGCGCTTCATCATTCGCGGCGTTGTCATGGCCGGCCTCAAGGGATAAGCGCACGATGAGCCTCAACGAGAAATTCCCCCATCCCGTCTACAAGGACACGGTGCTGGCACCGCTTTTTGAAGGCGTGAAGGCCAATTATGTGGGTGCGTTCCGTGCCATCAACCGTGCGCATCTGGTGATGCTCACAGAGACCGGCATTCTCGCCTACGATGACGCCGCTCGCATCGCCGCAGCCCTCATCGACATTGACGAGACGGTCGATGTCGATGCCCTCACCTATACCGGCGAGGTGGAAGACTATTTCTTCCTCGTCGAGGCGGAACTCAAAAAGCGGCTTGGCCCGGATCTCGCCGGCATGCTGCACACGGCGCGTTCGCGCAATGACATGGATCATACGGTCTTCAAACTCACATTGAAGCACCATGCCGACACGCTGATCGGCAAGGCGCACGCGTTGGCCTCCGCTCTGATCGCCAAGTCCGAAGCCGAGCGCGACACGCTGATTGTCGCCTACACGCATGGCCAGCCGGCCCAGCCCTCCACTTTCGGCCACTACCTGTCGGCCGCCGTCGAGGTGCTTCTGCGCGACATCGAGCGCCTTCAGGCGGCCCGCGCCAATATCGACCATTGCCCGATGGGGGCTGCCGCCATCACGACCAGCGGCTTTCCCATTGACCGCGCCCGCATGGCCGATCTTTTGGGCTTTTCCGAGCCGATGCGCAATTCCTACGGCTGCATCGCCTCGGTCGACTATGTCACCGGCCTCTACAGCGCGATGAAGCTCACCTTCCTGCATCTCGGGCGTTTCATTCAGGACATGCAGTTCTGGTCGGCCTTCGAGGTGGGACAGCTCCATGTGCCCGGCAGTCTCGTGCAGATTTCGTCCATCATGCCGCAAAAGCGCAATCCCGTGCCCATCGAGCATCTGCGCCATCTTGCGTCGATGACCTGCGGGCGCGCCGATGCGGTCGTCAACACGATGCACAACACGCCCTTCACCGACATGAATGACAGCGAGGGCGAGGTTCAGGTGGCTGGCTATTCAGCCTTCCAGAGCGGCGCGCGCGTGCTCGATCTTCTCGCAGCGCTGATCAGCGTCGTCTCCATCGATGGGGAGCGGGTTGCAAAAAACATCGATGCCGCCTGCATCACGGTCACGGAACTCGCCGACACGCTGGTGCGCCGCGAGGGGCTTTCCTTCCGGCAGGCGCATGAGATCGCCGCCGCCACGGCCCGCGCCGTCATCGCCGATGGCAAACCACTCGGCGACGGGTTCGAGGCTTTCTCCAAGGCTTTCAATGAGCTTTCTGGCCGCGACAGCACGCTCGACCCCGCAGCCTACACCGAGGCCGTCAGCGCACGCCATTTCGTGGCGGTGCGCGAGCGTTTCGGTGGTCCGGGCCCCGACGCCATGAACGAGGCGCTTCAAACCTATCGCGCCACCCTCACCCGCCTTTCAGAACAACAGGCAGCGGACCTTGCCCGCGCCGAAAAAGCCGGGGCCGCGCTCGATGCCGCCTTCGGCGCTCTCTTGCAGGAGTAGACCCTTGGCCACCTTGTCCCTTCGCAATCTCGTCAAATCCTACGGCAAGGTCGAAGTGCTTCACGGCATCAATCTCGACGTGGCCGATGGTGAATTCGTCGTCTTCGTCGGCCCGTCGGGCTGCGGCAAATCCACGACCCTGCGCATGATCGCCGGCCTTGAAGAGATCAGCGGCGGCGAAATCCACATCGGCGAGCGCCTCGTCAACAATCTGGAGCCCAAGGAGCGCGACATCGCCATGGTGTTCCAGAACTACGCAATCTATCCGCACATGTCGGTGCGCAAGAATATCGGCTTCGGCCTGCGCACGTCCAGGCTTTCAAAAGAGGCGAAGGACAAGCGCATCGACGAGGTGGCCGCCATTCTCGGCATGACCGACCTCTTGGAGCGCCGCCCCAACCAGCTTTCGGGCGGGCAGCGCCAGCGCGTCGCCATCGGCCGTGCCATGGTGCGCGATCCCGCCGTCTTTCTGTTCGACGAGCCGCTCTCCAACCTTGATGCGCAACTGCGCACCCAGATGCGGCTTGAAATCAAGAAGCTTCACCAACGCGTTGGAAACACGATCATTTTCGTGACGCACGACCAGGTGGAAGCCATGACCATGGCCGACCGGATCGTGATCATGAAGGATGGCTATATCCAGCAGGTCGGCACGCCGCTTGAGGTTTATCACAAGCCGGCAAACACCTTCGTCGCCCAGTTCATCGGCGCGCCCTCCATGAACATGCTGCCGGGCAACTGGGCCGGAAAGGGCGTCAAACTCGGGGGCGGGCTCGGCATCGATCTGCCCCAACGCAGTGCCTCGGAAGGGGCCGACGTGATCCTTGGCATCCGGCCAGACGATCTCGTTGTCACCGGCGGCAACGGGCTTTTCTCGGGCACGGTCAACATTGTCGAGCCGCTCGGTGCCGACACGCTGGTCTATGTCGGCGTCAACGGCCATGAGGTGATCGCAAAGGCATCGGGCCGCAAACCGCCAAAAGCCGGCGACACGGTCAAGCTGACGGCAAAGGCCGGCGAAATGCATCTCTTTGATGCCAAATCCGGGGAGGCGCTGCCGTGACGCAAGCCAACCGGTCGGGCCGCGTCCTGAGCGTGGGGCGGCTCTACTGCGATCTGATTTTTACCGATCTGCCGAAAATGCCAACGTTGGGTGAAGAAGTTTTTGCCGGCGGCCTGTCGATCAAGCCAGGCGGCGGCGCGTTCATCACGGCTGCCTATGTGGCCGCCCTCGGTCGTCCGGTCTCATTGGCCTCCGCGCTCCCTTCGGGGCCGTTCGCCTCAGCACTGATGAAAGAGCTTGAGGCAAGCGGTGTCGATCTTTCGGCCTCGCAGCCCATGCCCGACACGCTCGATCCGCAGATCACCGTGGCCATGACATCGGGCACGGAACGCGCGTTCCTCACGCGCCGCGCCGGTCCCGCCGTGCCGGAAACATTTGCGCAAGTCATCGCCAACGGTGACTTCGCCCATCTCCATATCGGCGAGCTCGCTACTCTGGTCGAAGCGCCCTTCCTCATCGAACAGGCGCGCGGTGCGGGGCTTTCCATCTCGCTCGACTGTTCATGGGACGATGCGGTTCTGGCGCGCGATGATCTTGCCGCGATGATCGGAGCAGTGGACATATTCCTGCCCAACGAAACCGAGGCGCAGCGGCTTGCCATTTCCCCGGGAAAGAAACCGCCCGCACCGCTTACAATCGTCAAGCGCGGGCCGGAAGGATCCATCGCGATCAGCGCCGAAACCACCGTCTCTATGCCGACGCAGCCCGTCAATGTAATCGATTCCACGGGGGCCGGAGACGCGTTCAATGCCGGTTTCATCGATGCGTGGCTTTCCGGAAAACCGGTTGAACAATGCCTTGCAGCCGGCAATCGCTGCGGGGCCGAAGCCGTCATGCGGGTTGGCGGCGCAACCGACCTGCCCGATCTGAGCGCACTGGTAAAGGCGGCCTCCTAGAGCATTTTGCAGGCAGGTGAATTCACCTGCCGTTCGCACAAATGCGGAAAAATATACAGATTGAGCGGAGCAGCGTTTTCGTGAAACGATGAGCCGCTTAAAGAGGTCCGGCCTCCACCTCTTCGCCTGCCCTTTCCTTCAGGCGAGCAAAACTCATGGCCACATGGGCGCGGCGGATTTGCCCGACGCTTTCCAGCGCCCCGCAGGCCACCGCAGCGGCAATGTCGGAGACTTCGCGCAGGAAAAAGCCGATCTCGCTGGCAAGCGTTTCTTCCGTGCCGTCCTCGCCGGCAGCACGCTTCAGCCAGATCCTCGTCGTCTGATAATAGAGCCGCTCGGAAAACTCCTGCAGCGGTTCGTTCTCCGTCAATGTCATCAGGAGATGGAAGAAATCCATATTGAGCTGCGCAAAGGCGCGCTGGCTGGGCGTTCTCACCAAAGCCTCACAGCGCGTCTTCATGCCAGCGAAGGCGCGTTTGGCGTCTTCATCGGGCTCTATCGGTGAAAGCTTGCCGATCAGCTCCGAAAGCTCCACCCGCAGGCGGTAGACCTGTTCCAGCGAG
Source organism: Nitratireductor aquibiodomus (assembly GCF_900105565.1). Lineage (NCBI taxonomy): Bacteria > Pseudomonadati > Pseudomonadota > Alphaproteobacteria > Hyphomicrobiales > Phyllobacteriaceae > Nitratireductor > Nitratireductor aquibiodomus. The sequence goes on along the minus strand of NZ_FNSL01000001.1, from coordinate 233,151 downwards.
GCGATGTCGATATCCGTGACGATGGTTCCCACGCCATGGACAGAGCGCAGATAACCCTCGTCCTCGAGCCGGGCCAGAACCCGGCGGATCGGCGTTCGGCTGGTGTCGAATTCCTCGGCGAGGTCCTCTTCGCGCAGCCGCATGCCCGGCGGATAGTCGAGCAGACAGATGCGTTCGCGCAAAAGCGTGTAGATACGCTCGAACCGCGCACGTGCCTCGCCTGTCATCGCTCTGGCTCCATCGCCCTCAGCTCACCTTTCTGCCCAGCCGGTCAAGCATGCCAAGGCATTCTTCGAGCTGTTCCAGAGAAACGAACTCGTCTGCCTTGTGCGCCTGTTCGATGGAGCCCGGCCCGCAGATGACGGAGGATATCCCCGCTTTCTGGAAAAGCCCCGCCTCCGTGCCGAACGCCACCACTTCCGCCTCGGTGAGACCGGTAAGCTCCGAAACGATCTGCCGCGCCTCCGATTCGGTTACCGGCTCCAGCCCGTCCACCTCACCGATCACATGGGTGACGATGTCAGCGCCCTCAAAAACCGCCTTCATGGCTGGCTTCAGCTCGGATTCGACAAACGCGCGGATGCGATCTTTCACAAAATCCGCATCCTCATTGCGCACCGGGCGCATTTCCCATTCCACGGAGCAGTGGTCGGCAATCACGTTGCGGGCCGCACCACCCGAGATCGTGCCGACCTGAAGCGTCGTCCAGGGCGGATCGAACCGGTTGCCCTTCGGCGCGCGCGTCTTCAGCTCCTCGGCCAGCGCCATGAGCCGCGAAATATAGCGCACCGCATATTCAACCGCATTGACGCCGCGTTCAGGAGAAGAGGCATGGCCGGCCAGCCCGCGAAACTCGGTCGTGTATTCAAAGCAGCCCTTGTGACCCTCGATGATGCGCATCATGGTCGGCTCGCCAATGATGGCGACGGAGGGCCGGAGTTCGGTCCGCTCCAGTTCCTCCACCAGCGCGCGCGCGCCAAAACACCCCACCTCCTCGTCATAGGTGAAGGCGAAATGGAGCGGTCGCTTGAGATCCAGCTCGGCAAAATGCGGAGCCATGGCGAGTGTGCAGGCGATGAACCCCTTCATGTCGCAGGTGCCACGCCCATAGAGCCTTCCATCCGCCTCGCGCAGGGCGAAGGGATCGCTCGCCCAGTCCTGCCCCTCCACCGGCACCACGTCGGAATGGCCCGAAAGCACGATGCCGCCATCCCCTTCGGGCCCCAGCGTGGCGAACAGGTTGGCCTTGTGCCCACTCTCGTCCAGCGTCATTGAAAGCCTTGCACCGAGCGCGCTCAAAAGCTCGCTGGCATAGGCGATCATTTCCAGATTGCTGTCCGCCGAAATGGTGGGAAACCCCACCAGATCGGACAGGATGCGCGTCGTGTTTTCCAGCGTTTCGGATCGCATGGATCAGTTCTTCACGATCAGTTCGCGCGGGCGGCGGCACAGCGCCTCGGCTGGCCCGTCTTCGGTGATCAGGATGCTTTCGGTGATTTCCAGCCCCCAGTCGGCCATCCACAGGCCCGGCATGAAATGGAAGGTCATGCCCGCTTCCAGAATTGTCTCGTCCTCGCGGCGCAACGAGATCGTGCGCTCGCCCCAGTCCGGCGGATAGGAAATGCCGATCGGATAACCGCAGCGCCCGTCCCGCGTTATGCCGGCCCGCTCCAGCGCGCCATAGAGCGCATCGGCGATCTGGCCTGCGCGATTGCCCGGTCGTGCGATCTCAAGCCCGGCCTCGATGCCTTCCACCAGCGCCTTTTCCGCATCCAGCATGTGCTGCGGCGGCGTGCCGAGAAACACGGTGCGGCAGAGCGGCGCGTGATAGCGGCGATAGCAGCCGGCGATCTCGAAGAAGGTTGCATGCCCCTGCTCGAACCGACGCCCGTCCCAGGTCAGATGCGGTGCAGCCGCGTCCGAGCCGGTCGGTAGGAGAGGCACGATAGCCGGATATTCGCCCCAGTCGTCATCCACACCGCGTATGGCGTCCGCATAGATCTCGGCCACCAGATCGTTCTTCTTCAGGCCCGGCTCGATGCGCTCGACAATACCGTCGATCATCTTTTCGGAGATCCGCGCCGCCCGGCGCATGAAGACGATCTCCTCTTCGGATTTCACGGCGCGCTGCCAATTCACCAGCGCCGTCGCATCGACAAAGGTCGCGTTGGGCAGTTCTTCCTTCAGAACCAGATAAGCCTTGGCGGAAAAATAATAGTTCTCCAGCTCCACGCCGATCCGCTTGTTGCCAAAGCCATGGGCACGCAGAATTTCGGCCAGATGCTGCATCGGATGCAGCGTGTTGGCCTGCACATAATGGTCGGGATAGCGCAGCACCCGGTCGTCATCCATATAGACCGTGCGCACGGCGCCGTTTCCGTCCATCGACCGGCCCCACCAGATCGGGTCGGCATCCTTGAAGACGATCACCCCCTGATGGACATAGAACGACCATCCGTCATAACCCGTCAGCCAGGCCATGTTGGAGGGATCTTCCACGAACAGAACATCGATACCCTTTGCCTCCATGGCGTTGCGGGTCTTTTCGAGGCGAGCGGCATATTCCTGCGCGCTGAAGGGCATTTCGGCTGCTGGCATGGTTCCTCCAAAAAGCGAAAGACCGGACGCTTTTGCACCCGGCGAAACCGTACACCGGAAAGGCAATTCGCAACCTTGTGTACAACTATTCCATGATCACATTTTCGAACCGGTGAATCGCAGGAAAACGACATCGAATGTCGCTACTTCTATTCCCGAGCCAACGATGTTGTGTACAAATCAGCACCATCATGCTGCCTCGCAGACAATCCGGGAGATTTTCATGAGCCACAGGGCTACGCTTGCGCTGGCAGACATTCTGGCTGCGCGTCGCCGCATTGCTGGTATCGCGACACGCGATACCCCTCTCCCGCCGTCGCCCTTTCTCAGCCGTCTCGCGGGAGATGACTTCCTCCTCAAGCTCGAGATTGGACAGGCAAGCGGCGCCTTCAAGCTGCGCGGTGCCGCCAATGCGGTCCTCACCCTGCCGGATGACGCCACCGGCGTCACATGCTGCTCCACCGGCAATCATGGCCGCGCCGTCGCCTATGCCGCACGCGCGCGTGGCCTGCGCGCCGTTATCTGCATGTCGAAGCTGGTACCGGAGGCGAAAATCGCCGGCATCAGGGCGCTTGGTGCCGAAGCCCGCATCATCGGTGCAAGCCAGGATGAAGCGCAGGTCGAAAGCCGCCGCCTCGCCGATGAAGAGGGGTTTTGCGAAATCTCCCCTTTCGATGACCTCGCGGTCATCGCCGGCCAGGGCACGATCGGGCTTGAGCTTCTGGAGCAGCGCCCGGATCTTCAAACCGTGCTCATACCGCTGTCGGGCGGCGGGCTCGCGGGCGGCATCGCGTTCGCGCTGAAGACGATCAAACCTTCCATCCGTGTCATCGGCATCACCATGGAGCGGGGTGCGGCCATGCACGCCTCGCTTGCCGCCGCAATGCCGGTCGCCGTCACCGAAGTGGCGAGTCTCGCCGATTCGCTCGGCGGCGGGATCGGGCTTGAAAACCGCCATTCCTTCGAACTGTGCCGCAATCATCTGGATGATGTCGTGCTCGTCACCGAGGAAGAAATCTATCGCGCCATGCAGGCGCATTATTTCGAAGACCGGCTGGTGTGCGAAGGGGCGAGTGCCGTCGGTGCCGCCGCCCTCATGGCCGGCAAGATTTCCGGAAGAATCGGCCCCACCGCCACGCTCATCACCGGACGCAATGTCGACATGCGGGTCTTCACCGACATTGTCTGCGGCCGCGATGTGGCGCTCGGCGACACGATCATCAAGGGAGCGCCCCATGCCGCATGATATTCTTGTCCTGACCGAAGCCGATCTGCGCAAGGCCGTCCGGCTCGACCTCAAAGCCATCGACGTGGTGGAAGAAGCCTTCCGCGCGCTCGCTTCGGGCGGCGTCATCATGCCACCCATCCTCTCCATGGACATTCCGCAGGTTCATGGAGAGGTGGATGTGAAGACGGCCTATATTCCGGGCTTCGAAGGCTTCGCCATCAAGGTCAGCCCCGGTTTCTTCGACAATCCGAAAATCGGCCTGCCGAGCCTCAACGGCCTGATGATCCTGTTTTCGGCGAAAACCGGCCTCGTGGAGGCGCTTCTGCTCGACAATGGCTTTTTGACCGATGTGCGCACAGCTGCCGCCGGCGCGGTCGCCGCCCGCCACATGGCACCCTCGACGGTCGAGACAGCGGGCGTCATGGGAACCGGCGTTCAGGCCCGCCTGCAAATGATCGCCGCCCATCAGGTCCGTCCCTTCTCCCGCCTTCTCGTCTGGGGGCGTGATGCGGCAAAGGCCACAGCCTGTGCGAACGATCTTGCCGAAACCCTCGGCATCGAAGTGCAGGCAGAACCGGACCCGGCCCGCCTCGTCGCTCAAAGCCAGCTTGTCGTCACCACCACGCCGGCCCGAGAGCCTGTTCTCAAGGCCGACTGGCTGCATCCCGGCCTCCACATCACCGCGATGGGCTCCGATCAGGAAGGCAAGAACGAGATCGAGCCGACGGCTCTCACCCGCGCCGATCTCTACGTCGCCGACCGTGTGAGCCAGTGCGAAAAACTCGGCGAACTGGCAGCCGCGATTCATGACGGCGTATGGCATGGCGGCACGCCACCCGAACTCGGAGACATCGTTTCTGGAGCCGGTACCGGCCGCACCGGCGATGACCAGATCACCATCTGCGACCTCACCGGAACGGGCGCGCAAGACACGGCCATTGCCACATTTGCGCGCGCCCGGGCCTTGACAGCGAAGGCCGGGACGACGATCCAGAGCTGACCATGCTCAAGCTCGACGATCGCGATCTCAAAATTCTGGGTATCCTTCAAAGGGAAGGCCGCATCTCCAAGGCGGCACTGGCCGAACGCGTGAACCTCACGCCCGCCCCCTGCTGGGAACGGCTGAAACGCCTTGAAAAGGCCGGCATCATCACTGGCTACCGCGCCGAGGTGGCGCTGGCGAAGCTCGCCCCGCACATCGCCGTCTTCATGGCCGCCGAACTTTCTGGCCACCGCGCGGAAGACTTCCAGCGATTCGAACGCAGCGTTCAGGACATCGATGAAATCACCGGCTGCTGGGCTGTCGGCGGTGGTTTCGATTATATCCTGCAGATCATCGCCCGCGACATCGACACCTATCAGCGGCTGGTCGATCGGCTTCTTGAGATGAATGTGGGGCTGGCGCGCTATTTCACCTACATCGTCACCAAGCCGGTGAAACAGCCGGGCGCGTTTCCGCTCGGCGTTCTGGTGAACACCGACGAGACGGCGCAGAAGGAATAGTGGGCGCGGGCCACGAAGTTCAGAAGAAACCTTGGTGCGCCCTGCCAAGATCGTCAGAAAATTTGGCGGCCCGAACGGCATAATCCCAGTCGATCCATAAACTGGAAATCCGCTTGGGAGTGAGCCGATGTCCGCTATTGCAGCCCTTCAGAAAACCGCCCTTTCCGACCTCGCCGATCCGCGTCTTTTCCGCGAATACGCCTATGCGAACGGCCACTGGATCGCCGCACCCGGCGACCCGGTCGTGGATGTCTTCAACCCGGCCGATGGCGCGCGGCTCGGCTGCGTTCCGGCACTCACCGCAGAGCAGGTCGATGAGACCATCGAAGCGGCGCATGCCGCATTTCCCGCCTGGGCGGCCCTTCTGCCGCAGGAGCGCGCGCAGATCCTGATGCGCTGGTACGACCTGATTGTCGCGGCCAAGGAAGACCTCGCCCATCTCATGGTTCTCGAACAGGGCAAGCCGCTCTCGGAAGCGCGCGGCGAGATCGATTACGCCGCCTCTTTCGTTTCCTTCTACGCCGAGGAAGCCAAGCGCGTTTCGGTCGAGAGCGTCGCTTCGCACCTGCCGGGCGCGGACATGCAGGTTTCGCGTGAGCCTGTGGGCGTCGCGGCCCTCGTCACGCCGTGGAACTTCCCCTCCGCCATGCTCACCCGCAAGGCGGCAGCGGCCCTTGCCGCCGGCTGCACCGTGGTGTCCCACCCGTCATCCGAGACGCCCTTCTCCGCACTCGCCCTTGCAGAACTCGCCGAGCGCGCCGGCGTGCCGGCAGGCGTCTTCAACGTGCTCACCGGCAAGGCAGCCGAAGTGGTCGGCGCGATGACCGCCTCAACCCGTGTGCGCGCCGTCTCCTTCACCGGCTCCACCGAGATCGGCCGCCTGCTCTACGCGCAGTCCGCACCGACCGTGAAGCGCCTGGTCATGGAGCTTGGCGGCCATGCGCCTTTCATCGCCTTTGCCGATTGCGATCTCGACCATGCGGTCGAGAGCGCCCTTTCGGCCAAGTTCGCCACGTCCGGGCAGGACTGCCTTGCCGCCAACCGCTTCTATATCGAGCGCTCCATCTACGACGCCTTCGTCGCGGCCTTCGCCCGCAAGGTCGAGGAACTGACGGTCGGGAACGGCCTCACCGATCCCGATATCGGCCCGCTCATCCATGAGCGCGCGGTCGCGAAGCAGAAAGAACAGGTCGCCGATGCGCTCGCAAAAGGCGCGCGTCTGGTAACAGGCGGAAAAGTGTCGCGGCACGGCCCCACCTTCTTCGAACCCACGGTTCTGGCCGATGTGCCAGAAACCGCCCTCATCTTCCGTGAGGAAACGTTTGGGCCGATTGCCGCCTTCACGCCCTTCGACGACGAGGCGGACGTGCTGGCGAAGGCAAACGACACAGAGACAGGCCTCGCCGCCTATCTGCACACGCGGGATCCCGGCCGCATCGCACGCCTTTCGCGCGGTCTCGAATTCGGCATGGTCGCCGTGAACCGCACCAAGATCACCGGCGCGCCCATCCCCTTTGGCGGGGTCAAGCAGGCGGGCCTTGAGCGCGAGGGCTCCCGCCATGGGCTGGAAGCCTTCACCAACATCAAATATGTCTGCCGCAACATCGGTTGAGCAGCGCTGAATACACAGTTTGAGACGAACAGGAGAGTGACATGCTGTTGAAGAACGACCAACTCGACCAGTGGGACCGCGAGGCCTTCTTCCATCCCTCGACCCATCTGGCCCAGCATGCGCGCGGCGAAAGCCCCAACCGCATCGTGACCGGCGGCAACGGCGTCTATATCGAGGATCGTGACGGCAACAAGCTGCTTGACGCCTTCGCCGGCCTCTATTGCGTCAATGTCGGCTATGGCCGCACCGAGATCGCCGACGCCATCGCCGAGCAGGCGAAGGAACTTGCCTATTACCACGCCTATGTGGGCCACGGCACGGAAGCCTCCATCAAGCTTGCCAGGATGATTGTCGACCGTGCGCCGGAAAACATGTCCAAGGTCTATTTCGGCCTCGGCGGCTCCGATGCCAACGAAACCAACGTCAAGCTGATCTGGTACTACAACAACATTCTCGGCCGCCCCGAGAAAAAGAAGATCATCTCGCGCTGGCGCGGCTATCACGGCTCCGGCCTGATGACGGGCTCGCTGACCGGCCTTGAGCTGTTCCACAAGAAGTTCGATCTGCCGCTTGCCCAGGTGGTCCACACCGAAGCGCCCTATTACTACCGCCGCCCGGACCTCGCCATGAGCGAGGAGCAGTTCACCGCCCATTGCGTGGCCGAGCTTGAAGCGCTGATCGAGCGTGAGGGCGCGGACACCATCGCAGCCTTCATCGGCGAGCCCGTGCTCGGCACGGGCGGCATCGTGCCGCCGCCGGCCGGATACTGGGCCGCGATCCAGAAAGTGCTGCGCAAGCACGACATCCTGCTCGTGGCCGACGAGGTGGTGACCGGCTTTGGACGCCTCGGCTCCATGTTCGGCTCCATCCATTACGACATGGAACCCGACCTCATCACCATCGCCAAGGGCCTCACCTCAGCCTATGCGCCGCTTTCCGGCTCCATCGTCGGCAAGAAGATGTGGGAGGTGCTTGAGCGCGGCACGGATGAATACGGCCCGATCGGCCATGGCTGGACCTATTCGGCCCACCCGATTGGTGCTGCCGCCGGCATCGCCAATCTCGAACTGGTCGACAAGCTTGGCCTCGTGAAGAATGCCGGCGAGACAGGCGCTTATTTCGTCAACGCCATGCGTGACGCCATTGGCGACCACGCCCATGTTGGCGAAGTGCGCGGCGAAGGCATGCTCTGCGCCGTCGAATTCGTGAAGGAGCGTGAGAACCGCCAGTTCTTCGACGCTTCCGAGAAGATCGGCCCGCAGATGGCCGCAGCCCTTCTCGAACAGGGCGTCATCGGCCGCGCCATGCCGCAGGGCGACATTCTGGGCTTTGCACCCCCGCTCTGCCTGACGCGCGAAGAAGCAGACACGATTGTCGATGCGACAGCCAAGGCCGTGAAGACCGTCTTCAAGGACTGATCTCGAGGGTCAGGACCTACTAATATGGCCGCAATGGTCGGCCTGATTTGTGCGGATACGCGAAGCAAGGCCGCAGGAAGACTTCATGTCTTTCAAGGCCTTGTGACAAAGTAGCCCGTGCTGATCAGGCCGATCCGAAGGACGCTCGATAGACCGGCAACCTGCCGCGTCAAACCCCTTGACCGGGGAAAGGCCCCGCTCTGCGGGCTTTTCCTTGCATCTCTTGGTCTATCGAACGCCATTGTGGCCATATTAGTAGGTCCTGACCCTAGACTCCGGCGCTTCGGGGCCTTGCCCCGGAGCGTCAATTCGGCCATCTCTTCTCCCCAGTGTTTTGGGAGAGTTTCATGGCCGATTTCGTTTTTCCGCCCGCCCGCCAGCCGTCTGTTGCCGTTGCCGGCACCGAGGCCCGCTTTCCCGTGCGGCGCATCTTCTGCGTGGGGCGCAACTATGCCGCCCACGCGCGCGAAATGGGCCATGATTCGGATCGCGAGCCGCCATTCTTCTTCACCAAACCGGCTGACGCCGTGGTCGATACCGACACGGTGATCCCCTATCCCAGCCTGACCAAAGATCTTCACCACGAAATCGAGATGGTCGTCGCCATCGGCAAGGGCGGCAGCGACATCGATCCGGCCAACGCGCTCGATCACGTTTACGGCTATGGCGTCGGTCTCGATCTAACACGCCGTGATCTTCAGGGCGATGCCAAGAAAAAAGGCCGACCATGGGACTGGGGCAAGGCGTTCGACCGCTCGTCGCCCTGTGGCCCCATCGTGCCTGTTGCCGAGACCGGTCACCCGTCGCAGGGCCGCGTCTGGCTCGCCGTCAACGGCGAAATCCGCCAGGAAGGCGATCTGGACGAGCTGATCTGGCCCGTGGCCGACGTGATTGCACTGTGCAGCCAGGCCATGGAGCTGAAGGCCGGCGATCTGATCTATACCGGAACGCCTGCCGGCGTCGGCGCGCTCCAGCCGGGCGATCAGGTGGAAGGCGGCGTCGACGGCATCGGCGAGATCGCCATCACCATCGGCGAGGCCTGAGATGAACGAGATCGTCCTGCACAATTATTTCCGCTCCTCCACCTCTTACCGGGTGCGGATAGCCCTCGCCATGAAAGGCATCGACTATCGTTATGCCGCCCACCATCTGCGGCACGGCGAGCATCGCGGCGAGGCTTATCTGTCGGTCAATCCGCAGGGTCTCGTTCCGGCGCTGGTGTGGAGCGACGGTACGATGATCGCGCAGTCCATGGCGATCATGGAGTTTCTGGACGAGACGGTGCCCGAGCCCCCGCTCCTGCCCGCCGATGCGCATGGGCGCGCGCGGGTTCGCATGCTCTCCCAGATGATCGCCTGTGAAATCCATCCGGTGAACAATCTGCGCATTCTGAACGCGCTCAAAGAGCGTTACGGCGCAGACGACGCCGAAGTCGGCGCATGGTTCCGCCACTGGGTGAACGCCACGTTCGAACCGCTTGAAAAGATGCTCTCCGAGCGCCCGCAGACCGGCGTCTTCTGCCATGGCGACACGCCCGGCATGGCCGACATCTGCCTCGTCGCACAGGTGGCGAACAACAAGCGCTTCGACGTCGACATGACGCCCTATCCCGTCATCCAGCGCATCAACGACGCCTGCATGGAACTGGAAGCGTTCCGGAAGGCCGCGCCGATGAACCAGCCCGACGCGGAATAGACCGCTCAGGCGACCTTGTCGTCGAGAATCAGCATGATGATCGTTTCAGCGGCAAGTGCGGGCGTTTCCTCGCCCTCGATTTCCACCTCGCCGTGATGGCGAATGAGAAGCCGGCCCGGCGCCTTTTCCTCGATGCCCTTCAGCGTGCTGCGCAGCCGCACGCGGCTACCGGCCTTGACCGGCGCCAGAAAGCGCAGCCGGTCGAGCCCGTAATTGATGATCGTGCCCAGATGCACCGGCCACGCCCCACAGTCATAAGACAGGCTCGATAAAAGCGACAGCGTGAGGAAGCCGTGCGCCACGGGCTTGCCAAACGGGCTTTCGCGCTCCGTGCGCTCGCGATCCACATGGATCCACTGGTGGTCATTGGTGCAATCGGCGAAACGGTCGATCATCGACTGGTCGACAACCACCCAGTCGGAAACGGTCGTGTCCACGCCGATCTCATTTTCCAGAACATGCGCGTTCATCGTCTATGCCTTTCTGAAATGAATTCGTCTGCAAAATCCGATCTGAGGCGTCAGAACGAGCATGGCTGCGCTTTCCCCGCCGACCGGTTCCCACATTTGTCGCGCGAATATTGTGCATTGCAGCACGAATAACAAGGCAAAGCGCTCATACGTGAAATTGCGCAACTCAGCGATTGCCTGCATAAAGTTGATTGAATTTATCAGATTTATGCCGACTCACTCTGGAATTGTTCTAAACAATAAGCCATATTGCGGGAACGATATGTGAAAGGACTGTTATGCGCCTAACGCGACAAACCAATTATGCAATCCGGATTCTGATGTATTGCGCCGCCAATGAGGGCCGGCTCAGCCGCATCTCGGACATCGCTGAGGCATACTCCCTGTCCGACCTGTTCCTGTTCAAGATTCTGCAGCCGCTTGTCGAGCACGGCTTTGTCGAGACCGTGCGTGGACGTCATGGCGGTGTTCGTCTGGCGAAACCGGCCGGCGACATCACCCTGTTCGATGTCGTGCGCGTCACCGAGGACAATTTCGCCATGGCGGAATGCTTTGAGAATGACGACGCAGAGTGCCCGCTGGTCGAAAGCTGCGGCCTCAATGAAGCGCTGCGCAAGGCGTTGAACGCCTTCTTCGAAGTGCTGGCCGGCTATACGATCAGCGATCTCGCCGTCGGCAAGCCGGACATGCGATTACGGCTCGGTCTTGACGAGCTACCCGAGCGTGTAGCGGCACGCTAGGCTCAGGAAGGACCGTACGCAGACGGTCCTCATCCTCCGAAAATGTCCGTTGACTAGGGTCAGGACCCATTAATATGGCCGCAATGGTCGGCCTGATTTGTGCGGATACGTGAGGCAAGGCCACAGGAAGACTTCATATCTTTCACGGCCTTGCGACAAAGTAGGCCGTGCGAATCAGGCCGATCCGAAGGACGGTCGATAGACCGGCGACCTGCCGCGTCACCCCCCTTGACCGGGGGAATGACCCCGCTCTGCGGGCTTTTCCTTGCATCTCGTGGTCTATCGAACGCCATTGTGGTCATGTTAATGGGTCCTGACCCTAAAGCCGCGCTGACTGTGGCAGCACATAGGGAAGATCCCCACCTGGCGGAACACCCACCTGAATTCGGCACTCGAACACGTCGGACACAAGCCGGTCGTTAAACACATCGGCAGGCGTTCCCGCCGCGACCAGCGTCCCGCGATGCATCATGGCCACCTGATCGGCAAAGCGCGCGGTGAGGTTCAGATCGTGCAGAACCGCCAGCACACCACCGCCGGCAGAAGCAAATCCTGCGGCAATGTCCATGATGATCAGCTGATGCTTGATGTCGAGGCTTGAAACCGGCTCATCGAGCAGAAGGTAGCGCGGCCTGCCGTCGAGCACCGGTTTCCAGACCTGGCAGAGCACACGGGCGAGCTGGACACGCTGCTGTTCGCCGCCCGAAAGTTCCTGGTAAAAACGCCCGGCAAATCCTGCGAGATCAACGCGCTCAAGAGCCTTTTCGGGAAGCCTCGTCTGCTCGGCCGGGCCAGCGCCTGACCGCCCGCCCAGAAGCCCCAGCTTGACCACCTCGCGCACCGTATAGGGGAAGGAGAGCGAACTTGCCTGCGGCAGAACGGCCCGATGCGCGGCAGCCTGCCATGGCTGCATGTGCCGGAGCGCTTCGCCATTGATCCGCACATCGCCATCATATGGCAGGTCGCCAGATACCGCCTTCAGAAAGGTGGTCTTGCCCGATCCGTTGGGCCCGACAATGGCCGTCACGGTGCCCGGCTTCACCGACAGTGTCACATTGCGGAGAATGAGCCTGCGCCCGACCCGCACCGAAAGATCTTCGACATCGATCGCCATCACAGATCCAGAATCCCCCTCTGGCGCAGCAATATCCACAGGAAGAACGGCGCACCGAGCGTCGCCGTGACAATGCCGATCGGCAGTTCCGCTGGTGCCACGACAACACGGCTGATCGCATCGGCCACCAGAAGCAGGCTCGCCCCCAGAAGCGCCGAAGCCGGCAGCAGGTAGCGGTGTTCGGGGCCGATGGTCAGCCGCAGAAGATGCGGCACAACGATGCCGACAAAGCCGATGCCGCCGGCCACGGCAACCGAAGCGCCCGTTGCCGCCGCCACGGCCAGAATGGCGGAGTTCTTTACCCGCTGGACCCGCACGCCAAGATGGTTGGCCGTCGTCTCGCCCAAAACCATCGCGTCGAGCCCGCGTGCCAGGAAGGGCGCTGCAGCAAGGGCTGCAAGGATGATCGGTCCGGCAGCCCAGATTTTTGCCCAGGTGGCCCCCGCCAGAGAACCAAGCCCCCAGAAGGTCAGGTCCCGCAGCTCCTGATCGTCCGCGACGTAGACGAGCATGCCCGACAATGCGCCTGCGAGCGCGCCAAGCGCTATGCCGGCAAGAAGCATGGTGGCGATCGATGTCTGCCCGCGCCGTGTCGCCACCCGGTAGAGGAGCAGGGTCGACACGAGCCCGCCGCAGAAAGCGGCGAGCGGCAGAGCATAAATACCGAACATGCCGATCACCGGAGCAAGCATTGTGTTGCCGAGCACGATCACCGTGATGGCGCCAAGCCCCGCGCCGGACCCCACACCGACAATGCCCGGGTCGGCCAGCGGGTTGCGAAACAGTCCCTGCATGACAGCGCCGGAAACAGCCAGCGATGCGCCAATCAGGCTTCCGAGCACCACACGCGGCAGGCGGATGTCGCCGATGACCACCCGGTCGCGCAGTGAGAGGGCATCTGCTCCACCGCCCAGCCAGCCCGAAAGCACCGCCCAGAACGACGTATCGGATGCACCCGATCCAAGACTGAACAGAAAAAGAAACGCGTAGAGCAGGATCAGGGCCAGAATGACCAGCCGTGCCCGCGCCGAACGGTCGCCACTCGTATCAACATGCCAGCGCCATCGTGGCGCCGGTGCGGCATTGTCACGTAACGCCATGCTATTCGGTCACCGTTTCCGAACCGTTCAGAGCGCTGGCCAGATCGCGCACCGCGCCTGCAGTCCGTGGGCCGAAGCCCAGAAGATACGAACCGTCCATCCGTATCAGGGTTCCCTTCTTTCCGGCCGGAGTGCTGGCGAAAGCGGGGTGTTTCAACACATCCGGCCACCCTCCGTGCCCCTCGCGCTCCATCATGAGAACAACCTCCGGAGCCGCCGAAATCACGGCCTCGTCAGTCACCTGTTTGAAGCCGGACATCGTGTCCATCACGTTGACCCCGCCCGCCATGCGGATGATGCCGTCTGCGGCCGTATTTCTGCCTGCGGCCATGACCCGCCCGCCGCGCATGCTGAGCACGAAAAGCACGCGCTTCCCGTCAGCCTGCTTCTGCGCTTCCGCCTCGGCGGCATCGAGATCAGCCTCTACACGGCGCGCGAGCATTTCGGCTTTTTCTTCAACGCCCAGAGCGGTGCCAACCACGCGAATCTTGCGCAGGATTGCCTCTCGGTCATAGCCTTCCGGAACTTTTACGAGGGGCACGCCGGACGTCTCAAGCACATCCATCGTTTCCACCGGCCCACTTCCTTCCATGGCCAGTATGGCACTCGGCTCGACGGAGAGCACGCCTTCGGGCGAAAGCGCGCGCATATAGCCGATATCGGGCAGTTCCTCCGCCTCTGGCGGATAGGTGCTCGTCGTGTCGCGCGCGACAAGCCGCTCTTCCTCGCCAAGACTGTAGACGATCTCGGTAATGGCACCGCCGATCGTCACAAGCTTCGAGGCGTCGGAGAACGGCTGAATGGCCTCGTCCGCAACGGCGGGAGTGAATGCTGCACCGAGAGCAATGAGCGCACTCACCACAAGCCGCCCCAACCCTCTTCGCGTCACTGAAGAAAACGCTTCACGCATGGTCCGCCAGTCTCCCTGGATCCCATCCCGATTTCCGTAGTGCACGGGACAGTCCAATCAATTGATTTCACCAGACGAAGACAGGGAGCGAGGCTCCCCGTCCAGGAAGGTCAGTCAGGCCACCTGCCGGCATTCGCGCCGTGGCAAGCCTTCGACCATGGAACGCCAGTCGCTTCGCTCGGCATGTCCTTCGAGGCGTTCCCCGAAGAACTGGGCGATCAGTTGTCCGTCGGCGCCATAAGCCTCCATGGAGGTGACATGACCGTCTCTGGTCGGTTTGCGAACGGCCCAGAGTTCCTTCACGTGGTCTGTTCGCAGATGAAGATTGAAACCGGGGTCAAGAATGTTGATCCATGGTCCCATCGGCTTCACCGTTTCGATCGCGCCCGTATGGATCTGGATACATCCGCTGCTGCCGACGAAACACATGATCGGCACTGTCTCACGGACCGCCTGATGCAGCATCTGTGTCAGGGCGTCGTCCTCCAGCCGCCAGGCGTAGTCCTCGCCGATCAGGTGGACGGCCTGATGGCGCGTCAGTTTCAGCTTGCGCAGGATATTGAAGAGCTGATGCACATCCGTCATCGTGCTCCAGCGCTCGCGCAGCACGTCGGCAGCCGGCAGGTCGTCGGTGACAATCTCCTCGATAATTTTCTCTGCCTGAACTTCAAGCGGAGCCAGCTGGTCCGGATGAAGGAAATCCTCGACGAGTTTCTGATAGGCGTAGAGGTTCGACTTCGGCCTCAGATGCACCTTGTGCACGGCATCACCCGCCTGGTCGAAGAACTGCAGGCTGCGCCGCACATCGTCACCGTCGCGCTTTTCCACCGCAAAGCCGAAGGCCCAGCGGGAGGGAAATATGCGCAGATCGATGTCGCGGCCCAGAACCAGCGCATGCTGCGCGCCGGCGGTAATCTTCTCGTAAACGCCGACCTTTTCGTGGACGGCGCTTTCGTTGCGCGTCAGGGCCATCACCTCCCCGACGGCTTCGAGGGCCGGGAGAAGATCGGACACGCGCGGCTCGATACGGGTCACGCCATGGCCCACATGCGCGGCCAGCAGTTCGGCCTCAGAAATGCCCAGCGAAATCGCCAGGTCCCGCTCGCGCATCTTGGGATTTTCGTCACGGGCGCGCCTGATCGCCTCGGGCGCGCGTACTGTCTGAACATTCATTCCACGAAACCTACTTGTTAAGAATCAGCTTTCCCTGGCGGGTAATCTTCAACCGGTAATAAGCACCGTGATGCTCAATTCCGATTTCGCGGCGCCCGCCGAAAAGGTCCGTGCTGGAAATCGTCCGGTCAGGCGTAACGCCGCCTTGCCTGACGGCCAGATGCTGTATGTCTGCCTGTCCGCGCGGGTCGATCGACAAATAGGTCTTCATTGGAAAGAACCTCCATTTTCAGGTCACTGGCTTGGGCTCACATCGACAGCATGTTTTCTGCCATTCGCTTTCTTGACTTTTCTTATCATATTTTATAGCCACCGCAATACCGGAGTGGAATAATCAAGATAAATTTCCTAACCGGATAATCGTCGGCAAGCCAGCGCCAGCCGGCCAGTTGCTGTGTTTAATTGCTGGAGACATCGGGCATGCGAAATTACGCGCGACGCACAAACCTTGGCTTGCTGTGCGGGACTTCAATGGCGACGCTGGTTTTGTCGATGAACGCAATGGCCGAGGAAGTGCCGGTACTTTTGTCGGAAGCGTCAGGCAGGGTCACCCTTCTCGACCGTATAACGGTGGTGAGCAGGACAGAGGAAAGCGCGCTCGAATCACTGGCATCAGTAAGCCAGATCAGCGGCGAGGAACTTGAGCGCCGTATGGCGACCAACGCCAACGACATCTTCTTCGGCGTTCCCGGAATCAAGGTTTATTCCGACGGACGCCCGGCGGTCAGCAACATCAACATCCGCGGCCTTCAGGACGCCGGACGCGTTTCCGTCATCGTGGATGGCGCCCGCCAGAATTTCCACAAGGCGGGCCATGAAGTGTCCCGCATGTTCTGGCTCGACCCGCAGCTTGTCCAGCAGGTGGACGTCATCCGCGGCCCCAGCGCGAACACGTTTGGTTCAGGCGCAATTGGCGGCGTCGTCTATTTCGAAACCAAGAAGCCCGATGATTTCCTGCGTGACGATGAGAATTACGCGCTGTCGCTCACGGGGCGTTATGAATCGAACGGTTCCGGCTGGACCACGAGCGCGATCGGCGCCTATCGCTTCAACGAAGCCGCCTCCGTTCTCGGCAACATCGTCTGGCGCGACTATGGTGACTACAAGGATGGCGATGGTTCACGCGTCGACAACTCCGGCTTCGACGTGCTGAGCGGCCATGTAAAGGGAACCATCAGACCAACGGAGAACAGTGAGCTGACGCTCGGCTGGACCGGGTCCCGCGACGACTGGTCTTCGACGGCAACCCGCAACTACCGGCTCGACAGCGACACGTTCACGGGCGAGTTCAAGATCTCCGACGCCGAGGAGAAGTGGCTCAATCTCAACATCAAGGGTGCGGTCAACAGCATCGATCTAACCCAGACTGATACGGGCCGGCGCCCCGGCACATCGGGCTACGACCTCAGAACGACCAGTTTCGATATCTGGAACACATCCTATTTCGATACCGGGATGATTGCCCATGAACTGACAGTTGGCGGCGACTGGGTCTATGACGATTTCACCTCGAATGCGGCGTCAGGCGGCTCCGACACTTACAACCCGACCGGCACCCGCAGGGTCTGGGGCGCCTACGTTCAGGACAAGCTCACTTATGACTGGCTCGAAGTCGTCGCCGGGCTGCGCTACGATTCCTACGAACTGGAGGCGTCCGACAAGAATTCAGGCGACCGGTTCTCCCCCCGCCTCAGCGTTGGCGTCTCCCCCTTCAGCGAGGGCGTTCTTTCCGGTCTGCAGTTTTATGGCTCCTATGCAGAAGGCTACCGTGCACCCAACACGTCGGAGGCCTACATCACCGGCGGCCATTCCTTCCCCGGCTTCAGCTTTGCGTTCCTGCCAAATCCCGACCTCAGGCCCGAGACCGGCAAGACGTGGGAGGCGGGCATAAACTACAAGGCCGACGGAATCTTCGATGCCGGGGATACGCTGCGGCTCAAGGCAGCCTATTTCCACAACGACATTGACGACTACATTACCATTCCCACTTTCCCGGCAATTCCAGGCAGCGAATGCGCCAGCCTCGGTCACACCATGTGTGCGCAGTACCAGAACGTCTATGCTGCAGAAATCCAGGGCTTCGAACTCGAGGGCCGCTACGATGCCGGGCGCTATTTCGCCGGCCTCGGCATCTCCGTCATCGACGGTCATCAGACCGACAGGGATGGCGTGCGTTCGGACCTCACGACCATTCCCTCAGCCAGCGTCACGCTCGATGGCGGCATGCGTTTTCTCGAACGTCGCCTGACACTCGGTGGCGAGGTGCAATTCAACAGGGCTCCCAGCGGCACGACCTTCGCCGAGGATTACACGCTGGTGAATCTCTATGCGAACTATCAGCCCAATGAGAACCTCCGGTTTGATTTCCGCGTCGACAACCTTTTCGATAAGCGTTACGTGCTGCCGATCGTTGACGTTTCCGATGGTATGCATGCACAACCCGGCCTGACCGTAAAGCTCGGCGCAACCGTCCGTTTTGGAGGATAAAATGCCGTCTCGATTACTTCCAACTTCTCTTCTGTCCACCGCTGGCCGTATCGCGCTGGCGTTGGCCGGCACGCTGGCAGCAACCCTGCCAGGGGCCGCGCAGGACCCTGCCGCCGGCGCGATCAAGCTGGAGCTCAACGCTCTTCAAAAAAGCGAAAAGGGCTGCCGCATCGCATTCGTGGTCGAGAATGCGATGGGCCAGGATATCGCCCGGGCAGCCTACGAAATCGCCCTTTTCAGCAAGGAAGGCCTCGTTGACCGGCTTCTGGTCCTGGACTTCCAGGAACTGCCCAATGAGAAGACCAAGGTGCGGCGGTTCGACCTCGCCGATGCCGATTGCGATGCGATCGGGCGTGTCCTGATCAACGACGCTTCGGCCTGCGAAGGCGATGGGCTCGAGCCCGGTGACTGTATTGCCCGGCTGGAAGCAACCAGCCGCGGCACTGTCACCTTCGGCAAATAACGTTCACATAACAAACCCCACAGGAATGCCCCCATGTTCGACGGCGTCATCTCTTCCATAGGCTCCTTTCTCAAGCTCGGCGGCCCCGTCGTTGCGATCCTGCTTGTTCTGTCGGTCTTCGCTCTGGCGCTCATCCTTCTGAAATTCATGCAGTTTCAGCGCGAGCGGGTCGGCCGGCACGGGCGTTCCAACCGCGCGCTCCATGCCTGGTTCCACCACAACCAGGGCGAGGCACGCTCGATGCTCGCCAATGCGCGTTCGCCGCTGGAGGAAACGCTCGCAACCACAATGCGGCTTGCCGCGGCAAAAGCCGACAAAGGCGCCGTGGAAGACGAGGTCAGCCGCCTGGCGCTTGGCCGCCTGCACGATCTGCAACGCGGGTTTCGCGCGCTCGATGCCATCGCCCAGGTTGCCCCTTTGCTTGGCCTGTTCGGCACGGTTCTTGGCATGATCGAAGCCTTCCAGAAGCTGCAGGAAGCCGGGAATTCGGTGGATCCGTCACTGCTCGCCGGCGGCATCTGGGTAGCACTTCTGACCACGGCCTGCGGCCTTGCCGTTGCCATGCCCGTTTCGCTCCTTCTCACATGGTTCGAAACACGCATCGAAAACGAGCGCGTCGCCATCGAGACGATGACCGCAACCGTTCTGTCGCACGCGTCGATCGAGAAAGCGGAAGAACAGGCAACGACGGCAGATTCCGGCGCGCCACGGCTTGTGACAGGTGAGAGCTATGCGCATTGACGCGGCTGCGGTCAGGAAGAGAAAGCCCCTGTCGCTCACATCGCTGATCGATGTGATCTTCCTCCTGCTGCTCTTCTTCATGCTCACCTCGACCTTTACCCGCTTCGCCAGGGTCGAGATTTCCGGCGGGCCGGCGTCAGTCTCTGCCGGCGGCAAGCCGCCGGACGTGCTGATCCGCGTCGATGATCCGGCGGGCTGGCGCGTCAATGGCCAGACGCTCGCCGAAGAGGCAGCCATCGTCGAACTCGCACGCCTGAAGGAAGCCGGCGCGGAAACCGCCGTTCTCCTGGTGCGCGGCGAGCTTACATCCCAACAGCTGGTCGAGGCGGTGGAGAACATTCGTCGCAACACCGAACTCAACCTTTCCGTCGCGAGGTAATCCCCATGCTCCGCCTTGCCCGTCCCAAGCAGCCCCGCCAGCGGGAAAGCACGATCGCACTGATCAACATCGTGTTCCTGATGCTGATCTTTTTCCTCGTTGCCGGCACGCTGACCCCGCCGCTCGACAATGATGTCAGCCTGATCTCCACCGTCGAGGCCAATCCGTCGGAACCGCCGAATGCGCTGTTCGTCACCGAAGACGGTGAGATGCGCCTGCGCGGTACGGCGACAGATGCGCAGGGTTTCATGCTCGCGCGCGCAGAAACACTTGGTGAAGAGGCTGCAAGACAGCTCGAGATCAAGGTGGCAGCAGACCGCGACCTGCCGGCCGCCAAACTCGTCGACATCGTCGGCGCCCTCAAGGCAGCCGGTGCCAGCAGGATCAGCATCATCACGGAACGTACGGCAGAATGAAAATGCGCGCCTGGAAATGGGCCGTAGCGCTCGCCGTATCGTTAAGCCTGCACGCGGGTGCGGCGGTCTATGTGATGAGCCGCCCGACAGATGTCGAGATCGCCGGTGGCGGCTCGACGGAAATCGCGATCGCCGGCAACGCCTTTGCCGATATGGTCGCCGCCGGTGAAACGACCGAGGAAGTCGTGCCGGAAACGCAGCCGGAGACAGAGCCGGTTCAGCCCGAAACGGCAAGCGAGGTGCCCCCCGAGGCACCGGTCGAAACCGTGGTTGATGAAGCCCCGACCCCGGTCCTGGAGGCAGAGCAACCCGTTACCGAGGTGACGGAGGCAGAGACAGCAGAGGCTATCGAGCCGGTCGAGAACGCGCAGATCGTGGCAGCGCTCTCGGAAGCGCCGGTTCCAACGCCCCGCCCCGCCTACACACCGCCGCCCAAGCCAAAGGTCGAGAAGAAGCAGGTCCAGAGGACCAAAAAGGCACCGCCCAAAAAGCGCAACGCCGGCTCAAAGGGCCGCGACACACAGGACGCGCGCCGCGGAACAACCTCCGGAAAGCAGAATGCCGGTCAGGCCTCCAAGGGCCGGCAGGTCGCGCGCGCCACAAAAAGCGGCAATGCGCGCGTCTCCAACTATCCTGGCAAGGTCGTCTCGAAACTGCGGCGCTCGCTGCGCTATCCGAGCGCGGCAAAACGCCAGCGGCTCAAGGGCGAGGTCCGCGTACGCTTCACGGTCGCGCGGAACGGTTCCGTGAGCGGCATCCGCATTGTACGCAGTTCCGGCTCTAGTGTCCTCGACCAGGCCGCCCTCGAGACGGTTCGCCGTGCAGCGCCCTTCCCACGAATTCCGGATGAAGCCGGTCGTTCGAGCTGGGGTTTTACCGTTCCGCTGGCCTTCCGCCGTTGATCGCGCCAGACCGTCCGCGCAGCCATCGGGCTGCGCGGTGGAGGATTTCAACCTAAACCGAAGCCAAAAGGCTCGCATTGCCGCCTGCTGCCGTCGTGTCGACACAGATGGCGCGTTCATGGGCAAAGGCGGCCGGGTAGATCGGCTCGACGATCAGCGGGACAATCGCCCCCTCGCGCCCGGCAAGCGCCCGGCGCAGGTCTCGCAGCCATTCTTCCCCGCCACAGGCGGCCACCAGATCGATGCCAGGAGCGCCGAGTGTCTCCGGAGCCACGGTGCCATCGGCTGCCTCCAGCGGAAGCCCCTGCCCGAGCAGCGGCCTGAGAATGCGGCGCGCTTCCGGATGCACTGCGAGCACCGCGTTTCCGGCTGACAGTGCCTGCACGACCTGCGCCAGAAGGACTTCTTCATCAGCGCCCAGACAGAGCGCGCGGCCGCGCGGCGTCAGCATCAGTGTGTTGGCCTCGCCAGTCGGTCCCGGCAGATCGAGTGGCCCCTGATCCAGCGCCGCCGAGGCTGCCATCGCTTCCTGTGCCCTGCCACGCAGGAGCTTCCGCAGGACCGGGAGCCTGTCTGCACGCGCTGTCCACTTTGCATCCATCGCAGGCAGGAGACGGCTCACCGCATCGGCGGCAAGCTCGGGACCTGACGGCGCTACCTGCGCGATCTCCGCACCACGCCGGAAGCGGCGCAGATAGTGCGGGCCGCCGGCCTTGGGCCCCGTTCCCGAAAGCCCCTCGCCGCCGAAGGGCTGCGAGCCGACAACAGCGCCGATCTGATTTCGGTTCACGTAGATATTGCCGGCATGCACCCTATCGATCACGTGCTGTGCGCGGGCATCGATGCGCGTGTGAAGCCCGAAGGTCAGGCCATAACCCTTTGCGTTAACATCGGAAATGACCCTGTCTATGTCATCCGCCTCGAATGTCGCCACATGGAGGATCGGGCCAAAGATTTCGCGCTCCAGTTCGCCGATCCCGGACACTTTGAAGGCGGATGGCGCAACGAATCGCCCGCCATCCGGCACATCGAGTGCCGCGATCCGGCGCCCCTTGTCCGACATCTGCTGTGCATAGCTGCCGATCGTGTCGAGTGCCTCACCGTCGATCACCGGGCCGACGTCAGTCGAAACCTCCCATGGATCGCCAATGCTGAGCGCCTGCATAGCCCCCTTCAACATCTCGATCACCCGATGCTCCACATCCTTCTGCACATAGAGCATGCGCAGGGCCGAGCAGCGCTGACCGGCGCTCTGGAAGGCCGATGCCACGACATCGCGCACGGCCTGCTCGGGCAGTGCGGTGGAATCGACGATCATCGCGTTGAGCCCGCCCGTTTCGGCAATCAGCATTGCGCCCGGGCCGGCATTGTCGGCGAGCTGTCGCTCGATCAGCCGCGCCACTTCGGTCGAACCGGTGAAACACACGCCGGCGATCCGGGGGTCAGCCGTCAGCGGACCGCCCACCGTCGGGCCATCGCCGATCAGAAGCTGCAGCACATCGGCCGGCACGCCCGCCTCATGCATCATCGTCACGGCGCGGGCGGCGATCAGCGACGTCTGCTCGGCCGGCTTGGCAATCACGGCGTTGCCGGTCACAAGTGCAGCTGCGATCTGGCCGGTGAAAATGGCGAGCGGAAAATTCCACGGCGAAATACACACGATGACGCCGCGTGCCTGTGTTTCCCTCTCCACATGCTGCGCCTCGCGGGCATAATAGCGCAGGAAGTCGACCGCTTCGCGCACTTCGGCAATGCCGTCTGAAAGCGACTTCCCGGCCTCGCGCGTGGCAAGCGCGAAAAACTCCGCAGCGTGCGCCTCATAGAGATCGGCAATCCGCCGCAGGATGTCGGCGCGCTCTCCAACCGGCGTCTCCGCCCAGCCGGGCTGTGCCCCGAGCGCAATATTCACCGCCGCGCCCGCCTGATCCCGCGTGGCATCGCATACCCTGCCAACGGTCTCCGACAGCCGCGCCGGATTGACCACCTCGCGCCTTTCGCCATCTCCCTTTGCCGGCGTGATGGAGCTGGCTTCCCATTCATGCGGCGCGGCAAAGGGCGCGCGAGCCGCATTGAGCTCGGCCATGGTCACGGGGTCCGTAATGTCCCAGCCCCGGGCGTTCTTTCTGGAAAGCCCGAAAATCTCCGAGGGGCGTTCAATGGCCGGGTTGGCGGCTTTGCCGTTCGCCTCGATGGCTGCAAAGGGGTCGGCAGCGATTTCTTCCGCGCTGACATCCTCATCGACGATCTGGTGCACGAAAGAGGAATTCGCGCCGTTCTCCAGAAGCCGCCGCACCAGATAGGCGAGCAGATCCTGATGTGCGCCGACCGGCGCATAGATGCGACAGCGTGTGTTTTCGCGCTTGCGTACGGTTTCGTGCAGCGCTTCGCCCATGCCATGCAGGCGCTGGAACTCGAACCGGGTCTTGTCCGGCGCCATGGCGAGGATCGCGGCTGCCGTGTGCGCATTGTGGGTGGCGAATTGCGGATAGATGCGATCCGTCATGCCAAGCAGTTTGCGGGCGCAGGCAACATAGCTGACATCCGTGTTGACCTTGCGCGTGAAGACCGGAAAGCCGTCGAGCCCCATCACCTGGGCGCGCTTGATTTCCGTATCCCAGTAAGCACCTTTCACAAGGCGCACCATGATGCGTCGGTCAAGCCGCTCTGCAAGTTCATAGAGCCAGTCCAGCACGAAGGGCGCGCGCGGTCCATAAGCCTGCACCACGACGCCGAACCCGTCCCAGCCGGCAAGCTCTTCGTCCGCCAGCACCGCTTCAATGACGTCGAGCGAAAGGTCGAGGCGATCCGCCTCCTCCGCGTCGATGTTGAGCCCCATGCGGGCGTCGCGGGCTGCAAGGGCCAGGCTTTTCAGCCGCTCGATCATCACCGGCAGCATCTGCGCCTTCTGCGTCGCCTCATAGCGCGGGTGAAGCGCGGAAAGCTTGACGGAAATGCCCGGATTCTCCCGGATGTCGTCCCGGTTGGAATACCGCTTCAGTGCGGCAATCGCATCCGCATAGGCCTTGTGATAGCGCAGCGCATCGACTTCCGTGCGTGCTGCCTCGCCCAGCATGTCATAGGAATATGTATATCCCTTCTCCACCATGGAGCGGCCGCGCTTCATCGCTTCCTCAATGGTGCGCCCGAGCACGAACTGCTCGCCCATTTCGCGCATGGCGCGCGATACGGCCGTCCGGATCACGGGTTCGCCCATGCGCCGCACGAGGCCGCGCAGGACCGCTTCCACCCCCTCACCTTCATCGTCGAGCACCCGCCCCGTGAGCATCAACGCCCAGGTGGATGCGTTGACGAAAATCGAAGCGGATTCGCCCGAATGTGCGGACCAGTCATGCGGCGCGATCTTGTCGCGGATCAAATCGTCCATCGTCTCTGCGTCCGGCACGCGCAACAGCGCCTCGGCCAGACACATCAGCGCCACGCCTTCCTGCGTCGAGAGACCGTATTCGGAAAGAAACGCCTCCATCATGTGCATGTCGCTCGAAGAACGCACCGCCCGCACCAGATCGGCGGCATTGGCCGAGATCCGGCCTCTGTCTTCGCTCGACAGGTCGGCCAGGGCGATCAGCCGCTGCAACGCCTCCGCCTCAACGGCCAGATAGTGAGCCCTGATGTCCTCTCGCAGTTTTTCCGGCGCATTCTTCTGCATGACGTCCTCAAATATGGAATGGCTTGCGCGGCGCTCCCGTCACCGCATTTGAGCCGATCATAGCACAGCGAGTTCGGTCGATCGGGCTAATTGCTTGCGCATTCCAGTTCATACGGACTATCTTCTCGGGAAAAATTGGCTTCAGAAAGACCCATCCTACATGGTAGCAGAACGCGTAGACCGCATCGATCGCAATATCCTGGACGCCCTGACCAAGGATGGCCGGCTTTCCATCGCCGAGCTCGCACGCCGGGTGGGCCTCTCCAAGACGCCGGTTCAGGCGCGGCTGCGGCGTCTCGAGAAGGAAGGCTATATTCGCGGCTATTCCGCCATCATCGATCGCGCGCGCATCGGCGAAGGTCACATCGCCTTCGTTCAGGTGGAGCTTGAAGACACACGTTCATCCGCGCTTGCCGCCTTCAACAAGGCGGTGCTTGCCGTGCCCGAGATCGAGCAGTGTCACATGACAGCCGCCGGCTTCGACTATCTGCTCAAGGTGCGGACCCGCGACATTTCAAGCTATCGAAAGGTGCTCGGCGAACGCATCTCCGCCCTGCCCCATGTCGCCCGCACCTCGACATTCGTGACGATGGAAACGGTCAAGGACCGCTAGGGTCCAGCGTCTTCAGAAAGGCGATGAGCGCCTGCCGCCCGCGATCGGTGAACACCACGCCGCGAATCTCGCTTTGACCCGACACTGCGTCGGGTGCGCTGCTGTAGTGGTCGATCACCGCTTCGAGCGAAGCAATCTGGCCGGCATGCATGTAGGGCGGGCGTCCCGCCACGCCGCGCAGCGAAGGCGTCTTGTAGGCCCGCTCCATCGCGGTCGCGTCGCGCTTCATGAAACGCAGGGCTTCGCAGGCCTCGGGCGTTGCATCGCTATGGCGTCCCAGGCAGTTGAAAGGGTCGGACTGCACGGCGGCGATGCCCGTGGCACGCCCCAGATCCTCCGGCAGCCCCTCAGCAGGTGGCACGCCCGTATTGTGGAAATGATCGTCCGTTAAACGCGGCCCGTTATGGCATTCAAGGCAACTGGCCTTGCCGATGAAGAGCCGCAGCCCCTCGAGTTCCAGATCAGAAAAGGCTGCATTCCCGGCCGGCTGCTGCCCTGCCGCCATCGCCCGCGCAAAACGGTCGAAGCGGGTTTCGGGCGGTGCCAGCGTGCGTTCAAACGCAGCAATCGCCTTGCCGATATCGGCAAACACCCGGTTGACCGCTTCTCGTTGCTCCGGCGCCATTGCAGACCAGTCTGCGCGCTCGGTCTCTGTTCCAAGCGGGCTGGCGTTTTCGGGAGCTTGCGAAAGGTCCGGCAGGGGGCCGAAAATCTCCTCATAGGTTCCGGCGTAGGCCTCGGCGATGTAGCGCGCATATGCGGTGCGGTTGCCGGCATGCTCTCGCTGGTCCTCCAGAGGTGTGAGCGCCTGCGCCCAGAGGCTGTCGCGCCGCCCGTCCCAGAATTGCCAGATGTTCCACGCGGCACCCGCAAGCGGCATTGTGCGCCGGTCTGTTTCTGCAACCCCGACACCGCGCGGAAGACCGTCCTGAAACTGCCGGTCGGGGTTGTGGCATGTGGCACAGGAGACGGTTCCAGTGCCGCTAAGCCCCTCATCGAAAAAGAGCCGTCTGCCGAAATCCGCCGCCCGCGGATCATCCGCAAAGCGATTTCCTGGTGAAGGTGGCACGGGGCCCAGCGCATCAATCGAGAGAGACGCGATCTTCGCCCTCTCGTCTTCGCTCAGTGCACCGGAATCACAGGCGGACAACGCAAGAAGACCGCACAGCGCGCCGATTGCAGCATGGCGGCGCGCTCTCTTCATGTCACAGGTCCAGATTGAAGACCGCCTCATCGAGCCCCGGATCGGCCGATATCCCGATGCGGATTTCCCAGTGCCCGCCCATATTGAAGCGCATGCCCTCCACCCGGTAACGCCCTTCTCCCAGGTTTTCGGCTGCCTGCGGCTCGGTCGGCAGGCCGTGCCCGTGGGCCGGCATGCCGCCATCGACGGCTATCGAAGCATCCGTCACCGGCGCGCCATCGGGCGTGGTGACCGTCACCACCCACTCGTGGGTCTCGTTTACCGGTACGGGCTGTGCGTCGGTCTCGAACATGACCTGATAGAGCCCGTCCCTGCTCACCGTGTTGTAGGCGATGTCGATCTCGGGTGTGGGCGGGGTGAAGAGACGGTAAGCGGCATAAATCGCGATGGCCGCCGCGAGCAGGCCCAGACCCGCAAGCATGAAGCGCCTTGTTCCGTTAACACGCTGTGGCGGCATGTGCTCCCTCCGACTCGGCAGATGCCCTACTTAACCCGCAGCCCCGCTCCTGTTCCATAGTTACTCTGTCGCAATCTGGAAAAGGCGCCGGAAAAGACAAAGAAAAACCGGCGCATCGACGCCGGTTTCCCCACTTGACCCTGGCTCGGGTGCCTAGAGCCCCAGCCCGCCAATGCAGACATATTTGGTGTCGAGATAGTCTTCGATGCCCTGGTGACCGCCTTCCTTGCCAAGGCCCGATTCCTTGAGACCGCCGAACGGCGCTTCCACCGTGGTGATGATCCCTTCATTGACCCCGACGAGACCGTATTTCAGCCCTTCCATCACGCGGAAGGCGCGGCCCAGATCGCCGGTGTAGAAATAACAGGCGAGACCGAAGACGGTGTCATTGGCAAGCTTGACCGCTTCTTCCTCCGTCTCGAAGCGGAACACCGGCGCCACGGGGCCGAAAATCTCTTCCTGCATGAAGCGCATGTCTGGCGTGGCGTTGGAGATCACGGTGGGCTGGAAGAACGAGCCGCCCAGCGCATGGCGCGCGCCGCCGGCAGTCACCCTGCCGCCCTTCTCCGTAGCGTCGGCAATCAGTTCCTCCACCTTCTCGACCGCCTTCTCGTCGATCAACGGTCCCTGCTGGGTCCCGTCCTCGAGGCCGGATCCCACCTTCAGCTTTTCGGCCGCCGCCGAAAGCTTCTCCACAAACCTGTCATAGATGCCGGCCTGCACGAAAAAGCGGTTGGTGCAGACACAGGTCTGACCGGAGTTGCGGTATTTTGCGGCCATGGCACCCTCGACCGCCCGGTCCAGGTCCGCGTCGTCAAAGACGATGAACGGCGCATTGCCGCCCAGTTCCATCGAAACCTTCTTCACCGTGCCCGCGGTCTTCTGAATGAGAAGCTTGCCGATTTCGGTGGAGCCGGTGAAGGTGATCTTGCGCACCAGCGGGTTTTCGCAGAGCTCGTCGCCGATCTCGGAGGCCGAGCCGGTCAGGATGTTCACCACGCCTTTCGGAAATCCGGCCTCTTCGCACAGAACACCCCAGGCGAGCCCGGAATAGGGCGTCTGCGACGCCGGTTTGGCAATCGCCGTGCAGCCTGAGGCAAGTGCCGGGCCAAGCTTGCGTGCCAGCATTGAGGAGGGAAAATTCCACGGCGTGATCGCGCCAATGACGCCGACGGGTTCCTTGGTCACCAGAATGCGGCGGTCCGCCCAGGGCGACGGCACGACGTCGCCATAGACCCTGCGACCTTCTTCCGCATACCAGAGAATGTAGGCCGCCGACATGCCCACTTCGCCCTTCGCCTCGGCAAAGGACTTGCCCTGCTCCATCACCAGAAGCTCGGCGAGCGCATTCTGATTGTCCATGATCGCATCGTGAAGCCCGCGCAGAAGTTTTGCGCGGTGGTCGGCAGATGTCTTCTTCCAGGAGTGGAACGCGGTTTCGGCCGCTTCGATCGCGCGGCGGGTTTCAGCCGTGC
The DNA here is from genome assembly GCF_900105565.1 of Nitratireductor aquibiodomus. NCBI lineage: Bacteria > Pseudomonadati > Pseudomonadota > Alphaproteobacteria > Hyphomicrobiales > Phyllobacteriaceae > Nitratireductor > Nitratireductor aquibiodomus. The sequence continues at coordinate 204,786 of NZ_FNSL01000001.1, read as the reverse complement.
CCGCGCGCGGAACGGTGCCGATCTTCTGGCCGTTGGCCGGATTGACGACATCGATGGTCTGCCCCGAATCCGCCTCGACCCAGGCTCCGTCGATGAAATTGGCCTGGCGCATGAAATGACTGGTCTTCTGAAGCATCTGGGTCTTCTCCTCTGTTTGCGCGGCACCGTACTGTCCCGAGGCGCCCCGGCTAGGGGCTGACTGGCCCTATTGATAGGTCCAGTGGAGCACGGAAAGCCAGAACGCAGTCGAAAGCACGGCGAACGCCGTGGCGATGGTCATCGCGTTGGAGGCGAGTGCCTGTCCCGTGCCGAAGCGTGAAGCGATCAGATAGGGATTGACCCCGGAGGGCAGCCCCGCCGCAACGACGGCGATCTGCGCGCTGAAGACCGGAAGGCCGATCAGAAGCGCGACACCAAGGGCAACGGCAGGCATCAGGAAAAGTTTCAGCGCAGCGATCACGATTGCGGGACGCACATCGCCCGAAATTCCGAACCGCCGCAGTCCGAGCCCCATCGCAAAAAGCGCCACTGGACCCGCGACATTGGCCAGCGCATCCACGAAACGGGTTCCAAGCGCAGGCATCTCGAGCCCGGAAAAACGCCAGAGCAACCCGGCAATGATGCCGATGATCAGCGGACTGGAGAAAAGCCTTGTCAGAAACTCGCGGACAATTGAAAGCGCACTGCCGCCCTTTCGACCGACGAGCGCGAAAAGCAGAATCGACATGCCCATCATGATCGGCAGATGAACCGAAACGATCAGTGAGAGGACCTCAAACCCCTCCTGCCCGAACACGCCAAGCATGAACGGGATTCCCAGCAGGACGAGATTCGAAAAGCTTGTCGACAGACCGGCCACCACGCCGGCGCGCGCGTCGCGCCCGAAAAAATGCACAATGATAAAGTGCCCCGCCACCCAGGCGACGGCAACGGCGCTGAAATAGGTCGTCCAGAGCGCCCAGGGCAGGTTTCCGTCGAATGCGGCGCCCGCCATGGTGCGGAAAAGCAGAAGCGGCACCGCGACGGTCACCGCAAATTCGCTTAGTGCATCGCCGGTTTGCGGCTTCAAAAGGCCGCTCCATCCGGCGACATAGCCGAATGCGACAAGACCAAAGACGAAGGAGACGGTTTCAACGAGTGGAGACATGCAGCCTGTTTAGCGGCAATGGTTGCCAAGGGAAACCATCAGTCAGACAATTCCACTCAGGGCAGCAAGGCGGCTTTCAAGTGCTGTCCCTGTGCCTATATGCTAGGAAGAATAGTTTGAGGATTGCCATATGTTTCGCCTGCTCGTTGCCATCATTCTTCTTTTCAGCGTCTTTCCGGCGCAGGCAACCGAGGCGGGATGGGCGCTTTTGCGCAATGGCGGGCAGGTCGTGCTGATGCGCCATGCCATTGCTCCAGGCAGCGGTGACCCGGCCAATTTCGACATTGAGAACTGCGGCACCCAGCGCAACCTGTCCGAGCGCGGGCGCCTGCAGGCCCGCCGTATCGGCGCCCTCGTCGATGCCCGCGCTGCGCCGGTGGAAAAGGTGCTTGCGAGCCGCTACTGCCGGACCCGCGACACGGCCACGCAGGCCTTTGGCTCCGACGTGGTCGAGCTCTTTCCCGCGCTTGATCTGCCCGCAGACGACAGCGCCATGGAAAAGCAGAAGGCGGAGCTTCTCGCACGAATCAACGACTACACCGGCTCGGGAAACCTGTTCCTGATCACCCATCTTGAAATCATTGAAGCGCTGATCGGCGCCTCGGCGCGAGAAGGCGAGGCCATTATTTTGTCACGCGGAGGCGACAATCTGCACGCCGCCGCACGCATCAAATTCAACTGATCGTGCCATCAGCGGAGCCTATAACCCCTTTTCCTGCCGGCAAAAAGCGATTAGAGACCCCACGATCATCCTATTGTAAGAGAATCTCCCCAGACTGAGGGCCACACGTGACGACATTCGACAAGGTTGCCGACATCATCGCTGAAACCAGCGAGATCGACCGCGAGAAAATCACCCCCGAAAGCCACACCATCGACGATCTGGGCATCGACAGCCTCGACTTCCTCGACATCGTCTTTGCCATCGACAAGGAATTCGGCATCAAGGTTCCGCTGGAAAAGTGGACCCAGGAAGTCAATGACGGCAAGGTTTCGACGGAAGAGTATTTCGTCATGAAAAACCTCTGCGCCAAGATCGACGATCTGGTGGCTGCAAAGGCCGGCTGAGTTTTCCTGACAGTGCACCGTTAAAGGAACGGCATGAGCCCGCGCGACGTAGTTATCACCGGTATGGGGATCGTTTCCTCGCTTGGCGAGGGTGTAGACGCCCACTGGCAGGCGCTGACGGCGAAAACGCCGTCTCCCGTCCTCGACAGGGAGCGGTTTGCGCCATACAGCATCCATCCCCTCCCCGAGATCGACTGGGGCCAGCAGATCCCGCGCCGCGGCGATCAGCGCCAGATGGAGACCTGGCAGCGGCTGGGCACCTATGCCGCGGGCCTGGCGCTCGACGATGCGGGCTTAAAGGACGACGAAGCGCTCTGCGCGACGATGGACATGGTGGTCGCCGCAGGAGGCGGCGAGCGTGACGAAACGGTGGACGAGGCCATCCTCGCCGCATCGCTCGAGCGTGAGGACCACGACATCCTGCTCAATGAGAAGCTGACGACCGAGCTGCGCCCCACGCTTTTCCTGGCGCAGCTTTCAAACCTGCTCGCCGGCAACATTTCCATCGTCCACAAGGTGACGGGATCGTCGCGCACTTTCATGGGCGAGGAAGGCGCTGGCGTCTCCGCCATTGAGACCGCCGCCGCGCGCATTCGCTCCGGTCAGTCCTCACATGTCCTGGTCGGCGCGTCCTTCCAGACCGAGCATTCCGACATGCTGCTTGCCTATGAGCTTGCCGGTTTTCTGCATCGTGAAGACTGGAAGCCGGTATGGCAGCGCAGCGAGGCAGAGGGCGGTGGTGTGGTCACCGGCTCCGGCGCGGCGTTCCTGATCCTGGAATCGCGCGAGCATGCGGAACAGCGTGGACGCAAGGCCTATGCATCCATCGGCCCGGTCGTCTCGCGCCGCACCCGCCGCAAGAGCGAACCCTTGGCCGACGGTATCGCAGGGATGCTCGATCAGCTCCCCCTTCCCAAAACACCTGTTCTTGCCCTTTCAGGCGCATCCGGTGCCCACCCGGCGACGGCAGCCGAACGCGAAGCGCTTGCCCGTCACGACAACATCGCGCTGCGCGGCTTCTCTTCGCTCACCGGCCATATGAAGGAAGCACAGTTTCCCTTCGCCGTAGCGTTGGCCGCGCTTGCCGTGCACCATGGCAGCCCCTACCCGGCTTTCGACGGCGCAAGCGAAGCCGCGTTCGACGGAAGCCCTGACGCAGTTCTGGCGACTGCAATCGGCTATCATTGCTACGAGGGAATGGGCCTGGTCAAAAAGGCCTGATCCTTCCGGCCCGGAGGATTTTAGAGAAAGCGATCCCGTGAAAACGACCGACAGCTTTGGAAGACCCGTTATCGCCGTAACCGGAATGGGCGTCGTCACCTCTCTCGGCCAGGGCCGACAGGAAAACTGGGACGCGCTGATCAGCGGGCGTTCGGGCATCCACCCCATCACGCGCTTCCCAACGGACCACATGGCGACCACCATTTCCGGCATGGTCGATTTCCTGCCGTCGAGCACCAGGGGTGCCAGCGTCCACACCCATCATCTTGCCGATCTCGTGGCGGCGGAAGCCATCGAACAGTCCGACCTGCCCGCATCCGATTTCGGCGGTCCGCTCTTTCTTGCCGCTCCTCCAGTGGAACTCGACTGGCATCATCGCCTTGCGCTTTATGCCAAAGCCCGCACTCACAACGGCAATCCTTCGCTCATCGAGGCAGCCCGCGAAGCGCGCGCCATGGAGCTTTTCGAGGAAAGTCAGTTCGGCACCATCGCCGATCGCCTCGCCGAGCGCTATGGCACAAGCGGCCTGCCGATCACCATGTCGACCGCGTGCGCATCGGGCGCAACCGCGATCCAGCTCGGCACTGAAGCGATCCGCCGCAGGGAATGCGACCGGGCGCTTGCCATAGGCGCGGATGGTTCGGCGACCGCCGAAGCGCTGATCCGCTTTTCGCTTCTTTCTGCGCTGACCACCCAGAACGATGCGCCCGAAAAGGCCTCGCGCCCCTTCTCAAAGGACCGCAGCGGCTTTGTCCTTGCCGAAGGAGCCGGTGCGCTCGTCCTGGAATCGCTTGAAAGCGCGCTTGCGCGCGGTGCCAAAATTCTTGGCATCATGCGCGGCTGCGGCGAAAAGGCGGATGATTTCCATCGCACCCGTTCCAAGCCCGACGGCTCGCCCGCCATCGGAGCGGTCCGCGCGGCCCTGGCGGACGCTGGCATGGCTGAAGACGAGATCGAATATGTCAACGCCCACGGCACATCGACACCGGAAAACGACAAGATGGAGCATCTGTCTCTCTCGACCGTTTTCGGCGAGCGCATGAAGACAACGCCCATCTCCTCCAACAAGTCGATGATCGGCCACACGCTTTCGGCAGCCGGTGCCATCGAGGCCGTTTTCTCACTGATGACCATGCGCGAGGGCGTCATTCCGCCCACCATCAATTACGACACGCCAGACCCGGCAATCGAGCTCGACGTGGTGCCGAATGTGAAGCGCGAGGCGCAGGTTTCGACCGTTCTGTCGAACTCCTTCGGCTTCGGCGGACAGAACACCTGCCTTGTCATGGCCCGCGAACCGGTCTAATCGACCCGTTCAGATTGCCCAAAACCATCGGAATTCATTATGCGCGCACTTCAACTCGTCGCCGACCGCAAGCTTGAAACCGTCGATCTTGCGCCGCCGCCCCCTCCCGGACAGGGCGAGGTGACGTTGAAGATCCGTGCCGTCGCGCTCAATCACATCGATGTCTGGGGCTGGCGCGGCATGGCGTTTGCCAAGCGCAAGATGCCGCTCGTCGTTGGCGCGGAAGCCTCCGGCGTGGTCGAGACTGTCGGTCCCGGCGTCAGCAATCTGCTTCCAGGCCAGCTCGTTTCCATCTATGGCGCCCGCACCTGCGGTTTGTGCCGCCCCTGCCGCGAAGGCCGTGACAATCTGTGTGAACACGTCTCCGGCGTGCACGGTTTCCACCTCGACGGCTTTGCGCAGGAAAAGATCAACCTGCCGGCCCGCCTCCTCGTCCCCGCCCCGCCCGGCGTCGACGAGATCGGTGCCGCCGTTGCGCCCGTCACCTTCGGCACGGTCGAGCACATGCTGTTCGACAACGCGAAGCTCGAGCCGGGCGAAACCATTCTCGTTCAGGCCGGCGGCTCCGGCATTGGCTCCGCCGCCATCCAGCTTGCCAAGAGCATGGGCTGCACCGTCATCACCACGGTCGGCTCCGAGGACAAGATGGAAAAGGCAAAGGCGCTCGGTGCCGATCATGTGATCAACTACCGCGAGGACCGCTTCGAGGGGGTTGTGCGCAAGATCACGAAGAAGCGCGGCGTGGATGTGGTGTTCGAGCATGTGGGTGCCGACACATGGGCAGGCTCGCTCCTTTCCATGAAGCGCGGCGGACGCCTCGTCACCTGCGGCTCCACCTCCGGTGTCTCGACCAACATGAACCTGATGCAGCTTTTCCAGCAGCAACTCAAGATTTTCGGATCCTTCGGCTGCCGCATGGAAAACATGGCCGACGCCATGCAGAAGATGGCGCGCGGGCTGGCTTCACCGGTGATCGATACCGAGGTGAGCTTTGCCGACATCGACAAGGCGCTCGCCCGCATGGAAGGCCGCGACGTGTTCGGCAAGATCATCCTGCGCGTGGACTGACCCGCGCCCATGAAGCGCTTTCTCCACACAACCGGTAAACGACTCAAAACGCTGGAATACTGGCTCACCGCGCGCCTGGTGATCGGTATTCTCACGCTCCTTCGCCGCCTGCCACCGGAAAAAGCGCTTGATCTAGCCGAGAAAGTCGCGCGCACTTTCGGCCCGAAAGTGGGGCGGCACCGGCTGGCGGTCGACAATCTGCGTCAGGCTTATCCCGAAAAGGGTGATGCCGAGATCGAGGCCATAGCGCTCGACATGTGGGGCAACATGGCCCGGCTTGCCGTCGAGTATGTTTTTCTCGACAAGCTGTTCGATTTCGATCCCGAAGCCGATACGCCCGGTCGCGTCGAGGTAGAGGGCGTGGAGATATTCAAGCGACTGCGTGAGGAAAAAGGCGTCCCGCACATTTTCTTCACCGGCCATCTGGGCAATTTCGAGTTTCTGCCCATCGCGGCCGCCCGCTTCGATCTTGCCACCACGTCGCTCTTTCGCCCTCCCAACAATCCCTATGTGGCCGACTACATTCTGGAGACCCGGCGCAGCGCCATGGGCGGGCTCGTGCCCTCCCAGGCGGGTGCTGCCCTCCAGCTTGCCCGCGTTCTCGACGATGGCGGCAATATCGGCGTTCTCGTCGACCAGAAGTTTCGCAAGGGCGTGAATACGCGCTTCTTCGGCCGTGAATGCCGCACCAATCCGCTGCTCGCAAAGCTCGCGCGGCAATATGACTGCGACATTTACCCGGCACGCTGCAAGCGGCTACCCGGCGGGCGCTACCGCCTGATCGTCGAGGACAGGATTACCCTGCCCCGTGACGCGGATGGCGTCATCGACATCGAGGCCAGCGCCCAGTTGCTCAATGACGTGGTCGAGCGCTGGGTGCGCGAGGATCCCGGCCAGTGGATGTGGTTCCACAAGCGCTGGCAGATCTAGGATCAGGACCCGAACGGTCAATCCGTAACGACGATCCGCGTGTTGCCCGGGCCGATCTTTTTCACCAGCGCATAGAGCCGCTTCGCGTTGGATGTGTGCAGGCGCACGCAGCCGTGTGAGGCGGGCCTGCCAAGCTTCGAAACGGCATTGGTCCCGTGAATGGCATAGCCACCGTAGTAAAAGATCGAATACGGCATTGGCGACATGTTGTATTTGCGCGAATGCCACATTCTGTGCATGCGCTTCGGCCGCCATTGCCCGCGTGGCGTCACATAGCCTCGCCGCGCGGTGGACACACGCCAGCGGTGCAGCACGCGCCCGCGATGCATCACCGTCATCGTCTGTTTGGAAACACTGACTTTAGCCACGAGGCTCGCGGCTACACTTTGAGCCACGCCGCCGGAAAAAATCAGGCCTGCAATGGCTACAGCAAAGAAAATTCGTTTCATGAGCGCCCCCCGCTGCATGTGTGAAGTTTCTACCCGTAGTCTTGGAATGCTTAGTTTCAATTCATGACGAAACCCCAAACGTCCTTGGTAAATAGAACTATACCTCTGTTTTTCGGGCAAGTTTCCACTGTTCACAATCGCGTGCACGCGATCTTGCCAAGCCGGCTGCATATCGCTCTATTGCACACATGAACGAACAGCTTGCCCTGGCAGTGCGCCGCCGGACGGACGACCTCGTCGCACTCACTTCCGATCTGATCCGATTTCCCACGGTGAACCCGCCGGGCGACGCCTATACGCCCTGTTGCGAATACATCGCGCGCCGACTGAAGGCGAAAGGGTTTGCAACCCAATTCGTCCGCGGGACGGGCGCACCGGGCGATTCTGACCGTTACCCCCGCACCAATGTCATTGCCCGCCGCGAAGGCCGCAGCCCCGGTGCCACCGTGCATTTCAACTCCCATATCGACGTGGTGGAAGCGGGCGAAGGCTGGACGGTCGATCCCTATGCCGCCGTCGTGAAGGACGGCAAGGTTTTCGGGCGCGGAGCCTGCGACATGAAGGGCGGGCTTGCCGCCTCCATCATCGCCGCCGAAGCGTTTCTCGAAATCTATCCGGACTTTCCCGGTGCCATAGAGATTTCCGGGACGGCCGACGAGGAATCGGGCGGTTATGGCGGCGTCGCCTATCTGGCCGGCAAAGGCTTCTTCTCAAAGCCCCGCGTCGACCACGTCATCATTCCCGAACCGCTGAACAAGGACCGCATCTGCCTTGGCCATCGCGGCGTGTGGTGGGCGGAGATCGAAACGCGTGGTGCCATCGCCCATGGTGCAATGCCGTTTCTCGGCGATTCGGCCATCCGCCACATGGGCGCTTTGCTCCACGCTTTCGAGGAAGAGCTTTTTCCCGCCCTCGACGCCAAGGAAACGCGCATGCCGGTCGTGCCCGAAGGTGCGCGCCGCTCCACCATGAACATCAACTCGGTCCACGGCGGCCAGACGGAGGATTTCTTCCCCGGGCTGCCCTCGCCCAATGTGGCCGATTCCTGCCGCATGGTGATCGACCGCCGGTTTCTGATCGAGGAAGACATTTCGCAGGTGAAGGGCGAAGTGGTTTCCATCCTCGAACGTCTGAAGCGCGAGCGTCCGAAATTCGACTACTCCATGCGCGACCTGATGGAAGTCCTGCCGCTGATGACCGAGGAGGACGCACCCGTGCCGAGCGCCATCGCCGCCGGCATCCGTGAGGTTTTCGGCAAGGAGCCGGAATATGTCATCTCGCCCGGCACCTATGACCAGAAGCACATTTCGCGCATCGGGCACCTGCACGACTGCGTCGCCTACGGCCCCGGCATTCTCGACCTCGCCCACCAGCCCGACGAATGGGTCGGGATCGAGGACATGGTGCAGTCGGCGACCGTCATGGCCATGAGCCTCGACGTTCTGTTGCGCGGCGCAGCGCCACCTCGATAAACCTCGTTTCAATGCGTGATTTACAGCCGCGCTGAATCACGCTTCAATCCTGAAAAATCACACGGCCCTGCGGGAGAGAGACATGAAGACGATCAAGTCCATTATCGGCGGTGCAACGCTGTTACTGGCCGCGGGAACCGCCGCGCTCGCAGCACGCACCGATCTCGTCGTCGGCATCGTTCTGGAACCACCGCATCTCGACCCGACCGCCAGCGCTGCTGCGGCAATCGACGAGATCCTCTACGCCAATCTCTTCCAGGGCCTGACCCGCATCGGTCGCAATGGCGAGGTCCTGCCCGCTCTTGCCGAAAGCTGGGAAGTCTCCGACGACGGCAGGACCTACACATTCAAGCTGCGTTCCGGTGTCACCTTCCACGATGGCACCACGTTTGATGCCGAGGATGTGAAATTCACGCTGGACCGGGCGCGCGCCGAAGATTCGATCAACGCGCAAAAACAGCTTTTTTCGGCAATCGATACCGTGGAGGCAGTCGACCCGGCCACGGTGAAGATCACGCTTTCGGCCCCGCAGGGCTCTTTCCTTTACAATCTCGGCTGGGGCGATGCGGTCATCGTTGCACCCGAATCCGCCGAAACCAACAAGGAAAACCCCATCGGCACAGGCCCCTTCAAATTCGACAGATGGGCAAAGGGATCGTCCGTCACGCTGGTGAAGAACCCGGACTACTGGGGCGAGCCCGCCGCGCTTGAAAAGGCCGAGTTCCGCGTCGTGCCCGATGCGGCTGCCGCCATCCCCGCCCTCTTATCGGGCGATGTGCAGGCCTTTCCGCAGATGCCCGCCGGCGACGCCCTCATCCAGATCGAGAGCGACCCGCGCTTCGTGGTCGCCATTGGTGCGACCGAGGGCGAAACGATCCTCTCCACCAACAATGGCAGGGAACCCTTCAGCAACATCAAGGTGCGTCAGGCCATCGCCCATGCGCTGAACCGCGAGGAGATCATCGCCGGCAACGGTTCAGGCTATGGCACGCCCATCGGTTCGCATTTCTCGCCCGCCAACGAGGCCTATGTCGATCTGACCGGCACCTATCCTTACGATCCCGCAAAGGCGAAAGCGCTTCTTGCCGAAGCCGGCTATCCCGATGGCTTCAAGGCGACGCTCAAGCTCCCGCCGCCGCCCTATGCGCGCGATGGCGGACAGGTCGTCGCCTCGCAGCTGCGCCAGGTCGGCATCGAACTCGAGATCATTCCGGTCGAATGGGCACAATGGCTCGAACAGGTGTTCAAGAACAAGGATTACGACCTCACCATCGTCTCCCACACGGAACCGAACGACATCAACATCTATGGCCGCGACGATTATTACTTCAACTATAAGAACCCCGCCTTCAAGGAAGTCATGAACGCGCTTGAGGCGACCGCCGACCCGGAGAAGCGCATCGAGCTCTACCAGACCGCCCAGAAGATCATCGCCCAGGATGCGGTCAACGGTTTCATGTTCCAGCTTCCCAAGATCGGCGTCTGGGATGCCAAGCTCGAAGGCATGTGGGAAAACTCGCCCATTCAGGCCAATGACCTTACGGATGTCAGGTGGACTGACTGATCGTTGAAAGGAACCGCGCCGCGTACGCGGCCTGGTTCCGGGGTCGCCCATGCTCGCCTATCTCTTAAAACGCATCGCCATCGGCCTCGTCACGCTCATCGTGGCGTCGGCTGTCGTGTTTCTCGTTCTTGAGATTGTCCCGGGCGACCCGGCCCTCGTAATGCTCGGCATGAACGCCGAACCCGAGGCACTGGCTGCCCTGCGCGAGGAAATGGGCCTCAATCAGCCGGTGCTCATGCGCTATCTCGGCTGGGTCTCGGGCATGGCGACCGGCGATTTCGGCAATTCCTATACCTATTCATCGCCGGTGCTCGAATTGATCGGCGAGCGCGTCATGGTCTCGCTGCCGCTCGCGCTCATCTCGCTTTTCCTGTCCACGGCAATCGCCCTGCCCGTCGGGATTTTCGCCGCCTCAAGGCGCGGAAAGCCTGCCGACACGATCAGCATGGGCGCGGCCCAGATCGGTGTCGCCATCCCCAATTTCTGGTTCGCGCTCATCCTGATCTATCTCTTCGCCGTATGGCTTCGCCTCGTGCCTGCCGGCGGCTTTCCGGGCTGGAATGCAGGACTGTGGGCCGGTTTCAAGGCCCTCCTTCTGCCCGCTATCGCGCTCGCCCTGCCGCAGGCGGCGATCCTCGCCCGCGTCACCCGCTCCGCCATGCTGGAAGTCCTTGGCGAAGACTATATTCGCACCGCACGCGCCAAGGGCATGCCGCGCCGCATTGTCCTGTGGCACCACGCGCTGCGCAATGCGCTCATTCCGGTTCTTACCATTCTCGGCCTGCAATTCGCCTTTCTGCTTGCCGGCACCATCATCATCGAGAATGTGTTTTATCTGCCCGGCCTCGGACGCCTGATTTTCCAGGCCATCACCCAGCGCGATCTGATCGTCGTGGAAGGCGTGGTGATGCTGCTGGTCGCCACGGTCATCGCCGTCAACATTCTGGTCGATATCGGCTATGCAATCGTCGATCCGCGCCTGAGGACCCGCCGATGACCCCCGACGCGCCTGCACCGGAAGCCCCGCCCGAACGCCACTTCCTGCAGGCGGCGCTTGCCAACCGTTCCTTCGTGATCGGTCTTGTCATCACCGCCATTGTCGCCGCCATGGCGCTCCTTTCCTTCGTGTGGACACCCTACGACATCACCCATCTTGTCGTGGCCGACCGCATGAAGGGCCTGTCGATTGCCCATCCGCTAGGCACCGACCATCTCGGCCGCGACATTCTTTCCATGATCATGATCGGCGCACGCAACTCAATCGCAGTTGCCATCGTTGCCGTCGGCATCGGCATGGGGCTCGGCGTGCCGCTCGGCACATGGGCGGCGGCACGCGGCGGCCTGGTCGATGAAATCCTGATGCGCTTCAACGATCTCGTCTTCGCCTTTCCCGCCCTTCTGTCAGCCATCATGATCACCGCCATTTTTGGCCCCGGCGCAATCAACGCCATCATCGCCATCGGCATTTTCAACGTACCGGTCTTTGCCCGCGTGGCGCGTGCCGGCGCGCTGTCCATCTGGCCGCGCGAATTCATCCTCGCTGCCCGTGCCGCCGGCAAGAGCAAGACGCTCATCACCATCGAGCACATCCTGCCCAACATTGTTGCGCTGCTGCTCGTGCAGGGCACGATCCAGTTTGCGCTGGGCATTCTGGCCGAAGCCGGTCTCTCCTATCTCGGCCTCGGCGCGCAGCCTCCTATGCCGTCTTGGGGGCGCATGCTGTTCGAGGCGCAGACACGCATGATGATCGCCCCGCATCTCGCCATTTTTCCGGGCCTTGCCATCGTCATCACAGTGCTGGGGCTCAACCTTCTGGGCGACGGCCTGCGCGACCTTCTCGACCCGCGGCTGAGGCGCGAGCGATGAGCCTTCTCCAGATCGAAAACCTGTCGCTCTCCATTGCCGGCTATCCGGTCTTGAAGGACATCGACCTCGAAATCCAGCCCGGCGAGGTTCTTGGCCTTGTCGGCGAATCCGGATCCGGAAAATCGATGACCGCCCTCACCGTCATGCAGCTCCTGCCTGAGCTTGCACGGGCAAAGGGCCGCGTTGTCTTCGACGGGATCGACATTCTGTCAGCCCCAGAAGAGGCTATGTGCCGTCTGCGCGGCGACGATCTCGGCATGGTCTTTCAGGAGCCCATGACCGCGCTCAATCCGGTCAAGACCATCGGCGAGCAGGTGGCCGAAGGCATTCGCTGGCACACCGGCGCCAATCGGCCGGATGCCGAGGCACGCACCCGCGCCATTCTTGAACGCGTCGGTCTGCCTGAGGCCAGATTTCCGCTCTCCCGATATCCCCACGAGCTCTCCGGCGGCCAGCGCCAGCGTGTCGTCATCGCCATCGCCTGCGCTTTGAAACCCAAACTGCTGATCGCCGACGAGCCGACCACCGCGCTCGATGTGGTGCTTCAGGCGCAAATCCTAGACCTCTTGCGCGACCTGGTGGAAGAAAACCGCATGGGACTTCTGCTCATCTCGCACGATCTCGCCGTCGTGGCGGACATGGCCGACCGCGTGAGCGTGATGCGCCATGGCGCTGTTATGGAAAGCGGCCCCGCCGCGAACGTTCTGAGTGAGCAGAAACATCCCTATACGCGTCAGCTCGCCGAAGCCTCCACCCATGTGCCGGCGAGAGTCCGGCCGCAGGAACCAGACAACGACAGGCGTCACACGCCGCTCCTCACCGTTTCCAGCGTAACGCGTGATTATCCCGGCCGTCGCAGGGGGCTGTTTTCCCGGCCCGAACCCTTCCGCGCTGTGGACAATGTGAGTTTCTCGCTCATGCCCGGTCATGCCGTTGCGCTGGTCGGGCGGTCGGGATGCGGAAAATCCACGCTAGCCCGCATGATCCTGGCGCTCGACACGCCGACATCGGGCGAAATCCGGCTCGATGGCGAGGCGCTCGGTGGCAAGAGCGAGCATGAGCTGCGCCACGCCCGCCGCAACATGCAGGTGGTGTTTCAGGACCCCTATGGCTCCTTCAACCCGCGCCATCAGGTGGAGCGGCTGGTGGCAGAACCCCTGCATCTGCTTGATCAGAAACCCTCGGCCAGCGAGCGCCGCGAACGGGTGGCCGAAGCGCTCGAATCCGTCGGCCTGACAGCCGGTGATATGCGCAAATACCCCCATGAGTTTTCCGGCGGTCAGCGCCAGCGCATTTCCATCGCCCGCGCCATCATCACCCGCCCGAAGCTCATCGTCGCCGACGAACCGGTCTCGGCCCTCGACGTCTCGATCCGTGCACAGGTTCTCGACCTCTTCGCCGATCTCAACAAGCGCCTCGATCTGACCTATCTCTTCATCACGCATGATCTAACGGTTGCCCGCGCAATCACCGACGAAGTCATGGTCATGCATGAGGGACGCATCGTCGAAAACGGCCCTACCGCAACTGTTTTGAGACACCCGGAATCGGAAGCGGCCCAGGCGCTTGTCAATGCCGCCCCCGATCTGGAGCGAGCCATAAGTGCGCGGCTGGCCGGGCAGCATATCTGAGGTCCTGCTTCACATCATATGCGCGCGCGTTGCAGTCGTAGTGCAGCCGACCGGCTCTTCTCATGCCTGCAGGTTTCACCTCAGCCGGACAGATGCGCCACTTCGTCTGCGCCTAGGCCCAGCACGTCACACACCCGCGCCGTCAGTCGCTCGGTCCGGGAGGCAAGCTCCGCGTCACGCATCGCCAGTTCGAACAGTGTTTCGGCAAGGATCAGCCGACGCTCCTGGCTCATCTGACGCAGGCTCGCTCTCGCCTGCATCACTTCAGTCTCCGTTGCCAGCGCTTCGAGCGTGCCGACAATATCCGCGGTGTCGTCCTCGGAAAGCTTGAGCATTGCGGAAGCGAAACGGCCAAGAACAGCCTTCTCACGGTTTCCCGGCACCTCATCGGTCAATGCCAGACGAAGCAGAAGGAGCACGTCGGCGGCCATGGCATTCAAAGCGGCTGACATCGAAGGCCCCTCCGCTCCTGAACCGGACTCTGGCGATGCAAACATGGCTTGCTCCCGGTTTCTTCGTCCGTCACGATGACGCTCTGGCAGTAATCAAGTACAACCCTTCCAGACAGGCTCAACAAGCAGCTTCGCCAGGGCAGTTCTGTCATTCATTGCACCACAGCGCAAAGCTTCCTGTACAGTCGCAAATCCACCTTGCGGTGTGCATCCGGTTGTGCTGCAAGAAGCCATCTTACCGCTGGCTACCCCTGAACATGTTTGAAGCAAGTCTCGAAATTCTCCTGCTGTTGACGCTGGCCGCATTTTTTGCCGGTTTCATGGACGCGATTGCCGGCGGTGGAGGCCTCGTCACCATCCCGGCACTGTTGCTCGCGGGCTTCCCGCCGGTGCTGGCGCTCGGCACCAACAAGCTGCAGGGCATGTTCGGCAGCGGAGCCGCTGCATACGCCTACGCAAAAGCCGGGCATGTCCGCGTTTCGAGCCAGATTTTTCCGGCAGTTTTCTCTTTCCTGGCATCCATCGCCGGTGCGCTTGTGGCCACGGTTCTGCCGGCTGATCTGCTGCGCGGCATGCTCCCTTTCCTGCTGATAGCGGTTGCGCTCTATTTCGCGTTTAAACCGAATTTGAACGACATTGACCGCGCCCAGCGCATCACCCCGTTCCTTTTTGGCCTGACCATCGCACCCCTACTGGGGTTTTACGACGGCGCGTTCGGTCCTGGAACGGGATCGTTCTTCATGCTCGCTTTCGTCGGCCTCGCCGGCCAGGGCATGCTCAAGGCGACAGCCCACACGAAGTTCCTCAATTTCGCATCCAATGTCGGCGGTTTTGCCGCCTTCGCTGCGGTCGGGGCAATTGCATGGAAAGTGGGGCTGGTCATGGGCCTGGCGCAGATCGCCGGAGCACGCATCGGCGCCGCCTTTGCCATGAAGAAGGGCGCGCGCATCATCAAGCCGCTGCTGGTTCTGGTTTGCGTTGCCCTGGCAGTGCGGCTCCTGATGGACGGTGACAACCCGCTCCTGCGATATATTGGCCTATAAGTTGTAACTGGCTTTATCTTTTCCCCGCTAACACTTGATCGGGGATACCCATGACACTCAACGCACCCTCCAAGCTCGTTTTCCTTCTCAGCCTCGTTATCGCCGTAATCGCGCTTCTCGCGGCTCTGAACCTGCTGTCCTTCGTGCCGATCCCCTCTTTCTGGATCATGACACTGGCCTACATCCTGCTTGCAGGAGGAACGATGCTGAAAGGCGTCTGAAGTCCTTTCCAGAAACGGCGCGCGGCACTATCGTGCCTGCATGTACGATGTTTCAGGACTTCCAGGACTGGAAACGGCGGCAGGCCTTCTTCCGCCGGATCCTGACTGCTTTTTCCTCATCAGGCGCCCTCCACAGCCGGCGTTTTGCGACGCGGTCCTCGGCTTCACCGGCTATGCCGAGCGCACGAGCGGTCATTTTCGTCAGATACAGGCTGCGCCGCTGGCCGTGCCGCTGATCATCAGTTTTTCGTCTTTTTTCACCATCGCGCTTGGCCGCGCACCGAAACAGGATGAACGGTTCGCCTGTTTCACTTCAGGCCTCTATGCCGGACCGGCGGTCATCGACTCCTTCGGCGCCAGCGCCTGTATCCAGGTCGATTTCACGCCGACCGGCGCACGCCGCTTCTTCGGTGTGCCGATGCATGAGCTCGCCGCGCGCATGGTTCCGCTCGACGACTTTCTGGGGCCGCTTGCCTGGCGTCTGCGCGAGCGTCTTGGAGCGGAGCCCGACTGGAACCGCCGCCTCGGTATCGTCGAGAGCATTGTCTATCGGCGCCTGCTTGAAGCGTCGGCGCCGGATCGGAAAACCGCAATCGCCCTGCGCCGCATCGCTACCTCTCACGGATCGGCATCCATGGCCGATATCGCTGCCGAACTCGATTGCAGCCGCAAGCACCTCGTCGAAATGTTCCATCGAAACGTGGGGATCGCGCCCAAGACCTATGCGCGCATGGTGCGATTTCACCGCGTGCGGCAGCTTGCCATGAGCAGCGGGCGGGCCATGGCCGATATTGCGCTTGAATGCGGCTTTTCCGATCAGGCACATATGAGCCGCGATTTTATGGAGTTTTCCGGTGAGACCCCGTCCCGCTGGAAACGCCGCGTCAGCTGATCAGCGGTAACATTTCTTCAAGACGTTTCCGCGTGCCGGTGACAATGTGGCGGCGTGAGAAACGGAGAGAGTGATGAGCCAGATCATCCCGCTTGAGGCCCCGCGCATCTACCCCACCTTTCGCTACCGCGATGCCGCCCGCATGGCCGACTGGCTTGTCGAGGCATTCGGCTTCCGCGTCCACGCCAGCCACGAGCGCGATGGCTGCATCGTCCATGCCGAGCTTGCCCTTGGGTCGTCCATGATCATGATCGGCGAAACGGCCGACGATGCCTATGGCGACCTGGTGGGCACGCCGGGCGCGACAGGAGGCAAATCCACCTATGTGGCGATCGACGATGCAGATCTCCTTTACGCCCGGGCGCGGGGCGCCGGCGCGAAAATCCTGCAGGACCTGAGCGACACGGACTATGGCAGCCGCGATTTCATCTGCGCCGATCCCGAAGGCAATGTCTGGTGCTTTGGCACCTACTGGCCAAAGGCGCATGAAAACCCTGCCGCCGAGTAGAGTCAGCGCGCCGCGGCCAGCAGGGCATCGCAATCGAGATGCCGTTCGAGTTTTAGCGCGATGTCGTCGAGCGCGGTCTCGACCTGGGCGCGATAGCTGCCCCCGCCCGTCTCGATGCCAAACTCGCTGAGAAACCGCGCCCGAAAAGCATCGGAGCCGAACAGACCGTGCAGATAGCTGCCCGACACCCTGCCATCCCCTGACGTCGCGCCCTCTGCCCGGTCGCCTATCATGGCAACGGGCCGGGCGCAGTCCTTCCCTTCCGTCCGGCCGATGTGGATTTCGTATCCTGTGACCGGCACGCGATATCTGACCGAGACGGCCTCCACCTCGCGCAGCGCTTTCTGCTGCTGCATGACCGTCTCGACATCCAGCAGGCCAAGCCCCTCGACACGGCCTGCCGCGCCCTCGAACCCTTCCGGGTCCTCCACAGTGCGGCCCAGCATCTGATAGCCCCCGCACAGGCCGACGATATGCCCGCCGCGCTCCCGGTGCGCTTTCAGGTCTTCGTCCCAGCCCTGCCGGCGCAGGAAGGCGAGATCGCCGATGGTCGATTTCGAACCCGGCAGCACGATCAGCCCCGCATCGCGCGGCAGGCGTTCGCCCGGCGGCACAAACACCACCTCCACCTCGGGTTCGGCCGAGAGCGGGTCGAGATCGTCGAAATTGGCGATGCGCGAAAGCATCGGAACGGCGACCCTGAGCTTAGCCGGCAGCACACTCGTGCGGCGCGCCAGCGTGACCGAATCTTCCGGCGGAAGGCGGTGCGCTTCGGAAAGCCACGGCACCACACCGAAAGAGGGCCAGCCGGTGAAATCGTGAATGGCGGCAATCCCGTCGTCGAACAGCGAGAGATCGCCGCGAAACTTGTTCACGATATAGCCAACGATCATGCGCCGGTCCGCTTCATCGAGGATCAGATGCGTGCCGGCCAGCGCCGCGATCACGCCGCCCCGGTCGATGTCGCCCACCAGCGCCACCGGCACATCGGCTTCAGTGGCAAAGCCCATATTGGCGATGTCGCGCGCACGCAGATTGATCTCGGCCGGCGATCCCGCCCCCTCGACGATCACCAGGTCCGTCTCCTTGCGCAGCCGTTCGAAGGATTCCAGCACCGGCGCCATCAGCGCACCCTTGCTGCGCTGATAGTCGCGCGCCCGTGCCGAGCCGCGCGAGCGCCCCTGCACCACGAGCTGCGCGCCCATGTCGCTCTCCGGCTTGATCAGAACCGGGTTCATGTCGACTGTCGGCGCGACCCCGCAGGCCAGCGCCTGCAGCCACTGCGCCCGCCCGATCTCCCCCATTTCGGACGATCCCGGTATGGCCGCGATGGCAGCATTGTTGGACATGTTTTGCGGCTTGAACGGGCGAACGCTGAGCCCCCGCCGCTTCGCCATTCGGCAAAGCCCTGCCACAAGCACCGATTTTCCCACATCCGAGCCCGTGCCCTGCAGCATGATGGCGCGCGCCATGGTCATCCCCGTCTTCGTCCTCACCGCGTTTGATGCACAGCGCCTGTGCCACACCTCGCATTGCGCGGTTCCCTCAATGCACTAAACTGATCCATCAGGGAAGAAATTCCATTTCGGGAGGACGTTATGGACGCCAGCGTTTCGCAAGCTGCGGAGCAGTTCGAGCTCAATGCAGACCAGCGCGCCATTCAGGAGATGACCCAGAGCTTTGCGGCAGACCGCGTGGCGCCGCACGCGCTCGACTGGGACCGCGACAAGCATTTCCCGGCCGATGTGGTGCGCGAAACCGGCCCGCTCGGCTTCGGCGGCATCTATGTGCGGGACGATGTCGGCGGTTCGGCCCTCGGCCGGCTCGACGCAGTGCTGATTTTTGAAGCCCTTGCCGCCGCTTGCCCCGGTTTCTCCTCCTTCATCTCCATCCACAACATGGCCGGCTGGATGATCGACACATTCGGCAATGAAGAGCAGCGCCAGCGCATTCTGCCGAAACTCACCTCGATGGAATGGCTTGCCAGCTATTGCCTGACAGAGCCCGGCTCCGGCTCCGATGCCGCGGCGCTGAAGACAAAGGCCGTCAGATCCGGTGGCGACTACGTTCTGAACGGCACCAAGCAGTTCATCTCCGGTGCAGGCGAAAACGACATCTATGTCGCCATGGTGCGCACCGGCGAGGACGGCCCCAGAGGCGTGTCCACGGTCGTCGTTCCAAAAGACGCTCCCGGCCTCTCCTTCGGCCCGGCCGAGTTCAAGATGGGCTGGCACATGCAGCCGACACGGCAGGTGATCTTCGAAGATTGCAGAGTGCCTGCCGAAAACCTTCTGTCCAGCGAAGGCGCAGGCTTCGGCATCGCCATGGCCGGGCTCGACGGCGGGCGGCTCAACATCGCCGCGTGTTCTCTCGGCGGTGCGCAATCCGCACTCGACAGGGCACTTGCCTATACGGCCGAACGCGAGGCCTTCGGTCAGGCAATCAACCGTTTTCAGGCGCTCCAGTTCAAACTGGCCGACATGGAGACGAACCTGCAGGCGTCACGCATGATGCTCTACACGGCTGCCTCCAAGCTGGATGCAAAGACGCCCGACGCCTCCAAATGGTCGGCCATGGCCAAGCGCTTCGTCACAGACACCTGCTTCGACATTGCCAATGACGCGCTCCAGCTTCACGGCGGTTATGGCTATCTGCATGAATACGGCGTCGAGAAACTGGTGCGGGACCTGCGCGTTCACCAGATTCTCGAAGGCACCAACGAAATCATGCGGCTCATCATTGCACGGCACCTGGTCGGCCGCGGCTGACCGGTTCGCCGAAGCCGCCACGCCACGCCCCCGGAGGAAACATATGGCAAGCATTGCATTCATCGGTCTCGGCAATATGGGCAATCCCATGGCAGCCAATCTCGTCAAGGCCGGTCACACGGTTCTTGGCTTCGACCTGATTACGGAAAATCTCGAGACCGCCACCAAAAATGGCGTCACGGTCATGGCAAGCGCGGCAGCGGCGGTGAAGGATGCGGAGGTCGTGATCACCATGCTGCCGGCCGGAAAGCATGTTCTTTCCGTCTATGCCGACATCGCGCCAAAGGCCGGAAAAGGCGCGCTCTTCATCGATTCCTCCACCATCGACGTGGAGTCGGCCCGCAAGGCGCATGAGATTGCTGCACAACACGGGCTTCTCTCCATCGACGCACCGGTTTCGGGCGGGGTGGGCGGTGCGGAAGCCGGCACGCTGACCTTCATGGCCGGCGGTTCTGCTGACGCGTTTGCGAAGGCCAGCCCCATTCTGGAGCCGATGGCGGGGCGCGTCGTCCATTGCGGCGACGGTGGCGCCGGTCAGGCGGCGAAAATCTGCAACAACATGATCCTCGGCATTTCGATGATCGCCGTTGGCGAGGCCTTCGTTCTGGCCGAAAAGCTCGGGCTTTCCCATCAGGCGCTGTTCGACGTCGCCTCCACATCCTCGGGCCAGTGCTGGTCGCTGACAAGCTATTGTCCCGTGCCCGGTCCGGTCCCTGCATCGCCCGCCAACCGCGACTACAAGCCCGGCTTTGCGGCGGGCCTCATGCTCAAGGATCTGAAGCTCGCGCAGGAAGCCGCCCAGAGCGCAGGTGCCGCCACGCCGCTTGGCGCTGAAGCAGCGCAGCTCTACACGCTCTTCAACGCCATGGGCCACGAAGGCACCGATTTTTCCGGCATCATCAACTTTCTCCGTGGCAGGCAGAGCTGAAAAAAAATAGAACGCCGGCAAAAAAGCGTGATTTTACATGTCGCGCTAACCTCCCGGTAACCATGAGGGGCTAGAAATGACGTCGAGGCGGCTTTGAAGCCTCCCCGACGCCGGATCAGGTCTCGCGTACCGGTACGGGAACTCTTCGCAGCGTTGCGTAAGTGCGAAGAGCAGTATTCGAGTATTGTAAAACCGCGTCTCTTCCCGCCCGAAGAAACGCGGTTTTTCTTTACAGCGCCGCGCGTCTTATAAGACGCGCAAAGGACGCTGTAACACTTTGAAATAATGCATGTTCGTTGTCTTTCAAATGAACTCATTTGAAGCGACATGCATTAGAGTATTTGCAGTCAGGTGGAATCACCTGACGTCCGCATAAATGCGTAGAAAGAGACAGATAGAGCAGAGTAGCGTTTCCCTGAAACGGTGAACCGCTCTGGTGTCAGAACCCTACGGAATCATCCTCCCTTGCGCAGTTCGGCTTCGGCCCTGTTCAGCGCCGTCTCTATCCGGTCGCACGCCATGTCGACGGTCTCGCGGGTCCAGATCAATGGCGGCGACAGGATCATCGTGTCACCCACGGCCCGCATCATCATGCCGCCGTCGATTGCGTGGTCGCGCACGCATGATGCCGCCGCCCCTTGACCGGGAAAGCGCTTGCGCGTTTCCTTGTCCGCGACAATCTCGATTGCTGCCATCAGCCCGAAGGACCGGACCTCGCCGACAATGCCGTGTCCGCCAAGCCGCGCCTGAAGCGTCTCGGCCAGATAGGGGCCCGTATCGGTGCGCACCCGCTCCACCAGCCCCTCCCGCTCGATGATCTCCAGGTTTTTCAGCGCCACAGCACATGCCACCGGATGCCCTGAATAGGTGTAGCCGTGGAAGAACTCGCCGCCCTTCCCCACCAGCGTTTCGGCGATCCGGTCACCGACAAGAAGCGCTGAAAGCGGCTGATAGCCCGACGTCAGCGCCTTGGCCGTGGTGATCGTGTCAGGCTGCAGTCCAAGCCGCTCGGCGGCAAACCACGCGCCGGTGCGACCATAGCCGGTGATCACCTCGTCCAGCATCAGGAGCACATCGTGTTTTTTGCAGATCCGGTCGATCTCCGGCCAATAGCTTTCCGGCGGGATCTTGACGCCGCCTGCCCCCATCACCGGCTCACCGATGAAGGCTGCGACGTTCTCCGGCCCGGCCTCGAGAATGGCGTCTTCGACCGCCTTCGCAGCGCGCAGACCGAAATCATGGTCGCTCTCGCCCGCCTCCCGCAGCTCGAATGCGTAGGGCGGCATTACGTGGTCGATATTGGGCACCGCCCCGTAGAGCTGTCCATGCATCGCCGCCATACCACCCAGCGAGGTCGCCGCAACGGTCGAGCCGTGATAGGCCCAATTGCGCGAGATGATGCGGTTCTTTTCCGGCCTGCCCTCAAGCGCCCAGTAGTGCCGCACCAGCCGAAGCGCTGTGTCGTTGGCTTCCGATCCGGATGACCCGTAGAAAACCTGGTTGATGTTTTGGGGCGCGATCTCCGCCAGTCTCTGCGAAAGAAGCACGGGGGTCGGCGTGGAGCAGCGAAAGAAGGAGTTGTAATACGGCAGTTCCTTCATCTGCTCATGGGCCACTTCGGCAAGTTCGTAGCGGCCATAGCCGACGTTCACGCACCACAGTCCGGCCATCCCGTCGAGTATCTCGTTGCCCTCCGTGTCATAGACGAAAGGCCCGTTGGCGCGGCTGATGATGCGTGACCCCGCCGCCCGCAGATCCTCGTGGTCCGTGAACGGATGCAGATGGTGCGCAGCGTCCATTTCCTGAAGCTGGTTCAGGGAAAAATTCCTGTATGTCATAGGCTTGCTCTCTTCGTTTGAACTGTTCCGATAAAATCGGAGGCCGTTTCAAACGACGCCGGGAGGCGAATATCCGATGCGTGCGCATAGCCGCAGGAGTTCCGTATGCCGTGTGCGCGGTGACGGTTTGGGCGCGGGCAAATCGTTCTCCTGTGGACCGGGACTTGGGTTCATGCACCAAATCTAGAGCATCGGACCGAAAAGTGGAATCCGGTTTTCGGGCTATTCCGATGCTCCAGCAATAGATCAGATCGTCCTTTGTGCGTCCGGATGGACGCACGGCGATCTAAGTCCTGGCCCTAGCCACACTGCCGCAGGCCGTTCAAGCCGGTACGACAGGGGGCGGTTCCCGAAAATGTCGCATCTCTCGCTCTACGGGTCGCCAGCCCGACCTTTCGCCGGCTGGCTTGGCCCCATCATATGATCCCATCGCAGCAGTCACGAAGGATGCCCATGACGCAGGACCTCGCAACCGCTGATTCCGGCCCAACCCGTTCACGACGCGGCGGGCGCGCCGCCAAGCGCGGCAATACAGGCAGCTTCGAGCAGCCTCCCTTTCGCCGCCTCGTCAATCCGTTCACGCCCACCCGCATTGTCTCGGAGGATGAGCTCGAAGCCATTCATCTGGCATCGCTCCGGGTGCTGAGCGAGATCGGCGTCGAAGTGCTTCACGATGAAGCGCGCGCCATCATGAAAGCGCATGGTGCCGATGTGCGGGCCGATACCCAGCGCGTCCATTTCGATCCTGCGCTGATCCTCGAATACGTCGCCCATTGCCCTTCGGAGTTCGAAGTTCACGCGCGCAATCCGGCGCACAATCTGCGCATGGGCGGGAGCAGCCTTATTCTCGCGCAGATGGCGTCGGCACCGAACTGCTCCGACCTCGACCGTGGCCGCCGGCCGGGCAATCAGGAGGATTTTCGAAACTTCATCAAGCTGTCGCAGATGCACAACATCATCCAGTGCCAGGGCGGCTACCCGGTCGAACCGATCGACATCCATCCGTCCATCCGACATCTGGAATGTCTGCGTGACATCGCCACGCTCACCGACAAGGCCTTCCACATCTATTCGCTGGGGCGGGAACGCAATCTAGACGGTCTCGAAATCGCACGGATCGCGCGCGGTGTCAGCGCCGAGCAGTTTGCCGAAGAGGTTTCCTGCTTCACCATCATCAACACGAACTCCCCTTTGAAACTCGACATTCCGATGATGGAAGGCATCATCCATATGAGCCGTCACGGGCAGGCGGTCATCGTCACGCCGTTCACGCTGGCCGGCGCCATGGCGCCCGTCACCATTGCCGGCGCGGTGGTGGAGCAGAATGCCGAGGCGCTGGCCGCAATTGCATTCGCACAGATGGTCAGGAAGGGCGCACCCGTCGGCTATGGCGGTTTCACGTCGAATGTCGACATGCGCTCCGGCGCTCCCGCCTTCGGCACGCCGGAATACATGAAGGCGCAGCTTTTGGGCGGACAGCTTGCCCGGCGCTATGGCATTCCCTATCGCAGCTCCAATGTCTGCGCCGCCAACACGGTCGATGCGCAGGCAGCCTATGAAAGCACCTTCTCGCTCTGGGGTGTTGTTCAGGGCGGCGCAAACATGGTCAAGCATGCCGCCGGGTGGCTCGAAGGCGGGCTGTGCTGCTCTTACGAAAAGATGATGCTCGACATCGATCTTCTGCAGATGGTGGCCGAGTTTCTGCAGCCGCTCGATCTCTCGGAGGATGCGCTCGGGGTCGATGCCATCCGCCAGGTTGGCCCCGGCGGGCATTTCTTCGGTTCCCCGCACACGCAGGCGCGCTACAAGACGGCTTTCTATTCCCCCATCATTTCCGACTGGCGCAATTACGAGACCTGGGCTCAGGCCGGCTCTCCCACCGCAATCGACCATGCCAATCGCCTCTGGAAGGAGCGGCTTGCCATGTACGAGCCGCCCCCCATGGAGGAGGCGATCCGGGACGAACTCGACGCGTTTGTCGAGCGCCGCATCCGCGAAGGCGGCGCTCCGACGGATTTCTAGTTTCGATTCCAGTAGCAGGTACAACCTCATGAAATCGCATGCAAAAGCAGTTGTCATCGGCGGCGGTGTGGTCGGGTGCTCGGTGCTCTATCACCTTGCCCGTGCCGGCTGGAGCGACGTCATGCTGATTGAACGCTCCGAGCTCACCTCCGGGTCTTCCTGGCATGCGGCGGGCGGCTTCCACACACTCAATGGCGATCCCAACGTTGCGAAGCTCCAGGCCTATACGGTCCAGCTCTACCGGGAGATCGAGGAAATCTCCGGCCAGCCCTGCGGGCTGCATCTGACAGGTGGCGTCATGCTGGCCGACAGCCCCGAGCGCATGGATTTCCTACGCCTTGCCCATGCCAAGGGTCGCTATCTCGGCATGGAGACCGAGCTCATCACACCGTCTGAAGCCAAGTCCATGTTCCCCCTGATGGATGAGCGCCATTTCGTCGGCGCCATGTGGGATCCGGTCGAGGGCCACCTCGACCCGTCCGGCACCACCCACGCCTATGCCAAGGCCGCGCGCAAACTGGGGGCGGAGATCGTGCTCAGAAACCGAGTCACGGAACTTACGCAAGCCATTGATGGAACGTGGAAAGTCGTCACCGAGAAAGGCACGGTCGAAGCCGAGCACGTGGTCAATTGCGGGGGCCTTTGGGCGCGCGAAGTGGGCCGCATGGCGGGCCTGGAACTCCCGCTTCTGGCCATGGAGCACATGTATCTCCTCACCGAGCCCATGCCGGAAGTGGAGGCCTTCAACCGCGAGACCGGCCGCGAGATGATCGGCGTCATCGATTTCAAGGGCGAAATCTATACGCGCCAGGAGCGCAACGGCATTCTGCTCGGCACCTATGAGAAGGCGGCAAAGCCGTGGTCGCCGCGTCAAACCCCATGGGATTTCGGCCATGAGCTCCTGGAGCCGGACATCGACCGCATCGCTCCTTCTCTTGAAGTGGGTTTCCGCCATTTCCCGGCACTCGAAAATGCCGGCATCAAGCAGGTGATCAACGGCCCCTTCACCTTCGCGCCCGACGGCAATCCGCTTGTCGGCCCGGTTCAGGGCCTGACCAATTACTGGGTCGCCTGCGCGGTCATGGCCGGTTTCAGCCAGGGCGGCGGTGTCGGGCTCGCACTCGCAAACTGGATGGTGGAAGGCGATCCCGGCTTCGATGTGTGGGGCATGGATGTGACGCGTTTCGGCGAATGGGCAAGCCTGCGCTACACAAACGCCAAGGTGCGGGAAAACTATTCCCGCCGCTTCTCCATCCGCTTCCCGAACGAGGAGCTGCCCGCCGCCCGCCCGGCGCAGACAACGCCGCTCTACGACATCATGGTGCGCGACAACAATGCGGTCATGGGCGATTCCTGGGGGTTGGAAACGCCGCTCTGGTTCGCGCCAAAAGGCACCGAGCCAAATGACATCGTCTCTTTCCATCGGTCCAATGATTTTGCGCCTGTCGGGCAAGAGGTGCGCGCCGTGCGTGAGAGCGTGGGCATCACCGAGATCGCCAATTTTGCAAAGTATGAGATTTCCGGCACCGGCGCGCGAGCCTTCCTCGACCACCTGATGACCAACCGCCTGCCAAAGCCCGGCCGCATCGTCCTCACTCCGATGCTCAACGAATTCGGCAAGCTCATCGGCGATTTCACCATTGCCAGTCGCGGTCCGAAGGACGGCGCCGACCGTTTCATGGTCTGGGGCTCGTCAGCCGCGCAGATCTACCATATGCGCTGGTTCGAAAAGCACCTGCCGCGCGACGGCACGGTGCATCTCCACCGCTTCGACCAGACCCTTGTCGGCCTTTCGCTCGCCGGCCCGAAATCCCTCGCCGTGCTTGAAAAATGTGTCGACGTCGACATTTCGAAAGATGCCTTCCGCTTCATGGATTTCCGCGAGATGGCCGTCGCCGGCGCGCCCTGCATGGTCAATCGCCTCACCTATACGGGCGATCTCGGCTACGAAATCTGGATGCCGCCGGCCTGTCAGCGCCTCGTCTATGCGGCGCTGAAGGAGGTGGGCGCCGAATTCGGCATTGTCGATTTCGGCATGCGCGCCCTGCTCTCGATGCGGCTTGAAAAGAATTTTCCGACCTGGTTCCGCGAGCTGCGCCCGATCTACGGCGCCTTCGAAGGGGCGATGGAGCGTTTCGTCAAACTGGACAAGGGCGATTTTATCGGCCGCGAAGCAGCCAAGCGTGAAGAGCGGGAGGGGCCGCGCCTGCGCCGTGTTTCCTTCATCGTCGAGGCGGAAGACGCCGATGTGATGGGCGACGAGCCCATCTGGGCAAAGGTCGGCGATCAGGATTTCGGCACCGTCGAGCCGCCCCATGGCTATGGTGCGCCCCGCTTCGATGCGAAGGGTGCCGAGACCACCATCGCCGGCAGCGGCATTGTCGATGGCGAATGGCGCGTCGTCGGCTGGGTAACGTCTGGCGGCTATGCGCATTCTGTCGAGAAATCCATGGCGCAGGGCTATGTGCCTACGGCCCTTTCAAAGGACGAAAGCGCCGGCCTGTTCGAGATCGAGATACTCGGCCGCCGCCGCCCGGCGCGCGTCAATATCGAGCCGCCTTTTGATCCCGGGGGCGGGAGAATGCGAGCGTAAGCAGAGTGGCACCATTCTGCATTTGTGCGTGTCTGCCGGTTGGTAGATCCGGAGAGTGCAAACCCCGCTGCCCGGTCGTTCGTCAGAGCGCGTTCTCTACAATCTTGACCAAATCGCCAAATGTTGTTTTTTCGGTGATCAGATTTTCATCAATGCCAATCTGATACTCGTTCTCGACGTTGAGAGTTAGCTCGAAGACCTCCAATCGGTTGTCGAGAATATCGCCGTTTAATCGATATTCTCCTTTTATATATTCATCAGAGACTCCAAATTCGGCCAATAATATTTGGCTTATATTTTTATATATTTCACTATATTTACTCATTTAAATAACTCCATTAAAATTACATTACTCAATATCAATAGACAGCAATTGCAAATCAGAAAATCGATACTTTCATGAAATAAGCATAAAGGCTTATGCTCTGAAACACCCGCACCCACGATTTGTGCGCACAGCATGTTGAATGGCCTTCACCACAGAATCGCTTGCACGCCGGCTCGTAATATAGGGAAGCCCCAGGCGTCGCGCCGTCCAGCCGACGACACGCAGGCCATCGACACCCGGTTCGAAACGCTGTGCCATTGCCCAGCTCCGGCAATCGACGGCACAGACATCCGCCCGCCCGTCCCGCACAGCTTCAAGCGAGGCGCGGTGCCCGCCCGTTTCCAGTTTTTCTGCAAACAGATCAACAGCTTCCCCCGCCTCCTTCAGATCCTGAATCAGGGCGAGGAAACCGGAGCGCGAGAGCGCTTCATTGTAGGCAAGGCGTTTGCCCCGCATGAGATCGGGCGAAAGACGCGCCCGCCCGTCTTCGGGTGCGGCCATGTCGGGCCCGGCCACGTCCTTCCGCATCACGATGACGCTCGAATAATACGCCCCCTCACCGCCTTCATAAGCCGAATAATCTGGCTGCCCGACCACACGCACATGCCCGGCGAGCCCCGCTTCCATCGGGCCCCAGCATGTCTGCGCCAGCAGCAGGTTCGGGCTTCGCCACAGCGCCTGCAGATCGCCGGTGCGTGTCAGTGCTTGGGGCGCATCGACACCGCGCCTGCGCAGGGCGTCGCGCCAGCCCTGCCACTGGGCGTCAGTGTCCCGCCGGCATTCGGGCCAGTCATACATGGGAAGGGCGGCAATCCATTCGCTCATGCGCTGTTATCGGGTGCATGGCGTGTCAAACGCAAGCGCCTACTACTCCTTCGCGGGCCTGGCCGGCACGGGCGCGCCCCGCCCGCCAACCGTCCGGCCATGTGCGCGTGGACGAAACCCGCTGGGTGCTTCAGGCGCGCGCCGCAGGGCCGGATGCGGCACCGGTTCCTTGGGTCGGAATGCGAATTCCTTCAGAAGCGCCCAGTAACTCCCATAACTGTAGCCATCATTCATGGCGAGCCACTCCGCCCGCCGTTCCCGATAGAGTGCAGGCAGGCGATACCAGGGCGCGGTCGGCACTTTGTGATGAACCAGATGCAGATTGTTGTTCAGAAACAGCAGCGCCAGCGGCGACCGCTCGACGATGATCGTCCGCCCGTCCGGCCGCTCTGACCATTGGTGCTCTGCAAAGGTGCGCACCGAGATCAGCGACTGTCCGAGCCAGGCCGGCGCGAGGATATAAAGCCACAGCGGCATGTCGAACCCATAAGCGATGACCGGCAGAACGAGCGCCAGCCCCGCCCCGTGCAGGAGCCACGCCCGGCGCACGCCGCGCACATTCCGCCTGATCAGCGTGGCCTCGGCGGCGAAGAACCCGATATTCATGATCAGCGGCCCCAGAAGGAAACGTCCGATCATCGTGTTGTTGATTTCAAGGACGCGGCGCGCCCAGCCAGGCAGTTCCTCATATTGCCAGAGCGCCTTGTAGTAACTCTCCGGATCCTCGAACGGATCCGTCAGCCGCTCGTCGGCATGATGCCGCAGATGCAGCGCCTTGAAGCGGCGATAGGGATAGACAAGCCCGACGGGCAGAAAAACCAGCGCTTCGTTGAGGGCGGATGAGCGTGTGGGATGCCCGTGCAGGCACTCATGCATCAGCGAGCTTTGCAGCGCGATCATCAATGTCAGGAGCAGCAGGCCTGTCAACGGCCAGTTTGGCCACAGCAGGAGGCCCGCAGCCGCCCACCCCCCGTAGCAGAGGATGATCAGGGCAAGCGTCGGCCATTCCGCCGCCGCAGGACGTCTGCCCCGGCGTCTGGTCATCATATCCATCATTGTTCCGGTTCTGCACTGCACCCAAGCCCTTATCGGCAGCCGAAGCAGCGCGTTTTGATACTGACATGATTCTGTCAGGAGCAGCCGATACACGCAATGCGAGAAAGTGCACAATTCGTTGACAACGCGCACCAATCATATCATTTGTTTACTAAAGTCACCAGCCGCATTGAATGAAAGATGGAAAAGTCAGTTATCGACAAGCGGGATCTTTCCGGCACCTTCCGCGATCGCCTCAAGATCCTGCTCCAGCGCTCCGGCCTCAACCAGTCGGCCTTTGCAGCGGCCGTCGGCATAGACCGCTCGGCCCTGTCGCAGCTCCTCTCTGGTGCCTCCACACGCCTTCCGCGTGCCGAAACGCTCATCAATATCGCCGCGGAGCACAAGGTGTCGCTCGACTGGGTGCTCGGCCTCAGCCAGGACGAGGGCATCACCGGAGACCTGCGCGAAAGTCTCGAAATCGCAGAAGCAGAGGGCGGGTTCGGCGACACGATGCTCGCCAGATGGCACGCCGAAGCCGTGGGCACCAAGATACGCTATGTGCCCTCGGGCATTCCGGACCTGCTGCGCACGGAAGCCGTCATCCTCTATGAATCGGAAGCCATGCCACAGCGCCGCGCGACCCAGATCAGCGAAGCCCGATACCGCGTCGACTACAACCGCAGACCAGAAACAGACATGGAGGTCTGCATGCCGCGCCAGACGCTGGAGCTGTTCGCCAAGGGCGAAGGCGTGTGGCGCACCCTGCCCGAGCAGGTGCGGGCCGAACAGATCATCCATATGGCACGCCTGCTCGATGATCTCTATCCCACCTTCCGCCTTTTCCTGTTCGACGGACGCAGGCGCTATTCCGCCCCCTACACGATCTTCGGCCCCTATCGTGCGGCGCTCTACATGGGCGGCATGTATCTGGTGCTCAGTTCCACCGGCTCCCTGCAGCGCCTGACCCGCCATTTCGACGGGCTCATCCGTGATGCCGAGGTCAACGCCCATGAGGCAGCCGATTTCGTCAGGAGCCTCAGGCTCGGGTAAAATCTCTGGATTGACGGATATAAAGATTTCTTTATATCTTTATTCAAAGAACGCAGGCTCGCCCGTCAGTCTCGACCCAATGGAAGGCATCCCCGATGCAACAGCCGGCACCCGACAATCCAATCGATGCACTCATTGCAGAAAAGGGCGTCCTTCTCGCCGATGGCGCGACGGGCACGAACCTCTTTGCCATGGGGCTGGAATCGGGCGAAGCACCCGAACTCTGGAATGAGGATGCGCCAGAAAAGATCGAGGCTCTGCACCAGGGGTTCGTTGATGCCGGCGCCGACATCATCCTGACCAATTCCTTTGGTGGCACACGTCACAGGCTCAAGCTGCACAACGCCCAGGACCGCGTCTTCGAACTTAACAGGAAGGCGGCGGAAATCGCCTGCCGCGTTGCCGGCAAGGCGGAGAGTCGTGTCATCGTCGCTGGCTCCGTCGGCCCCACCGGCGAGCTTCTGGTGCCGCTTGGCGCTCTCACCTACGAGGAAGCGGTCGAAGCCTTCGCCGAACAGATGGAGGGGCTGAAGGCAGGCGGTGCGGAAGTCGCGTGGATCGAGACCATGTCTGCGCCGGATGAGATCCGGGCGGCGGCGGAGGCGGCGATCCGCGTTGGCCTGCCCTACACCTACACAGGCTCGTTCGATACGGCCGGCCGCACCATGATGGGCCTTGCGCCCAAAGACATTCACACCGTCGTTGACGATCTCGGTCAGTCTCCGGTCGCCGTTGGCGCCAATTGCGGTGTCGGCGCGCCCGACATTCTCGCCGCCCTTCTCGACATGACCGAAGCACGGCCAGATGCCACGGTTGTGGTGAAGGGCAATTGCGGCATTCCGGAGTTTCGCGGCACGGAGGTTCACTATTCCGGAACGCCGGAACTGATGAGCGAATATGTCCGGCTCGCGGTCGACGGCGGTGCGCGGATCATCGGCGGGTGCTGCGGCACTTCGTTCGAACACCTGGCGGCCATGCGCGCAGCGCTCGATGGCCACAGGGAACCCGAAAACCGTCCCGGCATCGCAGACATCGTCGCCCGCGTCGGCCCGCTGCGCAACAAATCGGCTTCCGAAAGCGGAGCAGGCACCGGGACACGACGCTCTCGGCGCGCCCGCAGCTGACGGGACTGGACCAAGCGAAACCGCCTTGCCTGTCAGGCTCGGTGCGTTAAAAGCGGTTTTCGCCGAAGGCATCCTCCTTCCGCGCATGATTCTGGCAGGCGTCGAGATTTCCGCCCGCCGCAAGAGGTAGACGACATGACGGCCATTGCTCCCGGCGCCCGCGCGCCGGCCAATCCGTGGACCGCTGAAGCGCGCGCAATGCTGGCGCTCGCCTGGCCGATGGTGCTCACCAATCTTGCCCAGATCGCCATGACCACGACCGACGTCATGATGATGGGGCGGCTGGGTCCGGATTCCCTTGCGGCCGGAACCCTCGGCTACAATCTCTATTTCGCGCCGCTCATTTTTGGGCTCGGCCTCCTGCTTGCTACCTCGCCCATGATGGCGAGCGCGCTTGGCCGCAAGCTTCACTCCCTGCGCGACGTGCGCCGCACCGTGCGGCAGGGCCTGTGGCTTGCCATTGCTGTCTCCATTCCCATCTGGCTTCTGCTCTGGCAATCCGAGCGCATTCTCTTATGGATGGGACAGGAACCGACCCTTGCGAGCATCGCCGGCAGCTATGTGCGCACACTGCAATGGGCTGCCCTGCCCTTTTTCGGGTACATCGTCCTGCGCTCCTTCATTTCCGCGCTGGAGCGTCCGGGCTGGGCGCTGACCATCATGTTCATCATGGTGGCCTTCAACGTGCTGGCCAACTGGTGCCTTATGTTCGGCAACCTCGGCTTTCCGGCACTCGGCGTGCCCGGCTCCGGCATTGCCACGACGCTTTCCAGCATTTTGATGTTTTTCGGCCTCGTGCTCGTCGTCTCGGTGGAGCGCCAGTTTCGCCGCTACCAGCTCTTTGGCCGCTTCTGGCGCTCCGACTGGCCCCGCTTCTTCGAGCTGATCCGGCTTGGTCTTCCGATTGCGGGTTCGATGACATTCGAGGTCACGATCTTCAATGCCGCAGCCCTCCTCATGGGGCTCATCAGCGCCCCCGCGCTCGCGGCGCACGCCATTGCGATCCAGATCGCGTCCATCAGCTTCATGGTGCCCATGGGCCTCAGCCAGGCTGCCACGGTGCGGGTGGGCCGTGCCTTCGGCGCGCAGAATCTGGATGGCATCACGCGCGCCGGCTGGACGGCCTTTGTCATGGGCGTCGGCTTCATGGCGCTGATGGCCCTGCT
Organism: Nitratireductor aquibiodomus; assembly: GCF_900105565.1. Classification (NCBI taxonomy): domain Bacteria; kingdom Pseudomonadati; phylum Pseudomonadota; class Alphaproteobacteria; order Hyphomicrobiales; family Phyllobacteriaceae; genus Nitratireductor; species Nitratireductor aquibiodomus. The sequence goes on along the minus strand of NZ_FNSL01000001.1, from coordinate 172,268 downwards.
GATGGTCACCATACCCCGGCCGCTCATCGGCGCCTTCATCGATCTCGATCTGCCGGAGAATGCGGAAGTCATCGGCCTCGCCGTCACCTTCCTGGCTTTTGCCGGCCTGTTCCAGATTTTCGACGGCGCGCAGGCGGTCGCCGCCGGAATGCTGCGCGGCCTGCACGACACGAAAGTGCCGATGATCTATTCGCTGTTTGGCTATTGGGGCCTTGGCATGACGTCGAGCGTGGTTCTCGCCTTCACCCTCGGCATGGATGGACCCGGCATCTGGATCGGCCTGGTCAGCGGCCTCGCCATCGTATCGGTGCTGCTTTACGTGCGCTGGCTGAGACGCGAGCGCCTCATGCCCTGGCTTCACCAGAGCCGCGTGGCCTGAACCTGCCGCGTTTGGCTTCGTCGATCAGCATGTTCGCCACCTGCATGCGCATCATGGCGTTGGCCCGCAGATGAGCCGGTACCCGGTCGGGGTGATTGCGAAAGGCAAAGTCGCGCCGCAGCCGGTCGAGCAGTCTCGGCTCGATCGTTCCGCCCAGTCCCAGTTCACGGGCAATCTCGTCCGGGTCCGTCGTCAGCGGCGGCGCCGGAGGCGGTTCGGCAGCCATGACCTCTGGCTCAACCGGCTTAGCCGGCTCCGGCGTCTGGTGCTCGCCATATTCCACCTGGGCGCGCCGGTCGGTGAAGTTGATGCGGCCCGAATGAAGTTCCTCGGCCACGGATAGATAGTCGAGGGAGTTGAGGCTCGCAGACGCACCGCCCGCATGCTCAATGTCCTCGCTGATCAGTTCATCAAGCAATGCCGCGAAATCGCGGCGCCTCCCGATGGCCATATCGCCTCTCCCGCCGGCGCGGGAGCTCCATTCATTCAAAAAGCAACAGGCGCAGCCTTAGCCCTGTGCGGTTAAGAAACTTACTCTTTGCTTCACTCTATTTGAAGCAATGCTGAAATGCACGTCTGTGTCCCCACCTGCGATCACAATCTGGGCTCTCTTGAAACGCTACTATATGTGCGAATCGATGTTACTCGCGCTACCCTGCACGCCGTTTCGAGCCGAGGAGGCCCTGATGAAATCCGCTTTCACAACCACCGCAGTCCTTGCCATTCTGCAAGCACCGGCATTCGCACAGGACGAGCCCTATCTGGATGACCGGTCGTCGCCCGAGACCCTGTTGCAATCGCTGTACAATGCGGTCAATCGCAAGGAATACGCCCGCGCGTACGACTATTTCGCAACGCCGCCGGCTGCCAGTCTCGATGCCTATCAGGAAGGCTATGCGGACACGGATCATGTCGCCCTGGTGACCGGGACAGCCTCCTCCGAAGGCGCTGCCGGCAGCATCGTCTACTCGCTTCCCGTCGCCATCCGCGCGAGAGCAGGCGATGGCGGCGAGCGGGTTTTCGCCGGCTGCTACACGCTGCGCCTGTCAAACCCGCAAATTCAGGGAACGCCGTATGCGCCGCTGCACATCGAAAAGGCGGAGATGAAGCCTGTGGCCGGGGAACTGCGCGATGTTCTGCCCGCCAGTTGCGGCGACGGCACGCCCGATGGAACCGATACGGTTCTGGCCGATGCGAAGGCGCTCTTCTCATCCATATACGGGCGCAACTGTCCGCAGGCGCCGGACAGGGACGCCAGCGACCAGATGCAGAGCTATACGATCCCGTTCAACTATTCGCATGAAGGCCTCGATACGCCGAAGCATGAGGCCCGCCTCTTCCGCTTCTATTGCGGAAGCGGTGCCTATAACGAGAACCACGCCTATATCCTGGCCAATGAGGAAGGCGGGCTCACACCTCTGCAATTCGCCACGCCCGAGACGAGTGTGCAGTACGAAAGCGGCGACAGCGACGGCAAAGTCGAGGACATCCGCATCGTCGGTTATACAGCCAGCGACACGCTGGTGAACTCCACCTACGATGCCGATACGCTAACGCTCACCAGCTACAACAAGTGGCGCGGCATCGGCGATGCCTTCTCCGCCGGCACGTGGATTTTCCGCGAAGGAACTTTTACGCTCGTGCGCTACGATGTCGATGCGTCCTATGACGGCGAGAAGGATCCGATCACGATCCTCGACTATCACACGGGGCCCTGAAGCCCCGTCACCGCTCAGCGAGCATCCAGTTCAGCGTCTCGCGCCAGTCTGTCATACGGATCGGCGTTCCGTGCGAGCCTGTCTCAAACCGCACGAAGCGTGCGGGATAATCCCCTGATGCTGAACGGATCTTCCTGAAAAAGGCCTCCTGTTTCCCGACGGGAAACACCCGGTCGGCGCTGCCATGGCCGAAAAAGACAGGCACGCGCGCCGCAAAGGCCGCGCTTTGCAGAAACGCCTCGTTCCACATGGACCCGAGCAGCAGGAGCCCGCCCAGTTGTCTGACGGTCGGGCCGTCCTGCGCCAGCCGCCAGCAAAGCGCACCGCCCATCGAGCCGCAGGCGACAAAAACACGCGCGCCGGGCGAGGAAGCCGCATAATGGGAAATCAGCGCCGCGATCTGCCGGGTACCTAGCGCCTCGAAATCCGCAACATCCGGCGAAAGATAGAGCCCGCCGCTCTTCGCCATCAGGTTCTTGATGCGGTTGAAATTGCCGCCGAAGGTAAAATCGTTCACACCCTGCCGCCGGTTGCCGCCCTGGCCATGCAGGTAGAGCACGATGGCGCTGGCGCCCCTGCTCTTGCCGACCGCGAAATAGCGCAGGGTTCCAGCCTCTGTCTGGAGCGCCAGTTCCTGCTGGGCGCGCCGCACGCCCGTGGAGACATAGCGCCCGTCCACGCGCCGCTCCGGCACTGCATCGCGGCCATTGATGTCGCGCATTTCCTGGTAATCGACAACGCGGTAAGCCCCGCCATCACTCGACGAAAGAACCGCCGGATAGGCGAAGAGCCGATCCTTGTGTGCGGCAAGCTCGAAGCCCTGCGCCCCTGCATTCCAGAAAACGGCAAAAAGACAGGTAAAACAGAATCTTGCAAAGGAAAGAAAACTCATCGATTCAACACGCCGCCGGCTTTTTCAAGCGCCTCCGGCGTATCCACGTCGAGATGCGCGCCAGCGCCCGTTTCCACATCGATCACCGAGACCAGCCCCTGTTCCACCACATGGCGCGCGCCGGTGTCGCCGGTCAGCTTTTCGACCTCGGCAAAAAGCGCACGCGGCAGGATCACCGGATTGCCACGCTTGCCATTGTGTGTTGCCCGCACCACTGCATTGCCGCCCGCCTTCACGAAGGCGTCGACGAGCCGGTCAAGGTCTCCACTTCCGATCTCCGGCATATCGGCCAGCATGATAAGTGCGCCGGCGGCCTCGTCTGGCAATGCCGCAATCCCTGTCCTGAGCGAGGTGGAGAGCCCGCCCGCGTAATCCGCATTGCGCACGCATTTCACCGCGATCCCCTCCAGCGCGGCCTCCACCGCCTTCGCCTCATGCCCCAGCACCGCAACGGCACCCGAAACATGGCTCCGAGTAAGCGCGGCACCCGTTCGGCGCACCAGCGGCACGCCGTCGAACGAGGCGAGAAGCTTGTTGTGCCGGCCCATGCGCCGCGACTGGCCAGCCGCCAACAGCACACCCCACACGGCGGACGGATCGCGTGCGCCTTCTTTTCCCTCGCGCGGCTGCGGCCGCGTCGGAATTTCGGCCAGAAGGCCGCCCACCCCCATGCCGGCAATGTCCGCCGAGGATACGTCGAGCCCCGCCACCACCCGGTCGAGCACCCAGTCGAAGCCATTCGTCTTCGGGCTGCGCGCGCAGCCGGGTGCGCCGATCACCGGCTTGCCGTCAATCATACCCAGCACCAGGAGATTGCCCGGGTCCACCGGCATGCCGACCCGCTCGACCATGCCGCCGGCCCGGCGGATCGCCGCGGGGATCACATCGTCTGCGTCGCATATGGCCGATGCGCCGAAGAGAAGCAGCAGGTCGCTCTCCTCCTTCAGCGCAGCGATGGCGCGCGCAACAGCCTCTTCCTCATGCGCCGGTCGCAATTCGCGTGTCACGCGGCTGCCCGAACGCGCCAGCCGCACGCCGGTGATGCGCGCCGTCTTGTCGAGCACACTGTCTTTCAGGCTCGGAAGCGCCGTCTGCACCACGCCGACCGAGAGCGCCCGGAATGGCGCAACGCGAAACACGTCCTCACGGATCGCTTCCATCGCTTCGTCCACCCGCCGGGCCTGAACCGCGAAGGGGATGATCTTCACCGTTGCGACCATCTGGCCTTCGGACACCGCGCTGTAGTCCGGCAGCGTGGCGAGCGTGATTGCCGGGTCGACAGCGTTCAGCCGGTCGACCGAAGCCCTGTCGACAACGAAAAGACCGGCCTTTTCGGCATAAAGGTTCACCCGCCCCGTGGAGGGGGGGCGCACGGCGACCCCATCCACGGCAAGCCGTTCTACAAGCCGCTCCGCCGCCTGATCCTCATCCAGATCACCGGCCTCGAGCTGCGCCGCGATCACGCTTGAAACCCCTTCCGCCCGCAGGAGACGGATGTCTTCTGCCGTCAGCCGGTGCGCCTTGCGCAGCCGCGTCCGGCCGGCCATCGTCGCATGCGCCAGCACCGCGCCCTCGGCCTCGTCTATGGAAAGCGGCCCGAACTTCACGCCGGGACACTCCCGCCCTGCAGCCCGCGCGTCCGCAGCGCCCGGATCACCGCGCCGAGCACCGCCACGGCGATCTCTGCCGGCGTCGCCGCCCCGATATCGAGCCCGATGGGCGCATCGATCCGCTCCAGCGCCTCTCCCGGAACACCGGCATCAATCAGCCGCTCGACACGTGTGGCATGGGTCTTCCGGCTTCCCAGCGCACCGATGTAAAAACACTCCGCTTCGAAGGCAGCTCTGAGGGCCGGATCGTCGATCTTCGGATCGTGGGTGAGTGCTGCGAGCGCCGTATAGGCATCGAGTGGCTGGCGCGCCAGCGCTTCGTCGGGCCATTCGGCGTGGAGCGCCATCTCGGGAAACCGCTCCGGCGAGGCAAAGGCGGTGCGCGGATCGATGATCGTCAGATCAAACCCTGCGATTTTCGCCATCGGCGCCAGCGCTTGGCTGATATGCACCGCGCCGATCACCACAAGACGCGGCGCGGGCAGATGCACATTGAGGAAAAAATCGCGCCCATCGATCTCCGCCACGCCGGATTTGCCGGATCGGAAAGCGCGCGCCACCGCGTCTCCCAGGGCTCCCGCCACCGTGTCGCCTTCGCCAATCACCCGGTCGCGGCCGTCACCCAGATCCGTCAACAGGATCGCGGCCTGGCGCTCGCGCCGCAACGCGTTCAGTTTTTTCAGCGAATGCGGGTCCACTAGCCGAGCCTCTCCACATAAACCCTGATGCGCCCGCCGCAGGAAAGGCCCACCTCCCAGGCAGTCTCGTCGGCAACGCCGAACTCCAGCATGCGCGGCTTGCCCTCCGCGAGCACGTCTGCGGCCTCCGCCACCACCGCACCCTCGACACAACCGCCCGAAACCGAGCCTTCGAAATTGCCGTCCGTGTCGATCACCAGATGGCTGCCCACCGGCCGCGGCGCAGAGCCCCAGGTCTCAACCACCGTGGCTATCGCCACATCACGGCCAGCCTTCATCCATTCCTCCGCGATCATCAGCGGATCTCGCGGATCATTGTTCTGCATGCCTTCAGACATTGGCGTTTCTCCCGCTCGTCATATGGGCACGCCGGAAGTGCCGTGCCAAGTCCCCGCCGCTCGCCGGTGCCGTCAGCGCGGCGATGAGATCGCCAAGCGCATCGAGCGAGTGCACGGCCCGCAATTCATCCACATGGGGCAGCATGGCCTGCATGCCGCGTGCGCGCGGCTCGAACCCGTCGAAACCCAGCAGCGGGTTCAGCCAGATCAACCGACGGCAGGATTTCGAAAGCCGCTCCATCTCGCGTGACAGAACCTCGATATGGTCGCGCTCCAGCCCGTCCGTGATCAGGAGCACGATGGCGCCCTGCCCCAAAACCCGGCGTGACCACAGCCGGTTGAAATCGCCAAGTGCCGTGCCGATCCGCGTGCCGCCCGACCAGTCGCGCACGGTTTCCGATGCCTCGTCCATGGCCTCGTCCGGATCGCGCCTGCTGAGCGCCCGCGTGATGTTGGTCAGCCGCGTGCCGAAGGTGAAACTGTGAACGCGCCGTCGCTTTTCCGTCAGCGCATGGAGAAAATGCAGGAAAACACGCGAATACTGGCTCATCGAGCCCGAAATATCGACCAGCGCCACCAGCGGCGGCGCAATCTCGCGCGGCGAGCGGAATTTCGGCAGGATCAGGTCGCCGCTCGTGCGCAGACTCATCCGCAACATAGCGTGGGGGTCGATGCGCGCGCCGTGCGGATCCGGCCGAAAACGCCGCGTCGCCACGCGGTGGAAAGGCAGGGTGAGATCGCGCATCGCAAGGCGCGCCTCGGCCAGTTCCGCAGCCGACATCTGTGCGAAGTCCTTGCCGCGCAGCACTTCCATCGCGGTGAAGGAGAGCCTGGCATCGAGTTCGAATTCCGGGCGCTTCCTGATGATCGCGCGCCGCTCTTCATCGAGCGCATCTTCAGCGCGCCGGTCTCCCGCACGCTTCTTCTCGCGCAGCACCTCCGCCTCTTCATCATCCCCGCCGCCGTCCGCGTCGTCGCGATCCTCGCGCCGTGACCAGTAAAGGCGGAACACGGCATCGAATACGGCATGATCCTCGCGCCGCGAGATCATGGTCGAATGCAGGGTCCAGTAAAAATCCTCGCGCTTCTCGATGCCCACCGAGAGCACCGCGCGCACCGCATCCATCACCGCTGCCGGCCCGATCCTGAGGCCGGCGCGGCGCAGCATGCGGGCAAAGCCGACAATGCGGTTTGCCAGCCGCGCGCCCTGCGGCTCAACCGAAGCCGTTTTCTGCGATGCCGGGGCGGCGGCCATTCAGCCGACCCTCACCTCTTCCAGAACACGCACGCCCTCGCCCTCTTCCATGCGCGCGATGTCGTCCTGATATTTCAGGAGAACGCCCATCGTGTCGGACACGGTCTCGGCATCGAGCGTTTCCTTGCCAAGTGCCGTCAGCGCCGTTGCCCAGTCGATCGTTTCGGCAACACCGGGTGCCTTGAAGAGATCGAGCTCGCGCAGCTTCTGGACGAACACGACCACCTGTCTGGCCAGCGTCGCGTTGGCGTTCGGCACCTTGCGGGCAAGAATATCGAGCTCGCGCTGCGCGTCCGGGTAATCGACCCAGTGGTAGAGGCAGCGCCGTTTCAGCGCGTCGTGTATTTCGCGTGTCCGGTTCGTGGTGATCACGACAATGGGCGGTTCTGCGGCCCTGATCGTGCCAAGCTCCGGGACGCTCACCTGATAGTCGGAAAGCACTTCCAGAAGATAGGCCTCAAAGGCTTCGTCAGCCCGGTCCAGCTCGTCGATCAGAAAGATCGGCGGCCCGTCCACGCTGCGTTCCAGCGCTTCCAGAACCGGGCGGCGGATCAGATACTTTTCGGAGAAAACACCGCTTTCCATCTCCGCGCGGTCATGAACGCCTGCCGCTTCGGCCATGCGGATCTCGATCATCTGGGCGGCATAGTTCCACTCATAGACGGCAGAAGAGACATCGAGCCCTTCATAACATTGCAGCCGGATGAGTTTTCGCCCGAGCCGGTCGGCCAGAACCTTGGCGATCTCGGTCTTGCCGACACCCGCCTCGCCTTCCAGAAACAGGGGCCGCTGCATCGTCAGGCTCAGGAACAGCACGGTCGCAAGCGAGCGGTCGGCCACGTAGCCACCGTCGGTCAGAAGCGCCAGCGTTTCATCGATGGATTGCGGCAGGCCGCGTGTGCTCGGTTGGGCCATCATTCCCCCAGTTTTCCCGAAAGGACTTGCGGCTACAATACCCGGTAGCCCCGCTCATGGTAGAGGAGCGGGCTGGATTTGTCGCCGATGCTGAGACCGGCAACACGGCCGAAATAAACCCGGTGCGTGCCCAGTTCCACCGTCTGCACCACGTGGCAGTCAAAAACCGCCAGCGCGTCCGACAGGGTCGGCGCGCCTGTAGCAATCGTCTCCCACCGCGCCTGCGCGAAACGTTCCTCGGGCGAAAGCCCGGTCAGCCCTGAAAACGCGTTGGAAAGCTCCTGATGGTCCGCTGCCAGCGTGTTGAGCGCAAAAACGCCGTTCTCCACAAAGCAGTCATTGCTCGGGTTTTCGCGGTTGAGGCACACCAGCACTGTGGGTGGGTTGTCCGAAACCGAACACGCCGCAATGGCCGTCACACCGCGTTTGCCTGCCGGTCCATCCGTGGTGACGACATGAACGGCACCGGCAAAACGGGCCATGGCATCGCGGTAGTGGCGCGGTTCGATCTCGTTGGTCTTTAGCACGGTCAACTCTTTTCAACTCTTGTGTGCGATATAGGTTGGGTGGGCAGGCTTACCAAGGAGCATCACGGACTGACAGTCCAAAAACGGAAAAAGGGCTGCGCCAGCCAGAGCCCTTCAAAACAGGTTCACATTACCCGAAGTGCCATATGACACGGTTATTTACCAGTTCCGCATCTTTACGGTTAAGTTCGGATGCGGGCGGGCTGATTCTCGTGTTACTGCGCAACCGTCAAATGGGTGATTGATCTCCAGCTATGCGTTGCTTCGCCTTTTTCATTTTGAGCAGCCTTGCTGCCTTCAGCCCTCCTGCGGCCCATGCGCAGGCTCCGGTTGTCGGCCTCGCCGCTCCGCTGACCGACAGTTTTGCCCTGCTCGGCCAGCAGATGCGCGATGGCGCGCGTCTGGCCGCTCAAGCGGGTGGCGCGCAGATTGTCGAAGCAGACACACAGTGCAGCACCGAGGGTGGTGAAGCAGCCGCCCGCGCGCTCATCGAGCAGAACGTACCTGTCGTGGTGGGCTTTTTGTGCACCGACGCCATCGAAGCAGCCCTGCCGCTTTTTGCCGAAGCCGGCATTCCTGTGATCACGCCCGGTGTGCGCACCGCAACCCTTACCGACCAGCGGGAGCGCACGGGCTGGCCCGTCTTCCGCACCGCCCCGCGCGCCGATGCCGAACGCGATGCCGTTGCCGACATCCTGCTTCCCCGCTGGCGGGAAAACTTCTTTGCCATTGTGGACGACGGTACGATCTACGGACGCGAGCTGGCGGAAAATCTGCGCGCTACGGCCGAATTGCAGGAACTGAAACCGGTTTTCGTGGATACGTTCCGCCCGCAGCTCGACAATCAGATCGGTCTGGCCGGTCGGCTGAAGCGCTCCGGCGCCACGCATGTGTTCGTCGGTGGAGACCGCAGCGACATTGCCATTCTGTCACGCGATGCGGGCGGCATGGACTATGATCTCGTCATCGCCGGCGGCGAAGCGCTGCGTGCAGAGGAAAGCGCGATCCCGCTTGCGGAAGGCACGCTGATGGTCGGCCTGCCGCGCTGGGCCGATATTGCAACGGATTCCGCCGGGAAAGCGCTTGAAGAGGCGGGAATCATACCCGACGGCTACGTCCTGCCCGCCTTCGCGGCGACCGAGCTTGCCATTGCCGCGCTCCGCACCGGGTCAGGCCCGGTGGCCGATGCACTCGAATCCGGCACTTTCCAGACAGCGCTCGGCCCCTATTCCTTCGATCGGAAGGGTGACCTCGAACAGCCCCTCTATCGCCTGTTCCGCTTCGACGGGCAGACATTTCAGGAGGTTGAGTGATGTGGCGGACCGGTTCCCGCAACCTGATCACCGACGTCGCGGGTCTCACCGTGGGAAACCACACCGACGGAAGCGTGAAATCAGGCGTCACAGCGGTGCTGTGCGAAACGCCGGCGACCGCCGGTGTCCAGGTTCTCGGCGGAGCGCCGGGCACCCGCGAGACCGATGCGCTCGAGCCGCACAATCTGGTTGACGGCGTGGACGCGATCACGCTGTCCGGTGGCTCGGCCTTCGGCATCGATGCGGCAGCCGGCGTGCAGGCGGCGCTGCGCGAGATGGGCCGGGGGTTTGAGATCCTGGGTTTTCGCGTGCCCATCGTGCCCGGCGCCATCCTGTTCGACCTGCCCAATGGCGGCGACAAGGACTGGGGTCGCTTTTCCCCCTATCGGGATTTCGGCTTTTCCGCCGCCATGGCCGCATCGCAGGATTTCGAGATCGGCACGGCAGGTGCCGGCACAGGCACCACCACCGCCACGTTCAAGGGCGGGCTCGGCTCGGCCTCAACGGTTCTTGAAAACGGCATCACCGTCGGAGCACTGGTTGCCGTCAATGCCGTGGGTTCCGTCACCATCGGCAACACACCGCATTTCTGGGCCGCTCCCTTCGAGATCGGCGACGAGTTCGGCGGCCTTGGCATGCCCCACCCGCTTCCGGCGGATGCTTCGAACGTCACCACCAAAATGCGCACCGCTGCGCGCGGAAACACCACCATTGCCGTGATCGCCACCGATGCAAGGCTTGATAAACCCGCCGCAAAACGCCTCGCCATCTCAGCCCATGATGGGTTCGCGCGTGCCATCTGGCCGGCCCACACGCCTGTCGATGGCGATCTTGTCTTCGCGCTCTCGACGGGCCGCAGCGAAACCGTGCTCGATCTGGACGGTGTGATCGACCTCAATGCGGCCGCGGCCGCAACCATGGCGCGGGCCATTGCCAGAGGTGTTTTTGCCGCCACACCGGACGAACGTGATCTATTTCCCACTTGGGCGAAACAGTCTGTCGTAGGGCATTAAGATCAGAATTCAGGCCGAAAGGAATTTCAGCATGAAACACCTTCCCGCAATCGTCTGCACCGCGGCGCTTCTTGCCGCCTCCGCCACGGCGCATGCAGGCGACACCGCCTCCGTCGAGATCCTCGGCTTTTCAGCCGACGGCGCCACCTTCGCGTTTGAGGAGTACGGCGTGCAGGACGGATCCGGATTCGCTTACGCCAATCGCTACTATATCGACACCGCCAATGACAGTTTCCTGCCCGGCACGCCCATCCGCGTGACCGTCGAGCAGGATGGCGCCAGCGTTTCGGATGCACGCGCTCAGGCAAAAACACAGGCCCAGTCCGTCATCTCCGACACGGTGCTCGCCGACAATCGCGGCTTTACCGCCGGCTGGAACGCCGTCACGGAACAATCGGCCGATCCCTTCCGCATGGCCGTCAGTCCGCGCCCGGTCTTTCCCGCCATCGACAGTTCTCTCGAATTCCGCCTGACGGAGCTTCCCATGCCCGATGGCGCCGAATGCTACGGGTTCGGAGAACCGGCCGGCTTCCGCCTGTCACGCATCGCCACGGAACCAGGGGCCGAAACCGCGCTGGTGCATGAGGACAGCACGATCCCGCAGAGCCGCGGCTGCCCGCTCGGCTACGGCATCAGCGGCATCCAGACCTTCTATCCCGAAGGCGGCGCATCGGTCTTTGCAGTCATGATCGCAGTTCGCAAAGTGGGCTTTGAGGGCCCCGACCACCGCTTCATTGCCGTGACAGGCCGGCTCTAGCGGCTGATGTCCGGGGGCGGCAAAAGCATCGGGTTTCCATGAGGCAGCGTCTCGCCACCCTAAGGCAGGCGCTGCCGTCACCTGCGCTGGCGTTGAAAGGCGCGTTTCTCTGGGGCGCGGCAATGGGCTTCAACGCGCTCGGCTCCCTCTGGATGCGCGGCTGGCAGTCTATGCCGCATATGGTTGCCCTGACATCCATCTTTGCGCTCGGCGCCGCCCTCGCGTTTCCCATAGGTCACACGCTGCAGGCGCTCGTCGCGCGCAAAGCCCGCCCCGAATCCCGTTTCGCCGCCGCGTTTCTGTGCTTTGCGCTTGCCACGATCTGCGTCACGGCCGCCCTCTATGCGCTGCAATACCGCGCCTACTATGCCCAGTGGCATGGCGCGCTCCTCTCGCCGTCATGGGTGATCCATTTCATCTTCACCACAGCCGGAGCGGTCTATCAGTTCGCCGTGATCGGGCTCCGGTTCTATTTTCCCTGGGGATTGGCCGCACTTTTCGCCCTCTCCTGCATCTATGCCGCCAGGCCGCGTTGAGGAAAACGCCAAGCTCTGCTAGTCAGGCGCCGACCCCACTTTCATGGAAGGCAAGGCACGCATGATCCCGCGCTATTCGCGGCCGGAAATGGCTGCAATCTGGTCGCCAGAGACCAAGTTCCGCATCTGGTTTGAAATCGAGGCGCATGCCGCAGACGCGATGGCCGAGCTCGGCATCGTGCCGAAGGAAGCCGCAAAGACCATCTGGGACAAGGCCGGCAACGCCACCTTCGACATCGACCGCATCGACGAGATCGAGCGCGAGACCAAGCACGACGTCATCGCCTTCCTGACGCATCTGGCGGAGATCGTCGGTCCCGAGGCACGCTTCGTGCATCAGGGCATGACCTCCTCCGACGTGCTCGACACCTGTCTGAGCGTCCAGCTGGTGCGCGCCACCGACATCCTGCTTGCCGATCTCGACAGGCTGCTCGCCGCCCTGAAGAAACGCGCCTTCGAGCACAAGGACGCCGTCACCATCGGCCGCAGCCACGGCATCCATGCCGAGCCGACGACGTTCGGTGTCAAGCTGGCGCAGGCCTATGCCGAGTTCGAGCGCTGCCGCACCCGCCTCGTCAATGCGCGTGAGGAAATCGCCACCTGCGCCATTTCCGGCGCCGTGGGCACCTTCGCCAATATCGATCCCAGCGTCGAGGCGCACGTCGCGGAAAAAATGGGCCTGAAGCCGGAGCCCGTCTCCACCCAGGTCATCCCGCGTGACCGCCACGCCATGTATTTCTCCACGCTCGCCGTGATTGCCTCTTCCATCGAGCGGCTCTCGGTCGAGGTGCGTCACCTGCAGCGCACCGAGGTTCTGGAAGCCGAAGAGTATTTCTCGCCGGGCCAGAAAGGCTCGTCGGCCATGCCGCACAAGCGCAATCCGGTCCTGTCGGAAAACCTGACCGGTCTTGCCCGCATGGTGCGCGCCTATGCCATGCCTGCCATGGAAAACGTGGCGCTCTGGCACGAGCGCGACATTTCCCACTCCTCCGTCGAGCGCATGATCGGCCCGGATGCCACCGTCACACTCGATTTCGCGCTCATGCGCCTGACCGGCATGATGGAAAAGCTGGTGGTCTATCCCGAGACGATGGACAAGAACCTCAACAAGTTCCGTGGCCTCGTCCATTCGCAGCGTGTGCTTCTGGCGCTCACTCAGGCAGGTGTGTCGCGCGAAGACGCCTACCGCCTCGTCCAGCGCAACGCCATGAAGGTCTGGGAAGAAGGTGCAGACTTCCTTGAGGAACTTCTGGGCGACAAGGATGTGCGCGCCGCACTTTCGGAAGACGAGATCCGCGAAAAATTCGATCTCGGTTACCACACCAAGCATGTGGACACGATCTTCGAGCGGGTTTTCGGCGAAAGCTGATTGTTTTGTCATGAAACGTGAAAACGCCGGTGCATCATCCGATGCGCCGGCGTTTTTCATTGGATCACGCAAATGGGCTCACCCTGTCGGAGACACGCGGATCACCGTGCCCCACGGGTCGGCGAATTCCTTCTCCGCTGTCGCATTCCTGCTCTTCAGTTCAAGCCAGGAGAGCCCCGTGCGGCTCGGGTTGCGCTTGCCGGCCCCCGCGCTTCGCCAGCTGTTTGCGCCGATATGGTGGTGATAACCGCCCGTCGCCAGAAACACCGCCTGCGATCCATAGCGTGTCATCGTGTCGAAGCCCTGCGCCTCATGCCACCATGTTTCCGCCGTCACCGGGTCGCCGACGCGCAGATGCACATGGCCGATTACCGTGTTCTCCGGCGCGCCCTGCCAGCCTGCATCGCCATCGGGCACCGTGGACAACAGGCTGCCGAAATCGAGACGCTCGGTCGCCATGGCGATTCCGTCTTCGTTCTTCGTCCAGCTTTCAGGAGCGCGGTCGGCATAGATCTCGATGCCACTACCTTCCGGGTCGGAAAGATAAAGCGCTTCGCTCACCAGATGGTCGGACGCGCCCTCAAGGCGCATGTTGCGGTCGCGGGCAAAGAGCGACCAGCGCGCCAGATCCGCCCGTTCAGGCAGCAGGAACGCCGTGTGAAAGAGCCCGGCCTCACGCGGATCGTCCGGCTCGGCGGACCTGTCTTCGGCAATCTCCAGAAGCGTGCGGCCACCGACGCCCAGCGCAATCGCGCCATTGTCGCCGTCCATCTCCTGAAGACCCAGTATATCTGAATAGAACGCCGCCAGTTTCTGCGCGTCACGCGCTTTCAGGCCGACACGGCCGATGCTGACCGGCGTGGTTGCGGCAAAGGGAAACCCACTCATCGCTTTATCTCCTGCGAAGCGGCAGCCGGCCTCTCTGGCGGGCCGCCTCATGTCCCCCTGAAACTGGCGCGCCATCCCCCTCCGCGCAAGCGCCCGCCCGGCGAACACGCTGTTCATCAAATGAAACACAATCTTCAAGAATCGTTCGAAAACGCATGCAATCCGCATTGCAAACCGCACCAGCGCTTGCATGCCTCCGACACGATGGCTACATGGCCGGCCATGAAAGTATCAGATGCCGACATCCTCATCATTCCCGGCTACACAAATTCCGGGCCGGACCACTGGCAGACACGCTGGCAGTCTCGCCTGTCCACCGCGCGGCGTGTCGAACAGGAAGCCTGGTCCAAGCCCGTGCGGGAAGACTGGGTCGCCAAGGTGGTGACGGCCGTCAACGAAGCGGAAAAGCCCGTCGTTCTGGTCGCCCATTCGCTCGGCGTCGCCACCGCCGTTCAAGCCATCCCCGAGTTCAGGAAGCCGGTTGCGGGCGCATTCTTCGTCGCCCCGCCCGACGTTGCCAACAGCAGGATCCGGCCAAAACACCTGATGACATTCGGCCCCTACCCGCGCGATCCGCTGCCGTTCCCGTCGATCACCATTGCGAGCCGCAACGACCATTTCTGCGCGTTTGACGTCGCGGAAGACATTGCCGCCGCCTGGGGCTCGCTGTTTCTGGACGCGGGCGAATCCGGCCACATCAACGCCGAATCCGGCTTCGGCCCCTGGCCCGAAGGTTCCATGACCTTCGCCAAGTTCATCCAGCAGCTCTGATTTCTCTTAGGGTCAGGACCTGACCCTAACTCTGGATGGAGTCCCGCGCAGCCTGCAGCATGGCCGGTGCGCCCTGTGCCATATAAGCTGCTTCCGACCCCATGGCGAACAGCCTGTACCCCATCGCATAGAAGCGACCGACCAGCCGTGGATCGACCACGTAGATCGCCGCATGTTTGCCGATCGCCCGCGCCTTTTCCGCAATCGTTGCAATCGCCGGCATCATGTCTTCGAGAGCCGGATCGACCGTCCTGCCGTTTGACCAGGCGATGGAGAAGTCCGACGGGCCGACCAGCACACCGTCGATGCCTTCCACTTCAAGAATGTCGTCAAGTGCCGTGAGCGCCTGCCGTGTCTCGATCATGGCGAAGGCGACCGTTCCGGCATTGGCTGTCTCGAGCCAGGCCTGCCCGTCAGTCGTTCCCGCGCGCGGCATGGCGAAGCTCGGTCCCCAGGATCGCAGCCCGACGGGCGGATATTTCATCGCGGCAGCGAATGCGCGGGCATCCTCCAGCGAGTTCACCATCGGGGCGATCACGGCTTCCGCGCCCATGTCGAGCGCACGGCTCGCCATGTCGAAACGCCCGACAGGGATACGCACCAGCGGATGCCTGCCGTTCAAACGGATGCCGCCAATGCCGCGCAGGACGCTGTCTTCGTGATGTCCGCCATGCTGCATGTCGAGCGTGACAGCGCCGAAATCCAGTCCGGCAACGAGCTCGACTGTCTGCGAATCGGGAATGGAAGACCAGGCGGAGAAGACGCTCTCCCCCGCTTTAAGGCGTGCGGCCAGCGACGGGACCGACAAGGACCTACTCGCCTTTCTTGATCTGCTCGAGCGCGGTGGCGAGCAATTCATCCATGGTGCGGCGAATCTGGTGATCCGACTGTTCCACACCGGCGGCCTCGAAGTCCTTGCGGACCTTACGGAACACATCCTCGTCGCCGGCTTCCTCGAAATCCGAGTTCATCACTTCACGGGCATAGGCGTCCGCGTCGTCACCGCTCTTGCCGAGCTTCTCAGCGGCCCACAGGCCCAGAAGCCTGTTGCGGCGTGCCATGGCCTTGAATTTCTGGGTCTCGTCGTGCACGAACTTGTTCTCAAACGCGTCTTCACGGTCTTTCATGTTGGCCATCTAGCAAATCCTCCGGCTCGGGCATCGTCTGGCGATGCGGAAACAACTGTTTGGCAAGCAAAAACCAGAAGCCCCGCTCCGGGTCAATACGCTCGTTGGGTGCATCCGCGCTTTGCCGGCAGGGCACAAACACGTTGGCGATGACAAATGGCAATTGTGGTATGAGTGGGTTTGCGCTAGAGACCGCGTGAAACGATGCATCCATGAAACTGCCGCATTGCGGAACTTCCGCGCGAAGTTTCCCTGTCTAGGCAACGGACCAGGAAAAGCCATGAACCGTCGTCGCCGCATTTATGAGGGCAAGGCCAAGATTCTTTATGAAGGCCCGGAGCCCGGCACCTTGATCCAGTTCTTCAAGGACGACGCCACAGCCTTCAACAAGAAGAAGCACGAGATTGTCGATGGCAAAGGCGTGCTCAACAACCGGATCTCGGAATACATTTTCGAGCATCTGAACCGAATCGGCATTCCGACCCACTTCATTCGCCGGCTCAACATGCGTGAGCAGCTGATCAAGGAAGTGGAGATCATTCCGCTCGAGATCGTTGTGCGCAATGTCGCGGCCGGCTCACTCGCCAAGCGGCTGGGCATCGAGGAAGGCACCGTGCTGCCCCGCTCGATCATCGAGTTCTACTACAAGGCCGATGCGCTGGACGACCCGATGGTCTCTGAAGAACACGTCACCGCGTTCGGCTGGGCCAGCCCGCAGGAAATCGACGACATGATGGCGCTGGCCATCCGCGTCAACGACTTCCTCACCGGCCTTTTCCTCGGTGTGGGCATCCAGCTCGTCGACTTCAAGATGGAGTGCGGCCGGCTGTGGGAAAACGAGATGATGCGCGTCATAGTGGCGGACGAAATCTCTCCAGATTCCTGCCGCCTGTGGGACACCACCACGCAGGACAAGATGGACAAAGACCGTTTCCGCCGCGATATGGGCGGTCTGGTCGAGGCCTATCAGGAAGTCGCGCGCCGTCTCGGCATCATGAACGAGAACGAACCGCCGCGCGGCAGCGGTCCCGTCCTCGTATCCTCCAAGGACAACAAGACGCGCCACTAGTGCGCGTCAGGGAAATCAGGGAGCACCAACGTGATCAAGGCCCGCGTCACCGTGACGTTGAAGAACGGCGTTCTGGACCCGCAGGGAAAAGCCATCGAAGGCGCGCTCGATGCGCTCGGCTTTTCCAGTGTCGGCTCCGTGCGTCAGGGCAAGGTTTTCGATCTGGAGATTGAAGGCGCTGACAGGGCCAAGGCCGAGAGCGACCTCAATGCCATGTGCGAAAAGCTTCTGGCGAACACCGTGATTGAGGACTACACTGTCTCCGTTACCTGAGGTTGTGGAGAAGGACTATCATGGGCGACATTACCAATGATCTGCTTTACGAGGTTCTCAAAAGCATACAGGGTCGCCTGGACAAACTTGAAACCGGTCAATCGGAGATCCGCCAGGAGTTGATCTCCATCCGGGGGCATATGATTGCGATCCAGCAGGATACCCACAACATCTACGGTATGCTTGGACGTCATGATGATCGCCTCGAACGCATAGAACGCCGCCTCGAACTCCGTGAAATGGCCGAAGGCCCGCAGAAACCATACGATCCCAGCCCGAGCGATCAGACCCCATGAAATCAGCCATTATCCAGCTTCCCGGCCTCAATCGCGACCGCGACATGATCGCCGCGCTCACCCGGATTTCCGGCAGGGCGCCGGTGACGGTCTGGCAGACGGAGACCGAACTGCCCGATGTCGACCTTGTGGTCATTCCCGGCGGCTTCTCCTATGGCGACTATCTGCGCTGCGGCGCCATTGCCGCGCGCATGCCGGTCATGCAGGCCGTGGCCGAGAAGGCCCGCCAGGGCGCGCTCATCATGGGTGTGTGCAACGGCTTTCAGGTTCTCGTCGAAATGGGGCTCCTGCCCGGTGCGCTGATGCGCAACGCCTCGCTGAAATTCGTGTGCCGCGAGGTGAAGCTTGAAGTCACCAACGCCAACACCGCCTTCACGCGCGGCTATCAGCCCGGTCAGGTCATCCGCTGCCCGGTCGCCCATCATGACGGAAACTATTTTGCGGACGCCGAGACGCTGAAGCGCATCGAGGGTGAAGGTCAGGTCGCCTTCCGGTATGCCGAAGGCACAAACCCCAATGGATCGGTTAACGACATTGCCGGCATCGTCAGCGACAGCGGCAATGTGCTTGGCATGATGCCGCATCCCGAAAACCTGATCGAAGCCGCCCATGGTGGCGATGACGGCCGCGCACTCTTTGCCGGCATTCTTGGAAAGGCCGCCTGATGGGGGGCGCCGGTCATACCGGTTCAAACCTGCAATACCTTCTTCGCTGCGGCGCCGGCGCAGCGCTGATATCGGGCCTGCTTCTTCTATCCGCCTGCCAGACGGAACCGATGGGTGGAACCCTCAACCTTCAGGTCGAGGCTCCGAGCCCCGTCGCAGCCCTTCAGAAAATCAACAGCAATGGCGCGAAATGCTGGATGCGCTCGGGCGACCGGCGGTTCCGCGATCTTCACATGATCCCCGAGCTCGATACGCGCGTGGGGCGACCTCGGCTTCTGATCATGCGCAGCAAGAAGCAGCAGGGTCTGCCGCTCCTCGTCATCGAAGCCTCCGGTTCACCAACGACAATATCGACCTATGGTCCGCTGGCTTCGACGCGCACCGGGGCGCAGATCAACGCCGATATCATGCGCTGGTCCGGCGGCGAGGCGAGCTGCTGAAGCAGAAGGCGGGCGAAAATGGCGTGAAATGCG
Source organism: Nitratireductor aquibiodomus (assembly GCF_900105565.1). Lineage (NCBI taxonomy): Bacteria > Pseudomonadati > Pseudomonadota > Alphaproteobacteria > Hyphomicrobiales > Phyllobacteriaceae > Nitratireductor > Nitratireductor aquibiodomus. The sequence goes on along the minus strand of NZ_FNSL01000001.1, from coordinate 153,386 downwards.
ATTTCAATCGCTTTAAGCCTAAACTTTAAATTTAGATTCTCGAACTATTGCAAGCGCTCGGAACTTTTCCCGGGGGAAACCGCATGGCAAAAATCCTGAATGTCGCCGGCCTTGTCGTCGGACTGTCCGCTCTTGTCGTGCAGTTTGCCCTGACGATACCTGCTTCCATGGAAGCAGGACGCAGCATCGCCGGTTCCGTCATCCACTATTTCTCGTATTTCACGATCCTGACGAACATTCTGGTGGTTTTCGTCCATCTGGCCGCGCTGTCGGGCGCGCCGCGTTTCTTCGGGCAGGCCTGGGTGCGCGCCGGCGTCGCCGTTTCGATCCTTCTGGTGACCATCGTCTACTGGCAGCTTCTGTCTGCGCTGTGGCAGCCGGAGGGCCTTCTTCTCATCTGCGACATCGCGCTTCATTACATCGCGCCGGCGATTTACCTCGTCTGGTGGCTGACGGGCGGCACGGATGGCAGCCTTTCCTGGCGTCACCTGCCCCTGTGGCTCGCCTACCCGCTGATCTATGTTGCTTACGTGCTGGTCCGCGCGCCGATCGCGGGCGAGGTTCCCTATTACTTTCTGGACACCGGACTGAACGGATGGCCGAGCGTTCTCGTATACCTCGCCGCCATTCTGCTGACCTTCGCATTTCTCGGCCGCCTCGCCATGCTGGCAGACCGCCTCATTGCCGGCGGAAAGCCCGCCCGGAAAAGTGACGCCATCGCGCCGACCAGAACAGCGTCCTGAAGCCCTGGGGCTGGCTTTGCGTCCGGAACTGCACTGAAACAGAGACGCTGAACCGTTCATCGTTTCACGGAAACGGTGAAGCTTCTAATCCCAGAACGGGCGGAGCCCTTCCCGCCGCGCCTCGTCGCGCGAGATGCCGACATCGCGCAATTGCTCGTCCGTGAGCTGCAGCAGCGCCAGCCTGCTGCGTCGCTTGCCGAGCCAGTTCTCCACCCGTTCCAGAACAGACCGCAGTGCGAAGCCGGAAGCCCTCCGCCCCAACGGTGGCGCAGACGGCTTGCGCCCATTATCGATTGTCTTGATTGCATCCATTGCATCACTCCTTTTTCCTGAATGGAGCGATTGAACCTATGCATTGACTCAAAAAACGGCGCAATATAGATAATTGTCACCATGACAAATTGGCTTCCGAATCTTCAGCGGGGCGCTGGCCCCCTCTATGTGCGCCTCGCCGACCAGATCGAGCGCGACATTGAGAACGGCACCCTCCCGCCCGGCACAAAACTCCCGCCGCAGCGCAACCTCGCCTATGATGTCGGCGTCACGATCGGCACCGTCAGCCGCGCCTACGCGCTTGTCCGCCAGCGCGGTCTTGTGTCAGGCGAGGTCGGCCGCGGCACCTATGTGCTCGAGCGCATCCGTTCTTCCCGGTCCACCGGGGCGAACGGCCAGCCGTTCGGCGGCACCCGCGCCTCGGTGCCGGAGCCCGGCAAGACCCGCATGGATTCCACCGCAGCGCCCAATGTCGGCCAGGCCGACGCCCTGACACGGATCACCGAGAGGATCGCCCGCGATCATCCGGCCGACATTGCAAGCTATACGCGCTCCCTGCCCGCGCGCTGGCTCGATGCCGGCAGCCAGTGGCTCGCGCGCGGCGACTGGACCCCGCATCCCGACAGCATCGTTCCCACGCTGGGCGGCCATGCCGGCATTCTGGCAACCATCGCCGCCATGACTGTACCGGGCGACCGCATCGCCTTCGAGGAATTCACCTATTCGCACATTGCCCGCAGCGCCACGGTCATCGGCCGCCGCCTGCTTTCGGTCGCCATCGACGAGGAGGGCATGGTGCCGGAGGATTTTGAACGGGTCTGCGCCCAGCAGCATCCCCGCATGGTGTTTCTGGTTCCTTCGCTCCACAATCCGACGCTCGCCACCATGCCGGAGACACGCCGGCGCGCCATTGTCGAGATCGCCAGAGTGCACAATGTCTGGCTGATCGAGGACAACATCTACGGCGCCCTCCTCGACAGAACCCCGCCCCTCTTCGCCACCCTGGCGCCCGAGCGCACCTTCCATGTGGGCAGCCTGTCCAAATCCGTAGCGGCCGGCGTGCGCGGCGGATGGGTCGCCACACCCCCGCCCTATGCCTCGCGTGTGCTCACCGCCCACAAGATGATCACGGGCGGCATACCCTTCCTGCTTGCCGAGCTCGCCGCTCAGCTTGTGCTGTCGGGGGAAGCCTTCGACATTCACGACCATGTGCGTGCGGAGATCGGCGCGCGTCAGGCGATCGCCGCATCCCTCTTCGCCGGCAGGGATTTCACGTCGCATCCGAACGCGCCGTTCCTGTGGCTGAAGCTGCCCGAACCCTGGCTGTCGAGCACGTATAAGCAGGCGGCCATGGAAGAAGGCGTGCTGATCGACGATGAGGACGAGTTCAAGGTGGGCCGTGCCGGCGCCACGCTCCACCGCGCCCGCATCGCCTTCACTGTGCCCGAGAGCCACGACTGCGTGACGCGCGGACTGACGACGCTCAGGAGCCTTCTCGACAATCCGATCAGCGGATTTGACAATTACGGTTGATGAAAACCGGCATTGGGAAGTGGATTATCGGGCCGCAATACTGTAACGCAGCCTCGAGACACCCGTTGCAACCCCTTCGCAGGGACCATGCCGACCACATGACCATTCCCAATCACATCCCGATCACCGAAGACCTCATCGCCGCTCACGGCCTGAAGCCCGACGAGTATCAGCGCATCCTCGACCTGATCGGCCGCGAGCCGAGCTTCACCGAGCTTGGCATTTTCTCGGCCATGTGGAACGAACACTGTTCCTACAAGAGCTCGAAGAAATGGCTTCGCACACTCCCCACATCGGGGCCGCAGGTCATTCAGGGCCCGGGCGAGAACGCCGGCGTGGTCGACATCGGTGACGGGCAATGCGTGGTCTTCAAGATGGAGAGCCACAACCACCCCTCCTTCATCGAGCCCTATCAGGGCGCGGCCACCGGCGTCGGCGGCATTCTGCGTGACGTGTTCACCATGGGCGCACGCCCTGTCGCCGCCATGAACGCGCTGCGCTTCGGCGCGCCCGATCACCCCAAGACGAAGCATCTGGTTGCCGGTGTCGTTTCCGGCATTGGCGGCTACGGCAATTCATTTGGCGTTCCCACCGTCGGTGGTGAGGTGAATTTCGACGCCCGCTACAATGGCAACATTCTGGTCAACGCCTTTGCCGCCGGCATCGCCGAAACCAATGCCATCTTCTATTCGAAGGCCGAGGGTGTCGGCCTGCCCGTCGTCTATCTGGGCGCCAAGACCGGCCGTGATGGCGTCGGCGGCGCGACCATGGCCTCTGCCGAGTTCGACGAGGGCATCGACGAAAAGCGTCCCACCGTGCAGGTCGGCGATCCGTTCACCGAAAAATGCCTGCTCGAAGCCTGTCTGGAACTGATGGCCACCGGTGCCGTCATCGCCATTCAGGACATGGGTGCTGCCGGCCTCACCTGCTCTGCGGTCGAAATGGGCGCCAAGGGCGATCTCGGCATCGAGCTCGATCTCGACTGCGTGCCCGTGCGCGAAGAGCGCATGAGCGCCTATGAGATGATGCTGTCGGAAAGCCAGGAGCGCATGCTCATGGTGCTGCGGCCCGAAAAGCGCGACGAGGCCGAGGCCATCTTCCGCAAATGGGGGCTCGATTTCGCCATCGTCGGCAAGACGACAGACGATCTGCGCTTCCGCATCCTGCATCAGGGCGAGGAAGTGGCAAATCTTCCCATCAAGGAGCTCGGTGACGAGGCCCCCGAATATGACCGCCCGTGGGTCGAGCCGAAGCGCCAAGCGCCGCTTGACGGCCCCGTGCCCGAAGCAGACATCGCAGAAAGCCTTCTGAAGCTTCTCAATTCGCCCGATCTCTCCTCCCGCCGCTGGGTTTGGGAGCAGTACGACACGCTCATTCAGGGCAATTCGCTTCACCTTCCAGGAGGTGACGCCGGCGTGGTGCGCGTCGACGGACAGGAGAAAAAGGCCCTCGCCTTTTCCTCTGACGTCACGCCGCGCTATTGCGAGGCCGATCCCTATGAGGGCGGCAAGCAGGCGGTTGCCGAATGCTGGCGCAACATCACCGCGACGGGTGCCGAGCCGCTCGCCTCCACCGACAATCTCAATTTCGGCAATCCCGAAAAGCCCGAAATCATGGGGCAGCTCGTCCACGCCATCAAGGGCATCGGCGAAGCATGCGCAGCACTCGGCTTTCCCATCGTGTCCGGCAATGTCTCGCTCTACAACGAGACGCTTGGCGAGGCGATCCCGCCGACACCGACCATTGCCGGCGTCGGCCTGATCCCGGACTGGCAGCAGGCATCCCGCGCCGCCTTTGCCGCTGCGGATGAAGTAATTGTCCTGATCGGCGCACCGGAAGGCTGGGGCACGCATCTCGGGCAGTCCGTCTATCTGCGCGACATTCATGGCCGCGCCGAGGGCCCGCCCCCGCCGGTCGATCTCGCCCACGAGAAGCGCGCCGGCGATCTGGTGCGCGGCCTGATCCGTTCAGGCGCGCTGACCGCCACTCACGACTGCTCGGACGGCGGTCTTGCCGTCTCACTTGCGGAAATGGCGATCGCCTCCGGCATCGGCGCCACCATAGATGCCCCCAAAGACGCCATCCCCGCCTTCTTCGGCGAGGATCAGGGGCGTTATGTCGTGACCACGGCAAATGCCGGTGCCGTTCTTTCAAAAGCCGAAGCAGCCGGCATATCCGCCGTCGTGATCGGCGCAACCGGCGGTGATGTGCTCGCACTGGGCGAATCGACGCCTGTCGCGGTCACGGCCCTGAAAGAGGCACACGAAGCGTGGTTCCCGAACTTCATGGACTGACCCGGCATCTTCCCCGGCTCCCACAGAATGGAGCCGGGGCGCTTTGCGCCACCAATTGACCTTGCCCCCCGGAACCGCCATATCTCAGGGGAACGGACTGATTTGGAGAATCGCCACCCCATGGCTATGAACGCTGCCGATATCGAACGCCTAATCAAGGAAGGTATCCCCGACGCCCAGGTTACGATCCGCGACCTGGCCGGTGACGGGGACCATTATGCGGCGGAGGTCGTGGCGGAAAGCTTCCGGGGCAAGTCCCGCGTGCAGCAGCACCAGATGGTCTACAATGCCCTGAAGGGCAATATGGGCGGAGCGCTCCATGCACTCGCCCTTCAGACCAGCGCTCCGGGTTGAGTGGACCCAAAAAGTTTTTATCCGGTGGCGTTGCACCTCAATGGATGGTGCAATACATAACGGTTAACGAGAGAAACGCCGGGCCTTTACCCCGGTCAGATGAGGATTTGCGATGACCGGCATCAACGAATTCATCGATAACGAAGTCAAAAGCAGCGACGTTGTTCTTTTCATGAAGGGCACGCCCGGTTTTCCGCAGTGTGGCTTCTCCGGGCAGGTGGTCCAGATTCTCGACTATCTCAATGTCGAATATAAAGGCGTTAACGTTCTGACCTCGGACGAACTGCGCCAGGGCATCAAGGATTACTCCAACTGGCCCACCATCCCGCAGCTCTACGTAAAGGGCGAGTTCGTGGGCGGATGCGACATCATTCGGGAAATGTTCCAGGCTGGCGAACTGCAGGCCTTCCTTAATGAAAAGGGCGTGGCTGCCAAAGGCGCCGCCTGATTTAGCATCGGAATAGCGCCCGCCCGCCGGGCGCCTCCTTTTTTTAAAGATGCGTTGGCACCCGCCAGCGCATTTTTTCGCGTCGGTGACATGTTTGAACATCTCTGCCGGCGTCCATTGCGGTTCAGGGCAGGATTTCCGCCGCCTGTAGCACTTCCAGGAGAAGTGAAATCGCTCTGTGAGGCTGCCGCCTTGCACCTGCCGTGCCGCCGTGGAACTGCGTCGGCACCGGCGTTTGTTGCGCATGCCTGATGATCGTTGGAGAGAGATATGGACAAGCCTGTTTCGGATGAAGCCTTACAACCGCAGAAAACGCTTGGTCGTGCGGAATTCATCGCGCTTGCGGCCGCGCTCATGTCGCTCAACGCGCTTGCCATCGACATCATGCTGCCGGCATTGCAGCAGATTGGCGCTGAACTCGGCGTGGATGACGAGAACGCGCGGCAATACATCGTCACCGCCTATCTGGCCGGCCTTGGCGGCGGGCAGCTCATCTTCGGCCCCATCTCCGACCGCTTCGGCCGCCGCGCACCGCTGTTCATCGGCCTCGCACTCTATGTTTCCGCAGCGCTGATCGCAGCCATATCTCCCAGTTTTACCGTCATTCTGGCACTGCGCTTTCTGCAGGGAATCGGCGCGGCGACGACGCGGGTCATTGCCGTTTCGGCGATCCGCGATGTCTTTGGCGGACGCCAGATGGCCGAGGTTCTCTCCATGGTCATGATGGTCTTCATGGTCATACCGGTCATCGCCCCCAGCATCGGCCAGCTCATCATGATCTTCGGCGACTGGTCGGAAATCTTCATTGCCATGGCGGTGCTCGCCATCGTCTTCGGCACCTGGGCTGCGATCCGCCTACCCGAAACCCTCGCACCTGAAAACCGGCGAGAGCTGACCTTTTCGTCCATCACCAAGGGCTTCGCCTTCGTTCTCACCAACCGCATCGCACTCTGCTACACGCTGGCAACCACCAGCATTTTCGGTTCGCTGTTCGGCTTCATCAGCTCTGCTCAGCAGATCTACACCGACACGTTCGATCTGGCGGACTGGTTTCCGATCCTCTTCGCAATCGGTGCCGGCCTGATGGCGATCTCCTCATTCACCAATTCGCGCCTGGTCGGCCGTATTGGCATGCGCCGCCTCTCCCACACGGCCCTTGTGGGCTTCACTGCAGTCAGCCTGCTCTGGCTGGTTCTGGCCCTTGTCGACTATATGCCGTTCGGGCTCTTCTTCGTGCTGTTCTCGGTCGCCATGTTCCAGTTCGGCTGGGTCGGCGCAAATTTCAACTCGATCGCCATGGAGCCGCTTGGTCATGTGGCGGGCACGGCAGCAGCCACGCAGGGCTTTCTCACCACCCTTGGCGGCGGGCTTATCGGCGCCATTGTCGGTCAGGCTTTCGACGGCTCGACCGTTCCGCTTGCAGCCGGCTACTTTCTGACCGGGCTCGTTGCCATCGCGCTCGTTCTGATCGGAGAACGCGGTCGCATGTTCCACGCGGTCAATCAGCCCGTGTGAGCCCCGCAAAATCGAAAAGCCTGCGGTCGAGAAGATGAGACGGGCGCGCATTTGTCAGCGCCCGAATCATCGTGTCCTTGCGGCCGGGCATACGAGTTTCGATGTCCGTCAGCATCGCCTTCATGGCATTGCGCTGCAAGCCATCCTGACTGCCGCAGAGATCGCAGGGGATAATCGGGAATTTCATCGCCTCGGCGAACTTCGCCAGGTCCGTCTCCGCGCAATAGCTGAGCGGGCGCAGCACCATCACGTCGCCCTCGTCGTTCAGAAGCTTGGGCGGCATCGCCGCAAGCCGCCCGCCGTGAAACAGATTCATGAAGAAGGTTTCGAGAATGTCCTCGCGGTGATGCCCCAGCACCAGCGAAGAGCACCCCTCCTCCCGCGCGATGCGGTAGAGGTGGCCGCGTCTCAGGCGAGAGCAGAGCGAGCAGTAGGTGCTCGATTCGGGCAGTTTCTCCGTCACCACCGAGTAGGTATCCTGATACTCGATGCGGTGCGCAATGCCGATGCCGTCGAGATAGTCAGGCAAAATATGCTTTGGAAAGTTCGGCTGCCCCTGATCCAGATTGCAGGCCAGAATTTCCACCGGCAGAAGCCCGCGCCACTGAAGCTCCATCAGCACCGCCAGGAGCCCGTAAGAATCCTTGCCACCGGAAAGCGCGACCAGCCAGCGCTCGCCGGGCTTCACCATGGCAAAGTCCTCGATTGCCTGCCGCGCCTGGCGCAAAAGGCGCTTGCGCAGTTTGTTGAACTCCACCGAGGAAGGCATTCCCTTCATGAAGGGGGGCGTGTCTTCTGTAGCGTCCGCTCCCGCTTCCGCGACATCGATCGGTTCTTTCGGTTGCGCCAAGGTGCTATGCATGGGCACGCCTCTGTCGGTACATGTGATTTCGCGCCTTCCTATCAGAAGCCTTGCAGCAAGGCGACTTAGCGAATAGGCATTTTCAACTTTCAGCGGGCATAACACGGTTCGAAGGAGATTGCGCGCGTGGCCAAACGGCTCGACATTCTGGTTCCCTTTCTCAACGAAAGGGAAAGCGTTGCCGGGTTCAGTGCCCTGGCGGGCGACCTTGCCGCGCAGGTCAGGGAGCGGTTCGATCTCGACACGCGGTTCATTTTCATCGATGACGGCAGCACGGATGAAGGCGGCGCGCTTTATGGCGAGCACATGGCGGGCAACTGGTCGCTGATCACGCTTGCGCGCAATTTCGGCAAGGAAACAGCCATCCTCGCCGGGCTCGATCATTCCGAAGGCGACTATGTGCTCCTAATGGATGCCGACCTTCAGCACACGGTGGAGGTCGCGCTCGACATGATCGGCCGCATCATCGCCGATCCCGATCTCGACATGGTCTATGCCGTGCGCTCAGACCGCGCCGAAAGCCGCACGCTCGGGCGCTATCTCGCCAACGGGTTTTACTGGCTGATCAATATGGGACAGCGTTACGAAATTCCTGCCAATGCCGGCGATTTCCGCGTCATGACCGGCCGCTTTGCCACGGCACTGCGCCAGTTGCGCGACCAGCGCCGCTTCAACAAGGGCCTTTATGCCTGGACCGGGTTCAAGCAGGAGCGCATCCTCTACAAGCCTGCAGAGCGGCAGGGTGGCGAAAGCAAATGGTCGCGGCGGCGGCTGATTGCCTTCTCGCTGGAAGGCTTCACCTCCTTCTCCGTCGTGCCGCTGCGCATGGTGTCGCTTTTCGGCACCGGGGTTGCGGTGCTTGGCTTTCTCTACGGAATCAAGATTCTCCTGGAAGTGCTCTTCACCGGCGTCGCCGTGCCCGGCTATCCGAGCCTGATCGTCGCGGTGCTCGTTCTGGGCGGTCTCAACCTGGCCCTCACGGGCCTTGTCGGCGAATATGTGTGGTCGGCGCTCAGCGAGGCGAAGAGCAGGCCCAATTACATCGTCAAATCCATCACGGGCTCCAATGTCGCGCCCCCTGCGGAGCCGGGCAAGACGCGCAAGGCAGCCCATGGCTGATCCCGGCGCGCGCTCGATCTGGCTGATTGCCGACGATTACGGCTTTTCACCCGGCGTCAGCGAAACCATCCGCACGCTGCTTGAAACGGGTCGCCTGAGCGGCACGGGCTGCATGACGCTGTTCGACGACTGGCGAGATCATGCGCGCGCCCTGGCGGGGACGGATGGCCGGTTCGTGATCGGCATGCACCTCACCCTCACGGACTTCCCCGCCCTTTCCACCGGCCGGACCATGCCGGACCTGAAGCGGCTGCTCGCCAACCACGACGCCGAGGCGATCGGTATGGAAGCCGATGCACAGCTTGCCCGCTTCCGCGAATCCTTCGGGCGCGATCCCGACTTCATCGACGGCCACCAGCACGTTCATTTCCTGCCTCCCGTGCGGCAGTGGCTTGCAGGGCGTTTTGCCGATCTTCCGACCGCAAAACGCCCATGGCTGCGCGGTGCGCCGACCCTGCGGGCAGCGCCTGCTCTCGTAAAGGCAAAGGTCATCGTCGCCCGCCTGCTGGCCCGCGGCTTCGATGCCGAGATGCGCCGGCATGGCTTTGTCGTCGAGGGACCGCTCTGCGGCTTTTATGACTGGCGCCGGCCCGGCGCCTTTGCCCGTGCGATCGATCTCTTCATTGACAGGGCGCCCGATGGCAGCGTCGTCATGTGTCATCCCGGAATGGTGGACGATGTTCTGCGCCGGCGTGACGTATTCACCGATGCCCGCAATGAGGAGCGCGACGCCCTTGCCTCGGAAGACTTTCCGCAGCGCCTTGAAAGCGCATCGCTTCGCCTGAAGCGAGCCGCGTCATGACCGAAGAGGGGAACCGCGGGCTTTCGACCAAACTCAGCCGCTTTGCAATTGTCGGCATCCTGAACACGGTGATCGACTTCGCCACCTTCAGCGCTCTTGTCGCGCTGTCATTTCCGGCACTGGTCGCCAACTTCCTCGGCTGGGCCGTCGCCGTGATCTTTTCCTTCGCGGTCAATTCACGCTGGACATTCGAGCGCGGCGAACGTTTCAGCCTGCACAGGGCGTTTGCGAAATTCGCTGTCAGCGGCAGCATCATCTCGCTCGGATCCTCGACCCTCGCGGTCTATCTCCTGCCGCCGCTGACGGGCCTTTTCGCCGCCAAGCTTATCGGCATTCTGATCGGCGCGATCCTCAATTTCTTCGCTGCCCGCTGGTCCATCGAAAACCGGGTGATTTGAAGCGGTTTTGGGCGAAACGAGAGGGTTTCGTCTCGAATTCCGTGAAAACAGAGCTTTTTCGGGAAAAGCGAATTACGTGCCGAAACCGGCCGGCGGCACGAAGAAAACACGCACGGTCCAGCGTCGTTCTCCACCAAACCCGGGGACGGTCAGATCCTGCGTATCGGCCCCGACGCCCGACAGTTCCAGAGCCTGGGCAAGGCAACCTTTCTGGCCATCGAAACAGGCGATCGCCATGCCCTTCACGGCCACATCCTGGGGCGTAATCCACGGCGTCAGCGCGTAGGAATTCGCCTGCATCGAATAGGGGCGCGACGCGGCATAGAAGGTCGTGCCGCTGGCCAGAATCTTGTCTCCGGCCACATAGGCGAGCGGTGTGTCGTAGCGGACATTCCACGCATTCTCGATCTCACCGGCAAGTGCACGAACCGGAACGTCGTTATAATGCGAGGTGTTCTGCGCCTCCTGCGCATAGATGAACGGCGACAGCGTCAGAAGACATGCGCCATAAAGCACCACGGCCGCGGGAATGGCGGGTTTCTGCACTTCCAGGCGCCCGGGTTTCACAAACAGCATGAGGAAAATCGGTGCCGAAAAATAAAGCGGCAGCGCCCAGACCGAACTGAACTGCACGGTGAACACAATGCCGAGAAGAAGCGTGAGCGCAAGCGCGCCGAACCCGGTCCACAAGAGCGCCCGCCCCGCCAGTGTCTCCCGCAGGGCGAGGAACGGTGCGGCGTCGAACCAGGGGCCGCGCCCATTGCGCAGGATCGCGATCAGAAGAACGAGGACAACCGGCAGAAGATAGGCCAGCAGAGCAGCCAGAAACCGCGGCGTGGATGCCACTCCGATAAACGCCGACCCGTCTCCCTGTTCGGAGACGTAGGTCAGCGGCAGAAAATCGTTTCTGAACAACCAGATCAGATGGGGCGTGACGAGCGCGATGAAGACAAGACTTGCCACCCAGACGCCTGGCTTCAGTAGCAGCGAGCGCGCTTCGCGGTCGAACAGGACATGAAGGCAGATAGCTCCCAGAAGCGCTGCTGAAAAATATTTGATCAGCATTGAAGCCGCGGCAAGGGCACCGAGAATCACCGCATCGGTGAGACGGCGCTTTTCCAGAAAGCGCAGATAGAACCACACCGTCGCCGCCCAGAACGGCAGCATGGCCGAATTTGCGTTGTACTTGATGGCGAGAAATGTGACCGGCGGCAGAAAGAAGAAAAGCGCCGTCGCCAGGAAGGCCCGCCACGGATCGAGAAACCGCACCGCGATCCGCCAGCTTGCAAACATGAGCGCCGCGCCATTGACCGCCGACAGGAGATAATAGGCCCAGTCGACGTTTGGGAACACAGCAAACCAGGCCGCCGTGATCCAGGCGAAGAGCGGCGGATGCTTGTAATAGCCCTGCTCCCAGGCGATGCCCCAGGAGTAGTTTTCCAGCATGTCGCCAAAACCGTCGAGATTGAGCTGGGTCAGGCTGGCATAGACCGTCCACAAGGCGACGAAAAAGGCCAGCAACAAGCCCATTCGCAAACTGGACGCCCTGGCCAGTCCTGTCATTACAGTACCCCGCGAAACCCGTGAAAGACAAAAAAGAAGGCGCCCGGCCAATGGCTGGACGCCCCGTTTCCGAATTACCTGCCGAAAGGTATCAGCGCGAGTAATACTCGACAACCAGGTTCGGCTCCATATGCACCGCATAAGGCACGTCGGAGATCGAAGGCATGCGCAGATAAGTGGCGACCATCTTGTTGTGGTCGACTTCCACATAATCCGGCACATCGCGCTCGGCGAGCTGCACAGCCTCCAGAACGATGGCGAGCTGCTTGGACTTTTCCTTGACCTCGATCACGTCACCGGCCTTGCAGCGGTAGGACGGGATGTTGACGCGGCGGCCGTTGACCAGAATGTGGCCGTGATTCACGAACTGACGCGCAGCGAAGATCGTGGGAACGAACTTGGCGCGGTAGACGATGGCGTCGAGGCGGGACTCCAGGAGACCGATCAGGTTCTCGTTGGTGTCACCCTTGCGGCGGTTGGCCTCGTCATAGGTCTTGCGGAACTGCTTTTCCGAAATGTCGCCGTAGTGGCCTTTCAGCTTCTGCTTGGCACGCAGCTGCAGACCGAAATCCGAGAGCTTGCCCTTGCGGCGCTGACCGTGCTGGCCGGGGCCATATTCACGACGGTTGACCGGGGACTTCGGACGGCCCCAGATGTTTTCGCCAAGACGGCGATCGAGTTTGTACTTTGCAGAATGGCGCTTGCTCATCGCATTCCCTTTCACATCAAAAACCCCGGAGCCAAAGACTCCGGACGAAGGAAACGCGCCCTCCTCTGGCTTCCGTTTTCGAAACCTGACAGGACATGCCGCGCACGCTGATGCGGCCTTGTCCACGGGACACGTTAAAAAGCGCGGCAGCCAGAAGCCATCGCGCTTGTGCGGGGTCAATATGGGAGAGCGGCGCACTTGTCAACCGAAACGCTCTATTCTGCTGTCTCCTCACAACTCGGGACGGAAAGCCGGTTTCCACGTGTCCTGAAGCTGCCCTAATCCAGATAGCGTTTGGGATGCAGGGGGCGGATATCCGTCAGCCCGACATCGTGATGCATGGCCTCGGGTATGTCCCTTGGGTCGATTCCGCGCACTCCGGAGTGCCTTCTGCGCGCGCCCAGCTTAGTGGCCCATTTCAGGAGAGAACGCCAGAGCGTCGCGGCCTCATTGGCATCATACAGGAAAACGTGTGTCATCGGACTTCCCCGACCTCTCATAGAAAAGCTGTGTTGATTTCCTGGCCGAATGTCGTTCTTCTGAAGCCGGAATTCCAATTGAAAGACGACCGGGTATCATAAGGAGATTTTATCCATGTCCGGTGCACTCCTTCCGCCACTGGCAGCGGTGCGCGCCTTCGAGGCCGCATCACGCCATGGCAGCTTTACAAAGGCCGGCGAGGAACTGGGCATGACCCAGGCTGCCGTCAGCTACCAGATCAAGATTCTGGAAGACCGGATCGGCACGCCCCTTTTCGTGCGCCGGCCGAGACAGGTGACCCTGACGGAGACAGGCCAACGGTTTGCGCCGGCTGTCAGCGACGCCTTTGAACGGCTTTCTGCCGCCTATGCCGACGCGCGCGGGATGATGGAAGGTACCTTCACCATCAGCACGGCACAGACCTTCGCCACCAACTGGCTTGTGGAGAACATTGACGCCTTTCAGGAGCTGCACCCGACGCTATCGGTGCGGCTGGAAACAACCCAGCGGCTTGCAGCCTTCAACACCGAGGATGTCGACGTTGCCATTCGTGGCGGGCACGGCCCCTGGCAGGGGCTGGAGCGCCACCTGCTTGTCGCAGCCGACTTTACCCCGATGCTGAGCCCGCGCCTTGCAGACACCATTGGCGGCATCTCAACGCCGGAGGACCTGCTCAAACTTCCCCTGCTCGACCTTGGCGACCCATGGTGGACCATCTGGTTCGGCGCGATCGACATCAAGATCGACAGTGACGACCGCCCCCCTATGGCCAAGCTCGGCGGACAGAGCATGCTGGCACGGGCAGCCATTGCGGGGCGCGGGGTGGCGATGCTCACTCCAGCGCTCTACCGGACGGAGCTGGAAGCCGGGCTGTTGCTAAAACCCTTCGAGCGCACGGAAGCGGACGGTCTCGGGTATTGGCTCGTCTACCCGGAGGGGCGGCGCAACGCACCGAAGATCCGCGCATTCCGCGACTGGATTCTCAGGTCCCTCCAGGAAGAAGAGGCGGGCCGGAAGAGCCGTTGACGATAACAGGCGCAGAAATATGTGTGTGTTCCGGCCCGCAGGTGCCGGGTCAGCGCGCGATGAAACCGAAGCCGGTGACAAGGCGGCGGTAGCCTTCAACCGGCGCACCGGAGGTGAAATGCGCGATATCCTGACCATTCCCGTCTGAGGACGGAGGCGGCAGATTTGCCGAAAGGGCGAGTGCGCGCCTTGCAATTGCCTCGGATGTGTCGATCCAGTCCACCGGCCAGGGGGCGGTCTTTCGCATGCGATTGACCAGAAACGGATAGTGTGTGCAGGCCAGCACCACAATGTCGGTGCGCTTTCCATCCTGCTCCACGAAGCAGGGGGCTATCTCCCGCTCGACGGCCGCCTCGTCCACATGCCCCTCGCGCATATACTGCTCGGCAAGGGCGGCGAGATTTTCACTACCGACCAGCCGCACATGACACTTTGCCGCGTAGTCGCGGATCAGGTCGCGCGTGTATTGCCGCTTGACCGTGCCGGGTGTGGCGAGAACGGAAACCAGCCCAGACCGCGTGCGCTCGGCCGCCGGCTTGATGGCCGGTACCGTGCCCACGAAAGTTTCGCCGGGAAACGCCTCGCGCAGCCGGTGAATGGCGAGGGTGGACGCCGTGTTGCAGGCGATGACGGACATGACCGGCCGATAGGTCTCGAGAAGCTCGGCGAAGAGGCCGACCATGCGCTCAAGCAGAGCACCCTCCTCCCAGGCGCCATAGGGAAAAGCCGCGTCGTCGGCCACATAGACATAGGGCCGGCGAGGCAGAAGAATGCGCGCTTCCTTGACAACCGACAGGCCGCCAATGCCCGAATCGAAGAAGAGAATGGGCCGGGTTTCCATCGCTACCCCCGGTCCGGTGCGCCGGAGCCACGCGGATTCTTCGGCGAAAATTTTTCGAGCGAAGTCAAAACCCCACGCAACACCGCAAGTTCCTCCACGGTGAAGCCCGGCCGCGTGAAGAGGGCGCGCAGGTTTTCCATCATCTTCGGCTTCTTGTCCTCGGTGCGAAAATAGCCGCGCTCGTCCAAAACCCTGTCGAGATAGCCCATCAGGCTTTCAATATGGAGTTTTTCGGCGGGTTCGAGCGTGCTGTCGGGTGGCCGGACGGCCTGATCGCCCGTCTTGATCCATTCATAGGACATGAGGAGCACAGCCTGCGCGATGTTGAGCGAGGCAAAGGCCGGATTGACCGGGAAAGTGACGATCTCATCGGCGAGCGCCACCTCCTCGTTGGTGAGACCCCAGCGCTCACGCCCGAAGAGAATGCCGGTCTTCTGACCCGTGGCAAATCGGTTGCGCAGATCCGCAGCAGCCTCGACGGGACCGCGCACGGGCTTGAAATTGTCGCGCGGGCGCGCTGTCGTCGCCAGGACGAAATTGAGATCGGCGACCGCATCTGCCGGTGTCTCGAAGACCGTTGCCGCGTCAATCACGTGATCGGCCCGGCTCGCTGCCGCGCGCGCCTTCTCATTCGGCCAGCCGTCCCGCGGGCTGACGAGCCGAAGCTCGGCCAGACCGAAATTGGCCATGGCGCGTGCCACCATGCCGATGTTCTCGCCCAGTTGCGGCTCCACCAGAATGATCGCCGGGCCTTCCGCGAGCATGTCCTGCTGTTTGTCTGTTCCTGCCATGATGGGCTGCTGTTACCCGCTTCACGCGCCGTGGTAAAGCACGCATTGCTCAGTTTGCGAACATGGCGCTGCGCACAAGTTCGGGAATGATCGCAACAGTCCTGAGCGCGTCCTTCAGCGTTTTCTGCTGGCCTGAAGCGAGCCGATCGACAGCGATATGGTTGGAGAGTGGAATTCCGGCGGCGATGTCCTCCACCTGCTGCTCAAGCACCCGCCCAATGAGAAAACGGTGAGCATCGCGCAGCGCAAGCAGGTCGCTGCGCGGCATCGTAGGCAGTTCGGCCAGCGCCTCCAGCCGGGCCCGGGTCGATGCATGCGGCAGATGGTGGCGAATGGCCAGTGCCCTTGCGAGTGCCGCAATGGGAAAAAGGCCGTGCAGTTTCAGATCCAGCCGTCCGTTTTCCTGCCGGAAGCCGCCAAAAAGTGTGAATGGACTGCCGACATTGCGCACGCTTTCGCCCAGCAGCTTGGCGAATTCGACGCGCTCTGCACCCTTTTCCCAGGCATGGGCAGCCAGAGCGGCGACCAGCGCTTCCTCACCATAGACCGTCCGGAGATCGTAGAAGATATCGACGTTGAGAAGGTCCTGCGGGCGCGCTTTGGCGACCCAGGCGTCAACGCGCGTGCGCCAGGTTTCCATCGAGCCGCGCCAGGCGGGATTGCGGGCCATCACGCCACCCCTGCAAAGCGGTATTGCCGCCGTGTGCAGATAATCGGTGAACTTTTCGGCAAAGACCGCAAACCATTTGTCTTCAGGTCCGTCGGGATCACCTTCGGCGAAAATCACTGCATTGTCCTGATCGGCGGCTAGCAGGCTTTCGCCACGGCCTCCCGAGCCCAGCACCATGACGGCGTAGGAGACCGGCGGCGCACCAAGCCCATCCGCCTCCATCTCCTGCAGCGCCATGCGGCAGGCGTTCGCCGTGATGGAACACAGGATGCCGGAAATGATCTCGGCAATGATGCGCGCATCGATTTCCTCGTCTAGGAGCGCAGAAGCGATGACTGCGACGCGTGACCAGGCGCCGGCGAGGTCGGCCGGCGTCGTGGCATTCTCGATGCGCGCCTGAAGATCGACGGCAGCGCCTGCCCGGAATTTTAGAAAATCGCGCGCCGAAATCACGCCGGACAGATGCCCCTCGCTGTCGGACACCGCCAGATGGCGAACCTTTTCCCGGCTCATCAGGCCGAGCGCCTGATAGAAGAAGGCATTGCCCTGCACTGCGATCACCGGCTTTGAGGCAATCGCCGAAACACGACCGGCAAGCGCCTCTCCTCCTCCGGACGCGACCGCCCGCAGCACATCCCGCTCGGTGACGATCGAATATTCGGCGATGGAGCCGCCGGACCTCCCATCTGCAGAGAGAAGCAGGGAGCTGATCCGGTGCTTTGCCATGAGGCGGGCGGCCTCCAGCACTGCCAGGTCTTCATGCGCGACAACGGGCTCGCCCGTGGCCGCTTCACGAACCCGGTGGCGGAAGGCGTAGGGATCGATGGCTTCAAGCGCATGGCTGGGTGCGCCGGTGCGGCGCAGGAAAGGTTCGCTCCAGCCGGCTTCCGCCTGCTGGCGCAGGGCCTGCGACCGCAGGCTCGAGGCGCGCTCAGCCTCGGCGACCGTGCGGATGTCGCGTTCTGCGAGATGAGGCGCAAGCGCGATAAAGATCTCGCCGGCAATGCGCGCATCCGCCGTCGCCGTGTGACGGCCTGACGTATCCACCTCCAGCCACGCGGCAATCGCTTCCAGCGAAGCGTCGGGCAGGTGCGGGTTGACGAGACCGGCAAGCATGCGCACGCAGAGCGTTCGCGGGGCCTGCCAGAGGAGCCCTGCCCTGTGTGCCTCTCTCTCCAGAACAGCCAGGTCGAAGCCAAGCGCATAGCCGATGAGCAGACGGCCTTTGCGATACGCTTCGAAACGCGGCCAGGCATCGGCCAATCCCGGTGCCGTGCGCAGCATCTGGCCGGTGATGCCGTGAATGGCAGTGGAACGCGGCGGGACGGGGACGCCAGGGTCGACCAGTGTTTCGAACGCATCGCCCGGCTGCAGACACCCATTTACCAGCGCCACGCCACCAAGCTGCAGGATACGCGCTTCCCGGACATCGAGCCCGGTGGTCTCGGTGTCGAATGCCACCGCGTTGGCGGCGATCAGAGGCGTGGCGTCCGTGACGGGTCTCACGACAGGGTCCCTGCATTGAAATGATGAAACTGTGCATCAAAAGCAGCGCGGTTTCACGAAGGAATAGCGCGATCGGGACCAAAGTCTGAGGCGGGCGCTACTGAAGCGCCCGCCCCGTGCGAAAGCGCAGTGCGCCATCGACGGGCGCCCCCGGTCTGGGCAGGCCGGCTTCGTCCCAGTCATTCCAGCCCGGAAAAGGCAACGGCGCCTCCTGCAGCAAGGTTTCAAGCCGGACTTCCCAGGTGGTGCGACTGGCATTGAGCCGGAGCGCCTTCTCCTGATCGTCGTCATACCGGTAGCCATGGCCTGCCACACCGAAGGTGAGAAAAGGCGGCAGGACGGAGAAGCCCATATAGTTGAGCGAGTAGTGGATCGGCCACAGAAGCAGCTCGATGTCGCCGCTGCGTCCACCCGGCGCGAATGATGTCTCGGGCGCACCGGTGGTGACGGAAAGCACGGCGCGCTTGCCGCGAAAAACACCGCGATCATAGCGTTTCGACCCGCTGTAAAGCAGGCCGTTGACGAAGACCCTGTCAAACCAGCCCTTGAGGATCGCCGGCTGGGCGTGCCACCAGAGCGGAAACTGGAAGATGACCAGCTCCGCGCGCTCAATACGCGCGATCTCGCGGCGGACGTCGACGGGAAGTGTGCCCTTCTGGCCGGCATGGCGCTGCTCGGCAAGTGCCGCGAAATGATCCGGATCCTGGCGATCTGCAAAGTGCGCGGCGCCTTCGACCGGGTCGAAGGCCTCGCCATAGAGATCCGAAACCTCGACAGTATAACCAAGCGCTTCCAGACGTGTGGCGGCAGCATCTTTCAGTGTGCCGTTGAAGGAGGCGGGTTCGGGATGTGCGAATACGATCAGCGCGTGCATCGGTCGGCTCCTGCATTGTGTTTGATCTGGACACGATCTAGGCTGTTTGCTTCTGCAATTCGATTGGCAAAAATTGAAAGACACGCTTGCAAAAATGAAAGGCGAACTTGAATGGAACGATCTGCGGCTTGTGCTGGCCGTGGGACGGGCCGGCTCACTTACGGGCGCGGCCAAGGCCCTTGGCCTCAGCCATCCAACCGTGTTCCGCAGGCTTGGCGAACTGGAACGGCGCAGCGGCGTGACGATGTTCGAACGTTCACGCCACGGCTACGCACCGACCGTCGCGGGTGAAGAGGCGATCGCGGCTGCCGGGCGCATGGAGGCGGAAGTGCACGCGCTCGAGCGGGAGGTTATCGGGCGCGATCTTCGCCCGTCCGGCGCGGTGAGCGTGACCACCACGGACACGCTTTACGAATTCCGCCTCGCCCCCATCCTGGCCGATTTTTGCGAACTCTATCCGGACATCGAGCTGGACGTCGTGCTTTCGAATAGCGTTTTGAACCTGACCGAACGCGAGGCCGACATCGCCATCAGACCGGCCAATCAGCCGCCTGACCATCTGGTGGGGCGCAGGATCGGGCTTGTCCGCCAGTCGATCTATGTGCGGCGTGGCCTGCTCGACGCCCCCTGGCGGGAAGCACGGCTGGGCTGGGTGGGCCCCGGCCGCCACATGGGCTACGCGGCGCTTGAAAGCTGGATGGAGGCTGAACGGCTTTCGGAGCGCAGCCGGATGCGTGTGAACACCACACCCGGCATGTTGAGCGCGGTGAAGAACGGCGCCGGGCTTGCCGTCCTTCCGGACTACGCGGCAGCAGACGATGCCGATCTGGAATGCGTGGAAGCGGTCCCGGCACTGGATGTGGATCTGTGGCTTCTCACGCACCCCACACTGCGGCGCGCCGCGCGCATCCGCGCGCTGATGGACTTTGTTGCCAGCGCCACACGGGACCGCTTCTGAAGCGCTTATGGCGCAGCGCTGAAGACAAGTGCCGCGTTGACACCGCCAAAGCCGAAGGCGTTGGACAGCACATGGCGCAGCTTCCTGCGACGCGGCGCACCGGCCACAAGGTCGAACCGGGCGGCGGCTTCATCCGGGTTCTCCAGGTTGAGCGTCGCCGGCACGACGCCGTCGCGGAGGGACAGCACGGAGAAGATCGCCTCAATGGCCCCGGCAGCTCCCAGGAGATGACCTGTCGCCGACTTGGTGGAGGCGATGGCAAGTTCTCTGCCACGGTGGGCAAAAAGGCTGTCTATGGCCGCAATCTCCGCGGAATCGCCCACAGGGGTCGATGTGCTATGAGCGTTGATGTGGTCGATGTCGTCAGGCGTCAAACCGGCCATGGAAAGCGCGTGGCGCATGGAAACGGCAGCGCTGCGCCCTTCGGGGTGACCGGCCGTGAGGTGATAGGCGTCCGCCGTGGTACCGTAGCCGGCCAGAACTGCAAGCGGTAAGGCCCCGCGGGCGCGGGCGTGGCTGAGACGCTCGATGACCAGCATGGCACTGCCCTCGGCCAGAACGAAACCAGCGCGATCCCGGTCGAAGGGGCGCGATGCCTTTTCCGGTGTTTCGTTGTAGCTCGTGCAAAGCGCGCGGGCGGCTGAAAACCCACCGACGGAAATGGGGTCGATGGAGCCCTCGGCCCCGCCACACACAACGACATCGGCCTCGCCCGTCATGATAAGACGCAGGCCATCACCGATAGCCTGTCCAGCCGCCGCACAGGCCGTAACCGGCGCACCGATGGGACCGGTGAAGCCATAACGGATCGACACCCAGCCAGCGGCGAGATTGGCGAGAAAGGCGGGAACCGTGAAGGGTGATAGGCGGCGCGGCCCCCTGGTGAGAATGGTCTCCACTGCCTCGACCATCAGCGGCGAACCGCCCACGCCGCTGCCTATGACGGTGGCCGTGCGGGCGCGCTCTGCCTCGCTCTGGGGCGTCCAGCGGGCCTGATTCAGCGCTTCATCCGCGGCGGCAAGGCCATACTGGATAAAGCGGTCCATCTTCTTGATGTCCTTTGCGTCGATATGATCGCGCGGGTCGAAGCCATGCGGGTCACGATCCCTCGGCGGCACAAGGCCGGCGATAGTGCAGGCATAGGCGCTGACATCGAAGCGGTCGTTGCGGACAACACCGCTTCTGCCTTCGAGCAGACGCTGCCAGTTTGTCTCCACACCGACGCCAAGCGGGCTCACGGCCCCCATGCCCGTCACCACCACGGGGTCGTTCTGCGTCATAAGTTATCTCCTTTGATGCATCTACACTAGTGTATCTACACTATATTGTTCAAACAATGTCTGCCGTTCTCCGTGGCTCGCATGTTCAGACAGCTTTACCAGCGGTAAGCTGCTTCAGCGCGGCCAACACCCGGTCGCTATCGTCTTCACCGAGGAGAGCGCGAATCTCTGCCTGAGCGCTGCGCCAGCGTGGGACAAGTTCTTCGACCAGCGCCGCCCCCTCCCCGCTCAGCAGGAAGCGACGACCATTGCCCTTAAGCGCCGGCTCGGTCCGCACCAGTCCCCTGCGCACCAGGAGCTCCAGATTGCGCAACAGCGTGGTGCGGTCCATTGCCACCCGCTCGGCCATGCGGCTGACCGGCTCGTCGCGCCCGGCTCGCAACACCATCAGAACCGAGAACTGGATGACCGAGACACCGTAGGGTTTGAGACGCTCATCGTAACGCCGGGTCATGGCGCGGGCGGCCATAACGGTGTTCAAAAGTAGGCAATCGGCCATGTTGTATCTGGAGGGATCGCGTCTCATGCCGGCACCGTACAGTGTAACTACACGGCGTCAAGTGCAAAACACGCCTCCCCGCTTTGCGCTTTCAACAAGGAATGCTATAGGGCAGCCGACCTTTGCGTGGCCTCTCCTTGCCGCGCCGTTTCACACCACAATTGCGGAGCTTTTTCATGGGTAAGATCAAGGTGGACAATCCGGTCGTCGAGCTCGACGGCGATGAGATGACGCGGATCATCTGGCAGTTCATCAAGGAAAAGCTGATCCACCCCTATCTCGACATCGATCTGAAATATTACGATCTCGGCATCGAGGCCCGTGACGAGACCGACGATCAGATCACCGTCGATGCGGCCAACGCAATCAAGAAATACGGCGTCGGCGTGAAATGCGCGACCATCACGCCGGACGAGGCGCGCGTCGAGGAATTCGGCCTGAAGCGCATGTACCGTTCGCCGAACGGCACGATCCGCAACATTCTGGGCGGCGTGATCTTCCGCGAGCCGATCATCATGAAGAACGTTCCTCGCCTGGTTCCCGGCTGGACGCAGCCGATCATCGTCGGCCGTCATGCCTTCGGCGACCAGTATCGCGCGACCGATTTCAAGTTCCCCGGCAAGGGCAAGCTGACGATCAAATTCGTCGGCGAAGATGGCGAGACCATTGAGCACGAAGTGTTCGATGCCCCCTCTTCCGGCGTTGCGATGGCCATGTACAATCTGGACGATTCCATCCGCGACTTCGCCCGCGCCTCAATGAACTATGCGCTGATGCGGAAGGTGCCGTGCTACCTCTCCACGAAGAACACGATCATGAAAGCCTATGACGGGCGCTTCAAGGACATCTTCCAGGAGATTTACGAGGCCGAGTTCGAGGAGAAGTTCAAGGAAGCCAAGATCACCTATGAGCACCGGCTGATCGACGACATGGTCGCCTCGGCGCTCAAATGGTCGGGCGGCTATGTCTGGGCCTGTAAGAACTACGACGGCGACGTGCAGTCCGACACCGTGGCGCAGGGCTTTGGCTCGCTCGGCCTGATGACCTCGGTTCTGATGACGCCGGACGGCAAGACCGTGGAAGCGGAAGCCGCGCACGGCACGGTGACGCGCCACTACCGCCAGCACCAGAAGGGCGAGGAGACCTCGACCAACTCCATCGCCTCGATCTTCGCCTGGACGCGTGGCCTTGCCCACCGCGCCAAGCTGGACGACAACAAGGAACTGGCGAAGTTTGCCGCCACGCTGGAAAAGGTCTGCATCGACACGGTGGAATCCGGTCACATGACCAAGGATCTGGCGCTGCTCATCGGCCCGGATCAGCCCTGGCTCTCCACCACCGGCTTCCTCGACAAGATCGACGAGAACCTGCAGAAGGCCATGGCCTGAGCCCAGCTTCAAAGCGAGCAATCGAGGCCGCGGAGCAATCCGCGGCCTTTTTTCTGCCCGCAATCGCCGTCCATGAGTTGCGCTCCACACCGATTCTCAACGGCCTTCCCGGAGCTTTCGATGCGCAAGCGGTTCCTTCTGCCTCTTCTCACCCTTTCCGGCCTTTATCTCTGGAACGCCTCATGGCTCGCCGACGCTCCGGAAACGCCGGAGCGCTTGCTCATCTCCCATCGCAGCGTGCACCAGACATATCATCGCCAGAACCTGACAGCCGAAACCTGCACGGCAGAGCGCATTTACCCGCCGCAGCACGCATTCATCGAGAACACACTGCCCTCCATGAAAGCGGCGTTCGAAGCGGGCGCGGATGTTGTGGAGCTGGATGTTCATCCCACCACGGACGGGCTTTTCGCAGTGATGCATGACTGGACGCTCGACTGCCGCACCGACGGGAGCGGTGTCACCCGAACGCATGACATGGCCACGCTCAAAAAGCTCGATGTCGGCTATGGATATACGGCCGATGGGGGAAAGTCGTTCCCGTTACGCGGCAGGGGCGTCGGCATGATGCCCTCCCTGCGAGACGTGTTTGAGCGGTTTCCCGAAGGGCGCTTTCTGGTGAATTTCAAGAGCCGCGACGCAAAGGAAGGACTGCAGCTTGCCGGAATGCTTGCAGCCAATCCACAATGGCGGGACCGCGTCCTCGCGGTCTATGGCGGGGATGAACCCGTCGTGGAAGCAAAGAGGCAAATTGCCGATCTTCCGGGCTACGGCAAGAAAGGCGCCATGAAGTGTCTTGGTCTCTATGCCGCGCTTGGCTGGAGTGGTTACGTACCGGCAGAGTGCCGCGACACGCTGGTTCCAGTGCCAGCCAATTTCGCCCCCTGGCTCTGGGGCTGGCCGAACCGGTTTCAGGCCCGCATGCGCGAGGCTGGAAGCCGGATCATCCTGCTTGGTCCGGCAAGCCTCGACGACCCCGGATCAACCGGGATCGACAGTCTCGATCAGCTTGACCTGATCCCGCCGGACTTCTCCGGCTATGTGTGGACAAACCGGATCGAGACGATCGGGCCGGCACTCAGAGTCAGCCTTCCATCGCAGCCTTGACGGCGGCGATGGCCTCGGCAGCCTTCGAGCCATCGGGCCCGCCGGCCTGCGCCATGTCGGGACGACCGCCGCCGCCCTTGCCGCCGATGGCGGCGGAGGCGACGCGGACGAGATCGACGGCGCTGAAGCGCTCGATGAGGTCCTTCGTGACGCCTACCACGACACTGGCCTTGC
Organism: Nitratireductor aquibiodomus; assembly: GCF_900105565.1. NCBI lineage: Bacteria > Pseudomonadati > Pseudomonadota > Alphaproteobacteria > Hyphomicrobiales > Phyllobacteriaceae > Nitratireductor > Nitratireductor aquibiodomus. The sequence continues at coordinate 129,179 of NZ_FNSL01000001.1, read as the reverse complement.
CCTCTTCGGAGGTTCCCACAAAGACCGTGACGCCGGAGCCGAGCGATGCCTTGCCGTCATCGGCCAGCGGCTTCAGGTCTTTGGGCGAAATGCCATCGACCACGCGCCCCATGAAGCCGACACCGGCGACCGTTTCCGTTCCGGCCTCGGATGCGCCGGAACCGCCGCCGCCAAGCGCCAGCTTGCGCTTGGCTTCGGAAAGCTCGCGCTCCAGCCTGCGGCGCTCTTCAAGAACCGCTTCGAGACGCGCCGGAACATCGGCCGGCGCCACTTTCAGCGCGCCGGCGGCACGCTTTAACTGCGCCTCCTGCTCGCCAAGGTAATGCCGCGCGGCATCGGCCGTCAGCGCTTCGATGCGGCGCACGCCTGAGGCAACCGCGCCCTCGGAGACGACGCGGACCAGACCGATGTCGCCGGTGGCCTTCACATGGGTTCCGCCGCACAATTCCAGCGAATAGGTCTTGCCGGCCTTGTCGCCTTCCCGCGCCGTGCCCATGGAGACCACGCGGACCTCATCGCCGTATTTCTCGCCGAACAGCGCCATGGCACCGGCCTCGATTGCATCGTCGACCGCCATCAGATGCGTCTCGACGGGCGCATTCTGCAACACGATGGCGTTGGCAATGTCCTCGATGCGGGCGAGTTCGTCGTCCGAGATGGGCTTGGGGTGCGAGAAGTCGAAGCGCAGGCGCTCCGGCGCGACCAGCGAGCCCTTCTGCGCCACATGGGTGCCCAGCACCTCGCGCAGTGCCTCATGGAGAAGATGGGTCGCCGAATGGTTGGCGCGGATGCGTGCGCGGCGAGCGTGATCGACCTTGAGCACAACGACATCGCCGGCGCCAACCGTGCCGCTCTCGACGCGCCCGAAATGAACGAGAAGCCCATCACCCTTTTTCAGCGTATCGGCAATGGCGATGGAGAACCCTTCACCCGAAATCGTGCCGGTATCGCCCACCTGACCACCGGATTCGCCATAGAACGGGGTCTGGTTGGTGACGATGGCCACCTCGTCGCCATCGGCGGCGCGATCGACCATCGCGCCATCGCGCACAAGGGCGGAGACCACGCCTTCGGCTTCCTCGGTCTCGTAGCCGAGAAAATCACTGCCGCCGGTCTTGTCCTTGACGGCGAACCAGACGGCCTCGGTGGCCGCCTCGCCGGAGCCTGCCCAGTTTGCGCGCGCCTCGGCCTTCTGACGCTCCATGGCGTCGTTGAAGCCGGTCAGGTCCACATGGATGCCGCGCTGGCGCAGCGCATCCTGCGTCAGGTCGAGCGGGAAGCCATAGGTGTCGTAGAGTTTGAATGCGGTCTCGCCGTCGAGCAGGTCGCCCTCGCCCATCTCGCCCGTGGCATCGGAAAGCAGCGTGAGGCCGCGCGCCAGCGTTTTGCGGAAACGGGTTTCCTCAAGCTTCAGCGTCTCGGTGATGAGGGCCTCGCCGCGCACGAGTTCAGGGTAGGCGCGGCCCATCTCACGCACCAGCGCCGGCACGAGGCGCCACATCAGCGGGTCTTTCGAGCCGAGAAGCTGCGCATGGCGCATGGCGCGACGCATGATGCGGCGCAGAACATAGCCGCGTCCCTCATTGGAGGGCAGAACACCATCGGCAATCAGAAAACTGGAGGCCCGCAGGTGATCAGCAATAACCTTGTGGCTCGCATGCTGCGCGCCTTCCGCGCGCACACCCGTCGCCTCCTCGGAAGCGTGGATCAGGGCACGGAAAAGATCGATGTCGTAATTGTCATGCACGCCCTGAAGGACAGCGGCCACGCGCTCGAGCCCCATCCCGGTGTCGATGGAGGGCCGCGGCAGGTCCACGCGCTCGTCAGCCGTCAGTTGCTCGAACTGCATGAAAACGAGGTTCCATATCTCGATGAAACGGTCGCCATCCTCATCCGGGCTTCCGGGCGGGCCGCCGGGAATGTGGTCGCCGTGATCGTAGAAAATTTCCGAGCACGGGCCGCAGGGGCCGGTGTCACCCATGGCCCAGAAATTGTCACTCGTGGCAATGCGGATGATGCGGTCGTCGGGCAGGCCGGCGATCTTCTTCCAGAAATCGGCCGCCTCGTCATCCGTGTGGTAGACGGTGACAAGAAGACGCTTCGGGTCGAGGCCGAATTCCTTCGTGACAAGGTTCCACGCAAGCTCGATGGCGCGGTCCTTGAAATAGTCGCCGAAGGAGAAATTGCCCATCATCTCGAAGAAGGTGTGATGGCGGGCCGTATAGCCGACATTGTCGAGATCGTTGTGCTTGCCGCCGGCGCGCACGCATTTCTGGGCCGTTACGGCGCGATCATAGGGTCGCGTCTCCAGCCCGGTGAACACGTTCTTGAACGGCACCATGCCGGCATTGGTGAACATCAGGGTCGGGTCGTTGCGCGGGACAAGCGGGCCGGAGGCCACGATCTCGTGTCCGTTCTTCTTGAAATAGTCGAGAAAGGTCGACCGGATGTCGTTGACGCCACTCATGTTTCAGCCTTTGCGAGAAGCCCGCCCGGTTAAGCGGGGAATAGAAGCCCGCCTTTTAACGCCAGCGTCCGGACGTGTCCAGAAATCCCGTCAGGATAAGGCCACACAGGCGACTGACGCCGGCTTATAAAAAAACACCGCCAGCAGGTGGCGGTGTTCTGATTTCATCGGATTGAAGCACGCTGGCCCTGCAGCGTTGTCCGGACCAGCGAGACTGAGGTTCTACTCCTCAGCGTCCCCGCCGTCCTGGTCACCCGGTCCGGTATCATCGAGGAATTTTTCGGCAATCAGGCCTGCATTCTGGCGCAGGGCCAGTTCGATCTCCTGCGCTGCCTCGGGATTGTCATGCAGGAACTGCTTGGCGTTCTCACGTCCCTGCCCCAGGCGCTGCGAATTGTAGGAGAACCAGGCACCTGACTTTTCGACAATGCCGGCCTTCACGCCGAGATCGATCAGTTCACCCGTCTTGGAGACGCCCTCGCCATACATGATGTCGAACTCAACCTGCTTGAAGGGCGGGGCCATCTTGTTCTTCACCACCTTGATACGGGTCTGATTTCCGACCACCTCATCACGATCCTTGACGGAGCCGATGCGGCGAATATCAAGACGGACAGAAGAGTAGAATTTGAGCGCATTGCCGCCCGTGGTCGTCTCCGGCGAGCCGAACATGACACCGATCTTCATGCGAATCTGGTTGATGAAGATCACCATGGTCTTCGACCGGGAGATGGAGGCGGTCAGCTTGCGCAGCGCCTGGCTCATCAGGCGGGCCTGCATGCCCGGCAGGGAATCGCCCATCTCACCTTCGATTTCGGCGCGCGGCGTCAGAGCCGCAACAGAATCGACCACGATCACGTCAAGCGCACCGGAGCGAACGAGCGTGTCGCAGATCTCAAGCGCCTGCTCGCCCGTGTCAGGCTGCGAAATCAGAAGGTTTTCCAGATCGACTCCCAGCTTGCGGGCGTAGACCGGATCGAGCGCATGCTCGGCATCGATGAAGCCGCAAATGCCGCCCTTCTTCTGCGCTTCGGCGACCGTGTGGAGCGCCAGCGTCGTCTTACCGGAGCTTTCCGGACCGTAAATCTCGATGATGCGGCCACGCGGCAGTCCGCCGACGCCCAGGGCAATATCGAGGCCCAGCGACCCGGTGGAGATGGTCTCGATCTCGACCACCTGATCATTGGCGCCGAGCCGCATGATCGATCCCTTGCCGAAGGCACGTTCGATCTGCGATAGCGCCGCATCCAGAGCCTTGGTTTTGTCCACCGAATTATCCTCTACAAGCCGCAATGAATTCTGAGCCATGATACAACACCCCTTCGAGGTCAATGGAGGCGGTTCCGCCAAATCCGCGATAGCCATCTGTACCCCTTTTGTTCTATTTTTGCAATAGGCATTAGAGCATTGAAAAAGCTATATAAATGTAATTTATTCTATTTTTGTACACCTGAGATCACAATCATCGCCCCCATGCGCGCGCCTTATGCCCGGCGGGAGAGCCGACGGACTTTCTCGCACCGGGCGATTCGGAAAGTGGCCCGATGAACCTGACCGACCCACCCCGTCTGCTCGCCGTCGGCGGCGCTCACATAGACCGACGCGGGCGTCTCGACGCGCCGCATATCCCCGCCACCTCCAACCCGGGACGCATGCGCGAAGATGTCGGCGGAGGCATATTCAATGCCGCGCGCATGGCGGGCCGGCGCGGTGTGGCCGTGTCGCTCCTTTCCCTGCGTGGCGGGGACGCGGCGGGCGATACCGTGGCAAGAGCCGTTGAAGAAGCCGGGTTCGAGGATCTCTCGGCGACATTTCTCGACCGCGCGACGCCGAGCTACACAGCGATCCTCGATCATGACGGCGAGCTCATAACGGGTCTGGCGGACATGACGCTCTATGACATGGCTTTCGCCAGACAGATGCGCCGCTCGAAAGCGCGGGAGGCCGCGAGCCGCGCGACCGCCATACTATGCGACGCCAACATGCCGGCAGAGGCGGTGGCACAGCTTGCCGCAATTCGCGGCACCGCACCGCTCTATGCCATCGCCGTTTCGCCGGCAAAGGCCGGGCGGCTCGTACCGCACTTCGCCGATCTGGCTGCGCTCTTTCTGAATGCACGCGAGGCGCGCGGCCTTGCCGGGCTTGAAACCGGTGCCCCGGTCCGGCAGGCGGTGGGCTCGCTTCGCGGTCTTGGCCTGCGCGCGGGTGTCATCACCGAAGGCAGCAGGGCCGTGACTGTCTTTGACGGCGAAAGCCACTGGCATATCGAGCCCCCGCTTGTAGAGACGGTGATGGATGTGACCGGCGCCGGCGATGCACTGACCGGCGCAACCATCGCCGCGCTGATGCGCGGCCTGCCCCTTCACGAGGCCGTGCGCGAGGGCGTGGCCGCCTCCGGGCTTGCGATTGCCTCCGCCGCGGCAGCGCCCGAATTCGACGACAGCGCATTCAACGCGGCGCTTGCGCGGGTGCCCGCGCCGCGTTCTGTTTCTTAGGATCAAGACCCTAAAGGAGTTTTTCCCGTGCGTTCCAACAACATTATCGACGTCCACGCGCCCGTCGCCGAAGCCCTTGCCAAAGGCAGGCCGGTGGTGGCGCTGGAAAGCACCATCATCACCCATGGCATGCCCTGGCCGCGCAACAACGAGATGGCCGGAGACGTGGAAGCACTGATCCGCGAAGAAGGCGCCGTGCCCGCCACCATCGCCGTTATCGACGGGCGACTAAAGATCGGCCTGTCGGACCAGGAGCGCGAAAAGCTGGCCCAGGCAAAGGACCCGATGAAACTGTCGCGCGCCGATCTCGCCTTCGCCATCGCCGAGGGCAAAAGCGGCGGCACGACGGTGGCCGCGACCATGATCGCCGCGCGCATGGCCGGCATAGCCGTGTTCGCGACCGGCGGCATTGGCGGTGTTCACAAGGGTGCGGAGACGAGTTTCGACATCTCCGCCGATCTGGACGAATTGGCACGCACGCCGGTCATCGTCGTCTCTGCCGGCCCCAAGGCAATCCTCGATACGGAGAAAACGCTGGAAGTTCTGGAGACACGCGGCGTTCCCGTGATTGCCTACGGGACCGACACGATGCCCGCGTTCTGGTCGCGCAATTCGCCCTACCCCGCGCCGCTGCGCCTCGATACCGCTGCAGCGATCGCGCGCTTCCAGGCGACGCGCACGGCGCTCGGCATCGATGGCGGCATGCTGATTGCCAATCCGGTGCCGGCCGAAGAGGAGATCGCCGCCGATGTGATGGCCGGGCATATCGCAACGGCTCAGCGGGAAGCGGAGGAGAAAGGCGTATCGGGCAAGGATGTGACGCCGTTTCTGCTCGCCCGCATTCTGGAACTGACGGACGGAGCGAGCCTTGTCACCAATATCGCACTGGTGAAAAACAACGCGCGGCTTGCGGCGCGGATCGCCACGGCGCTGGCTGCCGAATAGAGCGCCGGAGCATCGGACCGAAAAGCGGAATCCGGTTTTCGGGTTATTCCGATGCTCCATTGATAGTCTAGATCGTCCTTTGTGCGTCCAGACGGACGCACGGCGATCTAGTGCATCGGACCGAAAAGCGGAATCCGGTTTTCGGGTTATTCCGATGCTCCATCAATTGTTTAGATCGTCCTTTGTGCGTCCGGATGGACGCACGGCGATCTAGATACGAAAAAGCCGCCGGCGGGCGCTAGCGGCTTTTCCTGTCTCGTGTCAGGCCTGCGTTATCAGGCGCCGGTAAGCGGCGACAGGCGGATTTCCACGCGGCGGTTCTGTGCGCGGCCTTCCGGCGTTGCGTTGGAGGCGATCGGCTGAGCCTCACCCTGGCCGATAATCGCAAAACGCTGGCTACTCGCGCCCTGACCAATAAGGTAATTGGCAACGGCCCCGGCGCGGCGCTGTGAGAGCTCCAGATTGTAATTCGCGTCGCCTGTCGAATCGGTGTGACCGAACACGTCGACCAGCGTGCGATTGTATTTCTGCAGAACCAGCGCAACCGAATTGAGCGTGGAATAGAAGGCCGGCTGAATGTTGGCCGAATCGGTGGCAAAGGTGATGTTGGAGGGCATGTTGAGGATGATGTAGTCGCCCTGGCGGGTGACGCTCACGCCCGTGCCCTGCAACTGACCGCGCAGTTGCGCTTCCTGCTGGTCCATATAGGAACCGACCGCGCCGCCGGCCAGTGCGCCGATGCCCGCGCCGATCAGCGCGTTGCGGCGGTCATCGCCACCGGCAAGAAGTCCAACGCCTGCACCAGCCAGCGCACCGAGCGCAGCCCCGCCGGCCGTGTTGGAGATTTTCTGCTGACCGGTATAGGGATCCGTGCTGGTCACGCAGCCGGCAGAAAATCCTGCCACGAGCGCAACCGCGATGGATTTCTTCAACATTGTCCGTATCCTCACTTTTAAAATACCTGCGACGTGAATCGCGCGCAAATCGCCCCTCAAGCCCCCGTGTATCACAAATCGGGCGAAATTCGGCGCAGCTTTCGCCAAACTATAGGCAAAGTTGAGGAAAATGCATCCCGTTACAGAGGCGATCGCATCAATCGTTTCTGTAGAGCAGCCAGTTCTTCATGAACTTGCCTTTCGGGATGCTCGAGAACAGGGTCACGCGGTTGCGGCCATCGACCTTGGAAGCATAAAGGGCCTGATCCGTCTTGGCGTAGAGTTCATCCGCATTGGCGGCATCGCTTGCCATGCAAACCCCGAGCGAAATACGAATGGGCCCGCATTTGCGGGCGCCTGAACCAACAATGAACTCTGCCTTTTCGACAGCCAAGCGCACCGTTTCGGCAAGCTTTACGGTCGCCTCCTCCGATAAGCCTTCAACGATTATGGCGAACTCCTCGCCGCCGGTGCGCGCGACGAAGCAGTCATCCGTGCACTGGGTTTTGAGGATCTGGGCCACGCCCTGGAGTATCTTGTCGCCGATCGGGTGGCCATATTGATCATTGATGGCCTTGAAGCCATCTATGTCTGCCAGAATCAGCGCATGGAACATGACTGAGCGCTGTTCGTCGAAAATGCCGGCCATGCGCTTGTCGAACGCCCGCCGGTTCCAGATCCGGGTCAGGGGGTCGGTGTCGGCAAGCCGCTTGTAGCGCTTGAGCTGGGAACGCACCTCTTCAAGCTCACTGGATTTTTCCTCCATGGCCTGCGTTATCTGGCGCCCCTGCGCGATCGTGGTCTCGGTCGCGGCAGCCATGATACCCACGATTTTGCGCATGATGTCGTGCGACATCTCGCTGCGGCCCTTAAGCCCGCTGGACGTCTGATCGAGGATAACACCGAACTTCTCCAGAGAACTGCGTTCACGACCAAGCAGCGACAGTATCTCCTGGGCGCGCGACGCGATCTGCTCCTGCGCATTCTCGACAATGGTCTGCCGGCTGTTCTGCGTGAAGTATTTGAGCGCCAGCCTGTCCAGGGCTTCCTGGGTCGGGCGGCCGTTCAGCGCCTCAAAATCACGGACGAGATCGCGGTTCGTACCGGTAAAGACCTCGTAGAAGATTTCGTAATTGCGTGGCAGGCCAGTCACCCCCATGCGGCGCATGGAGCTTGCAATCATGCCGGCAATGTCGGTGGGCCCCTTTTCCGGGGCGCCTGAGATCTGCAACATGCGCTGTCCACCTTCCCCCAAAGGCATGGATGCCCGACACCACGCAGCCGTGAGCCCGTGACAACCTTGGGTACCCTATTTTACATCAGCTAACGCAGGGTTAACCTGCATTCTCCCGAAGGCATTCAGCCCCGGTCCCAGACGGGCGAGAAGTCGTAATCGCAGATTCGGCTTCCTCGCTGCCGCAGGGCCGAGATGGCCCCCATTTCCTCAGCGTTCAGGGAGAAATCGAATATGTCTGCATTCTCGGCCAGACGACCCGGATTGCTGGTGCGCGGAATGGCGACCACGCCTTCCTGCTGTACATGCCAGCGCAACACGATCTGTGCCGGCGTCTTGCCATAGCGTGCGGCCGGGTTTGCGACTGCCGGTTGCGAGAAGAGATCGCCGCCGCGCGCCAGCGGGCAATAAGACACCATTGCCATCCCCGCAGTGCGGCACGCCTCGTGCACCCGATCCTGATTCAGGAAAGGGTGATACTCGACCTGGTTTGCCACAAGTGGGGCGTCGGAAAAATGCACGGCCTCTGCCAGAAGGGCTGTCGGAAAATTCGATACGCCGATATGGCGCGCAAGCCCGCCTGCGCGGACACTGTTGAGCGCCCGCATGCTCTCGGCCAGATCGACATTCGGGTTCGGCCAGTGGATCAGGAGAAGATCGACATGGTCAAACCCCAGTCGCGCCAGACTGTCTTCCGCAGAGCGCTCGAGGTCGCCGCCTCCAATGTCCGTCCACCAGACCTTGGTGGTCAGAAACACCTCTTCCCGCTTCACGCCGGAGGCACGAATGCCTTCGCCGACGGCTTCCTCATTGTCATAAGCAGCGGCGGTATCAATGTGACGATACCCGACCTTCAATGCCTGCGAAACGAGCTCGGTGCAGGCCTGTCCCTTCAAAGTCCAGGTTCCCATGCCCAGAACCGGGATGGATGCGCCGTTCGCCTCAACCGTCTGCATTGAATACCTCTCCGTCTTTCGGCCACTTTTAACGCCGACTAATATAATCACAACATAAAACAATGATTATACCCGGGGCGAACAAAGGATGCGGCATCGAGCGGCAGGCAAATCACGCATCGAAGCCATCGACATTGCCCGTGGCGCCGCACTTGTCGCCATGGCGGTCTATCATTTCGGATGGGACCTCGAATTCTTCGGCTATATGGATGCCGGAACCACTGTCACCGGCGGGTGGCGCCTGTTTGCGCGCAGCATTGCAACATCATTTCTGTTCCTGGTTGGCGTCAGCCTTTATCTCGCGCATGAAAACCGGATTCGCCGGAGAGCTTTCCTCAAACGCCTGGCCATGATCGCCGCGGCTGCGATGGCGATTTCGGTGGCCACGTGGTTTGCGTTCCCTCAGGGCTTTATTTTCTTCGGCATCCTGCATCATATCGCCCTTGCAAGCCTGCTCGGCCTCGCATTCCTGCGTTTTCCCGCCTGGGCCCTGCTGGTGCTCGCCGCCGGATGTGTGGCCGCACCGCACTTTCTCAGCGCGCCGTTCTTCGACGCACCGGCCCTCTGGTGGGTCGGGCTCTCCACGTTCCGCCCGCCGTCAAACGACTACGTGCCGCTGGTTCCCTGGTTCGGTGCCGTCCTCGCCGGCATGGGGGCCGCCCGCATCGCCAGAGATACGGGGGTATTTCACGTACTGGCATTGATGAAGCCGGCGCGCTGGCACCTGCCCTTCATCTTCGCCGGTCGCCATAGCCTCGCCTTCTACCTTCTGCACCAGCCGATTCTGATCGGCTGTGTGTGGGTTCTCGCCCAGCTCTGGCCGCCGGCAGTGGAACCTGTCGAGCTTCGCTTTACAGCGGCATGCGCGCGCCAGTGCGCGGAAACGCGCGATGCAGCCTTTTGCGCCACCTACTGCGCCTGCTTCACCAACGCGCTCACGACCGAGAACCGCCTGGAGGCCGTGATGTCGGGGGCGCCTGGAAACGAAACGCAAAGCCGCTTGAGCGAAATCGCCACCGAATGCACTATGCGTGCAGAAACGGGGAGCGATTCTGCGCAGCGGAACCTTTCGAATGAGCGACCATGAACGGCAACCGGCACGATTTCCATGGCCGCCCGTCATCTATCTGGCGGCGATCGCCATCGCAGCAACACTCGGAATCTTCTATCCACTGGCGTGGTTCGGTCCGCCGCTTTCCGACATCCTTTTCGCCATAGGCTGCCTGCTCATTGTCGGGTTTGTGATCCTCGACGTGCAGGCCATGCGCACGCTCCACAAGGCGGGGACGGCAATTCTGCCCACACGTGGCGCGGATGCCCTGGTGACCTCCGGCCCCTTCGCCGTCAGCCGAAATCCGATCTATTTGGGAAATTCGATGATTCTGGCAGGAATTGCCCTGGTTTCGGGCAATCCATGGTTCCTCGTGCTTCTCGTCATTGCCTGTTTCCTGACGCAGAAACTGGCAATCGAACCGGAGGAGCGGCATCTCGCTCTGCGTTTCGGCAAAAAATATCGAGACTATCAGAAACGCGTGCGCCGCTGGTTCTGAACCCCTCAACCGGTATCAGGTGGTCACGCCCAGTTCCGCCAGACGTTCCACGCAGGCTTCTTCTGCACGTGAAAGCTCTTCAAGCGTGTCTTCAAGATCGCGGCGCTTCTGCCGCAAATCCTGCTGCTTTTCAGAAATCCTCGAAAGCATGAGCTTGAGCTGTCCGATCTCGCCGGGCGGGGCCTTGTAGACCTCTATGATCTCGCGAATCTCAGCAATCGAAAAACCGATGCTGCGTCCACGCAGAATCTGCCGGACGAGATGGCGGTCGGACGGACGGTAGAGACGTGTCCGCCCACGTCGAACCGGCTTGATCAACCCTTCATCCTCATAGAAGCGCAATGTCCGGGTGGAAATGCCGAACTCACGCGTCAGCTCGGTGATGGAGTAGTAATCGCGCATCGCGCCCTGCCCTTTGATGACGGCCCCCTGTCGCCCATCCCGGACGATGCCCCTGTGGTGAGTGCCGCGTTATTCTTTTACTGGACCATGCAGCAGGCGCGCAGCCTGCCGACGTCCACCCCGCTAAGCCTTCAATCGAGAGCATTTGTTCAACGAGGAGGATCAAAGTCGCACGGTTCTTACGTAAAAGTCAATTTCTCGGGCACTATGTCGGGAGACATTGCGGGGGACATCCGCCAGTGGATGGGCGCGCAGCCGGAAACAGGCTTTAAACGGGCAATCGCGAACGGGACCGCTGCATAAAGGCCCGCCCGGACCACGCACAGCCGGGCCCGCCTCCATGCCAGGCACTCGGGCTGACAGCAGCCCATTCCCATGGACAGGCACCGGAGGGGGCGTGGCCCTACGGCGTCCCTTCCCCCTCGGCTATGAAAGAAGACCAGTTCGCGCAGGTTCGTCCGCGCGGGCGAACGCTTTCGAACAAGGACCGACCGGCTTGCAACTTCGCCCTGCCCATAACGCCAGCGAAACGGTGATCGACGGTTCCTATGCCTGGTTCCGCATGACGATCGCGCTGTTGCTGGGCACATTCGGCACGGTGGGGCTGTGGGCCTTCGTCGTTGTGCTTCCGCCCATTCAGGCTGAGTTCGGTGTCGACCGTGCGGCGGCGTCCCTGCCCTATACGAGCTCCATGATCGGCTTTGCGCTTGGCAATGTACTTATCGGGCGGTTTGCAGACCGGATCGGCGTGGCGCTGCCCGTGGCAATCGCGGGTGCAGCCCTTGGCGCTGGCTTCATCGCCTCGAGCTTTACGACCGCGCTCTGGCAGTTCGTTATCCTTCAGGGGCTGATCGGACTCGGCGGCTCGGCCTGTTTCGGCCCGCTTCTGGCGGACATTTCCCACTGGTTCGAGAAGCGCCGGGGCATCGCCGTGGCGGCGGTCGCCTGCGGCAATTATCTTTCCGGTGTCCTCTGGCCGACCGTCATCAAGTTTGCACTGGAACACACGAGCTGGCGGGTCACGTTTCTCGGCATCGGCATTTTCTGCATCGTCAGCATCGTGCCGCTGGCGCTTCTGATGCGGGCAAGGCCCGATGTGAACCAGGCCGACGATATCGCAGCCGCCCATTTGCGACGCCCGGGCGGACGAAAGCCGATCGACCTCTCGCCGCGCGTGCTGCAGGGGCTTCTGGTGCTCGCCGGGCTGGGCTGCTGCGTCGCCATGTCGATGCCGCAGGTGCACATCGTCGCCTATTGCATCGACCTGGGTTTCGACATCGCACGCGGCGCGGAGATGCTGTCGCTGATGCTGGGCGCGGGCATTGCCAGCCGGCTGGTTTCGGGACTGCTCGCCGACCGCATCGGCGGCGTGCCGACACTGCTGATCGGTTCGGTGCTGCAATGCCTGTCGCTGTTCCTTTACATACCCTTCAACGGGCTCGCCTCGCTCTACATGGTGTCGTTCATCTTCGGCCTGTCGCAGGGCGGCATCGTGCCGAGCTATGCGATCATCGTGCGCGAATATCTGCCCGCACGCGAGGCCGGTCAGCGCATGGGTGTGGTCATCATGGCGACCATTATCGGCATGGCGCTCGGCGGCTGGATGTCGGGCTGGATCTATGACCTGACAGGTTCCTATCAGGCCGCTTTCCTCAACGGGATTGCCTGGAACCTCGGCAATATGGCCATTGCCTTCTTCATACTTTACCGCGCGCGGCGGTCGGCAATGCCGGTGCCTGCCTGATCTGGAGCGCTTTCACTTTTCTGGATTCTCACCTAGAGCGGTTCACCGTTTCATGGAAACGCTGCTCCACTCTATCTGTCTGTCTTTCCGCATTTATGCGGACGTCAGGTGATTCCACCTGACTTCAAAATGCTCTAAATCCCAAACCACCAGGTGGCGAGGCCAAGGAACGCGAGGAAGCCGACCACGTCGGTAACGGCAGTCACGAATACGGCTGATGCCACTGCCGGGTCGGCGCCGACCCGGTCGAGCAGGAGCGGGATGAGAATGCCGCCAAGGGCCGCGACGAACATGTTGATGATCATTGCCGCAGCGATGATGCCGCCGAGATTGTAGTCCTGAAACCATGTGGCCGCGACCACGCCGATCAGCGTGGCGAACACGACGCCATTCAGGAGGCCGACGCCCATTTCACGGCGAATGATGCGGCCGGCATTGTAGATGTCGATGTCGCGGGTGGCGAGTGCGCGCACCGTGACCGTCATGGTCTGCGACCCGGCATTGCCGCCCATGCCGGCAACGATGGGCATCAGGATGGCGAGCGCCACGACCTTTTCAATCGTATCGTCGAACAGGCCGATGACGGAAGCGGCGAGGAATGCGGTGATCAGGTTGACCATGAGCCAGGGGACGCGCGAGCGTGCGGCCGTCCAGACACGGTCGGAGAGTTCCTCGTCACCGACGCCGCCGAGGCGCAGAAGGTCTTCCTCCGCTTCCTGCTGGATGACGTCGACCACATCGTCGATGGTGAGCACGCCGACGAGGCGTTCGTTTTCGTCAACAACGGCGGCCGACAGAAGGTCGTATTTTTCAAAGATCTGCGCGGCTTCCTCCTGGTCCATCGTGGCCGGGATGGCGTGGCGCGTCTCGCGCATCACATCCTCGATCTTCACCCCGCGCTTGGTGCGCAGGATGCGGTCTAGATCGACGGCGCCCACGAGGCGGAAGGTGGGGTCTATGACGAAAATCTGCGAGAAACTTTCGGGCAGGTTCTGCTCTTCGCGCATATAGTCGATGGTCTGGCCGACGGTCCAGAATGGCGGAACCGCGACGAACTCGGTCTGCATGCGCCGGCCGGCCGTTTCTTCCGGGTAGCCGAGCGAACGGCGCAGGCGCACGCGCTCGGTGAAGGGAAGCTCGGCCAGAATCTCGTCCTGGTCCTCCTGGTCGAGGTCCTCCAGAATGTAGACGGCATCGTCCGAATCGAGCTGTTCGACGGCGCGTGCGACCTGCTGATTGGGCAGGTTTTCGAGGATTTCGAGACGGATCGCCTCGTCCACCTCGGTCAGCGCGGTGTAGTCGAAATCATCGCCCATCAGCACGACGAGCGCGAGGCGCTGGTCGGGCAAAAGCGCTTCGAGCAGATCGCCCACTTCGGACTGGTGAAGCACGCCGACTTCCTGGCGGAGCGTGATCGTATCGCGGTCGGCTATCGCCGCGCCGATATGGGCCAGGAACGGTGCGGAAACCACACCATCCGCATCATAGATGCCCATGCCTTCCGCGCCTTCGGCGTTGGCGTTCTCGTTCAGTCCTTCCGGCTCGCTCAAATGGACCTCCCTGGCTGGGGCCTAAAGCTCTGCGAACGGGCGCAGCCTTCTTCCGGCAATACAGATGCCTGTGCGACACGGCAACCGGGGCGACGTGCATTCCGCTTGAGATTTTGGTTATGTGCCCGAACTTTCTCTGGGGCAGGAACGCATTCCCGCCTGCTACGTTAATGCCTCGCTGCATGGCCTGGTTCCAGGAGGGGCAGCGTTTGCAAATCAGTAATATGCAACGGACCTTCAGATGCCGCTTCTTCGCCTCCTTCCCTTTTTCCTCATTCTCGTTGTCGGCGGCGGTCTTGCCATTGGCTATCTGACAGCACCGGGCCCATGGTACGAGGCACTTGCAAAACCGGCGTTCAACCCGCCCAACTGGATCTTCGCGCCAGTATGGCTGACGCTCTATATGTTGATAGCGGTGGCGGGCGCGCGCCTGTGGCTGCGCGCCCGCAGAAGCGGCGCCATACGCCTGTGGTGGCTGCAGCTGGTGCTCAACTTCGCCTGGTCGCCAGTCTTCTTTTCGCTGCACATGATCGGCCCTGCGCTTGTGATCATTCTGCTGCTACTGGCCACGGTCATCGCCTTCATCATCGCAAGCTGGCGCGTGGACCGCCTTTCGGCGCTCGTGTTCCTGCCCTATGCGGCCTGGGTACTTTTCGCCGGTCTGCTCAATGGCGCAATCCTGCTCCTGAACTAGAAAATTTTTGAGACAACCTGTCGAAACAAGCCGGCGTACATTAAATGAGTATCATGAGACTGCCTGTCAGACACATGACCATCCTGATGGTCGCGACCGCCCTTGCGGCGGCGCTGGCTGCCGCCCCGGCCTCCGCAGATGAAGTGTGGGCGCATGACGCGGAGCGGTCGCGGCAGGCACGCATGCAGCGCGACCTGGAACGCAGCCGCGACATGCAGGAGGACCAGCATCAGGAATGGATGCGCGGCCAGCGGGACATTCCGCGCCTGATCACGCCCAACACACCCAATCTGAATGTGCCGATCTACACGTCCCCGCCCCGGCTTCAGTGAGGACGGCGACCCGCGCTTTGGAACTGCGAACGTAAAAAACCGCGCGCCGGTCAGAGCGCGCGGTTCAGTTGTTTCAGAAGGCCCCGGGAAAATGAGGCCCCGTATGAAACGGGTTATTCAGACGCCTTGCGGGCTGCATCTAGCCAGCCGTCGACCGCATCGCGGTTTCCAGAAATCCAGTCCGAAGCCTGCTTCTTGATGTCTTCGGGTTTGTCGGCGCCGTCATTCATCGCCGAGTTCTGGGCAAAGATGTCTTCAAGCGGGATCGATGCCGATTTGAGCAGCGTTGCGACGGCGGGGTTCTCCTCCAGGAATTTGGAGTTGGCGACCGGAACGATGTCGTTGGCCTCGAAGCCCATGACGCATGGATCGGCAACGCAGGCATCAATGCCGGCAGCGGCGTTCTCATCCGTTGCCTCTTCGGGAACCTGGATCCAGACCACGTCTTCGCCAAGCTTCAGCTCATTGACGGTCCAGTTGGGCGTCCAGGTGTAGAAGAGGATCGGCTCACCGCTCTCATAGGCAGCAACGGCATCAGCCATCGAAGCCGAATAGCTCGCCTTGATCTCGTTGATGTGATCCTTGAGGTCATACTCGGTCAGATGATCCTCAATCGCCACTTCACAGCCCCAGCCGGGCGGGCAGGCAACGAGATCGGCCTTGCCGTCGCCGTCACGGTCAAACGCCTCCTTGACTTCGTCGCGCTTGAAATCGTCAAGCGTCTTGATCTCGAACTTCTCAGCCGACGCCTTGTCGACGAGGTAGCCCTGCAGCGCGCCGCCGGCCGCGACCGCACCGATAATCTCGGCGGATGCCTCGAAAGCCGGGCGATAGGTGTCGTGGATCGGGAACCAGCCGTTCACCCAAAGATCAACATCGCCATAGCCGACCGCCTGGTAGAAGGGCGGGTTGTCGAGCGTGGTCGGGCCTTCGACCGTGTAGCCAAGCTCTTCAAACATCTGCTTGTAGATTTCGGCGTGGAACCAGCCCGTGTCCCAGGTGGCCTGAGCCATCTTGATGGTCTTGCCGGCGCCGGGGCCGTCCTGCGCCATCGCCGGCATTGCGACGGAGCCGAGCAGCGCGAGCGCTGCGATTGCGGGAATGGTTTTCTTAAGACCAGTCATAATAAGCAGTCTCCTTAAATTCGTGTTCATGAACTGTGGCAGCGTTCGGGGTCAGGACCTGGCCGCTGCCGCGAAAGCGGAACGCGCAGTCGCGTCCCGCGAGACGGACGGTGCCCTATGCGGCCTTGCCCGCTTTTTCTTCGTCACCCGGCTTGCCGAGCGCAAACATCGAGCGCAGCGTCTGCCAGAGCGAAGGCGACTGCACGGCTTTTTTCTCGCCGAGCGATTGCGTGATGCGATCGAGAATGATCGCCAGAAGCACGATGCCGATGCCGCCGGCGGTGGCCGCGCCCACATTCAGGCGCCCAAGGCCCGTATAGACCGTGAGGCCAAGCCCGCCGGCACCGATGAGTGCAGCAATGACCACCATGGACAGGGCCAGCATCAGGGTCTGGTTCAGGCCGGCCATGATGGTGCGCAGGGCCAGCGGAAACTGCACCTCCCACAGCATCTGCCAGCGCGTGGAGCCGAAGGCTTCCGCCGCTTCGATCAGATCACCCCGTACATTGCGGATGCCCAGATTGGTGAGACGGATGATCGGCGGCAGGGCAAAAATGATCGTGGCGATGATGCCCGGCACCATGCCCACGCCGAACAGCATCACGATCGGCACCAGATAAACGAAGGACGGGATCGTCTGCATGATGTCGAGAATCGGTCGCACGACGAACAGCACACGATCACTGCGCGCGCTCCAGATGCCGAGCGGAATGCCGATAATGGCGCAGAAGAGCACCGAGGTGATGATCATCGACAGGGTGGTCATGGTTTCCGGCCACAGGCCGATCATGTCGATAAATGCGAGCGCAACAAGCGTGAAGATGGCGACGCCGCGTCCAGCGGTGCGCCAGGCGATGAGCGTGAGGCCCGCCGTGAAAACCAGCATGGGCAGCCAGTGGAAGAAGGCGTCGAGCCAGCCTAGAACCGCCGTCACCGGCGTCTGCATCGCCCGGAAGAACGGCCGGAAATTCGGCACCAGAAAGTCGCGGACGAAACTGTTTACCCAGTCGTCGAGCGGAATCTGAACGAGATCGGCGGGGCTGATCATTGGCGTTCTCCTTTCTGTGCGGAGCTGGCTTCGGCTTCATCCACAGATGCTGCCGTATCGTCGTTCTCCTCGCCCGAGAGCTGGGAAAACACCGCCTGCGGCTCGATCACCCCGGCGAGACGGCCACGTTTGTCGGCCACGGCAATGGGGTAGCCGGCACTCGCTGCACCATAGAGCTCGTTGAGTGGCGTCTCGCGCGAAACGGTCGGAACCTCCGTAACCAGCACTTCCGAAAGGTCGGTGCGGCCTTCCTCGCGGGCGGCAACCGCCAGTTCCTGATACGTCACGAGACCGGCGATCCGGTCCTCTTCGACCACATAGAGCGCGTTGCGGTTGTGCTCCTCCATCAGGTCGAGCGCCTTTTCCGCAGCCCCCTTCTCCCCGAGTTCCACGGTAATCGGACGCTCGGCGACATGAGCAGCGTCGAACACGCGCCCCCGATCGATGTCGCCAACGAAGGCGGCAACATAGTCATCGGCGGGATTGTCGACGATCTCCTGCGCGGTGCCGACCTGAACGAAGCGTCCGTCCTTCATGATGGCGATCTTGTCACCAAGAAGCAGCGCCTCATTGAGATCGTGGGTGATGAAGATGATGGTCTTCTTGAGCTTCTTCTGCAGGTGAAGGAGCTCTTCCTGCATTTCGCGGCGGATCAGCGGATCAAGCGCACCGAACGGCTCGTCCATCAGCAGAATCTCGGGATTGGTGGCGAGCCCACGCGCAAGCCCGACGCGCTGCTGCATGCCGCCCGACAGTTCGTCCGGATAGCTGTCCGCGTAGGCTGCAAGACCGACCTGCTCGAGCGCGGCCAGCGCCTTCTGGCGCCGCGACGCGGCCCCTTCTCCCTTGATTTTCAGACCGTAGGCGGCGTTTTCGGCGACCGTCTTGTGCGGAAACAGCGCGAAATGCTGGAACACCATGGTGATCTTCTCACGCCGCACCCTGCGCAGGCGCTCGGCCGAGCAGCTCGCCACGTCGTCTTCGTCGATCAGGATCTTGCCATAGGTGGGCGGAATCAGGCCGTTCAATGTCCTGACGAGTGTCGATTTGCCGGAGCCCGAGAGGCCCATGACCACGAAAATCTCGCCTTCGCGGACATCAAAACTGACGTCCTGCACACCGACTGTCTGCCCCGTTTCCTCGAAAATCTCGATCTTGGACTTGTCCTGCTTCAGACCTTCGAGCGCTTTTTCTGGATAGTCTCCAAATATCTTGTAAACATTCTCGACCCGTAGCTTGGGTTTCATGATTCCTCTTGGTTGATTATTTTATGGAAAATGAAATACAGGCCGAACACCTGCAAAATATTTCACATAGGCCTGCATGCTTGAGGTGCATTGTGAGACTTCATTGTGCCTCACACGTCATGTGAAAATACCAGACATGGCTAATGACATAACCCGCGTTATTTCAAATCGCAACAGTGAGTGAAAATTAATTCAGCGTTCAGTCTGATTGAACCGACCGCGCCAGCCCATTAGGGTCAGGACCTATTAATATGGTCGCAATGGTCGGCCTGATTTGTGCGGATACGCGAAGCAGGACCGCAGGAAGACTTCACGTCTTTCAAGGTCTTGCGACAAAGTAGGCCGTGCAAATCAGGCCGATCCGAAGGACGCTCGATAGACCGGCGATCTGCCGCGTCAAACCCCTTGACCGGGGGGAAGACCCCGCTCTGCGGGCTTCTCCTTGCATCTCTTGGTCTATCGAACGCCATTGTGATCATATCAATAGGTCCTGACCCTAGAGCGCTCCTCAGGGCAGAAGCGTTTCTTTCGTCGAAATGACCTGCTAGTGGTAAGCATGCGGGTGGGCGTGCGTGACGCCTGACAGTGCACTTTGAAGGGACGAAGAATGAACGACCGCTATGACGCCTATGCCGCTGCCACCATCGTAACGTTCGGCGCCATTGTGATCGGAGGCCTGATGGCTGCGGCGCTGGCTTTCGGAGAGCGGGATGCGTTCTTTTTTGCGCTCGGAGCAGGCACCTCGGCCTGGGGCGCGGGATACGCCATGTTCCTGGACAGGGCGCGGGTGTTTGTCGGCCTCACCGCGCTCGCCGTGGCGATGTCGATCGCGGCGGCCGTTCTCCTAGGCTTCTGAACCTTCAAACGCAAAAAGGGCAGGATCCCCTGCCCTTTCAACGCGTCAATCTTCGCACGACAATCAGGCGCGTGCGGTTTCGTCACTCACTTTTCCGGTCCAGGCGGTACGGTCGATATCGAGATCCGGGAATTTTTCCGGATCGAGCACCGGTCGCTCGACACCCGCCCTCAACTGCTCCCTGAAGTCTTTCAATATTCTCAGGCATGTGGGCAGAAGCATCATGATGGCGATGAGATTGACCAGCGCCAGAATGCCCATCATCGGATCGGAGAAGAAGAACACCGCGGTGGCGCCGGGCGCCACGGCGCCAAGAAAGACGATCCCCATCACAATCGCGCGCAGGGCGTTGATGGCCAGCGGGTGTTCGCTGATCACCGTCAGCGCGTTCTCACCCAGATAGTAGTTGTAGATGATCGAGCTGAAGGCGAAGAGAAGAAGAATGAAGGTCAGGAAATACTGGGTCCATTCACCCAGATGAGAGACCAGCGACTGCTGGGTCAGAACAACGCCGTCGATGGCTTCGGCGCCTGGCGTGTAGACATCCCCCAATAAGATCACGAACGCCGTACAGCTACAGATCACGATCGTGTCGATGAAAACCGAGAAGGACTGGGTGATGCCCTGGCTGATCGGGTGGCGGACATCGGCCGTGGCCGCCACATTGGGAGCCGAACCGAGACCGGCTTCATTGGAGAAGAGACCGCGGCGCAGGCCCTGTGCGAGTGCAGCCCCCATGCCGCCGCCAACGGCCTGCTCGAGACCGAACGCATTCATGACGATCGAATAGAGAACACCGGGAAGTTCGGTGATGTTGATGAGAATGATGATGATCGCCATCAGGAGATAGGCGACCGCCATGACGGGAACCACAATGTCCGCTGCCTTGGCGATGCGACGGATGCCGCCGAAGACGATGAATCCGGCGATGACGGTCAGCAGGAGGCCAGACCACATGCGGTCGATGCCGAGGCTCTCCTGCGCCGCCCCGGCGACCGTGTTGCCCTGAAAGGCGTTGAAGCCGATGGCGAACGCCGCGATGAGGCAGATCGCATAAAGCACGGCGAGCCATTTGTATTCGGCCCCCAGACCATGAATGATCGACCGGGCCGGGCCGCCGCGAAATGTGCCGTCTGGTTCGCGCCGCTTGTAGAGCTGCGCCAGGGAACATTCCACCAGGCTCGTCGCCATGCCCACCAGCGCAATTGCCCACATCCAGAACACCGCCCCGGGGCCGCCAAGCGTGATGGCCACGGCGACGCCGGCTATGTTGCCGCCGCCGACCCGCCCGCCAACGGAAACGAGGAGAGCCGCACGCGCGGAGATCGCATTGGGGTCTCCGCTTTGATTTTTGGAAGAGAGGACGCGGAACATGCGTCTGAAAAACTGGAGCTGAACGAAACCGGTCAGCGCGGTGATGAAAATACCCAGGACGACAAGGATGGGGATCAGCGACCACCCCCAGGTTAAGTCTCCGATAACGCCAAATAAGTTCTCGATGAAAGTCACTGTCGCACCCTCACTTTTCGCAAATGGACCACTGTCCCCACTGCCCCTCTGTCTCCACCGCCCATGTGCGACAGAATAACCCACAATCAAAAGCAGCACACCAGAAGAAATACACCTTCCGAAGCCGACTGGTTGGGAGGCGATTTCCGCAGGAAGATCCTGTATCGCATCACGCTGAAAGTGCCACAGCGCAAGGAGTGTAGACCACTTAACGCTTTCGTAACGCTCACGGGCGGCAGACGGGGCTACCTCGATTAGCCTACTCGTCCCAACGGCCTGGTTGTGTTATTTCACCTGCACAATTCAGCTTGAAAATCGACCTGATCAAAAATGACGTTCCCTGGGGGGAAAGCATGTCGCTCGCATTTGAGACCTGCGCGCCGGTCGACATTGTCGCCGAGGCGCAGACCTGCCGAGACGCGTTAGAGCCGGCACTGAAACGCATTGTATCGTCCGCCCGGGAGCGCGGCTGGAGCCATCAGCAGGTTCATCTGGCGCTTATGGAAATCGCGATCGCTTCCATAACAACCGAGCAGCTCGATATCGTCACGCTTGCCCGCATGCGCCGCACCGCCTGGTGCGCTACCGTTGCCGCGAGCGACTGACCGGATCTTCATTTCGCCTTTACTGAGACAGCACAGTCGAGGCAACACGTGCCGGACATTTGGGTCGGCACGCCAATCCGTGTATGTCTGTGCGGCAGATGACGATCCCGGAAAGCGCACTGCTGCCGCAAAAACGACCCTGCAGCGTCGATTGCCCGGTGGCGCAGGACGCTCGAAAGCCGCGATCCTCACGCTTGGTGAAAGACATGTAGAAGAACAGGGCCAGATGCTCGATCAACCAGAGAAAACGCCTTTGCAGCAGCGCAAACTGGAAGTGCAGACGCCGGTGCGCTTCGACGCCGGACGGAACGCACGCGCCAAGATCGGCTTCGTCCTCCTGCCGAACGACCAGCTGGTGGAAGAGGACATGGTGCGCATGGCCCCGCCCGGGATCGGCGTCTATTTCTCCAGAGCACGCATGCCGCATGAAATCTCCACCGCTACGCTTGCCCAACTCACCGGAAGCCTTGCCGAAACCGCCGGGCGCATTCTGCCCGACGACAGGCTCGACGTGGTCTGCCTCGCCTGCACCTCCGGAACCGTGGCTGTCGGCGAGCTTCGCGTCTGCGAGGAACTGAACAGGGGCGCGCCGAATGCCCGCGCCACCTCGCTCATGGGAAGCGTGACCAGGGCGCTGGAGACCCTGCAGGTGCGCCGCATCGCCGTCGGCACACCCTACGCACATGAACTGACCGACACTGTGGTGAGTTACCTGCAGGATGAAGCCGGTTTCGAAATCACCGCCTATGCGGGGCTCGGGCTTGATTACGACCGAGACATGGTGCGGGTCACGCCCGACTATCTGCTCGAATTCGCCGCCAGTCTCGATACACCGGAGGCGGAGGCCCTCCTGATAAGCTGCAGCGCTTTGCGGTCACTTGAGATCGTCGAGGCGCTCGAAGAGAAGATCGGCAAGCCGGTCGTCGTGAGCAACCAGGCGATGATGTGGAACTGCCTGCGGCTGGCCGGCATCGAGGATCCGCTTCCAGGCTATGGCGCGCTTTTTCGCCATTTCTGACCACCGGCTGCGGCGGGCGCCGCCTGGAATTCTTAAGACCGGGAAGAAATCGTGATGCAGCGTTTCTCGGCTCGGGGGATTACCCTGCAGACGAAATGCAGCGCGAAGCGATTGACATGCTCCTGGAGTTTCTGAACGCACTGGCCCTCATGATTTCCTTCGTGGTGCTTTCAACCGCGACGGTGGAGTTTCTGTCACGCGTGGTCAGCAACACTTATCTTCGAAGCCAGCCTGTCCCGCCGGTCCGTCTCGCGGTGTGAGCTGACCGGCTCCATTTTCTCCGCTGTCCGGGTTTTCCATGGATAAACAGAAAACTGGGGACAAACAAAAAATCTCCCCCGACGCAAGTCAGAGAAGATTCCTTGTTCACTCAATCGATGAACGAGAGTGAAGCGCCCCACCCCATTACCCCCAACGGTCGGGACGACTCTCGTTAGCACGCACACAAATTTCGGAAATTAACACAGGTTAAGTTTGGCAGTTATTGCTGGGGATGGCGTGCCGGTTGCCTGCAAAAGAGCAGGTCATCGAACATCGGCCAGCACGCCGCCGCTGCATCCCGTCACGACAGCCTTTCCCAAAGCAATCCCGGATTGCGGGCAAGAAGGCTCGGCAGAGAGCGCAATGAGAGCTCCGGCCACTGGCCGGGTATATTCAGCCGTCCGTATCCGTTCCTCAAATCGTGGTGATGGCCATACAACTCCCAAGCAGCTATCACTCTATTATGGCAATCCCGGACCGCCTCAAGTTCTTCAAGATGCGATGGAAACGCTGGCTACGGACTATGTCATCGCAGCTATGGCGCTGTCGGATCGCACGCTTCCGCTGAATGATCGCCGAATGGGGCGCGGATGAACAAACCTGATTTCTGGCCGGGAGTGGTAACCTGGTAAGTCAATTTCACTAATTGCGTTCGGATCGATATCCGCCATCGTTTCGCGAAGTCTAAATGGGGCTTGGGCGAGACGGTATGAGAGCATTCGTTCTTCTTGCACTTCTGTTTCAACTCGCGCTGACAGCGCCGGTTTCCGCTCTGAACCTGGAAGTGTGCAATTCAGGTGAGGAAACGATCTTCATCGCTCATGCGGAATCTTCCTTCAATTCACCATACCGTGCCGTTGGCGGATGGACGGAATTGACGCCGCACAAATGCTGGAAGCGTGAAGCGCCAAAAATGGACAGAATGTCGGTTCTTGCGGCCTACATAGATGGGCAGGGACGCCTCGGCGCCGTGCAATTCGATCCAGATTTCCGGGCGGGCGGGCAGTACTCGTTGTCCCGAGGACCCTATTCTTTCTGCGTTCACCCAAAGGACGGATTCTTCCGAGGACGGGTACGCACCGCCGGTGTTCGCTGTCCGCGCGAAATGGTTCGCGTCAAGTTTCCCTTCTACATTGCAGGGCAAAAAGGGCCTGGTGCTGTCGCCAGGCTGGAGGTTGCCGTGAAGCAAGGCACACTCCATGAAGACTACGCCGTCATTCCCTGGGAGCCCGAAGAAGCTCCGCCTAACCCGCAGGAAGAGCGCTACGCGAACTCAGGCAAGATAGACCTGCTGCGCGGCCCGAGCGCGCGGCAGATCGAAGCTGCGGAGTATCGGAACCTTCAGCTTCGCATGCAGATCGCGAATGCCCTGATTCTGAAGGATGCAAAGCTGAAGATTCATTCGCTTGACCTGGACAAATGTTTGTCGACCAAGGATGGGCCATTCTATTGCCGATACAAGCTTGACGCCCAGATTGAAGCGTCGAAAAAGATGCGACCGATGGCCCAGCTCCTGAACCTCGGATTTCTGTTCAAAGGCTACTACTGGTCCTCATTCACGGTAAGCCGGGGTCGTTGGGCAATCGTCAAGCAGTATGAAGGCTGCAGGGTTTCGGATGTCGATATCAGGTGCTGGAGCCGCAAATAGCCGCAGCAGAACCCGGCGCGTGGAGCGCTGGAAGCTGGCCAAATCAGCATTCGAGAGGATCAACGTGTCCCGCGCATAGGTCTGACATGGGCCACTTTCGCGTTCAAGTCATTGAAAGCCATACTCTTTGGGAGAGAGCTTGGTGCGGTCGAGAAGACTCGCTGATCGGCTTCAAAGCCCATACTTTTCGGGATTTAGGTGTCCCATGGACCCGATTTTCCTCGCATTGTGAATGAAGGGGTTACAGTCACGGTGCCCCACACTCCAGGCCGTAAATACTTCACAGAAATTGTTGCCTGTGGACACCGGCACCGGACGCATGAAACACAAATAGCTGTTCTCCACTTATGTTCTTTTCGTGCTTCGATCGAACTTTTCAGTCTGAGACGTCTTGGAATTTCGATCAATACCTTCGGGCGACCGCTGCCATACATCTTCAGTCCGATAAGTACGCACAAACCTGGCTGACCAAAGAGTGGCCACGAGCGGACGTTCAACTCGTCGCCAATCGTTTAAGCATTGTTCCTTCAGCCGATGCTCGGCAAGAATGGCAGGCCAGCGTGTGCCTGAAAGAGGGTCCAGAGCGTGAAGGCGAGAAAGAGGGTCGCGAATGCGGTTACCGGCCATGTCTTTTCTTTGCCAAGCACGGTTGAGGAAATCAATCCGAAGGCCGGCACGAAATGCAGCGCGTGCGTAGCAAAAAAATGCGCGACCCTTAGGTCACCTCCATCTCTTACCCACCCCAAAAGTAGCAATCCAGATTCGTCCGTGTTCGACCCGCCGACCCAATGCCCATCCATAATAGTTCCCGCAGTAACAAGAGTGAGCGGCGCAGTCATAGCTAAGCCAAGTATGAGGCTTCTAATGATCGCCGGCGATAATGTCAGTCGCTTGTTGCGAGCGATTTGAAAGGCATAAACCGATGAAGCTGAAACAATTACAATGGCTGCTATCCCCATCACTGTGTAAATTGCGAGCCCAATCAAACTGGAATTGAAATGTGATTCAGTACCGATTGCACCAGCCCCTGCAGTCCAGACCACCTCGGCCAAGGCTGACAACGCAACTGCAATTGACAGGCGCCTGTACCAATTGCGGTAGCGAACATCATCGGGAAGAAACCTGGCATAGACGACGAGCGTCAATAAATAGAGCCCGAAGGCGAACTGAAACTTTAATGGCTTGTCCCATACGCTGACGCCATTGATGGTTCGCGTGTCCATCAATGCAACTACAAACGTAGGCAGCATGGCCAACCAGACCAGCAATCCCGTCATGAAAAAGCGTGGCTCGTACGAAGCGAATTCTCGCCACCATACGGTCAGCTTCGACGACGCGAAGTTTGTATGATGTGTCATTCGGCTGTGCTTTCGAGAGTACCGAGAAGAGGTTAGTCTGCAGCGTAAGCGACGCGCGTGCGGGCAATAACTGCGCAAACGAAGGCAAAACAGGCCAGTGCGGCAGATATTGCGCGAACATGATTCCAAGTGGCCCACCGACCAATCAGATCATTCCAAACTTCTGCCATCCCCTCACTTTGGGAGTTCAGATCGGCCAGCTGCGAGTTGATCGGAACGTGCACTGTCATGGTGACAGCAATAACCCCCAGCGACAGGAGCAAAGCTCCCGCGATTGTCGCCCATGTTGCAGGTGACGCCCACGTTGAAACTGAGCCTATGGCTAAGACAATTGCTAGGGCCGGTGTGCCTAGGAAAATGATAAGAAACAATGGGTTCAGAACAACGACTTCGTTCATCGCTTTCATTGCATCGATAGCCTTACCGGCTTCCACCCAACTGAGGCCATCCACCACATCAGAGAACGCTATTATGTAGCCAGCAACGAGACCCGAGCCTACGGTCGCTACGACGGACAGTGTCAGCCAGGCAATTTCGAAGTTTCTGGGGTTTGCTCTCATGTGGGGAGTCCATCCGATATTCTGACACCTGACCGTCGGGTCGCATCCAGCCACAGGTCGACTTTCATACCGCACTCCAAATATGAATCATCCTCACATTTTCGAAATACGAGCAATCCTCATATTTGTCAACTGGCAGCGATGAGATAACTCGATTGTGAAAGAAAGCTGTGAGCGGTTGGAGCGAATGCATGTAGCTGCGCGGTAGTTATTAAGGAGCCTGCTGGCGATCGCCCCCTTCGTTATGTGAGTCAGTATTAATCGATTTTTATTTTGATAAATCTTTTCGATACTTATCGGCTGTTCTTCTATCCCAGAACCGCTTGCGCTTCCCCTTCCCTCGATCCCGCTTCGGATCGAACGGAATGCCCTCGAATTTAGCTGCGAACAGGTCCGCGTCTTTCTTCTCCGCAAAGCAGAAGACGATGAAGTAGCACCCTCTCGGCCCGGCCCATCCGGCGAATACGGTTTGAGTCCTGATATGCAGAGACAGGCCTTTGCAGAAGTCGTGAACGGTATCGTAGTTTTCGCCCTACACCCGGCGCGTGGAGCGCTGGAAGCTGGCCAAATCAGCAATCGAGAGGATCAACTTGCCCCGAGCATGGGTCTGACATGGGCCACTTTCGCGTCCAAGTCATTGAAAGCCATACTCTTTGGGAGAGAGCTTGGTGCGGTCGAGAAGACTCGAACTTCCACGGGTTGCCCCACAGCGACCTCAACGCTGCGCGTCTACCAATTCCGCCACGACCGCACGCAGCTGGAGGCCGGTTCGCACCGGCACCGGGCATGTAGCAAATCGGATTTGGGGAAACAAGCGCCCTTCTTCAAAAAGACGAAAAAAATCACCGACAAACCACAGAAGCCACACACTGGACCCGCAGCCGGTTTATCTCCATATGTGACGGGCAGTTTCAGTACCTGATGGGATGATGCGATGAGCGAACGCGGCCAGATCGACACGGAATTCCTGCCGCGCATGGACGGTCCGCCCGTCGAATGGCGAATCGAACCGGGGCTTACCGATTACGAGAAAGCCGTCGCCATTATGGAAGAGCGTGCCGGCCTCATTCGCGAAGGAAAAGCCGCCGAGATGGTGTGGCTGGTGGAGCACCCGCCGCTCTACACCGCCGGCACCAGCGCAAACAGCGCCGACCTGCTCGAAAATGGCCGCTTCCCGGTCCACAAGACCGGTCGCGGCGGCGAATACACCTATCATGGGCCAGGCCAGCGGGTCGCCTATGTGATGCTCGACCTGAAGACCCGCCGCGAGGATGTGCGCGCCTTCATCGCTGCCCTGGAAGCCTGGATTATCGCCACGCTGGAACGGTTCAACGTCAAGGGGGAGCGGCGTGAGGACCGTGTCGGCGTCTGGGTGGCGCGACCGGACAAGCCGCCCCTGCCCGGCGGCCTGCCCGCTGAAGACAAGATTGCCGCCATCGGCATTCGCCTGCGGCGCTGGGTCAGCTTTCACGGCATCTCGATCAATGTCGAACCGGATCTGGCTCATTTCGGCGGCATCGTGCCCTGCGGTATAAGCGGCTACGGCGTCACCAGCCTTGTCGATCTCGGCCTGCCGGTGACGATGGAGGATCTCGACCTGGCGCTCAAAGCGGCTTTTGCGGAGGTGTTTGGCCCTGCGGAAAGCCGTTGACGTCCGGGACGGGTCCGACATGAACAGGCGCGGTGCGATCGGCAAATCGCCGGCAGCCGCGCCATTCAAGGCTTGAGAGCGTTTCGACGGTCCGGTCCCGGATGCGGCGGCGCTCTGACGGAGGAGCGCACAATGCGATTATCACATGCCTTTGGGGCGTTTGCCCTTGTTTCCCTGACCATGGCCCAAGGGGCGTTCGCTCAGCAGGCGACGGACGCCCACGCGCCCGAGATCGCCAGCGGGCTGAGCGACAAAACCACGGTTCACGCAAAAGAACAGATGGTCGCGGCGGCCAATCCGCTCGCAGCGGAGGCTGGCCTCGACATCCTGCGCAAGGGCGGAAGTGCGGCCGATGCGCTTGTGGCGGTGCAGACGGTGCTCGGCCTCGTGGAGCCGCAGTCCTCCGGCATCGGCGGCGGGGCGTTTCTCGTCTGGTATGACGCGGCGAGCGGCAAGGTGACGACCTTCGACGGACGTGAGACCGCGCCCGCCGCGGCCACACCGAACCTCTTCCTCAACGAACAGGGCGAGCCGCTCGCCTTTTTCGACGCGGTGGTCGGCGGACGCTCGGTTGGCGCGCCCGGCGTGGTGCGCCTGATGGAAACCGTCCACAAGCGCGCCGGAAAGCTGGAGTGGCAGACGCTTCTCGAACCGGCGATCCGGCTCGCCGAGGGCGGTTTCACCGTCACACCGCGGCTTCATGCACTGATTGAGGGCGACAGGGGACGCCTCGACACGCAACCGGCCACCCGCGCCTATTTCTACGACAGCGACGGCAAGGCGCTGGCGGTCGGGTCTATCCTCAAAAACCCGGACTATGCGGCAACGCTGAAACGAATTGCCGAATACGGTGCCGACGGCTTTTACAAAGGGCCGGTCGCAGAGAAAATCGTGGCGGCGGTGAAAGCGCATCACGGCAATCCGGGTCTTCTGACACTCGACGATCTCGCGGGTTACGAGGTCAAGGAGCGTGATGCCGTGTGCGCACCCTATCGCGGGCTCGAGGTCTGCGGTATGGGGCCACCCTCCTCCGGCGCCCTGACCGTCGGGCAAATTCTCGGCATGGTCGCGACATTCGATCTGGGCAGTCTCGGGCCTGACGATCCGGAGAGCTGGCGCATTATCGGCGATGCAACGCGTCTCGCCTTTGCCGACCGTGGCCGCTACATGGCCGACAGCGATTTCGTCAAAATGCCGAAAGGCCTGCTCGACCAGGATTACCTAAAAGCCCGCGCGGAGCTGATCCGACGCCCGACCGCGCTTGGTCCGGACGATGTGACCGCCGGCGACCCTCCATGGGACAGGGTGGAACTGCGCATGGACGGGATGAGCCTTGAACAGCCTTCCACCTCGCATTTCGTGATCGTCGACAGGGATGGCAATATCGCTTCGATGACCACGTCGGTGGAGAGCGCTTTCGGCTCGCGCCAGATGGCGGCGGGCTTCATCCTCAACAACCAGCTCACGGATTTCTCATTTACGCCCGATGCCGATGGCGAGGCTGTGGCAAACAGGGTTCAGCCCGGCAAGCGGCCCCGCTCCTCCATGTCGCCAACCATCGTTCTAAAAGACGGAAAACCGCTTCATGCGCTTGGTTCGCCCGGCGGCAGCAACATCATTCCCTATGTGGCAAACACGATCATCGCGCTGACCGACTGGGACATGAACATGCAGCAGGCGATCGACCTGCCGCATCTGACCAACCGCTTTGGCACCTACACGCTGGAAGCCGGCACCAGAGCCGAGGAGATGCAGAACGACCTCGACGCACTCGGCTTCAAGACGTCCATCGGCGATCTCAACTCCGGCCTGCACGGCATTACCATCACCGCGCAGGGGCTGGAAGGTGGTGCGGACCCGCGGCGCGAAGGCGTGGCCGTGGGAGATTAGGTCGCCATGCGGCGCCAACTCGGCCCCCCAAAAGGCGCCCCAAACCGTTGATGAGGTATCGGGATAATCGGAAACCGGTTTTCCCGTTTCGGTTCAATGCTCCAAGAGCGCTTCGCACCTGAAAAAGCACCGGACAGAGAGGCGGGCCTTCCCGCCTCTTTTTCATTCGGACGATGCCGGCAGCCCTGCATGGCACCGGTAGACGTCAGATTGCGCCGATCACCACGGCGGCCATCATGATGAAGGAGCTGACGGCAACGAGCGAGACGACATCCTGAAAAAGATCGGTCATTTATCCCTCCTGATCACTTTATAATCCCTTTATGTTCTATTTTTGTTCTTGCGTCAAGCATGCCTGACGCGCCCGATGCCGCTCGGGCCGGTCAGGGTTTACGCGGGGTTAATCCAACGGGTTTTCGGTAGAGGTTCGACAGCGGTGCGATGCCGGTTTGTGTTGCGCTGGCGGAGGAGTGGGAGTTAGCCCTTCCAGGGAACGACCTTGCCGCCGTCCAGTGTCACGACCCGATCCATTCGCGCGGCCAGCTCATGGTTGTGGGTGGCGATCAGCGCGGCAAGGCCGGACTGGCGCACCAGCGCCTCAAGCGCATCGAACACATAGCCTGCCGTTCTGGGATCGAGATTGCCAGTCGGCTCGTCAGCAAGCAGCACGCGCGGCGCATTGGCAACCGCGCGGGCGATGGCCACGCGCTGCTGCTCGCCGCCGGAAAGTTCGGCCGGCCGGTGGCTCGCACGGTGGCCGACACGCAGATAGTCGAGCAGCTGCCCTGCCCGTTGCTTCGCTTCGGCCGGCGCCATGCCGGTGATCATCTGCGGGATCATGATGTTCTCCTCGGCGGAGAACTCGGGCAGAAGATGATGAAACTGATAAACGAAGCCGATCTCGTTGCGGCGGATCGCCGTGCGCGCGTCATCGGAAAGCCGCCCGCAGGCCCGTCCGGCGATGGTGACCTCGCCCGCGTCCGGCGCCTCGAGAAGGCCGGCGAGGTGAAGCAGCGTCGACTTGCCGGCGCCCGACGGTGCGACGAGCGCCACCATCTCTCCCGGTTTCAGTGAAAACGCGGCATCCTTGAGGATGGTGAGCCTGCCCTCGCCTTCGCGGTAGCTGCGCTCGATGCCCTTGAGTTCGAGAATTGGTCCCGCCATCAGTCATACCTCAGCGCATCGACCGGATCGAGCCGGGAAGCCCGCCAGGCAGGAAAGAGCGTCGCCACGAAGGACAGGACCAGCGCCATGATGATGACAGCCACCGTCTCGCCCGCTTCCATCTTGGCCGGCAACTGGCTCAGAAAATAGAGTTCGGGATCGAAGATCGTGGTGCCCGACAGCCATGAGAAAAACTGGCGGATCGATTCCACGTTCCAGCAAATGACGACACCGAGGATCACGCCGGCAACTGTGCCGGCAACGCCGATCGCTGCACCGGTCATCAGAAAGATACGCATGATGGCGCCGCTGGTGGCACCCATGGTGCGCAGAATGGCAATGTCGTGCCCCTTGTCCTTCACCAGCATGACCAGACCGGAAATGATGTTGAGCGCGGCAACAAGCACGATCATGGTCAGGATCATGAACATGACGTTGCGCTCCACTTCGAGCGCGGAGAAGAAGGTGCTGTTGCGCTGGCGCCAGTCGGAGAGAAGGATGGGGCGCTGAGCGGCCTCCTCGACCTTCGGCCGCAGCGTATCCACGGCATCGGGATTGTCGACGAAGAGTTCAATCGACTGTACGAGCCCCTCTGCATTGAAATAGAGCTGTGCCTCCTGGAGCGGCATGTAGATGATGGAGGAATCGTATTCCGACATGCCGATCTCGAAGGTCGCAGAGATCGGATAGGTTTTCACGCGCGGCGTGGTGCCGAAGGGGGTGATGTCGCCCTCGGGGGCGACCAGCGTCACGGAATCGCCGACCGTCAGGCCGAGATTCTGCGCCATGCGCGAGCCGACCGCCAGTCCTTCGCCGGCAGCGAAGCCGACCAGCGAGCCGTCCTTGATGTTGTCGGAAACCAGTTCGAGACGGGACAGGTCGTCAGCACGCACACCGCGCACCACGGCGCCCGTACCGGCACCGCTGCGGCCGGAAACGAGAACCTGCCCCTGAACCATAGGCAAGGCGAGGCGCACGCCCTCAACGCCCTCAATGCGGCTGGCAACGGCCTCATAATCATCCATCGGCATGTCGATCGGCTGCACGATGAGATGGCCGTTGACGCCCAGAATGCGGGTCAGCAGTTCGGCACGAAAACCATTCATCACCGCCATCACCACGATCAGCGTTGCAACACCCAGCATGATGCCGATGAAGGAGATCGAGGCGATCACCGAGATCACCGTCTCCTTGCGGCGCGACCGCAGATAACGCCAGGCGATCAGCCGCTCGAAACGGGAGAACGGTCCGGCGCCCAGGGGTTTTCCCGGGGCGCTCTGCGCGGTTTCTCCGCTTGTGGCGGCTTCACTCATGGCTCGACCTCAAAGGCTTTTGCGCAAACAGAAATCGCGGCGCCGCCTCATGCAGCACCCTGAGCAAGGCGGTTGAGCGCGTCTTCGACCGACAAGGAGACCCGTTCGCCGGAAGCGCGGTTCTTGAGCTCCACCTCGCCATTGGCGACACCACGCGGGCCAACCACCAGTTGCCAGGGAAGACCGATCAGGTCCGCAGTGGCAAACTTGCCGCCGGCGCGCTGGTCCGTATCGTCATAGAGCACGTCCCTGCCCGCGGCCTGCAGCTTTCCATAAAGCTCTTCGCAGATGCGATCGCAGGCTTCGTCACCCACCTTCATGTTGATCAGGCCCACATCGAAGGGCGCGACGCTCTCCGGCCAGATGATGCCGTTCTCGTCATGGCTCGCCTCGATGATGGCCGCCAGAAGGCGGCTCGGGCCAATGCCGTAGGATCCCATAGACACATGATGCTCCTTGCCGTCCGGACCGGTGACGGTCGCGTTCATGGGCTCGGAATACTTGGTCCCAAAGTGGAAAATATGGCCGACCTCGATGCCGCGCGCAGAAACCTTCTCATCGTCGGGAACAGCGTTCCAGGCGACTTCGTCGTGCATCTCTTCGGTCGCCGCATAAGGCGTCGTCCAGGTGGTGACGATGTCGGCGATCTCCGCGTCATCGCTGAAATCGACATCCGCGCCCGGCACCTGAAGTTCAAGGAACTCCTTGCGGCAGAACACCTCGCTCTCGCCGGTGGAAGCGAGAATGATGAATTCGTGGCTCAGGTCGCCGCCGATGGGGCCGGTGTCGGCGCGCATAGGGATCGCCTGCAGCCCCATGCGGGCAAATGTGCGCAGATAGGCAACGAACATGCGGTTGTAGGCGGCCTTTGCGCCCTCGAAGTCGAGATCGAAGGAATAGGCGTCCTTCATCAGGAATTCGCGCGAACGCATCACGCCAAAACGCGGGCGCACCTCGTCGCGGAACTTCCACTGGATGTGATAGAGATTGAGCGGCAAATCCTTGTAGGACTTCACGTAGGAGCGGAAGATGTCCGTCACCATCTCTTCATTGGTGGGACCGTAGAGCATCTTGCGCTCGTGCCGGTCGGTGATGCGCAGCATCTCCTTACCGTAATCGTCATAGCGCCCGCTCTCCATCCAAAGATCGGCAGACTGGATGGTCGGCATCAGGATTTCCTGCGCCCCTGCCCGGTTCTGCTCCTCGCGGATGATCTGGTTGACCTTGTCGAGAACACGCTTGCCCAAC
The DNA here is from genome assembly GCF_900105565.1 of Nitratireductor aquibiodomus. Lineage (NCBI taxonomy): Bacteria > Pseudomonadati > Pseudomonadota > Alphaproteobacteria > Hyphomicrobiales > Phyllobacteriaceae > Nitratireductor > Nitratireductor aquibiodomus. The sequence goes on along the minus strand of NZ_FNSL01000001.1, from coordinate 95,375 downwards.
GGCAGCCAGGAAAAGCTTCCGGCGCCCTGCTGGCGGATCATGCCGGCCCGCAGCATCAGACGATGCGAGACGATTTCGGCCTCACGAGGTGTTTCTTTCAGGATCGGCAGAAAGTAGCGCGACAGTCGCATAAACGCATCCATTGAAGCGGCTCGGACGAGCCTGTTCGGAATCAAAGTGACAAATGGTTCAGGGCCGGTGTCTTAACCATTTCGCAATGAATTGAAAAGCCGAAGCCATGCACCGGCCTCCGCTCGCCACACAAAAGGGCGGCTGCACGCGGATTTGATAACAATGCATTTCAAACGCGATTTTCCTCGTGACATTTCGTCTCAACTTGCTCTATGGTGCCCTCCCATAACAAGAGGGTGAAGCTGAAAATTCATCCTCACCACGCGGTCAAAGTCTTGGGAGGATGCGGTCCAGGCGCGGTTACACGCAGCCGCCGACGATGATACGGTAAAGGATCGGACGCGTTGAGTTAGCAAGGCCTCTTGGCCTTGCATTTTTTTTGGGCCAAGCCCATTCCCCGATGTCTTCAGGAGATGCCCGCGCCGCGCCGAAGCGGTTGTCGCATGACTGCCGCAGATTGCGTCAGTCGAAACGCGGAATGACCCTTGGAATATCGTCGAACGAATAACCAAGACCCCGTGTCACAAGGATCAGGAGACCGCAGATCACCACGGCGATGATCGTGGTGCGGATCAGGGCGCGCAGCATGTGCGGCCCGCGCGGCGCGCTTTCGGTGGTGCCAAGCGTCACCTCGCCGTCTTCTTCCTGCGTGCGCAGACCGAACGGCAGCGCGATGAAGAGCACCGTCCACCAGACGATGAAGAAAACGGCCAAAAGAGAAATCCAGCTCATCAGAACCTCAGACCTGTTCGAGTTCCACGAGAGTGCCGGCGAAATCCTTTGGATGAAGGAAGAGGACCGGCTTTCCATGGGCGCCGGTCTTCGGCTCTCCGTCTCCGAGGATGCGCGCACCATCCGCCTTCAATCGGTCGCGCGCGGCAATGATATCGGCCACCTCGTAGCATATGTGATGCATGCCGCCGTCCGGGTTTTTCGAGAGAAAGCCGGCAATCGGTGATCCCTCGCCAAGCGGCTCCAGCAGCTCGACCTTGGTGTTGTCGAGCTCTACGAAAACCACGGTAACACCATGCTCGGGCAGAGCCTGCGGGCGAGAGACGCAGGCGCCCAGCGTATCGCGGTATAGGGCAGACGCTCTTTCAAGGTCCGGCACGGCGATCGCCACGTGATTGAGCTTTCCGAGCATCGGCCTGCCTCTCCTGCAATGCGGCGGGGTCTTTCCACCCCGCCCCTGCTTATTGCGTGACGAATACGGTCACAATGGGCTTTTTGCCCCATGCGGCATTTGCCGCATTGCGCACGGCACGCCGGACCGATTCCGACACCAGGTCGAGATCCTTGCGGCGGTTGCGCGGAATGCTGCGCACGGCGCCGGATGCTGCGTCCAGCATGATGTCCTCGAGCAGTTCCCCCTGTGCATCGCGCTCGGCAACGCCGATGGAGACGATGTCGGGGTCGCCATCAAGATTGAAACGATCATCAAGCACGACATTGAGCACGACATGGCCCGCATAGGAAAGCTTGCGGCGATCGCGGATGCCCATCTCCTCGTCGTCGCCGAGAAGCCGGCCATCCTTGAAGAAACGGCCATGCTGGACCTCGCCAATGATTTCGGCCGGCCCGGGCGCAAGGCGCAGCATGTCGCCATTGCGCACCTGCGTGACCTCTGGAATGCCTTCCATCGCTCCCAGCGAGCCCTGCGCCACCAGATGCGCGGCCTCGCCATGCACCGGCACGAGGATCTGCGGACGCACCCAGGAATACATGCGCTTCAATTCGCTGCGGCGGGGGTGGCCGGAAACATGAACCAGCGCGTCGTCATCCTCGATGATCTCGATGCCCATCTCGATCAGTCGGTTCTTGGTTTCCAGAACCGCTTTTTCATTGCCGGGAATGAGGCGCGAGGAATAGACGACCGTGTCGCCTGCCGTCAGCGCCACATTGCGCATCTCGTCGCGGGCGAGTTTGGCGAGTGCGGCGCGGCTTTCTCCCTGACTTCCGGTACAAAGCACCACGACCTTGTCGCGCGGGACGTGCTGGAACTCGTCCTCGTCCAGATAGTCCGGCAGCCCGTCGAGATAGCCGAGTTCCGTCGCCACATCGATGACGCGCTTCATGGAGCGACCGAGCACGAGAAGCTGGCGACCGGCATCGCGCGCTGCTTCCGCAATGGAGCGAATGCGGCCCACATTGGAGGAGAAGGTGGTGACGACGACACGGCCTGACGCCGCCTCGATCACTTCCTTCAGCCCCTCGCCAACGGCCTGTTCGGTGGGCGATTCGCCTTCGCGCATGGCGTTGGTGGAATCGCAGACCAGCGCCAGAACGCCTTCATCGCCGATCGCGCGGAAGCGTGCCTCGTCGGTCTTGGGGCCGATGGCGGGAGCCGGGTCGATCTTCCAGTCGCCCGTATGCACCACCCTGCCGAGCGGGGTCGAGATGGCGAGCGAAACCGGCTCGGGAATGGAGTGCGCGACGGCAACGGCCTCGATGCTGAACGGACCGACCTCGAAGGTTTCGCCGGCCCTGAATATCTTCACCGGCACATCGGGTGCGCCGGATTCGGACTGGCGCTTGGCTTCCAGAAGCCCGGCGGCAAAAGGCGTCATCCAGACATCAGCCTTGAGCAGCGGCCAGAGATCGAGCACCGCGCCGTAGTGATCTTCATGCGCGTGGGTGATGACGATGCCGCGCAGCCGGTCGACCTCACCGCGAATGAAGCTGATGTCGGGCAGAACCAGATCAACGCCCGGAAGCTCCGGCCCCGGAAAGGTGACGCCGCAATCGACAACGATCCACTCGCGCTTTCCGGCGGGCCCAAAACCATAGAGGCCAAAATTCATGCCGATCTCGCCGACACCGCCAAGCGGGCAGAAAACCAGCTCGGCATTCTTCAGATCGCCGCTCTTGGCCGGCTTCTTTGTGCTGGAACGCGCCATGGGTCCCCTTCTCTTAATCTGCCTGCGCAGAAGCAACCGCGCCAAAATGCACGTCGCCTGCTGCAATTCTCAACAATGAACCGTCCGCTTCGCGGATAACGAAGCGACAGGCCTCGTCGATGGTTTCGAATGTGCCGCGCGCCACGCGGCCGTCGACACGGATGGACACCTGAGTGCCAAGCCCCGCCGCCCGCTTCAGCCAGCGGCTGCGAATGGCATCGAGCCCGCGCCCGCCATTCCAAAGGCGACTGTTATCGACCCAGGCGTCCGAAAGCGCAAGGAAGAGATCGCCTGCGTCACCGCCGAACCCCAGAGCGCTGAGCGAGGTTGCCGGGTAAGGTGTATTGTCCGGGTGGGAGACGACATTGACGCCGATACCAACCGCAATCGCAAAGCGGCCATCTGGAAGAATGGCCGATTCCAGCAGAATGCCGGAAAGCTTCGCCCCGTCGGCCAGAACGTCGTTCGGCCATTTGAGCGCAAAGCGCCCGCCCGGCATGTCACCGCCATCGGCAGCAACCGCAATGCGCTTTTCCGGCACCACTGCCAGAAGCGCATCGGAGAGGGCGAGCCCGGCAACAAAGCCGAGCGTGGCCGCCGTCGCCGGCTCGAAATGACCGACATTCAGGAGCGTGGCTGCAAGATTGCCGGGCGGTGTCGCCCATTCACGGCCGCGACGCCCTCGCCCACTCTCCTGCCTGGAGGCGACAACCCAGAGATTGCCCGGGTCGCCGGCGCGCGCATGATCGAGCGCCAGCGCATTGGTGGAGCCGACGCTCTCATGGGCTTCCAGCCGATAACCGGCCGTTTCCGCCGACGGCGCCAGACGAAAGGCCATGACCTAGAAGAAGGTCTTTGCGGCGGCCTCGGCAAAGCGCCCGACAGGGCCGCCGATCAAAACGTAGAGCAGCACAAAGGCGCCCGACAGAAGCATGACGAAGCGTAGTTCGCCCGCCATGGGCTGGAAGCCGCCCGCCGATTCGTCGAACCACATGATCTTGATAACGCGCAGATAGTAGAATGCGCCGACCACGGAACTGACCACACCGATCACTGCAAGCGCATAGAGCTTGGCGTCGATGGCCGCGAGGAACACGTACCATTTTCCCCAGAAGCCCGCGAGCGGCGGAATGCCTGCCAGCGAGAACATGAGAATGGTCATGATCGTCGCCATCATCGGATTGGTCGACGAGAGGCCCGCCAGATCGTCGATCTGCTCGACATTCGCGTCATTGCGGCGCATGGCCAGGATGACGGCAAACGTGCCGAGCGTCATGGCCAGATAGATCAGCATGTAGATCGCCACGCCCTTGACGCCGGCCTCGGAATTCGCGGCAAGCCCGACAAGGGCATAGCCCACATGGCCGATGGAGGAATAGGCCATGAGGCGCTTGATGTTGCGCTGGCCAATGGCCGCAAACGCGCCAAGGATCATTGAGGCAATCGCCACGAACACGATGATCTGCTGCCAGTCGCTGGCAATCGGTTCGAACGCCCCCATGGTGACACGCACCAGAAGCGCCATGGCAGCCATTTTGGGTGCGGCGGCGAAGAAGGCGGTGACCGGCGTGGGAGCGCCTTCATAGACGTCCGGCGTCCACATGTGGAACGGAACAGCGGAAATCTTGAAAGCGAGCCCCGCCAGCACGAAGACGAGACCGAAGACGAGACCGAGCTGGCGTTCGGCACCCGTGAGCGTTGCGGCGATGACGTCGAAGCCGGTGTTGCCGGTGTAGCCGTAGACCAGCGAAATGCCGTAAAGCATCATGCCCGAAGAGAGAGCGCCGAGAACGAAGTATTTCAGGCCCGCCTCGGTAGAGCGTGCGCTGTCGCGGTTGATGGCGGCAACGACGTAGAGTGCGAGCGACTGAAGCTCGAGGCCAAGATAGAGCGCGATCATGTCATTGGCCGAGATCATCAGCATCATGCCTAATGTGGCCAGCATGATGAGAACCGGGAACTCGAACTTGTCGAACTTCTCCGCCTTGGCAAAACCGACCGACATGACGAGCGTCACAACGGAGCCGACCAGCGTCAGGATCTTCATGAAGCGGGCGAACGCATCGCTTACGAAGGCACCGCCGAAGGCGCGGCCATCGGCCGGGAAGATCACCATCAGCGCCATCACGGCGACCAGAAGCGCGACCGCAAGGCCGGTGACGGTGGAATTGGCACGGGGGCCGGAAAAGACACCGACCATCAGGAGCGCCATAGCGCCCACCGCCAGGATCAGCTCCGGCGTTGCAAGGATCAGGCTTATCGTCAGATCAGGCGTCATTCGCTTTCAATCCGTTTACTGCGCGGCAGCCGTTGCCGCTTCCCGTGCCATGTCGGCCGACAGGGAGACATTGTTCACAAGTGCTTCGACCGAAACCGCCGTCGCATCGAGGATCGGTGCCGGGTAGACACCGAAGAAGATGACCAGCACCACAAGCGGGTAGAGGATCAGCTTCTCGCGTGCGGAGAGGTCGAGCATGCCCTTCAGGCTCTCCTTGGTCAGCGAGCCGAACACAACCCGGCGATAGAGCCAGAGCGCATAACCCGCCGACAGGATGACGCCGGTGGTGGCAAAGAGCGCAACCCAGGTGTTGACCTTGAACACCGACAGAAGCGTCAGGAACTCGCCGACGAAGCCGCTGGTGCCCGGCAGGCCCACATTCGCCATGGTGAAGATCATGAACACGGTGGCGTATTTGGGCATGTTGTTGACCAGCCCGCCATAAGCCGCGATCTCGCGTGTGTGCATGCGGTCATAGATGACGCCGACACACAGGAAGAGCGCCCCCGAGACGAGGCCGTGCGAGAGCATCTGGAAGATCGCGCCCTGCACGCCCTGCTCGTTGATGGCGAAAATACCCATAGTGACGAAGCCCATATGGGCGACCGACGAATAGGCGATCAGCTTCTTGATATCCTCCTGCATCAGCGCCACCAGCGAGGTGTAGATGATGGCGATGACCGACAGGGTGAAGACCAACGGCGCCAGGTCGATGGAGGCGACCGGGAACATGGGCAGCGAGAAGCGCAGGAAGCCATAGCCACCCATCTTCAACAGGATGCCCGCAAGGATGACCGAGCCTGCCGTAGGCGCTTCAACGTGCGCGTCGGGCAGCCAGGTGTGGACCGGCCACATGGGCATCTTGACCGCGAAGGAGGCGAAGAAGGCCACCCATAGCCAGTATTGCATGCCCTCGGGGAAGACGTGGGTCAGAAGCGTCGGGATATCCGTCGTTCCGGCCTGCCAGTACATCGCCATCATGGCGAGCAGCATCAACACGGAGCCGAGCAGCGTGTAGAGGAAGAACTTGAAGCTCGCATAGACGCGCCGCTTGCCACCCCAGACACCGATGATGATGAACATCGGAATGAGGCCTGCCTCGAAGAAGACATAGAAGAGCACGATGTCGAGCGCGCAGAACACGCCGATCATGAGCGTTTCCAGAATGAGGAACGCGATCATGTATTCCTTGACGCGGTGCTCCACCGCCTCCCAGCTTGCCAGAACGCATAGCGGCATGAGGAAGGTTGTCAGGATGACGAACAGCATGGAGATGCCGTCGACACCCATGTGATAGGAAATGCCGGAGCCCAGCCATTCCTGCTTTTCCACCATCTGGAACCCAGGGGTCGACGCATCGAAGCCGATCCAGATGAAGAGCGACAGGACGAAGGTGAAAACCGTCGTAAGAAGCGCGACATTGCGAATGTTCCGGCGCGCACCGGCACCGTCCTCCCGGATCAGGAGGATGAGAAGCGCACCCACCAGCGGCAGGAAGGTGACCGTGGAAAGAATTGGCCAGTCGGTCATGGCTTAGAACGTGCCTCCGAGCATCATCCAGGTAACGAGGGCAGCAACGCCGATGAGCATGGCGAAGGCGTAGTGATAGAGATAGCCGCTCTGCAGCTTGACGATCCGGTTGGTCACATCGACCACACGGGCCGAAATGCCATCCGGGCCGAGACCGTCGATGACCATGCCGTCGCCCTTCTTCCAGAGGAAGTGGCCGAGGCGCTTGGCCGGACGGACGAACAGGAAGTCATAGAGCTCGTCGAAATACCACTTGTTGAGCAGGAAGGCGTAAAGCCCGCTGAACTGCCTGGCCAACTGCTTGGGACGCTCGGGCGAACGGATGTAGTAAACCCAGGCGACATAGAGGCCGAGAAGCATGGCGACGAAAGGAGCAAGCTTCACCCAGACGGGCACGTGGTGGAACTCTTCCAGCATGTGGTTGTCCGGCAGCGTGAAGAGCGCACCCTTCCAGAAATGCTCATACTCGTGGCCGACGAAGAACTCCTTGAAGGCAACGCCGGCAAAGAGTGCGCCAACGGCCAGGATGAAAAGCGGCACGAGCATGACCAGCGGCGATTCATGCACATGGTGCATCACATCGGCGGAAGCGCGCGGCTTGCCGTGGAAGGTCATGAAGATCAGACGCCAGGAGTAGAAGCTGGTGAAGACGGCCGCCACGGTGAGCAGGATGAATGAGAACGTCGCGAAATAGTTCTCCGCCGCGAAGGCACCTTCAATTATGGCGTCCTTGGAAAAGAAGCCTGCCGTACCGATGACCGTCAGCGGAATGCCCACGCCGGTCAGCGCGATCGTGCCTATGATCATCATCCAGTAGGTCTGCGGGATCAGCTTCCTGAGACCGCCCATCTTGCGCATGTCCTGTTCGTCGGAGACGGCATGAATGACCGAACCGGACCCAAGGAACAGAAGCGCCTTGAAGAAGGCGTGCGTAAAGAGGTGGAAGATGGCCGCGCTGTAAAAGCCGGTGCCCAGCGCGACGAACATATAGCCGAGCTGCGAACAGGTCGAATAGGCGATCACGCGCTTGATGTCGTTCTGCACCAGACCGACGGTCGCGGCAAAGAAAGCCGTGAACGCGCCGACGAAGGTCACGACCGTGAGAGCCGTGTGCGACAGCTCGAAGATCGGCGACAGGCGCGCGACCATGAAGACACCTGCCGTCACCATAGTGGCGGCGTGGATGAGTGCGGAAACCGGGGTCGGGCCTTCCATGGCGTCGGGCAGCCAGGTGTGCAGCGGCACCTGTGCCGACTTGCCCATGGCGCCCATGAACAGAAGAAGACAGATCGCCGTCAGCGCGCCGCCCTTGTCGAGCGCGTAGCCGAGGAAGGTGAGCACGGGCTCGCCGGCCTCTGCGCCTTCAGCCGGAAGATAGGTCGCGGCGTTGGCGAAGATGGTGCTGAAGTTCACCGAACCGAACAGCATGTAGACGCCGAAAATACCGAGCAGGAAGCCGAAATCGCCCACGCGGTTGACAACGAACGCCTTGATGGCCGCGGCATTGGCGGAGGGCTTCTTGAACCAGAAGCCGATCAGCAGATAGGAGGCCAGACCCACGCCTTCCCAGCCGAAGAACATCTGGATCAGGTTGTCGGAGGTCACCAGCATGAGCATGGCGAAGGTGAACAGCGACAGATAGGCAAAGAAGCGCGGCCGATGCGGGTCATGGTGCATGTAGCCGATCGAATAGATGTGAACCAGCGCCGAAACCGTGTTGACCACGATCAGCATGACGGCAGTCAGCGTGTCGACGCGGATCGCCCAGCTCACATCCAGATTGCCCGAGGTGATGAAGGCCAGAAGCGGCACGGTGAATGCCTCGCCGCTGCCCATGGCCATCGTGAAGAAGGCCACCCAGGACAAAAGCGCGGCAATGACCATGAAGCCGCTGGTGATCAGCTCGGATCCCTTCGCGCCGATAGAGCGGCCGAACAGCCCGGCGATCAGAAAGCCGATAAGCGGGAGAAATACGATCGCTTGATACATGGCCGTATGCTCAGCCCTTCATCATGTTGATGTCTTCGACGGCGATGGTGCCGCGATTGCGGAAGAAGACGACGAGAATGGCAAGTCCGATCGCGGCTTCCGCCGCCGCGACGGTGAGAACGAAAAGCGCGAAAACCTGGCCAACCAGATCTCCAAGAACCGAGGAGAAGGCGACGAAGTTCAGGTTGACCGCAAGCAGGATGAGCTCGACCGACATCAGGATGATGATGACGTTCTTCCGGTTCAGGAAGATGCCGAACACGCCGAGCGTGAACAGGATGGCCGAGACGGTCAGATAGTGTGCGATGCCGATTTCCAGCATGATCAGAGGCCCTCGCCCGTTTCGACTTTCTTGATTTCAATCGCCGTTTCAGGCGTGCGCGCCACCTGGACAGAGATGTTCTGCCGCTTGACGTTTTCCTTGTGGCGCAGCGTCAGCACGATGGCGCCGATCATGGCCACCAGCAGCACCATGCCGGCGATCTGGAAGAAATGGATGTAATCGGTGTAGAGAATGTCGCCGAGCGCTGCCGTGTTGTGGCGCACATCGATCGGCGGCGTGGGCTGGGCAACCTCGCCCGAAAGCTCCGGCGCGAAGGCGTAACCGCCGAGAACGATGATCAGCTCTGCGGCCAGGATGATGCCCACCAGCGCACCGACCGGCGCATACTGCAGCGCGCCGCGCTTCAGCTCCGCGAAGTCCACATCCAGCATCATGACGACGAACAGGAACAGCACGGCAACCGCGCCGACATAGACGACCAGCATGATGAAGGCCAGAAACTCGGCGCCCGTCAGAAGGAAGAGACCGGCCGAGTTGAAGAACGCGACGATCAGGTAGAGCACCGAATGCACGGGATTGCGCGCGGAAATGACCATAAAGGCCGCCGCCACGGTTAGGAAGGCGAACAGATAAAAGAAAATCGCCTCAAGTCCTGTCAGCATGGTTCCCTCGGTACCTAGCCTGCCGAAGCAGAGCGCTCCGGCTTTTCAAGAAACCCGGCACGCCGGGCATTCACTATGTTTCGTTTAGACGGGCGCCCCGCCCCCGTCCACGGGTCAAACCGTCACCGGTATGGCGCATCCAGCGCGATGTTGCGCGCCAGTTCCCGCTCCCACCGGTCGCCATTGGCGAGCAGCTTGTCCTTGTCGTAGTAAAGCTCTTCGCGCGTTTCCGTCGCGAACTCGAAGTTCGGCCCTTCGACAATGGCGTCAACAGGGCAGGCCTCCTGGCAGAAGCCGCAATAGATGCACTTCACCATGTCGATGTCGTAGCGCACCGTGCGGCGCGTGCCGTCATTGCGGCGGGGCCCCGCCTCGATGGTGATGGCCTGGGCCGGGCAGATCGCCTCGCACAGCTTGCATGCAATGCAGCGTTCCTCGCCATTGGGATAGCGGCGCAATGCATGCTCGCCGCGGAAGCGCGGGCTGACCGGGCCTTTTTCATGTGGGTAGTTCAGCGTGTATTTCGGCGCAAAGAACTGCCGCATGGACAGGATGACAGCCCCGACGAACTCTTTGAGAAGCAGCGATTTGGCTGCCTGTGCAAGCGCACTCATCGATTTTCTCCGAAGCGTGTTTCAGGGATGAAAACAGTCGTCGTCATGCCATCCCCGTGATTTTCAGGAAGGCCGCGGTGGCAACGACCATGAAGAGCGACAGCGGCAGGAACACCTTCCAGCCAAGGCGCATCAGTTGATCGTAGCGGTAGCGCGGCACGAAAGCCTTCACCAAAGCGAACATGAAGAAGACCATGCACATCTTCAACACGAACCAGATGACGCCCGGCACCCAGGTGAAGGGAGCAAAGTCGAGCGGCGGCAGCCAGCCACCCAGGAACAGGATGGTGGTGAGCGCACACATCAGGACGATTGCCACATACTCGCCGAGGAAGAAGAGCAGGAACGGCGTCGAGGAATACTCGATCATGTGACCGGCCACGAGCTCGGATTCAGCCTCCACCAGGTCGAAGGGCGGACGGTTCGTCTCGGCGAGCGCCGAGATGAAGAACACGATGAACATGGGGAACAGCGCGAGCCAGTTCCAGTCGAGGAACGTGTTCGGCAGGCCAAGCATGGTGCCGAGACCATCACCCTGCGCAAGCACGATGTCGGTCAGGTTGAGCGAGCCGACCGTGAGCAGGACGGTGACGATCACGAAGCCGATGGAGACTTCATAGGAGACCATCTGTGCCGCCGAACGCAGCGCACCGAGGAACGGATATTTCGAGTTGGAGGCCCAGCCGCCCATGATCACGCCGTAGACTTCCAGCGACGCGATGGCGAAGACGTAGAGAATGCCGATGTTCACATTGGCAATCGCCCAGCCTTCATTGACCGGGATCACCGCCCATGCGGCAATCGCCAGAACCGAGGCGACGACCGGTGCCAGCAGGAAGACGCCCTTGTTGGCGCCGGACGGGATGACCGGCTCCTTGAAGACGAACTTGAAGAGATCGGCAAACGCCTGGAACAGGCCCCACGGGCCGACCACGTTCGGACCCCGGCGGCGCTGCACGGCGGCCCAGATCTTGCGGTCGGCGTAAAGGATATAAGCGACGAAGATCAGGAGGATGACGATCATCGCCACCGACTGCAGAAGGATCAGAAGCCCCGGAAGGACGTAGGTTGAAAAGAAGGTATCCATTCGTCTCTACTCGGCCGCCTGTTTCAGTTCGCCACGCGCCAGCGCCGAACATTCGGCCATCACGGCCGAGGCGCGGGCAATCGGATTGGTGAGATAGAAATCCTTCACCGCAGAGGCGAAGGGAGCTTTCGTAAGCCGTCCGCCAAGCTTCGCAAGCTTCTCGACATCACCTGTATCGGCGGGTGCTACGGCATCGATGGCCGCGAAATGCGGGAAATCGGCATAAAGCGCTGCGCGCAGGGCGCCAAGTGAATCGAAAGGCAGCTTGTGGCCAAGCACATCGGACAGCGCCCGAAGAATGGCCCAGTCTTCCTTGGCCTCGCCCGGCGCGAAACCGGCGCGGTTGGTCGTCTGAACCCGGCCCTCGGTGTTCACATAGGTGCCGGACTTTTCCGTATAGGTGGCTGCCGGCAGGATGACATCGGCGCGGTGTGCACCGGCATCGCCATGGGTGCCGATGTAAACGGTAAAGGCGTCGCCGATCGCGTTCATGTCGATCTCGTCGGCGCCGAGCAGGAAGAGCACGTCCATCGCGCCCATCATGCCCTTTACGTCCTTGCCCTCTTTACCGGGCACGAAGCCGAGATCGAGACCGCCGACCCTGCTTGCGGCAGTGTGAAGAACGGCGAAACCGTTCCACTCGGCAGACACTGCCTTGACCGATCCGGCAAGCTTTGCCGCGAGACCGAGGATCGCCGCACCGTCGGAGCGGGCCAGAGCCCCCTGCCCCACGATGATCATCGGACGCTTGGCCTTCTTAAGGACCGAAGCGAACTTGCCATTGCTTTCGGCAAGTTCCTTGAGCGTCTCGGCGCCAGCGCCGAGTTGCTCGTAATCATAACGCAGGTCGCCCATCTCGCCGATGACGCCAATGGGGAAATCGCCCATGCGCCAGCGCTTGCGGATGCGGGCGTTGAGAACCGACGCCTCGAAACGCGGGTTGGCGCCGACGATCAGAAGCGCGTCGGCCTCCTCGATGCCCTCAATCGTCGGGTTGAAGAGATAGCCCGCACGCCCAAGCGCCGGATCAAGCACTGCGCCATCCTGGCGACAGTCATAATTCTGGGAGCCGAGCGACTGCATCAGCGCCTTGAGTGCGTACATTTCCTCGACGGCTGCAAGATCGCCGGCGATTGCGCCGATCTTTTCCGGCTGAGCCTTCGTCACAGCTTTTGCAATGGCGTCGAACGCCTCGCCCCACGAGGCCGGCTGCAGGCGGTTGTCCCTGCGCACATAGGGGCGGTCAAGGCGCTGCGTGCGCAGGCCGTCCCAGATGAAGCGGGTCTTGTCGGAAATCCACTCCTCGTTCACCGCCTCGTTGATGCGCGGCATGATGCGCATCACCTCGCGGCCACGCGTATCAACGCGGATGGCCGAACCGACCGCATCCATCACGTCGATGGACTGTGTCTTGCTGAGCTCCCACGGACGCGCCTGGAACGCATAGGGGCGCGAGGTCAGCGCGCCAACCGGGCACAGGTCAATCACATTGCCCTGAAGCTCGGACGTCATCGCCTCTTCGAGATAGGTGGTGATCTCGGCATCCTCGCCACGGCCGATCAGGCCGAGCTCGGAAATGCCCGCCACCTCGGTTGTGAAACGGACGCAGCGCGTGCAGTGGATGCAGCGCGTCATGATCGTCTTGACGAGCGGTCCGATATATTTGTCTTCGACGGCGCGCTTGTTTTCCTTGTAGCGCGAAGAATCCACGCCAAAGGCCATCGCCTGGTCCTGCAGGTCGCACTCGCCGCCCTGATCGCAGATCGGGCAATCGAGCGGATGGTTGATGAGCAGGAACTCCATCACACCTTCGCGGGCCTTCTTGACCATCGGCGTGTTGGTGTAAACTTCCGGCAGTTCGCCATTGGGGCCAGGGCGCAGATCGCGCACGCCCATGGCGCAGGATGCGGCCGGCTTGGGCGGTCCGCCCTTCACTTCCACCAGACACATGCGGCAGTTGCCGGCGATCGACAGACGCTCATGAAAACAGAAGCGCGGCACCTCCGCGCCCGCCTCCTCGGCGGCCTGCAGCAGCGTGTAGTGATCGGGTACCTCGATCTCCGTGCCGTCGACTTTCAATTTTGCCATGGTCGCTGTCCGCTTACCTCTCGCCCCTTCCGGAGCAAACCTTCACTTTTATTCCGCCGCCACCAGCGCCGGCCGGGCCTGATGCGCGTTGCGGGTGAACTCGTCGATGCGCCGCTCGATCTCCGGGCGGAAATGACGCACGAGGCCCTGGATCGGCCATGCAGCCGCATCGCCAAGGGCACAGATCGTGTGGCCTTCCACCTGCTTCGTCACGTCGAGCAGCATGTCGATTTCGTGCTTCTGAGCCTGACCGATGACCAGACGCTCCATCACGCGCCACATCCAGCCGGTGCCTTCACGGCACGGCGTGCACTGGCCGCAGCTCTCGTGCTTGTAGAAATAGGAGAGCCGCGCAATCGCCTTCACGATGTCGGTGGACTTGTCCATCACGATCACGGCGGCGGTGCCGAGACCCGATTTCAGTTCGCGTAGACTGTCGAAATCCATCGGCGTATCGATGATCTCACTGGCCGGCACCAGCGGCACCGAAGAGCCGCCGGGAATGACCGCCAGAAGATTGTCCCAGCCGCCGCGGATGCCGCCGCAATGGCGCTCGATCAGCTCGCGGAACGGGATCGACATCTCCTCTTCCACCGTGCACGGCGTGTTAACGTGGCCGGAAATGCAGAAGAGCTTCGTGCCCTTGTTGTTCTCACGCCCGAAGGAGGAGAACCACGAAGCACCGCGACGCAGAATGGTCGGCGCAACGGCGATGGATTCGACGTTGTTCACGGTGGTCGGACAACCATAGAGGCCGACATTCGCAGGGAATGGCGGCTTGAGACGCGGCTGGCCCTTCTTGCCTTCAAGGCTTTCGAGAAGTGCCGTTTCCTCACCGCAGATATAAGCGCCCGCGCCGTGATGGACGTAAATGTCCATGTCCCAGCCGCACTTGTTGTTCTTGCCGAGCAGGCCCGCCTCGTAGCACTCGGCGATGGCACGCTCGAGCGCCTCACGCTCGCGGATGAACTCACCGCGCACATAGATATAGGCCGCATGCGCGCCCATGGCGAAGCCGGCGATCAGGCATCCCTCGACCAGCGTGTGCGGGTCGTGGCGCATGATGTCGCGGTCTTTACAGGTGCCCGGCTCCGATTCGTCGGCATTGACCACCAGATAATGCGGGCGGTCGCCCGGCTCTTTGGGCATGAACGACCATTTGAGACCGGTCGGGAAGCCGGCGCCACCGCGCCCGCGCAGGCCCGATGCCTTCATCTCATTGATGATCCAGTCGCGGCCCTTGTCGATCAGCCCCCTGGTGTTGTCCCAGAGCCCACGCGACTGCGCCCCCTTCAGGGAACGGTCGAACTGGCCGTAAATATTGGTGAAGATGCGGTCTTTATCCTGGAGCATGGCTCAGTCCCTCACCTCGGCTTCTTGCCGAAAACCCTGATGTATTCGGCTTCGCCGCCCTTGGCGAGCGCCTTGGCCTGTTTGACCCAGTCCTCGCGCTCGATGCGGCCATGAAAGCTCAGATAACCGTCGACCCATTCGCGCTCGGCTTTTTTCCACTTCGAAACCTGGTCGAAGGTGAAGATGCCGAGATCGTGCAGAATGCCCTCGATCTTCGGGCCGACGCCGGAAATCATCTTGAGGTCATCGGGCTCTGCCGGACGATCAATGCCAACCGGACGGTTCTTGTCTTCCAGCGACGGCTTTTCCGCCTTTTTCGCCGCGGCGGTTTTTTTCTTCGGCGCGGAGCTGGACGAGACAGCAGCGGCTGCAGAAGTTTTTCCGTTGTCCGCCTTGACCGGCGACGGCGACTTGATGGCCGGATCAGTTTCGGCCGCAGAAGTGTCGGGCTTGGCAGCGCGCGACGGCGGCACCTCGGTGCCTGCGGCTTTCGCCCTGCTGCCGGCCTTCGTCTTCGTCTTGCCGGTGACGGCCTTTTCATCGGTCAGCGCCGTGAGGCCACTGGCAGGAGCCGAATAGATGCGGTCGATCTGCGGACCGGGCTTGATCGTGTCACCCTTGCCCGCTTCGAACGCATCGATGATTTCTTCAAGGCGCTCGGGCGTCAGATCCTCATAGGTGTCCTTGAAGATCATGACCATCGGCGCGTTCACGCAGGCGCCCTGACACTCCACCTCCTCCCACGACAGCGTGCCGTCGGCATTGGGGTGGAAGGGTTCGGGATTGATCTTCTTCTTGCACAGATCGATCAGTTCGCCGGAGCCGCGCAGCATGCAGGGCGTGGTGCCGCAGACCTGAATGTGGGCGCGGGTGCCAACGGGGGCGAGCTGGAACTGAGTGTAGAAGGTCGCCACTTCGAGCACACGGATCAGCGGCATGTCCAGCATGTCTGCCACATGCTCGATCGCGGCGCGCGTGACCCAGCCTTCCTGCTCCTGCGCGAGCATCAAAAGCGGGATCACCGCCGACTGCTTGCGGTCCTTCGGATATTTGCCCAGCCAGCGCTTCACTTCCCCGTTCATGGCACGGGAAAAAGCGAAGCTCTCGGGCTGGACGGCTTCGTCTGCGAGACGGCGGACTGACATTTATCTGTCTACCTCACCAAACACGATGTCGAGGGAGCCAAGCACGGCGGCGACGTCGGCCAGAAGATGGCCGCGGCACAGGAAATCCATGGCCTGGAGATGAGCAAAGCCCGGCGCGCGCAGCTTGCAGCGATAGGGCTTGTTGGAACCGTCGGAGACCAGATAGACGCCGAACTCGCCCTTGGGCGCTTCCACACAGGCATAAACCTCGCCTTCGGGGACGTGGTAGCCTTCAGTGTAGAGCTTGAAGTGATGGATCAGCGCTTCCATCGACCGCTTCATCTCGCCACGCTTGGGCGGGACGATCTTGCCGTCGGTATTGGAGACCGGCCCCACACGCTCCGTGCCGAGAAGACGGTCGACACACTGGCGCATGATCTTCGCCGACTGGCGCATCTCTTCCATGCGGATGAGATAGCGGTCATAGCAGTCGCCATTCTTGCCGACCGGGATGTCGAAATTCATCTCCGGATAGCACTCATAGGGCTGGCTCTTGCGCAAATCCCATGCAGCGCCCGAACCGCGCACCATGACGCCCGAGAATCCCCAGGCCCACGCGTCTTCCAGCGTCACGACGCCGATATCGACATTGCGCTGCTTGAAGATGCGGTTACCGGTCAGAAGACTGTCGAGATCGTCGACCGTCTTGTGGAACGGCTCGATCCAGTTGCCGATGTCCTCGACGAGCTCATCTGGAATGTCCTGATGAACGCCGCCGGGACGGAAATAGGCCGCGTGCATGCGCGCGCCGCAGGCGCGCTCGTAAAACACCATCAGCTTTTCGCGCTCTTCAAAGCCCCACAGCGGCGGGGTGAGCGCGCCCACGTCCATCGCCTGCGTGGTGACGTTCAGGAGATGGTTCAGAATGCGGCCGATCTCGGAAAAGAGCACGCGGATGAGCTGCCCGCGGATCGGCACGTCAATGCCAATCAGCCGTTCGACGGCCAGCGCAAAAGCATGTTCCTGGTTCATCGGCGCGACATAATCGAGCCGGTCGAAATAAGGCACGGCCTGCAGATAGGTCTTGTGCTCGATCAGCTTTTCGGTGCCGCGATGCAGCAGGCCGATATGCGGATCAACGCGCTCGACCACCTCGCCGTCGAGCTCCAAAACGAGGCGCAGAACGCCGTGCGCAGCCGGATGCTGCGGGCCGAAGTTGATGTTGAAGTTGCGTACGGAGTGTTCGGTCATTTGGAGCCGCCCTGCTCTTTCGCCTTTTCATCGCCCGGCAACACATAGTCCGTGCCTTCCCATGGCGAAAGGAAATCGAAATTGCGGAATTCCTGTCGCAACTCGACGGGTTCGTAGACGACACGCTTCAGATTGTCGTCGTAGCGCACCTCGACAAAGCCGGTCAGCGGGAAGTCCTTGCGCAGCGGGTGGCCCTCGAAACCATAGTCGGTGAGGATGCGCCGCAGGTCCGGATGCCCGGTGAAAAGAACACCGTACATGTCGTAAATTTCGCGCTCGAACCAGTTGGCGGCCGGAAACACTTCGATGGCGGACGGCACTGGCGTGTCCTCATCCGTCGACAGCTTCACGCGGACGCGCTGGTTCTGGCGCGGCGACAGGAGATGGTAGACCACCTCGAAACGCTTCTGGCGCGAGGGGTAGTCCGCGCCCGAAATGTCGACGAATGCGAAGAACTGACACTGGACGTCGTTCTTCAGAAAATTGAGCACATCGACGATGTCGCCCGGCTCGACCAGGAAGGTCAGCTCGCCATAGGCGACGACCGCATCCTGAATCTGCGCGTCGAGCTTTTCCGTGACGTAGGCCGCCAGGTCCTTCAGCGCTTCGCTCATATCCGCCTCTAACGTTCGATCGTACCGGTGCGACGGATCTTCTTCTGCAGAAGAAGAATGCCGTAAAGCAGCGCTTCCGCCGTGGGCGGGCAGCCGGGCACATAGATATCGACGGGCACGACGCGATCGCAGCCGCGCACCACCGAATAGGAATAGTGATAATAGCCGCCGCCATTGGCACACGAGCCCATGGAGATGACGTAACGCGGCTCCGGCATCTGGTCATAGACCTTGCGCAGCGCGGGCGCCATCTTGTTGGTCAGCGTGCCGGCAACGATCATCACATCCGACTGGCGCGGCGATGCGCGCGGCGCGATGCCGAAACGCTCGGCATCATAGCGCGGCATGGAGATGTGCATCATCTCGACAGCGCAGCACGCCAGACCGAAGGTCATCCACATGAGCGAGCCGGTGCGCGCCCAGGTGATCAGCGCTTCCGAAGACGTGACAAGAAAGCCCTTGTCAGAAAGTTCGTTGTTGATGCCCGTGTAGAAAGGATCATCCGAACCAACCGGGTTGCCGGTGTTCGGGTCGATCAATCCCTTGGGCCGGGGCGCTACGAGCGTGTCGTTGTTCAGTCCCATTCCAGCGCTCCCTTCTTCCATTCATAGATGAAGCCGATGGTGAGAATTCCGAGGAACACCATCATCGACCAGAAGCCGAGCCAGCCGATATCTCCGAACGCCACCGCCCACGGGAAGAGGAAAGCCACTTCCAGATCGAAGATGATGAAGAGAATCGCCACCAGATAGAAGCGCACATCGAACTTCATGCGGGCATCGTCGAACGCGTTGAAACCGCATTCATAAGCAGACAGCTTCTCGGGATCCGGATTGCGATAGGCCACCAGGAATGGCGCAACCACCAGCGCAAGAGCGACGACAAGCGCAACGCCGATGAAAATAACGATAGGTAGGTATGAACTCAGAAGCTCATTCATGGTCCGACTTTCCGTTGCCCGCCGCGGGCGAGGCTGCGTATCAAGGCCCGTGACCGGGTTTTTGCGCCTACGGCCAAGGCAGCAAGGCTAGGCTCATGTTGCAACGCGGCGAGGGTTAGCGCAGGGCGCTTGGCGACGCAAGTCAAACCTTGGCGAGATCGCGGCATTGTCGCACGCATATCCGCCATTGTTCACACACAACGCCCTCCCGACGTGCTGCAACAGCGGACTTAACGCATAAAAGCCGTGTGTAAAGCGTTATGCGTTTCCTGTCAGGAGACTCCGCTCTTTTGGAACAATCGGGTGGCGCCTGATCCATCCACTGTCTAGGTCTTGTACAAGACAAAAAGCAGGACGGGGCGCCGCGAATGCAGAGAGAGCGACTCACACCGGGCGAGGTGCGGCGAATTGCCCTCGGTGCCCAGGGGTTTTCCACCACGCCACTCAGGGGAACCGTTACCCGGCAACACATAAAGCGCATGCTGGGACGCACCGGGCTCCTACAGATCGACTCGGTCAACGTTCTGGCGCGCGCACATTTAATGCCGCTCTATGCACGGCTGGGCCCCTATCCGGTCGATCTTCTTGGCCGCGCGCAATCCAGAAAGCCGCGCATGCTTTTCGAATACTGGGCGCACGAAGCCTCGCTCCTGCCGGTCGAGACCCAGCCCCTCATGCGCTGGCGTATGGAGCGCGCTGCGCGTGGTGAAGGTGTCTACAAAGGGCTCGTTCATTTCGCCCGCGAGAAGCGCGAACTCGTGGATCGTGTTTACAGGCAGGTGGAAGCCGGCGGCCCGATCGCCGCATCCGACTTTGAGGGAGAGACGGGAAGCGGCGGCTGGTGGGGCTGGAGCGAGACCAAGAAGGCGCTTGAATGGCTATTCTGGTGCGGGCGCATCACCACGCATTCGCGCCGCCCCAGTTTCGAGCGTCTCTACGATCTTCCCGAGCGCGTTCTGCCGCGAGAGGTCCTTGAGACGCCCACACCGCGTGAAGACGACGCGCAGCGCGCCCTCGTCGACATCGCTGCGCGTGCGCTTGGTGTTGCCAGCGAACCGGACATCAGAGATTACTTTCGACTGAAGCCCGCCACCTCCCAGGCACGCGTCGCCGAGCTCGTGGAAGAAGGCGTGCTGCAGCCGGTGGAGATCAAGGGCTGGCGTCACCCCGCATATCTCCACAGGGACGCACATCTCCCGCGCCGTATCGACAGACCCGCCCTCCTCGCCCCTTTCGATCCGGTCGTGTGGGAGCGCGACAGAGCCGAGCGCATTTTCGGATTTCGCTACCGGATCGAGATTTACACGCCTGCCCACAAACGTGTGCATGGCTACTATGTCCTGCCCTTTCTTCTGGGGGATCGCATTGTCGCACGCGTCGATCTCAAAGCGGACCGCGCCGGGCGGGTTCTTCTTGTCCAGTCGAGCCATGCGGAGCGACACGCACCGGCTCACACATCAGAAGCCCTTTACGCAGAACTCCAGCGTCTGTCGCGTTGGCTGAATCTGGATACCATCACCATCATGCCGCGCGGAGATCTTGCAGACCGCCTCAAAGCCGAAGCTTCCAGGCATCGGGACTGACACCAGTCATAGCATCCAAATTTCAGGTTACAATAAAAATTTTTGCAACTTCTGGCATTTTTACTATGTAGTTACAAAATTTTTTGAGATTTTTTTTTGATCGCCAATTCATGAGAAGAACATATTGCTTCGATGGATCGACAACTGTTCCGGGTTCGCCAAATTTCTATTTTCTCAATTTTAAGGCGAGATAACCGATCCAGATCGGGTAGCCCCACTCCAATAAAACCCTGCACTCCCGGAAAATCCAGAAAACCACAATCCTGACTTGTGTAACCTTGAGTTGTTCAAAAATATAAAAATCATATAAATCAAAAGTTGCCTGAAAAATTTCTGCAACCAGATTCCAGCAATCATCAGTATTTGAATCCGCTTTCTCTGTTTAATCTTTGTTTATTTCTGCTCCTGAATCCTATTCCCGGGCTTGGGAGTATTTGCAATGAACAGAAAACTTTTCATAAAATTTTTCCATCGATCAGATGGCACCGCCGCGCTTGAATTTGCAATCATAGCACCGGTGTTTTTTCTCACTGTCTTTTCCATGATTGCCTACGGAATTTATCTGAGTGCAGCCCATTCCGTACAGCAGGTCAGCGCAGATGCTGCCCGAGCCGCAGTTGCAGGGCTTTCTCAGCCTGAAAGGCAGAAGCTGGCGCGCGACTTCATCGAGCAGTCGATGATCAAGCACCCATTTATCAATGTCGAGAAGTTCGACATTCAGGTCGCCGACGACGCCGTAAATCCCAGTCAATTTACTGTCACCGTCAAGTATGATGCTGCAGATCTGCCTATCTGGTCCCTCTATTCCTACGCCATGCCTGACAAGGAGATTGTCGGCTTCTCGACAATCCGGCTCGGGGGACTTTGACATGTCCTGTGAAAAAAAGCGCGCCTTATGCAGCTTCGCCCGGGACCGGCGCGCAAATGTAGCGACACTGTTTGCGCTTTTCCTGCCGATCATGATCGGCTGCGTGGCACTCGGCGTGGATTACGGCAATCTCACCCTGCAGGACCGGAAGCTGCAGAAGACGGCAGACCTCGCTTCCATTGTCGCGGCCGCGGACATTGCCAAAGCCGAGGAGGTCGTTGCCAAGTTCTTTGCCCTGAACAACCAGAACATCGCCGTTGAAACCGACCACGGGCTTCTGCTTGATGAGCGCTACCTGTCTGCCGAAGAATATATTGATCAGGAAAAACGCGGCATAGCGCGGCTCGTGCGCGGGCGGTATTACCCCGACCCGTCGATCACCAGCAATCTGCGGTTCGTCGAGATGGAGACATCGCCGGATGCGGCGAAGGTGACAATCAGAAAACTTGGCGATCTTTACTTTGGCGCGATGTTCATCGATCCGCCGCAACTCTCCGCAGTCGGCACGGCGTCGGCGGAGAAGCTTGCCGGCTTTTCCGTGGGCTCCCGTCTCGCAAGCCTCAATGGAGGCATACTGAACAGTCTCCTGGGCGGTCTTCTGGGCACGACAATTTCGCTGAAGGTGATGGATTATGAAGGGTTGCTCGACACCGACATCAACGTCCTCTCCTTCATGCAGACCCTTGCGACACGCCTGGACCTGAACGCCCTGACCTATAGCGAGATCCTGGAAACAGAACTCACCCTGCCGCAATTGCTGTCTACAATGCGTCTGACGAGCGGCGTCCCGCCAACGGTGCAGAGCGTTCTCAAGACGCTGGAGACGGCAACCTCGAAGAGCAGCAGCAAGATCAGGCTGGAACGGATCCTGAATCTCGATCCGAAAGGGCCGTTGACCATCGCTACCGATGCCCCCTGGGACATGAAGATTTCGGCGCTGGAAATGATTACCGCGAGCGCCGCGCTCGCCAATGGTGACAACCAGATTGCGGTCGATACAGGCCTTAACCTTCCTCCCCTCACCAGTCTTTCAGTCAAGCTCGCCATCGGTGAACCGCCTGTGGGCACGCCCAGTCATGCGCTTGGCCCCATCGGCACCGCCGTGCGCACGGCGCAGACGCGCCTCAAGGTCTCTTTCGAAATCGGCATAGACCTTGTGGTTCTGAAAACGAAACTGCGTGTGCCGCTCTATGTGGAAGTCGCCCACGCAGAGGCACGGCTCGCCGATATTCAGTGCAGCCCCGCCCACCCAAACAGAGGAAGCGTCGTCGTCGATGCGATGCCGGGCCTGCTTGAGATTGCGCTTGGCGAGGTCGATGACAGTGTCCTGTCCACCTTCTCGGATCAGGCACGGGTCACCCCAGCCAAGATGATCGATGTCGGCGGCCTCTTGAGCGTATCGGTGGAAGGCATGGCGCATGTGGAGACACAGAACATGCAGCCTTCCCGTCTGCGCTTCTCAAGCTCCGATATCCAGAACGCCCGCGTTCGAAACGTGTCAACGCGCGACGTGCTGGGTTCCACGACCAGTTCGCTGCTCGACAATCTGCAGCTCGACGTCAAGGTTCTGGGCGGGTCGCTTCTGGGTGGAACGCTCCTAAACAGCACGCTTGTAAAGGGCACAGTCAAGACGCTTCTCTCAAGCCTGTCGGAACCGATCGACGAACTCCTCTACAATGTGCTTGCGCTGGCCGGCGTGAAGATCGGCGAAGCCGATGTGAGGGTTACCGGCGTAAACTGCGAACGCCCGGTGCTCGTACAATAAAGCCCCGGAGAAACGTGCAGCCACTTGCCCCGCAAACCGACCTGCGGGGCTTTTTTTGTTCCCAGCCAAGGGTCGATCCTGTCGACCAACCGTAACAGCGGACGTAAACGGCCCGTTGGTGCCAGAGAACAAAACGGTGTATAATCGCGGCTTCCCCCAGATGCCACGACTGGAGCGTGGACCATTTGGCGATGTGGAGGAGATCATGAAACGCTATGCACTTCTTGTCGCGCTGATCGGCCTGTCGCCGGCAGCGGCTTATGCACATTCATGCCCGGTTCTGATGGGTGAAATCGACCAGGCAATGCCGACCGCCTCGCTCTCGGAAAGCGACAGGGCCCGGGTCCAGGAGCTGCGCGCCCAGGGCGAGGAGCAGCACAAGGCTGGCGATCACGACGCGTCCATGTCCAGTCTTGAGGAAGCCAAGGCCCTGCTCGGCCTGTAGAGCATCGGACCGAAAAGTGGAATCCGGTTTTCGGATTATTCCGATGCTCCAGCAATAGATCAGATCGTCCTTTGTGCGTCCGGATGGGCGCACGGCGATCTGGTGTCGACGCCAGCCGCGGCCCCGCCGCAGAAAACAAAAAAGCGGGCCGTGGCCCGCTTCCTTCGCTCCTGAGAGCCAACCGGGTGCCGGTACCTTCATGGTCACCACGGGGTCGTTCAGGTCGAATACAGCGGCTGCCCGGGGAACCTCGCCACACATCCTGCAGGACGTCCCGCTCCGGCTCAGCCACCGCTTATTCCCATGTGGTGGCGAGGGCCGACCGTTGCAAGAGCACCAATTAAATATAAACACCATTCGTTGAGAGGGCTGCCCCATCAGGCCCGGGCCAGATACCTGCCACAACGACTAAACCGATTTCCAGCCCGGCGCATGACCGTGTATCTCGGCGCGATTGCGGCCGAGGTGCTTGGCGCGATAGAGCGCCCTGTCGGCTTCCTCCAAAAGCGCCTCAATCGTGGCTGAACCGTCTTCCGATGATGCCAGCCCGACACTGACCGTCACAGGGATAGCAACCTGCCTTTCCGGCTTGACGGGTGCCTGCGAGAAGGCGCTGCGGATGCGCTCGGCGACCTCAAGCGCCTGTTCGCGGCGGCATTTGGGTAGAAGAATGGCGAATTCCTCGCCACCGACCCGACCAATAATGTCGTTGCCGCGCAGACACGCCGAAATTCTTGCCGCTGCAATCGAAATCACCTGGTCTCCGGTCGCATGACCGAACCGGTCGTTGATGGATTTGAAGTGATCGATGTCCAGCATGAGGACGGAATAGGGCTGAGCCTGTCGGGCGCAGGACCGCGCGAGCCGCAACACCTCTTCCCCGAAAGCACGTCGGTTGAGGAGATTGGACAAGGGATCGTGCCGGGCAAGATGGGAGAGCTGGGCAATGAGATCCTTTTGTTTTGCCATTGCACTGGCGAGCATCAGAGGGGCAAGGGTGATCAGGCTGACGCCAAGCCGCATGGAGATCAGAGCACCTTCTGCGGAGACATCAACCATCTTGTCGAACAGGTTTGCAGAGAGCGCGATCAGGCTCCAGAAGCTGAACACCGACGTCAGGAGGACCGTGACGAAACGCGGATACACGATCGCCGCCCACAGGAGTGCCGGCACGGGAAACGCGACGGCGCCAGGACCGCCGATCTGAAAACTGGCAAAGCATGTAAGCACAAGCGCAATCATCGGCATTGCGAGATAGGCCAGCCGTTTCGCCGATGCGCCGCGCGGGAATGGAATCACGCGGGCGGTGAGAATGACCGGCAGGATCGCGACAAAGTTGGCAAACTCGGTGACGAACCAGAATGTCCAGCCGCCCAGTGCGGTGCCGCTGAACAGAATCGGATTTGCCACCGATCCCACCAGCCCCGCCATACAGGCGCCAAAACCGATCGCCGAAACCAGCTGGGGAACCGATTCCGGCGTCTGCAGTCGGATCGCCTCCCGCGGAAACATCCGCAGAACCACAAAGGCCCCGCCGATGCTGGCAAGATTCGCACCCGTCAGTATGAGCGTCTTGCCAAGCGGAGAGCCGGTGAGAAGGTCAGCAGCAATGAACCCAGCAGTGGCGGCACCCCAGCCATAGCGCGATGCCGTGGCAGGCATCCGCAACAGCAGGCCGAGCATGACGGCATTGGCTGGCCATACCGTGGCGAGAAAATCGACCGGTCGCGTGTAGATTCCGAAGAGACAGGTGCCGAACACGACAAGGCCGAGCAAAATTGCGGCCTGGATTGTCGCTACGAACGATCGCTTCGGCGTTCGTTCGCTGGCTATAGAATTGGTCACCACTGGCTGCGACCCCCACAAACTGTGGTGGCAGACTAGCATTGAATGCTGTCAGCCGGGTTAAGACGGGCCGCGGAAACCATCTGTGCCGAACATTACGAGCCATGGTTAACACAAGCGTGCAGGGTCCATTAAAGTTCGAGCTTTAGTCTCACGCCATGAGCCCGATCAAACTGTTCTCGTATGTGTTGCGCGCTGCGCTCCTGCTGTCACCGGCGGCGGCTGCGGTGATCATGTTCGTCTATCTTCTCGACAGTGCGGAGCGAACGAATGATCTCCCCGCCGTGGACCCCTTCCGCACAGCCACAATCCGCTGATCGCAATGGATCTCGGGATGCTCTGGCAGACGCTTTCCCGGCCACACGCCAAGACAAGGCGCGCTGAATCTTCAGGGCAGAAGCGCTGTGCGTTTACTCTCAAAAGCGATGGAATTCTGGGAAAAGTGGGAGGGGGAATTTTCACCCCGGCTTCAGAGTTTCCCTCCGAGCGCCACTTCTTCAATTTCTTTGAGAAGTGGCGCGAGTGACGGGGCTCGAACCCGCGACCTCCGGCGTGACAGGCCGGCACTCTAACCAACTGAGCTACACCCGCGCTTGAGGCGCTGTGCCGAAGCAGCAACGCGTCGATGAGCGCTGAATTAGGGGGTTCTTGATGTGGTGTCAAGCAGCCAGGATGCAGTTTGTGAAACTTTCTTGATGTTGCTCCAATATGTGCTGGAGACGCGGTTTTTTGCTTGCGATCCGTGCGCGAACGCCCTAAACGATCCGCTTGGAATGGGCGATTAGCTCAGTTGGTAGAGCGCTTCGTTTACACCGAAGATGTCGGCAGTTCGAGCCTGTCATCGCCCACCATTCCCCTCTCCCTTACTGGACCGGCCATTTTGATCGGCATGCCGGTTTTGCCGTGCTCCAGGCCACCATTTCCTTCCCCAGGGAGCGCGTAGGTGCCCGAGATTCGCAAGGCCCGGAAAGATGACCTCGTCGACCTGATGGAAATCTGGCGGCGGTCGGTTCGCGCCACTCATGATTTTCTATCCGAATCGGATTTCCGCGCGATCGAAGCAGACGTTGCCGGCAGCTATCTGCCGGAGGCCAGGCTCTGGGTCGCGGTGGACGGGCGCGATTCTCCCCTCGCGTTCATGGGGCTGACAGCGGCGCATATCGACAGCCTGTTTGTTGACCCTGATGCGCGCGGGAAAGGCCTCGGTGCGCAACTTGTTACCCATGCCCGCCAGGTCGCCGGCAGGCGGCTCACACTCGAGGTCAACGAGCAGAACGAGCAGGCGCTCGGCTTTTATCAGAAGATGGGCTTCACGGTGACGGGACGTTCCCCGCGCGATGGCGACGGTCGCCCCTACCCGCTTCTGCATATGAGCCTGCGCGCGCCCTGATCGCATTCAGGAAGAACAGGAAGCCATACGGCCAAAAGAAAAGCCGGGTCGAAACCCGGCTTTTCTTGCATTCCCTCAAGGGCGCAATCAGCTGTTGACTGCGTCCTTCAGACCCTTGCCGGCCGAGAACTTCGGCACGTTGCGGGCCGGGATCTGAACCGTGGCGCCGGTCTGCGGGTTGCGGCCCGTGGAGGCCTCACGCCGCGAAACGGAGAAGTTGCCGAAGCCGACGAGGCGCACGTCCCCACCCTTCTTGAGTTCGCCTTCGATGACGGCGAAAACCGCATCGACCGCGGACTGGGCATCGCTTTTCGAGAGGCCTGCCTCTTCTGCGACTGCGGATACGAGCTCGTTCTTGTTCATGTAATTACCCCTTCCTGATAAGGACCAAGTGATGCGACTCACTCGGCTCGAGGCAGTCTAGGGAGAACATTTGCCGCCACCAAGCACGAAATGCTTCAGCGCCCTTCGAAAACCCATGTTTTCTGCGGTTTTCGACAGAAAAGCCGGGCACGAAGCCCGGCTTTTGAGAGTTTTGCCGAAAAAGCGGCCTTGAAATGGAGCGATCCCTTGCGCTGCACCGGTTCAGCGCACCTGCCGAACCAGCCCTGCGGGAAGGCGTTGGAGCATCGGACCGAAAAGTGAATCCGGTTTTCGGGCTATTCCGATGCTCCATCAATAATTTGGGCCGTCCTTTGTGCGTCCGGACGGACGCACGGCGATCTAATGGGCGATCGTCTGCCCCTCGCCCTCACCGGCTGCCACCTTCGCCGGCTCCACGGGCTCGACCCAGTCAATCGGATCGGGCGTGCGGGTGAGCGCATGTTCGAGCACTTCCCCAACGCGGCTGACCGGCACGATCTCGAGACCGTTCTTCACGTTCTCTGGAATATCGGCCAGGTCCTTGGCGTTCTCTTCGGGGATCAGCACCTTCTTGATTCCACCACGCAATGCAGCAAGGAGCTTTTCCTTCAATCCGCCGATGGGCAGCACGCGGCCCCGCAGGGTGATCTCGCCGGTCATGGCGATATCCTTGCGCACCGGGATGCCCGTCATGATCGACACGATGGAGGTCGCCATGGCAACGCCTGCCGAAGGGCCATCCTTGGGCGTCGCGCCTTCCGGCACGTGCACGTGAATGTCCTTCTTGTCGAAGACGGGCGGCTCGATGCCGAAATCGACGGCACGCGAGCGGACATAGGATGCCGCTGCCGAAATCGATTCCTTCATCACGTCGCGCAGATTGCCGGTCACCGTCATCTTGCCCTTACCGGGCATCATGACACCTTCGATGGTGAGAAGCTCGCCGCCGACTTCCGTCCAGGCAAGGCCGGTCACGACACCCACCTGATCCTCGCCCTCGGCCTGACCGAAGCGGAAGCGCTGCACGCCCAGATAATCCGACAGGTTGTCCTCGGTCACTTCGACCTTGTCCTTGCCGCCGTCCTTCTTGGCATTGCGCAGGATTTCCGTCACCGCCTTGCGGGCGAGCTTCATCAGCTCACGCTCAAGGTTACGGACACCCGCCTCACGCGTGTAGGTGCGGATGATCTGCTGCAGCGCGCCATCGGTCACGGAGAACTCGTGCGCCTCGAGCGCATGCTCGCGCACGGCCTTGGGCAGGAGGTGCCGCTTGGCGATCTCCACCTTCTCATCCTCGGTGTAGCCGGCGATGCGGATGATCTCCATACGATCCATCAGCGCCGGCGGAATGTTCAGCGTGTTGGCCGTGGTGACGAACATCACGCTCGACAGGTCATATTCCACCTCGAGATAGTGATCCATGAAGGTCGAATTCTGCTCGGGATCGAGAACCTCAAGCAGGGCCGATGACGGATCGCCACGGAAATCCATGCCCATCTTGTCGATCTCGTCGAGCAGGAAGAGCGGGTTGGACTTCTTTGCCTTCTTCATCGACTGGACGACCTTGCCGGGCATCGAGCCGATATAGGTGCGGCGATGACCGCGGATCTCTGCCTCGTCGCGCACGCCACCCAGCGCCATGCGGACATATTCGCGTCCGGTGGCCTTGGCGATGGACTTGGCGAGCGAGGTCTTGCCGACGCCGGGCGGTCCGACGAGGCACAGGATCGGGCCCTTCAGCTTCTTCTGACGGCTCTGGACGGCCAGATACTCGACAATACGCTCCTTGACCTTCTCAAGGCCGAAGTGATCCGTATCGAGCACATTCTCGGCGAATTCGAGGTCGTTCTTGATCTTGCTCGGCTTCTTCCACGGAATGGAGAGCAGCCAGTCGAGATAGTTGCGGACCACCGTGGCCTCGGCCGACATGGGCGACATTGTCTTGAGCTTTTTCAGCTCCGCATCGGCCTTCTCGCGCGCTTCCTTGGAGAGCTTGGTCTTGTTGATGCGCTCTTCCAGTTCGGCGGCCTCATTGCGGCCGTCCTCGCCCTCGCCGAGCTCCTTCTGAATGGCCTTCATCTGCTCATTCAGATAATACTCGCGCTGCGTCTTCTCCATCTGGCGCTTGACGCGCGAGCGGATACGCTTTTCCACCTGCAGAACGGAGATTTCGGCTTCCATGAAGCCCATGGCCTTTTCAAGCCGCTCACGCACGGAGAGCGTGGCAAGCATTTCCTGCTTTTCGGGAATCTTGATGGCCAGATGCGAGGCAACCGTGTCTGCCAGCTTCGAGTAATCCTCGATCTGGTTCGCAGCTCCGACCACCTCGGGCGAAATCTTTTTGTTCAGCTTTACGTAATTTTCGAAGTCGGAAACCACGGAGCGCGCCAGCGCCTCGATCTCCACCTGATCCTCTTCCGGCTCGGGAAGGAGATCGGCCGTGGCCTCGTGAAACTCCTCACGCTCGGTAAACTGCGAGATGCGCGCACGCGAAGTGCCCTCGACGAGCACCTTGACCGTGCCGTCAGGCAATTTCAGGAGCTGCAGCACATTGGCAAGCGTACCGACGTCGTAAATGCCACTCGGCTCCGGATCATCATCCGCAGCGTTCATCTGCGTGGCCAGCAGGATCTGCCGCTCGGCACCCATCACCTCTTCCAGCGCCTTGATCGACTTGTCGCGGCCGACGAAGAGCGGAACGATCATGTGCGGGAACACCACGATATCGCGCAGGGGCAATACGGGATAAGGAGCGCCACCAGCGGTCTTGGGGGTATCAGTCATGTTTCAGCCTTTTCAAACCGCGACCGCTCAAGAGCCAGTCGCGGGCTTCAGTCTATCCGGCCAGAGCGTTATCCACCAGAAGCAACCGCATTGTTGCGCGATGCGTGAATGGAAACCACCCCACCTTTGCTCCTCCCTTAGTTGGAGACATGAACCGAGAAGATCAAGGGCTTAGGCAGGATGCGTGGACCGGACACACAGCCTGCAGCCTCTGGCCGTCCCGATTGGGGCGATCTGGTGGTTATCAACACCGCAAAACGCGAACGTCACCGGAACGGGGCCCCGGTGACGCAGAGATGAACACAAACACTTACGGACGAGTGTGATTCGTCAGGCGCTGGCGTTGCCCTTTTCCTGCTCGCGCTCTGCATAAATGTAGAGCGGCCGGGCATTGCCGGCGACGACCTCGTCGGAGATCACAACTTCCTGAACGCCTTCCAGCGCCGGTAGTTCGAACATGGTGTCGAGCAGGATCGCCTCCATGATAGAACGCAGTCCGCGGGCACCCGTCTTGCGCTCGATCGCCTTGCGGGCAATCGCGGCAAGCGCGTTTTCATGGAAGGTGAGTTCCACATTCTCCATGTCGAACAGACGCTGATACTGCTTGACCAGGGCGTTCTTCGGTTCGCTCAGGATCTGCACAAGAGCGGCCTCGTCCAGGTCTTCCAGCGTCGCCAGCACCGGGAGGCGGCCAACGAATTCGGGGATGAGACCGAATTTCAGAAGGTCCTCCGGCTCAACCTGGCGGAACAGTTCGCCCGTCGGGCGATCCTCCGGCGACGCCACTGTCGCGCCAAAGCCGATGGACGTCTTGCGGCCACGGTCGGAGATGATCCTGTCGAGACCGGCAAATGCGCCGCCGCAGATGAAGAGGATGTTGGCCGTGTCCACCTGCAGGAACTCCTGCTGGGGGTGCTTGCGTCCGCCCTGCGGCGGGACGGAAGCAACCGTGCCTTCCATGATCTTCAGAAGCGCCTGCTGCACGCCTTCGCCCGACACGTCACGCGTGATGGACGGGTTATCAGACTTGCGCGAAATCTTGTCGATTTCGTCGATATAGACGATGCCGCGCTGCGCCCGCTCGACATTGTAATCGGCTGACTGCAACAGCTTGAGAATGATGTTCTCGACATCCTCGCCCACATAGCCGGCTTCGGTAAGCGTCGTCGCATCGGCCATGGTAAAGGGCACGTCGATGATGCGGGCCAGCGTCTGCGCCAGCAATGTCTTGCCGCAGCCCGTCGGGCCGATCAGCAGGATGTTCGACTTGGCCAGTTCCACATCCGCATTCTTCGAGGCGTGGGCAAGGCGCTTGTAGTGATTGTGGACCGCCACGGACAGCACGCGCTTGGCATGCCCCTGGCCGATCACATAATCGTCGAGCACTTCGATGATTTCCTGCGGTGTGGGCACGCCCTCGCGCGACTTCACCATCGAGGATTTGTTTTCCTCGCGGATGATGTCCATGCACAGTTCAACGCACTCATCGCAGATGAAGACAGTCGGTCCCGCAATCAGTTTGCGGACTTCGTGCTGGCTCTTGCCGCAGAAGGAGCAGTACAGCGTGTTCTTGGAGTCCCCGCTGCCGTTGCTGGCCTTGCTCATGTCTTACGTCCTTTCACTACCCACCGGCATGTCGCCCCGTACCTGCCGGGCGGTCATGGCACCCGAAGACGGAATAGCCCCCAGGCGGTCCACGCTCTGTCTTCGAAACGAAACACAAATCCGAAAACGCGGCAACCATACCGAGCCCCTGTCCAGACCTTGGCTTCGGAAACTCAATATAGGCTTAACGTAGGCGTTCACACACCGGCTGCAAACACAAAAATGTGACAGAATTGACGCAATCGACCGCAAATGCGGGCGAAACGCGTGCCGCCCGGCACCAGGCCGGGCCGTCCGTTGATGAATACCTGATCGGGAATCAGGAATCAGAGGCTTTCTCAGTCGCGTCGCGCGAACTGACCACCTTGTCGATCAGGCCGAAAGACAGCGCCTCGTCCGAGGTCATGAAGTGATCGCGGTCGAGCGTCTTCTCGATCGTCTCGTAATCCTGCCCCGTGTGTTTCACGTAGACTTCGTTCAGACGGCGTTTCAGCTTGATGATGTCCTGTGCGTGGCGTTCGATATCGGACGCCTGCCCCTGGAAGCCACCGGAAGGCTGATGCACCATGATGCGTGCATTGGGCGTTGCAAGGCGCATGTCCTTGTGGCCCGCACAAAGAAGCAGCGAGCCCATCGACGCGGCCTGACCGATGCAGAGCGTGGAGACAGGGGGCTGGATGAACTGCATCGTGTCGTAAATGGCCATGCCCGAGGTCACCACACCACCCGGCG
The DNA here is from genome assembly GCF_900105565.1 of Nitratireductor aquibiodomus. Taxonomy (NCBI): domain Bacteria; kingdom Pseudomonadati; phylum Pseudomonadota; class Alphaproteobacteria; order Hyphomicrobiales; family Phyllobacteriaceae; genus Nitratireductor; species Nitratireductor aquibiodomus. The sequence goes on along the minus strand of NZ_FNSL01000001.1, from coordinate 63,192 downwards.
AGTTGATGTAGAGCGCGATCTCTTTCTTGGGATTTTCGGCCTCGAGAAAAAGAAGCTGCGCGCAGACCAGCGAGGCCATGCCATCCTCGATCGGGCCGGTGATGAAGATGATGCGCTCTTTGAGAAGACGCGAGAAGATGTCGTAAGCCCGTTCACCCCGGTTCGTCTGTTCGACGACCATGGGCACCAGATTCATGGCGGTATCGACGGGATTCGGCATGAAAATACCTTTCGGTTGGAAGTCGCACGCCGCAAATCTGGCGCGCGCAAAGCGGCAGAATCGTTTGGTTCAACGGGATAGATAGGATGCCCCCTTCCCCTGACGCAAGAGCAAGCGCTTATCAAGATGGTCGCCGGCCGCCGATTCGCCGGTTATGAATGGCGACCTGCGCCGCACGACACCACACATTCTGGAAGCCGGATCGCCACCACAATGCACATCAGGCCCGCCTATCTCCATTTCGATGCTGAGAGAAAATCCGTCCAGCTCGACCCGCACCAGCCGGAATTCGTTCGCAATCCTTATGACGCCTACGCGTTTCTCCACGCGCAGGGGCCGGCCTTCTTCTGGGAAAACTATGGCTTCTGGTGCCTTATCGATCATGACGGCGTCAATCGCGCGCTGCGTGACCGGCGCCTCGGGCGCCAGCAGCCCGACGGGCGCAGGCCGGATCCCGCGGCCCGAACGCATCTCGCCAATTTCGACGCGGTCGAAGCGAACTCCATGCTGGAGCTGGAACCGCCGGTCCACACGCGGCTTAGAAAACTCGTCAACCGCGCCTTCGTTTCGCGTCAGGTGGAGCGCCTGCGCCCGCGCGTCGAAGCACTTTGCCATCAACTCATCACGGGCTTCGAACGGGATCACGAGGCGGAGCTACTTGCTGCCTACGCAACGCCCATACCGCTGGTCATCATCACGGAAATGCTTGGCGTTCCGGGCGAAATGGGGCCGCAACTGGTCGAGTGGTCGCACCGCATGGTGGCCATGTATATGCATGGCTCGGATGAGGAAACCCAGCGCCGCGCCGACGCGGCCGCACGCGATTTCGCCGCCTTCATCCGCGCCTACGCCGAGAAGCGGCGCGCGTCCCCCGGCGATGACCTGCTAAGTCTTCTGATTGCCGCGAAAGAAGATGGCGAGCAGCTTTCCGAGGATGAACTCGTTTCGTCGGCGATACTGCTCCTGAATGCGGGGCACGAAGCGACCGTGCACCAGCTCGGCAATGCCATCTCCACCATTCTTGCACAGGGCGGTGACCCGCGCCGCTTCTTCACCTCCGAGGCCGAGACGGCTGCCGCGGTCGAGGAATGCCTGCGCTACGATCCGCCGCTGCATATGTTCACGCGCTACGCCTACGAGACCGTTGAGGTCACGGCAGGCCTCACCCTGAAGCCCGGCGAAACGGTGGGGCTGATGCTGGGCGCGGCCAACAGTGACCCGCGCGCCTTTGAATGCCCGCGCAGTTTCCGGCCCGGTCGCGGAGACCAGAAAAACGTGTCGTTCGGCGCCGGCATCCATTTCTGCATCGGCGCGCCGCTGGCGCGACTGGAAATGCAGGTGGGATTGAGCGTTCTGTTCGAACGCCTGCCCTCGCTCGCCCTGAAGGCACCACCGGCCTATGGCGACACCTATCATTTTCATGGGCTTGAGCGGCTCGACTGCCGCTGGAACGCAGGCTCGTGACGAGACACCGTCTCAAGCCAAACTGAAACGGCGCGGGCCAACAGGCCCGCGCCGCAGAATGGGTCAGTCAGACATGGCCGGTTCAGATCTGAGCCAGCGCCTGCTCCAGATCGGCGATGATGTCTTCCACGTCCTCGATACCGATCGACAGGCGGATCACATCGACGCCGGCACCAGCAACAGCCTTCTGCTCGTCGGAAAGCTGGCGATGCGTGGTGGACGCCGGATGAATGATCAGGGATTTCGTGTCGCCGATATTGGCCAGATGCGAGAAGAGTTCCACGCTCTCCACCACTTTCACGCCGGCATCGAAACCGTCTTTCAGGCCGAAGGTGAAGACAGCACCCGCCCCCTTGGGCGAATATTTTTTCATGAGGCCGTGATTGGGATCGCCGGGCAGGCCCGGATAGGAAACCCAGGACACCTTGTCATGGCCCTTCAGCCATTCGGCCACCTTGAGCGCGTTGTCGCTGTGGCGCTGCATGCGGAGCGCCAGCGTCTCAATGCCGGTGAGAATCTGGAATGCATTGAAGGGCGAGATGGCCGGGCCGAAATCGCGCAGGCCAAGCACGCGGGCGGCAATCGCGAAGGCGAAATTGCCGAAGGTCTCGTGCAGCACCATGCCGCCATATTCGGGACGCGGTTCGGAAAGCATCGGGTATTTGCCCGACTTCGACCAGTCGAACGTACCGCCATCGACCAGAACACCGCCGACGGAATTGCCGTGGCCGCCCATGAACTTGGTCAGCGAGTGCAGGACAATGTCTGCGCCATGCTCAATGGGGCGCAGCAGGTAGGGCGAGGCCATCGTGTTGTCGACGATGAAAGGCAGACCGTGCCTGCGGGCAATGTCGCCGATCTTCTCCAGATCGACAAAAGTACCGCCGGGATTGGCGAGGCTTTCCACAAAGATCGCCTGCGTGTCGTCGTCGATCTGGCTTTCGAAACTGTCGAGATCCTCCGGATCGGCCCAGCGGACATGCCAGTCGAAATTCTTGAAGGCATGGCCGAACTGGTTGATCGAACCGCCATAAAGTTTTTTGGCCGCAATGAAATTCGCACCCGGCTTCATGATCGTGTGGAACGTCAGAAGCTGTGCGGCGTGGCCCGAGGCCGTGGCGAGCGCCGCCGTGCCGCCCTCAAGGGCCGCGACGCGCTCTTCAAGCACAGCCTGGGTCGGGTTCATGATGCGGGTGTAGATATTGCCGAATGCCTTGAGGCCGAACAGCGACGCGGCGTGGTCCGCATCGTCGAAGACATAGGAGGTGGTCTGGTAGATCGGCGTGGCGCGTGCGCCTGTCGCCGGGTCGGGCTGGGCTCCTGCATGCACCGCCAGCGTGTCGAAACCGGGCGTACGCTCACTCATGACTATTCCTCCATAAACAAATATTCGGTGAGGCATCAATACAGAGCGCGCCCTCGCAGGAAAAGGCGTTTTGTCCCTGCTGGCGGCGCGCGCCTGAAAAATCAGCGCTGACGAATGCCGAAACTCTGAAAACCTTTGCGCATGATGGGCTTTTTCGAGGAAATGACCCGGCTGTTGACGCCGTTCCAGCCGATTTCGCGTGAAAGCCGCGCATATTCGATCTTCGGGCAGCGGTCCATGACCACCCTGATACCCTTTTCCTCCAGCCTGACAGCCGAGGCGTCGTCGCGCACTGTAAGCTGCATCCACACAACTCCGGGGAGCGGGTCCATCGCCAGGATTTCATCCGTCACCCCGGGAATGGCTGCGGAGGGACGGAAGATGTCCACCATGTCGACAGGCTCGGGCAGATCGGAGAGCCGGGCAACGACCGGGCGGCCGGCGATCTCCCTACCCGCCTGTCCCGGGTTGACGGGAAACACCGTATAGCCCTTGTCGATCAGATATTTCGTCACGAAGAAACTCGGGCGCACCTCATTGGCCGACGCGCCGACAATGGCAACGGTCTTCACCGTGTTCAAAATACTAGAGATGTATGCGTCGTCGTACTTGTCGTGATTCATTGTTGCTCCCGGAATCTTTGGTGTCAGACCACCAGCCGCGCCGCGCGGTGCCACTAGGGTCAGGACCCATTAATATGACCACAATGGTCGGCCTGATTTGTGCGGATACGCGAAGCAAGACCACAGGAAGACTTCATTTCTTTCAAGGTCTTGCGACAAAGTAGCCCGTGCAAATCAGGCCGATCCGAAGGACGTTCGATAGACTGGCGAGCTGCCGCGTCAAACCCCTTGACCGGGGGAAGGACCCCGCTCTGCAGGCTTTTCCTTGCATCTCTTGGTCTATCGATCGCCATTGTGGTCATATTAATGGGTCCTGACCCTAGCAGCATGGTCGCCTGCGCCGGCCCCGAAAATCACGGCCAACCTCATTGTCGGCGCAAACGCAGTTCATGATAAGGTTTCCGCTCAGCGCAGCCGCCGATAATCAAAGGGGTCGAACATGTTGAGATATGCAGCACTGGCCTTCGGAGCGATCATCATCGCCAGCCCGGCCGAAGCTATATCCCGTTACACCTCAACTGCCATGAGCTGCGCCGAGGTGCAAGCGAGGATCGCCTCCGAGGGCGCCGCGATCATGCGCTACCAGTCGCGCAACAACCCCACCCTCCCGCGCTATGACCGATATGTGGCGAACGAGCAACTTTGCCCCGTTGGCCATATCGGCGCGCGCGACACCATTCCCACTGCGGACCGCGCCCACTGTCCGGTCCTGCGTTGCAAGCCGGAGATAAAGGAGCGGCTTTTCCGGCGCCCCTGGGTGTTCTCGAACTGATCCGCTGCGGCATCGCTGGTGAGGCATCGCACATGACGAAACTGCGCATTCGGGCAAGCCTCCATCGCCCCTGAATTGATATATTCAGGAACAGAAAAAATCCTTTATTTATTTATGTTTATAACCGCTTTTATTGTCAAATGACCTGCGGCACTACTTCCCGCCGCGCCTCTCCAGAACACCCAGTTTCACCGGAGGGGCGCGGTCCTGCAACGATGCTCAGAAAGGGAAGTTATGCGCAAGCTGTTGGTCGTTATCGTCGGTATGGTCTTGCTGTTTCCAAGCAACAGCACATGGGCAGCCAGTCAATCCTGCCAGCAGATCCAGGCAGCCATCAGGGAACATGGATCCATCATCCTTCGCTATCCATCGGGCAATGGCGGGTCCATCCAACGCTATGACCGGTTCGTCGCGAACCTCAATGAATGCCCTGCGGCCTTCAATACCCTGAAGGTGCGGCGCGTCCCCGCCCTCGATACCGATGCCTGTCCCCTGCATGTATGCTGGAACAATGATTGACACCGGCGGGGGCGGTGCCCGCTGCGGGTGGCGCTTCTACCGCCCGCAGCCTGCACATCTCATTTACCCTTCCATTCAGGCGCACGCTTCTCGATGAAGGCGCCAATGCCTTCTTCCGCGTCCCGCGCCATCATGTTCTCCACCATCACCCGGACCGTGTAGTCATAGGCCTGCGACAGCGCCATTTCGTCCTGTGCGTAAAACGCCTCCTTGCCGATCTTGAGCGTCAAAGGTGATTTGGAAGCAATGGTTTGTGCGAAGTTCATCGCAGTTTGATTCAGGGTTTCCTGCGGCACCACGCGGTTGACGAGACCGAACGAAAGCGCGGTCTGCGCATCGATCATCTCTCCCGTCAGCAACATTTCCATGGCGTGTTTGCGCGAAACATTCCGCGACAGCGCCACCATCGGCGTGGAACAGAAAAGGCCGATATTGACGCCGGGCGTGGCAAACCGCGCCGCCTCGCCTGCCACCGCCAGATCGCAGGAGGCGACGAGCTGGCAGCCGGCGGCGGTGGCGACCCCGCTCACCTCGGCAATCACCGGCTTGGGATGACGCACGATGGTCTGCATCAGGCCGGCGCAGAGACGCATTGTTTCTTCAAAGAATTCCCTGCCCCGGTCGGCGTCGGCCCGATGCGCCGTCAGTTCCTTCAGATCGTGGCCCGCGCAAAACACCTTGCCTTCGGAGCGCAGAACGATGACACGCACCGCGTCGTCGTCGCGGGCGCGTTCGAGAGCGCCTTTCAGCGCCTCCATCATGGCGATCGACAGCGCGTTGGCAGGCGCGCTCGCAAGCGTCAGCTGCAGGATCCCTCCCGCCTCGCTCACCGTAACCGGTGCCTCTATCGTCTCCTGAACTGCAGCCGCGTCGGCCATGGTCTTCCTCCCGGGGTCAGATGCGCTGCCACCTTAGAGCCGCTTGTGTTGTTGCCGCAATCCGGCAATTCTCTCTTTTGCCGGCCGCCGTCGCAAAGCGCCAGCCAGAAAAGCCGGAAAAGAATGGGAGGACAATGTTCATGGATGCCCAGAGCGGATCGAGCACGTTTCAGCCGGTGATGGACGCCGGGGAGGTCAATCTCTATCTGCGCGACGTGTTTCCGCAGGCCTGCAGCGGTGAGGTTCCCGACTATCGCGCGCTTAACGTCTCTCCGGGTGGCTGTACGGTGCGGCTTGAGGCCGGGTTCCGGCATCTGCGTCCCGGCGACACGGTTTCCGGTCCGTCTCTCTTTGCGCTGGCCGATATCGGCGGCTATGTGTGTGCGCTCTCCCATATCGGCCGCAAGGCGCTCGCCGTGACCACCAATCTCAACATAAACTTCATGCGCAAGGCCGGCCCCGGCACGGTGGACGGCCATTGCCGCATTCTGAAACTCGGCCGCCGGCTGATGGTTTTCGAGGCCGAACTGGTGGCCGGCGATACAGGCGAAACCGTCGCTCACGCCACCGGAACCTACTCCATCCCGCCCGCCGAATGACCCGTTCTGCCTCAGAAATGCGGTAAGCAGCGCTGATTTATGGCGGTATCTGGATACCGTAATTTCAACCTTCTGTTTTTATTGATTTTTTCATGACGCCACCCAAAATATTGCACTTGACGTCCATCCCACCCCCCTATAGGTAACCATCGCTGCACCTTAACTGACGTGCTGCATTGGTTTGCATTGCCCGAGCCTGCCGGGTTTTGACAGTGTCAAACACAAGCAACAAGAAACGCCCTGCCTCTGGGCCGGGTTCATGAAAGTGGAAAAAGACCCATGAAAACCTTTTCGCAGAAGCCTGCGGAAGTGACGAAGAAGTGGATCCTGATCGACGCCGAAGGCGTTGTCGTCGGCCGTCTCGCTTCCATCGTCGCAAACCGTCTCCGCGGCAAGCACAAGCCCACCTTCACCCCGCATGTTGACGATGGCGACAATGTCATCATCATCAATGCCGACAAGGTTGTGCTGACCGGCAAGAAATATACCGACAAGAAATATTACTGGCACACGGGTCACCCTGGCGGCATCAAGGAGCGCACCGCGCGCCAGCTGCTCGAGGGCCGGTTCCCCGAGCGTCTGCTTGAGAAGGCCGTTGAGCGCATGATCCCGCGTGGTCCGCTTGGCCGCCGCCAGATGAAGAATCTGCGCGTCTATGCCGGCGCCGAGCATCCGCACGCCGCCCAGAACCCGGAGACGCTCGACGTCGCCGCCATGAGCAAGAAGAATGTGAGGGCCCAGTAATGGCCGAAATCAACTCCCTCGAAGAGCTGGGTGCGGCAACCGCTGCGCAGACCGCCGAGCAGGAAGCTCCGGTGCATGTGCAGAAGCTGGACGCCCAGGGCCGCGCTTACGCCACCGGCAAGCGCAAGAACGCCATTGCCCGCGTGTGGGTCAAGCCGGGCTCCGGCAAGATCACCGTCAACGGCAAGGAGTTCCAGGCATATTTTGCACGCCCGGTTCTGCAGATGATCCTGCAGCAGCCGATCGTCGCTGCCGACCGCAACGGCCAGTATGACATCGTCGCAACCGTTGTCGGCGGCGGCCTGTCCGGCCAGGCCGGTGCTGTTCGTCACGGCATCTCCAAGGCCCTGACCCATTACGAGCCGGCGCTGCGCGGCGTGCTCAAGAAGGGTGGCTTCCTGACCCGCGACAGCCGCGTGGTCGAGCGCAAGAAGTACGGCCGGGCAAAGGCTCGCCGCTCGTTCCAGTTCTCCAAGCGCTAAGCTTCCAGAACTGTCGGATACGAAAAGCGGGCCTTCGGGTCCGCTTTTTTCTTGCGCAGATTCTGGCTTGACCCTACCCATTTGGATCGCCACAGGAGGAGCCCATGCCGTCGAACTCGATCGACCACGCTTTCACCGCCCGCACGCTGACGGGTGCTGCCAGCGACCCCACCTATGCGGGGGCGCTCTCCTTCATGCGCCGCAAATTCACCAAATCGCTCAAGGGTGCAGATGCCGTGGTATGGGGCATCCCGTTCGACGCGGCCGTTTCCAACCGCCCCGGTGCGCGCTTCGGCCCGCAGGCGATCCGCCGCGCCTCGGCAATCTTCGACAATGACCCGCAATACCCATTTGGCGCGGATCTGTTCGAGACGATGTCTGTCATCGACTATGGCGACTGCCTGCTCGACTATGGCAATCATCAGAAGACGCCGGCGACGATCGAGCGGGAAGCTGCGAAAATTCTCAAATCCGGCGCATTCCTTCTCTCACTCGGCGGCGATCACTTCGTCACCTGGCCGCTTTTGAAAGCCCATGCGGCAAAGCACGGGCCCCTCGCCCTCGTCCAGTTCGATGCGCATCAGGACACATGGCACGACGATGGCAGGCGGATCGATCATGGTTCATTTGTCGGGCGCGCGGTGCGCGACGGCGTCATCGATCCGGCCGCCTCCATACAGGTCGGCATCCGCACCCACGCGCCGGAGGATTGCGGCATCGCCATCCTGCACGGCTATGACGTGGAAGAAATGAAGGCCGGCGAGATCGCCGAAGCCATTCTCGCACGCGTCGGCCATCGCCCCGCCTATGTCACCTTCGACATTGACTGCCTCGACCCAGCCTTCGCGCCGGGCACCGGAACGCCGGTGGCCGGCGGCCCGTCCAGCGCGAAAATGCTCTCGGTGCTGCGCCAGCTCGGCGCGCTGGAGATTGTCGGCGCGGACATTGTGGAGGTGGCTCCTGCCTATGACCACGCGGATGTGACAGCCATCGCGGGGGCGACCATCGCCATGCACTATCTCGGCCTTCTCGCGGCGAAAAAGCGACGATAAGAGCTGAAGCATCGATTCAGGCGCTTTACGGATTGATTCCGAACGCGTGTGTAACCAGTTGAAATACGACTCTTTTTCAGGACTGACATCATGACGGCGAAAATCTTCATCGACGGCGAACACGGCACCACCGGCCTGCAGATCAGGGCACGTCTGGCCGAACGCCGCGACATCGAAGTGATCTCCATCCCCGCCGAGAAGCGCAAAGATCCGGCAGCGCGTGCGGAATTCCTCAACGCCGCCGACATCGCCATACTGTGCCTGCCGGACGACGCCGCACGCGAAAGCGTCTCGCTGATCGACAATGACAGGACGCGCGTCATCGATGCCTCCACGGCCCATCGCGTCGCCGAGGGCTGGGTCTATGGCTTTGCCGAGATGGACCAAGCGCAGAGCGCTGCGATCCGCAATGCCAAACGTGCTGCCAATCCCGGTTGCTGGCCGCAGGGTTCCATTGCCTTTCTGCGTCCGCTGATCGGTGCCGGGCTGCTGCCGGACGACCTGCCTGTCACTGTCAACGGCATTTCGGGCTATTCGGGTGGCGGGCGCACCATGATCGAGGATTACGAGGCCAGAGGGGCCAATGCGCCAAGCTTCATGCCCTACGGGCTGACCCTCAATCACAAGCACCTGCCGGAGCTGCAAACCTATGCAAGGCTCGCGGGTACGCCTCTGATGCAGCCGGCGGTGGGTAATTTTGCCCAGGGCATGCTGACCGCCCTGCCCCTGCAGCTCGGCCATCTCGACCGCGTGCCGTCAGGCGCGGAACTCCACACAGCGCTCGCCGACCATTATGGCGCCATTGAGGGCGGTGTGGTGAAGGTTGCCCCGCTCGCGTCAATCGAACGCACGCCGGATATCGATCCCGAGACCCACAACGACACCAACACGATGACGCTGCACGTCTTTGCCAACGACGCCCGCGCGCAGGCTCTGCTTGTCGCCGTCTACGACAATCTCGGCAAGGGCGCTTCGGGCGCGGCCGTGCAGAACATGGATCTGATGCTGGAAGGACTTTAAGCTTCGGCTCATGGCAAAAAATGAAGGCGCGCCCCGACGGACGCGCCTTTTTCTTTGGCCAGGCTGTGGAGGTCACACGGCGGCGTAAACCTCGTCCTCGTCGCGCCGGCGCCGTGGCGCTTCAGGGAGAGGATAAGGCCCCTTCGTTGCCCGCCAATGGGCACAGGCGAAGAAGAGCACCACCAGCGCCACGCCCTGATGGGTCAGCGCTACATCGATCGGCACAACCATGATGAGTGTCACAATGCCGATGGCCGCCTGCGCCAGAACCAGAACCGCAAAGAGGATCGTGCGGCGCGCATGTGTCGTCCCCGGCGCGCGGCGGATCGCGAACACCATCTGCCAGAGCGCCAGAACGAGCAGCGCATAGGCACCCAGCCTGTGCACAAACTGCACCATCTTCGGGTTCTCGAAGAAATTGATCAGGGCCGGCGTCTGCGCGAAGAGACCTCCCGGCACCAGCGCACCGTCCATCAACGGCCAGGTGTTGTAGGTCATGCCGGCACGCAGGCCGGCAACGAGGCCGCCAAGATAGATCTGGAACAGGACCGCTACCACCATCCAACCGGCGAAGCGGCGTATGCCCTCATCCGCCCTTCCCGCCGAGTGTGGCGCGAGGCCACGCGCGACGAGCGCGGTGGCAGCAAAAATCAGGCAGGCAATGGTGAGATGCGTTGCGAGCCGGTACTGGCTCACATCGACCCGGTCCACCAGGCCGGAAGCGACCATCCACCAGCCGACCGCGCCCTGCAGGCCACCCAGCGCCAGAATGCCAAGAAGCTTCGGCTTCAGGCTGCTTTCGAGCCGCCCCGTCAGCCAGAAAAAGGCCAGCGGCAGCGCAAAAACGAAACCGACGCCCCGCGCCAGCAGCCGGTGCGCCCACTCCCACCAGAAGATGGTCTTGAAATCATCGAGGCTCATGCCCTTGTTGATCTGCTGATATTCGGGAATCTGGCGGTATTTCTCCAGTTCCTCCTGCCATTCGGCCTCGCTCAGCGGCGGGATAACGCCATGGATGGGCTTCCATTCGGTGATGGAAAGGCCCGATTCCGTCAGCCGGGTCGCTCCACCGACGATCACCAGCGCAAACAGGGTGAAAAGCACGAAATAAAGCCAGAAGCGCACAAATTTGCGGTTGCGCAAAAGAGTCTCCTGCGAGACGTCTACCCTTGCAGCACTGGAAGCGGTCATATCCACAGCGTCAGCCATCGTCATTTTGGAAGTTGACCGTTGGTGAACCAAAGCCACCTGACTTGCAAGCCGAACCGGCCTTTGCGCGACAAGCCGTCGCGCTGCGCGATGCCTGTCATTGCATCGCGTCTCCGCGCGTTTTATGAAGCGCGCGAAAGGTATTTTTCATGCCCGTACGTCTTCGAAAATTCATCGGCATGGTCGCGCTCGTCGCGCTTGTGGCCGTCTACGCCATCCTCTCGACCGCGATCGCCGTGGCGCAACTGGCCGAATCCGGCCCGCTGGTTCACCTTGCGTATTTCTTCCTGTCCGGTCTTCTGTGGATTATCCCGGCGATGTTCATCATCCGCTGGATGATCGGCAAGCCCGAGGGCGGCGCCTGATCCGTCGATCTTTCTTTCACCTTTTGTCGGTATTCAGATGCAACGCTGCCAGAAGGGCGGCTTTGACGACTGCGATGAAAGATGACGTTTGCAAAGCAGCCAGAACGGGTGTCTGCCACCGGCAGCAACGCTGAGGAAGGCCTCGGCGTCGAGGTCCGCGACGCCGACGCTGCAACGCTGCAGCGCTATCGCGAAGACTGCGGCGATGCCCGCTTCATGCCCGCTCAAAGCCCCGATTGGGTGGCGGCCTGGGCGAGGCATGCACTGCACCCTCCCATCATCGCCCGGCTTTGCGACGGGGACGGCCACCTGATGAGCCTGGCGCTCGAAGTTGCCCGACAGGGCCGCTTTGGCGTTGCCCGCTTCATCGGCGACCGCCACGCCAATGGCAATTTCCCGGCACTGAGCCGCAGGGTTCGCGACGGATTGCCCGGCTCACACCTTCAAATGCTGATCGACGGTATCCGTCATGCCCGGCCGGATATCGACCTGCTGGTGCTCGAGCGGCAGGTACGCAATTGCGGAGATCAGACCAACCCGCTCTCTGGCTGGCCCCACGGCGACAGCCCCAACGTCTCGCTCGCCGTCGACCTCGAAGGCGGCTTCGACGCGGTTCTCGAACGCTCCAGCGGAAAGCGGAAGCGCAAGCAGCATCGCTCGCAGGCGCGCAAGCTCGAGGCGGCGGGCGGCTATGAGCGCCGTCTGGCGGGCTCACGTGCCGAGGCCGAGGCGATGCTGGACGCCTTCTTTGAAATGAAGGCGCACCGCTTCGCGCTGATGGGCGTTCAGGACGTTTTCGCGCCTGACCGCGTAAAAGCCTCTTTCCGTACGCTCTTTGGCGATGCGGCGGAGATGCAGAACCCGGGCTTTGTGCTTCACGGGCTGGAGGTGGCCGGCAGGCTCCGCGCCGTGACCGGGTCGAGCCGCGTTGGCGAACGCCTGATCTGCGAGTTCAGCTCGTTTGCCGACGATGAGCTGAGCGAGGCTAGCCCGGGCCGCTTCCTGTTTTACGAGAACATCGAGAGCGCCTGCTCACAGGGACTGAAGGTCTACGATTTCAGCGTTGGCGACGAATATTACAAACGGTTGTGGTGCGACCTGGAAACCATCCAGTTCGACACGTTCGTGCCCCTGACGGCGAAAGGCCGCGCGCTTGCCCTGACCCGCGGCGGCATCGCCCGAGCCAAGCACCTGATCAACAACAATCCAAGGCTCTGGGCAATTGCGAAAGCGGTCCGGCGCCGGCTGGCGCTGCTGCGCGGCTGAACCGGGGCTCGGGCCGCGTCGCGGCACCAGGCTCAGGCCGCGTCGCGGCCGGGCGGGGCCGGCGGCATGCGGTGGCCAGCCGGTGAAACGAGGATCGGGGCATCGACGCCGCTTTCACGCAGGTCGTCGAGCATCTCGACCGCCATCTCCCCCTCCTCCGGATCGACCATGCTCACCAGCACCTCGGTGTCGGACGACAGGAGGCGCCGGATATCCCGGGCATCCGATGGACCACACTCGACAATCACCACATCATAGGCAGCCGACAGGGATTCCATGATGATCGGCAGCCGGTCTGCCGCCCGCATGGCGCGTTTCGGATCGGCCGTGCCGACCGGAATGATGTGGCACTCGGAAAAGAGGTCCGTGTGGATCACATCGGCAAACTGCGCTTCCGAGGCGAGAAGGTTTGTAATCCCGGCATAGGCGACGCTTTCGAGCATCGGCAGCGACGCAGCGCCTGAAGCGGTGAGGTCGAGCAGCAGAACGCGCAGGCCGGAATCGGCCACGTCCCGCGCCACCAGAACCGAAGCGGCCGCCGCTTCATCGCCCTCCGGCGAGATGAACAGGGCGCGGCCCGCGCCCCCCGCCACCAGCCGTTCCGACGCCTGTTCTATGTCGATCTCGCCATAGCGCGCCGGTTTCACGGGCTCCTGCCGCACCTCCGGTCGTTCGGCGAAGACCGGAATATGCGCCCGTTCGGTATCCACATCCGTGAGTTCCGGCTCACCGGTGCGGACCTCCTCCAACGGCTCTTCGCGCGGCATTCGTGCCGTCGCGGGGACCGGAGCCGGGACACCGGCTGTCGGGCGCATGGCGCGGCCGCTGAAAAGCTCCTGCAGGAGCGTCATGACGGCCATGATCAGAAGCGACGCGACAAAGGCTGCCACCGTGATCGGCACGATTTTTGGGAAATAGGGTTCGCTCGGCGTGATGGCGCGCGAGAAAATGCGCACATCCGCCGGCAGGTAATTCCGGTCGCTGCGCGACGCGGCCTCACGATAGCGCGTCAGGTAGGATTCGAGCAGTTCGCGCTGGGCGGCGGCTTCGCGTTCCAGAGCCCTCAGTTCCACCTGTTCTTCTTCCGCAACCGCGGATGCGGCTTTGAGGCGGTTGAGTTCTGCGTTCAGTTCTTCCTCACGCCGCTCGGCCGTCGCGGCCTCGGCCTCGAACCCGGCGAGCACCTTGTTGGCTTCGCTCCGGATCTGCGCATCGAGATCGGCAAGCTGGGACCGCAGCGCGCGAATGCGCGGATGATTGCCGAGCAGCGTCGTCGAGAGATCGGCGATCTGTGCGTTGAGCTCCACCTGTCTTTCGCGCAGGCGCTGGATGAGCGGCGACGCCATGACTTCGGGCAGCGTTTCCACCGAAGCGCCACTTTGAAGCGCGCTGCGAACCGAAGCGGCCTGTGCCGTCGCTGCAGACCGGTTCGCGCGCGTGCGGGAAAGCTCGCTCGACAGTTCGGCAAGCTGTTGTGTGGCCAAGACGGTGTTGTTCTGGCCAAGCAGAAGGTCGGACTGCGCCCGGTATTCGGCGACACGCGCTTCCGCTTCCTTCACGCGCTCGCGCAGATCCTGGATTTCCGGCTCGAGCCACTGGGTTGCACTGGTGTTCGACTGGAGCTTGGCATCGCTCTGCACCGCCACATATGCGTCGGCCACGGCATTGGGAATTTCAGCCGCGAGCTTGGGATCTTCCGACGAAAACTCGATGACGATGACGCGCGAATTCTCCACACGGTAGACGGTCAGGCGCTCGCGGAACGCGCGCAGAACCTTTTCTTCCGCCGTTCCTTCAACCGGAGCACTCTTGAGGCCGGCCATCACAAGCAGACCGGACAGAAAGGAACCACCGTCACCGGCAAATTCGCCGCGATTGGCGAGATTGAAATCCTCGGCCACGCGCGTGAGAATTTCGGTGGAGGTGATGAGCTCAACCTGGCTTGCCACCCCCTCACCGTCGAGAATCGGACGGTCGCCGTCATTCACACCCTGCGGGCGGGTGTAGATGGATTCGCGTGTCTCGATCAGCAGCCTTGTCTGGGCGCGATATTGAGGCGTCACCGTATAGGTAACCGCAAAAACCAGTCCCGTGATGACGAGCGCGGCGAAGAGAATGCGTGGCCATTTTAGCCGGACGCTGGCAAAAAGCCGGCCCAGGTCGACATCCACGTCACCATGCGCGATCTGATCGCTGTTCATCCAGTTGGCTCCCAATCTGCTTGGCGCCAAGGTAAACGGGCATAGTAACCAGCCGGTTAAAGCTTCGCGCCTTCCGCTAGATTGAAAAAGCATGCGCGTTATGGGGGTATAAGGCGCAGCTTTACCCGACATTAACCCTAACGGATGGATAAAACGAGCATGGTGCCTGCTTTCGTGGAGATGTCGCAGACAGATCACGGGCGGGACTGGGTGACGTCAGAGGTTTGCAGTCGGTCATGATGAAAACAGCCAAACTCCTGCCAGTGCTGGCAGCTTTCGTCCTTGCTGCGGGCTGTTCGGGATATCGCCCGGCGCCGGCGGCATTTCACGAAGCACTTTACCAGCCCTATGTGCTCGATGCCGGAGATTCGCTGCGTGTCACCGTTTTCGATCAGGACAACCTGACCAACACCTATAGCGTCGACCAGGCCGGGTACATCGCATTTCCGCTGATCGGTTCAGTTCCTGCGCGCGGCAAGACCTCAAAACAGGTTGAGCAGTCCATTGCCGGCATGCTGAGGCAAGGTTATCTGCGCGATCCGGATGTAACCGTGGAGATCGACCGCTACCGCCCTGTCTTCGTGATGGGTGAGGTCGGAGCACCCGGGCAGTATTCCTATGTTCCAGGCATGACGGTTCAAAAGGCCGTGGCCGCCGCCGGCGGTTTCAGCCCGCGCGCCAACCAGAACAATGTCGACATAACACGCGATATCAACGGCAAGGTCATGACCGGTCGTGTCGTTACGTCCGATCCGCTGCTTCCCGGTGACACGGTCTATGTCCGCGAACGCCTGTTCTGAAGCACATCCTCCAATAAGGGCCGAGGCCTTGCCAACCGGCGAAAAACTGAGGATCGTCCACTGTTTTCGCTCTCCCGTTGGCGGAATTTTTCGCCATGTTCGCGATTTGTGCGATGCGCAGCGTGCCGCCGGGCACGAGGTCGGCATAATCTGCGATTCCACCACCGGCGGGACGTATGAGGCGAACCTCATCGCGGAACTGGAACCGCGTCTTTCGCTGGGGGTGAAGCGGACGCCCATGCAGCGTCATATAGGACTTGGCGATCTGACCGCTGCGCGGCGCGCCTATGGCGTCGTACGCGGGATGCGTCCCGACGTCCTTCACGGTCACGGCGCCAAGGGCGGCGTCTACGCGCGCGTCTTCGGCTCCCTGATGCGATTGTCCGGCCAGAAGCCCGCACGCATCTACTCTCCCCACGGCGGCAGCCTGCACTACGCCGCCGAGACCGCCACCGGTCGCTTCTTCTTCTCGATCGAGCGCATGATGGATCGCCTGACCGATCACATCCTGTTCGTTTCGGACTACGAGCGGCGCACATTCGAGCAGAAGGTCGGCCTTCCGCGCGCGCCCTTCACGCTCGTCTATAACGGCCTGACCGCTGACGAATTCACCCCGGTCCGAACAATGCCGGGCGCGGCAGATTTCCTCTACATCGGCATGATGCGCGACCTGAAAGGTCCCGACCTCTTCATCGATGCGCTGGCGCTGGCGGAGAAATCGCTTGATCGCAGCCTCACCGCCGTCATGGTTGGAGATGGCGACGATCTCGGTCGTTATAAGCGCCAGGCGCAGGATCTTGGATTTGGCGACCGCATCCGCTTCCTGCCGGCCATGCCCGCCCGCGATGCGTTTTCACTGGCACGAATCATGGTTGTGCCCTCTCGCGCCGAGGCCATGCCCTATATCGTGCTGGAGGCACTGGCGGCAGGCCGCACGCTGATCGCCAGTTCGGTGGGCGGAATTCCAGAGATATTCGGCGAGGATTCCCCTGCCCTCACGCAACCGGACTGCGAAGCCATTGCCGCGAAAATGCACCTGGCATTATCCGATCACGCAGCCTTTCACGCGATCATGCCGTCGCTCGATGATCTTCGTATGCGCTTCGGTGCGGACGTCATGGCCGCAGCCATAGAGACTGCCTACCGCGCCAGCCTGAAAGCAAATCGTTAAGCAAGAAAACGAGCATTTCCGGCAACCCGTTGCCTGAAACAGAATCTTAGCCCCTCCCACTTATGTTGCGATCGCAAAAGTCAGGGGGCATTGCCGTTCATGAACCAGATCGACCCGAAGCGGCTCCAGACGTCGAGGGCACCACGAAAGCCGGGCATGCTGAAGGCGGGAGACGAGCAAAGCAGGCTCAATCCCATCGCCTGGCAGGTCGCACAGCAATACAAGCGCGAAACCATGTCGCCGGTCATGGTTCTCGGCGTCATGCGTCTGGTGGAGTTCTCCATGCTGCTCTTGAGCGGCTTCGTTCTCTACACGCTCTATGTCGGCCTTTCACCGGTTCTCTTCTGGCACTACATGACCGTCATCGGTGGCGGCTCGGTTCTCATGATCGTGCTTTGCGAGTTCACAAGCTGCTACCAGATGCGCGCACTGCGTAACCCGACCGGCTCGATGGGGCGAGTGCTGGTTGCGTGGATGGCGACGTTCGCAGCCCTGGCCCTGACGGGCTTCTTCCTGAAAATCTCCGACAGCTTCTCGCGCGTCTGGCTCGGTTCCTGGTTCGTGTGCGGGTTTGGAGCGCTTCTTGTGCTGCGCATCACCATGTCGCAGCTCCTGCGCCGCTGGGCTCGCAATGGCACGATCGAGCGCCGCGCGGTCATCGTCGGTGGCGGCTCCAATGCCGAACAGCTCATCCGCTCGATCGAGCAGCAGCCCTACAACGACATTCGCATCTGCGGTCTGTTCGACGACCGCGACGACCTGCGTTCGCCGCCCGTCGTCGCCGGCTATCCCAAGCTCGGCACCATCACCGAGCTGGTGGAGTTCACCCGCATCGCCCGTATCGACATGCTGATCGTCGCGCTCCCGATTTCGGCTGAAAAGCGTGTTCTATCGCTCCTCTCGAAGCTCTGGGTGCTGCCGGTCGACATTCGGCTGTCGGCCCACGCCAACCATCTGCGCTTCCGGCCCCGCGCCTATTCCTATATCGGCTCGGTGCCGATGCTCGACATTTTCGACCGGCCCATCAACGACTGGGATTCGGTTGCCAAGCGGGGTTTTGACATCCTCTTCAGCCTGATCGGCATCATCGTCTTTTCACCGATCATGCTTGCGACGGCCATCGCCATCAAGCTCGACAGCAGGGGCCCCGTGCTCTTCAAGCAGTTGCGGCACGGCTTCAACAACGAACCGATCGAAGTCCTGAAGTTCCGTTCCATGTATGTCGAGCAATGCGACCCGACCGCGAAGGCGGCAGTCACCAAGAACGACCCGCGCGTTACCCGTGTCGGCCGCATCATCCGCAAGACCTCCATTGACGAGCTGCCGCAGTTCTTCAACGCGCTGTTTGGCAGCCTCTCCCTTGTCGGTCCACGGCCGCATGCGGTAACGGCGCAAACCCACAATCGTCTCTATGAAGAAGTCGTCGACGGTTACTTCGCCCGTCACAAGGTCAAGCCGGGCGTCACCGGCTGGGCGCAGATCAATGGCTGGCGCGGCGAGATCGACACGGACGAAAAAATCCGCAAACGCACGGAATACGACCTTTACTACATCGAGAACTGGTCGCTCTGGCTCGATCTCAAGATCCTGTTCCTGACACCGATCAGCCTGTTCAACACGGAAAACGCCTATTGAGCCTGCTCGCCTACGATAGACCGCCGCCGGGCCTGCCCCGCGCCGCCGTTGACGCCAAGCTGGTTTCACTCGTGAAGCTGGCGGCGATCGGTCTTGGCGTTTTCCTGTCCGGCTTCGTTATCCGTGAACCGGCCCCCTATGAACTCTACATGGTCGGCCTCATCGCCGTCTGGGCGCTTGCGGGCCTCAGGATATCGCGGCGTGTCGCACCGCTTCTGGCGCTGCTCATCGCCTTCAATATCGGCGGCCTCATATCGCTCTCGCAGCTGGCCGATCTCGGCACGATCCCGCTCTATATCGCGGTCTCTCTGTTTCTGGCGCTCACATCCGTGTTCTTCGCCGCGATCGTCGAGGCGGAGGCCGAGCTGCTTTCGGTTGTTTTCCGCGCCTGGGTGGCCGCCGCCGCGATCACGGCGCTGTTTGGAATTCTCGGTTACTTCAACGCCTTTCCGGGCGCTGCGATGTTCACCAAATTCGGGCGCGCCGCCGGCGTTTTCGAGGACCCGAACGTGTTTGGTCCGTTCCTGACACTACCGGCGATCTATCTTCTCTACCTGATTCTGACGGCGCGCCCGGGAATTGCCTTTCTTGCCGCGCCGCTGCTTCTCATCGTTACGGGTGGCATTTTCTTTTCCTTTTCGCGCGGCGCGTGGGGCCTCCTCGTCTTGACCTCGAGCCTTCTGGTGCTTGTCGTCTTTCTCAATGCCGGAACTGCCACCGCGCAGCTGCGCATCGCCGTCACCGCGCTTCTGGCGGTTGCCGGCATCGCGCTTGCCCTCATTCTCGCGCTTCAGATTCCCGCCGTATCGGAACTCTTCACCCAGCGCGCTCAGCTCGTGCAGGATTACGACAGTGCCCGCCTTGGCCGCTTCGCACGTTTCGGCATCGGTTTCGGCTGGGCCACAGAACATCCGCTCGGCATCGGCCCCCTCCAATTCGGCCAGATTCTCGGTGAGGACACGTACAATATCTGGCTGAAGACGCTGCTCGATTATTCCTGGCTGGGTTTCGCAGCTTATCTCACGCTGATCCTGTGGTCGCTTGCGGCAGGTTTCCGCATCCTCTTCCGCCGCCGCCCTTGGCAGCCCTATCTGATCTGCGTCTACATCGTCTTCGTTGGTCATCTGGCGCTCGGCACGGTGATCGACACCGATCACTGGCGTCATTTCTATCTCCTGCTTGGTCTGCTTTGGGGGATGATCGCGCTGGAGCAGCGATGGATGGCAAAGCGCTATCGGAACCTGCCCTTGGGCTAAAACATTTTGCAGTCAGGAGGCTTCACCTCACGTCCGCATAAATGCGGAAAACAACGAGATGGAGCGGAACGGCGTTTCTTTGGAGCGATGAACCACTCCGAAGCGATCACCTCCACCTGCCGGGCCGACATCCTGCGTCAAGCGCCCGACAGCGCCAGCATGCAGGCAAAGCCCAAAAGAACGACGCCCGACACGATCTGAAACACATCATACCGGCCCTGCGTCAGACAACGCTCCCGAACATGGTTCGCCATGAGTGCATAGACGCTGAGAGAAACGACCGACAAAGCACAGTAGGTGAAGACCAGCAAGGCCGACTGCTGCAGCAACGCCCTTTCTGGATCAAGCACCTGCGGGAAGAGCGCCGCGTAGAACAAAAGAGCTTTCGGGTTGGTGACAGCAAGCAGCAATGCTTCCCGAAAAAGCGCACCTGCGCGAACAGGACAGTCGAGTTTGCCAGGTCGGGCGATGCGTTCACGCCGGACAATCAGTTTCGTTCCGAGCCAGGCAAGATAGCCGGTTCCGACCCACCGGAAAGCGGCCCATAGAATATCGGACGTGATTACAAACGCGGAAACACCCCACGCGCACAGCGCCCCTCCCACGGCAAGCCCCAACGCATTGCCGAAAATTGTCGGAAGGACGGGCAGGAAACCCAATTGCAGCGCCCTTCTCAGTGTATTCAGGTTCGCGGGACCAGGTGTTACGATGTTTGCAGCCGATATCGTCGCAAAGGACAACCAGACAGCCCAGACCATGACTTGATGCTCCGAATTGCAGAAATTGCGCATCAATTTAGCAAAGAGGCCAGGCGGGATTGTCCGCTGCTATAAAGATGTTTCGGGAAAATTTCCTTAGAAACGGAAGCTCCCCTCTGCTATTCATTCAGAATGGAAGATTCATTCGACAAACTCGACCTCATGCTTTTGCGTGCGCTGTGCCGGGATGCGAGGCTCAGCTGGCGCGAACTCGCGTCGTTGACTGGCGTATCGGCCCCAACGGTGCGGGATCGCGTTCGGCGCCTTCAGGATATGGGAGTGATTCAGGGTTTTGTCGCCGAACTGTCGGCCAAGGCGCTCGGCTATACGCTTGAGGCGATTGTGAGGTTCAAACCATTTCCGGGAAAGGTTCACCTGCTTTCCGAAATGATCGTCATGACAGATCGCATCGTGCAGTGCGACAAGGTGACTGGTGAGGACGCTTTCGTCGCGCGTATCCTGCTCAAGGATATTTCCGAGCTCGATGAAGTATTGGAGGCATTCTCCGCCCACGCCTCCACACAAACGTCAGTCGTGAAATCAAGCCCCGTACGCATGCGCCCTCCACCGCCTGCATGAGGTGAAGCATTCACGGCCAAGTCAGAGACAGGCTTAGACCTGAAAATTAAGCAGAAACCTGCAAACCAGCAGGCCGCGACGTCAGATGATAGACGCTGCAACATGCTGTAATGTTTAGAAAAAATGGTCGGAGCGGCGGGATTCGAACCCACGACCCCTTGACCCCCAGTCAAGTGCGCTACCGGGCTGCGCTACGCTCCGAACCGGCGCAAGGGATATAGTTTCCGCATCGCACGCGCAAGGCCTAAAAACAATTCAATGGTAAAAAGCCGGCACGAGCGCTGACTTTCAACAAGCCCCCTCTTCCGACCCGGCAAGAACGGCTTAACGCACCTGGTCGAGCAGGCGCTTGCATTCCAGAAGATCGAACAGCGCCTCCTGCAGAAGCGCCCTGTTGTCGCGTGAAAGGCTTGCCGCATCAGCGGTGACAGGTCCCTCCTGCTCGCCACGGCCGAGACCGAAAAAGCGCTTGCTTGGCCTCGCCTTCGGCGTTCCCACCAGAACCTCCTCTTCGGAGGCAGTCTTCTCGGCCTCAGCCTGGTGGCTCTGCGCAATGGCCTCAACGGCGGCCACATCACCCCGGCCGATCGCCACGACGAACTGGTTGCCGTTCTCACGCAAAAGCTTCTGCACGCCTTTGATCGTGTATCCCTGGTCATAGAGCATGTGGCGGATGCCCTTGATCAGGTCGATGTCCTGCGGCCGGTAATAGCGGCGGCCGCCGCCTCGTTTCAGCGGCTTGATCTGCGAAAACCGGGTCTCCCAGAAGCGCAGCACATGCTGCGGCAGGTCCAGCTCTTCAGCCGCTTCGCTGATTGTGCGGAAGGCGTCGGGGCTCTTGTCCATGATCGTGCATCTCCTGCAGGCCGGCGCACTACGCCGTCACCCGTTCGAACCGGGCGACCTGCGCACGGCATAAGCCGCGTGAGGCAACGCCCATCGATTCGTGAGTGTAAACCACTTCGCGGTTCAGAAAAAACCGTTCAGCCCTGCTCCAGACCGCCAGAGTGGTTCACCGTTTCACGGAAACGCCGCTCCGCTCTATCTGCCTGATTTCCTGCATTTGTGCTGACGTCAGGTGATTCCACCTGACTGCAAAATGCGCAGGGCGTTCAGGCGCTCTTGCGCATCCGCCTTGCCTGGTGCGCCTTGAGAATGCGGTCCTTGAGAACGTTCGAGGCCTTGAAGGTCATCACCCGGCGCGGGGAGATCGGCACTTCCTCGCCGGTCTTGGGGTTGCGGCCGATGCGCTCGTTCTTGTCGCGCACCTGGAAGGTGGCAAAAGAGGAAAGCTTCACCGTTTCGCCGCGAACCACCGCGTCGCAGACTTCCTGCAGAACCATTTCGACAAGCTGAGCGGATTCGGTTCGTGACAGTCCGACCTTCCGATAGACGGCCTCAGCCAGCTCGGCACGCGTCAGTGTCTTTCCCCCCATAGGGCTACCCATCCAGATCTTGAAAATGCTTGTGATTTCAATACGCGGCGCTGACGTTACAAAAAATGCTTTGCAACGGTCAAGGACGATACACGTGATTTGCTTCCACTACCAGCGCACCAGCACCGCGCCCCAGGTAAAACCACCACCCATGGCCTCGAGAAGCACCAGGTCGCCCTTCTTGATCTGGCCACGCTCGACAGCCACAGAAAGCGCCAGCGGCACCGAGGCGGCAGACGTGTTGCCATGCAGGTCCACCGTCACCACGACCTTTTCCTCGGCAATTCCGAGTTTTTTGGCCGAAGCGTCGATAATGCGCCGGTTGGCCTGGTGCGGGACGAACCAGTCGATGTCCTCGGCGGTGATGCCGGCCTTGTCGAAAACGTCCTCGATCACGTCGATGATCATGCCGACGGCATGTTTGAAGACTTCTCGCCCCTGCATGCGCAGGTGCCCCACCGTGCAGGTGGTCGACGGGCCGCCATCGACGTAGAGCTTGTCGCGCTGGCTGCCGTCGGAACGCAGCGACGAGGCGATGACGCCGCGCTGTTCCAGTGCCGCTTCACCATCCTCAGCTTCGAGGACCACTGCGCCGGCCCCGTCGCCGAAGAGCACGCAGGTGGTGCGGTCGTTCCAGTCGAGAATGCGCGAAAAGGTTTCGGAGCCGATCACCAGCATCCGTTTTGCCTGACCGCCGCGAATGTAAAGATCGGCGGTGGTGATGGCGTAGACGAAGCCGCTGCAGACGGCCTGCATATCGAAGGCGAAGCCGCCGGACATGCCGAGCCGCTCCTGGATTTCGACAGCAGTCGCGGGAAAGGTGTTGTTGGGCGTCGAAGTCGCCAGAATGATCATGTCGATATCCGCCGGCGTCAGGCCGGCGCTGTCGAGAGCCGCGCGTGCTGCCGCCTCACCCAGCGATGCCGTCGTCTCGTCCTCCGAGGCGATGTGGCGCTGGCGAATGCCGGTCCGCTGAACGATCCACTCGTCGGTTGTATCGACCAGTTTCTCGAACTCCGCGTTCTTCATGATGCGGCGCGGCAGAGCAGAGCCAATGCCACGCACGACGGATCTAGTCATTACAGCGTCCTATTCATTCACGGCTGCAGCGCCAGCAGCCACCTGCGGCTTGCGGGCGTGATAAAGGTCCAGGGTAGCACGCGTCCTGTCGAGCAGGTGACTGCGCGCCATTTCATATCCAAGCTCGACGGCGGCAGCAAAACCTTCCGCATCCGCCCCGCCATGGCTTTTGACAACAATGCCGTTGAGGCCGAGAAAGACGCCGCCATTCACCTTGCGCACGTCCATCTTCTCGCCAAGGCGCTGGAATGCGCCGCGTGCGAAGAGATAGCCGATGCGCGCCATCAGCGTACGGCTCATGGCTTCGCGGAGATAGCCGGCAATCTGTCGCGCCGTGCCCTCGGCGGTTTTCAGCGCGATGTTGCCGGCAAAGCCTTCCGAAACCACCACGTCGACGGTGCCCTTGCCGATGTCGTCGCCCTCCACGAAGCCTTCATAGCGCATCGTGTTGAGCGCGGCCTCGCGCAGCATGCGCCCGGCCTCCTTGACCTCTTCCTGACCCTTGATTTCCTCGACCCCCACATTCAGAAGGCCGACCGTCGGTCGGTCGAGATCGAACAGCGCATTGGCCATGGCGGCGCCAAGGATGGCATAGTCGACCAGTTGCTGCGCATCAGCGCCGATCGTCGCGCCCACATCCAGAACGATGCTTTCGCTGCGCATGGTCGGCCAGATCGCGGCGATCGCCGGCCGCTCTATATCGGCCATGGTGCGCAGGCAGAATTTCGACATCGCCATCAGCGCGCCGGTGTTGCCGGCGGAGACGCAGGCATCCGCCTCGCCGTTTTTCACCGCTTCAATGGCTTTCCACATGGACGACTTCCAGCGGCCCTGGCGCAGGGCCTGGCTCGGCTTGTCGTCCATCCGCACTGCAACCTCGCAATGCGTGAACTCGCTCACATCCCTGAGGACGGGTAAGCCGTCGAGCACCGGCAAAACGGTGTCTTCACGGCCATAGATCAGGAATCGGGCGTCAGGACGCCGTTCGATGACCTTGGTCAGGCCACGCAGCGTGACCTCGGGACCATGATCCCCACCCATAGCGTCAATCGAAATGCGTACCACGCGTGATGTGCCTCAATGGTTGATCGGGCGCCGGTATCGGCTCAAATGTGCGGCGAAAATAGCGTTTTTGGCCGGTGGCACAACCTCGTTTCGCGCCTTCTTCGTGCAATTCAGGACTTTTGTCCGAGCTTTCGCAGGCCCTCATAGAGGGGCCCGGCCTCTTTTGGGGCATCCTCATGCTGTTCGGCAGCCTCCATAACAGCCCCGGGCCTGCGCGGATAGGGGTCAATGCCGAGCGTGAAGAACTCCACCGCCAACACACCGACGTCGATGATGCTGCCGTGAAACGTGTCAGGCATATCCGGGCCTTCCGCGTCCAGCACGAACTCGCCGCCCTCCACTTCGTTGCGGGCGAGCCGCGATCCTTCCGGCACCAACATCGCCGACACATCTTCCTCGATGTGGCTCGAGACCGGCTCCAGCGTCACCACACAGGCCTGGGTGATGTCAGCCTCAACCGTGCCGGTGATGCGCACGCCATCGGCTTTCCAGGGCCGCACGGTGAGCTCTGCTGCAAAACGCTCGACGGAAAGGAGATCGTGCTCTTCCGCCAGCGCCCTGCGCTCGGCCTCGTCTGCCTTGATGGAGACCGTCATTCCCTTGCGCGCAAGGCGATGGACGTTCACCTCGTGCGAGATCGGCGTTTTCTTCTTTTCAGGCATGGCTCAATTCTCCCTTTTAGCATCAGGGAATGCAATATCGGCCGCGATCAGGCGTTCCGTCTGCTGGCTTTCGAGCGACGCCGCAGCGGCAAGCGCGTATCGCGCAATCGGCTCGGCACCGGTCCAGCCCTCGGAGTCCGGGCGAATGTTGCGGCGCAGGGCTGCGGCCAGCGCTTCCACATCGCCCGCGTCAATCGCTTCGCCATAGGCGGCAGCACGGCCGTAAAACATGCGTGCCAGCTTCTTGATCCGCTTGGGTACACCCAGATCGCCGATTCCCAGCTCGCGAATCGCATGCTCCACATCGGCGAAGAAGACGTCGGTGACCTCCTGCGCCACCTCGCGGACGACTGCGCTCTCCTCATCGCGCACCCGGCGCAGAAACAGTATCATGTTGAGAGCAATCATCTCGAAGCGACCGAGCGGCGTATCGGGTACCTCCCAGCGTGCATAAAAGACAGGCTGCCGCGAGGCCGCCACGATTCGTTCATACAAGCCGTCGATGACCACACGGCGCGAACGCTGCCCAAAGCCAAACAGCTTCTGGAACATGAGAAATGCCCTCCCTCGGGGCTGGTTTGGGACAGGATCAGGTTGCATCGGCGCTTAAGCTGGTTTACCCGTTTTGCCGGCGGGGACAAGGGCTTTCGCTCGAAAGCCTTCGCGCCGGGGACGCTATGGAGATGTCGTTGCAGGTGAAGAAAATCAACAGTTATCCTGTCGGACGCACAATTTTGGCTGCCGGTCTTGCCGGCGCAGCGGCTGTGTTGTCCGGCTGCAATGTCGCCAACACGCTGGATGCGCGCGAAACGCTGACCCAGGGCTATGTCATTGACGAGCAGGCGCTGGAACTCGTTCCCGTCGGCTCGAGCCGTGAACAGGTGCTTCTGGCGCTTGGTTCGCCGTCGACAACGGCGACCTTCGACAACGAAGCCTTCTATTACATCTCCCAGAAACGTGTGCGCGGGGCCGCCTTCATGCGTCCGCGTCTCGTCGAGCAGCAGGTTCTCGCCGTTTATTTCGGCGATGACGAGCGTGTCTCGAAAATCGCCCATTACGGCATGGAAGACGGCAAGGTGTTCGATTTCATCTCACGCACCACGCCGACAGGCGGCAAGGAACAGACCTTTATCGGCCAGATTCTCGCCGGTGCCTCGAAGGGCGGCCCGCCGGCGGGCCTCTTCGGCGGCGGCGGCTGACCGATCACAGATCTCAGGCAACACCAAAAGCCCGCGAGCCATGCTCGCGGGCTTTTTCTTTGCAACCGGTGCAGACTTTGCCTACTTCTCAGTGCGCAAGAACGGCCAGCATCAAGAGCGCAATGATGTTGGTGATCTTGATCATCGGATTCACCGCAGGTCCTGCCGTGTCCTTGTAGGGATCGCCCACCGTATCACCGGTCACGGAAGCCTTGTGCGCCTCCGAACCCTTTTCGTGCTTCGTGCCGTCTGCATCCACGAAACCATCCTCAAAGGATTTCTTGGCATTGTCCCAGGCGCCGCCACCGGCGGTCATGGAGATTGCCACGAACAGCCCGGTCACGATGACACCCAGAAGC
Source organism: Nitratireductor aquibiodomus (assembly GCF_900105565.1). Classification (NCBI taxonomy): domain Bacteria; kingdom Pseudomonadati; phylum Pseudomonadota; class Alphaproteobacteria; order Hyphomicrobiales; family Phyllobacteriaceae; genus Nitratireductor; species Nitratireductor aquibiodomus. Next base: position 36,412 of record NZ_FNSL01000001.1, on the reverse strand, counting down.
ATGGCGCCAAGCGCGGAGAAAGCTTCGCTTTTCCCGGCAATGGCATAAACAACCGCAAAGGCAACCAGCGGCGAGAGCACCGGCAGAAGCGAAGGCACGATCATTTCCTTGATCGCGGCCTTGGTCAGAAGGTCGACCGCCGCGCCGTAGTCGGGCTTTTCCCTGCCTTCCATGATGCCCGGCTTCTCGCGGAACTGCCGGCGCACTTCCTGCACGATCGCACCACCAGCACGGCCGACCGCCGTCATGGAAAGCCCGCCAAACAGGAACGGCAACAGACCACCGAAGAGAAGACCGACAACCACATAGGGGTTTGAGAGCGAGAAATCGACGCTCACGCCTTCAAAGAAGGTGCCCGGCTCCGCATTCGCGGCAAAGAACTTCAGGTCTTCGGTATAGGCAGCAAAGAGCACCAGCGCGCCGAGACCGGCAGACCCGATGGCATAGCCCTTGGTCACTGCCTTGGTGGTGTTGCCGACCGCATCGAGCGCGTCGGTCGTCTGGCGCACCTCGCTCGGCAGATCTGACATTTCGGCGATGCCGCCGGCATTGTCCGTCACCGGACCGAACGCATCGAGCGCCACCACCATGCCTGCCAGTGCCAGCATGGTCGTCACCGCGATGGCGATGCCGAACAGGCCTGCCAGATTGAACGACAGGATGATGCCGGCGATGATGACGATGGCTGGAAGCGCCGTCGCCTCAAGCGAGACAGCCAGGCCCTGAATGACATTGGTGCCATGGCCGGTCACCGATGCCTGGCTGATGGAACGCACCGGCCGGTAGCCGACACCGGTATAATATTCGGTGATCCAGATGATGAGGCCGGTCACGCCGAGCCCCACAACGCCGCACCAGAAGAGCGACGTTCCGGTGAATTCGGAACCATTGCTTGCCGAAAAGGCGGTCGAACCGCCGAGCCACCCCCAGACAATGCCGCCAAGTGCGACGACCGAAAGTACGGCAGTTGCCCAAAACCCCTTGTAGAGCGCGCCCATGATGGAGTTGTTGGAGCCGAGCTTGACGAAAAACGTCCCGATGATCGACGTCACCACGCAGGCAGCACCGATAACCAGCGGGAAGAGCATGAGCGTCAACGCCACTTCGCCGGTGAAGAAGATCGAAGCGAGCACCATGGTGGCGACGACCGTCACCACATAGGTCTCGAACAGATCGGCAGCCATGCCCGCGCAATCGCCGACATTGTCGCCCACATTGTCGGCGATGGTGGCCGGGTTGCGCGGATCGTCCTCCGGGATGCCCGCTTCCACCTTGCCCACCAGATCGCCGCCGACATCCGCACCCTTGGTGAAAATGCCGCCGCCCAGACGCGCGAAGATGGAGATGAGCGACGCGCCGAAGCCGAGCGCCACCAGCGCGTCGATGACGATACGGTCTGTCGGCGCATGGCCGAGCGGCCCTGTAAGAACCCAGAAATAGACTGACACGCCCAGCAGCGCGAGACCCGCCACCAGCAGGCCGGTGATCGCACCGGACTTGAAGGCGATGTCGAGGCCGGCGGCGAGGCTGTTGGATGCCGCCTGCGCCGTGCGCACATTGGCGCGCACCGAAACGTGCATGCCGATGAAGCCTGCGGCAGCCGAGAGCACCGCACCGATGAGGAAGCCGATGGCCGCCACGGAGTTCAGAAGCCACCATGCGAGAATGAAGACCACGACACCGACAATGGCGACAGTGGTGTACTGCCTTGTCAAATAAGCCTGCGCCCCCTCCCGGATGGCACCGGCGATTTCCTGCATGCGTGCATTGCCCTGATCGGCGGCCAGCACCGACCGGGTTGCCCAGATGGCATAGAGTATGGAAAGCACACCGCAGGCGATGACCACGTAAAGCATGTTCATTGCCAATCTATCCCTTGATTTCGACCCGCGACTGGAACCCCCTCCCGGGTCACGCTGAAAAGGCCGGCGGCATTCGCGCCCCTCCCGGCCCAATGCGCGCAGCTTGGGCGAAGCCGCGCGGACACGTCAAGCTTGTGTAGGGATAATTTGTCGCAGGGATGCGCCGGCGCGGCCGCCGACGCCCTGTTCTCAAGGGGTTGCGTGTCAGGCGACCTGTCTGGAGCGGCGGTTGAGAGCCATGACACCCAGCGCAAGAAGGCACGAACCGGCGACGGGAATCACGATCCAGGCGAGCATGTTCCAGCCGAACGCATTGTAGATCTGGCCCGACATCAGCGAGGCAAAGGCCGTGGTCGAGAAGAGCAGAAAATCGTGCACACCCTGCACACTGTTCTTTTCCGATGGCCGGTAGCACTCGGCCACCATCGCCGTTGCGCCGATAAAGCCAAAGTTCCAGCCGATGCCAAGCAGGATCAGCGCCGTCCAGAACTGCCATAGCTCGATGCCCGATAACGCCACGATGGCGCAGGCAATGAGCGTCACAAGCCCCGTAGCCACAATGGTTTCCTTGCCGAAGCGCGCGATCAGCCGGCCGGTGATGAAACTCGGCGCGAACATCGCCATCACATGCCAGGAAATGCCAAGTGTTGCCTCGTCAGGCGTGAAGCCGCAGCCCACCATGGCAAGCGGCGCACCCGTCATCACGAAGCTCATCAGGGCGTAGGAGGCGACGCCGCAAAAGAGCGAAACCAGAAAACGCGGCTGCAGGAGAATCTGAGACAGCGGCCGGGCCGGCTCGTGACTGTCAAGCGCTGCTGAAGGGGCTTCCTTTGGCAGGCGAAGGAAGGAGAGGATGAAAGACCCCAGGAGGCCGAGCACCACCAGAGCGGCGAAAGCGCCGGCAAACTGGATCGGTGCGAACAGGTCACGTGTGTAGATCACGGTCTGCGGGCCAATGATCGCGGCAAAGACGCCGCCGCCCAGCACCCAGGATATGGCTTTTGGTTTGAAATCCGAGGGCGCATTGTCCGCTGCTGCAAAGCGGTATTGCTGCAGGAACGCATTGCCGATGCCTGCAAGCAGGAGACCGAAGGCGAAAAGCCAGAAACTGTTCTGGAAAAGGGCTGACGCAGCAACGAAACCGCCGCTCGCCGTCACCAGACCGCCGGCCATGAAGCCGTTGCGGCGGCCGACAGCACGCATCAGGGCGGCAGCGGGAAGCGCGCCAAGCGCGATGCCGACATTGAACCCCGTTACGGGAGCCGTTGCGAGCGACTTGTCGCTGCCGAGCAGATAGAAACCGGCGAGACCGCCCATGGAGATGGCGATCGGGGCAGCGGAGCCGACGATGGCCTGTGCGGAGGCAAGAATCAGAGCGGTGCGTTTTGCCTCGCGGTACAGATCATCGCGCGTGCCGGTCATTCCGGGTCTTTCCCCCTGCCCTCATTGCGGCTGCGCCGGGCAACCCGGTCGAGCACGGCATTGACGAGCTTCGGCTCGTCCTCGGTGTAGAATGCCTTGGCGATGTCCACATATTCCGAAACGATCACGGCCACCGGCACATCCTTGCGCCGTGTAAGCTCGTAGACACCGGCGCGCAGGATGGCGCGCAGCGTCGAATCGAGACGCGAAAGCGGCCAGTCCTCCGTCAGCGCCTTGCGGATCACCGGGTCGATCGTCTTCTGGTCCTCGACAACGCCCGACAGAATGGCGCGAAACCACTGCGGATCGGCATCGCGGTAAAGCTCGCCGTCGATCTCCTTGCCAAGGCGGAAAAGCTCGTACTCTGCGGTGGTCTCAAGCAGGCCGGTGCCCGCCACATCCATCTGGTAGAGCGCCTGAACGGCTGCAAGGCGGGCTGAACCCCGTTTGTTGGCCGGGCGAAAGCCGTCTGCGGTCGGTTCGGTCACATCAAGCTCCCATGCGCTGTTTGAGCGCAATCATCGTCAGTGCCGCTTCGGCGGCGAAATATCCCTTGCCCATGCTTTCGCCGCTGGTGCCCTCGCTCTTCTCGATGCGGGCAAGCGCCTGGGCTTCGTTCTCGACGGTCAGGATGCCATTGCCGATAGCGAGATTCTTCCGCACGGCGAGGTCCATCAGCGCGCGGCTCGATTCATTGGCAACCACATCGAAATGATAGGTCTCGCCGCGGATAACGCAGCCGAGCGCCACGTAACCATGATAAAGCGGACCGCCATTGCCCGACGCCGCAAAGGCAATCGCTGCAGGCACTTCGAGCGCTCCGGGAACCGTTACCACATCATAGGCAGCCCCGGCGGCATCCAGTGCTGCCTTTGCACCTTCAAGAAGACCATCGGCCAGATGGTCGTAAAAACGGGCTTCGACGATCAGCAGCCTAAAGGCGCGCGCATCGGCCATGGACATTCTCCACACGGCATAAACTCTAAAATGAGAGCGCTGCCTTAAGCCTCTTTGGCGGCATCCGCAAGACGTGCGGCGTAACGGGCCATCGTATCGACCTCGATATTCACCCGGTCGCCCACCTTTCGCTCTCCCCAGGTGGTGACGGAAAGCGAGTGGTGAATGAGCAGAACATCGAACCGCGCGCCGTCAACACGGTTGACCGTGAGCGACGTGCCGTCCAGCGCCACCGAGCCTTTCGGCGCAATGAACTTCGCCAGTTCCTTCGGCGCTTCAAGCACGAAGCGAACGGCCTCGCCCTCATCCCTGCGCTCGACAATTTCAGCCATGCCGTCCACATGACCCGAGACGATATGTCCACCCAGTTCGTCGCCCACCTTTAGCGCGCGTTCCAGATTGATGCGCTCTCCCTGCTGCCAGTCGGAAACCGTGGTCAGCCGCAGCGCCTCTTCCCACGCCTCCACCTCGAACCAGCGCGTGTTCGCGCCCGCTTCTGGCAGTTTCACCACGGTGAGGCAGACACCCGAACAGGCGATGGACGCACCGATATCGATGGTCTCGGGATCGAAATTGGTCTCGATGCGCAACAGCACCCCTTCGTCGCGCGGGGTGGCGGACTGCACCACGCCTATGTCCGTGACAATGCCGGTGAACATCAGTCGCCTTTCACATATTCCAGGTACACATCGTCGCCGAACCGCGCCTCGCGCAGCAGGCAAAAACCTTCCGGGATATGGTCGCGATCGACCGGTGCGGCAATCCCGCCAGGGCCGATTTTCGATGGCCCAGTAAAGAGTGCGAGCCGGTCAACCAGCCCTTCCGCAAGGAACATGCGGGCGGTGAAGGCTCCCCCCTCCACCATGAGGGTGAGGACTCCGCGCGCCGCCAGATCTTCCAGGAACTCCGGCAGCGCGATCTCGCCGTCATGGAGCTCGACGCCGAGAAAATCGACGCCCGCCTCGGCCAGAGCCTTTCGGCGCTCCGGGGCGCAATCTTCCGCCGCCGTCATCAGCACCGGCACATCGCGGGCGGTCTGAGCCAGAACGGACTGCACGGGCAGTCTGGTCGCCCGGTCGAGCACGACGCGCAGCGGCGAGCGATGTTCAAGTCCCGGCAGCCGGCAGGTCAGCGACGGATCGTCCGCCAGCGCCGTCCCGATACCGACGAGAATCGCGTCGCTCTCGGCGCGCATCATGTGCACCTGCCGGCGCGACGCGGGGCCGGTGATCGCGACCTGTCCCTCGCCTGTCCGCCCGATCATGCCATCGGCGGATATGGCAAGCTTGAGAATCACTTCCGGCCGTTTCTTCTCGGATCGCGTGAGATACCCACGCAGCATGTCGGCCGCCTCTTCGGCCAGCACACCCTCGACCACCTCGATGCCCGCTTCGCGCAGGATGGCGTAGCCCCTGCCGCTCACGCGCGGATCGGGATCGCTCGCCGCCCCCACCACACGGGTAACGCCGGCGGACACCAGCGCATTGGCGCAAGGGGGTGTGCGGCCGTGATGGGCGCAGGGTTCGAGCGTCACATAGGCCGTTGCGCCACGCGCCGCCTCGCCGGCTTCCGCCAGCGCCTGCGGCTCGGCGTGCGGGCGCCCGCCAATCGCGGTGACGCCCCTGCCGACGATGCGTCCATCGCGCACGATCAGCGTTCCAACGGAGGGATTGGTGCCGGTCAGACCGAGATTGCGGCGCGACAGCCGGATCGCAGCCGCCATGAACCGCCGGTCGAGCTCGCTTGCCGGCCCGCTCTCCATCCTCAGTCCTCTTTGCCCTTCAGCTCGCCCAGCACGTCCTGAAAATCCTTGGCTTCGCGGAAATTGCGGTAGACCGAAGCAAAACGCACATAGGCCACGTCATCCAGCGCCTTCAGAGCATCGATGACAAGCAGGCCGATGTCGTCGGAGGGGATCTCCGTCTCGCCCGAGCTTTCGAGCTGGCGCACGATGCCGGTGACCGCGCGTTCCACGCGCTCCGGCTCCACATTGCGCTTTCTAAGTGCGATGTCGAAGGAGCGCATCAGCTTGTCGCGGTCGAACGGCACCTTGCGGCCCGACCGCTTGACCACCACCAGATCGCGCAACTGAATGCGCTCAAAAGTGGTGAAACGCCCGCCGCAATCGGGACAGGCGCGCCGTCGCCGGATCGCCGCCCCGTCTTCGGCGGGGCGGGAATCCTTCACTTGTGTGTCTTCCGACTGGCAGTAGGGACAGCGCATATCGGGCCCTTGTTCACGAATCCATTCGTGACTGCTTACCCCAGATAGGGGTAGAGCGGGAAGCGCTCGGTCAGTGCGATCACCTTGTCCTTCACAGCCTGTTCGACCTGGGCGTTGCCCTCATCCGAGTTCGCCGCCTTGAGACCGTCGAGCACCTCGGCAATCAGATGGCCGATTTCGCGGAACTCGGCCGTGCCGAAGCCGCGCGTGGTGCCCGCCGGCGTGCCGAGACGGATGCCCGAGGTGACGAAGGGCTTTTCGGGGTCGAACGGGATACCGTTCTTGTTGCAGGTGATGTTGGCGCGGCCAAGGGCAGCCTCGGCGCGCTTGCCGGTCGCGTTCTTGGGGCGCAGGTCCACAAGCATCAGGTGGTTGTCGGTACCACCCGACACGATATCGAGACCGGTTTCCTTCAGGCTCTCGGCCAGAGCACGGGCATTCGCCACCACGTCGCGTGCATAGGTCTTGAAGTCCGGTTGCAGCGCCTCGCCCAGCGCAACCGCCTTGGCGGCAATCACATGCATGAGCGGACCGCCCTGCAGGCCCGGGAACACGGCCGAATTGAACTTTTTCGCCAATGCTTCGTCATTGGTCAGAATCATGCCGCCGCGCGGGCCACGCAGAGATTTGTGCGTCGTGGTGGTGACCACATGGGCGTGCGGCAGCGGCGACGGGTGCTGGCCACCGGCAACGAGGCCGGCGATGTGTGCCATGTCGACCATCAGCCAGGCGCCGATCTCGTCGGCGATCTCGCGGAAACGCTTCCAGTCCCAGACGCGGGAATAGGCGGTGCCGCCGGCGAGGATCAGCTTCGGCTTGTGCTCTTTTGCAAGGCGCTCCACCTCGTCCATGTCGAGCAGGTGATCGTCCTTGCGCACGCCATAGGAAATCGGGTTGAACCATTTTCCGGACATGTTGACTGGCGAACCGTGCGTCAGATGACCGCCCGAATTCAGGTCGAGGCCCATGAAGCTGTCGCCCGGCTGAAGGAGCGCCAGGAACACGGCCTGGTTCATCTGCGAACCGGAATTGGGCTGCACATTGGCGAACTCGCAGCCGAAAAGCTTCTTGGCGCGCTCGATGGCCAGTTCCTCGACAATGTCGACATACTGACAACCGCCATAATACCGCTTGCCCGGATACCCTTCCGCATATTTGTTGGTCAGGACCGTGCCCTGCGCCTCCATCACGGCGCGCGAGACGATGTTTTCCGAGGCGATCAGCTCGATCTCGTGGCGCTGGCGGCCCAGTTCCTGCTGGATTGCGGAGAAGATGTCCTGGTCGCTGTCTTCGAGCGGCCGGGTGAAGAATGCGTCGGTCTCGTTGGAAGCGGCGGCGGTCGCAATTGCCATGGCGGTGTGTTCCCTTCGATGATGGATCAAATGCGGAAGTGGCGCATCTAGCATTTTTCCCCCGCCGTCACCACGCCTGACGGCGAAAATTTATCCTCCGGAAACGAAGCAGCCGCCCGTTTCCGGGCGGCTGCGGCAATTCATCATGGCTGTGTCGGTCAGAGCGCAGTCGAAATCTGCAACTCGCTCGCTCCGTCCCGTGCATAAATGTCGTCGCGCAGATGCACGGCACCATCGCCCGTCGACCAGGCCGAGATATAGGTGAAATAGACCGGAACAGGATTGTTGAGCGAAACCCGGACATCCTCGTCGTTCTGGATCGTCTGCTCAATGCGCCGGCGGTCCCAGCCGTCGGTCTCGCGCAGGAGCCAGGTAACCAGGTCGCGCACGTTCTGAACGCGCACGCAGCCCGACGAATAAAACCGGTCGAGATCGCGGAACAGACCCTGCTGCGGTGTATCGTGCATGTAGACCGCATGCGGGTTCGGGAAATTGATCTTGATCGACGCCATGGCGTTGATCCGGCCCGGATCCTGGCGGAAGCGGTATTTGGCCGCGTCATCCGTCGACCAGTCCACCGTCAGCGGATCCACTTCGCTGCCGTCCGGCGCGATCAGGCGGATATTGTTGTCCGTCAGATAGTTCGGATTCTTGCGCATCAGCGGGATGATGTCCTTGCGGACGATCGAAACCGGCGCGTTCCAGTACGGATTGATGATGATTTCGTTGATCTTGGAATTCAGGATCGGCGTCTGGCGGTCGACCTTGCCGACGATCGCCGTATGGCGCAGCATCACACGGCCATTGTCCACCGCTTCGATTTCGGCAGCGGGAATGTTCACCACCACATAACGGTCGCCCAGGAAGCCGGACATGGAGCGCAGCCTAACGAGATTGGTTTCGAGCTGGCCAAGGCGGATTGCGGCGGGAACGTTGAGAGCGGCAAAGGTATGACGCCCCGTCACACCGTCGGCCGGCAGGCCGTGGCGGGCCTGAAAGCGCTTCACGGCAGCATCCACATAGGAATCGAACGATTGCGACATGCCCGCGCGCTGCGAAAGATCGCCCGAGATCATCAGCCGGCGGCGCAGGATCTCCACATTGGGATCGACCACGCCCAGCTCCAGTTTCTTGTCATCGGGAACGCGCGGCCAGCCACCCTGCGAGGCGATGCTGGAATACTCCATGATCGCGCGCTCGACATAGGACACCGTTTCCTGGCTGAAGATGGGGAGGTTGGACGCCACCTTGCCGCCACTGCTTGCCCGCGCATCAAACTGATCGTTCCAGGCGCCGCGCCGAGGCGAACGGATGATCGCCTCGATCAGGTCCTGGGCACTGGCGGCTCCGGTCATCGCTGCCGTTGCAGCTGCACCGGCACCGGTTAAAAACATGCGGCGGTTCGTCTTCATACGCGTATCCGTGCTCTCTTGGCTCGTCAGCCCCTTCCAGGGTACTGCATGCAGTCCTGCAGCCATACATGCCGCGACTGCGTTAAGAATCCGCGAACCCTGATCAGAAATCGGCGCAAGACGCACCGCGCGGCCTCCATGAGGCTGCATTCCACCGGATTATGACCTTAACGTGACCGTGCGTCACTTTGAGCGCGATAACAAACGCGTGAAGGCCGGCGTCCCGCCACGCCGGCCTTCATTGGCTGCACACCGGCGCGCAGCCAGGTGATCAAGGTGAGACTACATACGGTATGCGATCGAGTCGTTCCAGAAGCGGTCCAGCCGCTGCAGGGCACGATTCATCTGGCTGAACTCGTCGGGGCTAATCCCGCCGACCTGCTCGATGGAGCCGATGTGGCGGTTGTAGAGCCCCTCGACCACCTTGGCGACCTGGGCGCCCTTGGGCGTCAGGCTGATGCGCACCGAACGACGGTCGACGCGCGAGCGCTGGTGGTTGACGAAGCCGAGATCAACCAGCTTCTTGAGGTTGTAGGAGACGTTGGAGCCGAGATAGTAGCCGCGCGAGCGCAGCTCGCCAGCCGTCAGTTCGGTGTCACCGATATTGAAGAGCAGCAATGCCTGGATGGCGTTGATGTCGCTGCGTCCGTTGCGCTCGAACTCGTCCTTGATCACGTCGAGCAGACGGCGGTGCAGTCGCTCCACGAGTTGGAGAGATTCAAGATAAAGAGAACGCAGTGCATCTTTGCGTTCGTCATTCGTAGCGGCAGGTTTCGCCGCGGGTCGCGAAGTATTCATAACTAAAGCCTCTCGTTTGACGCCGGTGATTTTTGTTTTTTGTCTCACCTTGGCCTGACCCTATCGAATGCTTCTAAAATTCGACTTAAACACTAGCCTTAACAACGCCTTACAAAAGCCGACCCTGCAAACACGGCTAACAGCCGGTAAACCGGGCTGCGGGCATTCGATGAAAGCTTGAGAGAAGCAGTGGTTGCGGAAACGAAACGGGGCTACAGCATTGCCCGGCGTCTGCTCCGGTAGCGGGCGAAACGCAGGACCGCATAGACAACGGCCACCACAAGATGAAAGCCGATCAGCGGGTAGTTGTGTCCGAAAAGATCAGGCAATACGCCAAACATCACCACTTCCGCACCCGCGCACAAAAACCAGATGACCGCGCCCCACGGCGCGACCAGCCAGAGGCCAACCGAAGCAAAGGGATAGATGACCGCGAGAATGACGCTTGCGACCTGCCAGTGGACCGGCATGAGGTCGAACCGCCACATAAGACCGGGATAGAAGCCCAGAAGCCGGACCCAGTAAAAAAGCCCCATGATCAGGCAGGCGATCGCAATCAGCCGGTGAAACCCGAAATAGAGGCTGTCGAGTTGAGACGGCCGGGTGGACGTTATGCCCGACAGGGTTTCACCATTCACAGCGTCAGTTCCCCGTCGGCCAGTGGTGCGAAATAGGCGTCGATGTCCTCTTCCCGAACGTCGCCCAGCGTTTCAGGCTTCCAGCGGGGCGTGCTGCCCTTTTCAACGAGGACGGCGCGAATGCCCTCATAGAAGTCATGCCCGGCGAGCATCCGGTTGAGGATGCGGTACTCCATCTTCATGCACGCGTCCATCTCCAGCATCGCGCCCGCACGCACCTGGCGGAACGCGACATGAAGGCTGGTGGGCGAGCGTTTTTCGATCGTGGCAAGAGTGCCTTGTGCCCATTCGTCCTGATCGCCGGCAAGCGATTCCAGAATTTCGGGCAGGCTGCCGAAGGAGAAATGGCGCGCGATCGCATGCAGAACGCCCTCGTCCGTCTGCGGCTCCGCCTCGCCGCCGAACACGGAGAGCGTCCCATCCACACTGTCGCTTTCGCATAATGCCTGCATGAGCGCCGGCATTTGCCCGGCATTGACCGAATGGGTCGCCAGCCCCGCCGCACAGGCATCACCGCGGCGAATGCGATTGCCGGTCAGGGCCAGATACATGCCGAACTCGCCCGGCAGGCGCGACAGAAGATGGCTGCCGCCCACATCGGGAAAGAAACCGATCCCTACTTCGGGCATTGCGAAAACCGCATTCTCCGTCATCACACGATGGGAGCCGTGACAGGAGACGCCGACGCCGCCACCCATCACGATACCGTCGATCAGCGCGACATAGGGTTTTGGAAAACGGGCAATCGCGGCATTGAGCCGATATTCGTCGGCGAAGAAATCAGGACTGGCCCGGCCTTCAAGGCCGGCCCGGTAGACATCCAGGATGTCACCCCCTGCCGAGAAGGCGCGTCCCTCTCCCCGGATAATGACACGCTCGACCGCGCTGTCCGCCTCCCAGGCAGAAAGCGCCCGCGCAAGCGCGCTGATCATGCGATGATTGATCGCATTCAGAGATGCCGGCCGGGAAAGGGTCACGATGCCGGCACGCCCGACCTGTTCGAACAGGATATCTCCAGCGCCACCGAAATCGACGTTCACGGGCACCCCCAAATCGTTGCAGAAACAGCAAGCCTCACTAGGTGATTATTCGCCGCTACCCGGGCCGTCAATGCTATAAGCGGATGCGACCACAGGACGCCGGACGTACACTTGGACCCGTTTCGCCTGCGTGATAGAGAGGCGCCATACTGGAGTCGAAGCCGTGAACAAGTTTTCCCGCACCATGAACAGCCCCGCCACACGCCGCAGCGTCGATGAGATTACAGGCAGCCGCCGCCTGCGTCGCACCCGCAAGGCCGACTGGTCGCGCCGGCTGGTGCGCGAGAACCATCTTACGGTCGATGATCTGATCTGGCCGCTGTTTCTCATGGAGGGTGAGAACCGGCAGGAGCCGCTAGAGGCCATGCCCGGCGTCATGCGGCATACGGTCGATCACGCGGTGAGGCAGGCTGAGCGTGCGGCAAGGCTCGGCATTCCCGCGATCGCCACCTTCCCCAATATCGATCCTGCGCGCCGCGACGAGACCGGCTCCCACAGCCTCGATCCGGACAATCTGATCAACCGGGCTACCCGCGCCATCAAGGAGGCGGTGCCGGAGATCGGCATCATCAGCGATGTTGCACTCGACCCCTTCACCAGCCACGGCCATGACGGCATCCTGCGCGATGGCGAGATCGTCAACGACGAGACGGTCGCCCAGATCGCCGTGGCCGCCGTCGGTCAGGCCGCGGCCGGTGCCGACATAATCGCGCCCTCCGACATGATGGACGGCCGTATCGGCGCGATCCGCGATGCGCTCGACCAGAACGGCTTCCAGAACGTCGCGATCATGTCCTATGCGACCAAATTCGCTTCCGCCTTCTACGGCCCTTACCGCGAAGCCATCGGCACGGGCGGGCTGCTGAAGGGAGACAAGAAGACCTACTATATCGATCCCGCCAACAGTGACGAAGCGTTGCGCGAAGCCGAGCAGGATCTTCTGGAAGGGGCGGACATGCTTATCGTGAAGCCCGGGCTTCCCTATCTGGACATCGTCCACCGCCTGAAAGACACATTTTCTGTTCCGACCTTTGCCTATCAGGTCTCCGGCGAGTACGCGATGATCAAGGCTGCAGCAGCCAATGGGTGGATCGACGGAGAGAGAGCGATGATGGAGAGCCTCCTCGCCTTCAAACGCGCCGGTTGTGACGGGATTCTCACCTATTTCGCGCCCGAAATGGCCGAATTGCTTTGATTTCGCGCTGGAAAGCTTGAAGCGCGCGCCAGGTTCCCCATCTCTGTCATGAACCAATCGAAAGAGGATCGTTTATGACAGCCCAGCCCCTCGACGGCGAAATTCTCGATAATGCACAGGACGACGGTTATCTTTACCGCGGTGTCCGCACGCGCCGTATCCTCGCGTTCTTTATCGACTATCTGCTGATCGGATTGATGATGATCCCCGTTGCGATCATCGTTGCCCTGCTCGGCGTCATGACGCTGGGCCTCGGCTGGCTTCTGTTCGGCATTCTCGCGCCTTTGACCGCCCTCCTCTATGTCGCCATCACGCTCGGCGGGCGCAGTCAGGCGACGCTCGGCATGCAGTTCATGGATATCCGGCTTGCGCGCCTTGATGGCGGGCGTGTCGATTCGCTGCTTGCGGTGGTTCACACGGTTCTTTTCTGGGCCGGCAACGCAATTCTGACCCCGCTCATCCTTCTGGCAAGCCTGTTCCTCGACCACAAGCGCACGGTCCATGACCTGCTCCTGGGCACCGTTGTCGTCCGCTCCAGTTAAATACTCTTAAAAGTTGTATCTTTAACGCCGTCATCGACTTTAGATTTATGCGGTCGTGATATCCCGATATCGTGATGTCTTTCAGGGCATCAACGATATTACGAGCGATTTCATGACCGACAGATTTGAAGAATACCATCCAGAAGAAGCGCTCCCTGACAGCCGGGCAATTGACATTTCCCTGCGGCAGGGTCGATGGCTCCACGTCCGGCGCGTGCTGGCATTCCTCATCGACTATGCGCTTTACGCGGCGCTGGCCCTCATGCTGACCGTTGCCACGAGGATGCTGATGGAGAACCTGACCGGGATAGCGGGGGCCGATGGAGGCCTGGCGCACGGTTTTTCGCAGCAGAGCGTCGATGCGTTCTACACGCTTTCTACGGGCCTTGCCTCACTGGCCACGCTGGCGATTGTCGTCGTCTATGTGTGCGTCACGCTGGGCGGGCGCCGCCAGGCGACACTCGGCATGCGCGCTGTCGGGCTACGGCTTGAAAGGCTCGACAACGGCAAAATCACCGGGCGTTACGGGATTGCCCATCTCCTTCTGTTCCTGGCGACCTTTACCGTGTTCACACCACTTATCCTGTTGGCCCCCTTTGTCCTGTCCAACCGGCAGATGCTCCACGACCGGTTGCTCGACATCGTCATACAGGGGTCAGCCGAAAACCTGCTTCCGGCCGCAAAGCGCTGACCGCACACGGGCCGCATCCAGCAAGCAAAATTCTTTCGCTGGCGGTGTGCCCTGCCCTTCTCATTTGCCCGCCTTTTGTCGGCGTGAGACAAATCCATGCTTGCGGCGCGCCTGCCCGTGCTTATTCTCCTCAACGATGAGCAGGCGCAGACCGTCGCCTGCGGGGACAGTCTCAAGCAGCGGGACCTGAATGGCCGATTTCCATCTCTGGGCGACCTACGCGATCATTCTCGCAACCGTCGCCGCCTATGTCAGCGAGCGCTTTACGCTGGAGATCGTTGCTCTTGGCAGCCTCGTCGCCTTTCTGGCGCTCTTCGCTTTCATCCCCTATGAGGCGTCCGGAGGCCTGCCGCCCGAAGAACTCCTGTCGGGCTTCGCCAATCCCGCGCTGGCTACGGTTCTGGCACTCCTGATAGTGGGTCAGGGCCTGTTTGCCACCGACGCACTCGACAAGCCGGCACGTATTCTCGCGAAATCCGCTGGCAGTTCGAGCACGCGAACCATCATCATCACGCTCATCACGGCGGCGATGCTGAGCGCGATCCTCAACAACACGCCGGTGGTGGTCATCTTCATTCCGGTGCTGATCGTCTTCGCCGCACAGCGCAACTTCCCGGTTTCCAAGGCGCTGATGCCGCTTTCCTTCATGACCATTCTGGGCGGCATGACGACGCTGATCGGCTCCTCAACCAATCTTCTGGTGGCCGGGGTCGCCGGCAAGGCGGGCCTGACGATCGGTTTCTTCGACATCACCATGCCCGGCCTGCTTCTGGCGGCGGCCGGTGCGCTCTATGTCTTTTTCGTGATGCCGCGCATCCTGCGCGATTCAAGCAGCGAAAAGACCTTCCGGCAGATGCAGTCCGGCACGCAGTTCATCGGCGAGATTCGCATCGTGCCGGGTCATCCCTTCATCGGCAAGGAATCGAAAGCCGGACTGTTCCAGGGGCTCGGCGACCTGACGCCGCGCCTTATCGTCCGGCGCGGGATGAGCTTTCACCCGCCCTTCGAGAACGTGGTTCTGTCGGAAGGCGACCGTCTCATGGTGACGGCCACCCGCCGTGCATTCACCCAGGCGCTCTCGCACGGCGCGGCGGGTCACATTGCCGATTCCGAATCGGAAACCGCAGCCGTCGGTCCCGATTATCACATTGCCGAAGCCGTCATCCCGCCGGGTTCGCGCCACGCCGGGCGTACGATCCGCAACGCCGGCATCGAGACCGAACACAGTGTCCACATGCTCGGTGTGCAGCGCAAAAGCCGGATGGGACGCACGCCGGTCTCCGATATCCGGCTTGAACCCGGCGATACCATTCTCGTGGGAGGCACCGACCGCGCCTTCGAGGACCTGCGCGAGAGCCACGATCTTCTTGTCCTTGAATGGTCTGCCGAACCGGTTCCCCAGCGCCGCAAGGCCTGGATCGCTTTTGTCATTTTCGCCGGGATCGTCGTTACCGCAGCGCTCGACATCGCTCCGATCGTCGCCACGGCGGTTGCCGGCGCCTTCGCCATGATTGCCACGGGTTGCCTGACCCTTGCCCAGGCTGGCCGCGCCTTTGACCGGCAGATTTTCCTTCTGGTGGGCTCGGCCATCGCCGCCGCCACAGCGCTCGAACGCACGGGCGGTGCACAGCTCATCGCCGACGGAGCGGTGGCGGCACTTCAGGACCAGTCCCCCGCAATCATCCTGTCGGGCTATTTCGCGGTGGTCGCCATCCTGACCAATTTCCTCTCCAACAATGCCACCGCCGTATTGTTCACCCCGATCGCACTGGGCATCTCAACCGCCATAGGCGCACCACCGGAGGCGTTCATTGCGGCGACGATCTTTGCCGCCAACTGCTCCTTCGCGACGCCGATCGGTTACCAGACAAACCTGATGGTCATGGGCCCCGGCCACTATTCGTTCCGCGATTTCATCAAGGCGGGCATGCCACTGGTGGCGATAATTTGGTTGACGTTTTCGTTTGTCGGGCCATGGTATTATGGGCTTTAGGATCAGGAGTGACGCCCTACCGACATGACGCAGCAACCCGCCCAATCGCCGCAGTTCTTTCTAACCGCGCCTTCACCCTGCCCTTATCTGGAAGGGCAATTCGAGCGGAAGGTCTTCACCCATCTGGTCGGGGACAAGGCACCCGAGCTGAACGATTTGCTTACCCAGGGTGGTTTCCGACGCTCTCAGAACATCGCCTACCGCCCCGCCTGCGAAACCTGCCGCGCCTGCGTTTCCGTACGCATCCTCGCACAGGAGTTCCAGCCGACGAAGAACATGAAGCGCATCCTCAGGCAGAATGCCGACCTCATCGGCACCGCCCATGATGCGGAACCTTCCACCGAACAGTACACGCTGTTCCGTTCCTACCTCGACGCCCGCCACAAGAAAGGCGGCATGTCGGACATGACCGTGCTCGACTATGCGATGATGGTGGAAGATACCCATGTAAGCACGCAGGTGATCGAATATCGACGCCGCGGACCCGACAGTTTCATCACCGGCAAGGGCGAAGGCGAGCTGATGGCCGTGGCCCTTACCGATACGATGGGAGACGGGCTGTCGATGGTCTATTCCTTCTTCAATCCGGAGCTTACCGACCGTTCGCTCGGCACCTTCATGATCCTCGACCATATCAACCGTGCAATCTCCGCCGGCCTGCCGCATGTCTATCTCGGCTACTGGGTCAATGGCTCGCGCAAAATGGCCTATAAGGTGCGCTTCAAGCCACAGGAGCACCTGGGCCCGCAGGGGTGGGAACGCGTCGACTGAAGGTCGCACCACCGCACCCGCCTGCATCCGACACGCCGTCCCGGAAGGCTCCTTCATGCCCACTCCCTCGCCATCTTCCCACGCCAAGGGACTTGCGCTGACCGCCTTTGGCGGCATGGCGCTCACCATCGACATTCCGCTGATCCGGCTGGCCGATGGCGACCCCTGGCCGATCCTGATGGTGCGCAGCGCCTTGACGGTCGCGGTGGCGCTTATCGTATGGTTCGTATGGCGGCTTTTTACGCGCAATGTCCCGCCGCTCATACCCGGTCGCGTGGGCCTTGTGGTCGCCGCCCTTTATGCGCTTTCGGCACTCTGCTTCATCACCGCCGTCTACAACACCTCTACCGCCAATCTTGTGTTCATTCTTGCCTTCAACTCCATGTTTGCCGCGCTTCTCTCATGGTTGTTTCTCAAGGAAAGACCAAGACCCGCCACGCTGATGGCCATGGGGGTCATGATGATCGGTGTCTTGATCATCGTCGGCGGCGGCATCGGGGCCGGCAATCTGTTCGGCGATGTGATGGCGCTGAGCGCCGCATTCCTGCTCGCCACCGCGATCACCATCACACGCGGCAGCGGTCGCGATATGGGCTTTGCCGCACTCGTGGCGGTGGCGCTTCCCTGCCTTGTGGCCGCGATCATGACAGCCAGAACCGGCTATCGCATCGAAGCGCCCTGGTGGATCATCCTGAACGGCGCGGTGATCATGCCCATCTCGTTCTTCTGCCTGTCCAACGGCCCGAAATACATTTCAGGCCCGGAAGTGGCGATGTTCTATCTACTCGAAACGGTACTGGCGCCAGTCTGGGTGTGGCTGATCTTTTCCGAGGTACCGAGCCGTGCCACCCTCATCGGCGGCACGATCCTCATCGTCACACTGGTCGCGCACTCGCTGTGGCAACTCCATTCAGGCCGCAAGCGGCGATTGGCGCAGGGCGTGGTGCGTCACCCGCTGTGAGGGCGGAATGACGAACGCCCTTTATTTCTTCTTCATGGCCTGAGCGAGCGCTGCGGCCAGCGCGCCCTGCGGTTCACTGCCACGCCCGCCCGGCTTGCCGCCACCATTGCGAGGCATCGCGGCACGGGCGGGCTTGCCCTGATCGCGCGGTCGACCGGCACCGGTTCCTGCGCCTGCGCCGGCCCCAGCTGCGCTGCCGCCATCCTTGCGCATGGAAAGGCTGATACGCTTGCGCTTGATGTCCACCTCAAGCACCCGGACCTTCACCACGTCTCCGGCCTTCACCACCTCATGAGCATCCTTCACGAAGCGGTCGGCAAGCTGCGAGACATGCACGAGCCCGTCCTGATGCACGCCGATGTCGACGAAGGCGCCGAAGGCGGCGACATTGGTCACCGTGCCTTCGAGGCTCATGCCCGGCTTCAGATCCTTGATGTCGTCAATCCCCTCGGCAAACGTCGCCGTGCGGAAGGCCGGGCGCGGGTCGCGGCCGGGTTTCTCAAGCTCGGAAATGATGTCACGCACCGTCGGCAGACCGAAGCGATCATCCACGAAAACACGTGGATCGAGCGCCTTGAGCGCACCGGCATCGCCCATAAGCGCGCGCACGTCGCGGCCGCATGAGGCGACGATCTTGCGGGCAACGCCATAGGCTTCCGGGTGGACGGATGACGCGTCGAGCGGCTCTGTGCCGTTCTGGATGCGCAGAAAGCCGGCACATTGCTCGAAGGTACGCTGTCCGAGCCGCGCCACCTCCAGAAGCTCCCTGCGGCTGGAGAACGCGCCATTGGCATCACGATGCGCGACAATCGCCTCGGCGATCGATTCACCAAGGCCGGAAACCCGCGCCAGAAGCGATTTGGAAGCCGTATTCAGATCGACGCCCACCGCGTTCACCGCGTCTTCCACCACCGCATCGAGCGCCTTTGCCAGACGATACTGGTCCACATCATGCTGATACTGGCCGACGCCGATGGATTTGGGTTCGATCTTCACCAGTTCCGCCAGCGGATCCTGCAGGCGGCGCGCGATGGAGACAGCCCCGCGCAGCGACACGTCGAGATCGGGGAATTCAGCCGCTGCCGTGGGTGATGCCGAATAAACCGAGGCCCCCGCCTCAGACACCACCACCTTGAGCGGTTTGGGTGCCGGCATGTCGGAGAGCATGTCGGCAACCATTTTTTCCGTCTCGCGGCTGGCCGTTCCGTTGCCGATGGCGATGAGTTCGACGCCATGCTTGCGGATCAATGCCGAAAGCGCCGCCTGGCCGCCGCGCAGATCGTTGCGCGGCGGGAACGGGTAGACCGTTTCCGTGTCGAGCAGCTTGCCCGTGGCATCCACCACCGCCACCTTGACGCCGGTGCGGATGCCGGGATCGAGCCCCATCGTCGCGCGGGTGCCCGCGGGGGCTGCCAGAAGCAGGTCCTTCAGATTGCGGGCGAACACGTTGATCGCCTCTTCCTCGGCCCGCTCGCGCAGATCACGCATCAGATCGAGGGTGAGATGCAGGAAGAGTTTTACACGCCATGTCCAGCCGGCCACCTCCATCAGCCACTGATCGCCGGGGAGCGTTCCGCCGATCTCGTAGGCTGCCGCGATCATGCGCACGGCCGGTTTCAACGGGCTAGTGTCGTCCGTATCCACTTCCAGATCGAGCGCCAGAACATCCTCGTTGCGACCGCGCAGCATGGCCAGTGCGCGGTGGCTCGGTACGCCCGCCCAGCGCTCTGAATGATCAAAATAGTCGGAGAACTTGGCCCCCGCCTCTTCCTTGCCCTCAACCACGCGGGCGCGCAGCACCGCGCGCTCCTTCATGTGGTTGCGCAGTTTTCCAACCAGGTCGGCGTTTTCCGCAAACTGTTCGGCCAGTATGTCGCGCGCGCCCTCCAGCGCGGCCTTTTCATCCGGCACCTCATCGCCCAGATAGTCCTTTGCGAGATCCGCCGGCACCTTCGAGCGGTCTGCCAGAATGGCCTCTGCCAGCGGCCCCAGCCCGCGCTCTCGCGCAATCTGCGCCTTGGTGCGCCGTTTGGGCTTGTAGGGAAGATAGATGTCTTCAAGCTCTGCCTTGGTGGCGGCTGTGGCGATCTTTGTCTCCAGTTCCGGCGTCAGCTTGCCCTGCTCGCGGATGGACCCGAGGATCGTGTCGCGCCGCTGATCGAGCTCGCGCAGATAGGAGAGCCGCTCGGAGAGGGTGCGAAGCTGCGTGTCGTCGAGCCCGCCGGTCACCTCCTTGCGGTAGCGCGCGATGAACGGAACGGTCGCCCCCTCATCGAGGAGGCCGATGGCAGCCTCGGCCTGCTCCGGACGAGCGCTGATCTCGGTGGCGATGAGGGCGGCAATGCGTTTGGCGTCTGCGGACATGGAATTTCCTGAATCGATTGGTGCGGCGAAGATAGTGTCATTCGCCGCAGCCTGCCGCTCACAAGAAGCGCTTTTCCACAATCGCGGACGTGAAGGGACAATGTGCGCTGAGAGGGAGTGCGTCCTTCGACAAGCTCAGGATGAGGGAGGATGGAGCTCGACCTCTCGGAAAAGAAGGAAGAGCTCGACTTCTCTGACCGAGGGAGGAAGTGCTCGCAACGTCCACCTTGATGGCGCGCTCCATCCTCCCTCATCCTGAGCTTGTCGAAGGACGCACGAAGCTCATGCCGGCGATCATACCGGCGCGCGCCTCAACGCGGAGCGAGGTCGGAAATCAGGCCGTTCACCACCTCCGCCATCAGCATGGAGGCAGAAAAATCGAACTCGTTGATCGCCACAAACACCCCCACCCCGCGCGTCGGGGCAAAAGCGTGATAGACGAACATGCCCTGCAGGCCGCCCGCCTTCTGCAGGATCAGCGGGCGATCGCCCTCCGGCTGCATCACGATCCAGCCAAGGCCCATCGCGTCCATGTGGCCGGATTCGTCAAACCCATAGGTGGGATCGAGCGCATCGCGCTGCACATAGGCCGCCTGGTCGAGAAACCGCATCTCCGCCATTTCCGGCGAAAAACGGTCAAGATGCCATTTTAGCCACTTCACCATGTCGTTGGCGGTTGAATAGAGCCCACTCGCCCCGGACATGACCGGCGTGTTGGGCACATCTGGCAGTGGCGAGCCATCGAAATTATGCCCCTGCATCAGCCGGTCGCGGTCATTCTCGGACGGTGCAAAAGTCGTGTCTGTCATGCCGAGCGGCTCAAGCACCCGCTCGGCAAGCAGCCCATCATAGGGCTTGCCTGCGGCAGAGCCGAGAGCAGCGGCCAGCATATCAAAGCCGAAATTGGAGTAGAGCCCGCCGGTCCCCGCCGGAAAGAGCTGCACGCCCCCGGCAAGCGCCTTCTCGTAGGTCTCTTTCGTCAGTGTGGAGAAAGGATCATTCTCCGGCCCCGGCTCCCGGTCGACTTCGCGTGGCAGGCCCGAGGTGTGCGTTGCCAGATCGATCAGGCGGATCGGCTTGTCGTCCACCACCGGAACGGTCACGTCCCAGCCGAGGCGGTCCTGCAGCCGGTCGGTGAATTTCACCGAACCATCGGCGACAAGGCTCGCCAGAACGGCACCGGTGAAAACCTTGGTCACGGAGCCGACGCGCATCAGCGTGTCGCCGTCCGGCGTCTTGCCGTTTCCTTTCGCTGTTTCACCGAAACCGAACACCGCGGTCTCGCCATTGCGCACCGCGCCGATCACGAGGCCGGGCACGTCGGTCTGCAGATAGAGCACCTGGCCGGAGAAATCGACCGCATCGCTCAGCACCCTGTCCTCTGCGAAAGAGGACTGCGCCAGACCGACCGATCCAGCCAGCGCAAACGCGACAGCCCGAAGACCCCTTCCGTTCCAGTGCAGCATCTCACCCCTCCTCATTCTGCGCGATGTCGTTCAGGCCCGGCCCAAAATCCTCAGCCGAATTTACCGGTGCGCGGAAATCCTTTCGGCGCCATGCGACCGGCGGCAGCGCGGTTGCCCATCCATTCGGTGAGCTCCTCGCGCGTCTTGACGAAGGTCCGGTCGGCCGAATCCTTCCATGAAAGCCCCTCTTCCATGGCGAAGGTCTTGATGTCGGAAACACCACCGTCCTTGTAGCGCTGCAGGCGCACACCCTTGCCGCGCGACATCTCCGGCACTTCGGAAAGCGGGAAGACAAGCAGCTTGCGGTTCTGGCCGACGATCGCCACATGGTCGCCCGAAACCGGCAGGCACAGCTTGGCCTCGTCCGGTGCCTTCACATTCATCACCTGCTTGCCCTTGCGGGTGTTGGCGATGATCTCCTTCTCGGCGACGACAAACCCGTTGCCCGCGTGTGATGCAACCAGAAGCCTGCGCTCGGGATCATGCGCGAAGGCGGTGACGATGGCCTGATCGTTCTCCATGTCGACCATGATGCGCACCGGCTCGCCATGGCCGCGCCCGCCGGGCAGACGGTCGGCGCCGATGGTGAAGACCTTGCCGCCCGTGGTGAAGAGCAGGATCTTGTCGGTCGTCTGCGCATGGAAGGCAATCTTGAGGCTGTCGCCCTCCTTGAAGGAGAGCGAAGAGAAATCCGCCAGATGTCCCTTCATGGCGCGCAGCCAGCCTTTTTCAGAGAGCACCACGGTGATCGGCTCACGCTCGATCAGCGCCTCGTGAACCTCTTCCAGATCGTGCTCCGGAGCTTCGGCAAAGGTGGTGCGGCGCTTGCCCAGACCCGGATTTTTCTCCGGGTCGAAGGTCTGGCGCACTTTGGCCACCTCCCAGCGAACCGTCTTCCACTGGCGCGCGGTGGAGGCCAGCAGCGCCTCGATGCCGTCCTTCTCTTCGGAAAGCTTCTCGAATTCCTTGCGGATTTCGAATTCCTCGAGCTTGCGCAGGGCGCGCAGGCGCATGTTGAGGATCGCCTCGGCCTGCGTGTCGGTCAGCTCGAACCGCGCGATCATCACCTTCTTGGGCTCATCCTCCTCGCGGATGATGCGGATGACCTCGTCGATGTTGAGATAGGCGACCAGATAGCCGGCCAGAATTTCCAGCCGCTTCTCGATTTCGGCCAGCCTGTGGCGCGAACGGCGCAGAAGCACCTCACGCCGATGGTCGAGCCATTCACGCAAAACCTGTTTGAGCGAGAGCACGCCCGGCACCTTGCCGCGCGAAAGCACGTTCATGTTGAGCGGGAAGCGGCTTTCCAGATCGGTCAGCTTGAAAACCGATTCCATGAGCAGCTCCGCAGCCACAGTGCGGCTCTTGGGCACCAGAACGATGCGGATGTCTTCCGCGCTCTCGTCGCGGATGTCTTCCAGAAGCGGCAGCCGGCGCGAGATGATCAGCTCGGCGATCTTTTCGATCAGCCGCGATTTCTGAACACCATAGGGAATCTCGGTGACCACGGCCGTCCACATGCCGCGCCCCTGATCTTCCTTGTGCCAGCGCGCCCGCACGCGGAACCCGCCGCGTCCGGTCGCATAGGCTTCGCGGATCGAGGCCTGATCCTCCACGATGATGCCGCCGGTCGGGAAATCCGGTCCCTTGACGAATTCGAGCAGCCGTTCGGGATCGACGTCCGGATCATCGATGATGGCGAGCGCCGCATCGCAGACCTCCGCCGCATTGTGCGGCGGGATCGAGGTGGCCATGCCCACGGCAATGCCCGACGAACCATTGCACAGAAGATTCGGAAAGGCGCCGGGGAGCACGGTGGGCTCCTCATCTTCCTCATTGTAGGTCAGGCGGAAATCGACCGCATCCTCGGTGATGCCGGTCAGGATTTCCGAGGCGACCTCGGTCATGCGCGCTTCGGTGTAGCGCATGGCGGCCGCGTTATCGCCGTCGATATTGCCGAAATTGCCCTGCCCGTCGACCAGCGGGTAACGCATGGCAAAGGGCTGCGCCAGACGCACCAGCGCGTCATAGATCGACTGGTCGCCGTGCGGATGGAACTTGCCCATCACGTCGCCGACGATGCGGGCGCATTTGGCAAAGCCCTGATCGGGGCTCAGACGCAGAAGCCGCATCGTGTGGACGATGCGCCGATGCACGGGCTTCAGCCCGTCACGCACATCCGGCAGCGCGCGGTGCATGATCGTCGACAGCGCATAGGCGAGATAGCGCTCTTCAAGCGCCTTTTTCAGATCGACCGGCTCGACGGCATCACCGCCGTCGCCACCGGGCGGAAGCAAATCTTTTCCCATGGTTTCGGGTTAGACCAGCGGGTGATTCGCGGCAAGGGGAGAGTAGCGAGTAGCGAGTAGCGAGTAGCGAGTAGCGAGTAGCGAGTAGCGAGTAGCGAGTAGCGAGTAGCGAGTAGCGAGTAGCGAGTAGCGAGTAGCGAGTAGCGAGTAGCGAGTAGCGAGTAGCGAGTAGCGAGTAGCGAGTAGCGAGTAGCGAGTAGCGAGTAGCGAGTAGCGAGTATGGATTGCCTCAGGCGACGCAGGTGTCCAGCCCTATTCCCTATTCACTATTCACTCATCTCGTCACCTGCGCCAGAAATCGCTCAATGGTCACCGTGGCGGGATCGCCTGGCTGGCCGAGCTTGCGGGCAATGGAGCCATGCGTGTAGCGCCCGCCGTCAAAAACGGCCGCACGCGCGCCCCGCGCCTTCAGGAGATTGGCATAGCCATTGGTCAGCGCTTTGCGGCGCGCGCCGTTGGAGCCCGAATGCAGGAAGAGATGCGGCGGGAAGCCGGAGCCACGCCGCGCATAGGTGACGGGCGACCAGCGCACCCAGTCATTGGGATCAGAGCCAAACGCATTGATATAGGGATAGCCGAGCGAACCGCGCATGCCGGCATAGGCGACCATGTCATAGGCCTGCACATCGTTGGGGATGACCCCGCGCACGGAGCCCGCAACATTGCGGGCGGCCGCCATCGCCACCAGGTGCGCGCCGGCCGAATGCCCCATGAGCACGATGCGCGAGGGGTCGCCGCCATAGCGCGAAATGTTGGAGCGCACCCAGGATATCGCCGCCGAAAGATCATTCACCTGACCGTCAATGGTGGTCTGCGGAACCTTGCGATAGTCGATCGCCACCAGCACATAGCCGCGCGCGGTGAGCCATTCGGGCAGCGAATAGACTTTCTTGCGCGATCCCTTCACCCATCCGCCCCCATGGGCGTAAATCACCACGGGCGCCCTGCGGCCGCCGAAGGAGAAGAGATTCATGCGCACCACGCCCGCCTGTGCCGTCCGGCCGGGGCGGTCGGGCGCGTGAATATCCAGTTTCAGGCCGCTCCGGTATGTGATGCCTTCGTGAAGCTCCACCGCCCGGGCGGCAAAGGACAGAAGAATCAGCAGAAAAATCCCGGCTCCAAATCGCCCCAGTGCCCGCATTCCTCACCTCTCCCAGAGATATCTTGATGGCGCATAAACCATTTGAACGCCCGCAAAATTGACACAGGATTGCCCTCAGGTCATCCTCAGACCGCATTTCCCGGCGACCAAGCCGTTGGATGACTGTTACCTTACGCAATTTCAAGGAAATTCCCATGCTCAGCCACGTGACCAAGCTGAAGTCCCTTTCGCTCGCTGCCCTTCTTTCGGCCACGGCGCTGCAGCCCGCCTGGGCCTGGGAGGCAGAAGAGGTCGCCGCCCGCTACAAGACCCTGCTTGGGGATCAGGGGCTGACGGCAGAATGGACCGGCGTACGCCAGGAAGGCGATTCGATCATTCTCGAGGGCGCATCCCTTGGTCTTATCGACGTGAAAGCGAAGGTTGAGCTCGGCGATTTTCTTCTGGAGAATGTAAGCGAGACCGACAGCGTCTATGAGATCGGCCGGATCGCAATCGACAGTTTCGAGCAGTCGGAAGAAGGTTTTGACATCGCACTGACCGGGCTTTCCGTCGAAGGGCTCATCCTGCCGAAGGAGGGCGAGAACGCGCCCTATGGCGGCCTGATGCAGTATCGTCGCTTTGCCGTCGACGAAGCGCGCGTGGGCAAGGATGAAGACCCCGTCTTCACCCTCGAATCGCTCAGCGCCGACACCACGCTCGGTGACCGAACCGGTGAATTGTCCTTCGTCGGTGCCGTCGAGAATTTCTGGGTGGATGTCGCAGCATTCGCCAACAACAGCGCCGCGCGCAGCAAGCTCGGTGAATACAGCTATGAGGAGCTTTCGGGCCGCGTCGACATGGCCGGCAGCTGGGCCCTGGAAGACGGCCGCATGAAGATCACCCGCTACGACGTCAAGGTCGAGAACGCCGGCACCCTGGCGATCACGGCGGACATCAGCGGCTACACACCGGAATTCATCCGCACCCTGCAGGAAATGCAGAAGCAGATGGAAAGCGCCACGGAAGAACAGAAGCAGGCGCAGGGACTTGCCATGCTCGGCCTCATGCAGCAGCTCAGCCTGCACGGTGCGTCGATCCGCTTCTCAGACGCTTCCCTGACAGGCAAGGTGCTCGCCTATGCGGCGGAGCAGCAGGGCGTCAAGCCGGAAGATGTGGCCAATCAGGCCAAGGCGATCGTGCCCCTCATGGCCGGTCAGTATCTCGGCCCGGACCTCACGCAGAGCCTGTCCAAGGCCGTCACCGCCTATCTCGACAACCCGCGCAACATCACGATCAGCGTTGCACCGGAGGAAGGCATTCCGTTCGCCGTTCTGATGGGCACCGCGATGGGCTCCCCCGAGGCACTGGCAAAGCAGGTGGGGCTTTCGATTACGGCGAATGAGTGAGTGGCGAATAGCGAATAGCGAATAGCGAATAGCGAATAGCGAATAGCGAATAGCGAATAGCGAATAGCGAAAAGGGGTTGCAAGCTGTACAAGGCCTGCAACCCCTTTCTTTTTGCGACCAGCTATTCGCTACTCGCTCACTCAATCCTTCTTGACCGG
This sequence comes from Nitratireductor aquibiodomus, assembly GCF_900105565.1. Taxonomy (NCBI): domain Bacteria; kingdom Pseudomonadati; phylum Pseudomonadota; class Alphaproteobacteria; order Hyphomicrobiales; family Phyllobacteriaceae; genus Nitratireductor; species Nitratireductor aquibiodomus. The sequence continues at coordinate 9,770 of NZ_FNSL01000001.1, read as the reverse complement.
CGCGAGCCGCAGATTCAATTCGCGAAGCTGTGCGGCGCTCGCCTCCGAGGGGGCACCCATCAGGAGGTCCTGTGCCTGCTGGTTCATCGGGAACATGGTGATCTCGCGCAGGTTTTTCGCGCCAAGAAGCAGCATGACAATGCGATCGATGCCGGCCGCCATGCCGCCATGGGGCGGTGCGCCATACTGGAATGCGCGGTAGAGGCCGCCGAAACGCTCTTCCACATCCTGCTGCGTGAAGCCGACCTTCTCGAACGCCTTGACCATAACCTCGGGCAGATGGTTACGGATGCCGCCCGACGCGATTTCGAAGCCGTTGCAGACGAGGTCGTACTGATAAGCCTTGAGCGCCAGCGGATCCTCGCCCTCAAGCCCTTCCAGACCGCCCTGCGGCATGGTGAAGGGGTTGTGGCCGAAATCGATCTTCTTCTCGTCCTCGTTCCACTCGTAGAAGGGGAAGTCGACAATCCAGGCGAGCTTGAATTGATCGCGGTCGACCAGATCGAGCTCCTCACCTGCCCGCGTGCGGGCGGCGCCGGCAAAGGCGGCGAACTTTTTCGGATCGCCGGCGGCGAAGAAACAGGCATCGCCATCTTCAAGGCCAAGCTGGGTGCGGATCGCCTCAGTGCGCTCCGGCCCGATGTTCTTGGCAATGGGGCCAGCGCCCTCAAGGCCCTCACCTTCCTTGCGCCAGAAGATATAGCCGAGCCCCGGCTGGCCCTCGCCCTGCGCCCATGAATTCATGCGGTCGCAGAAAGCTCTGGAGCCGCCAGTCTTTGCCGGAATGGCCCAGACTTCCGCCTTCTCGTCATTGGCGAGAATGTTGGCGAAAACCTTGAAGCCCGAGCCACGGAAGTGCTCGGAGACGTCCTCCATCTCGATCGGGTTCCTGAGATCCGGCTTGTCTGAACCGTATTTGCGCATCGCTTCGGCATGCGGAATGCGCGGGAAGACGTCCGTCACCGGCTTGCCATCGGCGAACTTTTCGAAGATGCCGCGCATGACCGGTTCCATGGTCTGGAACACGTCTTCCTGCTCGACAAAGCTCATTTCCAGGTCAAGCTGGTAGAACTCGCCCGGCAGACGGTCGGCGCGCGGATCCTCGTCGCGGAAGCAGGGGGCGATCTGAAAATAGCGGTCGAAGCCCGACACCATGATGAGCTGCTTGTAGATCTGCGGCGCCTGCGGCAAGGCGTAGAACTTGCCCTCGTGAAGGCGCGACGGAACCAGAAAGTCGCGCGCGCCTTCGGGCGAGGAAGCCGTCAGGATCGGCGTCGAATATTCGGTAAAGCCCGCCCCACCCATGGCGCGGCGCATCTCGGCGATGATCTTCGTGCGCTGGACGATGTTCTTGTGCAGCGTGTCACGACGCAGGTCGAGGAAGCGGTATTTGAGGCGAATGTCTTCAGGATAATCCGGCTCGCCGAACACCGGCAGCGGCAGTTCCTTCGCCTCGGAGAGTACTTCGATCGCACGGGCGAAAATCTCCACCTCACCGGTCGGCAGGTTCTTGTTGATCGTCTCGTCGGTGCGTGCCTTCACCTCGCCATCGACACGGATCACCCATTCGCCACGCACGGTTTCGGCCGTCTTGAACGACGGAGAATCGGGATCGGCGACGATCTGCGTCACGCCGTGATGATCGCGCAGATCGATGAACAGGAGGCCGCCATGGTCGCGCACGCGATGCACCCAGCCGGACAGGCGCACATTCGTGCCCACGTCGGATTTTCTGAGTTCGGCGCAGGAATGGCTGCGATAGCGATGCATGGTCATATCATCCGTGTCTTGGAATTCGTGCTCGGGAGAGGCCGGAACCGTCCCGGAAGGTCGGCGCGAAAAGCGCATGAGAGGTACGATTTGTCAAGGTGTGGGACCGGAAGCGCCCCGGTCCGTCTCGCCCGTCAGGCCTTTTCGTCCGGCACGAGCGCGCGCGTGTCATCGGTTTCGGTCCACCAGTCGCCAAGCGCATCGATCAGCGGTACGAGATCGAGCCCCGCCCTGGTCAGATCGTACTCGACCCGCAGCGGGTAACCGTCGAACACCGTGCGCTCAACGATGCCGGCCTGTTCGAGCTTGCGCAGTTCCAGCGAAAGCATCCGATGGGACACGGTCGGGTTGTCGCGCTGCAACTCGCTGAAGCGCTTCGTCCCCTCCTTCAGATAGTAGATGAGCAGCGTCGGCCATCGGCCGCTCAGCACGCGCATCACCTCTTCGATGGGACAGCGTGAAACCAGATCTTTCATGGCGAGGGTCCAGTCCGGGGTTACAAAAAAGTGCGTAATTTACATGGGGGCAGAAGCCGCTAGGTTCCAGCCTCGCTGCGCAGCGTGATCACCGAGAAATCACGGAGAACGACAAATGGAACCGATTCTTGTCTATGGCTTCCCGGCGGGAAGCTCCATGGGGCTTGTGGCCGCGCTGGAATGGCTTGGCAAACCCTACCGGCTCTGCCGGGTCGACATGTTCGGCGAGATGCGCGAGCCTTCCTATGCGCGCATCAACGCCCGGCATGAAACCCCGGTGCTCATAACCGATGCGGGCTCGCCACTGAGCGAAACGATGGCCATCGCCGCATGGCTGGAAGCGCGCGATGACGAACGCCGCATCAGCTTCGCGCCGCGCTCAGCCGAGGCAGACCGCATGCACCAGATCATGGCCTATGTGAATACGGGCTTCACCTCGGCTTTCGGTCCCCTGTGGGCCGCCATGGAGATGGAAGAGCTCACCCCGCAGACCAAGGAAGCCCTGCGCGCCTTCGGCCGTGACGCCGTCATCGAACGTCACGACAGGCTTGAGGCGATGGTCGGCGACGGGCCGTTTCTCCTCGGAGAGCGCCCCACACTCGCCGACGGTGTTCTCGTCGGTGTCGCCCGCTGGCTGGATTACCACGAGGTGGCGTCCCCGGAACGCTGGCCGAAGCTTGCCGAAATCCGCCGCCGGATCGAGGCCGACCCTGCCGTCGCCTATGCGCTCGCACTCGAAAGCGGAGAGGATGCCGGCGGCTCCGGGGCCTGTCTCGGGCATGTGCCGCTGCACGAGGTGATCGAACGGTACGGAAAATAGGACGCACGCGGGCAGCGACACGCTGAATTGGTCGCTGCCCGCTTCACGTCAATCCCGTCTCGTGGAGCGCAGATAGCGCTCCACCGTGTCGCCCAGGCCGAGTTCGCGCAGGAGCCGGATGAAATAGTCCCGCAATCCTGCTTCGCTCTTCGCGCCGGGCTTCAGAAGCAGTTCATGCATGAGCGCACCGCTGAACATGTCCTGAAACATGTCGGCGTCCGTCCCGGGGGAAAGCGCGCCTTCGCTCCTTGCGCGCTCGAGAATGACGTTGAAGGCGGCGCGGCGTGGCGCGATGTGAACCTCCCAGTAGATCTCGAGCAGGTCCGGCGCGTCCGGCACCGAGCCTATGATGCGCGCCAGAAGACGGCGGGCGTCGAGCTCCACCCAGGCTCTGGGTCCGTGATCGATCATCATGCCGATCAGCGTTTCGAGCGGCAGTTGCTCCCACGGGCCGAAATCCTGCTCGGCATTCTCCTTCAAACGCCCGAGCGCATCGGCAATCAGCGTTTCGCGGGACGACCAGCGGCGATAGATGGTGGCGCGCGTCACCCCTGCCTCGCGGGCGATCTTCTCGAAGCTCGTCCCGTCCAGCCCGCTGGCCACGAAAAGCTTCAGGGCAGCGTCGAGTATGGCCGCGTCCGTCCGCGGGTCGCGTGGTCGTCCGCGTCCGCGCGCCTTCTGCACCTTGTTCCTGCCCGCCTCAGTCAGCGCCTTCTCCTTCACCAGTCGCAGTCGCCGGTTGCGCCAGATCAATGCCGGGTACAGCGCGCTGCGACAAGGTTATTGTACAGGCAGAATTATTTATATACAATTCTGTATCGTATTTATAATGCCGCATCGGGCGGCTGTCCGGGAGAGTGATGTGAAACCCCTCCGCCTCCTTTTCGCGGCCGCCCTGCTGGCTGCCGCCGCCGGCGCCGCCTTCTGGTATTACGGAAGGCCCGAAGCGGTTTCCGTCATACGGCCTGAGCGAGGCAGTGCCGCCGAGATCGTCTTCGCCTCGGGCGTGGTGGAGCCCCGCAACTGGGCCAAGGTCACCTCGCTGGTGCGCGAGCGGATCGTCGAGGTCTGCAACTGCGAGGGAGCCCGCGTGACGAAGGGCGACGTGCTGGCGCGTCTCGACGCCAGCGAAGCCGAGGCCACGCTCACCGAGCTCAGGGCGCGGCATAAACTTGCCGTCGACGAGCGCGACCGCCTGACACTTCTGGTCGAACGCAATGTCACCAGCGTCACCGCCCTGGAGCGCGCCCGCGCCGAGGTGAGCCAGGTGGAAGCGCTGATCGCCGGCCAGACCGCGCGTCTCGAAAACTACGAGCTGCGCGCGCCCGGCGACGGTCTCATACTGCGTCAGGATGCCGAGGTGGGTGAGATCGCGGAGCCGGGCAACGTTCTGTTCTGGGTCGGGCGGCCGCACCCGCGCATCGTCATCGCCGAGGTCAATGAAGAGGACATTCCGCGTATCGAAGCCGGCCAGCGCGTTTTGATCCGGTCCGATGCCTTTCCGCGCAGCGAACTTGAAGCAACGGTGGACAGCATCACCCCCAAGGGCGACCCCGTCACACGCACCTACCGGGTGCGGCTTGCCCTGCCGGAGGACACGCCGCTGATGATCGGCATGTCGGTCGACGCCAACATCGTCACCCGTGTGGTCGAGGACGCTCTTCTGGTGCCCGCGCTCGTGCTTGACGGCGACACGCTGTTTATCGTTGAAGATGATGTCGCGCGCAGGCGGACCGTGGAAACCGGCATACGCGGCACGGAGCGGATCGAAATTCTCTCCGGCATCGATGCCGGCGCGCAGATCATCAGCCCCTACCCCGACGGGCTCGAAGACGGCGCCCGCGTCTCCGTCGAGAGCCGCTGACATGCGTCTCATCCTCGACATCGCCGTCACCCACATTCTCGGGCGTGGCCGCCAGACACTGGTGGCGGTGATCGGTGTGGCCGTCGGGGTCGGCTTTTCCATCGCCATGGCGGCTCTGATGCAGGGCGGGCAGGACGATTTCGTCGAACAGCTTATCGACACCATGCCCCATGTGCAGATCACCGACGAGCAGCGCAGCACGCGGCGCCAGCCGGCTGAGACCGAGTTCGACGCCGCCGCGATCTCCGGCATCCGTCCGCCGGACGACCGGCGCGGCATCATCAACCCCACCGCGGCCATGGCATGGCTCGGCGGCTGGGTGCCCGGCAATCTTGCACAAAGCCTCAGAACCCAGGGCGTGGTGCGCTATCAGGGCCGCGAGGCCGGGGCGGCTTTCGTCGGCGTCGAACCCGAGATGGAGCGCGCAATCTCGCCGATCGTCGAGGATTTCACGGCAGGCAGCTTTGCCGCGCTTTCGCAGGGCGGCAACAATCTGGTCGTCGGCGACCGCATGGCGGAGAAACTGGGCGCGGGGCTCGGCGACACCGTCACCGCCGTCTCGTCGTCCGGCCTGTCGCGGAGTTTCCGCATTACCGGTCTGTTCCACACCGGCACCACCGCCCGTGACGAGGGCGAAGCCTACCTGCTCCTGAAGAACGCGCAGATCCTTTCCGAGCGCCCCAACGCCATCAACGACATCCGCATCAAGCTCCACGATCCCTATGCGGCCCGCGAGGCTGCGCGGCGCATCGAGGCAGAACTCGGCTACAAGGCGGTTTCCTGGCAGGAGGCCAATGAATCGATCATGGAAGCCTTCGTGGTGCGGAACGTGATCATGTATGCGGTCGTTGCCGCCATCCTTCTCGTCGCCGGGTTCGGCATTTTCAACATCGTGTCTACCATCACCCATGAGAAGGCGCGCGACATCGCCATCATGAAGTCGCTCGGTTTCAGCCGCAGCGACATGCAGCGCATGTTCGTCATCGAAGGCATCGCCATCGGCGCGGCAGGCTCCCTACTTGGCTGGGCGCTCGGGTTTGCCCTCACCTATGCGCTCGCCTCCATCCGCTTCGAGCTCGACGCCGGCGGGCAGGAAATAACCGAACTCCCCATCGCCTGGAGCGCGCTGCACTATGCCATCGCCTCCGGGTTCGCGCTCGGCTCGGCTGCCGTGGCAGGCTACCTGCCGGCCCGCAAGGCAGCGCGCCTCAATCCGGTCGATATCATCCGGGGCGCCACATGAGCGTGTTGCTTGAAGCCGAAAACCTGACGCGCATCCTGCCCGAAACCATCCCGGTCACGCTGGTCAGGGATGTATCTCTTACGATTGCCGAGCGCGAATTCGTGGCCATCACCGGCCCGTCCGGGTCCGGCAAATCATCGCTCCTCTATCTTCTGGGCCTGCTCGACCGTCCAACGGGCGGCACGCTCACCATCGAGGGGCGCGACACGGCACCGATGAGCGATGGCGAACTGGCACGCACGCGGCTCGAAATGCTCGGCTTCGTCTTCCAGTTTCACTTCCTTTTGCCGGAATTCAGCGCCCGTCAGAATGTGGAAATTCCCATGCGCAAGCTTGGCCGGCTTTCGCGCAGGCAGATGCGCGATCGCGCCGGCGAGCTTCTCGCCATGCTCGGCCTTGAAGATCACTGCGAAAAGAAGCCGTACCAGCTTTCGGGCGGTCAGAGGCAGCGTGTCGCCGTCGCCCGCGCGCTCGCAAACGATCCGCCCATGGTGTTTGCCGACGAGCCGACGGGCAGCCTCGATTCGAAAAGCTCCGAACAGGTGTTCCAGACCCTGCGCGATCTCGTCACCGGACGCGGCAAAACGGTGGTCGCCGTCACGCACGATCTCGACATGGCTGCGCGCATGGACCGGCGCATTCACCTGGTAGATGGCATGCTGGCCGACGCCGTTGACGATTGACCCTAATGCATGTCGCTTTCAAATGAATTCATTTGAAAGTGTTACAGCGTCCTTTGCGCATCTTATAAGACGCGCGGCGCTGTAGCGGGGCCTGCACCGAACTGGGACCATCGGCGCGGCCCTCTGGCCCAAGAGAATTGGCACAGAGCGACCTATAGCTCGATGATGAACGGTGCGACCTGCCGCGCCTCCCAGCCCGGGCCTCCCACCATGTCCAGCCTTCGCCCGCTGATCCCGCTTCTCATCGCCGCCGGCATCCTGTTGGCCGGCAACGGGCTTCAGGGCACGCTGATCGCGCTTCGCGGCGCTGCGGAGGGCTTTTCCGAGACCACCATCGGCCTGATGGGCAGCGCCTATTTCGCGGGCTTTCTGATTGGCTGTCTCTATGTGCCGCGCCTTCTACGCGCGGTGGGACATATCCGGGCTTTCGCGGCCCTTGCGGCTCTGGGTGCCGCCGGCGCGCTGCTGCTCGTGCTCTTCGTCGATCCTCTCGCCTGGATCGCCGTGCGCTTTCTCTCGGGCATCTGCTTTTCGAGCCTGTTCACCACCATCGAAAGCTGGCTCAACTCGGCTGCGCAGAACACCAACCGTGCCCGCGTTCTGGCCGTCTACCGCATCATCGACATCGCCGCCGTCACCGGTTCGCAATACATGCTCCCGGCACTCGGCATAGAAGGCTTTGTCACCTTCGCCGTCATGGCCATGATGATCACCCTGTCGCTGGTGCCGGTCTCCATGGCTGACCGGTCCAACCCCCGCCCGCCGGCCGAGCTGCGCCTTGATCTTGTCGCCGTCTGGCGCATCTCGCCGCTGGCGGCGTTCGGCTGTTTCGCCGTCGGTCTCACCAACAGCGCCTTCCGCATAGTCGGGCCGATCTACGGCCAGTCCATCGGCCTCAGCGTTTCCGAGATCGCCACCTTCATGAGCGCCGGCATCGTCGGCGGTGCGGTGATGCAATATCCGCTGGGTGCGCTCTCAGACCGTCACGACCGCCGCAAGGTTCTTCTGGGCACCACAATCGGCGCGCTCGTCGCGGCCCTTGCCATTGTCTGGTTCGCCGGCGACAGCCGCAGCGCCAACATGCTGCTCGTCTTCCTGTTCGGCGCTTTCGCCATGTCGCTCTATTCGCTGTCGGTCGCCCACGCCAACGACCACGCCGAAAAAGACCAGTTCGTGCAGCTCGCAGCCGGCCTCCTGTTCTTTTATTCGCTGGGTGCGATGGCGGGGCCCCTGCTTGCCTCTCTGCTCATGCAGCGCTTCGGCCCGCATGCCCTCTTTTCCTACACGTCCATCGTCTATGCCGTACTGATCGGCGTCACGCTCTACCGCATGAGCGTGCGGCCCTCGGTTCCCGCTGCCCGCCGCCGCCGCTTTGCCGCGCTTCTGCGCACTTCGCCCGTCTTCATGCGCATGGCGCGCCGCAGCCGCAATCATCGCTCCGCGGGCGATACCTAGGCGCAGCGAACAACCGATTTCTTTCCTTTTTCTCTCGCATGACCTAAAGAAAAAGAATGGACCTGATCACCACGCAAAAAGACCTCGAGGCGGCGATTGCCGCATTCCAAAAATCCGATTTCGTCACCGTCGATACCGAGTTCATCCGCGAATCGACCTTCTGGCCCGAGCTGTGCCTGATCCAGATGGCCGCGCCCGGCGTGACCGCGCTCATCGATCCGCTTGCCGACGGGATCGATTTGAAGCCGTTCTTCGCGCTCATGGCCGATGAGAACATTGTCAAGGTGTTCCACGCAGCGCGGCAGGATGTCGAAATCGTCTACAATCTCGGCAGGCTTATTCCTCATCCGCTGTTTGACACCCAGGTGGCGGCATCCGTCTGCGGTTTCGGGGACAGTGTTTCCTACGACCAGCTCGTCTCCAGAATCACCGGCGCGCGCATCGATAAGTCGTCGCGGTTTACCGACTGGCGCCGCCGCCCGCTTTCCGACAAGCAGCTAAGCTACGCGCTTGCCGACGTCACCCATCTGATCGACGTCTACCAGCATCTCAAGACCGAGCTGGAACGCGAGGGCCGCGCGCACTGGCTCAATGAGGAAATGGCGGTTCTGACGGCACGCGAGACCTATGACCCGCATCCCGACGATGCGTGGAAGCGGCTCAAGCTCCGGGTCAAGAAGCCTCTCGATTTCGCCATTCTCCAGCATGTCGCCGCCTGGCGCGAACGCGAGGCGCGCGAACGCAATGTGCCGCGCGGCCGCGTCATCAAGGACGACGCGATCTATGAAGTGGCACAGCAGCACCCGCGCGACAGCGAGGCGCTGGGGCGGCTTCGCACCATTCCCAAGGGATGGGAGCGTTCCGGTGCCGCAACCGGGCTGCTCGGCGCCGTAGCCAAAGCCATGGCGCTGCCCAAGGAAGATCTGCCGCGCCTGCCGCGCCCACCCCATGCACCCGAAGGTGCGGCCGCTGCCGCCGAACTGCTCAAGGTGCTCTTGAAGCTGGTGGCAGACCGGCAGGGCGTGGCACCGAAGATGCTTGCCTCGAGCGATGACATCGACCGCATCGCCGCCGATGGCGCGGATGCGGATGTCCCCGCCATGTCCGGCTGGCGGCGTGAGGTCTTCGGCAAGGAAGCGGTGAAACTGATAGAGGGCGAGCTTGCCCTTCGTTTCAACAATCGGAAGATCGAGGTTTTCGAGCCCGCCGACGCCCGCAGCGAGGCTGCGGAATAGGGGCACGGGTTGCGCCTATCTATCGGCGAAGGCACCCACACTTCGGTCTGAGCCACCTTCTCCCCGCACGCGGTGAGAAGGTGGTTTTCAATACAAGCCGGCCTATTCCTTCGCCACTTCCAGCGCCAGGCTCAGACCCGTCACTTTCGCAAGATGGTCCATGCGGCCGACCGGGCGCTCGCCCATCAGGGCTTCGTGCGATTTCGGGAGCAGGAGAACCGTCG
>NZ_FNSL01000002.1:0-295928 GCF_900105565.1 Nitratireductor aquibiodomus | reverse complement strand
CTCGTCCACAAACCCGCGAAAATGCACCGGCGTTCCGATGGCACCCCTGGCAATCAGTTCGCGGGCATGTTCGAAAGCCGGATTCTTGATGTAATTGTAGCCGACCATGGTTTTCACACCGGCCCTGCCGGCCGCTTCAGCCATCGAGCGGGCCTCGTTCAGGGTCAGGCCCATTGGCTTCTCGCAGTAAACATGTTTGCCGGCTTCAATGGCTGCCAGCGCCATCTCGCAATGCATGCGATTGGGCGTGGTGATGGAAACGATCTCCACGGCCGGGTCGTTCACCAGCGCGCGCCAGTCATCCGTGGCGCGTGCGAAACCGAATTGCGCCGCCATCTGTTCGGCGCGCTCTGCGGGCGTGTCGCACAGAATTTCCAGTCGCGCGGTCGGCACATCTCCCAGCACCGCCCTTGCGGCTCGAAAGGCGAGTGCGTGAGCCTTGCCCATGAAACCCGTCCCGATGAGGCCGACGCCGATATCGCGCATGGAAATTATCCTCTACCACTGGAATTTTTATTCCAATTGCGTAAGATTGTTGAAGTCACGCTGTCAAGCGAAAGAAAGAGAGAATTGGCATGTCAGAGCTTTCCGCACCGCAGACCATCGAGGAATTGCTCGACCGAATGCTGGAGGTTTCAGACGGCCTGCCCAAGCGTTTGAAACAGTGCGCCGACTATGTGGCGGCAAATCCCGACCGCATCGCGGTGTCGACCGTGGCGGAAATGGCGGAGGGCGCCGGGGTCAAGCCATCTGCTTTCATGCGGTTCTGCCAGGTGCTCGGTTTCTCCGGCTTCTCGCAGATGCAGCGTCTTTTCCGCGATTCCTATGCACAGAACTGGCCTGATTATCCAACGCGGCTCGAAAAGCTGAGAGAGAGCGGGGCCGGCAGCGCCTCGGCGCTCCTTGCCGAGTTCATCGAAGCGGGGCGCCTTTCGCTCGAAAGCCTGGCCAAGACCATCGACCCGGATACGCTCGATGCGTCCATCCGGGCGCTTTCGCAGGCAAACATGGTGCACATCGTCGGTCTACGTCGTGCCTTCTCCGTCGCGGCCTATTTCGCCTATGCCTTCGAGAAGATGAACGTGCCGACGATGATCCACGATCATGTCGGCCGGCTCGACAATCGTCATGCCATCCGTAAGGGCGACGCAGTCATCGCCATCACGTTTGCACCCTACACGCCCGAGACCGTCGAACTGGCAGAGGCCGCACGGGCCGCAGGCGCCGAGGTGATCGCCATTACAGATGCCATTGCCAGTCCGCTTCGGCCCATAACGCCTCTCATGCTGACGGTTACCGAAGCCGATTTCGGTGATTTCCGGTCGCTTTCCGCAACGCTCTCCCTTGCCGTTGCGCTCGTAGTCGCTGTTGGAGCTTCCGTGCCGTAAAATGGAATTCTGATGTTGATTTTGGGATTAAAATAGAACATATCTTCCATTATGGAGATCGATGGAATGCCGGTCCCGGCAAACCATCGCCCCTGTTGCCGGGCGGGAGCGCAGCGCAGCAGGAACGCATGGAGGAGACAAGGATGAAGTCCCTCGACCTCATCACCATTGGCCGGTCCTCGGTCGATCTTTATGGCGCGCAGGTGGGTGGCCGGCTGGAGGACATGGGCTCCTTCAACAAATATATAGGTGGTTCGCCGACCAATATTGCTGCCGGCACGGCGCGACTCGGCCTGAAGTCGGCCCTGATCACGCGCGTCGGCGACGAGCATATGGGACGCTTCATCCGTGAGGAACTGAAGCGCGAGGGCGTGGACACGCGCGGCGTCGTCACCGATCCCGAGCGCCTGACCGCGCTTGTGCTTCTCGGCATCCGCGATCAGGAGCAGTTTCCACTGATCTTCTATCGGGAAAATTGCGCCGACATGGCGCTTGATGAAGAAGACATCGACCCGGATTTCATTGCCGAGGCACGCTGTGTCTGTGCGACCGGCACACATCTCTCTCATCCGCGCACCGAGGCTGCCGTTCTGAAGGCGCTGCGGCTTGCCCGCGAACATGGCGCGCTGACAGCGCTCGACATCGACTATCGCCCCAACCTCTGGGGACTTGCCGGACACGGGGCAGGCGAAAGCCGCTTCATTGAGTCCGAACGCGTCACCGCCAAGCTGCAATCCACTCTGCCCTTGTTCGATCTCATCGTCGGCACGGAAGAGGAATTCCACATTGCCGGCGGTTCGACCGACACGATGGAGGCACTCAAGACTGTGCGCGCGCTGACCGACGCCGTTCTTGTCTGCAAACGGGGACCGATGGGCGCGTCCGCCTTTACTGGCGCAATTCCCGGCACGCTTGATGAAGGCGAAGCCGGCGAAGGATTCCCGATCGAGGTGTTCAACGTGCTTGGCGCGGGCGACGGTTTCATGTCCGGGCTTCTCAAGGGTTGGCTCTCGGGTGAGGATTGGCCCACAGCCCTGAAATACGCCAACGCCTGCGGCGCCTTCGCGGTCTCCCGTCACGGCTGCACGCCGGCGTATCCCTCCTTCGAGGAACTGAAGCACTTCTTCCGCACCGGCATCCGCGATAAGGCGCTGCGCAAGGACACAGCGCTCGAGCAGGTGCACTGGGCGACGACGCGGCATGGCGACTGGTCGCAGATGCGCGTCTTCGCCTTCGATCACCGCATGCAATTGGAGGCTATGGCCGACGAGGCTGGCGTCCCTCACGAGCGCATTGGAGACTTCAAGAAACTGTGCCTTGCGGCAGCGACGGCCGTGGCTGACGGTCGCCATGGATACGGTATTCTGTGCGATGGCCGGCTTGGCCGGGATGCGCTCTACGCCGCCTCGGGTTCCGGGCTGTGGATCGGCCGTCCGGTCGAATGGCCGGGCTCGCGCCCGCTCACGCTGGAGCCTGCCATAGGGCCGGATTACGGCGGCCTTGGCGAGTGGCCTCTGGAAAACGTCGTCAAGGTTCTGTGCTTCTACCACCCGGATGATAAGCCGGAGATGCGGGAAGAGCAGGAAGCCACCGTCAGGCGCCTTTTCGCCGCAAGCCGCCGCAACCGGCTGGAGATGCTGCTCGAGATCATACCGTCCAAGGTCGCGGCCTGCGACGATGACACGGCGGCCAGGGTCATCGAACGCTTTTACGAGATCGGTGTTTTCCCCGACTGGTGGAAGCTGGAACCGATGACATCGCGCGCGGCATGGCAGAATGCCTGCGATGCAATCAGACGCAACGACCCGCACACGCGCGGCATTGTCGTTCTCGGACTTGATGCGCCGGCAAAGGAACTCGAAGACAGTTTTGCGGTTGCCGCCTCCTTCGATCTGGTCAAGGGTTTTGCCGTCGGGCGCACGATCTTTGCGGATGCGGCGCGGCGCTGGCTCTCCGGCGCGATCGATGACCGGACGGCCATCGGGGAAATGACGGAGAATTATGCAAACCTCTGCGCTGTCTGGGATCGGGCGCGGGCGCGGGCACGAAAGGGAGAGGCGGCATGAAGACAGTCAGGCTGACGGCCGCACAGGCGGCGATCCGCTATATCGCAGCCCAGAAGAACGAGGATGGCGAGACCTACATAGCCGGCATGTGGGCCATTTTCGGCCACGGCAATGTGGCCGGCATAGGCGAGGCGCTCCATGCGGCGCGCGAAACGCTCACCACCTATCGCGGGCACAATGAGCAGTCCATGGCCCATGCGGCGATCGCTTATGCGAAGCAGCTTGGCCGGCGGCGTGCCATGGCCGTCACCTCGTCCATCGGTCCTGGTGCGACGAACATGGTGACGGCGGCGGCGCTCGCCCATGTGAACCGCCTGCCCGTGCTTCTGATGCCGGGCGATGTCTTCGCCAATCGGGGTCCCGACCCGGTGTTGCAGCAGGTGGAAGATTTTGGCGATGGCACGGTGAGCGCCAATGACTGTTTCAGGCCTGTTTCGCGCTATTTCGACCGTATTACCCGGCCCGAGCAGCTTCTTACCGCGCTGCCACGTGCCTTCCGCGTCATGACCGATCCGGCCGATTGCGGGCCGGTCACGCTGGCCTTCTGCCAGGATGTGCAGGCCGAGGCCTACGATTGGCCGGAGAGCTTTTTCGACGAACGCATCTGGCGACGGCGCAGACTCCGGCCAGACGAGAACGAACTGGCCGATGCCATCGAAGCCATTCGCGCGGCAAGCCGCCCGGTTATCGTTGCGGGCGGTGGCGTTCACTATGCCGGTGCGTGCGCAACGCTGAAAAGCTTCGCGGAGAAACACGCCATCCCGGTCGTGGAAACGCAGGCGGGAAAGTCCGCACTCCCCTGGGATCATCCGCTCAATCTTGGTCCGGTCGGGGTCACGGGTTCGGCCAGCGCCAATGCAATCTGCGAAGAGGCGGATCTTGTTTTCGGTGTCGGCACGCGGTTTCAGGATTTCACCACCGGCTCCTGGGCGCTGTTCAGGAAAAAACGCCGCATCCTCGCACTCAACGTCCAGCCCCATGACGGAACCAAGCACGATGCGCAGGCGCTGATCGCCGATGCAGATGTGGGTCTGAAGCTCCTGTCTGCAGGCCTCGGTAGCTGGAAGGCGGAGGCACCGGCGCCAGCACTGAAGGAAGACTGGTTCAGGGCCGCCGATGCGGTGACGGAAGCACCTGCGGTGGACGAAAACGCGCTGCCCACCGACATGCAGGTCATCGGCGCGGTGCAGCGTGCGGCGCGCGAGAATACGGTGGTCATGTGCGCGGCCGGCACCATGCCCGGTGAGCTGCACAAGCTCTGGAAAGCCGGGCGCCCCGGCTCCTACCACATGGAATATGGCTATTCCTGCATGGGCTACGAGATCGCCGGCGGCCTGGGCATCAAGATGGCCGAGCCCGACCGCGATGTGGTGGTGATGGTTGGCGATGGCTCCTACATGATGATGAATTCGGAACTCGCCACTGCCGTTTCGATGGGCGTCAAGATCACCGTTGTCATCACCGACAATCGCGGCTTCGGCTGCATCAACCGACTGCAGATGGGCACCGGCGGAGCCGAGTTCAACAATCTGCTCGACCATACGCACCATGTGAATCCGTCGCATATCGACTTCGTCGCTCATGCCGCTTCCATGGGGGCGGAGGCGTGCAAGGCCGGGTCCATAGTGGAGCTCGAGACGGCCCTTGCTGAAGCGCATGCCGCGAAAGGACCTTTTGTCGTCGTGATCGATACGGACCCCTATCCCACCACTGAAGCCGGCGGCTACTGGTGGGATGTCGCCGTGCCCGAGGTCTCGGACCGGCAAGAGGTCAATGCTGCCCGCAAAGCCTATGAAAATGCGTTGAAAGAAAGAACCTGAATGATCCGCTTCGGCACCAATCCCATCGCCTGGTCAAACGATGACGACCAGACCCTCGGCGCGCATATTTCCCTCGAACAGTGTCTGGCCGAGGCGGGGTCCATCGGCTTCGACGGCATCGAGAAGGGGCACAAGATGCCCTCGGATGGGGAGAAGCTGAAAGCGGTTCTGGCCGAACACGGTCTCGTCTTCGTTTCCGGCTGGCACTCGCTCAATCTGCTGGTCAACGACATCGAGACCGAGAAGAAGGCGATCCAGCCGCATCTCGACATGCTGAAAGCGAATGGCTGCAAAGTGTGCATCGTCTGCGAGACGTCGAACGCCGTTCATGGCGACGACGCCGTGGCGCTCGCAGACCGCCCCCGCCTTGAGGATGATCGCTGGCCGGCCTTTTGTGCCGGTGTGGAGGCGATTGCCGAATACTGTGCGGAGCAGGGCATCGCACTGGTCTATCATCACCATATGGGAACCGTGGTCGAAAACCGCGAGGAGATCGGCCGCCTGATGGATGGCACCGGTCCGGCAACGCGTCTTCTGCTCGATACCGGCCATGCCTGGTTTGGCGGGTCCGACCCGGTGGAACTTGCCGAGACCTATGGCGACCGGGTGTCCCATTTCCATGCCAAGAATGTCCGCCCGGCAGTTCGCAGCGAAGTGGAAAAGGAGAAACTCTCCTTCCTTGCCGGTGTGCGGCGCGGTGTCTTCACCGTTCCAGGCGATCCGGAGGGCGGCATTGCGTTCGAGCCGGTCCTGAGCGTGCTTGCCCGGAAGGGTTATGATGGCTGGCTTGTCATCGAAGCCGAACAGGACCCGCTCAAGGCCGATCCGGTGACATATCAGTCCATGGGGCTGAAGGCGCTCAGGCAGGCAGCGCATGCAGCCGGTCTTGTCCGGGATGATGCCGCATGAATTTTCTCGACCCCCGTCACCCCTTCTTCCGGCCTCTCTGGCGGCGGGTGGTCGTGGTGGCGGTCTGTCTTGGCTGGGGGCTGTTCGAGTTTGTCTCCGGCGCGCCGTTCTGGGGAATTCTGTTCACCGCCGCGGGTGTCTATGCGGCCTGGTCGCTGCTCTACACTTTCACACCCGGCACACCCGGCGACACCGAAAACGAATGAGGTAAGCACCGTGTCCGATCTTCTGGTCAAACCCGCAGGCACCGCCGGCAAGGTGCACGACATCACGCCGGAATCGGCGGGTTGGGGCTATGTCGGCTTCGGTCTCTACCGTCTCAAAGCCGGTGAAACGGCCTCCGAGGCGACCGGGGATCGCGAGGTCATTCTCGTGCTGGTCGAGGGCAAGGCGGAGATTTCCGGCGCAGGCAGGGCGTTTGGCGAACTGGGCGAGCGCATGAATGTCTTCGAACGCCTGCCGCCCCACGCGGTCTACATCCCCAATGGCGCCGAATGGCAGGCCAGGGCGACAACCGACTGCACACTCGCCGTCTGCACCGCGCCCGGCAGGGGCGACCATGAGGCGCAGGTCATCGGCCCCGCCGGCATCAGTCTTGAAGAGCGTGGCAGGGGCGCCAACACGCGCTTCATTCACAACATCGCCATGGAAGGCCGCGACGTGGCCGACAGTCTGCTCGTCACCGAAGTCTACACCCCGCAGGGCAACTGGTCGTCCTATCCGCCGCACCGTCATGACGAGGACGATTTCCCGAACATGACCTATCTGGAAGAGACCTATTATCACCGGCTCAACCCGACTCAGGGTTTCGGCTTCCAGCGGGTGTTCACCGAGGATGGCGAACTGGACGAGACCATGGCCGTGAGCGATCACGATGTGGTTCTGGTGCCGAAGGGGCACCACCCCTGCGGCGCGCCCTATGGCTATGAGATGTATTATCTCAACGTGATGGCCGGTCCCTTGCGCAAATGGCGCTTCGCGAACCACCCGGATCATGACTGGATATTCCAGCGGGATGCAAAAGCCGGCTGATCACAAATCAGGTGCTCCGGCGTCGCTCCCGCGAGATGTTGATGCCATACTGTCCCGCAGTGTGCTGAGTCGCACCCGCCATTGGCGGCAATGGCGTGCGAACGAGGTCTGGGGAGGCGCATGGACTATACGGAACTGACCAAGGCGTTCGGCGCTTTTTTCGCCATCATGAACCCATTCGTGAACCTGCCGATCTTTCTGGCGCTGACGGCAGGCTTCACGGTGCAGCAGCAGCGGGTTCTGGCGTTCAGGATTGCCATTTTCTCCGCCATCATGTGCGCGGTTATCCTGTTCGCGGGGCAGGCGATCATCAGCTTCTTCGGCATAACGGTGGATGAGTTTCGTGTGGCCGGCGGTGTCGTTCTCGCCCACATTGCCTGGTCGATGCTGAACGGGAGCGGCTTCTCTTCCCACCATGGCACCGACCGGGAAAAGGATCACATGAGTGATCTGTCGGGGCTCGCTTTCTATCCGATCACGTTTCCGATGATCGTCGGCCCCGGCACCATCGCAACGCTGATCATCTACACGGGACACGCCGGCGGGTTTGAGGCGACCCTGGCCATTGGCGCCGTGGTTGCCGTCATTCTTGCGATCCTGTTCGTCGTCCTCTTCTTCGCATCCGGGATCGGACGCGTGTTGAGCGAGACCATGCGCGTCATCACCACGCGGCTCATGGGCATGATCCTGCTCGCCATCGCGGTCGAGATGATCGTCGCTGGCGTGAAAGCCGTGTTGCCGGGACTGGCCTCATGAACGCCCAGCTCTAGCCCCTGAGCGCCCTCACCAGCCGCACCGACCGCCGCAGGGCGGTCAATGCGGCGCCAAGGGCAACGATCCAGAGCGCCACTGTCAGCACCTGGCCGTGCCCGCTCCACAATGGTTCGAAGAGCGAAAGCGCCGCCGCAGCCGTGATTGCAGCCATGCGATGCGGCTTGGCCATGGGGCCGGAGAAATCCGCCTCCTGTCCGCAGGCGCGTCCAAGCTCACGCACATAGGCGGTGAGAACGGCGAAGCCGGCGGCGGCCCAGCCGAGCGCCGGTAGGCCCACGCCATAACCCACGCCGACGAGGATCGCGATATCGGCCACACGGTCGGGAAATTCGTTCCAGAAGGCGCCATCCGGCGAACCCTTGCCCGCCTCCACGGCCACCATTCCATCGAAGAGGTTGCACAGGAGGCGGCATTGCACAAAAAGGCCGCCCAGAAAAAGGAGCACCAGCCTGGCCGCGCCATCGGTCTCGCCCGTCTGCCAGAAGGCGAGGCCGGCGAGCGCTGCAAACCCCATGCTCGCCATGGAAATCTGGTTGGGCGTGATGGAGGTCGCGGCCAGCCAGCGCGTCACGGTGTGGGCCCAGCCGGTGTCGCGGCTGGCCAATGGGCGGCGGTTTTCGGTCTCGCTCACGGTCGGGCACTCCATAGGGTGTAGGTGTAGAGGGCCGCATAGGATGTTGCGACCGTCAACGGTACGGTGATCGTTGCCAGAATTTCGGGCGTCCCGGCAAGGCTGTGGATGGCGTAGAGAAGGGTCAGCGAGGTGAGGCCTGCGTAAAAGGGAGGCAGAACGAGGCCGGAAAGCCCCTCATGGCGCGCCACCAGCGTTTCGATGAACCGCTTGAGGAAAAGGGTTATGCAGGCCGAGAGGCTCCCCTGAACGACGCCTGCCAGCAATGGGTCGGGCATTGCGTGACCCCGGTTGGCAAACACCGCCCACGCGCCCATGGCGAGAAACGCAAAACCCATGTGCACGGCGCTGCTTTTCGCCAGCCGGGCCAGCGCCGTTTTCATGTAAGAGACCACCAGTAGCGCACGAGGTGGAAGAAGATGGGGGCCGAGAAGATCACCGAATCCAGCCGATCGATGAAGCCGCCATGGCCGGCGATCAGGTGTCCCCAGTCCTTCACGCCACGGTCGCGCTTGATGGCCGACATGACGAGCCCGCCGAAAAAGCCCATGAGCACGATGACAAAGGACAGCAGTCCCGCCTGAACTGGCGTGAACGGCGTCATCCAGAAGAGGGCCGCACCGACGAGTGTGGCGCTCAGCGCACCGCCGACAAACCCCTCCACCGTCTTCGATGGAGAGAGCTTCGGCGCGATTTTGGTGCGCCCGATGAGCTTGCCCCAGACATATTGCAGCACGTCGCTTGACTGCACGACGACCACCAGGAAGGCGATCAGGAGCAGGTTGCGTCCTTCATAGCCGGGGATCTGCAGCGTGAGCAGTGCCGGTACATGGGAAACGCAGAAAACGCAGATCATCAGCGCCCATTGCACTTCCGCGACCCGCACAAGGAAATGATCCGTGTCGCCCCGCAGTGCCGAGACGATGGGCATCAGGAGAAATGCGTAGACCGGTACGAGGATCGAATAGAGCCCATACCAGTCGATATAGACGAGATAGTATTGAAGCGGCAGCACGAGGAAGAAGGCGGAAGCGAGTGCCCAGTGATCACCGCGCCGCGTGTCGGTCAGCGTCACGAATTCGCGCAAGGCAGCGAAGGAGGCGAAGCCGAAGAGAAGGATCGCACCCATCCGGCCGAAGAGCAGCGCACCGCCCATCAGGATGATCATCACCCACCAGGCGTTTACCCGGTCGTTGAGGTTTTCGACGACGGCATTGGACCCGTCGGGTGAAAGCCTGCGCTGGAGGAGATGACCCACAAGCGAGGCGGCCACGAGAACGGCGGCAAGTCCGCCAAGCAGTTTCAGAAGATCGATCTGGTGCTCGGTCATCACGCGTTCCCTTGTTTGACGCCGGACAGGGATAAGAGCGCGTTGCGCGCGCGGGTGAGGAAAGCGTCCTTGGCTTCGTCTTTGCCGACACGCAACGGCGCACCGAAGGTAACCGTGCAGATAAGCGGCACGGGAACGAACTCTCCCTTGGGCATGACGCGGTTCAGATTGTCGATCCAGACCGGCACGAAATCCACGTCGGGCCGCGCTTTTGCGAGATGAAAGATTCCGCTCTTGAAAGGAAGAAGAGCGGCATCGGTTTCATTGCGCGTGCCTTCGGGAAAGATGATGAGGGAAGCGCCTCCATCGAGCGCGTCGGCCATCTGCCCTATGGGATCGCTTGCGCGCGTGTCGCGGTTCCTGTCGATCAGCACTGCATTGAATACGTCTCGGCCGATGAAACGGCGCGTGGGGGATTTCAGCCAGTAGTCTGCGCCGGCCACCGGTCGGGTTTGCCGGCGCATGCGGGCAGGCAGAACTGTCCACAGCAGGATAAAGTCTCCGTGGCTGACATGGTTGGCAAAATAGACCCGTTGCCGCGGGACAGGCTCAATGCCCTCCCAGTCGGCCCGCACGGCGGTGATGAAGCGTGCGAACAGCGTAATCGCACCCGCTGCCAGACGCGCTATGATTGCCATTGTCTCTCAAGCCCTGAACCGATTCGATTCCTGCCCTTGTATAGGACCGCCGTGAACAAGGCCAACCGCGTCAAAACATGGCCCCGGCATGAAATTTCTATAACGGAAAAGGTATGGACAATGCATTCTGCAGATGCTGTCATCCAACCGTAACAATAGCCGATCAATAGAGACCGGTCCTAAACCGGCGTTCGACGCTACAGGGAGATGAAACATGAAACTTCGCGCAATGCTTTCCGCAGCCACAGCGTTGACTGTGGCGCTTCCGGCAATGGTCGGCGTCGCACAGGCGCAGACCCAGGTCCAGTTCTGGCATGCCTTTACCGGTCGTCTTGGTGAACTTCTGGAAAAGCAGGTCTCTGACTTCAACGCCAGTCAGGATGACTATGAAGTCGTTGCCACGCTCAAAGGCAACTACTCGGAAGCCCTGAATGCCGGCATCGCCGCCTTCCGCGCCGGCGAGCAGCCGCACATACTGCAGGTGTTCGAGGTCGGCACGGCCACGATGATGGCTGCCAAGGGCGCGATCAAGCCGGTCTATGAAGTGATGGCCGAGGCCGAGGCCGAGTTCGACCCGAGCGCCTACCTTGCTCCGGTTGCCGGCTACTACACCAACACCGACGGCGAAATGCTGTCGCTGCCCTACAACTCCTCGACGCCCGTTCTTTACATCAACAAGAACGCGCTTGAGGAGGCCGGTCTCGATCCCGAGGCGAAGCCTGCTACCTGGCCGGAAGTTGAGGAAATCCTCGTCAAGCTCAAGGAAGCTGGCTCTGAATGCCCGCTCACCACAGCCTGGCAGTCATGGGTTCATCTCGAGAATCTGAGCGCCTATCACAACGCGCCCTTCGCCACCGAAGCCAACGGGTTTGCCGGCACCAACACCGAGCTCGCCTTCAATGGCGACCTGCAGGTGAAGCACATCGACAAGATGGGTGCGTGGGCGAAGGATGGCCTCTTCAGCTATTCGGGCCGCCGCAATGAGGGCGGTGCGCGTTTCCGCTCGGGCGAGTGCGCCATGTTCACCGAATCGTCGGCCGGTTACGCCGGCGTGAAGGCCGAGGCGGACTTCCCCTTCACCGTGACCAACCTGCCTTACTGGCCGGAGGCGGAAGGCGCGCCCTACAACACCATCATCGGTGGCGCTTCGCTGTGGGTCATGTCGGGCCACGAGGCCGAGGAATATGCCGGCGTTGCTGCATTTCTGAACTATCTTTCCAGCGCTGAAGTGCAGGCTCAGTGGCACCAGGACACCGGCTATCTGCCGATCACCACCGCCGCCTACGACCTGACCAAGGAGCAGGGCTTCTACAACGAGAACCCCGGCACCGACGTCGCTATCCTGCAGATGACCGGCAAGGCTCCGACGGAGAATTCCAAGGGCATCCGTCTTGGCAATTTCGACCAGATCCGCGCGATCATCGATGAGGAGCTGGAAGCCGTGTGGCAGGGGCAGAAAGACGCCAAGGCTGCGCTCGACGAGGCCGTGAGCCGCGGCAACGAGCTCCTGCGCCGCTTCGAACAGTCGACGCGTTAATCCCGTCAACTCCGCGGGGGCCGGCATGGCATGTGCCGGCCCCGCATCATCTGGTCGGCCCATGGAAAAGCGCGTCACTTTCGACAACCGGTTGTTGCCATACTTGCTGCTGACACCGCAGCTGGTGGTGACGATTGTTTTCTTCTTCTGGCCCGCCGCGCAGGCCCTCTACCAGTCCCTGCTTCTGCCCGATCCGTTTGGGCTTGGAGCGCGCTTCGTCTGGTTTTCGAATTTCGAGTATCTCTTCAACGACCGGTACTATCTTCAGTCCTTCGTCACCACCGCCGTCTTCACCTTCTTTGTTACGCTGGTTTCCATGTCGGTCGCGCTGCTCTTTGCCGTGATGGCCGATCAGGTCATCAAGGGGGCGGGGGCATACAAGACACTGCTCATATGGCCCTATGCTGTGGCCCCTGCCGTTGCCGGTGTGATGTGGCTCTTCATGTTCCAGCCCTCCATTGGGGTGATCGCTTTCTACATGAAGGCCGTTGGGATCGACTGGAACCCCGTGCTTGATGGCGGTCAGGCGATGACGCTGGTCATTCTCGCCGCCGCATGGAAGCAGATCAGCTACAATTTCCTGTTTTTCCTGGCCGGCCTGCAGGCGATCCCCAAAAGCCTGATCGAGGCGGCGGCCATTGATGGCGCGGGCAAATGGCACCGCTTCCGCACCATCATCTTCCCGCTTCTGTCGCCCACCACGTTCTTCCTGCTGGTGGTCAACATCGTCTACGCCTTCTTCGAGACCTTCGGCATCATCCACACGATGACGTCCGGCGGGCCGGGCCAGTCCACCACCATCCTGGTCTACAAGGTCTACTCTGACGGGTTCGTGGGGCAGGACCTTGGTTCCTCCGCCGCCCAGTCCGTCATCCTGATGGTTGTTGTGGGCATCCTGACCGTCATCCAGTTCCGCTTCATCGAGCGGCGCGTGCACTATTGAGGAGGGCGGAGCATGGTTGAAAAACAGGGCTTTGGTACGATCCTGATGCATGCGGTGCTGATCATCGGCATCGCCATTGTCTGCTTCCCGATCTACCTCACTTTTGTCGGCTCGACGCTGACGCATTTCGAAATCATCCGCCCGCCCATGCCGCTGGTGCCGGGGCCGCACTTCATTGACAATTACAGCGAAGCGCTCACTTCCGGCATCACCGCGCCGGTGGGGCGCATGCTGTTCAATTCCTTCGTCATGGCCATGGGCATCGCCATCGGCAAGATCGCCATTTCGATCCTGTCGGCCTATGCGATCGTCTATTTCCGGTTTCCGTTTCGCATGTTCGCCTTCTGGGCGATTTTCATGACGCTGATGCTGCCGGTGGAAGTTCGCATCGTGCCGACCTATGAGGTCGTGGCTTCGCTCGGCATGCTCAATTCCTACACCGGCCTGATCCTGCCGCTGATCGCCTCGGCGACCGCCACCTTCTTGTTCCGCCAGTTTTTCATGACCGTGCCGGATGAACTCGTCGAGGCCGCGCGCGTCGATGGTGCCGGGCCGCTGCGCTTCTTCAAGGACATTCTCCTGCCGCTCTCGGTCACCAACATCGCGGCCCTTTTCGTGATCCTGTTCATCTATGGGTGGAACCAGTTCCTCTGGCCGCTTCTCATCACCACCAGACCGGAAATGAACACCATCGTGATGGGCCTGAAACAGATGATGCCGACCGCCGACGATTACGGCAACTGGCCCGTGACCATGGCCGCTGCAACGCTGGCCGTTCTGCCGCCGGTGGCGGTGGTGATCTTCATGCAGCGCCTTTTTGTCAAAGGCCTTGTCGAGACAGAGAAATAGAAGGACCGAAGTCGGCATGGCGACGATTTCCATACGCGACGTTCGCAAATCCTACGGCAAGACCGAGGTCATCCATGGCGTCAGTCTGGATGTGGCCGATGGCGAATTCATCGTCATTGTCGGCCCGTCCGGCTGCGGCAAGTCCACACTCCTGCGCATGGTGGCCGGTCTTGAGCGCATCACCGCCGGCACGATGGAAATCGGCGGGCGGGTGGTCAACGATCTGGAGCCGCGCGAGCGCGACATCGCCATGGTGTTCCAGAACTATGCGCTCTATCCGCATATGTCGGTCTTCGACAACATGGCCTATGGTCTGAAGATCGCCGGCAAGACGAAGGACGAAATCCGCCAGCGGGTCGATCAGGCCGCCGCCATGCTGCAGCTCGAACCCTATCTCGACCGCAAGCCGCGCGCGCTTTCCGGGGGCAGCGGCAGCGTGTTGCCATGGGCCGCGCGCTCGTGCGCAACCCGGCCGTGTTCCTGTTCGATGAGCCACTGTCCAATCTCGATGCGAAGCTGCGCGTGCAGATGCGACTTGAGATCAAGCAGATGCAGCGCTCGGTCGGCACCACCGCGCTTTACGTGACGCATGATCAGGTGGAGGCGATGACGCTGGCCGACCGGCTCGTGGTCATGAATGCCGGCATCGCGGAGCAGATCGACACGCCGATGGCCGTCTATGAACGCCCCGCGACACGCTTCGTTGCGGGCTTCATCGGATCCCCGGCCATGAACATTCTGAAGGGAAGCGTTTCAGGCTCCGACTTCGTGCTGGAAGGAGGCGGAAAACTAGCGCTCGACACGAAGCCGGCCGAGACCGGCCGTCCGCTGCTCTTCGGCGTGCGTCCCGAGCACCTGCAGATCGCCGCGGCGAAAGAGGCGACGCTCAGTCTCTCCGTCACGGCGGTGGAGACGCTGGGAGCCGACACGCTCGCCCATGGCACGCTTTCAGGCGCCAATGGTGCCGGCGGTGAGCTGATTGCCCGGCTTCCCGGCAGCGCCAGGGTCGCGCCCGGCGACACACTGCCGCTCACCGTTCAGGAGAACATGACCCATCTCTTCGATGCGGAGACGGGCAAACGCGTTTGAGCCTCAGCCGCCCAGCGGATGCGGCATGTAGCCGACAAAGCCGGTGATCTTCCAGCGCCCGTCAATCCTGGAGCAGAAATAGAGCGTCTGCCAGTTCAGCCGGTCGACGCTGCCATCGGCCTTGGCAACACTGCCATTGAACTTCTTGTGCAGCACGGCGCGGTCGCCATCGATGTCGATGTCGCGCATGTTCGTCACGCGGAAGAGCGCATCGCGCAGCGGCTCGGCAAACTCCGTTGCCGCCGTTTCCCTGCCCTGACGCAGCCATTCGTCGCGATAGGTTTTAACATCGGGAAACTGGAGCCGCCAGGAATCCGCGTCGTTGAGGAAATGCGCATGCATGCCAAAGAACCGGTCCTCGGCAAAATCCCCTTCCACCATCGACCAGTCCTGCGCGAGAAACGCGTCGATGTCGCGCCGCACCAGCATCTCCCAGAGATAGTGACGGTCGGCATCGCCTTCAGGGAAGGGGTTCTTGTCATAGGTCATTTGCTTGTTCCTCGGAATGACTGGTTCTCAGGTCAGGCGGCCGCGTGCGGCCACCGGAACCGTTTCGGTCACGCGGTCGCCATCGACGAGGTTCACCACGTCGTAAAGGTTCGACACCGGGCAGACATGATTGGGAATAATGCGTAGTTTCTCCCCGATCTCAGGCTTCGTCGCACAGTTCGAAAGGTCGACAATGCCGTGCTCCTCGCTAAGCGAGTCGATTACCGCATCGGGATACTCCACGATGTGCCCATGGCCGGGAACGGGTGCCGTGTCGGCGGCAAGCGCCTTGGAGCCGGCATCGATGATCGCGCGGTTTTCCGTGGGCCGGCTCACCACCGTGGCCAGCACTGTCAGCGCGCAGTCTTCCAGCGTGCCATGACCGAAAGCCACCTGCATGCGATCGGAATAGATATAGGTGCCGGGCCGGTGCTCGGTCGCGCTGGTCACCTGCTCGGCCCGATAGAAGTCGGGCGATCCGCCATTGGAAACCGTGTTGACCGCCAGCCCGCTCTCCTTGAGCGCGGCGATGGCATCGGCCAGCCAGCGCTCCACCATTTCCGGCTCGCCGCGCGGCGGGTAGGTCATCAGCCCTTCGAAGCGCAACCCCGGTGCTGCATCGATCTGTTTCGCCAGCGAAACGACTTCTTCCACCGTCTGCACGCCGCAACGGCCCATGCCCGTATCGCATTCCACGAGCACGGGGAGGGGATGGTCGGGATCGGTGAAATGCCCGGCATAGCCGGCAATCGTCACCCCACTGTCCGCCGTCACCATTAGCTTCACACGTTTGTGCAGGGCCAGAAGCCGGTCGAGCCTGGCAGTGCCCAGAATGTTGTAGGGAATGAAGATGTCGGTCAGCCCCGCATCGGCCATCACTTCGGCCTCGCCCACCTTCTGACAGGTGATGCCGGTCGCCCCCATCTCGCACTGCAATTTCGCGAACAGGGGCAGTTTGTGGGTCTTGATGTGCGGGCGCAGTTTCAGCCCATGAGCGCCTGCATGGGACTGCGCGCGGGCGAGGTTGGCCCGGACCTTCGCAAGGTCGATCACCACGGCGGGCGTTTCAAGGTCGAGAATGCGCAAGGCATCAGTCTCCGATGGGCAGGTTGGGGTTCTTGATGTTCTGGCTCGCCAGGCTGTGGCGCACACGCCGGAGCGGCTCCAGCACCTTCTTACCGAGCGTGAGCGCCGTCGCCATGGCGATCATGTCCACCGCCGAGAGCAACGCATAGCGCATGGAGGAGGGCTTGTAGAGATTGCCGTCCTCCTTGAAGGTGAGCGGCAGAATGTCGTCGCCGGCAGCGGCCAGCGGCGAGTTGGGTGTGGTCACGACAAAGGCGCGCGCGCCATATTGCCGGGCAATCGTCACCGCATCCATCACCGAGGCGGCCTGCCCCGAAACGGAAAAGCCGATCACCACCGCCTTGGGCTCCAGCACGGAGGCGCTCATGCGCTGAAGCTGCGGGTCGGTGTGAGCGGTCACGTGCAGCCCGAGCCGGAAGAGCCGGTTTTGCAACTCCACCGCCGCGAAGGAAGAGCTGCCGCCCGTGCCATAGACAAGGATCTGGCTCGCGCGGCTGATCTCTTTCGCCATGGGCTCAAGATCAATGTCTGCGAGCGCCATCGACATGAGGTCGAGCGCGGCATGGGCGCCCGAGGCAACCTTGGCCACCACCTGTCCGGAGAGTGGTAATTCTTCCACCGGTGCGCTCGGCTCGCGCAGATAGGCGCCACCAATGGCGAGCGCCTGCGCCAGATGAAACCGCATCTCCCGCGTGCCGGGAAACCCCAGCGCCCGCGCCAGCCGCGTGATGGTCGGCTCGCTCACGCCTGCGCGCTCGGCGATCTGCGCGATCGGCGCATGGGCGGCAAGTTGCGGATCGGCCAGAATGCTCTCCACCAGGCGGATTTCCGCGCCGCGCCCGCGCTCAAGGCGATCCTGCAACCGGGCGATGATATCGACCGTGCGTTCGCTGTCATCGGGCACGCGCTTGTCCATGATCAGTGCGCCTCCAGCCTTTGTCCGCCATCGTGGTCAAACAAATGCACATGTTCGACCGGCACGGAAAGCGCCAGCGTTTCCCCCGGTTTCGGCAATTCCCTGTCACGCAGCACGACGCGCACGTCCTCTCCGGCAATGGTGCCGAACACATGGATCTCCGGACCGGTCGGCTCCACGACTTCGACATGGAGTTTCAGCGGCCCTTCCGGGTCCCTTTGATAGGATTCGGGGCGAATGCCAACCGTCACGGTCTCATGGCCGAACCCCTGCGCGATGGGGAGGCTCGTCCCATCCTGAAGCACCGCCACCGGTGTCGCGCCCACCATGCCCGTTTCAGCTTGCAGAAAGCTCATCGCCGGCGAGCCGATGAAGCCGGCAACGAAGGTGTTGGCGGGCCGGTCGTAGAGTTCCAGCGGTGTGCCCACCTGCTCGATGTTGCCGCCATTCATGACAACGATCCGGTCGGCCATGGTCATGGCCTCGATCTGGTCATGCGTCACATAGACGATGGTCGTGCCAAGCTTCTGGTGCAGCGCCTTGATCTCGGTACGCATCTGGATGCGCAGTTTCGCATCGAGGTTCGAAAGCGGCTCATCGAAGAGAAACACTTTCGGATCGCGAACGATGGCCCGGCCCATGGCGACGCGCTGGCGCTGGCCGCCGGAGAGCTGGCCCGGCTTGCGGTCGAGATAGGCATCGAGATTGAGAATTTCCGCCGCCTTGCGGATGCGCCGCTCGGTCTCGTCTTTCGGTTCGCCGCGCACACGCGGCCCGAAGCTGATGTTCTCGCGAACGCTCATATGCGGGAAGAGCGCATAGGACTGGAACACCATGGAGGTGTCGCGCTTCTGGGGTGGCACGTCGTTGGCCCGGGCGCCGCCAATGACGAGGTCTCCGCCGGTGATCGGCTCCAGCCCGGCAATCATGCGCAGTAAGGTCGACTTGCCGCAGCCAGACGGCCCGACCAGAACCACGAATTCGCCATCGTCAATCGCCAGTGAGAGTTTCTCGATCACGGTCAGCGAACCGTAGCGCTTGGAAATGTCCTTCAGTTTCAGCTCTGCCATGAAGGGTCTCCTCAGCCGGCTATCTGTTCAAGAAAGGGCAGGTTCCCGGCGGAAATGCCCGCATCCACTGGAAGCACCGTGCCGGTGATGCCGCTTGCAAGCGGGGAGGCGAGGAACGCGGCAGCGCGCGCCACTTCCACAGGCTCAACCATGCGCCCCAGCGGATAGAGCTGCCGCACCTTGGCTAAGATGCCCGGGTCGCGTTCGATGCGGTGATCCCAGGCCATGGTGCGCACCGAACCCGGCGTAATCGCATTGGCGCGGATGCCGTGTCTGCCTTCCTCCGTGGCGATGGCGCGCATCCAGGCGATCAGCCCGGCCTTGGCTGCCGCATAGGCGGGGTTGCCATAGTGCGAAAGCGCGTTGATCGAGGAAATGAACACGAAGGCCACCTCCTTTCGGCCTGCGCGCAGGGCAGGCAGGAAAGCCTGTGAAAGCCGCGCCGCGCTGCGCAGGTTGAGATCCAGTTCATGGGAGAGCGCCTTGGGCGTCACATCGTCCAGCGTTTCGGCACGCGTCCAGCCGGCGTTGGAGATCACGGCATCCGGAACGCCCCCATCGCAGATGCGCCTGACCGCCGCTTCGACCGCGCTGTCGTCCAGAAGATCGAAGCGCTGGGCCTCCCCAACACCGTCAAGAGACAGGTCGGCTTCCTCCAGGTCGCATGCGACCACAAAGGCGCCAAACCCCGAAAGGACGTCCACCATGGCCCGGCCGATGCCACCGGCCGCACCCGTCACGACAATTCTGTGACCATTGAGATCGATCATTGCGCTCCCGTTCTTCCCCTCATCCGCCCGCTTTCGTGGGGTCTCTTCGTTCTTTCCAGGCAATCTGGCGCTGCCTGAAACACAGGCCGGCAGCCAAAGATTTGCCGATAAATCGTAATTTAGCAACATGAATGTGTGATTTCACTTGCTTATTTCCAATTTCTGTAAAAAAATTACACGAAAGATCGCTGCTCGCGCCGTGTGGCAATCCGCAAGAACAGTCAAGGCGCAGGTGCCCTTCACCGGGCACGCATCAGGAACCCGAGAGAGGAACAGGGAGACAGGAATGAACAGGACCGCATTGAAAGCCACCGTCGCCGGTGCCGCGCTTCTATCCATGGCTGGGTGGGTGCAGGCCGAGACCGTGCGCGTCACCGTGGCTGAATACAGCTCCAAAACCGGCCCCTATTTCGAAGAGGCCGCCAAGGCATTCGAAGAGGCCAATCCCGGCTCCGATATCCAGATCGAGGTGGTGCCCTGGGATGTGCTTCTGCAGAAGCTGACCACCGACATTTCCGGCGGCGCCAATGCCGATCTGTCGATCATCGGCACACGCTGGCTGATCGACTTTGTCGATCAGGGCATCGCCGCGCCGCTGGACGATTACATGACACAGGACTTCAGGGACCGGTTCTTCCCGGTCTTCCTCGAGCCCTCCGTGATGCAGGAAAAGACCTATGGTCTGCCCATCGCCGCGTCGGCCCGCGCCATGTACTACAACAAGGCACTGTTCGAGCAGGCCGGCATCGCCGAGGTTCCCGACACATGGGACGAGCTTGCCGAAGCGGCCAAGAAAATCGGTGCGCTGGGTGACGACATTGCCGGCTTCGGCCTTCAAGGCAAGGAGATCGAGACCGACGTCTATTTCTACTACGCTTTCTGGGCCTATGGCGGCCAGCTTGTTGAGGAGGACGGCACGTCCGGCCTCGACACGGATGCCGGCTACAAGGCTGCGGAGATGTACAAATCGCTGATCGATTCCGGCGCGACGCAGCCCGGTGTCACCTCCTATAACCGCGAGGATGTGCAGAACCTGTTCAAGCAGGGCAAGGTCGGCATGATGATCACCGCGCCGTTCCTCTCGAACCAGATCAAGGAAGAAGCGCCCGATCTCGAATATGGTGTTGCTGCCATTCCGGCGGGACCGGATGGAGACCGCGGCACTTATGGCGTGACCGATTCCATCATCATGTTCGAGAACTCAGAGAACAAGGAAATGGCCTGGAAATTCCTCGACCAGCTCTTCACCACCGAATGGCGCGCGAAGTTCACTTCGGGCGAGGGTTTCCTGCCGGTCAATCCGGAGGTCGCGGCGCAGCCGGCTTTTGCCGACAATGCCGACCTGAAAGCCTTCACGGGGCTTCTGCCGGACGCGCGCTTTGCCCCGGTCATTGCAGGCTGGGAGGAGATCGCCGCCACCACGTCGGATGCGGTGCAGACCATCTATCTCGGCAATGGCGAGCCCAAGGCAACGCTCGATGCCGCCGCTGGGGAGATCAATGGCATTCTTGGTCAGTAGGCCAAAAATCCGGTGAAACAGACATGCGCGGCGAGAAACCGCGCATGCTTCTCCTGACGTCCATCCGGCAAGGCGCCGGACAACCGTGACGGGACCATGATCCGCTCGCCCCTGACAAATCCCTATCTTCTGATCCTGCCGGGGTTTCTTCTCGCCGCGTTCATCATCCTGTGGCCGCTTTACCAGCTCGGCACGATTTCACTCAACGACGTCAACCGCTTCGGCCAGTTGCGTGGTTTCAACGGCGTCGAAAACTATGTCGCCGTCTTCACCGATCCGGATTTTCTGGGCGCGCTGTGGCGCACCTTCATCTGGACCGGCGGCATCGTGTTCGGCACGCTCATCATCTCCGTGCCTGTTGCCATGATCCTCAACGAGGATTTTTATGGCCGCTCGCTTGCACGCGTCATCATCATGCTGCCCTGGGCCGTGTCGCTCACCATGACCGCCATCGTCTGGCGCTGGGCGCTGAATGGCGAGAGCGGCATGCTCAATTCGGGCCTGCAGAACATTGGCCTGATCGATCAGAACATCCAGTGGCTTGCCCGCGCTTCGACCGCCTTCCCGGTGCAGATCATGATCGGCATTCTGGTCACGATCCCGTTCACGACAACCATCTTTCTCGGCGGCCTCTCATCCATTCCCGACGATCTTTATGAGGCGGCGAAGCTTGAAGGTGCATCGCGCTGGCAGACCTTCCGCGAGATCACCCTGCCACTGATGAAGCCGTTTTTGAACATCTCGATCGTGCTCAACATGATCTATGTGTTCAATTCATTCCCGATCATCTGGGCGACCACGCAGGGCGGGCCCGCCAACTCGACCGATATTCTTGTTACCTATCTCTACAAGCTCGGTTTCCGCTTCGGCAAACTGGGCGAGGCGTCCGCCCTGTCGGTGATGATGTTCGCGCTGCTTCTGGTCTTCACCATCCTCTATGTTGCGCTGGCCATGCGCAGGGAGCGGACATGAACCCCAAACTGAAGAAATCGCTTCTCTACTGGGCACTGCTGTCACCGCTCATTGTGCTGATCCTGTTTCCGTTTGCCGTGATGTTCATCACTGCGATCAAGCCGGCCAACGAGGTGCTGTCGCCAACCTGGTGGCCGCGTGAGGCGGCATGGCGGAATTTCATAGACATGTGGGCCGTCACCAATTTCGGCACCGCGCTCTGGAATTCGATCTATGTCTCGGTGCTGTCGACCGTTCTGGCGCTCGCGGTCTCCATTCCAGCGGCTTACGCCATGAGCCGTTTCCGCTTCAGGGGGCAGGGCTTTTTCCGCCAGTTCCTGCTCGTCACGCAGATGCTCTCGCCCATCGTGCTTGTCATCGGCCTGTTCCGGCTGGTGGTGTGGCTCGGCCTGCTCGACAATGTGAACTCCATCGTCTTCGTCTATGGCGCGTTCAATGTCGCTTTCACCGTGTGGATGCTGCAGAGCTATTTCTCTACCATTCCGAAGGATCTGGAAGAGGCCGCGTGGATCGAGGGCGCGAGCCCGGCAAAGGCGCTGGTGATGGTGTTCCTGCCGCTCGCCCTTCCTGCGATGACGGTCACCGCCATCTTCTCCTTCATCAATGCGTGGAACGAGTTCGTCATCGCGCTCACCATGCTGCGGCGTCAGGAAAGCTACACGCTGCCGATCCAGATTTTCTCTCTCGTCGCCGGCCGCTACACGGTCGAGTGGCACCATGTCATGGCGGCCACTTTTGTCGCCACGATCCCCGTCGCCGTCATCTTTGCCTGGTTGCAGCGCTATCTGGTGCGCGGCCTGGCCATCGGTGCGGTGAAATAAAGCAATTCCAGGAACGGAGTATATTCATGACCAAGCAGTGCTTTGGCACCTCCCATGTGCCGCTTTCCCCCGCCGTACGCGCCGGCGATTTCGTCTACATCTCCGGCCAGGTTCCGGTGGGTGCCGATGGCGTTGTCGTCAAGGGTGGCATCACCGAGCAGACCGGGCAGGTGATGGAAAACGTCAAGGCGGCGCTGGCGCTCGCCGGCTGCACACTCGACGATGTGGTGAAAACGACCGTCTGGCTGGAAGACGCACGCGATTTCGGCCCGTTCAATGCGGTTTACGGCAAGTATTTCCCCAAAGATCCGCCGGCGCGCACCACGGTTGAATCGCGGCTGATGATCGACATCAAGATCGAAGTCGAGGCCGTCGCCTACAAGCCGCTCTGATCCATAAAGCCGGAACCTTATCGCATGCGTGTCTTTACCGCCTCGCTCGCCACCGAAACCAACACCTTCTCGCCGATCCCGACCGATCGCGGGGATTTCGAGATGGCGTTTTATGCCGGGCCGGGGGAGCACCCCGAGACTCCGACGCTCTGTTCGGCACCCATCCCGGTTTTGCGGCGGCGGGCGCGGGAAGAGGGTTTCACCCTGATCGAGGGCACTGCCACCTGGGCGGAGCCGGGCGGCTATGTCCGGCTCGATGTCTATGAGGCGCTGCGCGATGAGATTCTGGATCAGCTTCGTGACGCCATGCCGGTGGACTGTGTGGTGCTTGGCCTGCACGGCGCAATGGTCGCGCGCGGGCTCGACGATTGCGAGGGCGATCTTCTCGCCCGTGTGCGCGAGATCGTCGGCCCGGACGTGATCGTCGCCGCCGAGCTCGACCCGCACAGCCATCTGACGGCGAAGCGCGTTGCGGCGGCGAACATCCTCGCCGCCTTTCTCGAATTCCCCCACACCGATTTTCTCGAACGTGCCGAGCATGTGGTGGATCTCGCCCTGCGTGCCATGCGCGGAGAAATCCGCCCGGTGATCTCCACCTTCGACTGCCGCATGATCGACGTCTTCCCGACAAGCCGCGAGCCCATGCGCGCCTTCGTGGACCGTATGAAGGCACTGCAGGGTAGGGAGGGCATCCTCTCCGTCTCGCTCATCCACGGCTTCATGGCGGGTGATGTGCCGGAGCTCGGCACGCAGGTCATGGTCGTCACCGACAATGTGCCGGAGAAAGGTGCGGCGCTGGCCGAAAAGCTCGGGCAGGAGGTGCGCGGCATGCGCGGCATGACCGCCATGAAAAGCCTCTCCGCCGCAGATGCCATCGCCAGGGCGAAGGCCGGCGGCGCAGGCGGCAAGCCACTCGTCATCGCCGACATGTGGGACAATCCCGGCGGCGGCACGGCGGGCGACAACACCGTTCTCCTGCATGCGCTCGTTCAAAGCGGCATCACACGTGCAGGTGTTGCCACCATCTGGGACCCGCAGGCCGTCGGCTTTGCGCATGGCGCGGGCGAGGGCACGATTCTCGACATGCGCATTGGCGGAAAGGCAAACGCCGCCAGCGGCACACCGTTCGACGGGTCGTTCGAGATCCGCAAGCTGGCTGAGGAAGGCTGGCAGACCTTTGGCACAAGCCGCGTCACGCTCGGCCCTGCCGCGGTGGTTCGGCTTGTCGGCACCGAAATCGACATCGTGCTCAACACCAATCGCACCCAGACCTTCGAGCCCGACATCTTCTCCAATCTCGGTGTCGATCCGCTCGAAAAACAGGTGCTTCTGGTCAAGTCGACGAACCACTTCCATGCGGGCTTCGCCCCCATCGCAGAAGAGATCGTTTATGCGGCGGTGGAGGGTTGCTACCCGAACAACCCGAAGACGGCCGGCTACAGGAAGCTCGCGCGCCCGATCTGGCCCATCGCCGAAGACATCTTCGATCGGGAAAACGCAATGCCTCTTTGACCCATCGCAAAGCGTGTCTCCATAACGGCGGCTAGAAAGAACCGTCGAACCAAAAAGCAATTCCAGGAAGCGTGGAAACTGGTTTCCCGCCTGGAATTGTCAGAAACGGAGACCGTTCATGACTGCGATCAAAACCGCCGCCTTTCTGGCGGCGGGCCTTGTTCTTGGCATCACTGTAGCGCCTGGCCTTGCAGCCGAGTTTGAGATCAGGATGCTCAACAAGGGCGAGAAGGGGGTGATGGTCTTCGAGCCGGATTTTGTCCGCGCCCAGCCCGGCGACACCATCAAATTCGTGTCTGTCGATCCCGGCCACAATGCCGAGACCATCAAGGGTATGCTCCCGGAGGGGGCAGCCGCGTTTCGCAGCAAGGTGAGCAAGGATTTCTCCGTGACACTCACGGAAGAAGGCGTCTACGGCGTCAAATGCACTCCGCACTATGGCATGGGCATGATCGCGCTGATCGCCGTGGGCGAACCCGTGAACGGGGAGGCCGCCGCAAGGGTGAAGCACCCCGGCAAGGCCAAAAAACATTTCGCCACGCTCTTCGAGGCGTTGCCGGAAAAACTTGCCGCGAAATAATTTCAGGAACCATGGAGGCCCGCCTGGAATTATGGGCCCAGGGGCGGGCAGGGGGCGGTTTTCATCCAGATGTGATTGCCATCGGGGCTTCTGCTCCGAGCCCGAGAAGGCCGGCAAGAGTCTGTCGATTGGCCACAAGATCGGCGAGGGAATAGCGGTCGAACACGGCAAGATAGGCGTCGAGAGCTTCCTTTACGACGCCTTTCAGCCGGCAGGCCGGCGTCAGGACGCAGGCGCTTTCTCCGGTCCCCATGCATTCGACCAGGGCGAGGCTCTCTTCCATCCCCCGAATGATCGTGCCCAGCCCGATTTCCTCGGGCGCGCGCGCCAGCGCGATCCCGCCTGCGCGGCCACGCAGCGTTTTCACAGCGTCCAGCTGTCCCAGCCGACGCGCCACTTTCAAAAGGTGATTGCGCGAGAGGCCGTAGGTCTCGGCAACATCGCTCACGGTGCAGGGCGCACCCTGTTTTGCCGCCAGATAAATCAGCATCCGAAGTGCATAGTCCGTGTGGAGCGTCATGCGCATCGCACTACCTTTCGGGTCGCGCGAGCGTGGCAAGCGCAACAAGGCCTGCTCCGGCAAGCAGAAGTGCCTTCACCGCCTCACCTCCCGCATAGAGGAAATGATGCATAGAGGCCGGCAGTGGATTGCCGGCAATCACGGCAGCGACCCGTGCATCCAGCGCGGGCAGAAGCCAGAATGTCTGCGCCAGGACGATAGCCACCGCAATGCCCGTCACAGCCAGAAGAGAGCGTTGCCTGTAAGCGAAAACCGTCGCCATCATCAGCAGGACCGCAAATCCCCACTCGACCCTGGAGAACGCCGCGAAGGTGACATTGCCCACTTCCAGCGCCACGGGCAGCGACAGGGCCTGCGCCTGAAACTTCACCGGGGTCGCAAGAAAAGAGACCCCGCAGACCATGCCCAGCCAGAAAAGCGCTACCAGTCCATAACCTGCAAGCGCATAGGGGTTGGCCTTCTCCCCTTCGGTGTCACGCATCGTCTCTGGTCCGGGCTCGTGCAGCATCGGGGCCAAGCGCGGCGGGCAGGCGGAAGAACATTGCGAGTTTCAGGCTCTTTGCAATGCGCTCAGCCCGTTCGATGAACACCGCGGCAACCGCTGGCGTGCAAAGATCTCCGACGGTCTGCCGAAAATGACCGAGCCAGATATCGAAATCCGCTTCCACCACCGTCTTGAGCCTCAGATGCGCGGGCACCGGCCGGCCATGATAGCTGCCGTCCTTGAGGATCACGGCGCACCAGAAATCGGTCATCTTCTCGAGATGCGGTTCCCAGTTGTCCTTTATCTCGCCGGCGAAAATCGGCCCAAGCCGCGCATCGCTGCGCACCCGTCGATAGAACTCCCGCACCAGCCGGCCGATGAAGTCCCTGTTCACGGCGGGGTCTTTCAAAGCCTCCTCCGGCCGAGGCTTTGGCCGGGCGATATAGGTGTCGCTCATGAAGCCCTCCTAAACTGGCATTTTACATACCTCTTTTATCATTCCAATGACCCGCCTCAACTGACGTGATGTCGCACATTCATAATTGGGAATGAAATTCTCATTCTTCTTTCCATGGAGCGGTAAATTGGAAATCTATCCTGCAAATTGTCTTGTGGCGAAACTCATCCCAGCCTAACCCTCGCGTACAAGGAGAACGCGATGGACATCAAGGAAACGCCCGACATGTGGGTTTTGAGCCTGCAGCAGCGGCTAGAGATTCCAGATATCAGGAATGCAGCCGCCCATTGTGCCGCCGAGATCGAGAGCTCGATCGAGAAGGAAGGGCTCACGGCTTCGGGCCCCTGGACATTCATATCCTGGAACCTTCCGCGAGACAGCAAGACCCTGTTCGACTGGCGCATATGCAGGCCGGTGGCGAAGCCCGACCTTTACCGGGGCAAAATCCCACTGCTTCACCTGGAGCCGATCATGGTTGCGGCACGCACCCATCTGGGTTCGCTGCGAACTCTGTTCACGCAGGGCTATGCACCGCTGGTGCAGGAGATACACATGTCACGGCATGCGTTTTCCGGCGAAAGCCGCGAGGTTTATCATGACTGGCGTGGTCCCGGCGTCGGCTATCAGCGCATCGAAATTCAATTCGGTCTGTCGCGGTGAACACAATGGAACAACGGTCTATCGGGCAGGCAGGAATGGCGCCTGGTCTTTCGCGCGCGGTGCCGCAGACTAGATCACCGCGCGTCCATCCGGACGCACAAAGGACGATTTAAACTGTTGATGGAGCATCGGAATAAACCGAAAACCGGATCCCACTTTTCGGTCCGATGCTCTAGTCCGTATGCGGCTTCCACATGGGCATTCCAAGCGCGATCGCCGAGCACGCAAAACCGATATGCGCCGGAGCGCCTTCCTGGCGGTATTTGGCAATTGTCGTTCTGGATATCTGCAATATTCTCGCCGCATGCCGCTCGCTGAAGTCGACATGCTTCAGCCACGCGCTGAACTCTTCCGCCGACATGGCAGGAAGCCGGGGTTTTCTGACGGTCTTTTCGGCATGCAGACGTTCCGGATCGTCAAAAGCGAGAATGTTCACCCGTTCCCCACCACGAAGAAGCTTGCAATATCTATGCCGCGTTAAAGTTGAAATGCACTACGCTGGATTGCATAATACAACCTGAGGCTACTGGCTACCCGCACCCTCAACATTTTTGTGGAATGCGATTGAGGGGAATGTTTCCGGTCGTCCGGTCCGGGCGCAGTCCCATCGCTATCCGCATGGCGATGCATCACACAACATGGCGGCTCATCACACAACCCCCCTGGCGAAAACACCCCGAACAAGGGGCGTGTCAAATTGTCTGGTGCAGTATCCGGGCCTCGGGCTTTGTCATCCTGACCCTAAAGCAGCTTGTAGAACTTTTCGAATGCGAGATAGGTCGATTTGACGTGCTGACGGGCGACCAGCTCGGCTTCCGCCGGGTTTCGAGCGGCAATCGCATCGGTGATCAGCTCGTGCTGCTGCTGAAAAAGTGCAGCCTCTTCTCGGGACACGAACTGTGCAAAACGGTGCGCGAAATAATATTGCATGTTCTTTCTGATCGAGCTCACCAGGCGTTCATTGCCGGAAGCAGCGAAGATCAGCCCGTGCAGTTCCCGATTCGATGTCAGGCGATCCGAGATATTGTCGAAATCGAGTTCCGAGCGGGCCTCTGTGGCGGCCGCGATTGATGCGACCTCTTCTTCACTCGCGCGAATGGCCGCCTGCGCCGTGGCGAAACCCTCCAGCGCCATACGCACTTCATAGGATTCGCGTATCTGGACGAGATCCAGTTTTCGAACCTCCCAGCCACGTTTGCGGCGGGAAAGAAGACCATCGGCCGAAAGCCGCTGCATCGCTTCGCGCACAGGCGTGCGGCTGACAGCCAGTGCGTCCCCGATCTCGGCTTCGATCAGCGGCGTACCGGTGGCCAGGGCACCGGTACGAATTGCGATCCGGAGCATTTCGTAGACGATCTCGACAAAGGGAACGGCCTGCGCACCGGTTTTCACAGGGTCGGCCTGTTGCGCCTTGTCATGGCGCAGCTCCCCGGCGATCTGCCAGAAATCATCGCCGGCAATGACGCGCTCCTCCAGCTCACGCAACCAGGAAGGCGATGTCTGGCCGGCAGGCGCCATGCGGTCGCGCGGCAGAGGCCCATCGATGATCCAGGCTCCGTTCATGTGATGCTGCTCCCGAGACTTGCTCATACGGCTCAAACTGCTCCTCAACCAGCCTGCGGAATCCGGCCTGCCGGTGCGGAATGAATATTCCACAAACCGTTCTGCCTTCAAACCAATATTTGCATCCCTTGACGTATTCGGATTTGGATGCTTTTTTGTATGCAAACTTTGTAACTATTCATCGGCACAACAATCAATGACAATCTGGACGCTCGACGAAACGCATGATCCCAACGCGGAAAGCTGGATTTCCAGCGCCAATCTGGAGAGCTCGGCGTTCGGCCTGCAGAACCTGCCTTATGGTGTTGCCACGGCGGGCAATAACGCGGAACCGGTGATCGTCGTTGCGATTGGCGACCAGGCGCTCAATCTCTCGGCCTGTGCCGCAGCGGGGCTTCTCGATGAAATCTTCGGTGTGGATGCATGCGGCATTCTGTGCCGGGACGATCTGAACGCGCTGATGGCGCGTTCGCCGGCTGAATGGCGTGCGCTGCGCCTGTGGCTGCACCGCGCGCTGCGTGCCGGCTCCGAGATGCAGTCCGGCATTGAAGGCTTCCTTTTGCCGATCGAAACCCTGCGGATGCGCCTGCCGGCGCGAATCGGCGACTACACGGATTTCTACTGCTCGGTCGAGCACGCCACCAATGTCGGCAAGGTGTTTCGTCCGGACAATCCGCTGCTTCCGAACTTCAAGAGTCTGCCGGTCGGCTATCACGGGCGCGCGTCGTCCATCATTGTGTCGGGAGCGGAGGTGCGTCGTCCCAACGGTCAGATCCGCGTGGATGGCGACATCGTGTTCGCGCCAAGCCGCATGCTCGACTACGAGCTGGAGCTGGGTGCCTTCATCGGCGGCGGCAAAAATGACAGTGGCGTGCACCGTCTGCCGGAAGCGCGCGAACGGCTATTTGGCGTGTGCCTCGTCAATGACTGGAGCGCGCGTGACATTCAGGCCTGGGAATACCAGCCGCTTGGTCCGTTCCTCTCCAAGAGCTTTGCGACGACCATCTCGCCCTGGGTGGTGACGATGGATGCGCTGGCTCCTTTCCGGGTGGCCGCGCGCGAGAGGCTGGCCGACGATCCGGCGCTGCTCGACTATCTCGCCGATCAGGACGAGGCCAGGGGCGGCGCTCTGACCATCGATCTGGCCGTGCGTCTTGAAAGCGCGGCGATGCGGGAGCGCGGCGATGCCCCGCTCACCGTGACACGCACCAATGCGGCGGGGCTCTACTGGACCTTCGCGCAGATGATCACCCACCACATGTCCAATGGCTGTCCGATGATGCCGGGTGATCTGATTGCCAGTGGCACGATCTCCGGTGAAACGCAGGGCTCGCAGGGCAGCCTGCTTGAGCTGACGCGTCGCGGCGCGGAGCCGCTGGATCTGGGCAATGGAGAGAGCCGCGGCTTTCTGCAGGACGGGGATGAAATCGTACTCGAAGGCCGATGCGAACGGGAGGGTTTCCGGGCAATTGGCTTTGGCGAGTGCCGTGGAGCCGTGCTCCCGGCATCTGACTGGTCGTAGGCAAAACAGGGAGGACCGAATGTTTAACGACTGCAAGACAATGGCACAGAAGGCATCGCGCTGGATGCGCCATATGGGCGTGGCGGCTGCCGCGCTCGCAATCACCGGCGGGGTCGCCATGGCCCAGGAGCTGAAGCAGGTCACGGTGGTTCTGCCGGGCTCTTCCGCGATGGCCTGGTATCCGATGATCGTCGCGCAGCAGCGCGGGTTCTTCAAGGAAGAAGGCCTTGAAGTCACGATCAAGAGCCTGGATGGATCGGGCGCCGTTCTTCAGGCTATGGAAGCCGGCCGTGCCGAGTTCGGCGCGCCTGGACCGGGCCCGGTGCTCAATGCCGTTGCGCGCGGCGCTGACGTAAAATTCTTCTACAATCTGTTCTCGCGCGGCCTGTTCGTGCTTGCCGGTGACCGCAATGACGGCATCGAAAGCGCAGAAGGCCTGCGTGGAAAGCAGATTGGCGTCTCAACGGCTGACGGCGCCGAGGTTTCGTTCGCCCGCAGCGCGCTTGCATCCGTGGGTGTCGAGCCGGACGAATACAAATTCGTCACCATCGGCCAGGAAGGCATGGCCGTAACGGCGTTCGATCGCGACACGATCCACGCATTTGCGGCATCCTTCACCGGTATCGCGGTGTTGAAGGACCGTGGTGTTGACGTGGTCGACCTCACGCCTGAGGGCCTCGACCTGTTCGGCAATGGTCTGGCTGTTCGTGGCGAGATCTACCGTGACAACCCGGAGATGGTGGCCGGCTTCGCAAA
The DNA here is from genome assembly GCF_900105565.1 of Nitratireductor aquibiodomus. NCBI lineage: Bacteria > Pseudomonadati > Pseudomonadota > Alphaproteobacteria > Hyphomicrobiales > Phyllobacteriaceae > Nitratireductor > Nitratireductor aquibiodomus. The sequence continues at coordinate 264,833 of NZ_FNSL01000002.1, read as the reverse complement.
AGCGATCCACAAGGCAACCAAATGGGGCATGGAAAACCCGGAAGGCGTTCTCGAAGACGGCGAGACCTACAATCCGCAGGAAGTCGAACGTCGTGAATATGCGCGTGCTCTTCTCGACACCGTGAACCAGCAATATGCGCCCATCGGCGACAACACGCTCGGCTACCTGCCGGAGAGCGGCTGGAACGCATGGCACAAGAGCCTGCTCGACACGGGCGAGCTTGATGCAGCGATCGAGGATCTGTCGGTCGTCTACACCAACGAGTTCGTCGAAAATCTGGAGGCCAAGTGATGCATGATGTGCGGTCGGACGGGGACGCGATCCTTCGTCTTGATAATGTGAACAAGCATTACCGCCGCGCACGATCAGGCCAGGCTGACATCATCCATGCCGCCAAGGATGTGTCGTTTGAGCTGGAGAGGGGCCAAATGGCCTCTCTCGTCGGCGCGAGTGGGTGTGGCAAGTCGACTGTTCTGAAGATGATTGCCGGCCTGATCCCGCCGACGGGCGGAGAAATCACGCTCAGAGGCGAGGCTCTGACCGGGCCGAATGAGCATATCGGCATCATGTTCCAGCAGCCCACGCTTCTGCCCTGGCGCAGCGTGATGGAAAACGTGCTGCTTCCCATCGAAATCCGCGAGGGGCGAAAGGCAGCGAACGCTGCGCGCGAACGCGCTACGCAGCTTCTCGAGATGGCGGGGCTTGCCGAATTTGCCAGTGCGGTGCCATCGGAGCTTTCCGGCGGCATGGCGCAGCGTGCGGCCATTTGCCGGATGCTGGTGACACAGCCGGAAATCCTTCTCCTGGACGAACCGTTCGGCGCGCTCGATGAATTTACACGCGAGCAGATGAATGTGGAGTTCGAACGGATCTGTCGCTCGCGCGAGGCCACGGCCATCATCGTTACGCACTCCATTCAGGAAGCGATCTTCCTGGCGGATTCCGTCTTCGTGATGTCGCCGCGACCGGGCCGGATCGTCAAGCGCATCGACATCGATCTGCCGCGTCCGCGTACGCCCGACATGATCACCGGCAACCGCTTCAACGAATATGTCCGCGAAATTCACGACCTGTTGTTCGGAAGCGGAGAGGGGGCCAGCCATGACTGACCAGCAAACTGTCGATCCCGAGGTGCTGATCGCGCTTGCCGAAAATGAGCGCAAGACGCTGATCGAGCGCACGCCGCAATGGCTGCTCGTGCTGCTGTTCGGTGCGGCCGTTGTCACTGTGTGGCATCTGGCTGTCACCTATAGCGGCATCTCGCAGCTGGTTCTGCCGGGGCCCTATCAGGTTCTGCAGGATCTCATCTTCACGCTCAACAACCTGTTCACTGGCGGTTATGTGGCCCATGCCACCTGGATCACGCTGGTCGAGGTTGTCTTCGGCTTCCTGCTGGCTTCGGCCATCGGTCTCACGCTCGGCATGATCATCGGCGCGACCACGTTCGGCCGCAAGGCAATCATGCCCTATGTGGTGGCGATCAACACCATGCCGAAGGTCGCCTTCGCGCCGCTGTTCGTCGCGTGGTTCGGCTTTGGCATCGAATCGAAGATCATGATGGCCGCGTTCATCTCGTTCTTCCCCGTGACGATCAACACGGCGGCGGGTCTGGCGGCAACCGACAGCAACATGTCGATGCTGTTCAAGTCTCTTGAGGCAAACCGCTGGCAGACGCTCATCAAGCTGCAGATGCCCTATGCGACGCCCTATATTTTCGCGGGCCTCAAGCTGGCGGCGGTGTGGAGCGTGATCGGCGTTGTCGTCGGCGAATATATGGGCGGCGGCGAAGGGCTCGGCGAGCTGGTTCGTGTCGCGGCAAGCCAGCTGCGCGTTGGCCGTGTTTTCGCACAGATCCTTCTGCTCAGCCTGATGGGGCTCTCGGTGTTCGGCTTCGTGACACTGCTCGAGCGCTATTTTGTGCGCTGGAGGCGCTAGGGTTTTTACGTCAGGTTTCGGTTCCTGAGACCGCCCGCATCCGTTCTATCGCGGATGCGGGTGGTTCTTCTTTGTAGAGAATCCGTGGCGGGCTTGCGGCGCGGGAAGCCACCGGTGTCACGTCCGCACGTACTCAAGTGTCCGCATCACGCCGCGCAGTTCGGCCAGCCCTTTCAGCCTGCCGATACCCGAATAGCCGGGGTTCACCCGTTTGCCGAGATCGTCCAGTATCGCGTGCCCATGGTCGGGGCGCATGGGTATCTGCCCGCCACGTCGCCTCTCTTCATTCATCAGGGCAGCCACCACGGCAATCATGTCCGTGTCGCCTTCCAGATGCTCGGCCTCATGGAAAGAGCCGCATGGCTCCCGCTTCACGTTGCGCAGATGCGCGAAGTGAATATGCGGCCCGAGAGCCTTCGCCATGGCCGGAAGGTCGTTTGCCGGGTTCGCGCCGAGCGAGCCGGTGCAGAATGTCAGTCCGTTTGCCTCTGAGGGGACAGCCTCGAGCAATGCCTTCAGGTCGTCATGCGTGGAAACGATGCGCGGCAGGCCGAACAGAGGGAACGGTGGATCGTCGGGATGGATCGCCATCACCACGCCTTCCTCCTCCGCCACCGGCATGATCTCCCGGTGGAACTCGGCCAGGTTTTCGCGCAGGCCATCGGCCGAGATGTCGCGGTATGTGTCCAGCATGCGCCGGAAGCTCTCGCGGTCGTAGACGAATTCGCGGGCCGGCACCCATTCGATGAGATTGCGTTCCAGCCGCGCCAGATCGCTTTCGCTCATCGTCTTCAGGCGCTCGCGCGCAGCCTCCACCCGCTCGGCCGGGTGATCCGCCTCGGCACCCGGACGCGCGAGAATGAAGACATCGTAGACACAGAACTCGACTGCATCGAAGCGCAGCGCCGTCCCGCCATGCGGCATCGGATAGTCGAGATCCGTGCGCGTCCAGTCGGTGATGGCCATGAAATTGTAGCAGATGGTGCGCACCCCGGCGCGGGCCACATTGCGGATCGAGGTCTTGTAATTGTCGATCAGCGCGCGAAAGTCGCCGCTGCGCGTTTTCACATGCTCATGCACGATCACGCTTTCGACGACCGACCATTCAAGGCCGGCCTGTTCGATTTCGTGCCTGCGCTTGTCGATCTCGTCCTGCGGCCAGGCGCGTCCGTCATTGAGGTGGTGCAGGGCGGTGACAATGCCCGTCGCACCCGCCTGCCGCACATGGGCGAGCGTCACCGGATCGTCCGGACCGAACCACCGCCAGGTCTCTTTCATTGGATGATGTCTCCTCGAGCGTAATGGGCAAGGGTCGCCGAAACGCCATGATCCGAGATGCGCTGACAGGCTTCGAGGACGGCAGGCAGGTATCGGTCGACGCTGTCGAAACGGGCAGCCTGAAGAACGGCGGCGACAGTGTCAGCGGGACTGGTTGTGTTTGCGATGGCCGCTTTCAGCGCCTCATCCAGCGGATCGGTAAAGGCCGGCGGCTCGCCTCTATCGGCGAGCGCTGCAATCCAGAGTGCAACACCGGCTGCAAGATGCGGTGCATCCTCGCCTGCATCGAGCCGCTCCAGCAGCGGATTAATGAAGCGCTGCGGCAGTTTCTGCGAACCGTCATTGGCAATCTGCGCCGTGCGATGGCGCAGCGCCGGATTCGCGAAGCGGTCTGCAAGCCGCGCCATGTATTCGTCCGGCTTTAGGCCGGCGTCGCCGGAAAGCGTCCAGGCAGATTCCCGCCAGAGCCCCTTCACGAAACCATGGATAACCGGATCGGCAAAGGCATCCGCCACCGTCTCGTGCCCGAGCAGCTGTCCCGCATAGGCGATGGCTGAGTGCGCGCCGTTTAGAAGCCGAAGCTTCATCTCCTCGAAAGGGGCGACATCGGCCACCATCTCGACGCCATGGCCTTCCCAGGCGGGCCTGCCCATCGGGAATTTGTCTTCCACCACCCATTGCATGAAGGGCTCTGTCACCACGGGCCAGGCATCTTCAACACCGAGCGCCTGCGCAACCCTTTGGCGGTCGTCATCCGTGGTCGCCGGAACGATGCGATCCACCATGCTCGAAGGGAAAGCAACATTCTGCTCGATGTAACGGCCCAGTTCGGGATCGCGCAGAGTCGCAAATTCGGTCACCAGCCCGTGTAGCGTTTTACCGTTAGCGGGCAGGTTATCGCATGAAAGGACGGTAAAGGGAGGGATGCCGTCAGCCCTTCTTCGGGAGAGGGCTTCGGTCAGAAAACCAAGTATGCCGGTCGGCCGGTCGGGGTTGGCAAGGTCCGCCGCCACTGTGCGATCCTGCACATCCAGCGTGCCGTCCGCATTCCGCGGATAGGCCTTCTCCGTCACAGTCAGCGTCACAATCCGCGTCTGCGGACTGCTCATCGCGGCAAGAACGGACTGCGGATCCTCCGGCGCCACCAGCACCTTCATCACGGACCCGATGACCTTCAGCGTTTCACCGGAACCATCACGCTGTGCAAGTGTGTAGAGACAGTCCTGCGGGGCGAGGGCGTCGCGCATGGCGGAATTGCGGAGGGAGACACCGACGATGCCCCAACTGGCATCTCCCTCCGCGAGACAGGCATCCACATAGGCGGCCTGGTGGGCGCGGTGAAACGCCCCGATGCCGATATGCACGATGCCCGCGACCAATTGGGTTGGATCGTAGGCCGGACCCTGAATGGCGCCGGCCAGATGCGAAAGACTGGAGCGGTTAAGACGCTGCGCCATCACGGATCAGCCAAGCCTCTGGCTTGTCTCCGCGTCGAAGAGATGCGCCTTGGCCGCCTGCACACCAAGGCGCACTGTGTCGCCCGCGCGAATGTGGACGCGATCACGAAGCTGCGCCGAGACGATCTGCTCCCCCACGCGAACCTGAACGAGGGTTTCAGACCCTGTCGGCTCGACATTGGTCGCAACGGCCTCAAACCCTTCGCCGTCAGTGGCCAGGTGCAGATGCTCGGGACGGATGCCGTAGATCACCTTGCCGGCGGCAGGTGATGTGCCTTCAAGCGGCAGTTCCGCGCCACTTTCAACACGGACGTTCTTGCCACCATTGGTAAGGAGGCCCGGCAGAAGGTTCATCGAAGGCGAGCCGATGAAGCTTGCCACAAAGGTGTTGTTCGGCCGGTCGTAAAGGTCCAGCGGCGCGCCCACCTGCTCCACAATACCATCGCGCATCACGACAATGCGGTCTGCCATGGTCATGGCCTCGATCTGGTCATGCGTGACATAGACGGTGGTTGTCTTCAGGCGGGCGTGAATGTCCTTGAGCTCGGCTCGCATCTGAACGCGCAGCTTCGCGTCGAGGTTGGAAAGCGGTTCGTCGAACAGAAAGACCTGCGGATTGCGCACGATGGCACGGCCCATGGCGACGCGCTGGCGCTGACCGCCGGAAAGCTGGCGCGGATACCGGTCGAGATAGTCCGACAGGCCGAGAATGGCGGCGGCCTCGCGGACCCGCTGATCGATCTCGTCTTTCGGGCGCTTGGCGAGCCTGAGCGAGAAGCCCATATTCTCGGCAATCGTCATATGCGGATAGAGCGCATAGTTCTGGAACACCATGGCGATGTCGCGGTGCTTGGGTTCCACATCGTTGATCACACGCCCGCCAATGCTGATCGTGCCACCGGAAATGTCCTCAAGCCCGGCAATCATGCGCAGCAGGGTGGACTTGCCGCAGCCGGAAGGGCCGACCAGAACCACGAAGGCGCCATCCGGCACTTCGACGGTTACGCCCTTGATGGTTTCGAGCTGTCCGTAGAATTTGCGGACATCCTGGATGTCGACTGAAGCCATGGTTACCTCGAGGCGTAAGCGGTGTGTGACGTTGAAAGAGCCTCCGCAACGCGGATCGCGGCAAGAAGGCTCAGACCGGTGTGATATCCGGGGTCGAGATCGGGCGTGGCCGGCACATAGTCCGTCGGGCCATCCGCAGTGCGGGTCTGGTAGGCGATGGCCGGCGCACCGCGCCAGTAATGGTCGAAGAATGCGCTGTCCGCCTCTTGCCAGATGGCAAGGCTGTCGGCGCTTCCGGTCAGCTGGTGGCAGAGCGCGGCGGTGCGGATCGTTTCCGGCAAAGACCACCAGGGCCGGTAGGGGCTGAGCTTTTCGCCGGACGAAACCGAGACGGTCAGATGCAGCCCGCACTCGGCAAAGCTTGCCCGAAAGGACGCGATCAGGATGCGCTCCAGCGTGGCCACCAGCGCCGCGTTCCGGCGAACGGGCGCATGGTCCAGCGCAAAGCCTGCAAACTCGATGCCGTGGCCGACATTGCACTCATCGCCGCCGGGCACATTGCGCAGCAATCCGGTTTTCTCGTCCAGATGGTTCTTGATGACATGATCGATGAAACGCTGCGCATAGGCGGTGTGATCTGAAAGGCCGCAGCGTTCCAGCATGCCGGCACCGCCGAGCAGGATCATGCGCGGCCCGAAATCGTCCGGTTCGCCGGCGAGCGCTTCGCCCCCCAGAGGCTTTTCCTCACTCATCTGGAAGCGGCCATCCTCGATTGCCGCAATCACATCGGCGAGGTAGCGCAAATATCCGGGCCGTTCTTCAGGCGCATAGCGGGTGGCTGCCGCCACCAGTCCCTTGGCGGCGAAAGCATCGGAATAGGTGAACACGTCTCCCGCCGGTTCCTGCGCGGTCACCGTGCCATCGCCGTCCGCGCGAACAGGGCGAAGCCCGGCATCATAGCGGAAATAGACATGGCCATCGCGCGCCTGCAGTTCCTTGATGCGCGCGAAGAGCGAGCGCCCGGCATCATCGAGCCGCTGAGACAGCGCCGCATCGCGCGTCTCGAAGAAAGCCGCATGCGTGACCAGCGCTTCGAGACCACGCCCCTGAATCCAGCCATAGGTGTAGTCCGGCCCGCGCAGCCCGTCGGCCGCGCCATAATCGGCAAGCGTCAGGCTGTTGACCTTGGTGTTCAGGAAGCCCGCCCCAAGCAGGGGGCGATCCAGCATCCACCTGAGCGTGCCGGCATTGGCAGATGCATAGCGGTCGGCGGCCTCTGGAAAGAAGGCGTTCTCAGCGGTCATTCCTTCATCCCCGTGCTGGCGACGCCCTGCACAAAGTTGCGGCGCAGGATCACGAACAGGGTGATGGAGGGCACGAGCACGGCCGCAGACGCTGCACTCAACCGGCCGAGATCGACCGTGAAGCCGGTCTGGAACAGAGCGAGGCCAACCTCAATCGTGTAGCTGTTGCGGGTCGTCGTCACGATCATCGGCCAGGCAAATGACGTCCATGCCTGGAAGAAGGCGAGGACGGCAAGCGCGCCCAGAGCCCCGCGCAAGAGCGGGAGCACGATCCTCCAGAAGATCCAGAACTCTCCCGCCCCGTCGATGCGCGCAGCCTCGAGCAGTTCGTCTGGAATGGAATGCATCACATTCTGGCGGATCAGAAAGATGCCGAAGCTCATCACCAGATAGCCAAGCAGCAGGCCCCAGAGAGAATTGAGCACACCCAGCGCCTGTGCCTGGAAATAGAGCGGGATCATATAGACCTCGAACGGCACGATGGCTGTGGCGAGAATCAGGATGAAGATGATGTTGAGCGAGCGAAACGGAAACTTGGCCAGCACATAACCGGCGATTGCCGAGGTCATGACAATCGCCACCATGGAAAGGGTGGAGAAGGCGACGCTGTTGAAAATCCACAGCGGCAGCGGTGTGTCCGCCAGCACCGAGCGGAAATTCTCCAGCGTCGGATCGCTCGGGATGATGCGTGGCGGCCAGGCGACGATCTCCTCAGGTGTCTTGAACGCGTTCGACACCAGAAACACCAGCGGCAGGATCATCAGGATTGAGAAGCAGAACAGGAACACATCGATGGCGAAATCGATGAGTTTGCCCCGCGTTTTCATGCGCCCACCTGCTTTCGGGCGTGGTGTGGAAGCGGCTATCGTTTGTGTCATTTCCGCCCCTTTTCCCGAAGAAGACCGAACTGGATGAGAGTCAGCACGAGGACGATGGCCAGAAGCACCACGGCTTCGGACGCGGCATAGCCGACGCGATAATTGCGGAAGCTGTTTTCAAGCATGTCGAGCACCAGAACCCGCACTTGCCTGCCCGGCGCGCCTTGCGAATCCGAGGCAAGCACGAAGGCCTGCGCATAGACATTGAACCCGGAGATCAGCGTGACGACTGAAACATAGAGCGTGATGGGTTTCAGCATGGGCACCGAAACATGCCAGAAGCGCTGCACGCCGGACGCGCCATCAAGCTTGGCAGCCTCGAAGAGAGAGACCGGAAGGTTCTTGAAGCCGACGAGATAGATCAGCACGGCATAGCCGAGCGCCTGCCAGGAACACAGGACGATGATGCAGATCACCGAAAGAACGGGATCGAAAAGCCATGCCTGCGCCGGGATGCCGAAGAATTCGAGCAAAGCGTTGAGCGGGCCGAGCTTGGCGTCGAAAATCCATTTCCAGGCCATCGCCGCCGGCACCAGCGACACGACATGCGGGATGAAGACCGATGTCTCGTAGAACCCGGAGAAGCGCGAATGCGTGCGGTGGTGAATGAGCCCGGCGATCACCATGGCGGTGGGCACCGTGAGAATGACCACGCCGAAAGCAATGATCGACGTGTTTGTCAGGGCGTTCAGGAAGAGCTGGTCCTGAAAGAGCTCGCGGAAATTCGCCAGGCCGATGAACGGTTTGTTCTTCGACAGGATATTCCACTGATGCAGGCTCAGCCGCAATGTCTCGACGATCGGGTACATGCGCACCCAGGCAAAGATCGCCAGCGTCGGTAGGATCGCCAGAATGGCAAAGCGCCATCGCTTTTGTTGCAGCATTTTGTTCCCGTCCGCCTGAAGTCACTGATCGGAAACGGCGCGGACGCCGTTTCCGGGATGAGGGTATCGTTGAAGCGCTTACTCGGCGAGAAGGCCTTCGCGCTTCAGGATGTTGTTGGTCTCTTCGGCAGCCTTTGCAAGCACGGCGTCGATGGCGGCGTCATCCTCGGCAAGCGAGGCATCGCCATAGGCGTTGGTAAGCTGGGCGGCGAGACGGGTCAGCACCTCCTCGATCGGACCGATGGCCGGCAGGGTGAAGAACTTGTAGTCGGCCGGATAGTCGACGAATGCGCCGTAGGCGGGAACCTTTTCCGTGACAACGCCGTAGTCGACGCCCGAACGGTTGGGCAGCCAGCCGACATTGTCCAGAAGCCAGACGAGGTTCTCCGGGTCGTTGGCGGCCTGCACATAGGCCCATGCAGCCTCTGCGTCCTCACCCTCGACGGAGTTCACATAGAGATTGGCCGGCAGGGCGATGGAGCCGACCGGCAGCGGTGCGGTCGCATAGTTCAGGTCGGGTGCCTTGGCCGCGATGTCGGCGATAACCCAGGACTCGCGAATGAACATGGCCGTCTGACCGCGCTCGAAAGCCTCGGCATCTGCCGGCATTTCGGGCGTGACCGTCTTCAGCACATGCACGTTCTCGAGATACTGCTTGAGTGCCTTGCGGCCAGCCTCGTTGGCGTAGTTCGCCTGCCATTTGCCGTCGCTCACCTCTTCGATGACCGAGCCGCCATACTGGAACAGGTTGATCCAGAATTTCTCGGCAATGCCCTGACCCCCGCCCGAAAGGCGCAGGCTCCAGCCTGAAACGGTCGCCTTGCCGTCAGCGTCGCGTTGGGTCAGCTTCTCGGCATACTCCGTGTAGGCCTCCATGGTCTGCGGCGGCTCTTTGAGCCCCGCCGCTTCGAACATGTCGACATTGTAGAAAAGCGCGCCCTGTCCGCGGAAAAGCGGAACGCCGTAAACGGTGCCGTTCTTGGAAGCGGCGTCGACGAAGAACTCGCCGAAATTATCGCTGCTGGTAACAAAATTCGCCACGGCTTCCGGTGCCGCCGGCAGCAGATCGTTTTCGATGTAACGGCTGGCCGTGGAGCCCGCGAGTTCGATCACGGTCACGCCGGCGGAGCCGGAGGTGAGGCCGAGCGCAATGCGCTTTTCATGCTCGCGCAGGGCAATCGCTTCAACGTTGACCGTGAGATCAGGATATTTTTCCTTCAGCCCTTCCGCCACATGCTCATAAAACGGCGCCATTTCGGGGTAGCCGCTCCAGACATTGATCGTCTGGGCAAATGCGGAACCGGAGATCGCGGCAATCGCCGCCCCCAGTGACAGCGTCGCCACCCGAGCCGTGAAGCTCGTGCTGCCGGATTTTGTGTTGCTGGACCTGTACGCTCTCATCTTTTGTTCTCCCTTTCGACGTGAGCAGACTGCAATTTCGTTCCCAATGAAAAACTGCCATGCAACCGGTTGCGCGTCAAGCCGACTTCCTTTTGCATCAGCATGGGCCGCCCGCATTTTGCGAAGGCGCCGCCTCGTCTCCCTCTAATCCCTGCCAGAGTGCGTTTTCTTCAAAAGCGTCACACTGGCCGCAGCGAGTGCTTCTGCGCAACCGGGTGCGAAACTTGCCGGCTGGCCGTAATAGCGGTGCGCTTCATCCACCTCATATCCGCCGAAAGAAAATTCCTCTGACGGCGGGATATAGCCGGGATTGTCTTCCGCGAACCCGGCGATGAAGGCCGGGCGCTCGCCGCATGCAGCCCGCAGGCTAAGCGCGGTCGCCGCAAAGATCTCTCCGGGCAGGCCAATTACGGGCAGACCACCCCAGTCGAGCACGGAAACCCGGCCCGACAGGGCGTCGGCTGGCTCAAGCGCAATGGTCTCCGCCCAGTGGGTCCAGGCGTCGAGCAGCGCTGCCTGCGCGGGTTCAGCCCCAGCGCGCTCAGCGCGCCACCGCGCTGCCAGTTCTGCCGGCGTCTCTGTCTCACGCCGCTCGAATGGCAGGGAAACCTGCGCTTCCAGTGCCGTCACATCCCCGCCAAGCGCCAGTTCAGGTGCATCCATTGCCGCCTTTGCGATTTTTCCGCCAATCCGTTCGGCCGCGGCAAAGCTGCGATCCGGGTTGGCGGCAAGGCTGATCGACGCATGGGCGCTGTGGCCCGTGTTCGCGTCGCCCACACATCCGGTCACGAACAGGGCGGTGGCTCCGGGATAAGAGGTTTCCAGCGCCCGGCGCACATAGTGCGGATAGTCGGCGGTCCACAGCCTGTTGTCTGCGCCCAGCACGACTGGATGGCAGGCATAGCCTGTCATCAAGGCGATCATGTCGCCGCTCTCGTCGCGCACGCGCAGTAGCGGCAGAGCGCGATCCACCGGGCCGTCCGGATGGCGGCGATTGCGGGCAATGTCGGGGTCGGATCCGAGCCCGACCGAGAGCGTTGCAGGCCTTTGCGCGGCAACAGCCTGATCGATGGCCTCGACACAGGCATCTTCCAGCCTTTGCAGATAGGCCTCGTCGGTCTCAATCGTCAGGCGTCCGGCCATGGAAACCGGGCCGCCATGATTGTGCAAAGCGCTGATGATGACATTCGCGTCAGGAAGGGCGCAGCGGCGGCGGATGCGCGCGCTCATGTCTCCGTGCAGGCCGATCACATCGGCAACCACCATCGCCGTATCGTTGACAGCCAGCGCACGCACTGTCAGCGGGTCATGTGCACCAGTGGCCGGCAGGGTGCGGGCGGCAAAGCCGGAAAGCGGCAAGCCCGCGGGCGGGGTGATGTCTACCGTGGCGACGCCTGCGCGGATCATGCGGAGTACACCTCCTCGCCGTGAACAAGCGTGGTTTTCAGTTCAAAGGCTCCGGTTTTCCCGTCAATCGAAAAACGGATCAGATCGGCCGGTGCATCCAGCTTCATCACGCCCCGCCCATCGACAAACGCGCCGGGATTGGCCGTGGCGAGCCTGAGCGCCTGCGCCAGCGAAAGCCCGGCCATGCGCATCGCGATGGGAATGTTTGCAATCAAAGGCAGGCCGGCTCCGGCCAGATAAGGTGTTCCGGCAATGCCCACGCGCCCGTCGGCGCGCACTTCGACATCGCCGCCAATCGGCTGGCGGTAGATGCCCGGCTCCATGCCGGCCAGCGCCACGCTGTCGGAAACCAAAAGGGTGCGTTCCAGCCCCTTGGCGCGCAGCATGGTCTTGAAGGTGTCGTCCGGCAGGTGATGGCCATCGGCGATGAGCGTGGCCGTCAGCCGGTCATCGGCGAGCTGCGCCCAGATCAGGTTCGGATGGCGCGGCATGAGCGCGGCTGCACCATTGCCCAGATGTGTCGAGAGCCGCGCACCGGCCTCGGCTGCCGCATGCACCTGCTCGGGTGTGGCAGAGGAATGCCCAATGGCGACATGAACACCCTGCGCCGTGATGGCGCGAATATAGGCCGGGGCCTCTTCATATTCGGGCGCAAGGGTCACGAGGCGGACAAGGTCGCCGCTCGCCTTTTGCCATGCATTGAATTCATCGAGGGAGGGCGGCCTCACATGCTCTGCGGGATGCGCGCCGCGCGGCCCGTCCTCGGGCGCGATGCTCGGGCCTTCCATGTGAACGCCGGGGATCATGCGCGCGCAGAGAGGATCTTCGCGCCGCGCCGTAGCGATGGCATCAAGCCCATCGAGCAGCCGCTCGCGCGATCCGGTCACAAGGGTTGGAAGATAGGTGGTCACGCCGAGCCCGGCCATGATGCGGGTGAGCTCGGAAACGCGCTTCGGCGTCAGCGCGCCGTCGTTCAGGTCGAGGCCCGCATAGCCGTTGACCTGAAGGTCGACAAGGCCGGGCGTGAGATAGGTTTCATCCTGCGAATCCGTCTCGGCAATTGCCGCGATCCGCCCGTCGCGCATCGTGATGGCGATGCCGCCTCCGGTAACGGGATCGCGCCCGGTTATGGTCTTCTCCGTGCTCACAGCGCGCGAACCCGGTCGCGGAAACGGGCCAGAAAGCGGGCGTTTGCCTCATCGCCGCCCGGTGCATTTCCGCTGCGCCAGACCGGCGGTTCGACGCCACGGTCGAGCAGTTTGGCAACGGTGCGGATCACGAGGCAGTTCAGTGCGAACGCATTGGCAAATGTGGAGATGGCGGAGATGTTTTCCGTCATGCCGGGCAGGCTGACCACCGCATCGCCGATCGGGACTTTCGTGTCGATGGCGATGTCGACCACATCATGCAGGTTCTTCTTTTCCGGGTGGCGCGCCGGGTGATCCGGGCTCGTGCTTTCGGCATGTTCACGCGAGCTCACGCCAATGAGAAAAGCCCCGCGAGACTTCGCCTCCAGTGCAGCGTCGATCAGGGCTGCGTTGATGCCGTAGGCGTTTGCGAGGATCAGCACGTCGCCTTCGCCAAGCCGGGCATCGGCAATGACAACGCGGCCATAACCCGGCGTGCGCTCGATTGCCATGGAGCGCAATGCCCCGTTGGAAAGCAGCGTGCCTTCATCGAGAATGGCGCTCATGTGCATCAGGCCGCCGGCCCGGAAAAACACCTCCTGGCTGGCGAGATTGGAGTGTCCGCCGGGGCCGAAAATGTGGATAAGCCGGTCTGCCTCGATCTGGGAGGCGAGGCGCTCGGCAGCCTTGTCCAGAGTGTCGCGCTCTTCGACAAGGATGCGCTGCATGAGCGCGTGGCTCGTTGCGAGATAGTCTGCGCAGATCGCGTCGGCGTTGATCTCAGGCATCGGGGTCGGCCTCTTTGTCCAGATAGAGTGTGCAGTTCTCATGCTCGCGCAGAATGCTTGCCGGGCAAGCCGTTGTCCGCTCTCCGTGCAGCGTTCCGCGCACGGCGTCGCGCTTGTGAGCGCCGGGCACGATGCAGAACATGCGGTCGGCGCGCAACAGCCTTGGAATGGTGAGCGTCAGCGCGGTGCGCGGCACCGCATCGAGGCTCTCAAAGCCGCCATCATCATATTGCTGCTGGCGGCAGACCGCGTCGAGCTCCACGAGTTTGACGTCCAGCGGATCGTCAAAGTCGGCGATGGGCGGATCGTTGAACGCGATATGGCCGTTGACGCCGATGCCGAGGCACACAAAGTCGATGGGCGCTTCGTTAAGCAGCGCCGCGTAGCGTTGCGCTTCTCTCTCCGGGTCTGCGCCGGGATCGATCCGGTGTGCGGCAGCCAGTGGAAGCGCATCGAAAATGTGCCGGTTCAGCCAGTGCGCGAAGCGCTGGGGCGCATCCGGCGCAAGGCCGATGAACTCATCCATGTGAAAGGCGGTCACGCGCGACCAGTCGATGTCGGGCATGGCGCGAAGCTGCTCGATCATCGAGGCCTGGCTCGGCGCGGAGGCGAAAATGACGCGCACATTCTCCTGGCCGGCCAGCCGTTCGCGCAGCGCTTTGGCGATGTCGGCGGCAGCGGCGGCTCCCATCGCATCGCGGTCTGCAAAGGTTTTTACGGTGAGCCTGTCGATCTTTCGGTCAACGAGCGGAGTTGGCTCGAGCGCGGCTTGGCTATGCTGCAAATCATGTCTCCGAAGATTGCGCCCGCTGATCGCAGGGGCCTTGCGGCAGAGTAGAACAAGAATGCGGGCACTATGCTGTGCAACCGGTTGCATGTCAACCGGTTGCCTGACGCCTCGCGGCGGTGCATCTTGTCGCCAGAAAAGCACAGGGTTCGAGGGCAGGCGGTGGCAGCGGAACGCAAAGGCGGCGTCACGATCAGTCAGGTGGCGAAGGAGGCCGGGGTGGCGCGCTCAAGCGTGTCCCGCGCCTACACGCGGCCCGATATGCTGAGCCCGGAGACGGTCGAGCGCATCAAGGCGGCCGCCGGCAGGCTCGGTTACGTGCCAAATCATACGGCCCGCGCGCTCAGCACCGGGCGTTATGGCAATCTGGCGCTGATCGTGCCGGATGTCGCAAATCCGTTTTTCCCGCCCATGATCCGCGCCGCCCAGGTTGAGGCGGATCGCTCCGATTTCTGCGTGTTTCTCGGAAATTCCGACGAAGATCCGGAAAAAGAGGACCAGCTTCTCGGTCGTTTTTCCGGGCAGGTCGAGGGCATTATTCTGGCATCGCCCCGGCTTTCCGACGAGCGCATTGCGGCTCATGCGCTTCTGCGCCCTCTGGTTTTGATCAACCGCGATGTGAAGGGCATCCCGAAAGTGCTGATCGACAGTGGCACCGGCATTGCCGAGGCAACGCAGCATCTGGCGGATTTCAGGCACCGCAACATTGTCTATGTCAGCGGCCCATCCACATCCTGGTCCAACAAGCAGCGCCGTGCTGCCGTGCGCCAGGCCTCAAAGAAGCTCGGCCTTGATCTGAGCTTCGTCTCGGCCAGCGTTCCAAGTTTCGAGGCCGGTTTGCAGGCGGTCGATGCCATCCTCGCAAAGGGTGCGACGGCGGCGATTGCCTTCGACGACGTGACGGCGCAGGGCATTCTGGCCGGCCTCGGCGAGCGCGGCGTCAGCGTGCCCGGTGAATTCTCGGTGGTGGGCTGCGACGATGCGCTGGGACCGTTGACCGTGCCAAGCCTCACAACCGTTTCCAGCCGCTCGATAGAAGCAGGAAAACTGGCTGTGTCTCTGCTGCTGGAGGTGCTGGGCTCGCAGGCGGTGCGCGATGCTTCCTATGTTCTGGAGACCCATCTGATCGTGCGCTCGACCACCGGTCCGGCGCCCGAGCGCGGGCAGGGCTGAGAAAAGATACCGCACGGGCTGGTGCCCACCGGGTTTCCCCATGGGGGAGGCTAGAAAAAGCTCTCGTGTTCTTCCCTGCAGATGGCCTTGCCCATTTGCCTTATGGCCAAGTGGGCTGTGAATGCGACGGCAACGTTTGCTGCAATGTTGCAATCACCCCATTCAACAATAGCTCGCATAATATGCATTATGGAACTTGCGACCTTCACGAAAGAACACCCTCTTCTCGCAATTCGCCGATTTCGGCTCTGATCGTTTCGATGAAGGCATTCTCGATGCGGCTCAGCGGCCGGTCTTCATGGTGGAAAATCGCCATTTCCCAGGGAATGGAAGGCTCCAGTGGCCGTTCAATCACATCATCGCCCGATGGCAGGAGAATGCTGAACGGGTCGACGATCGCAATGCCCACGCCGCGTCGCACGAGACCGTGCACCGCGCGCAACGTGCGCGCTTCGGCGGCAATGCGCCGCTGTGCGCCTGCCGTCTGCATCATGTAGTCGACACGCGTGCGCAGCGGGCTGCCGATGGCCAGCTCGACGAACACCTCGCGCCGCAGGTCTTCAAGGCGCACAACGTCGCGGCTCGCCAGCCGGTGTCCGCGCGGGATCAGGCAACGCGCCTCGCAGGCGCCGAGCGGTATCAGGCGTGCGCCATAGGGGCTCGCATCGAGCGTGATGCCGACGCCCAGATCGCAGCTTCCCTCGTTGAACATGCGCAGCAGTTCTTCCAGTCCCGTATCGACGATCTTCACCGCCACGTCGGGATGCGTCTCCTTGAAGCGCGCCACCACGTCGAGGAGAAACGTGTCCACATAGATCGGCTGGGCCGCCACCACGATGCGCCCCACCTGACGGTTGGCGATGGCGCGCGCCTCGCGTTCGAGCTCCTGAAACGTGGTCAGCGAGCGTGAGACATTGGCGTGAAAAAGGATCGCCTCATGTGTCGGCATCAGCTGGTTGCGTTTGCGGACGAAAAGCGGAAAGCCGATCGTTTCTTCCAGTTGTCCCAGAAGCCGGCTCACCATTGGCTGGCTGATCTTGAGCGCGGCCGCTGCCCGTGTCGCCGAGCCATGGCTCATGAACGCATCGAAAGCTTCGAGCTGCTTCAGGTTCATCTGCGTATCCTCAATAGTCAGTATTCATAAATGTAATACTAACAGGCATAATTTGCAGAGGAAAGCATACTGTGCAAAAACCTCAAGGCGCTCGAACCCTTCGGGCGAATGAATTCACTCTCCCTGGGAGGATTTGCATGAAATCTCTGATGAAAACCGTTCTGGCGGCAGCGGTTGTCGCCCTTGCTGCCGGCACTGCCCACGCCGATTATCCGGAAAAGGCCGTGACCATCGTCGCCCCTTATGGCGCTGGTGGTGCTTCCGATCTGGCAGCCCGGGCGCTGGCCGAAACGTCCCGCGAATATCTCGGCGATCAGCCGGTCGTGGTGGTGAACAAGCCAGGCAATGGCGGCATGAATGGTGCCCGCTTCGTTTCCGAAGGCACACCCGATGGCTACACGCTGCTGCTCGCCCGCGTCGGCATGGCGTTATATCCCGCCGTGCAGGAAAGCTCGCCGGTCGGCTGGGACGATTACACCTTCCTCGGCTCTCTGGAAGCCACGCCGATGATCCTCGCCGTGGCGGAAAACTCTCCCTATAAGACCGCTGAAGAGCTGGTCGAGGGCCTGAAGGCCAACCCCGGCGCCCTCACCTATGGCGCATCGGGCGCCACCGCCATTGACGGTTTCACCGTTCAGGCGCTGCTGGCCGACAACGAGCTCGACCCGCTGACGGCAGCAACCCTCGTCCCCTACAAGGGCGGCGGCGCGCTGGCGACTGCGCTTCTCGGTGGCCATGTGGACTTCCTCGCCATCGCGGCCGGTTCGCTGATGCCGCACATCGAGTCCGGCAAGATGCGCGCCCTCATGGTCTATGCACCGTCGCGCATGGACACGCTGCCCGACGTGCCAACCGCCGCCGAGCTTGGCTTTGAAAAGGCTGGCCAGATCACCGGCTGGAGCGCGCTCTACGGCCCGAAGGACCTGCCGGAAGAAATCGTGACCCGCTGGCAGGAAACGCTTGCAAAGGTTGCCGAGGACGAGAAGTGGCTGGAGCTCGCCGAGCGTCGTGGCTCCATCTCCACCGCTGGCAAGGAAGACATGGCGGCCTACGCCAAGTCACAGTACGAGCTTTTCAACGGGCTCGCCCGCGAGTTCGGCTACATTAAGTAAGCCGGCACAACAAAGGAGGACGCGGCATGTTGAACAAGGCCATGCTCCGGGGGCTGCTGATAGCCCTGTTCTTCGGCACGGTGCTTTTCGCATTGATTCCGGTTCATGTGCCGCGTCCTTCCTTCATTCCGGGCTTCGCGCCGCCGCCGGACATGTGGCCGCGCACTGTCTCGATCCTCGGGCTCGCCCTTGGCCTGCTGGCGATGGCGTTCGCGGCGCTTGGCGGCGGGAACGAAACGAGCGATGAGCCGGAGCGGGGACCGGCGTCGGCGGTTGAATGGCGCAATCGGCTCATCCGGCTCGCGCTGGCGCTCGCCGCATTCGCAGGTTTTGTCGTTCTTGTGCCGTTGCTGGGTTTTCTCGCGTCTTCCATGCTTCTGGCGCTTGCCAGTTTCCTGCTTGCCGGCGCATCCGGGCGGTGGGTTGCCGTTCTGGCTCTTGCCGTTTTTCTGCCGCTCGGCCTGCAGCTCTTCTTCGGCAATGTGACGCACACGCCCTTTCCGCCGGGAAGCTGGGGCATCTTCCCCATCCTCAACTGACCGACCGCCACCGGGACCGCTCAACACATGTGGAACGATCTTCTTTTCGCATTCGAATCCGTCGCCACGCTCGCCAATGTGCTGGCCATGGGCGCGGGCATTCTGGCCGGCGTCGTCATCGGCGCCATACCGGGCATGACCGGCACGATGGCGGTCACGCTCGCTCTGCCCTTCACCTTCTATCTGCCGCCCGTCACCAGCATTCTGCTGCTTGTCGCGCTCTACAAGGGCAGCACCTATGGCGCGTCGATTTCGGCGATCCTGATCAAGACGCCGGGCACGGCATCGGCTGCCTGCACGGTGCTCGATGGCTGGCCGCTCGCCCAGAAGGGCAAGGCCGGCAAGGCGCTCAACATGGCGCTCATCTCGTCCTGCATCGGCGACTTCCTGTCGAACATCTCGCTGATCTTCCTCGCGGCCCCGCTGGCGCTTCTGGCGCTGCGCGTCGGTCCGCCGGAATATTTCATGCTGATGGCCTTCGCGCTCACCATGGTCGCCTCCATTTCCGGCGGTTCGCTCCTGCTCGGCGTGGTGTCGGCCTGTTTCGGCCTGCTGCTCGCCACGGTCGGTGAGGATATGTACGGCTCGTTCCGCTTCGCCATGACGGAAGACATGAAGAGCGGCCTTTCGGTTGCGCCGGTCCTGATCGGCCTGTTCGCCCTGCCAGAGCTTCTGCGCCTCATCATGTTTCGCGATGAAAACCATGGTCAGGCCATGAAACTCGGCGACAACCGCCTGACACTGGCGGAGTTCCGCGGCTCGCTGAAATCCATCATTCGCGGCAGCTTCATCGGTGTGGTTCTGGGCGCCATTCCCGGCATTGGCCCGTCAGCCGCCGCCTTCTTCTCCTATGGTGAGGCGCGGCGTTCCTCGCCCAACAGCGAGAATTTCGGCAAGGGCGAGCTGGAAGGCATCGCCGCGTCCGAATCCGCCAACAATGGCTGCTGCGGCGCGACCATGATCCCGCTTCTGGCGCTCGGCGTTCCCGGCGACGTTATCACCGGCGTCATGCTTGGCGCGTTCATGATTCAGGGGCTCACCCCCGGCCCGCTTCTCTTCCAGAACAATCTGAACGAGGTCTACATGCTGTTCATCGGCATGATGTTCTCTTCGGTTCTCCTGTTCGGCGCCGGCAAGCTCACAGTGCGCTTCTTCTCGCACATCTCCTCCATTCCGCAGGTGCTTTTGACGCCGGTCGTTCTGATGCTGTGCATCTACGGCATCTATTCGATTTCCAGCAGCATGTTCGATGTCACCGTCCTGCTCGTCATGGGCGTGGTAGGCTTCATCATGCTGCTCCTGAACATCCCCCCGGCACCGTTCCTCATCGCCTTCATTCTGGGGCCGATGTTCGAGGACAATCTGCGCCGCGCGCTGGCCATTTCGCGCGGCGATCCGTCCGTCTTTTTCCAGTCCGCCATTTCCTGGATTTTCGCAGGCCTCATCGTGTTCTTCGTCGGCCTGACGATCCGCCGGGAGTGGCAAAAATTCAGAGAGAATCGTGCAGCAAAGAATGCCTGAGGCCGAAAAGTCCACCATGTCACTGCTTGAGAATGCCAAGAGCCACCTGAAGGATCTGGTCGCCTTCGATACGACGAGCCGCTACACCAACCGGCCGCTCATCGACCACATGGCGGCGTTCCTGCGGGGATACGGCATCGAGCCGGTCATTCTGCTGGACGAGACGGGCGAGAAGGCAAACCTGATCGCCCGCATCGGCCCGGCCGACGTCCCCGGTGTCGTTCTGTCAGGTCACACCGATGTGGTCCCGGCGCTGGAAAAGGGCTGGACCTCCGGCCCCTTCGACCTGACCGAGCGCGACGGAAAGCTCTACGGCCGCGGAAGCTGCGACATGAAGGGCTTTGCCGCCTGTGTCATGGCGATGGTGCCGCAGCTTGTCGCCGCGAAGCTGGAGCGCCCTGTCTGGCTCTGCTTCTCGCATGATGAGGAAGTGGGCTGTCTTGGCGCGCCGGCCATCGCCGAATGGCTGGCGAAACGCGAGGTGCCGCCCATGCTCGCGATCATCGGCGAGCCGACCGACATGAAGCTGGTGACCGGCCAGAAAGGCAAGATCGCCATGCGCTGCCATGTCCATGGCACGTCGGGCCATTCCTCCTTCGCGCCGGATCATGTCAATGCGATCGACAATGCCGCCCGCATCATTGCGATGATCGCCGAGCGTGCCGGGGAGATTGCTGAAAACGGCCCCTTCGACCACGATTTCACCGTGCCGCATTCCACGATGCTGGCCACCATGATTTCCGGCGGTGTCGCCACCAATGTGACGCCGGATCTTTGCAGTTTCACCTTTGAAATCCGTAGCTTACCCAGTCACGATGCACGGGCCGAGCTGGAATTTCTGAAAACGCGTGCAAATTCGGA
Organism: Nitratireductor aquibiodomus; assembly: GCF_900105565.1. Taxonomy (NCBI): domain Bacteria; kingdom Pseudomonadati; phylum Pseudomonadota; class Alphaproteobacteria; order Hyphomicrobiales; family Phyllobacteriaceae; genus Nitratireductor; species Nitratireductor aquibiodomus. The sequence continues at coordinate 244,258 of NZ_FNSL01000002.1, read as the reverse complement.
AGTTCTGCCCAGAATGCAGGAAAAATGCGCCGAAACCGGCATCGAATGGGAAGAAATCTTCGCCTATCCCGCGATGGGCGACAACACCTCGAGCGAGGGCTTCGCTTTCTTCCGCGACATCATGCCGGAATGGTCGGGAAAGGTCTCTTACGGTTCGGAGGGAGGCGTGTTCGAGACCATTGGCGGCATCCCTTCCGTGATCGTCGGTCCGGGCTCCATCCGGCAGGCGCACAAGCCGGATGAATTCGTCGAGGTCGAACAGCTTTCTCTCTGTCTTGCGTTTCTGGAAAAGCTGGCAGCGAAGATTTCCGAACCGGCGTGAACTTCGGCGCTATGGCGCGGGAGCAAAGCATCAACTAGCATGCGGCCTGCTGCCCGAGAGGGTGGTGGGCCGTTGTTTTTTGAGGTGCCTTCCGTGCAGTTGCGATTTCTGGAAACCTTCATTCACTTGGCGAAAGTGCGGAATTTTCGCAAGGTGGCCGATCTTCTGCACACCACCCAGCCGGTCATTTCCTCGCGCATCAACGCACTTGAAAATGAGCTGGGCACCAGGCTTTTCGAACGCTCGAAACGCGGGGTGCAGTTGACCAGCGAAGGCCGGGTCCTTCTTCCGCATGCGGAGATGGTGGTCGAACTCACCAATGAAATGAAATGGCTGGTCAACAAGAACAGAAAGATGACCGGTTCGCTGCGCGTTGGTGTGACCGACACGATCCTGCGCTCCTGGTTCGTCCAGCTCATGGAATGCTTTCGGGAAAAATATCCCGGCGTGAACATCGAGATGCTGTCCTCGACCTCTGCCGATGTCATCCAGTCGTTGCGGGATCATGCGGTGGATGTGGGACTGGCGATGCGGGATGGAAACGATCCCAAGCTCGATTTCGTGCCGTTGGGCTCCTTTCCGGTGGCCTGGGTGGCGAGCCCCACCGCTTTCCCCATCCGCAGGGCGGCGGTGGGTACGCTGCTCGACCTGCCGATTCTCAGCTTTCCCAAGAACTCGATCCCCTACAAGACACTGGAGCGCTATCTGAAAATGCACTCCAAGGTGCGGGTCAACGTGCACTCGTCCAACTCCATTGCAACCATTGTGCAGATGGCCGAGGAAGGGCTTGGCATCGCGCCCATGCCGCGTGCGGTGGTGATGAAAGAACTCGCGAGCGGCACCCTGCATGAAATTACCGTGGATGTGGAATTTCCACCGCTGGAGTTCTTCGCGATCACTGAGGCCTCACCCCGCAAGACGCTCAGGGACGAGTTCGTGGAAATGGCCCGGCAGCAGGCGATTGCCTATTCCAGCCGATTCCCGGATGACTATCTGATCAATCCTGATTGAAAAAAATTATCACCGGAAGCCATATTTTTCATTTGGACTTTTTAAGACGGCTCTCCGATCCTGTTCCCATAACCAGACAAAAATGATGGGGAAGGATAATGAACCGTATTCTACGCAATGTTCTGGCTGCAGGTGTGATGACGGCGATCGGCGCCGCCGCCACGGTCTCTGCGCAGGCCGAGACCTGGCGCATGGCTCACAAGATGCCGCCGGACAGCATTGAGGGTGAGCTTTTCCAGTTCTTCGCCGACAAAGTGGTTGAAAAGACCGGTGGTGAGGTTGAGATCAAGGTGTTTCCGAACGAGCAGCTCGGTTCCGATGACACCGTTCTTGAGCAGCTCCAGATCGGCACCGTGAACGTCTATCCCGAGGGCACCAGCTATCTTCAGAAATGGGTTCCGGACATCAAGTTCACCTCGGCTCCGTTCCTGTTCGACGACCGCGAGCACTGGGTCCGCTTCATGCAGTCCGATCTGGTGAAGGGCTGGTTCAAGCAGATCGAAGACGAAGCCGGTATTGCGCTGATCGGTTCACCGACCGCCTTCCTGCGCGGCCCGTACCGGGTGATGGTCACCGACAAACCGTGGACAAATCTGCAAGAAATGCAGGGCACGCGCCTGCGCATGCATCCTGACGAGCTGGCCGCGGCCGCCTGGCGTCATCTTGGTGCAGAGGTTCGCACACTTGCCTGGACGGAAGTCTACGAATCCATCAGCCGCGGTATCGTCGATGCGGTGAACAGCCCTATTGCACTCGTCGAACCGATGAAGTTCTACGAGGTGGCGCCTCACGTCATCCGTCATGACGAATATCCGCAGGGCATGGCCTTCATGACCAACGCGAAGCGCTGGAACGCTCTTTCCGACGAACGTCGTGCGCAGATCCTGGACGCTTTCGCCGAGATGGCGGTGGAATCGGAAAAGCGTATGAACGCGGCGGCCGACAAGGATCTTGAGGCCATGAAAGCCAAGGATGTCGCCTATTCCGAGCCTGACACGTCTGACTTCGTCGAGCGCATGGGAAGCTTCTATCAGGAGATGGAGGAAAAAGGCGAGCTCCCCGAAGGGTTCCTCGATGCGGTTCGCTCCTCGCGCACCGAATAGGTTTCCTTTGAACTCACATTGATGGGGAGGTTCCATGCCCGTCCTGGATCGAATCCTGGCCGTTATAGACCGGCTGTTTCTTGTGGGAGCGAATGCGGCCTTGTTCGCCATGCTCCTTGTGACCGCACTCAACGTTGCGTCACGTGCGTTTCTCGGCCAGGGGGTGGTCTGGGCCTTCCCCATCAGCATCGTCTGCTTCGTGTGGATGAGTTTTCTGGGCTTTTTCGTCGTCTACCGGCAGAACAAGGACATCACCGTCGACTTTCTGCTGAACGCGACCCCGCCCCCGGTGCGTCGCGCCGGGCGGATGCTGGTGGACATCGCCGTCATCGCGCTTTTGCTCATCATCCTGCGTGAGGCACCAGAACTGATCCAGCGTCAGGTGGGCAATATCGAGATGGTCGGCATCCAGCGCTATTGGCTGAGTGTCCCCTTCTTCGTCTCCTGCGGGCTCATCGCCCTGCATTTCTTCAGCGACTTCGTCCATGCCCTTAGAGGGCATCCGGAGCCTGAACATCATCATGTCGGCGACATCTAGGACCCGGGTAGAACCATGACCTTGCTTCTTTTCGCGGGCTTCGTCGCCCTCATCCTTCTGCGTGTGCCGATCACCATGGCGATCGGCCTGGCGGTGCTCTCCGCGCTCATCTATGCGGGCTTTTCCGACACGCTCTACATCATCCCGCTTCAGGTTCTCGACGGGGTCGACAACCCGTCCCTGCTTGCCATCCCCTTCTTCATCATGGCCGGCAATCTGATGAACGGCGTCGGCATGACCGACCGCATCTTCAACTTCGCCTCCGCGCTTGTCGGTCATATGCGGGCGGGCCTCGCACAGGTGAACGTTGTCTCGTCGCTGCTCTTTGCCGGTGTCTCCGGCGCGGCGGTGGCCGATTGTGCCGGCCTTGGCACGATCGAGATCAAGGCGATGCGCGAGCGCGGCTATCCAGCGCCCTTCGCGGCTGCTCTGACGGCGGCAAGCGCGGTGGTCGGGCCAATCATCCCACCCTCGATCAGCCTTGTCGTCTATGCGTTTCTGTCCAACACCTCGGTGGCGCGGCTTTTCCTCGCTGGCATCATTCCCGGCCTCATCGTCGGCATGTCGCTGATGGCATTCAACTACCTCGTCGCACTGAAGCAGGACTTTCCGCGCGAGGAACGCAAGAGCCTGCCGCAGATCGGCCGTTCCGCCATCGACGGTATCGCCGCGCTGGTTGCACCGGGCATCATCCTCGTAGCCATCCTCACCGGTTTCACCACGGCCACGGAAGCCGGCGTTCTGGCCTGCGTCTACACCATCGCGCTCGGCTTCGTTTACCGCACCTTCTCCTTCCGCATGCTCTGGCAGGCGCTGACGGAGACGATGACCATCACCAGCGTCATCATGATCATCATCGGCTTCTCGCATGTGATGGGCTGGCTTCTGGCCATCGAGCAGATCCCGCAGCAACTGGCGGACCAGATTCTTCTGTTCACCGAATCGCGCACGGTCTTCCTGCTCCTCCTGCTCGGCTTCCTGCTTCTGGTGGGCTGTTTCGTGGAAGGTGTGCCGGCAAAGCTGATCCTCGTGCCAATGCTTCTGCCGATCATCGACCAGTTCGGCATCGACCGCATTCACTTCGGCCTGATCATCACCCTGGCGCTTCTGATTGGCATTGCCACACCGCCCATGGGCATCGCGCTCTACATCGTCGCTGAGGTGGGCAAGGTGCCGTTCGAAAAGGTGGCGGTGGCGATCCTGCCCTTTCTCATACCACTGATCGTTGCCCTGCTCATGATCACCTTCGTGCCCGAGCTGGTGCTCTTCCTTCCCAATCTCGTTCTGGGGCCGGCCTGACGGCCGCCCCAATCAAACTCCAAAGCAAGGGATACTTATGAAAATCTCCGTCATTCAAATGAACTCGCAGGACGACAAGGCAAAGAACATTGCTGATGCGGAAGCGTTCGTCCGAAAGGCCGTTGCCGAGGACAAGTCCGATCTCGTCGTTCTTCCCGAGACTTTCACCTATATGGGCGGCACCGTGGAAAGCCGTCGCGCCAATGCGGAAACCTTTCCGGACGGCGAAGCCTATCGCGCCATGTCGGCTTTGGCCGCCGAACTGAAAGTGAACATTCACGCCGGCTCCATGGCCGAGGCTGCGGGCGAGAAGTGCTACAACACGACCATCGTGTTCGACCGGCAGGGCAAGGAGATTGCCCGCTATCGCAAGATCCATCTCTTCGACGTGAAGGTTCCGGGCGGCCAGAGCTATCTGGAATCCGACACGATGAAGCGCGGCGAGGACGTGGTCGTCTACGAGCTGGAAGGCGTGAAAATCGGTTGCGCCATCTGCTACGATCTGCGCTTCCCGGAGCTCTTCCGCAAACTGCGTGACAAGGGTGCCGAGGTGATCGTCCTGCCCGCCGCTTTCACGCTGCAGACCGGCAAGGACCATTGGGAACAGCTTCTGTGCGCCCGCGCCATCGAGACCCAGTCCTATGTAGCCGCATCGGCACAGATCTTCGGGCATGACGAAGGCAAAAAGCTGTGCTTCGGCCACTCTCTGATCATCGATCCATGGGGCGTGACCATTGCCAACTGCTCGGATCGCGTCGGCCATGCAAGCGCAACGATCGACACGGATTACGCAGCAAAAATCCGCAGCTCCATGCCGGTCGCAGATCATCACGTCGTCGCATAAGGAATACGCATATGTACCAGGTCAATTCGATGCCGGAGCAGCTGGCACAGGCCAAGATCGACAAGCTGATGCAGGTGGAGACCGCCACGGTCGGCCACTTTCTGCACGCAAACTTCCTCGACACGGGCATCCGCTCCATGCTGCCCAGGGTGCGGGCTGCTGGAACGGCGGTGACCCTGCGCCTGCCCCATGCCGACAGCACGCTCCTGCATTACGCGATGGACCATATCCGGCCCGGCGATTTCGTGATCATCGATCGTGCCGGCGACACACGCCACGCCTGTTGGGGCGGTGTCATCACCCACACGGCGGCCCGCAAGAAGGCCGCCGGTGCGGTGGTGGACGGGCCGGCGACAGACGTTGCCGATTTCGAGCGTCACGGTTTCCCCATGTGGTGCCGGGGCCCCTCGCCCATCACCACCAAGCTGCTGGGCGTTTCGGGCGAAATGAACATCCCCGTCAGCGTTGGCGGCGTGGTGGTCAATCCGGGCGATGCGGTGCTGGCCGATGAAAACGGCGTGCTGATCCTGTCTCCCGACGAAGTGGACATGGTGGCAGACCGCGCCATCCAGATGCAGGCGCGTGAAGTCGAGCTTCTGAAGCGCATCGACGCCGGCGAAAGCCTGCCGACCATTTCCGGCGCGAAAGCGCGCGTTGAGGCAAGCGCATAGGATCTCGACAACAGTATTGCGGTTGCGACCATCCTCCTTCTCCCCGCTTGCTGGGAGAAGGGGGTTTCGAGGGTGGAGGGTTGCGGTTTCAACCCTCCAAGCCGGACTTTCCCACACGTGTCCCCCGGCATCTGACATGGGTGCTTGACAAGAGTGCCCCTCTTCACTCACCTTGCGGCCTCACCTGGGGGGTCCCGCCAAGGGGCTGAGATTCTGCTGGGCATGGTTTTCCATGCAGCGCAGTGACCCGATGAACCTGATCCAGTTCATACTGGCGTAGGGATGGTGCATGCCTGGCGGGTCGCTGGCTCCTTCGAGCCGAAATCCATATCCATAGCGGATCGTCAGCGCTCTTCCTCCTCTCGGCACGAACTGGGTCTCCATTGCTGAACACGCAGAGGAGGCTCTGACCCATGGATGCTATCGCTCCGAAAGTGACAACCGGCCCGTTGCCGGCATCGCGCAAGATCTACAAATCCGGCACACTTCATCCCGATATTCGCGTGCCCATGCGCGAAATCGCCGTGCACCCGAGCGCCGGCGAGCCGCCGGTGACCGTCTACGATTCCTCCGGTCCCTATTCCGATCCGGATGCGCTGATCGAGATCGACAAGGGCCTGTCGCGCATCCGCGAGGCCTGGGTGAAGGCGCGCGGCGATGTGGAGGCCTATGAAGGCCGCCATGTGAAGCCGGAGGACAATGGCTTTGTTTCCGGTGACCGGCTGACGCCTGAGTTCCCGACGCGCCACCAGCCGCTGCGGGCCAGGGACGGCAAGGCAGTCACGCAGCTTGCCTATGCGCGGGCCGGCATCATCACGCCGGAAATGGAGTATATCGCCATCCGCGAAAACCTTGGCCGCGAGCAGGCGAAGGCCGCGCTGGTGCGCGATGGCGAGAGCTTTGGTGCCGCGATCCCCGATTTCGTGACGCCGGAATTCGTGCGCGACGAAGTGGCGAAGGGCCGGGCGATCATCCCCGCCAACATCAACCACCCGGAAGCCGAGCCGATGATCATCGGCCGCAATTTCCTTGTGAAGATCAACGCCAATATCGGCAATTCGGCGGTCACCTCCTCCATGGCCGAGGAGGTGGACAAGATGGTGTGGGCGACGCGCTGGGGCGGCGACACGGTGATGGACCTTTCCACCGGCCGCAACATCCACAACATCCGCGAATGGATCATCCGCAACTCGCCCGTGCCCATCGGCACCGTGCCGATCTATCAGGCGCTGGAGAAGGTGAACGGTATTGCCGAGGATCTGAACTGGGAGGTGTTCCGCGATACGCTGATCGAGCAGGCCGAGCAGGGCGTCGACTATTTCACCATCCATGCGGGCGTGCGGCTGCACTATATCCCGCTGACGGTCGACCGGGTGACGGGCATCGTCTCGCGCGGCGGCTCGATCATGGCCAAGTGGTGCCTGCATCACCACAGGGAGAGCTTCCTCTACGAGCATTTTGAGGAAATCTGCGACATCTGCCGCGCCTATGATGTGTCCTTCTCGCTGGGCGATGGCCTGCGTCCGGGCTCCATTGCCGATGCCAATGACGCCGCGCAATTTGCCGAGCTGGAGACGCTGGGCGAGCTCACGCAGATCGCCTGGAAGAAGGATTGCCAGGTGATGATCGAGGGCCCCGGCCATGTGCCGATGCACAAGATCAAGGAGAATATGGACAAACAGCTCGATGTTTGCGGCGAGGCACCCTTCTACACGCTCGGGCCGCTCACGACCGACATTGCGCCGGGCTATGACCACATTACGAGCGGCATTGGCGCGGCAATGATCGGCTGGTTCGGCACGGCCATGCTCTGCTACGTCACGCCGAAGGAGCATCTGGGCCTGCCCGACCGCGACGATGTGAAGACCGGCGTCATCACCTACAAGATCGCGGCCCATGCGGCGGATCTGGCCAAGGGGCATCCGGCAGCGAAGATCCGCGACGATGCGCTTTCGCGGGCGCGTTTCGAGTTTCGCTGGGAGGACCAGTTCAACCTCTCGCTTGATCCCGAGACAGCGCGCAACTTCCACGACGAGACGTTGCCCAAGGAAGCGCACAAGGTGGCGCATTTCTGCTCCATGTGCGGGCCGAAATTCTGCTCCATGCGCATTTCCCACGACATCCGCGCCGAGGCGCAGAAAGAGGGCATGGCCAAGATGGCGGAGAAGTTCCGCGAGGGCGGCGATCTCTACATGCCGCTGGAAAAGGTGGTCGAGCCCGGGGAGTGATCCATGCATGTCCTTGTTCGTGGGGCGGGCGTCGCCGGCCTCACGCTGGCGCATGAGCTGGTGCGGGCGGGTGTGCGAGTGACGGTGTGCGACACCCGCTCCGGCCCGGCGGGCAGCGCCTCGTGGCTGGCCGGCGGGATGCTGGCACCGTGGTGTGAGCGCGAGAGCGCGGAGGAGCCGGTGCTCACGCTCGGAAAGAGCGCGGCAGACTGGTGGGAGGCCACCCTTCCCGGCCATCTGCTGCGCAATGGAACGCTCGTTGTCGCGCCGGCGCGGGACCGGGCGGAGCTCGACCGCTTCGCCGCGCGCACTGCCGGAAATGAATGGCTGGAGGGCGAAGCGGTGACCGCGCTGGAGCCTGATCTTGCGGGCCGGTTTCGCCGCGGGCTTTTCTTTCCCGGCGAGGCCCATCTTGACCCACGGCGGGCGCTGACGGCGCTTGCCGAGGGGTTGAGGAAGGCCGGTGTTCGTTTCGTCTGCGAAATGGAGGTCGAGGCGGACAGGATTGCCGATTGCACCGGCATGGCGGCGGCGGATCCGGAGCTGCGCGGGGTGCGGGGTGAGATGCTTATTCTCAGGACGCAGGAGATCAACCTGTCACGCCCGGTGCGGCTGCTTCATCCGCGCATACCGGTCTATATCGTGCCGCGTGCGGATCACCATTTCATGGTGGGCGCGACGATGATCGAGAGCGATGACGATGGGCCGATCAGCGCCCGCTCGATGATGGAATTGCTCAACGCGGCCTACAGCCTGCATCCGGCCTTTGCCGAGGCGAAGATCGTGGAGACGGGTGCCGGCGTGCGGCCCGCCTATCCCGACAATCTGCCGCGTGTGAAGCGCACGCCGGAGGGCATCAGCGTGAACGGGTTCTACCGCCATGGTTTCCTGCTCTCGCCGGCCATGGCGCGTGAGGCGGCCACCCTCATTCTGAACGAATGCGTGGAGGTGTTCGATGAAGCTCACGGTTAATGGCGAAGAGCGGCAGGTGACAGCAGCAACGCTGGCTGCCCTGCTCGATGAACTGGACTATGCGCCCGATTTTCTCGCCACCGCGCGCAACGGCGAGATCGTTCCGGCAGCGGAACGAAGCCGGTGCGCGCTCAAAGACGGGGACCGGATCGAGATCCTTTCGCCCATGCAGGGAGGCTGACATGCTGGAGCTTTATGGCGAAACCCTGTCCTCGCGGCTTCTGCTTGGCACCGCGCAATACCCCTCCCCCGCCATCATGGCGGATGCGGTGCGGGCAAGCGGCTGCGAGGTCGTGACCGTGTCACTGCGCCGCGAGATGGCGGGCAACCGCACGGGCGGCCGGTTCTGGGAGCTGATCCGCGAGCTCGGCGTGCGTGTTCTGCCCAACACGGCAGGCTGCCATTCGGTGAAAGAGGCGGTGACCACAGCGCGGATGGCGCGAGAGCTTTTCGGCACGGAATGGATCAAGCTCGAGGTGATTGGAAATCACGACACGCTCCAGCCGGATGTGTTCGGCCTTGTCGAGGCCGCGCGCATCCTGAGCGATGATGGTTTCAGGGTGTTTCCCTACACGACCGACGATCTGGTGGTTGGGGAAAGGCTGCTAGAGGCGGGATGCGGGGTGCTTATGCCCTGGTGCGCGCCCATCGGCTCGGCGCGGGGGCCGATCAATGTGGATGGGCTTCGGGCCATGCGTGGAGCCTTTCACGATATCCCGTTGATCGTGGATGCGGGGCTCGGACGCCCATCGCATGCGGCCATGGTGATGGAGCTCGGGTTTGACGCCGTTCTATTAAACACGGCCGTGGCGAAAGCGGGTGACCCTGTGGCGATGGCAGAGGCCTTTGGCGGAGCTGTGGAAGCGGGGCGAAAGGCCTTTCTGGCCGGGCCGCTGGAGCCGCGCGACATGGCCGTCCCCTCAACGCCGGTGATCGGCAAGGCGGTGTTTGAATGAAACTCGACCCCTTTTACCTGATCGTCGACAGTGCGGCGTGGATCGCCCGGCTCGTTCCCCTTGGCGTGAAGCTCGTGCAGTTGCGCATCAAGGAGATGGATGTAGCGGGGCTTCGCGAAGAAATCATCGAGGCAAAGCACATCTGTGCCGAACACGATTGCCAGCTTATCGTGAATGATCACTGGCGGCTGGCCATCGAGACGGACTGCGATTTCATCCATCTGGGGCAGGAAGATCTGGCTGAGGCCGATCTCGATGCGATCCGCGCGGCGGGGCTGAAGCTCGGCATCAGCACCCATGACGGGGCGGAACTGCGCACGGCCCTCGCCGCGAAGCCGGACTATGTCGCGCTCGGGCCGGTCTATCCGACCATTCTGAAGAAGATGAAATGGAACCCGCAGGGGCTCGAGCGGCTGGCCGACTGGCGAAAGCGTGTGGGCAGTGTACCGCTTGTGGCGATCGGCGGCCTGAACCCGGAGCGGCTTCCCGGCGTGTTTGCGGCAGGGGCGGATAGCGCTGCCGTGGTGACCGACATCACGCTCAATGCCGATCCGGAAACACGCACACGCGAATGGCTGGCGGCCACCGCGCAATGGCGGTGAGCATGGCGCATGTGCTTGTGATTGCCGGTTCGGACTCCTCGGGCGGGGCGGGGGTTGCACGGGATGTCGAGACGCTTGCTGCCTTTGGCGTGAAAGCCTGCCTCGCGATCACAGCGGTGACGGTGCAAACGCATGACACGGTACAGAGTGTCGACCTATGTGCTCCAGATCTGGTGGAAGCACAAATCCGTGCGGCTTTTTCGGCAAACTCTGTCGCAGCCATCAAGATCGGTATGCTTGGGAGCTGCGAAACCGTGAAGCGTGTTGCGGCCGTCTTGCGTGAGCAGGCCCCTCTCCCGGTGGTTCTCGATCCCGTTCTTGCATCATCGTCCGGGCGGGCGCTGCTTGCCGAAGATGCCATTGAAACCATGCACGAAAGCCTGATGCCGCTTTGCAGCCTCGTTACGCCCAACCTGCCCGAACTGGCTATTCTGACGGGAGAGGAAGAGACGGCGAGCGCGGCGGATCTGCATGCACAGGCAGGCCATTTACTCGGAGGCGGGGTGCAGGCTCTCCTCGTGAAAGGCGGGCACGCTGAAGGCGCGCGCGCCGTGGACACGCTGTTTCAGACGGGGGAACCGCCGCTGCGGTTCGAGGGCCCGCGTCTTCCTGGCACGATGCGTGGCACTGGCTGCATGCTGGCAAGCGCCATCGCCGCCGGCCTTGCCCGGGGCGACGGGTTGCAGGCCAGCGTGCGCGCGGCAAAAACCCACTTGTCCGAACGCTGGCTTGCCAACTGACTCCCTGTCAGAGGATTTCCGACAGCTTGACCGCACGACCTTCCTTGATCGAAAGCAGCGCCGCATCGGCCAGCGCCAGCGCGCGCAGACCGTCCTCGCCCGAGGGTGACGCCGACTTGCCCTCGACAATGGCGGCGATGAAGCTGGCAATCTCGGCTGCATAGGCTTCCGTGTAGCGGGTCATGAAGAAGTCATGCAGCGGCGGGCGGGTAAAACCCTGCGCATTGGCGATCTCGATGGAAACGGGCCGCTGGTTTTCGGCAGCTATCGCGCCCGCCGCACCCAGCACCTCGATCCGCTGGTCATAGCCATAGGTGGCGCGGCGCGAATTGGAGATGCTGCATTGCCGCCCCGAGGCGGTGGTCAGGATGACGGACACGCTGTCGAAATCGCCCGCCTCGCCAATCGCCGGATCGACCAGCACGGAGGCGGTGGCAAACACCGTTTCGGGCTCCTCCCCCAGCAGGAAGCGCGCCATGTCGAAATCGTGGATCGTCATGTCACGCAGAATGCCACCCGACGATTTTATGTAGCTGATGGGCGGCGGGCCGGGATCGCGCGAGGTGATTTGCACCATCTCAACAGGGCCGATATGGCCTTCGTCGATGGCAGCGCGCACGGCAGCGAAATGCGGGTCGAAACGGCGATTGAAACCCACCATCAGCACGGCACCGGTTTCCTTCACCACGCCAAGGCACTGCTTCACGCGGGCAAGGTTCAGGTCGATGGGCTTTTCGCAGAAAACGGCTTTGCCGGCGCGGGCGAAGCGCTCGATCAAATCCGCATGGGTGTCGGTCGGCGTGCAGATGACAACGGCATCGATGCTCTTGTCGGCCTCTATTTCGTCAATGCTGCGCACCGCACAGCCATAGGTGTCGGCGACAGTCTGTGCGGCTTCTGCAAAGGCATCGGAAACGGCGACAAGCCGGGCGTCCCCATTGCCGGCGATCGCTTTTGCATGCACCTTGCCGATGCGCCCGGCACCAAGAAGCGCGAAGTTCACGGTCATAGAGGGTCTTTCTGTCTGGGTTCCTGAAGGTTTTGTCTCAGATGTAACTGGCGTTCTCGTGGACGCCGGACTGCACGCCGGTAATCAGCGAGACCACTTCGTTTCCGTCCGTCTTGTCGGCTTCCAGCATGCCGGCGATGCGGCCGCGCCGGAACACCCAGATCTTGTCGACCAGATTGAAGACCTGTCTGAGATTGTGGCTGACGAGGATCAGCGGAATGCCGCGTTTCTTCAGACCACGGATGATGTTTTCCACCTGCGTCGTTTCCTGCACGCCAAGGGCTGCCGTGGGTTCGTCCATGAGGATCAGCTTCGAGGCGAAGCTTGCCGCGCGGCTGATGGCGACACACTGGCGCTGACCGCCGGACATGTTGGCGATCGAGTTGTGCAGATTGGGGATTTTCACACCCGTCTGCTCGAGCGCTTCCTGGCTGCGCTGGAACATCTTCTTCTCGTTCAGAAAGCTGAACGGACCGAGTTTGAAATAGGTTTCCTCCCGGCCAAGAAAGATGTTGGAAGGCACGTCCAGATCGTCGGCAAGCGCCAGATTCTGGAACACCGCCTCAATGCCTGCCTCGCGGGCGTCGACGGGGTTCTGAAAATCCATCTCCCGCCCTTCAAACAGTATCCTGCCCGCGGTCGGGCGCTCGACGCCGGTGATCTGTCGCACGAAGGTCGACTTTCCGGCACCGTTGTCGCCGACAATGGCCACGTGCTCGCCGTCGAGGAGCTCGAAATCCGCGTCCTGAAGTGCGTGTACACCGCCATAGTGCTTGGTCAGACCCTCGGTTCTGAGGATGACCTTGCGTTCTGCGTTTGTCATTGGTTCCTCCCGGGGTTCAGCGCGACCGTGGCCGCATGCGCTGGCGGTACACATCGGCCACCACAGCGGCGACGATGATCACGCCCTTGATCATTTCCTGATAGTAGGCATCGAGCCGCAGGAAGGTGAAGCCGGATATGATGACGCCGAAGATGACGGCACCGATCAGCGTTCCGACGATGGAGCCGCGTCCGCCGGAAAGAGAGACCCCGCCGATAACGGCCATGGCGATGGCGTCGAGCTCATACATGACGCCCATGCCGGCCTGCGCGGTCAGTCCGCGGGCGGCGATCACCATGCCGGCAAGACCGGCGAGAAGACCCGCAATCGTATAGACCAGCACCAGATGCCGCTCGACATTGATGCCCGACATGCGCGCCGCCTGCTCGTTGGAACCGATGGCATAGGTGTGCTTGCCATAGACGGTATATTTGAGCGCCACATGGAAAAGAGCCGCGATCGCCAGGAAGATGAAGACCGGGGTCATCCCCTGCCCGAGGGCTGCAAAACTGTCGGTCGGGAAGGAGACCGGCTGGCCCTTCGTGTACCATTTGGCTATGCCGCGCGCCGTCACCATCATGCCAAGTGTGGCGATGAAGGGAGGAATCTTCGTGAAGGCGATCAGCAGCCCGTTGATCATGCCCGCGACAATGCCGCAGGCAAGGCCGATCAGAATGGGGATGATGACGGGAAGATCGGTCAGTTCCGGATAGACTGCACGCGGATAGGTGCTCACCTGCGCGAAACTCATGGCAATCATCGCCGTGGCGCCAACCACAGAACCCGATGAAAGATCGATGCCGCCGGTGATGATGACCTGCGTGACGCCGATGGCGATGATGCCAACCACCGAAACCTGCAGGATCATGATGGAAAGGCGCTGGGTGTTGAACAGGAAGCTCTGTCCCTGAAAAATCCAGCCGAGAATTTCGAAAATGAGAGCGATGCCGACAAGGCCGAGCAACGCATTCAATTCGTGAGAGCGCGGACGCTTCTGGAGCATTTCCGCGGCGCTGTCGGAAACTGCTTGTGCCTGATTTGCCATCGTTTTTTCCGCCAAGGGGAGCCGGCACGGGCCGGCGGGATGGCGGCGGCTCTGCGGCCGCCGCCGTCAGGTCCACAAAATCAGTTCTTGGTCGTGAACTGATCCATATTGTCCGGCGTTACGAGTTGGAAGGGAATATACACCTTCTGATCGACGTCTTCACCCTTGGCGAGCCTGAGGGCCGCATCGAGCGCGCCTTTGCCCTGGCCGGCGGCATCCTGGAACACGGTCACGTCCAGATCGCCCGCGGCCATTGCAGCCAGCGCGTCCTGGGTCGCGTCGACACCGCCCACGAGCATGTCTTCCATGGAGATGTTGGCGGCTTTCATGGCCTGGATAGCGCCGATGGCCATCTCGTCATTGTTGGAGACCAGCGCGTCGAATTCCAGGCCGGCGGAGAGCCAGTTGGTCATCAGGTCGGTTGCCTCGGTGCGCTGCCAGTTGGCCGTCTGTTCCTCGACGATTTCCATGAAGGAGCAATCGTCGGTGGCGATCACGTCGTGAACATCCTGGGTGCGCATGCGCGCTGCCTGGTTGGAGAGTTCACCCATCATGACGACGATCTTCGCGCCGTCACCCTTGCCCTTCTCCTTGAGGAGACGGCAGATTTCCTGTGTCTCCAGCGTGCCGGACTCGCGCTCGTCGGATGCGACGAAAGCCTGATTGTCCGGCAGATCGTCGACATTGACCGGCTCGCGGTTGACGAAGACGAGCGGCACGCCCGCATCGGCTGCTGCCTTGGTCATGGCGACGGTGGCGTCGGTGTCGACCGGGTTGACAATGACCGCATCGACGCCCGAGGCGATGAAGTTCTGGATCTGGTTCAGCTGTTTGCCGACGTCGTTCTGCGCGTCCTCAACCTGCAAATCCACGCCGTCCAGCGTGTCGGCATAGTCGACCATGCCATTGCGCAGAACGGTCAGGAAATTGTCGTCGAACAGAGCCATCGAGACACCGACCGTCTCGGCCATGGCCGAGGTGGACATCAGTGCCGAAACGGCAACGCCCATCATAAGCTTTTTCATCTGAATGCTCCTCCACACGATGGGTGTCCGGCAGCACCCGCTTTGGCCGGAATCCTGCAATGTGAATTTATGAACTCCATCGGGATGGACGGCAGAAGTCCTCAATTTTCAACCGCCCGGCACTCCATAAAATAGAATTCCGGAACCGTTAGGGGCCCAATATGTAATATTTATTCTATTTTGTGTGGCTGCGTCAAGGCGAAATTCCATTTTCCATTTCGCCTCAGGCGCGTGGCTGGAGAGCATTCTCGCGGATATGCGTCATGCTTTCCTCAAGGTCTCTCTTCAGGTCGGCAGTCCGGTGCACACTTTCGGCAAATGGCTCAAACGACAGTGGTCCCGAAAAACCGCCGGAAAGCAGGGCTGATATCTGCCCGACATTGTCCAGCCGGTCGCTTCTGTCGACCAGCACGCGGTGCCCGTCCCGCATGTCCCGAACCGCAAGCGCCTCGTCGACGACGCCGGAAATGTGAACGAGCCCCGTCTCTGCGACAAACAGCTCGTCCTCGCCGGCAAGTGTGTGGTGGAACGTGTCGTGCACAAGCCGGAAGGTGCCGGCGGCATCGAGCGATGCGATGGCTTCGACGGCTTCCGATTTCAGCCGCAATGAGCAGATCTCGAAGCCCAGCGGCTCCACCAGGCCGACAATTCCGGCGTCTTCCAGAAGCGGGCGCAATGCCTTGAGCGCGATCCGCAGATTGTTCTGCCGTTCGCCATCGGCCTGTCCCGTGCCGTCATTGACCGGCACGAGCACCAGCGCCTCGGCGCCGCAGTCGCGCGCATAGGCAATCAGCGATCGTGCTTCCTCCTCACGGGTGTCGTTCCATTCGTTGAAGCGCTGCAGCGCGTTGATGGAGAGAATGCGCAGGCCGCGCGCCTCCGCTTCCCGGCGCATAGCTGCGGCAGGCGTGCCATCCAGAATGGCATTGCCCTGCAGGTCGTTGCGAATCTCCACGCCCCTCATGCCGAGCGAAACGGCGAGATCGAAAAAGTCGGAAATCGTCTGATTGGGCGCGCTCATGTGATTGAGCGCGAAGAACGGTGCTGTCGCGGGCATCGATGTCTCCTCGGGAATGGCGGCTCTTTGGCCGGTTGGCGAAAACATGTCCATGCGACGCAACAGCGTCAACGCGATCCCGTTGGAAAAGCCGCATACAGGCTTTCGGGTCTGTGAAAATCCAGTTTGCGGGAAATGCTGACCGGCTCTCCATGCCGTGACATTAACGCAGTTTCAATCCCGGCCCGATGGCGTATAACCCCGGCACCCTCCCGGGTATTCACTCAGCAATCCATCAGTTCAGGCCGCGCCATGACCGAGAAGACGTTTCACATCAATCTGACCTGCGAAGACCGCCCCGGCATCGTGGCGGCGGTGACGACGGAGCTTGCCGGTCTTGGTGCCAACATCGCCGAATCCAACCAGTTCTGGGACCGGCAGACGAACCGCTTCTTCATGCGCATCGCTGCGACCGCGCCCAATGGTGTGGAGCGCGATGGGCTGTTGCGGGCGCTGGAGCCGGCCATTGCGCGTTTCGACATGAAGACGGCGATCGCCGACACGACGCGGCGGCCGAAAATCATCATCATGGTGTCGAAGTTCGATCACGCGCTATTGCACCTGCTCTACCAGATCCGCGCCGGCTGGCTCGATGCCGAGGTGGTGGCCATCGTCTCGAACCATGAGGATTCACGTCGCACGGCGGAGATGGAGGGCATCCCCTATTACTGCTGGAAGGTGACAAAGGACAACAAGGCGGAGCAGGAGGCAAAGCTTCTCGAGCTGTTCAAGGAGACGGGTGCGGATCTCGTCATCCTCGCGCGCTACATGCAGGTGCTTTCCAACGAGCTTTCGAACCGGCTATACGGCAAGGTGATCAACATCCACCATTCCTTTTTGCCGAGCTTCAAGGGCGCAAAGCCCTATCATCAGGCGCATGAGCGCGGGGTGAAGCTGATCGGCGCGACGGCGCACTACGTGACGCCGGATCTCGATGAAGGTCCGATCATCGAGCAGGAAACCGAGCGCGTGACGCATGCCATGACGGCTGAGGATTTCGTCGCCACGGGCCGCGACATCGAAAGCCGGGTTCTGGCCCGTGCCGTCAAGCTGCACCTGGAAAACCGGGTGATGATGAACGGGCACAAGACCGTCGTTTTCGGGTGACACCTGTCAACACATGGGGTCTCACCCCGCCGTCGCGCGGGCCCTTCTGCGTGCGCGGAAGGCGAGCAGGAAGGCGAGGCCGAGCATGGTGGCAGTGATGGCGTAGAGCGTCAGCGCGATGGGGCTTGAAAACAGGATCTGGAAATCGCCGTTCGAGATGGAAAGCGCGCGGCGCAGATTGTTTTCCATGTCCGCACCCAGAAGCAGACCCAGAATGACCGGCACCAGCGAGATGCCGAGCATGCGCAGGATGTAGCCCATCACCCCGAACCCGACCATGACGAACAGGTCGAAGGTGGAGTGGCTGATCGAGTAGACACCGAGAAAGCTGACCATCACGACGAAGGGCATCAGCACCCATTGCGGCATGGAGAGCATGCGCGTGAAGAACCCGATCATCGGAATGTTCATGATGAGCAGGGCGATGTTGGCGATGTAGAGCGCGGCGATCAGGCCCCAGACGAGATCCGGCTGCCGGTCGAAGAGCAGCGGGCCGGGCTGGATGTTGAGCGAGATCAACAGCGCCAGCATGACCGCTGTGGTGCCGCTGCCCGGCACGCCGAGCGTGAGCATAGGGATGAGCGCGCCGCCGGACGCGGCATTGTTGCCGGCCTCGGGTGCCGCGATGCCGCGCGGATCGCCCTCGCCGAACTTGCCGTCCTTCGCGCTCCAGCGCTGTTCGGCAATATAGGACATGAACGCGCCGAGCGAAGCGCCGGCGCCCGGCAGAATGCCGCAGACAAAGCCGATGACAGAGCCACGCAGATTGGCCCAGCCGCCGGCCATCATGTCCTTGAAACGCGGCAGGGCGCGACCGAGTGGAACCATTTTCTCCTGCCCCTGATGCACGCGCTCCAGATAGACCAGCACTTCGGAAATGGCGAACAGGCCGACAATGGCGACGATGGGGTCGAACCCGTCATAGAGATGGAAGGAGCCGGCCGTATAGCGCGCCGTGCCGGTGGCGGGGTCGAGCCCGACCGTGGCGATCATCAACCCGATGAACGCGGCAAGCAGCGTCTTGAACGGATTGACCGAGGTGATGCCGCCAATGGTGGCGAAGGCCATGACATAGAGCGCGAAATAATCGGCGGGGCCGAAATAGATGGCGGCCTTGGCCAGAAGTGGCGCGAAAAGCGTGAGCCCGATCGTGGCGAAGGTTGCCCCGACAAAGGAGGCGACGGCGGAAATGGCGAGTGCCTCGGATGCCTTGCCGGCTCGCGCCATGGGATAGCCGTCGAGCGTTGTCATGATGGCCGGCTCGTCGCCGGGGATGTTGAGCATGATCGAGGAGATGCGCCCGCCATACATGCAGCCATAATAGATGCATGACAGCATGATGAGCGCCGAGGTCGGCTCCAGCCCAAGCGAGAAGGCCAGCGGAATGAGGATGGCGACGCCGTTCACGGGGCCGAGCCCCGGCAGCGCGCCGATCAGCGTTCCCGCAAAGCAGCCGAACAGCGCCAGTGCCAGATTGGTCGGCGTGATTGCCACCGCAAAACCCTGCGCCAGGGCGGAGAGCATATCCATGAAATCAGCTCACGAATTCTGGGAGAAGCGGCAGCGGCAGGCCGAGCAGCTTGTCGAAGGCAAGAAACAGGAACGCGCTCATGATCGCCGCAGAAGCGATGGATTTCGGCCATGAGCTGCGCAGGATGCGCCCCAAAAGCGCGACGGCGATGAAGGTGGCAAGCGGAAAGCCCAGCACCTCCAGAAAGCCCGCATAGGCAAGCAGAAGCGAGACCGCTCCAACCTGCAACAGAAGCGGCTTGCCCGTGACCCAGGCCGGCTCCTCATCCGGGCGGATGATCATCGTCAGGCTGAGGATGGCCGCGGGCACGGACAGCATGATGGGAAAGGCCGCGGGGCCAAGAGGGTCGCCGAAGCTCGCCTCATAGTCTCCCGCGGTCACGCCGTACCAGATCGAAATGGCCAGAAGAAAAAGGCCGACGATCCTGTCTGTCACTTGATGACTCCGATCTCCTGGGAAATCTTGCGCATCTGTTCGGACTGGTCCTTCACATAGGCCTCGAACTCCGCGCCGCCGCGCCACACCGGCACAAGGCCGTTGCCCTTGGCGGTCTCTTTCCAGTCGTCCGTGTCATAGAGCTTCTGCAGGCGCTCGACCCAGGCATCATAACCCTCGTCGGAGACCTCGCCGCCCGTGTAGAAACCGCGCCAGTTGTAGCCGGTCACATCAAGGCCCTGTTCCTTTGCGGTGGGCGAATCCGGGAAGGCGGGAATGCGCTCGTCGGAGAGGGCTGCCAGAATGCGGATGTCGCCCGATTCCACAAAACCGGCGATTTCGCCCAGATCGGTGGAAACCGCCTGAACCTGCCCGCCGATCATCTGCGTGACGGCGGGGCTGCCGCCATCGAACTGCACCCAGCGGATCTGCTTGTACTCATCGCCCGAAAGGCCCGCGGCCTGCGCCAGCATGAGGAGGCGGATATGGTCCCAGCCGCCAGCGCCGGAAGAGCCGGCGACAGCAAGTGCGCTCGGGTCTTCCTTGAGCGCAGCCACCAGATCGTCAAGCGTCTTGAAGTCCGAATCCTTCGGCACGACGATCACGCCGACATCGGTGCCGAGCATGGCCACCCAGCGCATCACCGATGTGTCTGCCGGATATTTGCCCTGCGCGATCTGAGTGACGCCCACGGTGGAAGTTGCCACCATCAGCTCCGCATCGTCGGCGCGCGACGACATGACCTTGGCATAGGCGACCGCGCCCACGCCGCCCGGCATGTTGGTGACCTGCACCGGTGCGTCCACCAGCTTCTGGTCAAAGAGCATCTTGCCGATGGTGCGGCAGGTAAAATCCCAGCCGCCGCCGGGATCGGCGGGCGCAATGCACTCGGCAGCCGTGGCACCGGCCACGGAAAGCGACGTCCACAGGACAGCCGCTCCAAAAAGCTTTGAAAGTTTCTTCATCAAGTCCTCCCTCATTGAAGTCGAAATTCCAGTGTCCGAGACCGGATTGACGTCCGCTCTCAGCCTCCTTCCACAAACCCGCGCGCGCCGAAAAGGCGGCGCGAATCCTCCAGCGCTTGCAGGATCTGCCCGCGCACGTCGCGCGCATGCCGGCGAATGGCGGCGGCGGCCTCCTCGGTTTTCCGCTGCCGGACAAGCGCTATGATTTCATTGTGCTCGCGGTGGGCGATGGCGCGTGCCTCCCGCGAGCTCGCGACCAGCCAGCGGGCGCGGATCGTGCGGTTGACCGCATCCTGCACCGCGTCGCGCAGGAAGCGATTGCCCGAAAGGGCGGCAAGCTGCACATGCACGTCGAGCCCCGCCTCGAACCAGTCGTCAGGGGTGAAGTCGCTCAACCCCTGATCGACCGTGCGCAGGATGGCGTCCAGCTCCTCAGGCCTTGCCCGCTCGCAGGCAAGGCGGATCGCCGCGTCCTCGACGATTTCGCGGTATTCAAAGATCTCTTCGAGCTGCTGCAGGTCGAAGGGCGCGATGGCATAGCCCCGCTCGGCCTTCACCACGAGCCCTTCACGGATCAGCTCCGCCAGCGCCTGCCGGATGGGGGTGCGCGAAACGCCATAGGTGGTTTCCAGCGATCGTTCGGATACGACCTCGCCCGGCGCAAGCTTGAGCGACAGCACATCGGCGCGAATGCGCGAAAGCACGCGTTCACCGAGCGGCTGTTCAGTCATGTCTTTTGCAGCCTCACCCATGATGGACGGGCACTCCTCCCTGCATGTGCGGCGGTCCGGACAAGCCTCCCTGCCCTCCGGTCCGCCATTTTTGGAACGGGCATTGACCGTTCTTTGCAAGACGGTATACCAATCCGGTCTACCGATGCAATCAGGTGGGAGGAAAAATCGTGACAGCACCAGCCGGCCACCTTGTGAAAGGGTTCCCCGAGCGCGTCAGCGTCGTCGAAGTGGGACCGCGCGACGGATTGCAGTCGGAGCCGCAATTCGTGCCGACGGACAGGAAAATCGCGCTCGTCAACGGGCTGATCGATGCCGGCATCCGCCATCTGGAGGTCACGTCCTTCGTTTCGCCACGCGCCGTGCCGCAGATGCGGGATGCAGCAGACGTTCTGGCCGGCATCGACCGCTCGAAAGGCGCGGTGCTGACCGCGCTGGTGCCCAATGCGCGCGGCGCCGACCGTGCAGCCGAGGCCGGTGTCGATGCGATGGTCGTTTTCATGTCGGCCTCGGAGAGCCACAATCTGAAGAATGTGAACCGCACCCGTGCGCAATCGCTTGAAGGGTTCGCCGATATCGTGCGCATTGCAAGCGATGCGGACATTCCGGTCTATGGCGCGATTGCCACATCCTTTGGCTGTCCCTTCGACGGTGATGTGCCGGTCTCCTCCGTGGTGGAGATCGCCCGCGCCTATCGCGATATGGGCATTACCACGCTTTCGCTGGGCGACACGACGGGCATGGCGACGCCGCCCGTGGTGCAGGAGCGCTGCCGCGCGCTGAGAGAGGCGGTGCCGGAAGCCGACATCGCACTGCACTTCCACAACACGCGCGGCGTTGGGCTTGCCTGTGTTTATGCCGGGCTGCTGGAGGGTGTGACCCGCTATGAGGCGAGCATTGGCGGCCTTGGCGGCTGCCCCTTCGTGCCGCGTGCGACGGGCAATATCTGCACGGAGGATCTCGTCTACATGCTGAGCGAATGCGGGGTGGAAACCGGTGTCGATCTCGAAAAACTGATCGGTGTCGCGCAGGAAGCCGAAGCGATCATCGGGCGCACGCTTCCCGGCCAGGTGATGAAGGCGGGCCCGCGGCTCCAGACCGCCAGCATGGACAGCGTTGCGACCGCCAATGGCTGAGAACATGACCGAGAAAAAAGCGCCGCTTGAGGGCATTCGGGTCATTGATCTGACGCGGGTTCTCTCCGGCCCGTTCTGCACCATGATGCTGGGCGACATGGGGGCGGAGGTGATCAAGGTCGAACCCGCCAAGGGCGACCCGATCCGCGAACAGGGCACGCTGCGCGACGGGTTCTCCGCCTATTATGCAAGCTTCAACCGCAACAAGAAATCGGTCGTCATCGATCTCTATAGCGCGCGCGGCCGCGCGGTGCTGGAGCGGCTGATCTCTGGCGCTGACGTCCTCATCGACAATTTCCGCCCCGGCGTGATGGCGAAGATGGGTTTTGGCGAGGCGCGGCTGAAGGCGCTCAACCCCAGGCTGGTGACCGCCAATGTGAATGGCTATGGCTCGACTGGCCCCTATGTGGACCGCCCCGCCTTCGATTTCATCGCCCAGGCGATGAGCGGGCTCATGAGCGTGAACGGCGCGGAAGGCACGGAGCCGATGCGCGTCGCGCAGCCGATCACCGATCTCGTGGCCGGCCTCTACTGTGCATTCGGCGTTGTGAGCGCGCTGCGCGCGCGCGATCTGAATGGAACGGGCCAGCATGTGGAAAGCGCCATGATAAATGGCGCGATCAGCATGATGGCCTATCTGGCGTCGGAATATTTCACCACCGGAGAGCTGCCTGCCCGCACCGGCAACGACCACCCGCTGGTGGCTCCTTATGGTCTCTTCAGGGCGCGGGATGGCGAGATTGCCGTTGCACCCTCCAATGACGTGATCCTGAAGCGGTTTCTCGATGTGCTGGAGCTTGGTCACCTGATGGAGGATCCGCGCTACGACACGAATGACAAGCGCTTTGCCCGCCGCCCCGAACTCAACGAGATGATCAATCAGGCTGTCGGCCGGGACACGCAGGAGGCTTGGATTGCGCGGCTCAACGCCGCCGGCGTGCCCTGCGGCAAGGTGCAGAACCTGGCCGAGGCGCTGAACGACCCGCAGACGCAGGCGCAGGAAATGGTGATCGAGGTTGACCAGCCGAACCACGGCCCGATCCGCATGCTGGGCTTTCCGGTGAAGTTGAGCGGCACGCCCTGCCGCCTGCGCCATCCCGCGCCCGAGCTGGGGGCGGACACGAGGGCGGTTCTGGAAGCGAGCGGCTTCGACGCTGACGAGATTGAAGCGCTGGCAAAGGAAGGCGTCATCGGGGGGAATTGGATCGCGGTGCGTGGTTCGACAAGCTCACCATGAGGGCGGGGTTGGCGAATGAAAACGTTGCACCGTCTCCGCCCAAGGCTCATTGCCAGGCAAAGCTTTCCTCATGGTGAGCTTGTCGAACCACGCACGGCGATAATGCAATGGGCATCGGAACAATCTGAAGACTGTATGCCAGTGTTCTGCCCATGACGTCAGGGGCCATTGAAAACGCCACCCTTGGATCGGCGCAAATTGCCCCCATATGCCGGGGAGTGATTTTCCTCCCCGGAGTTCTCCCATGATCCCCTTTTCCGTTCTCGACCTGGCGCCTGTCCCTGACGGTTCGAGCGTTGCCGATGCGCTCCAGAACACGCTCGATCTTGCCCGCCATGCCGAGAGCTGGGGCTATCGCCGGTTCTGGCTCGCCGAACATCACAACATGGCGGGCATCGCCAGTGCGGCAACCTCGGTCCTGATCGGGCAGGTGGCCGCCGCCACGAAGACGATCCGCGTGGGTGCGGGAGGTGTGATGCTGCCCAACCACGCGCCGCTGATCATCGCCGAGCAGTTCGGCACGCTGGCCACGCTTTATCCCGACCGCATCGATCTGGGGCTTGGCCGCGCACCGGGCACCGACATGGCCACGGCCCGCGCCCTGCGGCGGGGGCTCGACGATGGTGAGGGCTTCCCACGCGATGTCATGGAGTTGATCGCCTATCTGGGTGACGATGAGCCGGGTCAGAAGGTGCGCGCCATCCCCGGGCGGGGCACGCATGTGCCGGTCTGGATCCTTGGATCGAGCCTTTATGGCGCGCAGCTCGCCGCACATCTGGGCTTGCCCTATGCCTTCGCCTCGCACTTCGCGCCTGCCGCGCTGGAACAGGCGATTGAGGTCTACCGCCAGACATTCCGCCCCTCCGAACATTTGGAAAAGCCGCATTTCATGATGGCGCTCAACGTGTTTGCCGCCGATACGGACGCGGAGGGGCAGTTGCTTAAAACGTCCATGCAGCAGGCCTTTGCCAATCTGCGCACCGGGCGACCGGGGCCCCTGCCCCGTCCCGTGGAGAATGTGGTCGAAACCTTCGACCCCGCCATCGCCGCCGGCGTGGCGCAGGCGCTTGCCTGCACGGCGGCCGGCAGCCCGCAAACCGTGCGGGAGGCGTTAAGCGCGTTTCTGGCGCGCCACAGGCCGGACGAAATCATCATCACGGGGCAGATCCACGATCATGATGCACGGCTGAAATCCTTCCGCATTGCCGCAGAAATTCTCGCCGAGACATAAATTTATCGATAATAAAATCTCTTCCGGAAATCTGTTTTAGCCATGACCTGATCTATCAGAAATGGAATATTTGGTCGATTAGACCTTGATAGCGGCAAATTAAGACCAAACGGGTTTTCACTCCTGTTATCGTCAAATGAACAAGAGCGCGGTCAACGCGCCCTCGACGAACAACAATGGGAGAGAGACATGTCGTCCCCGCAAAAGGCTCTGCCGAGCTTACCGCTCGCGCTGACGCCGGTGCTGCTCACGCTCATCGTGCTTGGCGTCCAGCTTTTCTATTTTGATGATTTCACACCCCATGTGCCCCTTGCCATAGGTCTCGCCCTTACCGGGCTGGTCGGCATCAAACTCGGTTTCGACTGGGAGGATATCGAAAAGGGCGTGTTTCACGTCATCCACGTATCGCTGCCGTCCGTATCGGTGCTCATCACCGTCGGCATGATCATCGGTGTCTGGATTGCAAGCGGCACCGTGCCAACACTGATCTATTACGGACTGACCATTCTCTCGCCGGAGATTTTCCTTGCCGCGGCGATGCTTCTGTGCGCCGTCGTGTCGCTTTCGCTCGGCACTTCCTGGGGCACGGTCGGGACGGTTGGCCTGGCGCTGATGGGCATCGGTGCCGGGTTTGGCATTCCGGCCTACTGGACAGCGGGCGCGGTCGTTTCGGGTGCGTTTTTCGGAGACAAGGTCTCACCGCTTTCCGACACCACCAATCTTGCGCCGGCAGTGACGGGCGTCGACGTGTTTTCGCACATCAGGAACATGTTGCCGACCACCCTTCCTGCCATGCTGATTGCGTTGGGGATCTATCTTTTTGCCGGCTATGGTCTGATTGAAACGGGCAGCGCATCATTCGAGAAGATCACCGCGATCACCGCTTCGCTGCAAGAAAATTTCGTGATCTCGCCCTGGCTGCTTCTTCCGGCCGTTCTGGTGATCGCGCTGGCGGTGAAGCGCATGCCGCCTATCCCGTCTCTCTTTGCCGGTGTGCTGGCTGGCGGCCTTGTGGCGATGATCGCGCAGGGCGTGGGGCTGCATGATGTCTTCACCTATGCCAATAGCGGCTACAAAATAGACACGGGCGTGAGTGAGATAGATCAGCTGCTCAACCGCGGCGGCATCCAGTCCATGATGTGGACGATTTCACTGGTGCTGATCGCGCTCGGCTTCGGCGGCGCGCTGGAGAAGACCGGCTGCCTTGAAACCATCATCAAGGCGATCATGACGCAGGTGAGAAGCTTTGCCGGGGTTCAGACGGCAGCGGTGGGCACCTCGATGGCAACCAATCTTGTCGCAGGCGATCCCTATCTTTCCATAGCGCTGCCCGGGCGCATGTATGCACCGGTCTATCGCGGCATGGGCTATTCCACACTCAACCTGTCGCGCGCGGTGGAAGAGGGCGGCACGTTGATCTCGCCACTCATTCCATGGAATGCCGGCGGTGCATTCGTGATCAGCGCTCTGGCGCTCGGCGTTTCCGATGGGCAACTGGTAAATCTGTTATACATTCCGCTCGCCTTCGCCTGCTGGCTTTCGCCGGTGATCGGGCTTGCCTATGCCTATACCGGGCTCTTCTCGCCGAAAGCGAGCGAGGCCGAGATTGAGGACTGGCGCGACAGTGGCGAAACCATTGCCGATCTCAGCGACCATGGCTGGGAGACACCTGCCATGGCGAACAGGACGCCGGCAGAATAGGCTCCGTAATGGGCCCTGTTTCGCATTCAGCGGGCGGGGTAGTGGAATGGCTCGCCCGCAAAGGCTTCCGCACCACGGCCAATCTCATGGATCGCGCGGATCATCCGGCCTTCGCGCTCAAGCAGCCGGTCGCCCAGCGCGACGATGCGCCGATTGGGCGTGGCGCTCGGGGCGCGCTCGCGCAGCATCCGCGCCAGGGCGAACTCGTCCATCTCGCGCACGAAGGCATTGGCGATGACATAGGCGGCGGCCGTGGAGCGGCTGATGCCCGCATGGCAATGCACGACCATCGGCGAGCGCCAGTCCCAGTCGCGGGCGAAATCGAGCAATTGCTCGACCTGATCCAAGGCCGGCGCGATCAGCCCCGGGCGCTGGTCCGTGATGTCGTGCATGGCCAGATGGAGACGTTTCGGAACCGTATCGATCTGGTCAAGAGCGGGCGGTTCACCGCTCGATGTCAAAGAGATCATGTGCCGCGCGCCGGTCGCTTTCAGCATGCGTTCCAGATGCGAAGCGGGGCAGACATAGAGCATCACCGGCTGCTCCCGGGCCAGCTTTCCAGCACCATACGAACGCGCTCGAAAGCCTGATTGTCTCCCGGCAGGCCGATGCGCAGGCAATCGGAACGCTCCGCGAAACGCCGCACGAGAATGCCGTTGCGGCCCAGATAATCGAAGAGCTCTGACGCGTGGGGATGGCGCAGGAAGCGGAAGAGATCGGTGCCGGCGTCGATCTTCAGTCCTGCGTCGTCGAAAAGGGCATCGAGCCTTATGCGCGCCTTGATGAGATCACGCCGCATGGCGCTCTGCCAGTCGCGGTCCGCGAATGCCTCAAGCCCGGCATGAAGCGCCGGCCCTGCAACTGCCCATGGGCCCAGCCATGCGGAAAGTTTCTGCGCAAGCTCTTCCGAAGCAAGTGCGAACCCCAGACGCAGGCCAGCGAGACCGAAGAACTTCCCGAACGAGCGAAGCACCACGATGTTGCCGGCTTCCACATCGCCGGCGAGGCTCTCGGCCTGCGGGCCGACATCCATGAAGGCCTCATCGACCACCAGAATACCGCCATTGCGGCGCAGATTTTCCGCAAGATGGAGCAATTCGCTGCGGCCGATCAGCCGCCCGTCGGGATTGTTTGGATTGACCACCACGGCAAGCCGCGCGCCATGAAGCGCATCGAAACGCTCCACCTCTTCGACCGTATGCCCGGCGAGTGCGGCGGCGCGCGCGTGTTCGGCATAGGTGGGACCGAGAATGCGGGCTGGGCCGGGCTCCAGAAGCGAGGCGACCAGCGGCAGGAGAAGCTGGGTTCCCGGCGCGGCGATGACATGGGCG
Source organism: Nitratireductor aquibiodomus (assembly GCF_900105565.1). Classification (NCBI taxonomy): domain Bacteria; kingdom Pseudomonadati; phylum Pseudomonadota; class Alphaproteobacteria; order Hyphomicrobiales; family Phyllobacteriaceae; genus Nitratireductor; species Nitratireductor aquibiodomus. The sequence continues at coordinate 216,608 of NZ_FNSL01000002.1, read as the reverse complement.
GCAGACGGTGCGCCATAATAGGCGGCGGCTTGCTCCGTCAGGGCGGCGATGTCAACCTCTTCGGGCAGGCGCTCGACGGCGCTGGCAGGCAGGGGCGAAAAAGGATAGGGGTTCGGGTTGATGCCGGTGGACAGGTCGAGAAAGGGCATAGGCGCATCCGGAAAGAGCGCCGAAGCCTGTACGAGACTGCCGCCGTGATCGGTCACCCTGTCCGTCGCCCGGTCAGCCAGTCGAGGCCTGATGTCCATTCTGATCACCCTTTCATCCATGCTGGTCGAGCTCGCCATCGGTTATCCGCAGCGGCTCTTTCGCCTGATCGGTCATCCCGTCACCTGGATTGGCCGTCTTATCGCGCTGGCGGACGCGCGATGCAATGTCGAAACCCTTTCGCCGGGTGCGCGCCGCCTGAATGGCGCGCTCTCGCTGGCCGTCATTCTGATGCTTGCAGGTCTGGCGGGCTGGTTGATCCAGACGGCTCTTTCCGGCTGGGCCGGTCTGCTGGTCGCCGCGCTTGCCGGCAGTTCGCTGATCGCCCAGCGTAGCCTCGCCACCCATGTGAAAGCGGTGGCGGACGGGCTCGACGTCGGCGGCCTCCCGGAAGGCCGAAGAGCGGTTTCGCAGATCGTTGGCCGCGATCCCGAAAGCCTCGATGAGGCCGGCGTTTCGCGCGCGGCCATCGAGAGCCTTGCCGAAAATTGCTCCGACGGCGTGGTCGCGCCCGTGTTCTGGCTGGCGGTCGGCGGGCTGGCGGGCGGCGCGCTCTACAAGGCCGCGAATACGGGTGATTCCATGATCGGCCACAAGACCGCGCGGCACCTTCATTTCGGCTGGGCGGCGGCGCGTTTCGACGATCTGATCAACCTGCCCGCGTCGCGCCTGACGGCGTTTCTCTTCATTGCTGCAGCGTTCTTCATGCGCGACGCCTCGGCTGGAGCGGCATGGCGCGCGGTGCGGCACGATGCGCGCCATCATCGCTCGCCCAATGCGGGCTGGCCGGAAGCGGCCATGGCAGGCGCGCTCGGCCTCGCCCTTGCCGGCCCGCGCCGCTATGGCGGCGAGGTGGTGGACGACGCCGTGATGGGAGATGGCGGCCGCCGGGCGGCCAATGCCCACGACATCCGCCGCGCGCTCACGCTCTACCGGATTGCAGACGGGCTGTTGATCGGGCTTGTGGCGGTGGCGGCGGGGCTTTGGCAACTGGTTTGATCTCTTGTCGAACCACGCACCACCTCGAAGCAGGGCGTCCTAAAACTCCACACCCTTCTGCGCTTTCACGCCAGCGGCGAAATGATGCTTCACCTGCCCCATTTCAGTGACGAGATCGGCGGCCTCGGTCAATAACGGTTTTGCGTTGCGGCCGGTCACGACCACATGCAGGTCGTCGCGCCGCCCGGTCAGTGCGGTCACCACGCGTTCAAGATCGAGATAGTCGTAGCGCAGGGCGATGTTCAGCTCATCGAGAACGACAAGACCGATGCTCGGGTCGGCCATCAGTTCCTCGGCCTTTCCCCACGCGCGCTCGGCGGCGGCGATGTCACGCGCCAGATCCTGCGTCTCCCAGGTGAAGCCCTCGCCCATCGTGTGCCATGAGACCTGATCGCCGAAGGCTGCGAAGGCATCCTTCTCGCCGCAGTGCCAGGCGCCCTTGATGAACTGCACGACACCCACGCGGCGGCCATGGCCGAGCATGCGCAGCGCAAGACCGAAGGCTGCGGTGGATTTGCCCTTGCCCGGCCCGGTGTTGACGATCAGAAGCCCTTTCTCGACCGTCTTGTCGCGCACTTCGGCATCCTGAACCGCCTTGCGTTTGGCCATCTTGGCCTTGTGGCGCTCGGCTTCGTTTGCGTCGATCTCTCGCATGTCACTTCACTTTCATGGGCAAGCCGGCCACCACCAGCGTGACGTTGTCCGCTGTGGCAGCGACCTTCTGGTTCAAAATTCCCGCCTCGTCGCGGAAGTGGCGGCCGAGCGGCGTTTCGGGCACGATGCCGAAGCCGACCTCATTCGAAACGAGAACCGTGGTTCCCTCTCTCGCGGCAAGGGCTGCAAGCAGTCTCTCGGCGGCAGGCTTTGGATCATGGTCGTTCAGCATGAGGTTGCTGAGCCACAGGGTGAGGCAATCGACCAGAACCGTTTCGCGGGCCGGTAGTTCCTCAAGCACACCCGGCAGGTCGAGCGGGGCGTCGTGCGTCTGCCACGCCCCCGCCACCGCCTCCTTGCGCCGCGCGCGGTGCATGGCGATGCGTTCGCGCATCTCGTCATCGAAGGCCTGCGCCGTGGCGATGTAGTGCCAGGGCGCCGGTGCGGCCTCGATCAGCCTCTCGGCATGGCGGCTCTTGCCGGAGCGCGCGCCGCCCAGAACGAAATGAAGGGATCGCATCGCTATTTTGCCGGCTCAGCCGACAAGATGCCCGGCAAGGAAGGTCACGCCAACGCCAAGGATGGCGGCACCGGCAAGCCGGGGCTGCATGGCCTCAATGGCCCAGCCACGCGACTGGACCAGAAAATATGCGCCGAGCGCGATGGCGCTCTGGATTGCGGCGAGGCCGGCGAGATAGGCGATGAGCGGCGTCTCCTCGCTGCCGACAATGGCCTCGCCGAAGGCATAGCCATGGAACACGCCGACCACCAGAAACAGCGCGAAGACGAGTATTTGATTCTCCACCGCCCGGCCGCGCGCCAGAAGCCAGCCGCCGGCAAGAACGCTTGCCGCGATGATGATTTCAGCCGCCGGCAGATCGAGCAGCATCAGGTGCAGACCGACGCCGATCAGCGAACCGGCGACGAAGAGAAGCGGCGCGAAAAGGCTCATGCCGGCGACAGCGGCAATGAGGCCGGCAGCGACGATGAAGGCGAGATGGTCAAGCCCGATCACGGGATGGGCGAGCCCTGATACCAGCCCTTCGTAAAGGGTCGTGGGCGTTTCTCCACCCATGGCATGATGGGCCTCGGCGCCAGTTGCGAAGAGCGATGAAAAAACGAATGCGGAAAAAATGCGTGCGATACGCGAGGTCATGTCCGGTCCTTTCCCCTCCACCCGAGGGATACGGTGTTTCTTTCAGGTTGTCGGCAGGTTTCCTGGCTCACGGGTCGCAGCGTTTTCCAGCCTTCCCAAGACAAAAAGCCTCAGTGGCGATCAGGAAAATGCTCACCGCTTACAGTTGCGGGGGCAGCCATGGCCTTGGCGCTTTTGGCGCCGCACCATGTTCCCTCTGGTCCGCTTCAGCGGAACCGACAGCGGGCGGAGCATACAAGAATCGCCACGCCCCGCAATCGCTTTGTTGCCCGCATTGACAGACCCGTCGGGCGAGCCGTAAATGCGCGATAGACGGTCCTCTTCCCTCAAGGGAGGAGGCTAAGAGGGAATGCGGTGCGGGCCTTGCCCAATGCCGCAGCTGTCCCCGCAACTGTAAGCGGAGAGCGCACCTGACACGCCACTGGGGCAACGCCCTGGGAAGGCTGGAGAGCGCAGCGACCCGTGAGCCAGGAAACCTGCCGTCTGAAAGTGAAATCCTGACCGCCTGGCGGGTGTCCCGGGCAAGGAGTGTACATTATGACTGCCGACAGCGCCGCTGCGCGCCTTCTCCCGATCATTCATGGTGTCTCTGCCGGTACGCGGCCGCGAAAGCCCCGTGTGCCCCTCACCCGCGTCTTATCGTTCTCCACACTCCATCACCTGAAGGATATACCATGACAACGCGTTTCGACCGGGTTCCCTGCACCGTCGTGACCGGCTTTCTCGGCGCCGGCAAGACGACGCTCATCCGCAACATTCTGGAAGGGGCAAACGGCAAGCGGCTTGCCATCATCGTCAACGAATTCGGCGATGCGGGCGTCGATGGCGAGGTGCTGAAAAACTGCGGGCTCGACAATTGCCCGGAGGAAAACGTGCTGGAACTGGCCAATGGCTGCATCTGCTGCACCGTGGCCGACGATTTCGTGCCCGCGCTCGACCAGATCCTCGCCCGCGAGCCGAAGGTGGATCACATCCTGATCGAGACCTCGGGCCTGGCATTGCCCAAGCCGCTGGTGCAGGCCTTCCAGTGGCCAGCGATCAAGAATCGCGTCACCGTCGATGGCGTCATTGCGGTGGTGGACGGGCCGGCGCTGGCCGATGGCCGGGTCGCCTCCGACATGGATGCACTCGCCGCGCAGCGCGCCGCCGATGAAACGCTCGATCATGACGATCCCGTGGAAGAAGTGTTCGACGATCAGGTGGCCTGCGCCGATCTCATCGTATTGTCCAAGAGCGATCTTCTGGACGCGGAAGGCAATGAGCGCGCCCGCGCCCGCATCGAAGATCATCTGTCGCGCAATGTGCAGGTCGTGCCGAGCGCCCATGGCAAGGTGGACCCGGCGCTGCTGCTCGGTCTCGGCCTCGCGGTGGAAGACGACATCGAGAACCGCAAGACGCATCACGACGACCCGCACGATCATGAGCACGACGATTTCGACACATTCGTTGTCGACCTGCCGCCGGTCCTGCGCCCCGAAGATCTGGAAAAGCGGGTCAATGCGGTGGTGGAGACAGGCGAGGTTCTGCGCCTCAAGGGGTTCGCCCATGTGAAGGGCAAGCCCATGCGTCTTCAGGTGCAGGCCGTGGGCCCGCGCGTTTCGCATCATTACGACCGTCCGTGGAAGGCCGGTGAAGCTGCCGAAACGCGGCTCGTCGTGATCGGCCTCAAGGGCATCGACCGCGCGCGCATCGAAAGCCTTCTCTCGGCCTGATCCGATGCACATCCTCGCCACCACCACCGCCTCTCTGGACGATTTGATCGAACCTGTCGATCTGCAACAGTCGCCGGCGGACATGGTGGCGCTGTCGTTCACCGACAGCGATCTGGCGGGGATTGCCTCTGCGTGGCAGACCGGGCGCGAGGCCCTGCCCTCGCTGCGCCTTGCCGCGCTGCGCGATCTGAGACACCCCATGTCGGTCGATCTGTGGATCGACAACACGGCAGCGCATGCCCGCACCATTCTGGTGCGGGTGCTTGGGGGCTATGAGTGGTGGCGCTATGGCTGCGACCGGCTGGCGGAACTTGCGCGAGACAAGGGCATCGCGCTGGCGCTATTACCCGGCGAATGCCATCAGGACGATCCGCGCCTTGCCGAGCGTTCCACCGTTTCGGCTGAAGCGCGCGCGGCGCTGCTTGCCTGCTTTCGCGAGGGCGGACCGGACAATATGCGCGCGCTGACCATGCAGATGGCGTGCCTTGCGGGACAGGATATCGAAGCGCCGGAAGCCGAGCCGGTCGCCAAGGCCGGCTTCTATGCGCCGGGCCATGGCATTGTGGAGGCAGGTTTTTTCGCCGCGCAGCCCGGCAGGGCAATCGTTGCGATCCTCTTTTATCGCTCCATGCTGCTTGCCAGCGATGTCGCGCCCATCGACGCGCTGGTGGAGGCGCTTGAGGAACAGGGTCTTTGCGCCGTCCCGATCTTTGTTTCCAGCCTGCGGGACCCGGTTGCCGCCGGTTTCGTGCAGGACGCCGTGGAGAGGCTGAAGCCGCAGGCGCTTATCACCGCGACAGCCTTTTCCAGCGGCGCGGAGCCCGGCGAGAAAACGCTGTTCGACCGGTTTGGCGTGCCGGTTTTTCAGGTGGTCACCGCCACCACGCGGCGCGAAGCGTGGCAGGAAGGCCAGCGCGGTCTGGCGCCCGCTGACCTTGCGATGCATGTGGTGCTGCCGGAGCTCGATGGCCGTCTGATGGCGGGTGCGATTTCCTTCAAGGACGAGGCGGCGCTGGATGAAGGGCTGTCCTTCGGCGTTCAGCGCAACCGGCCCGAACCCGCGCGCATAAGGCAGGTGGCGGCGAGGATCACCGCACATCTGAAGCTTGCCCGCACACCAAAGGCCGAGCGCCGCATTGTCGTGCTCATCCCGGATTATCCGAGTGCGCCAGGGCGCACCGGCTATGCGGTGGGGCTCGACGTGCCGTCGAGCGTGCTCGCCATGCTGCATGACCTCGGTGAAGCGGGGTACGCGGTTGATGGCGTTCCCGAGACGCCAAGGGCGCTGATGCAGCGCCTCGAACAGCCTTCGGAATCGCTTTCGCTGGATGAATACCGGCGGGCCTTCGATGCGCTGCCCGAAGAGGCGCGCGAAACGCTGCTCGCCACCTGGCGACCGGCCGAAGACGATGCGGACGATGGCGTCTTTCCGTTCCGCGCGGCGCGGTTTGGGAATGTCACCGTGGCGCTTGCGCCGGACCGGGGGCGCTCGGCAGACCGGCGCGTCGACTATCACGACCCGACCCTTGCGCCGCGCCATGCGCTCGTCGCTTTCGGCCACTGGATGCGTGAAGGGCTTGGTGCCCATGCGCTGATCCATGTGGGCGCCCATGGCACGCTGGAATGGCTTCCGGGAAAAACCGTGGCGCTGACGGAAAGCTGTTTTCCCGAAATCGTCGCCGGCGCGCTGCCGGTGGTCTATCCCTTCATCGTTAGCAATCCGGGCGAGGCGGCGCAGGCCAAGCGCCGCATCGGCGCGCTCACGCTTGGTCATCTGACGCCGCCGCTTGCGGGTGCCGGGCTTTCTGAAGACCAGCAGGAACTGGAACGGCTGGTGGATGAATATGCGCAGGCCGACGGGCTGGACCGCCGCCGCCGCGACCGGCTGGCGCAACTGATCGTGGAAACCGCCGAGCGCACGGGCCTCACCCGCGATGCCGGTGTCGAGGACACGGGCGACACGGATGCAGCGCTGATGCAGATCGACGCCTGGCTCTGCGATCTGAAAGATTTCGCCATCAAGGACGGGCTGCACATCTATGGCCGGGGCAGCGGCATGGATGAAGCGCCCGAACGCCGCGCCTGCGCGGAGAGCGAAAAGCGCGCGCTTCTGGCCGCACTCGATGGCCGGCACATCGCGCGCGGCCCATCCGGCGCGCCGGCGCGGGGGCGCACCGATGTTTTGCCGACCGGTCGCAACATTTTCACCGCCGACCCGCGCACGCTTCCCACGCCAACCGCTACCGCGCTTGGCAGAAACGCGGCGGATGAGGCCGTGCGCGGCTATTTGCAGGAGCATGGCGACTGGCCGCGTTCGCTGGTGATCGACCTCTGGGGCAGCGCGAGCCTGCGCACCGGCGGCGAGGAGATCGCACAGGGTCTGGCGCTGATGGGCTGCCGGCCGCAGTGGGATCAGGCGACGGGGCGCGTGACGGGCATTGAAGTTCTGCCGCCGGCCAGCCTTGGCCGCCCGCGCATCGACGTGACCTGGCGCATTTCCGGCCTGTTCCGCGATATGTTCCCCACCCAGATCGCGCTTCTCGATACGGCGGTTACCGCCGTGGCCGCGCGCGATGAGGACGACAGCGAAAACCCGCTTGCGAGCGCCGCCCGAAAAGCCGGCAAGGCGCCGGCGCGCATTTTCGGCTCCGCTCCCGGCACCTATGGCGCGGGGCCGGAAGAAAAGCTGGCGCGTGGAGACTGGCAGGAGCGCGCCGAGCTGGGCGAAGCCTATCTCGCCGCCAGTGCCTATGCCTTCGGCGGTGCGGAGGGCGAAGGCCGGCTGGAAGACGGCGCGTTTGCAAGGCAGGTGGCGGATGCCGACATGCTCATCCACACCGGCGACGATGCCGGACGCGACATTCTCGAAGGTTCGGCGGATGTGGCTTTCATCGGCGGGTTCGCGGCGGCGGTGGAAGCGCTGGGCGGCAAGGCCGATCTGGTGGTGCTCGACACGACCGATCCGGAGCGCCCGCGCGCCCGCTCGCTGGCGCAGGCCATTGCCCGCACCGTGCGCGCCCGTGCGGTCAATCCGCGCTTCATCGAAGGGCAGTTGCGCCACGGCCCGCGCGGTGCTGCGGAACTGACGGAAACGGTGGACCGGCTGATCGGCTTTGCGGAGACCACGGATGCGGTTTCAGGCAGCCTGATCGATGCCGTGTTCGACGCTTATCTCGGCGATGAGCGTGTGCGTGATTTTCTTCTGGCGGAAAACCCCGCCGCGGCGCATGCGATGGCGGAGCGCTTTCACGCCGCCCGCAAGCGCGGCCTCTGGCACCCGCGCCGCAATTCCGTCGATGCCGATCTGGCCCCACTTCTTGCGGAGGCGACGGCATGACGATGCGGCGCGGCGCATGCCCCACACTCTCCGCCCCCATGAAAACCGGCGACGGGCTGCTCGCCCGGATCGCGCCGGCCCATGGCGTGCTGACGCCCGAGAAGCTGGCGGGCATCGCAAAAGCGGCGGGTCGCCACGGCAACGGCATTCTGGAAGTGACCGCGCGCGGCAAATTGCAGATACGCGGACTGACGGCTGAGAGCACGCCCCTTCTCGGCGCGGAGATTGCCGCGCTCGCCTTGGGGCCCGTGGAAGGGTTTGCGGTGGAAACGGGGCCGCTTGCGCCCCTGCCCCGACTCGCACAGCGCATCGACGCGCATGTCGCTGCGCATGGTCTTGGCCCATGCCTCGCGCCAAAAGTTTCCGTCACGGTCGATTGCGGCGGGGCACTGCATCTCGACGCGATCAGCGCCGACATAAAGCTCATCATGGCTGATGACGGGCGATGGCTGATCGGCATTGGGGGCAATGGCGCGACGGCAGACTGGCTCGGCAAGGGCGATGAGCAGGCGGTGGGCGCTGCGGCGCTTGCGGCGCTTGATCTGCTGGCGCAGACCGGCGGACGCGCACGCGATTTCACGCAGGCGGAAACGAACGCGCTACGCGCCGGGCTTGCACCGGCGAAAACACATACGCCACGCGCCGATGCGGCACCGGTCGGCCCGTTCACCATGGCAAGCGGAGAAAGCGTGCTTGGCATCGCCCTTCCCTTCGGGCAGATCGCGGCGGATCGGCTTGCCGCGCTCTGCGAGGCTTTATCCGATGCAAGCGAAATCCGCCTCGCGCCGCGCCACGGCCTGCTTCTGCTCGGCCTCGACGAGGTCCGTCACGAAGAGGTGTTTCGGGCTGCACACGCTCTGGGCTTCGTCACGCAAGGCGACGATCCCCGCCTCTCCATCGCCGCCTGCGCCGGGGCGCCGGCCTGCGCTTCGGCGCGGTTCGATGCGAAGGCGCTTGCCGCCGAGGCGGCTGCGGCGGGTTTGCCGGATGGCCCTTACCGTCTCCACCTTTCGGCCTGCGAAAAAGGATGCGCCCAGCCCGCCGGGCCGGTTGTGAACCTGATCGCGGTCGAAGGTGGCTGCACCCTTTCCTGCGTTGGCGCAAAACCTTCCGAACGCTTTCGCACCTTCCTCATCGAGCGCGGCGAGACGCTGCGCGCCGCCCTTCTTCGAAAGTCAGGCTGAATGCAAGAAACCGAGTACATACGCGACGGCAACGCCATTTACGAAAAGTCGTTCGCGATCATCCGCGCCGAGGCCGATCTCGCGCGTTTCAGCGCGGACGAGGCCGATGTCGCGGTCCGCATGATCCACGCCTGCGGGCTTGTGGACGCGGCGGAACATTTCGTCTTTTCCGAGGGGTTTGTGGCGGCTGGCCGCGCGACGCTGAAATCCGGAGCGCCGATCCTGTGCGATGCCGAGATGGTGGCGCGTGGCGTGACCCGCACGCGGCTGCCCGCCGACAATGCGGTGATCTGCACCCTGCGCGATGCGCGCACGCCGGAGCTTGCAGAGAAGCTTGGCAACACGCGTTCCGCCGCCGCGCTGGAACTGTGGCGCGAGCACATGGAAGGCGCGGTGGTGGCCATCGGCAATGCGCCGACCGCACTCTTTTACCTGCTCGACATGCTGCGCGCCGGTGCGCCGAAACCTGCTGCCATCATCGGCATGCCGGTCGGTTTCGTTGGCGCGATGGAATCGAAGGAAGCGCTCGCCGAAAGCGGGCTTGGCATTCCCTTCGCCATCGTGCGTGGCCGCATGGGCGGCAGCGCCATGACGGCAGCGGCCATCAACGCTTTGGCGAGGGCGGGCCTGTGAGCGGAACCCTGATTGGCGTCGGCACCGGACCCGGCGATCCCGAACTCATCACCGTCAAGGCGCTGAAGGCGCTGGAGCGGGCGGATGTGGTGGCCCATTTCGCCAAGCGCGGCCGTCGGGGCAATGCCCGCCGCACGGTCGAGGGGCTTTTACCGGAAGGCATCGAGGAACTCCCGCTCGAATATCCCGTCACCACCGAGATCGACAAGACCGATCCGCGCTACATCAAGGCCATCACCAGCTTTTACGAAGCTTCGGCGCGTGCGGTGGAAGCGCATCTGAATGCGGGGCGCACGGTTGCCGTTCTGAGCGAGGGCGATCCGCTGTTCTACGGCTCTTACATGCATCTGCATGTGCGGCTTGCCGCACGCTATCCGACCGAGGTGATCCCGGGCATCACCGCCATGTCGGGTTGCTGGTCGCAGGCTGGCATCGCCATCGTTCAGGGCGATGACATCATGACGGTTCTGCCCGGCACGCTCAATGAAGACGAGCTTGTGCGCCGCGTGAGCGACACGGAGGCCTTCGTCATCATGAAGGTGGGGCGCAATCTGCCGAAAATCCGCCGGGCGCTGGCCCGCGCCGGCAGGCTTGGCGGCACCGTCTATGTCGAACGCGGCACGATGAACAACACAAGCATGACCCCGCTCGCCGACAAGGCCGACGACACCGCGCCCTATTTCTCGCTCGTGCTCGGACCGGGCTGGCAGGCCAGGCCGCAGGAGGGCGTGGCATGAGCGGGCGTCTCGTCGTCATAGGCACCGGCCCCGGAAAACCGGCACAGACGACGCCGGAGGCGCGCGCGGCCATCGCGGCGGCAAGCGATTTCTTCGGTTACGGTCCCTATCTCGACCGGCTCGAACTGAATGACGGCCAGACCCGCCACGCCTCCGACAACCGGGAAGAACTGGCCCGCGCGAAGGCGGCGCTCACCATGGCGGCCCAAGGCAGGCATGTGGCCGTGGTTTCGGGTGGGGATGCGGGCGTTTTCGCTATGGCGGCGGCGGTGTGCGAGGCCATCGAACACGGGCCTGAGGACTGGCGCGCGCTCGATCTGGAGATCGTGCCGGGGCTGACGGCCATGCTGGCCGTGGCCGCCCGCGTGGGTGCGCCGCTCGGCCATGATTTCTGCGCCATATCGCTTTCGGACAATCTGAAACCCTGGGAACTGATCGAAACCCGGCTTGCGGCCGTCGCCGGCGCGGGCTTCGTGATCGCGCTCTACAATCCGATCAGCCGCGCCCGGCCCTGGCAGCTTGGCCGCGCCTTTGAACTGTTGAGCGGCATTCTGCCGGCCTCCACGCCGGTCGTGTTCGGACGGGCCGCCGGACGGCCCGACGAGCGCATGGCGATCGTTCCGCTCAACGAGGCGCGTGGCGAGATGGCCGACATGGCCACCTGCGTCATCATCGGCTCGCCCGAAACACGCCTGATCGAGCGCCCCGGCAAATCGCCGTTGGTCTATGCGCCGCGCTCGGCGACGGGAGCCGCCAGATGAGCCTCGATTGCAGCCATGGCTTCGTCGACACCGGTCACGATCGACGTGCCCGCCGGCTTTGGCCGGTCGATCATGACGACGGGCAGACCAAGCCTGCGCGCCGCCGCGATCTTGCCATAGGTTGCGGCACCGCCGCTGTTCTTGGCGACCACGATGTCGATGCGGTGATCGGCGAGCAGCGCAATCTCATCGTCTTCGCAGAACGGCCCGCGGGCGAGAATACATGCAGCATTCGCCGGCAGGTGGGCGGGGTCCACCGGCTCCACGCTGCGCACCAGATAATGATGCTGCGCGGCCGCGCGAAACATTTCAACTTCCTGTCGGCCAATGGCCAGAAATACGCGCCGGGGCTCTTGGCCGAGCAGCGTTGCCGCCTCGGCCATGCCGGACGCGATCTGCCACTTGTCACCGGCAACCGGCTGCCAGGCGGGGCGCATGAGCGTGATGAGCGGAACGCCTTTCAGGCGGGCCGCTTCCGCCGCATTGCGCGCCATGCGCGCGGCGAAGGGATGCGTGGCGTCCACCATCAGGTCGATGCCTTCGTCCTCAAGATAATGCGCAAGCCCCTCAGCGCCACCGAAACCGCCCACACGCACCTCGCCCTGCAAGGCTTCCGGTGTGCGGGTGCGCCCGGCAAGCGAGGTGATGACACGCAGCGAGCCGCGCGCGCAAAGCCGCTCGGCCAGAAGCCGTGCTTCGCCTGTTCCACCAAGAATGAGAAGGGTCTGCTTTGCCATGACGTCTTCTAATTCATTTGGTGCCGAGATGGGAACAGCCTCGCGCTGGCTTAAGATCGTGGGGATAGGAGAGGATGGGCTGGCCGGGCTTGGCGCGGAAGCCCGCCGCGCGATTGCCGATGCGGAGATCGTCTTCGGCGGTGCGCGGCACCTCGAACTGGCGGCAGAGGAGATTGCGGGCGAGCCGCGTCCATGGCCCTCTCCGTTTGAAACGGCGGTCGATGAGATCGAAGCGCTGAGGGGCAAGAATGTCTGCGTGCTCGCCTCTGGCGATCCGTTTCACTTCGGTGTTGGTGCGACGCTGGCGCGGCGCATTCCGGCAGATGAAATGCGGGTCTTTTCCGCCCCGTCTTCCTTCGCGCTTGCCGCTGCCCGGCTTGGCTGGCCGCTGCAATCGGTCGAGACGGTTTCGCTGCATGGCAGGCCCATTGCGCTGATCCGCCCGCTGCTTCATCCCGGCGCGCGCATTCTGGCGCTCACCTCCGATGGCGCGGGTCCGGCTGCGATTGCAGAGCTGATCACCAAAGAGGGGTTTGGCCCCTCGCGCTTTCACGTGCTGGAAGCGCTGGGCGGGCCGCGTGAACGGCAGGTCAGCGGTATGGTTGCCGCGCTTTCCGCAGAAAGCTTCGACGATCTGAACCTGGTCGCTATCGAGGTGGCGGCGGATGAGAATGCACGCATGCTGCCGCTTGGAACCGGGCTTGAAGACGGGCTTTTCGAGCATGACGGGCAGATCACCAAAGCGGAGGTGCGGGCTGTCACGCTTTCCGCGCTTGCCCCGAAACGCGGTGAACGGCTCTGGGACATCGGAGCGGGTTCAGGCTCCATTTCCATCGAGTGGCTGCGGCAGCATTCGTCGCCCAGCGCCATCGCCATCGAGGCGGACGGGGAGCGGGCGGCACGCATTGCCCGCAACGCGGAGCGCATGGGCGTGCCGCAGCTCACCGTGGTTGAGGGAACGGCTCCCGCCGCGCTTGCGGGCCTTGCCGCGCCCGATGTGGTTTTCATCGGTGGCGGGGCGACTGCACCGGGGCTGATGGATGCGGCGATTGCCGCTCTTGGAACCGGGGGGCGTCTTGTCGCAAACGGGGTGACGCTCGAAACGCAGGCGCTTCTGATCGACTGCCATGGACGGCACGGCGGAGAGCTGATCGAGATCGCCATCGCGCGCGCTGCCCCCGTTGGTGGCATGACGGCGCTGCGCCCGGCCATGCCGGTGCTTCAATGGCGCTGGAGGAAGCCATGATCTGCGCCGGGTTTGGAGCCAGAAAAGGTGTTTCGCGCGAGGCCGTTCTTGCCGCACTCGACGCCGCCCTGACAATGCACGACATCGCACGGGACAGGCTCGACGCGCTGGCGACCGTGCCACGGAAACGGGACGAGCCCGGCCTGACGGATGCGGCAACGGCGCTCGGTCTGCCACTTGTCATTGCTGACGAAGCTGCATTGCAGGCGGCGGCGACGCACTGCCTGACCCGCTCGGACCATGCGCTTTCCGCCACCGGCCTGCCTTCGGCCTCGGAGGCGGCGGCGCTGGCCGTCTGCGGCCCAGCCGCCCGGCTTCTCGGGCCGAGGCTCACATTTGACGGCGTAACCTGCGCCATCGCCACCACCGGAAGACAATCATGACCGTTCATTTCATTGGCGCCGGACCGGGCGCTGCCGACCTCATCACCGTTCGCGGCCGCGACCTGATCGCGCGCTGCCCGGTCTGCCTTTATGCCGGTTCGCTGGTGCCGGAGGAACTGCTCGCCCACTGCCCGCCCGGCGCGCGCATCGTCAACACCGCGCCCATGTCGCTCGACGAGATCGAGGCGGAATATATCCGCGCGCATGAGGCTGGCGAGGATATCGCCCGGTTGCATTCGGGCGATCTTTCCGTGTGGAGCGCGGTTGCCGAACAGATCCGCCGTCTTGCCGCACTCGGTATCGATTACACGCTGACGCCGGGTGTGCCTTCCTTCTCGGCGGCTGCGGCGGCGCTGGGACGCGAGCTGACCATTCCGGAAGTGGCGCAGAGCCTTGTCCTCACCCGCATTTCCGGCCGCGCCTCGAAAATGCCGGAGGGTGAAACGCTCGCCAATTTCGCGGCCACCGGCACGACGCTCGCCATTCATCTCGCCATTCACGCGCTCGACCGTGTGGTGGCGGAGCTGACGCCGCATTATGGCCCCGACTGCCCGGTCGCCATCGTCGCCCGCGCAAGCTGGGCGGACGAGCGCATTCTGCGCGGCACGCTTTCCACCATCGAGGCAGAGATGGCGAAAGACCCCATCGAGCGCACGGCGCTCATTCTCGTCGGGCCGGGGCTGGGCGCCAAGGATTTTCGCGAGAGCGCGCTCTACAGCGCCGATTATCAGCGCCGGTTTCGCGGGCGGGAGGGGTTATGAGTTTGCTTGAGGCGCTCGACCGCCTGCCTGTTGAACCGACGCCCTTTGAGCCGGGCCATGTGTGGCTGGCGGGTGCTGGCCCCGGCGGCTTTGGCTGCCTGACACTCGGTGTTCTGGCCGCGCTCGATGCGGCGGATGTGGTGATTTATGACGCGCTGGTGAACCCGGAGATCCTGAAAGCCGCGCCCCAGGCTCGACATATCTTTGTCGGCAAGCGCGCAGGCCAACCCTCCACGGCGCAGGATGAAATCAACCGGCTGATGGTGGCCGAGGCCGAGGCGGGGCACAGGGTTCTGCGCCTGAAAGGCGGCGACCCCAACATGTTTGGCCGTGGCGGCGAGGAAGCGCTGGTGCTGGCGCTTGCCGGCATTCCCTTCCGCTTTCTGCCGGGCATCACCTCGGCGGTGGGGGCGCTTGCCGATGCGGGCATTCCCGCCACCATGCGCGGCGTGAACAAGGCGGTGATCTTCGCCACCGGTCACGCCGCCGGTACGCCGGACGATCTGGACTGGGCGGCGCTGGCAAAAACCGGTCAGCCCATCGTCATCTATATGGGGATGCACAAGTTCGCTCTGATCGTGGACGCGCTCTCCTCCGGCGGTATGGCGGGCGACACGCCGGCAGCCCTCATCATGAATGCGACCAAGCCGGACGAACGCATTCTCACCACCACGCTCTCGTCCCTTGTTTCGCAGGCTAAGGAACAGGGCTTCGGCTCCCCTTCCATCATCGTGATCGGCGGTATCGTCGCGTTGCGCGAGGCGCTGACATGACGGCGCGGGCGATCATCATCGGCGCGGCCCGATCTGGTTCGGGCAAGACCAGCGTCACCATCGGCCTCATGCGCGCGCTCAAAAGGCGCGGTCGTGCCGTGCATGGCGCGAAATCCGGCCCCGACTATATCGACCCCGGTTTTCATCAGGCGGCGACGGGGCATCCGGGCGTCAATCTCGACAGCTGGGCCATGCATCCGGATCTGCTCGCCCATCTTGGAAGCCGGCAAAGCGAAGAGGCCGACATGCTGCTGATCGAAAGCGCCATGGGCCTGTTCGATGGCATCGTTTCGGAGCCGGGACGATCTGGCGCTGCGGCGGACATTGCGCGGCTTTATGACGTGCCCTGCCTGGTCATTCTCGATGTGTCCGGCCAGTCGCAGACGGCTGCTGCGCTGGCAAAGGGGTTCGCCGCCTATGACCCGAAGGTCCGGATTGCCGGCGTGGTGCTCAATCAGGTGGCCAGCCCGCGCCATGAAGCCATGGCGCGCGACGCCATCGAGGCGATCGGCATTCCGGTGCTGGGCGCGGTCTACCGCAATCCGGACATGGCGCTACCGGAGCGGCATCTGGGCCTTGTGCAGGCGAGCGAACATGCCGCGCTCGAAGCTTTCATCGAACGGCTTGCCGATGTGATGGAACAGTCCATCGATCTCGATGCGGTGATGAAAGCCGCCGTGCCGCTCTCCATGCAGGCGGGCGATGCGGCGCGGCTTCTGCCGCCGCCGGGCCAGCGCATCGCCATCGCGCAGGATGCCGCCTTCAGTTTCGTCTATCCGCATCTCGCCCGGCGCTGGCGCGAGGCAGGTGCCGAGCTTCTGCCCTTCTCGCCACTTGCCGATGAGGGGCCGGCAGAGAGCGCTGACGCCTGTTGGCTTCCCGGCGGCTATCCCGAACTTCATGCGGGGCGAATTGCTGCTGCGAAGAATTTTCATGCTTCGATGCAGGCTTTCGCGGAGACGAGGCCCGTTCACGGCGAGTGCGGCGGGTTCATGGTTCTGGGCAAGGCGCTGGAAGATGCGGACGGCACGACCCACGCCATGCTGGGGCTGCTTTCGCATGTGACGAGCTATGCGAAGCGCAAGATGAATCTCGGCTATCGGCAAGCCACGCTGATGAGCGACTGCGCCATCGGCCGCAAGGGCGAGACGATCCGTGGCCACGAATTCCACTATTCGCGGCTGGTGGAGCCCGGCAGCGACGACCCGTTAGCCACGCTTGCGGACGGTCAGGGCCGCGCGCTCGGCCCCTCCGGCGCGCGGCGCGGGATGGTCTCCGGCACCTATTTCCACGCCATCGCGCGGAGCTGAAGCGATGGCCGGTTTCCACAACCCGTTTCGCGACATTGCCGCCTGCCTCGGCTTCTACACGCGCCTTCCGCTGCCCGCGTTCGAGATGCCCGCGCATGGTTTTGCCAATGCGCAATGGGCGGCACCGCTTGCCGGCCTTTTTGTTGGTGCGGTGTGCAGCGCTGCTTTGGCGGGTGCCATCATTCTCGGCCTTCCGGCCACCATCGCCGCCGCCATTGCGCTTGCCGTGGGCGTGCTTCTGACCGGCGGGCTGCATGAGGATGGGTTGGCGGATGTGGCCGACGGTTTCGGCGGTGGTTCAACGCCAGAGAAAAAGCTCGCCATTATGAAGGACAGCCGCATCGGCTCCTATGGCGTTGCGGCGCTGATCCTGTCGTTTCTCATGCGCTGGTCGGCGCTCGTGGCGCTCGGCCTTGCTGCCATTCCCGCATTGCTGATCGCCCACATGGCCTCGCGCGCGCTCATGCCGGCGCTGATGCGCCTTTCGCCGCCCGCGCGCGAAAACGGGCTTTCGGCGGGCGCAGGGCAACCGACGCGACGCACCGTTCTTGTCGCGCTGGCTATTGGTGGCGTTCTGCTCCTTGTTCCCGGTCCCGGCTTTGCGCTCATTGCTGTGCCGCTTCTGGCGGCGGCGCTCTTTTTCATCAAATGGCTCGCCGAAAAACAGATCGGCGGCCAGACGGGCGATGTGCTCGGCACATTGCAGCAACTGGCCGAAACCGTTCTGCTTCTCGCCTGCGTCACGCATTTCATCTGAAGGATATCCATGCCCCGCTTTCTCTCGATCGACGATCTGCGCACCGCCTGCAACGACCGGCCTTCAGGCGACGAAAACGCCGCACAGGCCGCAACGGCCCGTCAGGCCGTGCTCACCAAGCCGCCCGGCAGCCTTGGCCGGCTTGAAGAAGCGGCCATCCGGCTTGCCCGCTGGCAGGGGCGCGAGAAGCCGGCGCTCGACGAAGTGCATGTGTTGATCTTTGCCGGCTCTCATGGCGTGACCGCGCGGGGCGTTTCGGCCTTTCCGGCCGAGGTGACGGCGCAGATGGTGGCGAATTTTTCCGCCGGCGGCGCGGCCATCAACCAGTTGGCAAAGCAGGCCGGCGCGCGTCTCACCGTCACGCCGCTGGAAATCGAGCGCCCCACGGCGGATTTCACGCAAGCGCCGGCCATGGACGATGCCGATTTCCTGCGCGCTGTCGAGGCCGGTTTCGATGCGGTTCCGGAGGGGGCCGATCTCGTTTCGCTGGGTGAAATGGGCATTGGCAACACCACCGCCGCCGCCGCGCTGGCCGCAGCCCTTTTCGGTGGCGGGGGCGCGGATTGGGTCGGGCGCGGAACAGGTGTCGACGATGCCGGGCTCTCGCGCAAGGCCGAGGCGGTGGATGCCGCCCTTGCCTGCCATGGCGAGGCGCTTTCCGATCCGCTGGAGGCGCTGCGCTGTGTCGGCGGGCGGGAGCTTGCCGCCATGTTTGGTGCCGCCCTTGCCGCGCGGCAGAAGCGCATTCCGCTGCTGCTCGACGGTTTCGTGTGCGGCGCGGCAGTCGCGCCGCTCGCGCGCCTTGGCGAAGGCGGACTGGCGCACGCCATTGCCGGCCATGTTTCCGCCGAACCCGGCCACCGCAAGCTGCTTGCCGAACTCAGCCTCAAGCCGCTGCTCGATCTTGACATGCGGCTTGGCGAAGGGTCCGGCGCGTGCCTTGCCATCAACATTCTGCGCGGCGCGCTTGCCTGCCACAACGGCATGGCGACCTTCGCCGAAGCCGGCGTTTCGGACGGTTGACCATGCGCACGCTCTCGCTCATCGGCATCGGCACGGGCAATCCCGAACACATGACGGTTCAGGGCATCAACGCGCTGAACCGGGCCGATGTGATCCTCATTCCCCGCAAGGGCGAGGCGAAAGAGGATCTGGCCGATCTGCGCCGTGTCATCTGCGAGCGGTTTCTGGAAAACCGGCAGACGCGGATCGTGGAGTTCGATCTGCCGGTGCGCGATGCGGCCAATCCGAGCTACCGCCGGGGCGTGGACGACTGGCACATGGCCATCGCCCGCGCTTATGCGGATCTGCTTGCGGCGCACACGGGCGAGACGGGCCGTGCGGCCTTTCTCGTCTGGGGCGATCCCTCGCTTTATGACAGCACGCTGCGCATTATCGAGCACATGCGCCGCGAGACGGCGCTTGCGGTCGCGCTGGAGGTCGTGCCGGGCATCACCAGCATTCAGGCGCTCGCGGCCAGCCACCGCATGCCGGTCAACACGATCGGCGGTTCGGTGCTGATAACCACGGGAAGACGGTTGAAGGCGGAAGGCTTTCCGCCCAATGCCGACACGCTTCTCGTCATGCTCGACGGCGACTGCGCCTTCCGCACGCTCGATGCCGACGCCTACGAGATTTACTGGGGTGCGTATCTTGGCACAGCGGAGGAGCTTCTGATTAGTGGGCTGTTGGGGGAGGTGATGGAGCAGATTGTGGAGACGCGGGCCAGAGCGCGGGAAGACAAGGGCTGGATCATGGATACCTATCTCTTGCGGGTCAGGGGGTAGGTTCGGCGGACTTCATCCCGCCCTCGCCCTTCGACAAGCTCAGGATGAGGGCTGTGTGGGCGCTTCACCTTTCTGTGGCGAGGAGGCTGAATTATACCCGTTTCCGCTCAACAGGGTTTCTAACCACGATTCATGTCCTCTCCCTCATCCTGAGCTTGTCGAAGGGCGAGGGAGAGGACACGCGCTGCCGGCACCCGCCCCTCAGGCGGCCTGTGCCCGCTGCCAGCGCGGGAAAGGGTCCGCCAGCGCACGGAATTCCGCGGGATCAAACCGCGTCTCGCTTCCCACCAGCGCCGCATCCAGCGCTGCGGTGATGCGCTCGCGGTCCATGCCTGTGCCGATGAAGACCAGCTCCTGCCGCCGGTCGCCATAGGGTTCGCGCCAGTAACGGTCCATGAAGGCGCGGGCTTCGGGATGCGTGGGATGCCGCTCGCGGGGAACCGCCGCCCACCAGGTGCCCAGCGGCTTCACGCTGGACAAGGCCCCGGCCAGGCTGAATTCCGCCACCCAGTCGGGCCGCGTCGCGATCCAGAAATGCCCCTTGGCGCGGATCACGCCGGGCAATGGCGCGTTCAGCACCTGATGCACCCTTTGCGGATGGAACGGCCGTCTGGCGCGATAGACGAAGGAGGAAACGCCATATTCCTCCGTTTCCGGCACATGATCGGCGAAGCCATAAAGCTCCTTGGCCCAGAGCGGGTGCTGGTGCGCCGCCTCGAAATCGAAAAGCCCCGTGTCGAAGATGCGCTCAGGCGCAACATGCGAATGATCGGTCTCGATGATCTGCGCATCCGGGTTGAGCGCGATGACGATCTTGCGCGCCGCGTCGAGCCGTTCCGGCCCGGCGTCGCTCACCTTGTTCAGGATCACGACGTCGGCAAACTCGATCTGATCGACCAAGAGGTCGACGAGAGTGCGCTCGTCCCCCTCGCCCGCGACCTCGCCCCGGTCGCGCAGGAAATCATGGCTGGCATAGTCTTCGAGCAGGTTCAGCGTGTCGACCACCGTGACCATCGTGTCGAGCCGCGCGACATCGGAAAGGCTCACGCCTTTCTCATCGCGGAATTCGAATGTGGCCGCCACTGGCAGCGGCTCGGAAACGCCGGTGGATTCGATCAACAGATAGTCGAACCGCCCCTCGGCCGCCAGGCGCCGCACCTCTTTCAGGAGATCGTCGCGCAGCGTGCAGCAGATGCAGCCATTGGTCATCTCCACCAGCTTCTCGTCGGTCTGCGAAAGGTCGGCCCCGCCCTCGCGCACCAGATTGGCGTCGATGTTCACTTCCGACATATCGTTGACGATCACCGCAACCCGACGCCCGGCCCTGTTGTTCAGGATGTTGTTGAGAAGCGTCGTCTTTCCCGCGCCCAGAAAGCCCGAAAGCACGGTTACGGGCAGGCGGTTGTCCTGGTTCGGCATGGATGGCTCCTTTGGCTGATGGATGGAATGTAATATCATAACATTCGAGATGCACAAGAGGGGCATCTTCGAAGAATGTGCAGCGAGAGGAAAATCATGTGAGTTGGCCGCGATGGCATGGGTACCCGGCTCAGGGCGGCGGGGCGAATGGCGTGGGAAGGCTCAAGGCTGTGATGCCGAGGACAGTCCTGAACGATTACAGCACTTTGCAGTCAGGTGGAATCACCTGACGTCCGCACAAATGCAGCAAATCGATAGATGGAATGGAGCGGCGTTTTCGTAAAACGGTAAACGGCTCCAGGAAAGCCGCGGTCAGCGCAGCCCGTAGATGCGTCCGGCATTGGCTCCGAGGATTGCTTCCCAGTCCGCCGCATCAAACCGCTGGAGCAGCGCGGCGGTCGCTTCGCTCCAGTCGGAATAGCTTGCGGCAAGCGTACAGACCGGCCAGTCGCTGCCCCAGATCACGCGGCCCGGCCCGAAGACCGTCAACACGTGGTCCGCATAGGGCTGAAGCTTTTCCCGGTTCCAGCCTTCCCCCGCTTCCGTCACGAGGCCGGAGAGCTTGCACGAGACCTGTTGACGCATGGCAAGAGATGCCATGTCCTCAGCCCAGTTTTCCATGGCACCCGATGCGATGTCCGGCTTGGCGCAATGGTCGATCACCACGCTCATTTCGGGATAGCGGTCTACCAGCACGGCGAGATTTTTCAGGTGGCGTGGCAGCACCAGCGCATCGAAGACGAGCCCGTGATCGATGAGCGCGCGAAAAGCCGCATTGAGTTGCGGGCGCAACATCCAGTCCGGGTCGGGGATGTCCTGAATCATGGGGCGCAGGCCCTTGAAGCGAGGATGTGCAGCCAGCTCCGCGATGCGCGCTGGTGCGTCCGGGCTCTCGAAATCCACCCAGCCGACAACGCCTCTGATAAAGGCGTTCTCGTCGGCCAGCGAGAGCATGAAATCCGTTTCCGCGTCGCTCGGCGCCGCCTGCACCAGAACGGTGCCTTCGATGCCTTCGGCCTCCATGAGGGGCTTGAGATCGTCGGGCAGGAAATCGCGGTAGATCTTGGAGAGCTCCGGTGTCAGCCAGCCATAATCGCCGCGCGAAAGCCGCCAGAAATGCTGGTGGGCATCGATCCGGCGCATGCTCAGGCGTCCTCTTGCGGCAGAACGCCTTTCTTCAGGATCACATTGCCATAGAAGCGCCGCTCACCCGTCTGGATGACGGCAAAGGCATCGCGCGCGCGATCGTAGAAGGCAAAGCGTTCCAGCGGGCGTATCTGCGCGGGGTTGTCCGCCACCCGGTCGATCACGGTCTGAAACTCTGCCACCACCGGCGGCATGCCATCCGGGTCGTCCACCATCTGCATGCTGATCGCGGGATCGTCGACGAAGGAATCGAGCGGCATCACGCTCAAAACCGCCTCCAGCACGCGCGGCGCGGAAATGCCGTCGAGCCGCACGAAATCGCGCGCGCTCGCCTCGCCGGGAAAGTTCGCATCGGCAATGACGATCTCGTCGCCATGGCCCATGGCGCGCAGGATGCGCAGGAGATCGGGTGAGAGAATGGGGTCGATACCACGCAGCATCAGTTTTCCTCCGGGGTCGGTGCGTCGGGCCGGATCAGGTTCTGGCCCTTGAGGTCAGACCACAGTCCGGCAGGCACGTTACGCGAAAAAAGCGCGATGTTCGCCTCCACTTCTTCCGGTGTCATCGCACCGGGGATAACCGTGCGCACCGCCGGGTGTCCCATCACGAATTGCAGGGCCGCTTCGATCAGCTTCACACCATGCGCGGCGCATACGGCCTCGATCCGCCGCACCCTGTCGAGGATGTCTGCAGGCGCAGTTTCGTAATTGTAACGCGCGCCCTCAATGGCCCCGGTCGCCAGAATGCCGGAATTGTAGGGTCCGCCCAGAATGATGCCGACATCGCGCTTCACGCAGAGCGGCAGGAAACTGTCGAGCGCTTCCTGTTCCAGAAGCGTGTAGCGCCCGGCCAAGAGAAAGGCGTCGAAATCGCCGAGCCCGAGCAGGCGTTCGCACACCTGCCATTCATTGACCCCGGCGCCGATGGCCCGCACTTGCCCCGCGTCTTTCAGCTCCCTGAGCGCGCGATAGCCGCCACCGTCGAAAAGCTCGCGCACCTTCGCGTCGCTTGCCTCCTGACTGCCGTGGGTGAAAACGTCCACATCGTGCACGAGAAGAATGTCGACACGCTCCACACCGAGCCGCGCGAGGCTTGCCTCATGGCTGCGCATCACGCCGTCATAGGTGTAGTCGTAGACGATTTTTTTCTGCGGCGTATCGACAAAGGCGGTGGATGTCACCGCGTCGGGCCCACAGTCTTCCAGAAGCCGCCCGACCTTGGTCGAGAGCGTGATCGCATCGCGCCCGAAGCGCCGGGTCGCCTGCCCGAAGCGCTGTTCGGAAAGCCCGAGGCCATATTGCGGCGCGGTGTCGAAATAGCGCATGCCGCCGTCGAAAGCGGCCTGCAACGTTGCCTGCGCGTCCGCTTCCTCAACCCGGCGATAGAGATTGCCGAGTGGCGCGCCGCCAAATCCCATGCGCGTCAGCGTGACCGGCTGCGCGGTGCTGGCGCGCAGCGCAACCGGGTCCGAAGCTTTCATGCCGGCACCCGCTCCCCGGCTGCGCGGTGGCGGTATTTCTCCAGCGAGGCCGGTTTCATCTCGATGGAGAAGCCGGGTGCCTGCGGCGGTATATAGGCCGCGTTGCGGACCACGCAGGGTTCGACAAAATGCTCATGCAGATGGTCAACATATTCGATGACGCGCCCCTCGCGTGTGCCGGCGATGCATAGATAGTCGATCATGGAGAGATGCTGCACATATTCGCAAAGGCCGACACCGCCGGCATGCGGGCAGACCTTGAGCCCGTGCTTCGCCGCCATCAGCATCACCGCTAGGATCTCGTTCACACCGCCCAGGCGGCAGGAATCGATCTGCACCACATCGACGGCCCCACGCATGATGAGCTGCTTGAAGATGATGCGGTTCTGGCACATTTCGCCGGTGGCGACCTCGACCGGCGCGACACCTTCGCGGATCCTGCGATGCCCTTCGATGTCGTCCGGGCTGGTGGGCTCTTCGATGAACCACGGTTTGGCGAAAGAGAGCCGGGTCACCCATTCGATGGCTTCGTCCACCTCCCACACCTGGTTGGCATCGATCATCAGATTGACATCCGGGCCGACCACTTCGCGGGCGATGGTCAAACGGCGAATGTCGTCGTCGAGATCCCGGCCGACCTTCATTTTCACATGGTGGAACCCGGCATCCACAGCCTCCCGGCAGAGCCGCCGGAGCTTTTCATCGTCATAGCCGAGCCAGCCGGCGGATGTGGTGTAGCAGGGGTAGCCCTCGCGCTCGAGCGTGGCGATCCGTTCTTCCTTGCCTGCCGCTTTTTCGCGCAGGAATGAAAGCGCCTCTTCGGGCGTGATGCAGTCGGTGATGTAGCGGAAATCGATGCAGCGCACGAGTTCCTCAGGGCTCATCTCCGCGACCAGCCGCCAGACGGGCTTGCCTTCGATCCTTGCCCACAGGTCCCAAACGGCGTTGACCACCGCGCCCGTCGCCAGATGGATCGCGCCCTTGTCCGGCCCGATCCAGCGCAACTGGCTGTCGGAGGTCACATGCCGCCAGAAACGGCCCATATCCTCGGCGACCCAGTTCATGTCGAGCCCGACGACGAGATGGCGCATGGCCTCGATGGCCGCACAGCAGATCTCGTTGCCGCGTCCGATGGTGAAGGTCAGGCCATGGCCTTCATGATCTCCATCGGTTTCAAGGATCACATAGGCTGCCGAATAATCCGGATCCGGGTTCATCGCATCCGAGCCATCCAGATGGTCGGAGGTGGGAAAGCGCACATCGATGGTACGCAGGCCGGTAATCTTGGTCATTTTGCGCTCACGACTTTCTGTGTCTGTACGCCCAGCCCTTCAATGCCGAGGCGCATCACTTCGCCACCTTTCAGATAGACCGGTGGCTTCTGCCCCATGCCGACGCCGGGCGGCGTTCCGGTGGAGATCACATCGCCGGGCTGCAGGCTCATGAAGCGGCTGACATAGGCAATCAGCTCCGGCACGCGGAAGATCATCGTTGACGTGGAACCGTCCTGATAGCGCCTGCCGTCGACCTCCAGCCACATGCCCAGACTGTCGACGTCGTTCACTTCGTCCGGCGTCACCAGCCAGGGGCCGGTGGGGCCGAACGTGTCGCAGCCCTTGCCCTTGTCCCAGGTGCCGCCGCGCTCGATCTGGTATTCCCGTTCCGAAACGTCGTTCACCACGCAGTAGCCGGCGACATGGGAAAGGGCATCCTCTTCCTCAATGTATTTCCCACCCTTGCCGATCACCACGCCGAGCTCCACTTCCCAGTCGGTCTTCAGAGAGCCGCGTGGCAGTTCCACATCGTCGTCCGGTCCGACAATGGACGAGGTCCATTTGTTGAAGATGATCGGCTCTTTTGGAATGTCCGCGCCGGTTTCGGCGGCATGGTCGGCATAGTTGAGGCCGATGCAGATGAATTTGCCGATGCTTCCCACGCAGGGTCCCAGCCGCAGACCGTCCTGCGGCCTGCCTTCGACCGCCGGCAGGCTGGCCGGGTCGAGCGCCTTCAGCCTGGCGATGCCCTCGGGTTCGAGCGCCGGGCCGGCCAGATCGGCAATCACGCCGGAGAGATCGCGCACGCGCCCCTCATTGTCCAGGAGGCCGGGTTTTTCCTGGCCGCGCGGGCCGTAGCGGAGAAGCTTCATGTCATGTCCTGTTGGCTTGAAAGATGCTCCGGGGAGGGCTTCCCCGGAGCGGTCGTGAAGATCCGTCAGTCGTAAAGAACGGCTGCGATTTCCGGATCGTCGATATTGGTCTTGTCGTAGTAGTAAAAGCCCGTGTCGATCGCCGCGGGCACCTCTTCGCCCTTGGCGGCGGCCACGGCGGCCTTGACCGTCTCGTAGCCGATGCCCACCGGGTTCTGCGTGATCGCGCCGGCCATCAGACCATCGCGGATTGCCTCTTTCTGCTGCGCGCCGGAATCATAGCCGATGATCACCACATTGGTGCGGTCCATCTCGCGCACACCATTGACCACGCCGATCGCGGAGCCCTCATTGGTGCCGAAAATGCCCTTCAGATCCGGGTTGGCCTGGAGGATGGATTTGGTGATCTCCGTCGACTGCAGGTGGTCGCCGCCGCCATACTGGATGGTGACGATCTCGATGTCCGGATATTTCTCCTTCACCTGATTGACGAAACCGTCGCGGCGGTCGATGCCGGTGCGGCTCGTCTGGTCGTGGGCGACCACGGCAACCTGCCCTGCCCCGCCGATGAGTTCTGCCATCTTGTCTGCGGCAAGGGCCGCTGCGGCCAGATTGTCGGTCGAGGCCGTCGCCTTCGGGATGTCGCTGTCGACACCGGAGTCAAAGGCGATCACGGGAATGCCCGCCTCGTCCGCCTGTTTCAGGAGCGGAATGGCCGCCTGGCTGTCGAGCGCGGCAAAGCCGAGTGCTGCCGGCTTCTTGGCAAG
The DNA here is from genome assembly GCF_900105565.1 of Nitratireductor aquibiodomus. Lineage (NCBI taxonomy): Bacteria > Pseudomonadati > Pseudomonadota > Alphaproteobacteria > Hyphomicrobiales > Phyllobacteriaceae > Nitratireductor > Nitratireductor aquibiodomus. Next base: position 190,516 of record NZ_FNSL01000002.1, on the reverse strand, counting down.
CGCCGCCGCCAGCATGTCGATCTGCCGGTCGACCATGGTTTCATTGTCCGGCCCCTCGAAAGTGACCTCCACATCCAGCTCTTCAGCGGCCTTGTCGGCACCGGCCTTCACGGCCTGCCAGAACTGGTGCTGGAACCCTTTCGAGATCAGCGGGATATACATCTTGTCCTGCGCCGAAGCGGCCATACCGCTTGCGACGAGGGCTGCGGCGCTGATGGCGCCCAGCATTGCGCGTCTCGTAAACATGTTTTCTCCTCCGGTTTTTCGTTCACACTCACTCATTGATCTGGTCGAAACTCGGGGCGTTCGCCGCCCTCTTTGTGTTGAAACTCATCCCATGCGCCGCTTGCGCATCATGTCGGCATAGACGGCGAGAATGATGATCGCGCCCGTCACCACGGTCTGCCACTCCTGTGCTACCGAAAGGATGCGCAGGCCATTGGCCAGAACCGCCATGATCAACGCGCCGATCAGCGTGCCGAGGATCGTGCCGCGCCCGCCGGCAAGCGAGGTTCCGCCGATGACGACGGCAGCAATGGCTTCCAGCTCGTAGCCAAGGCCGAGAGCGGGCTGCGCGGAGTTGAGGCGCGAGGCGATCAGCAGGCCGGCAATGCCGCATATGCCGCCGGCCAGCGCATAGACCGCCATCTTCCACGCATCCGTGTTGACGCCGGAAAGGCGCACCGATTCCTCGTTGGAACCCAGTGCAAAAGTGTAGCGCCCGAGCACCGTGCGGCCCAGAATGTAGCTTACGGCAATGGCCACCAGAAACAGGATCAGCACGCCATTGGGGATCGGCAGGGCGGGAACGATCTCGCCGATCAGCGACCCGCGCGAAATCTCGGTAAAGCCCGGCGTGTCGTTGAAATAGATCGGCCGCGTGCCGGATATGACGAGCGACAGCCCCTTGAGCATCAGCATCATGCCGAGCGTGGCGATAAAGGGCGGGATCTTCATCTTGGCGACGAAGGTGCCCGACGTGAGCCCGCACAACGCCCCGGCGCCAATGGCCGCGAGAACGCCGAATGGCAGCGGCAGGCCCCAGTAGGTGAGGACGACACCCGCGATGACCGCGCAAAAAGTCATCAGCGTGCCGACCGAAAGGTCGATGCCGCCGGTGATGATGACAAGCGTGGCCGCAATGGCCAGAACCCCGTTCACCGAGGTCGCCTGCAGAATGGCGATGATGTTCGAGGTCTGCATGAAGTTGGGCGAGGCCAGCGAAAAGCCGATCAGGAGTATGATCAGGCTCATGAAGGCCAGCAGTTTCTGGTGTGCGCCTGCCTGCAGAAGCCGTGCGGCAAAGCCGGCCTGCGGTGTGGCTTCCACGGTGCTCATTCTTCTCCTCCCACCGGTTCCATGGCGTTCTCGCGTTCTGTCGCAAGGCGCATGATGTCTTCCTGACTGGTTTCCGCCCCTCCCGGCAGAATGCCTGTCAGCCGCCCCTCGCACATGACGGCGATGCGGTGGCTGAGCCGAAGCACTTCCGGCAGTTCCGACGAGATCACGATGATCGCCCGCCCCTGCGCCGCCAGCCCGTTCAAGAGTTTGTAGATTTCGCTCTTCGCGCCGACGTCGATGCCGCGTGTCGGCTCATCGAAGATGAGGATGTCGCAGTCGCGCAGAAGCCATTTGGCAATGACCACCTTCTGCTGGTTCCCGCCGGAGAGCAGCCGCACCTCCTGCCGGTCGGAAGGGGTGCGAATGGCGAGCTGGTCGATATAGCCGCGCGCGGCATCGCGCATGCCCGCCTCGTCGAGCGCGCCGAGCCTGCCGGTAAAGCGCTCCAGGCTCGCCATGGCGACATTGGCGCGCACGTCCATGCCGACCGCAAGGCCGAAATGCTTGCGGTCTTCGGAAAGGTAGCCGATGCCGGCGGCGACCGCATCGGCGGGTGTGCGAATGTCGACAGGTGCTCCATGGATGGAGATCTCGCCGGCCTCGCGCGGATCGGCGCCGAAGATCGCCCGCGCCACTTCCGTGCGGCCGGCGCCCATCAACCCGGCAAAGCCGAGGATTTCGCCCTGCCGCACCGAGAAACTGACATTGCGGATTTCGCGTCCGCGCGTGAGCCCCTTCACTTCCAGCGCAACCGGCGCTTCATCAAGGTCCGGCACCTCCACCGCGCTGTCGGTCAGCGCCCGCCCCACCATCATGGAGATGATCTCGCTCACCGGTGTGTCGGCGGCGGAAACGGTGTCCACATATTGGCCGTCGCGCATCACCGTCACCCGGTCCGCGATGCGCTTCAGCTCGTCCATCTTGTGCGAGATGTAGATGATGCCGACACCTTCCGCCTTCAGCCGGCGGATGATGACGAACAGTTCCTCGATCTCGGCATTGTTCAGGGCCGCCGTCGGCTCGTCCATGATCAGCACGCGCGAATGGAAGGAGAGTGCCTTGGCGATCTCCACCATCTGCTGCTTGGCAATGGTCAGCCCGCCCACCTGTGCCCTGGGGTCGAGCTTCAGGTTCATGGAGGCGAAGATTTCCGCCGTCTGACGGTTGAGCGCGGCTTCGTCCAGCCGGCCGAAACGCAGGCGCGGCTCACGGCCGATGAAGATGTTCTGGGCGGCGGTCAGATCATTCATCAGGCTCAGCTCCTGATGAATGATGCTGATGCCCAGATCCTGTGCCGCGCGCGGGCTTTCGATCACGACCGGCTGGCCGTCGACCAGCACCTCGCCGTCATCCTTCGGGTAGATGCCCGACAGGATTTTCATGAGCGTGGACTTGCCCGCCCCGTTTTCCCCCATCAGGGCGTGCACTTCGCCAGGCATGAGCTCGAAGCGCACATTTTTCAGTGCGTGCACGCCGGGGAAGCGCTTCTCGATGCCGCGCATGGAGACGACCGGCCGGACACCATCTGTTCCGGCTTCGGTCGTCACGATTGTTGACACCGTTGCCATGGCACGATCCTCAGATCGTCACGCCGCCGTCGACGAGCATCGCCTGCCCGGTGACGAAGCGGCTTTCATCCGAAAGAAGATACAGCACCAGCGGTGTGATGTCGTCCACCGTGGCGAGCCGCCCCATGGGCTGGCGCGCGATGAAATCCTTCTCCGCCTGCACGGGATCGGCCGCCGAGGCGATGCGACCGCGCAGCGATGGCGTGTCGACCGTGCCGGGGCACAGCGCGTTGCACCGCACGCCCTGCTTGACGAAATCGGCAGCGACCGACTTCGTCAGCCCGATCACCGCCGCCTTGGTGGTGCCGTAGACCGCGCGGTTGGCGAAGCCTTTGATGGAGGAGGCCATCGAGGCCATGTTGAGGATGGAGACGGTTCCGGTCTTGCCGGCGCGGTCCAGCATGCCCGGCAGGAAAGCCTGCGTCATGCGATACATGGAGGTGACGTTGAGATCCGTGCTGAACGCCCAGTCTTCCTCCGACACGTCGAGAATCGTCCCGTTGTGAACAAAGCCGGCGCAGTTGAACAGCCCGTCGAACCCGCCGGTCTTTGTGGCGAGCGCATCGATTGCCGCGCGATCGCGCACGTCGAGGCGGTGCGTCTCTATGGTGTCGCCCCCGGCGGCCAGCGCGGCAAGCCCCTCTTCATTGATGTCGACGGCGATGACCGACGCCCCTTCAGCGGCGCAGGCAAGTGCACTGGCGCGGCCGATACCCTGAGCCGCAGCGGATATCAGGATCCGCTTCCCTTGTAGTCGCATACGATGACCTCCTCCCTGTTGAGCCGCAGCCCCATCATCGTTTATATACAAATAGTCTATTCATATATAAAAGAGCATTGCAACATCAAAGTTGACAAGAGGCTCAATTCCTCATCAAAGCAGCCGGTCGGAGGACATGACGTGAACAGCAAGAAGACCACCGAAGACCGCTATCGCGCCCCCGCGCTCGACAAAGGGCTCGACATTCTCGAGCTTCTGTCCAGTCAGCCTTACGGCCTCACCCGCGCCGAAATCGTCAAGGCGATGGGCCGGGGACCGAGCGAAATCTATCGCATGCTGGAGAGGCTCGTCGCGCGCGATTATGTGAGCCGCTCCGTGGAGGGCGACCGCTATGCGCTGAGCATGAAGCTGTTCGTGCTCGGCAGCCAGCACCCGCCGCTGCGTCGTCTTGCCGCCCGCGCCCTGCCGCTGATGGACATGTTCGCCCGCGAGACACATCAGTCGGTGCATCTGGTGGTGCCTGAGCGCGGTTATGCCATCGTGGTCGCCCAGGCGAGCAGCCCCGCCAACTGGGAGTTTCGCCTGCGCCCCGGTGCCCAGCTCGATTTGCTCACCACCGGTTCAGGCCAGACGCTGCTCGCTTTCCAGAGCCCGGACCGGCGCAGCGAGACCCTGGCGATCTGGGGCAGTTCCGCGCAGGTGAAACATCTGGCGGAGATGGAGCCGGCGCTGGAAGAGGTCCGCTCCAACGGCCACCGCATCGGCAACAGTCTCCAGCTCGTCGGCGTGCGCGATATCTCCGTCCCTGTCTTCGGCCCTTCGGGCGATGCGCTTGCCGTGCTGACCTGTCCTTACTTCGAGCAACTTGACGATGCGCAGGCGGCGAATGTCGAAACGGCCCTTGCCAGCCTGAAGAACGTGGCGGAAAGACTGTCCATTTCCTGAGACTTCAAGCAACTTTACGCGTCACCTCTGATTTTTGTTGCTGAACGGTCATCGCGCTGTAACATAGCGGGAATAACGCCTGCGATCTCAACGCAGAATTCAGGGGAGTGCTTTCCATGACATTGATCAGACGACGCAACTTCATCAAAGGCGCTGCCTCGATGGCAGGCCTTTCGCTTGTCGCGCCTTTCATTTCGCGCAGCTATGCGCAGGGTTCTTCCGGTTCGGTCAACATCTTCGCCTGGGCCGGCTATCTGAACGACGAGATGCTCGCCGCCTTCGAAAAAGAGACCGGCATCAAGGCGAACTACACGCCCTACGGCACCAATGACGAACTTCTGAACCAGCTTCGCGCCAACAATGGTGGCGGGTTCGACATCATCTGGCCGACGGTCGACCGCGTGCCCAACTATGTCGAGTTCGAACTCGTGCAGCCCATCGATGAGAGCAAGGTCAACGTCGACAACTGCCTGCCGAGCGCCTGGAAAAATTCCGAGAACCTTGGCGCCGTGATCGACGGCAAGCGCTATCAGGTGCCGACCGACTGGGGCACGGAAGCCGTTTCCTTCGACAAGGATCAGGCACCGCTCGAATATGGCACCGCATCCTATGGCGACATCTGGAAGCCGGAAATGAAGAGCAAGGCCACCGTGCGCGGCCATTCGGGTCTCGTTGGCCTGGGCCTCTGGCTCGAAGGCGAGGGCAAGCTGCCCATGCCGATGGCGGATGCCTTCAAGTCCGAAGAGAACATGGTCAAGATCTATGACGTGATTCTTGAGGAAGCGATTGCCCGCAAGGCCAACATCGCGCAGTTCTGGTCCAACGAGAACGAGGCGCAGGGTGCCTTCCGTGTCAATGGCTGCGCCATCGGCCAGACCTGGGATTCGACCGCAGCGGCACTCGCCAAGGAAGGTCTGCCCATCGGTTTCATCGCGCCGAAGGAAGGCGCGCTGGCATGGATGGAAGGTGTCGCGATCCCGAAGGGTGCGGAAAACCTCGATCAGGCCTATGCCTTCATCAACTGGTTCCTGACGCCGGAAGCCGGCGCCATGTACACCAACGCGACCTCGATCAACTCCACCGCCGTGGGTGCCGCCGACATGACGTCCGACGACGCCAAGGCATTCTTCGCGGCCGCCTATCCGGGCGACGCACTGGAGAAGCTATGGTGGTGGCCGATCCAGGAAAGCTGGTTCGTTGCCAAGCGCAACGAATATCAGGACCGCTTCCTCTCGGCCTGAGAAAGCCGGATGAACTGACGGCGCTCGCCCCTCACCCTTACCCTCTCCCCGCAGGCGGGGAGAGGAGGGCATAGACGTTGCGGCCATCTTCCTTCTCCCCGCTTGCGGGGAGAAGGTGCCGGCAGGCGGATGAGGGGCGGGCGCCACCGGGCAATCCTCACGCACGCCCACCAAACACCGGGAAACACTGGGGGACCATGTCACATTCCGTAGAGCTCGATCATGTCGGCGTTACATTCGGCACCACCCGCGCCGTCGACGACGTCTCCTTCACGGTTGAAGGCGGGGAGTTCTTTTCCATTCTCGGGCCATCCGGCTGCGGCAAGACCACGCTCCTGCGCGTCATTGCCGGCTTCCTGAACCCGACCGAGGGCCGCATCCTGATCGGCGAAAAGGACATGACACCACTGGGGCCGAACCAGCGCCCGACGGCGATGATCTTCCAGTCGCTCGCGCTCTTCCCCCTGATGCCCGTGTGGGAAAACATCGCCTTCGGGCTTGAGGCGCGCGGCGTCTCGAAAGCCGAGCGCCGCAAGAAAGCGAACGATCTTCTGAAGCTTATCGCACTGGATGGTTTTGGCGACCGCATGCCCGGAGAGCTCTCCGGCGGCCAGCGCCAGCGCGTCGCCATTGCCCGCGCGCTCGCGGTCGAGCCGCAGGTGCTTCTGCTCGACGAACCCTTGTCCGCGCTCGATTTGAAGCTGCGCCAGCACATGCGCGCCGAACTTCGCGCCCTGCAAAAGCGCACCGGCGTCACCTTCATCTACATCACGCACGACCAGTCCGAGGCGCTTGCCATGTCGGACCGCGTGGCGGTGATGAGCGCCGGCGTGGTGCAGCAGGTGGGCGCGCCGCGCGAGCTTTACGACAATCCGGCCACGCCCTTCGTCGCCACCTTCGTCGGCGAGACCAATGCGCTCTCCTGCACGGTGAAGGGCATCGACAAAGGCATCGCCACGGTGGAAACCGCCCATGGAACGTTGACCGGCCGCGCCGGAGACGGGCTTTCCGGCGGTGCGACGGCAAAGCTTTATGTGCGGCCCGAAGCGCTGAAACCCAGGGGCGGGGCGAACCGGCTTGCCGCCACCATCGAGCGCATCGATTTCGAGGGCGCCTTCGCGCTCGCGCACGGCGTTGCCGAAGACGGCACGCCACTGGTCGCCTCCATCGCCAGCACCGAACTTGCGAGCGCTCCCGCCATTGGCGAAAAGTCCGGGTTCGGCTTTGAAAGCACAAACGCGGTGGTCCTGCCCGATGTCTGAGCTCTACAGGCGTTTCGGCGGTGGCCTCGGCACGCTGTTTCTGGCGCTGGTGGGCGCGTGGCTCGCCGGCATGGTGCTTGCGCCCAATGTGATGATGATCGACTACGCGCTGCGGCCCAACCTGCCGCCGTCGCAGCTTGGCGGGCCGAACGATGTCTATTCGCTCGACAACATTCTCTATCTGGCCAATGAGGGCGTTCACCGCGCGATCTTCTTCAAGACCGTGTGGGCGAGCGCGCTTGTCGCCTTCATCACCTTTCTGGTGTGTTATCCCATGGCGTTCTGGCTTGCCCAGCACGCGACGGTAAACCAGACGGCGGTGGTGCTCCTCGCACTCACCATCCCGTTCTGGATCAACGAGGTCTTGCGCACGTTGGCATGGTATATCCTGCTCGCGTTTCGCGGGCCGCTGAATGCCTTCCTCCTGTCGCTTGGCATCATCGACGAGCCGGTGCGCTGGTATGGCGATGGCGGCGTGCTGGCGGGCATGACCTATGCCTACATCCTGTTCATGCTGTTCCCGATCTACAACGCCATCGAATCCCTCGACAAATCTCAGATCGAGGCCGCGCGCGACCTCGGCGCCTCCACCTGGCGCATTCACTGGCGGGTGGTCATCCCGCACGCCAAGGCGGGCATCGCCACGGGCTGCGTCTTCACCTTCATGCTTGCCGCCGGAAGCTATGTGGCCCCGGCCCTTCTCGGCGCGCCGGGCAGCCGCTGGTTCACCGAGATCATCTACAACTGGTTCTTCGAGGGCGGCGACTGGAACCGCGGTGCCGCTTACGCGCTGGTTCTTCTGGTTCTGTGCCTTGCGGTGGTGCTCGTCACGCTGCGCATTGCCCGCGTGAGCCTGACCGAGGTGGCGAAATGAGTGCGGTGGCCACGAACAGGCGTGGGCGCTGCCCCTCACCTGCCCTTCGGACTGCTTGTTTGCGCATGCTAGGAGAAGGTCCCGCCGTCATCCCGGCCGACCGGGGGGAGAGCCGGGACCCATTGAGAGACGCGGCCGATCTGCGCAGAAAGTGCCGGTATCTCCGGAATACACCCAAAGCAAAACCGGGCCACGCCCCATGGCATTCTTCCAATAGGTCCCGGATAGCCCTTCGGGCTTCCGGGATGACGCCTTCAGCAAGGCCAAGCCATAACGCGGATGAGGGGCCGCACCGGCCTCTCCGGCCAACCCCGGAGGGTCGCGCATGAGTGCCGCCGACCGCATCGCCCGCGCCCTGTTCGGCTTCTACATGGTGGCGTTCTTTCTCTACCTGTTCGCGCCGCTCGCGATCATGGGCGTCGCCACGTTCAACACCAGCCGCTTCCCCACGGTAACGCCGTGGCGCGGCACAACGCTGCAATGGTTCGGCGCGCTGTGGAGCGATGGCGGCATGTGGCAGTCGCTGTGGACCTCCTTCGTCGTCGCCTTCTTCGTGGTCATCACCGTCCTGCCCATCGGCACGGCGGCAGCGCTTGTTCTCACCAGCCTTCATGCGCGCGCCCGCAGCTTCATGTATGCGGTCATGGTGTCGCCGCTGCTCACGCCCGGCGTGGTCATCGGCATCGCCACGCTGGTTCTCTGGCGGCAGCTTGGCGTCGGCGGCGGTGTGTTCCTGATCGTGGTCGCGCAGGCAAGTTTCATCATCTGCTATGTGATGCTGATGATCACGGCGCGCCTCCAGCGCTTCGATCCCACGCAGGAAGAAGCGGCCCTCGGCCTCGGCGCGTCGAAATTCATGGTTTTCCGCCGCGTTCTGCTGCCCTTCCTGAAACCGGCGCTCATCGCCGCGGGTTTTCTTGCCGTTCTCCAATCCATCGAAAACTACAACACCACGCTCTTCGTGCGCGGGTTCGATACGCCGCTCACGGTCTACATCGCCACCAAGGTGCGCACGGGGCTCACACCCGCCGTCAACGCGCTGGCGCTCATCATGATCGCGATCACTGTGTTTGGGGCCGTCGCCTACGAGATTGCCCGCAGGCGCGGCGCGGCGCGGATGGCGGTGGAGTAGCGGTGCAACTTTGACGCCATCCCGGCCGACCGGAGGGAGAGCCGGGACCCATTGAGCGGCAAGGCCGATCTCCGCAGAAGGCGCCACCGGCATCCATCTAGCCGAACCACTGCCGGGCCGCGCTCCATGGCGTTCTTCCAATGGGTCCCGGATAGCCCTTCGGACTTCCGGGATGACGGTTTCGCGTCAGCGGATCGCTGAAGCCTTACTGGTCGATCCGCGTTGACAGGACGATCGAGCTCATTGTCCGGTCAACGCCCTTCAGCGCTCCGATCGTGTCGATCACCGCATCGAGCTCGGCCACTGACGGCGCTTCGACGATGATAATCATGTCGAACGATCCGCTCACCGAGTGAACCGTGCGCACGGCGGGCATCTTCTCCATCGCCGTAATCACATCGCCGGAAAGCTTTGGCGACACCGTGACGAGCAGATGCGCGCGGATCTGTGCTGCATCATATTCGCCCGAAAGCCGCACCATATAGCCGGCAATCGTTCCGCTGCGCTCAAGCCGCTCCAGCCGGCTCTGCGCGGTGGAGCGCGAGACGCCCAGCCGCCGGGCAATCTCCGACACCGGCATGCGCGCATTCTCACGCAACAGCGCAATCACCGCCCGATCTGCGTCCGTTGTCGTCATATTGCTAATTCCATTCGTCGATATGTTTAAAATCGTGAGTGAAATTACCCGGATTGATGCTTCGATTCAACGTCGATCAAAGCCAGACTGGACAAACATCCAGGCAGAATCGCCAGACAAATTCGAAAGGGAGCGGGATGAAAGAAATCGTTGTCACGGGAGCCGGGCGCATTGGCACTGCCATCGCAGACATGCTGGTCGCCTCGGGCGATTACACGGTAATCGTCGCCGACCGTTCGGCGGAGCAGCTTGCGGCCCTGCCCTCTCACCCGCAGATCTCCGGTGTCGCGGTCGATCTTTCCGACACGAAGGCGCTGGCCGCCGTTCTCAAGGGCAAGTTCGCCCTGCTCAACGCTGCGCCCTATCACCTCACGGTTCCCATCGCCGAGGCCGCCGCCGAGGCAGGCGTTCACTATCTCGACCTGACCGAGGACGTGAAAAGCACGCGCCGCGTCAAGGAGATTGCCGCTTCCGCCGAAACGGCCTTCATCCCCCAGTGCGGGCTGGCGCCGGGCTTCATCACCATCGCCGCCAATTCGTTGGCCAAGCGTTTCGACGCGCTGCACGATGTGCGCATGCGGGTCGGCGCGCTGCCGCAGTTTCCGGCCAATGCGCTCAACTACAATCTCACTTGGTCGCCGGAAGGCGTCATCAACGAGTATTGCGAGCCCTGCGAAGCCATCGTCGATGGCGAGATGAAGGAAGTCGCGCCGCTTGAGGGGCACGAGGAGTTCTCGCTCGATGGCGTGCGCTACGAGGCGTTCAACACCTCTGGCGGGCTCGGCTCCATCTGCGAATCGCTCAAGGGCCGCGTGCGCAATCTCAACTACCGCACGATCCGCTATCCGGGCCATGCCTCGATCATGAAGATGCTTCTGAACGACCTGCGCCTGAGCGAACGCCGCGATCTTCTGAAAGAGATTTTCGAGCACGCGCTGCCCACCACCATGCAGGATGTGGTGGTGATCTTCGTCACCATCACCGGCCTGAAAAATGGCCGGCTGGTGCAGGAGAGCTACGCCAACAGCGTGTTTGCGGACCCGGCCGGGCCGAATGCCCGCAGCGCCATCCAGAAGACCACTGCCGCCGGCATCTGCACCGTGCTCGACCTGCTCGCCAACGGCAAGCTGCCATCCAAGGGCTTTGTCCAGCAGGAAGACATTGCGCTCAAGGATTTTCTGGCAAACCGCTTCGGCCGCACCTACCAGCCCGAGACCGGCCCGAAGGCTCAGGCCGCATAAGGTCAAACCGGCCAGCGCGGGATTTCCCCGCTGGCCGTACCGTTTTGACGCCATGTGACATTGCGCGACCGGGCATCGCTCCATAGGGTCGCGCAATGTCAAACGACCGGCCGCTTGTCGGCATCCTTCTGATGATCGGGTTTTGCGCGGTCGCCCCCCTGGGGGACTCGATTGCGAAACTGTTGGGCGAGACCATCCCGCTCTTCGAGCTGCTGGTGGTGCGTTTCGCCGCGCAGGTGGTGTTTCTCCTGCCGGTCGTGTGGTGGAGCGGGAAAACGCTTCTCCTGCCGTCGCGCGTCATGCGCCTCACCGTGTTGCGCACGGCACTTCACATTGCCGGCATCGGCGCGATGTTCATGTCGCTGCGCTATCTGCCGCTGGCCGATGCCGTGGCCATCGCCTTCGTCATGCCCTTCATCATGCTGGCCTTTGGAAAGTTCTTTCTGGGCGAGGACATCGGGCCGAGGCGTCTCGCCGCCTGTTCGGTCGGCTTCATCGGCACCATGCTCGTTGTGCAGCCGAGCTTCCTCACCGTCGGCGCGCCAGCACTTCTGCCGCTTCTCGTGGCGGTGGCCTTCTCCGGCTACATGCTGGTGACGCGCCAGATCTCGCGCGATGCCGACCCCATCGCGCTTCAGGTGGTCAGCGGCATCTATGCCATGATCGGCTTTGGTTTCGTGGCCATGCTGAATCTGGGGCTGGATCTGCCGCAACTGCGCATGGTGCAGCCCGACATGCGGGAAATGCTGCTCCTTGTCGCCTCCGGCTTTTTTGGCACATTCGGCCACCTTCTCATGACATGGTCGCTGCGCTTTGCGCCATCGGCCACGGTGGCGCCGATCCAGTATCTGGAGATCCCCTTCGCCACGGTCATTGGCTGGCTCATCTTCCGCGATCTGCCCAATGGGCTGGCCGCACTCGGCATCGCCATCACCATTGGAGCCGGGCTCTACATCGTGTTCCGCGAGCGGGCGCTGGCAAGGCCGGTCACCCCGGTTCAGCCAGCACCCGATCCGCAAAGCGTACAATGACGCTCTGAGCTGTCTCAGCCAGCCAGCGCTTCGCGGCTGGCGGTGAGGAAGATTTCCGCGTTTCTGGAAAGCGATGGCCCCAGATACCCGCCTTCCTGGATCAGCGCCGTCGGCAGCCCAAGTTCCGCGATTTCGCGTGCCATGGTGGCAAAGCCGTCGCCCGTGAGCTTCACCTCCGAGAGCGGATCGTCCGCCGCCATGTCGAGGCCGAGCGAAATCACCAGCGCCTCCGCGCCAAAGGCGGTGATGGCCGAAAGCCCTTCGCGGAAGCGGCCAAGGATCGTGTCCGTGTCCGATCCGGGTTTCAGGCAGAGATTGAGCGTCGCCCCCTCGCCTTCGCCCTCGCCGCGCTCGTCCTCATAACCGAGATAGTAGGTCGGGTAGAGGTCAGGGTCCGTGTGCAGCGAACAGACGAAAACGTCGCCGCGATCATAGAAAATGTCGAGCGTGCCATTGCCCGTATGCGTGTCGATGTCGAGCACCGCCACCTTGCCGAAACGCGTGCGCAGGCTTTGCGCGGCGATGGCCGCGTTGTTGAAGAGGCAGAACCCGTTCGACGCGTTGGAAAGCGCATGATGCCCCGGCGGGCGGCAAAGCCCATAGACCATGCGTTCGCCTTCCTTCACGCGCTCGGCGGTTTCAAGCGCGGTCTGCGCCGACCAGTAGACGGCATCCCATGTGCCTTCCGTCAGCGGAACCGACGTGTCGGTCGCCCACCAGCCAAGCTGGCCGAAAACCGATGAGGAAGGCCGCCCCCGGCGCGGGCCGGGATGGCAGTTGGGGATCGGTTCCTGATCCGGCGCCTCCGCGCGCCAGCGCTGGTAGGCGTCTTTCCAGAAATCCACATAATCGGGATCGTGCACGGCCTTGATCGGCCCGTCGCCGAAATCGCGGGGTTTCTCGATGGGGAATTGGTTTTTGATCAGCATGTCGCGGATCAGGATCGCGCGTTCGGCCTGTTCGGGATGGGGCATATAGGCCCCGCGCCGGAAATAGCGCTCCGGTGTGTGCCGCAATTGGCGTTCGTCGAAAATGGCTTTCATTGTCGTCCTTCAATATCCGTTGGATCTGTCGACCACCGTTTCCGGTATTTCTCCCGCCACCACAGCCTGTGCGGCGCGGACAAGCTGTTCCGCCATGGTGTGCGGCGAGCAGTCGCCCGCCTGATGCGGCGTGACGAGAATGCGTTCATCCGCCCAGAATGGGTGCTCTTTCGGCAATGGCTCCACGTCGAAAACGTCGAGCGAGGCGGAGGCGATGCGGCCGCTGTCGAGCGCGCGCACAAGATCGGCCTCGATCAGATGTTCGCCCCGCCCAAGCTGGATGAGTGCGGCGCCTTCCGGCATGCGGTTAAAGAAATCGAGATTGAGCAGGCCGCGCGTCTCTCCCGTCAACGGCAGAACGTTGATGAGGATGGCGGCCTGCTCCGCAACGCGCTGGGCAGCCCCCTCCCCGCTCTCGAAGCGCACGCCCGGCACATCCTCCGCCGGCGTGTTGCGCACGGCGGCGATCACCGGAAACCCCATGGCCGTCACGGCGCGGGCGATTGCGCGCCCCATCAGGCCGAAACCGAGAATGCCCACCGGCGTCTCGCGCGGCGGCTTCGTGGTGGAGGGGATGAGCCGCGCCCATTCGTGCTTCGCCTCATGAACGATGTGATGGCGCATGTTTCGATGATGCCAGATCACATGCCATGCCGCGAACCCGGCCATTACGTCGCCCTGGTCCTCGTCGCGCACCCGCGCCACCAGCGCCTCTGCGGGCAGGCTCGGACAGTTGATGATGCTGTCAACGCCGGCGGCGATGGAGTTTGCCAGCCGCAAATTCGGATAGGGCAGAAAGGCATCGTCCGCCGGCCGCCAGCAAAGCGCGAAGCGGATTTCCTCCGGATCGTCGATCTCATGCGGATGGCGCAGGCGGATCTGGTCTGCATGCGGCGTCAGTGCATGGCCGTAAAGCGCATGCAGATCGAAGGCATCGCTGAGATAAACTCCCTCGATCACTTGCCCGTCAGCCATTTGCGGCCTCCGTCTCGATGGGTTCCACCCCGCACCAATCGGCGATGAAAAGCGCGATCGCGCCTGTCACCCGCTTGATGGAGGAAAGGTTCACACGTTCGTCAAAACCGTGGATGTTCTCTGTGATCGGGCCATAGACGAGGCACGGCATGCCCGCATAGATCACGAAGACCCGCGCATCGAGATAGCCCGGCGTGACGAAGCTTTTCAGTTCGCTCGCGGTCGCCGCGCGGTGCGCTTCGGCCAGCGCCTTTTCGGCGTCCGTCCCTTCCTCCAGCACATAGCCCCGCGCGAAAAATCCGTTCCAGGTCACTTCGGGCGGGCGGTTCCCAAGAAAGGGATCATCGGCCAGTTCGCGGGCCAGATGCGCCTCGATCTGCGCTGCCCGGTCCTTCGGGTCGTCGCCGGGATAAATGGCGATGCGGCAGGAGAGCTTGCACCAGGCCGCCACGGTGGAGGCCCAGTCGCCACCCTCGATCTTACCGACATTGAAGTTGATCGGGTGATCGAGTTCCTCGAAATAGGGATAGTTCGCCTTCTCGGCGTTCCATTCCGCGGTCAGGCGTTTCAGGCTTTCGATCACGCGGAAGCTCGCCTCGATGGCGTTGGCGCCCGTGCCCGCCTCACGCACATGCACGGGGTGGCCCGACACATTCACCTCGAACCACAAAACGCCCGTGTTGGCGCGCACCAACATCTCGTCTTCCGGCTCGGGAATGATCGCGGCATCCGCCGTATAGCCTTCCACCAGACAGGCGAGCGCGCCATTGCCGGTGCATTCTTCCTCCACCACGCTCTGCACATGCACTTTCGCCGCCGGTTGCAGGCCGATGCGGCGCAGCGCGTCGAGTGCGAAAATATTGGCCGCGATGCCGGCCTTCATGTCACCGCCGCCGCGTCCGTAAAGCCAGTCGCCCTCGCGCTTCGGCTCATAGGGTGCCGAGACCTCCCACATATCGTGCGGGCCTTCCGGCACCACATCCATATGACCGTTCAGGATCAGCGACCGGCCTTTCTCGATGCGCGGTGCGTGGGTGGCGATCACGTTCACCGCGTCGGAGTAATCGACAGCCACGGGCGAAAAGCCCGGGTGATCCTTGATCTTGTCTTCATCGATATGGAAGGTTTCGACCGCATAGCCACGCGCTTCGAGCGCCTTGTGAACGAATTCCTGCGCGGGCTTTTCCTTTCCGCGCAGCGAGGGAAAGCGGATCAGGTCTTCGGTAAAGCCGATTTGTTCTTCAAAGCCTTCCTCGACGGCTGCGAGGATCTTCTGTGCCAGTTGTTCGTCCACGTCGGTGGTTCCTGCAAATTGTTATTGAAGATGGTGAGCGATGGCGCGCGTCATCCCGCCCCCGCCCTTCGCCCTTCGACAAGCTCAGGAGGCTCAGGATGAGGGCTGATGGTGGAGACGCGGAGGTTTCGGCACTCCTTGCAGCAGACACCAGCATGTCCATGCCCGTTCCCTCATCCTGAGCCTGTCGAAGGGCGAGGGAATGGGCACGCACCGCGCTGAAGTGAGCTCCAGTCGTCACCGCGTTACCCCGCCGCCGCCAGCTCCTTCTCGCGGCCGGGAATGGCCTCGATCAGGGTGCGCGTGTAGTCGCTCTGAGGGTTGTTGAAGATGGCATGCGCCGGCCCCATCTCGACCACCCTGCCCTTCTGCATCACCGCGATGCGGTCGCAGATCTGGGCGGCGACGCGCAGGTCGTGGGTGATGAAGATCAGCGCCAGATTGAGCCGCTCCTTCAGCTCCGCCAGAAGATCGAGCACCTGCGCCTGAATGGAAACGTCGAGTGCCGAAACCGCCTCGTCGGCGATGATGACGCGCGGCTCCAGTGCCAGTGCGCGGGCAATGCCGATGCGCTGGCGCTGCCCGCCGGAAAACTCGTGCGGATAGCGGTCGATGGCGAGCGCATCGAGGTCCACCAGTTCCAGAAGTTTCACCGCGCGCGCATAGGCTTCCTGCCTGGAAACCCCATGCGCCATCGGCCCTTCGGCGATAATGCGGCCCACCTTGGAGCGCGGATTGAGCGAGGCATAGGGATCCTGAAAGATCATCTGGATCGACTTGCGCGCCTCGCGCAGCGCCTCGCCGGAAAGCTGCGCCATGTCGTGGCCGGCGAGCTTCACCGTGCCGGAATCGGGCTGCATCAGCCGCACGAGGCAGCGCCCGACGCTCGATTTGCCGGAGCCGGATTCGCCGACAATCCCCAGCGTCTCGCCTTCGCTGAGCGTCAGGTTCACATCGTTGACCGCATGAACGATGCGCGGCTTGGAAAAGAGCAGGCCGCCGCCGGTCACATAGGTCTTGTTGAGCCCTTCCACTTCGAGGATCGGCGTCTTTCCCGCCGTTTCCTCGCCCGCCTCGGCGGCAAGCTTCGGGATCGCCGCGATCAGCTTTTGCGTGTATTCATGCTGCGGATTGTCCAAAACCTCGTCGGCGGTGCCGGCCTCGACAATCTTGCCATATTGCATCACCGCCACGCGGTCGGCGATCTCGGCAACCACGCCGAAATCATGGGTGATGAACATCACCGCCATGCCGTGCTTTTCCTGCAGATTGCGGATCAGCTCCAGGATCTGCGCCTGTGTGGTCACGTCGAGCGCGGTGGTCGGCTCGTCGGCGATCAGCATGCGCGGTTCGAGCGCCAATGCCATGGCGATCATGACGCGCTGCCGCTGCCCGCCGGAAAGCTGGAACGGATAGGCCCGCGCCGCCTTTTCCGGATCGGGAATGCCCACTTCCGTCAGGAGTTCGATGGCGCGCGCTGCACGCTGCTTCGGCGTCAGGAGACCATGCGCCTCGAACACTTCGGCGATCTGGTCTTCCACCCGCATCAGCGGGTTGAGCGCTGACATGGGTTCCTGAAAGATCATGGCGATCTTCTTGCCGCGCAGATCCATCATCTCGGTTTCCGAGAGTTTCAGAAGATCCATGCCCTCGAAGAGGATTTCGCCGCCCACCGGCCGCACCAGATCGGGCAGAAGCCCCATGGCCGCATTGGCCGACATGGATTTGCCGGAACCCGATTCCCCGACAATGCAGAGAATTTCACCGGCATGAAGATCGTAGGAGACATCGTTGACGGCAAAGTCGCGGTCGGCACCCTCCGGCAGCGCGATCTTCAGGTTCCTGATTTTGAGAACGGGGTCTGTCATCGCGCCCTCCTATTTGCCGCGCCGCGCAAGGCGCGGGTTGAGCGCATCGTTCAGCCCTTCGCCGATCAGGTTCAGCGCCAGAACAGTGAGCAGAATGGCAACGCCGGGGAAAAAGGAAAGCCACCAGGCCTGCCGGATCACCGTGCGCGCCGCGCCAATCATGTAACCCCACGACATGAGGTTGGGATCGCCGAGCCCAAGGAAGGAGAGCGAGGATTCCAGAAGGATCGCCGTTGCCACCATCAGCGAGGCAAGTACGATGATGGGCGAGATCGTGTTGGGCAGAACCTGCCGCAGAATGATCGTCAGGCTCGTCTGGCCCGAGAGAATGGCCGCTTCCACATATTCGCGCGAGCGCAGCGAAAGCACCTCGCCGCGCACGAGGCGCGCGACCGGCGGCCAGCTCACAATGGCGATTGCCGCGATGATCGATTCGATCGAGGGCTGGAAGATCGCCACCAGAACGATGGCGAGCGCAAAGCTCGGCACGGTCTGGAAGAATTCGGTAAAGCGCATCAGCGCGTCGTCCACCCAACCGCCGAAATAGCCGGCAAGCGCACCGATGGGGATGCCGATCAAAAGGGCGGCGACCGTCGAGACGAGACCGACCAGAAGCGAGACCTGCGCCCCATAGGCAAGGCCGGAGATCACGTCACGCCCAAGCGCGTCGGTGCCGAGCGGATACTGGTCCATGGCAAACGGCGGCAGGAAGGGCCGTTGCACCATGCGCCAGGGCGATTGCGGAAAGATGAGCGGCGCAAGCAGCGCCACGAGAACCACGATGGCGAGGATCGCAAGGCCGATCACGGCGCCACGGTTGCGGGAGAAGCGTTTCCAGAAATCAGCCATCATGCCACCCGGATTCTTGGATCAACGAACCGATAGAGAATGTCGGTGATGAGGTTGAACAGGAGCACCATGGCGGCGGACACGAAGAAGACGCCAAGAAGCAGATTGTAATCGCGCTGGGCGAGTGCCTCGAACATCAGGCGCCCGATGCCGGGCCATGCAAACACGGTTTCGGTCAGCACTGCGCCGCCGACAAGCTGGCCCGCCTGAAGGCCGGCGAGCGTCACCACCGGCAGCATGGCGTTGCGGAAAATGTGACGGCGCTGGATGATGCCGGGTTTCAGCCCCTTGGCCCGCGCCGTTTTGACGAAATCGAGCTGGCTGACTTCGAGCATGGAGGCGCGCGTCATGCGCATATAGACCGCCATGAAGAAGAGGCCGAGCGTAGTGGCGGGCAGGATGAGATGCTGGCCGATGTCGAGCGCGCGGCGAAAGCCCGTATAGTTCGCCCCCACCGTCTCATAGCCGAAACCAGGCAGCCAGTTGAAATAGACAGAGAACAGAAGCACCGCCATCAGCGCCGCCCAGTAGAGCGGGGTCGCATAGAAAAGCAGCGCCAGGGTGGAGATCGCCGTGTCCGACCATTTGCCGACACGCGCGGAGGCGAGAACGCCGGCCAGCGTGCCAAGCAGAAGCGAAATGACGAAGGCCGTCATGGTCAGAAGCAGCGTGGCGGGCAGCCGGTCGAGAATGAGATCGGCCACCGGCATCTGCTGGCGATAGGAAAAGCCGAGATCGAACTGAAGCACGCCCTTGAGGTAAATTCCAAGCTGGGTGAGCAGCGGTTTGTCGAGGCCGAACTGCTCGCGAAGCTGCGCGATGAACTTGGCGTCGGCGGCCCCCGCCTCGCCTGCCATCACCGCAGCTGGATCGCCGGGCGCGGCATGGATCAGGAAGAAATTGAGCGTCAGGATGGCGATCAGGATGATCGCCGCCTTGCCCAGGCGCATGAGTATGAAGCGTAGCATCGGGCCCCTGCAGGATCAGAACCAAGGCAGGGATGCGCGAGAGGTTCCTCCCGCGCATCCGGATCAGGCTGTTGGCCTATTTTTCGATATAGGCGTCCTTGAAGCCGTCATTCACGCCGATTGCCGTGGTGACGAGATCCTTGACACTGCAGCGATAGATTGTCGGGAAGCCGAGTTCGAGCAGCCAGGCAACCGGCACGTCGTCCACCAGTTTCTGCTGCACCTCGGTGTAGAGCTTCTGGCGCTCCTCCGTCGTCACGGCAACTGCCGCCTTGGCAAAGAGATCGTCGATCTCCTTGTTCTCGTAGCCTTCCACATTGTTCCACTGCGAGCCCTTGGCAATGTTCGTGGAAATGTAGGTGCGGGCCACGCCCAGTGCCGGATCACCATACTGGTAGAGATAGGTGAAGGCCATGTCGTAGTCCCACTCGGCCAGCTTCTGGTTCCAGCCGGCCACATCGGTGGAGACGATCTCGACATTGATGCCCACTTCGCCGAGATTCTGCTTCACGGCCTCGGCCCAGCGCTGCCAGGTCTCGCCATAGGGCAGAGGCAGAAGGCGCACGGTCTCGCCGTCATAACCCATCTCTTCGAGCAGGGCCTTTGCCTTCTCCGGATCGTGGTCATATGCGTTCACGTCGTCGGTGAAGAAACGCGTCGACGAGGACACCGGACCTTTGGCAACCTTGCCGAGACCGTTCCACAGCGCGTCGCGGGCGAAGTTGCGGTCCATCGCATACATGACCGCCTGGCGGAAGCGTTTGTCGGCCGTCGGGCCTTCGCGGTTGTTCAGCCACATCCACGACAGCGGACCGAAATACTCCCAGCCCTTGTCGGTGATGCAGGTGTTCTCCATGTCGGCGATCCGCTGGACGTCGAAATTCTCGACCGAGCCGCCGGGCAAAATGTCCACCACGCCGGTTTCATAGGCAACGGCGCGCGAGGCAGCGTCCGGGATCACATGCCAGTAGATCTCGTCGAGATAGGGTTTGCCGTCCTCGTAGTAATCCTCGAACTTGGTCAGTAGGATGTGCGAGCCCTTCACCCATTCGGTGAACTTGAACGGACCGGTGCCGATCGGCGTGTTGTTGGCCGGGTTGTTCTTGTAGTCCGTGCCTTCATAGATGTGCTTGGGCACCATCGGCATCGTGCCGGCCTCGAAAATGCCGAGGAACGGGCCGAAGGGCTGCTTCAGCTTGAAGACGACCGTGGTGTCGTCGGGCGCGGTGATGGATTCCACATGCTCCAGCGAGGTGCGCAGGCGCGCGTGCGTCTCGCGCAGGAAGACATCGGCGGAAAACACCACATCGGCGGAGGTGAAGGGCTTGCCGTCATGCCATTTCACATTGTCGTGCAGCTTGAAAGTATAGGTCAGGCCGTCCTCGGAAACCTCCCAGGATTTCGCGAGCTGCGGCATGGGCTGCAGCTTCTCGTCGTAGCGCAGCAGACCCTCATAGATCTGACCGGCAACCATCTGTGTTGGGCCGTTCTGGACCAGACCCATCATCAGGCTTGGCGGTTCGGGCTGGATCACGACATTGGCGCGCCCGCCCGAGACCGGCTCGGCATGAAGCGCCGTTGAAACCAGCATGGCGGCGGCAAGTGTGGTCAGTCTTTTAAGCATGGCTTTCGTTCCCTTATCTGTTGCCCGGCGAGAGGTCGTTCTCCCTTGACCGGCCGGGATGGTGGCTTTGCTTCAGTCCGGCCTCATTCCACGAGGTCGGGATAGTGCTTGATGGCGAGGCGCTGAAACGCCTCCCATTGCGGGTCAGGCTTGTTGCCGGTGTGGTGGGTGTCCCAGCCCTCATATTGACGCGCCGTTTTCTCGGCCAGTTCCTCGGCGATGCGGATCTGCCTGCCGCCCGAAGACATGATGGCGAGCTGGGCGCGGCAGGCACGCTCCATGTTGAACATTAGCGCAAAAGCCTCGCCCACCGTGCGCCCGCAGGTCAAAAGCCCGTGATTGCGCAGGACCATGACATTGCGGTCGCCGAGGTCGGCCACAAGCCGCTCGCGCTCGCCCAGATCGAGCGCGATGCCTTCATAGTCATGGAAGGCAAGCCGGTTGTGAAATTGCAGCGACCACTGGTTCAGCGGCAGTATGCCCTCTTCCATGGAAGAGATGGCAACGCCGGCAACCGTGTGCGTGTGGAGCACGCAATGAACATCCGGTCGCGCCGCGTGAACCGCGCTGTGGATGGTGAAACCGGCCTTGTTGATGCCCGCGCCGTGATTGTCGCGCAGGATGTCGCCATTGATGTCGACGGTCACGAGGCTCGAAGCCGTCACCTCGTCGAAGCGCAGGCCGAACGGGTTGATCAGGAAGGCGTGCTCGCCTTCCGCCGCCGGCGCGCGGGCCGATATATGCGTGAAGATGCTGTCGTCCAGATGATAATGCGCGATCAGGCGGTAGGCGGCGGCCAACTCGATCCTCTCGCGTGGCTGCCCGGTATCGGCCGCCGAAACCGGTTGGGGCTGAACGTTCATCAACATCTCCCTCGCGCGAACCGCCCGGTGCCGAACGGTGTCCATGTCGTTTTTGCGCGGCTCCCCTCAGAGCCGTTTGTTGGGAGACAGGCAAGCACAGGCGTGACAAAGTGTCAATTGTCGACAATCGGCATTTTGCCTGTCATAGTGGATCGGCATCCGCCGCGTCTTCGCTGCGATGTCATTGGGAGGGGAAGTTTTGAGGAAACGGCCGTGAGCGTGTTTTCGGAAGTGTCCACGACGGATCTGGTGACGCAGATTGCCCGGCAGATTACCGAGGCGATTGTCACGGGACATCTGAAGCCCGGCGAGCGGCTGACCGAGCTTCAGCTATCGCGTCAGTTCGGTACCAGCCGCGCGCCTGTCCGCGAGGCTGCCCGGCTTCTTGAAAGCCAGGGCCTTGTCACCTTTTCACCGCGACGCGGCTTCTTCGTGCGCACGTTCAGCGCGAGCGAGATGCGCGACATCTACGAGCTGCGCATCGGCCTGGAGCTGCATGCGGGTTATCTCGCCGTGGAACGTGCCACGGATGCCGACATCGCCGCTCTGGAAAAGCAGCTTGGCCGTCTTTACGGTACGGCAGGCCAGGCATCGATCGAGACACAGATATTCGAAGACTTCGCCTTCCACCGCATGATCTGCAAGGCGAGCGGGAATGCCCGTCTCATAAGGGTCTACGATGAACTGGCGACCGAGATGCGCGCCGGCATCACTCTGATCGGCAAGATCTACGACGATCCGCAGCGCATGGCCGAGACCCACGAGCCAATCATGGATGCGCTGAGGAAGCGCGACGGAGACGAACTGCGCGAGGCGCTGCGCTATCACATCGCCGTTGCCCGCGATGCGGTGGTCGCGCTGTTTGAGGAGCTGGAAAAGGGCGTCTGACGACGCCCCTTCCCCGCGTTCACGTCACTGCTGTGACTTCGCGGCTTCGCCGATCATGCCGTTCAGCTTCTGGGCCAGCGCCTCATCGGTCTGGGCCGACTGGATGATCTGGTTGTACTCATCCACCGAAATGCCCTCCGTCTTGTCGACGGCCTGTTCCATCTCTTGTGTCGCCTCGACCTGAACCTTCTGCTTCTCGTCTTCCGAAGGCGCCTGACGGAACCGTTCCGTATATTGCTCCTTCACACCGCTGACGGCGAGAAATGCCACGGTGAAGGCCTGCAGCTTCTGATCGTCGAATGACTGCGCCTGCGCCTGGGGCGCCGGCGAAGGTACGGCATCCTGGGCCAGGGCCGGCGAGATCATGGCCGCGCCGGCAGAAATGGTAAAGGCAGCCGCGACGGTACGCAGTCCTGTTCGAAGTATCATCATGGAATTCCTTCCTTTCGGATGTCCCCTTCCAGGTCTTGACCCTGGAGGGAATTGAAATGCCCGACCCCGGGTTCATCCCGGATGCCACCCTCATCAAGAATGTGGCGAGAAGGAAGGAAGCGCCCGGTCGCTCCAATCAATTCGGATTGCCGGGGAAAACAAAAAATGAGTCGCCTGAATGACCCAAAAGAAAGGCCCCGCCGAAGCGGGGCCTGACCTTGCTGCTATTCAGCGGCCGGCGCGGGCTGCGCCTGTTCGCCCGGGTGGTCGTCTTCCTCGGTCACCAGCCTCGCCTTGGAAATGTAGGTATAGAACATCGGGACCACGAACAGCGTAAACATGGTGCCGATGATCAGGCCGGTAAAGATGACAAGACCCATCGAGTAGCGCGCCGCAGCGCCCGCACCTGCCGCCATGATCAGCGGCACGACGCCGAGCGCCATGGCGGCCGTGGTCATGAGGATCGGGCGCAGGCGCACCTTGGCCGAAGCGACGATCGCCTCGACGCGCGACAGGCCGTGCTCCTCTCGCTGCTGGTTGGCGAACTCCACCATCAGGATGCCGTGCTTGGTGATCAGGCCTATGAGCGTGATCAGGCCCACCTGGGTGTAGATGTTCAGCGTCGACAGTCCCAGATTGAGCGGCAGAATGGCGCCGAAGATCGACAGCGGCACCGTCATCATGATGATGAGCGGATCGCGGAAGCTCTCAAACTGGGCGGCCAGCACCAGATAGATCACCACCACGGCGAGCGCGAAGGCGATCAGGATGGTGTTGCCCTGCTCCACTTCAAGCCGCGACTGGCCCGAATACTCGATGAAGAAGCCGTCCGGGATGGTGTTCTGGGCTATGTCCTCGATCACGGCGAGGCCGTCACCGGTCGAAACACCGGGCACCGGCAGGGCCGAGATCGTTGCCGAATTCAACTGGTTGAACTGCTCGATCGCCGCCGCCGAAACATCGGTTGACACGGTGATGACCGCCGAAAGCGGCACCATCTCGCCCGTCGCGCTGCGCACGAAGAAGTCGCCCAGCCTTTCCGGATTCTCGCGGTATTCCTGCGGCACCTGCATGATGATGTCGTAGCTGTTTGAATCGCGGTCGAACTGCGCGATCGAACCACTGCCGACAAGCAGGCTGAGTGTCGTGCCAACATCGGAAACCGGCAGGTTGAGTGCTGCGGCCCGATTTCGGTCCACCGTCACCACAACCTGCTGCGCGTTGTAGGCGAGCGAGTTCTGCACGACGATGAAGCGGCCCGAGGCCTGCGCTTCTTCCTTGATCTTCTCGGCTACCTCGAAGACGCGCGCCGAATCGCTTGTCGACTGGATCACGAGCGAGATCGGCAGACCACCGCCGGCGCCGGGAAGCGAAGGCGGCGCGAAGACGAGGGCCTCGACGCCGGCGATACCGGAGAGCCTTGCCTGGATATCCTGCTGGATTTCCTTCTGCGACCGCTCGCGATCCGCCCAGTCCTTGAAGGCCCAGAGCGCGATGCCCGAATTGGTCTGCCCGCCAAAGCCGACGATGGAGAAGTTGGCCTTGAGCTCGGGGAGATCCTTGGTCAGCTCACGCATCTGCGTCGTGTAGAGGGTGGTATAGTCGGTCGTCGCATAGGATGGCGCGGTGATCAGCGAGAACAGTGCGCCCTCGTCTTCCTCCGGTGCCAGCTCGCTGGACGTATTCATGAACATGAAACCGGTCAGCCCGAGAAGGACGAGCACCACCAGCATCGTGACGGGGCGGTATTTGAGCGAACCGCTGACCATCCGTTCATAGAAATTGGCAAGCCTTTCGAACGTGGTGTCGACGATAATCTGGAACCGGCTGTGGTTGCCGCGCTTGAGAATGCGCGCCGACATCATCGGCGTGATCGTAAGCGCGACGACACCGGAAATCACAACGGCGCCGGCAAGCGTCATCGCAAACTCGCGGAACAGCGAGCCGGTCAGGCCGCCGGTAAAGGCGAGTGGCGCAAAGACGGCCGCCAAGGTGATCGTCATGGCGACAACCGGGCCCGTGATCTCCTTCATGCCGACAAAGGCTGCGCGGCGGGGCGAGAGCCCTTCCTCGATATGCCGGTGAATGTTTTCCACCACAACGATGGCGTCATCCACCACCAGGCCGATAGCCAGCACCATGGCCAGCAGCGACAGGAGGTTGATCGAATAGCCGAGCGCGAACAGGATGAAGCAGACGCCGATGAGCGAAAGCGGAATCGTCACGATCGGCATCAGCACCGAGCGGAATGAGCCAAGGAACAGGAGGATAATGACAATAACGATCAGCACCGCTTCCATGATGGTCTTGAAGACCTCGTCAATGGAGGCGCTGATGGATTCTGTCGCGTCGTAAAGAACCTCGATGCTCATGCCTTCAGGCAGGCTCGACTGGATCGACGGCAGCTCCTTCGTCACGGCACCCGCCATGTCGAGCGGATTGGCGCCCGGTGTCGGGAAGACGCCGATAAAGGTGCCTGGCTGACCGTTGAAGCTCACCACCATGTCCGTGCTCTCGGCGGCAAGCTCGATATCGGCCACGTCGCGCAGACGCACCACATCGTCGCCCGATGCCTTCAGTGGCAGCGCTCCAAATGCATCCGGCGTCTGCAGCGTGGACTCCATCGAGATCGCGTAGGCGACATATTCGTTTTCGGTCTTGCCGGGTGCGGCAAGGAAGTTCGATGCCTTGATGCCGGCTAACACCTCGGCCGCGGTAAGCTGGCGTGCAGCCAGCCGCACGGGGTCGATCCACACGCGCATCGAATAGTTCGCCGCACCGATGATCTGCACCTCGGCAACGCCGGGGATGGTCGACATGCGCGGGCGGATAACGCGTTCGATGTATTCGGTGAGCTGTTCGCTCGACATGTTCGGGTTCTGCATCGCCAGATACATGGTGGCGAACTGCATGCCCGTGCCCTTGACGATGGTCGGGTCCTTGGCGTCCGCAGGCAGTTCACTGCGCACCTGCTGCACCTTGGACATAACCTCCGTCAGCGCGACGTCGGGGTCCGAGCCAAGCCGCATCTGCACGCTGACCGTGCTCGCCGATGGGCGGCTCTGTGACGTGACGTAATCCACGTTCTCGGTCGTCGCCACCGCCCGTGCGATGGGGGCCGTGATAAAACCCTGGATCAGGTCGGCGCTGGCGCCGGGATAGATCGTGGTGACGGTGATCACCGTCTCCTCGACCTCCGGATACTGACGAACCTGCAGGTTGAACAGTCCCTGGAAGCCAAGCAGCAGGATCAGCAGTCCGAGGACGGTCGAAAGGACCGGCCTGCGGATGAAGATGTCGGAAAAACTCATTGGGCTGCCGCCTCTTCCGCCTTGGCGTCATCGTTGGCCGGCTTCTGCCCGGTCTCTGGCGCGCCGGAGTTTTCTTTGCCGGAGCTCTCTGAACTGCCGGGATTGATCGTGTTGTCGATGGCAACCGGGGTGCCGTTGGAGAGGCGGTTCTGTCCGGCTGTCACGATGATGTCGCCGGGTTCGACGCCCGAGCGGACTTCCACAAGGTTTCCGGAACGGCGACCGACCTGCACGAAGGTCTGGCGGGCCTCGAGTTTCTCCTCGCCTTCCGCGCCTTCATCTGCGTTCTCCGGCTTCCTGGCAACAAACACATAGTCGCCGTAGAGGCTGGTAACGACGGCGGTCTGCGGCAGCGAGATCACACCGTCTTCTTCCGGCAGGATGACCTGCACCTGCACGAACTGGCCGGGGGTGAGCTTGCCGGACGTGTTGTCGATGCGCGCGCGCACCGAAACGAGGCGGCTTGAAGGATCGACTTTCGGGTCGATGCCGGTGATCTCGCCTTCGAACTCTTCGCTGTCATTGTTGAGCGAAAGCCGCACCGGCTGGCCGATCTTCAGATTTCCGAGCTGCTGCTCGGGAACGGTGAAGTCCGCGCGCATCGTTTCGATGTCCTGCAGCGTGGCGACGATCGTTCCCGGCGAGAGATACTGGCCCTTGTCGATGCGCGGAATGCCGATCGTGCCGGAGAACGGCGCGCGAAGCTGGCGCTGCTGCAGGACGGCTTCTGCCTTCTGCACCTGCGCTGCGGACGCCTGGGCGGCGGCCTCGGCATTGTCGAGGGAAACGCCGGAACTCACGCCGCGGCTGCGCAGTTCGCGGGCACGATCGAGCGCCTGCTGGTCCAGTGCTGCCTGGGTGCGCGAGGC
This sequence comes from Nitratireductor aquibiodomus, assembly GCF_900105565.1. Lineage (NCBI taxonomy): Bacteria > Pseudomonadati > Pseudomonadota > Alphaproteobacteria > Hyphomicrobiales > Phyllobacteriaceae > Nitratireductor > Nitratireductor aquibiodomus. The sequence goes on along the minus strand of NZ_FNSL01000002.1, from coordinate 163,539 downwards.
GCTCAGATCGGCCTGCTGGATGTTGTCCTCAAGCTGGAGGAGAACGTCGCCGGCCTTGACCTGCTGGTTGGCTTCAAAGCGGACCTCCGTGACGATGCCGGTGGTCTCGACCGTGAGGTCAACGCCCTGGTTGGCGTTGACGGTACCGATAGCCTCGATTGCGGGCGTCCATTTCCCTTCCTCCGCTTCGACGGTCGAAACGGTGACGGTGGGAACGGGCATGTTGGCGAAGAATTGCTGGATCGCCTGATCCCGGAACATATTGAAGCCAACTATGCCGCCCGCAACGAGCGCAAGCAGGACGATGGCAATGAGAAGACGCTTGATCATGTCGTCAGACCCCGGAGGCATTGGGAATAATATCGATTAGTTTACATAAGAGTGGCGCAGATAGCGACGCTGCCGCTCCTGAACAAGAGCGCATCGCAAACTTGGCTTGCCAAATGTCGACGCTTTACTGTACCGTCTGGACGGTATTGTCAAGCTTCAGGATGTCAGGAATGGTGAGACCGAGCTCCGGCGCACGGGAGAAAATCCTTGATGCAGCAGCCGAGATTGTCCGTGAGGCGGGTGCTGCCAGCATGTCTCTGGATGCGGTCGCTGCGCGCGCGGGCGTCTCCAAGGGCGGGCTGCTTTATCACTTTTCCAGCAAGTCGAAACTGTTCGAAGCCCTTGTCGAGGGGTTCATCAGTGAAGAGTACGACAAGTTCCAGGAGCGCAAACAGGCGCATGAAAAGAGCACCAATGGCGTCGTGCAGGCCTATATCGACCTGTTTGTCGAGGAGCGGAAGGAATGCCAGCCGCCGCCGTCCGGCCTGCTGGCCGCGCTGGCTGAAAACCCGGATTTCCTGAAGCCGGTCCAGAAATACGAGCGCGAAGTGCTCGACCAGATGAAAGCCACCGCGAGCGATCCGTCCCTCGCTGTGATCGCTCTTCTGGTGGTGCACGGGGTGCGGGCGATGGAACTGCTCTCCATCAATGTGGTCAACAATCAGGAAGTTGCCGAAATGATCGCCGCGCTGCGTGGTCTGCTCGAAGACAGGGAGGGCGCGGCCGGCTGCTGACCTGCCTCATGCGGTCTGGTGCGTGCCGATGGCGGCGCGGGTTCCGTGGCCGAGATCGGCAAAGCGCGGGACAGGCTCCTGCAGAAACTGCAGCGCACCCGGTCTTTCGCCGGCGATCCTTCGGATCAGCAATCTGCCGAGGTTTTCGCCCGCTTCCGCGATGTCCTCGTAGACGGCATCGATGCGCGGGCGCACCTCGTCGTAGAGCAGCGAGGTCTGCTTGACCACAAGGTCGAAATCCCTGCCCACAGTAAGACCCTGATCGCTCAGCGCGGCCATGATCGAAAGTGCGGAAACCTCACCGGCGCACACCATTCCATCCGGCGGTTCGGGCTGTTTCAGCCGCCAGCTCAGCCATGCGTATAAGTCGGCCGCATCGCTGTCGAGATTGATGTCGCCCGGCAGTTCCGACGCGACGCCGCTTTTCTCCACGGCCTCCTGAAACCCGTCGCGCAGGTGCCTTCGGAACATGAACCGGTCCGGCGGCAGGATCAGCGCCAGCCGGCGCCGGCCCTTCGATACAAGGCGCTCGACCGCCATTCGGGCAAAGGCTGCGTTGTCGTAGTCCACAAAGGCGTGCTCGACCCCGAGATCCGTGCGCCCGTGCGACACGAAGGGAAAGTCGTTTTCCATCAGCAGTTTGACGCGCGGATCCTTCGGTTCGGTCCGCGAAAAGACGACGCCGTCAGCCATCCGGTTGCGCAGGATGTACTCGATTGGATCGATCGAGGGCACTTCGGCGAAATGCGGTGTGATCACCAGATGATACTGGGTGTCGCGCAGGGCGCGCGCCAGGCCGCTGATCATCGAGGTGGAAAAGCCCAGCAATTCGTCATGAGGGTCGAGCACAAAGCTGATTACATTGGTGCGCCCCGTGCGCAGGTGCCGCGCGGCGCGGTCGGGCTGGTAGCCGATCTCGCGCGCCACGCGCTGCACGCGCTGGCGCGTCTCGAATGCGATCTGCGGCGCATCGAGCAGCGCGCGGGAAACGGTGGTGACGGCAAGGCCGGTCATCTCCGCGATGGTCCGCAATGTGGGGCGGTCTGATCGGCGCGCCATGTCATCTCCTCCCGGTTGCCGCTGAACGGCCTTCGATGGCGCCGGATTCGCCAAAAACCGTCATTTCAATCGATATAAATTTATGTTTCCACACGGATGAGGTGAAAAACTCGGAAAAATTCCCCTTGGTTTTCAATGTTTTATCTCCTCCCGTCAAACAGGCAAGAATCTGATTGACCTGTATGGGATTTATAACGTTATAAATAGATAGATCGCAAAGGAGCAAGCGATCCCATTGGGAGGAGTATCATGACCATTCGCAAATTCGCCGCGCTGGCGGCGGGCACTGCCCTTCTTTCCATGGCCGCCGGCAGCAATGCCGTGGCCGAGGACACGGTTGAGGTTCTGCACTGGTGGACGTCTGGCGGCGAGGCCGCCGCGCTGAACGTTCTCAAGGAAGATCTGGAATCCAAGGGCGTCACCTGGCAGGACATGCCGGTCGCCGGTGGTGGCGGTGAGGCTGCCATGACCGCGCTGCGCGCCCGCGTCACCGCAGGCAACGCGCCGACGGCCGTGCAGATGCTTGGCTTCGACATCATCGACTGGGCCGAACAGGACGTTGTCGCCAATCTGAACGCTGTCGCCGAGGAAGAAGGCTGGGCCGACGTTGTCCCGGCGGCCCTCCAGAACTTCTCGAAATATGACGGCAACTGGATTGCCTCGCCGGTGAACGTCCACTCGACAAACTGGGTGTGGATCAACAAGGCCGCGCTCGATGCCGCCGGCGGCAAGGCGCCGGAGAGCTGGGAAGAGCTCGTCGCCGTTCTCGACAAGATGAAGGAAAACGGCATCACCCCGCTCGCCCATGGCGGTCAGCCATGGCAGGACGCCACGGTGTTCGAGGCCGTCGTTCTCTCGCTCGGCAATGATTTCTACAAGGCCGCGCTCAACGATCTCGATCCCGAGGCGCTCGGCTCCGACAAGATGAAGGAAGCCTTCGACCGCATGGCGAAGCTGCGCACCTATGTCGACGACAATTTCTCCGGCCGTGACTGGAACCTGGCTTCGGCCATGGTCATCGAAGGCACGGGCGGCATGCAGATGATGGGCGACTGGGCCAAGGGCGAGTTCCTCAAGGCCGGCAAGAAGCCGGGCGAGGATTTCGTCTGCATCCGCTTCCCCGGAACCCAGGGCTCGGTGACCTTCAACTCCGACCAGTTCGTGATGTTCCAGGTCGGCGAAGACAAGCAGAAGGCGCAGCAGATGATGGCGTCCTCCGTGATGAACCCCGAGTTCCAGTCCGCCTTCAACGTGGTGAAGGGTTCCGTGCCCGCGCGTACCGACGTGCCGAACGAAGCGTTCGACGATTGCGGCAAGAAGGGCATGGCCGATCTGGCCGAGGCCAATGCCGGCGGCGGCCTGTTCGGCTCCATGGCCCATGGCCACGGCGCACCGGCTGCTGTGAAGAACGCGGTGAACGATGTGGTCACGCAGCACTTCAATGGCGAACTGACGTCTGAAGAGGCCGTCGAAGAGCTTCAGAACGCCGTCGCTGCCGCGCAGTAACGGCGGCAGCATCAGGGGCACAGGCGTCCCCCCCCTGCCTTGCCAGGCATCTCCCCCTCACGGGGGAGACTGGATGGCATCTATGGCTTCGCCAGCTGTAGATGGAAATAGATGGGGTCGTCGTTGCAACTGCCAATCTCCCCCCTTGAGGGGGAGATGTCCGGCAGGACAGAGGGGGGTGCAACCACCCCACACCGTTGAACACGGAAAACCAGAATGAACCGTAATCGTCTGCAGGAGATCATCCCGCGCCTGGTGCTCAGCCCGAGCATGGCGCTGATCCTGATCTTCGTCTACGCCTTCATCCTCTACACGTTCTACCTGTCGATGACGGATTCGCGCATGCTGCCGTCCTATGGCTTCGTCGGGTTCGAGAACTACGAGAAGTTGTGGAATTTGCGCCACTGGTGGCGGGCGCTGACCAATCTGGCGATCTTCGGTTCGCTCTACATCATCATCTGTTCCGTGCTCGGTCTCTTTCTGGCGATCCTGCTCGACCAGAAAATCCGTGGCGAAGGGTTCTTACGCCCCATCTATCTTTACCCGATGGCGCTCTCCTTCATCGTCACCGGCACGGCGTGGAAATGGTTTCTCGATCCCGGCATCGGGCTTGAAAACACCATGCATCAATGGGGCTGGGCAAGCTTCGAATTCGCCTGGATCAAGGACCGAACGCTGGCGATCTACACGGTGGTCATCGCCGCCGTCTGGCAGTCCTCGGGCTTTGTCATGGCTATGTTCCTTGCGGGCCTTCGCGGCGTCGACAGCGAAATCATCAAGGCTGCGCAGATGGATGGCGCGTCCAATGTCACCATCTATCGCCGCATCATCATTCCCATGATGCGCCCGGTCTTCCTGTCCGCCTTCGTGGTGCTCGCGCATCTGGCCATCAAGTCCTACGACCTCGTCATCGCGCTCACCGGCGGCGGGCCCGGTCAGGCCACCGAACTGCCGGCCACCTTCATGTATTCCTACACCTTCACCCGCAACCAGATGGGCATTGGTGCATCGTCAGCCATCATCATGCTGGTGATGATCTTCTCGATCATCATCCCCTATCTCTATTCCGAACTGAAGCCGGGGAGGCAGAGATGAGCGCTGAGAAAACCGCAGGCGTCAGCGGCAACAGGCTTGCCCGCGCCGCAATCTATTCCGTCCTCATCGTCTTTGCGGTCTATTATCTCCTGCCGCTCTACGTGATGCTGGTCAATTCGGTGAAGCCGCTCGACGAGATCCGCCAGGGCAATATGCTCGCCCTGCCCGATGTCTTCACCTTCGAGCCATGGGCCAAGGCCTGGTCGAGCGCACAGGTGGGCGTGCAGCCGACGGGTCTGAAACCCTATTTCTTCAATTCCATCCTCATGGTGGTGCCCGCCGTGGCCATCTCCACCATTTTAGGCGCGCTCAATGGCTATGTGCTCACCAAATGGCGTTTCAGGGGCGATGACCTCGTCTTCGGGCTCATTCTTCTGTCCTGTTTCATCCCCTTCCAGATCGCGCTCATTCCAGCCGCGCGCATTCTGGGGCTTCTGGGCATTGCCGGCACGACACAGGGACTGGTCCTGATCCACGTGGTCTATGGCCTCGGTTTCACCACGCTCTTCTTCCGCAATTATTATGCGGCCTTCCCCACGGAGCTGATCCGCGCGGCGCAGATCGACGGCGCGGGCTTCTTCCAGATTTTCAGGCGCATTCTCCTGCCCTCCTCCGCGCCCATCATCGTGGTCACGGTCATCTGGCAGTTCACCAATATCTGGAACGACTTCCTGTTCGGCGTTTCCTTCGGCGATTTCGATTCCCAGCCGATGACGGTGGCGCTCAACAACCTCGTGTCTTCGTCGGGCGGCGTGAAGGAATACAATGTCCATTTCGCCGGCGCGATCCTTGCCGCCCTGCCCACCCTGATCGTCTACATCGTCTCCGGACGCTATTTCGTGCGCGGCCTCATGGCCGGCGCCGTCAAAGGATAAGCCCATGGCCTTTCTCAAGATCGACAATCTCAGAAAATCCTTCGGCAAGGTGGATGTGCTGAAGGGCATCGACCTCGAAATCGAAGAGGGCGGCTTCCTGGTGCTCGTCGGCCCGTCCGGCTGCGGCAAGTCCACCCTGCTCAACACCATTGCCGGGCTTGAAGCCATCACCAGCGGCGAGATCAGCATCAATGGCAAGGTGGTCAACGATCTCCACCCCTCGCAGCGCGACATCGCCATGGTGTTCCAGTCCTATGCGCTCTATCCAAACATGACCGTGGCCGAGAATATCGGCTTCGGCATGGAAATCCGTGGCATTGCCAAGGCGGAGCGCGACGCGGCGATTGCCAAGGTTGCCGAAACGCTGCAGATCGGCGCGCTGCTCGACCGCAAGCCGAGCCAGCTTTCCGGTGGTCAGCGCCAGCGTGTCGCCATGGGCCGGGCGCTCGTGCGCGATCCGATGGTGTTCCTGTTCGACGAGCCGCTTTCCAATCTCGACGCTAAGCTGCGCGTCGACATGCGCACCGAGATCAAGCGCCTGCACCAGCGCATGGGCACCACCATCGTCTATGTCACGCACGACCAGATCGAGGCGATGACACTGGCCACCAAGATCGCCGTTCTGAAAGACGGCGTTCTTCAGCAGTTCGGCACCCCGGCCGAGATCTACAACCGGCCCAACAATCTTTTCGTTGCCGATTTCATGGGCTCGCCCTCCATGAACCTCATCCCGGCGAAGGTGAAAGCCGATGGCAGCGATGTCGCCATTGTCATGGAGCGCGAGGATGGCGCGCCGCTCACCCTGCCCATGGCAGGCGCCAATGGCGCGCTTGCAGGCCGCGACGGCAAGGAGGTGGTCTTCGGCATCCGGCCTGAAGCGCTGACGGACCCCGACAGCGCCGACCGCAATGCCCGGCAGGTCAGCGAACTTGACTGCGAGATCGAGGTGATCGAGCCCGCCGGTTCCGACACATTCGCGGTCACCCGGCTCGGCGGGCGTGAGATCGTCGCCCGCCTGCGCGCCGATGCACCCATCTCCGCCGGCCAGACCGCCCGCCTCGCCTTCAATCTCGACAAGGCGGTGCTGTTCGACCCGCAGACGCAAGAGCGGATCGGGTGAATCTGGCTGGGCATGTCGGAAACCGGATGTTTCAATCGTCTTGCGGTTAAGGTGCACACAATAGCCTGCAGGAGTGAAACGCCATGCCGGAAAAGCCAAAAGTGAAAGGCCCCGCTTCCTATTTCCCGTCCATCGAAAAGACCTATGGGCAGCCAATCGATCATTGGCTGTCCGTCATCGATAAAATGGCCGGCAAGAAACATATGGAGATGGTGGCGGAGCTCAAATCCGAGCATGGCCTCGGCCACGGCCATGCTAATGCACTGGTCGCCTTCCACCGGACAAAGAACGGGTCCTGACTACCCCTTCACGGCACCGGCCATCATCGTGCCGCTGATCTTGCGATACATGACGAGCCCGAGCAGCATGGGCGGCAGGGCGCCCACCATCATCACCGCCGCTGCCACGCCCCATTGCACACCGCCACCCGACGCCGCGAAAAAGAACGACGCCCCGACCGTCACCGGAACGGCTTTCGAGGTGGTCAGCATCAGGCCGAACAGGAACTCGTTCCACGCGGTGATGAAACCGAAGATCATGCTCGTCACGATCGCCGGCCGGCAGACCGGGCCGACGATCTTGAAGAGAATACCCGTGCGGCTCACGCCGTCGATCATCGCCGCCTCGTCCAGCTCGAACGGCACGTCCGAAATGGCGTTGACGAGAATGATCAGCACCAGCGGAATGTTGACGATGGTCATCACCAGCCCAAGGCCGAAGCGCGTGTCGAGCAGGCCCATGAACTGGAACATCATGTAGATGGGTATGGCGAAGATGACGAGCGGCACCGCCCGCAAATTCACGATCAACGGCAGAAGCGTCTTTTCACCAAACCGCCCGCGCACGATCGCATAGGCCGCCGGCAGCGCCAGCGCCACGGCCAGAAGCGTGCCCATGGCCGCGACGGCAAAGCTGTTGGCAAGGTATAGGAAAATATTCAGGCGGTCGGAAACCGTCAGCACCGTCGCATAGTTTTCCAGCGTCGGCGCGTTGATCCAGAGCCCCGGATTGGTCGAAATCTCACGCGCGCTCTTGAACGAGGTGACAAGCGTGACGATGAGCGGAAAGTTCATGGCAAAGGCGGCAAGGGCAAACACGGCCCAGCGGATCGCGTTGAGCATCATCGTCTCCTGCGCCTTGCAAGGCGGTTGAGGCCGTAAAGCACGGCAAAGGACGCGGCAAACAGGATCACCGATGCCGCAACCGCCTTGCCGATGGCCGCCTGCTTGAAGAAGGCTTCATAGATGTAGATCGAGAGCGAGGTGGTGGAACCGCCCGCCCCGCTGCCGGTCAGCACATAGACATTGTCGAACACGCGGAACCCGTCGATGAAGCGGATCAGAAGCGCCGCCGCCAGTGTCGGCAGCATCAAGGGCAGTTCGATGCGCCAGAAGCGGGCGAACCCCGTCGCGCCGTCGATCGATGCGGCCTCCCGCAGCTCCTCCGGGATCGCCTGATAGGCCATGTGAAAAAGCAGAAATGCAAACGGCGTCCATTGCAGCGTCTCGACCACAATCAGCGTCCAGAAGGCCGAGTTCGGTCCCAGAAACGCCGGGCTGTTGCCAAACCACGCCCACAGATAATGCGGCACCGGTCCGGCGAATTCATGCAACACAAGCCGATACATCAGCCCCATCAGCGCCGGTGCCACCATCAGCGGCAGCATCAAGATGGCAATCGGCCAGCTACGATCCTTGAAGAGCGGCGCGAGAAAGACGGCGAGCCCCAGCCCGATCAGGCATTCGAGAATGGCCGTCAGCAGACCGAAGCGCAGCGAAAACCAGTTGGCCCGCCAGAAACCGCTGTCGGTCAACACGGCGGCAAAATTGCCAAGCCCTGAAATCTCCGGGCTCCGCAGCGTCTCAAAGCTGATGTCGGAGACGGAGTAGATCAGGTTCACGATGGCCGGGAAGCCGAGACACACCAGCAGAAACGCCATCAGCGGCGTCGCAAGCAGCGTCCATTCAAGGCGATGGGTCGTTTCCATGGTGCGTCTTGGTCTGGTTTTCAGATCGGTTCGATGCTTGGCATCGGCCCCTCACCCTCTCCCGCAAGCGGAGAGAAGGTGCCGGCAGGCGGATGAGGGGCCAGCACCAGCCTTACTTCAGGAGATCCGCCATGCCCTTCTCGACATTGGCCAACGCCGTATCGAGATCCTGCTGGCCCGACCAGTAGCCTGTGAACTCCTTCGCCTGCAATTCGTAGATCGCAAGCGCGTTGGCCGATGCGCCGCCATTCATGACGTAGCCATAGGCACCGGCATATTCACCCAGCTGCACGAGGTCCGGCCGCTCTTCCGCAACAGCCGAAACCGCATCCGCCGAGAGCGCGGGCGCACCGCCCGCACGGGCGTAGATCAGGGCGGCTTCCTCGGTCGAGAGCCATTTCAGGAAGGCCTTCGCACCCTCCTTGTTTTCGGCACTCTTGTTGAGGCCAAGCCCCAGACCATGAATATGCGTGGCGCGGGCTTCCGGGCCCGCTGGCGGCGCAATCGTTGCCGTCACCTCGCCCACGGCGGGGGACTTTTCCGCATTGGTCAGGTCGGCTGCCGCAGCGTTCCACTGCACCATGGCCGCCACCTGGCCCGCCGCGTAGGCGGCATTCGCCTCGGCGAATTCATAGGAAAGGGAATCGCGCGGCGTCGCACCGGCATCATACAGCTTCTTGTAGAGCTCCAGCCCCTTGCGGAATGCCTCCGAGTCGACCGTGATCTTTCCATCGGCATCCATCCAGTCGCCGCCATAAGAGCGCGCGGTCGACTGCCACACCATGATGTTGAAGAGCAGGTTCTTCATCTGCAGAACCGTGCCATAGCGCGTCGGGCTGTCGGGGTTCACCGCCTTGGTGAAATAGAGCGCGGTCGCCGCATAATCGTCCCAGGTCCAATCATCCGGGTTCTTCGGCTCCATCGCCGTGCCCAGATGCTCCTTGCTGATGTCCGCATAGCGCGCCTTGGCATCGTCATCGCTCATCAGCGCGTCGATCAGGTCCTTGCGGTAATACATGAAATGGAGCGAAAGGTCGGTCGGCACACCATACTGTTTGCCGTCGAACTGCATGGTCGAAAGCACGGCATCGCCATAAAGCGCCTGCGCCTCGTCGGAAAGCTCAACCGGCTCCATGAAGGGCGCGTAACGGCCGATGGAATAGGTGGCGAGTAGGTTGAGATCGAACGCGTCCGAGCCTGCGGCAAGGTCCGCCTGCAACTTGTCCCAGAAGCCGTCGCGGTTGAAGAACAGAAGCTCGACCTTGTTCTCTTCGCTCACATCGTCCTTGGCGTTATAGGCGTCGGCGGCAGCGCGCAGCGCCGTTTCTTCCGGGCCGCCCGGCCAGCCGAGCACGGTCACTTCCGCATTGGCCGCCCCGGCATAAAGGCCGGCGGCAAAAACGCTGCCCAGAAGGGCGGCGGCAAATCGTGCAACAGGTTTCATTGTCATTCTCCCATTTATTGGTTTGTCTGGTTTTGGGTCTTGGTTTCACGTGCCAGGTCGGCGATCCCCACCACGCCGGCCTTGTCGCCGAGCCTCGCCGGCACAAGCCGGGGCCTCAGCCTTTCCGGCACATCGTTAAGATGCGCCTCGATGCGCGCCCGGTAGCCCGGCGCCAGCCCGATGCCACCGCCGATCACGATGCGCGCCGGGTCGAAGGTCAGTTGAATGTTGCGGCACAAAATGGCCGCGCGCCGTGCCGAAAGATCGAGAATGGCTTCGGCCCAGCTCTCGCCTTTCTCCGCTGCGGCAAAAACCTCGCGCGCGCTCGCCCCCGGCTGATGGCCTGCCGCCTCGGCGGCAATGAAATTGCCCGAGACATGATCTTCGAGAACCCCGTCGAAATCCTGCCCCAGCGCGAGGCCGAAATGGCCGGCGAGCCCGGTCTTTAATCTGCCGTCAAGAACCACACCGCCACCAATGCCGGTGGAGATCGTCAGGAAAACGAGATCCCCCTCACCGTCACCATATCGATATTCGCCCCATGCGGCGGCCTGCGCGTCATTGGCGGCGATGGCCGGCTTTTCTGAAAGACCCATCACCGTCTGCAACAGCGGAAACCGGTCTGGAATGTCGAGTGTCCTGCGGTTGAGAGGCGACCACAGCCCGTCATCGACAATGCCCGTCACCGCCACGCCAACACTCTCGTAGGTTCCTTGCCAGTGCGCGATCTCGGCAAACAGCGTCGCCAGCCATTCCGCAGGGCCGCCCTCCCCTTTCGGGGTCGGCAGGGTCACGCTGTCGGCAACGGTCTCGCCGCGCACGAGGGCAGCGAGCATTTTCGTGCCGCCGATATCGAGCGCCAGAACCGTTTCCGTCTTGCTCATGCTCCCATCGCCTCGTCCATGTCTGCACGGAACCATGAGGTCACATGTTCAGGGCGCGTGATCGCCGAACCGACCACCACCAGCCGCGCGCCGGCCTGGAGCGCGGCGCTCGCATGGTGCGGCTGGCGGATGCAGCCTTCAGCGACCACATAGGGGGTCAGCGCGCGCATAGCGCTTATCAGGTCGAGATCGGGCTCCGTCGGCTCCGGCCCGCCCGTGTAGCCCGAAAGCGTCGAGCCCACCATTTCGGCACCCTCATCCAGCGCCTGCCGCGCATCGGAAATGACGGAGCAATCGGCCATGGCGAGCTTTCCCGCTGCATGAATACGCTTGACGAGCTCGGCCGTCGGCACCGGCCGCGCGCGCTGTGTAGCGTCATAAGCGATGACATCCGCCCCTGCCGCCGCCAGCGCCTCCACATCCTCGATCCACGGCGTGATCCGCACAGGCGAATTGCCGAGATCCCGCTTCACGAGCCCGATGATGGGCGCGTCGGTCGCCGCCCGCACGGCCTTCACATAAGGGGCAGATTCAATCCGCAATCCCTGCGCGCCGCCTGCAAGAGCGGCCAGCGCGAAGCCCACGACAAAGGGTGCCGTATCCATCGGCCCGCCTGTCACCGGCTGGCAGGAGACGATCAGACCGTTCTCAAGCGACTGAATGCTGTCTGTCACGCTTTCTCCCCCGTTTGCACAGGGCATCATAGGCAGATCAGATACCAGATAACAACCAGTTTTAAACTGGTATTATCGGTGCAACTCGATCACGAAATCATAGACGTCGCCGCGATATTTGGTCTGCGTGAATTCCACGATCTGCCCGTCTTCCAGAAAACAGCGGCGCTCCACCACTAGCAGGCTGGTGTCGGCAGGCGCCTCGAGCAGACGCGCCTCTTCCGGCGTGATCGGTGTCGATTGCATGCGCTGCACCGCGCGTACCGGCATGGCACCGCGCGCCTCCAGCGCCTGGTAGAGCGAAGCCCCTACCGCTGTGGGTTTGGGCAGAAACCGCACGGGCAGAGCCGCGGTCTCGATGGCGATGGGCATGTCGTCGGCGGTGCGGATGCGCTTCAGACGCGCGATCTGGTCGCCCCCCGAAATGCCCAGCGCCATCATCTCGGCGGGTGAAGGGCGCGCGGTTTCCTTGGAAATCCAGATACAGCCCGGCTCCAGCCCGCGCGAGCGCATGTCTTCGGAAAAGCTGGTCATGGTGGAAAGCGATTTTTCCAGCCGTGAGGAAACCACCGTCTTCGCGCCGTGCCGCCGGTGCAAAAGCCCCTCCCGTTCCAGATCCTCGATGGCGCGGCGTATGGTGACGCGCGACATGGAAAGGGCAGCACACAGCGTCCGCTCGCTGGGGATCACCGCCCCCCGTTTCAGCCGCGAGGAATGAATGGCTTCCGCCAGCGCCATCTCGACCCTTCGATAGAGCGGTTCGGCGCTGTTGCCGCGCGCGATGTGCCCACGCATAAAGTCGAGAATTGCCGCTTCTTCCATCTCGGGTTCCTCTGGCCTGTCCTTGCCTGTCCATCATGGCAGATTTTTCACAGGTTTTGAACTGGTATTATTTTTTCGCTCATCTGGTGCCGTCATCCCACCGGGTGCATGAGGCCCATGCGGTCCATGTGGTTGGCCTGTATCCATCGGATAAGTTGCCAAATGGCATTATCTATATTATTTAATGCCAAAAGGAGAAAAGCATGGCGCAGTTGCAGCCGGTCGATACCCGAACTCAGGAATTCCGCCCCGCACCGATAACGGATGACGAGGCAGCGGCGATGTTTCGCGCCACGGTCAATCTCTTCCGGCTGTGGGAGATCACCGACGAGCAGGCGGCCATCCTGCTCGATCTGCCATTGCGCACCTATCGGCGCTGGAAAGCGGAAGGGCCTGGCCGCATCGACCGTGATGGCCGGGCGCGGCTTTCGAACATGATTGGCATCCACAAGGCGCTGCGTCTCATCTTCCGCGAGCCCCAGCGCGCCTATCGCTGGATCTCCCGACCCAATGAAGCGTTCGACGGCCACACCGCACTCGACATCATGCTGGGCGGCGAACTCACCGATCTGATGCGCGTGCGCCGCTATCTCGATGCCGAGCGGGGTGGCTGGTGACCGGCAGTGACACGCCGCCCCTCGCCTCCATCGACTGGCGTGGCGCGGTGCGCATCATCCGCAGCATCTATCCCCCGATCGATCTTTTCGAGGATATTGCCGATCCAGCCGACTGGCCGCTGCTCATTTCCGCCGAGCAGAAGACCAATCCGCGCATCATGGAAACAATCGGCAAGCTCGATCTCGTGCCGCCTGCGCGGCGTGTGTCGGGGCCGGGTGCCTCCTTTCTGATGGCGCCCTTCACCCATGTCAGTCCGGACCGCCCGAGCCGCTTCAGCGATGGACGTTTTGGCGTCCTCTATGTAGCGGCCTCTTTCGAGACCGCGCTGTTCGAAACCATCCACCACCATGCCCGCTTCATGGCGGCAACGGGCGAGCCCGCCGGCTGGACCTCCCAGTTCCGCGAGATCGTGCTCGACGTGAAGGCAGAACTCCACGATCTGCGTGGTGGCGGTTTTGATGCAGCACTCGCCCCTGACAACTATGCCGAGGCACAGGCGCTTGCCCTTGCTCTGCGCGCAGCCGGCTCCGAAGGCATTGCCTATCCGAGCGTGCGCCATCCGGGCGGCGAATGTGTCGGCCTCTTTTATCCCGACAGCGCGGCCAGCCCCGTGCAGGGCCGTCATATCGACTATCACTGGAATGGCGAGCGTGTGGATTTCTACCGCGATGCCGGCAGTGGTGCAGTGTTCAGGATCGTTTGAAAAGTACGCAAAAATATCTTACAATTTGCAAGATCAAATGTCCTAACCCTAGGGACGTGCCATGCCGCGAATGCAAAACCAGAAAGAAGAGTCGATCACCTTCCGCATTGATGGTGAGACGAAGAATGCGCTTGCGCGTCTTGCCAGAAAAGACCGGAAATCTCTCGGTGCGCTGATGCGCGGTCTCGCTCTTGAGAAGATCGAACAGGACAGGCGCCGCCGGTTTGAGGAGGAGGCCGCGCGGCAGGCACGTGAAGCCGCCGCTGCCAGCCGGGTCTCGTCCGACGAGGCGGCGGTCATGCGTGAGCTGGAAGACGATCTATCTTCCTTTGGTGACGAATGGAAATAAGGCGCGGGGATCTGGTGACCATCGCTGTCGCCGGCGATTATGGCAAGCCGCGCCCCGCGCTTGTCGTGCAGGACGATGCCTTTGCCGAATTGCCGTCTGTGGTGGTTTTGCGGATCACCAGCGATGTGCATGAATGGCCGCTTTTCCGCATCACCGTCGCGCCCTCGCAGGAAAACGGCCTCAGGGCCGTCTCGCAGATCATGGTCGACAAGCCCGCGGCCGTGCCGGTGGCGAAGCTCGGACGCCGCATAGGCCATATCGAGACACCATTGCTGGCGGAGGTGGATCAGGCGCTTGCGCGTTTTCTGGGGGTATAACCCCCTCTCCCCTCACCCGTTGCGAAAGGCATAGCTGTAGCCGTTGATGGCCGGCACGCCACCGAGATGCGCATAGAGCACGTTCGAACCTTCGGGAAAGAAACCCTTCTTCACCAGGTCGATCATGCCCTGCATGGATTTGCCCTCATAGACCGGGTCGGTCATCATGCCTTCAAGCCGCGCGCACAGGCGGATGGTGTCCTTCGTCTCTTCCGAGGGCACGCCATAGGCGGGGTAGGCGTAATCCTCGATCAGCACCAGATCGTCATCGGCAATCTCGCGGCCGAGCTCCACCAGCTTCGCCGTGTTGCGCGCGATCTCCAGCACCTGCGCGCGGGTCTGGTCCGGTGTGCCGGACGCATCGATGCCGATCACCTTGCGCGCCCGCCCGTCAGCAGCAAACCCGACCAGCATGCCGGCATGGGTGGAGCCCGTCACGGTGCAGACGACAATATAGTCGAAGGTGAAGCCGAGTTCTTTCTCCTGCGTGCGCACCTCTTCGGCAAAACCCACATAGCCGAGGCCGCCATATTTATGCACCGAGGCGCCGGCGGGGATCGCATAGGGCTTTCCGCCTTTCGCTTCCACGTCTTTCAGCGCGTTTTCCCAGCTCTCGCGGATGCCGATGTCGAACCCTTCGTCCACCATTTCGACATCCGCACCCATCACGCGGCTTAAGAGAATATTGCCGACCCGGTCATAGACGGCATCTTCATGCGGCACCCAGCTTTCCTGCACCAGCCGGCATTTGAAGCCGATCTTCGCCGCCGTCGCTGCAACCATGCGCGTGTGGTTCGATTGCACGCCGCCGATGGAAACCAGCGTGTCGGCACCTGAGGCAATCGCATCGGGCACGATATATTCCAGTTTGCGCAGCTTGTTGCCGCCGAAGGCGAGGCCGGAATTGCAGTCCTCCCGCTTGGCATAGAGCGAAACCCCGCCGCCCAGATGCGCGGAAAGGCGCTCCAGCTTTTCAATGGGCGTGGGGCCGAAAGTGAGCGGATAGCGTTCGAATTTCTCCAGCATGGCAGGCCTTTCGATGATGTCTGATCTGCGGCGAGCCTAGCCGAGAAATTGCGGAATGTGCTTTCAGATTTAAGCATCAGATTGCTTATGAATCGCAGACGTGACCTAATAGCTGATCCATTTTCCAATTCGATAGGATTCTGAATGGAAGAATCTTCCATCGAGAGTAATCTTGACCGCACCGACATGCGCATTCTCCGGCATCTGCAGCGCGATGGCCGGCTGAGCAATGCCGATCTGGCAAAGCTTGTCGGCGTCAGTGCCGCCACCTGCCACCGCCGCACCGAACGGCTTTTCAGGGAGGGCTATGTGCGCGGTGTTCATGCGGTGGTCGCTCCGCAGTCGGTCGGGCGCGGGGCCCTGGTCATGGTTGGTGTGGTTCTCGACCGTTCCACGCCGGAGAGCTTTTCCGCCTTCGAAGCGGCGATCCGCAAATTGCCCTTCATTCTCGATTGCCATCTGGTGGCTGGCGATTTCGACTATTTTCTCAAGATCCGGGTGCGCGACATGGCCGATTTCAACCGGCTGCACGGCAGCCAGCTGATCGCCCTGCCCGGCGTGCGCCAGACGCGCACCTTTTTCGTCATGAAGGAGGTGGTGGACGGCGCTGCACTCGATTTCTGAGCGCCGCGCCGTCCGTATCGTTCCTATCGGCGTTTCAGCACGTCCACGATGGCTGCACTGACATCCTTCAGCGCCCCATTGCGCGTTTCAAAATCCACATCCGTGTCGGAAATGAAGATTGAGACGAGGAAGGGCGCGCGCCCGGGCGGCGTCACCATAGCCACCAGATTGCGCGTGTGGCTTCCCGCGCCGGACTTGTCGGAAATCGCCCAGTCTTTCGGCAGGGAGGCGCGCATCAGGGCGCCGGTCACGCCGCCATGGCTCATCCATTCAATGAGTTGCGTGCGCGAGGCGGGTTTCAGCACATCGCCCAGGAGCAGGGCATGCCAGGTTTCGGTCATGGCTGCCGGCGTCGTCGTGTCGCGCGGGTCACCGGGCGCAAAGGCGTTGAGCTTCGGCTCCAGCCGGTCGAGGCGGCTGACGGGATCACCGATGCTGCGCAGGAAGGCGGTGACCGCCTTCGGTCCGCCCAGCCTCCCGATCAGGAGGTTCGCTGCCGCATTGTCGCTGATGTCCAGTGTAGCAAGGCAAAGATCTGCGATCGACATGGCCTTGCCCACATGCTTCTGGGTCACCGGCGAATAGGAAACGATATCGAACTGGCGAATGGGCAGGGTCTGATCGAGGGTCAACATTCCCTTGTCCAGCTCGGCAAGCACGCCGCCGCAAATTAGCGCCTTCACCGTGCTGTTCATCAGAAACCGTTCTTCCGCGCGGTGGCTCCAGCGCCAGTCCGAACCGGTGTCGCGGATCACGATGCCCACCCGTGCGCCGAGCGTGCTTTCAATTCGCTCGACTGTCTGGGAGAGCGTCGCAGCGCCCTCGTCTGCGCTGGCGGGGCCGAAAAGCGACAGGCCGAGCGCGAGCCCTGCCGCGAAGCGCGACAGAACAGATGTCAGTTTACGCATGTCTTGTTCCTTGTTCATGCCGGCTGGCGTTTGCCTGTCAGCCGGCGGAGGAGCCCCGCAATGCCCTTGCATGACATCAGACAATGTCATGACAACCCTATATTTCGGCTTGCCTTTGCCCCGCAAACGACAAATGATCAGGGGCATCATTAGATAAAGTAATGCCAATGGACAGAGCCGATATTCCGCTCAATGCGCTGCGCGTGTTCGAGGTCGCCATGCGGCAGGGCAGTTTCACCAGGGCGGCGGAGGAGCTGCGGGTCACGCAGGCCGCCGTCAGCCACCAGATCGCCCGGCTGGAGGATAGGCTCGGTGTCGCCCTGTTCCTGCGGGCGTCCGGCGGGCTAGTGCCGACCGATGAGGGGCGCCTCCTCTATCCCGTGCTGGAACACGGGCTCGACGGCATTGCCCGCACGCTTTCCCGCATCACCGGGCGGCGCGATGTGGAACTCCTGAAGATCGGCGTGAACACCACCTTCGCGCTCGGCTGGCTGTTGCCCAGGCTTGCCGCCTTCGAGAACGCCCATCCGGAGGTCGACCTGCGCATCTCCACAAACAACAACCGCGTCGACATTCTGCGTGAAGGGCTCGACATGGCGATCCGCTTCGGCAATGGCAGCTGGACCGGAAATGATGCGGCCCCCCTTGTCGCAGCACCCATGACGCCGCTTTGCGCGCCGTCCCTCGCGCTGCGTCTATCGGAGCCTGCGGATCTGGCCCAGATGGTTCTCTTAAGAAGCTATCGCAGTGCCGAATGGCCAGGCTGGTTCGAGGCGGCCCAAGCGCCCTGCCCGCCCGTCACCGGCCCGGTTCTGGATTCCTCCATCGCCTTGGCGCAGCTTGCCGCTGAGGGCGCGGGCGTCGCGCTTCTGCCGGTCGCCATGTTTGCGCGTCAGGTGGCCGAGGGACGACTGACCCAGCCCTTTGGCACCACGGTGTCTGCCGGCCGCTATTACCTCACCTGGCACTCGGACCGGCCGCAGACAAACGCGATGGCGCGTTTCCGGCAATGGATCGTTGCCGAGTCTTCCCGCGCCACCTGAACTGTGGCATCACCGCCCCTCATAGCGCGGCGTCCGCCGCTCGATCCACGCACCGAGCCCCTCATGTACGTCGCGGGTCACAGCCATTCTGGCAAACTGTTCGCTTTCGATCTGCAGCCCCTCCGCAATCGTGGTGTTGAGCCCGCGCGTCACCGCATGGAGGATACGCGCGCTTGCCAGCGGTGAATGACGCGTGATGCGTCCGGCGAGCTCGAAGGCCGTGTCGAGAAGCGTCTCATGCGGCACGACCCGGTTGACGATGCCCATCTCGCACGCGCGCTCGGGGCAGAAGGGATCGCCCGTCAGCAGATATTCGAGTGCCCGCTTGCGTCCGGCCAGTCTTGGCAGGCGCTGCGTGCCGCCGAAGGTGGGCGGGATGCCGATGTTGATCTCCGGCTTGGCGAAGAGCGCCCGCTCGCTCGCGATCGCCAGATGCACGGCCTCGGTGATCTCGCAGCCGCCGCCGAAGGCAAGCCCGTTCACCGCCGCGATGATGGGCTTCGGAAACGCCTCCATGCGCGACGTCATCGCCTGCCCGCGCCGCACGAAATCGCGCATCGCCACATCCACGCCGTCCTTGATGCTTTGCGAAAACTCATGGATGTCGCCGCCGGCCGAGAAGGCCCGATCCCCCGCCCCTGTCAGGATCACCGCCTTGATGGTCTCATCCTGCTCGATCTGATCCAGCAGCTCCATGAGCCTGTCATTGGTCGCGTAGTTCAGGGCGTTGAGCTTTTGTGGCCGGTTGAGCGTCAGCAGCGCGATCTGGCTGCGCTTCTCAAAAAGCACTGTGCTGGTCGACATGTCATCCTCCGATGCCTTTGCAGAAACCTGCATCCGGGCTAACATCAAACACCAATTATATAAACTCACTAGTCAGTGTAGATTGCCATGCCCAGAGACGCCGCACAAACCCGGGAAAAAATCGTCAAAACGGCCAGCCGCCTGTTCTATGGCAAGGGTGTGCGCGCCGTCAGCATGGACACGGTGGCCGAGAAGGCGGGCCTCACCAAGAAGACGCTCTATTATCATTTCCGCAGCAAGGACGATCTGGTCACCGCCTATCTCGCCTCCCGCGACCAGCCCAATCTCGACCTCTTCGCCGAATGGTTTGCGCAGGCGGAGGGTCCGCTTCCCGAGCGCATCCGCGCCATCTTCGACAACATCGCCAAAGGTGCAGCAAGCCGCCGTTGGAAGGGCTGCGGTTTCCTGCGCACGGCGGCCGAACTGGTCGAGACACCGGGCCACCCGGCGGTGAAGCAGGCCTCGGCCCACAAGAAGCGGCTTGAGGCCTGGCTAGCCGAGGTGATTGCCGCCGAACAGCCCGACCACGCGCCGCAGCTCGCGCGCCATGTCCTGCTTCTGCTCGACGGCGCCTTTTCCACCATGCTCGTGCATCACGACACGGCCTATATCCGCAGCGCCGGCGAGGCGGCTGCGGCGTTGCTGCGCGGAAAGGGTTTTATGTCAGCCGTGTCAAAAGCCCCGCCATAAGCTGCGCGCGCTCCACCAGGCTGTCGGTCTCGATATATTCGCCGAGCGTGTGCAGCCCCGCCCCGCGCACGCCGATGGAATCGAGCGTCGGGATGCCGAGCGCGCCGGTGAAATTGCCATCCGAGCCGCCGCCGGCGCTGGCATGGGTCAGCTCGAAGCCGATTTCGCCGGCAATGCCGCGCGCCAGTTCATAAACCGCCATCGTGCCGGCATCCGGCTCCCACACCGGCCGCGTCACGCCGCGCGTCACCTCGATCACCACGTCGTTTTCCTCGCCCGAAAGCGCCAGCATGCGCTCCACGCCATGGTCGAGATCGGCCTGGCGCTTGGCCATGGAAAGCACTTCCGCATCGCAGGTGGACGACACGCAATTCACCCATTGCCCCGCATGGATCACACCGACCGAGAAGGTGCAGTCCTCGCCTGTCATGCTTTCGATCTCCAGCACCTTGCGCGCCATGGCGGCGATGGCGGAGCGGCCATCCTTGAGCGCCCAGCCGGCATGGCTCGGCCGGCCCGCCGTTTTCACGTTGAAGCGCGCAATGGCATAGCGGCCCGTCACCGCGCCGCCGTCGGGGCGCGCGGGTTCGGGCACCAGCACCACCTTGTTCTTGCGCGCTTCCATCTCGATCAGCTCGCGCGTTGAAGGCGTCCCCACCTCCTCGTCGGGCGTGAACAGAACGGTGATCGGCAGCGGCGTCTCGATGCCGGCGCGGATCAACTGGCGGATCGCCTCAAGGCTTACATAATTGCCGCCCTTCATGTCCTGAATGCCGGGGCCATAGCAGCGCCCGTCCTCGATGCGCCACGGGTTCTTCTCCAGCGTGCCGATGGGATGCACCGTGTCGAGATGGCCGGAGATGAGAACGCCCGGCTTGCCGAAATCCATGTGCGGAAAGCGCGCCCGCACGGAGCCGCCAAAGCCCATCCGGCCCGGAATGCGCTCGATCTCCGCGCCGATCGCGGCGAGCTCGTAGGCCGCAAGATCCATCATGCGGTCCACGGCAGCCGCGTCGAATGTGGGGCTTTCGCAGAGAATCCACGGCTTGAGCCCGGCCAGCATCGTTTCGGTGTCGAAGGGCAGGTCTTTGATGTTCATGATGTGTGTCCTGTCTGGCTCAGAGCGGAAGGCGCTTTTCGACGATCCGCGCCATGATGCTCGCGCCCACGGGCAGCATGTCGTCGTCGAGAATGAAGCCGGGATTGTGCACCGGGATCGAGCCCTTGTGCCCAAGCGTGCAATAGGCGCCGGGAACAGCCTTCAGCATATCGGCGAAATCCTCGCTTCCGGTGACCAGCTCTTTGGTGATGGTCGCATTCTCCTCGCCGACGATCTCTGCCGCCACCTCGCGATAGGCCTCCGAAAGGTCGGCATCGTTCATCAGAACGTCGAAGACGGGCCGCAGGTCCGGCACGATCTCCACCTCATAGCTCGCCGCAAAGCCGGCGCAGAGCTTTGCCACCCGGTCGTGGATCAGGTCGCGTACCTCGTCGGAGAAATAGCGGATCGTGCCGGAGATCACTGCCTTGTCTGGCACCACATTATAGGCCGAGCCGGAATGGATCTGCGTCACCGAAAGCACCGCCGGCTGCGTCGGCTGCACATTGCGGCTGACGATCGATTGCAGGTTCTGCACCAGCGCTGTGGCAATCACGATCGGATCGCGCGCATGGTGCGGCATCGCGCCATGGCTGCCGACACCATTGATGGTGATGTCGAAGAAGGTCGCGCCTGCCATGGCCGGCCCCGGCTTGACGCCAAACTTGTTCGGCTCCGCAAGCGGGTTGTTGTGCATGCCATAGACTTCGTCACACGGAAACTTGTCGAACAGCCCGTCGGCCAACATGGCGCGCGCGCCGCCCAGCCCCTCTTCCGCCGGCTGGAAGATCATGATGGCGCGGCCCGCGAAGTCCCGCGTCTCCGCCAGATAGCGCGCGGCCCCCAGAAGCATGGTCGTGTGGCTGTCATGCCCGCAGCCATGAAACGCGCCGGGGTTCTTCGAGGCGTAGGGCAGATTGGTCAATTCATCCATGGGCAGTGCGTCCATATCGGCCCGCACACCGACCGAGCGGCTGCCTTCTTTCTTCCCCTTGATGACGCCGATCACTCCGGTCTTGCCAAGCCCGGTATGAACTTCATCCACGCCCCATTTTTTCAGGAGCTCGGCCACGATGCCCGAGGTGCGCACTTCCTCGAAGCCGATTTCCGGGTGCTGGTGGAAATCGCGGCGGATCTCCGTGAGTTCATCCGCGTAGTCGGCGATTTTGGGTAGTACGGGCATGATGGTCTCCGGTGTTGGATGGTAACTGACGGGTAAGGCGCACGCCCCTCATCCGCCTGCCGGCACCTTCTCCCCGCCTGCGGGGAGAAGGACGCGGTGGGGAAGCGGGCACACAGTCGTTCGAAAGCAGGTAAATGCGCTGACGTCCCCCTCTCCCCGCGTGCGGGGAGAGAGTAAGGGTGAGGGGCGAGCGCCGGGCGCGTGGTGGCGAAGAGAACACAGACATCGCCCTCTTCGACCCCGCGCCGACTGAATAAAGCCATAGCGCCAGCGCTGACGTCCCCCTCTCCCCGCGTGCGGGGAGAGGGTAAGGGTGAGGGGCGAGCGGAGGCGCTGGTCACGAAACGCGCCTCACACACTTTCCAGCTCACGGAAATTGGCGAAATCCCACTGGCGCCCCGGCGCGGCGTCGATCAGCGCGCGCGTATAGGCGTGTCTCGGCGCGGAAAGCACATTGGCCGCACTGTCATGCTCGACCACGCGGCCGTGCTGCATAACCACCACCTCGTCGCAAATCTGCGCTGCCACCCGCAAATCGTGGGTGATGAACAGAATGGCGATGCCGAGTTTCTGCTGAAGCTCGTCGAGCAGGTCGAGCACCTGCGCCTGCACCGAAACATCGAGTGCGGACACCGCTTCATCCGCCACCAGAACATCGGGCTCCATGGCGATGGCGCGAGCAATCGCAACACGCTGGCGCTGACCGCCTGAAAACTGGTGCGGATAGCGGTCCACCGCATCGTCGGGCAGGCCGACCAGCTTCAGGAGTTCGCGGGCGCGCGAAAGCGCGGCCTTTCTGTCCGTCCCCATGTTCAGCGGTCCCTCGACAAGGCTCCGCCCGATCGTCCAGCGCGGGTTCAGCGAGCGGAACGGGTCCTGAAACACGATCTGGATATGGCGGCGCAACGGCCGGAGCGCCCGGCGAGAAAGCGTGGCGATCTCCTGGTCGGCCACGCGGATCTCGCCCTCGGTCGGATCAATGAGCCGCATGATGCAGCGCGCGACGGTGGATTTTCCGGAGCCGCTTTCTCCGACAATGCCCAGCGTGCGCCCGCGCGGAATGGTGAAGTTCACATCGGTTGCCGCTTTCGTCGGCTCTGTGCGCTTGAAGACCCCGTGCGCGCCATAGACCTTCTGCAGGCTGTTGACCGAGAGCACGGGCTCGCCTTCCGGCGTGTCGCGCGCGGCACGCGGGGTCAGGCTCGGCACGGCCTGAAGGAGCTCGCGTGTATACTCTTCCCTTGGCCGGCGCAGCAGCTCCTCGACAGGCGCTTGCTCCACAATCCGTCCGAGTTTCATGACGTGGACCGTATCGGCAATCTCCGCCACCACACCCATGTCGTGCGTGATGAAGAGTACGGCGGTTCCATGCTTTTCCTGCAGTTCGGCGATCAGGCTCAAAATCTGCTGCTGCGTCGTTACGTCGAGCGCGGTCGTCGGCTCGTCGGCGATCAGAAGCTGCGGCTCGAGAATGAGCGCCATGGCGATCATGATGCGCTGGCGCTGGCCGCCGGAAAGCTGGTGCGGATAGGATCGGTAAATGCGTTCGACATCGGGCAGATGCACCTGGTTCATGATGTCGAGCACGCGCGCCTTTTTCTCCTTGGTGGAGAGTTTGGTGTGCGTGTTGAGCACTTCCTCGATCTGCTCGCCGACGCGGATCACCGGGTTGAGCGCGGTCATCGGTTCCTGAAAGATCATGGAAATCTTCCGGGCGCGCATGTCGCGCATGGCCTGGGGGCCGAGGTCGAGGAGGTTCTTGCCCTCCAGGCCGATCCGTCCGCCGGTCGCCTCCAGTGCGCCACGCGGCAGAAGCCCCATCACGGAGAGCGATGTCACGGATTTACCCGAGCCGGATTCTCCGACAAGGCAAACCGTTTCGCCCTGCCTGATCGTGAGAGACACCCGGTCGAGCACGGGCGCTGCCTTTTCGTTACCGGCCAGGCGCACGGTCAGGTTTTCGATTTCCAGAACGCTCGGCACATCGTCGAAATTGCGGGTCTTGAATTTCATATTGCGTGCTCCGGGATGTGATGCTTGGAGCACTGTCGGGAGTCACCTCCCGTTTCCGTCATCCCGGCCGACCGAAGGAAGAGCCGGGACCCATTGAGAGGCACGGCCGATCTCTGCAGAAGGTGCGGGTGATGCCAGTTCGCATTCGAACCGGAGCCGGGCCGCGCTCCACGATGTTCTTCCAATGGGTCCCGGACAGCCCTTCGGGCTTCCGGGATGACGCCGTTTGCGAGACAACACAACGAGATGCACTGGCCCATTGCGGCGGGACTGTTCGTAAGCTGGGTATACAACAGCACTGTCATTTCACCCCTCCCGCTTCTTGAGGCGCGGGTCCAGCATGTCGCGCGCGGTGTCGCCCAGAAGGTTGATCGACAGGATGCAGAGCGACAGCATCAGGCCCGGCCAGAAGATGAGCGATGGCTTCAGCTGGAAGTAGACCCGCCCCTCGGCCATGATGTTGCCCCATGTCGGAATTTCCGTCGAAACGCCCGCTCCAAGAAAGGAAAGGATCGCTTCGGTGAGGATGGCAGACGCGCAGATATAGGTGCCCTGCACGATGAGCGGCGCCAGCGTGTTCGGCATGAGATGCTGCCACAGGATTTTCGGCATGGAGGAACCGAGCGCGATGGCGGCCTCCACATAAGGTTCCTCACGCGCCGAGAGCACCACCGAGCGCACCAGCCGGACAACACGCGGGATTTCGGGAATGGTGATCGCGCCCATGACCGACCAGATGCTCGGCCCGTTGAGCGCGACCAGCGCAATGGCGAGCAGGATCGAAGGGATGGCCATCAGGCTGTCCATGATGCGCATGATGATGGCATCCGCCATCCGGAAAAAGCCGGATACGAGGCCGATCAGGAGGCCGATCAGCACACTGACAATGGCTGCTGAGATGCCGATGAAGAGCGAGACTCGCCCACCGGTGATGACACGCGAAAGCACGTCTCGCCCATAGGCGTCGGTGCCGAGCGGATAGGTTTCGCTCGGTCCCTTGAGGCGCTGGAGGGCGTCGATGGCCATGGGATCATGCGGCACGATCAGCGGTGCGAGCACCGAAAGCACGACAATGATGGCAAGCACGATGGCCGCGATGATCGGGCCGGCACCGAGACGCCAGCCGCGCGGCAGGGCCATGGCGCCGAAAAGCCACTGCATGCGGGATGCGGGTTGCGGAGAAGCGGCCATCAGTAGCGGATCCTCGGATCGAAGAATGTGTAGGACAGGTCGATAAGCAGATTTATCAGCACGTAGAGACCGCTCGTCAGAAGGATCATGCCCTGGATGACGGGATAGTCCCGCGCCAGAATGGCATCGACGGTCAGGCGGCCGATGCCGGGAATGTTGAACACGCTTTCCGTCACCACCACGCCGCCGATCAGAAGCGCAAAACCGGTGCCGATGATCGTCATGATCGGCACGGCGGCGTTGGAGAGCGCATGGCGGAAAAGAACCACCGTTTCCTTCACCCCCTTGGCGCGCGCGGTGCGGATGTAATCCTCGCCGAGCACCTCAAGCATGGATGCGCGTGTCATGCGGGCGATCAGCGCCACATAGATGGTGGCAAGCGTCAGGCATGGCAGAATGGCGCGGGCGAGGAACTTCCCAAAATCTTCCGATGGCGCGACATAGCCCTGAACGGGGAACCAGCGCAGCTCGATCGAGAAAATCTTTATGAAGATGTAGCCGATCACGAAAACGGGAATGGAAAACCCCAGAACCGAGAAGGTCATCACCGCATAATCGACCCAGGTGCGGTGCCGCCAGGCGGCGAGCACACCCATGGGCACGGCGATCAGCACCGAAAGCAGGATCGTCAGCACGGCGATGTTGACCGTCGGCCAGATGCGTTGCCCGATCATCTGGGTGACAGGCGTGCTGGAGATGAGCGACGTTCCAAGTTCACCCTGCAAAAGCAGCCCCACCCATGTGATGAACTGTTCGTGCAACGGATCGGCCAGACCGAGCGATGTGCGGATGCGCTCGAGCTGGTCTGGCGTTGCCATGTCGCCGGCGATGATCGCCGCCGGGTCGCCCGGGGTGAGCCGCAGCAGCAGGAAAACGAAGATGGCGACGATGATCATGACCGGTATGACGGCCAGAATGCGCCGGGTGATGTAGCCTAGCATCGGAACGTGATGTCCTTTGACACGCGCGTTTCATAAAAAGCGGGGCGCGCGATCCCGATCAGGGAGATGGAAGGAAACGCGCCGGGCAAGAGCCCGAATGCCCCGGAGGTGACCCCGCCCGGCAACCAGGCGGGGCGGGCTCTCAGGCGATCACTCCGCCTTCTCGATGTTCCAGAACACCGGAACCGGCGACGGGATCATGCCGGTCAGCCTGTTGTTGCGGGCCTGCGGCATGATGTACTGGCCAAGCGGAACGTAGAGAACGTTCTCCAGCGTGTGCTTCTGGATCTCGACCGCCACGTCCTTCTGCTT
This sequence comes from Nitratireductor aquibiodomus, assembly GCF_900105565.1. Taxonomy (NCBI): domain Bacteria; kingdom Pseudomonadati; phylum Pseudomonadota; class Alphaproteobacteria; order Hyphomicrobiales; family Phyllobacteriaceae; genus Nitratireductor; species Nitratireductor aquibiodomus. The sequence continues at coordinate 137,188 of NZ_FNSL01000002.1, read as the reverse complement.
TTCCGGCGTGTCGGCGGCGATGAAGGCGGCGCGCAGTTCCTCGATCTTTTCGTCTTCCGGCCAGCCGAACCATGCGGCATCGCCACGACCGTTCAGCATGGGGCTGATGAGTGGCGAATTGATTTCCGGCACCATCCAGTTGGTGAAGAAGATGTTCCAGCCGCCTTCGGAAGGTTTCGACTGGCTGGCGCGGCGGGTGACGAGCGTCTGCCAGTCCATCGCCTGCATGTCGACATTGAAGCCGGCCTCGCGCATGGCCTGTGCGGCCACCACGGGCTGCGCCGTCAGGCTCACCACATCGGTGGGCTGCATCAGGACAATCGGCGTGTCGTCGTAGCCTGCCTCTTCAAGCAGCTTCTTCGCGCCCTCGATGTCACCGCCAGAGGTGAGCGTGTCGGAGCCCGCCTCGTCGCCCAGCGGCGTGCCGCAGCCGAAGATCGCGCCGCACACCTTGTAGTAGTCGGGATTGCCGATCAGCGTGGCGAGCACCGCTTCCTGGCTGAGCGCCATCTGCGCCGCCTGGCGGATTTTTGGATTGTCGAAGGGCGGGTGCTTGAAGTTCATGCGCCCGATCGTCTGGTAACCCAGGTCGTCGCGCGTCTCGACCGTCACGTCCTCGCTGGTTTCAAGCAGCGGCAGGAGGTCGATCTGAACCTGCTCGATATAGTCGATTTCACCCGAAAGCAGCGCGTTGATCGCGGTCTGGGCGTCGGGCATGGTGACCCACTTCACCTCATCGACCTTGACGTTCTTGCCGCCGGCCATCCAGCTCGCCTCGCCGTCGCGCGGCACATAATCCTCGAACTTGCGATAGGTGACGGAAACGCCGGGCTGATACTCATCCGCCACGAACACGAAGGGACCGGAACCCGTATAGTCGGTGATCGCCTCGTCGGCGGAGCCGCTGGCCACGCGCTCGGGCATGATGAAGGGCGGCACGGCCGACTGTTTGCCCACCGTGTCGAGCAGCGCCGGGAACGGGCTTTTCAGCTTCCAGACGATGGTCTTGTCGTCGGTGGCCTCAAGGCTCTCGGTCACGTCGAAAATAAGCTGACCGCCCGAGTCCCGCTTGCCCCAGCGCTGGAGCGAGGCCACGGCATCGGCTGCCGTCACCGGCGCGCCGTCATGGAATTTCAGCCCGTCGCGCAGCGTGAACGTGTAGGTGAGATTGTCGTCGGAAATGGTCCAGTCGGCCATCTGCGGCTGCGGCGCAAAGTTTTCATCCACAGCCACCAGAACGTCATAGACCATATAGCCATGGTTTCGGGTGATGTGCGCGGTGGTGATGATCGGGTCGAGCACGCGCAGGCCCGAATGCATGACGGCGGTGATCGTCTTGTCCTGGGCGAGCGCCGGCGTGGCTGCGCCGAGGCCCGCCATCAGCGCGGCACCGGCGGCAAGGCCGAGCGACACGCCGCGGGCGTGGTTCCGTAAGTGCTTTAGTCTATCCTGAAGACGCGACATGATGTTCCCTCTTTTGTTGAGCATGAAGTTTTGGTCGTCGTGACGTCTTGAACGCGGTTCTCCCGCCGCGCTGATTTATATCTCCCGCTATCCCTCCATCGCCAGCGCTTCGCCCGCCGCACGGCGGAAAACCGGCCCGTTGGGCGAAAGGCGCATTCCCTCGGCAAGCTTCGTCCACGGCAGGTCCGCCGGGTCGAGCGGCATTGGCCCGGGTGCCGTACACACCAGAACCGTCTCGGCGATGGGGTCGAAATCGGCGCGGAAATGCACCGAGCTCTTGTTGACCAGAATGGCCATTTCCGTCGGCTCGATGCCGACGAAACGATACATGGCAAGATCCGCCATCTGCGCCTTGTGCGTGGCGACGACGATCTTCACGCCGTCGATCGAAAGGCAGGCGGACGGGCCCACATTTATGTGCGTGCCGCCATAATAGGGGCCGGTCGCATGCAGGTCGCCATTGGAAAGTTTCTCTACACGGAACGTGCCCGTGAAAGGCTCGTCGCCGGGAATGCCGGACTGCCCGCCGAGCGGAATGGTGATCTCGGCCCCCTCCCCTGCCGCATGGGCGGCGCGAGCGGCCTGTGGATCGACGATCATGCCGATCGCGGCGCGTTCCGCGCCGTTTCGCAAGAGTGCACGCAGCATGCCCGTCGTGTTGGAATCCCCGCCCGCACCCGGATTGTCCTGCGTGTCGGCGATCACCACCGGGCGCGTTGCCGTTTTTGCAATGCGCATCGCCTCGCGCACGCCCTCATCGGGGCCGTAGGCGCGGCCGGCAAAGGCCGCTTCCGCGTCCATGATGCTCTGATAAAGCCGGTCGGCGGCCCGGTCCGCCTCTGCCTGCGTCTCCGCATAGGCGATCACCGTCTGCCCGCAGTCTGCAATGTCGGCAGCCGGAAAACCCATCCAGTAGGAGACGCTCGCAACATCGCCCGTCTCAAGCGCCGCCACCTCCTCATAGAGGCTCCTTGCCGGCTCGATGAAGGTGCATTGCCATGGAATGGAGGTCAGATAGGGCAGCCTGCGGAAAGCGTGGGCGAAGGGGCGCCCACGCGCCATCAGCCGGTCGAGCCCTTCGGCGGCGCGCCTTCCCGTCTCGGCCATGTCCACATGCGGATAGGTGCGAAAGGCGACGAGAAGATCGGCCTCGTCCACCATGCGCTCGCTGGTGTTGCCGTGCAGATCGAGGCTGACGGCGATCGGAACGTCTGGCCCCACCACGGCCCGCACCCGGGCGATCAGCTCCCCCTCCCCGTCATCCAGATGTTCGGCCACCATCGCCCCGTGAAGATCGAGGCACACACCGTCGAGTGGTCCGGCTGCCGCGATGCCGTCGACGATCTCACAGGCAATGCGCTCATAGGCATCGCGCGTTACATGAGCGGAAGGGATAGCCCCGGTCCACAGCACCGGAACCATCTCCCAGCCCGCTTTCTCACCGTGGGCCACGGCACCGGAGATACCCAGATTAACGCCGGGACAGCGCTTCAGGATTTCATCGCCGCGCGAGATCGGAAGGTAGCCACCCCCCTGCTCAAACTGCGCATAGGTGGCGCGCGAGGGCGCGAACGTGTTGGTCTCGTGCAGGAAACCGGCAAGCGCGACCCTGTTGCTCATACCGTCCCCTCCCCGGTCGGACTGCCAGCCCAGATGCAACGCCGCATTCACACGCCCCGCTTTTAAACGACTGCATTTTCGGGTCGACGCCTGGAAAATGCGTGATAGGGTGGAAGACAATGTATCGCTGTACGATACATTCGTATCGATAATACGATAGATGTGCAGCGGTTCTGGAGTCAAACAAATTCTGGCGGAAACCGGAGGCGGGGCGTGCGTTACATTCAGAAGGCGGAATACGGAGTGCCGCCGAACACCAGCATCGATGAGAGTGACCCTCTCTTCGTTCAGGCCATTGCCCGCGCCATGCAGGTGCTTTCCACGTTTCACGAGGCGGGCAAGCCGCTGACCCTCAACGAGATCGCTGCCGCGGGCGGCATGGGCAAAAGTGCTGCCCAGCGCGTTGTCCACACGCTGCGCCAGCTTGGCTATATAGACCGCGATGCGGATGACCGGGGCTATGTGCCGGGCATCCGCATTCTCGATCACACGCGCGACTATCTGCGGATGAACCCCCTGGTCGCCCGCGCCTCGCCGGTGTTGATGGAACTGCGCCGCAATGTGCGCGAGCGCGTGGACCTCAGCCTGCGTGATGGGCTCAGGCTTGTCTATGCCGCGCGTCTTCAAAGCAAGCGGGAAACCTTTTTCGCCACGCTGGTCGGGCAGAGCGTGCCGATCTACTGCACGTCGGGTGGTCGCGCTGTCATGGCACATATGAGCGATGCGGAGGTGGACGAGATCATCGAACGTTCGGTGCGACGCGAGATCACGCCCAGGACGATCACCGATCCCGCCGCAATCCGGGCGAAGGTCCAGGAGGCGCGAGAGAATGGCTATGCGCTGGCGCTCGAGGAAATTCTCCAGGGCGAGATCGCGATCGCCACAGCACTCGTGTCGCCGGACGGCACACCGCTCGGCGCGATCCACATCGCCGGCTCATTGAGTGAATGGGATGCGGAAAGCTTCTGTCGCCGCTTTGCCCCGCTTGCCGGCGAGGCAGCGGGCGCCATCAACAGGTTCTGACCTTCAGCGAACCCCCGTCCGCCGGGTTCCTTGCTGAAGCGATTGCCGGTCGCTCCGCTTCTTCCTCTCGCCAGGGGCGGGCGGGCGAAGATGTCCCTTCATTCGAATCAGGCCACCACCAGGTGTCTCGGTTTTCGACCCAGTCCGATTCTCGGGCCGGGCCGAGAAAACGCTCCTCGGCGCCCCTCTTTTCGGATGCCGGCATTTGCTTCGTGCAGAAAATCTGTTGGCTGATGGCCCCCTCCCCTTGCGTCGCGGTGTGCCCGTCCGTCGTGTAAGTGGTGGTAAGTGCGAAAGGATTCGGCGCGGGCGCATCATTTGTCCGCAGGCGTCGCCGGCTTCGTTAACCCTTTGTTAACCAAAAACTTCTTGACGCCGACACGCCTCCTCATGGCATTAGTTACGGCATTGAAGGCGATTGTCTGAAATCGGCGTAACCGCGATGCGGTTCTGTTAATTGCGGTTGTTTCCGGTTTCATGCGCAGTCGCAGCGCGTTTGCTTTTTGAGCGTATCTTGGCTCCCAGCCGTAGGCCACTCGCCCAGCGGCTGCGAATCGGGTTACGGTAAACGATCGTTTCCCATGGCCGGCATACGGGCGTCGGGAAGCGGGGTGAGCATGACGCGCTGCAGTCGCCAGTGGAATGCATCGTGTTGACAGCTGTCAACCGGTGCCCGGCAGGAATGAACGACGAGGAGCAGCGCGGCATGGATATCGCCAGCGACCATGAAGGAGAGCGGGAGTTGGACAAGGTGTCGGGGGCAGCGATGGGCGGCGCACACGGGCAGAGTGCGCTCGCGGCCGATGAGGCCATCGCCGCGGATGCAGCCCGGCTCTCCGAGCAGCTGCGCGTCATGCGCGACCGGCTCTTTCCCCCTGCGGCACAGAAGACGCTTCGCACATTTTCAAGCGGTGAGGCAGCAAAGCTGATCGGTGTTTCCGATGGCTATCTGCGTCAGCTCTCAATCGCCGGTGAAGGGCCGCAGCCCGAAACCGGCGCGGGCGGCAGGCGCTATTATTCGCTGGCCGACATCAATGCACTGCGCCATCACCTGGCGGCTCAGGCCCGTGCCAAGGGCAATCTCGCCAAGGCGCGCTCCTATGTGAAATGGCGCGATCCGGAACGTGAGCATCTGCAGGTCATTTCCGTCACCAATTTCAAGGGCGGTTCAGGCAAGACGACGACAAGCGCCCATATGGCGCAGCATCTCGCACTGTCAGGTTATCGCGTGCTGGCGGTCGATCTCGATCCGCAGGCGTCGCTCTCCGCCCTCTTCGGCTATCAGCCGGAGATCGATCTTTCGGGCAATGACACGCTCTACGGCGCGATCCGCTATGACGAAGAGCGCCGCCCGCTCTCCCAGATCATCCGCAAGACCTATTTCGACGGTCTCGATCTGGTGCCCGGCAATCTCGAGCTTCATGAATTCGAGCACACGACCCCGCGCATGCTGGCGGAACGGCAGGCCGGCGGCGGTGCGGATGATTTCTTCTTCGCGCGCATTCAGACCGCCCTTGCCTCGGTCGCCGATGATTACGACGTGGTGGTGATCGACTGCCCGCCGCAGCTCGGCTTCCTGACCCTTTCGGCGCTGTGCGCATCCACATCGGTGATCGTCACCGTGCATCCGCAGATGCTCGACGTCGCCTCCATGAGCCAGTTCCTCTACATGACGGCGGACCTGCTCTCGGTGGTGCGCGAGGCGGGCGGATCGCTCAATTTCGATTTCCTCCGCTATCTGGTCACACGCTACGAGCCGAATGACGGCCCGCAGACTCAGATCGTCGGCTTCCTGCGGTCGCAGTTCGGCGAGCGCGTGCTGACTGCGCCCATGGTGAAATCGACCGCCATTTCCGATGCCGGTCTCACCAAGCAGACGCTCTACGAGGTCGGTCGCGACAATTTCACCCGCTCCACCTATGACCGCGCGATGGAGGCGTTGACATCTGTCAACGCCGAGGTCGAGGCGCTGGTCGAGGCGGCCTGGGGCCGTCATGTGGCAGGAGACGTCGCATGAGCAAGCGCAAGGATCATCTGAAGGCGCTGTTCGGCGGCTCGGGCGAGGGCAACGCACCCTCGCCTGCTCCCGAACCGAAATCCATGCCGCGCGCGCCGGAAACGAAATCGGCTCCAACGCCGGTCAAGGCGGACCCCGTGCCGCGCAGTTCGTCCGGCGCGGTGAAGGCGATGGGGCTTACGCTCTCATCCATGACCCGCGAAGTGGAGGATGCCCGCGCCATCCGCGAGAGCCTGGCAAAGGGGGAGCGCATCGTCGAGGTTGATCCGGAACTGATCGATCCTTCGCTCGTGCGCGATCGTCTGAGCCGCGAGGACGATGGCGATGAGGATTTCAACGCGCTGGTGGAGAGCGTGCGGGAAAACGGCCAGCAGGTGCCGGTTCTCTTGCGCCCTCACCCGACCGAAAGCGGACGCTTTCAGGTCGCCTATGGCCATCGCCGTGTGCGCGCAGCCGCACGCCTCAAGCGTCCCGTTCAGGCCATCGTGCGTACGCTCAATGACGACGAGCTGGTGCTGGCGCAAGGCAAGGAAAACACGGAGCGGCGCAATCTCTCCTTTATCGAACGCGCCTTTTTCGCCGATGCGCTGATGCGCCATGGGTTTGATCGCGGCGTGGTTCAGCGCGCGCTGTCGCTCCACAAGGCGGAGATGACGCGGCTCCTGCAGGTGGCCGAGGCCGTCCCCGCGCATATCGCTGCAGCCATCGGTCCTGCCCCCAAGGCTGGCCGTCCGCGCTGGATGGCGCTTGCAGAGTTTTTGAAGCGTGAAGCGGCGGTGGTCATCGCCCAGGACGAAATCACCTCCGTGGCGTTCCGGGCTGCCGAATCCGATGAACGCTTTCGCAGGCTCTATGAGCGACTTGCCAAGCGTGCAGCAGCGCGCGGCAAGAAGGCGGACAGGACTCGTTCCATCGAGGACGGGAAGGGGCGGGCGCTTGCGCGTGTGACGCTTGGGGCAAAGCCCCGGTTCGACTTCGATGAAAAGGCCCGGCCGGGCTTCGCGGATTATCTGGCGGAGCGGCTGCCGGAACTCGCCGAACGTTTCGAGAAAGAACGGGCGAAAGAGACATAGCCGATCAGCCGCCCCAGGGCGGCGAGACCATCCCGGCCAAAAAAAGCCGGATCACGAGGAGCAAAGAGGACTGAGCTAGAGGAAAAACCGCAAGAAAAAAGGCCCCCAGAACGTTGCCATTCCGGAAGCCCCTTTCGATGTAGCAATCTGAAAGAATCACTTCCGTCGTGCAAAGTCAAGCATCGGAACGTTCCGGTGAGCGTCTTTTTCTTGCCTGAAGGAAGGTGAGACAATGACGGACAGATTTGCAATCTCGCCATTCGGCGGGAAAGGGATGGCTCGTGCCCAATTCCTGGTCAACGAACAGGTGCGGCGGGCGCGAAAAGCCCTGAATGAACACGCCACAGAGGCGCAATCTTCATCGGAACACACGGTAGACAAGTGGCAATTGCTGCGCGCCGTGACCGAGGCCCGGCTGGTGCTCGGGCTTTCGGACAGAACCATCGTTGTGCTGGAGGCGCTCGCAAGCTTCACCACGGAGCGACAGCTCGATCCAGCTGGTGATCTCGTGGTGTTTCCCTCGAATGCCGAGCTTTCCCTTCGGGCACGCGGCATGGCGCCGGCGACGCTGCGGCGGCATCTGGCGGCGCTCGTGAAGGCCGGGCTCATCCTGCGGCGCGACAGTGCCAATGGAAAGCGCTATGCGCGGCGCAGCGAAGAGGGGCAGATCGAGGAGGCCTTCGGCTTCGATCTCGCACCGCTCGTCATGCGCGCTGCCGAGATCGAGGCCCATGCGGCCGAGGCACGGCGTCTGGCGCGCGCCGTCCGGGCGCTCAGAAGCGAAATCACCATCCATCTGCGCGACATTGCCGCGATCGTCGAGGCGGCGGCTGAAGAGGGCAGGGGACGTTCATTCGCGCCCTATGTAGAGCGCCTGGCCGCACTCTCCGGCCGGCTTGGCCGCAACACCGACTGGGAAACGCTGAAAGCCCGCCGCGATGCCCTCCTGGCTTTGCGCAACGACGTGGAAAAAGCCTATCTGGAAGGTCTGAGCGAAGCCGACCTGGAGGCCCGTGAAGCAGGCCACATGGTTAATGAAAATATAAATATGAGCGCCAATGGCACTCAAAATGAGCGCCATATTCATAATTCAAACCCAGAATCCCAATTTGAAACCTACCAGGAAAAAGTTGAAGCGGGGCCGATGCCGCCTGACCTTGAAACCAAATCGGCGGTTGAAAGCGATCACGACACCGCATCCGGCCAAAGGGGAGGGCGCCGAAAGCCGGAAGCGGAGGGAAGCGGCCAGAAACCACCTGTCGGGTTCGAAACCGTGGCCTCTGCCTGCCCGCAAATGCGCGATTATGCGCCAAACGGGCTGTCTGACTGGCGCGATCTGATGAAAGCGGCCGAAACCGTTCGCTCCATGCTCGGGGTTTCGCCGGATGCCTGGGCCGAAGCGCGTGCCGAAATGGGCGACATCAACGCCGCGATCACAATTGCGGCCATGCTGGAGCGCGCGGAGGTCATTCGCTCGCCCGGCGGCTATCTCCGCAGGCTGACAGAACGTGCGAACTCTGGAACGTTTTCGGTAAAACCGATGCTGAATGCGCTGATTTCAGCCCGTCAAAAGGCGGTTTTGGCGGAAAAATAGCGTTTTGCCGCGTTTCTTGAAAACACATTTTGCGCACATATTTCTTGTAAAGTGCTCAATGTGTGATCAGTATGGTGTCGAAACAAGGAGGCACAGGTGATGACAGCAACGGAACTTGACTTCGCGGCAGCGCATTTTGCCGACGAAAGAGCACCGTTTCTCTCCGCGCGCCGGGTGTCGGAACTGCTCGGCGTGACGCTGGTGGAGCTGGCCCGTCTCATCGGCGTGGCCCGCAACACGCTGACGGCGAAATCCGGCCAGCGCAAGGTGGATCAGGCGCTGAGCCCGGTCGTGCGCATTCTTGCCATGGCAACCGAGATGGCCGGCAACGAACACCGGGCGGTGATCTGGTTCAAGCATCAGCCGATCCCGGGCTGGGCGGGCAAGACCGCCTACGATCTGGTGGGAGAGGGCAAGGCCGACAAGGTTCTCGCCTATCTCGAAGCGGTGCGTGCCGGCGTTTATGCCTGAGGAACTGCGGACCGAAACCCTTTGGCGCGCATACGTTCCGCGCTGGGCCCATGCGCCGCTTTCAGGCGATGGCGCCGCACGGTTTGGCGGACGATGGAACCCGGTGGGCGCACAGGCGATCTATGCCGCCCGTGAGCTTTCAACGGCCTGGGCTGAATATAATCAAGGCTTTGTGCAGCATCCCGCGCTCATTGCGCAGCTCACACTTTCCGAGGCACGGCTGGCTGATTTGACGAATGCTGCAGTCATGAAGGTGCTCGGTGTTTCGCCGGATATCCATCAATGCGAGTGGCGGGCTGAGATGGATGAGGGCCGCGTACCCGAGACGCATCGCCTGCGCGAAACCCTTATGGAACAAGGCTTTCACGGAGCGATCTACCCTTCCTATATGTCGCCGGGCGGAAGCTGTGTGGCGCTGTGGCAATGGAACGGGGAGGGGGCGCCTGTTCTTTCTGTCAGGGATCCCGAGCACCGCCTGCCAAAGGATGCCGCGTCCTGGCTCTAGTCAGCGATATCCACGGCGTTCCTTGATTTTCCTGAGCCGCAAGAGTGCGGCTTCGGCCGACCCGGTGTTGTCGAACAGGTTGATCTTGAACTGCCCGCGCGTGCCGATCCGCCCCCATTGACGGACAAGTGCGGCATCGCCGAAAAGGGTCGGCTCGACGGAAAGCGTGTAATAACGCGCCATGTTGCGGGCGGGGTCGACGCGTCTCAGGGAGCATTGATGCGGGTTGATAGCCATGAGGGGACGGTTGCCCGGTACGGGCGCGTGCGTCCAACGCATTTCGTGAATCGATTGCCGTCAACCGATTCACGACGGTGATCGTTCAGAGACCGCTTGCCCTGGTGAGATTGACGCGGAACCGGTCGCGCCGTCGCTGATAGCGGCGGGTCATTTCGGCGCTTGTGTGACCGAGCTGCTTTTGCACGAAACGCTCGTCGACCTCGGCCGAAGAAGCGAGGCCGGCCCGCAGTGAATGGCCCGAAAACAGCCTTTCGCGCTCCTTTTCCGGCAGATCCGGGCGCAGCCCCGCATCGAACGCCGTGCGCTTGACGAGACGGGCAATGTGCCTGTCGTTTAGACGGCTGTCCTCAACGGTCTTCTGGCCGCGAATTCTGCGGAACAGGGGACCGTGGGCAATGCGGGCAAGGCGGGTCCATGTCCTGAGCGCCTCGACGGGGCAGGAGCGGTCAGCCGAGCCGCGACCGATTTCCACTTCGCGCCAGCCGGTTTTGCCGCGCAGGGTGATCAGAATGCCCTTGTCGAAAAGCTCCGCCCAGCCATTGCCGTCCTCGGTCTGGTCCACCCCGGCATCAAGCCCGACGATCTCGGAACGGCGCAGACCGCCGGCAAAGCCGACGAGCAGGATTGCCCGGTCCCTGAGGCCTCGAAGGTCGTGCGGAAGGGTCTCCAGCATGGCGAGAATGTCCTCGGCCAGAAGCGCTTCTTTCTGCGCAGGCGGGCGACCGTGCTTTCGACGAATGCCGGCAAACACCTCTGCAATGTGGGGATCCTTGCGGTCTAACCGGTCGCCGCGCTGGGAATAGCCCTGCGAGAGACCGGAGAGCCGGCGTTCCAGCGTGGAGACGGTGGGGCGCGGGTTCGCGGAGGCACAGGCGGTCAGATAGAGACCGACCACCTGCGGGTCGGCGGGAAGCGGCTGAAATCCGGAGCGCCGGCACCAGGAAGCGAAGTGGCGCCAGTCAGCGGCATAGGCGCGCTGCGTAGCCTCGGAGCGGGCTGCGCGCGCATAGCTGCGTGCAGTCTCGACAAGCGGATCGACATTAGAGGGCAACGCAGGGGAGCGTCGCGTGGGGGAGGGGGGCTCTTCGTCCATGGCAAGCACCACGTCGATGAGGTCGGGCAGATCTGAATGATCCCCGGCGGGTTTGCCGGATTTTAACGCTGAGGTGCCATCATTCCCGGAAGCGGCCACACGGTTGGATGGCCTCTCTGGCGCAGCAGGCTGGATCATGCCCGGCATTCTGGGGTTTTGCTCGTTGTCAGAGCTCATTTCAGCCCGCTCGCTATAATGTCCGATAATACAATCTTATCGGACATTGAATGATAAAGACAAGCTGTGCGGTTTAGAGCGAGAATACTGGAAAAAACCGCACATACCATCTAGGTTGCGGGCATGGATTCGCCCGTTTCTTTTCCATCTTCAGACGCAGCCCTGCCGAAATGGGCAGTGTCGCGCGGGGCTGCCTCGAGCGAGCGCGATGCCGGTTTTGCCGCCGGTGTTGCGCTTGGGGCGCTCGATGATCTTGTGCGGAGTGAACCCGCCTGGTCGGGCTGCTGGCGCGCGCGCCAGGCGCTGAAATGCGCCGTTGCCGCTTCAAGGCTCATGGGACGGGGGGAGGACGAGAAGGCGCTGCGCGATGCCGTTCTGCTGACCGCGGCCGGTGACGATCCGGGCCCTGCGGGCAGGATATTTCTCGCCTACAGACGAATGGCAGCGCGCCGCTTCATGCCGTCCACGTCTTCCATAGCCGAACTCGCTGGCCTTCTCGGCATGGCGGTGGATGACAGGCTGGCGGCCGCCGTCGATCATGCCGAGGATGCGCTCCAGTCCGGAAGCGCGCCGCCCTTCGCGGCGGCAGAGCTCGTCCGGCGGATACTGGCGGAACATGCGGACGCCGAGCCGCTGGCATGGGCACTGGGGGATGGGTTAATCGCAACGATGTTGAACTGGCCTCGCCCGGTACCGCTTCTCATGGCGGAACGCTATGGGACCGCCTTTCGCGTGAGTGGGGAGAGCGGGCGGACCGGCCCGGCTGATCCTGCCTTTGCCCGGGCGGTGTGCCTCGCGCTGGTTCAGGGGACTGAGGGCGCGCTCCGCTCGGCTGGTGAAATATCTCGCCGCGCCGACACACTTGCCTCCGTTTTGCCGAAACTGCGCACAAAGGGGGCGGGCACGGTCGTTCAGAAACTGCTGGATGACGATGCCGTGCCGGCTTCAGCCCCCGGCTGCAATCTTTCCCGCTGGGCAGCCAAGCGGCTTTTCGAGCGGCTTGAGCATTTTGGTGCCGTGCGCGAACTCTCCGGCCGCGGGTCGTTCCGGATCTTCGGATTGTGAGGTCTGTGGATAGCCGGGTAATTTTTCATCCGGGCACCGTTTCCTGAACAAACTGCTTGCTTTGCGACACGGGATTTGGTTCGTACCGGGCATCCACAGGGGTGCCGCGTATCGCCGCGGCTGAGATGAGGGTGCAAATCCTCGGGCCCTAGAAGCTGATCTGGGTAATGCCAGCGGAGCAAGGAGGACAATCATGTTCGCAGGTGCGCAGCTTTCCCTTTATCCGATGACCGACAATTTCGTCGACGTCATCATGTCGTCGCTCTCTGCGTTCGATCCTTACCGGGACCGGTTGCGGATCGAGACCGACGACATCTCCACGCTCGTCGTCGGCCCGCCGGAAGTATTGTTCCCGGCGCTGCGCGATTTCTACGTCGCCGCCGCCTCCACCCGCCACCATGTGGTGCTGCGCGCCACGCTCTCGCGCGGCTGCCCCGGCGAGCCGGATGATCCGATCTGCAGCACCTCTGCACTCGCCAACCCGTCGGAGCCGCTCGCCGAACGGCAGAAGGCAGCACTTGCGGCGGTGGCCAATGCAAAGACCACATCGGAAACCGCACGCGCGCAGTTCTCGCTTTATGTGATGGGCGCCGGCGACCACATGGCGGAGATCATGGGCTGCATCGACTTTCTGAAGTCGAGCGGCGTCTTCGACCGCTCCAAGAATTTCTGCAGCCGTCTCACCGGCGATGCAGGCCCGGTTTTCGCGACGCTCGAACAGGCCTTCTGCAGGTTCGGTCCGCCCGAAGGCCATGTGACGGTCGATTTGACCGTTTCCGCCAACAGCCCCTCCACGGCCTGATCCCATGTCTAAGGGTCGGCCCCGTCCTGCGGGCGGACGGCTGGCGCGCGGCTTGCCTGCCCTGGCAAGCGTTGTCGGTGCGGTCCTCCTTTGGGAAATCTATGTGCGGCTGTCGGGCATTTCGCCGCTGGTTCTGCCCGCGCCCTCGCGCGTCATCGAACAGATGGGTGTCAACCGCGCCCTCCTGTGGGAGAACACGCTGCCGACGCTGAGTGCGACGCTGACCGGCTTTGCCTTCTCCGTCAGCATCGCCTTTGCCCTCTCCGTGGCTCTCGATTTCCTGCCGAAGCTGCGGCGGGCCCTGTTCCCGATCTTTGTCGTCAGCCAGACCCTGCCGCTGGTGGCCATCGCGCCGCTTGCCGTTCTGTGGTTCGGTTTCGGTCTCACGCCGAAAATCCTGCTCGTGGCGCTCGTCACCTTCTTTCCCATGCTGGTGGCGCTGGTCGATGGCTACGAATCCACCGATCCCGAGATCGAAACGCTGATGCGCTCCATGGGCGCGTCGCGGTGGAAGGTGTTCCGGGCGGCGCGCTTTCCCTCGGCCATGCCCTATTTCTTTGCCGGCCTGCGGATCTCCATCACCTATGCCGTGGTCGCCGCGATCTTCTCCGAATATGTCGGCGCGCGCGCCGGGCTCGGCATTGTCATCCTCAACGCCAAGAACAGTTTTCGCCCGGACCTCATGCTGGCGGCGGTGGTGGTCAGCTCGACGCTGACGCTGGTGCTCTTCGGTGTCTCGGCGCTTCTACAACGGGCGCTGCTGCGCTGGCGTGAAGCGGGGCAGACACGATGAGCGCTCTTGAAATGCGCAATGTGGGCGTGACGCTCGGCGAAACCGCCGTGCTCGACGATGTATCGCTGCATGTGGGGCAGGGGGAGTTCGTCTCCATCCTCGGCCCTTCTGGGGCGGGAAAATCCACCCTGTTTCGCCTGCTCACCGGCGCGCTTGCGCCGGATCGCGGCGAGATCCTGCGCGATTGCGCACCCTTGAAGCGCGACGGCCAGACCTTCGCCTTCATGCCGCAGCGCGACGCGCTCATGCCCTGGCGGCGCATCATCGATAACGTCATTCTGGGGCTGGAAGTGCAAGGCGTGCCCCGCGCCGAAGCGCGCGCCCGTGCGCTGCCGCTGTTCGCCGAGTTCGGGCTGGAAGGTTTCGAGCAACGCTATCCGGCAGAACTGTCGGGCGGCATGCGTCAGCGCGCAGCCCTCCTGCGCACGGTCATTCAGGCCCGCCCGATCCAGCTTCTCGATGAACCCTTCGGCGCGCTCGACGCGCTCACCCGCGCGCAGATGCAGCGCTGGCTGGAAGACCGCTGGCGGGCCGCGCGCTGGACCACGCTGCTCGTCACCCATGATGTGCGCGAGGCGGTGGCCCTTTCGGATCGCATCTATGTGCTGTCGCGCCGTCCCGCCCGCGTGATTTCCGAGGTCGTCGTCCGCGCCCCGCGCCCGCGCCTTGGCGCGCCCCTGCCGGACGATGCCCGCGCGCTGGAAGAAGACCTTTTGAACACCTTGCTCAGTCAGACAGGAGAAAGACCATGAAAAGCCTGATAGCCGCAGCCCTGATGCTCGGCGCGATGGCGCTGCCGGCAACGGCGCAGGAGCGCCTGAGCGTCGCGCTGGACTGGACGCCCAACACCAACCATGTGGGGCTTTACGTCGCCCAGGCGAAGGGCTGGTTCAAGGATGCCGGCCTTGACGTCGAAATCCTGCCCTACACCGACACCTCCTCTGGCACGCTGGTCGCCACGGGCGTCGCCGAATTCGGCATTCTCAGCTCCATCGGCTTCTACAGCCAGCGCGCCACGGGCGCCGACCTCACCGTGGTCATGGCGGTGATGCAGCACGAAACGGGCCGTCTCGTCTTCAATGGCGAGCGTGAAGACATCCAGCGCCCGGCCGATCTCGATGGCATGACCTATGCCGGTTTCGGCAGCGCGTGGGAGCAGGCCCTCATCTCCACCATTATCCAGAACGATGGCGGCAAGGGCGAGTTCGAGACCGTCACGCTCGGCACCTCCGCCTATGAGGCGCTTGCCAATGGCACGGTCGATTTCACGCTCGAGGTCAGCACCTGGGAAGGCGTGAACTCCGTGCTTCTCGACCGCCCGCAGCGCGCATTTCGCTATGCCGACTATGGCGTGCCGGATCAGCACACCACCTATCTCGGCGGTAACGGAACCTGGCTGAAAGCCAACCCCGAAACCGCCCGCGCTTTCGTTGAAGCGGCCCAGCGCGGCTATGCTTTCGCTGCGGAAAACCCGGATGAGGCAGCCGAAATGCTGATCGCTGAGACCGGCGGCATGCTCTCCAACCCGGAGCTGGTCCGCGCTTCCATGCAGGCCATCGTGGGCGGCGGCTACCTGCAGGACGAGGGCGAGCCGGTCGGCCTCATCGATGCGGACATGTTCGGCAACATCACGAAGTTCATGTTCGAGGCGGGCGTCATGCGCGATGCCGACGGCAAGCGCCTCGAGGAGATGCCGGACGTCTCCACCTGGTTTACCAATGCGTATCTGAAGCGGTAGACGAAACGGTCATATTATTTGACCCTGACTCTGGATCGTCGGCGTTCAGCCGGACGCACAAACGACGATCCAGGGTATTGATGGAGCATCGGACCGAAAAAACGGCTTCGCCTGTTCGGTCCGATGTTCTAGGCCTTTGCCTGATAGGTCATTGTCCGAACCACGTTCTGCACAGGACGTTTCTCGCCGGCCAGAACCTCGAAATCGAGCTGGTTTTCCGGTGGAACGAGGGGGCAGGTCACGAAGTTGGTGAAGGCGCAGGGCAGCGCGACCGCATAGTTGAAGTCGATCCAGTCGATGCGGGTGTTGGTCTCGTCGGTGAACTGCAGTTCGATGACGCGGCCTGCTCCATAGGTGATCGCGCCGTTGGTCTTGTCACGCACATGCGCGACCGGCTGCACGCCATGCGGCGTGTCCTTGCCGATGAGCACGATCTCGTAGCTCTTGCCCTTGTACTCGAAGGTGAAGGTGCCCATGCGTGGCGTGGACTCGCGCACACCTTCTTCTACCGTTTCGGCTTCGTAGTCCGTGCGCTCGGTGGGTGTGTAGAAGCCGGGGATGCGCCACTCGGGATCGTAATCGAAAGCGGTGACACCGGCGTCTTCCAGACGCGTGGCCTCGTGGGGGTCGCGCACGCGCACGCCGAAAAGCGGCTGGCCGTCATGCGTTGTGCGCAGAAGCGTTTCCACCTCGTTGCGGCCGAAATAGACCGGAAGGCTCTCGCCATGACCATAAGTCTGGTTGCGGCCCGGAATGATCTCCACCGGACCGGTGGGGTATTCGCCGTTCACCGACAGGTTCGGGCCTTCGGCGGGCGGGGTGAACATGATGCGTCCGTCTTCCACCGACCACGTGCCCGGCAGAAGGTCGAAGGTGACACCCTGATCGTCTTTCTCCAGCCAGTACTGCGCAACCAGCGAAGTCCAACCATACGGACGGAACATCTTGGCGACATGGGCATAGCGCCATTCGCGCCATTGACCTTCAAGGTGTTCTCTCGTGGGCATGTTCATCTTCCTTTCGAAGGATAGGGTTGTCTGCTTGCGCAAAAGAAAGTGGATGAGCCGGCGCTTCAGCCGGCCGGGCGTGTAAGCTCGTCGAGGAATGCGAGGACACCGCGCCACGAGCCTTCATCCGCCCGTGCGTTGCCTGATGGCGTGCCGCCATTCGTGTAGGGTACTTTCGAAACCGGGTGTTCGCGGCTCAACTGGGTCGAGGGCACGAAGGGCAGGTTGATCGCATGGCCGGCGTCATCGAAGTCGAGATGACGGACGAGGTGCGGGTGGTCGTGCCGGCTGAGGGTGGAAACCACCATTTTCGAATAGAGGCTCGATGGCCAGGCGCGGTCGTCGCGGCCTGAAACGAGCAGAACGGCGGCCTTCGTGTTCTCGATCGGGATGCGCGCGCGTGCGGCCAGATCGGTGTCCTTCAGCCCCTCGAAGAAGACGGAATGATGCCGGTTCGGTGGTGCTTCACCGCCCCAGGGGTGCCAGTGCACGGCCTTGTTGTCCTGCCAGAGATGGGTAAGCGGCTCACCACCCCGGGTCCAGGTCACGCCCTGCCAGCCGCCACGAGCGGGATCGCCCGCACCCTGTGCGCCATGCACCATGGCGCCGGGCACATAGGCGATCACGGCGGAGATGAGATCGGGGAAGGTCGCGCCGAGAAGCAACGAGAGTTCACCGCCGCGCGACTGACCGGCAACCGCCACGAAACCGTCGCGCGGCTTGAGCGTGCGGTGCGCCCAGTTGAGGCCGGTCTCCAGATATTCGAGCGGGGTCTCGGTGATGAAGGGCGACAGGCCCGGAGCCTTGAAATAGCCAAGCGCGAAAGCCTGATAGCCATGGGAGGCGTAAAGCGCGCCGCGCGGCTCGTTGATGCCGCCGCCGGAACCGTTGAGCACCACCACGACGGGATGCGGGCCGGGGCCTGCGGGCGTGAAGAGCGTGCCGACCAGACCGTCTTCGCGGATCTCCTGCCGCTCTACGCCTTCAGCTGCGAGGCGCTGGAGAAGCGCGCCCTGCGCCCTGACGCCGACGGCGGTTTCCGCCGTCAGCTCGGTCTTTAGCGGCTGCATGACGTCGTCCGGAAAAAGCTCCTGACTGTTGCTGTCGACCGGCTTCTGGCTCCAGATGAGACCCATTGCCGAGATTTCCGCATAGTCGCCGCCAACGGGCGCATCGCGCGTCAGATCAACGACGCCGTCGGCATCGGCCATGAATGTCGCTTGGCTGTACCAGACAACGCCGCCGGCCCGCACCGTCCGCGCGGAAATCGCGACGAGCTCGTCGGGCGCGAGGCCCGAAACGACAATGCGGCGTGGCTCGTCGATCAGCCCGTCAGCGGGGGTGACGGAAACAACGGGCGCGGAAGCAGGATTTGTCGTCATCTAAGGCACCATTTCTGCATAGGAGAATTTCAGCGGTTTGAGGAAGAGCGGTGCGGCATTGTCACTGCGCCCTGCCGGAAATGCGTGCGAGCTGTGCATCGAGGCGTTTTGCGAAATCATCGTCCAGCGCGGCTTCGGGCGAGCGCGCGCCGCCGCGCGGCCAGTGGCCGCCGCTTCCGGTCCAGTCGCTTTTGAGGGCTGCAAGCCGCGCCTGCCAATCAATGCTGTCTCCGGCCGCTTCAGGATCGAAGGCAAGCAGGAACACGCCCCGGCCTTTTGGGTCGTCGCGGCCACCGCCGGCGACGCCGGCCAGAAGTTCGACCACAAGGCCGAGCAGGGAGCCGACCTGTCCGCCGCGCGGCAGAAGTGCGGCGACCTCGGAGGCGATGGTGGTTGGCTGTCCTTCGCCATTCAGCGCAATTCCCTCCGGCAGGGGGGCGCCGGTGCTGCGGGCGTTGCGGATGTCGGCCATGGTGGCTGTGCTGCTTGCCACGTCGATCACCACGCGGTCTGCGCCGGTGCCTATGGCGAGGGCGAACGGATTGGTGCCGATGACGGCGCGCGTGCCGCCGTGGGCGGCGACGAAAGGCGGGCCTTCGGCCCCGGCGATCCCGACAAGGCCGGCATCGGCAAGATGGCGAACGAAGGGAGCGAGCCGGCCGAAGCCCCTGACGCCACGCAGAAAGACGGCGGCGATGCCCTTCGCCTGAGCGGCACCGGTGAGGTCCAGCGTGGCGCTCGCAACGGCAAGCGGTGCAAAGGAGGCCGAGCAGTCGAGCCAGCTTACGGCCTGCGGGGTTTCGGCAGCGCGAACGGGCGTGGTGTCGGCTGTCCACTCATCGAGCATCGCAATTCCGAAACGCGGCTGCCCGAGCGCATCGGCTTCGATCAGTGCTGCGGCTGCAAGTTTCGCTGCCGGACTGTCGCCAAGCGCTGCCGACAGCCGCGCAACTGCGTCGGGAAATGCGATCATTCGTCCATGCCCCGCGCTGCATTGCCGATCTGGACTTCGCCAGCGGATAGGTAACCGAGCGTCATCAGGCGTTCGATCAGGAACTCCCGGCTGTGTTTGATGTGGGCCGCTTCGATGGCGGCCGCCCGCTCGCCATCGCCGGCCTCGATGGCGTCGACAAGCGCTGTGTGCTCGTCCGAGTGCTCGCCGATCTTCACCGAGAAGTCGATTGCGAAGCGCAGAAGGCGCTCCAGTTCGTCGAACAGGGTTTCCGAGAGAGCGACAACGCGCTTGTTGCGGCTGCACCGTGCGATGGCGACATGGAAGCGCCGCGCCACCTGCTGCATGGCCCCGATGTCGAGCGGCGTGGCGTATTCGGCGACGATCTCGCGCAGCTCGGCGATGTCGGCGGGCGTGGCGTAACGCGCTGCCTGCCGTGCCGCGTGCGGGCCGATGGCCGCGCGCAGATCAAGAATTTCGTGCACGGCCTGAAACGTGATGGTGGCCACGCGATAGCCGCTGCGCGGCAGGATCGTCACGAGCCCGTCGGCCGCCAGCTTCTGCATGGCGTCACGCACCGGCGTTTTCGAGACGTCGTAGTCACGCGCAATGGAATTCGCATCGAGCGTGGTTCCCGGTGCTATCTCGCAACGCACGATCTTCTGCCGTAGCGCAAGGTAGATGCGCTCCGAAACGGGTGTGTGGGCGTTGGGGGCCGGGCCGGTGTAGACGGTCATGAGCCTCTTGTCCTCAGCCGATCAGTTTTTCGCCCAGGCTACGAAATGCCGCTCCAGCGCCTCAAGGGCGAGGATGGTGAGATAGCCCATGACCGAGATCACGACGATGCCGACGAACATGCGCGAGACCGCAAAGGTCTGCCACGACGCCCAGATGAAGAAGCCGACGCCGCTGCGTGCGCCGAGGAATTCGGCGGCCGCGATGATGATGTAGGACGAACCCGCGGCAAGCTTCAGCCCGGTGAAGATGCTTGGCAGCGCAGCAGGGAAGGCGATGCGCGTGAAGGTCTGGAACCGGCTCGCGCCTGCGTTCTTGGCAACATCCATGTAGATTTGCGGGGTCTGCAGGACACCGCCCATGGTGTTGTAAAACATCAGAAAGAAAACGCCGATGGCGATGACGACGAACTTGGAGGCGTCGCCGACGCCGAAGATCAGCAGGATCAATGGGAGGATGGCGATCTTCGGCACAGGATAGAGCGCGGAGAAGATCGGACCGAGGAGGCGGCGAACAGGCCGGGAGAGGCCGAGGATGAGGCCGAGCGTGATGCCGGGAACCGCACCCATGACATAGCCCACACCCACGCGGCGCAGGGTTGCGCCGATATGCTCAAAGAGCTCCAGGCTTACGATCATGCGCCAGGCCGTTTCGGCGATGGCGCTGGGAGCCGGGAAGAAGCGGCGGTCGATCAGGTTGAACTGGCTCGACAGCTCCCAGATCAAGAGAAGCAGAAGCGGGCTGAAATAGGATGCGAAACGGAAGAGTTTCTCACGTCGAGCCGGTGCTTTGAGCCGGCGCAGTTCGTCTTCGGTCAGTGTCGTGGTGGGAGCGCTCATCTCATGCCTCCGCAGGAGAGGCCAGCAAGCGCCAGACCTCGTAAGTCATATCCCAGAAACGCTTGTCGCGGCGCATCTCGACCACGTCGCGCGGGCGCTCGAAGGGGACCCGCATGTCGGCGACCAGCCTGCCGGGACGTGGCGACATGACGAGAACGCGATCCGCCAGCGTCAACGCTTCATCGACGCTGTGCGTGATGAAGACCACGGTCTTGCCGGTCGTCTCCCATATCCGCAACAATTCCTGCTGGAGGACCAGACGCGTCTGTTCATCGAGCGCGCCGAACGGCTCGTCCATCAGCAGAATGTCGCGGTCGTCGACAAGGGCGCGCGCCACGGAGACGCGTTGTTTCATGCCGCCGGAAAGCTGGTGGGGGAGGGCGCTGGCGAATTCTGTAAGGCCGGTCAGTGTCAGCATTTCGCGCACGCGTTCGGCCTGTTGTGAACGGGGCGTGCCTTTCAGGCTCAGCGGGAAAGCGATGTTCTGCGAAACGGTGAGCCAGGGCAGAACGGACGCTTCCTGGAAAACCATTGCCGGCGGTGTGGAGCTGTGAAGCTTCACCGTGCCGTTCAGCTCGTCCTCAAGGCCTGCGAGAATGCGCAGTACCGTTGTTTTGCCGCAGCCGCTGGGGCCGACAATGCAAACGAATTCGCCGCGTTCGACTTTAAAGCTGACATCGGAGACGGCCACGGTCACGCGGTCGTCCTGGCTGTCATAGAACGCCTTGGTAAGATGGTTGACCTCAATGGCCGCTCCGGCGGATTTCGCCGGAGCGGGAGGCAGTTTTTCCTGCGCGGCCTGCATCATTTCTTGCTTGCGAGTAGGTCGTTGGCACGCTGCAGAAGATCGCGGCGATAGACGCCGTCGATATCGGAAAGCCCTTCATATTCAAGTGCACCGCGCTGACGGAAGAACTCTTCCTGTTCACGCACGGACTCCATGTCGATGGCACCATCTTCGGAGCGAACCGTATAGGGGATGCCACGCAGGGCGTCTGGCTCGGTGCCGGTGTAGTTCGAGACGATTTCGAGAATCCTGTCGTCCTGCCAGCCGCCATTGTCGAGCTGGCGGGCAGCCTTGAGATAGGCTGCTACGAAGCGCACAACCGCGTCTTCGTTCTCTTCAACGAAATCCTGATTGAAGGCGATCAAACCAAGCTCTGTGCCAAAGGTGTGATCTTCGACCAGGCGGCGGCCCAGCCCCTGTTTTTCGAGCTGGTGAGCGAAAGGCTCGATGCTCCAGCCGGCTTCAAGGCCGCCATTTGCGAAGGCGGCAGCCGTTGCGGGCGGCGGCAGGTAAACCGCCTCGACATCTTCTATTGTCAGGCCGCCCTTCTCGAGTGCCTTTGCCACCGAATACATGCCGAAACCGCCGGGGCCGGGAATGCCGATGCGCTTGCCTTTCAGGTCGGCGACGGTGCGGATGCCTTCGTCCCACGCTTTCTGCGACACCATGAATGGCGAGGGGGAGGGAACCGTGTCGGGCATGCGTGCCATGGTGGCAATGATGGAGACGGTTGCGCCACGGTCGAGCGCGTTGAAAAGGCTGGAAGCCCAGGTGGCGGCACCTGCTTCGATGTTGCCGGAGGCAAGCATCTGGATGGTTTCGGCCGTGTTGCCCTTGGGCGAAAGCGTCACGTCAACGCCAAACTCCTCGAAATAGCCGAGGTCCTCGGCGACGAAGAAGGGCGCATAGTCGGCGAAGGGCGAATAGAGGAACTCGATCTCCGGCAGGTCCTGGGCCCTGACCGGCAGGGCGGCTGCGGGCGTCAAAGCGGCAGCGAATGCGGCTGCCATAAGAACACGACGACTGACTGAGAGCATGCGTGAGACTCCTCCTTCTCCGCAAAAATTGTTTTCCGCGCCCGGACGATCTGCTTGCCGGTTACGAAGATTGGCGCCGGCTTGCATAAGTCGGGCCTGAGAAGAAAGCCTACAACTGATGTATCAGATACGCAACTTGATATTTTAATTTTGTCGTGCCGGTTTGGCATTACCGATAGGGATCGGCTGCAGTGTCCCGTTATGCCGCCCGCGCCATCACATATGAAATGCCTGCGGTTTCGGTCTGTCGCAGGCAAAAAAATTGCGGGACCGAAGCCCCGCCTTTCAGAAGCCGGATCACGCCGTTTCAGGTTCCCGGATTTCCTCGACCCTGTATCCGCCATTGTGCACGCAGATCAACGATACCGGCTGCAGTGGCACCATGGTTCCGCGCGTGTAGATGATCTCGCCGCCGAATGGGCAGACCTAATTGCGAGAGGTCCCGTGGCCACCAAACCGAAGTTGGGTGGCCAGCCAGGTCTGGCTTTTCACGTGAGAGGATGAGGCTGTCGCTCAGGCCGTGTGCTTGCGGATGACACCGTAGACGATGTTGCGATTGCTGCCGTAAAACACCTCGGTCTCGGCATGGTTCCTGTCAATCGCGCGGTCGATTATGTCCTGCATGTCCTTGTCCGCACGCAGGATCAGCGGCCAGTCCATGAAGGTTTCCATGTAGCCATCGGTGGTGATCTCGTCGCTGAAATTGGCGAACAGGAATTCTCCGCCCGGCTTGACCAGTTCCATGGCGCGTTGCGTGAGGCGGATTGCGACTGCACGCGGCAGATAGTCGTAAAGCCCCGACGCATAGACGAGATCGAACGTGCCGAGACTGTAGGAGCGGCGCAGGATGCCTTTCACGGAACCGTCAATGGCCTCCACACCAGTGCCGGCCAGGTCCCGGTTGACCGTTCCCACACTGATCGGGTCCTGATCCAGCCCGATCCAGCGCTTCAGCTTCTTTCCGGCCAGGGCCGTCGAGAGTTCCGCTTCGCGCAGGTGACCGCATGCGATTGCAAGAACTTCCGCATTCTCCACACGCTCGGCGGTGGCATCCACCGTGCGCGCAAGAATGTCGCGCCGTTCGCGTCCGGCGACCGAACTCGCTGCTTCGCTGGTGTAAGCGTAGATTTCACGGCCGAGTTCCGTGGAAGAAGCCACGATCTCGTCGGCGCTTGGATGCTTGTAGTAGATGTCGAGCAGGCTGGCATCGCCGGAATAGCCGCGCGGCTTGTCGAAGGACCAGCGCGTGAAGGGATCCTGCTTCAGAAACTCTGAAACCGGATGCTCCTGAGCCAGGGGAATGAGCTGTTGCCATACGACAGGCGAAGCCTGGTTGCGGAGATCGTGCAGACGGGCCGCCAGACGGTCGACAATGTCCGCTGCCGGTGTGCCCGATTCGAAGCCCTGGCGCGCCAGATCGAGAACCAGCGCAAGCTGGGCAACCTTCTCCTTTAACTCCGTTGAATCGGCTACATCCGACGTGGTCGTATGCTTCTTGACGAGCTGAGATGTGATCAAACTCTGCTCATCAAGCTTCAGGTGAGAGGCTTGTGCCACTGGTCCGTCCCCATTGATTTGCACACTTTCACTATACCCACACAGACCGGGATGCGAAAGAATTTAATCAATTTCGACTAAAAGTTATCCGGGTTCAGGACCTCGATAAGCCGGGTAAAAGAGACGGATGATCGTGTCATCATTTACGCACTGTTAATATAAAATACCCTTTCCCGCGGCGCTCCGGCGGGGGAATGGGGAAGTTAAGACATCCTAACCGATTCCCGTGTACTGAGGGTCTGTTGCAAAGGAAGGTCACGATGCAACTATCCGCGGATATCGCACGAAAGGTTGTAGAAGCGCTTTCGAGCCCTCGTACGGGTCTTGCAGATCCGAAACTGCTCCGGCTGCTTTTTCAGCATGACGCTGCCCAGCAACGCCTGGTCGTTCGCTGGGGCATGTGGGCTGCCGTGCTCAGTTATATGGCCTATGGGGTCTTCGACTGGTTCCTGTTTCCCGACATCGCGGATCAGCTGGTGTTTGCCCGGTGCGCGATCGGCATTTCCTTTCTTGCGGTGATCGAGTTTGGTGTGCGCCGCGGCGCATCCCTTGCCGTGATGCATCTGGTGGCTGCCGCAGCTATTGTCGTCGGTGCTGTCGGGTGGTTGCTTCTGGCGCTTGAAACCTCACATCAGCAGGCGCTTTCGCACTTTGTGGCGTTCGGTATCGTCTTTGTGCTTGGCGCAAATCTGTTCTTCAATTTCCGCTTCATGCTGTCCGCGATCTCGTCGACGGTCATCGCCGTCGTCTTCATCGCTGCGACGCTGTACACGCTACAGATCGGCCTGACTGCACGGATCGTCATTGCCGCGCTCTTCGTCAACTGCCTTGTCTTTTCACTTTACCTGTCGTGGCGACTGGGGGTGGAGCGCTACTGGACGTTTCTTGAAGCGCTGCAGGCAAAATCTCAGGCCCATGCAGCCGTCAAGAAGGGCGACGAGCTCCACAGGATCGCTCACACCGATCCCCTCACGGGATTGCGCAATCGCCGTGCGATCACAAGCGCCTTCGCCGAGCTTCATGAATCGTGTGTTCGGGACGGGAAGGAGCTCGGCGTCGTGCTGATCGACGTGGATCACTTCAAGCGCTTTAACGACCGGCTGGGCCATCAGGCCGGTGACGATTGCCTGATACGGGTTGCCCAGACGCTGGAGGCGGCGGCGGATGCGAACGAAGCAATCGTCGGGCGTTATGGCGGCGAGGAGTTTCTGGTGTTGCGCCGCGTCTCCGGGTCGGACGAACTGCGTGAACTGGCGCAGGAGTTCTGCCGTGTGGTTGAGGAACTGGAAATCTACCATCCAGACCGGGGTGACGGTATCGACATTGTGACGATCAGTGCTGGTGCATCGCAGACGCTGGAAGATGGGGCCTCCGAGTTGCAGGAGGTTCTGCAGGAAGCTGACCGGGCACTCTATATCTCGAAGTTTACCGGCCGCTCCAGAGTGACGGTTTACGATCCGCAGATCGTCGACGCCGACCATTCGAATGAAAGCCTCGCCGGCCTGTTGGCGCACGCCATTGAAAGGCAGTGCATTTCAGTGGTCTACCAGCCGATCGTGCAACTGGGAACCGGCGAGGTTCTTGGCTATGAGGCGCTGATGCGGCTCAAGGGCAGCAATGGGCGGCTGGTGAAACCCGATGTGTTCATTCCGGTGGCAGAGCAGAACGGCGCGATCGTCGAACTGGGCGCATGGGTTTTCGAACAGGCCTGTGCGGACGTGGCGCGCTACAAGCTTACCGGGATTGTTGCCGTCAACATATCCGCCGTTCAGCTCAAGGCTCCAGGATTTGCGCTTCGCGTTGCCGAGATGCTGGCCCGCCACGGACTGGCGCCAAGACAGTTTGCGCTCGAACTCTCCGAACGGGGCGACATCCTGGGACAGTCGCAGGCCGCTCAGGCAGTGGAGCAGCTTCGGAGCCTCGGTGTGCAGATCTGGCTCGATGACTTCGGGACCGGTTACGCCGGGATCGACTGCCTGCGCCGCTTCGACCTCGATATTGTCAAGATCGACCGGAGCTTTCTGCCTGAGCGCCAGTGCGCGCAGGATGTCCGCATGCTCGAGGGCATGATCCAGCTTCTGCGCAGTCTTGGCCGTACCGTTCTCGTTGAAGGCGTCGAGACGGAAGAGCAGAAGGCGCTTCTTGAAGAACTCGATGTCGACCTCATTCAGGGCTTTCTTATCGGCCGTCCTCAGCCGGTCGGTGAAATCGTGGGGATCGAAAACTCTGAAGTCGCCTGAGCGGTGGCGCGCCGAACGACAATCCTCATTGACATGGCTTCTCGAAGGAGGCACCGCACGGCATCGAAGCTGTGATGAACAGCGCCAGCGGATGGGGACGGGGAATGTCGAGACGCGATTGGCCGGCTGCTGAAGCAGCCGCGCAAGAAAAGCTCAAAAGCTGGGTGAGTGACGGGCCAGGGGGTGTGGTTCTCGGCATGGAAAGAGGCATGCCACGCCTGATCGCGGCAGCGGGTCATTGCGGGGCAGGGCGCGGGCCGCTGGGGCCCGACAGCGTCTTTCGCTGGGCGTCCGTGACCAAGCATGTTTTCGCAACCTGTCTACTGGAGTCCGAGGCGTTTAGCCTCGACATGCCTCTGGGCGAGGCGCTGTGCGAGCTTGCAGCCGCACCCGCGGCGGTAACAGTCGCTCAGGCGCTGGCCATGCAGGGCGGTTTGCCGGATCCTCGCGAATGTCTGACGCTGCTGGGCGTCGGCGCGCATGAGCGCACCGAGGCGGATGCGCTCTATACGTGGATGGCCGGTTTTGACTGGCTCAACGCCGCGCCGGGGTCGGAGGTCGCTTATTCGAATGGCGGCTATCGCCTGCTGGAAATGGCGTTGGCACGACGGGGTTTTGTCTTCTCGGAGATGGTCGCGGCCCATGCGGCGCGGCTCGGGATCGGAATGCGGGCTTCGGAATTCTGGACCGATCCCGTGCCGGGGCTGGTGCCCGGGCACGTGCCCGAGGCCGGTGGGTGGTCCGAGGGCTTTCAGGGCATGCATCTTTCGGCAGCCGGCTCTCTGTCCGGGTCTGCCATGGATCTCGCCCGCTGGCTCGCGGACCTGATGCCGCGCGCGATTTTCGACCGGATAGCCCGGCCGATGCCGCTCGGCTCGGGAGAGGCAACGGGCTACGGGCTTGGAATAAGCCTGACGCGCATCGGCAATATGGCGGTGCCGGGACATGGCGGGGCGCAGGCCGGTTACCGTGCAGGTTTCCTGTGTGACCGGGAGCGGGAGATCGCGCTGGTGGTTCTCACCAACCGTGACGATGGCGACGCGACCGGGCTCGTAGCGCATGTCTGGGCAGCGCTTTACGGTGTGCCGAAGGGTGCTTTGCCGAAACCTGCGGGGGAATGGGCACCGCCGGGTCTCTATGCGGCTGCGGAGGGGGAGCTCTGGGCAGAGGTGCGGCCGGGATCGATTGTGGTCCGCGATGCGGAGGAGATGTTGTTTGAGGGGGATGACGGCTGGTTCGTCTCCAACGCGGCTCAGTCGCGCATGCGCCTGCGGTATGAGGATGGTGCACTGACCGGAGAGCTCTTTCATCGTCCAGTCAGGCTGTTGCCTGTGGCAGCCGATGACGAAGCGCCGGACCTCGACGGCGACTGGATGTGCGATGGCGCGCATCTTCAGATCAGGGGGCGGACGCTGCATTGGGGACGCGGCCCACTGCGCCAGACGGTGACATTGATGCCACTGGGCAGTGGGCGGTGGCTCTTTTCGGCCGGTGGTCGGCGCATTTGTCTGCAGCACCTGACGCGTGACCGCATCAGGCTGTCACTTGCGCGGGCGCGGGGCGTTGAATACCGGCGGGTATAGTGTTCCGGAACGAAGAGAGGGAGACGAATGCACAACATCATTCTGATGGGCATCATCGTTCTTGTCTCGGCAGCCGCCGTGATTCAGGGCGACACCTACATTCTCGGTATCAACACCCATCTTGTAACGCTGTTCTTCACCTCAATGCTGTTGGCACGAGCCATCATGCTCAGGTGCAGAGACGACGACTGATTTTCCTTGCTGCGGACACGGGGCTGCAGACACGGGTTTTCTCGAATTGATGAGCATGAGCTCCGGAGCAGTTGCTGGCATCAATATTGATCATTTCGTTTCAATATGATGGTATTCCATCAAAACTTATGAACCTTTGAAGTGCGGTGCCTACTGTTGCGACCATCGCTTCCGGCCACACAACAGGCTGGCGCTTCGTGGGCCTGGAGAAGCATTTGGCGAGACCTTCCGGACGAGAAGCGCGGATCATGGCGCTCAAGAAACTCTGTGCTTCGGGAAAGATACTGCACATCGCTGAGGCTGCGCGGGAACTCGGCACTTCGGAGATAACCATTCGCCGCGATCTGGGGAATGGTGAAAACGGGCTCTTGTGCCTGGGCGGCTACATCATGTCGGCCAATGAGAACGGCGAACGCTATTCGCTGTCGCACGCGCAGGGCACGAACACGCAGGCCAAAACGCAGGTGGCACGCCGGGCGGCAGCTCTGGTCGAACCGGAAGACACGATCTTCGTGGACTGCGGGTCGACGCTGCAATATCTCGCTGCGAGCCTTCCGCACAACGCGAATGTCACGGTGGTGACGCAGGCGATGAACATCGCCGAAATGGTCTCCCGGCTGGATGGCGTGACCCTAATCCTGCTGGCCGGCATCTATCATCCCGAGAGCGGAAGCTTCAGCTCCGACACCGCGCTTGGCATGCTGCAGGAAATCAACATCACCAAAGGCTTCTTCTCCGCCGCCGGAATCCATGAAAGCGAAGGTGTGACCTGCTTTCACTTTCATGAAGTTGCCGTCAAACGCGCGGCGATGGCGCGGTCGCAGCGGAGATTTCTTGTTTCCGATGCCTCCAAATGGGGAAAGCTGCGCCCGGCAACTTTCGCCCAGTTGGATGAGTTCGAGACATGGATCGGGAAGCCCGAAACCGAATGAAAAGGCTCGACGAAACTAGTCGCGCAGGACTGTCAAACGTTCCGGCTCCCAGCTAATCCAGAGCTGATCATTGGCAATTTCGGCAGCATTGCCAGCGTCCATATAGGCGCGGATGATGCTGTCTTCGCGCTCGCCGACACGGATGTCCAGCGAGGTGCGACTGCCTTTGAAGAGCTTGCTGATCACCTTGCCCTCGACGGCATTCTGATTTGCCGGCTTTTTGTTGTGGCAGGTCACGTTTTCCAGCCTTAGCGAGGCAGTGACGTTGTCGCCGGCGGCAGGACGGTGACCATGGCCCGAACCACGGACGGAAAGTCCGTTCCAGTCGAGAACGACCGCGTTCTCCTCCACGCCGCGCACGGTGCCGTTGATCAGGTTCGTTTCGCCGATGAACTCGGCGACGAAACGGCTTTCGGGCCGGAAGTAGAGATCTTCAGGCGTGCCGGACTGCTCGACACGGCCGGCATTCATGACGACGATGCGGTCGGACATGGTCAGCGCTTCTTCCTGGTCGTGGGTGACGAAGAAGAAGGTCTTGCCGGTGCGCTTCTGAATGTCTTTCAGTTCGATCTGAACCTGACCGCGCAGCTTGGCATCGAGCGCGCCGAGCGGCTCGTCCAACAGCAGGAGTTTCGGGTCCGGGGCAAGCGCGCGGGCAAGCGCGACGCGCTGGCGCTGGCCACCGGAAAGCTGGTCGGGCGTGCGGTCGCGGAAGCCGGAAAGCTGCAGGAAGTCGAGCAGCTCCGCCATGCGGCGTTCGATCTCGGGTCGCGACTTGCCCTTGAGTTCGAGCCCGAAGGACACGTTCTGGCCCACGGTCATGTGCGGGAAGAGCGCATAGTCCTGAAACACCATGTTGACGTCGCGCCGGTTGGGCGGCTGGCTTGTCACATCGACGCCATCGAGCACGATCCGGCCCTCGGAGGGGTTTTCGAACCCGCCCAGCATGCGCAGGGTCGTCGACTTGCCGCAGCCGGAGGGGCCGAGGAAGGTCACGAATTCGCCGGCCATGATTTTCATGTCCAGTTGATCCACCGCAACGACATTGCCGAAGCGTTTGGTGACGTTGTCGATATGGACGATGGTGTCCTTTTCGCCGGTCATGGTCAGGAACCTTTGTTCAGGCGCCGCATGGAACGCTCGGCCCACAGGCCGAGGATCGCGGTCATGATGAGAACGATTGTGGAAATGGCGTTGATCTCGGGCGACATGCCCGACCGCAGTTTGGCGAAGATCAGCACCGGAAGCGTCGGCTGGTAGCCGCCGAGGAAGAAGGCGCGCACAAAGTCGTCAAAGGACAGGAGCATGCAGAAGATGCCGGCTCCGATCAGCGCGGGCTTCAGGTAGGGCAGCGTGACGCGGAAGAAGGCGACGATGCTGTCGGCTCCCAGATCGCGCGCGGCCTCGATATGGCTTTTCGGCTGGGTCGAAAGGCGGGCCATCACCACCAGAGCAACGAAGGGCACATTGTGCACCGTGTGGCCGAGAATGATGGCGAACATGCCCGGCTCGATGTCGATCAGGCGGGCGAAGATGCGCAGCGCGATCGCCGAAATGATGCCGGGGATGACCGCTGGCAGGCAGGCGAGCGCAAAGATGATCGCCTTCCCGCGAAACTGGTTCGGACCGAGAAAGACGGCCACCCATGTGCCGATGATCAGCGACAGGATCGTGGTCGCAATGGCGATGGTCATCGAATAGCCGAAGACCGACAGGACCTGCGTGTCCTGTATGACGGCGGCGTACCAGTCGAGTGTCCAGGAGCGGATCGGGAAACCGATGAACTTCGAATCCTTGAAGCCCATAGTGACCATGAGCGCCAGCGGCACAAAGAGATAGACGATGAAGGCCCAGTAGATGACCGACATCAGAATGCGTGTGTTAGGGGTCATCGCATCATCCCCTTTCCGTCACGGCCCATCAGCTTGAGGAAAAGGCCGGTTACGCCGAGCGTCGCGATCAGCATGATCGAGGAGAAGGCCGCGCCCATGGGCCACTGATCGCCGGCGACGTGGAAGAAGCCGGCAATGGTTTCCGCAAAGACGGTCGAGCGTGGCCCGCCCAGAAGGACGGGCGTCGCGTAATAGCCGGTGGAAATCAGGAAGACGAGGGTGCAGCCCGAGGCGATGCCTTCTTTGGAAAGCGGCAGCGTGATGCGGCGGAAGCGCGTCCACGCACCCGCACCGAGATCGGCTGCGGCTTCGAGATAATTGTCTGGCAGCTTTTCCAGCGCCGAGTAGAGCGGCAGAAGCATGTAAAGCGCGGTCAGATAGATAATGCCGACACCGAGCGAGAAGCCCGTATACATGAACGGTATGGGTCGATCGATGAGCCCGAGCGACTTGAGCGCCAGATTGACCGCGCCGTTGTTGCCGAGCAGGATCATGATCGCGTAGGTGCGCACGATCTCGCCCACCCAGAACGGAATGAGCAGGAGCAGCAGGAACAGAAGCTGGTTCTTGCGGCTTACATGCTTGGCCAGAAAATAGGCCACCGGATAGGTGATGAGCAGCGTGATCGCGGTGAAGATGAACGAGAAGGCCAGCGTGCGGAAGAACGGGATGATGAACACCCGGTCCTGAAAGAACGCTGCCCAGTTTGCGAGCGTGAACTGCGGCTCATGACCCACTTTCGGCGGATAGGAGTCCAGAAATCCGATCCAGAACATCTCGACGATGGGGCCGAGGTTGGCAAAGAATATCCAGAAGAGCGGCAGGCTCGCCAGAATCCAGAACTGGCGGCGCTGCGACTTGAACAGCGTGTTGGCGACGGCCTGATAAGCGCCGTTCTGCAGCAGTGCTCCCCAAAAGGTCATCCTGCCATCCGGCGCGGTCGACTTTCGAAGGTCTGCCCTGTCGGTATCTGCGTGGGCCATTGAGACGGTTGCTCGTATTTTTCATTGCGCGCTGTCCGGGGTGTGATGAACCCGGCGGCACGACGAAGGTTTAAGACCTGCCGGGCGAGGGTTGCCCGCCCGGCGTTTTGGCCATCAGGCGGCCTTGATCTGCTCCACTGCCGGGTCGACGAGCTTGTATTTCATGTCGTTGGCCTCGGCGCGGAAGAACTGCAGACCGGCCAGTTCCTCTTCCGTGAAGGACGATGCCTTTTTCTCGATGTCCGAGAGATACTGGTCAGCGCCCTTGTAGGTGGAGATGAAGCCCGACGACTGGGTCATCTTGGCACCCACTTCAGGGTTGGCCAGCAGCGCATCGAGAAGCGCATAGGCATTGTCGGAATTGGGAGCGTTGTTGGCGACGTTCAGCGTGTAGACAAAGCCATAGGTGCCTTCCTTCGGAATGGTCATGTCGACCGGGAAGCCATCGGTGATGAGCTTGGCGATCGGGCCGTTCCAGGCGTGAGCCAGGACGATGTCCTGATTGATGAACATCTGCTGCACTTCTGCGCCTGCGTCGTAATATTTGCGCACGAGCGGCTTCTTCTCGATCAGGAAGTCGCGCGCTTCCGCAACGACCGCCGCAGCCTTCTCCGGATCGTCCATATAGGCGACCATGTTGCCATCATAGCCCTTGTAGAGCATCACGACGGACATCATGTCCTGAATGGTGTAGGCCGTCTGGCCGCTGTACTTGTCCGAGAAGAGAACGTCCCAGCTCTTCACTTCGTCTTCGCTGACGACTTCGGTGTTGTAGGCAAGGATTTCGGCACCCGAAAGGATCGGCGCGCCCCATTTGTTGCCGTTGATCGTGGCCCAGTCGCTTTCTGAATAGATCGGATTGATGTTGCCCCAGTTCTTGAGGCGATCCGTATCGAGCGGAGCCAAAAGATCGGAAGAGATGAACTGAAGGAAACGGTGCCCGGCGACCGTGACAATGTCGGCAGTCGGGTTCGGTGCTTCGGCGGCGAGCAGGTTGAACTGCTTGCCCTGATCGTCCACGAGGCGGATCTGGATCTCGATGCCCGTGTCCTTCTCGAACTCGGCCTTGAAATCATCGGGAATGAAGTTGGCGTAGGTCCACACATTGACGACGCCAGAGGCGCGCGCGGCAGTGGAACGGAGATAGGCGGGAGCAGCGACAAGGGCGGCGCCGGCGGCGCTGCTCTTGATGAATTGCCTGCGGTTGGTGATGAATTTGGTCATCGTTCTAACCCTCTTTCGGTTGTTGTCTGTTCGTCGCGTTCTGCGCAGTTCTGTCGGAGCTCTTTACGGCTCCTGTTGTCGCCCTGTTTTTATGCGGGTACCGTTTGTGCGCGATAGCCCTCACGACACAGGGTCTTCAGGTCATCGAGCGTCATGCTGTCCAGTGCTAAAGCGCCCAGAAGTTCGTTCTCGGCAAAGAAATTGCGCCCGTACATGGCCGAGAAAATCTCCACACCGGACCGGTGCAGACTGGCGTCACATTCGGTCATTTCGCCCAGCTTCACCGTCATCAGCAGGCCGTAGGGCACGTCTTCGGTGACGTAGCGGCTGTCTGCCGTGGCAGGACCGGTGCCGCCGCGGCCTTCCTCATGCATTTTCTGGTTCATGGCCGAGACGGTGTCCTGCGGCACATGGAACGACAGATGGAAATGTTCGAATATGGTGCGTACCGAAAGGCCAAGCGCTTCTGCGATGGCCAGCCGCTCACGGTCGAGCGCTTCGAGAAGCCGCCCCACATTGGGTGTGACGTTGAAACCCTGGCTCCAGGTTTCGCCATGCTCCATGCGGGTCATGTTGCAAAGGGCGATGCCCATATGGTTTTGCGGGTTCAGATTGCTGAGTGCAATGGCAAGCAGTCCGTCGCGCTCCACGAAACGGTCGCCGAAAAGACGCTGGCAAAGCGCCAGTCCTTCGCTGGCCCGGCTTTCAGGAACCGTGCAGAGATCGATCTTGCTGCGCACGGTGTTGACGCTGGCCTCCACCAGGCTCGGCTGGCGGCCTGTGGTGGCGGTGGTGCCCCATGCGACGATGGGGACGGTGATGCCGCGCGCGGCCAGAAGCTTGGACAGGTAGAGCGCGCCGAAGGAGGCGTGCGAGGAAATGATCACCGCCTGATCGGAGCGGATATGGGGGGCGATCGCATCGAAGACGTGCTTGTGGCCGTAGCCGGGCAGGGCAATCAGGATCACGTCTGCATCGGCGACGAGCGCCTCGGCCGACTGCGCAACGCCCGGACGGAACGTGCCTTCGACAGCACCGGTGGCAATCAGGGGTTCGCCCGCTGCCAGTCTCTTTGTGCGTTCGCCCGAGGGCGACCAGAGAACCGGGCTGTGGCCCGACTGCTCAAGAAAGGCCGCGGCGCCGAAGGCGATGGCTCCGGCCCCGGCGATGCCCACACGCAGATTGTTTTCCACTTTACTCAAAACATCAGCCCCAAAAGTTTCTACTCGACCACCGGATCGCCCAGCGTGTGCATCAGCCGGTTTGCCCAGCCGAACAGCGATGCGGACAGAATGAGATCGAGAATCTCGTCGTCCTTGAGCCCCGCATCGCGCAGCGCCTGCATGTCTTCTTCTGTCGCCTCGCTCGGCGCTTTGGACAGCTTTGCCGCAAACAGGAAGATCGCCTTCTGGCGTTCGTCAAGCTCGGCCTTCTCGCCGTCGGCGAAGATGGCCTCCATCACCTGCTCGTCCTTGATGAGCTGGTTGTACCGGCTTGCGTGGACGGCAGCGCAATAGACGCAGCGATTGACCACCGAGGCACCAACGGCGCTCAGCTCGCGCTCTGCCCGGCCCATGCCGCCACGATTATACATGATCGCGTTGAAAAGCGGGGTGCGGACTTTCAGCGTCTCGACATCATTGGCGAGCACCAGCACATAGTCGGAGACCTTCGTGTTGGAAGGCGTGACTTTCAGCGCATCGAGCTGTTCGGGTGTGGCCTCATCCAGCTTGATGGGCTGAACGCGCGGGCGCCAGGTCGGGATGCTGGTGGTGAACTCGTGGATGATGGTGCTCATGCTGTCGCCTTCATCAGCTTGAGGCCGGCGATCACGCGGATCTGATAGGCCAGGAATGCGTTCAGTTCGGAAAGCCGGACAATGTCGGCATCGGAAATGCCGGCGCTCCTTAGGGCTTCGATGTCTTCCGGTGCCGTGTCACGTGGATGCGCGGAAACGAGGTCGGTGTAGGCGAGAAGCGCGGCCCGGCGGGCGTTTCCTTCGCCGTCATGAGCCGGATCGGCCATGGATGAGACGGCTTCGTCAGCGCCTGCTTCTTCGAGCAGTGCCATGTAGTGCGCGGCAAGAGCCTCGTCTTCGTTGAGCCGGGCGACGCGTGCGGCGAGTGCGGCGCGTTCTCCATGGGAGAGGCCACCCGCATCACCGGGTTTCAGGGCGGCATCATGGGTTGCCTGCGTCATGGCCATGATGTCGGCACGACCTTCGAGCGCTTCGCGGACGGAGCCGCTCGCGTCGATCCCGGCCTGTGTGATGACGATGTCGTTGGGCGAAAGGTCGCTCATGAGGGTGTTCAGCCTCCAGTCTGATAGGTCGGTTCGCGCGCGCCCATGGCGGCACAGTCTTCCAGCTCGGTTTCGGTCCATTCGTCGCCGAGCAGTTCGGGTTTGTCGTAGTCGAGCATCGCCTGCCAATGGGTCTCGACGTCTTCGCCATAGAGCGTGGCCGCGATGGAATAAGCGAGCCAGCGGGCGCCGTCGCTGATGCCGGGAATGTCGCCGGAAACCTTGCCGAGGCTCGCGGATGCGCCGTAGTTGAAACAGTAAATGTTCGACAGCCACGGGGCGGCACCGGGCGTGCGCTCGCGGAACGAGAAGTCGGCGTTCAGATAGGGGAAGTTGGCCAGCTCGCGGCTTTCCTCGCCTGCCGGCGGTGTATAGCGGTCGCGCCAAAGCAGGATCTCGCCAGCAGCATCGCCGAGCTCGGCGCGGGCCAGGGGGTCGACGGTGAAACCGGTGCCGAGGATGAGATAGTCGGTGCGAACGGTCTTTCCGGCGGTGGTTTCGATGACAACCTCGTCGCCGTCGTTCCAGACGCGGGCTATGCCCTGTCCGAAATGGAAGAAGGCGTTTTCATGCCGGCTGACGCGCATGGTCGAGCCGCGCGGCGAGGGCGTCTGCGTACTGAAGGAATACTGCATGAAACGCCAGCGCCATTCGTCCGGCAGCGCGGCATAGCCCGAGGTGAA
The DNA here is from genome assembly GCF_900105565.1 of Nitratireductor aquibiodomus. Lineage (NCBI taxonomy): Bacteria > Pseudomonadati > Pseudomonadota > Alphaproteobacteria > Hyphomicrobiales > Phyllobacteriaceae > Nitratireductor > Nitratireductor aquibiodomus. The sequence goes on along the minus strand of NZ_FNSL01000002.1, from coordinate 101,187 downwards.
ACCGAAGGAGCCGATGCCCATCATCTTGTTGATGGTGGGCATTTCGCGGCGGCGGATGAGGTGGCGCACTTCCTTGGCGCCGGCTTCCAGCGCTTCGGCCGAATTGTCGACCGCCGAGGCGCCGACGCCGATTACGACGACGCGCTTGTCCTTGAGCGAAGGGAAATCGATGTTTTCGGAGGAGTGGGCCCAGAGATGTTTCGGCAGGCCGGAAACGAAATCTGGAATGTTGGGGTGACCGGTGCCGTCGCGGCCCGTGGCCATGACGAATTTGCGGGTGAGGACGGAGCTTTCCTTCGCGCCTGCGCCGCGCAGCTCGAGCCGCAGGAATTCATCCTCCGGCGTGACACTGGTGACCTCCACCTCGTTCTCGACGGGGAGATCGAGAACGTTGCGGTACCAGATGAGATACTCCATCCACATGGGACGGGGGATCTTGTCGAGCCGTTCCCAGGCGTCCGCACCATGCTGCGCCTCGTACCATGCGCGGAAGGTCAGCGCGCCCATCCCAAAGGCCGGGCCGGGCAGGGTCTTCGGCGAACGCAGTGTCTCCATGCGGGCGTAGGTCAGCCACGGGCCTTCGAGCCCTTCCGGGTTTCGGTCGAAGATGCGCATGTTGCGGATGCCGCTGGTGCGAAGCGCAAAGCTTGCGACGAGGCCGCACATGCCGCCGCCGATGACCACCACATCGTGAGGCTTTTCGCCCCTGCCGCTCTGCTTCTCGGGCACCCAGTTGGGAGACGGAAGGTTGAGACAGTCGAGATCGAAGCGGATGCGCTTTGCCAGAGCATCCAGACTGTTCGCGGCGCCGGGCGTGGTGTGGGGCTGACTGGTCATTCTGATCCTCGGTGGGGGACCGGACTGTCTGAAGCATGCCGGTCTATGGTCTGCGCACTGCGTGCGGGGTCGAGTATCTGCAGGTCGGGAATGAGACGGAGCGCTTCGGCTTCGACGGCTTCGATCATCTGGGTGACGAGAGGGCGAAGGGGGCGTGATGACGCGGTGACGGCGCCCCAGTAAAACGGGACGGCAACATCGATCGGCCGTATCACCACACCGGGCAGTTGGACACCGTATGCGCTGACCGGGTCGATGATGGAAACGACGCCGGTTTTCTGCACAAGACGGAGTGCGGAATAGGACACATTGGTGCGGATCAGCGGACCGGGTCTGACGCCGCGCGCTTCCATCGTCTGCGAAACCTGTCGCTGGAAGCGGCCCGGATCGAGCATGGTCACGAACCTGCGGCCGGCGAAGGCCGAAAGCGGCACCACGTCATAGTCGGCAAGCGGATCGCCTTCGGGCAGGGCGGCAACGTCGTTGGCGCAATAAAGGCGCACGACCTCGAGACCGGGCACATCCAGCGGCATGCTGGAAAAGCCGAGTTCGGCACCGCCGGAGCCCACTTCCTGCGCAACCCGGTTGGGCAGATATTGTGCGATCTGGATTTCAGGCGGCAGTTTTTCGACGGCGAATTGGGAAAGCGCGGCGGGGATGACGCCGGTTGCGATGGCGGATGTCGCCGCCACCTGAAGCGTGCGGCCCCGGCCGGTGGCAATGGCACGCGCGCGGGCTGCCAGTCCCGTCAGCGAGTTCAGGACACGGCGGGCTTCTTCTTCGAAGGCGATGCCCTCATCGGACAGCATGACCCGCCTGCCGGCGCGCTGTAGAAGCGAAAAGCCGAGTTTTGACTCAAGTTCCTGGATGGTGCGGGTGACCGAGGGCTGAGAACGTTCCAGCAGCACCGCCGCTTTGGTGATGCTCCCTGTTTCGGCAACAGCCAGAAAAGTCTGAAGGTCCCGCGTCTCCATCCTTTATATGCTATATGAATGATTTCAAATAATCTATCCAAAATTGACATATATCAATGCGCGCCCGGAAAATGTCGGCGCGCAGAGTGGCGGAGCCCTTCTTCCCCCGGCTTCAGATGAAGCCGAGGCCGTTGATGAGGATCAGCAGGATCGCCACGGGCGCGACATAGCGGATAATGAACCGCCATGCTCCGACCAGAGCCGGAGCCAGAGTGGAGCCGTCGACAAATTCTTCTTCGCCCCTGTGCTTCAGAACCCACCCCAGGAACAGGGCGACCAGTAGCCCGCCGAGCGGTAGCGTGATGTTGTTGGTGAGATAGTCCAGCGCATCGAAGAGCACTTTTCCACCGATGGTGAAGCCGGACATTACGCCGAGGCTGAGAGAGGCGGGCACGGCAAGGGCAAAGGTGGCAATGCCGGCTGTGACGGCCACTTTCTTCCGGTTCGCGCTGCCCTCGTCCATGAAATAGGCGATGACCACCTCCAAAAGGGCGACCGCGCTTGTCAGCGCGGCGATGGCCAGCAGAAAGAAGAAAAGGGCGGCGAAAAGAAAGCCGAAGGGCATCTGTGCGAAGATCGAGGGCAGGGTGATGAAAGTGAGGCCCGGCCCGGCGGTCGGGGCGGCACCGAAGGCAAAGACCGCCGGCAGTATTACCAGCCCGGACAGCACGGCGACGAGTGCGTCCAGAACCGTAACGGCGAGGGCCGAACCGGCAATGTCGTCATGGCGCTGCATGTAGGAGCCATAGGTGATCATCGCCCCCATGCCGAGCGAGAGGGAGAAGAAGGCCTGCCCAAGGGCAGCCAGCAGGGTCTCCCACGTCACTTTTGAGAAATCGGGCTCCAGAAAGAACGCGATGCCTTCGACGGCACCGTCCAGGGTGACCGAGCGCGCGACCAGGACCAGGAGAATGAAGAACAGCGCCGGCATGAGGATGCGCGCCGCACGCTCGATGCCGCTGGCGACGCCGCCAAGCGCGACAAAGACAGTGAGCCCGATGAAAAGTGCGGTGTATAAGACCGGTTCGAGCGGATCGGTGATGAAAGCATCGAACACGCCGCCGATTTCTTCCGGATTTGCCGTCAGCACCGAGCCGGTGATCGACTTGATCATGTAGGCGACGGTCCATCCGGCGATCACGCAGTAGAACGACAGGATCACGAATGCGGTGAGAATGCTCATATACCCGACAATCGGCCAGGCGCCGCCGGCGAGTTTTCTGAACGCACCTGCGGGATCGAGCTGCGTTGAGCGGCCGATGATCAGTTCCGCGACAAGAACCGAGACGCCAATCGAAAAGACGATGCCGAGATAGATCAGGAGAAACGCCCCGCCGCCGTTCTCCCCCGTGACATAGGGAAAGCGCCAGACATTGCCCAGGCCGACAGCCGAGCCGGCGGCAGCCAGAATGAACCCCATTCTCGAGGTCCAGTGTTCGCGTGTTCGATTCATGATCTCAAAAAATCTGCTATCTGGAGGAAAAGTGTTTGCCTGAACGGAAATGACTCCGGTTTTCGTTCAGCCCGACCAGTTCGGGAGCCTCAAGGTTCCCTCTGGTGGGTCCCTCTGGGGGTTGCCTTTTGGGGATGCCTTTTGGGTGCATTCTGTATCGCCGGCCGGAGCCGGCGCGATGCGGTCCGCTGGCGTGTAGGATCATTCGCGCCGAACTGCAAAATCAATTTGGTCATCGCGCGGCAACATTTGATGATCCGAAAATGAACGGTTTTGCTTCATGCGCTTTCTGCTATCGCTGCCGCATTTGCGCTGCACACCGAAAACCTGTCGATGGGGCAGTGTTGCGGAAGCTCTTTCGTTGAAAGAGCCGGCAGGGTTCATCAAGGTGGAGACATGATTCGATCTGCGCCACAGCGAGCCAGAGGGTGGAACGGTCCGCCAGGTGGCAGCGCGATGTGCGCGGGATGTTTCCTTTGTTTGGCATCGGACGCCCGACAAGAAACAGTCGCCGCCGATACGGAATCTGAGAGATGAGCCCGCAAGCCAGCCGGCACAAGAGTGATGTGGATGCAGACAGTCCCCTGTTCGATCGGGAACTGGAGCATCTGCCGCCGGCCCTGCGCTGGCGCGAATGGATGGCGCGTGTGGAAGCGGTGATTTTCGCGGCGCCGGACCCGGTCAGCCGCGAGACACTGCTTCGGGTTGTGGGGCGCGACTGCAATCTCGATCTGATCATCGATGACATCCGCGCAGAACTTGCAGACCGGCCTTATGAACTGGTGCGTGTGGCGGGTGGCTGGCAGCACCGGACCCGTCCGTCCCTTGCCGAGGCGATACGAACGGCATTCGGCATTGTCGAGGCCGGGGAGAGCCTGAGCGATGCCGAGGCGCTGGTGCTGATGACCATTGGCTATTTCCAGCCGATCACGCGCGCCGAGCTGTCGAGGTTTTTTGCCCGCGAGATCTCGCGCGACGTGATCGGCAAGCTGCGCCGTTCCGGGTTCATCGCCTCCGGTCCGCGCAGCCCGCAGCCGGGCGCGCCCTATACCTATGTGACGACATCGGCCTTTCTTGGCCATTTCGGGTTTGAAACGCTTCGAGATCTTCCTGATTTCGAGAAGCTGGAGGATGCCGGCCTTCTGAACAAGGAGCGGCTCCTTGAAGACATCCCAGGCGCCATCGAGCGCTGGTAGAGTATCGATAATTTATTGAAATATAATAATTTTTGCGAATGCACTCCGAATGTGCCCGCTGTTGGCCGGGTGACGTAACTCCAAACGCCGAGCACCAATCCGACGTGAGAGCGATTGACTGAAATGCGAAACGGTGTAATAAGTTCGGTAACAGAACGAACTAAAAGAAATGGCTGTGAACGAAGCTCCGCGCATCTCCCGTCAATTCTCTCTCTGCATGGTCATGGAGGCGATCGTTCATTGCGGTCCGATCTCCCGCGCAAGCATTGCCAAGCAGACAGGTCTTTCCAAGCAGACGATCTCCGAGATCGCCCGTCAGCTCGAGGAGGATGGGTGGATCAGGGAGACCGGGCGCACCCAGGGGCATGTGGGGCGAAGCGCCGTCACCTATGAGATCGTCCCGGACGCAGCCTGCATAGCCACCGTCGATCTTGGTGGCACCAAGGTGCGCGCGGCGATTGCCGATCTTTCCTGTCAGGTCCTGGCGGAAGTGACCGAGCCGACGGATGCACGGGGTGGTGTTCATGTGATCAGCCAGATTGCCCGTCTTTGCCGCGAGGCTGCGGCGCACAACAATATCCCCTATGAGAGACTTCGCATGGCCGTTGTCGGTGTCCCGGGCGTGCCGGATCAGGAGCGCGGGCGCATTGTGATGTCACCCAATGTGACGGGTTTCGAGACGCTCGATGTGCGAGCGGCGCTCGCTGCTGAACTCGGGGTCGAGATCGTTCTGGAGAATGACGTCAACCTTGCCGCCATCGGTGAGCACTGGATTGGCAGTGTCGCCGGTGTGGACGATCTGGCCTACATCGCCATCGGAACGGGTATTGGCGCGGGGCTGATGGTCGGTGGCGACCTGGTGCGCGGCTTCGGCAACGCGGCGGGTGAGCTTGGCTTTCTGCCGTTTGGCACCGATCCGTTTGAAGCGGAATCGCTGAAGGTGGGTGCGCTGGAGCGGGTGACGGGAACCGTGGGCATCCGCCGGCGATATCGGGAGCTGTCCGGCCATGAACTCGACGTTCCGGGAATTTTCGATGCGCTTGGGGCGGGTGACGTCCACGCGCGTCAGGTTCTCGACGAAACGGCGCGTTATGTGGCGCGCGCCGTCGCCGCGATCTGCGCCATCACCAATCCCGGCAAGGTCGTGCTCGGAGGGTCCATAGGCAGCCGCAGAGAGCTGGTCGAGCGTGTGCGCGACCTGCTGCCGCTCTGCTTTCCGTCTCCGGTGGAGCTCGATGTTTCCGAGCTTGGGTCGCGTGTTGCGATTGTCGGTGGCGCGGCCGTGGGGCTCACACATCTTCATTCAACGCTCTTCGCAGGCGGTGTGCCGGGAGCCGAGATCAGCCTGCCTCCGGCGAAGGTGGTCAAGCTGGTGGAGGCGGCGCAATGACGGGCGACAGGAGCGTGCAGGACAGGCTGAAAAGCGCTCTCGATGCCGATTCCGCGCTGGACCTTCTTAAGGGCGCGATAGCGCGGGAGAGCGTGACCGGCAACGAGGCCAACTTCGTTTCCTTCCTTGAAACGCAGATGCGGAAACTCGGGCTCTCGCCGCAGAGTGCCGAATTCCTGCCAGGCCGTCCCAATGTCTGGGGCGAGCGCAAAGGGGTGGGCGGTGGTCCGCGGCTCCTTTTCGTCGGGCATACCGATACGGTCCATGTGCGCGGCTGGGCCGAGCACTGGGAGGGCACCGAGCGCGAAAACCCGTTCTCCGGCGTCGTCATCGACGGTGAAATCTGGGGGCGGGGCTCAGGCGATCTCAAGGCCGGTATCTCAGCCTCGCTTTGCGCGCTCGATCTGCTGGATCGAGCGGGACTGGCCCTCAAGGGTGACGTCTCCTTTGCGTTCGTCGGTGACGAGGAGAGCGGGGAGCCCGGAACGGGTGTAAGTGCCGGCATCAAGGACCTGGCGCAGCGCTTCGAACGTGGCGAGATCGCAAAGCCGGATTTCGCGGTTTATGTCGAGCCGACGAAACTCTCCGTTTTTCCCGCCCAGATGGGTTTTTTCATCGCCGATATCACGGTGACCGGAAAGTCGGCCTATTTCGGCGTTCCCGAAGAGGGCATCGATGCACTCAAGGCCATGCACGGTGTTCTCGACGCGATCTGGCGCCACTCGGACGCCATAGCCGCAAGGGCCAGCCACCCGCTTGTCGGACGGGCCTTTGCCCTTGTGACCGGCATTGATGGCGGCGGCTACATAGCCGTGCCTGGCGAATGCCGCATTTCGCTCATTCGCAAGCTTTTGCCCGGTGAGGCGCTGGACGATGCGGTTGCCGAGCTTGAAAGCGTCGTCAACGAGGCGGTCTCCGGCACGGGCACGACCGTATCGATGGACTATCCGGCCGGCCGGGACCATCGCCATGGCGGATCGCCTGCCGAAGTCGATTCCGAACGCCAGGACATTCAGGCCCTGGCGGCAGCGATGAATAAAGCGCTGCCGGGCCGGGGCGCGATCACCGGGGCTCCCTACTGGTCGGAAGCGCCTTTCCTGATCGACCGGGTCGGTTGCCCGACCGTCTATTGCGCGCCGGGCGATATCTCCAACTGCCACACATTCGAAGAGCGCGTGAGCGTGGAGGAATATTTCGCGGGCATTGTCGGCTTCGCGAGCTTTATCGCCGGCTATTGCGGCATCGAAAACGCATAAGCGCCCGCAAGGGGCAAAGAGAAGGGGAAGAGGAGAAAATCATGTCGATAGTCAATCTGTTGCGCGCGGCATCGCTTTCCGCGCTTTTCATCACGGGCGGCGCTTATGCGCAGACCGTTGGTCCGCAGGGCGAGACCGCTACGCCCACAGCCGAGGTTTCGGTTCCCGACGACAAGGTCGAGGGCCTGAAGGCCGGTGGCCATCGCGCAGCCCTTTTGTGGCACGACCAGTCGGATTTCGTGAATGCGGTGACGGCCGGCGCAAGCGACGAGTTCGCGCGACTTGGCATTGAAGTGGTGGCAACCACCAGCGCCGGTTTCGACGCCGCCAAGCAGCGCAGCGACATTGAAACGGCCATGGCCAAGAAGCCGGACATCATTCTTTCGCTGCCGCTTGACCCGGTGACATCGGCAGCGGCCTTCGAGGAAGCGAAGGCGCAGGGTGTGAAGCTTGTGTTCCTTTCCAACCTGCCGAAAGACTACAAGCACGGGTCCGACTATGCGGCGATTGTCACCGACGATCTGTTCCAGATGGGCAAGCAGGCCGCCGATGCGCTGGCAAAGGCCATGGGCAGCAAGGGCACGGTGGGCTGGGTCTATCACGATGCCGATTATTACGTGACCAACCAGCGTGACAACGCCTTCAAAAGCACCATCGAAAACAACTATCCGGAAATGAAGATCGTTGCCGAACAGGGCATCAGCGACCCCGCACGGGCAGAAGAGATCGCCAATGCGATGCTTCTGAAGAACCCGGATATCGGCGGCATCTTCGTGACCTGGGCAGGGCCTGCCGAAGGTGTTCTGGCCGCCCTGCGCGCCAATGGCAACAAGACCACGAAGGTGGTCACGCTGGACCTGAGCGAGCCGGTCGCGCTCGACATGGTGCGTGGCGGCAATGTGACCGCCATCGTTGCCGACGAAGCCTATGAGCTTGGCCGCGCCATGGCGGCGACCGGCGCACTGGCCCTGATCGGTGAAGAGACGCCGCCCTTCATCGTCGCGCCGGCGGTGACGGCGACGGCCGACAATGTGGGCGAGGCCTGGCACCAGTCGCTGCATGTGGATGCGCCGAAAAGCGTGATGCAGGCCGGAAAATAATGCCTGCGCGGCGGCCGCCGGGCGCGACCGCCAAACGGGGAAACGGGAGGAAATGACATGAAACTCAAAGCTCTTTTTGCAACGGTTCCACTTCTGGCAGCGACAACCGCGATGGCCTTTGCCGAACAGCCCGCGACGGTCGGGCCGAATGGTGAGGCACCCACGCCGGCGGCTTCGCTCACCCTCAGCGATGCGGATATCGAGACCATCAAGTCCGGCGGCCACACCGCCGCGCTCGTCTGGCACGAACTCTATGACTGGTCGAACGCCGTCGCGCAGGGTGCGAAGGACGAATTCGCCCGCCTTGGCATCGAGGTGGTCGCGGAAACCGATGCGGGTTTCGACACCGCGCGCCAGAAGGCCGATGTGGAAACGGTGATGGCGCGCAACCCCTCCATCATCGTGTCGCTGCCCATCGATCCGCCGACCGCCAAGTCCGTCTATGGCGTTGCCAGGGATGCGGGCGTCGAACTGGTCTTCATCGACAATGCGGTTCAGGGCTTCACCCATGGTGAGGATTACACGACCGTGGTTTCGGCCGATCTCTTTCAGATCGGCAACAAGGCGGCAGTGGCGCTGGCCGAGGCCATCGGTGGCAAGGGCAAGGTGGGCTATATGTTCCACGATGCCGACTTTCCCGTCACCAACCAGCGCGACGGTGCGTTCAAATGGACCATCGAAAACGAGTATCCCGAAATCGAGATCGTGATCGAATCCGGCATGACCGACCCGGCCAATGCCGAGGACATTGCAAGCGCCATGCTTTCGCGCAATCCTGACCTCGACGGCATCTATACTCCATGGGCCGAGCCGGCTCTGGGCGTGCTCTCCGTTCTCCGCCAGCAGTCCAACGACCGGACCAAGGTGGTGACGATCGATCTGAACGAGCCTGCCGCGCTCGACATGCTGAAGGGTGGCAACATTGCCGCCATCGTCGCCGACGAGGCGTATCAGATCGGTGTCACGGCGGCGCGGGCCGCCGCCGCCGGCCTGCTCGACAAGGCGGTGGAGCCTTTCCTCGTCGTCGATGCGCTGAGTGTCGGCTCCGACAATGTTGTCGATGGCTGGATGCAGTCGATGAACCGGCAGCCGCCGGAAAGCGTCAAGGCTGCGGCCCAGTAACAACTCCGGCAGGCCGTGGTGGGATCCTGAACCCACGGCCTGCCAACCCGTTCAGTTCTTTCAGAGATGTCACATGTTCAAGCGCACATCCGCGATAGCCAGAAAGTTCGATCTGCAGGGCAGCGTCATCTATCTGGGCTTCATCGCGATCTTTCTCTTCTTCGCCATCACGCTCGCGGATGACGGCTTCCTGACCACCAGGAACCTTTCGAACATCGTGCTCCAGACCGCGCCGGCGACGATCATGGCCATCGGCCTCGTCTTCGTTCTATCGGCGGGCGAGATTGATCTTTCCTTCGGCTCCATTGTTGCCGTCTCAGCCCTTGCGGCCGCTGTGGTGATGCAGGAGCATTCCATGCTGTTCGGCATTCTTGCCGGGCTTGGCGCGGGTCTCGCCATTGGCTGGATCAACGGGGTGATGGTGGCTTATCTGCGCTTGCCATCCTTTCTTGTGACACTGGCCACGATGGGGCTTTTTGCCGGTGTGGCACGGTCCATGACGGATTTGCGCTCCATTCCGGTTCTGAGCGACACGTTCACCGGCTTCTTCGGTTCGGGCTCGTTCTTCGGCATCCCCTCGCTTGTACTGTGGACGCTTGCCGCCGTGATCGTCGGCCATCTGGTCTACCGGGAAAGCCGGTTCGGCGCGCATGTGATCGCGACCGGTGACAATGCGCGCGCCGCGCAGGTTTCCGGCATCAAGGTTCCACGCCTCCGTCTTGCGGTGCTGATGATAAGCGGCGGCTGTGCCGGGCTTGCCGGGCTGCTCTATGCCGGGCGGCTGCAGGCGGCAAAATACACGCTCGGCGAAAGCGACCTGATGACCGTGATCGCGGCCGTGATCGTCGGCGGCACGGCGCTGAACGGCGGCAAGGGCTCCGTGATCGGCGCGCTGGTGGGCTCGCTTCTCATGGGCATGCTGAACAACGGGCTGATCCTGATGGGGCTCTCGGTCTCCGATCAGATGATCGTGCGCGGGCTCATCATCCTTCTGGCCGTTGCCATTTCCCTGCGCGACACCACACGCGCCTGATCCGAATTCTGGAGAAGTCCGATGTTTCTCGATGTTCTTAGACGCCGCAATCCCGCATTCATCGAAGCGGCAATCCGCCTGCATCAGGAGGGCAGGGTGCCCGCCAATGCCTATCTGCTCGATCTGGACGCGGTCGAGGAAAATGCCCGGCATTTCCGCACCGCTGCCGACAGGCATGGCCTGAAAGTGTTCGCCATGACCAAGCAGGTGGGGCGGAACAGCGGCTTTTGTCAGGCAGTGATGCGCGGCGGCATCGACCGTTCTGTGGCCGTGGACATGGCCTGCGCGGTGGCCTGCGATCGTGCAGGCCTCAAGACCGGGCACCTCGGCCATCTGGTGCAGGTGCCGCGTCGTGAGGCGCCGATGGCCGCATCGCGTCTAGCGCCCGATTTCTGGACCGTTTTCAGCAGGGAGAAGGCGCAGGAGGCCGCCCACGCGGCAAAGCTAGCCGGGCGCACGCAGCCTCTCCTCGCGCGGATTCACACGGAGAAGGACACGTTCTATCGCGGGCATGAAGGCGGTTTTCCCGCAGAGGACATCGCCGATGTGGCAGCGATGATCGACGGGCTGGATGGCGCGCGGTTCGCGGGTCTCACCACATTCCCGGCGCTGCTATACGATCAGGAGAAGAAGAAGGTTCTGCCCACGCACAACCTCTCGACTCTCGCTCGTGCCGCTGAAGCGCTGGCGAAGATCGGTCGCACCGATGTGGAGGTGAACGCGCCGGGCACCACTTCGTCAATCGTGCTCGACACGCTGGCCGAGGCGGGCGCAACGCAGTGTGAGCCGGGCAACGGCCTGCACGGAACGACGCCCCTTCACGCCATCGAGGATCTGCCGGAGCGCCCTGCCGTGCTCTACCTCTCGGAGGTTTCGCATCTTCACCAGCAGCGCGCCTACTGTTTCGGCGGCGGCCTTTACATCGATCCAGTTTTCCCGGACTACGACGTTCAGGCAATCGTGTCCGACACGCCGACGGCTTCGGCGCAGGCGATGGCCAGCGTGGAAATTCCGCCACCTTCGGCAATCGACTATTACGGCATGATCGATACGACCGGCGCGGTTAAGCCCAAGGCGGGCGACAGTGTCGTCTTCGGTTTCCGGGGGCAGGCCTTCGTCACTCGTGCCTACACAGTGGGAATTTCCGGCGTTTCCAGCGGCGATCCCAAAGTGGTGACCATCGAGAACCCGTTCGGGGTTGCACAAGACTGGCCGGAGCTGAGGTAAAAATGTCCGCGAATTCGGAAACCATCACCAGCCCCGTTCTCGAATTGAAGAACATTCACAAGGCGTTTGGCGGGGTTGTCGCCATTCAGGATTTCTCGCTCGACCTGAAGGCCGGTGAAATCGTTGCGCTGGTCGGCGACAACGGTGCCGGCAAGTCGACGTTGATCAAGATCATCTCCGGCGTGCATGCCCCGACCTCGGGTACCATCCGGCTCGATGGCGAGGCGGTCAGCTTCTCCGATGCCAGCATGGCGCGCTCCAGCGGCATCGAGGTGGTCTATCAGGATCTGGCGCTGGCCGATCTTCAGCCCGTTTACATGAACCTCTTTCTCGGGCGCGAGAAGGTGCGAAAGCCTTTCGGCATGCTCGACCGCCGCGCGATGATGCAGGAAACGCAGGCGCTTGTTGACGAACTGGACGTCCGGATTCCATCGGCCAATGCGATGATCCGCGATCTTTCGGGCGGGCAGCGGCAGGGTGTCGCGATTGCGCGGGCGACACACTGGGCCACCAAGCTGATCCTGCTCGACGAGCCGACCGCCGCGCTCGGTGTTGCCGAAACGGCCAAGGTCGAGGAAATCGTCCAGTCGCTCAAGGCCCGCAATCTGGCGATCCTCATCATCAGCCACAGCCTCGACCAGGTTTTCCGCCTCTCGGACAGGATCTGCGTCTTGCGCCGCGGCAATCAGATCGGCGTGCGCGAAACCGCGAAAACCGACAAGAACGAGATCGTATCCATGATCACTGGCCTCGCCTGAGGCAGTTCGCCGCCGGGTGCCCGCACCCGGCGCGGCAGGCGTTTTCATTGCCCTTCACGACCTGAATCCATTCGCACGGCGCGATGCGTAAAGCACCGCGCCGTCATCTTTTTGTCCGGCCGCTTCGCGATGCATACGTTATTGAGAAGGTGCCGGATTTTACAAACTTCCTGATGTTCCTTGTTTTGCATGTTGCGCTCCATTCGGATTGAAGCCACTATGCAACAATGAATACATTAAGGAGGGAGGAGCCTTAATGGCCACAGTGAAGTTTCGCGATGTCCGCAAGGCGTTCGGGCAGGTGGAAGTGCTGCATGGCGTTTCGGTGGATATCGAGGAGGGGCAGTTCGTCGTTCTGGTCGGACCGTCCGGCTGTGGGAAATCGACCCTGCTGCGCATGCTCGCGGGGCTGGAGCACATCACCTCCGGAGACATCGTGATCGGCGACCGGGTGGTCAACGCGCTTCCGCCCAAGGAACGCGACATCGCCATGGTGTTCCAGAATTATGCGCTTTATCCGCACATTACCGTGGCCGAGAACATGGGTTTCTCGCTCATGCTCAAGGGGGCGTCAAAGAGCGATATCGAGGCGAAGGTTCGGCCGGCGGCGGAAATTCTTGGCCTGACGCATCTGCTTGACCGCTATCCGCGCCAGCTTTCCGGCGGCCAGCGCCAGCGCGTCGCCATGGGGCGCGCAATCGTGCGCAACCCGCAGGTGTTTCTCTTCGACGAACCGCTGTCGAATCTCGATGCAAAGCTGCGCGTTTCCATGCGCTCGGAAATCAAGAACCTGCATCAGCGGCTGAAGACCACGACAGTCTATGTGACCCATGACCAGATCGAGGCCATGACCATGGCCGACAAGATCGTGGTCATGCATGACGGCATTGTCGAGCAGGTCGGCGAACCGCTGGAGCTCTATGATCGCCCGGCCAATCTTTTTGTCGCAGGCTTCATCGGATCGCCGGCGATGAACATGACACCGGGCATGCTGGCCGAGGGTGAGCCCGGCATTTTCGTGACAGGGCAGCGGCAACGCATTGCGGTTGCCAATGCCGGGGCCGCGAAGCCCGGTCAAAAGCTCATCTGCGGGATCAGGCCCGAGGCAATCCATCTGCGTGGTGATGTCGCCCTGCGGGTGAAGGTGGTGGAGCCGACAGGGTCTGAAACCCATGTCGTCGCCGAGCTCGACGGCAATGAGATGACCTGCGTTTTCCGCGAGCGCATCAAGGCCGGGCCGGGTGACGAACTGAAGGTCTCCATCGATCCGGAGGCAATCCATCTCTTTGATGCGGAGGGAGGACAAAGGCTCTCGGCATGATCGGATTGGCGCTGCCGGGGAGGGCGGCGTCAGGACGGGGCGTTTCAGCGCCCGGCGTTAATGCGGCAGTCAACCGCTTTGCGGCATCGGGAGGATGCACGCAGATTTGAGGAGGAGACGTGCAATGACGATCAATCGCAGGAGATTTCTTTCAGGCACGGCGGGTCTTGCCGCCGGTGGCCTTTTGGCGGGAACGCTGGGAACACGGCATGCGCTGGCGCAGGCATCGGCATCGATGTTCACGCCGGAAGAAGGCGCCACGCTCCGCCTTCTGCGCTGGGTGCCTTTCGTGACAGGCGAAGAGGAGGCCTGGAACGCCAACACCGCCGCTTTCACAGAAGCGACGGGCGTGGAGGTGCGGATCGACCAGGAAAGCTGGGAAGATGTGCGCCCGAAAGCGGCGGTGGCGGCCAATGTCGGCTCCGGGCCGGACATGGTGATGAGCTGGTTCGACGATCCCTTCCAGTATCCCGACAAGCTGGTGGATGTGACGGATCTGGCCAATGCGCTCGGCGAGGAGCATGGCGGTTGGTATGAAGGCCTTGAGGGCTACGCCCGGCAGGGCGACAAGTTCATCGCCATTCCGCTCTGCGCCATCGGCAATGCCGTTTGCTATCGCGACAGCCACATGAAGGCCGCCGGGTTCAGCGAGTTCCCGCAGGATACGGACGGCTTCCTCGAACTGTGCAAGGCGATGAAGGCCAATGGCACGCCGGCCGGTTTCCCGCACGGCAAGGCGGTTGGTGACGGCAACAACTACGCCCACTGGCTTCTGTGGAGCCATGGTGGCATGACGGTGGATGAGAGCGGCAAGGTGGCGATCAACAGCCCCGAGACGAAAGCGGCGATCGACTATGCCAAGGCGCTCTACGAGACCTTCATTCCGGGCACGGAAAGCTGGCTCGACATCAACAACAACCGCGCCTTCCTTGCCGGCGAGGTGTCGCTGACGGCCAATGGCGTCTCTCTATACTATGCGGCGACCAAGGACGAGGCCTTAAAGGAAATCGCCGAGGACATCCGCACCACCAATCTACCGGTCGGTCCGGTGGGCAAATCGGTGGAGCTGCACCAGACCTCGACGCTTTCGATCTTCAATCACTGCAAATATCCGCAGGCGGCCAAGGCCTATCTCGCCTTCATGTATCAGGCCGACCGCATGAATGCGTGGCTGGAAGGTGCGAGCGCCTATTGCTGTCAGGCTCTGAAGGGCTTCGAGAGCAACCCGGTGTGGACCTCGAACCCGGTTCACGCGCCCTATGCCAAGGCTTCGGCTTCGCTGCGGCCCAACGGCTATGCAGGCCCGCTCGGACCGGCATCCGCCGGTGTGATGGCCGACTATGTGCTGGTCGACATGTTTGCCGAAGCGGTGACGGGACAACGCACGCCTGAAGAGGCAATCGCCAACGCGGAGCGGCGCATCGCGCGCTACTACCGCTGATGGACAGGCGGCGCCGGCTGACCGTCGGCGCCGCTCCTTCATGCAGGTCAGTATCAAGAAAGGCAGGATGACCCATGCAGGCCAAGCCCGCGCGTTCTTTTTCGATCCTGGGATGGTTTCTGGAAAGCCGCAACGGGCTCGGACTACTGTTCATGCTTCCGGCAGCGGTGTTTCTTCTGTGCTTTCTCACCTATCCGCTGGGTCTGGGCGTGTGGCTCGGGTTTACGGATGCGCGGATCGGACGCGAGGGCATTTTCGTCGGGCTCGAAAACTATATCTGGCTGTTCGACGATCCGGTGTTCTGGCTCTCCGTTTTCAACACGATGCTCTACACCGTGGTGGCTTCGGTGTTGAAGTTCGTGCTGGGGCTCTGGCTGGCGTTGATCCTGAACCAGCATTTGCCGTTCAAGACGTTTTTTCGCGCGATCATCCTTCTGCCCTGGGTGGTGCCGACCGTGCTTTCGGCGCTGGCTTTCTGGTGGATCTACGATTCCCAGTTTTCGATCATTTCCTATGTGCTGATGAATCTCGGTGTCATCAGCGAGCCGATCAATTTTCTTGGCGACCCGAACACGGCACGGGCTTCCGTGATCGCCGCCAACGTCTGGCGGGGCATCCCCTTTGTGGCGATTTCGCTGCTGGCCGGGCTGCAGACCATTCCGCAATCGCTCAATGAGGCGGCGGCACTGGATGGCGCGACCTCGTGGCAGCGCTTTACCAAGATTACGCTGCCGCTTCTGACGCCGATCATTGCCGTGGTGATGACGTTTTCAGTGCTATTCACCTTCACTGACTTTCAGCTCATCTATGTGCTGACGCGCGGCGGGCCGGTTAACGCCACCCATCTGATGGCAACGCTTTCGTTCCAGCGCGCCATTCCCGGCGGGCAACTGGGTGAGGGTGCGGCGATTGCCGTGGCGATGATCCCGTTCCTGCTGGCGGCGATCCTGTTCTCCTTCTTCGGATTGCAGCGCCGCAAATGGCAGCAGGGCGGCGGCGACTGAGGAGGACGGCCATGAGCGAGATCATCCAGAACACAAAACAGGCCGGCCTTCACGACGATTCGGAAGGCATGGAGCAGTTCAACACGCTGCCGCGGCGCATCGTGACGGTCTATCTGCCGCTCGCGGTGTTCGTTTTCGTGCTGCTGTTTCCGTTCTACTGGATGGCGATCACCGCCATCAAACCGGATTACCAGCTCACGGATTACAAAAACTACAGCCCCTTCTGGGTGATCGAGCCGACGCTCGAACATGTGAAGTTCCTGCTGTTCGAGACGTCTTATCCGGGCTGGCTGTGGAACACGATGCTGGTGTCCTTTGCCTCGACCTTCATCTCGCTCGCAGCGTCGGTTTTTGCTGCCTATGCAATCGAGCGCGTGCGGTTCACGGGCGCGCGGGTGACGGGGTTGATGATCTTTCTCGCTTATCTCGTGCCGCCATCCATCCTGTTCATTCCGCTGGCTTTCATCGTTTTCAAAGTGGGCATTTTCGATTCACGTCTTGCGCTGATCCTCACCTATCCGACCTTTCTGATCCCGTTCTGCACCTGGCTTCTGATGGGGTATTTCCGCAGCATTCCCTTCGAGCTGGAGGAAAGCGCGCTGGTGGACGGCGCGACGCGCTGGCAGATCCTCACCAAGGTTATCCTGCCGCTGGCGGTGCCCGGTCTCATCTCGGCCGGTATCTTCGCGTTCACGCTGTCCTGGAACGAGTTCATCTATGCGCTGACCTTCATCTCCTCGTCGGAAAACAAGACAGTGCCTGTCGGTGTGCTGACGGAGCTGGTGCGCGGCGACATTTATGAATGGGGGGCGCTGATGTCGGGCGCTTTGCTTGGCTCCCTGCCCGTGGTTATCCTCTATTCCTTCTTCGTCGATTACTACGTCTCGTCCATGACGGGTGCAGTGAAGGAATGATAATTCCGGTCTTTTGGGAGTGAGCGATGCGGGTGATGGTGGTCGGCCTCGGGTCGATGGGAATGGGGGCGGCTCTTTCACTTGTGCGTGCCGGGCACGAGGTTTTCGGAGTGGACCCGCGCTGTGAGGCCCGTGCGGAACTTCGCTATGCGGGGGCCAGGGAGACCGGGCCGCGGGGGCTCGATTTTGCCTGTCGTGTCGAGGCCGTGCTGATCCTCACCGTCAATGCCGAGCAGGTGGAAAGCGTTCTCTTCGGAGAGGCGGGCATAGCCGGAAAGTTGCCGGCGGGAACGCCTGTCATGATCTCTTCGACGGTCTCGGCGGACGATGCGCGCCGTTTTGGCACGGACCTGGAGCAGGCGGGGCACATGATGCTCGATGCACCGGTTTCGGGTGGGCCGGCCAAGGCGCGTGAGGGCGCGATGACCGTGATGGCGGCAGGGTCGGAGGCTGCATTCGACAGGCTCGCACCGGTGCTTGAAGCCATCGCCGAGCGGGTTTTCCGCATTTCCGACCGGATAGGCGATGGCGCGGCCGTCAAGGTCATCCACCAGCTTCTTGCAGGCGTTCATATCGCTGCCGGCGCTGAAGCCATGGCTCTCGCCTCACGGGCAGGCATCCCGCTCGAGACCATGTATGAGGTGGTCACCAATGCTGCCGGCAATTCCTGGATGTTCGAGAACCGTATGCGCCATGTGGTGGACGGGGACTACACGCCACGATCCACGGTCGATATTTTTGTAAAGGATCTGGGGCTCGTCACGGACGCTGGGAGAGCGCTCGGGTTTCCGCTGCCGCTTACCTCCACCGCCTATACGATGTTCGCCTCGGCAAGCATGGCCGGCTACGGACGATGGGATGACAGCGCCGTCATCAAGATGTTTCCCGGTATCACGCTGCCGGGCAAGAATCCCGAAGAGTAGACGTCTGAGAGTGTCAAAAATCACTCTTGCATGATCCCCGAGTGCACCTATATTCCGCTCGAAAGCGAGGACGACCTCCCCCATTCAGGGAATCATGTCGGGACGGCCCGAGGACCAGATGGGGAGCAGTATGCGCACCGCTGCAGATCGTATTCGCCATGCCATCAGCTTCGAGCTGATTGCCCTTCTAATCGTTACACCGGCCGCTTCATGGTTGTTCGGCAAGCCCATGTTCGACATGGGTGTCGTTGTCATTGTGAGCGCCACGATCGCCACACTGTGGAACTATGTTTACAATCTCGGCTTCGATCACGCGCTGCGAAGGCTCACCGGCAGTGTACGCAAATCCGTGCCCGTTCGTGTCGTCCACGCGCTTCTGTTTGAAGGCGGGCTTCTGATGGCCCTCATGCCCACCACGGCATTGTTCCTCGGTGTTCCGGTGCTGGACGCATTGTTCGTCAACGCGTCTTTCGCGGTGTTCTACCTGGTATACGCCTTCGTGTTTAACTGGGCATATGACGTGATCTTCCCGGTGTCCGAGAAGCCAGCTTCCGCAGCGCACAGCGCCTGATCGTCATGCCTTGAGCGGCGGGGCGCTGGTTTCACCCGTGCCCAGCCGCTTGCCGGAATTGATGGCTTCGAGCCAGAGAAGATAGGCAGCGTGATCGTGGCGGCCCATCTTCATCTCATGGGCCAGCGTGTGGAATGCGTCGCGGGTTTTTTCCGTCAAGGGAAGCGAGAGCCCGGCACTGCGGGCCACTTCAAGCGCATTCTCCAGATCCTTGAGCTGCAGTTCAAGCGGGCCGCCGGGCACGAAATTGCGTTCGACCATCCGTTCGCCGTGCAGCTCCAGAATGCGGGAGGTGGCAAAACCGCCCATCAGTGCATCGCGCAGTGCGGCCGGATCGCAGCCACCTTCCTGCGCCAGAAGCATCGCCTCCGAAACCGCACCGATGGTCACGGCGACGATCACCTGATTGGCGAGCTTGGCGACCTGACCCGCACCATGAACGCCCACATGGGTCGCGCGACCCATGGCGGACAGAAGCGTCTCGGCCTCTGCAAAATCGGAAGCTTCGCCGCCGGCCATGATGGCGAGCGTTGCCTCGATCGCGCCTTTCTCGCCGCCCGACACCGGCGCGTCGAGATGCCGGTGCCCCGTCTTTGAAAGTGCATCGGCGTGGTCGCGCGCGACCGCAGGCTGGATTGACGACATGTCGATGAAAAGCGCGCCCTTCGGTGCGGCTTCCACGATGCCGTTCTCACCGAAATAGATCTGGGTGACGATGGGTGAATTGTCGACCATTGTCACGACGGCATCGGCGCTGGCGACGGCTGAGCGGGGATCATCAACGACGGTTGCAACGTCTGAAAGGGCCTCCGCCTTGGCGCGCGTGCGGTTCCACACGGTGAGACTGAAACCCGCCCTGGCAATGTTTCGTGCCATGGGAGCACCCATGATGCCGGTGCCGATGACGGTGACGTTTTTGATGCTCATGGCGGGCTCCAGTTTTTCGGTTCAGGCCTGAACGACGGTCTGGCGCTGTTCGCCAAGTCCGGTGATGGAGAGCGTCATGACATCGCCAGCCTTGAGATATTGAGGCGGTTTCATACCCATGCCGACGCCGGGCGGTGTGCCGGTGGAGATCACGTCACCGGGCATCAGCGTCATGAACTGCGAGAGGTAGGAAACGACATGCGGCACGTTGAAGATCAGCGTGTTTGAGTTTCCGGTCTGGCGACGCTCGCCATTGACGTCGAGCCACATGTCCAGATTGTGCGGGTCGGCCACTTCATCGCGGGTGACGAGCCAGGGGCCGAGCGGGCCGAACGTGTCGTGGCTTTTGCCCTTGGTCCACTGTCCAGAGCGCTTTGTCTGGAAGTCGCGCTCGGAAACATCGTTCATGATGGCGAAGCCCGCGACATGATCCATCGCTTCGGCTTCGCTGACATATTTGGTCTTCGAGCCGATGATGACGGCGAGTTCAACCTCCCAGTCGAGCGCCTTTGAACCGCGCGGGAGTTCGACATCGTCGTTCGGGCCGCAAAGGGCATTCAACGCCTTGGCGAAAACGATGGGTTCTTCCGGCGGTTCGGCGCCGGTTTCGGCGGCATGGTCGGAATAGTTGAGGCCAATGCAGATGATCTTCTGAAGGCCCGCGACACAGGGGCCCAGGCGGGGATTTCCATCGACGGCCGGAAGGGTCTGCGGATCGATGGCGCGCAGCCTGTCGAGGCCCGCCGGCGAAATGACGTCGCCGGCAATATCGTCAACGACGCCGGAAAGATCGCGCAGGGTGCCATCGGCAGCGAGCATGCCCGGTTTTTCCCGACCTGCCGGACCGTAACGCAACAGTTTCATATCGGTATTCCTCTGTGCTTGCCTTGATCAGTAGACGGCGCGGCCGCCCGAAATGTCGAACACACCGCCTGTCGTGAAGGAGCATTCCTGCGAGGCGAGCCACGCGATCATGGCAGCCGCCTCGGCCGGTTCGAGAAAGCGCTCGAGCGGAATTTTCGACAGCATGTAGTCGATGTGTTCCTGGCTCATCTGGTCGAAGATCGGGGTGCGGGCCGCCGCCGGGGTAAGGCAGTTGACGATGACGCCGGTTTTGGCGAGCTCCTTGCCGAGCGATTTGGTCAGCCCGATCAGGCCGGCCTTGGAGGCGGAGTAGTGCGAGGCGTTGGGATTGCCTTCTTTGCCGGCTATGGAAGCAATGTTGACGATGCGCCCGTAGCCGCGTTCGATCATGCCTGGCACGAGTGCGCGGCAGGTGAGATAGGGGGCGACGAGATTGACCTCGACCGTGCGGCGCCAGATATCGGGCGCCAGTTCCCAGGTCTTGCCATTGCCGCCGGTGATGCCTGCATTGTTGACGAGAATGTCGATCGCGCCGGCTTCCCGTGCGGCGTCGTTTACGGCACTTTCGTCGGTGAGTTCCACCACACGGCCAGATGCACTGCCTCCCAGCGCGTCTGTTGCCCTGTCGAGGTTCGCGGCATTGATGTCCCAAAGAACGACCTCTGCGCCGCTTGCAATGAAACGCTCCGCGGTTGCGAGCCCGATGCCCTGCGCCCCGCCTGTGATGATCGCCCTCCGTCCGGCAAGATCGATCTGGTTCATGAACGGCCCCTCCTCATTCTGTTCCGTTCGCTGTCATCGCACAGACGCGGCAAAAGGACAATGTATACATTGTTATCCGGTGCTGATGCGGCTGTCGCGTGGCTCCACCTGACTGCAAAAATGCCCTATTGGCTCAGCGGGAATGTCGCCTGCCGGCGCAGGAGGGAGACGAGCTGCTCGTCGGCGCGATCGCGGTGCTGCTGATGGAGGCGGGTTGCCTCCTCTTCGTTTCCCGCCGCGATGGCGGCAAGGATTGCGCGGTGTTCCCGGTCTGAAACAATCGGCAGGGGACGCAGTTTTATAATCGCGCGACGGGCGTGGTATTGCAGGTCCCAGAGCTGCCGCAGCATGGCCTGCAGGCGCGGGTTACCGCAAAGGCCGACCAGTTCGGAATGAAACTCGTCATCCAGCTCGGACCAGGCTTCAATGTCGCCTCGCTTTGAGGCGCGTTCCATCTGCGTGAGGATGCCGTCGAGGCGCTCATGGTCGGCCGCCGTGATGCCGCGTCGCGCCGTAAGCTGCGCCGCCTTGACCTCGAGGGTCGAAAAGACCTGGTAGATCTGTTCGATCTCTTCGACCGACAGCGACTTGACGGTGATGCCGTGGCGCGGTCGCACATCCACAAGCCCTTCTTCCTCAAGCCGTATCAGCGCTTCGCGCACGGGTGTCCGGCTGAGCGAAAGAAGGCTCGCAACCTCGGTTTCCAGAAGTGTGGTGCCGGGCGGCAGCCGCCCTTCCAGAATGCGGAACTTGAGCTCGTGATACGCCCGGTCGCGTGCCGGCATCTTGGCGATGCCCTGCAGGCTCGGGCGCGGGCGTGACGCCGCCTGCGCATCGGCGCTCCTGCTTGCCGGTTTCCGTCCTGCGGTTCCGACCTTTCTGCGCTCGCTCGTGCTCAGCACCCCCTCCATTTTTGCCCGGTGCGGTTCAGCCCTACCGGCGATGGTTGGCAGATATCCACTGTCATGTCCAAGCGCATGGGCGTCATCATACCGGTTCTTCACAGGCAAGGATGTCGTCGGCCAATCGTCTTCGGCCGTTTCAACCCCTTTATTTGCGTGCCTCTTCGTCAGCGATGTGCGCGCGTATGATGGAATCGAAATCCCGGTCGGCCGTGAAACCGGCTTCCTGCGCGCGCCGGGCGATGAAATCACGCGGCCAGCCATCCACGATCGCGGCGATCTGCGGATCGTGCCTGCGCTTTATATGGGCCACGACGTCATGGCCGGCAACGCGTGCGAGGGCCTCCATCATCTCCGCAATGGTGACGGAGAGACCGGGCATCGTGAGGGAACGCCGGTCTCCGAGCTGCGCAAGGTCCATGGTGCCGGCATGCAGCAGGAAACCCACCGCAGCATCAGGGCTCGCCACCCAGTGGCGCACATCGTCCGAGACCGGCAGGATGGCATCCTGCCCGGCGAGCGGCTCGCGGATGATGCCGGAGAAGAAGCCGGACGCAGCCTTGTTGGGCTTGCCGGGCCGAACGACAATCGTGGGCAGGCGAATACCGATCCCGTCTATGAAACCCTTTCGTGTATAGTCGGCCAATAGAAGCTCGCCAATTGCCTTCTGGGTTCCATAACTGGTGAGCGGGGCCCGGAAGAACTCGTCGTCGATCTTGTCGGGGAAGGGTGCGCCGAAGACCGCGATGGAAGAGGTGAAGACGAGGCGGGGCCGGTAGGAGCCTCCTCCATTTTCGCCCCGAAGGCGGATGGCTTCAAGCAGATGGCGCGTGCCATCCATGTTGATGCCGTAGCCCTTCTCGAACGCGACCTCGGCCTCGCCGGAAACGATGGCCGCCAGATGAAAGATGACATCGGGCTTTTGCGCGATCAGCCCCTCGACGGTTTTTGCATCCGCGATATCGCCGGCCTGCGCCTCGATCTGAATGCCATTGGCCGGGGCGAGCGGAGCTTCGACCACATCGAACGCGTGAATGGTTTCTATGCGTTCGCTGCCGAGCTTGCCATCGGAGAGCAGCTTTTCGGCCAGCCGGCGACCGACCATGCCGGCGGCTCCGATAATCAGGATGCGCATGCGGGTTCCTCCTCCCTGTGGCGTGTTTTCGACGGTTTGCTTCAGTGGTTGTCGCGCGGGACTGGCGGCATGTTGCCGTCCTTTCCGCCCTGTGCGAGCCGCTGGTAATTGACGGCGGGTTCCAGCACCATGCCGGCTTCGAGCTGGGCGACCATGCCGCGCTGGATTTCCTGCCAGGGCGTCTGGTGCGCGGGATAGGCATATCCCCCGGCCTTCTCCAGCCCTTCGCGGCGCCGGTCCAGTTCTTCATCGGAGGTGAGAATGTTTGCCGTGCACTTGTTCAGATCGATGCGCACGCGGTCACCGGTTTTGAGAATCGCAAGTCCGCCATTGGCGGCCGCTTCCGGCGAGGCGTTGAGGATGGACGGCGAGCCCGATGTGCCGGACTGGCGACCATCGCCGATGCAGGGCAGAGAGGTGATGCCGCGTTTGATGAGGTAATCGGGCGCGCGCATGTTCACCACTTCCGCCGCGCCCGGATAGCCGATGGGTCCCGCACCGCGCATGAAAAGGATGCTCTTCTCATCGATGGCGAGTGTCGGATCGTCGATCCGCGCGTGATAATCCTCCGGCCCGTCGAACACGATGGCGCGACCCTCGAAGGCCATGGGATCGTCGGGGTTGGAAAGATAGCGATCTCGGAACTCGTCGGAGACGACCGAGAGTTTCATGATGGCGGAATCGAACAGATTGCCTTTCAGAACCCGGAAGCCTGCATTCTCCTTGAGAGGGTTGGCGAAGGGACGGATCACCTTCTCGTCAGCGATGGCGGCATCGCGGCAGTTCTCGCCAATGCTTTTGCCGTTGACCGTCAGGACATCCTCGTTGATGAGCCCGACCGACATGAGCTGATTGACAACCGCCGGCACACCGCCGGCATGGTAATAGTCCTCGCCCAGATATTCGCCTGCAGGCTGGAGGTTCACCAGGAGAGGCACGCTCTCGCCATAGGTCTGCCAGTCGTCGATGGACAGTTCAACGCCCAGGTGGCGGGCGACAGCCGTCAGGTGGATGGGGGCGTTGGTGGAGCCGCCTATGGCGGAGTTGACGCGGATCGCATTGATGAAGGCTTCGCGGGTCATCACGTCGCTCGGCTTGATGTCTTCATGAACCATGTCGACGATGCGAAGGCCGGTGCGATACGCCATTTCCTGCCGGTCGCGATAGGGCGCGGGGATGGCTGCGGAACCGGGCAACTGCATGCCGAGCGCTTCGGCCAGCGAGTTCATCGTGGTGGCCGTTCCCATCGTGTTGCAATAGCCGGTGGACGGCGCGGAGGAGGCGACGAGCCGCACGAAACCCTCATAGTCGATCTCGCCGGCAGCCATCATCTCGCGTGCCTTCCAGACGATGGTGCCCGAACCCGTGCGCTCACCCCGGAACCAGCCATTGAGCATCGGGCCCACCGAAAGCGCGATGGCCGGGATGTTGACCGTGGCTGCCGCCATGAGCAGCGCCGGCGTGGTCTTGTCGCAGCCGACGGTGAGCACGACGCCATCGAGCGGATAGCCGTAAAGCACTTCCACGAGGCTGAGATAGGCGAGATTGCGGTCGAGAGACGCTGTCGGGCGCTTGCCGGTTTCCTGGATCGGGTGAACGGGAAACTCGATGGCGATGCCGCCGGCCTCGCGAATGCCTTCGCGCACGCGCTTCGCCAGTTCCAGGTGGTGCCGGTTGCAGGGCGAAAGATCGGAGCCGGTTTGGGCAATTCCGATGATGGGCTTGCCGGATTGCAGTTCTTCCTGCGACAATCCGAAATTCAGGTAGCGCTCCAGATAAAGCGCTGTCATATCCGGATTGCCCGCATTGTCGAACCACGCGCGTGAGCGCAGGGAAGAGGCTTTGGGATTGTTGCTCATGTCGTCTCCGGATATTCGATTGCGCGCCTATTCTAGCCTCTTGCCAATCAATGTATACACAAAAATCAAGACTGCGCCGAATTTCGAGAGTTGTCGAAGCCGGATTCCTTCGCGCTGATTTTATCAGGAAAAACAAATAGAAAAAGCACGGTTTCGTGAGATTTTCCCGGACCTTCTTTGTCCAGAATTCGCGCAGAACCTCTCCCATTCATCTGCATTGACTTTTATGGATACGTTGTCGCATTAAGCCGTGATGCATGCGCGAAGGAGGAGGTGCGAATGTTGCTCGGCTGTATTGGGGACGATTTTACAGGCTCTTCCGATCTCGCCAACATGCTGGCCAGAAGCGGTATGAAGACCATCCAGTATTGTGGTGTGCCGAACGGCCCTGCCGATCCCTCCGTGGAAGCGGGGGTGGTGGCGCTCAAGTCGCGCACGATTCCGGTGGCGGATGCGGTCCGCCAGTCGCTCGAGGCGCTTGACTGGCTTCTGGAGCAGGGCGCGGGGCAGATCTACTTCAAATACTGCTCGACCTTCGATTCGACGCCGGAGGGCAATATCGGCCCGGTCATCGATGCGCTGATGGAGCGTCTCGGTGCGGAGCAGACGGTGGTTTGTCCGGCTTTTCCGGCGACGGGGCGTACGGTCTACCAGGGGCATCTCTTCGTGAATGACCGTCTTCTCAACGAGAGCGGAATGGAACATCATCCGCTCACACCGATGCGCGATGCAGACATCCGCCGCTGGCTTGCGCCGCAGACGGACGGAGCGGTGGGCCATGTTTCCGCTCAGGTGGTGCGCGAGGGAGCGGCGGCCATTTCCGATGCGCTCGACCGGGCGGCGGCGGAGGGGAAGACGCGTATTGTCGTCGACACGGTCTCCGACGAGGATCTCTATCGCATTGGCACCGCCGTGCGCGGCATGAAGCTCGTCACGGGCGGATCCGGGCTGGGGCTGGGACTGGCGGCAAATTTCCGTGAAGCGG
The DNA here is from genome assembly GCF_900105565.1 of Nitratireductor aquibiodomus. NCBI lineage: Bacteria > Pseudomonadati > Pseudomonadota > Alphaproteobacteria > Hyphomicrobiales > Phyllobacteriaceae > Nitratireductor > Nitratireductor aquibiodomus. The sequence goes on along the minus strand of NZ_FNSL01000002.1, from coordinate 75,233 downwards.
GACTGCTTGGAAAGAACAGAGAGGGCTGGCAGGGATCGTCAGGCCGTGCGGCCATCCTTTCAGGGTCGTGCTCGGGCCAGACGCGGCGGCAGATCGCCGAATATTCAAAGCTTCATCCCACGCTCAGGGTTGAGCCTGAGGCCGTTCTTTCGGGCACGATGACGCCGCAGGCAGCGGTGGAGTGGATCGGGGCGCAGGACGCAGGTGCCGCGCCGCTCGTCTATTCCTCGGCCGATCCCGAAGTGGTGCGCGCGGCGCAGGCTGCGTTCGGGCGGGAAGAGGTCGCTTCAGCTCTTGAGGGGTTTTTTGCTGCGACCGCCGTGCAGCTTGTCGCCGGTGGATATGAGCGGCTTGTGGTGGCGGGCGGCGAGACGTCGGGTGCGGTTGTCGAAGCGCTCGACTGCTCCGCGCTTGAGGTTGGCCCGCAGATCGCGCCGGGTGTGCCCGGGCTGAAGGTTGCGGGCCGCCCCGTCTGGGTGGCGCTCAAATCCGGAAATTTTGGTGACGATGCGTTTTTCATGAAGGCGCTTGATGTGTTGAAGGGAGAGGCGGCATGAGCGAGGAAAGCAGGCTTCGTGAGGAGATGTGCAGCCTTGCCGCCTCGCTTCATTCACGCGGGCTGACGCATGGGGCCACCGGCAATGTTTCCGCCCGCACGAGCGACGGTGGATTGCTGGTGACGCCGACGGGCTCGACGCTCGGCACGCTCGATCCGGCCCGGTTGAGCCGTTTCGATGCGGCGGGCCGGCATGTGGATGGCGATAAGCCGACAAAGGAAATGCCCCTGCACGAGGCGTTTTATGAGACGCGTTCCAAGGCCGGTGCGATCGTGCATCTGCATTCGACGCATTCGGTCGCCTGGTCGCTTCTTCCCGATGTCGACCCGGACAATCTGTTTCCACCGCTCACGGCCTATTCCATCATGCAACTCGGTAAGGTGAAGCTGCTTCCCTATTTCATCCCCGGGGACGTGGCCATTGGAGAGGCGATCCGCGGACTGGCAGGCAAGCGCTCGGCGGTGATGCTGGCCAATCACGGCCCGGTGGTGGCGGGCAAGGACCTGCGGGCAGCCGGTCAGGCGATCGAGGAACTGGAAGAGACGGCGCGTCTCGCGCTTCTCACGCGCGGGCTTTCGCCGCGTCTTCTCACACCGGAGCAGATCGATCAGGTGGTGACGAAATTCGATGTGGAGTGGTCGTGATGCTGCGTTTTTCCGCCAATCTCGGGTTTTTGTGGACAGAGCTCGCCCTTCCGGATGCGGTCCGGCGGGCGCATGCGGCCGGTTTCGATGCCGTCGAGTGCCACTGGCCTTATGCTGTTCCGGCTGAAGAGCTGCGCAAGGCACTTGAGGAAACGGGCCTGCCGCTGCTGGGATTAAACACCCGCAAGGGAGAGCGTGAGGGAGACTTCGGCCTTGCGGCGCTGCCGGGGCGTGAAGACGAAGCGCGGGCAGCGATCGACGAGGCGGTGTCTTACGCAGCAGCCGTGGGCGCGGGTGCGGTGCATGTGATGGCGGGCAGGGTGGCGGAAAGCACGTTGGCGGAAACCGCATTCGCCGAAAACCTCGCATATGCCTGTTCGGCGGCGGCAGCGCGGGGCATTGGCATTCTGATCGAGCCAATCAATCACCGCGACGTTCCCGGCTATTTCCTTTCCCGTGTCGAGCAGGCGGCGGATGTCATTGCCCGCGTGGGCGCGACCAATCTCAAGATCATGTTCGACTGCTATCACACGCAGATCATGCAGGGCGATGTGCTCAACCGGTTTATCGCGCATCGCCCGTTGATCGGACACGTGCAGATCGCGGCCGTGCCGTCACGCGCTGAACCCGACGAGGGCGAAGTCTGCTACGAGCGCCTTTTGCCGGCCATGCGTGATGAAGGGTATGACGGTTACATCGGTGCCGAGTACAGGCCGCGCGCCGGGACTGATGCAGGGCTCGGTTGGCGCGAGGCTTACACCCAAAGCTGACGCCGCTTCGTCACAGATTGTCCTTCACGCGATCCCAGGTGTTCATCAGGTGCTGCGCCATCACGCGGCCGAGGGCGTCGCCGTCGCGCTTTCTGAGGGCGGCGGCCATCTGCTCGTGCTCGGCAACGGCCGAGGCCCAGTAATCCGGCTTGCTGTTTCCCAGAAACCGGATGCGTTTGAGGCGTGCCTGAATGTTGGCCTGAACCTCGCGCAGCGATTCATTGCCTGCCAGTTCGGAAACGCGGGAGTGAAACTCCTGATTGAGCTTGTAATAGGGCAGGCGGTCGCCTTCGCGGTAGCGCTTCAGCATGTCTTCGTGGAGCTCGAGCAGCCCCTCGATGTCTGCGTCGCTGGCGCGTTCGCAGACGAGTTGCCCCGCCAGTTTCTCGAGATGCGAGAGCAGCTCCAGCATGGAGAACACGTCCTGGGCGGTGAGCTTGCGCACCACGCTGCCCTTTGACGGGCGAATGATGACCAGCCCTTCAGCCGCCAGGGTGCGCAATGCTTCCCGGAAGGGAGTGCGGGAAACGCCAAGCTGCTCGACAAGCGTTGTTTCATCAATGCGCGTACCGGGCGCCAGATGACCTTCGATGATGAGATCGCGAATCCGGTTCGCGACCTGGTCGTGCAGCGTCTGCTTTTCGATCGCGACGGTTTCCAGGGGGAAAGGGCTGCTGAGTTCCAAACGAGGTCTCCTGAATCATCCGGATTTGTCGATCATACAAAAAAGATGCGTTGACGTGTGAATTTTCAATAGTATATTTTGTATACAAAATAAGGAATACACAATGCAGCAGTCACGCATCGCCTTTGCGATTGGAGATCCGGCAGGCATCAGCCCGGAGCTTTCGGCCCGCATTCTTGCCGATCAGGACGCCAATCGCGGCGACCTGATCGTTATCGGAGATGAGCGTGTTCTTGCGCTGGGCGCGCGCCAGGCGGGCGTGACGCTGGATGTGCCGGTTGTCTCGCGCGATGCGCTGGAAGGCGATCTCCCGGACGGTACGGTCCTCGTGGACATGGCCAATTGCGATCCGGACGATGTGCCGCTTGGCGAGGCGAGCACGGAGGGTGGCCGCGCCGCGCTGGAGAATTTCGCGACAGCCTTGCGTGTTGGCAAGGCCGGCCTTGCGAAAGCGGTTTTCTTCACGCCGTTCAACAAGCATGCAATGCGGCTCGCGAAAGCCGACTATGTGGACGAGATCGGCTTTATCGATGCCACCATCGAGGCAGAACGCAGCGGGCGTGAGTTCAACGTTCTCGATGAAGTGTGGAACGCGCGCGTCACGTCGCATATTCCCCTGCGCGACGTGGCCGGCAAACTTTCGGTAGAGCGAATCTACGAGAGTCTGAAACTGACCACCGAGGTGATGGAGGGGGCAGGCATCAAGCGCCCGCGCATTGGCGTGGCCGCGCTCAACCCGCATGCGGGAGACGGGCGCAATTTCGGCTGGGAGGATGAGGACATCCTGCTTCCGGCAGTGCAGCGCGCGCAGGAGGAACAGATGGCCGTCACGGGGCCGATCCCGTCTGACACGGTCTTCGTGCGGGCGATCAGGGGGGAGTTCGACGCGGTGATGACCATGTACCACGATCAGGGGCAGATCGCGATGAAGCTGCTCGGCTTCGACCGCGGCGTCACGTTGATTGCCGGCTACCCGTTTCCAATCGTCACGCCGGCCCATGGAACGGCCTATGACATTGCCGGCAAGGGTATTGCCGACACTGGCGCGTCGTTCAACGCGCTGGCGCTTGGCCGGAGGCTTGGTGACCGGATTGCTTCGCGTGCTGTCGAGGAGGACGCCGGCACACGCAGATACCAGGAGGCTCAGGGTTAGGCGGACCGGCAACAGTGAGCGCGCAGCCGGGGAGGGCTGCGCGAAACGAAACAGAGGGAGGAAAACATGAAACTGAAGCACATAGCATTCTGCGTGGCGGCACTGATGCCCACCATGGGAGCCGGCGCCGCCCAGGCGCAGGAAGAGATCATTTTCGGGATCAGCGCGGCAACAGGGTCACTGCAGGAGCAGACGGCAAGCGAGTTTGCCCGCCGCGTCAACGAGAAGCTCGACGGCAAGGCGGTGGTCAAGGTCTTCGACAGCTCGCAGCTCGGCAAAGACAAGGACATGCTGCAGAAGATCAAGCTCGGAACCATGCACCTGACGCTTCCGTCTTCCACCATGCCCGACATTGCCGCTGAATACGCCATTTTCGATCTGCCGTTCCTGGTGGCCGACCGCGAACATCTGAAGAAGATCGACGAAACCCTGTTCAAGGATGTGCTGGTGCCGGCTGCCGAGGCGCAGGGTTATCGGCCGCTCGCGATCTGGGAAAACGGTTTCCGGCAGATCACCAACAATGAGCGCCCGATCAACACGCCGGAAGATCTGAGCGGGCTGAAAATCCGTACGCCAAATTCATCCTGGCGGGTGGCCATGTTCAAGGAATACGGCGCGAACCCCACCCCGATGGGCTTTTCGGAAGTGTTCGTCGCGCTGCAGACGGGCGTGATCGACGGGCAGGAAAATCCGCTGACCAACATTGCCGCCGGCAAGCTGAACGAAGTGCAGGAATATCTGTCGCTTTCCGGGCATGTCTATTCGCCCGCCTATCCGACGGTGGGGCTGGCGGCTTTTGAAAAACTGGACCCGGAGATCCAGACGGTTCTGGCCGAAACGGCTCAGGAAGTGGCCGGTTGGGCGCGGGAAACAGGCGCCTCCAAGGATGACGACCTTCTGAAGCAGCTTGAGGAAAGTGGCATGAAGGTCAACAAGGCGGATCGCGCGGCGTTCGTGGAAGCCTCCAAACCGCTTTATGAGAAATTCGCCACCGAAGTCGAAAACGGACAGGCGATGATCGATCAGGTACTGTCGCTGGCCGACGGTTCCTGACGCCGATCCTGACGCCACGGGGTGGTGCTTTCCTTGAAGTGCCACCCCGCTATCCACCAAATCGTTTTCCGCCCGGCTTGGGATTTCCTGACATGGCACGGCTTGCCCATTGGCTCGATCTTTTTTTACAGGTGGTGACGTTGACACTGCTTCTGGCGCTTTCATGTGTCGTGGTGCTTGGCGTCGCCTTTCGATATTCGGGCAATTCGCTAATCTGGTATGACGAGGTGGCAGCGGTGCTGCTTGCCTGGATCACCTTTTCCGGCGCTGCGCTGGCGACGCTCCGCAATGCGCATCTGGGCTTCAACGGTCTGCTGCTTGGCTCGCCACCTGCCATGAGGATGGTGCTTTTCTGGCTTGGCGAGGCGATCTTCGCCGCAGTCTTCGCCGCGATGCTCTGGGCGGGCTGGGCCATTCTGGACATTTTCGGCAATGAGAGCATGACCACGCTGCGTTTCGTGCCGCGCAGCTTCGTTCAGTCGATCCTGCCGATCAGTGCGGGCCTGATGCTTGCCGGGAGGCTTCTGACCCTGCCACAACGACTGGGCGCGGCGCAGGCCGGCATCGACCACGAAGCGGTCGAGATTGAACATGAAATCGCCCGCGCACAGGAAGAGCTGTCGCGCGTCCGCGCGGAGACGTCACGATGACCGAAGCCCTGATCCTCTTGTCCATGTTTGCGATGATCGCGATTGGCCTTCCGATTGCCGTTTCGATCCTGGCGAGCGCGCTTTTAGGCCTGTGGCTTCTCAACGGACATCTCGGTTTCCTGAATGCCGCGCTGTCCATCTTCGACGGCGCGACCAGCTTTCCGCTGATTGCCATCCCGCTGTTCATTCTCGCCGGTGCGTTGATGAACACGGGTGGCATCTCCACACGTCTTATCGCCTTCGTTTCCGCGCTTATCGGCTTCATTCGCGGCGGGCTTGCCATGGTGAATGTCGGCGTCTCCATGTTCTTTGCCGAAATTTCGGGCTCTGCCGTGGCCGATGTCGCTGCGACCGGGTCTGTCCTGATTCCGGCCATGAAGAAGCGCGGCTACAGCCCGCGTTTTGCCGCTGCGATCACCTCGTCTTCCGCATCGCTGGCAATCATCATCCCGCCATCCATCCCGATGATCCTTTATGGCGCGCTGTCGGACACGTCCATCGTGCAGCTTTTCGTTGCGGGCATCGTGCCGGGCGTGATCGGCGGCTTTCTGTTGATGGCGCTCTCCTATTATTTTGCCGTTCGCTACGACCTGCCGCGCGAAGCGGGTTTCAGCCTGCCGCGCCTGTGGGAGACTACGAAGGACGCTGCCTGGGCGCTGGTGCTTCCGGTGATCATTCTTGGTGGCATTTTCGGTGGTGTGGTTACGGCAACGGAAGGTGCGGGCCTAGCCGTCGTCACCGCGCTCTTCATCGGTGTTTTCATATACCGCGAGATCGATCTTGGCCGGCTCTATCACGCGCTGGTGGAAGGTGTGGTGCAGACGGCGGTGGTCATGCTTCTTGTCGCCACTTCCGCCGTGCTTGGGCTTTACCTGACCGAAACCGAGCTGCCGCAGCGGCTGGCGCAGGGCATTTCGGCCGTCACCACCAACAAGCTGGTCGTGTTGATGATCATCAATGTGTTCCTGCTGTTTCTGGGCATGATCCTGCATGGCGCGGCCGCGATCATTCTGACGGTCCCGATCTTCATGCCGCTGGTGCATCAACTGGGCATCGACCCCGTGCAGTTTGGCATTCTCCTGACGCTCAACATCGCGCTCGGTCAGCAGACACCGCCGGTTGCGAGTGTTCTGGTGACGTCCTGTTCCATCGCCAAAACCGATGTATGGAGCACGACCAAAACCAATCTGCCATTCATCGCCGTCCTGATGCTTGTGCTTCTGCTGGTGACCTATGTGCCGTCCGTTTCGCTCGGGCTTGTGGACGCCTTTTACGATCGCTAGAAAATCTCGCAGTCGCGAGGGTCTTCGGGATTGCAGAGAGATCGAAGTGGCGGCGTAGCCGGTTTGGGTCTTTCCCGAACTCGCCTCAGCGCTGCGAACGGTTTGGCGACGAGCGGGCAGGGGCCCGGGTGCGCGCCTGCTCCGGCTGCCGCGCTGCCGGAAGCGCTTCGTCATCCAGCGTGAATTCTTCCAGCGCGAACGGTTTGCTGAAGTAATAGCCCTGCGCGATCCTGATCGCCGTGTGCTGCTTCAGGTAGTCGACCTCTTCCCGGGTCTCGACCCCCTCGATCACCAGTGTCATGCCGAGGGCGCGGCCAAGCGACTCGATGGCCTTCAGCACGCTTTGGCTGCGTGGCCTCTGATGGACGTTCTGCACGAAAGACCGGTCGATCTTCAACTCGTCTGCGGTCACGGCAGCGAGCGCGGAGAGGGAGGAATACCCAACGCCGAAATCATCGATGGAGACTTTCACCCCGGCCTCGCGCACCATGGGCAGGATGTTCCTGCTCAGGAGATCGCCGTTCAGGAAAGCCTCTTCGGTGATTTCGAGAACAAAGCGCTCCGGGCGGCGATAGGAGGTCAGCCGGTCGAGCAGATTGCGCATGAAACCGGGATCGGTCGACTGGTGCGCCGTGATGTTGAGGCTGATTGAGGTGCCGAGCGAAAAAACGGCGTCAATCTGTGGAAGCGAGGTCATCACCTCGTCGACGACGTGTTCGGAAACCGCATCAATGATGCCTGCGTCGGTGGCGAGATTGACGAAGTCGCCCAGAACCCGGAGCTGGCCGTCGTCATCTCTCCAGCGCAGCAGTGTCTCGATCCCGACCACACCATTGGTATGGATGTCGACCTTCGGCTGATAGGCGCAACGGAGCCTGTGGTCGCGCAGGGCGGTGCGCAGGCGCTGTTCGACGGACATGTCGCCATTGCCGGGCCGGGCCGGTGTGTCCGGCTTGTAGCCGACTCTTCCCTTCGATTCCGACTTTGCGCCACGAAGCGCCTGGTCTGCCGAGACCAGCAATTCCTCGAAACTGGCACCATCCTTCGCAAACATGCTGATGCCAATGGAGGCGGAGGAGAAGGTTTCGATACCCTTGACCTGGAAAGGCTCCTTGGAGCGGTCGAGGATTGCGCCTGCGTAGTCCGGGAGGTCGAGGCCCGAAAGATCGGTCACGAAAACGCAGAACATGCCGTTTGAGAGGTAGCCGAGAATGTCGGAGCGTCGAACACAGCCCGACAGGCGCTCGGCGAATGCTGCAATGAGCCCGTCGGTAAAGGCTGCGCCGTAATAGTCGTTGGTGCGACCGAGCCCGTCGAGATCGATCAGAAGCAGGGCGGCTTCTGCGTTGGGCTGGGCCTCGAGTTCGGCGCCTATGGTGCGCGCCAGAAGCGTTTTGTTCGGCAGGCCGGTCAGTTCATCAAAGAAGGCGAGCCTGAAGATGTCTTCGTCGAATGCGGGCTCCGCTTCGATATCCAGCCAGAGGCTGCAATTGTAGGTGCGATCACCGGTCTTCGAGGCAAAACGCAGCTCACGCATCGACTGCGGTTCGAGTGCGGATGAGCACAGGCTGGCCTGCTGATTGGTGTAGACACGCCGCCCTTCGGAATCGGCAATGGCCAGGCCGAACGGAGCGTGCTCGAGAATGGCCTCCAGATCGGCGTCTGCCGGGCGAACCGGGTTCATTTCGCTACCTGCCCAGATATTCGCGCCGCGCCGACTGCAGGGCTCTGGCGATCTTGTCCTCAGCGGCTCCCGCGGATGTGCGAACCTGCCCGCTCGACCCTGTATCGGCAGCAGAGGGCTCCTGTGGCGGGTCGGTCTGAGTGTGGCTCATGATTGACCCGCGCCAGCGTTCCACGACAGCATTGACAAATTCCCGACGCGAGCCGGGATTGAGGTCTTTGGGAAGCGCTGCTGCGGCTTCGCTTCTGGGAAGCAGCTCTTCAGACAGGCGGTTGAAGACGAACTGGACGGGAAGCGGCATCCCCTCACCGAAGCCGATCACCTCGCCGGTACCGAGCGACGGAACGAAGTCCACCAGATTGGCCGTTGCGTCGGATACGGCCGATTTGAGCAGGGCCTGGTCGCGGTCATTGGCCATGCGCATCGCAAAGAGCGTGTTGCACTGTGAGATGATGGTCGCATCGAGCTCGGCCGGTCGCTGGGTCACGAGGCCGAGATAGACGCCGTATTTGCGCCCTTCCTTGGCAATGCGGGAGAGCGCGCTCTTGCTCGGCAGGAAGCCGACGCTCGGATCGGCTGCAGCAAATCGGTGTGCCTCCTCGCAAACGAGAAGCAGTGGCATGGCGCCGTCGCTCCACATGCCGAAATCGAAGGCAAGCCGCGAGATGACACAGACCACCGCATCCACGACCTCGATCGGTAAACTGGCGAGCTGGATCACCGTTACCGGACGGCCGTTCGCCTCGAGGCGGAACAGCTCGGTCAGTATCGTCACCATCGTATCGCCTCCGACTGTCGCATTGGCGAACATGAAGGCGTAGCGCGGATCGTTCTTGAGGGTTTCGATACGGCCGATCAGCCGGTGATGGGTCATGCGCGAGGAGCGGTTTTCCAGCTTGCCCATGCGCTCGTCGATCAGCGCCAGAAGGTCCTGCATCAGATAGGGAGCCGGCGTGTCGGCGGTAAAACCCGACTGCCGTGGCTCGACCTTTCGCAAGGCGCTCGGGCGTTCTGCGCTCTGGCGGCGGTTGAGATACTGGGTCTTCGCTAGAGGAATGAGTTCCGAAAGGATATCCTGCTCAGCCGGAACGGGCGGTTTGCCCGCGTAGAGGACGTCCGAGAACTCTTCGAAGTTGAAGAGCCAGAAAGGCAGGCGCAGGTTTTTTGCCCCGACGAGGTTGGCCTGGTCGCCGAAGACGCTGCCATACTCATTGTGATGATCGAGGATGAGAACACGCAGCTCCTGCCAGGTTCTGATCACCTGCCGAAGGATGACTGCGAGCCCGCTGGATTTGCCCACACCGGTGGAACCCAGGACGGCGAAATGCTTGGTGACGAGATTTTCGACATCCACATAGGCGGGAACACTGGTATCGTTATGAAGCCGCCCGACTTCAGCGAAGGTGGACTTGTTGCCACGGAAGATGAGGCGTAGCTGCTCACTGTTGATGATGCGCGCCCTGTCGTGGATTGCCGGATAGGCTCCGACGCCCCTCCGGAAGCGCTGTCGGCCTGTCTCGTCCGTGGAAATCTCGCCGACGAGATCAACACGGGCGATTGCCTTGAGCTCGGGACCGGAAACGGTATGGGGCGCCTTCAGGGAGACTTCCGTTACCACGCCGAGAAGTTCGCGCGTGCCGGCCATGATCGCCATGAATTTTCCGACAGTTGTGCGAAGCTCCTCCGTCGTTCTGACAATCGGCAGCTCGATATAGGCTTCCGAGCCCTTGACGGAGCATACGTGGCAGTCTGGTGCGTTTTGGCCGGGTGCCGCGTGTGCGATACCGTTTTGGTGCTCAACCATGAATGTCCGCTTCCTGCAACCTACCGGAGACATTGTTTTTGTTCAGGCGCGTAGGGCGGGAATTTGCCATGCATTCCATGATTTTTCGTTAAGACGCGTAGATTTCCGCCAGAAACGACGCGGAATGATGGAATAATTTTCCCGCTTCGCACGTCTCTGTGTCGACGCATACCTACAGATGTGTCCGCCAGCCAATTTCGCCAGCGCAGAGGGAGGAACCAGATGACGCGCATCGCCGAGACAACCAGGGCCCGGGACGGGGCCGCACCTGCGGATGATGGTCATCCTGCAGAGCCTTCGGAAGGCATCGTCAATTCGGGGCGTCGTGGTTTCCTGAAAAACACCGGGCTCGCCACCATGGCTGCCATGGTCGGGGCTTCGATACCGTTTCACCGCAACATGCCTGCGGGGCTGGTGCCGGCGGCATTCGCACAGGACAGCGACGTGCTGGCCGGAAAGGACGGGCTGACGCTTCTCAACGACCGCCCTGTCAACGCCGAGACCCCGGCTGAACTGCTTGACGATGCGGTCACGCCCACGAGCCGGCATTTCATTCGCAACAATGGCATCCCGCCACAGGATGTGAACCCGGAAAGCTGGACACTGACGATTGACGGTTTCGTCGACAACAAGCTCGAGCTCTCCATCGCCGATCTGCGCGAGCAGTTTGAAGTGGTGACGCTGCAACTCACGCTGGAATGCGGCGGCAATGGCCGCAGCGCCTTCGATCCGCCGGCGAAGGGCAACCAGTGGACCCATGGCGCCGTGGCCTGCTCGGAATGGACGGGCGTTCGGCTGAAGGACGTGCTTGAAAAGGCCGGTGTCCAGTCGAATGTCGTCTACACCGCCCACTACGGCGCAGACGGCCACCTTTCGGGTAACCCCGACAAGCTGCCGATTTCGCGCGGTCTGCCCATCGACAAGGCGATGACCGACAACATTCTCATTGCCTTCGAGATGAACGGCGAGGCGCTGCACCCGATGAATGGCGCGCCGCTGCGCCTGGTGGTGCCGGGCTGGCCGGCCTCGACCGCCCAGAAATGGCTGACCCGCATCGAGCTGCGTGATCAGGTTCATGACGGCCCCAAGATGACGGGCACCTCCTATCGTGTGCCGGCCTACCCGGTGGCGCCCGGCCAGGAAGTGCCTGAAGAAGATTTCGTCATCATCGAACGCATGCCGGTGAAATCTCTCGTCACCTTCCCGGCCAATGGTGCGGATATCGGCATGGAAACGGAGGTGCGCGGCCATGCGTGGTCGGGCGACCGTTCCATCAGCAGGCTGGATATTTCCATTGATTTCGGCACGACCTGGCAGGAAGTGGAACTGGACGATCCGGTCAATGACGGTGCCTGGCAGAACTGGCGCAGCAAGGTGACATTCCCGCAGGCCGGCTACTATGAGGTCTGGGCGCGGGCGACGGACAGTGAGGGCGACATGCAGCCTTTCGCGATCGCCTGGAATCCCAAGGGTTATCTCAACAACACGATGCACCGGGTTGGTGTGCGCGCGAGCTGATCGCACAGCGCAACTTGCTCAATCATCATGATACCGTGAAGCGGCGGAATGCCGCTTCACGGACCCCAATTCCATGGAGAAAAGAAGAATGAAGCTTGCTCGCGTTCGGCTGGGTGTTGTCGGACTTGCTCTCTTTGCCGCCACGCCCGCTCTGGCGGATGTTCAGGCCGGGCTGGCCGATGCCGACACCGCAAAAGGCGAAAAGCTCTTCAAGCGGTGCTTTGCATGCCACACGATCGATAAGGACGGCAAGAACAAGGTTGGCCCCAATCTCTATGGAGTGGTCGGCAAGTCGGTCGCACAGGTTGAAGGCTACTCCTACTCGCCTGCCATGAAGGCATATGGCGGGGAGTGGACGGTCGAACGGCTGGACGCCTATCTGCTTCAGCCCCGCGCCGAGGTGAAGGGCACCAAAATGGCCTTTGCCGGCCTCAAGAAGGAAGAAGACCGCGTCAACCTGATCGCTTATCTAGGCACCTTCTCCGACACGCCCGTTCAGTCCGGTGCCGCAGTGGAAGAGGCCGCCCCGGCCGAGCAGACAGCGAGCGCGGAACCTGCGAAGGGCGACGTTCAGGAGATCGAGGGTGATTTCGGACGTCTGAAGGTCGCGCCGGGGGTCGATACGACCTTCTACGCCTGTACTGCCTGCCATTCGGAAATGATTGTCGCGCAGCAGGGTCTCACCCGTGAGGGTTGGGACGAGATGCTTGAATGGATGGTTGACGAACAGGGCATGGACGACATTCCGGAGCCGGACCGCACCGAGATACTCGACTATCTGGCGACGCACTATAATGAGGACCGCCCCAACTTTCCCAATCCGAACTAGAGCATCGGACCGAAGCCTGCACCGCTTCACCGGGCCCGGGTGAAGCGGTGCAAGGGTTTGCTCTAGCCGCAGGATGTGGCCTGTGCGGTCGCGTCCCTTAGAGCGATCACGGTGTCGGGTTGCGCCATCCTGCGCGTCGCCTGTTCCAGATAGGCCGTGATTGCCGCGAACTTGCCTGCATCCATGCCGGTGGCGACGATCCGATAGAGGCGGTCGGGAACTTCCCATGCCGCGCTCTGCAGATCCGCGGCAGAGCCTCCTGCATTCAGCGGCTTTTCGCTCGAAAAGACCGTCAGGCGGCAACCCTCCCGGCCGGCGAAATGGGCTGCCATGCCATGCGGCACTTTCCTGACCGCGACAAGCGTGAGATTGGCCGCCGAGAGATCGGGGAACAGAGCGATCTCTTCGCCCGAAACAGTCTGGAAAACACCGTCTTGCGAAACAAATGCCTGAGCGGAGAAAGTCTCGTGAATGGCGAGTGGATCTTCCGGTGCAGGCGTATCCGGGCGGGTGAGCGGATAAGCGAGGACAATGGCGAGCGCGACGGAAGCCGCAAGGGTTGAGCCGACCCACCAGGGTCCCCATCGGCGCCCTGCACTACGGTTGTCGTTTCGCGCAGATGGTTGTGTGGCTGGCTGCGGCTTCAGGGCCTTCAGGCTGGCGGACATTTCGCGGATTTCGGCGAGTGCCGCCTTCAATTCCGGCTCTGCCTCGAGCCGGCGTGCAAAAGCTGCGCGGTCCTCGATCATTTCGCCGTCGTGAAATGCGTTGACCCTGATGAAATCCTCTTCCGTTACCTTGCTCATGGAGTCTGCTTTGCCTGCTCTTCATCCTGGCCGTCGCCGTTGACGCGGCGCAAAAGTTCTTTCCGGGCCCTGCTGACGCGGCTCATGACGGTGCCAATGGGCACGTTCATGACGTCCGCCGCCTCCGCATATTTGAAACCCATTATGTCGATGAGAAACAGCACCTCCCGTGTTTCGGGCGGCAGTCTCTCGAAGGCGAGGCGGATCAGAACATCGCGGCCTGCGCTGCCCGTTCCGTCGCTTTCATCCATAAGACGTTTTTGCACTGCGATATATTCACGGCGCACACGTCTTTTTCTGAGTTCGTCATAATGCAGGTTGCGGATGACGCGAAACATCCAGGGGCGCAGTTCGTCCATGTGTCCGGGGCGGGTTTGGTGACGCAGGGCACGTTCGACCGCGTCCTGAACCAGATCCTCCGGGCTTTCCGCAGGCCCGCAGATCGAGCGCGCATAGGCACGCAGCTCGGGAAGAAGCAGTTCGATCTGCGAAAGATGCCCCATTTGCTGCCGGCCGCGTCCCCTGTGCTCCGGTTGCGCCGGCATCGCCAAATGAGCCTTGCCGCCCGGAGTTGTCCTCTCGGCAAAGTAACCCCTGGGCTTGGCCTGTGGCAAGGCGGGGCGGCTTGACAGAGGGGTGGAAATTATGAAACGATCCAAACATAATGTTTCTATCGTAACATATCGACCGGGTGCCCGCCTCGCCGGCACAACCGAAACCACGGACGCAGCCATGACCGACGCACTCGCCCGAAACACCGGTACGCAACTGAAACCCGAATGGTTCGAGGATGTGACCGTCAACCGCACGGCGGCTGAGCGCCGGGCGGGCTCGCTGACGGCGCGTCGCTCGGTCAAGAAGGCCTATCAGGCGGCCTGGCTGGTGAAGGCCATCACCTGTATCGACTTGACCACGCTTGCCGGCGACGACACGCTGGGTCGCGTGCGCCGGCTCTGCGCCAAGGCCAGGCGTCCGGTGCGTGAAGACATTCTGGAGGCGCTGGGGCTTGCCGATGCGGGCATCACCACCGGTGCCGTCTGTGTCTATCCGACCATGGTTGGCCATGCGGTCAAGGCGCTGGAAGGGAGCAACATTCCCGTTGCATCGGTCGCAACCGGGTTTCCGGCAGGCCTCATGCCCCTGCCGCTGCGGCTGGCGGAAATCCGCTATGCGGTGGAGGAGGGCGCGCATGAGATCGACATCGTGATCACGCGCGAGCACGTGCTGACCCAGAACTGGAGCGCGCTTTATGACGAGATTGCCGCGATGCGCGAGGCCTGCGGCGCGGCGCATCTGAAAGCCATTCTGGCAACCGGCGATCTCAGCACACTCACCAATGTCTATCGCGCTTCGATGGTCGCCATGCAGGCAGGGTCCGATTTCATCAAGACGTCGACAGGCAAGGAAGGCGTGAACGCCACGCTGCCGGTGAGCCTGACCATGGTGCGGGCGCTGCGCGACTATCGCGACTATTCGGGCCAGATCGTCGGGTTCAAGCCGGCGGGCGGTCTCAAGACCGCCAAGGATGCGTTGGCCTGGCTGACGCTCATGAAAGAGGAGGCCGGCAATCGCTGGCTGGAGCCGGATCTGTTCCGCATCGGCGCAAGCTCGCTTCTGGGCGACATCGAACGGCAATTGGAGCACTACGTGACCGGCCGCTATTCCAGCGCCAACCGTCACGCGGTCGCATGAGGATCAAAGACATGTCTTCCATCAAGGATATTCTGAGCACCATGGAATACGGCCCCTCTCCGGAAGCCAATGGCGATGTTGTTGCGTGGCTCGACGCCCATGGCCGCTCCTTCGGTCATTTCATCGATGGACGGTTTGTCAAACCGAAGGGCGCGCGCCAGATTGTCGTGTCCAATCCGTCGGACGGATCGCAGCTGGCCGAAATCGCCTGCGGAACGGCAGAGGACGTGGACGCGGCGGTAAAGGCCGCTCGCGCTGCCTTTGGCAAGTGGTCCAAGCTTTCCGGCCATGAACGCGCCAAATATCTCTACGCCATTGCCCGCCATGTGCAGAAGCGCTCGCGTTTTCTGGCTGTGCTTGAGACCATGGACAATGGCAAGCCGGTGCGCGAAACGCGCGACATCGATATTCCGCTGGTCGCCCGCCACTTCTATCATCACGCTGGCTGGGCCGAGATGGTGGAAGACGAGTTCCGCGGCTTCTCGCCGGTGGGCGTTTGCGGGCAGGTGATCCCGTGGAACTTCCCGCTGCTGATGCTCGCATGGAAGATCGCGCCGGCGCTGGCCGCCGGCAACACGGTGGTGCTGAAACCCGCCGACCTGACACCGCTGACGGCTGTCGCCTTTGCGGAAATCTGCCATGAGGTGGGTCTGCCCGCCGGTGTGGTCAACATCGTTCAGGGCGACGGCGCGACGGGCGCTGCCATCTGCGGCCATGAGGGCGTCGACAAGGTGGCCTTCACCGGCTCCACGCAGGTGGGCCGCGTCATCCGCGAGCAGATTGCCGGTTCCGGCAAGAAGCTGTCGCTGGAACTGGGCGGCAAATCGCCCTTCATCGTGTTCGAGGACGCCGATATCGATGCGGCTGTCGAGGGCGTGGTGGACGCGATCTGGTTCAACCAAGGCGAGGTGTGCTGCGCGGGATCGCGCCTGATCGTGCAGGAAGGGATTGCCGAGCGCTTCCATGCCAAGCTGAAGGCGCGTCTTGAAACGCTGCGCGTCGGCGACCCGCTCGACAAGTCCACCGATGTGGGCGCCATCGTTTCGCCGGTTCAGGTGGAGCGGATTTCCGCGCTGGTGGCAAAGGGTGTGGAGGAAGGCGGTCAGCTCTGGCAGGCTTCCGCGCCGTTGCCTGAAAAGGGCAACTACATTGCGCCCGGCTTCTTCACCGATGTCGAAGCCGCCGCGACCGTCTGCCAGGTGGAAATCTTCGGTCCCATCGCCGCTTCCATGACCTTCCGCACACCGGACGAGGCCGCTGCACTCGCAAACAACAGCCGCTACGGGCTGGCCGCCTCCGTCTGGTCGGAAAACATCAATGTGGCGCTCGATCTTGCCGCGCGGGTGAAGGCCGGCGTTGTCTGGATCAACTGCACCAACATGCTCGATGCGGGCGCCGGCTTCGGCGGCTATCGCGAGAGCGGTTTCGGTCGCGAGGGCGCGCGTGAGGGGCTTTACGAATATCTCGCTGCCGATTGGGAGAAGAAGCTTTCCGCTCCCAAGGCATCGGAAGCCTTCGTACCCGCAGCCTCTCCGGCGGGTGAGGGCAAGGTTCTGGTCGAGGGCATCGACCGGACCATGAAGAACTATATCGGCGGCAAGCAGGCAAGGCCCGATGGCGGCTATGTCTATTCGGTTGCCGGCAAGGGCGGCGTGCTGATCGGGCAGGCCGGCATCGGCAATCGCAAGGACATCCGCAACGCGGTCGAGGCAGCGGCGAAGGCCGGTGGCTGGGGCGGCGCGACCGGTCATAACCGCGCTCAGGTGCTCTATTATCTGGGTGAGAACCTGGAGGCGCGGCGCGCGGGCATGGAAGCCCATCTGTGCGAGAGCACGGGCATGAGCGCGAAGAAGGCGGCCGAAGAGTTCGACACCGCGCTGCGCCGAATCTTCTATTACGCGGCACAGGCCGACAAGTTCGACGGGGCGGTGCACTCCACCCAGTCGCGCCATGTGACGCTTGCCATGAACGAGCCCTTTGGCGTGATGGGCATTGCCTGTCCGGACGAGGCCCCACTTCTGTCTCTGGTTTCGCTGGTGCTGCCGGCCATCGCCATGGGCAACCGGGTCGTGGTCGTGCCGTCCGCACGTCACCCCTTGATCGCAGGCGATTTCTATCAGGTGCTCGACACGTCCGATGTGCCGGGTGGCGTCGTCAACATCGTCACCGGCGAGCGCGATCTTCTGGTGAAGACGCTGGCAGAACACGATGAGGTGGCCGCGCTCTGGTATTTCGGCTCGGCGGAAGGAAGCGCCTTGGTTGAGAAGGCATCGGCTGGGAACCTGAAGGCAACCTGGGTCAACAATGGCCGCATGCCGAACTGGCTCGATGATGCCGAGGGACGCGGGCGGGACTATCTGCGGCGTGCCGTTCAGGTGAAGAACATTTGGGTTCCCTACGGCGCCTGACGCGCGTCTTGTGTTCTACGAATTAGCGTTCTGAAGGAATAGATTTCGCACCGGCCTGGCAGATATGCTGGTCCGATGCGAACATTTTGCTCTTTTCGGGATTCAATTGTCTCGCGGTCTTCGTGTTTGCCGGTTAGATTAGCCACGAAACCCGGATCCCCGGCCGTGTGCCGGGTGACCGCGCGGTTTGGAATTCGCAAAGGACAAGCAAGATGACAGCATCGCTGATAAAGACGGGTCTGGGCCTTCGCAGCCTGACGTTAAGTGTGGCGTTCTCCATTGTTGGCGCGACCGGCGCCATGGCGCAGGACAATGCAGATCCTTCCGCCGTCATTCGCATCGGCTCGCTCTATGAGCCGCAGAATCTCGACAACACGGCGGGTGCCGGGCAGGGCATCAACGAGGCCTTCAACGGCAATGTCTATGAGGGGCTGTTTCAGCTCACCGACGATGGCGACGTGGTGGAGAAGCTGGTCTCCGGTTTCGAGATGAGCGAGGACGGTCTCACCTACACCTTCACGCTGCAGCCGGACGTCACATTCCACTCGGGCGACCCGTTGACGGCGGCCGATGTGAAGCACAGCATCGAGCGCGTGACCGCCGAGACCTCGCAGAGCTCGCGCAAGCGCAGCCTGGCGAACATCGAGAGCGTGGAGGCGAAGGACGACAGCACGGTCGTCGTCACGCTCAAGGAACGGTCCATCTCGCTGCCCTACAATCTGACCTATGTCTGGATCGTCAACGATGCCGCCGAGGACCTGACCTCCGGCGAGGACGGCACCGGCCCCTACAAACTCGACAACTGGCGGCGCGGCTCCAGCATCACGCTTTCGCCCTATGAAAACTACTGGGGTGAGAAGCCGAAGAATAGCGGCGTGACCTTCTCCTATTTCAAGGAGGCGACCGCCCTCAACAACGCGCTTCTGACCGGCGCTGTAGACATCATCACCAGCGTACAGAGCCCCGATTCCCTGATGCAGTTTCAGGACAATCCTTCCTTTGTGGTGACCGATGGCCAGTCCACCACCAAGGAAGTGCTCGCCTATAACGACCGCGTCGCCCCATTCGACAATGTGAAGGTGCGCAAGGCCGTTGCCCGCGCCATCGACCGCAAGCGCCTGCTGAACTCCATCTGGGGCGATTACGGCACGCTGATCGGCTCCTTCGTTCCGCCGACGGACCCGTGGTATGTCGACCTGAACGATGTCGACGCCTATGACCCGGAAAGCGCCAAGGCGCTGCTGGCCGAAGCCGGCTATGCGGACGGTTTCACCTTCACGCTCGACACGCCGAACTACGACCCGCATCCGATCGTCGCCCAGTTCCTCCAGAACGAGCTGGCCAAGGTCGGCATCAAAGTGGAGATCAACATCATCACCGCGAATGAGTGGTACACGAAGATCTACCAGGCGCAGGATTTCCAGGCGACGCTGCAGGAGCACGTGAACCACCGCGACATCGTGTTCTACGGCAATCCCAATTTCTACTGGGGTTACAACAACCCGCAAGTGGTGGAATTGATTGCATCGGCCGAGGCGGGCAGCTCGGAAGCGGAGCGCGATGAGAAACTCAAGGAGGCGAACCGCCTTATCGCCGAGGATGCCGCCAGCGGATGGCTTTATCTCTATCCGCAGATTGTGGTATCGACCGCGTCGGTCAGTGGCTATCCGGTCAATGGCCTGAACTCGCAGTTCTTCGCGTACGATATCGTCAAGCAGGCTCAGTAACCGATCCGGCGAGCCGCCATACGGTTCCACATCGCGTGGAACTGTCCTGAGGGAGGTTCCGATCCTCGTTTACATCGCCCGGCGGCTCGCCATTCTGTTTTTCTCGCTTCTGGCGGCCTGTGTGGTTCTGTTCATACTGCTCAGGCTCCTGCCCGGTGATCCGGCCAATTCGCTGATCTCCGTTGGCGCCGACGAAGCGCAGATCGCGGCCGCGCGGCGGCAGGTCGGTTCCGATCTGCCGCTCGCCCAGCAATTTCTCCAGTTCATCACCAGTCTGGCGCGTTTCGATCTCGGCACGTCCTTTATCAGCCGCACGCCGGTGCTGCCCGAGATCATGGACCGTCTCGCCGTTACGCTGCCGCTGACCGTGCTGTCGTTCCTGCTGGCGCTGGTAATCGCCGTGCCGCTTGGCATTCTTTCGGCAGTCAAGGCCGACCGCTGGTATGGCGCGGCCATCTCGGTTGTCTCGCAGCTCGGCATCGCCATCCCCGTTTTCTGGGTGGGCATTCTTCTGGTCACGCTGTTTGCCGTCAATCTGCGCCTCTTTCCCTCCGGCGGCTTTCCGCCGCGCGGGTGGGGCGCGCCGGTCGAGGCGCTGCGCACGCTGTTTCTGCCGATCCTCACCATCGCCATCGTGATGTCCGCCTCGCTTCTGCGCTATGTGCGCTCGGCCACGCAGGATGTGCTGGGCAGCGACTATCTGCGCACGGCGCGCGCGCTTGGCGCAGGCTTTTCCGAAGCGCTGGTGCGCCACGGCATCCGCAACGGCGCGGTGCCGGTGATGTCGATTCTCGGCATCGAGCTTGCAACCGCCCTTCTGGGCGCGGTGGTGGTTGAACGGGTGTTCAACCTGCCGGGGCTCGGCTCCATGCTGCTGCTTGCCATCGAGCAGCGCGATTATCCGAACATTCAGGGCGTTCTCTTCATCTCCACGCTGCTGGTTCTCCTGATCGGTTTCCTTGCCGATCTCGGCCAGCGGCTGGTCGATCCGAGGCTGCGTGAGAGCCGGGGAGCGCGGTCATGAGTGGGCAGGTGGAAACGGCGACAATGCCGAACAGGCGCGGTTCCCTCACGCTTACTGTCGGGCTGGTTCTCGTCGGACTTCATGTGGCGGTCGCGCTGCTGACACTGATGTGGACGCCCTACGACCCCACGGGCATGTCCGGCGGGCGGCTTGAAGCGCCGTCGCTTGCCCACTGGGCCGGCACGGATCGTCTTGGCCGCGATCTCTTCACGCAGATCATGATCGGCTCGCGCATCGCTCTGATCGTCGGTTTCGGTGCGGTGGCCATCGCGGCCACGATCGGTGTGACGCTTGGCGTTCTGTCGGCTTTTGCCACGCGTTATCTGGATGACATTCTGGCTGCCGCCTTCGACATTCTGATCGCCTTCCCGACGCTGCTTCTGGCCATGCTGGTGGTCGCGGCAACCGAGAGCGCGAGCCTGTTTTCCGCCACGCTGGCGCTGGGCATCGCCATCTCGGCCATCGTCGCGCGGCTGACCCGCATTCTCGCCAAGCGCATCCTGTCGATGGATTACATCACCGCGGCGCGCACGGCCGGGGCCTCCTGGCCAAGCATCGTCTTCCGCCATCTCCTGCCCAATATCTGGCCCATGCTGGCGGTGAATTTCGCATTGCAGTTCGGCCTCGCCGTCATTGCGGAGGCTTCGCTCTCCTATCTCGGTCTCGGCGCACCGCCGCCCAACGCCTCGTGGGGACGTCTCCTTCAGGAGGCGCAAGGCACCGTCTACACCGCGCCCTTCGGCGCAATCGCGCCGGGCATCGCGCTTGTCACGCTGGTGATTGGCATGAACCTTCTGGCCGATGGCCTGCGCGACGCGGGCGACCCGACCCGGAGGGGCCGGCAATGAGCCTTCTCGATATTCGCGGCCTGACGCTGAGCACTGGCGGTCAGACACTGGTTTCCGATGTCTCCTTTTCCATCGCGCCGGGTGAACGGCTCGGCCTGATCGGCGAATCCGGCTCCGGCAAATCGCTCACCGCACTTGCCACCATTGGCCTTCTGCCGCGTGGGTTCCGGGTTCAAGGCTCCATCAAACTCGATGGTCACGAGGTCGTGGGAGCATCCGAAAGCGCGATGATCGCCCTGCGTGGTGCGACGGCGGCCACCGTGTTTCAGGAGCCGCTTACCGCGCTCAACCCCTTGATGAAGGTGGGGAAGCAGGTTGCCGAGCCGGTTGTCCGCAGGCATCGCCGCGCCGGCGAAACGGTTGATCGCGCAGCCGTCGCACGCGAGGTGCATTCGCTTCTCGAACGTGTTTCATTGCCGGACATCGACCGGATCGTAAAATCCTACCCTTACGAGATTTCCGGTGGGCAGCGGCAGCGCGTGGCCATTGCCATGGCGCTCGCCTGCCGTCCGAAACTGCTGATCGCGGACGAACCCACCACGGCGCTCGACGTCACCACGCAGGTGGAAATCCTCGATCTTCTCTCGGGTCTCGTTCGCGAGGACGACATGGCGCTTCTCTTCATCAGCCACGATCTTCCGGTGGTGGCGCGCGTGACGGAAAACGTTGTCGTGTTGCGCCGTGGCGAGGTGATCGAGCGCGGGCAGGTTCACGCGGTGTTCGATGAACCGAAACACGAATACACGCGTTCTCTGGTCGATGCGGCCACCGCGTTCGACAAGGCGCTGGGGCCTGCAAGATGAGCCTGATTTCACTCGACAATGTGGCCTTTGGCTACTCACGCAAACAGCAGGTTCTGCACGATGTCTCGTTCAACCTGCGCTCCGGCGTGAATGTTGGGCTGGTGGGGGAGTCCGGCTCCGGCAAATCCACGATCCTGAAGCTTCTGCTCGGTCTGGCACGTCCGACCGGCGGGCGAATTCAATTCGGCGACGCCGAACTCAACCCCGGCGACCGCGCCTTCATGCGCGATTACCGCAGGGCGGTTCAGGCTGTCTTTCAGGATCCCTATTCCTCGCTCGACCCGCGCCAGAAGGTGCAGTCGATCATCGCCGAGCCGTTGCGGGCGCTGCGCATTCCCGGGTCTCATCAGGAGGCGGTTGAAAAGGCGATCCACGATGTCGGCCTGCCGGTGGACGCCATCGACCGCTATCCGCATGAATTCTCCGGCGGTCAACGCCAGCGCATTGCCATTGCGCGCGCCATCGTCGCGCGGCCGCAACTCATTCTGGCGGACGAGGCGGTGAGCGCGCTCGACCTGTCGACGCGGGCCCGTATTGTCGATCTTCTCAAGGCGCTGTCGGAAGAGATGACGATCCTGCTTGTCTCGCACGATCTGGCCGTTGTCGCGGCGCTTTGCGAGGAGATCGTCATTCTGGAAAAGGGGAAGGTCGTCGAAAGCGGCAGGACCGCCGACATTCTTGCAAACCCCGCGCATCCCTACACGCAGAAACTTCTGGCGAGCGTGCCGCGAATGCCGGCCTGAGGCCGGCACCCGCAGTAAAAACTAGAGTTCGATCTCAACCCATAGCGGCTGATGGTCCGAGCCCTGCGCATCCATGTCGATCCATGCACGTTTCACGCTGCCGGCCATGTTGCTGCTAACCACGCAATGGTCGATGCGCTCGCCCGAGCCGATGAAGCTCACGCCTTCGTCCTCGTCATTGCCTGCAGCCACCCATGCGTCGGTGAAACCGCCGTCCTGCACGAGGCGGCCATGCTTCTCCACGCGGTCGCCAATCAGCAACGCGTATTCCTCGCTGTCGGGCGTGAAGTTGAAGTCGCCCATCACGATTGTGCGGCCGGGCACGGGCGGCGGCGGGATT
Source organism: Nitratireductor aquibiodomus (assembly GCF_900105565.1). Taxonomy (NCBI): domain Bacteria; kingdom Pseudomonadati; phylum Pseudomonadota; class Alphaproteobacteria; order Hyphomicrobiales; family Phyllobacteriaceae; genus Nitratireductor; species Nitratireductor aquibiodomus. The sequence continues at coordinate 52,212 of NZ_FNSL01000002.1, read as the reverse complement.
TCATACCAGTCGCCGGCGATGTTTCCGCCCCATGCCGAACCACGATGCGACGCGTTGAGGAGAAGGTCCATCGCCTGATGCACCTGTGGCAGTCGCGTCTGCGGGCCGATGTGATCGAAATGCACGGAGCAGAAACGCAGTGGCCTCATATCCGTGTCCACCACGGTTTCGATCATGGCGCGTTGCTGGTGATACTGGTTCACCAAAGCCATCTTCGGCAGAAGATGGTTCATGGATGAGAGGATAGGCCAGCGCGACAACACCATGTTGCCGACCTGCCGGCGACGATGCGTGACCGTGCCGTCATCGCCCACGATGGAGGCGTCGATATCGATGCCCGGTCCATAGACCCAGTGATAATCGGGCAGGCGTGCGCCGATCTCGCGCGCCTGATGAACGAGGCCGGTGCGCGGGAAATGGGTTTCCACTTCCTGCAGGGCGATCAGGTCCGCGCCCTCGATTTCCGAGACGATACGGTCGATGTCGAACTGTTCGTCCTTGCCCTTGGAATACTGGATGTTGTAGCTGACGAGCTTCATTGAATGGCTCCGGAAACGGTGAGGTCGCTGGTCTTCTGGAAGGTTGCGGGCAGGGCACCTGTCTGGCCGGCTTTCGTGCCTGCGCCCGCGATGCGTTTTTCGGTGGTAGGGTCGAAGAGATGCACGCTTTCCGCCGTTATCGAGAGCGAGCAGGGTGTGCCTGGTGCCGGGTGCTTGCGCCCTGCGGAGTGCAGCACGAAGTCGCGCCCAGCGAGACGGCCATGCATCAATCGGCCACTGCCCTGCTCTTCGGAGAAGTCGAAAGCGACGGTCAGAAGGTTCGGGTCGTTGGCTTCGGGTGCGATCTTCAGGTCTTCCGGCCGCAGCCCGACGATCACCGACTGGCCGGCGATGCTCCTGCCGATATTGGGGTCTATCGGCAGGCGGAAGCTGGTGTTGTCGATCACCGCGAAGGTGCCGTCCTCGGACACGCCGCAGGGCAGGAAGTTCATGGCAGGCGAACCGATGAAACCGCCGACATAGACGCTTGCAGGCGCATGATAGACTTCTTCCGGCGTGCCGACCTGCTCGATCCGGCCCCCGTTCATCACCACAAGACGGTCGGCGAGCGACATGGCTTCCACCTGATCGTGTGTCACGAAGACGGAAGTGGCCTTGAGCGCGCGGTGAAGGCGGCGGATTTCAAGACGCATCTGTACACGCAGCTTGGCGTCGAGGTTGGAGAGCGGCTCGTCGAACAGGAACACTTTGGGCTCGCGCACGATGGCGCGGCCCATGGCGACGCGCTGGCGCTGCCCGCCCGAAAGCTGTGCCGGCTTGCGGTCGAGGAGCTGGTCGAGGCCGAGGCTCTTTGCTGTGGCTTCCACCTTCTGCATCCGTTCGGCCTTTCGCATGCCGCCAACCTTCAGCGCATAGCCGATGTTCTGCGCCACGGTCATGTGCGGGTAGAGCGCGTAGTTCTGGAACACCATGGCGCAGCCGCGCTCGCGCGGTTCGAGCCGGTTCACAACCGTGTTCTCGATGGCGATCTCGCCAGCGCTGATTTCCTCAAGCCCCGCGATCATGCGCAGAAGCGTGGACTTGCCGCAGCCCGAAGGGCCGAGAATGACGATGAACTCGCCATTGCGGATATCGAGGTCGACACCGTGGACGACCTGGTTTTTCCCGTAGAATTTCTCGACTTTGCGAATGTTGATATCGGCCATGACGACAGCCTTTCCTAACGTTATTTTTCGGTGCTGATGAGGCCGCGCACGAACCAGCGTTGCATCAGGACAACGACGAGCAGCGGCGGCAGCATGACGATGAGTGTGCCGGCCATGGCGACGTTCCAGTCGGCAATGGCGTCAGGGCCGGGGATGAGACGGCGCAACTCCATCACCACAGTGGAGTAGTTGGCCCGGTCGGTGATGATGAGCAGTGGCCAGAGATACTGGTTCCACGCATAGACGAACATGATGGTGGCAAGGGCCGCGATGTTGGTGCGCGACAGCGGCAGAAGCACTTCGATGAAGAAGCGGAAGGGGCCGGAGCCGTCCATCTTGGCCGCCTCCACCAGTTCGTCGGGAATGGTGAGGAAGAACTGGCGGTAGAGGAATGTGCCGGTGGCCGTGGCCACCAGTGGCAGGATCAGACCGGTGTAGGAGTTCAGCATGTTCCATTCGAGCGAGAGCTCGACGCCGGAGATTTGCGCGATGAGCCAGCTTATGCCCGTTGCATCGAGAATGGTCTGGAACGGGTAAAGCGCGTTGGCGGCCACCGAGTAGGTGGGCACGATGCGCACTTCCAGCGGCAACATCAGGGTGATGAAGATCACCCAGAAACACACCATGCGCAGGCGGTAGTTGAAGAACACGATGGAGAAGGCGCTGATGGCCGAGATGATCACCTTGCCGATCACGACGGCGATGGCGACGATCATGGAATTCATGAACTTCACGCCGAATTCGGCACGGGTCCATGCGGCGGTGAGGTTGGTCCACAATTCGCCGCCAGGCAGGTAATGCACGTCCGGCGAGTTGACCTCGGCGACCGTCAGCGTGGCGGCGACAAAGGCCATCCAGATCGGCACGACAAGCAGAAGCGCGCCGAGGATCAGGATCGCGTGGGTGACAATGTTGAGGAGTGGGGTGCGTTCGATCATGGCTGGCTCCTCACGTGTAGTGCACGCGGCGTTCGATGAAGCGGAACTGGAAGAAGGTCATGAGGATGACGAGCCCCATGAGAACCAGTGATTGCGCAGCGGCACCGGAGTAATCGAGCCCCTGAAAGCCATCCACATAGATCTTGTAGACCATGAGCTCGGTGGCGCGGGCCGGACCGCCTTCGGTCAGAATGTCGACGATGCCGAAGGAGTCCGTGAAGGAATCCGTCATGTTGATGACCAGCAGGAAGAAGATGTTCGGCGCGAGCAGCGGAAGCTGCAGATCGACCATGCGGCGCATCACGCGCGCGCCGTCCATGGAGCCTGCCTCGATCAGCGAGCGCGGAATGGACTGGAGGCCGGCGAGAAAGAAGATGAAGGAATAGGAGACCTGTTTCCACGCCTGAGTGATGATGATCGCGGTCATGGCATCGACGCCGGAAAGCGCCGGGTTCCAGAGGCCGGGGGAAAGCGTGTTCAGATAGGCGAAGACGCCCGACTGCGGATTAAAAAGAAAGCGGAACGCGAGCGCGGCGGCTGGTGCCGCGATGGCATAGGGCCAGATCATGCCGACGCGAAAGAAGCGATAACCGCGTAACTGCCGGTCGGCAAAGAGCGCCAGTACCAGCGCCAGAGACATGGCAAGCCCGGTCGAAAGCACGGCAAAGACGATGCTGCGCCAGATCGAGGCCCAGTAGGTCTCGTCGGAGAAAACCGCCTTGAAGTTGTCGAGCCCGACCCACTGATTGCCGCCGCCGAAGGGTTGTTCAAGGGTGAAAGCCCAATACATGGCCTGGGATGCCGGCCAGTAGAAGAACACGAAGATGATCAACAACTGGGGGGCGATGAAGAGATAGGCCAGCCAGTTGGCTTTGAAATAAGCGCGCTTTTGCATGGACGTTCCGGGGGTTGCGAAGGTCGCTGGAGGTCGGGCTCAAATGGAACGCGCCACGGCCTGGATGAGCCGCGGCGCGCTGTTTCTGGCCTGCCTCAGGGAAGCGTCTTGCCGTTGTAGGTACGCTCGAACTTGCGCAGGATCGTGTTGGAACGCTTGGCTGCGTCGTCCAGTGCTTCCTGCGGGGTCTTCTGTCCGCTCAGGACTGCCTGCATCTGCGAGGTCCACTCGGCGCGAATCTGCACGAAATTGCCGAGACGGATGCCACGGGTCAGCGGGGTGACCGGCGAGTAGGTGAGCGATTCGATGGCTTTCTCGCGGCCCTTGTAGGGGCGTTCGTCGTAGAAGCCTTTTTTGACCAGATAGTCGAAGCCTTCATCGGTCACCGGAATGTAACCGGTAACGGTGCTCCAGAACTCTGCAGATTCGGGCTTGGCGAGGAATTGGAAATACTCGGCAGCGCCGCGATACTGTTCGTCGGTCTTGCCCGAGAGCGTCCAGAGCGATGCACCGCCCACGACCGAGTTCTTGCGCTCCGTGCCCTCGTAGACTGGCAACATGGCAACGTCCCAGAGGAAACCCTCGCCGACCTGCTCGGTGACGGCCTGGTGGCTTGCGATGGAACCGAAGTAGTGCGCGCACTCGCCCGCTGCAAAGGCATCACGCGTGGAAAGGCCGGTTTCGCGTGTCTTGATGAGAAGAAGGCCCTCATCGATCCAGCGCTTGATGTCTTTCATGTGCTTGGCATGAAGCGTGGTGTTGAACACGATTTCGGCGTCAAGGCCGTCATAGCCATTGTTCTTCGTGGCGATCGGCTCGCCATGGACCATGGAAAACTGTTCGAGATCGACCCAGGAAGACGGCGCGTAGCCAGCGGGGCAGGCGTTGCCGGCTTCCTTGAGCTCGCGGAGAACCTGCTCATATTCTTCCCAGGTCTTCGGCGCTTCGTCGCGGCCGATGGATTTGTATGCGTCTACATTCCAGTACATCATCGCCGTCGAGGAATTGAACGGCATGGACCAGAGGCGGCCCTGCGAATCCGCATAATAGTTGGCGATGCCGGGAAAGTAGGAATCCCAGTTGATGTCAAAGCCGTGGTCTTCCATCAGCTTGTAAGCCGGATAAACCTGCCCGGAGAGCATCAGGTCAGGTGCCGAGACCTCGACGCCCTGCACGATGGTCGGATGCTTCTTGGCGCGGAAAGCGGCGATGGTGTTCTGTAGAGCCGTGGCATAGTCGCCCTGGCTGACGCAGGAAATTTCGTATTTGTCCTGGGAGGCGTTGAAACGGTCGCAGGTGGCCTGGACCTGGTCGCCCAACTGGCCTGTCAGGCCATACCAGTATTCGAATTTCACCTTCTCGGCCATGGCTGACGTTGTCAGCGCCAGAAGCGCGAATGTGCTTGCGATGAGGGTTTTCTGCATCTTGGTTCTCTCAGATGGGAAAGGAGCGGTCGCCGGCTTCAGCACCGGTCGCGCCTTGGCTATCGGTGCGCCTTGACAGTCGGGTGACCGCAAAATGAAAGTTATTTGAAAGCTGTGGATCGACTTCTTTAGCCGGCCACTTTTTCGCGCTCAGCACCGTCGTCGGCGTGCCTGCGCCGTTTGCCGAACAGGCCGTCGGCCATTTCCGCGTGGCGGTGAATGTAGTCATGGAAATGCACGAGCGTGCTGTGCTCGTCAGCCAGAACCACGGCGTACTGAGCGGGGCCATCGAGCCGCAGCGGCTGGCCGGGCATGCCTGGCAGGTGCGCGTTGACATCGTAGTGGTTGCCCGAAATCGTGGTCAGCGGGATGCCGTGCCACAGGCCCGTTGTCTGGCGGTGCACATGGCCGGCGATAACCTGACGAATGTCGGGGTGCGTCTTCAGAACATCGCGGAAGCGGTCTGATTCCTGCAGCTTGATCTGGTCCACGGGCATGTGGAGATCGTTTGCATGGTGATGCATGACGATGATGACGGGCTGGTCCTTCGCCTCTTCGAGGCGTGCAGCGAGCCATGACAACCGCGTTTCGCACAGAACGCCGCTGACAATCTCCGGCTCGGAGGAATCGATGACGATGACGCGATAGCCCTTCACATCGATGGCCTTCTGGATATGGCCGTTCTCGTCGTCGTGCAGGGTGCCGAAGACCTGCTTGAAGCGATCGCGGTGATCGTGATTGCCGAGCGTGAGAACGACGGGCATGTTGAGCTGGTCGATCAACCGGTCAAGGATCTCATAGGCGGGCACTTCACCACGGTCGGCAAGGTCGCCGGCAAAGATGCAGAAATCTGCGTCGCCATGGTTGGTGTTGGCGCTGTCGATTGCCGCCTGAAGGCGCCTGGTCGTGTCCAGGCCGTTTGTGGCGACACCCTCGGGTGAAAGATGGATGTCGCTCATGACGATGAATTTCAGCATGACTGTCCCGCTTTTGTGTTGGGTCTTGATTCATGGGCCGGGTGGCCGATGAGCAGCGGGTATCATTGCTCTGTGTCGGGCAACTGACAGATTTGTTGCGGCTGCACGACAGTGCGTTGACTGGAGGCGCGGAACCGGAAGAGAGGCTTCAGGCTTCGGCTGGGATGGCGTATTTCTCGATCATGGTTTCGAGGTAGCTCGCCGCTTCATCGCCCTTGAGCGCATCGCCCCAGAGACCTTCGGCGATGTCTTCATGCAGTTTCATCGCTTCGGGAGCGGAGGTGATGAGCGCCACGCCAACGCGAATGTTCGGCTGTTCGCCGAGCCGGAACGGGCTGATCGCCAGAACCGAACGGTCCTGTTGGCGGAATATCTGGAAACTCGTAGCCGGGACGGGCTCGCGCACGATGCCGATCTGGATGCCGATGGGCTGTTCGCGCAGCATGGAGAGGATGTATTCGGCTTCACGTCGGGCTTGGAGGCGGCGTTTGTTCACCACGTCTGGCGGCAGGTCATGCCGGCCGATCAGACCGTGCAACAGGAACCCTTCGAGATCGGACGAGGCGATCAGGCTCACGATCAGTGGCCGGCGGAGGCGAAACGCTTTCTTGCGCGCACGCAGGATGTCGATCAGTGCATCCACCACCTCTCCGGCGCTGCCTTCGGGGTCGATTTCCGGCGGCACGGATTCGCGCAGCACTTCCTGCAGCGCGTCGTCATAAGCATCCGAGGTGAGAAGATAGGAGACAGGACTGAACAGGCCGATCACCTGCTGGCAGTCGTCTTCGAGTTGCCGCATGCGCTCGAAAAAGGCGATGGCGCTTGACACATACTCCACGCCGACGCCCATCAGGCTTGGCAGCGAAACGCCCAGCACATCGGCGATGCTGGTGAGCATCTCGATCTTCCGAATTTCGCCTTTTTCCGCGCGATAAAGCGCGGCACGCGAGATGCCGAGCTTTTCTGCCAGTTCATCGGGAGCAAGCCCCTTGCCGAGACGATACGCGCGCAGCCGGGCACCGATGTCGCTGAATCTGATCAAGTCGCCCTGTGACACGCTTTTTTCTCGCAAGTTCCCGTTCCTTCCGTTATCGGGTGCCCTGTATCGGCTTGTCAACGAAGATGCTCAAATAAGCGTTGAAAGCTCATAAATTGGACAAAAATACAGTTCGTCTCAATTTTGAGAATTTCGTTGACAGGCTTTTTCGGGGCTCGTAGTCTGCGTTTTCAAAAATGCAATGGAGGCGGAACAATGAAACATCTCATTCGTAAACTGGCTGCAACGACCGTGATGGGCGTGGCTGGCGCGGCATTCGCGACAGGCGTCTGGGCGGCGGATTTCGTGGCCAAGATCGGTCACCTAGAATCGGCGCAGCAGTCGCGTCACGTTCATCTTGAGAAGGTGGCCAAGCTGGTCAATGAGCGCACCGACGGTGCGGTTGAGTTTCAGCTCTTCCCGCAGGGCCAGCTCGGCCAGCAGCGCGAAATGACCGAGGGTGTCCAGCTTGGCACGCTAGAGGCAACGGTTGCTCCGGCTGCCTTCCTTGGCGGCTTCAACCCTGCCGTCTCCATTATGGACATCCCCTTCCTGCTTCCCGACAATGACGAGACCGCACAGAAGATCCGCGGCGGTGCATTCGGTGAGGCGCTCTGCGATTCCTTCAATTCGCGCGGCGTGACCTGCATCGGTCTGTGGCCGAACGGCAAGAAGAACTTCACCTCTTCCAAGCCGCTCGCAAGCCTTGACGACTTTGCCGGCCAGAAGTTCCGCGTGATGGATTCCAACATCCTGATCGAGCAGTTCAACTCGCTTGGCGCATCGGCCATCGCGCTGCCGTTCGGCGAGCTTTACACCGCGCTTCAGACCGGCGTTGTCGATGGCGAGGAAAACCCGCTCGACACGATCCAGCGCATGAAGTTCTACGAAGTGCAGAAGCACCTCGTGCTTTCCGATCATGGCGCGATGGAAGACGTGATCCTGTTCAATCCGGCCTGGTGGGCAAGCCTGCCTGAGGAGCACCAGAAAACCATCGTCGACACGTTCAACGAGGTCATTCCGGACCTGATCGCCCACAAGGCCGAGGCCGTTGCCGCAGCGCTTGAGGAGATCAAGGCTTCGGGCATCGACATTCGCGAGATGAGCGACGACGAGAAGGCCGCGTTCCGCGACAAGATGTATCCGGCTGGCCGCGACGCCTATGTAGAGCGCGCCGGCGAAGAGGGCGAAAACCTGATCGCCGTCTATGAGAAAGAGTACGAGGCGGCCACCGCGCAGTAAGCGCGAGCCTCTAACCAAACCGAAGCATTGACTTTCATATGCCGGGCTCCACCGTGAGCCCGGCAACGGTTCCCTTTTTCCAAGGAATGAGACCTTGAAAGCACTTGCCATCATCAGAACAGCCGAGCGCGCCGCAGCGGTCTCCATCTTCCTTGTCATGGTCGCGCTCTACTTCGCCAATGTGCTGGCGCGGCAGGTTGGCGGCACGTTCGCCTCCGAGTTCGCCTGGGTCGAGGAAGCCGTGCGGCTGATGAGCCTTTTCCTCGTCTTTCTCACGGTCGGTCTTGCCCTTGAGAAGGGGCGTCACGCCGGCGTTCACACCTGGCGCGACCGCATCGCGCGGGCTACGGGCCTGCCGCTCAGAAAGATCGTCGACGCGGTCGGCTTCGTGTTCTGCATCTATCTCGTCTGGCTCGGCTACCAGATGACCGCCTTCGTTTACGGCATGGGCCAGAAAAGCCCGACGCTGAACATCCCGGTCTTCTGGATCTATCTCGCGCCCACCATCGGTTTTGCGCTCATGGCGCTGCGCTTCGCGCTCAGCTTCTTCGGCCGCATCGATCGTTTTGCCGGACAGGCGTCGGAGGAACAATGATCCTTTTCGCACTCGTCATCATCGTCGCGGTCCTGCTGCTGGTTCTCGGTTTCGAGATGTTTCTCGTGCTGGGCGTGCCGGCGCTCATGATTAAGGAATTCTTCTATGGAAACCTCCCCGATCCGGTGGTGATCCAGAAGGTTCTCGGCGGCATCAACCACACGACGCTTCTGGCCATCCCCTTCTTCATTCTCGCTGCCGAGCTGATGGGCGAAGGGCAGATCGCGCGCCGCCTTACAGGTCTGGTCAAGGTGCTCGTCGGTCATTTGCGTGGCGGCATGGGCTACACCACAATCGGCGGTTCCATGGCGTTCGGCTCGGTTTCCGGGTCAGCTCCGGCCACGGTCGCGGCTATGGCGCGCATGGTCTATCCGGAAATGCGCAAGGCCGGTTTCAGCGACAAATTCTCGCTCGGCCTGATCGTTTCCAGCGCCGAGACGGCGCTGCTCATTCCGCCGTCCATCACTTTCATCATCTATGGCTGGATGACGGGCACCTCCGTTGCCAAGCTCTTTGTCGGTGGTCTTGCCGTGGGGCTGGTGCTTGGTCTCGCCTTCGCCATCATGGCGGCTCTCGAAGCGCGGCGCTCCGGCGTCGAGCGCGGGCCGCGCACAAGCTGGAAGGAGCGCGTTCTCGCAATACGCGACGCCGGCTGGGCGCTCGGCATGCCGATCATCATTCTTGGTGGCATCTACAGTGGCTATTTCACGCCGACCGAGGCGGCGGCTGTCAGTGTCGTCTACGCAATCTTTGTGGAAGGGGTGATCTTCCGCGAACTGACGCTGCGCAAGCTTTTCGCCGTCACCGAGCGTGCTGCGATCTCCACCGCGATCATCTTCATTCTGCTGGCGATGGGCGGGCTTCTTTCCTATTTCATCACGCTGGCGCAGGTGCCTTCGGCCATCACCGCTTTTCTTGAAGCGATCCATGCCGGGCCGATCATGTTTCTGCTGATCGTCAATGTCAGCTTCCTGATCGCGGGCATGTTCATCGACCCGAATTCAGCGCTGCTGATCCTCGTTCCGCCGCTTTATCCGGTGGCTCTGGCGCTCGGCATTGATCCCGTCCATTTCGGCATGATCGTCACGCTTAACATCTCCATAGGCATGATAACGCCGCCCTTCGGGCTCGACATCTTCGTGGCGTCCTCGACGCTCTCGAAGCCGGTTCTGACGATCATTTCGGGCCTCTGGCCCTTCATCATCGCGAACCTCATCGTGCTGGCGATCATCACCTATGTGCCGGACATTTCCACCTTCCTGCCCAACCTCGTGTTCGGCTGACGGGAATGCCAGAAAGGATTGAAACGATGGACGACGTGCCGTCAATCAAGGCTTTCGAGCTGCCACTCTCGGTCAAGAGCAATGAACCGGTCAATGGCGAATACCGTCTTCTGGTTCTTGCAGCGCCACACGACATATTGAAGCGTTGCCGTGCAGGGCAGTTCTTTCATCTCCTGTGCCCGCAGGCGGGTGGTGAGACGCCATATCTGCGCCGCCCGATGAGCATTTACGGCTTCTATCCCGATCGGGGAGAGCTGCATTTCCTCTACAAGGTGACGGGAGCTGGCACCCGCGCGCTGGCAACGCTGGCGCTGGGCGACAGGCTCAATGTGCTGGGGCCACTCGGCGAGCCCTTCACCATCGCCGACGACTGGCAGAACCTCGTTCTGGTGGCGCGCGGCGTCGGGCTTGCCACGCTTGCACCGCTGGCGCTGGAGGCCAACCGGCTTGGCCGCAAGCTCACGGCCATCTGTAGCGCGCGCCATCCCGATTATCTGATGTCGACGGATTATTTCGCGTCGCTGGGCGCAGACGTCATAACCCTGACCGATGCGGAAGGCACGTCCGATCTGGACAATCTCGAAAAGGTTATCGAGGGGTTGATCGCGGACGGGCGCGCCGACGCATTCTACACCTGCGGGTCCAACCGCATGCTCAGGCTGTTGCAGATCATCGGCGAACGCCGCGGCATTCCCGGCCAGATCGCGCTGGAACAGCAGATGGCCTGCGGCATCGGCATGTGCCATTGCTGCGTGCGCCCGTTCAATCGCGGCGACCGGCAGGTGCATCTGAGAGTATGTCGCGAAGGCCCCGTCTTCGACATGATGGAGGCGATTGCATGGTAGATCTTTCGGTCGATATTTCCGGGCTCAAGCTCAAGAACCCGATCATGCCGGCATCCGGCACCTTCTCCGAGGATCTGGCGGAGGTGTTTGATCTCGACCGGCTTGGCGCGCATGTGACGAAGACCATCACCCGTGGCTGGCGCGACGGCAACCCGACGCCGCGCGTCTGCGAGGTGAACGGATCGATGCTCAACTCCATCGGCATTCCGAGCAAGGGCGTCGGTGCCTTCATCGAAAAGGTCGTTCCGTTCTACGCGCATTACGAGACGCCGCTTGTGGTCTCCATTTCCGGCAACACGGCGGATGAATTTGCAACCCTGTGTTCCGAGGTGAGCGTTCCCGGCGTCGCGGCCATCGAAGTGAACATCTCGTGCCCGAACATCGAGGAAGACGGCAAGGCGTTCGCCATCCGCCCATCCTCCACCCATGACGTGATGCGCAAGCTGCGCGCGGCGACCGAGTTGCCGTTGTGGGCGAAGCTCACCCCCAATACGGGCGAGACCTCGGAAGTAGCGCGCGCCGCGGAAGAAGGTGGCGCCGATGCGCTGGTGGTGGCCAACACCATCCTGTCCATGGCCATCGACATCAACACACGTCGGCCCAAGCTCGGCAATCTCATGGGTGGCCTGTCGGGCCCCAGCCTGAAGCCCATTGCGCTGCGCATGGCCTATCAGTGTGCGCGGGCGACCGGCATTCCCGTCATCGGCTGCGGCGGCATTTCCACCGTTGAAGACGTGATCGAATATCTGATCGCCGGGGCGAGCGCTGTTCAGGTGGGAACGGCCACCTTCATTCATCCGACGATCATGCTGTCGCTGATCGATGGCCTGGAAGACTGGCTCGCCAATCAGGGGCTTTCCTCGGTGAAAGACTTGATCGGCACGGTGATCGACGGCGAACAGGACGAGGCCGTCGTCTTCATGGAAGCGGCGCCATGAACGCGCAACCCGCTCCTTTTGCCGATGTCCGGGCGCAGGATCACGCGCTGGCTGCGCGGCTGTTCGATGATGTTGCGCGCCTGTCGCCGGATGTGGAAGGCGTCAGTCGTCCGGCCTTTTCCGAGATCGAGACGCGGACGCTGAAATATCTGGAGGATGTGGCGAAGGCCGAGGGGCTGGCGGTCTGGTACGATGCAGGCTGTAACGCGCTTTTCTCGCTTCCGGAGGATCGCGATGCCGAACGTTTCGTCGTCGTCGGCTCGCATGTGGACAGCGTGCCTTTCGGCGGCAATTTCGACGGGCTGGCCGGTGTTGTCGCGGGGCTCATCTGCCTGATCCGCGCCCGGCGCGAGGGCCGCCGTTTTGCTAAACCGGTGCATGTGCTCGCCATGCGGGGCGAGGAAAGCGCGTGGTTCGGCCCGTGCTATATCGGCTCCAAAGCGCTGACAGGCACGCTCGCAAAGCCCGAGATCGAAGCGCGGCACAAGGGCGATGGCCGCACGCTGGAAGCGCATATGGCCGATATCGGCCTGCCGGTCGAAGACATTCGCGCGGGCAAGCCGCTGATGGATGTGAACCGCATCGAGGCCTATCTGGAACTCCACATCGAGCAGGGACCATTGCTGATCGGCAAGAACATTCCGGCAGCCGCTGTCTCGGGTATTCGCGGCAATATCCGCTACCGCTCGATCACCTGCCACGGCGAAGCCGGCCATTCCGGCGCGGTGCCCAAAGCCTACCGGCGCGATCCCGTTCTGGCGATGGCCGATCTTCTGGTGCGGCTCGACGAGAGCTGGACGACGATCCTCAACAAGGGCGACGATCTGGTGCTCACAAGCGGCATCGTGGCGACCGATCCGGAAAAACACGCCATGTCGCGCATTCCCGACAGCGTGTCCTTCAGCCTCGACATGCGCAGCCAGAAGCCGGAAACGCTGGACGACATGCGCGCGCTCTTGAAGAGCGAGATAAAGGAGATCGAACGCGACCGGCGGGTGCGGTTCGAGCTTGGCGAAGAGCTTCGTGTCGAACCGGCGCTGTGCGACAAGGGGCTCGTCGCAGGCCTCGAAGAGGCCATGCGCCAGGTCGGACAGGAGCCTTTCGTCATGCCGAGCGGCGGCGGGCACGACGCAGCCGTGTTTGCCGCCGCCGGCGTTCCTTCCGCCATGGTGTTCGTGCGCAATCGCAACGGCTCGCACAATCCTCAGGAAGCGATGGAGATCGACGATTTCCTTGCCGGTGTGGACATCCTTTCCGCCTTTCTTGCGAGGGCGGAGTAGGCGTGTGGTTTCTCCCGCACGCGAATCCCTGCATTGCCGGGCTGGCTCAGGCAGGAGATAGCTGTTAGCGAAAAGGCCCGATCAACGAACAGGACCACGATATGTTCTCCAACACCTTTCCCGATCAGACTGCCATTTCGCAGATGGTCGCCCGCATGCTTCTGGAGATCGAGGCGGTGCATTTTCGCGCCGAGCAGCCGTTCACCTTCACATCTGGTCTTGCAAGTCCGGTCTATATCGATTGCCGCAAGCTGATTTCCTATCCGCGCGTTCGCGCCGCGATCATGGATTTCGCGGCATCGATCATTTTCCGCAATGTCGGCTTCGAGCAGTTCGACGCCGTGGCGGGCGGCGAGACGGCGGGCATTCCCTTTGCCGCCTGGCTTGCCGAGCGCATGGGATTGCCCATGCAATATGTGCGCAAAAAGCCGAAAGGCTTTGGCCGCGATGCGCAGATCGAGGGCGCGTTGAACGAAGGCGCGCGTGTGCTTCTGGTCGAGGATCTGACCACCGACGGTGGCAGCAAGATCAAGTTCGCCGAAGCCGTGGCGCGCACCGGCGCGCAGGTCACCGACACGTTCGCTGTCTTCTACTATGATATCTTCCCCGACACGCCGAAGCGGCTTGAAGCCGCCGGCATGCGCCTGCATCATCTGGCCACCTGGTGGGATGTGCTCGCCGTCTGCAAGGAAGAAAACCGCTTTTCGCCGGAAACGATCGCTGAGGTCGAAAAATTCCTGAATGCGCCAACCGAATGGTCGGCGAACCATGGCGGCATTTCAGAACTGCCGCAGTAAATCCCAAAGGACCTGGATCATGTTTGATACGTTTTTGAAGGATCTGAACGAGCAGGGCGGAAGCGTTCGCGCCTATGAAGGCTGCGCGGTCAAGGCCCATGCCCGCATCACCAGCGAGCCGGAAAACGCCGCTGCCCTTCTGCTCATCGCCTATGCCGCCCAGCGCTTTGTAGAGGCCTATGACGATCAGCCGCTCACCATGACGGCGGCGGACGAAGAGCTGGAGCTCTTCACCGAGATCGTCAACACGCTCGATGCCGCCTACAGGGATGGAGCCGAGGACGCAAAGCTTGCGGCCCTCAACAAGGCTTCGGCGCGACTGGCCGCCACGATCAAAGCCGGATAACAGGCTTCAAACCACTGGCATGTCACGCGCTCGCCGGATATCTCCGGCGAGCGATTTCGTTGCGCGCCGGTTTCGACCAAATAGCCGTTTCCTTTCCTCCACGCATGCGATAGCGTCGCGCCCGAATTCGCATGGGAGCCGGGTTTGCATCTGTATTTGAGGTTTTGCGCCGTGCTGGATCGGCTGGCGACGGCGTTTTGTGTCATTGCCTGCCTGGCCCTGACGGCCAGCGTGCTTGCCATCGTGGTGATGCGATATGGTTTTGGCATCGGCTTCATCGAGCTGCAGGATTTCGCTTCCTACACATTTGCCGTGCTTCTGATCTTCTCCGTGCCGGTCTGTCTTCGCAGGGGCGGGCATGTGCGCGTTGAGGTTCTTTCTGAGAATCTTTCACCCACCTACGCGCGTATCGCGGATGCGGTTGCGGTGCTCCTGTTTCTCATACCGGTGTTCGGGCTGATCATCTGGGCCGACTGGGCGGACCTTGCCTACTCCTGGTCCATCCGCGAGGCTTCGGTTGAAACGGGCGGGCTTCCGGGGCTGTTCATCGTCAAGACGGCCCTGCCGCTCGGGGCTGCGATGATGATCCTGCAGGGTATTGCGATGGTGCTCGCGCCGGACGCACAACGCACCGCCGAAGACGAGCCGGCCCTATGACCCTTTCCGAACTCTTTTTGTGCCTGATGCTGGTCGGGCTCTTCGCCGGCATTCTGAGTGGCATTCCGGCCATGCTCGCCATTGCCGGTGTGCCCTTCGTCGTCGCGGTCATTGCCAGCCTCTTCGGCGCGTTCGATCTGTCTTTTCTCGATTTCTTTCCAAGCCGCGTCTGGGGCGTGATGAGCAACACGCTTTTGATGTCGGTGCCGCTCTTCATTCTGATGGGGGTGGTGCTGGAGCGGTCGCAGCTTGCCGAGCGCATGCTGGAAGTGCTGCGTGAAATGCTTGGCGCATCGCCACGCGGCCTTGCCCTTTCCGTGTTGCTCTTCAGCGCGCTCATTGCGGCGTCCACCGGCATTGTCGGCGCGACTGTCGTCATGCTCGGCCTCGTCAGCCTGCCGGCCATGCTGCAGGCGGGTGTTTCGCCGCGCGTGTCGAGCGGCATCATCTGTGCCAGCGGCACGCTGGGCCAGATCATTCCGCCTTCCATCCTGCTCGTGCTTCTGGGCGACCAGATCGGCAACACCTATCTGGAGGCGCAGCAGAAGGCCGGAAACTTCGCGCCTGATGCCGTTTCCGTGGGTGATCTGTTTGCCGGCGCACTTCTGCCGGGTCTGCTGCTCGTCGGCCTCTATGGTATCTATATCCTGTTTACTCTGCGCGGCGCGCACGCGGCCATTGACGATACCGGACGCAAGCGGGTTCCGCTGAGCCGTATTCTGGGCGTCTTCCTGCCGCCGCTCCTGCTAATTCTGGCAGTGCTGGGGTCCATTCTCGGCGGTGTTGCGACCACAACGGAGGCGGCGGGACTGGGTGCCGTGGGCACGATCCTGCTGGCCGGTTACACGCGTGGCGGTGTTGGCCGGGCGGGGCGGGGCGTCATCCTCTCTGCCGTTGTCGCGGGCGGCGTGCTGGTGCTCCTGCGCGCTTTCGGGTTTGTACCGCCATCCGGGCTAGGCACTCCGGCCGGCTTCGTTGCGCTCCTTGCTGCCGCGCTGATCGCCGCAGGCGTCGTTTTCTCTGGCTGGCGGCTGATGCGTACGGATGTTCTCGTTCCCGCCGTCATCGATACGCTGCGCATCTCCGGCATGGTGTTCGGCATCGTCATCGCCGCCTCCATGCTGTCTCTGGTGTTTCGCGGTTTTGGCGGCGATGAGCTGGTGGCCGGTTTTCTGGAGCAGGTGCCGGGCGGCAAGTGGGGCGCGCTCGCGCTCGTCATGGTGGTGGTTTTCTTCCTTGGCTTCATTTTGGAAGCCGTGGAGATCATCTACATCGTCGTGCCGCTGCTCGGCGCGCCCATTCTGGCAACGGATTTTTCGCCCGTCTGGTTTGCCGTCCTGCTCGCCATGAACCTGCAGACCTCGTTTCTGACGCCCCCCTTTGGCTTTGCACTTTTCTATTACCGCTCGGTTGCGCCGCGCAGCATCACGACGATGGAGATTTACCGCTCGGTGATCCCGTTCGTGGCCATACAGCTTGTCGCTCTGGCGCTTCTCATCACATTCCCGGCTGTGGTTACATGGCTGCCGGACATGCTCTTCAGATAGTTGTTGTTCAGGAGGAAACCCGACATGAAACGCAGAACATTCCTTACGGCTGGGGCTGGTGCCACGGCTGCGGCGCTCGCCACCCCGGCCATTGCGCAGGGCAAGATCGAGTGGAACCTGCCCACCAGCTTTCCCAAGAATGCGCCGGGCGTGGGCACGAATGTCACCGGCTTTGCCGAGAAGGTGGCTGCCATGTCCGATGGCCGCCTGACCTTCAAGGTTTTCGGTGGTGGCGAGCTGGTTCCGCCCTTCGGTGTTGAAGATGCCGTGCAGCAGGGCAAGGCCCCTGTCGGGCACAACCCGCCCTATTATGCCGCCGGCAAGAACCCGTCGCTGCACTGGTTCACCGCGGTGCCCTTCGGCATGACGGCAGCCGAGCATTATGCATGGCTGCGCTATGGCGGCGGTCAGGAGCTGTGGGACGACATTTACGCCCAGCGCAACCTGAAGCCGCTCTATTCCGGCAATTCCAACACGCAGAGCGCCGGCTGGTTCAAATCCGAGATCAATTCGCTGGACGACCTCAAGGGTCTCAACATGCGCATTGCCGGTCTCGGTGGCGAGATGTACCGCAAGCTCGGCGTCAACGCCGTTTTGATGCCCCCGCCGGAGATTTTCCAGGCGCTCCAGTCCGGTGCGCTCGATGCTGCCGAATGGGTCGGCCCGTTCCTCGACCAGGCGTTCGGCCTGCAGAAGATCACCAAGAACTGCTACCTGCCGGCCTACAACGAGCCGAGCGCGGCACTCGCCATCGTCTTCAACAAGGACGCATGGGCCGAGCTTTCGCCAGACCTTCAGGCGATCTGTGAGGCGGCGGCCCTCGCGGCCAGCCAGGAGGCGCTGGCCCAGTTCGACTACCACAACGCCCGCGCCATGGCCGCGCTCGAAGCCGAGGGCGTCATCTTCCGCGATGTCCCGGACGATGTGGCCGAAGGCCTCAAGAGCGCGTGGGAAGAGGTTCGTGATGAACTGACCGCCCAGAGCGAGGACGTTGCCCGCGTGCGCGAGAGCTACGACACCTTCCTGGCCGAAAGCGTGAAATATGCCAACGCCATGAACATGCCGCTTCTCAAGCGGCGCTAAGAGAAGCAGCTTTTGCAGTGGGCGCGCGTTTTCGCCCACTGCAATCCAGAGTGCAGCATTCGTCGCAGTGACACGTCTGCCGAAATGTGTCACGAAGCTTCCATGAAACTCATGCGTGACATGCTGAAGGATCGCCTTGCGACTGGCCTGATTGCCGGTCTTCTGGCCTATTTCCTCATCATGCAGGGTTTTGCCGCCGCCTTCGCCCAAGGGACGATGGCAGGTACTGGCGGCATTCCCGGTTTCATCATCTGCACGCCGAGCGGCATTGGCCTTGCCGAAAGCGATGATCCTGCGCCGGCGCGCAGCGCGCATGACTGCTGCACCACGCTCTGCCAGACAGGCTGTGCCGTATCGCCGGCCCTGCCGGGTGAACATGCGGGGCTAGACTGTGCCTCCCGTGATGCTTTCTCCATTGCGCGCCTGCCCGGTGCGCTAGTTCTTCATCCTGTTGCGCTTGGCTTTCTTGCAGAGGCGCGCGCGCCACCGGTTTTCTCCATCTGACGCATTGAATCATGAAAACGTCCACGGGTGACCGTGGCCGGTATCTGCGCTTATGGAGACAAGACATGCGCATTTTGACCCGTACCCTAACGGCTGCAATGCTGTTCATTGCCGCCCCCGCATTCGCTGGCGATTACACGCTCGGCAAACTGGAGCTCGACCAGCCCTGGACCCGTGCGACACCGCCCGGTGCCAAAGCCGCGGGCGGCTTCGTTACCATCGTCAATGGTGGCGAAGAAGACGACCGTCTGGTCAGCGCCGAGGCCGCTTTTGCGGGCCGCGTGGAACTGCACACGATGGACATGACCGATGGTGTCATGAAGATGCGTCATCTGCCTGATGGCATCCCGGTGCCGGCGGGCGAGACGGTCAATCTCGCACCGGGCGGCCTGCATGTGATGTTCATGGAACTGAAGAAGCCGATTGCCGAGGGAGCGCCGGTTTCCGTCACGCTCACCTTCGAGAAGGCGGGCTCAATCGAGGTGGAGATGTCTGTGGCGAAACCGGGCGCACCTGCCCCTGAAGGCCACAGCCACATGCACAGCGAGAGCAAGAGCTGATGTCTCGCCGCTCGCTTTCAATCCTGGCCGGCGCGGTTCTCGCGCTGGTCCTTGCCATCGTGGCTGTGGCGACGATGAACATCACCCCCGGCGGCAGGGCCGGCGGGGGAACCGGCACCGCCGATATAGGCGGTGCGTTCACGCTCACTGGAGAGGGCGGAGAGACCGTCACCGAGGCTGATTTCCTTGGCAAGCCGACGGCGATTTTCTTCGGTTTTACCTTCTGCCCGGATGTTTGCCCGACCACGCTTTTTGAGCTGTCAGGCCTGATCGAGGCGTTGGGCTCCGACGCAGATAAGCTGAATTATGCGTTCGTTTCGGTCGATTGGGAAAGGGACGGACCCGAGGACCTTGCCCGCTACACATCAAGCTTCGACGATCGGATCAGGGGGTTGGCTGGAACCGAGGAGCAGATCGAGGCGATCACCAAAGCCTATCGGGTCTATTACAAAAAAGTCCCGACGGAGGATGGGGACTACACGATCGATCACTCTGCGTCGGTCTATCTGATGGATGCCGAAGGCGGCTTCGTGGGCACACTGTCCTATGGCGAGACGCACGATTCCATGCTGGAAAAGCTGAAGCGTCTGGCAACGCAGAGCTGAGGGGGGATTATGAGCAATACCGATACACAGGCGCTTCCCGGCCTGCCGACGCACGAGGCGACCGGCAAGACGCTGACGCGCAAACTCTATCTGGCGGCATGGCGCTGGCATTTCTATGCCGGTCTCTACGTGGCGCCTTTCCTGGCGATGCTCGCCATTACCGGGCTGATCATGCTCTGGGTGAGTGCCATAGACGGTCGGGACGGCGAAAAGATTGCTGTGACGCCACAGGGTGAACAAACCAGCATTCTTGCACAGGCCTCCGCCGCGCAGACAGCGCTGCACGAAGGCCATGTGGTCGAATATATCGCGCCGACCGCTGCCGACCGCTCCGCCGTTTTCCGCGTGAACAGCGGGGGTGAGGCGAAGATGGTTGCTGTCGATCCCTACACGTCCGAGGTGCTTCAAATCTGGAGCCGTCAGGCCGGCTGGTACGACTTTGCGTCAGACATTCACGGAACGCTGCTGATCGGCGATCTGGGTGACCGGTTGATCGAAATAGCCGCCGGTTTCGGCATCGTCCTGATCGTGACCGGGCTTTATCTGTGGTGGCCGCGTGACGGGCAAGGGCTTGGCAAGGCGCTTCGCCCCGATCTCGGTGCGCGGGGCCGCTCGTTCTGGAAGTCGCTGCACAAGACCACCGGGCTCTACGTCGCGGTGCTTCTCGTTGTGTTTCTCCTCAGTGGGCTTTCATGGGCCGGCGTCTGGGGAGAAAAATTCGTCCAGGCATGGAGCACCTTTCCGGCGGAGAAATGGGACAATGTGCCTCTTTCCGACAAGACGCATGCCTCGCTCAATCATGGAGCGATCAAGGATGTGCCCTGGGCGCTGGAGCAGACGCCGCTTCCTGCGTCGGGATCTGATGCAGGCCGTGCCGGACTGCCGGCTCCCGGTCCGTTCAATCTTGATGAGATCGTCGCGTTCGGGCGCAGCCTTGGCTATGAGGGGCGCTTCCGCGTCGCCACGCCGCGCGGTGATACGGGCGTGTGGACGCTTGCTCAGGATTCCATGAGCAACGATTCCACCGACCCCGCGTCCGACAGGACGGTGCATATCGACCAGTACACCGGCAATGTTCTCGCTGATGTGGGCTTCGCCGACTATTCGCCGGCAGGCAAGGCGATGGCAGTCGGTATCGCTTTCCACGAAGGCGACATGGGGCTGTGGAACCTTGTGCTGAACACGGTTTTCTGCCTGTCCGTTATCTTCCTGTCGGTCAGCGGCCTCGTCATGTGGTGGATGCGCCGGCCCTCGCGCGCGCTGCGGCTCGCCGCTCCACCGCTACCGGCCAACCTTCCCCTGTGGAAAGGGGCGGTGGCCGTGATGCTTCTGGTGTCGCTGCTGTTTCCATTGGTGGGCATCACGCTGCTGGCGCTTCTTGCGTTTGATGTGCTGGTGATCCAGCGTGTTAAACCTCTTGCACGCCTTCTTGCCTAACGCGTTGTTTGAAAGTGGTATCGCCGGGCGGCGCTTTCCGATTGAGCGCCGCCCGCTCTCGTCCTATGATCGCCGCGAATGGAGAGTGCGATGCAAAGCGAAAAGCCCCCGAGAGTTTCGTCTCTGATCAACAAGGTTCTGGCCAACGCGCCGCAGCCGAACGATATCCGCCTTCTGGCGCAGCGCCTGCATGACCACGCGCTCGAGCCGCGCTCGACGCCGGAGGAGACGCAGGCGCTTGTCACGGACCTGGGTTACAGGAACATCGCGGCATTTTGCGAGGCGGCCGGTCTTCCAAGCCATCTGGCGGATCGCTGGCAGCGCTTTGGTATTTCCGGTGAGATGCGGCAGGTGCTTCTGCTGCTGGCGGCCCAGCGCCGCGCAATGGTTGAGGCGGTGCGCGAGTTCGAAACCATTACCCATGTCGGTCTCGATGATTTCATGCGTGAGCGCGGCCTGATCTGATCGCCTGCCGGCTTTCAGAGCCGGTCTTCATCTGCCTTTTCAAGCAGCATCCTTGCAGTAGCGGCATCCGTGATGAGTGCCGCTGCAGACACCGTGCGCAGGGCCGCCAG
Source organism: Nitratireductor aquibiodomus (assembly GCF_900105565.1). Taxonomy (NCBI): domain Bacteria; kingdom Pseudomonadati; phylum Pseudomonadota; class Alphaproteobacteria; order Hyphomicrobiales; family Phyllobacteriaceae; genus Nitratireductor; species Nitratireductor aquibiodomus. The sequence goes on along the minus strand of NZ_FNSL01000002.1, from coordinate 30,943 downwards.
GATTGCGGAAACCTTCTGTTCGCCGCCGGCAGCGAGAATGACATGCGGAATGCGCGCCACGACATCGAGATCGATGGCCATGATCCGCTGGTTCACCTCATGATCGACCATCTGTCCCGCCGCATCCACGAAATAGCAAAGAATGTTGGCCACCGCGCCCCTGTCGCGCAGCGGTTCGATCAGCGCTTTCGGCACGATGCCGTGACGGAAGATCGTCGCGTCGGGTGAGATCGCGCCCACGGTCAGGAGCGCCATATCCGCCCTGGCGGCGCGCTCGCGCACGTCACGCAGGGAAGGCTGTTCCCACAGGCGCTCGCGCAGGTCTGGATCATCCACCACCACCGGCGCGCTGATCTGGTAGCTGTCCACTTTGAAGCGCTCCGCCACCTTTGTGGCGACAATGGAGGGATTGACCCATTTGGAATGTGGCAGGCTGCCCACGAGACCGATCACGGTCGAGCCGGTCAATTCGCGCTGCGCCATGAAGCTCAGGCTCGAATGCAATGTCGCGCCGCCGCCGATCGCCAGCGTCATGCCGGGCTTCATCTGCTCTTCGAGATAGCGCGCCACGGCATGCCCGATTGCCCGCTCGAGATTGTCTTCTTCCTCCGGGGCGGGCACCACGATGGCGCTTTTCAGGCCCCAGCGCTTTTCCAGCTTGCGCTCCAGCGCCACCTGCTCGGCCGTATCGGCGTTGATCGTGGTCACCACCATATGGCTCTCTGCACTGGCCGCGAGCGCCCGCATCACCTTCATCCGGCTCACATTGAGCAGGCTGGCGATCTTTTCCTGCGTCAGGCCTTCCACATGATAAAGCCAGGCCATCTTCACATTGATGTCGGCGGAAGACAGCGTCGGCTCGTCTGCCGGTTTTTTTTTGCTTTTTCGCGGCACGGCGGTGATTCCCTCTCTCATCGCGCAATGGTTTTAGCACAATGCGACTCTGCCCGCGGTTCATTTGGCCGGCAAATATGCGAAATTTTATTGCGTTCTTTTGTTATTGACGAAAAACATATGTTCATATTCAATGTCCGAGCGCTTTTGTTACAAGCCTGTCATATTGCGCATGCAGGGGAGGAGCTCCGGTGCGAGATGCCCGGAGATGCAAACAGAGGAGTTATCCCATGGGACGCCAGTCCACGATTCGTTCGGTTGCCTTTGCAGCCGCACTGCTCACATCCACCGCCGCTTTCGCCGACAACCTCGTGCTCTACACGTCGCAGCCCGACGCTGACGCCGCCGAGACGGTTGACGCCTTCAAGGCCGCCAATCCGGGCGTCGAAGTCGAGATCTTCCGCTCCGGCACCAGCGACCTGATGACCAAGCTCGCCGCAGAGTTTGCCGCCGGCAGCCCGCAGCCGGACGTGCTTCTGATCGCCGATGCAGTCAGCATGGAGACGCTCAAGAAGGACGGCCACCTGATGGCCTATCCGGAAGCCAATGTGGAAGGCTTCGAGGAAGCCGCCTATGACGCCGAGAAGACCTATTTCGGCTCCAAGCTCATCACCACCGGCATTGCCTACAACACGGCAGCGGCCGAAAAGCCGGAGCATTGGTCCGATCTGACGGGCGAGGCCTACAAGGACCTCACCATCATGCCGAGCCCGCTCTATTCGGGTGCTGCAGCCTATCTCCTGTCCGCCTTCGTCAATCGCGACGATCTCGGCTGGGACTATTTTGAGAAGCTGAAGGAAAACGGCCACGTTGCCGTGCGCGGCAATGGCGCTGTTCTGAAGTCCGTCGCCAGCGGTGAGAAGGCCTATGGCATGCTCGTCGACTTCATGGCCATGAACGCCAAGAAGGACGGCTCGCCCATCGAGTTCGTGTTCCCCGAGGAAGGCGTGACTGCCGTCACCGAGCCGGTCGCCATCATGTCGACCGCAAAGAACCCGGACGTGGCCAAGAAGTTCGTTGACTTCATTCTCTCCGACGATGGTCAGAAGCTGGCGCTCAAGCAGGGCTACCTGCCGGCGAAGCCTTCTGTCGGTTCGCCCGACTGGCTGCCCGAGGGCACCAAGATCAACGTCATGAGCGTTGACGTGAAGAAGGTTGTCGACGAGATCACCGGCAACAAGGAAAAATTCTCCTCCATGTTCGGCGGCTAAGGAAAAACCTTAATGACCGCAATTCGTAAGGAACGTCAGGGCCAGGATATGGCCCTGACAGCGGGGATCGTCGCGCTTATCGTCATCTTTTCGCTGCTGCCCATGGCGCGGCTTTTGCAGGAAGTCATCCTGCCCGGCGGTCAGTTCTCGCTTGATGTCATTCGCAATGGTCTGATCGACGACACGACCTGGCGCGCCACCTGGAACACGCTGGTGGTTGGCCTGGGCGGAACGATTTTCGCCCTGGTGCTCGGTGTGGCTGTTGCCATTCTCGTTTCGCTGTCGGATGTGCGCCAGCGTCAGGCTTTCGTCCTGTGCTTCGTCACACCGCTCATGATTGCGCCGCAGGTGACCGCGCTCGCCTGGCTGCAGCTTTTCGGCCCCTCCAGCCCGCTTCTGAACATGCTGGGCATGGCGCCGCCGCTTGGCACGCGCAATCCGCTCTATTCGCCGGAAGGCATCGTCTTCCTGCTCGGCATCCAGTATGCGCCGCTCGTCTTTCTGATCGTGCGCGCCGGCATGCGCAAGCTGCCGCGTGAGCTGGTCGAGGCCGCGCAGTCCAGCGGTGCTGGCTGGGTTCGCGTGCTTGGCACCATCATCCTGCCGCTCATGACTCCTTCCATTGTCGGCGCCGCAGCACTCACTTTCGTTTCCTGCGTCGGCAATTTCGGCATTCCCGCCTTTCTGGGTATCCCGGCAAACTATCTTGTCCTGCCGACGCTCATCTATCAGCGTCTGGCCGGTGGCGGACCGGATGTTCTCTCCGATGTCGCATTCCTCTCGGTGCTCATCGGCGTTATCGCCATGGTCGGCATCGTGATGCAGGACCGCATTGCGAGCCGGCGCGATTTCCGCATCACCTCCACCTCGCTGCCTGCCGCGCCATACCAGCTCGGTGTCTGGCGTGTGCCGGTGGAACTCGGCATGTGGGCGCTGATCGCGCTCATTCTCGTGCTGCCGCTGGTGGGACTCATCCTCACATCGCTGGTGCGGGGCTATGGCGTGACACTGACGGCTGAAACGGCCACGCTGGAGAACTACTATTTCGTGATCTTCCAGCATGCGGCGGCAAGCCGTGCCTTTCTCAACAGTCTGTATCTCTCGGCAGGGGCGTCCATCTTCGCCGTCTTCGTCGCGATCCCGCTCGGCTATGTGATTGCCTGGGGCAACAAACGCTGGATCAAGGCACTCAACCTTGCCATTGAGCTGCCCTATGCGCTGCCGGGCGTGGTGCTCGCCATCGCCTCGCTGCTCCTGTTCCTTAAGCCCATGCCGATCACAGGCATCCAGATCTACAACACGGTCTGGATCATCCTCTACGCCTACCTCGCGCGCTTCCTGATCCTGGCGGTCAGGCCGACGATCACGGGCTATTTTCAGCTCGACCGGGCGCTTGAGGAGGCTGCACAGGTAGCCGGCGCAGGACTGTTCACGCGCATGCGCACCATCATTTTCCCGCTCATCGCTCCGGCGGCCATTGCCGGCGGCCTGCTGATCTTCATGACAGCGCTGTGCGAGCTGACGGTGTCGGCACTTCTGTGGTCCTCCGGCTCGGAGACCATCGGCGTTGTCATCTTCTCTTTCGAACAGGGCGGGGATTCCAAGTATGCGGCGGCGGTTTCCGCCATCATGGTCGCAACCACCTTCCTTCTGATGCTGCTCGCCAGCCTCTTTGCAAACAAACTACCGGACGGAGTTCTTCCATGGCGGGACTGAGCATTAAGAACGTCACCAAGACTTTTGGCGAGGCGAAGGCCCTCGACAATGTCTCCATCGATGTCGCGGATGGCGAGTTCCTTGCTGTCCTCGGTCCCTCGGGCTGCGGCAAGACCACGCTCCTGCGCATGATCGCCGGTTTCGAGACCGTGACCGGCGGTAACATCCATATCGGCGATCGTGAGGTCTCGTCGGCCGAGGCGAACGTCCCGCCGGAAAAGCGCCGCGTGGGCATCGTCTTCCAGAATTACGCGCTCTGGCCGCACATGAGCGTGTCCGAGAACATCGGTTATGCGCTCAAGGTGGCGCGCGTCCCCCGGGCGGAGCGCGAGGAGCGGGTGAAGAATGCGCTGGCGCTCGTCAACATGGAACAGTATGGCGACCGCCGCCCGGCAAACCTGTCCGGCGGTCAGCGGCAGCGCGTGGCGCTGGCGCGCTGTCTCGTGGCCGAGCCACGGCTGGTGCTGTTCGATGAACCGCTGGCCAATCTCGATGTGCATCTGCGCGCCTCGATGGAGGACGAGTTCGCCGACTTCCACAAGCGCACGGGCACGACCATTCTCTACATCACCCACGACCAGGCCGAGGCCATGGCGCTGGCAGACCGCATCGCGGTCATGGATCATGGCCGTCTGATGCAGCTTGCCACGCCGCGCGAGCTTTATCATGAGCCGGCAAATGAGATGGTCGCCTCCTTTATCTCGCAGGGCATGGTGCTGCCGGCGAATGTCGAAACGGCGGAAGCCGACGGACAGTGCCGCGTCACCGTGCTTGGCCAGGAGCTGGTGGTGCGTTGTCGAAAGGGCGAGAAGCCGCGCAAGGATGCGCGCATTTGTTGCCGCGCATCGCAGATCCAGTCGGTCGGCACCAGCCAGCCCGGTTTCGAAGGCACCATCACACGGGCGGTGTATCGCGGCGGTTCGGCGCGCATCGAGTTCGAGCCCGAGGCGGCGCCCCATCTCGGCCTGCATTTTGATCAGCCCGATCCGGTGTCTTTCGCGGCGGGAGAGCGCGCCAGGCTTGCCATCACATCGGGTTGGCTGATCCCGGCTGATGGGGCCGCCTGATGTTGCAGGTCGATCTTCAGGGCGGGTTCGGTGAGAAAGGGCGCACCAGCGTCGCCGTCAGCGACGGCAACACATGCATCATGCTCGATGCCGGCATAAAGGTGGGGGCGACAGGGGACGAATACTACCCTGTGCTCGCCCGCCCGGTTGGCGAGATCGACGCGCTTTTCATCTCTCATGCCCATGAAGATCACATCGGCGCGCTCTGCCATTTGCTGCGGCAGGGTTACGCCGGGCCCATTTACATGACCGAGGAAACACATTCGGAGATGCCGGCGACGCTCGCGCAATATGCGGACGCCGCCGATCTGGCAGAGTTCCCGCCGCGTGCGCAGCAGATCCGGCTGTTTCGACCTGGCGAAACGGTGTCCGTCGGTGCACTGAATGTGTCGACCGGTGCCTCCGGCCATGTGGTTGGTGGCGTCTGGTTTTGTGTCGAGGGGGCGGGAAAGCGTGTGGTGTTTACCGCCGACATCGTCCCCGAGAGTGCTGTTTTTCCAATGCAGGCTTTGCCCGTCTGCGACCTTCTCGTTCTCGACACATCCTACGGTGCCGACCCTATTCCGGGGGCGGAGCGTGCGCGACAGATCGGAGAATGGGTCGCCGGATATGCCGATGGCTGTCTCCTTCCAACGCCGCTCTCCGGTCGCTCACTTGAGCTGATTGCGGCCATCGACGTGCCTTTTGCAATCGAGGCCGGCATGCGTTCAGCGCTGTCAGCGCAAATCCTGGCGCCGTCTGCCGTTCATCAGGATCGCGTGTCGATCCTTTCCGAGCGGTTGGAGGCCGCGCGCGACTGGAATGTAGGCGATCCGCTGCCGGACTGTCCGCTTCTGGTTCATGATGGCATGGGTGTCGCAGGGCCGTCGCGCCCGGCGCTTGCCGCTGCAGAGGCTGCGGGCTTTCCCATTCTCTTAAGCGGACATCTGCCGGCAGGCTCGCCCGGCGCGCGGCTTGTCGATGAGGGCAAGGCTGCCTGGATACGCATGCCAACACACCCAACACTGCCCGAGAACATCGCCCTGTGGGAGGCGGCTGGCCGCCCGCGACTTATCGGCCATTCCTGCGATGCTGCCGCGCTTGATGCGCTCTGTCAGCACATTCCCGCCCTTCTGACCGGTGCCCGCACCGGTGACACCTATCAGATTGATGAAGAGACGATACATGCGCATTCTGATTTCCAATGACGACGGCATCGAGGCTCCCGGCATTGCGCTGGCAGCTGAAGCGGCATCACTCCTGACGGACGATGTCTGGGTGGTCGCGCCGGACGGCAAACGCACCGCCGCCGGCCCGTCGCTAACGGTCGCCCGGCCGCTCACCATGCGCCGTCTCGGCGAGCGCCGCTTTTCCTGCTCGGGCACGCCGGCGGACTGTATCGTGACCTCCATGGGCTGGCTCTTCAACGATGGCAGGAAGCCCGATCTCGTTGTCGGCGGCGTCAATGACGGGCGCAATGTCGGCGAGGATCTTGCCTATTCCGGCACGCTTGGCATCGCCCGCGAAGCGACCTTCTGGGGCATTCCCGCGATCGGGTTCTCCCGCGTGAAGGAGGCGAATGTGCGTGAAGGAGACGCGGCATGGCTGGCTCGCTTCATCGAGCGCCTCTGGCAGACACGCAATGAGTGGTCTCTCGAAGGTCACTGGCTGAGCGTCAATCTTCCGGCAGATCTTCCGGCATCCGTCTCCCAGCCTTCGATCGGCCGGGATAAGATCGCCCGCAAGGTGGAGGTTCTGCGTGAGGACGGCGATGAGATCGAACTGGTTGTGCCGCGCGGTCGCGAGCATGCAAGCCGAAAGGGCGATGAGAACAGTCTCATCGCCGAGGGTTTCGCCACGGTGAACCGGCTCAACTGGTTCGGCGAAACCCAGCTTGCAGGCGCCTTCATGGAAGGGCTCAGATCGGCGACGAAATAGTCTGTGCACACGGCATTAGCGGTTGTTCGTCTGATATTCTTTCACCCATTCCGAAGTGCGTTGTTGTCTGGATTGCGATGTCCCCGTGATCGATGTCTCGTCAAAGCGGGTCCTGATCATTTCTTCTCCTGCGTGACCTTGCGTTTCAGCAAGCCATGCATCTGGTATCGTCAGGTTTTCTGGCTCATCTGCATTGTTCAGCCAAATCTCATTCAACCATTTTTGGACGCGCGTTTGGAACGCTTCCTGAAAATCGGGAGGAGTTGGGGATTGAGAGGGGGTGTTTGCTTCAATGACATCTTCCGGTTCTTCTATTTCTTCCGGCATCTCGTGCTGCATCGATCGTGAGGAGCCCGGTTGCGGTTCTTCAACGGCGGTGCCAGTGGTGGGAATACCATCCACCCATTCCTGGGTGCGCTTCTGCCCACGTTTTGTCATATCGAGAGATTTGAGGCTGTCGCTGGCTTCGCCAGTTGCCATGGAACTTTCTGGCAACTCTGGCGGCGGGCTCGCATCAAGAGTGATCCGCCCTAGCCTGAAATCTTCGTAGACCTGGAGAGGGATGCCGTAAGTCGTGTTGACTGAGCGGGAAGCGGCAAGCTCTGCGATGGTTTTTCTGATGTTCTCGTCTGAAGAGTCCAGCAGATAGACGTTCTTGGCTGGCGGTGGCGGAAAGTGCACTTCATCCAGGAATTCGTAGTCGTAGCCTCCACCGTCTACGAAAGAGCCCACTTTCCTGCCTTCTGTCACGATGGCATATTGATACATGACACCGTCAGCCGAGTCGTATTGCCAGATGTCCAGCACATTGTTGCTGGCGGCGAGAGATGCGCTACCAATGGTTGCTGGCCTCTCGAGCATGTTGACAACTGCGTGGAAATCTCGGGATGGGCGAAACCAGCCAGCCGCAAGAAGCTGGTCGGGTCTTAGATTGTCCACGCGATAGACGAGGTGATAGGTGCCGATCCGGCCGTTTTTTTCGGCTTCACGGCCCAGGTCCTCGAGTTTGAACCGCAGCGCATCCACACGTTCCTTCATGGCTTCGATCTGGTCGAGAGCAGCACTTTCGTCCGCATCCGCGATGACATAGTAACCACGTCTGTTCAGCGATTGCTTGATTTGGGCTGCGCGCTGACCCTGATAGGGGGGGCGATCAGGACCGGCACCATTGGCGGTTATACGCTTCCAGCCACCATTGCCATCCCCATGCAGAATCGCCACAGACTTTCGTGTTTCCGGGTCGATAACGTTTACGTAGCCATCACGCAGCTTGAAGTCGCTTCTGATTTCGTAGACGCGGGAAACGCCTGTTGTGTCGCTGTGTCGAATAAAATACCGCTCGCCTGACTGATAGATGTTCGCACTGTTTGGAGTGCGCCCGTCGATAAGCGACGGATCAACCTCATGGTCGGATATATTTCCGATACGAAGCGGCTGTTCCCCGGCAGGGGGACGGACGGCCGAAGTCGGAATTGTGTCGCCACCGCCAGCAGAAACCGGCTCAGCTCTTGAAAGAGCTCTGACGGCGGCCCCAAGGGCCGTTCCCGCGAGCAGGGTGCTTCCTGTCGAGACGACACCGACAGCACCTGCTTTCCGCTCTTCGTAGGTATCTCCTGCGACCGCCTGCTCAGTTTCGAGAACAAGTTCGCTCCCCATGGTGGTTGCCAGTGTTGCAAACTCGAGCTCGGGGGCGAGCATCAGGATCGGCCAGAACACCTTGTTGAATGTGCGCAGGTTCCCGATCCAGATGTCACGCGTGACTTCGCTGTCGGACTTGATCAGTATGTCGGCGTCGGAAAGGCTCCGCTGCCGCATGTTTTCTGCAAGCTCGGAGAACAGGTTGTCAGAATAGGGGCGGTTCTTGGAATCAACACCGGTGCTCCAGGCGCCTGACCCGAGCTTCTCCAGGCCATTGGCAACGCCCGTGTACCAAAAGCCATCCTGTAGATTATAGAGTGAAAAATGGTGCGAGAGTCGCGTGCGCTCCTCCGGAGACGCTGCCATCTCCCTGACCCAGCGGTCGAGCGCCTCTTCACTGCCGAACTCATGGAATGATGGCGCTTCGCCCGGAATGTAGAGCACCGTGTGCTGGTTTGAGCGGGTGAACCGGACAATGTCGCTGGAAGGGTAGCCGTTTATGTCGAAGGCCGTGACCTCTACGTTGTCCGCGCTTTCCGGTTCAGCGACGATCCCGTTGGAGAGCGCTGCCAGAAGCTGATCGACATCTGCTCTCGCACCTCGCATGACCATTATGACACCGGAAAGCGAAAGGTCCGACTCCTCAAGGGCACGCATCGCGGATACCGCGAACTGGACCTTGGCCAGAAGCACGATGTCGCCCTGATGGCTGGCCCAGAATTCGTTCAGACTGGAGAGAACCTCCGACTGGAAGTCGGCCTTCCATATAGCCTCTCGAAGACTGGAAGCCAAAACCCTGAATTCGTTCGGCGTTCCGTAGAAGCCCTCACCCGGCCCATGCGTGTAGACCCCTTCATAGGCATCCAGCGCCGTGGACTGGAGTGTCTGTCGCTCAGCACCGAAATTTTCGAGAAGCAGATTTGTCAACGATGTTGACGAGTTCGGTTCGCCCGTGTGCTCGACGCCGGTGAAACTGGTCTGGGATGAGACCGCCGAACTGAACGTGTTCAAATAGAGCGCGTCGGGATTGGCATCCTGTCCGGTCAGTTCTTTTATGATAGCGCTCATTCTCGCCCGCGCCATTGCGTGAATGTTGGGAAGATCCTGACGGACGGTACGGGAAACCCTGCTGATTTCCGACTGTTGTTCTTCCGTCAGAGTGCATCTGAGAAATTGCACATGGGGCGGTATGCGGAGGGTCGTTTCACGCGCATCGACGCGCGCTGGCGGTGACCTGGTTCCCTGCGATAGCCCTTCAGGGCGTTCCGCCAGCTTTCGCGCTGAAGGCGTCGTGATTCTTCCGTTTGGGTTATTGGTTATTATGAAGCCTGATTGTATCATTATATATCAATCCAAAACAAAACAAGTATTATTAATACTTATATTTATTTTTAAGATTTAATACTAATGATGAGGTTTGTCTATTTATTCAAAACTGCAATGAAGAAGAGAAATAGCCGACCCCGGTTTTGACAGGATCGGCTTTGATGTTTTGGGCTGCTGACCCCAAAAGGGGGAGTGGCTTTCAGGTCGCTTTCAGGCGCGAGCCGCTCAGCAGTCCACGCTCTTCGAGCACCGGATATGCAAATGTCGCCAGAAGCGAGTTGATCTGCTTCAGGTCGCGGATCGTATCAAGGTGGATCGAGCTTGTTTCCACGCTCTGTTCCGTGCCCTGTCTCAAGCGTTCGAAGTGGCGCTGGCTGGTTTCCTTCTCGACATCCCGCAGGCGGTCTTTTTCCATCACCAGCTCGCGCGCGGTCTCGGTGTCCTGGGTGACCAGCAGGTTGAAAGCCAGGCGTGCATTGGCAAGAACGGAGGCATGGAAACCGGCGAGCTCCCGCCAGCCTTCACTGGTAAACTCGACGCCGCGTTCCATCTTCTTCTGCACATGGGCGAGCATGTTGCGGACAATGATGTCGCCCACCTGCTCGAGTTTGACGCACACGCCGAGCAGTTCCTGGCAGCGTCGTGCATCGTCTTCCGTCATTTCATGGCGTGTGATGCGGGCGAGATAGAGCTTGATGGCCGCGTGGCGCCGGTCCACCGTATCGTCGACGGCGGCCAGTGCGGCGATCGATTTCCGATCCGCCTTTTCGTAGAGTTCAAGAATCCGGCACAGCATGAACTCCACCGTTTCGCACATGCGGACGGTTTCCCGCGTCACATTGGCGAGCGCCTGATGCGGTGTGTCCAGTGCCGTGACGTCCAGCGCGCTGGTTTCCGTCACTTGTGCTTCGCTTTCCTCACTGGCCCCTTCGGCTTCGCTTCCTGACTGCAGGGAGACCAGCGCCTGCGTCGCTTTGAGGATCAGGCCTGAAAGCGGAATACCGACAATCAGTATCAGCACGTTGAAGGCGATGTGTGTGTGGATGATGCGGTCCGCAGGGTCGCTGCCCAGCCGCTCCAGGCTGGGATCGAAGACAATGAAGGCCACCAGAAGCACAACGGACCCGAGGCCACGCATGAGGAGGTTGCCAAGGGGAACGATGCGGTAGCTTGGCGGTGAGCTCCGCGTCAGCATCGGTGCGATGAAGGAACTGCCGAGATTGACGCCCAGAACCATAACGATGCCGAGCTCGGGGGAGACGATGCCGCGCGCGGCGAACGTGGTCAGCAGGAGCACGGCGGCGATGCTTGAATGAAAGAGATAGGTGGTCACTGCGGCCAGCAGGAACGCGGTGATCGGATCGTCTGAGAGATATCCCACGATAAGCGGCACGATGGTGCTCTGCCTGAGTGGCTCAGAGGCCTCGCCCATCATTTCGAGCGACAGGATGAGCAGGCCTACCCCGACAAGAATACGGCCGAACTGGCGCCACTGCCGGCGTTCTGTCGCAAGAAAAATAACGGTCCCGGTGAGGATGCAGAGCGGGACGAGAAGTGTCAGGTCGAAGCTCAGTATCTTGACGACCAGCGCCGAGCCGACTTCCGCGCCCCGCACGGCCAGAATGCCCGACAGGCCCGTAACGATCCCGAGCCCGGCGAAGGAACCGATCAGAAGTGTAACAGCGGTCGAACTCTGCAGGGCGATGGACAAAGCCAGTCCCGTCAGAGCTGCGAGCACCGGGTTGCCCAGTGTCTGCCGCAGCCGTTGGCGCAGCACATTCCCGTAGGCGCGTTCAACGCCTGTTCGCACCATGCGCGTCGCCCAGAGCAGCAATGCCACTGCCCCGGCCATATGCAGAAAAAAGACGGAACCGCTCATATCGCCTCGAACAAGTCTAACACAAATCTGGTTCTGCAGAGAGCCTGAAGCGAATCCTGCGGTGAATCGCGGCGTTTCCTTCAGGGCAGTCGAGCGAGCCAGGGCAGCATGTTACATTTGTTATTTCTATTTAGCAAATGTTCAATCTCGGTCGCCCTCGCTGGGCCGTCCGCCAGATTCCCGAGCAAAGCAAAAATCAGGTTGACCTATTGAGTAAAATAAACTCAAGTGAAAATGCATTTTCTGAACGGAAAGTGCAAGTAGTAATGAAAGATAATTTTATTTTAATAAAGGAGCTTTTTATGAATATTTCCGTAGAACGTCATGATAATCTTCATTCGCCATACAGTTATGGCGGCGGCGGATCGTCGTTTGGAGCCATAGCGACGGGTGGCGGCTTTGGTCTGGCCGTGGGTAGCCCCATTGGAGCGGCCTTTGGCACCGCGGGTGGAGCGCTGGCTGGTGGCATCGCCGGCGGTGTTCTGGGGTCTGTCTTCCCCGTTGTTGGAACCTTCGCTGGCGCTGCGACGGGCGCCGGGCTCGGTGCGACGATCGGAACGGCCGTTGGCACCGCTACCGGGGCCGCGCTCGGTGCCCTCACAGGCGGTACGGCGGGTGCGATCACCGCGCGATTATAAGATTGATTGTTGGTGCGTGTCGTCTGCTCTGGCGCACGTGACATCATCCTTCAAGAAAAGGAGCCCGGCGCTGTGCCGGGCTCCCCGACTTTGCCATCGGCGCGCGAATCCGTCCGTTGCTACAGCGTCAGATGATCCGTTTACGCAGCCAGGCCGAAACAATTTCACCAAGCACCACGAGCGCGAGGATTGCCAGGAGGACAGTGGCCGCTTCCTGCCAGTTGAACGTGTCGATGGCACTTTGCAGGATGATGCCGATGCCGCCCGCGCCCACGAGGCCGAGCACGGTCGATTCCCGCAGATTGATATCCCAGCGCAGGATGGCCACGGCCCAGAAGGTGGGCATCACCTGCGGCACGATGGCGTAGAGGATCACCTTGAAGCGCGATGCGCCGGTCGCTTCCAGCGCTTCCACCGGGCGACGGTCGATCTCTTCGATGGCCTCGCCCAGAAGCTTGCCGATGAAACCGATGGAGCGGAACATGATGGCGATGATGCCGGCCACGATGCCGGGGCCGAATATGGCCACGAAAAGAAGCGCCCAGATGATCGTGTTGACCGAGCGGCTGGACACGAGGATGAAGCGCCCGAGCCACAGCGTCGCGGCGTTTGGCGTCGTGTTCTGCGCGGCGATATAGGCGACGGGCAGCGACACAAACACGGCGATTGCCGTTGCGATGGTGGCGATGTTCACAGTCTCAACCAGCACCCACAAAATGCTCGGCAGGTTCGTCACATCCGGCGGCACCATGCGGCTGAACAGGTCGCCCATCTGCTGCGGCGCATCGAACACCCAGGGCCAGATCACGTCGATGCTGGTCAGGGCCCAGACGATCGTGATCACGGCAAACAGAAAAATCGCATAGCGTTGCATGCGCTCGCGTGGCGTGTAGCGCGCCCAGTCTTCGAGGGACGTTTCCATGCTCACCATACCCGTTTCCTGATCTGACCGCTGATCGCCTCGCTGACCAGAATGACGGCGACGATCACCATGGTGATGGCCAGTGCAAAGTCGTAGTCATAGCGGCCGAAGGCGTTGGCCAGCGTCGAGCCGATGCCACCAGCTCCGACGATGCCGACCACGGCGGAGGCGCGCAGATTGCTGTCGAGCTGATAGATGCTCAGACCGATTTGGCGCGGCATGATCTGCGGAAAAACCGCGTAGATCAGCGTCGGGAAATAGCCCGCACCCACCGCGCGCATGGCTTCCACCTGGCCCCAGTCGATCTCTTCGATGCGCTCGGCCAGCATCTTGGCGACGAAGCCGATGGAATAGACGATGAGGGTCAGGACGCCGGCGAAGGGGCCGAAGCCCACGGCCTTCACGAAGATGATCGCGACAATGACCGGGTGAAAGCTGCGGGCAACGATGATGAGGCCGCGGCCAAGCAGATAGACCGGTCTCGGCGCAAGGTTCTTGGCGGCCATGAATGCGATGGGGATCGACAGGAGCACGCCGCCGACCGTGGCAAGGATCGCGATCTTCAGGCTCTCCAGGAACCCGTCGATCAAAAGCCCGCTGCGCTCGAAACTTGGCGGAAACGCGCCGCTGAAGATGCGTGCCGCGCGCGTCATGCCCTGTGAAATGCGTTCCCAGTCTATCGGCAGCATGAAGAAGGCCCAGCCGATATAGATCACCACCGCCGCCAGCAACCCGTAGCGCAGCACGGGATTGGCGATCATCGGCGGCTTGCGCCAGGTATCGGGGAGGGAAGGGGTCTCGGCGCTCATGCCTTCTGGGCCCTCAGCGGCGTGACGTTGTCCATTTCGCCGCGCTCTTCGGCGGGTACTCCGGCATAGATCTCATCCATTGCATCCTTGTCGAGTGCATCGGGTTCGGCATCGAAGATGATGCGGCCATAGCGCATGCCGACAATGCGGTCGGTGTATTGCTTGGCCTCCGCCACATTGTGGATGTTGATGAGCACCGGCAGGGAAAACTCGCGCGAGAGCGCGCGCAGCAGTTCCATGATCTGTTCCGAGGTTTTCGGGTCGAGCGAGGCGGTGGGCTCGTCTGCGAGAAGGATTTCCGGTTCCTGCATCAGCGCGCGCACCACGCCCACGCGCTGGCGCTCGCCGCCGGAGAGCTCGTCCGCACGCTTGTTGGCGTAATGGGCGATGCCCACGCGCTCCATCAGTTCATAGGCGCGGCGGATGTCTTCTTTCGGATAGCGCCGCATCGCCGCGCGCCAAAGCGGCAGATAGCCGAGCCGGCCCGACTGCACGTTCTCCATCACCGTCAGCCGGTCCACCAGATTGAATCCCTGAAAGATCATGCCGATGCGCCGGCGGGCGGCGCGCAGCTTCGCGCCTTTCAGGTCCGTGAGCATCAGCCCGTTCAGCTCGATCGTGCCGGAGCTTGGCTCCACCAGCCTGTTGATGCAGCGCAACAGGGTGCTCTTGCCCGCGCCCGACGCGCCGATGATGGACACCACGCTGTCGCCAGGCACTTCCAGATCCAGGCCTTTCAGCACGGGCGCGCCATTGCCATAGCGCTTCACCAGCTGCGAGATTTTCAGCATGCATCAACTCCGAAAACAGTGAGCGATCGATCAGAAAAATCGGGCGCGAGACCAAGCCCCGGCATCTCGCGCCCGCAGGAGGATCACTCTTTCGCCAGACCCTGGGGCGTGTATTCCACGCCGTTCGCCTTCTGGATCTCGCGGATCACGGCCCAGTCCTTCTGGTAGGTGACGGGCACGAATTTGCTGACACCGGAGAACTCCTCGCCGAGTGCCGTTCCGGCAAAATCGAACGAGAAGAAGGCTTCCTTGATCTTTTCCACCAGCGCCGGATCGAGATCATGCGCATAGGTGTAGGAGGTGGTCGGGAACGGATCGGATTCCCAGACGATCTTCACCTCTTCCGGATCGTAGAGATCACGCTCGGCCATGCGGTCCACGACTTCGGAAGCCACCGGTGCGGCGTCATAGTCGCCTGCCACGACGCCGAGCATGGACTGGTCGTGCGAGCCGGAATAGACCACTTCATAGTCCTGTTCCGGCACGACACCGAGCCCGGGGAAGAGCGCGCGCGGCGCGAGATTGCCCGAATTCGAGGTCGGCGAAGTGTGGGCGATGCGCTTGCCCTTCAGGTCCGCCATCTCGTTGATGCCGGAATCCTTGCGGGTGTAGACCTGCAGCTTGTAGCCGAAACGACCGTCTTCCGATCCCATGATGGCAAAGGGCACCGCGCCGGCGAGGTTGACGGCAAAGGGCGTCGGACCCGTCGAGAAACCGGCGATGTGCAGGCGCCCGCTGCGCATGGCCTCCACCTCGGCGGAGTTCGACTGCACGGCGAAGAACTGCACGTCCTTGCCCGTCACCTCTTCCAGATGCTCGATGAAGGGCTCCCAGATATCCTCATAGATCGCCGGGTCTTCCACCGGCGTGTAGGCGAAAACCAGCGTGTCCGGGTTGGAAAGCTTTGACGGATCGCTCGGCGTGTCCGCCACCAGGTCTTCGTTGGCGTCGCAATACATGACGTCGAGCTGGCCGCGATTGGCGCAGTCCTGTGCCTGCGCGGTGGTGCCGGCAAGCAGCGCGGAAAGGCCGAAGAGAGCAGCGGCAGCGCCTCCGGCAAGACGGGTATCTGTCACGATAGACATGAGTTTCCTCCTCCAGTGCGGGCGCGCGCCCGCTTCTCCCAAAAAGAGTGCGTCTAACGGCACCCATTTGCCGAAAGCGTATCGAATTTTTGTGGTAGTTTGCAATATTCAAATAAAGAAAATTTGGAATACCCTCGAAAATTCCAAAAAATGTGACTAAAAGCTTGGCATATCGCTCGGCGAAGGGGAGAGGCGTGTGGTGGCAGACATGACGGCGAAGCTTGTTCCGGAGGAGGCGATGTTGCCCCGACCATTCGGTGAGATGAGCACGCAGCGACTGGCGGAGGTCGATTTCGTGCTTACCGACATTGACGACACGCTGACGACGGCTGGCCGCCTGCCCAGTCTTGCCTATCACGCGCTGGAACGCCTGCATCACGCCGGCATTGTCGTCATTCCCGTCACGGGCCGCCCCGCGGGATGGTGCGACCTGATCGCCAGACTGTGGCCCGTTGATGCGGTCGTCGGGGAAAATGGTGCGTTCTATTTCGTGTGTTCTCCCAAGGGCGGCATGGTCCGGGAGTTCGCCCAATCCACCGAAGAGCGCCGCGAGGGACGCCGGCGCCTAGACCGGCTGGCCGCTTCCATCCTGACGGCGGTCCCCGGTGCGCGCCTCTCGGCGGACCAGACGTTCCGCGAGGCCGACCTTGCGATCGATTTTGCCGAGGACGGCCCCAGGCTGAAAGACGCGGACATCGCCCGCATTGTAAGCTGCTTCGAGGAAGCCGGTGCTGTCGCAAAAGTGTCATCCATCCATGTCAATGGATGGTTCGGTCGCTATGACAAGCTGGCGATGACACGTCGCCTGTTTTCCAGGCACTATGGCCTCGACCTCGACAAGGCGGACCGGAACGTGATCTTCGTCGGCGACTCACCCAATGACGCGCCCATGTTCGGCTTCTTCCAGAACAGCGTTGGCGTGGCCAATTTTGCCGACTTCCTCGACGGTACGGCGACACCGCCCAAGTGGATTACACAACAGGCCGGTGGTGCCGGCTTTGCTGAGGTCGCCGATGCCATTCTGCGCGCCAAAGGGGGCGCCAGAGGGGCCTCCAGAGGGAACCAATGACGCGTCTTAGAAAATCCGCGCGCCGCGAGCAGATCATCCTTGAACTGCAGCATCATCCCCATGTGCGCACGTCGGAACTGGCTGCCCGGTTCGGCGTCTCCACGGAGACCGTTCGCCGCGACGTCGAGGCGCTCAGCCAGGAGGGGCTGATCCGTCGCGCCTATGGCGGTGCCTCTGCGGCGCCGATGGGCGCGCAGCCACCCTTTGGCGAGCGCGATCAGGCGCGCATCGAGGAGCGCGTGCAGATCGCTGCGCGTGCGGCCGCACTCGTGCGCCCCGGCGAAGTGCTGATGATCGATGCCGGCTCGACCACCCATCAGTTCGCTCTCAATCTGGCTGCCATGGCGCGCGATCTGACGGTCCTCACCAACAGCGTTGCGGTGGCCTCGGCCCTTGCCCAAAACGAAACCATTCAGGTGGTCATCTGTCCCGGAGACTTCATGGCGCGCGAGGTCGGGATCTACGGTGCGGAGACCATTGATTTCATCGCCCGGCACAATGCCAACCGCGCCTTCATCGGCGCGAGCGGCCTGACGGCCAGCGGTATCACCGAGGCAAACCGCCTTGCCGTTGGCGTCAAGCGCGCCATGATCCGCCAGTCCCACGAGAGCTATCTTCTGGTCGATCACTCCAAGTTTGACGTCAATCTCGTTGCGACGGTTGAGCCGCTCTCCGCCCTCACGGCGATCATCACAAACGAGCAGCCCACGGGCCGCCTGGCAAAGGCACTGGCCGATGCCCATGTGGATGTGCATCTGGCCGGCTAAGAAACCACCTCTTTCCACCTGGCGATGATGCATCGGCCGGCGGTCTGGTGCATAGTGCCGCCTCGTTTTACGAACCGGAGACTTGAAGCATGTCGAAAGCGGATATCGGCCTGATCGGCCTTGGCGTGATGGGAGCAAACCTTGCCCTGAACATCGCTGAAAAAGGCCATACGATCGCCGTCAACAACCGCTCCACCCCCAGGATCGATGCGTTCGTCGAGGCAGCGCAGGCTGAGGGGCTTGGCGAGCGCGTCCTGCCTGAGGCCGATCTCGTAGCCTTCGTGCAATCGGTGAAGAAACCGCGCTCCATCATCATCATGGTCAAGGCCGGCAAGCCGGTCGATGACATGATCGAGCAGCTTCTGCCGCTGCTCGATGAGGGCGACGCGATCCTTGAATGTGGCAACTCGCTCTTCAGCGACACGCAGCGCCGCTTCGATTATCTGAAGCCCAAGGGCATCGGATATCTCGGCGTCGGCGTTTCCGGCGGCGCGGAAGGCGCGCGCCATGGTCCCTCGATCATGGTCGGCGGCTCAAAGGCGCAATGGCACGATGCGGAAGCCGTGCTCACCTCCATTGCGGCAAAATTCAAGGGCGAGCCCTGCGTTGCCTGGCTCGGCGAGGGCGGGGCCGGCCATTTCGTCAAGACGATCCACAACGGCATCGAATATGGCGACATGCAGATGATCGCCGAGGTCTATGGCGTGATGCGCGACGGGCTCGGCATGGACGCCGCAGCCTGCGCCGAAGTCTTCAAGCGCTGGAATGAGGGCCCGCTCAACTCCTATCTGATCGAGATCACGGGTCATGTTCTTGAAGCCATGGACGGCGAGAGCGCCGCGCCGCTCGTCGACATGATCCTCGACAGGGCAGGTCAGAAGGGCACCGGCGTCTGGTCGGCGATAGCCGCGCAGCAGCTCGGCGTGCCAGCCACGGCCATTGAGGGTGCAGTCGCTGCCCGTTCCATCTCTTCGCGCAAGCAGGAGCGCATTGCCGCAGAAGCGCTCTATGGTAGGCGCCAGGGCAAGGTGGACATCACGATCGATGATCTGGAGCAGGCACTGCTGGCCGGCAAGATCGTTTCCTATACGCAGGGATTTTCGGTCATCGCCAGCGCGTCCGAAGAGCAGGGCTGGGGGCTTGAGCTCGCCACCATCGCCAGGATCTGGCGCGCCGGCTGCATCATCCGCTCCCGCTTCCTCGATCAGATGGCGAGCGCCTTTGCCGGCGACGCGGCGACCAATCTCCTGATGGTGCCGGATTTCGCGGAACTGATGAAGGAGGCCAGCCCTGCGCTGCGCCGCGTGGTTTCCGCCGGTGCGCTTGGCGAACTTCCGCTGATCTGCCTTTCGTCATCGCTCGCCTATTTCGACAGCTACCGTCAGGCGCGGGGCACGGCCAATCTCATTCAGGGCCAGCGCGATTTCTTCGGTTCGCATGGTTTCGAGATCGAGGGGCGTGGCGCCGACCTGCATGGCGACTGGCCATCTCTCATCGAACAGGCTGCCGAGTAAAAGAAAAGGCCCGGGCGGCGATGCCATCCGGGCCTTTCAATTCGATGCTTCAAGAAGCTTAGGCAGCCTGCGCTTCGCCGGCCTTCAGAGCTTCCAGAACGGTCTGCGGCGAAGAAACGCCATACGGATCGCTGTCGCAGTTGTCGGAGAAACCTTCCTCCTCGAACCACTTCTCGATCACGCCGTTGTTGACCACGGCGGCGTAGCGCCAGGAGCGCATGCCAAAGCCGAGGTTGTCCTTGGCGACGAGCATGCCCATCTTGCGGGTGAACTCACCCGAGCCATCCGGAATGAGCTTGACGTTGTTCAGGCCCTGCGCCTTGCCCCAGGCGTTCATCACGAAAGCGTCGTTGACGGAGATGCAGTAGATCTCGTCGATGCCCTCGGCCTGGAATTCCGGGTAGAGCTTCTCAAAGTCGGGAAGCTGGTAGGTCGAGCAGGTGGGGGTGAAGGCGCCCGGCAGGGAGAACAGGACAACGCGCTTGCCGCCAAAGAAGTCGGCAGTCGTCTTGTCTTCCCAGCGGAACGGGTTCGGGCCTTCGATCGACTCGTCGCGAACGCGCGTGCGAAACGTGACGTCGGGAACTTTTCTCACGGTCATTGCTAATCCTCTGGCACAAACAAAGCGCATCCCGACCGGATGCCGGGCAGCTTGGGTTATGAAACTTTGAACTCCGGCTGCCGGGAGGGTGCGCCGGATGAGACGGCCGGAATAGAACATTTTGTCGCGGCGAAGTGAAGGCCTGACACTGCGGCAATCCGCAGCATTTTTCCCTCGATTCCGAACCTAATTACGTGAAACCGCCATGGTTCCGCCTGAAACGATCAGAACGGCACCCACCAGGCGGTTCAAATGGACGAAAACGCGCTCGGATTTCAGCATTTTCCCAAGCACGACGCCGCTGACCACATAAAGCGCGACGGCAACCACTTCCAGCGCGAGAAACACCCCGCCCATGGCGGCAAGCTGGCTCCAGGCGGGCTGCGATGCGTCGATGAACTGGGGGAAGAAGGCGGTGAAAACGGCGATCGCCTTCGGGTTGCTGATGGCGATCACGAAATCGCGGCGCATCAGTTTTCCAATGGCAGAGTCCAGCGAACTGGCGTTCGCCAGCGCGCGCGCCTTGCGCCAGAACTGGATGCCCACATAAATGAGATAGGCTGCCCCCACCAGTTTGATGACGGTGAAGGCCGTGGCAGACGCCGCCAGCACCGCGCCGAGCCCGACAATGGTGACCGTGATCAGGAAAATGAAAGCCGGCATGCGGCCAAGTCCGCCCAAAAGGCAGGCACGAGGCCCAGCCGCGCGGCATTGGAAAAGGCGAGCATGTTGTTCGGACCGGGCGCGCAGTTCAGCGCGAAACAGGCCGGAACGAAGATAGACCAGGCAATCATCTGGGGTATCCTTGGCGAGAAAGCTGCGGCGATCCTTAAACAGATCGCCGCACTGAGCCAAGAATTCAGATCGGGAAAAGCGTTACGCCATCTGCTTTGAGCGTACGCCGTCAGCAAGCCCTTTGACGAGGGTCGCAACGGCCTCTGCGGGGTCTTCGATCCGCTTGCCGTTCGCGTCATAGCACTGCGCGATGGCCGCCACGATGGCGCTGCCAACGACAACGCCGTCCGCCGCCTCGCCAATCGCCCGCGCCTGGCGCGCCGTCTTCACGCCGAAGCCCACGCAGATCGGCAGGTCCGTGTGTTCCTTGATGCGCGAAACCGCCGCCGAAACATTGTTCGTGTCCGGCAGGGCCGAGCCCGTCACACCCGTCATCGACACGTAATAGACGAAGCCCGACGTGTTCTCCAGCACCTTCGGCAGCCGCTCTTCGTCGGTCGTCGGTGTTGCAAGGCGAATGAAATTCAGCCCGGCCTTGATGGCTGGAACGCAAAGCTCCTGATCCATCTCCGGCGGCAGGTCGACGATGATCAGCCCGTCAATGCCGGCCTCCTTTGCATCGGTGAGGAAGCGCTCAACCCCATAGATGTAAATCGGGTTGTAATAGCCCATCATCACGATGGGCGTGTCGTCGTCGTCTTCACGAAAGTCGCGCGCCATCTGGAGCGTTTTCGCCAGCGTCTGCCCGCCCTTGAGCGCGCGCAGGCCGGCGGCCTGAATGGCCGGGCCATCGGCCATCGGGTCGGAGAAGGGCATGCCCAGCTCGATCACGTCGCTGCCCGCCGCAGGCAGCGCCTTCATGATCGAAAGCGCGGTCTCATAGTCCGGGTCGCCGCCCATGAAATAGGTCACGAGCGCGGGACGGTTCTCTTCCTTCAGCCGCGCAAAGCGGCGGTCGATGCGGGTGGTCATGGGAGGATGCTTTCTCTTCGGACAGATTGTGGGTTCGGATCCTGCGGCTCAGATCTCCATGCCGAGCATCTTTCCAACGGTATGCACGTCCTTGTCTCCGCGACCGGAGAAATTGACGATCATGATCTGGTCCTTGCCCATGGTCGGCGCAAGCTTGATCGCATGGGCAATCGCATGGGCCGATTCCAGCGCCGGGATGATGCCCTCAAGACGCGTCGTCATCTGAAACGCCTCGATCGCCTCATCGTCCAGAATGGGCGAATAGATCACACGGCCTGAATCCTTCAGCCAGCTGTGCTCCGGCCCAACGCCAGGATAATCGAGCCCCGCAGAGACCGAATGCCCGTCGAGGATCTGCCCGTCGTCATTCTGCAGAAGATAAGTGCGGTTGCCATGCAGCACACCGGGGCGGCCCGCCGTCATGGAGGCGCAGTGCTCGTCACCCTCCAGCCCGTGTCCGCCGGCCTCGACGCCGTGGATTTCCACCTGGCGGTCATCAAGGAAGGGGTGGAACAGGCCGATGGCGTTCGAGCCGCCGCCCACCGCCGCCACGATGGCGTCGGGCAGCCGGCCTTCCAATTCCTTAATCTGCTCGCGCGCTTCCGTGCCGATCACCGATTGCAGCTCGCGCACGAGTTCAGGATAGGGATGCGGGCCTGCCGCCGTGCCGATCAGATAATAGGTGTCCTCCACATTGGTCACCCAGTCACGCAGCGCCTCGTTCATGGCATCTTTCAGCGTGCCATGGCCGGACGAGACCGGCTTCACCTCGGCGCCCAGAAGATGCATGCGGAAGACGTTCGGCTTCTGCCGCTCCACGTCTGTCGCGCCCATATAGACAATGCAGGGCAGGCCGAAGCGGGCGGCCACGGTGGCCGAAGCCACGCCATGCTGGCCGGCGCCGGTCTCGGCGATGATGCGGGTCTTGCCCATGCGCTTGGCGAGCAGGATCTGGCCAAGGCAATTGTTGATCTTGTGCGAGCCGGTGTGGTTCAGATCCTCACGCTTGAAGTAGATTTTCGCGCCGCCCAGATGTTCGGTCAGGCGTTCGGCGAAATAGAGCGGCGAGGGGCGGCCCGTATAGTGACGGCCCAGATGCTCGAGCTCGGCGCGAAACGCCGGATCGTCCTTCGCCTCGTTCCAGTGCTTCTCCAGATCGAGGATCAGCGGCATCAGCGTCTCGGCCACAAACCGGCCGCCGAAGATCCCATACATGCCCTCATCATCAGGGCCGATCCGGAAGGAATTGGGTTCCATGGGTGCAGTCATACGCGCAACGTCCCTTTTTCGCTTTTCCCGATTGAGGCATGGCCGGGCGGGACAAGTCAAACACCTGTCTCGAATATGAGAACCGGATAGTGTGTTGAAAATAAAAGGGAAAATTGGATTATCCCGCGTGGCATGAAAAGCGACTTGTTCCTTTCGCGGCTCAGCTTTTTCTAGACAGCTTCCATAGTCCTGTTATCCTCGCAGCCATGGTGGTGGCTGATCTCATCGATGCATCGCAAAGGCTTGGCCGGGTTCCCGGACTTCATTCGCTCGACCTTGCGGAGGCCGAGGCTGCCATCGGCGCGCGCTACAGGCCGCATCGCCTTCTGATGCCATCCGGCGAAGCGTCGCTCGACTTCCGGCACCATGCCGTCGCAGGCGAGGGGGCATCCCTCAATCTCCTGCGCTATGGCCCCGACATCGAGATCGAGGCCGGCATTTTCGACACGTTCTATATGCTGGAGTTCCCGCTTTCCGGCGGGGTGGACATTCTCTATGGGCGCGACCGTGTCGCGTCGCGTCCCGGTCATGGGCTCATCCTGTCGCCCGGCCCCTTCGTGCGTTCCAACTGGCGTCCCGGCACCACGCAGGTGATGCTCCGGCTGGAGCGCGATTTCGTGGAGCGCGCCTGGCAGCGCTACACGGGTGACCCGGTGCGCCGCACGCCGTTCTTCAAGCCGGAAATCGATCTCGACACGCCCGTGGGGCGACGGCTGGCGCGTCTCTTCGGGCTCATGGTCGCGGAAGAAATCGAGGCCGCCGACAGCACGGCGCTTTCGCCCATGCCGCTCGTCAATGCGGTTCTGGAAACACTCTTTGCCCATGTCCCCTGCCGCGAGGCGGAGCCCTCGGCGCTCGCTGCCGCCGGTCCGCTGCCGCATTATGTGCTGAGCTTCAAGGCGCTGCTCGATGATCCCTCAGCGCTGCCGCTCACCGTATCGACGCTGTGCGAACGGCTCGAGGTGTCCCAGCGCACGCTGACGACGGGCATGCGGCGGTTCACCGGGCTTTCCCCGCATGATTATCTCACCATGCGCCGCATGGAGCACGCCCGGCATTTGCTCGAACGGGATGGCCTGCCGGTCGCGGCGGTGGCCGCGCGCGTCGGCTACGCCCATGCTGGCCGCTTTGCCGCTGCCTTTCGCCGCCATTGCGGCCACAGCCCCGCCGGCACCCGCGCAACCTGACGCATTTTCGGAAGTCGTTATCCCTTTCGGGAAATGAAATGGCGTTGCTCCCTCCCTTCTTGTTGACACGGCACGTTTTCCGGCCCGCACTCGTGGATCACTGCGCGAAACCGGGGAACGGACCTTGCAAAAAGGCCAGCGCGCGGCGACACGGTGGACGTTGAATTCGTCCACCCCATGAGAGGGAGGTTGGTTTGAGCCGGACCGTTCTGGCCATTGATATCGGGTCTTCGGCCCTGAAAGCCGTTCTGTTTTCGCAGCATGGCGCGATGCTGGCTGTCCGGTCGGCTTCCATCGCCACAGCGTCCGGGGCAGACCGGTCGCAGACGCAGGACCCCGCCGGCTGGTGGGCGGCACTTGTCTCCGCGCTGGCAGACATGCCGGACAGAGAAGATATTGAAGCGCTCGTCTTCACGGGCTCCATGCAAAACCTGATCGTTCTGTCACCGGAGGGCGAAGCGCTGGCGCCTGCCGCGCTCTATTCCGACCGCCGCCTCGATGAAGACGAGATTGCCGAACTCCAAGCCCGCCTGCCGGGCGATTATGCACGGCGTGTCGGCAATCACCCGGACCCGGCCCACACGATTTTCAAACTCATGCGGCTTGACCGTTTCGCGCCCGATCTTCCTGTTGAACACCGCTTCTTCTTCGGTGCGAAGGATGCTGTCACCTTCCGGCTGACCGGCCGTGCCGCAATCGATCCAACCGTCGCCTCCACCACCGGCCTGATGAACATCGCGGAGCGGTGCTGGGATGCCGAACTGCTCGCCACTGCGGGTGTCGAAGCGTCGCGCCTGCCCGAAATCCTCCCGGCCGACGAGATCCTTGGCCCGTTGCGCGCAGAAGCCGCTGCAAAGCTCGGCCTGAGCGAAGGCATCCCCGTGTTCAATGGCGCAGGCGATGCGGCAGCGGCCACATGGGGTGCAGCCGCTGACGCGCCTGGACGCGCCTATGCCTATCTCGGAACCACCGGCTGGGTTGCGGCGACGCTTGACCTCAAGGATGCCGCGCCCCCGCGTGACATCTACACACTTGCCGATCCGGTCCATCCCGACCGCGCCATCATCATCTCGCCATTTCTGACGGCGGGCGCTGCCATGGACTGGCTGGCCGAAATCACGGGCGAAAGTGTCGAAGCCCTGTTGGAAGCGGCTGCGACGGCGGATGATGCGCGCGCCGCACCGCTCTTTCTGCCCTATCTCTCGGGCGAACGTGCGCCTTTCGAGGATCAGCGCGTGCGCGGCGCATTCCTTGGCCTCGACCGCACTCATGGCAAGGGCGCGATGGCGCGCGCCGTGCTTGAAGGCGTGGCTTTCGCCATCCGCCACAATCTGGAAACCGCCGGCCTGCCGCCTTCGCCGCTCACCGTCATTGGCGGCGCGGCGCGCGATGCACTCCAGCGGCGCACGCTCGCCAGTGTTCTAAATCGCGAGATCGCCTTTCCCGATGCAAGTCAGGAGATGACGGCGCTAGGCGGGCTGCGCATGATCGCCGCAAAGGCCGGTCTCTCGCTTGCCGCCATGGATGCGCCGCCCGTTCTCGCGCCTGATACAACCCATGACGCCCCTCATGCCGAACGCTGCGACAGTCGCTATGAGGCTTATCTCGCAGCCTCCCGTTTTGCGCGGGAACAGGCCCGCCGAATGACGTAAACGAAAGAAACGAAAACCGTTCAACGGATCGGAGGAAATGATGAAACGCCTGCTTCTCACCACAGCCGCACTGGCCGGTCTTGCTCACGCAACGGCAGCCAATGCCGAAGACATCGCGGTGCTGACACCCTATTTGAGCTCCGTCGCCACCAATGAAATGGTCGAGACCTTCACGAAGGAATCGCAGGCGAAGGGCTGGACGGTCAATGTGGTCGACACGCGCGGCGATTTCCAGCAGCTCGCAAGCCGTGTCGAGGACGTCACGAATGCGGGCGCGGACGCCATCGTGCTGGTGAGCGTAGATCCCAACCAGATCGGCGATCAGATTGCGGCAGCGGCGGGCAAGAACATTCCCGTTTTCGTGCTGGACGGCGCGCTTGCCGATGGCGTGACCGCCAACATCACCACCGACAATTTCGCGCTTGGCACCATCCTCTCGGATTATCTGTTCGAGGCGCTGGGCGGCGAAGGCAAGATCGTCAAATTCTTCCACTCGGCGCATCCGGGCGTTCGCCAGCGTGAGCTGGCGCTGGATGAAGCGCTGAAGAAGGATCCGGATTTCGAGGTCATCGCCGAGCATTACGTGCAGGTGCCGGGGCCCATCGACAATGCGCGCCAGGCCATGGAGACCTTCATTCGCCAGTATGGCGAAGAGATCGACGGCGTCTGGGCCGCCTGGGATGAGCCCGCCGTCGGCGCACTGCTCGCCATCCAGAGCGACATGCCCGATGCAGACATCGTGATCGCCGGCATTGACGGCAACCCGCAGGCGGTGGACCTCATCGAACAGTGCACCAATCTCGCTGCCACGGTGCGGCAGGATTTTCCGGGCATTGCGAGCGCCGCAGTCGGTGAAATCGAGGCGGTGCTTGGCGGCGGCGAGCCTTCCTCCCGCGAGATTTTCGTGGAGGCCAAGGTGATCGATCGCGAAACGCTCGGCGCAAACTGCGAGTAAA
The DNA here is from genome assembly GCF_900105565.1 of Nitratireductor aquibiodomus. Lineage (NCBI taxonomy): Bacteria > Pseudomonadati > Pseudomonadota > Alphaproteobacteria > Hyphomicrobiales > Phyllobacteriaceae > Nitratireductor > Nitratireductor aquibiodomus. The sequence continues at coordinate 4,328 of NZ_FNSL01000002.1, read as the reverse complement.
ACCCGCACCGATGCTTGAGATCGAAGGGTTCACCAAACGGTTCGGCGGCGTCACGGCGCTCGATGGCGTGCGTCTCGACGTCGCGGCCGGCCGTGTGCATGCCCTTCTGGGGGAGAACGGGGCGGGCAAATCCACCCTGCTCAAGTGTCTTTCGGGCGTGCACCGTGCGGATGCCGGAACGATGCAGATTTCCGGCAGGACGTATCAGCCGGCAGATCCACGCGCGGCGGAAGCCGCCGGGCTGCGCACCGTGCATCAGGAGCTCAATCTCGTTCCGGGCTTCACGGCCTATGAAAACGCCTATGTGGGCCGGGCTTACCCCCGTCGTTTCGGCCGCGTTGACTGGAAGGCGATGCGCGCGCGCTTCGCGGCCCTGCGTGACCGTTACCGGCTCGATCTGGATATCGACGCGCCGGTTGGCCGCCTCTCGGTGGCCAAATGCCAGATCGTGGAGATCCTGCGCGCGCTGATGGACGATGCGCAGGTGCTGATCCTGGACGAACCCACCGCCTCGCTGAGCGAGGATGAGGCGACCGTCCTGCGCCGCATCGTGCGCGATCTGGCCAATCAGGGCTGCGCCATCATCTTCGTGTCGCACCGGCTCGATGAGGTGTTCGCGCTGGCTGATGACTACACGGTGCTGCGCAATGGCCAATCCGTCGGCAGCGGGCAGATCGCCGACACCTCGCGCGACGAGATCGTCGCGCTCATGGCGGGCGAGGCGTTTCGCCACGAGCGCCATGGCGATGCGCGCGCGCCGGGCGACCCCGTTCTGGAGCTATCCGGTTTCCGTGTGAGCCCGGTCCGCGCCCCCATCGATCTAACGGTGCATGCCGGCGAAATCGTGGGTCTTTATGGCGTGGTCGGCAGTGGCCGCTCCAGTCTCCTGAAAGCCGTCTGGGGAGCAAGCGGCGTGGCTGAGGGCGACATCGCGCTTGAAGGTGCGCCGCTCCCGGCCTCCGGCATCGAAAGCCGCAAACGCGCCGGCGTTGCCTATGTCTGCGAAGACCGGCGCCACACCGGCCTCGTCATGCATCATTCCATTCTCGACAATGCTGTCCTGCCGCATCTCGATCACCATCGCGCCGTCGGCTCTCTGCCCATTGTCTCGTGGCGGCGGGCGCGGGCCGGCATTCGCTCCGCGCTTGAAGGGCTTAGCGTCAAATATGGCGGCCTCGGCGACCGCATCTCCACCCTGTCGGGCGGCAATCAGCAGAAGATCATGATCGGCCGCTGGTTCGATCCGTCGCTGAAACTCTTCCTGCTCGATGAGCCGACGCGCGGCGTGGATGTGCGCTCCAAGGCGGAAATCCACGCCCTGTGCAATCGCCTTGCAGGCGAGGGCGCGGCCGTTCTCTTCGCCACCAGCGATCTTGAAGAACTCCTGATGCTCGCAAGCCGCGTCGTGGTCATGGCGCAGGGGGCTGTCACGCTCGATGCGCCCAACAGCGCCGTCTCACGCCAGTCCGTCATCGACGCCACATTCCACGCGCCGCCTCAGCCATCAAAGCCGGAGATAAGAGTTTGAGCTTTTCCGCCCGCTACGGAACCCTGATCGGCCTTCTGGCCATCGTCACCCTCTTTGCGGCGCTTTCGCCGGAGGCCTTCGCCAAGGGCTCGAACCTCATCAACATCACCCAGCAGATGTCATTGCTCGCCATCGTTGCGCTGGGGGCCACCTTCGTCATGTCGCTGTCGGAGTTCGATCTTTCGGTTGGCGCGGTGGTTTCCATGGCGGGCATTGTTTCCGTCACGCTGTTCGGCGCCGGCTGGGGCATCGTGCCCGTCATGCTGGTCACGCTCATTGCAGGCTTTGCCGTCGGCGCGGTCAGCGGCCTCGCCATCGCAACCTATCGCATGCCCAGCTTCATCGTCACGCTTGCCATGGGCACCATTGTCGGCGGCATCACCTACTGGATCAGCGATGGCGCGACTTTGTTCGGGAACATTCCGGTGGGCTTCCGCGATCTGGGGCGCGGCTATCTCGCCGGCATTCCCGTTCTGACCCTCTGGGCGCTCGCGGCGACGCTGTTTGCCGCCTTCATTCTCGACCACACGGAGCTTGGCCGCCGCATCCTCGCCATTGGCGGCAACCGCGAGGCGGCGCGGCTCACCGGCGTGCGCATCGTGCCAAACAGTGTCTGGGCCTTCGGCCTGTGCACGCTTTTTGCCGCCCTTGCCGGCCTGCTCCTCACCGCGCGCCTCGGCAGCGCCCATCCGACCGGCGGCAACGGTTTCCTGCTTCAGGCCTATGCGGCTGTCTTCCTCGGCATGACCGCCTTCCGCGACGGGCAGGCCAATGCGCTCGGCACGCTTCTGGGGGCGGCGATCATCGCAGTGGTCGCCAATGGCCTCACCATTCTCGGTGTGCCGAACTACCTGCAGGACATCTTCACCGGCTTGATCATCATCGGCGCGGTGCTGGTGCGAAACATCGGCGGCAGGGCGGCCTGAGCGCATGGGAGCGGACCACGCCTATCAGCGTCTCGCCAGCCGGCTCATCCGCGAGCTGACTGGCGGGCTGTGGCGCAATGGCGATCCGCTTCCCTCCGAACATGCACTGGCGTCGGCCTATGCCGTCTCGCGGCGCACCGTGCGTCAGGCGCTGGAGCTGCTCCAGCGCGAGGGTTTCGTCTCCAAGGGGCAGGGGCGCAGCACGGTTTACCGTGAACGCGCCATCGGACGCAGCGGCGAAAAGCTGGTGGATTTTCCCACTGCCGCCCGCGAGGCGGGCTTTCGTCCGTCAACGCGCCTCATCTCGACGGGGCATGTCGAGGCGGGTCTCTCTATCGCCCACGCTCTTTGTGTCCCGCTCGGAAGCGAGGTGTTCGAAATTCGCCGGGTGCGTCTTCTGGAGGGCCGTCCAGTCGTTCATCAGACCTCGCTCCTGCCGGCCCGTCTGGCCGGGAAGCTGGATGTCGCCACGCTGGCAGATACCTCGCTTTACACCATGTTGCGCGCGGCGCTGGGGGGCGAAATCTTCCTCGCCCGCGAACATGTCTCGCTTCTGTCGGCGTCGGAAGAAGAGGCCGCGGCACTGTCGATCCCGAAGGCCTCTCCGCTGCTCAGGGTCCAGCGCGTGGTGGTGGATGGCGAAGGCCGGGCCGTCGAATACTCCAACTCGGCCCTGCAGGATTCATTCTTCCGGTTCTAGCGACTGACCCTAAAGCCGCTCTACGAGTTTCACCTGAAACGTGTGCATCTGCCCCTGCCGGGAGATCGAGATATACTCGCCCTGCCGAAATCGTTCTTCGCCGAGGCGAAAGCCGATCTCGTCGTCGCGTTCTCCCTCCTCATAGTCGAAATACCATTGCCCGCCCGGCTTGCGGCGCAGGCGGCCGATCTTGTCTTCCGCGTGCGGCTCGAAGCGGCGCACGCGACACTGCGCCTGATGCTTTTTCCATTCAGCCGCGTCGAGATGCCCCTCAACATCGAGCGGAACCAGGAGATCGTAGCCCTCATCATGGTCGCCCATGGGGTGTCCCTTCTCCCGGGCGAGCTCAAGCCGCACATGCCGGAATTTGGGAGAGAGATCAGAAGCTGTGGTCATGCTGGATCCTTTCGTTCTCCATCACCCTATGGTGTGATTCTGGTCCTGCTTTTGCAAAGATCAAGCAGAGAAGCCTTCGTTTCCTTGATCGCGGTCAAATCCTTTCACCGGATCGGTGCGGCATGGCGAGGTCGCGCGCCTAACCCTGCACCGTCACACGCCGCCCCTCGCGCGCTGAAGCGGCGATGGCGTGGATCACCTTTTCGAATTCCAGCGCATCCGCGAAGTCAGGACCGACCTTCTCGCCGCCGGCGATTTCACGCAGGAACGCGCCCGCCTCCAGCACCTTGAGCTCGTTGAAGCCCAGTTGATGTCCGGGCGCAGGGCAGAATGCCGCGTAGGCCCCGTGCGCCGGCCCGGTGAGGATCGTCCGAAAGCCCTGTTCAGCGGCCGGGCCCTCGTTCTGGTAAAGCTGCAGTTCGTTCATGCGCTCCTGCTCGAAAGCGATCATGCCTTTGGTCCCGTGCACCTCGAAGCCGAGCCTGTTTTTCCGGCCCCAGGCGGAGCGTGAGGTGGAAAGCACGCCCTGCGCACCGTTCCCAAAGCGCACCAGTGCCGAAGCGACGTCTTCATTTTCCACCCTTCCACGCCCGCTTCCATCGGGCATGGGGCGTGTTTCGTGGATGGTCTGCATGTCGGCGACCAGGCTTTCCAGCGGCCCCATCAGCCCGTAAGCCATGGACACAAGATGGCAGCCAAGGTCGCCCAGAGCACCGAGTCCCGCCTCATCGATGCGCGCCCGCCATGTCCATGCGAGTTCCGGATCGGCCTGATAATC